>NZ_CP178449.1:0-2400000 GCF_050368855.1 Azonexus sp. IMCC34842 | reverse complement strand
TCCTCCAAGGTGCTTGAAGAGGAGGTTCGCGCCCTCGGCGGTTTGCCGCAGGTGATGGCCTTCTCCGAGGTTTACCAGGCGCTGCAGACCGGCGTGGTCGATGGCACCGAGAACCCGATTTCCAATCTCTATACGCAGAAGATGCATGAAGTGCAAAAGCATCTGACCCTGACCGAGCATGGCTACCTCGGCTATGCCGTGATCGTGAACAAGAAGTTCTGGGACGGTCTGCCGGCCGATGTCCGGGCGCAACTGAACGATGCGATGGAGCAGGCTACCCGCTACGCCAACCAGATCGCCAAGATCGAGAACGACAATGCGCTCGAGGCGGTAAAGAAAAGCGGCAAGACGACCATCTACGTGCCGACCAAGGAAGAGCGCCTGGCTTTCAAGAAGGCGCTGGTGCCGGTGCATCAGAAGATGGAAAGCCGGGTTGGCAAGGAGGTCATCCAGGCGGTGTACAAGGATATCGGATTCAAGCCGGATAGCCTGTAAGTCGTCGTAGCAACAAGAACCCGGGGGCTGCGGCCCCCGGGTTGCACTGGGGGAACCCGTTATGATCAACAAAGCGTTGAATCACCTTGAAGAGCTGCTGGTCACTTTCCTGATGGGCGCGGCCACGCTGATTATCTTCGTCTCCGTCATGCACCGTTATCTGGCCGGGCAGAATATTCCCGTCTTGCAGGACTGGTTGCTGACGCTCAATTTTGGCTGGGCGCAAGAGCTCTGCATCATCATGTTTGTCTGGATGGCCAAGTTCGGCGCCGCCTACGGCGTGCGTACCGGCATTCACGTCGGGGTCGATGTCCTGATCAACCGGCTCAACGAGGGCATGCGCGGCAAGTTCATCGTCTTCGGTCTGCTCGCCGGCGCTACGTTCACCGGCATCGTCGCTGCGCTGGGCGCCCATTTTGTCTGGGAAAACGGCGCCCACTACGCCATCTTCCAGTTTCTCGGCATTGATACCGGCGACAACTACGAAGGCCCGACGACGCCTGACCTCGAGTGGCCGACTTGGATTGTGTACAGCGCCATTCCGCTCGGCTCCTCGCTGATGTCTTTCCGTTTCCTGCAGGTCACCTGGAGCTTTCTGAAAACCGGCGAGTTGCCGCATCACGATCACGGTCATGTCGATGGTCTGGAAGAAGAAATTCCGCCAGTCGATTTCGACCCCTATGGCATGGACGACAACCTGCATATGCACGATCTGACGCACACCATGACCGGCGAGCGCCGAACGGGTAACGAGCGTCGCCATGCCGCCGACGGAAAGATCGATAGCGAACGGCGTCAGGCCGAGCGTCGTGCCAAGAACGAGAATGGAGACCAGCAATGAACGCCCTGGTGATTTTTAGTTTGCTGGCCGTCCTGATGCTGACCGGCATGCCGATCTCGATTTCGCTCGGCCTGACCGTGTTGACCTTCCTGTTCACGATGACCCAGGTACCGCTCGAATCGGTGGCGCTCAAGCTATTCACCGGTATCGAGAAGTTCGAGATCATGGCCATCCCGTTCTTCATCCTGGCCGGTAACTTTTTAACCCACGGCGGGGTGGCGAAGCGGATGATCAATTTCGCCACCTCGATGGTCGGCCACTGGTACGGCGGCCTCGGTCTGGCCGGCGTGCTAGCCTGCGCGCTGTTCGCAGCGGTCTCCGGCTCCAGTCCGGCGACGGTCGTGGCGATCGGCTCCATTCTGCTGCCGGCGATGGTCAAAGCCGGATTTCCGAACAAGTTCGGGGCCGGGGTGATCGCTACCTCGGGGGCGCTCGGCATCCTGATTCCGCCGTCCATCGTCATGGTGATGTACTCGGTGGCGACCAATACCTCGGTCGGCGCCTTGTTTATGGCCGGCGTCCTGCCCGGTCTGGCCCTGGCCGGCGTGCTCGGCGGCGTCACCTGGTATCGTGCCAAGAAGTTCAACTACCCGCGGCAACCGAAGGCGACCTGGGGCGAGCGCTGGAAAGCCTTCCGGGCGTCGGTCTGGGGCCTGCTGCTGATTGTCGTGGTGATGGGCGGGATCTACACCGGCATCTTCACGCCGACCGAGGCGGCCGCGATGTCGGCGGTCTATGCCTTCATTTGTGCGGTATTCATCTATAAGGACCTGGGTCTGAAAGACGTGCCGAAGGTGTTGCTCAATTCGGCCAACATGTCGGCGATGCTGCTCTACATCATCACCAATGCCGTGCTGTTCTCCTTCATCATGACCAACGAGAACATTCCGCAGGCGCTGGCCGACTGGATGCTGGGCAACGGCCTTGGCGTCATCACCTTCCTGTTGGCGGTGAATGTCATCCTGTTGCTGGCCGGCAATTTCATGGAGCCGTCGTCCATCGTGCTGATCTTCGCGCCGATCCTGTTCCCGGTTGCCGTGGCCCTCGGCATCCATCCGGTGCACTTCGGTATTCTGATGGTGGTGAACATGGAGGTCGGCATGTGCCATCCGCCGGTCGGCCTCAACCTGTACGTCGCCTCCGGTATTACCAAGATGGGCATCACCGAACTGACCGTCGCGGTCTGGCCGTGGCTGCTCTCGATGCTCGGCTTCTTGATCGTTGTCACCTACTGGCCGGGCCTGTCGCTCTGGCTGCCACGCACCTTGGGCATGCTGTGATCTGATCTGTCGGTGCAAAGCCGCGCCCCGCATTGTCCGGGCGCGGCTTTTTTATTTGGGGAGCGGCGTCTATGGCACAATCGGGACCCGTTTTTCGAATCAGCATTCCATGAAATTTGCTCTTGCCCTGCTTGCCGTCATCGTCGTTGCGCTAATCGTGCCGTTCTTCATTCCGCTTGGCAGTCAGCCCGAGGGCGTCGATCCGAACAACAACCTGCCGTGGCAAGTCGAATCCGACAACCAGGGCGGAAGCACGGTGTTTGGTCTGAAGCCGGGCGTCAGTACGCTGGGCGACGTGCGCCAGAAACTGGGCGCGGACATGGAAGTGGCGATCATTGCCGAGCCTGAAGAGTTGGGATCGCTGGAGGGCTACTACGCGCAGGTGCCGCTCGGTTTTGTGCTGGCCAAAGTGATTGTTACGGTCGATGCTTCAAAAGACACGATTTCCGCCATGCGCGAGCGGGCGCTGAAGGCCAAGCACATGGAGAGCACGACGCGGCGAATCACCTTGCATTCGGATGATCTGGCAGCGGCTGAAAATATGCCGGTGCGGGCGATCAGCGTGATTCCGACGGTCAATCTCGACGAAACGACGGTAATCCAGCGCTTTGGTCAACCGGACGAGCGGCTGGTGCTTTCCGAAAAGCGGGTGCATCTGCTCTATCCAAAAAAAGGCCTTGACGTGCTGGTCGATGGTGGTGGCAAGGAGTTGCTGCAGTACGTTGCGCCACGGGATTTTGCGTTGCTGCGCGAGCCGCTGCAGGCGACCAGGGACGACAAAGCCCCTGGTCAGTGAG
Source organism: Azonexus sp. IMCC34842 (assembly GCF_050368855.1). GTDB lineage: Bacteria > Pseudomonadota > Gammaproteobacteria > Burkholderiales > Rhodocyclaceae > Azonexus > Azonexus denitrificans_A. Next base: position 2,396,587 of record NZ_CP178449.1, on the reverse strand, counting down.
GCAGGCGTAGGCGCCGCTATTCTGCTAAAATCGCCCGTTTTTCAACTGACTAGCTTTTGCGGAGCAATTAAATGGCTATCGAACGCACTCTCTCCATCATCAAACCCGACGCTGTTGCCAAGAACGTTATCGGCAAGATCTACTCCCGTTTCGAATCGAACGGCCTGAAGATCGTTGCTTCCAAGATGGCCTGGCTGTCCCCGCAGGAAGCCGGTCAGTTCTACAGCGTGCACAAGGAACGTCCTTTCTTCAAGGATCTGGTTTCCTTCATGATCTCCGGCCCGGTGATGATCCAGGTGCTGGAAGGCGAAAACGCCATCGCCAAGAACCGCGAACTGATGGGTGCCACCAACCCGAAGGAAGCTGCCGCCGGCACCATTCGCGCCGACTTCGCCGAATCGATCGACGCCAATGCCGTGCACGGCTCTGACGCCCCGGAAACCGCCGCTGTTGAAATCGGTTTCTTCTTTCCGGGCATGAACGTTTACGCCGGTCGTTGATTCACGCTCCCGTCGTCCCCGTGCAAGCGGGGATCCAGTCGTTTCTGGATTCCCGCCGGTGCGGGAATGACGGACTGGGATGCTGATGCAAAATCTTCTTGATCTTGATGGTGAAGGCCTGACTGCCTGGTTTGCCGGGGAGGGTGAAAAACCTTTCCGGGCACGGCAGGTGCTGCGCTGGATCCATCGTTCCGGCGTGGCTGATTTCGATGCCATGACCGACATTGCCAAGAGTCTCCGCGAAAAGCTCAAGGTGAAGGCGGTTGTCGCACCGCCAGTGGTTGTCTCCGACAAGCTGTCGGATGACGGCACGCGCAAGTTTCTGATCGACGTCGGCAATGGCAATGCCGTGGAAACGGTATTCATTCCCGAAGGCGAGCGCGGCACGCTGTGCGTTTCGACGCAAGCCGGCTGTGCGCTCGATTGCGCCTTTTGTTCGACCGGCAAGCAAGGCTTCAACCGCAACCTGACAGTGGCCGAGATCATCGGCCAGGTGTGGTTGGCCAATAACGCCTTGGGGGCGGTGCACGGCGACGAACGGGTCATTTCCAATGTCGTGCTGATGGGCATGGGCGAGCCGCTCGCCAACTTCGAGAATTCCGTCGCCGCGCTCAAATTGATGCTCGACGACAACGCCTATGGTCTGTCCCGCCGCCGCGTCACGGTGTCCACTTCCGGTCTGGTGCCGGTGATGGATCGCCTGCGCGATGAATGCCCGGTCGCTCTGGCGGTTTCGCTGCATGCGCCGAATGACCGACTGCGCGACGAACTGGTGCCGATCAACCAGAAATATCCGCTCAAGGAATTGATGGCGGCCTGCCGGCGCTATCTGGAAAAAGCGCCGCGTGATTTCATAACGTTTGAATATGTGATGCTCGACGGCATCAACGACAGTGACGCCCACGCCCGCGAACTGCTGGCGCTGGTCAAGACGGTGCCGTGCAAATTCAACCTGATTCCCTTCAACCCCTTTCCCGGTTCGCCGTTCCGCCGCTCACCGGCCGAACGGGTGCGCCGTTTCGCCGATATTTTGATGGGGGCAGGCATCGTCACCACGACGCGCAAGACGCGGGGCGACGATATCGACGCGGCTTGCGGCCAGTTGGCCGGACAGGTCCAGGACAAGACCAAACGTACTGCCGGGCGGGTGATTCCGATCAAGGAGGCAAGGCCATGAGAGTCTTTTCGCTGAAACAGCGGGTTGCTGGGGTAGCCCTGAGCCTGCTCTGTATTTTTGCCGCCGAGGCGCAATACAAATTCGATCCGGTACCGGCCGACCGCAACATGGCGGCCAACGATCCGCGTAACCGGGCCAGGATCCATACCGAACTCGGCGCGATGTATTACCAGAGCGGCAACATGTCGGTTGCCCTTGATGAACTGCGCATCGCGCTGTCCGCCGATTCGAATTACTTTCAGGCCTACAGTATTCGCGGTCTGGTTTTTACCTCGCTGAAAGAGTACGGCAAGGCCGAGGATGACTTTCGGCAGGCCCTCAACATTGCGCCGAACGATCCGGAAGTGAATAACAACTACGGCTGGTATCTTTGCGAGACAGGCAAGGAACGCCAATCGATCGCCTATTTTCTGAATGCCCTGAAAAGCCCGCTTTACGAGACGCCCGATCGTGCCTACAGCAATGCCGGCACTTGCGCCCTGAAGGCGGGTGATCTAGAAGGCGCCCAACGCTATTTGTTGCAGGCCCTGCAGTTGTCGCGTGATGGCGGTCTGACGCCGCGCTTCCAGTTGGCCAAGCTGTTTTACCAGCGTGGCAATCTCGAGGAGTCGCGGATCTACCTGCAGGACGTGCTCAAAGTGATGGAGCCGCCGAGCCCCGAAGCACTCTGGCTGGGCGTCAGGCTCGAGCGCAAGCTCGGCAACCGGGCGGCCGAAGGGGGTTACGCCTCGCAACTGCGCGGGCGTTTCCCGAATTCGCCCGAATATCAGGAATTCCTCAAGGGTAATTTTGAATGAGTGAGCAGATCAACGCCGACGAAATTACTGCCGAAGCGGCAGTATTGGTTATTGAGCCCGTGGTCGGAGAGCAACTGCGTGCAGCGCGTACAGCGCGTGGGTTGGCGGTTCTCGATATCGCCCAGGCACTGAAGCTGGGGGCACGGCAAGTCGAGGCACTGGAGAATGGAGATTGGGCGTCACTGCCCGGGGCAACGTTCGTTCGCGGCTTCGTGCGCAATTATGCCCGCCTGCTCCAGCTTGATCCGGCACCCCTGATGGCGCAACTCGACAGCGTTCTCGAAAAGCCGGTGAACAGTCTGTCGGTTCCCGAAGCTCGGCCTGCTTCGATGCCGCATACTGGCGGTGCCGCCTCGCGCCGCGACCGGGCGGTCGTCATGGCTGGCGCTGGCCTGGTCGTCCTGGCCGGACTGATCTATTTCCTGATTCCCAACGATCTGTCGGCTTTGCGCGAAAGTACCCAGAGCCTGCTTGATTCGCTGGCCCGCAAGGAAGAGCCGGCACCCGCCCCGGCCGACCCGGCGGCCGCGTCTGCCGAGCCGGTTTTCCCGCCGGGGGCGACGCCGCAGCAGATCATCAATCCGCAAGCGGTATCCCCGGCTGAAGTGACGCCTGCACCGGAGCGTGCCGAAGCGAAGCCCGCCGCACCGGCACCAGGGGCCGAGACGCCGCCTGCGCCCGCCAGCACTGCGCCGCAAATGCGCTTCGTCTTCGACAAGGAGTCGTGGCTTGAGGTGCGCGATCGCGACAACAAGCTGGTTTTCTCGCAGCGCGTGGCCGCCGGTTCGGAACAAAGCCTTTCCGGCCAGGGGCCGTTTTCGCTGGTGGTTGGTTATGCGCCCGGCGTGCGTGTTTTCTGGCATGGCCAAGCCGTCGACCTGACGCCGCACATGCGCGGCGACGTCGCCCGTTTCGTTCTGGAGTAAATCGTGAGCGCTGTATCCAAACGCCTGACGCGCCTCGGCAAGATTGGTCATGTGGCTATTGGCGGTAGTGCGCCGGTGGTCGTTCAGTCGATGACCAATACCGATACCGCCGACTATCTCGGCACGGCACTGCAAACTGCCGAACTGGCGCGGGCCGGTTCCGAGCTGGTGCGCATCACGGTCAATACGCCGGAGGCCGCCGCTGCCGTACCGAAAATCCGCGAACATCTCGACCGGATGAATTGCAACGTGCCGTTGATCGGTGATTTTCACTACAACGGCCACCGCCTGCTGACCGAGCATCCAGCTTGCGCCGAGGCGCTCGCCAAGTACCGGATCAATCCGGGCAACGTCGGTTTCGGCAAGAAGAAGGACGAGCAGTTCGCCCAGATGGTCGAACTGGCCTGTCGCTACGACAAGCCGGTGCGCATCGGCGTGAACTGGGGCAGCCTCGACCAGGAACTGCTCGCCCGGATCATGGACGAGAATAGCCGTCAGGCCGTACCGCTCGACGCCACGGAAATCATGCGCCATGCGATGGTGACGTCGGCCCTCGAATCGGCGGCGAGAGCCGAGGAAGTCGGCCTGGCTGGCGAAAAGATCATCCTGTCCTGCAAGGTTTCCAGCGTGCAGGATCTGATTGCCATCTACCGTGAATTGTCGAAGCGCGCCGATTATGCATTGCACCTCGGGCTGACCGAAGCCGGCATGGGCTCGAAGGGCATCGTTGCCTCGACGGCAGCGCTTTCCGTGCTGCTGCAGGAAGGCATTGGTGACACCATTCGTGTCTCCTTGACGCCGGAACCCGGCGGTTCGCGGTCGCAGGAAGTGATCGTCGCCCAGGAAATCCTGCAGACCATGGGCCTGCGTGCTTTTACACCGATGGTCGCGGCCTGCCCGGGCTGTGGCCGGACGACCAGTACCCTGTTCCAGGAACTGGCCGGCGAAGTGCAGGATTTCGTCCGCGCCAAAATGCCTGAATGGAAGCTGCATTACGACGGTGCCGAGAACATGACACTGGCCGTCATGGGCTGCATCGTCAACGGGCCGGGCGAATCGAAGCATGCCAACATCGGCATCTCGTTGCCGGGTACCGGCGAAGCCCCTTCCGCGCCGGTTTATGAAGATGGCGAAAAGACGGTCACCCTGAAAGGCGACAACATCGCCAATGAGTTCAAACAGATCATCGAGCGCTATGTCCAGCGCACCTACAACAAGAAACTGAAGTCATGAGTCAAACCTTGCAAGCCGTCCGCGGGATGAACGACATCCTGCCCGAAGAAGCCGAATTCTGGGAATTGTTCGAGGACACCATCCGCTCCTGGCTGAAGAGCTATGGCTACCGTCCGATCCGCATGCCGATCGTCGAACCGACGCCGCTCTTCAAGCGCGCCATCGGCGAAGTGACCGACATCGTCGAGAAGGAAATGTATTCCTTCATCGATAGCCTGAACGGCGAACCGCTGACCTTGCGTCCGGAAGGGACGGCCGGTTGTGTGCGTGCCGTCATTCAGCACAACTTGATCGCCCGCCAGCCGCAGCGCCTGTACTACATAGGCCAGATGTTCCGCCATGAGCGGCCGCAGAAGGGGCGTTACCGCCAGTTTCATCAGGTTGGCGTCGAAGCGCTCGGCTATGAAGGGCCGGACATCGATGCCGAAATGATCCTGATGGGCGCCCGCCTGTGGGCCGACCTCGGGCTGGACGGCATTGCCCTCCAGCTCAACAGCCTCGGCCAGCCGGAGGAGCGCGCCTTGCACCGGGCCGCGTTGATCGCCTATTTCGAGGAAAACGCCGAGTTGCTCGATGAAGATGGCAAGCGCCGTCTGCATACCAATCCGCTGCGCATCCTTGATACCAAGAACCCGGCGATGCAGGATCTGTGCGCAGCCGCGCCAAAGCTGATCGACTACCTCGGGGCCGCGTCGCTGGCCCATTTTGAAGGCGTGCAGCGTGTGTTGCGCGATGCCGGCATTCCTTTTACGATCAACCCGCGACTGGTTCGTGGCCTCGATTACTACAACCTGACGGTGTTCGAGTGGGTCACTGACCGTCTCGGTGCGCAGGGTACGGTTTGTGCCGGTGGCCGTTACGATGGCCTGGTCGGGCAACTGGGGGGCAAGGCGGCGGCGGCCTGTGGATTTGCGATGGGTATCGAGCGCCTGATTGCCTTGATCAAGGATGCCGGTGGTGAGCCGGCTGCCCCGGCGCCCGATGTCTATCTGGTCCATCAGGGTGATGAGGCTTCCCGTCTGGCTTTCCGCGTTGCCGAAGGGCTGCGTGACCAGGGTGTCAATGTGTTGCTGCATTGCGGCGGGGGCAGCTTCAAGTCGCAGATGAAAAAGGCAGATGGTAGCGGTGCGGCATTCGCCGTGATCATCGGCGATGACGAAGCGGCAACCGGCGAGGCGCAACTCAAGTCGTTGCGCGAAGAGGGTGTGGCACAGCAAAAGCTGAAAATTGATGATCTGGCTGACGCCATCATCGGACAATTGATCGATTCGGACGAAGAGGAATAAGCACGTGGCGCATTACGACCTCGAAGAGCAGGAACAGATAGCGACGCTGAAAACCTGGTGGAAGATGTACGGCAACCTCGTTTCCGGGGTGATTACCGTCTTTTGCCTGGTAGTGATCGGCTGGCAGGGCTGGAACTGGTATCAGCGCAGCCAGTCGGGACAGGCTTCGGCCATTTACAACGTGCTCGAACAGGCCGTGGCGGCCGGCGATGCCCAGAAGGTCAAGGGCGCCGCCGGTGAACTCGCCGAAAAGTTCGGGCGGACCACCTATGCTTCGCTCGGGGCCTTGCTGGCTGCCAAGCAATCTTTCGATGCGGGTGACCTGAAGACTGCCAAGGCCCAGCTGGGTTGGGCTGCAGAGCATGGCAAGGACGAAATCAAGGATCTCGCCAGATTGCGCCTGGCCGCCGTGCAGCTTGATGAAAAGGCTTACGACGAAGCGCTCAAGCAGTTGGAGGCGTCGCATGCGCCGACCTTCGATGCCCGTTTCCTCGAGTTGAAGGGCGACGTGCTGACGGCCCAAGGTAAAAAGCCGGAAGCCCGTGCTGCCTACAAGGCTGCGCTGGACAAGGCGGAAAACAAGCCGGGGGCCGGCCAGCAACTGATCCAGCAAAAGCTCGACAGCCTGGGTGAGGCCGCCTGATGCCGCGCCGCCTGGTTTTGCTTCTCGCTGCAGCCGGTTTGATGCTGAATGGCTGTGCGACCATTACCGACGGTATCAGCTCGCTCAATCCGTTCGCCAGTTCCGGTCCGAAAATGCAGCCGCTGAAGCCGTTCGTCGCAACGGCCGAAGTACGCACCGCGTGGTCGGCCAGTGCTGGCAAGGCCGGTGACTACAGCTTCGCGCCGGCGGTGGTCGGCAATGCCGTTTATGTCGCTGGCCGGGATGGTGCGGTCAGCAAGCTGGATGGCGGCAAAACCGTCTGGAAGATCAATGCCGGTCAGCCCTTGTCGGCTGGTGTGGGCGCCAATGCTCGGCTGGTTGTCGTCGGTACGCCGCGGGGCGATGTCCTGGCCTTCTCGGCCGAGGACGGCAAGCCGCTCTGGCAGGCCAAGGCTTCCAGCGAAGTGCTGGCCGCCCCGACCGTCAGCGATGACGGTGTCGCGGTCAAGAGCGGCGATAACCGCGTCTTCCTGTTCGATGTGGCCGACGGAACGCGCAAGTGGGTTTATCAGCGGTCGACGCCGACGCTGTCGATTCGCAGTGCCGGATCGCCGGTCTTTGCCGATCGCTTTGTCTTTGTCGGTTTCCCCGGTGGAAAATTGGTCGCCTTGTCCTTGCAGAACGGAGCACCGGTCTGGGAGGGCGCCGTGGCGCTGCCCAAGGGCGCGACCGAACTGGATCGGGTGGCCGACATCGTTGCCTCGCCGGTCGTCGATGGCCGTCAGATTTGTGCCGTCGCCTTTCAGGGCCGCGTTGCCTGTTTCGACATGGGGCAGGGCGGGGCGATGATCTGGTCGCGCGAACTTTCCTCGGCCGCCGGATTGGCGCTCGACGGGCGTTATCTCTTCGTTACCGACGACAAGGGCGCCGTCCATGCCCTCGACCGTTTGTCCGGCAGCAGTCTGTGGAAACAGGACAAGCTGCTCAATCGCCGGCTTTCCGGCCCGGCCGTACGCCGTGGTCTGGTTGCCGTGGCCGACGCCGAAGGCATTGTCCATTTTTTATCCCGTGAAGACGGCAGTTTTGCTGCCCGTCAGAAGACCGACGGCACATCTGTTCGTACGCCGGTTCAATTGCTCGGTTCAAGCTTTCTGGTGCAAACCGCTGGCGGCAACGTGAGCGCAATCGAGGCTCAATGAAACCTACGTTAGTTCTGGTAGGCCGACCGAATGTCGGCAAATCCACTCTTTTCAACCGCCTGACCAAGTCGCGCGACGCCATCGTCGCCGATATGCCCGGGCTTACCCGCGACCGTCATTACGGCCACGGGAAACTCGGGCGCAAGCCTTATCTGGTGGTCGATACCGGCGGTTTCGAGCCAATGATCAAGGAAGGCATCCTGCATGAAATGGCGCGCCAGACCGAGCAGGCGATCGTCGAAGCCGATGCCGTCATCTTCGTGGTCGATGGCCGCGCCGGCCTGACGCCGCACGACAAGGAAATTGCCAACAAGCTGCGGCGGATCGGGCGGCCGGTCTTTGTCGCCGTCAACAAGTCGGAAGGCATGAATCACGGGATGGTCGAAGCCGAATTCCATGAACTAGGCTTGGGCGAACCGAATGCAATTTCGTCGGCCCATGGCGAAGGCGTGCGTGGCCTGGTTGATCTGGCTTTGGAGGCGTTTCCTGAGCCGGATGAGGAGGAGGCAAAGTCCGACTCGGTGCGCGTCGCGATTGTCGGTCGTCCGAACGTCGGCAAATCGACGCTGATCAATACCTTGCTTGGCGAAGAGCGGGTCATCGCCTTCGATGCGCCGGGCACGACCCGTGATTCGATCGAAATCGATTTCGAGCGGGGTGGCCGCAAGTACGTGCTGGTCGACACCGCCGGCATGCGCAAACGCGGCAAGGTTTTCGAATCGATCGAAAAATTCTCGGTGGTCAAGACGCTGCAATCGATCGAGGATGCCAATGTCGTCATTCTGATGGTCGATGCGCAGGCTGACGTTTCCGAGCAGGATGCGCATATTGCCGATTTCATCGTGCAATCCGGTCGCGCACTGGTCGTCGCGGTGAATAAGTGGGACGGTCTCGATGCCTATACCCGGGAACAGACGCGCGTGATTCTAGAGCGCAAGCTGAAATTCCTCGATTTCGCCAAGTTTCATTTCATTTCGGCGCGCGACAATATCGGTCTGGAGTCGCTGTTCCGTTCGGTCGACGGCGCTTTTGCTGCCGCCATGACAAAAATGTCGACGCCCCGACTGGCTCGCGTGCTGGCTGATGCGGTGGCCAAGCAGGCGCCGTCCAAGCATGGCCTTTTCCGACCGAAACCGCGTTATGCCCACCAAGGCGGCTCGAATCCGCCGATCATCGTCGTCCATGGCAATGCGGTCGATAAAATCACCGATAGCTATCGCCGTTACCTTGAGCATACCTTCCGCGAGGCATTCAAACTTCAGGGGACGCCATTGCGCATCCAGTTTGTCAGCGCGAAGAATCCGTTTGCCGACAAAGACAAGAAATAAACCCTAAATGCTTTGGCAACCCGAGGTATTTTGGGTACATTAGGCAACTCATAACAACACACATGGAGTCCACACCATGAGCAACAAAGGGCAACTCTTACAAGACCCCTTCCTCAACGCTCTCCGTCGGGAGCATGTTCCCGTTTCGATTTACCTGGTCAACGGGATCAAATTGCAGGGCCAAGTCGAATCCTTCGATCAGTACGTTGTACTGCTCAAGAATACGGTAACCCAAATGGTGTACAAGCACGCCATCTCGACGGTAGTGCCAGCTCGCCCGGTAAATCTCCAGCAAGAACAGGCGGCGGAACAATAAGCTCCCGCTCCAAGGCCCGTCCAGTTGGCGGGCCGTTGCTTCTCCCTCCCAGAATACCTCATGACTGAACGACCAGCCGCCGTAGAGCGCGCGGTGATCGTTCAACTTGACTTCGGTCAGCCCGATCTCGCAGATCAGCTGGAAGAGGTACGTCTGCTGGCCGAGTCGGCGGGCGGAGTGGTCGTTGGCGAAGTTTTTGGCCGGCGGCAAAGTCCCGATCCCAAAACGTTTGCCGGCAAAGGAAAAGTCCAGGAGATTTCCGCCATGCTGGCTACTGGCGCGTCGGATCTGGTGATTTTCAATCACGAACTGTCGCCGGCCCAGGAACGGAATCTCGAGCGCGAACTCAAATGCCGGGTGATTGACCGAACCAGCCTGATTCTCGATATCTTTGCCCAGCGCGCCGCCAGCGCCGAAGGCAAGTTGCAGGTCGAGCTGGCGCAGCTTGAGCATTTGTCGACCCGTCTGGTTCGGGGCTGGACACACTTGGAGCGGCAGCGTGGCGGTATCGGCATGCGTGGTCCGGGCGAAACCCAGCTCGAAACCGACCGTCGATTGCTCGGCAACCGGGTCAGGCTGCTCAAGGAACGTCTGGTAAAACTGTCGCGACAGCGCGGTGTTCAGCGCAAGGCGCGGCGGCGAGGTGATACGCTGAACGTTTCGTTGGTCGGTTATACCAATGCCGGCAAGTCAACGTTGTTCAATGCGCTGACCCATGCCGGTGTTTTTGCGGCCGACCAGCTTTTTGCGACGCTTGATACCACTTCACGCAAATTGTGGATTGAAGGTGCCGGCAATATCGTGATTTCCGATACTGTCGGGTTCATTCGCGATTTGCCTCACTCTCTGGTCGATGCCTTTCACGCCACCCTGGAGGCCGCCATTGATGCCGATGTATTGCTGCACGTGGTGGATAGCGCCAGCCATGCTCGCGATGAGCAAGTATTTGAAGTGAACAAGGTGCTTGAAGAGATTGGCGCCAGCCAGTTGCGACAGGTCGTCGTCTGGAACAAGATCGACCTGACCGAGGCGCCGCCGGGAGTCGAGCGGGACGAATATGGTAATATCGCGCGCGTTCGTGTCAGTGCGCGCTCAGGAGACGGTCTCGATATGCTGCGCGAATCGCTGGCCGAGTATGCCCGGGCAAAGGCAGTGGCCCGTCAAAAGGCTCTCGCCGATGCCGAGCGTGAAGCTCAACACGACTACACTAAGTGAATTCCCAACACCAATGATTCCTACACTAGGTATTCTCATGTCGATCAATGACCCGCAGTGGGGCAACCGTGGCAGCAATGACGGTGACAAGCCCGGTGGTGGCGGACCTCGCCGACCCAACGACGGACCGCCCGATCTCGAAGAGTTGTGGCGCGATTTCAACCGCAAGCTGACCGGCATGTTTGGCAAGAAGGGCGGTGGTGGCGGCAATGGCGGCGGTGACGGCCCGCGTATCCCGAATATCGACTTCAATCCGAAGTTTCTCGGTGGCGGCCTGGGTCTGATCGCCGGTCTGGTTGCGGTGGTCTGGCTGGCTTCCGGGTTCTATATTGTCGATGCCTCGCAGCGCGGTATCGTGCTGCAGTTTGGCAGCTACAAGGAATCAACCGAACCTGGCCTGCGCTGGCGTTTTCCTTACCCCTTCCAGTCGCATGAGTTGGTCAATCTGTCCGGGGTGCGTACCCTGGAAATCGGTTATCGCGGCACCGAACGCAACAAGGTGCTGAAAGAGGCCCTGATGCTGACCGATGACGAAAACATCGTGAATATCCAGTTCGCCGTGCAATACATCCTGAAGGATCCGGTTGAGTATCTTTTCAACAATCGCCATACGGATGACGCGGTGATGGGAGCGGCGGAATCGGCGGTGCGTGAAATCGTCGGCAAGAGCGAGATGAACTTTGTCCTTTATGAAGGGCGCGAGCAGATTGCGACTCAGGCCGCCAAGCTGATGCAGGATATTCTCGACCGTTACAAGAGCGGGATTCTGGTCTCCAAGGTGACGATGCAGAATGCCCAGCCTCCCGAGCAGGTCCAGTCGGCTTTCGATGATGCCGTCAAGGCCGGGCAGGATCGTGAGCGGCAGAAAAATGAAGGCCAGGCCTACGCCAATGATGTAATACCCAAGGCCAAAGGTACGGCTGCCCGCCTGATGGAAGAGGCCAATGGCCACAAACAGCGGGTCATCTCGACGGCGGAAGGCGATGCCTCACGCTTCAAGCAGGTTCAGGTCGAGTATGCCAAGGCGCCGGAAGTAACCCGTCAGCGTATGTATCTGGAAACCATGCAGCAGGTCTATGGCAATACCAGCAAGGTGCTGGTTGATGCCAAGGGGCAGGGCAATCTGCTTTATCTGCCGCTCGATAAGCTGATGCAGTCGGCCGCCGGCATGACGGCGGCGCAGATTGGTCCGGTCGAGGCTCAGGCGGCTCAGGCTGTCGGCAAACCAGCCGCGCAGTTGCCGTCGGAAGCGCCGCCGCAGCTTGAGCGGGCGCCGCAAGTCGGCGGTGGTTCGTATTCGTCTTCGAGTTCGCGCGATGCTTCGTTGCGCTCACGTGATCGGGAGGGACGTTGATGAGTCCGCGTATCAATGTTTTGGGCGGCATCATCGCCGCCGTACTGGTGGTCCTGGCAATGTCGATCTTTACCGTCGATCAACGCCAGTACGCGCTGGTTTTTCAACTGGGCGAAGTCAAGAAGGTAATCGCTGAGCCGGGTCTGAATTTCAAGATTCCGATGATCCAGAATGTGCGTTATTTCGAAAAGCGCATCATCACGCTCGATAACAACGAGCCGGAGCGTTTCATTACCTCCGAGAAAAAGAACGTTCTGGTTGATTCCTATATCAAGTGGCGAATCGTTGATCCCCGTCTCTACTATATTTCGGTGAGTGGCGACGAAACGCGGGCCAAGACGCGGCTGAACCAGACGGTTAATGCCGGGCTGCGTGAAGAGTTCGGCAAACGCACTGTGCACGATGTGGTGTCTGGCGAGCGTGACAAGATCATGGAGCAGATGCGCGAAAAGGCCGATAGTGATGCCCGCAAGATCGGTGTCCAGATTGTCGATGTCCGCCTGAAGCGCGTCGAGTTGCCGACCGAAGTCAGCGAGGCGGTTTACCGCCGGATGGAAGCGGAACGTAAGCGCGTCGCCAACGAGCTGCGTTCGGAAGGCTCCGCCGAGGCCGAGAAGATTCGCGCCGATGCCGACCGGCAGCGCGAGATCATCATTGCCGATGCTTATCGCGATGCGCAAAAAATCAAAGGTGAGGGCGATGCCAAGGCTTCGGCGATTTATGCCGGTGCTTTCGGTCAGAGTCCCGAGTTTTACTCCTTCTATCGCAGCCTTGAAGCGTATCGTGGCAGCTTCAAGAACAAGACTGACATTCTGGTCGTTGATCCGAGTTCCGATTTCTTCCGCTACATGAAGAGCGTCGGTCGTAGCAACGACAAGGGCAAATGACATCGACCATCCTGCTTGCCTTCGCGCTGATGTTGGTGCTCGAAGGCATCATGCCCTTTATTGCGCCGGCGGCCTGGCGTGAAACCTTTCGCCGCCTCATTCAATTTTCGGACGGGCAGATCCGCTTTGTTGGTCTGACCTCGATGCTGATCGGCCTCGTCCTTCTGATGCTTTTTTCATGAACTGGTTGTTACCTGAATACATTGCCGATGCGCTGCCGGCCGAGGCTGCACGTATCGAGCGTCTGCGCCGCACAGTCCTGGATCATTTCCAGGTCCGCGGTTTCGAATTCGTCATGCCGCCGATGCTGGAATACCTGGAATCGTTGCTGACCGGGGCGGGGCAGGATCTGCAGCTGCGCACCTTCAAGCTGGTCGACCAGCTCTCCGGGCGAACGATGGGCGTGCGCGCCGACATCACCCCGCAGGCGGCCCGCATCGATGCACACCTGCTGAACCACCAGGGCGTGACCCGTCTGAGTTATTGCGGCAGCGTGCTGCATACCCTGCCGGCCAGCGTTTCGGCTGGTCGCGAGCCGGTGCAGATCGGTGCCGAACTCTACGGTTATGCCGGTATTGAGGCCGATCTCGATATCATCCGGCTGATGGCAGGGGCTTTCGAGGCGGTCAAACTACCGATCAGTCGTATCGATCTCGGTCATGTCGGTATTTTCCGCGCTCTCGCCGAAGCCGCTGCTTTGCCGCAGGAGGCCGAAGACCTTGTTCTCAGTCTGTTGCAGGCCAAGGATGTGCCGGGGCTGAGCGAAGCCTGTGCCGAGGTTGTTTCGCCGTATCGCGAAGCGCTGCTCGCCTTGCCGCTGCTCTATGGTGGCGTCGAGGTGCTGGCGCGCGCGGCCGCCGAATTGCCCGCGCTGCCGGCTATCGTCGCTGCGCTCGACGGCTTGCGCCACGTTTTCGAGGCGGCGCCGGAACTGCCGTTCTCGGTTGATCTGTCCGATTTGCGTGGTTACCACTATCACAACGGGGTGGTTTTTGCCGCCTACTGTCCTGGCTACCCGGCTGCGATTGCCCTTGGTGGACGCTATGACGGCGCCGGGAAAACCTTCGGCCGAGCTCGGCCGGCCACTGGATTTTCGATGGATTTACGTGAAGTTGCTCGTCTGGTGGTGGCTGGTCGGCAGCCGGGGGCGATTCTTGCTTCCTATGCCGGTCACGACAAGCTGCTTGCCGCCCATATTGCAGCGCTGCGCGCTCAGGGCGAAGTTGTCGTCGAATTACTGCCGGGCGAGACCGCCTGCGAAGGCCCGGTCTGTGACCGCAAGCTGGCCCTGGTTGGTGGGCAATGGATTATTGAAGCAATACAAGAGGATTAAGAAATGGCCAAGAATGTCATCGTGGTGGGCACCCAATGGGGCGACGAGGGGAAGGGAAAAATCGTTGACTGGCTGACCGATCACGCTCGGGGGGTGGTGCGTTTTCAGGGCGGTCACAATGCAGGTCATACGCTGGTGGTCGGCGAGCAGGTGTACAAGCTGAACTTGGTGCCGTCGGGCGTTGTGCGTGATGGTGTGGACTGCTATATCGGCAATGGCGTGGTGCTGGATATCCATCACCTGTTGTCCGAGATTGCCGAACTGGAAAAAGGCGGCATCGATGTCCGCTCCCGTCTGAAGATCAGCCCGGGCTGTCCAATCATCCTGCCTTACCATTCCGCTATCGACAAGGCCCGCGAAGGTGCCAAGTGCGAAGGCCAGAAGATTGGTACGACCGGCAAGGGTATCGGCCCGACCTACGAAGACAAGGTCTCCCGTCGCGGTTTGCGCGTTTATGACCTGTTCCATCCCGAGCGTTTCGCCGAAAAGCTGAAGGAAGTGCTGGAGTATCACAACTTCGTGTTGACCCAGTATTTCAAGGCGCCGGCGGTGGACTATCAGATGGTGCTTGATCAGGCGATGGCCGATGCCGAGCATATCCGGCCGATGGTCACCGACGTGTCGGCTGCGCTTTACGCCGCCAACAAGGCGGGCCAGAACCTGCTGTTCGAAGGCGCGCAAGGTACGCTGCTCGATATCGACCACGGCACCTATCCGTTTGTCACCTCTTCGAACTGCGTGGCTGGTCAGGCATCGGCTGGTTCCGGTATCGGCCCGGGTATGCTGCATTACGTGCTGGGCATTACCAAGGCTTACTGTACCCGCGTCGGCGGCGGTCCGTTCCCGAGCGAGTTGGACATCGAAACCGAAGGTGTACCGGGCTATCAGATGTCGCAGGTTGGCCGCGAATTCGGCACGGTTACCGGTCGCAAACGCCGCTGTGGCTGGTTTGATGCTGCCGCGCTACGTCGTTCGGGTCGGATCAACGGTCTGACCGGTCTTTGCATCACCAAGCTCGATGTGCTGGACGGTTTGAAGGAACTGAATATCTGTACCGGCTACAAGCTGGATGGCCAGGTGATTGATTTGCTGCCGATCGGGGCCGATGAGGTTGCCCGTTGCGAGCCGATCTACGAAACCATGCCGGGCTGGAGCGGCACGACTTTCGGTGTCAAGCGCTGGGAAGACTTGCCGGCCAATGCGCAGGCCTACCTGGATCGTCTCGAAGTGTTGTGCGAAGTGCCGATTGCCATTGTGTCGACCGGCCCCGAGCGCGACGAAACGATCCTGAAGGAACATCCGTTCAATTAAGTTGAGACGGGATTGTTCTGGTCAACGGGCCTAAATGGCCCGTTTTCCTTTTCAGCGAGGCGGCATTACTATCTGCCAGCCTTCCGGGCAGTTACGAACGTAAGGATAATACTGGCCGGACGAGTCGCAGTAATACCAGTTTTCCGAGGGGGGCGGCGGCATCGGGCGTGGCGGGGCAACATAGACTGGAGCAGCGTTGGCCTGGCTGTATGCTGCTGCCCCGATGGCGAGGCCGGTAATGGCGAGAATCGCGGCCGGCCCGACCCAGTTGGCGCGATGACGATCACCGTAGTCATGGTTTTGATAATGACGATATTCGTATCCGCCTGGCCGATGGTTTCCGTGGTGTCCCCAGTCCGCCTGGGCGATTCCGCTGGAGCCCAGACTCAAGCTGATGACCAGGCAGAGGGCAGTTGTCTTCTTCATTATTTGGCTCGTAATTATTGTTTCGATAAGCCGAATAACGCGTCGCCCCGGCCGCCGATTACTGGTGCCGTGTACGCAAGTGTGAGTAATTGTTACTGGAGGACGCGGAGGTGTGTGCTGTGAGACAATGCTGCCCAGTTGAAACGAGCCGCGCGTCGGCTGGTTGTAGAGAAACCGAGGCAGAAATGAAAAAAGGCCTTGTTTGTACAAGGCCTTCTATCAAAATCGCTGGTGCCCAGGAAGGGACTCGAACCCCCACGGAGTTACCCGCTAGTACCTGAAACTAGTGCGTCTACCAATTCCGCCACCTGGGCACAGGTGCGAAGAGCCGCCATTATAGAGAGAGAAAAAGAGATGTCAATAAAAAAAATGTCGAAAGTTCGTCGAGCTGATCCCTTCTTTGACCGTGAATCGGTCCGTTATGAGTATCCGCTGCCATCGCGCGAATATATTTCGCAAGTGCTGACGGATCAGGGCCGCCCGCTTGGCTTTGCCGAGTTGACTGAATTGCTGGATATTGCCGAGAGTGAGCGGGAAATGTTCCAGCGCCGGCTTGGTGCGATGGAGCGCGAGGGGCAATTGCTGCGCAACCGCAAGGGCTCTTACATTCTTCCTGAGCGCGCCAGTCTGATAGCAGGCAGGATACAGGGGCATCCGGATGGCTTTGGCTTCCTGATTCCCGATGACGGCAGCCCCGATATATTCCTTGTTCAACACCAAATGGGGAAAGTCCTGCACGGCGATCGCGCTTTGGTTCGCATCACCGGAGTGGACCGCAAGGGGCGGCCGGAAGGCAGCATCGTCGAGGTTACCGAGCGGGCGAATACGCGGGTTGTCGGGCGGGTTTTTGTCGAGCACGGCTTGGTCTTCGTAGTTCCGGAAAACCGTCGTATTGCTCAGGATATCCTGGTGCCGCCGGAGAAGAAGGCGAAGATCAAGCCGGAGGCCGGGCAGGTAGTGATGGTCGATATCATCGAGCAGCCGAGCAAGTTTTCCAAGCCGATCGGCCGCATCACCGAGGTGCTCGGCACCTATGCCGATCCCGGCATGGAAATCGAAATCGCACTGCGCAAGCATGACTTGCCCTTTGAATTCTCAAAAAAAGCGCTGGAAGAAAACAAGGAACTGCCGGACAAGGTAAAGAAGGCGGATCTGGTTGGCCGGGAAGATTTGCGCGATCTGCCGTTGGTGACCATCGATGGCGAAACCGCCCGCGATTTCGACGATGCCGTTTATTGCGCGAAGAAGGGGCGCGGCTGGCGATTGGTTGTGGCCATCGCCGACGTGTCGCATTACGTCAAGCCGGGCATGGCCCTTGATAAGGAGGCGCTGGAGCGCGGCAACTCGGTCTATTTTCCGCGTCGGGTCATCCCGATGTTGCCGGAAAAGTTGTCGAACGGCATCTGCTCGCTGAATCCGGATGTCGAACGGATGGCCATGGTTTGTGACATGGATATCAGTGCTGCGGGCAAAATTGGCGCCTACCGTTTTTATCCGGCTGTCTTTCGCTCGCACGCCCGATTGACCTACAACCAGGTCTGGTCGTGGCTTTCCGGCGAAGCGATGCCGGAACACGATACGCACAAGGCGTTGCAGCCGGATCTGAAGAATCTATACAAGCTTTTCCAAGCTCTGCACAAGGCGCGCGTGGTGCGCGGTGCGATCGATTTCGAAACCACCGAAACGCAAATGCTGTTCAACGATCAGGGCAAGATCGAGAATATTGTTCCGGTTTTTCGCAACGATGCCCATCGGGTCATCGAAGAATGCATGCTAGCCGCCAATGTTTGCGCTTCCGATTTCCTGGCGGCGCACAAGCAGACCTGTCTGTACCGCGTGCATGCCGCGCCGTCCGACGAGAAACTGCAGAATCTGCGTGCCTTCCTCGGTGAATTCGGCATGGACTTGGGTGGTGGCGATGATCCAGGTGCCAAGGATTACGCGGTGCTGCTTGAAAAGGTCAAATTGCGTCCGGATTTCCTGTTGTTGCAGACCGTGATGCTGCGTTCGCTCAAGCAGGCCATGTACAGTCCGGACAATATCGGTCACTTCGGCCTGGCCTATGAGCATTACACCCACTTCACCTCGCCAATTCGTCGCTATCCCGATCTTCTGGTTCATCGTGCGATCAAGGCAGTGCTGGCCAAGGAAACCTACACGCCGGTCGGTACCTGGGAAGATATCGGCTTGCAATGCTCGGCTACCGAGCGCCGTGCCGATGAGGCAACGCGCGATGTCGAAAACTGGCTGAAATGCTTCTTCATGAAGGAGCGCATTGGCGAAATTTTTGACGGCACCATTTCGGCGGTCACCGGTTTTGGTATCTTTGTTGCCCTCGATGCGATTTACGTCGAAGGCCTGGTGCACGTATCCGAGTTGGGCGAAGACTACTTCCAGTTCGACAACGTCAAGCATCAGATGCTGGGCGAGCGGACCGGGCAGAGCTATCGACTGGGTGACCGGGTCAGGGTCAAACTGGTACGGGCCGATCTGGAGAGTAACAAGATCGATTTCGTGCTGGCCAGGGATGACAAGTCGGCCGGGCAGCGGAAGTTGGCGGGGCGCAGCCCGGCCAAGCAGATTGCCAAGGGGGCTGCCAGAGCGCCGGTCAAGTCGTCGGCCGTCGCTGTCAAGGCTGTAGCTAGAAAGACGCCGGCCAAACCTGCTGCCAAACGTTCGCCTAAACTTTCTGCCAAGCCAGTGGCGAAGAAATCAACCAAAAAACGTTGATCTGCATCGCTGGTAATGAGGGGGCCGGGTCGGCCGCCTCATTACACTAATCGGGTTTGAGCTCGGTGCTTCCAAACCAAAATCTTTGCGTTCGCGCTAAAATATGCGGCTTGGTTGATGGGGTGGAGCGAAAATGCCTGGTGAAGTGACGCAGTCGACGGAGGTGGTGGCCGCTCAGCCGGCTGTTGCCGCTGCGCCTCAAGAAGGCTTCTCCTGGGTCAAGGGGGGCGAATTGCCGCCCGAACTGATTACCGGGCACAAAAGCATCGATGCCGAGCATCGCATGCTTTTGTCCTGCATTACCAGTTTGCGTAAGGTTTGTATTGATTACGCGAATATTCATGATTGCGGTAATTGTGATCGGGCTCGTCGGGTTTTTTGCGAAAATGAACTGGTAGCCATGCTGGGTGATCTGTTCGCCTTTATCCTCGATCACTTCAAAACCGAGGAAGAGATCATGCGCCATTCCTTGTTCCAGATAATCGACCGCGATGTCTGCGAGGCGCACATGGAGGACCATGCGGCAATTTCCGGAAAGGTTTTGGAAATTGTCGCGTCCCTCGATCCGATGAACACCGTCAGCCGGATTCGGGATCTTGATATCCTGTTGTCCCGCTGGATCGTTCATCACATCGGCCTGCATGATGTTCTGCTGGCGCGCTGGGTTGAGCGCGAGGGGGCGGCTCCCGGGCAAGCCAATAAGCTGCCTGCCTGGTAACTGGTCCTTGGTGGATGGTTTCTGGGCTGGCGCCGCGGCGCGGTAAAATTCAGGTTCCTATTTTTCGAAAGCAGCCATGTCTTCCCGCCTGATTTACGGCTTCCACGCCGTGACCGCCAAGCTCCGCCACGATCCTGAAGCGGTCAAGGAGATCATTGTTGATGTCTCCCGCCAGGATGCGCGGGCTCGCGATCTGCTCAAGCATGCCGAGTTGCAGGGCGTCAAAATTGTTGGCAGCGATGGCAAGCGGCTCGATGGCATGGCGCCGGGGGCAAAGCATCAGGGCGTCATCGCTCGGGTCGAGGGCGGCCGCAAGGTCGCACATCTTGACGACGTGCTCGATACGCTGGAAGAGCCGGCCTTTCTACTTGTGCTCGATGGCATTACCGACCCGCGCAACCTCGGTGCTTGCTTGCGGGTTGCCGATGCGGCCGGTGTTCATGCTGTCATTGCCCCGAAGGACAAGGCGGTCGGTTTGTCCGACGTCGCGATGAAGACGGCCAGCGGGGCGGCTGAAACGGTTCCCTATGTAATGGTCACCAATCTGGCGCGCACCCTGCGTGAGTTGAAAGAGCGGGATATCTGGGTGATCGGCACGGCGGGCGAGGCGACCAGCGATCTCTATACTGCAGAGTGGCCAGTCGCCACCGCCTGGGTGCTGGGGGCAGAAGGCGAGGGGATGCGCCGCCTGACTCGTGAAACTTGCAACCAATTGGTCAATATCCCGATGTATGGCACGGTGGAAAGCCTGAATGTTTCCGTTGCTGCCGGCGTTTGCCTATATGAAGCCCGGCGCCGCCGCCCCTGATTCTCGTTAGCGCTTTTCTGAAATGACCCACCGTCGTGCTGTGGGACTCATGGTGCTGGTCGCTCTCTTGTGGAGTATTGCTGGAGTGGTCACCCGTCATCTCGATACGGCGCGTGCCTTCGAGGTGACATTCTGGCGCAGTGCCTTCAATGCCCTGGCGCTTCTTGTGGTGCTCGGTTGTATGCGCGGGTCGCTTCTTTGGCGGGGTTTGTTGCGGGCCGGATGGGCGGTGTCGATTTCAGGGTTGTGCTGGGGCGTGATGTATACCGCCTTTATGCTTGCTCTGACGCTGACTTCAGTGGCTAATGTGCTGATCACAATGGCGATCAGTCCGCTCCTGACGGCGCTGCTTTCCCGGTTTTTCTTGACCATCGCCTGCCGATGCGTACCTGGTTGGCAATTGTTGTCGCTGGAGTCGGGATTGCCTGGATGTTTGCAGCCCAGGCCGAGGCGGGGGCTTCATTGCTGGGTTCCCTGGTCGCCGGTGCTGTGCCGCTGGCTGGTGCGGTGAATCTGACTGTGCTTCAACGAGTTGGCAAGGATGCCGTGCTGACAGAGGATATGTTGCCGGCAGTACTAATCGGTGCCGTGCTTTCGGCGCTGGCAACCTGGCCATTGGCGTGGCCGATGCAGGTCTCCAGTCATGATCTGGGTCTGCTTGCTTTGCTTGGTGTGGTGCAGTTGGCCGTTCCTTGTTTGTTGATGGTGCGCCTGACTCGCGAGCTACCGGCCCCCGAAGTTTCCCTGCTTGCCTTGCTTGAAGTCGTTTTCGGTGTCACCTGGGCTTGGGTCGGTGCGGGAGAAACGCCTGCGAGTAGTGTTTTGTTCGGTGGCGGGTTGGTTCTTGCTGAGCTGGTGGTCAATGAATTGCTGGTCCTGCACCGTGTTTCATAACTCTGTCTTGTCAGCGGCGGGGCTTCATATCAGTTAAGTGGTTGTGATCGAAATCGACGCAACATTGAAGTACTTTTCTTCTGAATTGAAGTAATTTGGTTGATTGAGTTGACCTTCGAATTTAGATCTATATAATGCGCAGCTCTTCTGCAGCGGCGGGTGTTTTCGGCGGTTGGGGAAGAGGAAGTAGAAAGAAGAAGTTGAGCTGAAAAGCTTGACGGGAGTAGAGAAGAGGTTCATAATTCGGCCTCTCTGCTGCAGACGAAGCGAAAGCGACGGCGCAGTGCAGGAAGTGATCTTTAACAATTTGGACAATCGATAGGTGTGGGTGCCTTGATGCGAAAGCGACGCAAGTCGCAAAAAGTATTAAAGGCAATCACACGGATGGAGAGATCCATCGAGGTAGAAGTCAAATTCTACCGTCAGTGAATTGTGAGTAATTAGTTGGATTGAACTGAAGAGTTTGATCCTGGCTCAGATTGAACGCTGGCGGCATGCCTTACACATGCAAGTCGAACGGCAGCACGGGAGCAATCCTGGTGGCGAGTGGCGAACGGGTGAGTAATGTATCGGAACGTACCTTTCAGTGGGGGATAACGTAGCGAAAGTTACGCTAATACCGCATATTCTCTGAGGAGGAAAGCAGGGGACCTTCGGGCCTTGCGCTGTTAGAGCGGCCGATATCAGATTAGCTAGTTGGTGGGGTAAAAGCTCACCAAGGCGACGATCTGTAGCGGGTCTGAGAGGATGATCCGCCACACTGGAACTGAGACACGGTCCAGACTCCTACGGGAGGCAGCAGTGGGGAATTTTGGACAATGGGCGAAAGCCTGATCCAGCCATGCCGCGTGAGTGAAGAAGGCCTTCGGGTTGTAAAGCTCTTTCGGCCGGGAAGAAATCGCATTGGTTAATACCTGGTGTGGATGACGGTACCGGAATAAGAAGCACCGGCTAACTACGTGCCAGCAGCCGCGGTAATACGTAGGGTGCGAGCGTTAATCGGAATTACTGGGCGTAAAGCGTGCGCAGGCGGTTTTGTAAGACAGGCGTGAAATCCCCGGGCTCAACCTGGGAACTGCGCTTGTGACTGCAAGGCTAGAGTACGGCAGAGGGGGGTGGAATTCCACGTGTAGCAGTGAAATGCGTAGAGATGTGGAGGAACACCAATGGCGAAGGCAGCCCCCTGGGTCGATACTGACGCTCATGCACGAAAGCGTGGGTAGCAAACAGGATTAGATACCCTGGTAGTCCACGCCCTAAACGATGTCAACTAGGTGTTGGGAGGGTAAAACCTTTTAGTACCGGAGCTAACGCGTGAAGTTGACCGCCTGGGGAGTACGGCCGCAAGGTTAAAACTCAAAGGAATTGACGGGGACCCGCACAAGCGGTGGATGATGTGGATTAATTCGATGCAACGCGAAAAACCTTACCTACCCTTGACATGTCAGGAAGTCTTGAGAGATTGAGATGTGCCCGAAAGGGAACCTGAACACAGGTGCTGCATGGCTGTCGTCAGCTCGTGTCGTGAGATGTTGGGTTAAGTCCCGCAACGAGCGCAACCCTTGTCGTTAATTGCCATCATTTAGTTGGGCACTTTAGCGAGACTGCCGGTGACAAACCGGAGGAAGGTGGGGATGACGTCAAGTCCTCATGGCCCTTATGGGTAGGGCTTCACACGTCATACAATGGTCGGTACAAAGGGTCGCCAACCCGCGAGGGGGAGCCAATCCCAGAAAGCCGATCGTAGTCCGGATTGCAGGCTGCAACTCGCCTGCATGAAGTCGGAATCGCTAGTAATCGTGGATCAGCATGTCACGGTGAATACGTTCCCGGGTCTTGTACACACCGCCCGTCACACCATGGGAGCGGGTTCCGCCAGAAGTAGGTAGCCTAACCGCAAGGAGGGCGCTTACCACGGCGGGGTTCGTGACTGGGGTGAAGTCGTAACAAGGTAGCCGTAGGGGAACCTGCGGCTGGATCACCTCCTTTCTAGAGAAAAGCATCAGTGGCACCCACAACCTATCGATTGTTCAAACGTAGCGCAAACAGACGAGGGTCTGTAGCTCAGTCGGTTAGAGCACCGTCTTGATAAGGCGGGGGTCGTTGGTTCGATTCCAACCAGACCCACCAACGTCTTAAAACGGGGGATTAGCTCAGCTGGGAGAGCACCTGCTTTGCAAGCAGGGGGTCAACGGTTCGATCCCGTTATCCTCCACCAGAAACTAAAGATAAACAGGGTTGTTTATCTTTAGCTTTTGAGGAATCAAATGCTGCGCTCTTTAACAAAACGGAAGAAGGTTGTGTCACTTGGGCTGATGAGGCCTGGGTGATGCGTTGTGATTGCATCGATCTTTGTATGGAGTATGAAGATCGCACAAATATGAGTTTGCCTGTAGCCGCTCTCTGACGAGAGCACAAGGTTATAGGATCAAGCGACTAAGTGCATGTGGTGGATGCCTAGGCGATCACAGGCGATGAAGGACGTGCAAGCCTGCGAAAAGCGGGGGGGAGCTGGCAATGAAGCTTTGATCCCCCGATATCCGAATGGGGAAACCCACTCAGCAATGAGTATCTTTATCTGAATACATAGGATATTGAGGCGAACCCGGTGAACTGAAACATCTAAGTAGCCGGAGGAAAATAAATCAACCGAGATTCCCCAAGTAGTGGCGAGCGAACGGGGAGCAGCCTGCTAGTGATAGCGGAATCGTTAATGGAGCGGAATGGAAAGTCCGGCCGTAGTGGGTGATAGCCCCGTACATGAAAACGAATCCGTGGTACTAAGTTAGCGAAAAGTAGGGCGGGGCACGTGAAACCTTGTCTGAACATGGGGGGACCATCCTCCAAGGCTAAATACTCGTGATCGACCGATAGTGAACTAGTACCGTGAGGGAAAGGCGAAAAGAACCCCGGGAGGGGAGTGAAATAGATCCTGAAACCGCATGCATACAAACAGTGGGAGCGGACTTGTTCCGTGACTGCGTACCTTTTGTATAATGGGTCAGCGACTTACGTTGTGTTGCGAGCTTAACCGAATAGGGGAGGCGTAGCGAAAGCGAGTCTGATAAGGGCGTTTAGTAGCACGGCGTAGACCCGAAACCGGATGATCTATCCATGGCCAGGATGAAGGTGCCGTAACAGGTACTGGAGGTCCGAACCCACTAATGTTGAAAAATTAGGGGATGAGCTGTGGATAGGGGTGAAAGGCTAAACAAATCCGGAAATAGCTGGTTCTCCCCGAAAACTATTTAGGTAGTGCCTCAGGTATCACTTGCGGGGGTAAAGCACTGTTATGGCTAGGGGGTCATCGCGACTTACCAAACCATGGCAAACTCTGAATACCGCAAAGTGCAAGCCTGGGAGACAGACAGTGGGTGCTAACGTCCATTGTCAAGAGGGAAACAACCCAGACCGCCAGCTAAGGTCCCCAAGACACAGTTAAGTGGGAAACGAAGTGGGAAGGCATAGACAGCTAGGAAGTTGGCTTAGAAGCAGCCATCCTTTAAAGAAAGCGTAATAGCTCACTAGTCGAGTCGTCCTGCGCGGAAGATGTAACGGGGCTCAAACTGTGCACCGAAGCTGCGGATATCGAAAGATATGGTAGGGGAGCGTTCTGTAGGTCTGTGAAGGTGTCTTGTAAAGGATGCTGGAGATATCAGAAGTGCGAATGCTGACATGAGTAGCGATAAAGGGAGTGAAAAGCTCCCTCGCCGAAAGCCCAAGGTTTCCTACGCAACGTTCATCGGCGTAGGGTGAGTCGGCCCCTAAGGCGAGGCAGAAATGCGTAGTCGATGGGAAACAGGTCAATATTCCTGTACCGATTCTAGATGCGATGTGGGGACGGAGAAGGTTAGGTCAGCCATCTGTTGGAATAGGTGGTTTAAGCGTGTAGGCGTGCCCCTTAGGCAAATCCGGGGGGCTAAGCTGAGGCGTGACGACGAGGCACTACGGTGCTGAAGTGATTGATACCAAGCTTCCAGGAAAAGCCACTAAGCTTCAGTCTAGAATTGACCGTACCGCAAACCGACACAGGTGGGCAGGATGAAAATTCTAAGGCGCTTGAGAGAACTCAGGAGAAGGAACTCGGCAAATTAACACCGTAACTTCGGGAGAAGGTGTGCCCCGGTAGGTTGTAGAGCTTCGCGCTCGAAGGCCGATGGGGTTGCAGTGAAATGGTGGCTGCGACTGTTTAATAAAAACACAGCACTCTGCAAACACGAAAGTGGACGTATAGGGTGTGACGCCTGCCCGGTGCCGGAAGGTTAATTGATGGGGTGCAAGCTCTTGATCGAAGCCCCGGTAAACGGCGGCCGTAACTATAACGGTCCTAAGGTAGCGAAATTCCTTGTCGGGTAAGTTCCGACCTGCACGAATGGCGTAACGATGGCCACACTGTCTCCTCCTGAGACTCAGCGAAGTTGAAATGTTTGTGAAGATGCAATCTCCCCGCGGCAAGACGGAAAGACCCCATGAACCTTTACTGTAGCTTTGCATTGGACTTTGAATCGGTCTGTGTAGGATAGGTGGGAGGCTGTGAAACCGGGACGCTAGTTTCGGTGGAGCCAACCTTGAAATACCACCCTGATTTATTTGAGGTTCTAACCTTGATCCGTGAATCCGGATCGGGGACCGTGCATGGTGGGCAGTTTGACTGGGGCGGTCTCCTCCCAAAAGGTAACGGAGGAGTACGAAGGTACGCTTAGGGCGGTCGGACATCGCCCATAAAGTGCAATGGCAAAAGCGTGCTTGACTGCGAGACCCACAAGTCGAGCAGGTGCGAAAGCAGGTCATAGTGATCCGGTGGTTCTGTATGGAAGGGCCATCGCTCAACGGATAAAAGGTACTCTGGGGATAACAGGCTGATACCGCCCAAGAGTTCATATCGACGGCGGTGTTTGGCACCTCGATGTCGGCTCATCTCATCCTGGGGCTGTAGCCGGTCCCAAGGGTATGGCTGTTCGCCATTTAAAGAGGTACGTGAGCTGGGTTTAAAACGTCGTGAGACAGTTTGGTCCCTATCTGCCGTGGGCGCTGGAAATTTGAAGGGGGCTGCTCCTAGTACGAGAGGACCGGAGTGGACGAACCTCTGGTGTACCGGTTATGACGCCAGTCGTATCGCCGGGTAGCTATGTTCGGAAGAGATAAACGCTGAAAGCATCTAAGCGTGAAACTCGCCTTAAGATAAGATTTCCCGGAGTCTTGAACTCCCTAAAGGGTCGTCGAAGACCACGACGTTGATAGGTCAGGTGTGGAAGCGCAGTAATGCGTTAAGCTAACTGATACTAATTGCCCGTGCGGCTTGATCCTATAACCTTGTAATACACTGCAGCAACTCATAGCAGTCACAACAACAACCTTCCTCCCCGTTTTGCGTTTGCCGCGCTTCAATACGCGACAAACACACAAGTTACGCTTGGCGGCAATAGCCCTCTGGACCCACCCCTTCCCTTCCCGAACAGGACCGTGAAACAGATGAGCGCCGATGATAGTGAGCTTCCGCTCGCGAAAGTAGGTCACCGCCAGGCTCCCATTCAAAACCCCGTTAGCACCCAGCTAACGGGGTTTTTGTCGTCTACAACCTCCGCTGCTACAGCGCGAGAAATTCAACTCGCAGCTCTCTTGAAATTCGAGCGAAAGACCCCATCTCCCGATTCACGTTCTTAATGTTTTATTGGGAGTTTCAAGCATGTCAGAGTCCACAAGCGCGAGCACCAATCGCGAAACCCTGGGGTTCCAGGCTGAAGTCAAACAATTGTTGCAATTGATGATTCACTCCTTGTACAGCAACAAGGAGATTTTCCTGCGCGAGCTGGTGTCCAACGCCTCCGACGCCTGTGACAAGCTGCGTTTCGAAGCGCTCAACAACAGCGCCCTGTATGGTGACGACAGCGATCTGAAGATCCGCGTTTCCTTCGACAAGGAAGCCCGCACCATCACCATTTCCGACAACGGTATCGGCTTGTCGCGGGATGAGGCGGTCGAGCACCTCGGCACCATTGCCAAGTCCGGCACCAAGGAATTCTTCTCCGCGCTGACTGGCGACCAGGCCAAGGATGCGCATCTGATCGGGCAGTTCGGTGTTGGTTTCTATTCTTCCTTCATCATCGCCGACAAGGTCACCGTGGTTTCCCGTCGCGCTGGTGTCGAAGCCAACCAGGCGGTCTGCTGGGAATCCGGTGGCGAGGGCGATTACACCGTCGAGATGGTTGAAAAGGCAACGCGCGGTACCGACGTGACGCTGCACCTGCGCGAAGGCGAAGAGGAATTCCTCGGTGGCTGGAAGCTGAAGTCGATCATTCGCAAGTACTCCGATCACATCACGCTGCCGATCGTGATGAAGAAAGAGGAGTGGAATCAGGAGAAGGGCGAGCAGCTCATTACTGACGAAGACGAAACGGTCAACCAGGCTAATGCGCTGTGGGTTCGTGGCAAGTCCGATATCACCGACGAGCAGTACAAGGAGTTCTACAAGCACGTTGCCCACGATTTTGAAGATCCGCTGGCCTGGACCCATGCCCGCGTCGAAGGCAAGCAGGAATACACCCAGCTGCTCTACATCCCGGCGCGCGCGCCGTTCGACCTGTGGGACCGCAACGCCCGCCACGGCATCAAGCTCTATGTGCGGCGCGTCTTCATCATGGACGATGCCGAACAATTGATGCCGCTCTACATGCGCTTCGTGCGCGGTGTGGTTGATTCGGCCGATCTGCCGCTCAATGTGTCGCGGGAAATTCTGCAGCAGAGCAAGGATATCGACGGCATCCGCAGCGGCTGTACGCGCAAGGTGCTCGGTATGCTGGAAGACCTGGCCGAGAACGACAAGGAAAAGTACGCCACATTCTGGGGTGCCTTCGGTTCTGTGCTCAAGGAAGGCGTTGGTGAAGACTTTGCCAACAAGGACAAGATTGCCGGTCTGATCCGCTTTGCCTCGACGCACAACGACACGCCGGAGCAGACTGTGTCGCTGGCCGACTACATCGGCCGCATGAAAGAAGGCCAGGAGAAGATTTACTACGTCACCGCCGATACCTTCAATGCCGCCAAGAATAGCCCGCACCTCGAAATTTTCCGGAAGAAGGGCATCGAAGTGTTGTTGCTTTCCGACCGTGTTGACGAGTGGGTCGTGGGCCATCTGACCGAGTTCGACGGCAAGCATCTGCAGTCTGTCGCCAAGGGTGGCCTCGATCTCGGCAAGCTGGAAGACGAGGAAGAGAAGAAGGAAGCCGAGAAGGCTGCCGACGAATACAAGGAATTGCTGGAGAAGGTGAAGACCTCGCTCGGCGACAAGGTGAAGGACGTCCGCGTCACCTACCGTCTGACCGACTCACCGTCCTGCCTGGTTTCCGATGAGCACGATCCTTCCGGTAATCTGGCTCGCCTGCTCAAGGCGGCCGGACAGAATGCACCGGCGACCAAGCCGATCCTCGAAATCAATCCGCAGCACCCGGCGGTGATGCGTCTGAAATACGAGGAAAATCGCTTCGACGACTGGGCTGCCTTGTTGTTCGAACAAGCCATGTTGGCCGAAGGTGGTCAGCTTGACGATCCGGCCGGCTTCGTCAAGCGCATCAACGACCTGATGATGGCCTTGTCAGGCAAGTAACGCGGCACAGCGAAGAAACTCAAACGGGGCGTTCAGCCCCGTTTTTCTTTTGGCAAGCACCCATAATGCTCCCGATGAATTCTGAAGCTTTACAACTGTTGGTCACCCGTACCATGCCTTACGGCAAGTACAAGGGGCGCCTGATTGCCGATTTGCCTGGCCATTACCTGAACTGGTTTGCCCGTGAGGGATTTCCGAAAGGTGAGATCGGTCGTTTGCTGGCGCTGATGCAGGAGCTCGATCACAATGGTCTGGCTTCCCTGCTCGATCCGCTGCGCCAGCGCTGATCGCCGAAGGGCCGCGGTAAAGGAGTGCAAATCTGAGCAGCCGGCGCTACGAAGGCTCACGAATCGCATGCTATATTCCGCCGCATGAATGACAAGACAGTAGGCGAACACCGTCTGTCCATCAGCGAAGTTTTGCAGATGATGGTTGATGACGGCATGGTTACGCAGGAAACGGCCGAAGCGCTGAAAAACGAGCGGCGCCTGCATGGCGGCAAGATTCATCCGCTGATCGTCATTGCCGATCAG
Source organism: Azonexus sp. IMCC34842 (assembly GCF_050368855.1). Classification (GTDB taxonomy): domain Bacteria; phylum Pseudomonadota; class Gammaproteobacteria; order Burkholderiales; family Rhodocyclaceae; genus Azonexus; species Azonexus denitrificans_A. Next base: position 2,367,409 of record NZ_CP178449.1, on the reverse strand, counting down.
AAGTGGCGGACGACTCGGCCGCCCGTCAGGTTGCTCAGTCTCGAGGTATTGACCGAGTGGCTGGCCGGCCGGAGCGGGCTCGACTATCTGCATATTGATCCGCTCAAGATAGATTTCACCGGTGTCGCAGAAATCATGTCGAGTGCCTATGCGGCCCGCTTCGGCATTCTTCCGGTGCAGGTGACGACGCGCGAAGTGGTGATTGCGACGGCCGAACCCTATATCAAGGAATGGGTCGAGGAGCTGAAGCCGATCCTGCGCAAGGAGATTCGCCGGGTGATGGCCAACCCGGACGATATCGGGCGTTATCTGGTCGAGTTTTTCAACCTTGCCAAATCGGTGAAGAAAGCGGCGGCCAGGGGAGAAACCACCGCCGGTCTGTCGAGTTTCGAACAACTGGTCGAACTGGGTAAGGGCAATCGGCAATTCGATGCCAACGACCAGCACATCGTCCATATTGTCGATTGGTTGTGGCAATACGCCTTCGACCAGCGGGCTTCCGACATTCACATCGAACCGCGTCGCGATCTCGGTATCGTCCGCTTCCGTATCGACGGAGTGTTGCATCAGGTCTACCAGATTCCGATGGCGGTGATGAACGCGATGACCAGCCGCATCAAGCTGCTCGGTCGCATGGACGTCATCGAAAAGCGCCGACCGCAGGATGGGCGGATCAAGACCCGCACGCCGGCCGGGCAGGAGGTCGAACTGCGGCTGTCGACGCTGCCGACGGCCTTCGGTGAAAAGCTGGTGATGCGGATTTTCGACCCGGAAGTGCTGGTCCGCGATTTCCGTTCGCTGGGTTTTTCCGAAGATGACCAGATACGCTGGCGGCAGATGACCCAGGCGCCGAACGGCATCATTCTGGTTACCGGCCCGACCGGTTCGGGCAAGACGACGACGCTGTACACGACGCTGAAGCAGTTGGCGACGCCGGAGGTCAACGTATGCACCATCGAGGATCCGATCGAGATGGTCGAGTCCGCGTTCAATCAGATGCAGGTCCAGCACAGTATCGACATGGGGTTCGCCGACGGCGTGCGCGCCCTGATGCGGCAGGACCCGGACATCGTGATGATCGGCGAAATCCGCGATCTGGAAACCGCCGAAATGGCGATCCAGGCGGCGTTAACCGGGCATCTCGTGTTGTCCACGCTGCACACCAACGATGCGCCGTCGGCGATTACCCGCCTGCTCGATCTCGGGGTGCCGGCCTATCTGATCAATTCAACGCTGCTCGGCATCATGGCCCAGCGTCTGGTGCGCACCCTGTGCCCGCATTGCAAGAAAGCGGTGCCGACCAACGATGAGCAGCGCGCCGCCTGGCGATCACTGGTCGCGCCGTGGAAGTCGGGCGAGCCGGCCCAGATCTACCAGCCGGTTGGCTGCCTGGAGTGCCGGATGACCGGCTATACCGGGCGCGTCGGCATCTATGAAATTCTCGTCAACTCGGTTGAAGTGCGCCGGCTGATCAATCCCCAGATGGAAGTGGCCAAGTTGCGCGAGCAGGCCTATCGCGAAGGCATGCGACCGCTAAGGATTTCCGGCGCCATGAAAGTGGCGCAGGGGGTGACTTCGCTGGAAGAGATCATCAAGGTAGCGCCGCCAGCGGACGACGTTTGACGTCGGCAAGGGGCGCTTCGCCTCTTATCGGACGCAGAATTTGTCGTTGCGCGGGCAGGGTTTGCCGGGTTTGACCTCAGGGTGGGGCGCCGGATGCGGGGCGGGCCCGGGAGGCTGCCCGTAATTGCCCTGACACAGCGTCATGCGCCGATTCTGCTCGGCCGGCGCCAGCCTGAGTCGGAGAACGTTCTGGACGCAGTGGTCGACCGCGCCACCGAGTCCGCCACCGCCAAATACCGGAACCTGGACCACTGCCGGCTCGGTTTTCGCCTTGGCCCGGCAGATTGCTTCAAGTTCCGCCCGCCGCGCCGCATCGACCGGATGCTGCGCCAGTTCGCGCAGGCATTCGCTCATGCTGTCCGACTGATAGACCCCTTGCAGGGCGGCCGCCTGGCGTTCTCCGGCCTGCCGCTGGCGCTCCGCCGCTTCGTCGGCCCGCTGGGCGGCTTCGCGCTGATCGACATAGTTGCGCATCCGCGCGACATCCCGCTCCGCCTGCTGGCGAGTCTCCTCCGGTACCGTGTCGTCGGGACGAACGGTCAGCGTGCCGCTGCCGGTCGGGCAGGGAGAATTGGCAATCTCGGTCTTGCCGTTCGGCAGACGGCATTTGTAGATTTCCGCCTGCACCGGCAGGGCGAGCAGGCAAGCGGCGAAGAGGGTGAGCAGAATCTTGTTCATGGCTTCTTTATAGCTCAAACGCTTCGAATCGGGCGGCCGTTGACGAGAAAAGCGCTCCGGAGAGCGCTTTTCTCAGAGGACCGACTGGGGATTAAAGAATCATCCCCGCCCCGACCGTGTTGTTGTTGCTTTCGTCGATGATGATGAAAGCCCCGGTGCCGCGGTTTTCCAGGTAGGGGTCGGCGAACAGCGGCTGGGCCAGCTTGAAGGTGACTTGCGCGATGTCGTTCATCGCCAGCTTTTCGGCCGGGACTTTTTCCAGCGTATTGACATCCAGACGATGGTCGATGGCGGCCAGCTTGGCCTTCGAATCGCGCGTCGTGTGGCGGATCAGGTAGGTGCGGGCGCGGTCCATTGGCGCTTCGGCCATCCAGCAGACGGTGGCTTCGATCTGCTTGACGGCAGCCGGGACTTCGCTGGACTTGACGATCATGTCGCCGCGCGAGGTGTCGATCTCGTCGGCGAGCAGGATGGTTACCGATTGCTCGGTGACGGCTTGCGGGATATCGACGCCGCCGATCTGGATGGCCTTGACCGTCGAGGTCAGGCCGTTCGGCAGCACGGTGACGGCATCGCCGACCTTCAGCGTGCCGGCTTCGACGCGGCCCATGAAGCCGCGGTAGTCGTGCAGCTCCGGGTTGGTCGAATCCTGTGGGCGGCAGACGTACTGGACCGGGAAACGGAATTTCTCGGTGTGCTCGGTGTGGGCAGCCGGGGCGGCTTCAAGGATTTCGAGCAGGGTTGGTCCGTCGTACCAGTTCAGACTGTCGCCGCGGTCGACGATCATGTCGCCGTTCAGTGCCGAGAGCGGCAGGAAGCGGACATCCTCGATACCGACCTTGGCGGCGAATTCGAGGTAGTCGGCCTTGATTTTCTCGTAGGTGTCCTGCGAGTAATCGACCAGGTCCATCTTGTTGATGGCGACGACCAGATGCGGAATGCCGACTAGTGCAGCCAGTTTCGAGTGACGGCGGGTCTGGGTCAGCATGCCCTTGCGTGCATCGATCAGGATAATCGCGAGGTTGGCGGTCGAGGCGGCGGTCACCATGTTGCGGGTGTACTGCTCGTGGCCCGGCGCGTCGGCGATGATGTACTTGCGCGTCCCGGTCGAAAAATAGCGGTAGGCGACGTCGATGGTGATGCCCTGTTCGCGCTCGGCCTGCAGGCCGTCGGTGAGCAGCGAGAGGTCAACCGCGCCGAGGCCGCGTTTTTCCGAGGTCTTGGCGATGGCCGACAGCGTATCGGCGAGGATGGTCTTGGTGTCGAACAGCAGGCGGCCGATCAGCGTGCTCTTGCCGTCATCGACGCTGCCGCAGGTCAGGAAGCGGAGCAGGCCGTGGTCTTCAACTTGGGCGGTCATCAGAAGTAACCCTCTTTCTTGCGTTGTTCCATGGAGGCGTCGCTGGTCTGGTCGTCCAGACGCGTCGCGCCGCGCTCGGTGATGGTGGTGGTGGCGGTTTCGAGAACGATCTTGGAAACCGTGTCGGCGTCCGACTCGACCGGGGCGGTACAGGAAATGTCGCCGACGGTGCGGAAGCGCACCTGCAGGTCGACGATCTCTTCGCCGGCCTTCACCGGGTTGGCGATTTCGCCGGAGACGAGCGGCACGTTGACCGGCACGATGGAACCCTGGCGGATGACCACCGGGCGGGTGTGGGCGAAGTAGATGTTTGGCAGTTCCAGGCCTTCGCGCTCGATGTATTGCCAGACGTCCATTTCCGTCCAGTTCGAGATCGGGAAGGCGCGGATGTTCTCGCCCTTGTGGCTGCGGGCGTTGTACAGGCTCCACAGTTCCGGGCGCTGGTTTTTCGGATCCCATTGGCCGAACTCGTCGCGGAAACTGAAGATGCGCTCCTTGGCGCGGGCCTTTTCCTCGTCGCGCCGAGCGCCGCCGATGCAGCAGTCGAAACCGAATTCCTCGATGGCTTCGAGCAGGGTCACCGACTGGTGCTTGTTGCGCGATTCGCCTTCATGCTTCAGGACGACGGTGCCGCGGGCCATGGAGTCTTCGACGGAGCGGACGATCAGCCGTTCGCCCAGCTCGGCGGCACGCTGGTCGCGGAAGGCGATGACTTCCTGGTAGTTGTGGCCGGTGTCGATATGCAGCAACGGGAAAGGGAACTTGCCGGGGCGGAAGGCCTTTTCGGCCAGACGCAGCAGGCAGAGCGAGTCCTTGCCGCCGGAAAAGAGCAGTACCGGGTTGGAACACTGGCCGGCCACTTCGCGCATGATGTGGATGGCTTCGGCTTCGAGCCAGTCGAGGTGGCTGAGCGTGGTGCCTTGAGTCGTTTGGGTCATCGCTGGTAAATCCGCGTGGATTGTTGAATGGCGTCATTGTAGCAAGGGCTTAATATTCGTTTAAGAACAAGTGCTCATCTTATTATTGCCATTGGTTATAAGTGACAAATTCCGGAAAGGGAACGTTTTCGGCGTGCATCGGTCATTTGAAAGACAGTATCGCTCTGTCATCACACTGAATAAGGAGAAAAATATGAATCGCCATGCAACTTACGCCCTGTCCGTCCTTTCCATCGCCTTCCTCGGCGCCTGCGCGACTGGTATGGGAGGGCCTTCGGCTAGCGCCGACTTGGCTGCACGCTCGGGTAGTGCCGTGTCGGGCAATGTCGTCTTCAGCGAAGCCGGCGGCAAGTTACGCGTCGAGGCCACGGTGGCCGGGTTGACGCCTGGAGAGCACGGTTTCCACGTACACGAAGCGGGCGATTGCAGTGCGCCGGATGCGAGCAGCGCCAAGGGGCATTTCAATCCGGTCGGCCAGCCGCACGGTCATTACGCCGGCCCCGAGCATCACGGCGGCGATATGCCCAACCTGCTGGCCGATGCCCAGGGAAATGCGCGCTACAGTGCCGAGGTCAGCGGGCTGAGCCTGAGCGGGGCGACGAACGGCATCGTTGGGCGCAGCGTGGTGATTCACGCCGATCCGGACGATTACAAGTCGCAGCCGGCCGGCAACTCCGGCAAACGCGTTGCCTGCGGGGTGATCGCCGTTCGCTGAACGGATTCAGAGATTGGGCTGGATCATCGCTGCCGGGACGACCCACTGCTCGTATTCGGCGGCGCTGACATAGCCCAGGCCTAGCGCCGCCGCCCGCAGGGTGAGGTTGTCGCGGTTGGCCAGCTTGGCGATTTCCGCGGCCTTGTCGTAGCCGATATGCGGCGCGAGCGCGGTGACGAGCATCAGCGAGCGTTCCAGCAGTTCGGCGATGCGCTCGTCGTTGGCCGCAATGCCCTGAATGCAATGGCGGTCGAAACTGCGCATGCCGTCGGCGAGCAGGCGGACGCTTTGCAGGAAGTTATGGGCGATCAGCGGCTTGAAGACGTTCAGCTCGAAATTGCCGGAGGCGCCGCCGATGCTGATCGCCACATCGTTGCCAATGATCTGGCAACAGAGCATGGTGAGCGCTTCGCACTGGGTCGGATTGACCTTGCCGGGCATGATCGAACTGCCCGGCTCGTTTTCCGGAATGCGGATTTCGCCCAGCCCGGAACGCGGCCCGGAGGCCAGCCAGCGGATGTCGTTGGCAATTTTCATCAAGGCCACGGCCAGTGTTTTCAATGCGCCATGGGCGGCGACCAGCCCGTCGTTGGCGGCCAGCGCGGCGAATTTGTTGGCGGCGCTGGTGAAGGGCAGGGCGGTTTGATCGGCCAGTTTGGCGGCGACCCGGAAGCCGAATTCCGGATGGGTGTTGAGCCCGGTGCCGACCGCCGTGCCGCCGACGGCCAGCGGGTAGAGCGATGGCAGGCTGGCGGTAATGACGGCCTCGGCATGCTCCAGTTGGGCGACGTAGCCGGAAAATTCCTGGCCGAGCGATAGCGGCGTCGCATCCTGCAAATGCGTGCGGCCGATCTTGATGATCCCGCTGAAGACGGCGGCCTTGCCGGCCAGCGTTGCCGTCAGCTGGCGGAGTGCCGGGAGCAGCTGCCGGCTGATGCCCAGCGTGGCGGCCAGATGCATCGCGGTAGGAAAGATGTCGTTCGACGACTGGCCGAGATTGACCTCGTCGTTGGGATGGACGCGGCGGGCACTGCCGCGTTCGCCGCCCAGCAGTTCCGAGGCGCGATTGGCCAGCACCTCGTTGAGATTCATGTTGCTCTGCGTGCCTGAGCCGGTTTGCCAGACCGCCAGCGGAAACTGGTCGTTGTGCCGGCCGCACACCACCTCGTCGGCCGCCGTCATGATGGCGTTCGCCTTGTCGAGCGGGAGCAGGCCGAGTTCCAGATTGACCATCGCGCAGGTCGCCTTGATCACCGCCAGGGCGTGGATCAGTTCCTCCGGCATGCGTTCGGTGGAAATCGCGAAGTGTTCGAGCGAGCGCTGGGTTTGCGCGCCCCAGAGGCGGTTGGCCGCCACCTCGATGGTCCCGAAACTGTCCTTTTCCAGCCGCGTCATGGCGCTGGTCCTGCCTAATGCCGGGCGCGCAACTCGGCGTTCAACTCGTCGGCGACCTCGGCCCAGTCGGCATCCTGGAGCAGTGCTTCACGCAGGAAACCGGCCTGCGATGCAGTCCAGAAGGGCGCTTCGTGCAGCTGAATGGTTTCGGCCAGCGGGCGGTGGCTTTCGATAAAGCGGGCAATGGCCGCCTCGTCGTTGGGCTGGCCGAGTTGGGCAAACAGATGGCTCATGTTGTGTACGGGACGTTCCATGGTGCACTCTCCTTTTTTCCCCGCGACGCCGGTGTCGTCGCGCCAGGACTATGCATTGGAGTCGGCAGCGCGGCAGAAGTTCGGGCGCTGTGACAGCGATTCCTGAAGGGCAGGCGACAAGGGCAACGATAACGGTCGTTGCCCTGCGCCCAGCGTGTGCCCTAGAAGCCGACCAGATCATCAACCGGCAGCACGAGTGGGGCGCCGGTTATCCGTTCCAGGGTTTTGCCGACGATGTCGACGTTGTTGTCGAAACCGCCATGCGAGGCATTTTCGGTCTTCCTCGCCAATCCGCTGCCCGCGCCGCGCCGGGTGACGAATTTTTCTTCCTGATGAATGGTCAGGCGCTCTTTCAGCTTGCTGATTTTCGCCGCATTGCGCCAGTTGGTCAGGGCTTCGGCCGAACTGGACGAGCCGTCCCAATCGGCGTACTGCGGGTTATAGACATTCTCCAGACCGAGGATGGGCATCCGCAAATCAGCCTCCAGTGCGTTGGAGACGAAATAGAGCAGGGACTTCTGGTAAATCTGCGCCACGTTGTCGTCCCGCTCGCATTGGTCGCCCAGGATGTCCAGATAGAGTTTGTCCATGATCTCGGCTTGCGGTGCGTAGTGCCGGTTGGCAAAAGCGACGGTGCATGCCGGGGCATACAGATGGACTGACTTGACGCAGGCCGTCAGGTCTTTCTGCGCCAGATTGCCGAGCAGCCGGCCAAGTACGATGGAGCCGGCGGAATGGCCGATCAGGTGCAATTCGAATTTGTCGCCCCAGCTACCGGCCAGCGAATGCAGCGCATTGGTCAGCAGATCGCCGCCGCGCCCGCTTTCCGCCGCCAGTTCGGCGTTCTCCTTCATTTCGCTCCATAGCGGCCGGGCAAACGGGCGGCCGATGGTCTTTTCGACAATCGGGTCGCTGACCTTGTCGGTTACCCAGCCGCCGACGCCGCCGGCCATCCCGGCTTTGCTGGCGGCCATCTTGTCGGCCAGGATGTTGCCCAGCGATTCGAGCAGGCCGCTCTTCCACACCAGAAACAGCGGGTAGCAGCCATTGCCGAGGAAATACCGTCCCATCGCCTGGGCGCGCTTGATCGCGCCACTTTCGTTGTTGAGGCCGCCGTGGGTGTAGATCACCAGGCGCTTTTTTTTCTGCTCGTTCTGGCGGAACCAGGTGTCGGGCAGGATGCAGGCCTGATTCTGCAAGGTTCGCGTGACGCCATCGAGTTTGTCGAAGCGGTCGACTCGCCCGTTGTTGCCGAGCACGATACTGTGCCGGTAGGCCGTTTCTTCATCCCACCAGTTGGTTTGTGCCGCGGCCGATGCCGCACTCGGCTTTTCCTTGCTGCCGGTCGCCAGGCGGCCCGAGACGACGCCCGGTACGCCCATCGCGGCAACCCAGACGTCCATCGCATGGGCCATCCAGTCGGCGTAGCCGATTACGGCAAAGCCGCCGGCGCCCCAGTTGTTGCCCCAGGAGTTCTGAATGATGAAGCCGGAACGGTTGAAACCGACCAGGGCGAAAGCGTGCCCGCCACTCCGGGACGGCTTGCCGTCGTAATCGATGAGCGGCAGGGTGGCATGCGAGCTGGGCGGCTTGGCGCTCGCTTTTACCTTGTCCCAGCCTTTGTGGGTATAGGCCGAGGCATAGATCGCGCCGACGTCCTGAATCGCTGCCTGCAAGTCGGTAATGGCCTGCGGGTCGATGCGGTAGTACACGCCCAGCGTCCGCTCGATCGAATCGACATCCCAACCCGCGGCCGGCAGGGCATCGTCGCCCGCCCCGTAAGGCCAGTTGGACTCGAGGCAGACCCCGTTGTGATACCAGCCCTTGAGCGCGCCGCGGCAACTTGAACCATCGTAGTTTTCACCTTCGTACTCATCGAAACGCCGGGCAAATTTGTACAGCATGCGCGGACTGACCGACTCAAGCTTCTTCGGCATTCCGCCGGCCCGCCAGCGCAGGTAGTTGATGACGCAAGCCAGGCCGAAACCGGTGCAGGCGCCTTCCTGTCCCTGGTCGAGAATCAGTCCGGCCTGGGTATAGGCGCCCATGAACTGCTTGATTTCGTCATCCGCCGGGAATGCCTGTACCAGCGAGTGGGGCGGCGGCATGTAGGGCCGGTCGCGGATATCTGCCAGGTCGGGCGTGACATTGAGCGTGGCCCGGCGCGCCGCGACCGGCGCGGCGGCCACGGCCTTGGCGCCGACCAGCGGTAGCGCAGCGCTGCCCCATATTTTCTCGGCCATCTGGAAGGTTTCGGAGAAGCGCTCCAGCCCGTGGCTGCCGCCATTAATCACCTTGCGGGCCGCTTTCAAGTCATTCTTGCTCAAGGCTTTGACCAGCTTTTCCCGGTTGGCGTCGAGAAAAGCGGCCAGCAGGCAGGCGGCGACTTCCGGCGCACAGGCACTGTCCGGGTTCTCGGCCAGCGGAATGTTGAGTACCTTGCCAAATTTTTCGTAGTTTTCGCGCCCGGTCAATTGCACGAAACCCCGCCCGCGATAGCGTCCACCATCGCCGGGATTCTTGTTGCCCAGCCGGCCGTCATAGGCGCTGAAGGCGGCTTGGCCGGGTCGGGTATTGAAATGCGACGGCAGTTCGGCAATCGGCACGAAACCCTCGGTCTCGGCCCGTATCGTGCCCAGCGCGACGGCGATCAGGTTGGCATCGGTCAGGCCGAAGGCGGCCAGTGCGGCGGTGACGTAAGGCAGATTGGTGGCGATGTTCGAGGTTCTGGTGAAGGGGAATAGCTTGGCGACCAGCGCCGTGTCCACCTTGACGGCGAGTTCAGCGGGCGGCGAAATTCCCAGAGCAGACAAGCAGCGCGGCCCGCCGATGCCATCCGCCACCAGACCGACGCTCGATTGCCAGGCGCGCAGGGCGGTCTCGGTATCGACATTGAAGTCCTCGCCGGTCGCCAATCCGGGATAGGTGGCGGCGGCCTCGCCCAGGGTCTTGCGCAAGGCTTTCTTCAGTTCGGCAACCTCCTTGCCGACGTTGCCGCGCATCAGTAGCAGCATGTCAATTTTTGTATTTGCCATTTTCAAGCCTCCTTGTGGTGGTTGAACCAACAACAACGTCGCCGCGGGCAACACATTGTTGTGTCTGTTAAACGCTTACCTGACCAGCGTTTCCCGAGCGGGGGCGGTGCATTCGGTATAGCCGGCCTTGGCCGTACGGTTTGGACACCAGGTATTCAGGTTGACGATGTAGGCATCGCTACGCCGGTTCTTCGCCTTGAAGAGAAGCTGCTCCGCGTCGGAACGATCGGCGGCGGTGGCGACACTGCGAAATGAGCCCTGGCGGAAAAAGATCGAGGTGTTGGTCAGCACGTACTTTTGGGCCGCGCTCTTGACTTCGTACTGCGCCGCCGCACGGCCTATCTCCAGTACTTCCAGGTTAGGGCAAAGTGCATTCATAGTAGTCTCCACGATCAGTGCTTGTGGGACACCACTTGGTCATATTTACAAGATAGGAGCTAGGACGAACCACCCGCGCTTTGCCTAAAGCGTCCTCTGCTACGGAGCGGTTTTCAAACACCTTTACGCTACGAAATGAACCCGCACGGCGAAATATCGAGGCATTGCCAATCCCCATCGTTTTTGCAGTAACGGTTACCTCGTGTTTTGCCGCCTCAACTGTACTGTCCCCTCCGAAAATCAGGCCCCATGTGCCCTCTGAATCTAGTGACTGTGCCGATTGAGTCACTGTAGGTAGCGCGGTTGATTCGATTACCGCCTCAGCAGTTGCCTTTGGCATGGGAACCCCTGAGAACCTGTCAATTATTTCAACGGCCCATGTTCGCAAGCTTTTTGATTCCGGCGTTTGGTTAGGGGATGGCTCCTTGCTGAGGATAGCGGTCGCGATTTCAACGACCTTCATTTCAGAATCTCGCTGTTTATTTGCTGCAGCCAAGTTGTTCGCAAGGACCGCGATTGCTATTGGAATGAATACGGCTGCCACAACTTTGCTTATAACTTCTAGCTTTTGCCAAGTGTCCATATGTCCTCCATTAGTGTTTGTCCTAGGCGGGTTTGATGGGGTAGTCATAGCGATTGAGGCTATCGCATGGCATATACTAAAAACATCATTCAAATGAATGATCTTGGGGGACGGAACTAGACTTGATGATGCTCGACGCAGTTTCGCCGCGCCGTCAGCGCAACGAGAAGAATTGCTTGAGCCGGTGATTGACCGACAGAGACAGGAGGGACCGATGCCTGAGCAAATGCACGAACTTGATCGCCTGGCCGGGCAGTTGTTTCAGAGCGTTTTGACGCCTGACCGGCTGCCGGAGGTGATGGACTCCCTGGCGACTTGGTTGCAGCCGCTGGCGGTTGCCGGATCGCTGGAAGTGTGTGGCATGCCGAATTGGCCCCGTATCGTCGATCTCTTCGTCCATTGCCGGGCGCTGCGCGAGTTTGCCGATCATGCCGCCAGTTCGGCTCATCCCAGCCATGTCGCGGCGATCATTCTGACGCCGAATGCCCGGGTTCTCGACTGCGACTACCGGGGCGAGTCGTTTCTCAAGGCCGGCAATGTCATGCGGATGCAGGGCGGTCAGCTGCATTGCACGGTGGCCGGTTTTCAGCCGCGCTTCAACGCGGCGTTGAAAGAGACGGCGGACACCGGCCGAACGAGCAACTTTCTATTGCATCCGCCGGAGCAGCCGGCGCAGCGCTTCAGCCTGACCCTTGCCGGGATGCAAGCGCGTTTTCCGGCCGGACCGGACGGCGGCGCCAAGATTTCCGACATCCTCTGTCTGGTCGCGCCGCTCGACGGCCGACGGATTGCGACGGCGCGCCAGTTGATGGATCTCTTCGGTTTGTCTGCCGCCGAAGCGCGTTTGGCACGCGCCATCTGTCACGGCGACTCGGTCGAGGAATATGCCCGCGAGCAAGGTTTGCGGCTACCCACGGTGCGCACCCAGCTGAGTTCGATCTTCAATAAAACCGGCACCACCCGCCAGGCGACGCTGGTTCGCCTGATTGCCGGCATACCGGTGGTGCGCGATCTGGTCTAGCTGGCCTGGGCGGCGTTCAGGAAGCGCTGGCGCAGATAGTCGATGATCTCGCCCGACTCGTACAGCCACTGGCTGTGGCCGGCCTGATCGGTGATTTTCAGGCAGGGTACCTTGGCTTGTCCGCCGCCAGTCACCAGCGCTTCGCGATTTTCTCCCGGGGGCTGCGCATCGCGCTGCTCGATGCGCAACGACAGGCGGCGCATTTCCTGCCTGACCTTGATGCAGAAAGGGCAGGTCTTGTATTGATAGAGCGCCATGCTGCTGCATTGCCGATCGACCTCGCCCTGCGCTGCTGGCGAGCGAACAAGACCGGTCGGCCGGGCCAGCCGCTCGCCCAGCAGCAGCAAGGGGCCGATGACGAGGCGCAGGGTTTTGAAGAAGGTTCTGATGACAGTTTTCATGGTCGATTCCGGAAATGTGGCGGGAGATGGCCGGGAAGCCGGCAGTCATTTCCTTGTGTGGGGGCTGATCGGCCAGCCCGTTAAAGCCTCACCGGTCGGGGCGGGCCGGTGGGGTCGGGCTCAGGCGTTGGGCAGAGCGGCGTGGGCTTTTTCGTATTCCTTGAGCAAACGCTGGTGCAGCTCGCAGCCTTCAAGATTCAGGCCGGGCGATTGCAGGCCGAAGAAACGCTGGTCGCCGTCGATCAGATCGGTCGCCTGGTCCAGCGTTTCGTCGCCGTACAGACCGACCAGGGCGGCTTCGTAGGCATCCGGATCGTCCAGTTCAAGCAGGGTTTCGATGCAGCGGTAGGTACGGCGACGGGCGGCGTCGAGTTGCTCGAACTGGCCTACCCATGCGCAGCCTTCACGCACCGCGTCCATGTCGCCGGCGGCCAGGGCGAGCATGGTCTTCAGTTCGCCGACGCGGAGATCGGCCCACAGCGAACCGGCATCCGGGGCGAGGCCGATCAGTGCAGCAACCGGACGTTCATCGGCGATGTTCAGCTCGTTCAAGGTGTCGAGCAGATCGCCGCACTCGTCGTCGCTCAGCTCGGCGAGGTGCAGGATGGCCGGGCGGACGATGGCGCCGTTGCTGTTGTTTTCCCATTCCAGGTCGTCGATCGGGTAGACCTCCGACATCCCGGGGACCAGGATGCGGCAGGCGTAGACGCCGAGATGGTCGAAGTCGGCGACGTAGATGTCATGGCCGTCGGCCTGGATGCATTCGCACAGCCAGGCGTAGTCGTCGGTGGTCTGGCCGTTTTCCAGATCGTTGAAGTTCCAGTCGACGAACTCGAAATCCGGCGTTTCATTGAAGAAGTTCCAGTGCACGATGCCGCTCGAATCGACGAAGTGGATTTCGATATTCGGCGCGCTGGCCACTTCGTCGAGGTCGAATCCGGGCGGCGGGAAGCCGTCGAGCGCTTCGAGGGCGCGGCCCTGCAGCAGTTCGGTGAGAGCGCGTTCGAGGGCGATTTCAAAGCGCGGATGGGCGCCGAAGCTGGCGAAAACGCCCTGATCGTGCGGGTTGAGCATGGTCACGCACATCACCGGGTACTGGCCGCCGAGCGAGGCGTCCTTGACCAGGATGCCGAAGCCGGCGGCACGCAGGCCGGCAATGCCGGCGGCGATGCCCGGGTAGCGGGCGATGACTTCTTCCGGCACGTCCGGCAGGCACAGGCCTTCGCCGATCACCTTGAACTTGACGTGGCGTTCGAGAATTTCCGACAGCGCCTGGGCGCGCGCCTCGGCCGGGGTATTGCCGGCCGACATGCCATTGCTGACATACAGATTGCTGATGATATTGACCGGGAAGAAGACCTCGGCGTTGTCGCTCTGGCGGATGTAGGGAATGGCGCAGATGCCGCGCTCGAAATTGCCGGAATTGATGTCGACCAGCATTTCGGCCGGGATGCCGTTATCCGGGTTGTAGAAGGCCTGCAGTTCCGGGGTCAGCAATTCGGCCGGCCAGGCGGCGTCGGCATCGCCCTGGGCGAGGGAAAACCAGCGTTCGCGCGGGTAGTGGGTGAAGGCGCGCTGGGCGATCGCTTCGCCGAGGTAGTAATGGTTCCAGAAATAATTGCAGGACAGCCGCTCGAAAAACTCGCCGAGTGCGCTGGCTTGCGCCGCCAGTTTGCTGGTCCCCTTGCCGTTGGTGAACATCAGGTGACAGGCGCGATTGCGCACATGCACCGACCACACGTTATCGACCGGGTTGAGCCATGAGCATTCCTCGATATCGAAACCACGTGCCGTCAGTTTGGCCTGCATCGAGGAAATGGAGTGTTCGAGGGAGGCATCTTTGCCCGGAATGAAGTGTTCGGTTTGCATCGGGCGTCCTACCAAAGGGGGAAACGGTTAGGCAGCGGCGATGCTGCGGCAGGCAGTGTACGTCAACGTACCCAAAAGGCTGAGCAAATTATGGCGGTTGTCGGGCTGTCGTTTCGGCACTTGAGATGGGCCGGTTTGATCGGGCTGGGATACGGAGAAGTCGCGGTCGAGGCGATATTCGGTGCCGTAAAGCATCTACTTTGCCTTTCGCCGATAGGCCCCCGGTGGGCTGCCGGTCCATTTCTTGAAGGCACGGTGAAAAGTCGTCGGGTCGTCGAAGCCGATCTGGTTGCCAATCAGGGCAACCGGCATCCTGGTTTTGGTCAGGCGCTGAATAGCCACATCCCGCCGCAGCTCATCCTTGATCGCCTGGAAGCTGGTGCCTTCTTCACCGAGGCGGCGAGAGAGTGTGCGCAGGGAAAAGTGAAGCGCCTTGGCAACGTCCTCAATGCCGCTTGTCTGATCCAGCCTCTTCTCGAGGTATTCGCGGACCCGGTGGCTGACGATGCGTTCGGCAAATGAAACGAACATCCAATCGGCCGGGGCGCGGGCCAGAAATTCGCTCAGCGAGTGCTTGTCCTGGCGGATGGGGGTTTGCAGCTGGCTGCTTTCGAAATACAGGGCGGTCAGCGGCTGGTCGAAATAGGCCGGTCCGGGATAAAGGAAAACGTATTCCGAGACGTGCGCCGGGCGCGAGTAGGTGAAATCGATGCGGGCCAGCGGCATCTTCCGACCCGAAAGCCAGGAGGCAATGCCGTGTACCAGTTTGAGCATCATTTCCTGGGCAAAGAAGTTGTTGGCTGTCTCGACGGTTTTGGGAATCAGCGCTATCTGTACCAGGTTGTCCTTGTTGTCGAGCTCGAACGCAAGATCGTCGAGGATGAGGCGAAAGAACTGCGTATATCGATACAGCGCGGCAATCAGATTGGCCGATTCGAGCATGCTCAGGCAGAGGAACTTCAACGTGCCACCACGCAGCGGCCGCGAAAACATGCCGGGCGTTTCGTCGTCAATCTCTCTGGCCAGCAAGCGGTAAAGGCTGGCGAACTGGTCGGTTGTGACCCGGGCGCTGCTTTCTTCGAGCAAGTCCGGGGCGATGCCGACGCGGTGGATATAAGCCTCGCGTTGCTGTGCCTCAAGCGGGATGCCGCTCAGCAGATTCCGGATGAACTGGATGGGAACCGTGGTTGAAGACTTGCTCATGGTGTTCCTGACGGCAATGTGCTTGTGTCGGCTTGGGGGGCAATTTTTGGCCGATTGTGCAATGTTTTCGGCGTGACCGGCAAGCGCGCCATTTTTATGGTTAGTACAATTAGTTTCGCAATCAGTCATCGAAGTGCGGGAAATATTGAGGTTTCTGGCAAGCAGCAAGGAGGAGGTCGGCGTGAAGACGAATTTATCCAATCTGATACCGGAATTGTCCGGGCCAGCAAAGTGCGGTGCGGCAGCATCGACGAGACCTGCGAGAAGGAAATCGAAGTGATGTACGGAAAGAGCGAGCTGACCAATGCCTGACGGCGCGATTCTGATTCGTCGGGAGGGGGGCATTGCAACGCTGACCCTCAACCGCCCGGCAAGCCGCAACCTGCTCGATATGGAGATGGCACTGGCACTGCGCGCCGGCCTCGATGAAGTGGCGATCGACGCCTCGGTGCGGGCCGTGGTACTGCAGGCGGCTGGCAAGCACTTCATGGTCGGGGGCGATGTGAATTGGTTTCACGGGCTGCTTGATGCCGCGCCGACCGAGCGCCGGACCCAGCTCAACCGGATGATCGACGAGGTGCATGGAGCCATCGGCCGTATCCGCACTATGGACAAGCCGGTCTTGGTCGCCGTGCGGGGCGCCGCAGCCGGCTTTGGTTTTTCATTGATCGCTGCCTGTGACCTGGTGGTGGCTGACCGGACGGCCTTCTTCACGTTGGCCTACAGTGGCTTGGGGGCGTCGCCGGATGGCGGCTCGACGTATAGCCTGCCGCGCCTGCTCGGGCCGAAGCGCGCCATGGAAATGGCCCTGCTCAATGAGCGCATGGATGCCGCCAGGGCTCAGGAAGTCGGCCTGATCAACCGCGTCGTCGAGGCGGCTGAACTCGATGCCGTGGTGGCCGAATTATCCACTCGTCTGGCCGCCGGGCCGACGCTCGCCTTTGCCCGAACCAAACACCTGATCAACGAATCCCTCGAGCACAGCCTGGCCGACCAGTTGCAGGCGGAAGAGCGGGGTTTTCTCGAATCCTCGCTGACCGGGGATTTTGCCGAAGGCGTGCGGGCCTTCGTGGAGAAGCGTATGCCTGAATTCCACGGGCGCTAGGCCCGTTCGCCTCTTTGCCGCTGCCGACGGGCAGTCCGGCAAATTTTCACGTACCGCTGATACGCGACCCTGATGCGGTCATCGGGTTCTTTTTGCCTAAAATTTTGGAGAAACACTGATGGACTTTTCGCTCACTGAAGAGCAACGCATGATCCAGGATCTGGCCCGGGCGTTCGCCGATCGCGAAATCGCGCCGCTGGCGGCCAAGGCTGATGTGGACAAGGCATTTCCGCCGGCCGTCCAGCAAAAGGCGCTGGAACTGGGTTTGCTGAACATTGGCCTGCCCACCGAATACGGCGGTGCCGGCCTCGGATGTCTGGAGGTGGCCTTGGTCACCGAGCAATTTTGCCGTGCCTGCCTGGGAATCGGTACGACGCTGTGCATCAATGCCCTGGCTGCCGAGCCGATCCTGCTGGCCGGCAACGACGCGCAGAAGCGCACCTATTTCGCCCGCTTGGTGGCTGGCGAATTCGCCAGCTTTGCGCTGACCGAGCCGGGGGCTGGCTCGGATTCCGCGGCGATTCGTACCGCGGCCAAACGGGTGGCGGGCGGCTATCAACTGTCCGGCAGCAAGATCTGGATTTCCAATGCCTCGCTGGCCAGCTTTATGGTGGTTTTTGCCAAGACCGATCCGGCGGCCGGGCATAAGGGAATCAGCGCCTTCATCGTCGAGCGCGATTCGGCCGGCCTTTCCGTCGGCGAACCGCTGGGCAAGCTGGGCCAGCGCGCGGCGCCGACCTGTGAGGTGTTTTTTGATCAAGTCTTTGTGCCGGAAGCCAACCGCCTCGGTGCCGAGGGCGAAGGTTTCTCCATCGCCATGCGCACCTTCGACCAGTCGCGGCCGATGGTCGCGGCCTTCGGCCTCGGCCTGACCCAGCGTTGCGTCGACGAGTCGTTGGCCTACGCGACCGAACGCCACTCGATGGGCAAGCGGCTGATCGACCATCAGGTCATCGCCCATCGTCTGGCCGACATGCGCATCCGTCTCGAGGCTTCACGTCTGCTGACCTACCAGTCGGCCTGGCTGGCCGACCAGGGCTTGCGCAATACCGCCCAGGCCTCGATCGCCAAGGCCTTTACCTCGGATGCCGCGATGTGGGCAGCGACCGAGGCGATCCAGATTTTTGGTGGCATGGGCTACAGCACCGAGTACTCCGTCGAGAAACTCTTTCGCGATGCCAAGGTGTTGCAGATCTACGAGGGCACCAGCGAAATTCAACGCAACATCATCGCCCGAGACATGGAACGGGCCTGAGCCGGTTTCCCCCTATTCATTGCAAAGGAAGCAAGATGCAGAATTCTCAAGATCCAGTCATCCTGGCCGCCGTCCGTACCCCTTTCGGGCGCCGCAACGGCGCTTTCCGCCAGACCCGTTCCGACGAACTGCTGGCCGGGATCGTCAGTGAAGCCGTACAGCGTTCCGGCGTCCCGGTCGCCGGTATTGCCGATGTGATTGCGGGCTGCGTCAGCCAGGCCGGCGAGCAGGGCGCCAACATCGCCCGCCAGGCCGTGCTGCTGGCTGGCCTGCCGACCGAGATTCCCGGGGTCAGCCTGAACCGGATGTGCGGCTCCAGCCAGTATGCCGTGCATGCAGCTGCCCAGTCGATTTTGGCGGGCGATGCCGAGTTTGCTGTCGGTTGCGGCGTCGAGAACATGAGCCGGGTACCGATGTTTCTCGACCTGACGCTGGGCAAAGGCGACTTCAAGGGCTTTGACAACCTGCACCCCGGCATCATGGCTCGGTTCGCCATTCCGCATCAGGTCGAGAGCGCCGAACTGATCGGCGACCACTGGCAGATCAGCCGCAACGAGTGCGACGAATTTGCCAGGGAGAGTCATCGGCGTGCTCACGCAGCCCGATTGGCCGGCGTGCACCAGGAAATCGTGCCGACGGCAGGTGTCGACAAGGAAGGCAACGCGATCACCCTCGATTACGACGAAGGTGTGCGGCCGGTGATCGACGTCGACAAGATGTCGGCCATGCTGCCGGTCTTCCGCACCCCTGAAACGGGTGTCGTGACGGCCGCCAACGCCAGCCAAATGTCCGATGGCGCGGCCGCCATCGTGCTCGGCAGCGCCGCGGCCGCAGCGCGCCTGGGCCTCAAGCCGAAGGCCCGCTTCAAGGCGCGGGTGGTGGTCGGTTCCGACCCGGTGCTGCAACTGACAGGCGTCATCCCGGCCACTCATCTGGCACTGAAAAAAGCCGGGCTGAGCATTGCCGATCTCGACTGGATCGAGGTCAATGAAGCCTTCGCCACCGTCGCCATTGCCTGGGTACGGGAGTTTTCGCCGGACATGGAAAAATTCAATCCCTGGGGTGGCGCGATTGCCCACGGTCATCCGCTGGGTAGTACCGGGGCCGGCCTGATGGCCAAGATGCTCAGCGGCCTTGAGTCGCGTGACGGTCGTTTTGGCCTGCAGGTGATGTGCATCGGCCATGGCATGGCTACTGCCACCATTATCGAACGTATGGCCTGAGGACCAGGACTTTAACCACGAATTCGGAAGGAATGATCATGCAAAACACCTTAACGCCGGAAATCAAACAGACTATCCGCAACACGCTGGGCGATGCGCTGCAGCGCGCCGTTCGTCGCTCGCCGAACAAGGAGGCGCTGATTTTCGGGCCGCGCCGCTGGACCTACCAGGAACTCTCCACTGCCGCCAATCGCGTGGCGAATGGCCTGCTTGCCGCGGGCTTGCAAGCGGGTGATCGCGTTGCGGCCTACGGCAAGAATTCGGATGCCTACGTGCTGCTCTGGCTGGCCTGCAACCGGGCCGGCCTGATCCATGTGCCGATCAACTACGCGCTGACCGAAGGGGAACTGAAATATATCGTTGATCAGTCCGGGGCCAAGGCCGTGTTCCATGATGTGGCCATTGCCGAGCATGTCATGCATCTGAAACCCGAGTTGCAAAGCACGCTGTACGGCACGTTTTACGACGGCAATGAACTCGATGTTTTGGCCATGGCGGAAAGGCGGGGTGGGGAGCAGCTGCCGGATGTCGCGATTAACGAGAATGCCGTCGCCCAGATTCTCTATACCTCCGGCACGACCGCCAACCCGAAGGGGGCGATGATGACCCATCGGGCCTTGCTCGCCGAATACGCCAGCGCCATCGTCGCCGTCGAAATTGCTGCGACGGATCGCTCGCTGGCCTCGCTGCCGCTCTATCACTCGGCCCAGATGCACGTCTTCCTGATGCCGCTGCTGCTGATGGGGGCGACCACGCTGATCATTCAGGCGCCGTTGCCGGAGGTCTGTTTCGACACCATCGTTCGCGAAGGCATTACCTCCTTCTTCGCTCCGCCGACGGTGTGGATTTCGCTGCTCCGTCATCCGGGCTTCGATCGGCATGATCTGTCCAGCCTGCGCAAGGGCTATTACGGTGCTTCGATCATGCCGGTGCCGGTTCTCGAAGAACTGCGCAGTCGCCTGAGTTCGCTACGGGTTTTCAATTGCTACGGCCAAAGCGAAATCGCCCCGCTGGCAACGGTGCTTTCCCCGGAGGATCACCTGATCGCGCCGGCTTCGGCCGGGCGGCCGATCCTGAGTGTCGAAACCCGGGTGGTCAATGAACAGATGGAGGAGATGCCGGTCGGGGAAATGGGCGAGATTGTCCATCGCACGCCGCAAGCCATGATCGGCTACTGGGACAAACCCGAGCAGACGGCCGAGGCCTTTCAGGGCGGCTGGTTCCACTCCGGCGATGTCGGCTATTTCGATGCAAACGGCTTCCTGTTCATCTGCGACCGCATCAAGGATGTGATCAACACCGGCGGGGTGGTCGTTTCCAGCCGCGAGGTCGAGGAGTGCCTGTACACCCATCCGGCCGTTGCCGAAGTCGCCGTCATCGCCTTGCCTGACGCGAAGTGGGTCGAGGCGGTGAGCGCGGTGGTCAGCCTGAAGGCCGGCGCCAGCGTCACGGAAGAGGAGTTGATCAACTTCGCGAAGGGCAAGATCGCGCCGTTCAAGGTGCCCAAGTACATCTTTTTCAAGCAGGAATTGCCGCGCAACACGGCCGGCAAGTTGCTCAAGCGCGAATTGCGTCGGGAATACGCCGGCTAGGCCGGTTTCTGGTCCTACCCAACAAACGAGGAATGCCGCCCGACAGGCGGCCTGAATCTCAGGAGTAAGTCATGTTTACAGGGCAATGCATCAAGCTCAGTCGTCTGGACGGCGATATCGCCCAGCTTGTTTTCGATCGTCAGGGCGATGCGATCAATAAGCTGGATCGCGCCACGCTACTCGAGTTGGCGCGCGTAGTTGCGCTGCTGGCCGCCGATTCGAGCATTCGTGGCGTGCTGGTCTCCAGCGCCAAGGATAAATTCATCGTCGGTGCCGATATCAAGGAATTCGGCGAACTGTTTTCCCGCGACGATTCTGCGCTGGATGCCCACATGAAATGGGCCAACCAGATCTTTTGCGACTTCGAGGATTTGCCTGTACCCAGCGTGGTGGCGATCAATGGCATGGCGCTCGGCGGTGGCCTGGAGTTTGCGCTGAGCGGAACCCTGCGGATGATGGCCGATGATGCGCTGATCGGCCTGCCCGAGGTCAGCCTTGGCCTGTTCCCCGGCTATGGGGGAACGGTGCGCCTCGCTCGTCTCGCGGGCGCCGAAGTGGCGGTCGACTGGATCGTCAGCGGCAAACCCCGGCGGGCAGCCGAAGCTCTGGCTGGCGGCGTGGTTGATGCGGTCAGTCCACCCAATCTGCTGTTGCCGCAGGCTATGGCTCTCTTGCGGCAAGCGATTTCCGGTGAAACCGATGCCAATGCCTGCCGGCAGAAAAAACTGGGTGGGCTGCCCGGGGACAAGGCGAGCCGGGATGCCGTTTTCTCCCATGCCCTGGCCAGGCTGTCAAAATCTATCGGACAGCACCAGCCAGCCGCCCAGATGGCCGTTGAAGCCATGGCACAGGGTGCCGACTGCGTGCGGGATGGCGCGCTGGATCACGAACGGCAGGCACTGATTCGGGTCGCCAAGACGCAGGCGGCCGATGCGATGATCCAGGCCTTTCGCAATCAGCAGGCCCTGAAAAAGCTGTTCAACCGGCACCGGGCCAATGCCCGGCCAGTCAAGGCCGCTGCCGTGCTGGGCGCCGGCATCATGGGCGGTGGCATCGCCTTCACCAGCGCCAGCAAAGGCGTGCCGGTTCGCCTCAAGGACATCTCTCAGGGGCAGTTGGATCTGGGTATGGCCGAAGCCAGCAAGCAGATCGGGCGCCAGATCAAGAATGGCCGACTGAGCGAGGACAAGGGGCAGAAGGTGCTGGCGTCGATCCTGCCGCAACTGGATTACGCCGGCTTTGCCGATCGCGATGTGGTCGTCGAGGCCGTCGTCGAGAACCTGTCGGTGAAGCATGCCGTGCTGGCCGAACTGGAAACCGCGGTCGGGCCGAATACCATCATCGCCTCCAATACCTCGAGTCTGCGCATCGACGAGATTGCCGCGCCGCTGCAACGGCCGGAGAATTTCGTTGGCATGCATTTCTTCAATCCAGTGCCGGTCATGGCACTGGTCGAGATCATCAAGGGCAGCCGGACCAGTGAGGTTGCGGTATCTACCGCCGTCGACTACGCCGTGACCATGGGCAAGACGCCGATCGTCGTGCAGGATTGCCCGGGCTTTCTGGTGAATCGAATCCTGACGCCTTATGTGCGCGCCTTCATCGATCTGCTGGCCGATGGCGTCGATTTCGTCCGCATCGACCGGGTGATGGAGGACTTCGGCTGGCCGATGGGGCCGGCCTACCTGATGGACGTCGTCGGGATCGATACCGGCTGCCATGTCTTCGACGTGATCTCGGCCGGCTATCCGGAGCATATGCCGAAGCAGGAGCGCAACGCGCTGGCGGTGATGGTGGCCAACAAGCGTTACGGGCAAAAGAACGGTATCGGCTTCTACCGTTATGAGAACGATCCAAACGGCAAGCCGAAGAAAACGGTGGCCGAGGACAGTTACCAACTGCTGAAGTCGATTCAGTCAGCTCAGCCGAAAGAAGTGTCAGATCAGGAAATCAGCGAACGGATGATGCTCAGCTCCATCCTGGAGGCTGCCCGGGCGCTTGAAGATGGCGTGGTGGCGACGGCGGGGGAACTGGATGTGGCGATGCTACTCGGCATCGGCTATCCGCAATATCTCGGTGGGCCGCTGAAATACGCCGACTGGCTTGGTCTGGCCAAAATCGTCGAACTTGGCGAGAAATATGCTCATCTCGGGCCGCAATATCGCGTCACCGAGAAGATTCGTGACATGGCGGCCGGCGGAGTGGGTTTTTACAGATGAGCGAATAAGCGGCCATTCGGCTTCAAATGAAAAAAGCGGGGATGGCCCTTGTGGTGGCCATCCCCGCATTTTTTTAAGCAGTAACCGGAATCAATGCCGGTTCTGGATTTCCTCGATGTAGCCGAGCATCCCGGTATGGATGTTGCCGGCGTTGCCTTCGTCGGTGTCGATGTGCATGGCCAGGCGGAAGGCCGGGTTCACGCGGACCACGACATCGCCGAAGATCAGCTCGCGCTCGCCTTCGACGCGGACGCGGACGACATAGTTGTCGCGCACCCGGAAACGCATCGCGTCTTCCGGTGACATGTGGATGTGGCGCTGGGCGCAGACCACGCCGCGCTCGATGGTGGTGCTGCCGAACGGGCCTTCAAGCGTGATGCCGGGCGTCCCGGCAAGGTCGCCGGACTGGCGGATCGGCGGCTGGATGCCGAGCTTGAACTGCTCGGTCATGGCGATCTCGACCTGGGTTTCCTTGCGTGTCGGACCGAGCACACGGACCTTGGCGATGCGCCCCTTCGGACCGACCAGATGGACCTGTTCCTCGCAGGCGAATTGCCCCGGCTGCGACAGCTCATGCATTGGGGTCAGCTGGTGGCCGGGGCCGAAAAGCGCCTCGACGTCGGCCTGTGCCAGATGCACGTGGTGGGCCGAGATTTCGACCGGAATGGCCGGCGTTTCCTCGGCCCTGGCTTCCAGTAGCAACTGGTTGCGTTCGATGGCGCGTAGCGCCTCCCAGGCGACCAGGCGTTCGTCGTCGTTGGTGACGACGAGGATGGTGACCGGCGAATCGTCGGCCGAAATGATGGCGTACGAGCCTAGCTTGCCGAGATTGCGGTTCTTTTCCTCGTCGAGCTTGATACCCATGTAGCCGAGGCCCTGGCAGGCCAGGCTGCGTACCGTGGCGCTGCTTTCGCCGATGTCACCGGTAAAGGCCAGGACATCGATGCCGCCCATCGCCGCGACGTAAGCGCCGATGTTCTTGCGCACCTGGTAACAGAAGGCCTTGTGGGCGAGCAGGGCGCGGTGATGGCCGTCCTCGGCCGCCGCCTCGATTTCGTGGATGTTGCTGGAAATCCCGGAAATGCCCTTGAGGCCGCTTTCGGTGTTGATCAGCGTCGATAGCTGCTCCGGCGACATCCCGTGCTTGTCCATCAGGTGGATCATCACCGCCGGATCGATGCTGCCGGAACGACTGGGCATGATCAGGCCGTCGGACGGTGTCATGCCCATCGTCGTATCGATCGAACGGCCGTGGTCGATGGCGCACAGCGAGGCGCCGATGCCGAGATGGCAGGAAACGATCTCCAGTTCGCCGAGCGGACGCTTGAGGACTTCCGCCGATTTCAGCGAGACATAGCGGTGCGAGGTGCCATGGAAACCGTAACGGCGAATGCCGTGCTGCTTGTAGAGGTCGTAGGGCAGGCCGTAGAGGTAGGCGTAGGGCGCCAGCGTCTGGTGGAAGGCGGTATCGAACACGGCAACCTGCGGCACGCCCGGGAAATGCTGGAGGGCGACCCGGATGCCGGCGACGTTTTCGGGATTGTGCAGGGGGGCGAAGACCGAGAGTTCCTCGATTTCGGCAATCACCGCCGGCGTGATGACGACCGAACTGGAAAAACGGTTGCCGCCATGCACGACGCGGTGGCCGATGGCGGTGACTTCTTCCGGATGGAAGGTGAAAGCGTCGCCGAGCAGGGCAGTCGCTTCGCGCATCACCGAGAACAGTTCGGAAAGCTTGAAGGGGGCGTGTTCCAGGGTTTTCTGCTGGGGCCCGACGCTGACCGTGATATGGGCGAATTCCTTGTCGGCGTTATCGATGATGCCGTGGATGTCGGCGCCGCTCTCCTGAGTATCGTAGATGCCGAAATGAATCTGGCTGATGCCGACATTGAGGACGACGATCTTGCCCGGCGTGTTGGTGTTCAGCGACAGCGCGTAGGGGTCGTCGGACTTGGCGACGGCGCGGGCCTGGGCGGTCACCAGATCGACCGACATGGCGCGCGTCCGGTCGGCCAGTTGGCGGGAGAGATAGCCGACCGCCTTCGGGTTGGTCAGGATGTGGCTGTTGAAGACTTCCTGCGGAATCATCAGCACGAAGCAGCGGTTGCCGGCGATCACGTCGGCGACAATGCGGTCGCCGGTGAGCAGCGACATCACGCCGAAGACGTCGCCGGCTTCCAGCTGACTGATCACGGCACGGGTGCCGGTGTTATCGGTCATCGAAATCTCGGCATGGCCGCTGATCATCACGCCGATGAACTTGCCCTCGTCGCCGGTTTCCAGAATGGCCTCGTTGCCTTCGTAGGTGGCGAGCCGGGATTTGATGACGATTTCCTCGACCTGGTCGGCCGGGAAGTTTTCGAACAGGCGTACCTGCTCAAGGAAAAAACGTTTCAGATCGATTTCGCTCATGCTCGCCTCGCTTGAATTCAATATATTTATCAAGCAACAGACTATCACTTTGCTGCGGTGCAGCAAAGGCCTCCCATGGAAAGTGGTAATCGTCCGGAAAGCCCGGTTTCCGGTTGATCTCGGTCGAAGCCCGCAGCTTTCGATAAACTGTCACTGTTTTCTGCCAGAATCCGTCTTTCAAACAACACCCGCCACTTTGGATTTGCCATGACCTACAAAGTTTTTGTCGACGGCCAGGAAGGTACGACCGGCCTGCAGATCAACGAATACCTCGCCAAACGTCCCGATGTTTCGTTGCTCAAAATCGCGTCGGACAAGCGCAAGGACCTCGCCGAGCGCAAGCGCCTGATCAACGAATCCGACGTCACCTTCCTGTGTTTGCCGGACGATGCGGCCAAGGAGTCGGTGACGCTGGTCGACAATCCCGATACCTGCATCATCGATGCTTCGACCGCCCATCGGATCAATCCGGACTGGGTCTTCGGCCTGCCCGAACTGGCGCCGCAGCAGCGCGACAAAATCCGTCAGTCGAAGCGCATTGCCAACCCCGGTTGCCATGCCTCGGCCTTCATCCTGGCGCTCAAGCCGCTGGTTGCTGCCGGCCTGCTGCCGGCCGCGACGCAGATTGCCGCCAATTCGATCACCGGCTACTCCGGCGGCGGCAAGAAGATGATCGAGGACTACCAGAGCCCGGCCCGCATCGACGCCCCGCGGCCCTACGCCCTCGGCCTGGCCCACAAGCACCTGCCGGAAATGGCCGCCTACACCGGCTTGACCGTCGCGCCGATCTTTCAGCCGATCGTCGGACCGTTCTACAAGGGCTTGGCCCTGACGGCCTTCATCCATCCGCAGCAATTCACCCGCCCGGCCTCGCCGGCCGACGTCCAGAAACTGCTCGCCGACTATTACGCCGGTGAGCAGTTCATCCGCGTCCTGCCGTTCGATCTCGAGGGCAATACCGACGGCGGGTTTTTCAATGTCGAAGCCTGTAACGACACCAACCGCGTCGATATCTGCGTCTTCGGCAACGCCGAGCGGATGCTGCTGGTCGCCCGCCTCGACAACCTCGGCAAAGGCGCCTCGGGCGCTGCCGTGCAGGCGATGAACGTCCATCTCGGCGTCGAGGAAAGCCTCGGGCTGGTCTGATATCCGGTCGTTAGCCAACAAAAAACCGCCAGTCCGGCGGTTTTTTATTGCGTGCGGCCTGAGTGCAACGGCGCCTCAGTTCCGGCGCTGTCGCGGGGCGATCCATTCGAACAGCGTGGCGTAGAGCATTTCGGGGCTGACTGGCTTGCTGATGAAGTCATCCATGCCGGCATCGATGCATTTCAGTTTGTCTTCGGCGAAGGCATTGGCGGTCATCGCCAGAATCGGGGTAGCGTTGCAGTTTTCCAGCCGGCGGATGCGGCGGGTTGCTTCCAGCCCATCCATATTGGGCATTTGCATATCCATCAGGATCAGGTCGTAGTCGTTCGCCGCGGCCAGCTTCACCGCTTCGACGCCATCTTCCGCACAATCGACCCGCCAGTTGATGTCGGCCAGCATTTCTTGCGTGACTTCCCGGTTCACCGGCTCATCCTCGGCCAGCAGAACGCGCTTGCCCGGATAATCCTGTTTCAATCGACTTTCGATCGCATCGGGGATGAAGCGATCGCTCTGGGTGGTGGCCGAGGTACCTTTCTTGAGCCGGACACTGAACCAGAAGGTGCTGCCCTGGCCTGGCGCACTCTCGCCACCGGCATCGCCGCCCATCAGTCGGGCCAGGCGCTTGGTGATGGCCAGGCCGAGGCCGGTGCCGCCGTATTTTCGGGTGGTGCTGTTGTCGGCCTGCTCGAAGGCCGAGAACAATCTGGACAAGGTTTCCTGGGGCACGCCGATGCCGGTATCGGTCACCTCGAAGCGCAGCATCGCGCTATCGACATCTTCGGCCAGCAGCTTCACTTTCAGGCAGATACCGCCGGCATTGGTGAATTTGACGGCATTCATCGCGTAATTGAGCAGGGCTTGTTGCAGCCGCGTCGAGTCGCCCAGCAGGTTTTTCGGCAACAGCGGCAATTCGCTACTCAAATAGAGGCCTTTGGCCTGCGCCTCGTCATGCAGCATGGACGTCACATTGCCGAGTATCGATTCGACGCGAATCGCGGTTTCTTCGAGTTCGAACTTGCCGGCTTCGATTTTCGAGATGTCGAGGACAGCGTTGATGATATTGAGCAGGTGCTTGCCGGCGGCTTCCAGCTTGTCGAGCTGATCGAACTGCCGGGGCGTCAGACCGCCGCGGCGGATCATGTGGGCCATGCCGGTAATCGCATTGAGCGGGGTGCGGATTTCATGCGACATGTTGGCAAGGAAAGAGCTCTTCGCGACATTGGCCCCTTCGGCCACTTCCTTGGCTTGCGACAACTCGGCCGTGCGGGCCGCGACCAGTTGTTCGAGATGCAGCCGGTGGCGCATCAACTCCTCGGCATCGTGCTTGGCATCGGTAATGTCTTCCGAGATGCCGAGCAGGAATTCGGCCTTGCCCGCACTGTCGCGCAGGGCCAGTTTCTTGGTGTGCAGAATCCGTTGCTCGCCCTGCTGCGTGCAGATGAACTCCTCGGGAATATCAACCACTGCCGACGACAGCAGCGCCTCGCGATCCTTGGCGGTAAAGAAATCCGCCTGCTCCTCGGTGAAGATGTCATGGGCATTCTTGCCCAGCAGATCCTGCCGGCCGCAACCGAGCAATTGCTCGCCGGCCTTGTTGAACAGCACGAAGCTGAGATCCGAAGCCCGCTTCAGGAACAGCATGTTCGGAATGTTCTCGACAATCGAATTGAGCAGCCGGCTGCTCGCGCGGATTTCCTCTTCGTTGCTCCGATGCTGATTGAGCAGGGCGCCGACTTTTTCGGTCATCGAATTGATGCCGAGCTGGATTTGCCCGAGTTCGTCATTGACCGAAACCGGGATGCGGGCATCGAGGGCGCCGCCTTCCACCGCTTTCAAGACCGCCAGCGAGGCGGCGACACGCCGGGTGATCAGGCGCTGGGCGATGAGAACGATGGCCAGCGAACTGAACAGCACGAACAAGGCCGAACCGAGTACGCCCCACAGCGTGACGGAGCGTTTCTGGGCATCGATTCCGGCGGTACTGACGGTGACCACGGTGGTGTAGATGTGCGAACGGGTCGAGTCGTTACGAATGCGCGATACGCTGGTCAGCTGATCGCCGTTGACCAGAAATTGCTGATCGGGTGCCGATTCAGCCAGCCACTGCGTGTCAAAGCCGGGAACGCCAGCCGCCAGCTGCCCGAGGTAGGCCGTGTCCGTTGCCACGATGACCCGGCCGTTTCGTCCGATGGCCATGCCGTGCCGGTAGGGGGCGGCGAGCAGTTCGCTCATCAGCGACTGGCGCGAGATGGCGGTTACCGCCAATTCGTCATTGCCGATCATCCGTCCGACGAGATGCAGGCGCGAGCGGAGGTTTTCGTCGGCAGCGGCGCTGTAGCGATCGATGTAGAACCAGCCGAGGGCACCGAAGGCGGCGACCTCGACACAAACCACCAGCATCGCAAGACGCGCGATCAGGCCGAGTCGGGTTTTTTTCATGGTGTGTAACGCGGCGTGTCGGCCGGTGACTCGAGTTGTGTGGTTTTCTCGCGCTCGAAGCGGACCTGTTCGGGCGGGACTTGGCCGAGTATTTCAATACCCAGTTCAGGACGTGTGGCGTGCGGGTTCCAGCGGGCGATGTATACCGTTTGCTGGACGTGGTGGCTGACCGGATCCATGTAGGCGTCGTTGTTCTGCATGCCTTCGCTGGCCGTTCGCCGGTAATTTTCAAGTTGCTGGATCAGCGCGCTGTTTTCGGTTGTTCCGGCACGTTCGATGGCGGTCAGCAGCGCCTTGGTCGCCAGATAGGCGGCATGGGTCACGTCGCCGGGATAGTTCAGCTTGGTATGGCCGTAGCGTTTCCGGTAGCGTGCGACGAATTCGGCGGTGCCCGGAGTGCGGAGGTTCCACGCCCAGGTTGTGCCAAACAGGGGACGCGGCGTTCCCGGCGCGGGATAGAGCTCCTCCCAATCGACCTCGCCGACGATCCACGATTGCCGTTCGAGGATCTGCGGGTCGATTTGGGCAAACAGCTTGATCTGGTTGTCGCCGCTGATGCTCGTCACCACCACGTCGGCCGGGATGGCGGCGACCCGTTTGAGGACGTCGAGCGGGTCCGGCAGGGCTTCCGGCGCCAGCACCTCGCCGACCACGGCGCCGCCCGATTCGGCGATGTAGCGCCGGGTCGCTTCGGCATTGCCGCGCCCCCAGGCGTTGTTCTCGGTCAACAACAGCACCCGTTTCGACTTTTTGTTTGCCAGGGCGTACTTGATCAGCGCCCGATAGAAATTTGCGCCGTGGGCATCGAAGACGAATTTCGTGCGGTGGGCATCCTCAACCGACTCGGAGGGTGCGGACGAATTGGTGTTGATGAAGAGCACGCCGTGTTTCTGACAGACGGCCGACATGCTGGCGGCGACACCGGAGCTGATCGCGCCGATCATGAAGCCAACCTTGGTCTGGGTGATCAGCTCTTCGGCGACGCGCGCCGATTGTTTGGCGTCGAGACTGGGGTCGCGCGAAAAAAGGACGATTTCGCGTCCGAGAACGCCGCCCCGGGCGTTGAATTCGTCGATCGCCATTTCGGCGCCGCGGCGGTCCGCCTCGGCGTGCAGCGCGAAGCGCCCGGTGGTCGGCGCGACATGGGCAATAACGAGAGGCGTTGTCTTTTCCGCGGCGGCAGCAGCATTGATGCCGATAATCGCTGGCAGTTTGCCAGCTGCGCCGGGAAGCGATGTCGCGATCAAGCCGACTAATGCAAATGCCATGGATAGCTGCACACGACTTTTCATGACCGATTGTCTTCCCGCTGTTTCGTTAGAAGGGGATTTTAATTGTCGGCGCAGACATTAGCCATTTAATTGGCAGGGTTTTAACTATTTTCAACCGCCACCCGTTGTGCCTGACCTGCAGCAACGCTCCGCAACCATGCGAAATGGGTTGCCGCGGGCGGCGCGGGCGGCCGTGCATCAAGCAGCCAAATTGACTGCTTGATGCAATTGGCATTTTCGGTGGCGAGGCGGAATCGCCTCAGCCCTTGATGTGCAAACCGCACTCCTTGGACTCGGGATTTTCCCACCACCAGCGACCGGAGCGGACGTCCTCGCCGGGCGAGATCGCGCGCGAGCAGGGGGCGCAGCCGATGCTCGGGTAGAACTTGTCGTGCAGCGCGTTGTAGGGCACGGCGTGCTGCTTGATGTAGGTCCACACTTCCTTTTCGCTCCACTCGGCGAGCGGGCTGAACTTCTCCAGGCCATTGCCTTCATCGTATTCGCGGGTTGCCAGATTGGTCCGGGTGGCAGCCTGCTCGGCGCGCAGACCGGTAATCCAGGCCCGTTTGCCGGCCAGGGCGCGGCGCAGCGGTTCGACCTTGCGAGCGTAACAGCAGGCCTTGCGCAGCGTTACCGAGTCGTAAAAGGCATTGATGCCGTGATTGCGGACATAACTCTCGACTTCTTCGGCCTGCGGGAAATAGACCTTCAATTTGAGGCCGTAGTGCTTGTGCACTTCCGCCATCAGGTCGTAGGTCTCCGGCGGCAGGCGGCCGGTATCGAGGCTGAATATTTCGATCGGCAGCTTGGCCTTGACGATCAGGTCGGTCAGCACCATGTCTTCGGCGCCGAGGCTGTTGGCGAAGGTGGCTGGCGACCAGTTGCCGGCAATCTCGGCGAGCAGCTTGCGGGCCGCCGCCGTTTTGGCAGCGACGCTGGCGGTCAGTTCGGGGGTGATGTTGAGCAGGTTGGGGGTCATGGCAAGCTCAGGCGCGGCGGCGGAAACGGGGTTGCGGCTGGTCGGTCGAGGTCTGGTAAGCGTCGCTGAAGGTGGAAAACCCCTTGGCGATGGCCTGGACCGCGTTCTTGTCGCCCTTCAGGGCGTAGGCATCGAAACCGACGCGTTTCAGGAAGAACAGCTGGTCATGCAGCACATCGCCGACGGCGCGCAGTTCGCCTGCGTAGTGATAGCGCTGGCGCAACAGGCTGGCCGTCGAGTAGCCGCGGCCATCGACGAATTTCGGAAAGTCGATGGCAATGACGATGAAGTAGTCGAGGTCGCCGACGATGTCTTCAAGCCGGTCGTCACCTTTCAGCAACAGGCCGATGCGCTTGTTGCCGGAAATGATCTCGGTCTTGCGGGCCAGCCACACGGCGGCCGGGAAAATCACGTCGCCGCTTGGCAGGGCGACGCTTTCCGGCGTTTCGTCGGGGCCGATTTCCAGGGTTTGCCAGGTGTCGGTGGCAAGCGTGTTGTCTTTGATCAGTTGCGCCATCATGCGGCCTCCTTTTGTGCCGTTTTCGCCTTGCCGTGAGCCCGGCCTTCATAAACGCGGTTCTTGAACGGGTCGATGCCGATGCGATCGAAGGTGTCGAGGAAGCGCTCGTCGGGGTGACGGTTTTCGAGATAGACGCTGATGATCTTTTCGACGACATCCGGCATTTCCTCGGCCGCGAAGGACGGGCCGATGACCTTGCCGAGCCTGGCGTCGTAACCCTGGCGGCCGCCCAGCGTGACCTGATAGAACTCGGCCTCGTTCTTGTCCACCCCGAGCACGCCGATATGGCCGACGTGGTGGTGACCGCAGGCGTTCATGCAGCCGGAGATGTTGAGGTCGATCTCGCCGATGTCGAACAGGTAGTCGAGATTGTCGAAGCGGGCCTGGATGGCATTGGCGATGGGAATCGACTTGGCGTTGGCGAGATCGCAGAAATCGCCACCCGGGCAGCAGATGATGGCGGTTAGCAGGCCGATGTTCGGGGTCGCCAGGCCGGCGCCCTTGGCGGCTTGCCAGACGGCGTGGAGATCGGATTTCCTGACATCGGCCAGGATGACGTTCTGCTCGTGGCTGACGCGCAGCTCGCCGAAACTGTACTGGTCGGCCAGATCGGCGACGAGGTCCATCTGCTCGGCGCTGATGTCGCCCGGCGCGGCGCCATGCTGCTTCAGCGACAGCGTTACC
This sequence comes from Azonexus sp. IMCC34842, assembly GCF_050368855.1. GTDB lineage: Bacteria > Pseudomonadota > Gammaproteobacteria > Burkholderiales > Rhodocyclaceae > Azonexus > Azonexus denitrificans_A. The sequence goes on along the minus strand of NZ_CP178449.1, from coordinate 2,335,111 downwards.
GCCGCGTAGCCGGCGACCTGGTGCGGATGGGTGTTGCGGTCGACCCAACGGGCGAAAGCCTTGTCGCTCTCAATCTGCGTGGCGAACGCGCTTTCGTCGACCTGACGGTCATAGGCCGGGGCGGTGAAATGGGCGGCGATGCGGTCGTATTCGGCCTGTGTCAGCGTCGCCGGGCCGTCCTTGATCTGCGCCCATTCGGCTTCGACCAGCTGGGTAAAGGCGTCGACGCCGAGTGCCTGGACGAGAATCTTGATGCGCGCCTTGTAGGCATTGTCGCGGCGGCCAAAGCGGTTATAGACGCGGAGGATCGCTTCGCAATAGGTCAGGATGTGCTGCCAGGCCAGGAAGGGACGGACGATCTGGCCGCGGATCGGCGTCCGGCCAAGGCCGCCGCCGACGATGACGCGGAAACCGGTTTCGCCATCCTGCTGCTGCAGATGCAGGCCGATGTCGTGGAACCAGGTGACGGCGCGGTCTTCTTTGGTGCCGGAAATGGCGATCTTGAACTTGCGTGGCAGGAAGGCGAATTCCGGGTGGAAGGTGGTCCACTGGCGGAGGATTTCGGCGAGCGGTCGCGGGTCGATCACCTCGTCGGCGGCAACGCCGGCGAACTGGTCGGTGGTGATGTTGCGCAGGCAGTTGCCGGAAGTCTGGATGGCGTGCATCTCGACGTCGGCCAGGTGACCGAGGATATCCGGGCAATCCTCGATTTTCGGCCAGTTGAACTGCATGTTGTGGCGCGTCGAGAAATGGCCATAACCCTTGTCGTAGGTGCGGGCGACAAAGGCCAGCTTGCGCAGCTGGGCGGTATTCATCATGCCGTAGGGCACGGCGATGCGCAGCATCGGCGCGTGGCGCTGGACGTAGAGGCCGTTCTGCAGGCGCAGCGGGCGGAATTCGTCGCTGGTCAATTCGCCGCTTTGCCAGCGGCTGACCTGATCGCGGAATTGCTCGACACGCTCGGTGATCAGTTGGCGGTCGATGGCATCGTATTTGTACATGGAGTTTCCTTAAGCAACGATCAGCTTGCCGCCGATGAGAATGAGCATGGAGGCCAGCAAGCGGCGAAGAATATGTTCCGGCACCTTGGCGGACACCTGCGTGCCGAGCCAGATGCCGGGCAGCGAGCCAAGCAGCAGGCTGCCGAGCAGAGCCCAGTCGACGCCGCCCAGGGCCCAGTGGCCGAGGCCGGCGACCAGCGTCAGCGGAACGGCATGCGCGACATCCGATCCGACAATCTTGACCGGCGATAGTTTCGGGTAGAGAAAGAACAGCGCGGCGACGCCGAGGGCGCCGGCACCGACCGACGAAATGGTGACCAGGACGCCGAGGGTGGCGCCGATGGCGATGGTGATCTTGCCCAGGCAGCAGCGGCGGAGCGCCGAGTCTTCGTGCTGGCTGGCGTATTCCCGCAGTTTGCGGCCGAACAGAATGGCGATGGCGGTGAGCAGCAGCGCAAAACCGAGACCATGCGAGATGACTGCGCCGATCACGTTGCTGCCCTTGGGCAGTTGCGACAGTATCCACAACGTCAGGGCGGCGGCCGGGATGCTGCCGAGCGCCAGCCGGCCGGTGATTGCCCAGTCGATATGCCCTTTTCGGCCATGGGCGACGGTGCCGCCAGCCTTGGTCAGCGCCGCGTAAAGCAGGTCGGTGCCGACCGCGGTGGCCGGGTTGATACCGAAGACCAGGACGAGCAGCGGCGTCATCAGCGAGCCGCCGCCAACACCGGTCAGGCCCACGATGGCGCCCACGGCAAAGCCGGAAAGGGTATATAAATAATCCATGGCGCGCATCGTATCAGCCACTATTTGAATCAAAAAGAATATTGGGTTAGATTGTTATATCTATCGGTTATTAAGTGCTGCCATGAAACTTCAGCAATTGCGTTACATCGTCGAGATCCAGCGTCAGGGATTGAATGTTTCGGAAGCCGCCGAAGCGCTGTATACCTCGCAGCCCGGCATTTCGAAGCAGGTCAGGCTGCTCGAGGACGAACTGGGTGTGGCCATCTTCGAACGCAGCGGCAAGCGCTTTACCGGCGTCACCGAGCCGGGCAAGACGGTGCTGGCGATCGCCGAGCGCATCCTGCGCGAAGCCGAGAATCTCAAGCGGGCGAGCAGCGAGTTCGCCACCGGCGACAGCGGTCGCCTGGTCCTGGCGGCGACGCACACCCAGGCCCGCTACGCGCTGCCTATCGTGGTCCGTGATTTTGTCGCCCAGCATCCGACGGTCAAGCTGGAAATGCACCAGGGCAGCCCGACGCAGATCGCCGAATGGGTGGTGTCCGGCGAGGCGGATATCGGCATCGCCACCGAGGCGCTCGATCAGTACCCGCAACTGATCACGCTGCCGGTTCGCCAGTGGAGCCATTGCGTCATTGCGCCGGAAGGCCATCCGATTCTGCAAACGCTGCCGCTGTCGCTCAGCGAATTGGTCAAATGGCCGCTGATTACCTACGACACGGCTTTCACCGGGCGCTCGCGGATCAACCGGGCGTTCGAGCGCATCGGCACCGAACCCAATGTCGCGCTGACCGCGCTCGATGCCGACGTGATCAAGACCTACGTCACCCTTGGCCTCGGGCTAGGCATCATTTCGGCGCTGGCCTTCGATGCCCAGCGCGATACCGGGCTGGTTGCGATCGATGCGGCGCAACTGTTCGAATCGAATACCACCCGTCTTGCCTTGCGCCGGGGCAGCTATCTGCGCCGCTACGACTACGACCTGATTGCCCTGTTCGCGCCGCATCTGTCGCAGCATGTGGTCAAAGTGGCGATGCAGGGGGGGAGCGATGCATATGATCTATAACCTTTGGCATATTCTCAGTGACACATTTCCCGTTTAATCTTCGCCGCCTATTCGGGAGATTTGCTGATGAATGCCGTACCAGACGAAAAGCAGTTGCAGAAGCTGTTGCAGGGCGTCGATATTCCGCCCTGTCCGGCGATCCTGGTTGAACTCGATGGCGAGCTGAAAAAGGATGCGCCTGATCAGCGCGAGATTGCGCGCCTGATCAGCAAAGACGTGGCACTTTCCGGGCGCGTCATGCTGATTGCCAATTCGCCGGCCTTTTCGACCGGCCACAAAATGGATTCGATCATTCAGGCGCTCAACGTACTGGGCTCCCAGCAGCTATTCAATCTGGTGATTTCGCAGTTGCTCAAGGTCGCGCTGTCCGGCAAGCCCGATGTACCGATGGATCGTTTCTGGGAGTCGTCGGCCCAGACGGCGCGCGTCTCGGCCGAACTGGCCAAGCGGTTGCGCTGCGTGCGCCCGGATGTCGCCTATACCTTCGGCCTCTTCCATGATTGCGGCATTCCGCTGCTGATGAAGCGCTTCCCGCAAACCCGTGAAGTGCTGGCCGAAGCCAATACATCGGAAGAACTGACGTTCACCGAAGTTGAAGAAAAACATCTGGGCACCAACCACACGATTGTCGGCTACTTTCTGGCCCGCCGCTGGCACTTGCCGAGCGATGTGGCCGAGGCCGTTCTGCACCATCACGATTACCCGATGCTGGCGCGCTCGGACACGATTTCGACTACGGCGCGGGCGGTGATTGCGGTCAACGTCCTGGCCGAGCACATCATCCGTCTGCATACCCAGGGCAAGGGCGAGGAGGAATGGGCCAAGGCCGGGCCGCATGCCTGCGAATTCCTCAATCTTTCACTTGCGACGGTCGACGACCTGATCGAGGATTTGCGCGACTGGCTGGGCTGATGGCTGCATGCGCGGCGCTGGGTCGCGCAGGATAAGGGAGGGCGCCGAGAACGGCGCCAGCTTTTCAAGAAAGTCGAGCAATTCGAGGACCGGCGAGTTGCGGAAGAATTTGGCGGCCGGCGTATCCATCCAGATGCGGTCGGCGTAGGCATACAGCTCGTGCGGCTGGTCGCCGATGCCGTCGCCATCGCGGTCGAAGCCCTCGTAGCCATCCCAGCTGTTACCCCACCAGACGTCGCTCATCGGGTCGCCGTCGGCGACGATGCTGACCGGCCACAAATTGCTGCGGAAGGTGTTGCCGATGGCGATGTGACTGCCCCTGACGCCGTAGAAATAAATGCCGGTGACGTTGTGGGCGATCAGGTTGTTGACGAAGGTCATCCGGTTGATCGGATTGGTTGACGAGTCGGTCATGATGCCGTGCGCGCAATGAACGATCTCGTTGCCGTCGATCAGGGCTGCCGAGATCTCTTTCAGGGCGATGCCGGCGCCGGCCGGGTCCATGGCATGGATGATCAGGTTGCGGCGGATGATCAAGCCATCCGAGTTCAGCGCAACGATCCCGGTCGAATTGTTCTCGAAGCGGTTACCCTCGATCAGACTGCGGTGCGCAAACAGCAGGTTGAGCGCCCGCCGGCTGTTCTTGACGGTATTGCCGACGAAGCGGTTGCGCGGGGCGTTGCTCACCGTGATGTCGCGAATCTGCGCGATATCGTTCTGTTCGATACGGTTGCCGGTGCTGTACCAGAGACGGAGGCCGTCGCCGCGGTCGGCTGAAGGCCCCGACCGGGAGCGGATGCGGTTGCGGCGCACGATGCTGTCGTTGGTCTTGTGCAGCGAGATGCCGAACAGCACGTCCTCGATGACGTTATTCTCGATCAGCAATTCGTTGCCTTCGGCCATCAGGCCGCCGTCCAGCTTGTCATGCGAATCGCCGCTGTTACGCAGGGTCAGGCCGCGCAAGGTGACGCGGTCGGCCTTGACGGTGAGTACGGTGCCGCGGCCGCCGGCGTCGATGATGACCTTGCAGTCGCCGTCCAGGGTGATCGGCTTGCTGATCACCGCCGGTCCCTGGTAAGTGCCGGGCGGCAGACGGATGACGGCGCCCGGCAGGGCGGTGTCGAGCCAGGGCTGCAGGGCTTGGGCGGCTTGCCCGGGCAGGGCGAAGCAAAGACAGGCGAGAGTGAGCAGGCGAAGGATCGTCATCGAACCCGGATTGTCGCGCTGACGGATGTCAATTGACGTTCACCTGCATCAAGTTTTGCGACAATTGACTTGGCTTATTCCCAATGTTCGGTAACTTCGCTGGCCCAGGCGGTGGCCGAGAGCAGGGCGCGGTTAACGGCATGGGGTTCGAGGCCGGCGGCGAGGGCGGTGCTTTCCATCCGCGCCAGGTCGAAGGCATCGCTGGCTTCGGCCACGGCGAGCAGATCGGCAAAGGGGCCGCGGCGTTCGAGCAAGGCGGCGCGCACGTCCTCGGACAGTGGCATGTCGTTGAGCAGCTCGGCCAGCGGACGGTGCAGCAGGCGGTCGAGACAGGAGAAGATGCCGGTCAGGAAGAGCGGGTCCTTGGCCTTGCCGGGCATCAGCTGTTCGCCGAGAACTTCCATCAGGCGGCCACGGGTGAGGGCGCTTTCGACCAGCAGCCAGTCGCCGAAATTCGGTTCGCGGACCGAAAAGAGCAGCACGGAAAGCCAGCGGGTCAGCCGCTGCCGGCCGAGGATGATCAGGGCCTGACCGAGCGAGTCGATGCGGTGGTCGAGGCCGAGGGCCGCCGAATTCAGATAGCGCAGGATGCGGAAGGTGAGCAGCGGGTCCTGCTTCATCGCCTCGGCGATTTCCGCGGTTTCGGCATCGCCCTGGACCAGACGCAGCAGATGCAGCAACTGGACCTTGTGCGGGTCGGCGCCGACTTCGTTGGGGCGCTGGATGGTTGCCGCGGCAAAGCGGCCGTGGAAATAGTCGAAATGCGTTTGATGGCAGAACCGATGGTCGTCCAGCGTTTCGATGTTGCCGCCGAACAGATGCACCGGGTGCGTCTTCTCGCTGGCCCGGAAAGCCGAGGAGAAGTCGCGGATGGCGCCGGCCTCGCTGCTGCCGACGTCGACCACGCCATAATCGGCGAGCAGGATGCTTTGCGTGAAAGCGGGATTTTTCGGCTGACGGAAGATGCCGATCGCCAAACCCCGCTGGCGCAGCGTTTCCAGGCGGGCGCAGAGCGATTCGGCGTCGGCGTCGGGAGCCAGCTGGATGAGCAAGACAAGGTTTGTGGTTTTCAGGCTGTCCACGGCCGGCAGTTCAAGACTGGCCGAGTTCAGTGGAATGAAGGCCAGGCTGGTGTTCCAGGCTTCCGGACTGGCATTCAGCGTGGCCAGCAGACTCTGATCGAATTGTCGCTGCCGCTCGCTGTCGGCATTGGCCTGGAGCATCGAATCCTGCAGGAAAAATAGGTGGCCGGCGAGGCGATTTTTGCGGTCGAAGACGGCTTCCCGGCAGAGAAATGTCGCCGCCATCGCCGGCGCTTCCGCCTCTGCTTCGTGGTGCTCGCGCTCGGCCCTGGCCGGCGTCTGGCCGATCTCTTCCTTCTGGCCGCCAAACAGTTTTTTCAGGCTGCTGAACAAGGTGCTCTCCCCCAAATAAAAATGCCCACCTCAGGTGGGCATTCTCGCATGGCTGGCCGAAGCTTAGTTTACTTTGGCCTTGGTGCGGAGGTCCTTGACCAGTTGCTCGATCTGCTGCTGGCTGGCGCGCTGCTGCAGTTGCTGCTTGACCTGGTCGAACGGCGGCGGGGTCATCGGGCGGGAGTCGTCGAGCTGGATGACGTGGTAGCCAAAGTCGGACTTGACCGGAGCCTTGGTGTATTCGCCCTTCTTCAGCTTGACCAGCGCTTCGCCAAATGGCTTGACGTAGGTGGCTGCGGAACTCCAGCCGAGTTCGCCGCCCTTGTCCTTGGAGCCGGGATCCTTCGACTGCTTGGCCAGATCGGCCAGCTTCTCGCCCTTGTCCAGCTTGGCGATGATGGCCTTGGCCTCGTCTTCCTTCTCGACCAGGATATGGCGCGGCTTGTATTCGACGCTGCCGAGATTGCTCTTGATGCCTTCGTATTCAGCCTTCAGGCGATCGTCGCTGATCGGGTTGGCCTTGACGTATTCGGCGAGAAAGGCGCGGATCAGGACGGCCTGCTTGGCCAGTTCGATCTGACCGGGAACCGTGCCCTTCTTGTCGAGGCCCTTCTTCTTCGCTTCCTGAGCAAGGATTTCGCGGCGGATCAGCTCTTCCTTGACGGCGTTTTGCAGTTCCGCATTGTCCGGGGCTCCCTGGGCCTTCTGTTCGGCGACGAACGCGTCATAGACCGATTGCGGGATGGCCTGGCCGTTGACGGTGGCAAAAGACTTGCCCTGAGCGAAGACCGGGGCGGAAACAAGGGCGCCGGCAAGCAGCAGAGCGACCAGGCGGGGGGTTTTAAGCATGAAATTTATCCTTGGGTGGGGGAAAACCAAAAAATTATACTTCGTCGGGTGTCAGTGCGCGGATGCTCAGCGCATGAATTCTGCCGCGCATCAGATCGCCCGCTGCATCATAAATCAGACGGTGACGGGCAACCGTGTTCTTGCCGGCAAAAAGAGGCGAGACAATGTCCAGTTTGTAGTGGCCGCCATCCTTGGCGCCGGCATGGCCGGCATGCCGGTGCGACTCGTCCTCGATGACGATCGATGCGGCATGCAGAACGGCCAGCCGCTGGCGCAGCAACTCGACAGTGTCGCCGCTCACGCCGGCAGGGCCTTCTTGAACGGCTTGACCGTGACCTTGGCGTAGACGCCGGCGGCAATGTAGGGGTCGGCGTCGGCCCAGGTCTGGGCGGCGGCCAGCGAGGCAAATTCGGCAATGATGATGCTGCCCGAGAAGCCGGCCGGGCCGGGGTCCGGCGCATCGATGGCCGGGCACGGGCCGGCCAGGATCAGGCGGCCGTCGGCCTGCAATGCCTGCAAGCGGGCGAGGTGGGCAGGGCGGGCGGCCAGCCGGGCTTCGAGCGAAGCCGGGACGTCTTCACCAATGATCACATAAAGCATTATTTATCTTCCTCAACATATTTCGACAGCAGCATGCCCTGGCCGACGACGAAGACCAGCAACAGGCCCATGCCGCCGAACAGCTTGAAATTGACCCAGACATCGGTCGGGAAATTGAAGGCGATCACCAGATTCAGCACGCCCATGAAAATAAAGAAGGCCACCCAGGAGAAATTGACCTTGCTCCAGACCGCTTCGGGCAGGGTCATCTGCTCGCCGAGCATCGCCTTGATGGCATTCTTTTTCAGGACCAGCGCGCCAAAGGCCATGCTGCCGGCGAACACCCAGTAGAGGATGGTCGGCTTCCACTTGATGAAGGTCTCGTCCTGGAAAATCAGCGTCATGCCGCCGAAGAAGCTGACCAGCACAAGGCTGACCCAGAGCATCTTGTCGACCTTGCCGTGCCGGAAGTGGACCCAAGCGATCTGGGCGACGGTCGCCGCAATGACGACAACGGTGGCTAGCAGAATCGGGGCCTGTTTGATGTCGACTGCCGCTGAACCGAGTAGGGAGCCAACCCAGCTCGCCGCCAGTTCCGGGTTCTTTTCGGAATACTTGAAGGCGATGAAGAAGAGGATGACGGGGAAGAGGTCGAAGAGTAGTTTCATGGCGGGGCATTATATACTCACCGCCGACGGCGTTCCGCCAGCCCGGCGAACGGGTTGTGCCGGAGTGGCGTGCACCCCAACCGGCAATGCGAGAGCTCATGAACACCGTTTTGATCGTCGACGACAGCGATATCAACCTGACCCTGATCAAGGCGCTGGTGCTCAAGCTGGGGGAGTGCACACCGGTGCTCTTCGACAACCCGCTGAAGGCGCTTGAATGGTGTCGCGAGAACGTGCCGGATCTGGTCATCGTCGATTACATGATGCCGGACATCGACGGGCTGCGCTTCATCAGCGCTTTCCGCGCGCTGCATGGGCGCGATGAGATTCCGATGCTGATGATCACCGCGAACGACCAGAAGGATGTCCGCTACGAGGCGCTGCTCGGCGGCGCCAACGATTTTTTGACCAAGCCGATCGACCGCGTCGAGTTTTCGGCGCGCGTTCGCAACATGCTGTCGCTGCGCCAGGGCCAGAAATTCCTGGCCGATCGGGCCGAGCATCTGGCTGAACTGGTCGAAGAGCGCACGCGGGAAATCCGCAATCGCGAGAAGGAATTGATCTTCCGGATGTCGCGGGCGGCCGAGTTTCGCGATCCGGAAACCGGGGCCCACATCCAGCGCATGGCCCATTATTCGCAGGTGATCGTCCAGGGGCTAGGACTCGATGCGGCGACCCAGCAGTTGATTCTTGAAGCCGCACCGATGCACGATGTCGGCAAGATCGGCATCCCCGATTACATACTGCTCAAGCCGGGCAAGCTCACGCCGGAAGAGTTCGAAGTGATGAAGGGCCACGCCAGGCTTGGTTTCGAGCTGCTCAAGGATAGCGGCTCGGATATTCTGCGGGCCGGTGCCGAAGTGGCGATTTCCCATCACGAGAAGTTCGATGGCAGCGGCTACCCGCATGGACTGAAAGGCAGCAAGATTCCGTTGTTCGGGCGTATTGTTGCAGTGGCAGACGTTTTCGATGCCCTGAGTTCGGAGCGGCCGTACAAGAAAGCCTGGCCGCTTGAGAAGGCGCGCAAGTTTCTCGAAGACGGTCGTGGCCAACATTTTGACCCGCTGTGTGTGGAAGCATTTCTCGCTGGCTGGGAGCGGATTCTCGAAATTCGCCAGCGGTTCTCGGATGAAGAAGTGCCGATGCTTTAGGCCTTGGACGCCTAACTTCTCGGGCGACCGGTATCGGCTGACAGGAGAATGGAATGACTGGGAAGTTCGTGCTGGACAAGGCGGCGATACTTGAGCGCCTGGGGGGCGATGAAGATATTTTCGCGATGATGCTCGCCATGTATTTGCAGGATGTCGATCGGTATTCTGCCAATATGGCCGCCGCCGTGGCGAGCGGTGCGCCGGCCGAGGTGCAACGCGAGGCGCATACGATCAAAGGCTTGCTGGCCACTTTTTCCGACGATCTTGGTGCGGCCGACGCTTCGGCCATCGAGCGGAAAGCCAAGGCCGGCGATATGGATGGGCAGGAGGCGGCCGTGCAGGCGCTGCAGGCCCGCCTGTATCACGTCGCCGAGATATTAAAGGCGGAAAGCCTCCTCCCCCGGTAAGCGCAGGCAATCGGCGGCTCCAGCGCTGCCGCCGGCCGGCAAGTGCGGGACGACGCCAAGTAGCGGAGCGGGCAACAGGGCCTGCAAAGTAGCCAGATTTTCGGCAAAACGCGACATCGCCGGATCGATCCGGTTGGCGACCCAGCCGGCAAGCGGCAGACCGCGTGCCGCGATGGCTTCGGCGGTCAGCAGGGCGTGGTTGATGCAGCCGAGGCGCATGCCGACGACCAGGATCACCGGCAGGCCAAGGGCGACCGCGAGATCGGCGGTGCTCTGGTCAACACCGAGCGGCACGCAAAAACCGCCAACCCCTTCGACGATTAGCAGCTCGGCCTGCTCTTCGGCCGTTGTGCAGGAAGCCTGGATGGTCGCGAAATCGATGCGGATACCTTCTTCGGCAGCGGCAATGTGCGGAGCAATGGCGGCCTTGAAACAATACGGGTTGATGATGGCGGTCGGTAGCGCGACGTTGCTCGCCGCCCGGATGCATTCGACGTCGTCGTTCCGGCCGGCGGCATCGGTCCCGGCGGCGACCGGCTTCAGGCCGGCGGCGGCCAGCCCGAGCTGGCGGGCGCGCTGGAGCAGGGCGCAGGTGATGAAGGTCTTGCCGATTTCGGTATCGGTACCGGTGAGGAAGTAGGCCTGTTTCATATCCGGGCAATCAGGGTGATGACGTCGTAGGTCAGCGGCAGGCCGGCTGGCGTGCGCAAGGTTTCGAATGCCGCTTCGGCCCGGCTGAAGGCGCTGCGGCTCATCAGGTTGGTGCGCCGGCCGGCCCCCAACTGGTTGGCGCCGATCGCCTTGACCGCCTTGAGCAGGCTCCGGAAATCGGCGTAATGGGCGATTTCCCTGGCGTTCGTCACTTCGATCGCGGCAAAGCCGCTCTCGGCGGCCATGCGGTCGATTTCTTCCGGGGAATGAAAGGCCAGCGTGTGGCGGTAGCTGTCTACGCCGGCGAAGGCGTGGCGCAATTCGTGGAAGGTGGCCGGGCCGAGGCTGGCGATGGCCAGCTGGCCGCCCGGGCGCAAGACGCGGCGGGCTTCGCCGAGGACGCGGGGCAGTTCGCACCACTGCACGGCCAGGCTGGACCAGTAGAGGTCGAGGCTGGCATCGGCCAGCGGCAGATGTTCGAGATCGCCGGCCAGCCGGCCGCAGGCGACCGGGATCTGTTCCAGCATGGCTGGCGAAAGATCGACGGCTAGCGTCGTTGCCGTGGGAAAACGCGCTTGCAACAAGGTTATGGCATGGCCGGTGCCGCAGCCGGCATCGAGCAGCCGGGCCGGTTGCAAGCCGGCCGGCAGGGCGGCGGCCAACTGCGCGCAGATCGTACGCTGGACGGTGGCGGCGCTTTCGTAGGTGGCGGCGGCGCGTTCGAAGGACTGGCGAATGCGTGCCTTGGTCGGTCTAGTCATCAATAAAGGCGGTCAATCGGGCGAGAAAATCGTCCGGGCGGGAGATGAAGGGGGCGTGCGCGCAGTCGGCGAAGACTTCCAGGCGGGCGCCGGGGATGGCGGCGGCCAGCGCTTCGCCGGCGGCCAGTGGCATCAGCGGGTCGGCCGCGCCGTGGATGAGCAAGGTCGGCGCTTTGACCTGCCGGGCGAGGTCCCGCAAATCGACATCGCGCAGCCAGTTCAGGCCGGTCGTCAGTGTGGCCGCCGGTGGCAGCCGGTCGGCCAGGTCGAGCAGTTGCCGCGTCACTTCCCTGGCCCGGGCATCGCCGCGATTGAAACCGCCGACGAAGCGCGGCAGTATGGCCGCGGGGTCGGCCGCGACGGCGGCGGCGAATTCGGCCAGCATGGCCGGCGGCATGGCGTGCGACCAGCCGGCGCGCTGGACGAAGGAAGCGGTGCCGGCGACCAGGATCAACTTGCCGACTTTTTCCGGGGCGCGGGCGGCCACGGCCAGCGCCAGCTGGGCGCCGAGCGACCAGCCGCCGAGCGTCGTGCCGGGTTGCAGGCGCTCGGCGAGATCGTCTGCTGCCGCAGCGAAATCGCTGATCAGCGGCGCATCGCGATAACCGGGCAGGTCGAAAATCTGCCCGTGCAGCGGATCGATTGCTGCATGCAGCGGGCCGCGGCCCAGGGACCAGCCGGGCAGGAAGACGAGCGGCGGGGTCATGCGAGTTCCCTGAGGGCGTCGATCAGTTGGTCGATATCGGCGGCGCTGTGGGCGGCGGAGATGGAGATGCGCAGTCGCGCCGTGCCCGGTGGCACGGTCGGCGGGCGGATGGCCGGCAGCCACAGGCCTTTCTCCCACAAGGCGCTGGCGAGCTGCACGGCGGCTTCGTTGGCGCCGACGATCAGCGGCTGGATGGCGGTGGCTGAGGGCAGCAAATGCCACGGCAGATCGCTTAGGCCGTCGCGCAACTGGGCGATGCGGGCAAACAGATTGGCCCGGCGGGCATCGCCCTGGCCGATGATCTTCAGGCTGGCCGACAGCGCGCAGGCGACAGCCGGCGGCGCGGCGGTGGTGAAGATATAGCTGCGGCCTTTTTGCAGCAGGTATTCGATGGCCGTGGCGGAGCCGGCGACGAAAGCGCCGCCGACCCCGGCCGCCTTGCCGAGCGTGCCCATCAGCAGCAGGCGCGGCCGATAGGGCAGGTTGTAGTGGGCCAGGCTGCCTTGGCCCTGCGCGCCGAGGACGCCGAAGCCATGTGCGTCGTCGATCACCAGCCAGGCGTCGTAACGCTCGGCCAGCGCGAATAGCTGCGGCAGCGGCGCGAGATCGCCGTCCATGCTGAATACGGCATCGCTCACGATGATTTTGCTTGGCGCGTTGCTGGCCGCCAGCATGGCTTCGAGCGCCGCCATGTCGTTGTGGGCATAGCGCCGGGTGTCGGCACCCTGCGCCTTGGCCAGTTGCATCGCATCGATCAGCGAGGCGTGGTTCAGCTTGTCGGCGAAGACCGCGCTGCCACGCCCGGCCAGGGTTGGCGTGACCGCCAGATTGGCCAGGTAGCCGGTGGAGAAGGTCAGGGCGCGCGGAAAACCGACGAAGGCGGCGATTTCCTTTTCCAGCGCTTCGTGCGGCGCCAGATGGCCGCTGACCAGGTGCGAGGCACCACTGCCGGCCCCCCAGTGCAGCGCGCCGTCGGCCATCGCCCGGGCAATGCCGGCATCGCCGGCCAAACCGAGATAATCGTTGCTGGCGAAATTGAGCATTTCGCGGCCGTCGACGGTCGCGGTCCGGCCGCAGGGCGATTCGAGCACGCGCCGGCGGCGGGTCAGGCCGGCTGCGGCGATCTCGGCCAGTTCGTTGTTCAGGCGATCTTCAATCATGGTTGGTCTGGAAAGGCGGAGCGATCGAGTCGTCGGCAAGAAAGGCGGTCAGGCTGGCCAGCACTTCATCGTCCCAGGACCACATGAAGGAGTGCCCCATGTCGAATAATTGCAGGCGCGCGCCGGGAATGTGGCGTGCCAGATATTCGCCATGGGCCAGCGGCAGCAAGCTGTCCGCCCGGCCGTGGATGACCAGCGTTGGCGCGGCGATGGACTTGATGCCCTCGAGCCGGTCCGGCGAGGCGGCGACGGCCAGGGCGTGATGAAAGGCGGCCAGCGGGTTACTCGTGCGCCCGGCCGCCCGGCGCAGGGCGGCCGTCAATTGGGTACGGGGAAATTCGCGGCTGCCGCCGTAAGTCAATGCCCAGCCGGTCAGTACGTTTTGCTCGATAGCGGCGGCCGATCCGGGGGGCTGGGCGAGCGTTGCCCGGATGTAGTCGAGCAGGGCTGCGCCCGGCCCGGGCAGGGCAAAACTGACGGTCGGCTGGCCTATGGTTGCGGCCATGTACGGCCGCTGGTCGGCCGAACTGGAAATCAGCACCAGGCGGTCGACCGCCTCGGGATGCTCGATGGCCAGCAACTGCGCGATATAGCCGCCCATCGACAGGCCGACCACCGTCGCCTTCGCCAATTGATGGCCGTGCAGCACGGTGAGCGCATCCTGCGTCAGTTCAGCCAGCCGGTAGGGCTGGGCCTGGAAATCGACATTCGACGACTGGCCGGTATCGCGATGGTCGTAGCGGATGACGTAGTAACCGAGGCTGGCCAGCCGCTGGCAAAAGGCATCCGGCCAGAAAATCCCCTGGTTCATCGCGCCCATGATCAGCAGGATCGGGCGGTCGCCCGGTTGGCCGAAAGCCTCGGACCACAAGCTCAGCCCATCCGTCGTTCGTATCGTTTTTTCCATACTCGTCGCCACTTCGCCGCTCAGCGATTTCAGCGCAGTAACACCAAAGCCAGGCTGATCCCGGCGGCGAGGCCGACGACGAGAAGCGTCCTGCTCAGCCAATAGACCCGCCGGATCAGTTGCGTGTTCTGATCGGCCAGCGCCTTGATCAGTTGCGAGGAATCGATCATTTCTTTCTGCAGGCGGCTGACATCGCCGGCCAACGCGCCGATCCTCGCTTCCAGATCGGCCAGGGTCGGGGCTTCCGGCGCGAGCTTCGCCGAACTGCTGGTCGGCGCTCCGGCATCGGTCGCCGGCTTCTTCCCTGCCACGGTCTCCCACAGCTTCTTGGCGCCATCGGCCACCTTCGGCGCATTGCTGACGACGTCGGTCCAGGGAACTGCTTTGAGAATGCTGAGCCAGCCTATTGCCATGGGAAAACCTTTATGGAATGTCGGTGCGATTGGCGATGTTCAACGCTTGCCCAGGCTCTCGTGCAAGGCGCCCGATATGGCTTGGCCGAGAAGCGCGATTTCCTCGTCGCTGACGATATACGGCGGCATCAGATACACGGTGTTGCCGATCGGCCGGATCAGCGCGGCGCGGTCGAGCGCGGCGCGGTAGAAGCGGCGGGAAAAGTACGGGTCGTCGGTGGCGACGTCGAAGGCGGCGATCATGCCGCGTTGGCGCAGGTGGCCGACTTGCGGGTGGTCGGCCAGCGGGGCGAGGGCGGCGCTGATTTTTGCCGCTTTCAGCCGGTTGGCGGCCAGCACGTCGTCGGTCGCGAAGATATCGAGCGTCGCCAGGGCGGCGCGGCAGGCCAGCGGGTTGCCGGTGTAGGAGTGCGAGTGCAGGAAGGCGCGGGCCACCGAATCGTCGAGAAACGCGGCGTAGATGGTGTCGCTGCACAGCACGATGGAGAGCGGCAGATAGCCGCCGGAGATGCCTTTCGACAGGCACATCAGGTCGGGCCGGATGGCGGCCTGTTCGTGGGCGAAAAAGGTGCCGGTGCGGCCGCAGCCGACGGCGATTTCGTCGCAGATCAGGTGCACTTCGTACTGGTCGCACAGTTGGCGGGCGAGGCGCAGGTATTCCGGGTCGTACATCGCCATGCCGGCGGCACCCTGGACGAGCGGTTCGACGATCAGGGCAGCGATGCGTGCGCCGTGTTCCTGCAGGTGTTTTTCCAGTGCGGCGGCAGCGCGCCGGGCGACATCGGCCGGCGTTTCGCCGGCTGCGGCCTGGCGGAAATCGGGCGAAGGAACCACCGAGGCAGCGCGCACCAGCGGCGCGTAGGCGTCCTTGAACAGCGCGACGTCGGTGACGGCCAGGGCGCCGACCGTTTCACCGTGATAGCTGCCGGCCAGGCAGAGAAATTCGGCTTTCTCCGGGCGGCCGACATTGCGCCAGTAATGAAAGCTCATCTTCAGCGCGATTTCGGTGGCCGAGGCGCCGTCCGAGGCGTAGAAGGCGTGGCCGAGGGCGCCACCGGTCAAGGCGCTCAAACGCTCGGACAGCTCGACCACCGGCTGGTGCGTGAAGCCTGCCAGCATGACATGTTCGAGGGTGTCGAGCTGGTCGCGCAGCGCCGCGTTGATGCGCGGGTTGGCGTGGCCGAACAGGTTGGTCCACCACGAGCTGATGCCGTCGAGGTAGCGCTTGCCGTCGAAGTCGTAGAGCCAGGCGCCGCTGCCGCGGGCGATGGGAACCAGCGGCAGATGGGCGGGCGAGGTGGTCGCGGCGTGGTGCTGCATCTGCGTGCATGGGTGCCAGACGGCCGCCTGGCTGCGTTCCAGCCAGGCCTGGTTTGACGAGAGATCCATCAGTGCAGGACTTGCGAGTCGCTCGCCGCCTGCTCGGGCATTTCGGCGTGCACCAATTCGGCGTCGGCGTTGGGGTAGAGCGGGGCGCCGCAGTCCTCGCAGAATTCCATCGGGAAATGATGGTCGAGGAAGACGACGTCCTTGACGCCGCATTCGCGCAGCACGCTTTCGATCTCGCCGGCCGCGTCGGTCGCTTCGTCTTCGGCGCCGAGCAGCGGCCAGACGATGCCGTGGTAGGTGTCGTCCTTGTTTTTCGGACCGAGGCCGACGCGGTATTCCTCCATCCGGCGGTCGTAGCAGGGGCCGACGACGGCACGCATATCGGCCGGCATCAGGCCGAGCGTGGTCTGCAGGAAGGCGACCGAGGCTTTCAGCGAATACGGGCGGGACAGGCGGTCGGCATTGCGGCAGCCGGCGTGGTAGGCATCCGGCAGCAGCGGCTGCCAGGCGCAGCCGGTGAGCAGCGGTTCGAGATTCGGGCTGCCCTGCTTGATCCATTCCTTGAGCGCGGCTTCCTTGTTGCCATCCTTCTCGTTCCAGCGGAACAGCGGTTTGCCGCGCGGCACGGCGATGCCGCCGACGAGGTAACGGACGTCGGAGAGAAAGCGGTTGGTTTCGGCCATGCCGGCGGCGTCGACCGCCAGATGCTGGCCGGCGAGCGTGGCCAGGCCGAGCGCCTGGGTCATCTGCCAGGTGTCGCAAAAGCTGCGTGGCAGTTGATCGGGGCTGAACAGGTAATCGGCCAGTGCGACGCGGGTGTCGGCCCCGAAAACGTGGGCGCCGAGTTGCACGGTCAAGGCTTCGACCGTGCTCTTGGGCAGGGCGCAGGCGGGAATCGAAAAGCGCGACCAGGCGAGGACCGGCGCGGCGAACAACTGGATCTCGAATTCCTGGCCGTGCGCTTCCAGGCGGCTGGTTTCGGCGCGCGACTCGACCATGTCGGCGAGTTCGTCGTGGGCGCGCGGGTTGGCTTCGAACAGGCGGTCGAGGGCGGTATTGATGTCATCCTCGGCTCCATTTTTCAGCAGGCTGTCGACCGTTTCGGCGAGCAGCTCTTCCCAGTAACTGTCTTCCAGCTTGCCGCCGGATTCCGAAAGCCCGATGGCCATGCGTTGCAATTCTGCCGCATCGCGTGAGAGGCGGTCACGCGAGCCGAAGCGGGTTCGTTTCATGGGGATTCCAGAAAATACAAAAAAGCAATTTTACCAGCCGGTAAAATTCGGCGTATCGCAATGCACGAAATTCGACGAGGTCGTCCCTGATGCTGATCTTCCTTTCTCCCGCCAAATCGCTCGACTACAAGACGCCGCCGCACCTGGCCACGCATACCCAGCCGGCCTACCTGAAGCATTCGGAAACGCTGATCCGGCAACTGCGCAAGTTGTCGCCGGCCGATATCGCCAATCTGATGGATTTGTCCGACCCGCTGGCGCTGCTCAATTTCAACCGTTACGCCGAGTGGTCGCTGCCTTTCTCGCCGGAAAACGCCAAGCAGGCGGTGCTCGCCTTCGACGGCGATGTCTATGATGGTCTGGCGGCGAAGACCCTGAGCGCCGACGATCTGGCCTTCGCCCAGCAACGGGTGCGCATCCTGTCCGGCCTCTACGGCATCCTCAAGCCGCTCGACCTGATGCAGCCCTACCGGCTCGAAATGGGCACCCGCTTTGCCAACAAGGACGGCAAGGATCTTTACGCCTTCTGGGGCGAGCGCCTGCTCACGGCGATCAACGACGAGCTAGCCGGGATGCCGCGGCCGGTCGTGGTGAACCTCGCTTCCGAGGAATATTTCAAGGCGGCGGTCGGTCGCAAGATCAATGGCGAAACGATCCAGCCGGTATTCGAGGATTGGAAGAACGGGCGCTACAAAATCATCAGCTTCTACGCCAAGCGGGCACGCGGCTTGATGACGCGCTACGCCGTGGTCAATCGGCTGAGTGAACCGGAAGCTCTGAAGGATTTCGACTACGACGGCTACGCCTACGCCCCGGAAGCCTCCGATGCGACGCGCTGGGTCTATCGCCGGCGTCAGGCGTGAGGGCTGGCCGGCCGGTAGCGGCAACCCTGCCAGGTGTCGCGCCGGGCGAGCTCGGCGGAAACCCGCGGCGCCAGTTCGTACAAGCGCAAATTCCAGTGCGGCGCCAGCTTCAGCTTGGGCGGCACCTCGCTGCCCAGGCGCTGCAGCAGCAGGTCGGGTGAAAGGCGTTCGAGGAAATCGGCGAGCAGGCTGATGTACTCGTCTTCGCCGAGCAGCTGGACGGTGGCCGGGTCGGCCTGCCATTCGCGCGCCAGTGCCGTGCCGCGTACCAGTTCCAGCTGATGCAGCTTGAGGCCGCGCAGGGGCAGGGCTGACAACTGCCGGGCGCCGTCGAGCATGCTCGCGGTGCTTTCGCCCGGCAGGCCGAGGATCAGGTGGGCGCTGACCTCCAGGCCGCGGGTCGCAGCCCGCCGGATGGCATCGGCGCTGGCGGCGAAGTCGTGGCCGCGATTGACGCGGTGCAGGGCGATGTCGTTGCAGGATTCGACGCCGATTTCCAGTTCGATGATGTGCTCGCGCGCCAGCCCCGCCAGGTAATCGAGCACCTGGTCGGGCAGGCAGTCGGGGCGGGTGCCGATGGCCAGGCCGCTGATTTCCGGGTGGGCGAGAGCCTCGTCGTAGCAGGCGCGCAGGCGGTCGAATTCGCCGTAGGTGTTGGTGTAACTCTGGAAGTAGGCAATGTGATGGCGGGTGCGCGGATAACGGCGCCGCAGAAAGTCGAGGCCGTTGTCGATCTGGGCGCCGATCGACTGCCGGCGATCCAGATAGCCGGGCGTGAAGCCGGCGTTGTTGCAGAAAGTGCAGCCGCCGGTGCCGAGCAGGCCGTCGCGGTTCGGGCAGGTGAAGCCGGCCTCGACCGAAACCTTCTGAACCCGCCCGCCGTGGCGCGCTTTGACGTAGTCGTTCCAGGCGTTGTAACGGCGTTCGCCGAAGGGCGACAGGCGGGGTTCAGGTGGCATGCGGGTCCGGCAGCAGCGCCGACGCCGCGGCCGGCTTCAGAATCTGGAACGCCAGCGTGGTGCGGCCGCGCAGCCGGAGCAATTCCTTGTCCTTGCTGACCAGGATGTTCGCCTCGCAACGGGCGGCGAGTTCGAGGAATTTCTGGTCGTCGCGGTCCTTGCAGCGCGGCAGCGGCGGCGCTTCGCCGGCCGGTACGCATTTGACCAGACTGCTGTAGCGGGCATAGCGTTCGGTGATCATGGCCGGCGTCATTTTCAGTTGCGGGTAGGTCAGCACCCGCTGCAGTTCGTCGAGCGTCCGCTCGTCGGCGAAGCATTCGATACGGCCGTCTTCGAGCGCGGCCATGATCGGCACGGCGTCGATATTGGCCCAATGGAAGAGATCGAGGACGACGTTGGTGTCGAGAACCAGGCGCAGCATGGCGCGGATTATAATGCGCCCCTCTTCAGAATCAGCCCCGGAATCCACATGCCCCGCATTCTTCTCGCCCCGATGGAAGGTCTCGCCGACGATCTGCTGCGCGGCGTGCTGACCTCGATTGGCGGCTACGACTGGGGAATCTGCGAGTTTGTCCGGGTTTCCAATACCATTCTGCCAACCAAGACTTACGAGCGGATCTGCCCGGAGCTGCTCAACGCCAGCCGGACGGCCAGCGGCACGCCGATGCGCGTCCAGCTGCTCGGTTCCGATCCGTATTTCATGGCCGAGAACGCCCGCCGACTGGTCGCCCTGAATCCGGCCGGCGTCGATCTCAACTTTGGCTGCCCGGCGCCGACGGTCAACCGCCATCGCGGCGGCGCCGCGCTGCTCGGCGAGCCGGAGCTGTTGCATGCGATCACCAGCGCGGTTCGCGCCGAGGTGCCGGCCTACATTCCCTTCACCGCCAAGATGCGCCTCGGCATTGAAGACACCAGCCGGGCGGTCGATTGCGCCCAGGCCCTGGCGGCGGCCGGCATTGTCGAACTGATCGTGCATGGCCGGACCAAGGTGGACGGTTACCGGCCGCCGGCGCGCTGGGCATGGATCGACCGGGTGCGGGCGGCGGTCGATATTCCGATCATCGCCAACGGCGAAGTGTGGACCGTCGAAGACTTTGCGCGCTGCCAGCAGGAGACCGGCTGCGCCGACATCATGCTCGGCCGGGGCGCCGTGGCCGACCCGCTGCTCGCCCGCCGGGTGCGCGGCGAAGCGGTCGGCGGCTGGGAAGAGATCCTGCCCGGCGTCGCCGACTACTGGCGCGGCATCCGGGTCAAGGTCGTGCCGGTGCATGCCGGTGGCCGGCTCAAGCAATGGCTGGCGATGTTGCGCCGCAATTACCCGGAAGCCGAGCTGCTCTATCAGCGCCTGCGGCCGATCAAGGCGGCGCAGGATATCGAGGCGGCGCTGGTTGCCGAGGGCATTCTCGGCGAACTGCCGTTGGCCGCATGAGCGGCAATTCGCGTTTCATTTCCAGCGCCCAGGACGGGCCGCATCGCGACCTGGAAGCGCAGGTTCGCCGGCATCTGGCGCATCCGTTCCGGAAACCGGTTGCCGATTACAACCGCGAGGCCTGCCACGCCGCGCTGGTGGCCCACCAGCAATGGCGGCCCGAGGCGCCGCTGATTCTCGATGCCGGTTGCGGCGTCGGCTGGAGCACCCAGCGCATTGCCGAAACGTTTCCCGATCACTTCGTTTTTGGCGTCGATCAGTCGGTCGACCGCCTTAGCCGCGGCAAACCGCTGCCGATGCCGGCCAACGCCCTGCTGATCCGCGCCGATCTGGTCGATTTCTGGCGCCTGCTGGCCGAGCACGGCATCCGCCTGGCCCGCCACTACAACCTCTATCCGAATCCATGGCCGAAGATCGGCCATCTGGCGCGGCGCTGGCACGGCCACGCGGTCTTTCCGGTATGGCGCGAGCTGGGCGGCGAACTGGAGTGCCGCAGCAACTGGCGCATCTATATCGAGGAAATGGCTGTGGCGTTGAGTCTGCTCAGCGGCCAGCCGGTTGCTGCCGAGCCGTGGCAGACGGCTGACCCGATGACGCCGTTCGAGAAGAAGTATCTGGCGTCCGGCCACGCGCTCTGGCGCTGCCGGGTCGATCTGCGATGAGCGTCTGCCAGAGCTGCGGCGCCTGCTGCGCGACCTTCCGCGTCGATTTTCATCCGGTCGAACTGGCTGGTGGCGCCTTTGCCTGGGGGGCGGGCGTCCCGCTCGAAATGACCGTGCCGGTCACCGCCAGCATCGTCCGTATGGCTGGCACCGATGCCGCCGCGCCGCGCTGCGTCGCGCTAGCCGGCGAAATCGGCCAGCAGGTGAGCTGCACCATCTACGACAGCCGCCCGTCGCCGTGCCGGGAATTCGATACCGAGCACGCCGCCTGCAATCGGGCGCGCCAGCGCTGCGGTCTGGCCCCCTTGTAGTTCGTTTGCAGGCTTGCCCCGGGCGCTGCTTCACTGTACTTTTCCGGCTCGATAAATGAGTTCGCGCAAGCGATGGAGAACGTATGGGACTGTTGAAGAACATTGTACTGGGCGGCCTGGTCGCCCTGGCGACGACCGGTGTGCAGGCCGGTGCGCCGGAAAAAACCGCGTCGGGCCTGATCTACGAGTCGCTGAAGGACGGCAACGGTGAAAAGGCCACGCCGGAAGCCACCGTGCAGGTCAATTACCGTGGCACGCTGGCCAACGGCACCGAGTTCGACAGTTCCTACAAGCGCGGCCAGCCGGCGTCCTTTCCGCTGAATCGCGTCATCCCGTGCTGGACCGAAGGCGTCGCCAAGATGCGCGAAGGCGGCAAGGCCAAGCTGACCTGCCCGCCGAGCATTGCCTATGGCTCGCGCGGCGCCGGTGCGGCCGTGCCGCCCGATGCGACACTGACCTTTGAAGTGGAACTGCTCAAGGTCATGCGCTGATTAATCGCTGCGGTCGGGCTGGCCGGCCGTTTTCCGGCAGCCGGCAGGCCGGCCGCAGCCTGGTGATAAACGCGGCTTTATCCCCGTTTCGGTCGCGTAAGTCTGTGGATAAGCTCTGGATCGTTGTGCTAATCCCTTGTCTGACAAGCGAAAAGCGACGCTGACTAAAAAATGGGCGGGGCGGTTTTGCCCCCCGGCTGGGCGGCTTGGCGTAAAAAACGCTTGGCCGATGGCTGATCCACTGAATGGGGATAAAGCCTGTTTATCCCCGTTATGGTCGGGCAAGTCTGTGGATAAGCTCGGGACAAGTTCGGCAACTGCCTGAACGGGCAGCAAAAAATGGCGCTGCCTATTAAATGGGCGGTTTCCCCATTCTACCGGTACTTTCCGGCGGATTCGGGGCCGATCGGACAATCCAAGTTCACAGCAAGCCTTCTAAAAGATAAAATATATAAGACTTGGTCGAGGATGGTCTTTTGGATGAACGGATCCTCCCCGTCATTGTCGTAAAATAGTCAGTTACGCCAAGAATTTCCCAGAGCAACCCTTTACGAAAGGAAGTCGCCGTGCTTGAAGCCTACCGCGCCCATGTCGCCGAACGTGCAGCCCTCGGTATCCCGCCGCTGCCGTTGTCCAAGCAACAGACCAGTGAGCTGGTCGCCCTGCTGAAGAACCCGCCGAAGGGCGAAGAAGCCGCCCTGGTCGAGCTGATCACCTACCGTGTTCCGGCCGGTGTGGATGACGCCGCCAAGGTCAAGGCCGAGTTCCTGGCCAAGGTCGCCAAGGGCGAAGAAGCCTGTGCCCTGATTTCCAAGGCCAAGGCCACCGAACTGCTCGGCACCATGCTCGGCGGTTTCAACGTCAAGCCGCTGATCGACCTGCTGGGCGATGCCGGTGTCGGCGCCATCGCCGCCGAAGGCCTGAAGAAGACCCTGCTGGTCTTCGACTTCTTCCACGATGTCGCCGAGCTGGCCAAGGCCGGCAATGCCAACGCCAAGGGCGTCATCCAGTCGTGGGCCGACGGCGAGTGGTTCACCTCGCGTCCGGAAGTCCTCGCTTCGCAGAAACTGACCGTTTTCAAGGTCACCGGCGAAACCAACACCGACGATCTGTCGCCGGCTCCCGATGCCTGGTCGCGTCCGGACATTCCGCTGCACGCGCTGGCCATGCTGAAGAACCCGCGTCCGGGTATCGAAGCCGACGAGCCGGGTGCCCGCGGTCCGGTCAAGCAACTCGCAGCACTCCAAGCCAAGGGCAACCTGATCGCCTACGTCGGTGACGTGGTCGGTACCGGTTCTTCGCGCAAGTCGGCTACCAACTCGGTGCTGTGGTTTACCGGTGAAGACATTCCTTTCGTCCCGAACAAGCGTTTCGGCGGCTTCTGCCTCGGCTCCAAGATCGCCCCGATCTTCTTCAACACGATGGAAGATGCCGGCGCGCTGCCGATCGAAATCGACGTCAACCAGATGGACATGGGCGACGAGATCGAACTGAAGGTCGATCAAGCCACCGCCAAGGTCACCGCGCTGAAGAACGGCACCGTGATCGCCGAATCGCAGCTGAAGACCGCCGTGATTCTCGACGAAGTCCGTGCCGGCGGCCGCATTCCGCTGATCATCGGGCGTGGCCTTACGACCAAGGCGCGCGAATTCCTCGGCCTGCCGCAAAGCACGCTGTTCCGCCTGCCGCAGAACCCGGCCGACAATGGCAAGGGCTACTCGCTGGCCCAGAAGATGGTCGGCAAGGCCTGCGGCGTGACCGGCATCCGTCCGGGCACCTACTGCGAGCCGAAGATGACCACCGTCGGTTCGCAAGACACCACCGGCCCGATGACCCGCGACGAGCTGAAGGATCTGGCCTGTCTCGGCTTCTCCGCCGATCTGGTGATGCAGTCCTTCTGCCACACCGCCGCCTATCCGAAGCTGGTCGACGTGCGCATGCACCGCGAACTGCCGTCCTTCATCTCGACCCGCGGCGGCGTTTCGCTGCGTCCGGGCGACGGCGTCATCCACTCCTGGCTGAACCGCCTGCTGCTGCCGGATACCGTCGGCACCGGCGGTGACTCGCACACCCGTTTCCCGATCGGCATCTCCTTCCCAGCCGGTTCCGGTCTGGTCGCCTTTGCCGCCGCCACCGGCGTCATGCCGCTCGACATGCCGGAATCGGTGCTGGTCCGCTTCAAGGGCAAGCTGCAGGATGGCATCACCCTGCGCGACCTGGTCAACGCCATTCCGCTGTACGCCATCAAGGCCGGCCTGCTGACCGTCGAGAAGAAGGGCAAGAAGAACGTCTTCTCCGGCCGCATCCTGGAAATCGAAGGCCTGCCGGATCTCAAGGTCGAACAAGCCTTCGAGCTCTCCGATGCCGCCGCCGAACGTTCGGCCGCCGCCTGTTCGGTGCGCCTGAACAAGGAACCGATGGTCGAGTACATGCGGTCGAACATCACGCTGATGAAGTGGATGATCGCCGAAGGCTACGAAGATGCCCGCACCCTGAAGCGCCGCATCAATGCCATGGAAGACTGGATCGCCAACGGCACGCTGCTGCAGCCGGATGCCGACGCCGAATACGCCGCCGTGATCGAAATCGATCTGGCCGAAGTCACCGAGCCGATCCTGGCCTGCCCGAACGATCCGGACGACGTCAAGATCCTGTCCGAAGTCGCCGGCGCCAAGATCGACGAAGTCTTCATCGGTTCCTGCATGACCAACATCGGCCACTTCCGTGCCGCCGCCAAGGTTCTCGAAGGCAAGTCCGACATCCCGACCCGTCTGTGGATCGCTCCGCCGACCAAGATGGATGCGCTGATCCTGACCGAAGAGGGCTACTACGGCGTCCTCGGCAAGTCCGGCGCGCGCATGGAAATGCCGGGCTGCTCGCTGTGTATGGGTAACCAGGCACAGATCCGCAAGGGCTCCACCGCGATCTCCACCTCCACCCGCAACTTCCCGAACCGCCTCGGTATCGACACCCAGGTTTATCTGGGTTCCGCCGAACTGGCTGCCATGTGCGCCCTGGCCGGCCGGATCGTGACCGTTGCCGAGTACATGGAGCAGATCAAGCTGGTCAATGCCAAGGCGGCCGATGTGTACCGCTACATGAACTTCGACAAGATTCCGTCCTTCGTCGAAGTGGCTGAAACGGTCGAGATGTGATTGGCGAAATCGACGCCTTTTAGGTGTCGAGCGCAGTAAAAAGCCCCCGCCGGTTTCCCGGCGGGGGCTTTTTGTTGCTACCTGTCATCGGCTCGAAACCGCTGTTCGGGGAAGAGCCGAACCGAGTTGATCAGTCGTGACGAACGAGCACGTAGGCGTTGCGAAATTTGCTGCCCTTGATCTCGGAGACATCGAATGAGTTTCCAGTCTTGAACAGGACGACCCGGCCGGCGGCTTCTTCCTGGCTGCTGCCGGCAATGACTTCCTTCACCTCGAAAATCAGCGGCTCGGGGGCGATCAGGTGAAATTCAAGCGTGGCATTCGGCGCTTTGGAGGTGGTCAGTTTCGCGGTGGCATTAGCGCCCGCCAACGAGACGGTCTGCTCCAGTTCGCCACCCAGGTAGACATCGATTTTGACCGGGTCGCCGGCCAATGCGGGGACGGGAATTGCCAGCAATGCGGCAAGCAGTATGGGAAGTGATTTCATCGAGTAGTTCCAGTCATGACCAAGGTGGCTGCGGGGGATTGACATAACGTCAAGCGCGGCAGAACTCAAGCAACCGGGAATTCTACTACCGGGGCGGCGGTTTGTCGTTTGCAGTTTGTGGCCTGGTATCCCGTCGCATGTCTGCCGCCGAAAAGCCGGCCGCCCTTGGCGGTTGACCGTCAGTCTAGGCGACGGAGATACTGCGCTCCCTCGAATTGCCCCAACCACCGTTACTCTGCGAATCTCATGGCTGCTTCCAAAACACGTATTGACTGGTCACTTCTCTGTTTGCGTCTCGCGGTCGGCGGGATGGCCTTCTTCGCTGGCTTCGAACCCCTGATGCACGCCGCCTTGCCGTCTTCGGTGGCGCAGGCCGGTCACTGGGGGCTGCATCTGGCTGAAATGCTGTGCGGCATTCTGATGTTGCTCGGCCTGTGGATGCCGGTGGCCAGCCTCGGGCTGACCCTGATCATCGGCTGGCCGCTGGTTCATGGCTGGCTGCACGGTGCGGCCCTGCTGGGCAACCTCCACGGGCTGTTCCTGTTGCTTGTCGCCTTTGCCTCAGCCTTGGGCGGCGCCGGGAAATGGGCCGTCGGCAGAAACTGAGTGCTGGCGCCTGGCCCGGGTCGGCAGGCCGGTTGCCGGGCAAACCGTCAGGCAAGGATGCAAGCTAGGGCGGTTGTTGGCACGGGCCGGCTGTCGCGTTCAATAAAAAAACCCCCACCGGGAACCCGGTAGGGGTTTTTCCTTGCCGCATTGGCAGCGACGATAATTTATTCCCCGGTCGGCGCAAATTCTGCCGGTACCCAGCTGTAACCCTTGGCTTCCTTGCGGACGTGGCCGATACCGGGGAAGGGCAGGTGCATGCCGCCGATCAGGATCTTTTCGCTGGCGGCCTTGGCGAAGATTTTCTGGCGCGTCGCGACGGCCGCCTTGCGATCGACGTCGAATTCGATGACGACTTGTGGGCGGGCGAACTGGACGGCATGGTTATGGACGATGTCGCCCCAGATCAGCAGTTTTTCCTCGCCGCTGCCGACCAGGTAGGCGCTGTGGCCGGGAGTATGGCCGTTGGCGGCAAAGCTGCTGATGCCGGGCAGGATTTCCTGGTCAGCCGCGTAGGTTTTCCACTTGCCGGCTTGGAGATAGGGGGCGGCGGCATCGCGCGCCATCTTGAAGAAAGGCTGGGCATCCTGCGGTGCCTTGGCGGCGATTTCCTCGTTTAGCCAGAAGTCGTTGTCGGCCTTGGCCGACCAGATTTCGGCATTGCTGAAAACGGCCTTGCCTTGGGCATCGACCAGGCCATTGACGTGGTCGCCATGGAGGTGGGTGACGAGCACGGTGTCGACCTGTTCGGGCCTGTAGCCGGCTGCCTTCAGGTTGTCGACGATGTTGCCGAGGGCCGGGCCGAAGGCTTTGGCGGCGCCGGCATCGACCAGCACCAGCTTGCTGCCGGTATTGATCAGGTAGGCATTAACCGCGGTCTGCACGGCTGGGCCTTTGACGAACAGGCGGGCGAGCAGTTTCTGCACTTCCTTGTCGTTGGTGTTCTTGAGCAGCTTGGTATCGAGCTTGATGGCGCCGTCGTAGAGCGCGGTGATCTCGAAATTGCCGAGGAACATCCGGTAATAGCCGGGAACCTGGGTTTTGGCCTGCGGGGCTTCGGCCGAAGCCAGGCCGGTACAGAGCAGAAACAGGCCGGCGACGAACAGCCGGGCCAGACGGGGGGCGTTACGGGGCAGGTTTCGCATGGCATTCTCCTGGTTGGGGAGGCAAAGTATCCCATGCTTGGCGAATAAATGGCGCAGCCGCCCGGCGACTTTTGCCGGCCGGTTCGCCTTGGTTCAGGTCGCCCGAAATGCCGTTAGAATCAGGCATTCATCTTTGCCGCCCATCGCATCTGCTCCCTGGAAGGAGAAACCCGTGGCCCGGAAAACTGCCTGTCGCAAACTTTGCTTGGTCATGCTCGCCAGTCTGCTGGCCGGGAGCGCATTGGCCCAGGGCGCCGACCAACTGCCGCTGGCGCCGGATTATGTCGGGGAGATCCGCCGCTCGGCGGATGGCAAGTTGATTGCCGTTCCGATCAGCGAAGCGGCGGCCGGCAGGCATTCGGGCGATGGTCCGGCGCCGGCGACGATGGTCGTCGGTAGCGGCGAGAAGATCACGACGCTGAGCGAAGCGGCGCGGCTGGCCCGCGATGGCGAGGTGATCGAGATCCGGCCGGGCAATTACCGCGGGCAACCGGCGATCTGGACGCAAAACAATCTGCTCATCCGCGCCGCCGGCGAACGGCCGGTCATGCTGGCCGACGGGAAAAGTGCCGAGGGCAAGGCGATCTGGGTGGTCCGGGGCGGCAAGGTCCGAATCGAGAACATCGAGTTTCGCGGCGCCCGGGTGCCTGATGGCAACGGCGCCGGCATTCGTTTCGAGAAAGGCCAGCTGACAATCCATGGCTGTCGTTTCGTCGACAACGAAATGGGCGTGCTGACCGCCAACTCGGCCAGCCAGACGCTGGTCGTCGCCGATAGCGAATTCGGCGATGCGCCGCGGCATGCCGGCGCGCTGCATCATCTGCTCTATGTCGGCGCGATCGGCAAATTTACGCTGAGCGGCAGCCGTTTCTTCAATGGCTATCTTGGCCACCTGGTCAAATCGCGGGCGCGGGAAAACCATGTGCTTTACAACATGCTGGCCGACGGTGCCGGCGGCCGGGCTTCCTACGAGCTCGAATTCCCCAACGGCGGCGTCGCCTACGTCATCGGCAACGTCATCGCCCAGAGCGCCGAAACGGACAATCCGAGCCTGCTTGCCTATGGCGCCGAGGGGCCGCGCTGGCCGGACAATGCGCTGTATGTCGCGCACAACACGCTGATCAATGACAAGCATGCCGGCAACTTTCTCGCCGTCTGGGCCGAGAAATTTCCGGCCGGCATCGATATCTGGGCGATCAACAACCTGACGGTGGGTAACGGCAACTTGTTCCGCCCGGCGCAGGGCCGCTTCGAGGGTAACCTCGCGGCTTTGCGCGGCGAACTGATCGAATACGGCGGCCTGCCGCTACGCCTGACCAACTCGTCGCCACTGCGCGGCACCGTCCGGCTGCCGGGCAGCGTCGGCGGCGTCAATCTGCTGCCGAGCGCCGAATTCACCTACCCGGTGGGCAGTCGGCCGATTCGCCTGAGCAACGTCCTGTCGCCCGGCGCCTTTCAGTGAGCGCCGGGTAACCGGCGAGCGGCTGGCGATCTGCGGCGAAGCCGGGCTTACGGGCAAGCCGCGGCCATCGCCGTCGCCATTTCGGCCGGCGCGACGTCGCGAATGTGGGTGGCGACCGACCATTGATGGCCGAAGGGGTCTTCCAGCCGGCCGTAGCGGTCGCCCCAGAACATGTCGGCGACCGGCATGGTGATCCGCGCCCCGGCGGCGACGGCGCGGGCCACCGCCGCATCGACATCGGCGACGTAGAGATGGATGGTTACCGGCGAGCCTTTGAGGGCCAGCGGGTCGAGCGAGCCGTACTCGGGGTAGTCGTCGACCAGCATCAGCATCGAATCGCCGATGCTCAGCAGGGCGTGCATCAGTCGTCCGTCGGGGCCGGCCAGGCGGCCCATTTCGACGGCGCCGAAGGCTTTGTTATAGAAGGCAATGGCATCGGTGGCGCCGTGGCAGACCAGATGCGGCGTGATCGTCATCATGCCGGGCGGAATGGCTTGAACCGGATTCATGGGATTCTCCTGTGCATAGGGTGGGATTGGGAAGCCTCCTTGTTGCGACGAAGGACTTGTTTCCGGATCGACACGCAGTGCCGAATTTGGTTCGCATTCCGTCATTCGGCGCTGCGGGCGACGACCCCGGCCGCCAATCCGGTGCGCTATTTTGCCGGGACTTCGATGCCGTGCTTGACCAGCCAGTCCCGATCCAGCTCCCATTTGACGTCCTTGATGCCGGGCTGGGCCAGCACGATGGTCCGCGCTTCCGCCTGGACGCGACCGAGGTGTTCCTGGGCGGCGATGTAGGCGGGGTTGTTGGGGTTCTTGGTGTCGAGATCGGGGTAGAGAACCGCCAGTACCTTGAAGGCCGGCACGTCAAAACTGCGCGGCGTGCTCAGATAAGCCGTGTCGCCGGCGATCTTCAGGACCTTGAACTGATAGGGATAGCTCTTCAGTTCCTTGCCGGCCTGCGTCGCGATGACGCTGGTCATGTCGCGCGAGCGGGAGTCCGGGGCGCGGATGTACCAATCGAGCCAGACCAGGAAGATCAGGGTCAGGATAACCCAGTAACGTCGTTTCATCGTGCTATTCCAGGGGCGGTGAAAGAGGGCTGTATTGTGCGCTTCGGCGCTGCGGAATGTGGTGGGAAGCGGCACAAAACGGGGTGTCTATTTTGCCCGGGCCAGCCATTTGAGCAGGGTTTCGTAGAGCACATCGGGATCGACCGGCTTGGCGATGTGATCGTTCATGCCGGCGGCCAGGCAGCGTTGCCGGTCGTCATCGAAGGCATTGGCGGTCATCGCCAAAATCGGGGTGTGCTCGCGTCCGGGCAGGGCGCGTATCGCCTGGGTGGCTTCGAGTCCGTTGAGTTTCGGCATCTGCACATCCATCAGGATCAGCCGGTAGTCGGTGCGCTTGGCCATGGCCACGGCTTCGCCGCCATCGTCCGCCAGATCCACCAGCAGCCCGACTTCGGTCAGCAAGTCGCGGGAGACCTCCTGATTGATCGGTTCGTCCTCGGCCAGCAGGATCAAGGTGCCGGCAAACTGGGCTTTCAAGCGCTCCTCGGCTGACAGCGGCGTGGCCATCGTTGCGGCCGGCGCCTTGCCGGCCACCGTGCTCAGGCGAACGGTAAACCAGAAGGTGCTGCCAACGCCGGCTTGGCTATCCACCCCGATATGGCCGCCCATCATTTCGGCCAGCCGCTTGCTGATCGCCAGCCCGAGACCGGTGCCGCCGTACTGCCGGGTCATCGAGCTATCGGCTTGCTCGAAGGCGCTGAACAGCCGTTTCTGATCTTCCTCGGCAATACCGATGCCGGTGTCGCGCACTTCGAAGCGCAGCAGCATGTCGGTGCCGTTGTCCTCGGCTACTGCCGCGGCAATGGTGACCGAGCCGGCGTTGGTGAACTTGATGGCATTGCCGGTCAGATTGAGCAGGATCTGGCCCAGGCGTAGCGGGTCGCCGGACAGCGTCAGTTCGGTCAGTTCAGCGGGCAGATCAATGCGCAGTTGCAGTCCCTTGTCGGTTGCCGCCTGATTCGACAGGCTGCGCAGGTTTTCCAGGATGCCGCCCAGGCGGAAATCGATTCGTTCGAGGTTGAGGCGTTCAGCCTCGATTTTGGAGATGTCGAGGATGTCGTTGATGACGCCCAGCAAGTGCCGGGAAGCCTTGGCCGCCTTGCTCAACTCGTCGATCTGTTTGACGTCGGTGGCCCGGCGCAGCGCCAGTGCGGTCATGCCCATGATGGCGTTCATCGGGGTGCGCAGCTCGTGGCTCATGTTGGCGAGGAAAGTGCTCTTGGCCCGGCTGGCCGTCTCGGCCGTCTCCTTGGCGACGGATAGCGCCGCCGTTCGCTCTTCGACCAGTTTTTCCAGGTGGTGGCGATACTGTTCCAGCTCGGACTCGGCCTGCTTGCGCTGCGTGATGTCGAGGACGTGCGAAATGAAATACATCGGCTGGCCCTCGCCGTTACGGACCAGCGAACTGGCTACGCGACCCCAGACGACATGCCCCTGCTTGTGGATGTATTGCTTTTCAAATTCGGCATGGTCGGTTTGCTCGCTATGCCCCGAGGTGCCGGTCCGGATGAATTTCGTGCTGACTTTCCGGAAGTCGGGATGGGTGATGGTGTTGACGTACATGCCTTCCAGTTCGGTTTTGCTGTAGCCGAATATTTCGCACATCTGCTGATTGACCTTGAGGAGCTTTCCTTCGAGGTCGACCAGGCACATCCCGATATTGGCGTTCTCGAAGCCGAGCCGGAAGAGATTCTCGCTCTCCCGCAATTCTTGCTGGCCGTGCGCCAGCGTATCGAGCATGCCGTTGAACTGGCGGGCCAGTTGCGCCGCTTCGTCATCCCCGGCGAGCTGCACCCGGACAGCAGGATTCCCCGCCTGGACGGCATTGGCGACCGTCTGGATGGCGTGCAGCCGGCGGGTCAGGTAGCGACCGCTGAGAATCGCCAGCAAGGTGCTGAGTAGCGCGGCGATCAACACGTAAACCAGACCGCTTTGCCGCGTCTCGGCGAGGCGTGCCTGCAAGGATCCCTGGCCGAGACCGATTCTTACCCAGCCGATCTGGCTGCCGCCGAGCGTTACCGGATAAGCGACATCGACTAGCGTCGGGCTTCGCTGTAGGACCGTCAGTTCCGGTTTTGCCGGCAGGTCGGCCAGATACTGGCCGCGTCGCCCAGTGTCGCTGTGGGCCAGTATCTGGCCCCGGTTGTCCAGCACGATGGCGTGCCGCAGATCGGGGTAGGGCGCGAGGCCCTCGACGATCTCCTGCAGGCCGCCAAAATCCCGTGAAGCCACCCAGACCGCCGCCGAGGTGGCGACGCTGCGCGCCAGTGCGACGGCGTGCCCCGACTGCTGCTGCATCACCACGGCTTGCTGGCGGTGCGTCTGGTCCCAGATGAACAGCGACATCATCGAGACGACGACCAGGGTCATCCCGACGACCAGTTGTCGGCGCAAGGTGGCGGTCACCAGGCGTTTGAGATACTCGACCATTACTTGCTTTCCACCCGGCGCACTTCTTTCTCGAAGCGCTCGATGTATGCGGCGACCACCCCGTAGCTGCGGTCATCGGCGGCGTGAAAGCGCGCCGTTTCCATGCCGGCGAGAATCGCTCTGCCTTGTGCTGTCGCGGTCAGTTCGAGCAGCGTCTTGGTGACCTGGGTGCGGACGGCTTCCGGCACGTCGTCGCGCACCATCACCGAGTTGTTGAGCAGCGGGGGCGTTTCCCAGGCCTGTTCAAGCTCGGCCGCTTCGCGCGGATGGTCGCGCTGGAAGACGCGCCAAGGGGGCGGCCAAGTGGCACCGGCGGCGGTTTTGCCAAGATAGACATTGATGATGGAAGATTCCTGCGAGCCGACGTAAATATTCTGAATGTCGCGTTTGACGTCCACGCCGTGCGTCTGCAGAAAATATTGCGGCATGATCGCGGCCGCCAGCGCGGTGGGCGACGGGTAGCTGACGGCCTTGCCCTTGAGGTCGGCCGGCACCTTGATCTGTCCATCCTTGCGGACGATGAAAATGCCCCGGAAGTCCTCGGCATCGCCGGCCATCGCAATGACGGAGTAACCCGTCTTCATCGCGGCCAGTGTCTGCCACGGGTTGGGGAGCAGGAAAGCCGGTTCGCGAGCCGCGTATTTGTGCTCGAAAGCGGCGTAATCGCGGGATGCCTCGAGTTCGATCCGGGCGCCCTGCAACTGCTGGTTGAGGTGAGCAACCAGCGGTTGATAGGTCTCGCTGAGTTTCTGCGGGTTGTACAAGGGGTGGATGGCCAGGCGATAGACCGGTACCGTACCGTTGGGCGCCACGCTGCTGTATTGCAGGGGCTTCTCGACCGGCTGCTGTTCGCACGCAGCAAGCAGGATGGCGCCTAACAGACAGGTAAGGTGGGCTAACTTGTTCATCGATGTCGTTTCATTGGGGTGACCAGATGGCGAACTGCTGACGATCAAGGACGACTCTATCACTTTCGCGCGGCTTATCGCGCTGACATACGGGCGACTGGTCGGTATTGCGCAGGAAAACGCCATCTTGTCGAATTTTTGAGTCGAATTGCTCCGGCTTGAAAAAAGAGCAAAAAAGGACGAGCATTCGCCCCCTTTTGCGATCCGCCAAGGGGGCCGTTATCGCCGCTGCCCACGGATCAAGCATAACCTCACCAACGGAACAGCCATGACCTTCAAAGACAGTTCGTCGCACTTTCAGATCGTCGACGTAACGATGATCGAACCCGATTCGAGCCATCTCCGGCAGAACATCGAAGAAGGGAGTCTGAAGGGCCTGGTCAACTCGATCGAGAAACTGGGGGTGATTCACCCGCTGGTCGTTCGCCCGGCCGCTGCCGAGGGGCGTTATACGGTGATCGTCGGCGAGCGCCGTCGTCAGGCCGCCATCCTGGCCGGAGAAAAAACGGTGCCGGTGGTCATCCGGCCGTGCGCGGCTGACGCAACCCTGGAAGTGCAGGTGTTCGAGAACATCGGCCTCGGCGTACGTTCGGCACTGGAGCCGCGCGACATGGCCAACGCCATTCAGGCGATCGCCGAACGGTTCGCGACGCCGGAAGAAGCCGCGCAATATTTCGCCCGGCCGGCAACCTGGCTGAGCCAGGCCACCGCGGCCGCCAATCTGTCGGAGAAGGTCACGGCCTTGCTCGATTCGGGAAAAATCGCCAGCACCAGCACGGCGGTGCAACTGGAAAGACTGGCCAAAAAGAACGAGGCCAAGGCCGACTCCTTGATCGATCAGATCGAGCAATTGCCGGAAGGCGAAAAGGTCTCGAAGAAGGTTGTGGACAATGCTCTTTCCGAAGAGAGCGGGCGGCGTAAAAAGACCGAAGAACCGGCCGCTGCCGCCGAATCCGTCGCTAACGCAGCTCCGCCGATCGAGCGCGAAGTCACGGTAGCGGTGCGGGACGATGCGCTGGGGCCGCTGCCCGCCGCGGCGCCGGTGGCCAGCCGCAGCCGGGTCAATCCCGGCAAGGTCAGGCTGGTCGCCGAAATTCTCGGCCTCAGCGATGGCGACGAAGAGGAAGTTCTGGTCAGGCTGATCGACGAGTTTCTGGCTTTGAAGAACGCGTAAGTCGATCTCCGCATCCAGCTCTTGCCAGATTCCGCGAAGCCTCAGGCCGCATGACTTTCCGCCGACCGCCACTGATTCAGGCCAGCCTGCTGTCTGGCGTTGCCTGTGCCCTCGGCGCCGGTCTCGCCTGGGGGCTGGTTTTCGTCGTGCCGCTGATGCTCATCGACTACCCGCCGCTGCTGATCTCGGCCGGACGCTACCTGGCTTTCGGCCTGATCGCCTTGCCGCTCGCCTGGCGCGACCGGCAACGCCTGCGCGAGCTGGATCGGCAAGACTGGGCCCGCGCTTTTGAGCTGGCGCTGATCGGCAACCTGCTTTATTACTGCCTGTTGGCGGCGGCCATCCAGCTGGCCGATGCGCCGGTGCCGACCATGCTGATCGGCACCTTGCCGATCGTCATCGCGGTCTGCGCCAATCTTGGCCGCGGGGGCATTGCCTGGCGCCGCCTGTTGCCGTCGCTGGCGGTGATCGGGCTGGGCATTCTGCTGGTCAATCGGCATGAACTCGGGCGCCTGGCCGGCGGCCGCAGTGTCGAAGACTATGTTCTCGGCAGCCTGCTGGCGCTTGGTGCGCTGGCTTGCTGGACCTGGTATCCGCTGCGCAACGCGGCCTGGCTGAAAGGGCGGTCGGGCCTTGCCTCGACTACGTGGGCCACGGCCCAGGGCCTGGCAACGCTGCCGCTGGCGCTGCTTCTGTTTGCCGGCATTTCGCTGCTGGTGCCGAGTCCGGCCGGTTTTGACTGGCCGCTCGGGCCGCAGCCGGCCAAATATCTCGGCCTGGTGCTGGCGCTGGGCCTGCTCGCTTCCTGGCTCGGCACGCTGCTCTGGAATCGGGCCAGTACGCTATTGCCGACGGCGTTATCCGGGCAATTGATCGTTTTCGAAACGCTCGCCGCGCTGGCTTATGCCTATGTCTGGCGAGGCGAGGCGCCAGGGCTGGCCAGTACCTGCGGCATTCTGTTGTTGGTGCTTGGCGTGATTCTCGGCGTGCGTGCCTTTCGGGCAGGCTGAATGTTCGTCGCAGGCGGCGGCAACCGGTTTTCGGCGAAGCTGGCCGGAGGCTGGCGATGACGGATGACTGTCGCGGATTTCCAGAAAGTGACATGGTCAAACGCCATTTTCGGGTAACAAAAGTGGCACATATTATAAATATGGTATAAAATATCACAGCCGGTTTCGGGCTGTCCGTGTTTTGTGTGGGTTATGCTTTTGTCATCGAACTTTGCTGTGGTAGTGACAAATAATTTGCTGTTAAAGGGGGGATCATGAGTATTGCACTCCGTATTATTTTGCTGATTGCGCTGGCGATTGTCGGTTTGATCGGGGTCGGCGGTTTTGCCTTGTATGAGATGGCCAGCATCAATCAGGGCATCCGGGAAATTAACCAGATGACCCTGCCAAGCATCAGTACGCTTCAATCGGCACAGACGGCTTTCCTTCGTTTGCGGCCGCCCTTGCTGACCATGCTGGTGGTCACCGATCCGCAAAAAGTGGCCGGGCTGGAGAAAGAGTTCACCCAGAACATGGATCAGTTGCGTGGGGCGCTCAAGAGTTACGAAAAGCTGATTTCCGATCCCAAGGATCGTGAGATGCTGGACAAAGACAACCAGATGTACCTCGAGTACGCGGCCTTTTCCGAGAAATACATTGGCGCGATTCGCCAGGGCAAGCCGGATGAGGCACTGAAAATTTCCGGGCAGGCCAAGCAGATAGTTGATGGCTTGAGCAACGCGCTGGTCGAGCATGGTCAGTACAATCAGGAACTTGCCGTAAAAGGCGGCAAGGAGGCCGATGCCACCTATGAAAGTTCAAAGACTTGGGTTGTCTCGGCCATCTTGCTGGTCAGCCTATTGATAGCCGGCATCGGGTTCGTCATCTACAGCCATGTTTCCGGTTCGCTCGACAAGATGGTCGGCATGTTCTTGCGGATCGAAAAGAATCTCGATTTCACCACCCGTCTTGAAGTCAAGGGCAAGGACGAAATTGCCAATGTCTCGCATGCTTTCAACGGCTTGCTCGACCGCTTGCAACAGAGTTTCCGTCAGATCGCCGCGCATGCCGATTCGGTCAGCTCGGCGGCCTCTCGGGTATCTACCGCCGCCCACCAGATGTCAATTTCCTCCAGCCAGCAGAGCGATTCCGCTTCCAGCATGGCCGCCGCGGTCGAAGAAATGACGGTCAGCGTCAATCACGTGGCTGACCGGGCCGAGGACGCCCGCAAGCTGTCCACCGAGGCTGGCCGGGTGGCGCTGAACGGCGAGGGCATCATCAGCGACACCGTCCAGTCGATCAACGGCATTGCCCATACGGTGCAAAGCGCTTCCGGACAACTGACCGAACTGGAACTGCAAAGCGAGAAGATCAGCAGCATCGTCGCAGTGATCAAGGAAATTGCCGATCAGACTAATCTGCTGGCGCTCAACGCCGCCATTGAAGCGGCGCGGGCTGGCGAACAGGGGCGCGGTTTCGCCGTGGTTGCCGATGAAGTGCGCAAATTGGCCGAGCGTACCGGTCTGTCGACGCAGGAGATCGCCAGCACCATTCAGCAGATGGTTGCCGGCTCGCAGGCGGCGGTCAAGAGCATTCAAAGCGTCGAAGGCGCGGTCGAGGCCGGGGTCGGCTTTGCCGAACAGGCGAGCAGCTCGATGCAGGAAATTGGCAACGGTTCGCGCGACACGGTGGCAATGGTCAGCGACATCACCAGTTCGATTCGCGAACAAGGCGTTGCCAGCACCCAGATTGCCCAGCAGGTCGAGCGGATCGCCCAGATGACCGAGGAAAACAGCGCCGCAGCGCAGTCGACTTCGGAAACCTCGGAGCAACTCGCCGAACTCGCCCGGGAACTGCAGGAAATCGTTGCCCAGTACCGGGTCTAGGCAAGCCCGGACAAGCCGTAACACCAAGGCTGGCCACGTGGATAACGTGAGCCAGCTTTTTTTCGTCTACCGGAGTTGTTCCGCAGGGCGATGTTCATTACCCTTGGCCGCCGCGCGCCATTGCCAACAGCTCAACAAGGAAAATCCGTGTATTACGTCGTCGAAAGCAGCAAATCGTTCAGCGAAGTGATCTTCGATCTGGAGCCGGTCGTCCAGCGTCTCGGCTTTGTCGTTCTGCACGGCCATGACCTCGGCGATACCTTGCGCCGCAAGGGCATCGATCTCGATGACGACTGCCAGGTATTCGATATCTGCAATTATCGCCAGATCGAAAAGATGCTGGCCATCGACTTGCGGCTGAGCCTGGCCTTGCCCTGGCGCATTTCGGTATATACCGAAAACGGCGCGACCAAGATTGGCCTGCTCCGGCCGGAAACCCTGCTCGCCACCCTTTCGGAGCATCCCGAACTGGTCCGGCTGGGCCGCGAGGTCGAGGAAAGAATGGTCCAGATCGTCGACGAGGTTCGCTAGGCGGGGGCGCCGCGTGGCGCCGCCAGTCTTCGCCCGGGCTTGATGCCAGGGCGGGGAAGTTCAGCCGCCGCTTTTTTCTAGCGCCGCCAGCAGCTTGATGGCGCGTTCGCGGTTCTTGGCAATGGCCGCCGCCCGCTCGGCAACGTTCGCGCTCTCGGCGAGCGAGTTTTCAAGCAACACTTGATGCGGCGTCCGGCCATTCATCGCGGCTTCGATCATACGGTCGGCTTGCTGGATCAGTTCATCTTCGGACATGGGAATCTCAAATCGGAGTTTGCAGCAGCTTTTAATCGTTTTTTCCGTTTGAGTAAAGCCGAATTTGTATCTTCCCCTTCAGCTGAGCGCTGCCGGCTTGCTCAGAGACGGAGGTTGCCGCTCCCGAAAAGCCCGATCAGACCGATCACGATCAAGTAGATGGCGACGATGTAGTTGAGCAGGCGCGGCACGGCCAGGATCAGAATCCCGGCAATCAGCGCGACGATCGGTGCAAGGGCGAGGTGGAGATTCATCGGAATGCCTTTTCTTTCGGTTTTTGGAACAGTTGGCAAATGTCGCATTGCCGCCAGCAGCAAAACTTATCCGGGAAACGACGCTGGCTCTGTGCGATACCGCACAGAGCAAAAATCACCTGTTCAAGGCATCCGGCAGGTCGCTTCGGTCGATTGCCTGGGCCGGTCGTGCGGCTTTTCCGGCAAATGCCTTGCCGGCGATCTCCGCCTCGTTCAGCCCGCGATTGACGTCCAGCCCTGTCAGCCGCCAGTCATGCACCGGCAGGCCGGGAATGGGCTTGCGCAGGCGTTCGTAGAAGCGGGTCGGCCAGGTGACGCCGGCGATCTGCCGGTGCTCGAAGAAATCGACTTCGGCGATGGCGCCTTGCGTCGATTCGAGGCCTTCCATGGTGAAACGGACGCGGCGCAGCAAGTGGTTTTCGCGGTCGATGAACAACTGGTAGCGGTCTTCCACCGACAGCCCGTGGCCGGGACGGCGGACGGCGACGATGCTGACGCAATCGCGGTCATTGACTATTTCATCGGCGGCCAGCTCAAGGCTCAGATTGCCGTCGAGAAAATAGAACGGGCCGGTCAGGAACATCCGGTAGCCGTCGGCGACCAGCGCCGCAGCCGCTAGCACATCGCGGTCGCTGGCGGCCTGCCCGTCGTAGAAGACCTCTATGCCGTCGGTGCTGCGGATCACCTGCTTGCTGCCGCCGGGGCCGGTGTGGTGCTGGGCGAGGAACGGCCGGGCCTTGAGGATCAGTCTTTCCTGCGAACCTTGCCGGAAGTCGGCATCGATCAGCGTCGGCTGAAAGCGGCTGACCAGCCCGTACCATTCGCCGGCATAGCTGACACTGACGTCGTTGAGTTGGCGGAAAGCGACCAGCCCGTGCGCCTCGGCGGACTGCTGCAGGACGGCCCGGGCGGCGGCCTGCTCGCCGCTTGCCGTCGCCGGTGGTATGCCGCGCGAGGCGCAGCCAGCGAGCAGTGACAGGAGCAGGGCAGTTGCCAGCAGGCGAATCAGGGATGGGCGCATCGGGTGGTCCTTGTCTGGTCGGGGCGGGAAGGCCAAAAAAGATTGTATTAGGCGGTTATCCGCAGCATCGCCAGCTTGAACGGCATCCGGGCGGCTACGGCGGTATTGGTGAAGGCGGTGAAGACACCATCGATATTAATCCGTAAGGCGGATAGTGCCGTCGGCATTCAGCGTCACGAATGGGTTGTAGCAGGCTTCCCAGAGAAAGCCGTCGGGGTCGGCGAAGTAGCCGCGAAAGCCGCCCCAGAAGACTTTGTCGGCTGGCCGTACCAGGGTCGCACCGGCCGCCACCGCCTCATCGAGCAAAGCCTGCACGGCCGCCTCGGAGGCCACGTTATGGGCCAGCGTAAAACCGGCAAAGCCGCTGCCGGTGGCTGGCACGTTGGCATCCTCGGCCAGCGCGTCGCGCGGGAACAAGGCAAAGGCCAGCGAACCGGCCTGAAAGAAGGCGATTCCCTCCTGGCTGGCCGATGATTCCCGCCAGCCCAGTGCCTGATAGAAAGCCCGGCTGCGGGCCAGATCGGCGACGCCGAGTGTGATGAAGCTGATGCTCTGTTTCATGAAAGCCTCGAATTCAGCAAGGATTGAGTGCGCGCCGGGCCGTTTGCCCAAGCCCAGTTGGCCATTGGAATACCGTGTTGGTGATGGCAATTGTCAGCGGAAAAGTAAAATGTCTGTGTTAAAACCGTAGTGATTTTCCGGTTTGTCATTTGCGGTGACCAACTGAACCTGTCTCTAACCCGCGTCTTTCCTCGGACATTAGACATGCCCAGACGAACTGTCCAGATTCATCATCATCCGGCCGCCCGACCCGGCGGCCAGCCACCGCTGCTCTTCGTGCATGGCGGCTACAGCAATGCGGCCTGCTGGAATGTGCGTTTCATTCCCTATTTTCAGGAGCAGGGGTACGACTGTTACGCGGTCGACCTTTCCGGGCACGGTGCCAGCCCGGGGCGCGAACGTCTCAATGAATTCGGCATCGACGACTATGTCGCCGACCTCTCCTCGGCGGTCGCCGCGCTGCCCGAAGCGCCGGTGCTGATCGCCCATTCCATGGGCTGCCTGGTTTGCCAGCGCTTTCTCGAACAGGGAACGGCCCGTGCCGTCGCCTTCCTGGCACCGGTGCCGCCGACCGGTACGGCCGGCACGGTCAGCCGCTTCGCGCTGAGCATGCCGGATTTTTTCGCCGAACTGCCCAACGCGGTCAATGGCACGGCCAGCGAAAAAACCATGCGGACCATGGCCCGCGTCTATTTTTCGCCGGCCATGCCGCCC
The DNA here is from genome assembly GCF_050368855.1 of Azonexus sp. IMCC34842. Classification (GTDB taxonomy): domain Bacteria; phylum Pseudomonadota; class Gammaproteobacteria; order Burkholderiales; family Rhodocyclaceae; genus Azonexus; species Azonexus denitrificans_A. The sequence continues at coordinate 2,294,625 of NZ_CP178449.1, read as the reverse complement.
GAGGAAACCGTGCAATACCTGCCGCTGCTCCAGCCGGAATCCGATAAGGCGGTGGCCGAAATGGTCATGGCACCGCTCCGTCTGGCGCGTCGCCGGGCAAGAATCCCGGCGCTGGTCATGGGCGGCTCGGAAGACCAGGTATTCCCGGCCTCGATGCTCTATTTCACCGCCGCTTCGTGGCAGGCAAAAACCGTGGTGATTCCCGGGGCCGGCCACATGCTGATGCTCGACCCGCAATGGCCGGAGGTTGCCGGCAAGTTGCAGCAATGGCTGGAAAGCCTGGCCTGATCGGGAACTCAGGCGGCTGACGTGGCCGCCGTCTCGGCGGAAAAATAGCGGCGCGGCTCCATGCCCAGCGTCCGCCGGAACATCGCGGTGAAGGCGCTGGCGCTCCGGTAGCCGAGCTTTTCGGCGACCAGCGCGACCGGCACACCATTGGCCAGATGACCGAGGGCCTCGACCAGGCGTGCCTGCTGCCGCCACTGGCGGAAGCTCATACCCGTCTCGCGCTGGAACTGGCGGGCCAGCGTCCGGCTGCTGGTCGCCTGCTGCTCGGCCAGGGTCTCCAGCGTTTCGCGGCTGTCCGGGTTGGCGACCAGTTCCTCGCACAGCCGGTGCAGGCGCGGTTCGCCCGGCATCGGCAGGTGCAGCGCGGGGATTCTCAGGAAGCGCAGTTCGGCCAGCGCCAGCGCGGCGATCTGCCCGCCGCGGCCGGCCCGTTCGTAGGCCAGCGGTTCGTCGAGCAGGGCGAGGATCAAGGCGCGCAGCAGCGGGCTGACGTCGAGCAGGCAGCAACTGTCGGGCAGGTCGGGCGCCGCATCGGGGCGGATGTACAGCGTGCGCATCTCGACCGGGCCGAGCATGATCACCCGGTGCGCCGTGTTGGCCGGAATCCACACGCCGCGCACCGGCGGCACCACCCAGCTGCCGGCCTCGGTTTCGACGCGCATCACTCCGCTGCCGGCGTAGATCAGTTGCGCCCGCAGGTGGCTGTGCACCGGCGTTTCGCCGCCGCGGTAATTGCGCGCCTTGGCGGTGACCGGGTGGGGCAGGGTCTGGTGTTCGTCGTCATGGCCGCAACTCATGGTCGGGCCGGCGATTGTCCATTTCACGATATTTTTTGTCCGGACATGCTGGGATCGGTCATTCTAGACTGGCGTTCCGGAAATCTGGAAGTACCCATCATGGAAAAGACCCTCACTGTCGATGCCAATCTCGCCGCGCCGCCCGCCGCCGACGCCCTGAACGCCACCACCTATCCGGTGATCGCCGCGATCAGCTTCTCGCACCTGTTGAACGACATGATGCAGTCGGTGCTGCTCGCCATCTACCCGATGCTCAAGCTCGGCCTCAACCTGAGCTTTGGTCAGATCGGCATGATCACGCTGACCTACCAGCTCACCGCCTCACTGCTCCAGCCGCTGATCGGCCTATACACCGACCACCGGCCCAAGCCGTACTCGCTGCCGCTCGGCATGGGCTTCACGCTGGTCGGCCTGCTCTCGCTGTCGCAGGCTGGCAGCTTCGAGGCCGTGCTGGTTTCGGCAATGCTGATCGGTATGGGTTCGTCGGTCTTCCACCCGGAATCCTCGCGTGTTGCCCGGATGGCGGCCGGCAGCCAGCCCGGCCTGGCGCAGTCGCTGTTCCAGATCGGCGGCAACCTCGGCTCGGCGATCGGGCCGTTGCTCGCTGCGCTGATCGTTGTGCCGTACGGGCAGGGCAGCGCCGCCTGGTTTTCGCTGTTCGCGCTGATCGGCGTCGTCGTGCTCAGTTTCGTCGGGCGCTGGTCCAGCCACCATGTCGCCAACTTCAGGAAGCGCATGAAGGCGCACGCGGCCAACGGCCTGACCCGCCGCCAGATCGGTTGGTCGCTCGCCATCCTCGGCCTGTTGATCTTCTCCAAGTTCTTCTACATGGCCAGCCTGAGCAGCTATTACACCTTCTACCTGATGGACAAGTTCGGTCTGACGCTGCCGCACGCCCAGATCTACCTGTTCGTCTTTCTTTTCGCCGTGGCGGCGGGCACCGTCGCCGGCGGGCCGATCGGCGACCGGATCGGGCGGAAGCGCGTCATCTGGGGTTCGATCCTCGGCGTCGCACCCTTCACGCTGCTGCTGCCGCATGTCGGCCTGTTGTGGACCGGCATCCTCTCGGTGATCATCGGCATGATCCTCGCCTCGGCCTTCTCGGCCATCCTGGTCTACGCCCAGGAACTGCTGCCCGGCAAGGTCGGCGCCATCTCCGGCCTGTTCTTCGGCTTCGCCTTCGGCATGGGCGGCATCGGCGCCGCGCTGCTCGGCCAGCTGGCCGATGCGACGAGCATCGAGACGGTGTATCGAGTCTGTGCCTATCTGCCGCTGATCGGCTTGCTGACGGCCTTCCTGCCGACGATCAGGAAAACCTAGTTTGGCACGGGCCGCGAGGCCCGTATCCGCAAGGTGCCGGGCAGGCCGGGGGCGGCTCTCCGGCATCATTCATACGACGCTGGCATTCTCCGTTTTGGCCGCTATATTGATTTTGGGTAGGCCGAATTGCGCCGGGCTGGTTCTGCTTGAGCCATGACCGGAAAATGGCCAACCCGAATTCCAATCGCTCGATCTGGCGCCACGCAGCTCGTTCCCGGTTGTCGTTTGCCGGCCAGGCGGCCCGTTACGCCAGCTTTTTCGGAGAAATGCCATGCCCCATCTTCCCAATCACCTTCCCCGCATCTGGAAACCACCGTTCGTCCTGCTCGCCGCTGTCGCGCTGATCTGCCAGGCGGCGCCGGAACCGCTGCCGGCCTTGAATATCGATATCGAGCAGACCTCGGTATCCGGCATTTCCTCCGGCGGCTTCATGTCGGTCCAGTTTCAGGTGGCCCACTCGTCCATCATCAAGGGGGCGGGCATCGTCGCCGGCGGCCCTTACAACTGTTCGCAAAACGACGTTGTGAAAGCAATCACCAAATGTTCCTGTACCGGCGAGCCGAACCTGGCCTGCGAGGTTACGCCGACCAGCGCGCAGGTTTCGACGCTGGTCGATGGCACCAAGGCGAGCTTTGCCGGCGGGCTGATCGACGATCCGGCCAACCTGAGCCAGCAACGCATCATTTCGCTGGCCGGCGGCAAGGACCCGCTGGTGCCGGCACCGGTGACCAGACAACTCGCCGACTACTACGCCAAGCTTGCTGTGCCGGCCGCCAATTATTCCGCCGTGACTCTCGAAAACGCCGGCCATACCCTGCCGACCAAGGCCTACGGCAGCGCCTGCGCGGTGACCGATGCCCCCTATCTCGGCAAATGCGGCTTCGATAGCGCCCAGGCGATCCTCGGCTGGATCTACGGGCCGCTGAAAGCGCCGGTAAAACGCGCGCGCGGGCGGTTCACCGAGATCGATCAGACCCCCTTCATTCCGCAGGATGGCGCTTTCAGCTTTCTCTGGCGCTCGGGGCTGGATAGTAGCGGTTGGCTTTATGTGCCCGACAATTGCGCCCGGGGCGCCTCCTGCCGCCTGCACATCGCGCTGCACGGCTGCAAGCAGGGGCAAAGCTACCTACCGCTCAAGCCGCCGCCGGGGGGCGGTTTGTACAACGGAACCACCTTCGTCAAGAACGCCGGCTACGACCGCGTGGCGGCCAATAACAACATCGTGGTGCTATTCCCGCAGGCCGTCTCCATTCCCGGCGTCAATCCTTACGGTTGCTGGGATTGGTGGGGCTACACCGACCAGCACTACGCCGACCGGCAAGGCGTACAGATTCGCGCCTTACGCAGCATGGTCGATCGTTTGAGTTCGGGTGGGCATTGAGTTGTCGGCAGCTTAAGTCGCATGGTTGGCGGGGGACCGCGCCGGTGTGTTTGAAGAATTGCCATAATTATTCGGCGGAGTAACTGGCGTGGGAGATAGGGGGCTGACCCCTAATAAGTTGAGAGTTCCCCGGCTTTGCCGGGGAATTGTTACTTATCTCTGACCCCTTTGGGCGTTCCTGGGGCAAATAAGGATCAGGACGTCTCGCCGCCGAAGTGCAGCGTGTCCTTGTGCAGGAAACCGAGGGCAGCGGCATAGCGCGCAGCCAGCTCCTGGGTCAAGGGGTTGCTCGAGCCATCGGCCTGGCGCAGCAATTCGGCATTGCTGGTGTACGGTAGTGCGTCGGCCAGCGCCTGGCGCTGCAATGTCGCGGGATAAGGGGAAGGCGCTCGCCCGGCGGGCGATGCGCGCAACTTCTGTTCGGTCATGATGTCACCTCTTCTGGCTGGTTTGCCAGTTCAATATATAGTATTTACTATAATTGTCAAATTTGTTATTATTATGACATTGGCCGATGATAACTAAAGGGGGCAGACATTTCGCTTTTAGAGCATCGACCCATGGTTAGCGTTTAGAAAGCCAATTATCTCTGGTCCGTTTGGGCGGAAGGATACTTACGGTCAAATTGACTAATGGTTAGGCATCGGGTCTGACGGGTGAAAACGCCTCTTTGCCAATGACTGTTGTCCAGGGGCGTACCTGGTAGCGCGTCACGATACCGTGCTTCACATAGGGATCGGCTTCTGCAAATTGGGCGGGGATGTCGGGTGAGTCGCATTGAAACAGGAGCACGGCACGATCTGCAGGGTCGGCCAAAGGGCCTGCAAGAACAAGTTCTCCTCTGGCTTGGGCTTGCCAGGCGTGTTGGAGATGTTCCGTCCGAAACGGGGTTCTGCGTTCAAGATAGTCCGGTACGAAGTCATAGAACATCAGGTAGTGCATCGCATGCTCCAAAGTAATGATCGGCTATTAAGTGCGTGGGCTGGCTCGTTGCAGGACATGACGAAGAGTTCACTCGTCCACATGGACTCGTGCATTCGTCACCTCGCCAAACACATCCGGGGCATACATCGCTTCCACCCGCGTCGGCGGTAGCGCGAAGCTGCCGGCGTTGCTCAGGCGCAGGGTGTAGTCGATGGTGAAGCGGCCTTTCGGCAGCATGGCGTAGTAGGCGCGATAGGCGCTGAAGCTGCGTTCGACGTAGGTTGGCGCCATGCCGCGCAGCTCGCGGTTTTCGCCGAGGCTGGCGATGGCCGAGTCGCGGCCGTCGCCGTCGCCCATGATGCGGGCGCCGGCCGGGATCGGGTCGGTCAGGGCGACCCAGGTCATGTCGTTGTCGGCGTCGACGGTCAGCGTGACCCGCCAGAGGTCGCCGCGGCTGATCTTGCCCGGCGTCTTTTCCTGGAGCGGCGTCACCTTGCGACTGATCCGGTAGCCGGCGTTGCGCGCCGGGCCGTCGGGGATGGCGGCGAGTAGCTGGACGGTGGCCCAGGGTTTGCCGCTGCCTTCGTGGCTGATCGCCAGCTTGTCGTCCTTGCCCGGCGTGGCCGGCCAAGGCAGGTTGAGCGGGGTGCTGGTGGTCTGCTTCCAGTCGTGTTCGGCCCTGGCCTTGGCGAAGCTGGCGAGGGTGGTGCCGGCGACCGCTTCGCGCTCGAACTTCCGGGCGAAGCGGTCGAGCGTCACGCGCGCCCAGGCGTTGGCCGTGGTGGTCAGCCAGCGGCCGCGCATCTGGCGTTCCATGGCACCCTGCAGCAGACGCGGCAGGTCGTCCTGCCACTCGGCATCGTCGAGCATTGCCTCGATCAGCCGGAAGGCGTTGGCGTCGGCATTAAGCATCATCCACCACCAGTAATCCTCGCGTTCGCTGGTGAAGACCAGGCGGCTGCCGGCGTAGCTCAGGCGGTTGCGCAGTTCCTGCCGGGTCGCCGCCAGTTTCCTGTCGCGTTGCGGCAGATCGCCGAGGCGCAGGCTGACCAGATACCAGTCGATCAGCGCCGCCGTGGGCAGGCGCAGCGGGTCGATGTCGAGCGCGGCGGCGGCGCGGGTCGGCTTGTTGCCTTGCCGGGTCAGCGCTTCGAGGGCGTTCAGGCGGCGGTACAGCAGGCTGTCGGTCGGCGCCCATTCATTGGTCTTGATGCGCCCCTCGGCATAGGCGGTGAGGCCCTGCAGCATGCGCTGGCGGCTGTCTTCGGGAATGGTGAAGCCGGCCAGCGTGACCAGATCGAGGATATAGGCGGTCAGCGTGGCGCTGCCGGGGCTGCCGGGGAAGTAGCTGGCCAGCCCGCTGTGGTCGAGGTAGCCGGGCAGGGTCTCGGCGATGGCTTGCCAACGCTTTTCGTCGTGCAGGCCGACGGCGATCGAGGTCTTCTGTTCCAGGCAGGAGAAGGGGTATTCCTCGAAGAAGCGCGTCAGGCCGGGCGGCGGACTGGCGAGCTTGGGCGACAGGCTGATTTCCAGCCCGCCCTTGCCGGGCAGCGCGCCGGCCGGTTGCGTCACCGGCACTTCGTATTTGCCGGCGATGCGCGTGAAGCTGGCCTGCTGCACGGTGACCGGCACGGCCGGGGCGATCTGCTGGGTGATGCGCAGCGTGTCCTGGCCGTTGCCGCCTTCTTCGCGGGCGCTGAATTCCCATTGCTGGGCGGTGACGCCTTCGGCCGCCTTGATCGGCCAGCTCAGTTCGCCGGCGCCTTCCGGGGCCAGCGTGACTTTTTGCGTGGTGAGCGTCGTTGCGCCGTTCTTGCCGCTGACCGCGACGACCATCTGGCGGGCGGTGCCGTTGCGCAGCGTCAGCATCGCCTTGAAGCTGTCGCCCTCGCGGACCAGCGGCGGCAGGCCGGAGATGATCTGCAAATCCTGCTTGGTCTTCACCATCGTGCTGCCGGTGCCGAACAGCCCGGCTCCGGCGGTGGCGATGCCGACCAGCTTGAACTCGGTCAGCGAGTCGTTCATCGTCACTTTGAGCGTTGCCGTGCCGGTATTGTCGAAGACGACGCGCGGTTGCCACTTGAGCAGCGTGTCGAACAGTTCGCGGGCCGGGGCGCGGCCGCCGCCACCGCCGGGCGGCAGGGCTTTCTTGCCGAAGTGGCGCTTGCCGATCACCATCGATTGGGCGGTGGCCGTTTCGACTTCGTAGCCGCGCTTTTGCAGCAGCGCGTCGAGCAGGTTCCAGCTGTCGTTCGGGCGCAGTTCGAGCAGCGCCTGATCGACCGCAGCGAAGGCGACTTCGCTGCCGGCCGGGGCGGGTTTGCCGTCCGGCGTGGTGACGCGGATTTTGACGGTGGCCTCTTCGCGCGGCCGGTAATCGGTCTTGTCGCTGCTGATCTCGACTTTCAGCTTGAAGCCGTCGGTACCCACGGCGATTTCGCCGAGGCCGAGGCGGTAGGCCGGCTTGGCCAGATCGACCATGGCCGTCGGCTGCTGCGGGTTCCACCATTCCTTGAACCAGGCCAGCGGCTCGCGCCAGCCCCACTGGAACAGCGAATACCACTTCAGCGGCTCGACCCGGCCGCGCACGGCGAGCACCGAAACGAAAACGTTCGGCCCCCATTCGGCCTTGACCGGGATGTCGACCGTCGGCTTGAAGCGCGACAACGGCTGGACGAAGCTTTCGATGATCCCGCCGGCTTCCACCGAGATCAACGCGGTGGCCTCGCGGAACGGCGTGCGCACCTGGAAGCGGGCGGTTTCGCCGGGTTGGTAGGCCTTCTTTTCCGGGATGACGTCGATGCGATCCTGGTTGCCGGCGGCAAACCACAGGTCGCCGCCGCCGGTGACCCAGTAACTGCTGCCGGCGCGGGCGATGTTGCCCTGTTTGTCCTTGGTCTCGGCGAGCAGGTAGATCGAGCCGGAGTCGCTGGCTTTCGGCTCGCAGAGCAGCAGGCCGCGGCTGTCGGTGGTGCCGGCGCAGACTTCGCCGATCTCCTTGTATTCGGTGCTGTTCTCGTAGGCGTAGAAGCCGCCGACGATGCGCCGGCGGTGGCTGGTGTCGATGCGGCGCTTGGCCTTGACGCTGACCGCCTGACCGGCCAGCGGCTTGCCGGCGGTGTCGAGAACCACCACTTCGACCCGGTTGTTGCCCGAGGACGATGCCCAGTCGGCCACCTTGAGGCCGATGGCGAGGGCGGCCGGCCACAGCTCGACGCGGCCGCTGATCGTCTGGATTTCGCCGTTCGGGTCGGCAAAGCTCATTTCGGCATGTACTTCGCTCGGGCCTTTCGGCTTGGCTGGCAGCACCACATCGAGCTTGCCGGCGCCGGCCTTGTCGAGTTGCACGGCTTGCTTGTCGAGGATCAGCGTTTCCTCTTCGCGGCCGTTATCCACCTTGAAGGCGGCCAGGGCATCTTCATCGAAATTGATCTGGAAATTGTAGCCGTCGTAGTGCGGGTAGCTCGGCCAGCGCGGGCGCAGCGTGGCCGACACCTGGACCTCGGCATGCTTCGCCGCACCGCCGTTCAGGAAGGACAGGCCGAGCGCCAGCGGCACCTTGGCCGGGGCCACCTGGCGGGCCGGCACGCCCTGCACGCTGCCGGTGAACACCGGCAGGCGAAAGTCGGCGACGCGGATTTCGCCGCTGCTGATTTCGCCCCGCTTGCCGCCGCTGAGGGCGATTTCGTAGGTGCCGAGCTTGGCCGATTCCGGCACTTTCCAGCTATTGACCGCCGATGCCTGGGCATCCCAGTTCACCGGCTGGGTGAACTCGGTGCCGCTCTCGCGGTGCCGGATGACCAGCTTGTCCGGCAGCGTCGCCAGGTCGGGCAGGGCAAAGCCGCGGCTGGTGCGGCTGCGCGCGATGTGTTTCAGCGACACCGTCTGGCCGAGCCGGAACAGGCTGCGATCGAGGATGCTGTGAATCTTGAAGTCGCCCGTCGAACCCCAGGTTTCGACGCCGAAGCGCCATGGCTCGATACCCTCGTTCCAGTCGGAACGGACGAAGCTGTAGTCGCCGTTCAACCGGGCGCTGGCGAACAGGAAGTTGCCGCTGTTGCGGCAGTTCGGGGCGGCCAGCGCCTGATCGACCGGGGCGCGGCCGAGGCGATCGGTCTTGCCCTGCCACAGCGACCGGCCGTCGCAGCCGGAAATGCGCACCTCGGCATCGGCCACCGGCTGGCCGGAGTCGAGCGCGGTGACCCAGACCAGCGCATTGTCCTTGCCGGTTTTCAGATGCACGGCGAGGTTGGTGACCAGCGCCGCAGTGCGCACGTACATCGGCTTCGGGGTGGCGAGCAGCGCGTTGCCGAGCAACTGGCTCTCGATTTCGACGATGTGGTAGCCGGGCTTGCCGAGGGGAATGCCGACCACCTCGAATTCGCCGCTGCCGCCGGGCTTCGGCAGGTCCTGCCGGGTGACGCCGGGGCGCTTGGCGAGGAAGGAGAGTTCGCGGGCGTAATACGGGTCGAAGCGCAATTCGCTGACGCCGTCGATGGTCATCCGGACTTTGCCGGTCTGCTGCTCGAATTTTTCCAGCGCCTGCATCGCCGCGATCACGTCGGCGTCTTCGGTCAGCCGCTGGGCGCTGAAACGGTGGCTGCCGGGCAGGGTGAGGTGGGCGGTTTTCAGGCTGGCTTCGATATTACGCAGCGTCACCGGCAGCAGGCCGCCTTCTTTCAGTTCGACAATGCCGAAATTGCCGGGGAACTTGGCGAGCGGCGGCAGGCTGCCGGTCCGGCTCTTCAACGGAAAGCTGGCGGCGTTGGCCAACGGGCGACCGGCTTCGTCCTTCAGGCCGGCGGGAATTTCCACGGTGAGTTCGGCGTTCTGCGGGAATGGGCCGGGGAAGGTGACGGACTGGAAGACCGCTTCCTTCTCGTTGTTCTTCTGGTTGGGATCGAGCGGGGCGCGCGGCCCGTCGCCGGTAACCAGCCGGAATTTGCCGAGCAGTTTGGCCGCGAAGGCGGCATTGAAATTCAGTGTGATCGCCGAAAGCGGCGAGCACGGCGCGCCGGCCTTTTCGCGTTCGCAGCCGAGGGTCGCCTTGAACGGTTCGCGCACCTTGTAAAGGAAGCTTTCTTCCTTGCCGGTCGGCGTGCCGTTCTCCGCCCGGATGCCCTTGCCCCAGACTAGCTTCATCTTGCGGCCGGCCGGCAGGCTTTCGCTGCAGCTGACGACGATCGACGTGGCGGGCATGCCGCCAATTTGGTCGAGCACCGCGGCGCGGATTTCCTTGCTCACCGGACGGGCCGGAATGCGCTGGCCGACGCCGTCGGCTTCGCACCACAGATTGCCTTCCAGCGATTTGCCGTCGAGCGGCCCGCCGCCATGGATGACGAAGGCCTGGTCTTCCTCGATGGCCGCGCCGGCGCTCGGCTGGATTCGCCACGGGCGGGGCGCCGCGCCAACAAACTCGAAACGGCTCTTGCCGCTGACCGCTTCACCATTGACGGCGGTCAAGCCGGGTTTCAGCGAAAAGCTGCAGCGCTCGCCGGCTTGCAGCGGCCGGGCCAGCTGCCAGGCCCAGGCTCGGCTGTCGATCCAGCGGCCTTCACCGGCAATGCCGGCGCAGTCGATGACGAACGGCGGCGCGGCGTCGGCCTCGCCCAACTTGACCATGTCGCTGCTGAAGCGCACGGTGGCCCGGCTTTGTTCGGCCACCTGGCCTTGCGGCTGGAATTGCTGAACGGTGACGGCCTGGCTGCCGAGTGCGGCGAGCAGAAGCCCGGACAGGGCAAGGGTGTGAGCAGTTTTCATCGGTGGTCGCGCCAAAAGTTGGGAATGCCCAGGGCATCAGCGATATTGCCACAGATGGCGGGGCAATCGACATCGCTGCCCGGCCCGGCTATCCTCCGCGTTTTATCGAACAAACCGGGGAAAGTGATGGGACAGGCAAAACAACGCGGCGATCAGGCGGCTCGTATTGCGCAGGCGCAGGCCAAGCTCGCCGCGGCGCGGCCGGAAAAGCTGATCTGCAATACCTGTGGCGGTGATGTGACGACGATCAACCCGGTCAGCACGCGCGGCCTGCGTGGTCTCAATGCGATCTGGGTCGGCCAGTGCGATTGCGGCAAGACGACTTTCTGCGCCTCGGGCGAGCCGAAGGCGGTCGATGCCTTCTTCTTCGCCCTCAGCGAAAACGGCGAACTGAGCCTGGGCAGCCAGAGCAAGGACGGCGAAGAGCACAAGACAGCGTAACGGCTGTCTTCCACTTCCAGCCAGAATTGCGGGAGGTGGCGCGGCAAGCATGCCGCAACCAATGTAACTAGATAGTTTGAACTAGGCAAAACCCGGCGCGCTGGCCATAATGACGCCCTTGTCATCAGGGGGTTTTATGGCCATCGAGCTGTTCAATGACGGTAAGCACATCGTCCATGCTTTCTACGATCTGGTCGACGATTCAGCGGCCGGCGCCGTGCAGTGCAACCAGTTTCTGGTGGTCGACAACGGCCACGGGGCACTGATCGATCCGGGCGGCAACATGACCTACACCGGTCTGTTGATGGACATGCAGAAGCATTTCTCGTCCAAGGATCTCGACTACATCCTCGCCTCGCACCCGGACCCGGACATCATCGCTTCGGTCAACAAGTGGTTCATCGCGTCGCACTGCAAGGTGATGATTTCCAGCCTGTGGACTCGCTTCGTGCCGCACTTCACGACCGGCCGCGACGTCTCCGACCGGATCCTCGGCATTCCCGATCAGGGTACGGTGATCCGCCTGGGCGGTTGCAAGCTGCTGGCCTTGCCGGCCCACTTCATGCACGCCGAAGGCAACTTCCAGTTTTACGATCCGGTCGCCAAAATCCTCTTTTCCGGCGACCTCGGTGCATCACTGGTGCCGCATGAAAAGGCGGCCGAACCGATCAGCGATTTTGCCAGCCATGTCCGGTTCATGGAGCCGTTCCACCGGCGCTACATCGTGACCCGCAAGGTGTGCCGCTTCTGGGCCAACATGGTGCGCCAGCTGGAGATCGAGCAGATCGTGCCGCAGCACGGCAGCCGTTTTGTCGGCCAGCCGGCGGTCAACGACTTCATTGCCTGGGTCGAAAGCCTGGAATGCGGCGTCGACCTGATGACCCAGAACAACTACCAGATTCCGCGCTAGGCGGCGGCCTAACCGCCCTTCGTCGGCCGAAGGGCGGGTTTCAGATCAGGCTGGACTTGCGGCGCACCGCGTCGACATAGGCCAGCGCATCCATCGCCGTCCCGTCCCGTTGGGCCCGCCAGATCGTTTCGGCCAGGCATTCGAGCAGCACGTGCTCGGCGTCGTGCGGCTCCATCCGGGCGCGCAGGCTGTCGAAGGCGGCGCGGATGCCGGGCGGCTGGTCGATGCTGACCTGTTCGTGGATCGCCAGGTGCAGCGAGAGATGGAGGAAGGGGTTCATCTGGCCGCCTTCTGGCGTCCATTCCTTCTCCAGCGCCCCCTTGGCATCGCTCAGCAGCGCATGGTATTCGGGATGGCGGGCCGCCAGATCGACGGCGGTCACTTCGGCGCCGACCAGTGGCAGGCGCTCGATATGCTTTTTCCAGGCATCGCAGAAAAATAAACGGACCTGCTCGCGGGAGGGATTAAACATGAGAACTCGCAAAAAGTAGGGTGATGACGGAATTGTGGAACAGCCGGTTGCCCGAGGCACCCGGCGCGATCTGGCCGCTGCCGTAGGCGCCGAGCAGCGGCGTGCCGGGAAATTGCTCGCGAAAGGCCTGCAGGTCGCGGTCGTCGTCGCCGTAGAAGAGCGGGCCGCGGCCGATGCAGGAAAACATCAGCGCGAAATCGGGCGCCGGCCCGGCCTTGCCCGCTGCTGCCAGGACTTGCCGCATGTCCTGCTCGGCGGCCAGCGGCTGGCGGATGGTCCAGGTGATATTTTCGCCAATCGGCAGTTCGGCGGCCAGCGTCAGCGAACCATCGGCATTGGCCGAAAGGATCGGGATCGCCGGCTCGTCCGGCTGGCGCAGGACAGCAATCTGGTGCACCGGCGGATTCTGCCGCAGCTCGGGCGGCAGGGCGCGGCGCAGGCTGTCGACGGCGCTGTGGCCGCCGACGCGGCGCAAATCATAGCTTTCGCTGAGCTCGACCGGCTGCGCTTCACCCAGGCAACGTAGCCCGGTGCTCCGCGCCAGGCTGCTGCGCAGGCCGGGCAGATTGAATTCGGCGCAGCCATTGGTGTTCAGTCGGCCATGCGCCCAGACGGCGGCATCGGTGTCGAGCAGTCCGGTGCGCGGCGGGCCGGCCTGCCAGTCGAAGGGCAGGGCGCCGTGACCGCTGAAGCAGAGGGTCGGTGTCGTCGCGGGGGGCGGGCTGGCCGAATCGGCGGCCAGGACCAGGGCGGCGGCGGCCGGCTGGTCGCATTGCCAGCCGCGTTCGGTGAACAAGCCGTTGGCCGTCCCGCCGCCAACCTGCAGGCAGCCGCCAGCCCGCGCTGCCGCAAGAATCGCCGGTGGCGCATGGCGGATGAAATCGCGGCTGAGCAGCAGGATGATCTGTTCGGCGCGTTCCAGCCCGGCCTCGGCCAGGGCCTGGCGTACCGCCTCGGCGGCCAGTTCCGGCCCGGGGCGCAGGCCGGAAACCAGGGCGCTGGCGACCTTCATAGCGTCTTGCCCTTGAAGCCGCAAAGGTCGACCACGACACAGCGCGCGCATTCCGGCTTGCGTGCCTTGCAGATATAGCGGCCATGCAGGATCAGCCAGTGGTGGGCATCCTTCTTGTATTGGTCGGGCGTGACGCGGAGCAGCTTCTGTTCGACTTCGAGCACCGTCTTGCCCGGGGCCAGGCCGGTCCGGTTGCCGAGCCGGAAAATGTGCGTGTCGACGGCGATGGTCGGCTGGCCGAAAGCGGTGTTGAGCACCACGTTGGCGGTCTTGCGGCCGACGCCGGGCAGGGCTTCGAGCGCCGCGCGGTCGGCCGGAACTTCGCCGTCATGCAGTTCGAGCAACAGGCGGCAGGTGGCGATGACGTTCTTCGCCTTGGTCCGGTAGAGGCCGATGGTCCTGATGTAATCGCTGAGGCCCTCGATGCCGAGCGCCAGCATCCGGTCGGGGGTGGGGGCGACGGGAAACAGGCGGGCGGTTGCCTTGTTGACGCCGACATCGGTGGCCTGGGCGGAAAGAATGACCGCGATCAGCAGTTGAAACGGCGTGGCGTAATGCAGTTCGGTGGTCGGCGCCGGGTTGGCGGCGCGCAGGCGAGCAAAGAACAGCTCGATATCGGCTTTTTTCACGGGGTAGCGGCGGCGGTGGATTGTCAGGCGTTGCAGAATACGCCATATTGCACAAAACAAGATTCTACCCAACCGAGAAGGAGGGCGGCTCAGATGTCAGCTACGCCCCACGCAAGTTGTAACGATTTCTCCCAGTTGGTCGAGGGGAGTCCGGTTGCGACCATCGTTATCGATGCCCGGCATTGCGTGACGCACTGGAATCGCGCCTGCGTCCAGCTGACCGGCACGCCGGCTTCGCAAATCATCGGCGCCAACGAGCATTGGCGGCCGTTTTACCCCGCAGCCCGGCCGATTCTCGCCGACCTGATCGTCGATGGCGCGCCGGATGCCGTGGCGGAGCATTTTTATCACGGCAAATTCAAGCGCTCGGCCTTGATCGACGGGGCATTCGAAGCCGAGGATTTTTTTCCGGGCTTCGGCGCTGGCGGGCGCTGGCTGTATTTCACGGCGGCGGCGTTGCGCGATGCAGAGGGCAAGATCATCGGTGCCATCGAAACACTGCAGGACGTCACCGAGCAACGGCGGGCCGAAACCGCTCTACGCGAGAGCGAAGCACATCTGGCGCAGATCGTCGACGGCATGTCGGTGGCGACGCTGGTCATCGACGCCGGGCATCGGGTCACCCACTGGAACCATGCCTGTGAAGTGCTGACCGGCATGTCGGCCCGCCACGTCATCGGCAGCGGTAACCAGTGGCAGGCTTTTTATCCGTCGCCGCGGCCGATCATGGCCGATCTGGTCATCGACGGGGCCAGCGAAGCGGCGGTCGATCGCTTCTACCACGGCCGTTTTCGGCCTTCGCTGCTGGTCCATGGCGGTTACGAAGCGGAGGATTTCTTCCCGCATTTTGGCGAAGGCGGCCGCTGGCTGTTTTTTACGGCGGCGCCGTTGCGCAATGCGCTCGGCGAACTGGTCGGCGCCATCGAAACCTTGCAGGACGTCACCGAAAGGCGGCGCGCCGAAGAGGCCCTGCGCGAAAGCGAAGAGCGTTACCGGCTGTTGAGCCTGACCGATTCGCTGACCGGTTTGTACAACTCGCGCTATCTGCATCAGCGCCTGCAGTCCGAACTGGAACGCAGCGACCGCTACCAGCGCGCGTTGTCGCTGCTGGTGATCGACTGCGACAATTTCAAACGGATCAACGACAGCTTCGGCCATCTCGAAGGGGACCGGGTCCTCAAGGCGCTGGCCGGCGTGATCGCGCATTGCCTGCGACGCAGCGACAGCGCTTATCGTTATGGTGGCGAGGAGTTTGTCGTCCTCCTGCCGGAAGCCGGTATCGAGGCGGCGCTGGCGATGGCCGAGCGTTTGCGCAGCGGCTTTGCCAGTCAGGAAGTCATTGCGGCCGACGGCCGCTCGATTCGCTGTACCGTCAGTATCGGCGTTGCCGAACAGCGCGGCGGCGATAGCAATAATTCGCTGATTCGCCGGGCCGATGAGGCGAGCTACCAGGCCAAGCAAAAAGGCAAAAATTGTGTGGTCGTCGCCGCCTGAAGCCGATATGGCGCCCGGGCTGTTACTAAAGTTATATTTTTGACGTCTATCAAGGCATAATTCAGCGATGAAGCTCCCCGCTGCTCGTTTCCTTGTTATTTTTGTGCTTTTTCTGTCCTTTCTCGGTTTCGGCTGGTTATATTGGTCCAGCCGACCACCGATACCGGCGAACCGCGCTGTATTGCCGGTTCTTACCATGCAGGGCGATATTCTGCAGCCGATATTGCCGCTCCAGCCGATTTCCGGCCTCGACCCGGAACGGGTCGCGCTCGGCGCCAAGCTGTTTCGCGATACGCGCCTGTCGGCCGACTTGTCGCTGGCTTGCGTCTCCTGCCACGATCTAAGCAAAGGCGGCGTCGATGGCCGGCAGTTTTCGGTTGGCGTCGGTGGCGCGCTAGGCGGCATCAACGCCCCGACGGTGTTCAACAGCGGCTACAGCCTGGCGCAATTCTGGGACGGGCGCGCCGCCACGCTCGAAGAGCAGGCGGCCGGGCCGATCCAGAATCCGATCGAGATGGCTGCGACCTGGCCGCAGGTGCTGGCGCGGCTGGCCCAGGACAGCGAACTGAAGACTGCTTTCAAGCAGAATTATCCCGATGGCCTGACGGCGAACAATGTGCTGAATGCCATCGCGACCTTCGAGCGCTCGCTGGTTACCGTCAATTCCCGTTTCGATCGTCACCTGCGCGGCGAGAAGGATGTCCTGACGGCGCTCGAAATCGACGGCTACCGGCGTTTTCGCGAGTACGGCTGTACCAGTTGCCATCAGGGCGTTCTGGTCGGCGGCAACATGTACCAGAAGTTCGGCGTGCTCGGCGATTACTTCGCCGGCCGGGCAGTCACCAAGGACGATCTGGGCCGTTTCAACGTCACCCGGCGGGAGGAAGACCGGCATGTCTTCAAGGTGCCCGGTTTGCGCAATGTCGCGCTGACTGCGCCGTATTTTCACGACGGCTCGGCCCATACGCTCGATCAGGCGGTCATCGTCATGGGCCGCTATCAGCTCGGGCGCGACCTGTCGACCGAGGATGTCGGGGCGATCGTCGCCTTCCTCAATACCTTGAGCGGTGAATTGCCGCCCGAGGCCCGGCCGTGAGCGCCCTCAAGTTCTGCCCGCCAGAGCGCTGCCACCGGCTTCGCCTGGGCATCGGATTTCTCCTGCTGCTGGCCCTGGTCACCGGACTTTTCATCCAGGCCGACGAGGTTTCGCCGGACGAGCACTATGCTTACATGCAGTCGCTGCGCCGCGTGCAACAGGCCGATGTCGAACTGAACGGGGCGGTGCTGGCGAGTTATTCCGATCTGCTGCAGAACTACGATCCGCTGGTCCGGCATATGCAGCAAATTCGCAATGAGCAGACCGATCTGCTGCGGATGCCGTCGTTGCTGTCGGACACTTCCCAGGCCAAGCTGAAGTTCCTGGTGCAAAAACTCGTCGCCAGCCAGCGCGAAAAGGAGCTCGATGTCGACCGTTTCCAGCGCAGCAATGCCATCCTGCGCAATTCGGAGTTCTATTTTCCGGTCGCGGCGGAGTCGCTTCTGCAGACCACGGCGCTTCGCGACAATAGCGAGTTCGAGCATTTCGTCCGTCATTTGCTGGATTATGCCCACGGGGTGAAACTCGATCTGGCCGACCATTTAAATGACGAAGTGCTTCGCCTGCGGCGGATGAACGTCAGGACGGAGGGGCCGCTGTCGCTCAATCAAATGCTGGTCCATGGCGAAGTGATCATCCAGCGTCGGCCGGAAGTCAATTTGCTGGTCGAGCGCATCATGCGTTCGCCGACCGCGGCCTTGCTCGAAGAAGCGACCCGCGTGTACACCGAGGGGCACGAGGAGGCGCTGCGCATTGCCGGCTACTACCGGCAGTTGCTCTATATCGTTTCGCTGCTGCTGATCGGCTATGCCATTTACGCGCTGGTTCGCTTCGAGCGCGACCGCCGTCAGCTGACCGCGGCCCATCTCGACCTGGCCGAGCAGTACGAGGCGCTGCGCCGGGCCGAGGGCGAACTGCGCCTGTATGGCACGGTGTTCACCAATGCCGCCGAAGGCATGACGATTACCGATGCCGAGTCGCAGATCGTCGCAGTCAACCCGGCTTTTACCGCGATTTCCGGCTACCAGGCCGACGAGGTGGTCGGCCAGCGAACTTCGATTCTCAATTCCGGACAGCAAGGCCAGGAGTTTTACCGTCAGATGTGGAGCGAGCTGATCGGCCAGGGCCATTGGCAGGGCGAAATCTGGAACCGCCGCAAGGATGGCGGGATTTATCCCGAGTGGCTGTCGATTGCCGCGGTGCGCGACGAAAAAGGCGTGACGACCCATTACATCGCCGTCTTTACCGATATCTCCGAGCGCAAGCAGAGCGAAGCGCGGATCCATCATCTGGCCCACCACGACGTGCTGACCGGTCTGCCCAACCGTCTGCTGCTCGAAGACCGGGTCGGTCAGGCGATGCTCATGGCGCGGCGTATCAACCGGCCGATGGCGCTGGTCTTCATCGACCTCGACCGCTTCAAGAACATCAATGACACGCTCGGCCACGAGGTCGGCGACAGCCTGCTGCAGCAGGCGGCCCAGCGTTGCCTCGGCGTGCTGCGCGAGACCGACACGCTGTCCCGCCAGGGCGGCGATGAATTCGTCGTCGTGCTGGCCGACCTGGAGCATCGTCAGGATGCCATGCACATCACCCGCAAACTGCTTTCGGCGCTGCGCCAGCCCTACCTGCTGGCCGGCCATGAACTGACGATTACCGGTAGCGCCGGTATCGCGCTCTTTCCGGATGACGGTCAGACCACCTCCGAACTGCTGCGCAAGGCTGATGCCGCGATGTATCGGGCCAAGGACGAGGGGCGCAATACGCTGCGTTTCTTCTCGCCGGAAATCAATACCGCGTCGCTCGGCGAACTGTTGCTGGAAAACGATCTGTACGGGGCGCTCGAGCGCAACGAATTGCTGATGTACTACCAGCCCAAGGTCAATGCCCGGAGCGGCGAACTGGTCAGCGCCGAAGCGCTGATGCGCTGGAACCATCGCGAGCAGGGGATGATTCCGCCGACCCGCTTCATCCCGCTGGCCGAGGAAAACGGCTTGATCAACGCGTTTGGCGAATGGGCGATCCGCAACGTCTGTGCCCAGCAACGGGCCTGGATGGATGCCGGACTGCGCGTCGTGCCGGTCGCCGTCAATATTTCGGCGCAGCAGTTCGCCAAGCAGGATCTGCCGAAGATGGTCGCCCAGGCGCTGGCCGAGTATGGCATCCCGCCGCAGCTGCTCGAACTCGAATTGACCGAATCGCTGCTCATGCGCAATTCGTCGCATGCCACGACGGTGCTGCGGACGCTGCGCAGCATGCACATCCATGTCGCGATCGACGATTTCGGCACCGGTTACTCCTCGCTCAGTTACCTGAAGCAGTTCCCGGTACAGTCATTGAAGATCGATCGGTCCTTCGTCTGTGAAATCGGCGAGCATGGCGAAGACGTCCGGCTCGCCTCGGCGATCATCGCCATGGCCCATGAGCTGGATCTCGAAGTCATCGCCGAAGGCGTCGAAACCGAGGCGCAGCGCAGCTATCTGCTCGAACGCGGCTGCGATCAGTTTCAGGGCTATCTGTTCGGTCGGCCGCAGCCGGCCGAGGAACTCGGCAAGCTACTCGCCGGCCAGCCGCTCGATGGGGCGATCGACTGAGGACGGTGCGGCGGGGCTGAAGGTCAGCGGGCGGGGTTCCTGCGAACGCGCCCGCAATTGGCCGCAGCCGCCATCGATATCCTGGCCGGCCGAATTGCGCAGCTTGGTCAGGATGCGCCGGCGGTGCAACAGGCGGACCATTTCTTCGGCCCGTTCCTGCGCCGGGCGCCGAAAACCCTCGCCCTCGGTGGTGTTGTAGGGAATCAGGTTGAGGATTGCGTACTTGCCGCTGAGCAGCCGGACGATGCCGTCCATTTCCTCGGCACTGTCGTTGATGCCGTCGAGCAGCGTCCATTGGTACTGGATCGGGTAGCCGGTGGTCCGGGCGTACTGCTCGCCGAGCTCGACCAGCTCGGCCGGGTCGAGGCGCGGCGCCTTGGGCAACAGGCGGGTGCGCAGTTCGGCATTGGTCGTGTGCAGGGAGAGGGCCAGGGCCGGTTTGACGGTTTGGCGCGGCAGGCGCTCGAATACCCGGCGGTCGCCGACCGTCGAGAACACCAGGTTCTTGTGGCCGATGCCGCCGGCCGTGCCGAGCAGGTCGATGGCTTCCAGCACATTGTCGAGGTTGTGGGCCGGTTCGCCCATGCCCATGAAGACGACCCGCTTGACGGTCCGCCGGGTGCGGCCGAGAACGAACTGGGCGACGATTTCGGCGCTGTCCAGCTGGCGCAGCAGGCCGTCGCGGCCGGTCATGCAAAAAATGCAGCCGACGGCACAGCCAACCTGGGTCGATACGCACAATCCGTCGCGCGGCAGCAGCACGCTTTCCACGGTCTGGCCGTCGGCCAGTGCGACGAGCAGTCGTTCCGAGCCATCCTCTCCGGCATGTGCCGAGCGGACCCGGGCCAGGCCATGCAGTTCCGCTTCAATGGCCGGCAAGGCAGCGCGCAACTCGAGCGGGTGAAAATCCTCGGCACGTCGCCGCTTGGCCCCGCTGTCGAGCGGCCGGGCTTGCAGCCAGGCGCGCAGGATGCGTTCCTCGTGGCAGGTCTTGGCGCCATGCGCGCGCAGGGCTTGGCGGAGTTGTTCGATATTCATCGGGAAGTCGGCGCGTCCGGCAAACAACGCGCCGTTGGCCGTCAGCCGGCCACGCTGACCGCAGCCGGCGGTTTCTGCTTGGCGCGTTCGGCAGCGCGGGCATCCATCCAGTTTTTCCAGGCGATCATGCAGCCGAGCAGGATGAAGGCGCCGGGCGGCAGCAAGGCGAGCAGGAAGCCGCTGTAGCTTTCCGGCAGCAGCTGGATCGGATGCAGGCTGGGGAAGACCATGTCGATGCCGCCCAACAGCGTGCCATTGCCGAGCAACTCGCGCATGGCGCCGAGCACGGCAAGCGTCCACAGCATGCCGACGCCCATGAAAATGCCGTCGAGCGTCGATTGCAGCGGCGGGTTCTTGGCGGCAAAGGCTTCGACGCGGGCGAGCACGATGCAGTTGGTGACGATCAGCGGAATGAAGATGCCGAGCACCAGATACAGCTCGTGCAGATTGGCGTTGAACAGCAGATCGACGACGGTGACCAGCGCGGCGACGATCAGGATAAAGACCGGGATGCGGATTTCATGCGGGATGAAGTTGCGCAGCGAGGCGACGGCAAAGTTGGAGAGCGCCATGACCAGAATGGTGGCCAGCGACAGCATGATGCCGTTTACCGCATTGGTCGTCGTCGCCAGCAACGGGCAGAGGCCGAGGATCTGCGCAATCGAGGTGTTCTGTTTCCAGATGCCGTTGCCGGCAATGGTCTTGAATTGGTCACGGGTGATCATTTGACAGCTCCCGTTGTGGAAAATAACGCATCGCGGTTGGCCTCGGCCCATTTGACGGCCTTGAGCACGGCTTTGCTGACGGCGCGCGGGGTGACCGTGGCACCGGCGTAGTAATCGATACGGCCGCCGTCCTTCTTCACTTTCCAGTCGCGCTCCGCCACCTCGGCCAGCGACATCGTCCGGAACTGGGTGATCCACGGGCGGGCCTTGTTCTTGTCTTTCTTGACTTCGACGTAATCGCCGAGGCCCGGCGTTTCCTTGTGCTGGGTGACGCGGACGCCGGCCACCTGGCCATTGGCGCCGATGGCCAGGATCAGCCTGATCTTGCCGGCGTAACCATCCGGGGCGATGGCTTCAAAGACCAGCGCCACCGGCTGGTCACCGCGCCGTGCCCGGTAAAGCGTCGAAGGGTCGGTCAGCCCGAGCTCCGGAGTTGCCGGCAGGATGAGCGTGTCGTCGAGCAGGGCGTTGTCGTACTCGTTGCGCGGCAGGACTTCGTCGACCAGCTTCATTTTTTCTTCGGCCGCCGATGCCTCGATCGACGGTTTGGTCCACAGATAGGCGCCGGACAGCAGGCCGGTGAAAACGATGATGAAAACGAACAGGATTGCCGCCGTGCGGACGGCCATGCCGGTCGCGGTGAATTGGCGCGTCGCACTCATGCTTTGTCCTTCATGCCGAAGATCGGCGGCTGGGTCAGCAAGTCGATGACCGGTGCACACAGATTCATCAACAGGATGGCGAAGGCGACGCCATCCGGATAGCCGCCAAAGACGCGAATGATGTAGGCGAGCAGGCCGGCCCCGGCGCCGAAGATCAGCTTGCCGCGCGGCGTCGTGCAGCCGGAGACCGGGTCGGTGGCGATGAAGAAGGCGCCGAGCATCGCGCCGCCGGAAAACAGGTGAAAGAGCGGGCTGGCGAACTGCGTCGGCTGGTACAGCCAGAGTCCGCCGGAAATCAGGGTCAGCGCGCCAATGAAGGCGAGTGGGACATGCCAGCTGATGATCTTGCGCTGCCACAGCCACAGACCGCCCAGCAGATAGCCGGCGGCCACCCATTCCCAGCCGCGCCCGGCGAAAGTGCCGAAAATGTCCTGATTGGCCAGCAGGTGGGCGACATCGACCTTGCCTTCGCCCAGTTTCAGGGCCGTCTTCAGCGCATCGAGCGGCGTCGCGCCGGAGAGGGCGTCAAGGCGTGGGGCGAAGCCGAGAATGACATTGATCTGCTCGATCAGACCGGCTTGCAGACCGATGCTTGGCCATTGCGACATCAGCGCCGGGAAGGCGACGATGCAGACGGCAAAGGCGATCATCGCCGGATTGAAGGGATTCTGACCGAGGCCGCCGTAGAGATGCTTGGCGACGACGATGGCGAAGAAGGTTCCGGTGACGACCAGCCACCACGGCGCCAGCGGCGGAAAGGTCAGGGCGATCAGCCAGGCGGTGACGATGGCCGAGCCGTCGGCCAGGAACATCGCCTGCGGTTTGCCCTGGACGCGGAGCATCAGGGCTTCGGCGAGCAGCGCGGCCAGCGAGGCGATGACCAGCTGGACCAGAATGGCCGGGCCGACCAGCCAGGCGTAAGCGGCGATGCCGGGAATCAGCGCGAGGCAGACTTGCGTCATCACCTGGCTGACACTGACGTCCTTGAGGAGGAAGGGGGCGGGGGCGAACATCATTCGGTTTTCTGGCTATTGTCGCCGGCCGGAACGACTGCTTCCGGCGTCGTCGGTTCGAGAACCGTACGGCGTGCTTCGATTTCGGCGATATCCCGTTGCTGCTGTGGGCTCAGGGTTTCGGTGTTTTTAGGCTGGGCTGCTTCACGCTGCGCTTTGGCGCGTTCGATGGCTGCTTGAATGGTCGCCATTTTTGCCGCTTTTTCGGCATCGACCGGAGCGCTCGGCGCGACATCGGCCGGTGCCGCTGCTTCGTCGGCGTCGGCTGCGGCAGCCACCGCAGCTTCCGCGGCCTTCTTGGCGGCTTGGGCGGCGGCCGCTTTGGCCAGCTTCTCGGCCTTTTCGGCTTTCTCGCGCTCGTCGCGCAATTGCTTGAATTCGAAACGGGTCTTGGCGCCGTCGGCCGCATTCTTTTCCCGTTCGCGGGCCCAAATTTCGCTCTTGGCAAAGCGGAAATACTGGACCAGCGGGATGCGCGACGGACAGACGAACGAACAGCAGCCGCATTCGATGCAATCGAAGATGTGATATTCCTGCGTCTTGCCGAAATTCTTGGCGCGCGAGAACCAGTACATCTCGAACGGCTGCAGTTCGTGCGGGCAGACCGTGGCGCAGGAGCCGCAGCGGATGCACGGCATTTCCGGCGCCTTGGGCGGGAACAGGCGGTCGCAGTGGGCAATCAGGCAGTTGGTCGCCTTGACCACCGGAACCTCGGCATTGGGCACGAGAAAGCCCATCATCGGGCCGCCCATCACGATGCCGTCGGTATCCGGGTGCGGCTGGGCGAGCTTGAGCAATTCGCCCATCGGCGTGCCGATCAGCACCTCGTAGTTGCGTGGCTGGTCGACATTGCCGCTCAGCGTGACAATCCGCGAGACGACCGGTTCGCCATGGGCGATGGCGCGCCAGGCGGTATAGGCGGTGGCGACGTTGAAGCACTGGACGCCGAGGTCGGTCGAGCGTTTTGACGCCGGCACTTCCTTGCCGGTCAGCACGCGGATCAGTTGCTTGGCACCGCCGGCCGGGTAGAGGGTCGGCACCTGGACAACGAGAAATGATTCGTTCAGCGCGGTGATCGCCGCCCGCATCGCGGCGGCGGCTTCCGGCTTGTTGTCCTCGATGCCGATCAACACCTTCTTCGGCTGCAGCAGGTCGCGGAAGATGCCGATGCCGCGCACGACTTCCTCGGCCCGTTCGCGCATCAAGAGGTCGTCGCAGGTGATGAAAGGTTCGCACTCGGCGCCGTTGATCACCAGTTCATCCATCGGCACGGTCTTGGCCGGGGTCAGCTTGCCGTGGGTCGGGAAAACCGCGCCACCGAGGCCGACGACGCCAGCCTGTTGCAGGCGCTCGCGGACTTCCTCGGGTTTTAGCGTCTTGTAATCAAGCGCTTCGCGGGCAATCCATTCATCCTTGCCGTCCGGTTCGATGACGACGCAGAGGGCGTCGAGGCCGGAGGGATGGGGCTGCACATGCATTGCCACGTCCACTACGGTACCCGAGGTCGGGGCGTGGACAGCAGCCGAAATCCAGCCATCCGCCTCGCCGATCAACTGGCCCTTGAGAACCGTGTCGCCGGCCTGGACCACCGGGCGTGGCGTGCCGCCGATGCTCTGGTGCAATGGCACGATCAACCGGGAAGGCAGCGGCGCCTGGGCAATCGGCAAACCGACGGACTGCGTCTTGTTGGTCGGCGGCTTGACGCCGCCCTTGAATTTGAACAGGTTCATCAACATCAGGCGGCTTTTATGCCACCGGCACCGCCGGTGGGGGTATCCCTTGCGGGCATCGATATGGTTTTGATTTCGACGACCGGATATTTCCATTTCCAGTTGTCGAGGTTTTCGCCGATCGGCTCCATGCGGATGCATTCAACTGGGCACGGCGGCAGGCACAGTTCGCAGCCGGTGCACAGCGGCGCGACGATGGTATGCATCTGCTTGGCCGCGCCGACGATGGCGTCGACCGGGCAGGCCTGGATGCACAACGTGCAGCCGATGCAGGTCTGTTCATCGATGATGGCGACCTGCTTGGGCTTTTCCTCGGCTTCCAGATCCTTGACTTCGCGGCCGAGCAGGTCGGCCAGCTTTTGCACGCCTTCCATGCCGCCGGGCGGGCACAGGTTGATATCCACTTCACCCTTGGCGATGGCTTCGGCGTAGGGCTTGCAGCCGGCGAAACCGCACTGGCCGCATTGCGTCTGGGGCAGGATGCCTTCGATTTTTTCGACCAGCGGGTCGCCTTCGACCTTGAACTTGATCGAAGCGAAGCCGAGCGCGGCCCCGAGGACGACGGCCCCGAGGGCCATGATGGCGATGGCGAGCAGGATGTCCATTATTGATACTTGTCCAGGCCGGCGAAACCCATGAAAGCCAGGGCCATCAGGCCGGCAGTGACCATCGCGATGGCGACGCCGCGGAAGTGCACCGGCACGTCGGCGCCCTCGACCCGTTCGCGGATGCCGGCGAAGAGAATCAGTACCAGCGAGAAACCGATCGCGCTGCCGGCGCCGAAGAGCAGCGAATCGACGAAGTTGTAGCCATTCGAAACGTTGAGCAGCGGCACGCCGAGCACGGCGCAGTTGGTGGTGATCAGCGGCAGGTAGATGCCGAGCGTCTGCTGCAGCGTCGGCGAGGTCTTGGCGATGACCATTTCAGTGAGCTGGACGATGGCCGCGATGGTGACGATGAAGGACAGCGTGCGCAGGTATTCCAGACCGAACGGCATCAACAGGTAATGGTCGATGATGTAGCTCGCCCCGGTCGCCATGGTCAGCACGAAGGTCGTCGCGGCACCCATGCCGTAGGCGGTTTCCAGTTTCTTGGAAACGCCCATGAAGGGGCAAAGACCGAGGATCTTCACCAGCACGACGTTGTTGACCAGCACCGCGCCGACGAGGATGAATAAGTAGTGGCTCATATTTTGAAAAAGCTTCGGTCGCGCATTATCGGGTTTTGGCGCAGGGCAAACAACCGCGCCTTGCGTATGGACTTATATGGATTTCCGCATGACGTTAGCCAGGGTTTCCGCCACTTCGCTGACCAGATCCGGGCCGCGGTAGATGAAGCCGCTGTAGAACTGGACCAGGCTGGCTCCGGCCTTGATCTTTTCGGCCGCGTCTTCGCCGCCCATGATGCCGCCGACGCCGATGATCGGCAGTTCGCCGGCCAGCGCCGCCGAGAGCTTTTTCAGCACCGCCGTCGATTTGCCGAAGACCGGCGCGCCCGACAGGCCGCCCGTTTCATTGCCGTTCGGCAGGTTCTCGACACCGTCGCGCGACAGCGTGGTGTTGGTGGCGATCACGCCATCGATGCGGTGGCGACGCAGCGCATCGGCGATCGCGGTGATTTGCGCGTCGTCGAGGTCGGGAGCGATTTTCAGCGCCATCGGCACGTACTTGCCGTGCTTCTCGGCCAGTTGTTCCTGTTTCGCCTTGAGCTGGGCGAGCAGGTCGTCGAGCGCCTCGTCCTTCTGCAGTTCGCGCAGGTTCTTGGTGTTCGGCGAGGAAATATTGACGGCGACGTAGCTGGCGTCGTTGTAAACCTTTTCCAGGCAAATCAGGTAATCGTCGGCCGCCTTGTCGATCGGCGTCGTCGCGTTCTTGCCGATGTTGATGCCGAGGACGCCGCCCTTTTTCGGGAAATCAGCCGCCCGGACGTTCTCGAGCAGCTTGTCGACGCCGGCGTTGTTGAACCCCATCCGGTTGATGATGCCCTGTGCTTCCGGGATGCGGAACAGGCGCGGCTTCGGGTTGCCGTCCTGCGGACGCGGTGTGATCGTGCCGATTTCGAGGAAACCGAAACCGAGACCGGCCAGGCCGTCGATATAGTCGCCGTTCTTGTCCAGGCCGGCGGCGAGGCCGACCGGATTGGGGAAGCGGATGCCCATGACGTCCACCGGGCAAGGGGTCACCGGTTTGGCCAGCAAGCCGGCCAGGCCGCTCGCGTTCAGGAAGGAGACACCGCTCATGCCGATACCGTGGGCGGTTTCGGCGTCGAGCGCGAAGAAGAATTTGCGGATGAGTGGATAGAGCATAGCCCGCGATTTTACCGTAATGCTGCCCGCCGTGCCGCGCCGAATAGGCGTTTTGGCCTAGCCGCCGATCATTTGTCGCAAGCCGAGCAACACCCCCATGCCGACGATGAACGGCAGCCACGGATTGCGCCACAGGGCCGCCGCGGCAACGGCGGCCGCGGCCGCGGCGAGTTTCGGATTGAACACTTCGAGCGCGCCGCCGACGACCAGCACATCCGGCATGACGATCGCTGCCAGCGCGGCGGCCGGCGCGTAGCGCAGGGCGCGCTGGACGACCGAGGGCAGGGCGACGCGGTTGCCGAGGACGATGAAGATGGCGCGCGGCAGGGTGGTGGCGAGGCCGATCAGAATGAAAATGAGCCACAGCGAAGCGTCGTAATTCATCGCGGCGATCTCCGGTGTTCCCAGTGTTCGGCGGCAAAACCGGCGGCGATGCCGGCGATGATGCCGACCACGACGCCGAGGCGCAGCGGCATGTTGCGCAGCAGTGTCGCGCTCGCTCCGCCGACCAGCGCGGCGACCAGCATCGGGCGGATGCGGGCCATCGGTACGAGCAGCACGATCAGCGCAATGGTCGCCATGAATTCCAGCGACCACGCCTTGGGGATGACGCCGGCGGCATGGATGCCGAGCAGCGCGAAGGTTTGCCAGAGCAGCCACGACCAGATGGCTGGGGCGAGGTAATAGCCGAGGCGCCAGCGCGGGTCGTCGTTCTGCAGCATCTTGTCGAGGCAGGTGGCGAAGACGCCGTCGGTCAGCAGGTGGCCGGCCAGCCAGCGGCCCGGCGCACCGACGCCGCGAAAGCCCGGGGCGAGGGCGGCGCTGAAAATGACGAAGCGCAGGTTGAGGGCTAGTGCCGTGGTGACGATCAGCCACAGCGGCGTCCCGGCGGCGATCAGCGGCAGCGTGCCGAGCTGGGCGGTGCCGGCGAAAACGATGACGTTCATGCCCATCGCCTGGAGCGGCGTGAATCCGGCACTGACCATCGCCATACCGACGACCAGCGCCCACGGCACGAGGCCGACCGAGAGCGGCAGGAAAACGATAAAGCCCTCACGGGCGCCGGACCGGAAACTCGAATGCACCGCGCTTCTCTCCTTTGCTCGACGGCCGCAAAGCATACCGTCAGGCGGCGCTCGCACCAAGGCCGGCTCGCGCAATTTTCCCGGCTGACGCACAATGGGCAAGGAGCCGCCGAAACCTTGGCGATGGGCCGCCCGGCCCGTTGTCCGGCAGCCCTTGGGGAGATTCGTCATGCCCGCCATTGCAGCGACAGATAAGCAGTACGTGCTCGCCCTCGACCAGGGAACGACCAGTTCGCGGGCCATCCTGTTCGATCGGGCGGGCCGGCTGTGCGCCGTCAGCCAGCAGCCGTTCGCCCAGTCCTACCCGCAGCCCGGCTGGGTCGAGCAGGACGCCGGGGAAATCTGGCAAAGCCAGCTCGCCGTGGCGCGCGCCGTGCTGCGCGACAACGGCATCGGGGCCGGGCAGATTGCCGCGCTCGGTATTGCCAATCAACGCGAGACGACGGTGCTGTGGGATCGCCGGAGCGGTGTGCCGCTCGCCCCGGCGATCGTCTGGCAGGACCGGCGGACGGCCGGGCAGTGCGCGGCGCTCGCCGAAGCCGGCGCTGAAGACCTGTTCGCCGGGCGCACCGGGCTGCGTCTCGACCCGTATTTTTCCGGCACCAAGCTGGCCTGGCTGCTCGACCACATACCCGGCGCCCGGGGGCGGGCCGAAAAAGGCGAGCTGGCTTTCGGCACCGTCGATAGCTGGCTGGCCTGGAAACTGACCGGCGGGCGAGCCCATGTCACCGACCCGTCGAATGCCTCGCGCACGCTGCTGTTCGATATCCATCGTCAATGCTGGGATGCCGAGCTGCTCGCCCGGCTCGCCATCCCAGCCGGGCTGCTGCCGCGGGTGGTGGACAGCAGCGGCGTCGTCGAGTCGATTGATGCCGACTGGCTGGGCGCTGCCATTCCGCTGGCCGCGCTGGCCGGCGATCAGCAGGCGGCGACGTTCGGCCAGGTTTGCCTGCGGCCGGGCATGGCCAAGAACACCTACGGCACCGGCTGTTTCGTGCTGATGAATGCCGGCCGGCAGGCGCAGCCATCGCAGCACCGGCTGTTGAGCACCATCGGCTGGCGTTACGCCGGGCAAACGACCTACTTGCTCGAAGGCAGCGTGTTCATGGGCGGTGCGCTGATCCAGTGGCTGCGCGACGGTCTCGGGATGATCGCCAGCAGCGCCGAGGTTGAAGGGTTGGCCGCTGCAGTACCGGACAGCGGCGGCGTCTATCTGGTGCCGGCCCACACCGGCCTCGGTGCGCCCTATTGGGACCCTTACGCCCGCGGTGCCTTGCTCGGCCTGAGCCGGGGCAGCGGTCGCCCGCAGATCGCCCGCGCCGCGCTGGAGGCGATCGCCTTCCAGAGCGCCGAGGTGCTGCTCGCCATGGAGCAGGATGCCGGGCATCGGCTGGCCGAACTGCGCGTCGATGGCGGGGCGGCGGCGAACAATCTGCTGCTGCAGTTCCAGGCCGATCTGCTCGGCGTTCCCGTCGTCCGCCCGCAGATCACCGAGACGACGGCGCTCGGCGCCGCCTATCTGGCCGGTCTCGCGGTCGGCTTCTGGCAGGACGAATGCGAACTGAGCGCGCTGTGGCAGATCAATCGCCGCTTCGAGCCGGGCCGTTCGGCCGACTGGCGCTCCGACGCACTGGCCGGCTGGCAGCGTGCCGTGCAGCGTTCCCTGCACTGGGCGGAGGCCGACTGATGGCCAATACGCCAAGCCGCGCCGAACAACTCGCCACGCTGCGTGCCGGGCAGCGCTGGGACGTGCTGATCATCGGCGGCGGAGCGAGCGGCCTCGGGGCGGCGGTGGATGCCGCGGCGCGCGGCTATTCGACCCTGCTGCTGGAGCGCGGCGATTACGCCTCGGGCACTTCGTCGCGCAGCACCAAACTGATCCACGGCGGCGTGCGCTATTTGCGCCAGGGCGATCTGGGCCTCGTCCGTCATGCTCTGATCGAACGCCGCCGCCTGCTCGCCAACGCCGGTCATCTGGTCCATCCGCTGCCTTTCGTTATCCCGGCACGGAGCGCCTTCCAGCGGCTGTATTACGGCAGCGGGCTGAAACTCTACGACCTGTTGGCCGGGTCGAGCAATCTGGCGCCGTCGCGGCTGCTCGACCGACGCCAGACGCTCGCCGCATTGCCCGGCCTGAGTCCGCGCGGCCTGAGCGGCGGTGTGCAGTATTGGGACGGCCAGTTCGACGATGCCCGGCTGGCCATCGCGCTGCTGCGCACCGCCGGCGATTTCGGGGCGACCTGCCTGAACTATCTGGCGGTCAGCGGCTTGCTCACCGCCGGCGGCAAGGTCTGCGGCGCGGTCGCCGAAGATGGCGAAAGCGGTGAGCGTTTCGAGCTGCCGGCCAAGGTGGTGATCAACGCCACCGGCGTGTACGTCGATGCCGTGCGCCGTTTCGAGGCGCCGGCCGCGTCGCCGGTGCTGACGCCCAGCCAGGGCATCCATCTGGTGCTCGATGCCGCTTTCCTGCCCGGCGAAACGGCGCTGCTCATCCCGGAAACGGCCGACGGCCGGGTGATGTTCGCCATTCCCTGGCTGGGCAAGGTGCTGCTCGGTACGACCGATACCGAACGCGACGATCTGCCGGACGACCCGCAGCCTTTTGCCGGGGAAGTCGATTTCCTGCTGCAGACGGCGGCCGGGGTGCTGGCCCAGGCGCCGCAGCGGGCCGATATCCGCAGCGCCTTCGCCGGCCTGCGCCCGCTGCTGCATCCGGACGATGCAGGCAAGGGCGGCACCGCGGCGCTGTCGCGCGAACATGCCGTGCTGGTCAGCGCCGGCGGGCTGGTGACGGTGGCCGGCGGCAAATGGACGACCTACCGGCTGATGGCCGAACAGGTCGTCGACCGGGCGGCCGCGGTCGGCCAGTTGCCGGCCGTGCCGTGCACTACCGCGAGGCTCAAACTGCATGGCTGGAATGGCCTGTCCAGTGGGCCGTATGGCACCGATGCTCCGCTGCTCGCCGCCTTGCCCGGGCACGACCGGCTGCTCCATCCCGACCTGACGCTGACCGAGGCGATGGTCCGTTTCGCGCTGCGCCACGAAGGCGCGCGAACCATCGAAGACATCCTGGCCCGGCGCCATCGCGCGCTGTTTCTCGATGCGCGGGCCGCTGCGGCGTGCATCGCGCCGGTCGGCGACATCGTCGCCGAGGAACTGGGCCTGTCGGCCGAGCGTCTGGCTGCGCTGGTCAGGCAGGCCGGGCAGCGGGCCCGGCAGTTCCGGCTTGATGGCGGTGCGCCGGCCGGAACTCAGCGCTGAATGGCGGTGGCCGGGCGGAGCACGGTAAATACCAGGCTGGCCGCCAGCGCCAGCCCTGCCGCCACGGCAAACGCCAGGCTCGGCGCGACCGCCCACAAGGCCCCGGCGAGCAGCGAGGCCGGCAGATAGAGCAGGCCGGTCGTGAAGTTGTAGACGCCGATTGCCGTGGCGCGTCGCTCGGGTTCGAGGTCGGCAATGAAAGCCTTGCTCTGCGATTCCTCGATCGCATAGAACAGTCCGTAAATGGCCAGCGCACCGACGATTTCCCAGCGGCTGGCGGCGACCATCAGCCACAGGTTGATCACTGCGTAGACGGCATAGCCAAGCAGCACGATGCGGCTGCGCCCGATGTGGTCGCCGAGGCGGCCGACGAGAGGCGCGGCGAGCACACAGGTAGTGTTGAACAGGGCGTAGAGCAGGACGATTTCGGTGACGCTGAAGCCGACGGCATGGGCCTTGAGCAGAATGAAGCCGAGGCTGAAATAGGCCAGGGCGAAGACGCTGGCCGGCCAGAGAAAACGCTTGAAGGCGGGGCTGAGCTGTTGCCAGTTGCGGCGCACGCTTTCGCGCCGATGGGCCGGGCCGGGCTGATCCGGGATGCGCGTCAGCACCAGCACGCTGACGACGGCCGGGACAAAGGCGACCATAAACAGCGTGGCATAGGTGCTCGTCGACTCGCCCAGCCAGGCCAGCAGCGCATAGGCGATCAGCGGCCCGAGCACGGCTCCCGATTTGTCGAGGGCCTTGTGCACGCCGAAGGCATAGCCGCGCGAGCCCTGGGCGGCGATCGATGACAGCCAGGCATCGCGCGGCGGGCCGCGAAAACCCTTGCCCAGGCGCTCGATGACGCGAAAGATGCTGAGCCCGATGAGCGAGGAGGAGAGCAGCAGGATCAGCTTGGCCAGCGTCGAAAAGCCGTAACCGGCGGTGGCGAACCATTTGCGCCGGCCGCTGCGGTCAGACAGCCAGCCGGCCAGGTAGTTGAGCGACGAAGCCGAAAAGTCGGCGAGCCCCTCGATCAGTCCGAGCAGCGCGCTGGAGGCGCCGGCCACGGTGGTGAAGAAGAGCGCGAATACCGAAAAGATCATTTCCGAACTGAGGTCGGTGAGAAAGCTCACCAAGCCGAGCTTGAGGATGTCGGGATGGAGGCGCGGCGGCGGCTGCACGGCGGGCGCTGGACTGCTTCAGTCGGACTGCCGGGCCGGTGCCAGGCGGCGAATCTGGCGGCCGACCAACTGGCGAAAACGCGGGCTGTGCAGGCAGATGCCACCGACCAGGCCAACCAGGCAACCGAGGATGGTATCGAGAAAGCGCGCCTCGATCAGTGCCGATGGCGAGCTCTGGCCGAGGGTAGTGGCTTCGACCAGCAGGATGGTCATCGGCGTGATGAAGATGGCGGCCAGTGCGTAATGCCGGACGACCAGCATTTCGATCACGAAGGCGAGGGCGATCATGACCAGCGATATGCGCCAATTGTCGAGCGGCAGCATCAGCAACCCCCAGGACAGCAACAGACCGACGCCGGTGCCGATCAGCCGCTGCAACTGCTTGTTCCACACCGCCCGCAAGGACATGCCCTGGATCACGGCCAGGCAGCTGATCGTCACCCAGTAGGCCTGAGTCAGTTGCAGCGCCTGGGCCAGAGCCAGCGAGATGCCGACGAAGCTGCCGATCACGATCGAATCGAAGACGACGAAATCGAAGGTCGGCGGCGGCAACGGGGTAACCGGCTTGGCGGGCTGCGAGCGCAACATGTACACGCTGTAGAAAAAGGCGATCAGGCAGGCCAGCAGGCAGCCCATGGTGAGCAGGCCGACCTTGAGCGGAATTTGCAGCACGTCGCCCGGCGCATTGGCGCCGATCGCCGCGGCCATGATGAAGAAAAAGCTGCCCGGCGGCCCGAGGTTGTAGAAGCGGCAGACCATCGTCACCAGGATGGCGGTAAAGGTCAGGACCAGCATCATGGCCGGCGGAAAGAGATGACTCATCACGCCCAGCGCGTAGCTGGCGATCATCGCGAAGGCGCAGACCATCAACGACACCATTCGGTGATGCAGCGGCGTCTCCGGCAGGTACAGAAATATCAGGCCGCCGAGCGACGAGATCAGGCCGTAATCCATGTGCTCGAAATAGGCGCCGACCAGCAGCGGCAAGCCGGAGGCCAGCGCCGCGGCGAACGGCATCTGCCAGCGTCGGTCGCTGGCGTTGATGGTCGTCAGATGAAGTAATTCGGCGCGAATCAATATCTTCAATCTGAGCCATCGATGCGAGCGCGTCATTGTTCTACCTTTTTGCCTGGGCGGTTACTCGCGGAAAAGGCGAGAACGGATCGGATAAATTTTACTGTGAACCGGCGGCGAGGCACCTGGCGATAGTTTTCAGCGTTTCGTGAAATAGTTGGCTGACAGCCAGGGGGGCTTGCTTTAGCGTGGGAAGCACTGAATGACCCTGTGCTTCTGAAAGGAGCGCTACCATGTCTCGCTTCAACAAGTCCTCGCTGCTGGCTCTTGAGACAACCGCCGCCCGCTCGGCCGCCTATCTCGATGCCTGCGATTTCGGCGGCCAGTACTGTCGGCTGGACCCCGGCTTTTACCAGGCCTGCGGTGATGTTCTGATCAAGATCTTCGCGATGGTCGATGCCGAGAAAGCCTTTCCCGATTTGCTCGAGCACTCGGCGGCAGCCCGCGAAATCGCCGATTCGATCCAGATCGGCCGGCGAATCGAGCTGAGCCGGCTCGGCTACTATCCGCAACTTGCGGTATTGCTCGACCGGGTCACGGCCTGAGCGCCTGACCGGAAATCGCGACGAGGCGCGCTGCTACTTGAGCCGGGCGCGCTGGCGCAAAGGCTGTTTTTGTAACAATTGCTAACAGGCAGTCTGTGGCCGCTCCGGCTAAACTAGCGGCCATGCCGAATCCCCCGACCCGATTACTTGCCTTGCTGTGCTGTCTGAGCCTTCCGGCCATGGCTGCCGGGCTCGGCGACCCCTTCGCGACCGAAAGCATGGCGCCGCTCAAGCCGTCGCCGCAACTCGCCGCCCGCGTCGGCGAAGCGCCCTGTACCACCGATATTCCAGATGCGCCGCTGACGGCCATCGAGGCCGTCGATCTGACGCTGTGCAACAACCCGCAGACCCGCGAAGTATGGGCGGCGGCCCGCGTCCAGGCGGCGCTGGTCGGGGTCGCGCAGTCGGCCTGGCTGCCCGACCTGGATGGCCGGATGAGCGGTGGGCGGACCTACTCCGAAGCGCGCAACTATAACCAGAGCAGTGCGGCGCTGACCCTGTCCTGGCTGCTCTACGATTTCGGCCAGCGTTCGGCCAATATCGAGAACGCCCGGCAATTGCTCAGTGCGGCGGCGTCGACCCAGAACGCCACGGTCCAGGCGCTGTTCCTGGCTGCACTGCAAGGCTATTACAGCGCCCAGGCGACGCGCGCCGCGGTGCTCTCGGCGACCGAGGCCGAACGGGCTGCCCGCGAAAGCTTCGCCGCGGCCGATGCGCGCTACAACGTCGGCGTCGGCACGCCGGCCGACCGTCTGCAGGCGCAGACCGCCTGGTCGCAGGCGACGCTGAACCGCATCAAGGCCGAGGGCGAGGCGAGGAATGCGCTGGGCACCCTGGCCAACGCCATGGGCTTCGACGCCCAGCAGCGGATCGTCCTGGCTGACATTCCGGCGGCGATGCCGGATGGCGCATTCCAGAAGGATGTCGATGCGCTGATCGCCGATGCCCGGGCCCGTCGCCCGGATCTGCAGGCGGCCGAGGCGCAGCTCAAGGCGGCCGAAGCCGGCGTCGATCTGGCCCGCGCCCAGGGGCGGCCGACCGTCAGCCTGTCGGCCGGGCCGACCTGGCAGGAGGTCGGCGGGGTGAGGACGAATGCCCAGACCGTCGGCCTGACGCTTAGTGTGCCGATCTTCTCCGGTTTTGAAACGACCTACCGCGTGCGCTCGGCGGCCGCCCAGGCCGAAGTCAAGGCGGCGCAGCGCGACCGTCTGAACAAGCAGATCGCCCTCGATGTCTGGCGCGCCTACCAGAGTCTGACCACTGCGACGCAAAGCCTGAAGACGACGGCCGATCTGGTGGCCAGTGCCGAGCAGTCGGAGCGGGTGGCGCTCGGCCGCTACAAGGCCGGGGTCGGCACCGTGCTCGAACTGCTGACGGCGCAGAGCGCGCTGGCCAGCGCCCGCCTGCAGCGCATCCAGGCCGGGCTCGACTGGAACGTATTTCGCGCCACCCTGGCCCAGGCCATGGGCGCTCTCGATTACACGCTGCTGCAAGCGGCAGCGGAAGGAAGACCATGAAACGCATCAGCACCATCCTTATCGGCGCCACGGTCGCCGCCGGCCTGATCGGCGGCGGCATCTGGTATGCCAGGCAACGCGCGGCGCAGGACCCGGAACAGCGCTACAAGCTGACCAACGTCGAAAAAGGCGAGGTGACGCAGACGGTTTCGGCCAACGGCACGCTCAATCCGGTGGTCCTGGTCAGCGTCGGGACGCAGGTTTCCGGCACCGTCAAGAAGCTGTACGTCGATTTCAACGACCCGGTCAAAAAAGGCCAGGCCTTGCTCGAACTCGACGATGCGCTGGTTTCCGCCGCCGAGCGGCAGAGCGCGGCGAGTGTCGCCAACGCCCAGGCCGCCCTCGAACTGGCCCAGGCCAACGAGGCGCGCATCAAGCAACTGTTCGCCCAGGAGTATGTCTCGAAGCAGGAGTACGACCAGTCCCGGCAAGCCCTCAAATCGGCCAACGCCCAACTGGCGCTGGCCCGCGCCCAGAACGAGCGCGACCAGGCCAACCTGAATTTCACGGTGATCCGCTCGCCGGTTGACGGCGTGGTCATCGACCGCGTCGTCGATCTCGGTCAGACCGTGGCGGCCAGCTTCCAGACGCCGACGCTGATCAAGATCGCTCAGGATCTGTCCGAAATGCGCATCGACACCAGTTTTGCCGAAGCCGATATCGGCCTGATCCGCGAAGGCCAGAAAGCGCGCTTCACCGTCGATGCCTTCCCGAGCCGCAACTTTGTCGGCGATGTGCAGCAGATTCGCCTGAACCCGACCAATCAGCAGAATGTCGTCACCTACAATGTCCGCATCAATGTTGCCAACCCGGAACTGGTGCTGCTGCCGGGCATGACCGCCTACGTCAATATCGGCGTGCAGAAGCGCCAGGAGGCGCTGCTCGTGCCGAATGCCGCCTTGCGCTTCAAGCCGGCCGAGGCCGCCGAGAAGAAACCGGAAAATGGCCAGAAACCGGCCTCGCCGACTGCGCCCGGGCCGGGCATGGGGGCGGGCGCTGATGGCGGCGGGGCCAAGGGGCCGGGCGACAAGAAGGGCAAGAAGCGCGACGGCCAGAGCGGTACCGTCTATGTGCTGGCTGGCGGCGAAATCAAGCCGGTCAGTGTCCAGCTCGGCATTACCGACAACCGCAATACGGAAATCGTCGGTGGCGACCTGAAGGCCGGCGATCGCGTGGTCACCGGTGAAAACACCAACGGTATCAAGCCGCCCTCCAGCGTCGGCATGCGGATGTTCTGATGGCTGAACCGGTCATCCGGGTCGTCGGCCTGGGCAAGTCCTACGAAACCGCCGCCGGCTTGTTCCCGGCGCTGCGCGGCGTCGATCTGGAAATTCATCCCGGCGAGTACATCGCCATCATGGGGCCGTCCGGCTCCGGCAAATCGACATTCATGAACCTGCTCGGCTGCCTCGATACGCCGACCGTCGGCGACTATTTCCTGGCCGGGCAGAACGTCGCCCAGATGGACAACGATGCGCTGGCCATCCTGCGCAACCGGACGCTCGGCTTCGTCTTCCAGGGCTTCAACCTGCTGCCGCGGATGAGCCTGCAGGACAACGTCGCCTTGCCGCTGGTCTATGCCGGCGCCGACAAGGACAGCCGGCGCGCCGCGGCGCGCGAATTGCTCGACAAGGTCGGCCTCGGCAAGTACGCCGAGTCGCTGCCCAACCGCATTTCCGGCGGCCAGCAGCAGCGCGTGGCGATTGCCCGGGCGCTGGTCAACAAGCCGCGCCTGATTCTCGCCGACGAGCCGACCGGCAATCTCGACAGCCACACCAGCGAGGAAATCATGCGGCTGTTCGGCGAACTGAACGGCGAAGGCATCACCATCGTGCTGGTCACCCACGAACCGGACGTCGCGGCGCATGCCAAGCGGCAGGTCAAGTTTCTCGACGGCGAAATCGTCAGCGATCACCTGACGGAGCATGCCGCATGCTGAAGGCCATGCTCAGCGAAGCCTGGCTGGCGATGGGCGCCAACCGCCTGCGCACGGCGCTGACCATGCTTGGCATGGTGATCGGCGTCGGCGCCGTGGTCATCATGCTGGCCATCGGGCAGGGCGCCCAGTATGCGGTGCAGCAGACGATCAGCACCATGGGTTCCAATCTCTACATCGTGCTCTCCGGCTCCTTCACCACGGCCGGCGTGCGCAGCGGTTCGGCCGGCGGGCCGACGCTCAACGTCGGCGATGCCGAGGCGATCGCCGAACTCGATGGCGTCGCCAATGTCGCGCCGACCCATCAGGGCTCACGGCAACTGGTTTACGGTTCGCAGAACTGGAGTACCCAAGTGGTCGGCACGACGCCGCCCTACCTCGATGCGCGGGCCTGGAACGTGGTCAATGGCGCCGCCTTCGGTGATTCCGACGTGCGCTCGTCGACGCGCGTCGCGCTGATCGGCAAGACCGTGGCGCAAAACCTGTTCGGCGACGAGGACCCGGTCGGCAAGACCATGCGCATCCAGCAGAACCCGTTCACGGTGATCGGCGTGCTCGGCAGCAAGGGCCAGAACCTCGACGGCCGCGACCAGGACGATACCGTGATCATTCCGCTCAGTACCGCCCAGCGCAAGGTCTTCGGGACGCCTTTCCTGGGCTCGGTGCGGATGATCATGGTCCAGGCCGAATCGGCCGAGGCCATGCCCAAGGTCGAAGCCGGCATGACCGCCTTGCTGCGCCAGCGCCACCGCCTGCGCGACGGCTCGCCCGACGATTTCTTCATGCGCAACCTGTCGGCCGCCGCCGAATCCGAGGCGGAAACGACGCGCACGATGTCCATCCTGCTCGGCGCCATCGCCTCCATTTCGCTGCTGGTCGGCGGCATCGGCATCATGAACATCATGCTGGTGTCGGTCACCGAACGGACCCGCGAAATCGGCATCCGGATGGCCATCGGCGCCCGCCAGAAGGACATCCTGACCCAGTTCCTGCTCGAAGCGGTGATGATCTCCTTCGCCGGCTGCCTGCTCGGGCTGGTCCTCGGCCTGGCCATTGCGCTGGGGATCAACCTGGCCACCGGCATGGTCGTCGTCATTTCCGGCAGCGCCGCCCTCATTGCCTTCGCCGTGGCGGCTGCCGTCGGTATCTTCTTCGGCTGGTATCCGGCCCGCAAGGCGGCGCAGCTCGACCCGATTGAGGCGCTGCGCTACCAGTGACGACAAGGCCAAGCGAGTCGCTTGGCCTTTGGGTTTTGGGCTGCTGGCCGGCCTTAGCCACCTTGGTTATGTAGCACTGCATTGCGGCGGGCGTAGAGGAAATAGATCGCCAGTCCCAACACCAACCAGACCAGGAAGGCTATCCAAGTCAGCACCTGCAAGTGTGCCATCAGGAACAGGCAGAAGCCCACCGACAGCAAGGGCACCACGGGCACCCCCGGGCAGCGGAAGGCGCGGGGCAGTTCCGGGTGCGTGCGGCGCAGCACCAGGACGGAAACGGAGATCAGCGTAAAGGCTGCCAGCGTACCGATATTGATTAGTTCGGCCAGAACATTCAGCGGCACGAAGGCGGCGATGGTGGCAAACACGATGCCGACGGTCCAGGTGGCAAAGTATGGCGTGGCATACACCGGATGCACTACCGAGAGCCGCTTGGGCAGCAGGCCGTCGCGCGACATCGCAAAAATGATGCGCGTTTGCCCATAGGTCATCACCAGGATCACCGTCGTCATGCCGAGGATGGCTCCCAGGTCCACAAAGCCCGCCACCCAGTTCTGGCCGGCAAACTGCAGGGCCAGAGAAATCGGATGATCGACGCCGGCGAAATTCGCGAATGGAACGATGCCGGTCATGATCGCCGAGACGGCCACGTACAGCACCGTACAGACCGTCAGTGAACCAATGATGCCGATCGGCAGGTCGCGGCGCGGATTGCGCACTTCCTCGGCCGCCGAAGTGACTGCATCGAAGCCGATGAAGGAAAAAAACACCAGCGCCGCCGCCTGAAACACGCCAGCGGCGCCGAACGGCGCGAAGGGCTGCCAGTTGGCCGGTTTGACATGCCAGATGCCGACGCCGATGAAGAGCAGCACCACGGCGATCTTGATGGTCACCATCAGGTTGTTGAGGCGGGCGGATTCGCGGGCACCGTGCGACACCACCCAGGTGATGGCGAGCATGATCAGGGATGCCGGCAGGTTCATTATGGTGTGGGCACCCGGTACGGCCCCCGGCGCGGCAGTTAGCGCCGTCGGCAAAGCCAGCCCGAGGCCCGCCATCAGCGACTGGAAATAGCCTGACCAGCCGACCGACACCGCCGACATCGCCAGCCCATACTCCAGCAGCAGGTCCCAGCCGATCATCCACGCGACAATTTCGCCGAGCGTGGCATAGCAGTAGGTATAGATCGATCCCGATACCGGGATCGCCGACGCAAACTCGGCATAGCACAGCGCGGCAAAGCCGCAGGCCATGGCAGCGATGAGGAAGGACACCGTCAGTGCCGGTCCGGCGGTCAGCGCCCCGGTGCCGGTCAGTACGAAAATTCCGGTTCCGATGATGGCGCCGATGCCCATCATTACCAGGTCCACCGGGCCAAGGACCTTTTTCAAGCCATCTTCGCGAGCCATGGCGAGCATGGCGTCGATACTCTTCGTACGAAAGAGGCTCATTGGTAATACTCCTGTGGTCGCCGACGACAGCGGCGAGGCCACGCCGGCTTGTTCCAGGGGCCTACGCAGGGCGTTGCGAGGTCGGACGCTACGAGGCGGTACGGTTGACCGATAAACCGGGAGCCAGGAGATTAATTAGTTGCCACCTACTTGCCGATTTCATGCCGCTTCGGCTGCTGGCAACGGTCTGCTCGTCCCCGGTATGGGGTGTTGTGGCAGAGCCGCTGTCAGCCAGGTTTTGGATTTTGGAATCGCTTAGTTGTGCTTTTTTACCCAGGCGACGTAGCGATCCATCCAGCTTTGCAGGAATGCCTTGCTATCAGGGCCGATATTGCCGGCGCTATCAAATAGACCATCCTTGGCGTGAATGAATGCTTCCGGTTGACCTAGCGTAGGCACGTCCAGGTAGGCGAGAACATTGCGCAAATGCTGTTGCGCCATCGCGGTCCCGATGGCCCCGACCGATACCCCCAACACGCCGGCAGGCTTGCCCGCCCACGCGCTCTGGCCATACGGGCGTGAACCGTGGTCGATGGCGTTCTTGAGGACGCCAGGCATAGAGCGGTTGTATTCAGGCGTGACGAACAATAGACCTTGGGCGGCAGCGATTTCCGCTTTCAGGCGCTTGACCGAAGCGGCCTGTTGCGCATCGTCATCCTGGTTGTAGAGCGGCAGATCGCCAATTTCCAGTTGTTTGAACGAAAACTCCGATGGCGCCAGTTTGACGATGGCACTTGCCAACTTGCGATTGAATGAATCCCTGCGAAGGCTACCGACTACGACGGCAATTTGATATTGGCTCATGTCTGTTTTCCTTACGTTTGCGATTGGAAGTAGAGCTTGCTTTATTGCTGCATGATTCACACCGAACAACTTGAATTTCACTCCCCGCGTTATTTTAAAAAACACGGATGATTGATTCTTTCATAGTTATCAAACGGTAGAGATTCAGTGCCTACGCACCCCGTCGATGCCCCTTCTGTCTGTGATCGTGACACGGTGCCTAAGTTGCACAGTTTCATCCGATTTCGGATGGCTTTCCGCTCGACGCGGCCGGGCACCGGACCGAACACGAGACCGGGATCATCGAGGCGGACGAAACCTTCTAGCTCGACCTCTGTAAAGGCCAGCGGCGCTTACCCCAACCAGCCCGCGTGCCGTGCTTGACTGCTCTGGCTGCATATATGTTTATCAGAGCTTATTCGTTGTCAGTTCTGGTGAGGAGATCTGACAATCGCGTCTCTTAAAACGTTGCTCCCCGGCATCTTGCCGCAGGCAAACAGAGGTCGATACCGTCACGCGGCAAGGCGACCAGATGTGCCGGGGGCGTCCAGACAAAGATCATTCCGGAGTGGGCATGACGGTTGTGGCAATTACCCCGTTGAACGACAAGACAAATGGCTGGAGCCGCATTTTGCCGCCGCGTCAGCCGCGGCCCACGCTGGATCACGATCTGGTGGTCGATTGGGTCGTGGTCGGGGCTGGGCAGGCAGGCCTGGCGGCGGCCCGGAGGCTGGCAGAGAACCGGCCGGGCGACTCGATCGCGCTGGTCGAGGCCGGTACGGCAGGTGAAGGCGCCCAGGGCCGCAACGCCGGTTTTATCATCGATACGCCACACAACGTGGGTAGCTCCCTCGGCGAACTATCGGCAGCACGCGATCATGTGACGCTGGCACGCACAGCCATCGCCAGTCTGGAAGAGCAGGTCCGAAAATACGACATCGAATGCGACTGGGACCCGGTTGGCAAGTTGCATACGGCGGTTTCCTCCCACGGTATCAAGGAGATTCTCGAGCCGACGCGCCAGGTTCTGGATTCGCTGAACGAGCCTTACACCTGGTTCGAGGGCAAGGCGCTGCATAAACGGATCGGATTCAATCACTTTTCCGCCGGTATCTACACGCCGGGTGCGGTGCTGGTCAATCCGGCCGCGCTTTCGCGCGGACTGGCCGACAATCTGCCGGCGAACGTCACTCTCTATGAAAACACCCCGGTGACAGCGGCGCAATTCGGTCCCGAAATACGCCTGAGTACGCCGCACGGAACGATTCGTGCCGGCAAGGTAATCCTTGCAGTAAGTGTTTTCGCCAGTCAGTTCGGCGTACTGCGCAATCGCCTGATCCCGATTTCCGCCTGCGGCAGCCTGACGCGTCAGCTGACCGAGGAAGAGCAGAGCCGGCTGGAAGGTCTGCGCTCATGGGGGCTGACTCCGGCCAATGCCTTTGTCGGTGTCACGGTGCGGCGCACGCGCGACCAGCGCATCCTGATCCGGCAGGACATGCGCTACGAGCCGAGCCTGCAGCGCGACAGCGAATCGTACAAACCGGTCGCCGCGCACCATCAGGAACTGTTCGACCATTGGTTCCCGGCCCTGAAGGGGGTAAGCATCGAGCACACCTGGTCCGGTTTCATTTGTGTTTCGCGCAATGGTGGTGCCGGCTTTGGCGAAGTCGCCCCCAATGTCTATGCCGCTGTCTGCGACAACGGTCTGGGGTGGACCAAGGGGACCGTATCCGGCCTGTTGATCGCCGACAAGGCGACCGGGGTCGACAACCCTTTGATCGCAACCTACGAAGCCTTCAGTCAGCCATCCCGGCTGCCGCCTCGTCCGTTCCTTGATGTCGGGGTGCGTGCCCGGTTCTCCTGGGAACTGTGGAGCAACCGGCGCGAAGCCTGACTCGACGGGACAGTAAAGCTTTGGCCTCCTCCTACCCAACCTGATTGTTTCTGATGCTCACTCAGCAGTTATTAAATGGCTTGGTGACAGGCAGTACCTATGCCTTGTTCGCCCTTGGCTTCACCTTGGTGTTCGGGGTGTTGCACGTACTCAACCTGGCGCATGGCGCCGTGTTCATGGTCGGCGCATTTGCCGGTCTGTACTCGGTGACCGCCGCCGGCCTGCCGCTGCCTGCGGC
Source organism: Azonexus sp. IMCC34842 (assembly GCF_050368855.1). Taxonomy (GTDB): domain Bacteria; phylum Pseudomonadota; class Gammaproteobacteria; order Burkholderiales; family Rhodocyclaceae; genus Azonexus; species Azonexus denitrificans_A. The sequence goes on along the minus strand of NZ_CP178449.1, from coordinate 2,251,867 downwards.
GCTGGTCATCGCCATGCTGGTCGGCGGGCTGGTCAGCGTCGCGGTCGACTGGCTGGCCTTGCGCCCCCTGCGCCAGCGCGGGACGACCGAGTTCGCGGCGATCATCTCGTCGCTGGGTATCGCCCAGGTGTTGATGAGTGCGGGGCAGGCGGTATCGCAGACGCAAATCATGCGCTTCCCATTCGGCACCTTTCCGGTGGTGATCTACCAGTTCTGGGGGCTGCGCATTTCCTTGTTGCAGATTGTCATCCTGCTGCTTTCCCTTGCCCTCGCGCTGGCGCTGCTGCTGTTCCTGTTTCGTACCGATTTTGGCCGGCAGATCCGGGCGGTGGCGATTTCCGAGCGTACCGCTTCGTTGCTGGGCATCCGCCCCGGACTGGTCTATTTCCAGACCTTCTTCATCTCGGGCGCGCTGGCCGGTGCGGCTGGGGTGATCATCGGCCTGGCTTTCAATTCCGTGCATTTCCTGATGGGCGAGCCCTACCTGCTGCGCGCCTTCGTGGTCATCGTCCTGGGCGGTCTGGGTAGCATCGGCGGAGCGTTGGTGGGCGGCTTGCTGCTGGGCCTGGTGCAGACCTTCTCGGTCAGTTATCTGTCCTCGTCGCTGAGCGATGCCATCACCTACAGCTTGTTGTTCGGCATTCTGCTGCTGCGCCCGTCCGGCCTGTTCGGCAAGCTGCACATCGAAACCCGGGTGGTGCGCGCATGAGCGGATTCATTCTCGGGCATTTGTCCCTGTTCGAACTGGTCCTGGTCAGCGGGGTGCTGGCCTACAGCCAGTACATCGTCCTGCGCGCCGGGGTGTTCTCCATGGCCACCGCCGGGTTCGCGGCGCTGGGCGCCTATGCCGCAGCACTGCTGGCGGTGCGGCTCGAGTTTCCCGTTTGGGCGGGGCTGTTCGCCGCCGCGCTGCTCGGCGCCGCCGCCGGCCTCGTGCTGGCCTGGCCGCTGGCCCGCCTGCGCGGAGTGTTTCAGGCCATTGCCACGCTAGCTTTCGTGCAAATCGTCATGTCCATCGGGCTGTACTGGGAATCGCTGACCGGAGGGGCGCTGGGCCTGAACGGCATTCCCAAGCTGGTACACCTCGGCCATCTGCTGGTCGTACTGGCCATCGTTCTATACGTGCTGCGGGCGGTATCGCGCACTGGTATCGGCCGCGCCTTCGACACCATCCGCCAGGATGAGACGGTGGCGGTGTCGCTGGGCATCTCGGTGGTTGGCTACCAGCGCCTGGCCTTCGTGCTCAGTGGCGCACTGGGCGGCCTGGGGGGCGGGCTGATCGCCTATCGCAATTACTCGCTGGTGCCGGAGGATTTTGGTTTTCCGCTGCTGATCGCCGCGCTCAGCTTCGTGGTGCTGGGCGGCCGTAACGCGGTACTCGGCCCGTTGGTCGGAGCCTTGATCCTCACCCTGTTGCCGGAAGTGGCGCGGCCACTGGCGGACTATCGTCTGGCGGTCAACGGCGTACTGATGGTTCTGGCTATCATCTACTGGCCGTCCGGCGTGGTCGATTCGGTAATCCTCCACTGGCGCCAGCGCAAGGCCGCGCACCCACCGGCCGAGGTGACGCCATGAGCGGATTGATCCTGCGCAACGTGAGCCGCCAGTTCGACGGCCTGCTGGCGGTCGGTGATGTGTCGTTCTCGGTGTTGCCCGGGCGGATTACCGGGTTGATTGGCCCCAACGGCGCAGGCAAGACCACGATGGTCAATCTGATCAGCGGGCTGTTGCGCCCCACGCAGGGGACGATTCACCTGGACGGCAAGGACATCTCGACGATCGAGCCGGCCGAAGTGGCCCGCCATGGCATTGCACGCACCTTCCAGACCATCCGCCTGCTGAAGGAGGCCAGCGTGCTGGACAACGTGGTGGCGGGTTTCCACCGCCATGAACGCAGTTCCTGGCTGGCTGCGCTGCTCGGCATGCCGGCGGCCCGCCGGGAAACCACCGAGCTGGGCGAGCGGGCTGCCGAACTGCTGCGTCAGTTCAACATGCTGCAATACGCTGACCAAGCCGCCGGTAATCTGTCCTATGGCCACCAGCGGCGTGTGGAGATGATGCGCGCGCTGGCCACCGGGCCGCGCCTGTTGCTACTCGATGAACCCGTTGCCGGGATGAACGACCGCGAGGCGGATGCGCTCGGCGAGATTTTCAGCGTGCTGGCCGCCGATGGCCTGGCGGTGCTGCTGATCGAACACAACATGCGCTTCGTCATGTCGCTGTGCCAGGAACTGCATGTGCTCGATGCCGGGCGCCTGATTGCCTCCGGCGAGCCGCATGCAGTGCGGGCTGAGGCGGCGGTGGTCGCGGCCTATCTGGGAGGTTGATCGATCATGCTGAAACTGAACAAGCTCGCCACGTCCTACGGCCGCATCCGGGCGGTACGCGAGGCTTCGCTGCACGTGGAGCCGGGCGAACTGATCGCACTCATCGGCCCCAACGGCGCCGGCAAGAGCACACTGCTCAACACCATCAGTGGCCTGCTGCGGCCTGTGGGCGGCACGGTACATTTCTTCGACCAGGACATCACCGGCTGGCGTGCCGACAAAGTGGCGCGCGCCGGATTGCTTCAGGTGCCGGAAGGGCGCCAGGTGCTGGGCCCGCTGACCGTCGAAGACAACCTGCTGCTGGGACGCCAGGCGTTGGCCGGGCGCGAGTCGCGCCACGCGCTGGATGATGTGTATGCCCTGTTTCCGATCCTGCACGAGCGCAGCCGGCAGAAGGCCGGCACGCTGAGCGGCGGGCAGCAGCAGATGCTCGCCATCGGCCGCGCACTGATGGGCGGACCGCGCCTGCTGGTGCTCGACGAGCCCAGCCTGGGGCTCGCGCCGATCGTCGTCAATCAGGTCTTCGAGGCCTTGCAGACCCTGCGGCAATGCGGCCTGACCATTCTGCTGGTCGAGCAGAACGCCAGTCTGGCGCTGGCCGTCAGCGACCGCGCCTACGTCATGGAGCACGGCCGCATCGTCCTTGACGGCCCCAGCCAGGATTTGCGCCACGACCCGCGCATCATCGAGCACTACCTGCCCTCGGTGGAGGGTGCCGCGTCGGCCGATGCGGCAGTTTGAACCTGTTCGTCTCTCTTACCCCCTGGAGTCATTCATCGTGAAGAAACACCTGATCCCCTTTCTTTCTGCGGCCGCACTGACGGCCTCGACCCTGCTCTCCACACCCGCGCATGCGCAAGAGGTCGTGGTCGGCGTGCCGATTTCGTCGTCGGGCATCTTCTCCTTCGCCAACCTGCCGGCGCGCAACGGCATCACGCTGGCCGCCGAGGAGGTCGCCAAGTCCGGCGAGCTCGGTTCCGCCAAGATAAAATTGCTGCTGGAAGACACCAACAGCGACAAGAATCAGGCCGTGAATCTGGTAAATCGCTTCATCAACACCAACAAGGCCGTGCTGATCCTGGGTTCGACCTCGACCGTGGAAGCCCAGGCCTATCTGCCTATTGCCCAGAGCAAGAAGATTCCTGCCCTGACCCAAGCCTCGGGCGACGTGGCAGTGATCGGCGACTGGATTTTCAAAGCCAACGCCGCGCCGGCGAAGATCATGGAAAGCCTGGCGCTGCGCTATCTGAAGGACTACCAGCCCAAGCGCGTCGCCTATATCTTCAACCGCGATAACGAATCCTACGTACAGCAGAAGGACGGCGTCAAAGGGCGCCTCGAGCAGGCCGGCGTCAAGACGGTGCTGGAGGAAACCATCGTCGGTGCTGACACCGACTTCAGCGCACTCGTCACCAAGGTCGTGGCACAGAATATCGACACCCTGGTCATATCGACCACCGGCGAAGTCACGGCCAACATCATCATTCAGGCAAAACAGGCCGGCCTGCCGCCTTCGGTACGTATCGTCGCAACGCCTTCCGCCGGTTCGCACCAGTTCCTGAAGGTGGGCGGCTCGGCGGTGGAAGGCGTGATTTTTACCTCGGATTACTTCATCGGTAATCCTTCCCGGCTGAATCAGGAGTTTGTCAGCGCCTACAAGAAGAAGTACGGCATCGAACCCGACAATTTCGCCGCGATCGGTTACACCGTCTTCAAGACCGCTGCCGCCGCGATCAAGACTGCCGGGCCGGATTACAGCCCGGAATCGATCCGCAAGGGGCTTGCCGGCATCAAGAATCTGCCCACCGTGCTGGGTAACGGATCGCTGACCCAGACCACAACGCGCACACCAGCCTACGACGGCGTTGTACTCACCGTCCGCGACGGCAGGTTCGTCCCGCTGTAATCGCCGTATCGGCGGACAGGCCGGCGATGCGCCTGTCCGCCATTTTCGATCCGCTGCCTTGTCAGCGGCAACCAGACGATATCAACCGATGACCTCATTCGCCCGCAAACCTGATCACCTTATTTCCGCACAAGTCTTGTCCGGCCTGAGCGGCTCGTCCCCGAACGATCTCCTGGTCGCCGATTGTTCGTTCGATCTGCAGAATCCCGGGCAGGGATATCTGGTCTATCAACAGGCTCATATTCCCGGTGCCATCTATGTGCACCTTGACCGCGATCTGTGCGGTGCCAAGACCGGAGGCAACGGCAGGCACCCGCTCCCCGATCGGGATGCCTTCATCGAGCGGGTCCGGGAACTCGGGATCGGCAACGACACCCAAGTCGTCGCTTACGATAATGCCGGCGGTCCTTATGCCGCCCGTCTCTGGTGGCTGCTTCGCTGGATCGGGCATGGCAAGGTTGCGGTGCTCGACGGTGGTCTGGAAGGATGGCGACAGGCCGGTTACGAGACGACAAACGGGAGCGCCGGGAGCCGGAGGCAACGCACCGAGTTTTCCGCCGGGGCCAGCCTGGTCAGGACCGCGAACTTCGACGACGTTCGCGAAAATATTGCCTCCCGTCGGGCATTGGTGATCGATGCGCGTGCGCCGGACCGATTCCGCGGTGAGAATGAAACGATCGATCCGGTTGTCGGACACATTCCCGATGCGGTGAATCGCTTTTTCCGGGACAACCTCGATGCTTTCGGCTTTTTCAAGCATCCGGACCAACTTCGCGCTGAATTCGCCACTGTTCTTGGTGTCTGGAACAGTGGCCAAGTCATCAACCAGTGCGGTTCCGGTGTAACGGGGTGCCACAATCTACTGGCCATGGAAATTGCCGGGCTCGGGGATGCCGCGCTTTATCCCGGCTCATGGAGCGAGTGGGTTGCCCAGCCGGGGGCTCCCGTCGCAACAACGACCGCGCGCTAAATCATCAGGCGTGTGAAGGCGAAGGGGTGGCGAGCGTCCCAAAGAGGCGTTCGCTTCGTCAGCCGTCCGGGCTTCGTTGTTGGCTTGCCCGGCGCCTTCAGATCACCAGCTGCGTCCCTAGTTCGACGACGCGGTTGGTCGGAATATGGAAGAAGTCGCTGGCGCTGGTGGCGTTTTTCGACATCACGGCGAACAGGCGGGCGCGGAGCGGCTGCATGCGCTTGGTCATCGATGGTACGATGGTTTCGCGGGAGAGGTAGAACGTCGTTTCCATGATGTCGAAACGTTCGCCGAAGCGCTTGCATTGCTCGAGCGCGCCCGGTACGTCCGGACTTTCCATAAAACCGTAACGGACGATCAGGCGGATGAAGCCACGGCTCATCCGATGCAGGTAGATGCGGTCCATGTCGTTGACATGCGGGGTGGCCATTGTCTGCACCGTGAGCAAGACCACCCGCTCATGCAGTACCTGGTTGTGCTTCAGGTTGTGCAGCAGGGCCGGCGGTACGCCATCCTTGGCGCTGGTCATGAAAACGGCGGTACCGTCTATGCGGTGGACGTCGTCGATGCTTTGCAGGAAGTCGTCCATCGGGATGCTTTGCTTGGCCATTTCCTGCGAAACGAGGGCGCGGCCGCGCCGCCAGGTGGTCAGCACGGTGAAGGAAACCAGACCCATGGCAATCGGGAACCAGCCGCCCTCGGGGATCTTGATCGCATTGGCGGCGAAGAAGGCGAGGTCGACGGTGAGCAGGGCACCGGCGACGATGAAGACAACGACACGGTTCCACTTCCACAAAAGCACCATAACGAAGGCGACCAGGATGGTATCGATCAGCATCGTGCCGGTGACGGCGATGCCGTAGGCGGCGGCGAGGTTGGAGGAATTCTTGAAGCCGATGACCAGCGCGACGACCGCCAGATACAGCGACCAGTTGGTGAAGGGTACGTAAATCTGGCCTTCTTCCATGCCCGAGGTGTGGATGATCTGCATGCGCGGCAAGAGGCCCATCTGGATCGATTGGCGGGCTACCGAGAAGGCGCCCGAGATGACCGCCTGCGAGGCGATCACGGTGGCCATGGTGGCGAGGAAGACCATCGGCACGATCGCCCAGTCCGGCGCCAGATGGAAGAAGGGGCTCTGGATGGCGGCCGGATCGATGAGCAGCAAGGCGCCTTGGCCGAAGTAGTTGAGGACCAGGGCTGGCATGACGAAGCCGAACCAGGCGAGGCGGATCGGGAAGCGCCCGAAATGGCCCATGTCGGTGTACAGCGCCTCACCGCCGGTCACGGCGAGTACGACCGAGCCGAGCGCCAGGAAGGCGAGGCCGGGATAGGTGACGATGAAATAGATCGCGAAGATCGGGTTCAGGGCCTCCAGCACGTGCGGGTTCTGCGCGATCTGCATGACGCCCAAGGCGCCGAGGATGCTGAACCAGGCGACCATGACCGGACCGAAGAACAGGCCGACGGTGCCGGTGCCGCGCTTCTGGATGAAGAACAGGCCGGTCAGGATGGCGAGCGTGATCGGGATGACGTAGGGCTTCAGCGTCGGGGTGATGATCTCCAGGCCCTCGACGGCGGAAAGCACCGAAATGGCCGGCGTGATCATGCTGTCGCCGTAGAACAACGCCGCCGCGAAGATGCCGAGCAGCGTGACGATCCACGCCAGGCGCGGATTCTTGGCGCGTTCGGTGACCAAGGCGAGGAGGGCCAGCGAGCCGCCTTCGCCGCGGTTGTCGGCGCGCATGATGATCGCCACATACTTGATGGTGACCAGCACGATGATCGACCAGAAGACCAGCGACAGGACGCCGAGAATGTTTTGCGGCGTAACCGGGATCGGGTGATGACCGTTGAAAATTTCCTTCAAGGCGTAGAGCGGGCTGGTGCCGATGTCGCCGAAGACGACCCCGATGGCTGCGACGGTCAGAGCCGGCAGCGCTTGGCGTTGATGCATGATTTCCCCTGGTGCGCCTGAGCCGCGATGAATGATTTATTGACGACCAGGCCAGACCGCCAATCTAGCACTTCAGTCATATCTTGGGTATGGCTCGGCGCGCTCGGGGACGATGATCTCAGCGATTCGGGCGGCGGCGCAGCAGGTGGATGACGATGAAGCTGAGCACCGCTTCGCCACGCTGGTTGATCGCCTGATACTTCAGTCGGGCAATGCCGCGGTCCGCCTTTGATGCCGAGGGCCGCACTTCCAGCACCTCGATTTCGCTGTGTAGCGTATCGCCCGGCCGGACCGGCGCCAGCCAGCGCAATTCGTCGATGCCCGGCGAACCCATGCTCGACTCGGCCAGGACGCCGGACTGGATGAACAGCCTGAAGCAGATCGCCAGGCTCTGGAACCCGCTGGCAATCAGTCCGCCGTAAGGCGATTCGGCCGCCGCATTGGCATCGAGGTGGAACGGCTGCGGATCGTAACGCCAGGCGAAATCGATGATCTCGGCTTCAGTCAGCGTCACGCCCGGCGTAGTGAATTGCTGGCCGGGCGTCAGGTCGTCGAGGTAACGGCTATCCATGGTTGGTCTCCTGGGAGGTATGTTGGAGGGTGAGTTTCTTGGGCAATCCGTTGTCAAGTGACAGCAGAAACTCATCGCCCTGAATCCCGCGCATCTTGTTGACCGTCATGTTCAATCTCTTAGGCAGAATGATTCGATCAAGTTTTCCGCCTCGTCCAGCAACCACCATTCGCCGCCGGTGTCGGTGTCCGCGAAATAAAGCCGGTCGTCGGCCTGGGCCAGTCTGGCTAGGGACTGGCGAATCGGCAAGGGGATACGCGGGTCGTCGAAGGCGAATTGCTGGCCGTCCCATTCGGGCAGGCCGCTACGTGGGCGTTTGGAATTGAACATGAACAAGCTTCATTCGGGAGTCGCGGCCTGGGCCAGCTTATCGATCTGAAAGGCGGCGCGCCGGATGGCCGGCGGGTCAAGCAGGGTTGGCCGTTTGCCGGGCAGCAGCAGTTGGCCGCAGTTTTTCGGGTTGATCACGCGCACCATCTCAGTTGAAAAGATTTAGAAGGGCATGCCCTTTCTCCGTTAAGCCGACTAGGCTAGAGGCGACTCGATCAGCTTCCACGAGTTCCTTGCCTGCCGACTTGAAGTCACTCCAGATTCTGCCAACTCTTGAGATATTGGCTTTATTCCCTTCAGCGGAAACGGTTTCTGCGTGTGCCGCACAATCGGCAAGCCCATCTTTAAATGCACTCTTTATGGCTATCCCTCCTCGGATCGGATAGTCATGAATGGCTTTTTCGATGATCGCAAGTTGGCTTAGTAAGAATTCACGAACTGCCTGTGTTATTTCGGATTGTTCAATTTCTCCCCGTAGGCGATGGACAGAGTCAAGAACCCCTTGTAGTTCTTCCATCGATATCTCAGGTTCGGCGGGCAGTATCTCAGCGCAATACCTGAGTGCTAGCCGTGTATCGGCTGGTAGTTGGCTTTTGTGGTTGTTCCAGGTGGCGCTTATATTTGTTAGGGATACTGTCGAACGAACTCGCTGCAAGTGGGGTTCATAGAGTCCTTTCGAGAATGAGGTTGAGGACATCAGTTTTTCAACGAGGTCGATCTCATTACGCAATATCATGAGTTTGGCTATCACCTCATGTGGATCTGTTTGCGCTTTCGCTGCATCAAGACCGAATGCATCTGCCCAGACTGCCGCACTCGAAGTGCTGTCTTGCTTGTGTACGACAATCTCGATCAAACGAGACAGTCGTTTAGCAGGGTTTGCGAATTCGTTCATGTAAGTAGCTCCAGATTAGCGGTTGTTTAACCAACCCATCCACCTTCAGCCTCTTTAGCGCGGCCAAGGGCGGCTAGCATGGCGAGGATTTCGGGAAGTCGTTTTTTCCATGGGCCTTTGCCTGAGAAGCACGCGGCAAGGGCTGTTTCGTTTTGCGGAGTGCTTTGTAGTACGTCCGCGATGGCGCGGACCTGTTCGGGCAGGCCGGGCGGCCAAGGGCGTTTGCTGCCGGCGGCGGGTGTGGCGGTCGACGGCGGATTTTCGGGCAAAACCATTTTGCCCTGTTGCGGCGTGTCGACCGGCTGGCCGGCCGGGGGCGCGGCGGCGCCCGGATGCTGGAAGTCGGGGCGCAGCCAGCGGATCAGGCCGCCGGCTTCTTCGCGGGCGCGTTCGGTGTTGAGCGCGACTAGGCGTTCGAGCAGCGCGGCGCTGTCGTCCGGTGCGAGATCGGACCAGCCGTAGGCGGCAAGCACGGCGGCGTCGAGTTCGTCGTGCAACTGGCGCAGCACGGCCACCAGACCCATTTCGTGGATGGCCTTGTCCTTGGCGGTCAACGCCTCGCCAGAGCGCAATTTGCCCAGCACGTTGTACATGCCCGTCAGCGTCAGTTCGGGATGCGCCGCCTGCTGGCGCTTGCGGTGGGCATCGAGTTGCTCGGCGAGGGCGGCGATGCGGGCTTGCTGCTCGGGGCTGGCGGCGGGGAAGGGGAAGGGATCGAAGCAGCGGGATTTGTTGTAGACCGGGCGGTCTTCCAAGGTGCCTCCAGCAGCCAGTGCCCAAACGATGTGCACCTGCGAGGAGAGCACTCCGAGGAAGAAGGCGTCGGTCAGCGCAATGCAGATTAGCCGATGATCAGGTGCAATGTCAGCGTCGAGGAACTGGAAAAGCCGGTGCTTGGCTGTTTCGACGGTGGCGATGTAACGGGGCTGACCGGCAATCGCTGAGCGCAGTGTTTTTCGACATTCAGCGAATAGCCACCATTGACTTTTTAGGCGGGGCCGGTTGTTGTGGTCGCGTTCTGGTTTGACACGCTCAAGTATCCACTGGTAGGCCGCCGGGTAGCGGCTGCGTGCTTCGTCGGCAGTCAGGCCAAAAAAGTCGATAAGAAGTGCTCCGCGGGGCTTGTCGGTCAAGTCCTTGCCATTGCGGTAGGGGCGGATACGGTCGCAGGGATGTAATTTGATGGCTTCTTCGGCGGGAACGATGAAGCCCGAACCCGCGAGCATGAAGCCCATTGACGAAATCATTTCGTTGGCACGTAGTTGTTTTGCGCTAACAACATCGGCGCCAATGGTTAGGTCGGCGTGGATGCGGCCGGTTTTCTCGGTCAGTTCAATGTGCACGGCATCGGCTTCCGCTCCGCCTTCTTCAACGACGGTTTGCAGCGTTCCCGGCGCGTCGCCGGGCTGGGCGACGGTCATCGCGATGCGCACGGCGGCGCCGCTGGTGGCATCGACCCAGGGGTGGTCGGGAATGGCCCAGGCGAGGCTGAGCGGCGGTTCGCCGTTGAGGTGCTGTTCGAGGATGCGGCGGTTGAAAGTCTGCGTGATGCTGTTGGTGGTGATGAAGCCGAAGCGTTTGGCATGTCCGTGGCGGGTCAGGCCGGCGGCGTGGTGCCACCAGAACATCACGAAATCGGCCGATTCCGGCACCTCCGGCCAGGCGGCGCGCAGGGCCTCGGTGTAGCCATCGCCGAGGGCGTCGCGCATGCGCTTGTTGCCGATGAAGGGCGGGTTGCCGACGATGTAGTCGGCCTGCGGCCAGGCGGCCGGGCGCGGGTTGCTGTAGCGCTCGAGCGGCACTTGCGCGCTTTCGTCCGGCACCGGCTCGCCGGTGACCGGGTGCGGCTTGGTCGTGCGCCCGTCCCAGCGGCTGAGCAGCTTGCCGGAGGCGTCCGTGGCGAATTCGACGGCATCGCTGGCGAGCACGGCGTCGCGGCATTCGATGTTCTTGAAGTCGCGCAGGATGGGGCTGGGCGGCAGGCCGCTGCCCTGGGTGCGGAAATGCCATTGCAGGTAGCCGATCCACAGCACCATTTCGGCGATGGCGGCGGCGCGCGGGTTGATTTCGAGGCCGAGGAACTGGTGCGGGTCGACGGTGAGGCCTTCGACTTCCAGGCGTTGCTGCGTGTCGCCCAGCTGGGCCAGGGTGTCGAGCACTTCGCCTTCGAGGCGCTTCATGTGCTCGAGCGTGACGTAGAGGAAGTTGCCGGAGCCGCAGGCCGGGTCGAGGACGCGGATGTTACACAGCTTGTGGTGCCAGGTGCGGACGAGGTCGGCGGCTTGACTGAGCTTGTCTTCGTTGGCGAGCAGCAGCGCGGCGGCCTGGGTGTCGTGCCAGTCGGCGCGCAGCGGTTCGATGACGGCGGGCAGGATCAGGCGGTCGACGTAGGCGCGCGGCGTGTAATGCGCGCCGAGGTCGTGGCGTTCAAGCGGGTTGAGGGCGCTTTCGAGCAGGGTGCCGAAAATGGCTGGTTCGACTTCGGCCCAGTCGGCGCGGCTGGCTTCGAGCAAAAGTTCGATTTGCGCCCGGTCGACCGGTAAAACTTCGGGATTTTTGAACAGCTTGCCGTTGAAGCGTGGCAACTGGGCGCGCACGGCGACCGAGAACTGGCCTTCGTCCATCGCCTTCCACAGTTCGGCGACCAGCGGCACGAATTGTTCCGGCGCGTTGTGCAGGGTCTTGAGCAGGCCGGTGAAGGCGCCTTCGTTGTCGATCTTGGGCAGCAGGCCGACGTCTTCGGCAAACATCGAGAACAGGCAGCGCGAGAGAAAGGCGGCGACGCGCTCGGGTGGGTATTTGCCTTCCAGCGACTGGGCAACGCGCGCCAGGCGCACCGCGATGTCGCGCGTGGCGCGGGCGGTGCGGCGCGCCGGGTCGAGGCTGTGCGGGTCGCTCCAGACGGCCTTGAGACGGGCGCGGATTTCCGGCCGGGCGAGATCGTCGAGCTTGATGCGGTGGCTGCGCGGATCGGGAAAGGGCGTGTAGCTGCCGCCGGTGCAGGTGAATTCGGCGTAAAGCTCGATGACGTGGCCGACATCGAGGACGACCAGGAAGGGCGGCCGGCCTTCGTCGGCGGGCAGGTGGCGGGCGTAGTTTTCGGCCTGGCCGCGGGCGCGCAGCATGGCGTCGTCGAACATGCGGGTTTCGGCGCCGGCGCGGATTTTCTTGGCTTCGCCGATGAAGCTGCCGCGCTTGTAGCAGTCGATGAAACCGTTACTGGTGCTGCCATCGCCGTGGTGAAAGACGACCCGGCGCTCGAAGACGTAAGGGTTGTCTCGAGTGTCTACGTTCGCCGGCTGGGGTTTGTCGACTTCCAGAAGGTCGCAGAGATCGGCGATGAAAAGCTGGTAATTGGCGCGTTCGGAGCCGCCGGCATGGCGCCAGCGGCTGAGGAATTGGTCGATTTGCATGACGGGATTCTAACCCGCCCTAATATTCGCCGATGAGCTTGTCTATGGCTGGCTTGATTTTGGCGCGGTCGGCAATGCTTAACGCGCCGACCGGGTCGCGCAGGCGACTGTTGTCGATAGCGAATATTTCGTCGGCGGACAGGACGAAGCTGCCGGAGCCGGGTACTTCGACGAGCGGACACATGATTTCCACCGGCGGGGCATCGGCGCGTAGCGGGATGACAACCGAGGCGCCGGTTCGACTGCTGATATGGTTGTTCTGGATGACCAGAAGGTAGGGAATCTCGGCTTTTTTCTGGCCAGGGTTCGGGAAGATGTCGAACTGCGGCATCGGTCAGATGCGGTCGAATTCTTCGCCGGCCAGGCCGGTCTGGGCGATCAGCTTGCCGTGCTGGACGAGCGCCTCGGAATTTCGTTCCAGCCAGCTACGGTTTTCCAGGGTTTCCAGCAGATCGCTGAATAGTTTCTCGGCATGAGCGGAGAGATTGATCTGCTGCTTGTACGGTTCCAGGCGCTCCAGCAGTTCCTGGCTGATCGAAAGGGAGAGGCGGCCTTTACGGCCGGTGTTGAGTTCGCTGGTCAGCATGATAAGCCTCTGTGTATATTCATGCGCATGATCGTGCGCTCAATGATCATGGGCGTCAAGCTATGGGTTCGCGCACTCGGCCACCAACTCGTCGCCACCTCGCCCGCAAGGCGTGAAGGTGCCGGAGACCGGCCAGGGGGTGCCGTCGTTGTCCATCTGCGCGGCGAGGGTGTCCCAGAAGATCACGCCGGATTTGTCGAGCCTCAGGCGGAGCAGCCAGCCGCGTTGGGCGTTGGCGTAGTCGAAGCCGTCGAAAACGAAATTGCCGAGGCTATAGATGATCGGTTTGCCCTTGTAGGTTTCGGCGCCCTGGGTGACGTGCGGGTGGCCGCCGACGACCAGCGCGGCGCCTTCGTCGATCATTCGGCGGGCCAGCGTTTTCTGCCGCTCGCCCGGCTGGGTTTCCTTTTCCCAGCCCCAGTGCATGAAGGGGATGACCAGATCGGCGCCGGCCGCCTTGGCGGCGCGGATGTCGGCGATCACCTGATCGTCCTCGCTCCAGGCGATGCCCGGCCAGTTGGCGCCGGCTTCGAAGGCGCGCGGCTTGAATTCGTTGTAGGCGAGCACGGCGATCTTCAGGCCCTTGCGGTCGATCCATAGCGGCCGGTGGGCTTCGCCGAGATTGCGGCCGCCGCCGAAATGGGCGATGCCGGCGTTGTCGAGATGGCGGATGGTTTCCAGGAAGGCGTCGCGACCGTAGTCGCCGGAGTGATTGTTGGCCAGCGCGACGGCATCGAAGCGGCCTTGCAGCGCCGGCAGCACGCGCGGTTTGGCGTGGAAGTTGTAGATCTTGTTGTCCTGCGGGCTACCGCTTTCGGCAATCGGGCATTCGAGATTGCCGATCCGGTAGTCGGCTTCCTTGAGGATGCTCGCGAAGGGCTGCAGCGGGTCGCCGCCTTGGCCGATCAGGCGGCCGGGGCCGTCGTCGAGCATGATGTCGCCGGCGAAGATCAACGTGACCGGCTCGGCATGCAGGTTGAAAGCGAGCAGAACGGCGATTGCCGCCAGCCATGGCTTTCTCATCTTGGTGGTGGGGTAGAGGCTTTGACTCATTTCGCTGCCGCGTCCTTCAGCTCGCACCAGTATTGCAGTTCGCCGTCGCGCACCGGTTCATAGACGAAGTGCAAGCCGCTGAAGCCGTAGCCCGGCTGCCGCGGGGCATCGCCGTGCGGCAGGGTGGCGGCCGGCGGATAACGGTAGCTGGCCTGGTGGATGAGCACCGGGCCGGCGTCGCGATCGGCATAGGCGTAGAGCTTGATGCCGGCAAGGTCGGCCGGTTCCTGACGGAAAACGATGCGGAACAGGAAGTAGGAGCCGACGGCAACTGGCGCCACGCTGTAGGGATCGGTGCTCGGCCGGGCTTCGACGACCTGCGTTTCACCGCCGTAACTCAGGTGGCAGACGACGCTTTGCGCCTGCGCCGTGGCCGCGATGCATACCGCGATCAGCCCGCCGAGGTGCCTAGCGCGCCTTGCCACTGCCGACCTGCTTGAGCTGCATGGCGACATGCAGTGGCTGGCCGTTGTGCAGCGCCGGGTAGGATTTGTCGCTGACGAACAGCAGCTTGCCGCGCCGCTCGATGCGGGCGGACACGGTGACCTGGGCCTTCTTGCCGATCAGGTCGCGGTCGATGGTGGCGGCGAAGGGGATCGGCACCTGCCGGCCGCCGAGTTCGATGCGTTGCTCGGCCAGTTGGCGGGCTCGGCCACCGGCCCGGGCGATGTCCTGAATGCGGACGATCAGGATGGCATCGGGCGGCAGGGCGATGCGCTGGCGGTAGGTGATGCTGCCGGCAATGTCGAGGAAGCTGCTGCTGGCCGGCGTTGCCGTGGCCTGGGGCGGCGGGGTGGTGCCCTGGGTACAACGGCGGGTGTTGCCCTTGCCGTCGTCGAAAATCGCTTCGTCGCCCTGGGTCTGCAGGCGGATGTTGTCGGCCCGGTACAGCGCGCCGGAGGCGGCCGGGACTTGCGGCAGCGTCAGTTCGCTATCGGAGAAGTGCAGGGTGGCTTGCGGTGGACCATCGCCGGCCGGGGCAAACGAGATGTCGATGCGGCTGCCATTGTCGCAGGCGTAGGGCAGGCGCTCGCCGGCGGCGAGTGCGGTCAGCGGGAGCAGAAGGAAAGGGAGCAGGTAGCGTTTCATGCGGTGTCCGTGAGGCGTTGCCATTGCCCATCGACGAGACCTTCGATGGGCTGGAAGTCTTTCTTGTAGGCCATTTTCCGGCTTTCGGCAATCCAGTAGCCGAGGTACAGGTAAGGCAGGCCGAGCGCCTCGCACTGGCTGACTTGCCAGATGATGTTGTAGACGCCGTAGCTGGCGCCGGCGATTGCCGGGTCGTAGAAGGTGTAAACCGAGGACAGCCCGTCGTCGAGCACGTCGATCAGGCTGACCATGCGCACTACGCCGTCTTCGGAAAACTCGATCAGCCGGGTATCGACGCGGCTTTGCAGCAGGAACTGGGCGTACTGCTCGTGGCTGTCCTCGTCCATGCCGCCGCCGGGGTGGCGGGCCTGCTGGTAGCGGTTGTAGAGGGCGTAGTGTTTGTCGAGAAAGACCAGCGGCAACTCGAGCGCTTTCAGATTGCCGTGTTTCTTCACCGCCCGGCGCTGGCTGCGGCGCAGTTGCAGTTCGGCCACCGGCAGGCGGACCGGTGTGCAGGCCTGGCAATTGTCGCAGCGCGGCCGGTAGGTAAAGATGCCGCTGCGCCGGAAGCCGGCGCGGACCAGTGAACTGTAGATTTCGGCATTGATCAGGTGGGCCGGCGTGGCGACCTGCGAGCGTGCCTGACGCTCCGGCAGATAGCTGCACGGATAAGGCGAGGTGGCGTAGAACTGGAGCAGCGAGAAGGGTAGCGCTGCGTCGTCCGGGCGGGCCATGGTTACCAGTCCAGCGCCAGATCGGCGGCTGACCACCGGGCGCGCGATCCCGCTTCGCCGGTCAGTGCCTGCAAGTGGCTCAGGAAATCCGAGCGCGGAATTTCGCGGCCACCCAGGGAGGCAAGGTGCTCGGTACGCATCTGGCAATCGATCATGGCGAACTCATGCGTGACAAGGTAGCGGATAAGGTGAGCGAAGGCGATCTTCGAGGCGTCGCTGCGGTGAGAGAACATCGATTCGCCATAGAACATCCGCCCGATGGCGAGGCCGTACAGACCGCCAACCAGATGGCCCTCGCTGTAGGTTTCGACCGAGTGCGCCCAGCCAAGTTCGTGCAAACGAATGTAGGCGCCCATCATGTCCGGCGAAATCCAGGTGCCGTCCTGCCCGGGGCGCGGCGTTTCGGCGCAGCCGGCAATGACCCCGGCGAAGTTGCTGTCGAAACGGACTTCAAAGCGGCCGGCACGCAGCGTCTTGCGCAGCGAGCGGGTGAGGCGGAACTCTTCGGGAAAAAGCACCATGCGCGGGTCGGGGCTGTACCAAAGCGGGTGGCCCTCGACGGTGCCCCACGGGAAAATGCCTTGCCGATAGGCGTTGAGCAGACGGTCCGGAGAGAGGTCGCCGCCAATCGCCACCAGCCCGCCCATGTCTTCCCGGGCGGTCTCGACCGGCGGGAATGTCGAATGCGGACCGAGAAAGGGAATCATCAAGCGGGGTCGCGTTTAGCGGGGGGCGTTTTCGGCCAGCCAGGTGATTGGCCGGGGTTGCTGTTCGAGCTTGATCTCGCAGGCGGGATCAGTGCATTCGTCATGCTTCTTGAAGGCGATGACATGGTCGGCATCGAGCCGGATGCCGATCTTTTCGCCCAGCGCATGGTTGTGATGCGAAGGCACCAGCGACAGGACCTCGGTGCCGCTGGCCAGGCGCAACGTGTACAGGATGTCGGCGCCGCGGAAGGCTTTGTGCAGCACTTCGGCGTGCACCGGGCTGGCATCGTCATGCACGATGTCGTCGGGGCGCAGCAGGATGTCGACGCGACAGCCGTTGTCGCAATGGTCGCAGGTCTCGCTGCATTCGACCGGGGTGTCGGAAACCAGGGTGCCCAGTTCCATGCGGACGCTGTTGTTGTCGCCAACCGTGCCGGTGACCAGCACGCCCTGGCCGATGAAGTCGGCAACGAAGCGGTTGGCCGGCCGGTGGTACAGGTTGTACGGGATGTCCCATTGCTGGATGCGTCCTTCGTACATGATGCCGATTTCGTCGGCCATGGCGAATGCCTCGTTCTGGTCGTGGGTGACCATCACGGCGGTCGACCCTTCGCGCTTGAGAATTTCGCGCACTTCGACCGAGAGCCGCTCGCGCAGGCCGACATCGAGATTAGAGAAGGGCTCGTCAAGCAGGATCAGTTCCGGCCGTGGCGCCAGCGCCCGGGCCAGGGCAACGCGCTGTTGCTGGCCGCCGGAGAGTTCATGCGGATACTTTTCGCCTTGCCCGGACAGGCCGACCGTCGCCAGCAACTGGCGAACGCGCAGATGGATATCTTCGGTCGGGTTGCGACCGAGTCCGAAGGCGACATTTTGTTCGATGGTCAGGTGCGGAAACAACGCGTAGTCCTGGAAGACCATGCCGATCCGCCGCTTTTCCGGGGCGACGCGCTGGCCGACGGAGCTGACCACTTCGTCGCGCAGGCGGATTTCGCCATCGGCAATATCCTCGAAACCGGCGATGCAGCGCAGCAGCGTGGTCTTGCCGCAGCCCGACGGGCCCAGCAGGCAGGCGATTTTCCCTTGTTCCAGATAGAAATTCACCCCGTCGACAACGGTGTGTTTGCCGTAGCGCTGAACAACGCCATTTAGTTCAAGTTGGGCCATAGCGGTCGATTATAATTCCCATTCACTTCCATGCGCGCAGCCCAATACTCTCCCCTGTTGATCGTCGGCTTCGTCGTCGCCCTGCTGGCCGGGCTGCCGGTAGCGAGCGTCGGCCTCAATCTCTTCGTGAGCGGCACGAGCAGCACCTGGGCGCATCTGGCGCAGACCGTGTTGCCGGAATACATCCTGAATTCGTTGTGGCTGTGCCTTGGGGTTGGCTGCGGCGTCGGCGTGCTCGGCGTCGCGACGGCCTGGCTGACCTCGATGCACGATTTTCCCGGGCGGCGCATTTTCGATTGGGCGCTGGTTCTGCCATTGGCCATGCCGGCCTATGTGATGGCCTACGTCTATACCGATTTCCTGCAGTTCGTCGGGCCGGTCCAGACGGCGTTGCGCGACACTTTCGGCTGGGAGCATGGCGACTACTGGTTCCCCGATATCCGCACCTTGCCCGGCGCGATGTTGATGTTCGTCTGCGTGCTTTACCCCTACGTTTACCTGCTCGCCCGCACCGCCTTTCTCGAACGCGCCAGCGGCATGCTGGAAGCGGCGCGGACGCTCGGCATGGGGCCGTGGCGGGCGTTCTTTTCGGTATCGCTGCCCCTGGCCCGGCCGGCCATCGTTGCCGGCGTGGCGCTGGCGCTGATGGAAACGCTGGCCGACTACGGGACGGTGGCCTATTTTGCCGTCAATACCTTCACCACCGGCATTTACCGCGCCTGGTTCTCGCTCGGCGACCGCGTCGCGGCGGCCCAACTGGCGGCCATGCTGCTCGGTTTCGTGCTTTTCCTGCTGATGGCCGAACGGGTGTCGCGCGGCCGGGCCCGCTACCACAACACCACCGGCCGCAACCGGCCGATGGCCGGGGCTCGTCTGTCCGGCGTGCCGGCTGCATTGGCCGTCCTCGCCTGTGCGCTGCCGCTGCTGCTCGGCTTTCTTCTGCCCGCCGTCCTGCTGCTCAAAATGGCGCTGACCGAGGGCGATGCGCAGTTTGGTGGACGCTTCCTGATGCTGGCCCGGAACAGCTTCGTGCTGGCCGGTGCGACCGCCGTGATCGGCGTTTTTCTGGCGCTGCTGATGGGCTACGGTGCCCGCCTCTCGAAAACGGCTTTTGCCAACGGCTTGAACCGGCTGGTCGGCCTTGGCTATGCGGTGCCGGGGGCGGTGATCGCGGTGGGGGTGCTGATCCCGGTGACGCGCCTCGACAACTGGCTGGTCGGACAGTGGGAGCAATGGTTCGGCTACAACCCCGGTCTGCTGTTGACCGGCGGCATTGCCGCGCTGATCTACGCCTATCTGGTGCGTTTTCTGGCGGTCGCGCTGCATACCGTCGAGTCCAGTCTGGCCAAGATCACGCCGAACATGGATGACGCAGCGCGCAGCCTTGGCCTCGGCCAGGCTGAAACGCTGCGCCGGGTACATGCCCCGATCCTGCGCGGCAGCTTGTTTACTGCCGGTCTGCTGGTGTTCGTCGATGTGATGAAGGAACTGCCGGCGACGCTCGTCATGCGCCCTTTCAATTTCGACACGCTGGCCACCCAGGCCTACACGCTGGCCTCCGATGAGCGGCTGGCCGAGGCATCGACGGCCTCGCTGGCGATTGTCGCGGTGGGCTTGCTGCCGCTGATTGCGCTATCGCGGCAGATTACGGCGGCGCGCCGGGTCTAGCCGGCCGCCTTCCGCCTATTCGCAAGCCCCTGGGTGATGACTAATTGAAGCCGGCGCGATCGAAAATGATCTGGGCCTTGGTTTGGTACATTGCCAGATTCTTGACGGGCAATTTGTCGGCCTTGAACTTGCCGAGCGAGTCGAGGGCCGGGTTTGCCACCTTGACGCTGTCCACCACCGGCCATTCGTTGTTGCCATCGGCGAAGTAGCGCTGGGCTTGGTCGGAAGCGAGGTATTCGAGGAACTTGACGGCCGCTTCCTTGTGCGGTGCGGTCTTCATCATGCCGCCGCCGGAAACGTTGATATGGGTGCCGGTCGTTCCCTGGTTGGGCCAAACGACGCCGACCTTGGCCATCAGCTTCTGGTCTTCCGGTTTGGTCGAGCGCAACAGGCGGGCAACGTAATAGGTGTTGGAAATGGTCAGGCCGCATTCGCCGGCTGAAACCGCCTTGATCTGGTCGGTGTCGCCGCCCTTCGGGGCGCGGGCGAAATTGGCGACCATGCCGCGTGCCAATTCTTCGGCCTTGGCTTCACCCTGATGGGCGATGATCGAGGCCATCAACGAGAGGTTGTAGGGGTGCGAGCCGGAGCGCGAACAGAATTTGCCTTTCAGCTTCGGATTGGCCAGATCTTCGTAATTCTGTACGTCCTCGGCCTTGACCGCCGCTTTGTTGTAAACGATGACGCGAGCGCGGGTCGAGAAGGAAAACCAGTCTTCGGTGCGTAGATGGGCCGGAATCCGGGATTCCAGCGATTTCGAAACGACCGGGGCAAACAGTCCGAGTTCGTGCGCCTTGGCCAGCCGGGCCGCGTCGACGGTCAGGAAAACATCGGCCGGGCTGTTGGCGCCCTCGTTCTTGATCCGCTCGAGCAGTTCGTCTTCCTTGCCTTCGATGCGGTTGATCTTGATGCCGGTCTGCTGCGTGAAGTTGGCGTAGAGCGCCTCATCCGTCTGATAGTGACGGGCCGAGTAAAGGTTGAGGATCTTGTCTTCAGCGAAGGTGGGGTGTGACAGGGCGGCAATGGCGGCGGCAATCAGAACAGACCTTGATTTCATGCTGAAAAACTCCATGGGGAATGAGGTTTTTTCAGTCTACATGCCGAAAAATGGTTTGTAAATGAGAAACGTTACTAAATGCAGGCGTTAAAAAAAGCGGTTCGCAAGCCGCTGGTTTTCAGTTTCCGTCGAGAATTCGTCGGGCGCCGTTGTAGCGCTGCACCCAGTAGCTGCTTTCCATGCTCTCAACGCGGACTTCGGCGCCGGTGCGCGGTGCATGCATGAAATGGTTGTCGCCAAGGTAGATGCCGACATGCGAGAAGGTCCGGCGCATGGTGTTGAAGAACACCAGGTCGCCCGGTTTCAACTCGCTGGTGCTGACCTGCTGGCCGACTTCGCTCATTTCGCGGGCCGTGCGGGGTAGTGAGGCACCGATGCTGTCCTTGAACACCAGGCGGACAAAACCGCTGCAGTCGAGGCCGCTGTTCTCGTCGTTGCCGCCCAGGCGGTAACGGACGCCAACCAGCTTCAGGCCTTGCAGGATGACATCCTGGGCTGCGTTGGTGTAACGTTCAAGGAACGACATCTGCTCGTCCG
The DNA here is from genome assembly GCF_050368855.1 of Azonexus sp. IMCC34842. GTDB lineage: Bacteria > Pseudomonadota > Gammaproteobacteria > Burkholderiales > Rhodocyclaceae > Azonexus > Azonexus denitrificans_A. Next base: position 2,230,903 of record NZ_CP178449.1, on the reverse strand, counting down.
GTTTCCGGCTCTGTTCCGCCGCGGAAGCGGCACTGATGCCGCTGAAAAGCAGGGCGGAGGCGAGCAAAAACGAGGTAGTTACTTTACGCATAGGGCCGGAATGTATTGGAAAAACAGGCATCTGTAAAGACTTGGGGTGATTTGGTAAATTCGCGCCCCGTAACTATGTTCATAGTCCGTAATTATGAATACAATTTCTTTCCCACAGCGTAAGGAACACGATGAAACCCTTCAAGGCACTGCTGATTGAGGAGCGTGACGGCAAGGTAATCAGCGGTTTCGTCCAGATGGACGAGAGTCAGCTCGATCCCGGTACGGTCACCATTCGTGTCGCCTATTCGAGCGTCAACTACAAGGATGCGCTGGCGGCAACCGGTAGCGGCAAGATCATTCGGCGCTTTCCCTGCGTCGGCGGCATCGACCTGTCCGGTACGGTTATCGAAAGTTCCGATGCGCGCTTCAAGGTCGGCGATCCGGTCATTGCGACCAGTTTCGACATCGGCGTGGCGCATCACGGCGGTTATGCTGAAATTGCCCGCGTGCCGGGCGACTGGGTTGTTCCGCTGCCCGATGGCCTGAGCTTGTTCGATGCCATGGCGCTCGGCACGGCCGGCTTTACGGCGGCCCTCGGCATTGTGCGGATGGAGGAAAACGGTCTGCGCCCGGACAAGGGGCCGGTCATCGTTACCGGGGCAACCGGCGGGGTCGGCAGCCTGGCTGTCGATATGCTGGCAAAGAGCGGCTATCACGTGGTGGCGCTGACCGGCAAGGAGAGCGAGGCCGACTACCTGCGCGGACTGGGCGCCGCCGAAGTCATGCTGCGCCAGAGTCTCGATCTGTCGAAAATCCGCCCGCTCGACCGGGGGCGCTGGGCGGGGGCGGTCGATAATCTGGGGGGCGATGTCCTGGCCTGGATTGCCAGCACGATGGAGCAGGGCGGGACGATCGCCAGTATTGGTCTGGCGGCCAGCATGTCGCTGAATACCACGGTGGCGCCCTTCATTTTGCGCGGCGTTTCGCTGCTCGGAGTCGATTCCGGCTATATCCGCGAACCCTATCGCAGCGGGGTCTGGCAGCGCCTGGCCGGCGATCTGCGGCCGCCGCATCTGGCCGCCATGGCCCGGTGCATTGCACTGGACGAATTGCCGGCTACTTTCAACGAATACATAGCAGGTCGGGCCAAGGGTCGCGTGGTGGTTGACGTTGCCGGAGGCTGAAGTGGCTGACCTGCCGCGCATCCTGGTCGTTGACGACTCGCGAGTCGTCAGGGTGTCGCTCATCAAGCATCTGAAGGGGGCTTACGAGGTTCGTGAGGAGGGCGATGGCGAGGCGGCCTGGCAGACGCTGGTTCTCGACCATTCGATCCGGGCCGTGATTTCCGACCTGCAGATGCCGAAGCTGAATGGTTATGAGTTGCTGGAGCGGGTTCGGACATCGAAGCTGCGCCGCTTGCAGCAGTTGCCCTTCATCCTGGTTTCCGGCGAGGAAACCGAAGAGGAGCGCCTCAAGGCGCGTGAGCTTGGCGTTTCGGATTTTGTTACCAAGGGGGCCGGCAGCGCCGAGGTGCTGACTCGCTTGAATAATTTGCTGGCCCTGTCGAATGCCCAGGAAAGCCTCGATACCGGGCGTGAGGGCATGGTTCAGGATCCGGTGAGCGGCTTGTTCACGCGGAAATTCGTTGAACTCCAGACCGCCCAGGGTTTGTCGCATTCGTCTCGGCATGGCGTCGAAACCAGCGTGATGGTGCTCGGCTTCGACGGTTTCGCCGGGATGTGCGAACGGCTGGGGCCACAAGTCGCCGAGGCGGTGGGCAATCGCTTTGCCAAGATGCTGGTGAGCAAGATGCGCCAGGAAGACAGTCTCGGACATTTCGGTGCCGGCCAGTACGCCGTCGTCTCGCCAGGCACCGCGGCGGCATTTTGCGCAACCTTTGCCGAGCGGGTGCGCGAGGCTGTCGAGGTGGCGCGCCTTTCGGTGCAGGGCCAGACAGTGGCGCTGACGGTTAGCATCGGGCTGGCCAGTGTGCCCGTCGATGCGGTTGGTTCGGCCGGCGCCTTGCTCGATCTGGCCGGACAACGCATGCAGCAGGCGATGGCGGCCGGCGGCAATCGCACCAATACCGGCGGCGTCTTGCCGGCGACGCGGCCGATTTCGATCAATCACGCGCTGGAATTGCTGGCCGCCGGCCGCCAGGAGCCGGTCAAGCCGCATCTGGCGGTGCTTGGCCGGCAGTTGTTGCCGTTGATCGGTCTGATCAATCAGGAATTGGGTTTGGCTTTGCCGATGGCAGAGATCGAACGCCGTTTGACTGAACGGAATCCTCCAAAACAATAGTCCGTTCAGTATTTTTGTAGTGCAGGAAATCTTAATTAGAGGGAGCTTTATGGCGACGTACAAGGAGTTTCACCAATATTCCATCGAAAAGCCGGATGAGTTCTGGACCGAGCAGGCCCAGCTTGTCGACTGGAAGGAACCGTTCACCCAGGTCTGTGACTATTCCCGTCCGCCGTTTGCCAAATGGTTCGTCGGTGGCAAGACCAACCTGTGCCACAACGCGGTTGACCGCCATGCTGCCAAGCGGCCGAACGATCGCGCACTGATTTTCGTGTCGACCGAGACCAACGAAGAGAAGGTTTATTCCTTCATTGAACTGCAGCGCGAAATCGAACGCATGGCGGCGATCTACCAGAGCCTCGGCGTCAAGAAGGGCGACCGCGTGCTGATCTACATGCCGATGATTGCCCAGGCAACCTTCGCCATCCTGGCCGCAACCCGCATTGGTGCCATCCACTCGGTGGTCTTCGGCGGCTTCGCTTCCGGTTCGCTGGCTACCCGTATCGACGATGCCAAGCCGGTGCTGATCGTTTCTTCCGACGCCGGCATGCGTGGCGGCAAGGCCGTGCCCTACAAGCATCTGCTCGACGAAGCGATCGAACTGGCCGAACACAAGCCGGCCAAGGTGCTGATGGTCGACCGCGGCCTGGACAAGGAATTCAACAAGGTCGCCGGGCGCGATGTCGACTACGCCACGCTGCGCGAGCAGTTCATCGATGCCCAGGTGCCGTGCGAATGGCTGGAGTCCTCCGAGCCGTCCTACATCCTCTACACCTCCGGTACGACCGGCAAGCCGAAGGGCGTCCAGCGCGACACCGGCGGCTATGCTGTGGCCCTGGCTTCGTCGATGAAGCACATCTATTGCGGTGGCGAGGGCGAGACCTTCTTCTCGACTTCCGATATCGGCTGGGTGGTCGGTCACTCCTACATCATCTATGGCCCGCTGATCGCCGGTATGGCCACCGTGATGTACGAAGGCACGCCGCTGCGTCCCGATCCGGGCATCTGGTGGCAGATCGTCGAAAAGTACAAGGTTACCGTGATGTTCTCGGCGCCGACCGCCGCCCGCGTGCTGAAGAAGCAAGACCCGGCGTACATGCACAAGTACGACCTGTCGTCGCTGAAGCATGTCTTCATGGCCGGCGAGCCGCTTGACCAGCCGACGCATGAGTGGTTCATGACCGAACTGCAAAAGCCGGTCATCGACAACTACTGGCAGACCGAAACCGGCTGGCCGATGCTGGCTGCGCTGCCGGGTGTCGAAAACACGCCGATCAAGTATGGTTCGCCGTCCTTCCCAGTCTATGGCTACAACCTGCAGATTTTCCGCGAAGACGGCTCGATTTGCGATGCCAACGAAAAAGGTATCGCCGCCGTCATTCCGCCGCTGCCGCCCGGTTGTTTGTCCACCGTCTGGGGCCAGGACGACCGTTTCGTGTCGACCTACTTCACGCTGTTCAAGGAGCCGCTGGTTTATTCCTCCTACGACTGGGCGATCAAGGATGACGACGGTTACTTCACGATTCTTGGCCGCACCGACGACGTGATCAATGTCGCCGGCCATCGCCTGGGCACCCGTGAAATCGAGGAAGCGATCCAGAACCACCCGGCGATTGCCGAAGTGGCCGTGGTCGGTGTCGAAGACAAGCTGAAAGGCCAGGTGCCGATGGCTTTCGCCGTGGTCAAGGATGCTTCCCGTATCGCCACGCCAGAGTTGGTCAAGGCGTTGGAGAAGGAAGTCTTTGCGACGGTTGACGGCATTCTCGGCGCCATCGGCCGGCCGGCCCGCGTGCACTTCGTTACCGGCTTGCCGAAGACCCGTTCCGGCAAGATGCTGCGCCGTTCGCTGCAGGCCCTGGCCGAAGGCCGCGATCCGGGCGATCTGACGACGATCGACGATCCCTCTACTCTTGAGCAGATCAAGAATGCACTGACCAGCTAATCGTCATTGTGTTTTCGCAAAAAACCCGCTGGTGCGAGCCAGCGGGTTTTTTTTGCCTCTGAACTGAAAGATTCCGGTTTCGGTGCGGATGTTAGAATGCTGGCCAGTTCTACCTTCCCGTCGTACCAAGCAAATGATCTACGAAACCGTAGCTGCCGTTGATTTGGGTTCCAACAGTTTCCGTCTGCAGGTCGGGCGGGTGGTTGACGACCAGATTTATATTCTTGATTCGATGAAGGAGCCAGTGCGCCTGGCCTCCGGCTTGACGGCCGACAAACGCCTGGATGAAGCCGCTCAGGCCCGGGCGCTGGAAGCCTTGCGCCGTTTCGGCGAGCGCTTGGGTGGCCTGGATGGTGGGGCGGTGCGGGTGGTGGCGACCAATACTTTGCGGGTCGCCAAGAACGCTGCGGAATTTCTGCCACTCGCCGAGGCCGCACTCGGTTTTCCGATCGAAATCATCGCCGGGCGCGAAGAGGCACGGCTGATCTACATCGGCGCCTCCCATTCGCTGCCGATGGCGGCCCACAAGCGGCTGGTCATCGACATCGGTGGCGGCTCCACGGAATTCATCATCGGCAAGCGGCATGAGCCGCAACTGATGGAATCCTTGTACATGGGGTGCGTCAGCTACACGCTGCAATTTTTCCCGGATCGCAAGTTCGACAAGAAACGCTTGCGCGAAGCCCAGATTGCCGCTGCCAAGGAAATCGAGCTGATCGCCTACGACTACCAGCGTCTGGGCTGGAAGGAAGCGATCGGTTCTTCCGGTTCGGCCCGGGCCATTGCGGATGTGCTGGAATTGAATGCGCTCAATCCGAATGGCGAGAGCGGCATTACCCGTGAAGGTCTGGATCGGCTGTGTTCGCTGCTGATCAAGGCGGGCTCGGCCGAGGCGCTCGATTTGCCAGGCGTCAAGGGCGACCGTCTGCCGGTGCTGCCGGGTGGTATTGCCATCATGTCGGCAATTTTCGAGGAACTGGGTATCGAGCGGATGACCTATGCCGACGGTGCCTTGCGTCTGGGCGTACTCTATGACCTGCTGGGCCGCTTTCATCACCACGATATGCGCGACTCGACGGTGGCGCAGTTTCGCCGGCGTTATCAGGTTGAGGCCGATCAGTCAGAGCGGGTCGAAGCGACCGCGCTATCGGCATTGACGCAATTGGCCGAAGGCGCGCCGAGCGAGGACGATGTGCAGTTTCTGTCGTGGGCTACGCGGCTGCACGAGATCGGCATTTCGGTCGCCCACAACGCCTATCACAAGCATGGCGCCTACGTGCTGACCTATGCCGACATGCCGGGTTTTTCAAAGAAGGATCAGGCGCGGCTGGCGATGCTGGTGCTAGGCCATCGTGGCAAGCTGGAAAAGCTGAGTGCAATTCCTGCGTCCGACAGTGCCTGGAAACTGGTTTTCTGTTTGCGCCTGGCCGTGCTGCTGCATCGCACCCGTGACGACCGGCTGTTGCCAGCCTGGTCCGTCAAATTGTTGGGCAACGGCTTTCAGCTTGAGTTGCCTGCCGAATGGCTGGCCAGCAATCCGTGGACTGCCGCAGCCTTGGGTGAGGAGGCGGCAATCTGGAAGCAGATCGGACGGGAATACCTGGTCAAGTCCAGGACGGCCAGGAAAATTGCATGAGTGACAGTCCCCGATTGCGCGTCGAGTCGGGGAGGGTGGTTCTGTCCGGCCAGTGGACGCTGGCCGCGATGCTGCCGGATCTCAGCGATTTGCAGGAGCAACTGGCGGTCCAAGGCAAAGGTGTTACATGCTGGGATCTGTTGGCGCTGACCAAACTGGATAGCGCCGCCGCCGTGTTGCTCTGGCGAACCTGGGGCAATGCCTGGCCGGAGTGCCTCAATATTTCGGCCATCCACCGGCAAGTGCTGAGCCGGGTCGCCGAACTGCCTGAGCGTATTCCGGGCTCGCCGACCCGCCTTTTTCATCCCCTGGAATTCATCGGCTGCCTGTTGCTGGAAGCGCTCGCCAATTTGAAGGGCATGGTCGCGCTGTTCGGCCAATTGTTGCTGGATATTGGATATCTTTTTCGGCATCCTGAGGATATTCCCTGGAAGGAGTTTGCGGCCAACGTCTACAAGGCGGGGGTGCGCGCCTTGCCGGTCACGGCGCTGGTCGGATTCCTGATCGGCATTACCATCAGTTACCTGTCAGCCTTGCAGTTGAAGAGTTTTGGCGCCGACATCTTTATCGTCAATATTCTCGGTATCGCCATCATTCGCGAGTTGGGGCCGGTCCTCGTTGCAGTGCTCGTTGCCGGCCGTTCCGGTTCGGCAATGACAGCCCAGATCGGCGTGATGCGGGTGACTGAGGAAATCGATGCGCTGTCTACCATGGGCATCTCGAGAACCGTCCGTGTCGTCTTGCCAAAAATCCTCGGGCTGACCGCCGTAATGCCTCTGATCGTGCTGTGGACCTCCGCCGTGGCGCTGCTCGGCGGTATGGTGGCAGCCATGCTGCAGCTTGATCTGTCGCTTGTCTATTTTCTCGAAAACCTGCCGCGTGCTGTTCCGCTCGCCAATCTGCTGATCGGCCTGGGCAAAGGGCTGGTCTTCGGTTTCGTCATCGCCCTGGTCGCCTGTCATTTTGGCTTGCGGGTCAAACCCAATACCGAAAGCTTGTCAGCCAATACCACCCGGGCGGTGGTTACGGCGATTACCACGGTGATTCTGGTCGATGCGGTTTTTGCGGTTTTTACCCGCCATATCGGGGTGCCGAACTTATGAGCGAACCGGCGGTTGTTGAACTCGCCGGCGTCAGCACGGTATTCGGTACCCAAACCATCCACCGGGATCTGAATCTGCGCGTCGAGACCGGACAGATCGTCGGTCTGCTGGGCGGTTCGGGGAGCGGGAAGACCACTTTGCTGCGCGAGATGCTCGGGCTGCTCCGACCGACGGCCGGTTGCGTCCGCCTGTTCGGTGTCGATCTCAACGATGGCGATGCTTTTCTCCAGCGCAGCATACGTCGCCGGTTGGGCATGTTGTTTCAGCAAGGTGCCTTGTTTTCGGCGCTTTCGGTTTTCGACAACATCGCTTTTCCCCTGCGCGAACTGCGTTGTCTCGACGAGGACTGGATCTGTCGCCTGGTACACCTCAAGCTGGCCATGGTCGAACTGGAACCGGAGCACGGCAAGCTGATGCCGGCCGAACTCTCCGGTGGCATGGTCAAGCGCGTCGCGCTGGCCCGGGCCTTGGCGCTGGAGCCGGAGTTGCTGCTGCTCGACGAACCGACGGCCGGCCTCGATCCGGATCGCAGCCAGAATTTCGTCGACCTGGTTGGCGCCTTGCAGAAGGCGCTCGGCCTGACCGTCATCATGGTCACGCATGATCTCAATACCCTGGCCGGACTGGCCAGCCACGTGGCGGTTCTGGCCGATGGCCAGATCATTGCCTTCGGCCCGAAGGACGAGGTGATGACCGTCGATCATCCTTTCGTCACCGGCTTTTTTGGCGCAGATCGCCGGAAACTGCTTTAATACCCCTCCATGGAAAACAAGTCGCACGCTTTTGCCGCCGGACTTTTCGCTCTGCTGCTCGTTGCAGCAATGTTGCTCGCTATCTACTGGCTGGGCGGTGACAAGGACAACACACATGACTACATCGTCGTCACCAAGCAGAACATTGGCGGCCTCAACCCCCAGGCGCAGGTCCGTTATCGCGGTATCCGGGTTGGCAAGGTCAGCGATATTCGCCTCGACCCCGAGGATTACAGCAATATCCTGGTGACCATCTCGGTCAATGAAGACGTGCCGCTAACGCGCGGTACGATCGCCCGGCTGAATTATCAAGGGGTGACCGGGCTGGCGCATATCCTGTTGCTGGAAACCGGCAAGGACATGGAACCGCTGGAGCCGAATGACGAGAAGCCGCCGCATATCACGATGATTCCGTCCTTGCTTGATGAACTCGGCGAAACCGGCGCGGCAACGCTGCGTCAGGCCCGGCAACTGATGGTCAGTGCCAATGCAATGTTGAGCGAAGAAAACCGGCAGCACCTGACGGCAACGCTGGCCAATCTCGAGTCGGCCTCGGCCAACATGAAGCCGGCGCTGGAAAACCTGAACGGCACCATGGGGCAAATGAAGAAGCTGCTCGACGATCGGAACATCAAGAATATCTCGGTGGCGGCCGGCGAGGTTGGACCCCTGCTGGCGGAAACGCGGCTGCTGATCAACAAGATGCAGGCCGCCACCGATAAACTGGATGTAGCGATAGGCGATCCATCGGCCACTGGCGCTTCGGCATTGATGCCGCGCCTGAACGAGATGGCCACCGATTTTTCGATGACTTCCCGCCAGTTGAGCCGCGTTCTGCGCATCCTCGAAGACACGCCGCAAGGCCTGGTCTTCGGGGCGCCGGCTTTGCCGCCGGGGCCCGGCGAGCCAGGATTCCAGACTGGTGGAGCGAAATGACATGCGCCGGCTAGTCCTGATCCTGATTTTCGTTTCCCTCAGTGCCTGTTTTACCTCGGGTAAGCGCGGCACGGAAAAAGGCTTGGCGATCTACGATCTGGGGCCGCCGGCCGTGTCGCGCCTCGCCGACGAAAGAAAAATGCCGCTTGCCGTCGAGGTGCGCGCGCCGCTCTGGATGGATTCGCTCGGTGTCAATTACCGGCTGGTCTATGCCGATGCCGCGCGTCTGCACGAATACTCGCGAGTCCGCTGGGCCGGTCCGCCAGCCCAGCTGATTCAGCAGCGCCTGATGCAACAGCTGGATTTGTCGCCGACCGGGCAGGCCCGTTCTCGGTGCGTCCTGCGCGTCGAAATCAGCGAATTCACCCAGGTTTTCGTCAGCCCGGGCAGCAGTAAGGGCGTTCTACGAGGGCGTGTGCATTGGCTCGACCAGGCGCGCCATCAATTGGCCGAAGTTGATCTGGATATCGAGAAAGTCGCTGACAGCCAGGACTCACAAGGCGGTATCGGCGCGCTACGGGCGACGGTTGAGCAACTGGCTGTCGATTTGCAGGCTTGGGAAAAACATCTGGCGGCCAGCGGCAAAGCCGGAAGCTGTTCCGGTTAGTCGGAAATGATGCGCTCGGCAATACGCTGTTTGAGATTGGCGAGGTTGTCGTCGAAATGGCTGTAATGCATCAGCGACAGGCCGAATACGCAGGCGTAGAGCAGCAGGCTGCGGCTCTTCGCTTCGGCATCCGACATTCCGGCGGCGACAAACAGCTTGCGCGTGCATTCCAGCCGATAGAGATCGACCGATTCGACGACCGCCGCAGCCTGTGCGTCATGCCGCGCCCAGTCGCGGACGGCCAGTTCAATCGCCATACCCTTGCGGTTGCGACTCGCACCGTAAACCTCGATGGCGTAATGCAACTGGTCGCGCTCCTTGCCCGGGGCGACCGCCGTGGTCTTCTCGATATCGAAAATACGCCCCGCCTTCCAGTGTTCAAGCACGGCGTCGAGCAGCGACTGGCGATCCTTGAAATGCCAGTAGAAGCTGCCCTTGGTCACGCCGCAACGCTTGGCGAGCACTTCGACGCGCAAACCGGCAATGCCGTCGCGCGCCAGCACCTCGATAGCCTCTTCTATCCAGCGATCAGGGTCGAGTTGGGTGCGTGGCGATTGGGCGCGACCGCGCGTACGGGGGAGCGTTGATTTCAAGGAGGAGTTGACAGTTTTATTTTCCATACGCTACCGTATGCGTTTCCATACGACACAGTATGGTCATTGTGCGGATAGACTGGGCGTCTGTCAAACAGGCAAACAGCGCTGAACAGAACTAATCGAGGAAAAAGGAGAGCCTAGTGAAAATTCTCGTCCCCGTGAAACGGGTAGTGGACTACAACGTCAAGATTCGGGTGAAGGCCGACGGTTCAGGTGTTGACCTGGCCAACGTCAAGATGAGCATGAACCCCTTCGACGAAATCGCCATTGAAGAAGCTGTCCGGCTGAAGGAAGCCGGCATCGCCAGCGAAGTCATCGCCGTCTCCTGCGGCGTCGCCGCCTGTCAGGAAACCCTGCGCACCGCGATGGCGATCGGTGCCGACCGCGGCATCCTCGTCGAAACCGACGTCGAACTCCAGCCGCTGGCCGTCGCCAAGCTGCTGAAAGCCCTGTGCGACAAGGAACAACCGCAACTCGTCATCTGCGGCAAACAAGCCATCGACGACGACGCCAATCAAACCGGCCAGATGCTTGCCGCGTTGCAAAACTGGCCGCAAGCCACCTTCGCCTCGAAGGTCGTTATCGCCGACGGCCAAGCGACGGTCACCCGGGAAATCGACGGCGGCCTGGAAACCCTGGTGATCAGCCTGCCGGCCGTTGTCTCCACCGACCTGCGCCTGAACGAGCCGCGCTACGCCACGCTGCCCAACATCATGAAAGCCAAGAAGAAGCCGCTCGACACCGTCAAGCCGGCCGACCTCGGTGTCGATGTCGCACCGCGCCTGACAACGCTGAAAGTCGCCGAACCCGCCAAGCGCAGTGCCGGCGTCAAGGTCGCCGACGTCGCCGAACTCGTCAACAAGCTTCGCAATGAAGCGAAAGTGATCTAAGGGAGAACACACCATGACCATTCTCGTCATTGCCGAACACGACCAGCTCAGCCTCAAGGCCGCCACCCTCAACACCGTCGCCGCCGCCGTCAAGATCGGTGGCGAAGTGCACGTCCTGGTCGCCGGCAGCGCCTGCGCCGGCGCCGCTCAGCAAGCTGCCGGCCTGCACGGCGTCGCCAAGGTCAAAGTCGCCGACGCCGCCCACTACCAGAGCCAGACCGCCGAAAACCTCACCGCCCTGATCATCGCCCAGGCCGCCGGCTACAGCCACATCCTCGCTCCAGCCACCACCTTCGGCAAGAACCTGCTGCCGCGCGTCGCCGCCTTGCTCGACGTCGCCCAGATCTCGGAAATCACCGGCGTCGAAGCTGCCGATACCTTCATTCGTCCGATCTACGCCGGCAACGCGCTGGCCACGGTCAAGAGCGCCGATCCGGTCAAGGTCATCACCGTCCGTACCACCGCCTTCGACCCCGTCGCCAGCGGCCACAGCGCCCCAGTCGAGACCATCAGTCCGGCGGCCGACACGGCGCAAAGTACGCTGACCCACCGCGAATTGACCAAATCCGAACGGCCCGAACTCGGTGCCGCCAAGATCATCGTTTCCGGTGGTCGCGGTCTGGGCAGCGGCGAGAACTATCACGCCCTGCTCGAACCGCTCGCCGACAAGCTCGGTGCCGCCCTTGGCGCCAGCCGTGCGGCGGTCGATGCCGGCTTCGTGCCGAACGACTACCAGGTCGGCCAGACCGGCAAGATCGTCGCACCGCAGCTCTACATCGCGGTCGGCATCTCGGGTGCCATCCAGCATCTGGCCGGTATGAAGGAATCGAAAGTCATCGTCGCCATCAACAAGGATCCGGATGCGCCGATCTTCCAGGTCGCCGATTACGGCCTGGTCGGCGATCTGTTTGAAGTCGTACCGCAACTGGTGGGAGCGGTCGGCTAAACTAGCCGGGTGAATCTACCGGATACCTTGCTGGGCGAAGAATGGTACTGGGCGGCGTGGGTCGTCTGGCTGCTGTTCTTCGCCCGCAGTGTTTGGCGTGCCCCGTGGGGGCGGCTGAAGGACAGCGAGCAACTGAATCTCTGGCTCGGCATGATCGTCTTGCTGACCCTGATCTGGAGCCTGAAGGCCGGCGTCAAACCCGGTCTCGGTTTTCATCTGCTGGGGGCGACGGTATTTACGCTGAGTTGTGGGCCGCATCTGGCCTTTATCGGTTTGTCGCTGGTAACCGTCGGTATTACGCTGAACGGTGCCGGCGGGCCGCTGGCTTTTGCGGCCAACGCCCTGTTGCTGGGCGGGCTGGGCGTGACATTCAGTCAGCTTTTCTATCGTTTCTTGTCGCCGCTACTGCCCCGACACTTCTTTGTTTACATTTTTGTTAATGGTTTTTTTGGTTCGGCGCTGACGATTATCGGTGTCGGCTTCTCTGTCACGCTGTTTCTCGCGGTGGCCGGTGTTTACGAGTGGGAATATCTGATCAGTGAATATTTTCCCTATTTTTTCCTGCTGGCTTTTTCGGAAGCCTGGTTGTCCGGCATGGTGATGACCTTATTTGTCGTTTATCGACCCAACTGGGTGATCACCTTCGACGATTCCCGGTATCTGGCAGACAAATAGCCGTTACAATTCAAGTGGTTTGTCTTTACTGAGGCATGTGTCCTTGAATTCTCTGGCTTTTCGCTATTGTTTGCCGCTGACCTTTTTGGTTCTGTCGGGTAGCGCTTCCGCGGTTGGTTTGGGCGAATTGCGCGGGCAACCGAATCTTGGTGAGCAACTGCGGCTGGAAATCACGATTCTCGGCGCCGACAAACAGGGCCTCGATGCCAATTGCTTCCGCTTGGTACAGCCGGAAGGCGGTAACGATCTGCCCTGGCTGAAAAAGGCGACCTTCAGTCTGCGCAAGGGAAATCCACCAGTTCTTGAGATTCGTTCTGACGTCATCCTGCGCGAGCCGATTTTGCAGCTGGCAGTACAGTTGAGTTGTGGTCACGAAGTTTCCCGGGAATACATGCTTCTGGCCTCGCCGGAAAAGACTGTTGCGGCGCCGCCGGCCATTCAACGTCCTTTGCCCGATGATGCGCCATCGCGCACTCCGCGAATCACGCCGCAAGTCAGGGCACCGCATCCCGCCATGCCTGATGCGCTTGAGTCGCCTCCGCGTCTGGCGCCACGTCGGGCCGAGGGGCGTTCGGCGCCGCGCGGTTTGCCGGATCGTGTGATGTTGTCGAGCGGCAACGAGGTTGGCGAACCTTCGCTGCGTCTGGCCACCGATATCTTTGCCCAGCCTGGCGGCGAGGCGCCAGAGGCGCGACGCGACATTCTTCGCCTGGAATTCAGGATGCTGATGGCGCTCAACGAGCAGGCGACATCGCAACTGGCGACAGCGGAAAAGCTGCGCAACATGGAAGATACGCTCGGCGAATTGCAGCAACGCGCAGGAGAGTTTGCCCAGCGCATCGAAAAGGGGGGGGCTTCAAACGAGCTGCCGGTCGTTGCCGACCAGGCGCCGGCGCTGCCGCCCCCCGTGTCGACCGATACTTCGGCTCGTCCAGTCAAACCCTCGGTTGCGGGGAGGGCTGAGACTTCCGCCGGTCTTTCCGAGTGGAGCCTCTACGGCGTCTTGCTCGGTGCGCTTTTGGGCATTGGCGGCTGGCTCGGCTGGAAAAATTATCGCGAACGCCGGCAGCGGCTGGCCGATGAAAAGCGTGTACTGCTCGCCCCGAAACTTGCCACAGCGCCTGAGCTGGACAAAGAGTCCGATGGGCTGGGTGCCGTAGATCTGCATTTCGATACGCCGACCGGCAGTTCGCCGATCCAGGTCGATGTCGAACTCGATGGCGGCGAGCCTGGCCTCCTTGGGCATCCGTCTGCACTATCCGATACCCCGGTGGGCACCATCGATTCAGCGGCGGCGATCGGTGTTGCCCCTGTCGACGAGCATTTTGAAGCCAATCCCGTGATGGAGCTGGCCGACATCATGCTTTCCTTTGGTCGAGTCAAAGGGGCGGCGCAGGCCTTGCAGGAATATATCGACAACAACCCGCAGGAAGCGCTGCAGCCATGGATCAGGCTGATGGATGTCTATCGAATGGCGGGTATGCAGGATGAATTCGAGACGGTGGCGCGCAACCTGAATCAGAACTTCAACGTTGAAATTCAACATTGGGATCCGACGCAAGCGACGTCCGGCCTTCAGGTCGTCGATCTGCTCGTTGACGATTCCGCCACGGTCCCGGTTGCGCCGCGTCCGGAGTCGCTGGAGCAGATGCCGCGCATCATTAGCATGATCTGCGAGATGTGGCCGGGGGGCGATGTCGTCGGTTATCTTTACCAGTTGTTACGTGACAACCGCGGTGGTCAGCGTCTTGGTTTCGCGCTTCCCGTCGTCGAGGAAATACTGTTCCTGATTGAACTCAAGGAAACCTCCAACAGAATTCAATAGAAAGATGCGATCCCATGAGTGAATACGTTGCGCCGCTAAAAGATATTCGTTTCGTCATGCAGGATCTGGCCGATCTCGACCGGGTCGTCGCGTTGCCGGGGTGCGAGGAGGCGACGCCGGACGTGGTCGATGCCATTCTCGAAGAAGCGGCGAAATTCGCCGGGGCGGTGCTTTCGCCGCTCAATCGCGTTGGTGACCAGGATGGCGCCAAGTGGAAAGACACGGTGGTGACGACGTCGCCCGGTTTCAAGGAAGCCTATCGGCAATTTGTCGACAACGGCTGGAACGGCCTCGGTTGCGATCCGGAGTTCGGTGGCCAGGGCTTGCCCAAACTGCTGTCTACCGCCGTCAGCGAAATGTGGAAGGCGGCCAACCACGCTTTCTCGCTATGTCCGATGCTGACCCAGGGGGCCATTGAGGCGCTGATGATCGCCGGTACCGACGAGCAGAAAGCGGCCTACCTGCCGAACCTGGTTTCCGGGGAATGGACCGGGACGATGAATCTGACCGAACCGTCGGCCGGTTCTGATCTGGCCGCCGTGCGGACGCGCGCCGAGCCGGTCGGTGACGGCACCTACAAGGTTTTCGGCCAGAAGATATTTATTACCTATGGCGAGCACGACATGACGGACAACATCGTCCATCTGGTGCTCGCCCGGACGCCGAATGCGCCGGAAGGTGTCAAGGGGATTTCGCTGTTCGTCGTGCCGAAGTTCCTGCTCAAGGCGGATGGTACGCCCGGCGAACGCAATGACGTCTACTGCGTCTCGATCGAACACAAGCTGGGCATTCACGGTAGTCCGACGGCGGTGCTCGCCTTTGGCGACAACGGTGGGGCGATCGGTACGCTGGTCGGTGAGGAGAATCGTGGCCTGGAGTACATGTTCATCATGATGAACGCCGCCCGCTTCAACGTCGGCCTGGAAGGTCTGGGCGATGCCGAGCGGGCCTATCAGCGCGCTGCCGTCTATGCCAAGGAGCGCGTCCAGGGAACCGAAGTCGGCGTGCGGGGCGGTCCGAAAGTGCCGATCATCAAGCATCCCGACGTTCGTCGCATGTTGATGTCGATGCGTTCCCGCATCGAAGCCATGCGTGCGTTGGCATATGTCACCGCTGCGGCACAGGACAATGCTCACGCCAACCCGGACGAGGTGGAGCGCAAGAAGGGGCAGGCGTTTGCCGAGCTGATGATCCCGGTCGTTAAAGGCTGGAGTACCGAAAGTGCCATCGACATCGCCTCGCTCGGTGTTCAGGTGCATGGCGGGATGGGTTACATCGAAGAAACCGGCGCCGCCCAGCATCTGCGCGATGCCCGTATCACGGCGATCTATGAAGGAACGACGGCGATTCAGGCGAACGACCTGATCGGCCGCAAGATCGCCCGCGAGAAAGGGTTGACCATTCTCGCGGTAATCGCCGACATGCGGGCTGCCGCGACCCGGCTCGATGGCGATCTGGCTCAGATTGGCGCACGGCAGAATGCCGCGATCGACGCCCTGGAGAAAGCGGTTGCCTGGATCGTCGCCAATTTTTCCGGTGAGCCAAGGGCAGTGCATGCCGGCGCCGTACCGTTCCTGTATCTGCTCGGTATTGTGGCTGGCGGCTGGCAAATGGGGCGTGCGGCAGTGATTGCCCGGGCTCGGATCGCGGCTGGCGACGGCGACCCGTTCTGGGCGGCAAAGCTGGCCACCACGCGTTTCTTCGCCGATCATTTCCTGGTGCAGGCGGCCGGTCTGGCCGAGTCGATTGTGGCCGGCGCTGGCGGGGTGCTGGAAATGGCTGATGACTGCTTCTAATTAAGCTGCATCGGATCCCCGTAAGCCCACGATTGCTGCTATAATCGTGGGCTTTTCAACCTTGCCCTACCGCATTCGCATGGTGGAGGGTTCATCCCAAAAGGAGTTTGCATGCGCCATTATGAAATCGTCTTTATCGTCCATCCGGACCAAAGCGAACAAGTGCCCGGCATGGTCGAGCGCTATCGTGCCATCGTCGCTGCCAAGGGCGGCGTGATCCATCGTCTGGAAGACTGGGGCCGTCGCCAATTGGCTTACCCGATCCAGAAGATCCACAAGGCTCACTATGTTCTGATGAACATCGAGATCGACGGCGAAACGCTGAACGAACTCGAGCATTCATTCAAGTTCAACGATGCCGTGCTGCGCCACCTCACCGTCAAGATGAAAGCCGCTGTGACGACTCCTTCCCCGATGATGAAGGAAGAAAAGTCCAAGTCCCTGCTGGCTGGCGACGTGGCTCCGGTTGTTGCTGCTGAACAAGCTGCTCCGGCTGCTGCCTAAAACATATTTGCACGGGAATTACGGCTGAACTGCATCGAACTCTCCGGTCAATTGGTTGAGCGCAAAGCCTTGCGCTATACCCCGGCCGGCGTACCAGTCAGTGAAGGGCGTTTGCAACACAGCTCCTCGCAGATTGAAGGCGGTGCAGAGCGTCTGGTGGAAGTGGAAATTGCTGTTCTGGCCTTGGGCGAATCCGCCCGCTGGCTACAGGCAGCACCCCTCGGCGGGGCCGTCAAACTGACTGGATTTCTTGCTGCCAGAAGCCGCAACAGCAAAGCGCCCGTGCTACATGTGAATTCAATAGAATTTTTGGAAGGAAACGAAAATGGCTCGATTCTTCAAGAAGAAGGATGATGACAAGAAAAAGAAACGCGGCGGTGGTCTCTTCAAGCGCCGTAAGTTCTGCCGCTTCACGGCAGAAAAAGTCGAACAGATCGACTACAAGGATGTGGATGTCCTGAAGGAATTCATCCAGGAAAACGCCAAGATCATGCCGGCTCGTCTGACCGGCACCAAGGCCGGCTATCAGCGTCAGCTGGGCACCGCCATCAAGCGCGCCCGCTTCCTGGCTCTGCTGCCTTACACCGACAACCATCAATAATTCTCGAGGAGACGAAACATGCAAATCATTCTGCTCGAAAAGGTTGTTAACCTCGGTAACCTCGGCGATATCGTCAAGGTCAAGGATGGCTACGCCCGTAACTTCCTGATCCCGAAAAAGATCGCCAAGCGCGCCACGCCTGCTGCCAAGGCCGAGTTTGAAGTCCGTCGCGCCGAACTGGAAAAGATCGCCGCTGACAAGCTCGTCGCTGCCCAAGGCGTTGCTGAAAAGCTGACCGGTGTTTCCGTGTTGGTTGCCCGCAAGGCCGGTCTGGACGGTCGCCTGTTCGGTTCCGTCGGCAATGCCGACATCGCCGAAGCACTGAAGGCTGCCGGTTTCGTGGTCGACAAGTCGGCTATCCGCCTGCCGGATGGTCCGCTGAAGACGATTGGCGATTTCCCGCTCGACGTTGCGCTGCACACCGATGTGCTGGCCAGCATTAACGTGGCGGTGGTTGCCGAGTAATTCCGGCCACGCCTCACGACAAAAGGCCTCGCAGTAGCGAGGCCTTTTTACTTTAAACTCGATCTCATGAACCAGCGCCCACAGAAACCCCGTGTTACCGATTCTTCCCTGGACCACCTGCGTGTTCCGCCGCATTCCGTAGAGGCCGAGCAGTCGGTTCTCGGTGGTTTGTTGCTTGATAACCAGGCCTGGGACCGGATTGGCGACATGATCGTCGATACGGACTTCTATCGCGACGAGCACCGGCGTATCTTCCGCCAGATTCGCAGCCTGTTGGAGCGCGCCAAGCCGGCCGACGTCATTACCGTGGCCGAAGCGCTCGATGCGGCCGGCGATGGCGAGCGGACCGGCGGCCTGGTCTATCTTGGCGAATTGGCCGCCAACACGCCCTCGGCGGCGAATATCAAGCGCTATGCGGAGATCGTGCGCGAGCGTTCGGTTTTGCGCCAGCTGGTGGCGACGGCCGACGAAATCGCTTCCGATGCGCTGAATCCGCTCGGCCGGGATGCCGAAACGCTGCTTGATGAAGCGGAATCGAAGATCTTCAAGATTGCCGAAGCCGGCGCTGGACACAACGAAGGCTTCGTTCATATCAATCCGCTGCTGACCCAGGTCGTCGAGCGGATTCAGGAATTGCACGACCGCGACAACCCGTCCGACATTACCGGGGTGCCGACCGGCTTCATCGATCTCGATCAGAAAACCTCGGGCTTCCAGCCGGGCGACCTGATCATCGTCGCCGGCCGCCCGTCGATGGGCAAGACGGCCTTCGCCTTGAATATCGCCGAAAATGTGGCGGTCGAGTCGGGACTGCCGGTCGGCGTGTTCTCGATGGAAATGGGTGGTGCCCAGTTGGCCATGCGGATGCTGGCTTCAATCGGCCGCCTGAATTCGCAGAGTTTGCGGACCGGCCGGATGAGCGACGACGAGTGGTCACGTCTCTCGTTTGCCCTTGGCAAGCTGCATGAAGCACCAATCTACATCGACGAGACCGGTGGCCTCAGTCCCGCCAACCTGCGTGCTCGCGCCCGGCGCCTGGCGCGCCAGTACGGCGGCAAGCTCGGCTTGCTGGTAATCGACTACATCCAGCTGATGAGCGGCAACCGGCAGGGTGAAAACCGGGCGACCGAAGTCTCGGAAATCTCCCGCTCGATCAAGTCGCTGGCCAAGGAATTGCAAGTACCCATCGTCGCGCTGTCGCAGCTTTCGCGGAAAGTCGAGGAGCGGACCGACAAGCGGCCGATGATGTCCGACTTGCGCGAATCCGGCGCTATCGAGCAGGATGCCGACGTGATCCTGATGATGTACCGCGACGAGTACTACAACAAGGAAAGCCAGGACAACAAGGGCATGGCCGAAGTCATTATCGGCAAGCAGCGTAACGGCCCGACCGGCACCGTGCGCATGGCTTTCATCGGCGAATACACACGTTTCGAAAATCTGGCGAGCGGTGGCTTTGTCAGCTCGGATAACTGACAATCAGAAGTGAAGAGGGCCGGGAAACCCGGCCTTCTTCATTGCGCCGGCAGCCTTGTCGATCAGACGCGGAGCAGTGCCTTGACCAGGCGTTCGGAGAGTTGGTCCTCGGTGAACTGGGCTTCGTTCGGCGGGTAAAGGGAGTTCTCTTCGATCGCGAAACCGTGCTCCTGGGCCAGGGCGCGCAATTCCTTGATTTTCTGGCAGGCTTTGAGTTTTTCTCTCAGCTCGGCATCGGCTTTGGCTTTTTCGGCGAAGGCCTTGATCGGGGCAATGGACATCTATGGTTCTCCTGAACGGTGATGTGGGTGGAAAGAGCGGTTGGCTTGCGGAAAATTGTCGTCTTGATTACAAAAAACGGAAAATTTCGGGGCAAAGCTTGCTGTTAGCAATAAAAGGGCCAAATGCTTCGTTGGCTCCCGTTGGCTGCGGAAAGCCGCCAGAAGGCGCAATCTTTCAGGAAAACAGCCGGCGGCAAACGGTGTTGATGAACTAACATTTGCCCCTCTCTTCCCAACGACAAAAGGCTTGATGCCCGCCATGCAGACCGAACAGATCACCCGCCACAGTCTTTTCGAAGACATTCAGGCCTTGCTGGTCGGGCCGATGTTCGTCGCCTTTGCTGTCCTGCTTTTTCAGCATGCCGGCTTGCTGACCGGCGGCACGGTCGGTCTGGCCTTCCTGTTGCACTACCTGACGGGGTGGTCGATGGCGTGGATCGTTTTTGTGCTGAATCTGCCGTTTTACCTGTTTGCCTGGCGGGCAATGGGCTGGGTGTTCACCGTCAAGACCTTTATCTGCGTCGGCTTGCTGTCGCTCTACACTGCGCTGTTGCCGCAGGTGATTGTGCTGCAGTCGGTCGACCGGCTGTTTGCCGCGGTGATGGGCGGTTTCCTGGTTGGTGTCGGATTGCTGATGATCGTCCGCCACAAGGCCAGCCTTGGCGGTCTGGGCGTGCTAGCGCTGTATTTTCAGAATACCCGTGGCTGGCCGGCCGGCAAGGTTCAGATGGTAGCCGACGCGTTGATCCTGGTGGTTGGCCTGGTGATTCGTGACCCGCTCAGTATCGGCCTGTCGATTGTCGGCGCCCTGGCGCTAAATCTGGTGCTGGCCGTCAATCACAAGGCCGGGCGCTACCTCGGAACCTGAGTCGCGGCAATCAACCGCTGCCGACGACCATTTCGCCGCCATGACGTTGTTTCAAGAGTCCTTTACCTTGCCAAGCGAATGCCGTGACTTTGTCGAATGGCATCTCGGGCGCTCGCCCTATCTGTTCTGGGCGGTCGATCTCGATACGCTCGTTGTGCGACAGCGGATCGATCGCGCCGCGATGCAGCTTGATGGTCTGCTACTCGATACTTATCGCCGTCAGCCGCATATCACGCTCGACGTCTGCGGTTTTCCCAGCGGTGAGCCGCGCTATCCCGATGATTTCGGCCCGGAGTTGGTGCATGCCCAATGCCTGGCCCTGCGTGCAGCGCGCCTGACTTGCTTCGAGATTGAAATCGGCGGGTTGGCGAGTTTTTCCTCGGCGCCCTATCTGGCCCTGGTTGACCACGGCGGTGGTCTTGCCGCAGTCCGGAGATGCCTGGCTGTCAATGGCACAAACCGGCTGACCGGCGCGTTTACGCCGCATCTGACGGTTGGCCTTTATGCCGGCGCCTGGCCGGCCGCCATGGTGCATTCCCGCCTAGCCCGCTTTGCCGCCGGGGAGCCGCTGCGTTGCCGGATCGAGCGGATCAGTCTGATGAGCTATGCGCCTTCGGAAATCGGTGGGCCGTTGAGTCGGGTCGGCAGTTTTCATCTCGAGTCGGGGCGCATGCGCTGGCACGACCGAGCAAATCAGCTTATCCCTGACTTTCAGTCGGTGCTTCGTCGGCTCGCCCGATAATTTTCCAGGCATACATCAGGCTCGTCTCGCTGAATTCCCCGCCGCTTGCGCTGTCCTGCCACCAGATCTCGCCGCGCGCATCGGGGCCGCGATAGCGCCAGTGCTGCTGTTCGCCGCTGCACAGTTCGATCAGGTAGAGGGTGTTGCGTATCAGCTCGGTCATTGGCAGCTCCGGTGTTTCACCAGGATGCGGGGCGCGAGGTGTCGTCGGCCCGGTAAGCGGCAAAGCGTTCGGCGAGAAAGTCGATGAAGATCCGCACCTTGGCCGACAACTGGTGGCGTTGCGGGTAGATGGCGTGGATGTCGGCGGCACTGCCGACCCATGGTTCTAGCACCCGGACCAGTTCGCCGCTGCGCAGGTAGCCGGCGATATCCCATTCCGAGCGCAGCACGATGCCGTGTCCGGCCAAGGCCCAGTCGACGGCGATTTCGCCGTGATTGACGGCGAGCGGGCTGCGCACCTTGATCATCACTTGCTGCTTGCCGTCGGCGAGCTGCCAGTTGTTGAAGGCGGCATTGCTTTCGCGGATGACGATGCAGGAATGGTCTTGCAGATCGCGCGGTTCGGCCGGCCTGCCGCGTTCGGCAAGGTAAGCCGGAGCGGCGCACAGCAGGCGGCGGTTGGCGGCAATTTTACGGGCGAGGATGCGGGCATCCGGTGGTGGTCCGAAGCGGATGCCGATATCCAGGGCGTGTTCGGTCAGGTCGAGGGCGCGATCCGACAGATGCAGAACGACATCGACTTCCGGATAGCTTCGAACAAAATCGGAAATCAGTGGCCCGAGGTGCCGGCGGCCGAAGCCGAATCCGGCATTGATCCGCAGCAGGCCGCGCGGCGTGTCGCGGCTTTCGGTCAGCGAGCGCTCAAGACGCTCGATGTCGCGCAGGATCTGCTCGCCGTCCTCGAGATAGCTTTCACCTTCCGGAGTCAGGCTGAGGCGGCGCGTCGTCCGGTTGAGCAAGCGGACGCCGAGGCGCTTTTCCAGCGCCGCCAGGCGGCGACTGACCGCCGGCGGCGTCACGCCGAGGGCCTGGGCGGCCGCAGCCAGGCTCGGCTGGCGGGCAAGCAAGCTGAAAAAACCGAGATCGGTGGTGTCGGCCATTGGTGCGCAAAAGTTAATAATGAATTGATCGGCTAGCCATTGTAGCTTTGGATGAGTTGAATATGATGTGTTTTCCACCGCCAAGCGAAGCATCATGCACTTTCTTCCATTCCCTGAACTCTTGCTGACCCTGGCCCTTGGCGCCGGGCTCGGATTCTTTGGCGGCCTGTTCGGCATCGGTGGCGGCATCATCGCCATTCCGCTGCTGGTCCTTGGTTTTGGCATGGAGCAGCCGCTGGCTCAAGGTACGGCGCTAGTCCTGATGGTGCCGAATCTGCTGGTTGGCTGGTGGCGTTACAGCCAGCGCCACCCGCTGGCCTTGGGCAATGCCCTGTTGATGGCGCTTTCCGGCACCCTGACCACCTGGCTGGTCGCCCATTTTGCCACCCGGCTCGATCCGCTGATCCTGCGCTGGCTGTTCAGTTTTTTCATCGGCCTGCTGGCTTTACGCTTGCTGATCCGGCGTCGGACCCACGGCGACGCCGGCGAGCAGCCCTTGGATGTCCGCTGCCTACCGCTCGTCGGCATCATGGGCGGCAGCAGCATGGGCCTGCTCGGTATCGGTGGCGGACTGGTCGCGACGCCGCTGTTGTCCGGCTGGCTGGGGCAGCGCCAGGCGATGGCGCAAAGTCTATCGCTGGCCCTGGTCGCTCCGAGTTCGGTGGTCGCCCTGGCGACCTATGCCGGCGCCCAGCGGGTGGATTGGACGATGGGCTTGCCGCTGGCGATTGGCGGCTTGTTCACTGTCTCGGCCGGTGTGGCGCTGGCTCACCGCTTGCCCGAGAAGCGCATGCGCGCGGCGTTTGCCTGGATGCTGCTGAGTACTGCGCTATGGCTGTTGATCGGGCCATTTGTTCTTTGAAGTTTGGCGCCGCAGCATTCGAGAAAACAAAAAGGGCCAGAATTTTCTAGCCCTTTTTGCTGTGCGGCAGTTCTTGGTCTGCCGAACTATGCTGCAAATTATTACTGATTTGCCTTCTTGCGTGATTTGGCGGCAACCGCTCCGAGCAGCGCGACCGACAGCAGTGCCAGCGAACCGGGTTCAGGTACCTGTTGGTTATTGCCGATGGTGACGCTGAAGGCCATTTCCGGAGTACGCCCTCGACCATCGAAATTGACGCCAGTCCGATCATTTGAATACCAGAAAGAGCCACCGTCAACGATCCCCTCGGAATTCTGCGTGTGTCCTCCGACGTTGTATTGGCCACTGCCGCCACCGAGATTGACCGTGCTGGCGGCAAACCAGTAGGTTTGACCGGCCAGCAGCGAAAGCAGGCTGGTAATAGAACCGCCGTCGACGAAAGTCAGGCTGTTGAGCGTCAGTCCGGTCAGGACGCCGGAAGTTGCATAGACGGTGCTGGAATCCGGGCCATTGGAGGAATTGCCGCCGATCGATCCAAAAATCTGGAAGACCAGATCGGAACCTTGGCTACCCCGGCTGTTCAGCCAGGTGCCCAAGCCGGTGACGCTGCCGCTGGTCGGTGCAACAAAGCTGTTGGCGTAGATGTAGGTTCCACCATTTGATAGCGGACTCCAATTGTCGCCTTGGTTCGGGCTCTTGGTTACGGTTGTTGCCGATGCGGAAGCGGCGATCAAAGCGAAGGCGGCAAAAGTGCTCAGAAATTTTTTGATTTTCATAACGAATCCCCTTGGTATGAGTAATGGTTTTGCTTGCGGGGCTAAGCAATTGTTGGGCCAAAAATGCAATTCATTGAAAATGTGAAGGTTTTATTTCAATTGTCGATGCGGTGTAAAAAAATCCGACAAAAGCGTTGTTGCTGTTGGACGAAAGCCGGCCAGCCCGTTACCGATGACGGGGATCTCGATATGAACGACGATGCTCTCAGTCGATGTCGGTGGCGGGCAGGGTGCTTTGGTAAGTCGGTGCGTAGTACTCGCCGACATGTGCGGCATGATTGCGGCCAAGTTCAATGTAGGCTGCTAGTGTGACCAGGCCGAGGGTAACGAAGAAAGCGCTGATCCCATGTTTGGCCAAGTGTTGCCGACGACGGCTGATATTCGATCGGTTGGCCACGAACCAGCCCCGCTTGATCGCCAACCGGTAGAGGCCGATGCCGGCATGCAGTTCGGCGGCGAACAGCAGCATCAGGTAGAGCGGCCACAGATTGCCGGTCCATACCCGGTCGGCAGCTTCGAAAGGGTTGCTCATCGACGGTTGAGTCAGCATGTCGTAAAGGTGGATGGTGGCCATGAAAAACAGCGCGAAGCCGGTCCAGATCTGCAGCCACCACAGCGAAGTATGGTCATGATGCAAGTCGTTCTTGGTCGGGGTGGCGGCGCGGTACTGACGATAGCCAGCGGGAAACTTGCGCATCGCCAGCCAGACGTGGGAAATGAAGATCACCAGAATGAGGGTGACGACACCCGATACCAGAACGGGATAGGGTTTGCCAAGATGGTAGGCGCCTTCAAACAACCGGGCGACGGTATAAAAAGCATTCTGGCTGATCAGTAAGGATGTGACGAATAACAGGTGTGCCAACAGGAACGCCGCCAGGAGCAGTCCGGAGGCAGTCTGCAGGACGTCGAGCCGGGTTGGCGGGGCGACGGACGACGGACCGCTGTCATCCGGGTTGGTCGGTTCGTGGCAGGCTTTGCTACGCCCTGTCAGGCAGGCCATCATCGCTTCCCGTTGCAAAATCTTTCTCTCTGTTGAAGGTCGATGTCGAAATCCGGTTTCTTGCCGGATGTCCGGAAGAGAGGGGCGACATTCATCTTGTTTTTACTATCGAATTTGACTGTAGCACAGAGGTTTGCGCCATTGTTGCAACGCAACATATATTTGTTTTTTGCGTTTTGTAAGGCTTTTGTAAGCCATGCAGCAAAAAGGTTTTCGGCTATTCCGTGAGTATTTTTGCGTTGCATCAAAATCGTCCTGGGGATGGAGGCCTGTCCGGTTATCGTCGGATGTCCTTGTTTGAACTGTCAGATGCCGGCGATGTGCTCGAAGATGGTGGGCGGCATCTGTTAAGATTCGGCCCGCATTCATCAGGTCTTGCTCCTTGTCTTCCCTTCCCGAAATATTCTCTCCCGATGGTCCGCTGGCCCAAGGCATCAGCGGCTATCGCGTGCGCGATCAGCAGGTCGAAATGGCCGAGCGTATCGCCGCCGCCATCAACAGCTGCTCGGTCTTCATCGCCGAAGCGGGTACCGGCACGGGCAAAACCTTTGCCTATCTGGTGCCGGCCCTGCGCTCGGGCGGCAAGGTGATTGTCTCGACCGGTACCAAGACGCTGCAGGACCAGCTTTTCAACAAGGACCTGCCGATGGTCCGCGATGCGCTGAAGGCACCGGTCAAGATCGCCTTGCTCAAGGGACGGGCCAATTACGTTTGTCCCTACCATCTTGAACGCTCGCTGGCCGACGGCCGCTTCCTGACCCGCGAAGATGCGGCCGATGCGCGCCGCATCTCGGTCTTCGCCAAAGTGACGCATACCGGCGACAAGGCGGAATGCTTGGAAGTCTCGGAAAACTCGCCGGTCTGGAATCACGTCACCTCGACCCGCGAAAACTGCCTCGGCCAGGACTGCCCGGATTACAAGGACTGCTTCGTGATGCTGGCGCGGCGCGAGGCGATGGCGGCCGATCTGGTGGTGGTCAATCATCACCTGTTCTTCGCCGATGTGATGCTGCGCGACGAAGGCATGGCCGAACTGCTGCCGGCCTGCAACACGGTGATCTTCGACGAAGCCCACCAGTTGCCGGAAGTGGCGACGCTGTTCTTCGGCGATACCGTATCGACGGCGCAGATCCTCGATCTGGCCCGCGATGCCCGTTCCGAAGGGCTGACCAATGCCCGCGATTGCCTCGAACTGCAGTCCGGCGCCCGGGAGATGGAAAAAATCGCCAAGGACCTGCGGCTGGCCGTCGGTCTCGATGCCGGGCGTTTCTCCTATGGCCAGCTGCTCGAAAAGCCCGAATTTGCCCCGGCTTTGAAGGAACTGGAAGAGGAGGTGACGAAGTTTTCCGCCGTTCTGGAAACCCAGGCCGAGCGCGCCGAGGGACTGGAGAAATGCTGGCAGCGGGCGGTCGAACTGGTGCAGCGGCTTGGTCAGTGGCAGAAAGTCAGCGACGACGGTTACGTGCGCTGGGCCGAAGCCTTCACCCATTCCCTGCAGCTGAATTCGACGCCGCTCGATGTCGCGGAGATTTTCCGCAAGCAGATGGGTGGTCATCCGCGCGCCTGGATCTTTACCTCGGCGACGCTCGCCGTGCAGGGCAAGTTCCATCATTACTGCGCCGAACTCGGCCTTGGCGAGCCGGAATCGGCCTGCTGGCAAAGCCCCTTCGATTATGGCCGGCAGGCCTTGCTCTACGCGCCGCTCGGCATGCCGGAGCCGAACTCCTACGGTTACACCGACGCCGTCGTCGATGCCGCCTTCCCGGCGGTGGTGGCGGCCGGCGGCGGGGCGTTCTTCCTGTGTACCAGCCTGCGCGCCATGCGCCGGACGCACGAACTGATCAAGGCGCGGCTGGAAGACGAAGGCCACGACATGCCGTTGCTGATGCAGGGCGAAGGCAGCAAGAACGATCTGCTGCAGCGCTTCCGCCATCTCGGTAATGCCATCCTGGTTGGCAGCCAGAGTTTCTGGGAAGGCGTCGATGTGCGCGGTGAAGCCTTGTCGCTGGTCGTCATCGACAAGATTCCCTTCGCGCCGCCTGACGATCCGGTGCTGTCGGCGCGCATCGAGCAAATGCGGCAGCAGGGGCGCAACGCTTTCATGGAATACCAGTTGCCGCGCGCCGTGATTAACGTCAAGCAGGGGGCCGGGCGGCTGATCCGTGACGAAACCGATACCGGCGTGCTGATGATTTGTGATCCACGACTTTTATCAAAGCCTTACGGCCGCCGGGTCTGGCAAAGTCTGCCCCCGATGAAGCGGACCAAGGAGCTTTCCGAAGTGATCAATTTCTTTGCCAGCAGGAACCGTGATGTTTGACCGGCAGGCCTTGACGGCAGCGCTGGAGGAGGGGGCTCCGCTCGATTGCCAGGCGCTGTCCATTTCTCACCCGTCGTTGTTCTCGCCGGCTGAACTGCATATTGCCCCGGCCACGCTGCAGGCGATGGTCGATCTGGTCGCCGCCATCGAATCGGTGATTGCCCTGCCGGCCTACCAGCAACGGGTGCTGGCCTGGGCGCCGGCCAGTGCGCAGAAGCCGCTGGCGGCACGCAGCGTCTTTTTCGGCTATGACTTTCATCTGGCCGAGAGCGGCCCGCGGCTGATCGAAATAAACACAAATGCCGGCGGCGGGATGTTGAACAGCCGACTGTTGATGGCCCACGGCGAGACCGAAGCGGCGCGCCGCGTCGAGCAGGCCTTCGTCGCGATGTTCCGCGAGGAATGGCGGCTGATGCGTGGTGCGGCGCCGCTTAAGCGTATCGCCATCGTTGACGAAAATCCGGACCGGCAATATCTGGCACCGGAATTCGAATTGTTCCGTCAGTTGTTCGAGGCTAACGGCATCGCGGCGGTGATCGCCGATCCGGGTGAATTCACCCGCGAAGGCAATCGACTGCTTTACCGCGGCGAAGCCGTAGATCTGATCTACAACCGGCTGACCGATTTTTCGCTCGATGCGGCGGCCAATGCCGATATCCAGGCCGTTTTCGCCGCCGATGGCGTGGTCGTCACGCCGCATCCGCGCGCCCACGCCCTCTATGCCGACAAACGCAACCTGGTGCTGCTGTCCGACGAGGCCACGCTGATCGAACTCGACGTGCCGGCAGCGACCCGGCGCACCTTGCTGGCCGGCATCCCGCGCACGGTCGCGGTTGGCGCGGCGGAGGGCGAGCGCTTCTGGGCCGAGCGCAAACGCTGGTTCTTCAAGCCGGCTGCCGGTTTCGGCAGTCGCGCCGCCTACCGTGGCGACAAACTGACCAAACGCGTCTTCGAGGAAATCTGCCAGGGCGGTTACATCGCTCAGCAAATTGTCCCGCCATCCGAGCATGCAGTGCTGGTCGAGGACGAAACCCAACTGATGAAGGCCGATATTCGCGCCTTTGTCTATCAGGCCCAGGTGCAATTGTTCGTGGCTCGTCTATACCAGGGCCAAACGACCAATTTCCGGACGCCGGGCGGTGGTTTCGCGCCGGTTTTCCCGGCTTAAGCGGGTAAAATCCGGCCATGAAAGTTTTTGGTATTGCCGGCTATTCCGGCTCCGGCAAGACGACTTTGCTGGAAAAACTGATTCCCCAGCTCACCGCCCGCGGCATCAAGGTCGCGGTGATCAAGCATGCCCACCACGGCTTCGACATCGACCGGCCAGGCAAGGATTCCTACCGCCACCGCGAAGCGGGCGCCCACGAAGTGCTGTTGTCCTGCAACGACCGCTGGGCCTTGATGCACGAACGCCGCAGCGAAGGCGAGGTGACTCTCGACGAGCTGATCGGCCACCTGTCGCCCTGCGATCTGGTGCTGATCGAAGGCTTCAAGCAGGAACCGGTGCCCAAGCTGGAAGTCTACCGCCCGGAGAACGGCAAGCCGCCGCTCTTTCCGGAACGCAGCGATATCGTCGCGCTGGCCACCGATGCCGACATCGTCACCTCCTTGCCGAAACTGCCGCTGAACGACATGGCGGCGATTGCCACCTTTATTATCGATACCCTCCAATTGTCGGAACGCCCATGCTGACCTTTGAACAAGCCCTGGAAAAACTGCTCGCCGCTGCCCTGCCGGTCGAAGAGGTCCGCTCGCTGCCGCTGACCGCCGCCGCCGGCCGCGTCCTGGCTGCTGCCCAGCAGTCCACCGTGGCCGTTCCGCCGCTCGACAATTCGGCGATGGACGGTTACGCCGTGCGGATTGCGGACCTGTCGGCACCCGGCGTCTGCCTGCCGGTCAGCCAGCGGATTCCGGCCGGAACGGTCGGTACCACGCTGCAACCCGGTACCGCGGCGCGGATCTTCACCGGCGCCCCGGTGCCGGCCGGGGCCGACGCCGTGGTCATCCAGGAGCTTTGCGAACACGGCGAAAACGGTGTCGTCATCAACCATCTGCCGCGTCTTGGCGAAAACATTCGCCGGGCCGGCGAAGACATCGCCCGCGGGGCCGACATCCTGACGCCGGGCAGCAAGCTGCGGCCGCAGGACATCGCCCTGGCCGCCTCGGCCGGGCTACCCGAGTTGCCGGTCTATCGCCGGGTCCGTGTCGGCGTCTTCTTTACCGGCGACGAACTGGTCCAGCCCGGCGATCCTTTGCCGCCGGGCGCCATCTACAATTCCAACCGCTACGCGTTGCGCGCCCTGCTCGAAGGGCTGGGCTGCGAAGTGCGCGATCTCGGCACCGTGCCGGACAATCTGGCATCGACCCGCGAAGCCCTGCGCAAGGCGGCCGCCGACAATGACCTGATCGTCACCAGCGGCGGCGTTTCGGTCGGTGAGGAAGATCACGTCAAACCGGCAGTCGAAGCCGAAGGCCGGATCGACATGTGGAAACTCGCCATCAAGCCGGGCAAGCCGCTGGCCTTCGGCGAAGTCCGCCGGCCCGGCGGCAAGGCCTGGTTCATCGGCCTGCCGGGCAATCCGGTGTCGGCCATCGTCACTTTCCTGATCATGGTTCGCCCCTTCGTGCTGCGTTTGCAGGGGGTGAGCGATGTCACGCCGCGCTCCTTCAATCTGCGCGCCGATTTCGCCTGGCTGCGGCCGGATGTCCGCGCTGAATTTCTGCGGGCCCGGATGAACGACAGGGGCGGCGTCGAGCTCTATCCGAACCAGGGGGCCGGCATCCTCACCTCGCTGTGCTGGGGCGACGGCCTGGTGTTCAACAAGCCGGGTCTGGCCATCAACCAGGGTGACAGCGTGTGCTTCGTGCCCTACGCGGAGTTGCTGTCGTGAGCGTCAAAATTCTCTATTTCGCCAGTCTAAAGGAGGCGCTCGGCATGGCCGGCGAATCCGTCGAGCTGCCGGCCGGCGTCGCTACCGTCGGCGCCTTGCGTGACTGGCTGGTCGGCCGCGGTCGGGAAAAACTGGCGAGTGCAAAAAATCTGCGCTGCGCTGTCAATCAGGATATGGCCGGGCTCGATACACCGGTCAGGGAGGGCGACGAGATCGCCTTCTTTCCGCCGGTTACCGGCGGTTAATTAGGAAATACAATGTCTATTCAATGGTTCCCCGGGCACATGACCCAGGCCCGCAAGAAGGCCGGCGAGACGCTGGCCATGGCCGACGTCGTGGTCGAGGTGCTTGATGCCCGCCTGCCGCAGGCGAGCAGCAATCCGATGATTCACGAGCTGCGCGCCTTCCGTCAGCGCCCCTGCCTGAAGCTGCTGAACAAGGCCGACATGGCCGATCCGGTGGCGACCAAGGCCTGGCTCGACTATTTCGCCAAGCAGCCGGGGGTGATGGCGGTGGCCATTTCCTGCAAGAAGGCCAGCGACGTGGCGCGCATTCCGGGGCTGGCGCAGAAGCTGGCACCGCATCGCTGCGATGCCATCAAGCCGCTGCGCCTGATGATCATGGGCATTCCCAACGTCGGCAAATCGACGCTGATGAACGCGCTGGTCAAGAAGCGGGTAGCGGCGGTCGGCGACCAGCCGGCGGTGACCAAGAGCCAGCAGCGCATCGACATCAGCTCGCGGCTGACCATCTACGACACGCCGGGCATGCTCTGGCCGCGCATTGCCCATCCAATCGACGGTCTGATGCTGGCGGCCAGCCATGCGGTCGGCGTCAATGCCTACATCGATGAAGAAGTCGCGACATTCCTCGCCGACTTCCTGGTCGAGCACTACCCGGCCATGCTCAGCGCCCGCTATGGCTTTGCCACCGACGGGCTGGATGGCGTCGCCGTCATCGCGGCCGTCGCCAAGAAGCGCGGCTGCCTGATGAAAGGGCGGGGCGGCGAACTGGATCTGGAAAAAGCGGCCGGCATCCTGCTGACCGACTACCGGACCGGCGCCATCGGCCGGATCAGCCTGGAAACGCCGGCACTGCGCGAAGCTCGGGCCGAGCAACTGGCCAAGGCGGCAGTGGTCGTCGATACCCCGGAAGACTGAACGTGGCCAGGGACGAGCAATTCGAGCAGGGCCTGCGGATGCGCAAGCAGGTGATGGGCGAGGCTTTTGTCGACCAGGCTTTCGCCAATGTCGATGCCTTCACCGCGCCCTTGCAGGAGTTCGTCACCCGCAATGCCTGGGGCACCACCTGGTGCCGTGAAGGCCTTGATCTGAAGACGCGCAGCCTGCTGACGCTGTCGATGCTGACGGCACTCGGCCGGGCCCACGAGATCAAGGGCCACGTGCGCGGCGCGATCAACAACGGGGCGACGCCGCAGGAAATCCAGGAAGTGCTGCTGCATGCCGCCATTTACTGCGGCATGCCCTTGGCTATCGACGCCTTCCGTTCGGCGCATGAAGTGCTCAAGGATATGGGCCAGCTCGCCGAGTAAGGCCTTGGCCGGCCTCGGCCGGCCGTTCCTTAAACCCGCAGCAGGGCAATCTTCAGCGGCGGCTGGCCGTCGTGGCTGGGGAAATCTTCTTCCGGCGTGATCCATTCCAGTTCGCGGATGGTCCGGCCGGCTTTGGTCGCGCAGCGTTGCAGTTGATCGGCCCAGACCTCGCGCGAGATTTGTGCGGCGTTGTTGCAGCAGATCAGCGTGCCGCCTTCGACCGTGCATTGCAGCGCCAGCTTCATCAGCGCCGCGTAGTCGTTGATGATGTCGACCACCCCGAAGGCGCTTTTGGCGTAGCGCGGCGGGTCGAGGAACACCAGATCGAAGGCGTGCGGCTGGAGTTTCGGGAAAGCCGGCATTTTCTTGCCGCGCACCATCGCCGCCTGGCCGAGGCCGGCCAGTTGGCGCATTGCGGCAAAGGCATCGCTCTGCACGAAACGCAGGCGGATCGGCAGGTCGTTGAGCCGGGCATTGTCCTTGCCGACCTTGATGTTGGATTCGGAAAAATCGACGTTCACGACATGCGTGGCACCTGCCTTGGCCGCCACCACGCCGGCACCGCAGGTATAGGCAAACAGGTTGAGCACCGATTTGCCGGCGGCTTCCTGCATGATCCGTCGCCGCCCGGCGCGCATGTCGAGGAAGAGCCACGGATCCTGCCCGGCGTGGCGGGCCTGGACCAGGTAACGGACACCCATTTCGTGAAATTCACGCGGCTTGTGGGCTTCGACCAGCACCTCGGCCGGCAGCGGATTGCAGATGCGCGAGTTGGCGTGGCTGCGGTCGCTATAGACGGCAACCAAGCCGGGCAGTGCGGTGGCGTAGAAATTCTCAATTTCGACACGATCGTGGCCATCAATCGCTTCGTGGAAAGTCTGGGTCAGCAGCAGGTCGCCGTAACGGTCGATAGTCAGGCCGGGGCGGCCTTCCGTGCTGCCGTTGAACAGCCGGTAGCCATTGGTGTCTTCGGCTTGCAGGCGTTCGATGAGCGGCTGGCGGGCGGTGAAGGCCGCTTCGAGCAAAGAGGTAAGGGTTGCTTCGGGCATGGTGATTTCCGGTGATTTGCAGCCATCAGTGCAGTCAGTGCTGCCGGAAAGCCGAGAAGCCGGGCATTCTACCGGAGCTTGCCGGCCCCGTCCGGTTTGTCGAGGGCCGGCCAGATGCGCCAGTGCCCGCAGGCCGAGCGGGCGCGCCGCTCGGAGTCGTGCCAGCCGCCGTCAAGACAAAGGCCGCTGACGGTTTCCGCTTCGATATCGACCGTGCCCGGTTGTGCGCCGGGCTGGCGCGCGCCTTGCCAGCAGGCACAACTGGCGCAGCGCTGGCGGTCGACGGCTTGACTCAGCAAGTTTTCGCCGAGCGGCAAGCCGCGATGCTTTCGGTTGCCGGAAGCACCGGGGCACCACTGGCAACCCAGCTCTTGATCCCGCTCTTGACGTTATAGACCTTGGCGTAACCGGCCTGTTGCGACAGGAACTGGCTGACCGCCTTGGTCCGGTTGCCGCTGCGACAGATGACGATGACCGGCTCGTTCGGCTTGGCAATCTGCTTTGCCTTGTCGAGCCAGCCGGCAGGGTCGGCGCGGCCGCGTTCGTCGAAGAAAGTGAGCAGTTTGCTGCCGGCGACGATGCCGGTTTCTTCCCATTCCGGCTGGGTGCGGATGTCGATGAGCGGCGTGCCGGCCTTGAGCAGCCGTTGCAGTTCGGCATTGTCGATGTCGATGACCTCGGCCCGGGCGACCAAGGAGAAGAGTGCGAGGGTGCAGGCAAGAAGCAGGCGGTGCATGGTGAATCCGAAAATAAGAAAACGCTGATTATAGGTTTCCCCGACCCTGCTCGCCCATTTTTGCCTTGGCCGAGCAGTTAGCCGTTCATGGACTGAGACCGCATTCCGGTCCTACGGTTCGCGCCCTGCGTGGGATAATCCGCGCTTTTTCCGGGAACCGGCATGGCGCTCAAATCGACTATCTTCAAGGCAGAACTGCAACTGGCCGATCTTGATCGTTCGCATTTTGGCGACTATTCGCTGACTTTGGCGCGCCATCCTTCGGAAACTGACCAGCGCATGATGATCCGCCTGCTTGCCTTCGCGCTGTTCGCCAGCGAGAGCCTCGCCTTCGGGCGCGGGTTGTCGGCGGAAGACGAGGCCGATCTGGCCGATACCGACCTGACCGGCTGCATCGAACGCTGGATTGACGTCGGCCTGCCCGACGAACGTAATATCCGCCGCGCCTGCGGGCGGGCCCGGCACGTTGTCATACTCGCCTATGGCGGGCGTCAGGCGGAGATCTGGTGGCAGCAGGCGGCCGACAAGCTGGCCGGCCAGAAGAACCTGACCGTGCTTGCCCTGCCGCCGGAACAGTCGGCGGCGCTGGCCGCTCTCGCCGAGCGCAACATGCGCCTGCAATGTACGATCCAGGATGGCACGGTCTGGATCGGGACTGACAGCAAACAGGTCGAACTGGCACCGGAGATCTGGCAAGCACCTGCCGAGCGCTAGGAGCTTAGGTTAGGACCAACGGGTTTTTGTTCGCGTAGTACCCCAAAAATGGCACTGGCGAGGCAGAATCTGCGCTCGGTCCACCTTGAGGCTTACGCGATGAACCCGTCCTTCGATTTCAGCTACCACAATCCGACCCAGATCCATTTCGGGCCCAACAGCTTTGCCAAGCTCGGCGGCCTGATTCCGCGCGATGCCAAGGTCCTGTTGCTCTACGGCGGCGGTTCGATCAAGAAGAACGGCATTCATGCCGAGGTCTGCGCGGCGCTGGCCGGGCGTCAGGTCATCGAGTTTGCCGGCGTCGAACCGAATCCGACCCTGGAAACCCTGAGCCAAGCGGTCGACCTCGCGGTTCGAGAGAAAATTACTTTCATCCTTGGCGTCGGTGGCGGTTCGGTCGCCGACGGCGCCAAGTTCATCGCCTGTGCGACGCTTTACGACGGCGATGGCTGGGACATCGTCAGCGGCAAGTTCGTGCCGCAGGAAGCGCTGCCGGTCGGCATCGTGCTGACCTTGCCGGCCACCGGTTCAGAATCGAATGCCGGCGCCGTCCTCACCCGCCGGTCGACGCTGCAAAAAAGGGTGTTTTACGTGCCGCCGGCCCGGCCTCGTTTCGCCATCCTCAATCCCGACGTGATGGCCAGCCTGCCGGATCGGCAACTGGAAAACGGCGTCGTCGATGCCTTCGTGCATGTCTGCGAACAGTATTTGACCTACCCGGTCGGCGCCCTGGTCCAGGACGGCTACGCCGAGGCCGTGCTACGGGCGCTGAAAACGCTGGCCGATACCTTCGACCAGCGCCACACCACCGACTGGCGGCAGAACCTGATGTGGGCCGCCAACCAGGCCCTATGCGGCATCATCGGGGTCGGCGTGCCGGCCGACTGGGCAACGCATCGCCTGGCCGTCGAGCTGACTGCGCTCTACGGCATCGATCACGGTCGCACCCTGGCGATCATCCAGCCCTGGCTGCTGCGCGAATTGATCGAGGCCAAGCGCGCCAAGCTCGAGCAGATGGGGCGCGAAGTCTTCCGCCTGACGGCGCCGACTGCCGAACAGACCATTGTCGCCATCGAAGCCTTCTATCTCAGCCTGAACATGCCCTTGCGGCTTACCGAAGCCGGTGTCGATGATTCCGATGCAGCGAGCCGCGTCATGCAGGCCGTGCGCGAGCATGGCAACGCGGCACTTGGCGGCCATGCCGGGCTGGATGAGGCCAAGACGGAGCGGATTATCGCGGCGGCCTGCGGCCAAGCCTAGGCGGCCTGGTCGATCAGCGGCGGAAAAGGTTGGAAACGAGTTCGACTCCGGCGCTGACCAGATCGACGATCTCCGCGCCGTCGAAGCTGTCGCCGTTTTTCTGTTTTTCCCGCAGCTGCCGGCTGCGTTCCCGTTCGCGTATGACGATGGCGTCAGCGAGCAGTTCGTAATCGGGCGGCGCGCTGAGCTTGCTGTCGGCCTGCTGGTAGCGCGCCAGCGCCTGCTCGACCGCCTGCGGATCGAGAATGCTGATCGGCGCCCGGCAATGGCTGCAGGCGTGCTCCTTGCGGATATCGATCGGCGCACCGCAACCGTTGCAACGCACGATGCCAACCCGGCTCGCCAGTTCGTCGATTTCCGCGACGGTCAACTGGCGGACGAAGCCCTTTTCGATCATGAACTGGGCAAAGGTAGTGAACCGGCCGTGCTTCTGCAGGCAGCGGTGGTAGTTGAACTGGCCGCCATGCTTGGCGACATCCAGGCCGTGCAGCAGGCGTTCGTTGCAGCGCGGGCAATGCAACGGCTCACTGAGCGGTAGGCGCGGCTCGTCGCGGTGCTGGTGGATCAGCTTGAACAGCTCGATGATGCTGCCGGGCGTGATCTGCACACTCTCGAAGTTGTCGAACCAGATGCCCTGGCAGGCGAAGCAGAAGTCGAGCTCGACTTCGCCGTACAACTGGCGCGCGAACATTTTTTGCACCATCGGCTGCCGGCAGGACGGGCAGTGGGACGGCGGATTCATGCCGGGCGGATGGTGCCGAGGTTGAGTTTGACGCCCTTCTTCATCTTGCCGATAACGTGCATCTCGCAGGCCTTGCAGTCGAATTTCAGGATCAGTTTTTCGTTGCCGTTGACCAGGGTCATCGGGTCGGGCTTGAGGTGCTTCACTTCCTTCGGGCAGAGATTGAAACTGTAACGCAGGCAGTGGCGGGTGATCATCAGCGAGACCATGCCTTTTTCCTGGTTGGCCTCGTAGGCATCGGCAATCAGCTTGACGCCGTGTTTCTCGTAAAACTGGCGGGCCTTGGCGTTGAAGACGTTGCCGAGGTAAGTCAGTTCGTCCTGCGGGTAGGGCACGGGTTCGGCGGCCGGCGTGGCACGCGGCGGCCGCGGGTGGGCGGCCAGACGGGCCGCTTCGAGCTGCTCGGTGGCTTCCCGGCGCAGCGCGTTGATCGCCCCGGTGGGCAGGAACCAGGCTTGCGACAACCGCAGTTCGGGCGCCGCGGCGACGAACATCGTGTTGCCGAACTTGGCTAGTTGTTCGCTCAGCCCGGCGACGGCGCGTTCGGCGTTCTTGGCAGCTTCCTTGGCGTGTGGCAGGTCTACCGTGACGCTGATGCCATCTTCGTCGCTCAGGGTCAGCGCAAAACCGTCGGCCGTTTCGGCAAACACCGGCTGCACCGAGACGTGGCGCTCGGCCGATTCCTTTTCCAGGGCCCGTTCGAAATGCTGGTCACGATTGCGGAACAAGGTCGCGCCTTCGGTCAGCTCGGCCGGGACGTCGACCGGGAAGAGCTTGTTGCCTTCGACGCGATTGATCCGTACGCCGACGACCTCGCCATGGGCATCGTAGAAGCAGACGCCATCGCCGTTGTTGAAATCGATCTCGGCCTTGACGGTGAAATGGCCGGGGCCGATCGCGACGACTTCGCCAATCGGTTCGCCGACAAAACTCGGCGAGTCGAAGGCGCCGATGTCATCCTGCCGGTCATTGGCAAAATAATCGGTGTAGCCGCGGTTGTAGGTCTTTTCCGGCTGGGGGGTGAAGGTGTAGGCGCTGCGTCCCGAGGAAGCGCGGCGGAATTCCGGGTGTTGGGCGATGACGGCGTCGAGCAGCGAGCGATAGTGGGCGGTGATGTTCTTGACGTAGCTGAGGTCTTTCAGGCGCCCTTCGATCTTGAACGAACTGACCCCGGCCTGGGCCAGCGCCAGGATGTTGGCGCTCTGGTTGTTGTCCTTCATCGACAGCAGGTGCTGGTTCTCGGTGATCGTCTTGCCCTTGTCGTCGATCAGCGTGTAAGGCAGGCGGCAGGCCTGCGAGCATTCGCCGCGATTGGCGCTGCGTCCGGTATGGGCGTGGCTGATGAAGCACTGTCCGCTGTAGGCGACACAGAGCGCCCCATGGACGAAATACTCGAGTGTAACGGTGCTCTGCGCGGCGATTTCGGCCACTTCCTTCAGTGATAGTTCGCGGGCCAGCACCACCTGCGAGAAACCGGCATCCTGCAGGAAGCGGACCTTGGCCGGGTTGCGGTTGTCGGTTTGCGTGCTGGCGTGCAGCTGGATCGGCGGCAGATCCAGTTCCAGCAGGCCCATGTCCTGGATGATCAGGGCATCGGCGCCGGCCTGGTAAATCTGCCAGGCGAGCTGGCGGGCTTCTTCCAGCTCGTCGTCGCGCAGGATGGTGTTCAGGGCGACGAACACCTTGGCGTGGTAGCGGTGGGCGAAGGCGCACAGGCGTTCGATGTCGGCGAGCGTATTGCCGGCGCCGTAGCGGGCGCCGAAAGCCGGGCCGCCGATATAGACGGCGTCGGCGCCGTGCTTGATGGCTTCAATGCCGAAATCGGCGTTCTTGGCCGGAGCGAGCAGTTCGAGCGGGTGTTGGATGCGGGTCATGGGTGACTTAGTAGGTGAAGCGCGCCGCAAGTTCCTCGATATTGAACTCGCGCAGGATGGCTTCGGCCCGCTCGCGGGCGATCGTCTGACGTCCCTTCTTGGCGGCTGCCTTCGAGGCGATGATCAGCTCGTTCTTCATCGAGTGCTCCCAGCCGACCAGTTCGGTGACCGTCACGTCGTAACCGTGCGACTCGAGCAGAAGGCAGCGCAGCACGTTGGTCAGATGGCTGCCCAGCTCGCGGGTATGGATCGGGTGTCGCCAAAGTTCAGACAGCGGTTTTTGGGCCAGCGCATCGTTCTTTCCCGCCCGCATCGCAGCGGCGACTTCGGCCTGGCAGCAAGGGACGAGGACGACATGCCGAGCTTCCTTGGTCAGCGCAAAACGGATCGCGTCGTCGGTCGCCGTGTTGCAGGCGTGTAGTGCGGTGACGACATCGACCCGGTCCGGTAGCTCGGCCGAGGTCAGCGAATCCTCGACCGTGCAGGCGAGGAAGCGCATGCGCTCAAAGCCAAGCCGGGCGGCCAGTTCGCGGGATTTGTCGACGAGCTCCGGACGGCTTTCGATGCCGATGATTTCACCGATGGCCCGATTCTTGATACACAGATCGTAGAGGATGAAACCGAGATAGGACTTGCCGGCGCCATGGTCGACCAGTGTCTCGGCTTCCGCCAGCAGTGGTTCGATGAACTGGACCAGGTGATACACCTGCTTCAGCTTGCGGCGGGTGTCCTGATTGAGTTTGCCGTCGCGGGTCAGGATGTGCAGTTCCTTGAGCAGTTCTATCGACTGCCCGGGACGGATTTCCGGAATCTCGGCGGGAATGTTTTGCTTTTTCATGGGGTGTGATTATCGCATTCAAACTTCTATGACTTTCGTGTCAACCGAATTGAAATCCCCTCGTTATTAGGCTCATGGTGATCCAACACCGCACTTCAAACGGAGAAATAAATGGGCAGTCTGAGCACAGAGTCTTTCGAACAATTCCTGGATTCCCTGAAGAAAGCCGGCATCACGATTTCCAACGAAATCGAACTGCGCGAGCGGCTAGCTGAAGCTCAACGCTGGCGTTATGCCTTCCAGACACTGGCTGCCAATGGCAAAACCATCGGTATCAGTTTCGAAGATCATTCCGCCGGTGGCAACGAAGCCGAGATCGATCGCACTTTCAACGAATTCCAGTTTTCTGAAAAGACCAAGGCAGTCTTTTCCGCCAACCTGAAGCACTAAAAGGTTTACCGCGCCTCGCGCTACAGCGGGGCACAAGAAAGAACGGGCGCCAAATGGCGCCCGTTTTGCATAGCTTTAGCGGGTAATCGGCTTGTAGCGAATGCGCTTCGGCTTGGCACCTTCTTCGCCCAGGCGCTTCTTCTTGTCTTCCTCGTATTCCTGGAAGTTGCCTTCGAAGAAGTTCCACTGCGAATCGCCTTCGGCGGCCAGGATGTGGGTACAGATGCGATCGAGGAACCAGCGGTCGTGCGAAATGACCATCGCACAGCCGGGGAATTCGAGCAGCGCATCTTCCAGGGCGCGCAGAGTTTCGACGTCGAGGTCGTTCGACGGTTCGTCGAGCAGCAGGACGTTGCCGCCGGTCATCAGCGTCTTGGCCAGGTGCAGCCGGCCGCGTTCGCCGCCGGACAGATTGCCGACCAGCTTGCCTTGATCGCCACCCTTGAAGTTGAAGCGGCCGATATAGGCGCGGCTCGGCATTTCAAACTTGCCGATCTGCAGAATGTCGCTGCCCTGGGCCAGTTCGTCGAACACCGTCTTGTTGCCGTCGAGGCAGTCGCGCGACTGATCGACGTAAGCCATCTTGACCGTCGGGCCGATGATGACTTCGCCGGCATCCGGCTGCTGCTGGCCGGTGATCATCTTGAACAGCGTCGATTTACCGGCGCCGTTCGGGCCGATGATGCCGACGATGGCGCCGGCCGGGATCGTGAAGCTGACGTTGTCCATCAGCAGCTTGTCGCCGAAGGTCTTGGTGACGCCGGTGAACTCGATGACCTTGCCGCCCAGACGCTCGCCGACCGGGATGAAGATTTCCTGCGTCTCGTTGCGCTTCTGGTATTCCTGGCTCGACAGTTCCTCGAAACGGGCCAGACGCGACTTGGACTTGGCCTGGCGCGCCTTCGGATTCGAGCGCACCCATTCCAGTTCCTGCTTCATCGCCTTCATGTGGGCGTCGATCTGCTTGTTTTCGGTTTCCAGGCGGGCTTCCTTCTGCTCCAGCCAGGACGAGTAGTTGCCCTTGTACGGGATGCCGTGACCACGGTCGAGTTCGAGAATCCACTCGGCAGCATTGTCGAGGAAGTAGCGGTCGTGGGTGACGGCGACGACGGTGCCGGGGAAGCGGACGAGGAACTGTTCCAGCCATTCGACCGATTCGGCGTCGAGGTGGTTGGTCGGCTCGTCGAGCAGCAGCATGTCCGGCTTGGCAAGCAGCAGCTTGCACAGCGCGACGCGGCGCTTTTCACCGCCCGACAGGTTGCCGATCACGGCCTCCCATGGCGGCAGGCGCAGCGCGTCGGCGGCCAGTTCCATCTGGTTGCCGGTGTCGGCGCCAGCGGTAGCGATGATCGCTTCCAGCCGGGCCTGTTCTTCGGCCAGTTTGTCGAAATCGGCTTCCGGGTCGGCGTAGGCAGCATAGACCTCGTCCAGCTTGGCCTGGGCCTGCATGACTTCGCCGAGGGCCGATTCGACTTCTTCCTTGACGGTCTTGGCTGGGTCGAGCTGCGGTTCCTGCGGCAGGTAGCCGATCGAGACACCAGCCAGGTGCTGGACTTCGCCGTCGTATTCCTTGTCCACGCCGGCCATGATCTTCAGGACGGTCGACTTGCCGGAGCCATTCAGGCCGAGCAGGCCGATCTTGGCACCCGGGAAAAAGGAAAGGGAAATATCCTTGATGATCTGCCGCTTGGGCGGCACGATCTTGCTGACGCGCAGCATCGACATTACATATTGGGCCATGGGTCCGTCTGGGGGCGTTGAGAGACCGCCAGTTTACCCAAGAAGGCGCTGCCCGAACACCATTCTGCGATGGTGTGGCAATTTGTCCGGCTACAGCCGGTTCAGGCAGCCTTTGCGGTGGCGAATGATTCGGGAATCGTGTGCTGCAGGTTGCGATGAAGCAGGATGGCCGGCGCTTCCACTCTCGGGCAAATACGCAATGGCCCGATGCGCGAGAAGCCCCATTCGCGCTGGTAGTAGCGGCTATGCCGCGGATTGACTTCGACGACCGCATCGCTCGCGTCGAAGTGCGAACGTGACAGCAAGTACGCAGTGTGGAAAAGTTTCTGCAGAAGGGCCGGCGAACTGAATTCCGGATCGGTAGCCAGCCGGGAGTATTCGCAAATCCGCAGCTGCTTTGCGCGCAGCGCGGCAATTTCGTCCTTGTACAGCGTTTCGCAAAGAAGCTCCGAGCCGTTGTCGCGCGACAGGGTTAGGGTTGCAGCCAGTTCGTCATCCTGCCAGGCAGCAAGCGTGATCCGGTCGGTGTGGCCCGGCGATGGCGCCGGCGGTTCGGCACGATAGCCGCGCCAGGCATACATGCGGCGAACGAGTTGGTCAGAGGCAAGTCTTTCTTCGGTGCTGCTGACTCGGCGAACAACCAGTCCCGCCGAGCGTAGCCGCACCGTTGACGACAATGTCGCTATAACGGGAGGCTGCTTGCCGGCGGTGTAATGGAGTGATGCACTTTGCATGGCACGGATTCTATGTCGGGAGGTGAGTTGATTCAACCAGCAACTGCATTGAGGGTTGGTACAAAGTCACTGACTGGGCGAGGCGGGGTGCGATTTTCTGCCGAGATCGCGTTGATGTCGCCGCATAGTTCGCCGCCTTCGTCGATAACCAGCTTGCCGTAACGGATCTTGCCGCTGACCCGGCCGGTGGCGTGAATGATCAGTTGGGAGCGGGCGGTCAGCTCGCCTTCGAAGGCGCCGTGAATCTCGGCGATATCGATGCTGACTTTTCCGGCAAACGAGCCTTGGTCGGCAATCCGGATGACGCGGCTATCCATGGTTGCTTCGACGCGACCTTCGACGACCAGCGTATCGCAATCAAGAATTTCCGCCCCTTTCAGTTTGACGTCGGGACCGACGATCAGGCGGGCTCCCATGACGTTTTCAGGATTGCCGGCCGGCTCGGCCTGCGGTGCTTTGCTGACAGGAGTTGGCTGCTTGGTAGCGGCTTCGAGCGCATTCTTCGTGGTGAGGTCCGCATTGTTAACCACCGTGTTGTTGCCGAGCACGGAACTGACATCCTTGCGGGTGATCAGGTCGTTACGATTGCCTAGGCTGGGTTTGTTGAACATGAAATTCCTCGCTGAAGTGGTTGGCATGATGAATCGTCGAGGGTCAAATGCGATAACCGTGCCATGAAGATTATTTCCATATAAAACATATCGTTGCATAAGTTATCTAATTTGGGTTCTTTGATTTGGCAGGGTATGTGTCGCTGTTTGGCGACAGGTATTTTTCGCTTTTCCCGGAAAGTCGGATAGGCTGTGGCTGCAGCTTGTCGCAATTTGGCGACATGTTTTATAAGCCATTGATTTAATAATGTTAAGTTTGAGTTGTACAGCTCTGTGGTGATGATTTTCTGTGCCGGCGTTACTCGTCGAGAAGGCGCCGCTGCGGTGTACACTTCAGTTTTCAGGAAAACCTTCAGGGATGAACCGAATTTCATTTCGTTTGGGCATGCTGATCGGCTTTGCCGTCATCGTTCTGCTCCTGGGCGGCGCTGCGTTGCGAAGTTGGCTGGTCGTCGAGCGTCTGGTCGAGCAGAGTCGAACAAGCAGCGAGCAGGCGATCCAGTTGACTGCGGCAATTCAGGAGCTGGCAGAGCGCACCATCGATATCGAGCGGAGCGCCCGCCAATATCTGGTGCTTGACGACCCGGTTTTTCGCCAGCGCTTTGATGAACATCTGGCGCTCTCTCTTGCTCTCGTCGACCGTCTGGATACCTTGGCGGCAGAACCTCTGTCGCCTTTGCTCGGCGGTTGGCGGATGGTTTCCGAAGCGCTGAAGGGCGGGCTCGAGAAAAGGATAAGCAAGGGCGAGCTGGCGCCTTTGCTGGGCCGTCTGGTTGAGCTGAATGGATTGCTGAAACAGGCCGGGCAGCGCTGGATAGAGGCCGAGAAAACCCGCCTTCTCGAAGATCTGGAAGCGAACCGCCTGCATCTCGGGGGGCAGATTGCGCTTGCCCTGGCCGGCGCCTTTCTGGTCGCGCTGGTCATGGGCTGGTGGCTGGTCCGGCCGGTCCGGCAACTGGAGCAGGCGATCATCCGGCTTGGCGCCAATCGCTTCAATGAGACCATTACCGTCGGCGGGCCGGCTGACCTCCGGCAGCTCGGCGTACGCCTTGACTGGCTCAGGCAGCGCTTGTCCGAACTGGAAACGGACCGCGAAAGGACCTTGCGGCATGTCTCGCACGAGCTGAAAACACCGCTCACTGCTCTGAAGGAAGGGGTTGCGCTGCTTCGGGAAGAAGTGCCAGGGCCATTGGCCGACAATCAGCGCGAGGTCGTCGATATTCTTCAGCACAATGTCGTCAGCTTGCAGCAACAAATC
This sequence comes from Azonexus sp. IMCC34842, assembly GCF_050368855.1. Classification (GTDB taxonomy): domain Bacteria; phylum Pseudomonadota; class Gammaproteobacteria; order Burkholderiales; family Rhodocyclaceae; genus Azonexus; species Azonexus denitrificans_A. Next base: position 2,187,475 of record NZ_CP178449.1, on the reverse strand, counting down.
GAGAGCCTGCTCAGCCTCAATGCCGCAGCATTCGAGGCGCGTCGGCTTCGCCTGGCGCGTGTCGACTTGCCGAAATTCATGGCCAGTGTCGTGCAACGTCGGGACTTTCATGCTCAATCGCGGCATTTGAAGGTACTGGTCGAAGCGCTAAAGCTGGATAACGTAATGCTCGACGCCGAAAAAATGGCCGTCGTACTTGATAATCTGCTGTCGAATGCAATCGATTTCAGTCCCGAAGGTGGCGAGGTCCGACTCGTGGTTACCCGCTCCGATGCCTGCCTGCATTTTGAATGCATCGATCAGGGGCCCGGTGTTGCCAGCGAGGACCGGCTGCGAATTTTTGATCCCTTCGTTCAGGGGCAGCGGCAGGCGCCGGCACAACGTCAGGGGAGCGGGGTAGGGCTTTCCATCGTTCGCGACCTCGTCCGTGCGATGGGCGGCAAGGTCTCATTGCTTCCCGCCGAGAAAGGCGCTCATTTTTGTGTGGAACTACCTGATGAACAGTAATTTCTGGCGCGACCATTCAGCATGGTGGCCGAGCATTTCAGCGCTTGTCTTGTGCCTCTCGCTGGCCGCGTGCGCCGTTAGTCCTCCGGCACCGCGCCCGCTCCGTTTCGATGAGCCGGGGCCACTTCCCGTTCTTGCCTATTACCAGTTGCTTTCCCGCATGACGCCAGCCGAACTGGCGCGGGAGCGCATGGTGCTGGCGGCGCTGCCGCCGAATCCCAATACCCAGCTCAGGATGGCTATGCTGTTTGGTCACCCCCGGGCCCCGCAGGATCTTGGCAAATCGCTCGGCTTGCTCGATCACCTGTTGAAATCTAGCGATCCGGCGGCCATCGGTTTGCAGCCGCTGGCCCGCCTGCTGGCCGACAATTACAGCGAGCGCCAGAAACTGGAGGGGCAGGCTGAGCGTCAGGCTCTGCAGTTCAAGGAGAGCCAGCGCAAGGCGGCCGAGTTGCAGGAAAAGCTCGATGGCCTGGCCGATATCGAACGCACCTTGCCGGCGCGTTCGCGCTCCGGCCGGTCGGCAGGAGCTGTCCGGTGAAGGCGGAATCGGAAATGGCTGGCGCCCATATTCTGGTCGTCGATGATGACGAGGATATTCTCCGCCTGCTCTCGATGCGTCTGCGGGCCCGTGGCTTTCGGGTATCGGGAGCGGGTTCGGCCGAGGAGGCCTTGGCCCGCCTGGCGGTTGATCCGCCGCGTATCGTGATCAGCGATGTTCGTTTGCCGGGCCGTGACGGTCTGGCGCTGTATGAGGAAATCCGGGCGACGCGTCCTAGCTTGCCGGTCATCCTGCTGACCGCCCACGGCTCGATTCCGGACGCGGTCGATGCCACTTCGCGCGGGGTTTTCGGCTATCTGACCAAACCTTTTGATAGTCAGATACTGCTCGGAAAAATCGACCAGGCGCTGCAGTTGTCGGCGCCCGCCCTGCCGGTCGATGCGTCCGTCGGCAGTGGAGGCGGTGGTCGTTCCGAGGATTGGCAGGACGGCATCGTTTTTCGTAGCAGTCAGATGGCGGAGCTGATGGCTGAGGCGCGGATGGTCGCTGCTTCCGAGGCCAGTGTGCTGATCCGTGGCGAGAGCGGGACCGGCAAGGAGGTCCTGGCCCGGGCAATCCACCGCGCCAGTCCGCGTGGCAAGGGACCTTTCATCGCCATCAATTGCGGCGCCATTCCCGAACAGTTGTTGGAGTCCGAACTATTCGGACACGTCAAAGGGGCCTTCACCGGCGCCGGCAACAGCCGTGTCGGGCTGATTCAAGCGGCCAATGGCGGGACACTGTTTCTCGATGAGATCGGTGACATGCCGCTCTCGCTGCAGGTCAAGTTGCTGCGCGTTCTCCAGGAGCGTGTCGTTCGTCCGGTCGGGGCGACGCATTCCGAGCCTGTCGATGTCCGTCTGCTTTCGGCGACGCATCGCGATCTTGATGCCGCAATGGCGCAGGGACAGTTCCGGGAAGACCTGTATTACCGGCTCGACGTTGTGTCATTGACGCTGCCACGCCTGGAAGAGCGGCGCGAAGACATCCCGTTGCTGGCCGCTCATTTCGTCCATCTCATTGCCGCCAAGTATGGCAAGTCGATTACCGGCTTTGCCCCGGACGCGCTCGAGGCACTGGCTACCGCAGCTTGGCCGGGCAACGTGCGGCAGCTCTACAACGTCGTCGAGCAAAGCTGCGCCCTGACATCGACACCGCTCATTCCGCTCTCGCTGGCGCAGCGCGCCCTGCGGGTTCCGGCCATGGAGGCGTTAAGCTATGCCGACGCGAAACAGCGTTTCGAGCGCAACTATCTGGTTCAACTTCTCAAGCTGACCGATGGCAGCGTCGCCGATGCAGCCCGGATTGCCGACCGCAACCGTACCGAGTTCTATCGGCTGCTGCAAAAACACGACCTGACCCCGGCAATGTTCCGCAGCGATGGCGACGCTGTCGCCGAACGCTGATGGCTGGAGGCCTCGTCGAGCCCTTGTGGTTGCCCGGATGGACCAATCAATGTCGTCAGCCGGCGACTGAATCACCATTCTTGATTTTCGTTTATTTTGTAAGTAATTGATTAATTGTTTATAAGTAATCATGGCATGAACTTCGCGTTACTCCTGTTGTGTTGAATCTTTCTAGGAGTAAGCGATGATCAAACGTAGTCTTGTTCTGGCTGGCCTTGTGCTGGCCATCGTCCTGGGTAGTCTGGGCTTGACTGCCTTTGCCACCGACAATCCACCTACCATCGCAGCCCTTGGGGCGGCCAGTGATGTGCTTGATTCGACCCTGCACGACAAGGTGGAAACCTTGTTGCGCACGGATGTCGGGCTAGTCGGATCGCAGTTTCGCGTGAACGCCCGGACGGGGGTAGTCACCGTCGGCGGTACGGTGCCCGATGAGCATTCGTTGCGCCGGGCGCTCGATCTGGCCAGTGGGGTGCGCGGCGTTCGCGAGGTGCGCAATGCGATGGAGATCGAATCCCCAAAATGATGGCGGGGGACGCTTCCCTGCCGTTCTGGATGGCCTTGCTCAGGCTGATTCCAGCGTTACCAGTAGCGCTCCCTCGTCAACTGTATCGCCCGCTGTGACATGCAGTTCAAGAACCCGGCCAGCGTAGGGGCTCGGAATGTCGAGCGCCACCTTGCCGGTTTCCAGTGTCAGGATATTGTCGTCACGTTCGATCGAGTCGCCGACACTGACCAGCATCTCGAGAATAAATACCGTACCGCTGGCGCATGAGCCGCAACTTTGCCAGCACTCGGGATACTTTGGCATGTGAATGGAGAGGGTACTCATCAAACTTTTTCCGGGGAAACTGTTGCATTCTACGCTCGCATCCGTATAATGCGGCGCTCTTGCAGTGCGCCCGTAGCTCAGCTGGATAGAGTACTTGGCTACGAACCAAGGGGTCGGGCGTTCGAATCGCTCCGGGCGCACCAATAGAAAATGCATTTAGGCCAATCTCTGATTGGCCTTTTTGCTTTTCTGGGGGCGGAATAGGGGAGCTTTTTCCCCAGCCTGTGCTTTTGCTTCTATTTGCCCGCCTCCATTCTTTGAGGCGGGGAGAGCGTTCCAATGGATGCCTCTCTGAAGAGCGCGCTTGCCGCGCTCGGCGAACAAATCGCCTTATTTCACAATGGCCGTAATGATATCGATATCCCGCTCGGCAGGCTTCTTTTCGCTTTTGGCCGTGCGTGCCCCATCGGTGGTTGAGCGCTTTGCCGTGCTCCGCGATGATTTGGCCGTGGTGTTTGCAGCCTTCGGGTGTTGATCGGTAGCGGCCGATTTTTGTTTGCTGACCGGCGGGGGGGTATTTCCGATTGGCTGTTCTCCCCGGGGTTTTTCCAGTTCCATCTGCATTGCCTGCAAGGCGCTCTGTTCGCTGGCCTTGTTCGATTTTCGCTCGCCTTGGTTTTCGCGGATTTCCGCAGTTCCTGCCGCGACGGGGGGCGGAGCCAGATTGCTGGGCGCCGATGCGGCTGAGGGTTCGGCTGTACTGACTGCGGTTGCCACGGTGTCATAAGTCGCTGGCGGATGCTGGTCCGATTTATTGGTCAGAAATAGCCCGATTGCACCGCCTGAGAGCAGGAGCAGGACAAGCATCCAGACAGTTTTATTGCCCTTGCTCGCGACGCGAGCGTTACGGTGAATCATTGCGTTCTGGGGGTCGAGGTCGCGCAGGATACTCATCGATTTGCTTTCATTCTGTTTCGGGCTTGGAGTGTGCCGTGAGTTGGTCATGAAGATGCATGTGGAATTAAATTTTACTATAATATGCCGTTAGCAATATCTCTCGGGTATTCATTTGTACTAAAATTGCTGGCCTTTTGATTTGTTCTGCTGTTTTTTGTGTTCGCAAACAGGGTTCCATGTCAATTCTCATAAAGGTTTGCGCGTGATCTTGGCCACCAGTTTTGCCTATTTTTTACTTGTTTCGATTGGCGTCGTGCTGTTCGTTTTTCCTGGCTACCGTTCGCGTGTCGTGACTACGTTGTGGCTCGCCATCAGTAACGGATGGGCGCCCTTTGCCAGCCTGGCACAAAGGTTTGGGCGATTTCTTCAGTTGATGTATTCAGGCGGGGGGCACCGTCTCGGCGGCTACGGAAAATTCATCGCGGCACATCCGCTTCTGACGGGGAGTGCCTTGCTGATGATCGTGGCCCCTTCCCTGCTCGCTGTGCTGCTTCGTGGGCCGGCGGTCTTCGATTTTGCTGACGATGCAGGAATAACCGACCGGCAGATTGCAGTACTGCTTGAGGGGGAGCAACTGGTGCCGCCACCGTCGCTTCCTCCGGAAGTCTTTACGACACGCGAGGTGGAGCAGGTGCGTCCGGATGTCGTCCATGCCAGTCGCAACTGGAATCTGATGGACCAGGAGTTCACCCAGCGTCTGCTGGTGGTGTTCAAGCTGATGAAAGAGCGCCACGGCTACGAGATGGTGTTGATCGAGGGCTATCGCAGTCCCGAGCGGCAGGCCAAGTTGCTGGAGCAGGGTAGTCACGTAACGCAGGTCGGCGCCAACATGAGCTATCACCAGCACGGCTTGGCTGCCGATTCCGCTTTCTTCAGGGACGGCAAAGTGGTCATTTCCGAGCGCGATCCATGGGCGATGCGTGGCTATGAACTGTATGGCCAGGTTGCCGAGCAGGTCGGGCTGACCTGGGGCGGGAGATGGAAGATGCAGGATTACGGGCATGTTGAGTTGCGCCGCAAGGGCGTTCTCGGGCGGCCTGCACAATAGCTGTCCGTTGGCCGGACATTCGCGACCTAGTCGGAGTAATAAATGACCAGACCTTTTATTCTTTTGGGCGACAAGACCGATCACGGCGGTGTCGTTATCTCGGCGTCCGAGTCGAGTGACTGCGACGGCAAGGGGATTGCCCGCATCGGCGATCGGGTCACCTGCCCGAAAAAAGGCCACGGGAGTGTCACGACAATTGTCACGGGGGACTCCACAGCGCTCATCGATGGGCGCCCGGCCGCTCGCCACGGCGACAAAACCGCCTGCGGGGCGACCTTGATCGCCAGCCAGTCGCTGACAACCGATTAACGAATAGCAACTGACCACTATGCGCTCTTCGCTATTCAGAATACTTGGCGGCAGCCTGCTGACTTTTGCCATTGTTTGGGCACTTGTCCTGGCCTGGTGGCAGTCGAACGACTACGAGCCGAGCAAAGTCGATCTGGCGCTCTATCTCGGCGCCTTGCCGCTCGCGCTGGTCGGTGGCTACCTGTTGCTGCGCGGTTTCATCGAACATATCAAGGCACCACCGCCGGTCGTTAGCTCTACTGCCCCATCGTCCGTTAGCGATGATGATCCGTTGGCCGGTGCACGGGCTAAGACTGCGGCGGCCGAGCGCACTTTCTCGCTGTGTCTGGTCGAGACCTGCATGACGCTACCGGCAGGGGCTTCGGATGAGGAAGTCCTGTCTGCCATCGAGGCTGGCAAGCGTCCGGGGCCGAGCGCGCGGCTCAGCGACGATGCCGGTTTTCCCGTGTTTCTTGCCGAGGTGCAGGATATCGACGTCGATGCGATGACGGAAAGGTTGTCCGAAGATGTCGGGCCGATTCGTCAGTTGGCTGACCAGCCAAGCATGGTGCGGGCTTTGGCGCTGCTCGATGGCACGATGGTAAGAGCGCGGGAGTCGGTTGAAGCGATTTTTGCGCAAAGCGCGGAAAAACTCCGCCTCCATCTCCTCTGCCTGGTGCCGGCCGACTGCAATCCGGCGCATTTTCCCGGCATGCGTATTTGGCTGCAGCTGAATTACTGGTCAAGGCTGGACAAAGCCGATCTGGATATCACGCTGCTCCCGGCGGCCAATGAGGCCGACGCCCTGCGCCAAGTGGATGAGATCATCCTGCGGGCCAACCGCGACCCGTCGCCTAATGAACTGGTCCTGATCGTCGGCGCCGTCTCTGCGGTGGACGAACTTACCGTCGAGTCCTGGGCGGCTAGCAACAGGCTGTTTTCTGCCCAGCACCAGGATCGGCGGATTCCTGGCGAGGGGGCCATCGCTCTGCTATTCGCCACGCGGCATCTGGTCGAGGGTCTTCACCTCGACGGGGCCTCGGTGATCAGCCGGGTCAGTCATGGCGCCCGGGACAAATCGCTGGATGCCGGTGGCCGCATCGGCGGCAAGTTGATCACCCAATTGGTTGCTGGTCTGCTCGATGTCACGACTATCGACAGCACGCAGATCAAGTCGGCGGTATTCGATAGCGACCACCGCGCCAATCATGTGGCCGAAGCGATGGAAGGTTTGGGCGAGGCGTTCGAGCATCTTGATCCGGCCAAGGACTGCCTTGCCATCGGAACCGTCAATGGCGCCCTTTCGCCGATCGGCAGCCTGGTTGCGCTGGCCTGTGCCAGGGCCAAGGTGCTGGCTGACCAGGCGCCGGTGCTTTGTGTCAGCAACCAGCACGAACTCGACCGGGCAGTGCTTCTCGCCATGCCTTTTGTCGCCGCAAATAAAACCGAACCCAGCAGCATTTGAGCAAAGTCCATCCATGATGTCCCGAATCCGTTCCCTCCTGACTGACTCCCGTTTTCTTTCCTTTGTTGGGGTGGCCGCTGTCGCTGCCTTCTTTTTCCTCGGCGCCAAGACGCTGAAGGTGGCGATGATCTGGGCGGCGCTGGCCAGTGTCGTCATCCTGGTTGCCTGGGTCGCCGTCTGGCTAATCCGCCGACAATGGGCCCGGAAGGCCGGCGAGGCGATCGGTTCGATGCTCGAACAGCAGGGCGAGGCAGCACAGAAGCGGGCCAGCGCAGCGGCCGGCGCGGAGATCGAAACGCTGAAGCAGCGGATGCAGGAAGCGGTCAAAACGATCAAAACGTCGAAGCTCGGTCAGTTGTCCGGCTCGGAGGCGCTCTACGAGTTGCCCTGGTACATCACCATCGGCAATCCGGCCGCCGGGAAAAGCACCGCCATCGTCAATTCCGGACTGAAGTTTCCCTATGACGATGGTGGCAACGCGATCATCAAGGGCATCGGCGGGACGCGTAATTGCGACTGGTTCTTTACCACCGAAGGGATCTTGCTCGACACGGCCGGGCGTTACTCGGTGCATGAGGAAGACCGCGAAGAGTGGCTGGGTTTTCTCGGTCTGCTGAAAAAACACCGGCCGCGCGCCCCGATCAACGGGATCATCGTCACCGTCAGCATCGGCGAACTGATGGGCAATTCGCCGACCTTCGCCGTCAATCTGGCCAAGAGCCTGCGCCAGCGTGTCCAGGAATTGACCGAAAAACTGGAAGTTTTCGCTCCGGTCTATGTCCTGTTCACCAAAGTCGACCTGATCCCCGGCTTCCATGACTTCTTCCTCGATCTCGACTGGAACGAGCGTGACCGAGTGTGGGGGGCGACCATTCCCTACGACAAATCGAACGGCAATGAACTGATCACGTTGTTCGACCGCCATTTCGATGAACTCTACGAGGGGCTGCGGGCGATGAGCGTCGCCCAGTTGTCGCGGGTACAGGGCGAGAACTCCCTACCCGGGCTGCTCACCTTCCCCTCCGAATTCGCGGCCATCAAGCCCGCCCTGCAAGCCTTCCTGGCTACGCTGTTTGAAGACAATCCCTTCCAGTTCAAGCCAGTTTTCCGCGGTTTCTACATTACTTCGGCAATCCAGTCGGCCGACATCAAACCGCTGTCCAACGACCGGATCATGCGGAAGTTCGCGCTGGCCGGGGGCGGAACGCCGCCGGTTCGAGCGGCGCTCAACCACGGTTACTTTCTCAAGGAGCTCTTCTCGAGTGTCGTCTTTCCCGACCGCAATCTGGTTCGCCAGCACACCAGCAAAGCCAAGCTCCAGTTGCGCCAGTTCGCCGTGCTCGGCGCCTTATGTCTGCTCGGACTCGCTATCGGCGGGTGGAGCTGGTCTTATCTCAACAATCGCAGCCTGCTCGAGAATGTCGCGCAGGATGTCGCCAAGGCGGTGCGGGTACAGGAGGGACGGATCGATCTCCAGTCGCGTCTCGAAGCCCTTGAGATTTTGCAGGATCGCCTCGGGCAGCTCGAGCGCTTCAACGAGGATCATCCGATATCGATCGGCTTGGGTCTCTACCAGGGCGAGCAGATGGCCGATCACTTGCGCCGCGAATACCTGGCCGGGGTCAGTAATGTGATGCTGGTGCCGGTTCGGGAAAACCTTGAAGCTTTCCTCCATGAAGTGAATGCGCATGGCGACCATCTGAAACCGCAGGCCGAGGCCGTCGGCAACTCGGCCGTTCGGCCATCGGGTCCGAAGCCTTACAAGGATGCCACGCCCTCCGATGTGGAAGATGGCTACAACGCGCTGAAGACCTATCTGATGTTGTCCAGTCGCGAACATATCGATGTCGGTCACCTGTCCGACCAGATCACTCGTTTCTGGCGCGGCTGGCTCGAGGCCAACCGGGGCACGATGAGCCGCGAGCAGATGATTCGTTCGGCCGGCCGGATTCTCTCTTTCCATTTGGAACATGCGAACGATCCGGCCTGGCCGACCATCGAGAACAATCTGGCGCTGGTCGACGAAGTGCGCGACAAGCTGCGCCAGGTGGTGCGCGGCATGCCGGCCGCCGAGCGTGTTTATGCCGAGATCAAGGCGCGGGCGTCAACGCGCTTCGCCCCGGTAACGGTGGCCAATCTCGTGGGGCCCGACAATGCCGCATTGGTCGCCGGTAGCCATGTCGTTTCCGGCGCCTTTACCGTCGAGGCATGGCGGGAATACGTCCAACCGGCAATCAAGGATGCAGCGACCAGCGAGCAGAAAAATGCGGACTGGGTGCTGCAGACGTCGACCAAGGACGACCTGACGCTGGAAGGCAGCCCGGAGCAGATCCAGAAATCGCTGATCGCCATGTACAAGCGCGACTACGCCGAGGAATGGAAACAATTTGTCCAGGGCATCACGGTGGCTTCCTTTGAAACCTTCCCGGCGGCGGTGGCAGCGATGAACCGCCTGGGCGATGCCCAAACTTCGCCGGTCGGCACGCTGATCAAGGTGATTTTCGATCAAACGGCCTGGGACAATCCGGCGATGGCCAACCTCGGACTGGATAAAGCACAAAAGGGCTTTATCGAATGGTTCAAGCGGTCGGTGCTGCAGATGTCGCCGAGCCGTGTCCAGGTCGACCTCAATGTTTCGGCGAAAACCGCAGAGGTGCCGATGGGGCCGATCGGCAAGGAGTTTGCGGGGGTCGGCCGACTGGTCATGCCGCGTGACAAGTCCGATCCACTGCTCGATACCTATCTGAAGCAGCTCTCCAAGATACGTACCCGATTGAACCAGTTGAAAAACCAGGGCGATGCCGGGACCGGGGCGCTCAAGCTGATGCGCGAGACGATCGACGGCGGCTCCTCGGAACTTTCGGAAACCCTGCGTTTTGTCGATGAACAGATGCTGACCGGGATGCCGGACAACCAGCGGGCAGTGCTTCGCCCACTGTTGCTGCGGCCCTTGCTGCAGTCCTACGCAGCGATCATCAAGCCGGCTTCGGAGGAACTCAACAAGACGTGGGAGGCTCAGGTATACGAGCCGTTCAATCGCAAGCTGGCGATCAAGTATCCGTTTGCCGCCGGCTCGAACATCGAGGCCTCGCCAGCCGAAATTGCCCAGGTATTCGGACCGGAAGGTGCCATCGCCAAGTACGTCGAATCGGCCATGGAGTCGCTCGTCGCGCGCCGAGGCAATACTGTCACGCCGCGCACCTGGGGTGATCTTGGCTTGGTCCTGCAGGCCGAGTTCATGAACGACTTCGCCCGCTGGGTCTCGCCGCTCGAAGGGGGCGCCGCCTCCGATGCCGGAGCCGGAGCCGGGGCCGGCGGCGCCAGTCAGGCGCAAACGGTCTTCATGGTGCGTCCGCAACCCTCGCCAGGAACCACCGGCTATGTCATTGAAATCGATGGGCAAAAACTGAATTACCGTAATGGCGTGGCGCAGTGGGCCAATTTTGTCTGGCCGAATGCCAGCGGGACACCCGGTGCGCGCATCACGGCCACAACCTTCGAAGGCAAGATCGTCGAAATCATCAATATTCCGGGGCGTTTCGGCCTGGAGAAAATGCTCAACTCGGCCAAGCGTGCCCGGCAACCGGACGGCACTTTCCGCCTATCCTGGGTGACGGATGGTGTCGAGATCGATGTTGATATGCGTCTGGTCAGCAGTGCCCAGGCTCAGGTCGCATCGGCCAAGAGCGAGGCGGGGGGCGGTATGCGTGGGCTGAGCGGCCTGGTGCTGCCGCGTACCGTAGCGGTTGCCACGGCGCCTTCCAGTGTGGCCAACGCGGCAGAGTCCCCGGTTGCCAATGCCGCCACGCCTCCCGCCGTGCCGCCAGCCGCACCGGCCGGCGTTGCGCCACCCGGGCTGGCCGCCGCAAAGTTGCCGGGGAGTGGGCAATGAGCAATGTGATTGCCTCGCCGGCAACCTGTTTCGGCAAGATTCCGTCGCGCGGCGACTTCGTCAAGGGCGCCGGTCAGCACCAGTTGATCACCGTTCTTGATCGCTGGGTCTCGCGGGCCATGGAGCAGCTATCGGAAGACCCGCGCTGGAAGATCGTTTACGACAGTGCCTGCGCGGTCGATTTCGCCTTTATCGGCGCCCATAGCCGACTGTCGGTCGCCGGTCATCTGCGGCCGAGTACCGATTCCTCGGGGCGGCACTTCCCGTTCATTACCGCCGCAACCATTGAACGCGACGATTCGCTGATGTTCCGTTGCGCACCGGTTGGTCTGGCCTACTCCTACGCCGCATTGGCCAGAATTTCGGAATCCGGCGTCAAGGGGGGCGAAGTGGCTACCTTGCTGGCGGAGCTCGACACGGTCAATTGTGCGGCTGATTTTGAAACCGCGATCCAGACCGATCCGCTCGGTAATTTCGTGCGCCGGACGTCTCTCGAATCGCTGGCGGCCATGCTGGGCTGGTCGGGCGCCGAGCAACTGCGGCGGATCATTCTGGCCATCGGTTTGCTGATGCGTCCCGTCCTGGGGCAGGGCTCGGTTGCCATCGACAAGGATCTCGTTTTGCCATTGCCGGCCGACGAACGTTATCGGAATCTGGTCGCCGGCTTGTGGCTCTATCTTGTTTCGGCCTTCCTGCGCAAGACGACCGTCGAATTGCAGCTGATCATCGAACGACGCGCCGAATCTCCGCACTTGATCCTCGGCTTCAATGGTGCAGCACCGAGTACCCTGCTCGCAGCCATTTCACCGGAAACCAGCGCCGACAGGATCATCGCGTTGGTCGATCCGGAGTGGATCGACGATCAAGCCGCGCTGAGCAACGACTACGGCGTCGCCAAGCTCTCCACCTATCTTGCGCAGCCAGCGATTACGCTGGAGTTGGCCATCACTACATTCAGAGAAGTTTTCCTCGGGGAATAGGCATGAAAATCCGCATCTTTTTTAGCTCGCTCGCTTTTGCATTCAGTACAGCCATAGTGCAATCCGATGCAGTGGCAGCCCCCGAAGAACCCGGTAAAGTCGTCGCTTCCGGTACCGTTCCCGACGAAGCTGCACGCGCCGCCATTCTCGGAAAATTGCGCGATCTCTACGGCGCGGCAAATGTCACCGATCGCCTGGAAGTTGGCGGCGTCGTGCCGCCACCCAACTGGACCGAGCACATGACCAAACTGCTCAGTGCCAATATTCAACAGGTGCACAAGGGGCAAATGCAGGTCAATGGCACCCAGGTTGCGATCAAGGGGAATGTCGCTAACGAGGCTTTGCGCCAGCAAGTGGTCAGCCAAATGGCGACCTCTCTCAACCCGACCTACACCGTTGATAATGGGCTTGTCGTCGCCGCTGGATCGGCGCAGACCGTGCTCGACAAGACCTTGTCCAACCGCGTTGTCGAGTTCGAGAGCGGCTCAGCGACACTGACGCCGGTCGGTCGCGTCATCCTCGATGAAATGGCTGCGGCGATCAAACAGATCGGCACACCGAAGGTGCAAGTCATCGGGCATACCGACAGCGTCGGCAATCGCCTCGCCAATGTCGGCCTTAGCCTGGCCAGGGCCAACAGCGTACGGGCCTATCTGATTGAGAAAGGGATTCCGGCCGATTCATTGAGTGCGGTCGGTTCCGGCCCCGATCACCCGGTGATGACGAACGACACGCTGGAGGGCCGGGCCAAGAACCGTCGTATCGAGTTCCGGCTGGCCGGCTGACGACCTGTCAGCCGGGCTGGTAATCATCCATCGGTGAGCGCCGGCTACGCCAAGGCGTCAGCCCTGGCCGTGTTCCAACTGGCCGGCTTCGACGCCGAGCAACTCCTCCATCCGGGACAGCGCGGCATCCTCCTTGAGGACGGTGCGCAGCCATTCGTGCAGTGGCATCGCGCCCCATTTTGCCGCCTTGTCTGCCAGATAGGCGACCGGGCTGTGCGGTTCGGTCCGGCGGAAAAACGCGGCAATGTCCTGCAATTGACGGATGGCCTGCTCGCGGGACTGGATCTGGCCATTGGCCGGAGGGGAATTGCCAAAGGATGGCTCGATGCGCCCTGTTCCATCGAAATGCGGCGGGGTATTGGTCGGTGTTGCACCTGTTCTGGATACCTCCGGCGCCCTGCTGTCGGAGGCCTCTCCGGCATGGCGCCGGAAAAAGCGGAAAACATCTTCCAGCGCATCGAAGGTTGGGCCAAAGGCCGGTGCCTGTTGGCCCATGCGCTGGTCAAGCACCATTTGCAGAGCCTTCATCGCATCCTTCAGGTACTCCGCATCCTGCATGCCGTCAACGAAATGACGCGTTGGGGTATCTTTCAGAGCGCTTTCGAACGTGTCGAGGGTGACACGGGCGGTACGCCCCAATTCGTCGGCCATGCCCGGATTGCGTTCGATGTTCTTGGCCATCGCCCGGGCCGATTCCTGATCGATCGCCGAAAAATTTCCCTTGGCGGAATGAGTCAGCGGTGTTTCGCGAATCAGCCGTGCGGTCTGATTGACCAGCCAGTCTAGGACCCCGACGCGTTGCTCGAGATCGCCGTCCTCGGGTTGCGGATGAATGTCATCCCAGAATGCACCGCATAAATGTCCGAGCAGCGAATATCCCTCGGCCAGTCCGGCCAGTCCGCCAATTTTGCCGCGGGCTTCGGTGAGCCAGGCAATTACCCGGAGATCCTTGGCTTTGTTGGCCAGCAGCGTTTCGCAGACGCGGATCACGTTTTCCCAGTCCGCCTCCTTGACCTCGGTTACCCATTCTCCCTGGGCGAGCGACGGATCCTCGAAGCGCCGGGCCTCCTGAATCGCATCGAATTCAGCGGAAAAAATCAAATCCTCGCCGCATGGACCCGATGCGGATTCCAGTGGGCGGACCAGATGCTCAAAATCCATCGTAGTTGGCCTTTGTCAAAATATGCCCGGTTCAGGGCAGGGTGATGGTCAGCGTCGGGGCACGCGGTGCCAACTGAACGATGCTCTTGAACGGTGACAGGATTTCCTGAACGGTGTGTCTGGCATGCCAGTCGAGGCCGACATAGGCGACCAGGCCGAACAAAGCAAGCACGGAGACGATGACCCAGAAGGGAATGTCACGCTTGAGGGCGTTCGAAATGCTGTCTGGGGCAGCCCAGTGAGGAGCGAAGGGAGCCGCCTTGCCCTTGATGTGGGCGATATGTTCGCCAAGCTGCGAAGTCAAATACTTGAGCTTCTCCGGCCCTTCCAGCAGGTAGCGTCCCTTGAAGCCGACGAGCAGGCACATGTGGAAGACTTCCAGCGCATTGATCCGTCTGGCGCCTCCATTGCGGGCCACTTCAAGCTTGTCAAAAAAATGTTCGCCGGCCAGTTGGTCGCCAAAGAGAACGAGTTGCAGAGGCCGGCGCGCCCAGACTTCGCGGATATTCATCTGGGAATTCAGGACGGCTTCGTCGGCGGCGGCACAGAAAGCGTACTTCGCATCGAAGATGTCCTCGGCGCTGAAGTCATTCTTCTTGGCGGTTCGCTCGAAGTGATCGAGGAATTTCTGGATGTTGCCGGCAAATTCCTCGGTGTCCTTCGGGGCGCTCCGGTTGTGCAGCAGGATCAACATGTAGAAGCCGTCGTACAACAGGTCGACGAGGCTCTTGGCCGGGCGGTCGGTGGTCGACTCGTCCGGCTGCTGGCCGGGGGCAAGGGAAAACAGGCTGGGTGCGTTGGTCATGGCGTTACGGCGAGCATTTCAATTTTGAGGTCCCGGTAGCTTTCCGGGGCATAGATCATTACGGACTGGGCCTTGAGCATTCGCTCGTACAGCGGGCCGTGGGCATCGAGCGCAAAGTAGCTGGCGCCGGGGCGGACCGGGATCGGCGCCGGGACTTGTGCGGCATGCGTCAGGCGGACGCCGGACATCGCCGAGAGCACCAGTTTTTCGACGTCATCCGGTGCGCCGACCTTGATGCGCAGCGGGATGGATTCGATGATTTCCGACTGTGGATGCGACGCCGTGATCGACAGATAGAAGGCGGTTTCGCCGTTGATCTTTTCGGAGTCGAGGTGGCCGGCATAAAAGGCCTGTTTCGGCTGGCTCAGGGCGATGGCGAAATAGCGGGTCGAAATCACCGTATCCAGCAATTCGCGCAGGATCAGATCAAGGCGCGCGAAGCCGGGGCCCGGTTGGGCGTGATCGTAGGCCGGAAGATCGTTCAGCGAATAGCCTTTGGAAAAGGTCATCAGCCCGCCGGCCAGCCGGAGCAGTTCCTGAAACAGGCGTTCGGGCGAGGTTTCCGGATTGCGAAACAGATGGGTTAGCGTGGCGCAGGCGCTGCTCGCCGTGTGGAGCAGCCAGAATGAGGCAATGTCGCCGGAGCGGAATTCGATGACGTTCTTCGAAGGCTCGCGATGAAAACCATACAGTGCATCGACCTTGGCCAGCAGGGCATCGATCTGGCGACGCAATTGCATGTACAGGCTGGGCGCACTGCGCAGGCTGATTGACGGCGGCAGGAAAGTCGGATCGACCTCGAAGCCGTCGCTGGCGGTGCGTCGAATCCGGACGATGGGAAGCGTCAGGAACTGGTCGCGGGGCTCGCTGGCCGATTTGATGTGGGAAATCTTGCTCAGCGTTGCGATGTCGGCCTCGGCGGCATCGGTGAACAGATCGGGATTTTCTCGGGGAACGATCAGATAACGCGCCTGGCCCGAATCAGCGCTGTTTTCAGTGCAATTTCCACCGTGCGCATTAAGGTGATGGAGCGCCAGAAAGAAGTCAGTCGTGCCTTCTTCGGTCACCGCGGCATCGAGCGCGAGGGGCGGTGGCAACTGATCGACATCGGGGGCGGTGAAGAAATCGCCGTTGGCAAAAATGGCGTCAATCCGGTTGAAACGCAGAATCCCGCTTTTCAGTGAATCGAGATCGATGTCCAGGTCACGAACGCCCCAGGCATAGGGCTGAGCAGAAAGCAGAGTGCGCCGGATCAAGGCCTCGGCATGGGCATCTTGCTGCTGGAAGTGTTGTGGACGGAGAAATAGCCCCTCGCCCCAGAGAATCTTTGGATTGTTCATTGTCGTGGATTTACTATGAATTGCATTGAACGCCGACCAGCGACTGGACTGAATCGGGGCTGATGTCGGTGATCAAGGCACCTTTGCTGGCGGTCAGCGCACAAGCATGGGCGCCAACGATGATCCCCGTATCGAATGACTGCTTGGTGTCGAACCCTAGTTTCCAGCGCTGAGAATAGGGCGCTCTGAACATGCCGACGATGCCAATCGTCGTTGCATCTCCCGGAACCTTGAGCGTCAGATCGTAGGATTTTCCCGGGATGACGGTGATTTCACGAACCGAAACCAGTTCCTCCCCGAGCGCTTCCTTCTCGCCCTCGGGTGTCGAGATCTGCGGGTAGGTCAGCGTCTTCAGGCGTTCCGGGGAACGCAGGATATACACCTTCATGACCAGCGACAGCGATTTTCCACTGCTTGTCGTATTGAGCTGTTCGCCACCAAAAATCTTGACCGACAGGTCTGTCAGCTTCTTGGTCGGGTCGCCCGTATCCTTTTTGATGACACCGGTGGCTTCAAGAACGAGACCAACAGCCGAACTGGCCAACTGGACGCCCGACATCGAACTGCATCCAGATATCAGCACGGCGATGAGCGCGATAAGCAAGCTGAAGAAACGGCTGGTGCGTGCAATGGTCATTGGTGTGTGGGTATTTCGAATGGAATTATTTCAAATAAATGCATGTAGCATTTATGTCATTGAGTTGATAATGACAGATGGGTAATGTACTATGCGGGCCTTCTCAAAGCAAACCCAATAGCATTTTTTGGCATTCGAGTTATGTGTATTGGGTTTTATATGGAGTGCTTATGCTTGCTCTCAGACAGCGTGTTTTTATTCTTTCCCTGGGGATGGTCGCGGTGTTGTCAGGCTGCGCGACGGGCAAGGTGACGATGACCCAGGATCAGTTCCTGGAGGCCATGGGAAAGTCCAATATCAAGATCGAATCCCTGCTGGATAAGGGCAATCAAGAGGAGGCTGTGCGTCTTCTCGATGATTTGGCCAAGAAGAATCCGGATCGCAAGGAACCGTGGGGCCGTCTGGCCAAGGTCTATTTCGATGCCGGTAATTACGCTCAGGCAATCGTTTCGGCAGAAGAGGTTTTGCAGCGTGACACGACCGATCGGGCCGCGAAAAGCATTCGTGCCGTCGCTGGCCTGAGGGTGGCCGCCCAGTCGTTGACCGATCTGCGCAATGACGTCGAACTCAAGGGCAATGCGCGTTCCGATGCGGCAGGTCTGGCCAAGGTGATGCGCGAAACGCTGGGTGAAGAAGTCCTGGTTCCGCCGGAGGAGTTGGAGGAGCGAAAGAAAAGGGAAGCGGCTGCGGCGGCTCGCGCCAAGGCGCGGCTGGCGGCCCGGAAGAAAGCGAGTGCCGGCGTCGAGAGCGCGCCGCAGGCCACATCGTCCGGTGGTGATCCGTTCAACGTTTTGAAGTAATCCGCTTGGTGCTTGGTGTTGTCCGGGTGGTTGTGGCGACTATTTATTCGGGAGAAAGTTGTGGCGAAAAAAGAGAGTGTTCAGAAGCGGTTGCAGAAGGTTCGTCCGCCCCGCGTTCAATTGACGTATGACGTCGAGATCGGCGATGCCATCGAGGCCAAGGAACTTCCTTTCGTGGTCGGCGTGCTCGGCGATTTCGCCGCCCAGTCGAAGGAGCCGCAGGGCAAGGTTCGCGATCGCAAGTTCGTCAACATCGACATGGATAATTTCGACGACGTCATGGAAGGCATGGCACCGCGCACCGCCTACCGTGTGAAGAATCGTCTGACGCCGGGCGGCGGCGAGATGGGGGTCGATATCGAATTCAGGAAATTTGAGGATTTTCGACCCGAATCCGTGGTTCAGCAGGTGGAACCGCTGCGCAAATTGCAGGAGGCCCGTGCCAAGCTGGCCGACCTGCGCAACAAGCTGGCCGGGAACGAAAAGCTTGAAGACCTGTTGAACGACGTGCTGAACAATACCGAGCAGTTGCATCATCTGGGTGGCAAGACGAACGGCGGGAGCGAGCAATGAGCGTCCAGCAAGCTGTTGCCGGTGGCGTTGCCACGGCTCACGAAGCCAGCATCCTTGACCAGATCATTGAAGAGAGCCGGGTGGCCCAATCCGATCAGGAGAAGAATCGGGCGCGCGACATCATCAGCGAATTGGTGAGTCAGGTTCTGGAAGGCGAAGTCATCGTTTCCGAGAATCTGGCGGCGTCGCTGGATGCCCGGGTCGCCGAGCTGGATCGCCTGATTTCCGAGCAACTGAGCGAAGTGATGCATGCGCCGGAATTCCAGGCTCTCGAAAGCGCCTGGACCGGCCTGCACTACCTGTGCAAGCAAACCTCGACCGGCGTGCAGCAGAAGATCAAGCTGTTCAATGCGACGAAACGCGAACTGGTCAAGGACTTCAAGACGGCCATCGATTTCGACCAAAGCGCACTGTTCAAGAAGGTCTATGAAGAAGAGTTCGGGACTTTCGGCGGCGCGCCTTTTGGGACGCTGATCGGTCAGTTTGATCTGACGCGCCAGCCCGAGGATATGTACTTCATCGACCAGATGTCGCATATCGCGGCCGCCGCGCATGCCCCGTTCATTACCGCCGCCGCGCCGCAACTGTTTGGCCTGGAGTCTTATACCGAGCTAGGCAAGCCGCGCGACATGGCCAAGGTGTTCGATACCGTCGAATACGCCAAGTGGAAATCTTTCCGTGAGTCGGAAGACTCGCGTTATGTCGGCCTGGCGCTGCCGCGTTTCCTCGGCCGTCTGCCGTACAACCCGATCGACGGCGAGGTTACCGAAGGTTTCAATTTCGTCGAGGAAGTCGATGGTACAAACCACGACAAATACCTCTGGTGCAATGCCGCTTTCGCCTTTGCCGCCCGTCTGACCACCGCCTTTGAAAATTACGGCTGGTGTGCCGCGATTCGTGGTGTCGAGGGCGGTGGTCTGGTCGAGGACCTGCCCACCCACACTTTCCGTACCGACGATGGCGAAGTGGCCCTCAAGTGCCCGACGGAAATCTCGATTACCGACCGGCGCGAAAAGGAACTCAGCGATCTGGGCTTCATTCCACTAGTGCATTGCAAAAATACCGACTATGCCGCGTTCTTTGGCGCCCAGTCGTCGCAGAAGCCAAAGAAATACGATACCGATTCGGCCAACGCCAATGCCTCGCTGTCCGCGCAGTTGCAATACATGTTCGCGGTGTCCCGCATTGCGCATTACATGAAGGCCATGATGCGCGACAAGATCGGCAGCTTTGCCTCGGCCGCGAATGTTCAGAACTATCTGCAGCGCTGGATCGATCAATACGTTACCGCGGACGATTCGGCATCGCAGGAAACCAAGGCGCAGTTCCCCTTGCGGGAAGCGTCAGTCGAAGTCAACGAAGTGCCCGGACGGCCCGGTGTCTATCGGGCGGTGTCGTTCATCCGGCCGCACTTCCAGCTTGACGAACTCTCGGTGTCCCTGCGTTTGGTCGCCGAGTTGCCGCAATCCAGCAAGAGCTGATGTTTCCTAACTTTTAAGGAGAAAGCACCAAATGAAGGATATTTACGTTGAGTTCAAGGGCAGTGACATCAAGGGTGATTCTCGCGATGCCAAGCACAAGGACCAGGTTGAAGTGTCGACCTGGAGCCACACGATGCGCCAGCCGAAGTCGGCTACCGCGTCGGCGGCCGGTGGCCACACCGCCGAGCGGGTCGAACATGGTGAAATGATCTTCACCAAGGATATCGACGGTTCCAGCCCGAAGCTCTACCAGGCCTGCTCGTCCGGCCTCGTGGTGAACGATGTCATCGTCTACTTCTACCGCGCTTTCGGCGGCAAGAACACGACCGGCAATCCGTCCGGCACGCAGAACCGCCATCAGTATCTGAAGATCGAACTGAAAAACGTCATCATCGCTTCGGTTTCTCCGTCGGTCGATGGCGAAGGCGTCCCGCAGGAAACCTTCTCGCTGAAGTACTCTGCGGTCAAATGGACCTACGACGAGCTGAATATCGACGGTAGCAAGTCTGGCAAGGTGAATATCCAGGGTGCCTGGAACCTCGCCAACAACACACCGAATCTGACCTGATCGTCAATGTCGTGAAAAGCACGGCGGAAACTCGTTTCCGCCGTTTTTTATGATCAAGGGTTTCGAGCCATCCCTCTTCGACAAACTGTTTGACGACCTGCCCGTCGGGGCGGCGCGTTGGCGGTTGTCGCTTGAACAATTGAAGGATTCGGTCGCCCGCGATCTGGAGGCCTTGCTGAATACGCGCGTGATTCTTGGCGAGGAGCATGACAAGAGTTTTCCCCTTGCCGTCCGTTCGGTAGCCGGGTTTGGGCTGTCCGATTTTGCCGGACTCAGTTTGGCCAACGTGCATGATCGGCGGCGCATCTGTGCCTCGATTGCTGCGGCAATCGCCGCCCATGAGCCGCGTTTGCGCGACGTGCGCGTCGAGCTCGAATTGCACCGCAAGACAGTGAATGCCCTGTATTTCTCGATCAACGCCGTGCTGTTCGTCAGACCGGCGCAGGAGCCGGTTGCCTTCGATGCGCTGTTGCAACCGACCAGCCTGCAATATTCAGTCAGCCGGCATCGGCCGCGCCCGGGAGCCTAATTGGAAGATCTTCTTCCTTACTACGAGCGCGAGCTCACCTTTCTCCGCCAGCACTCCCGTGAGTTTGCCGAGCGTTATCCGAAACTGGCCGCTCAACTACTGCTCTCCGGCGAAGGCTGCGACGACCCGCACGTCGAGCGGATGATCCAGTCCTTCGCGCTGCTGACCTCCCGCGTCTCAAAAAAGCTCGAAGACAGCTATCCGCAGTTCACCGAAGCCCTGCTGAACGTGCTTTACCCGCATTACCTGCGGCCTTTTCCCAGTTGTTCGATCGCCCATTTCGATCACGGCGGCAGCGAGTTGTCCTCGGTGGCCAGTATTCCCCGTGGCACAGAGCTGCAGTCGCGGCCGGTCAAGGGCGCTGTCTGCAAATTCCGTACGGCCTGGGATGTCCAGCTGACCCCGGTGGCCATCGGTGAACTGTGCTTCGATCCGGTGGCCACGGCGCCCGGCGAAGTGCGCCTGCCGGTCGGCTGCAATGCCATCCTGTCGTTTGCGTTGACTCTGCGCGGCGGCAATAGCGAAACCGGTTTTGCCAAGTTGAAGAAGTTGCGGATCTACATCGATGCCGAGCCATCGGTCGCCTCGGCTTTGCGCGATGCCCTCTTTCTGCGCCGGCAGAAAGTCTATGCGGTGGGGAACGATCAACGCTGGCGTATTGCGCGCGACGGTCTGATCGGCGAAGTGGGCTTTGCCGGCGACGAAGCGCTGATCGACATGCCGGACACGGCGCATGGCGCCTACCGCTACCTGACCGAGTACTTCTGCTTTCCCGAAAAATTCAATTTTTTCGATCTCGATATGGCTGCGTTGCCCTCGGGGCTGCTCGCCGAAGGGAAAATAAAACTGCACATCGCCCTCGGCGATCTGCGCGCCGACAGCGATGCCTCGCGCCTGCTGCAGACCTTGACGGCGCAGAACCTGCGCCTCGGTTGCGTGCCGGTGGTTAATCTGTTCGCCCAGCGCGGCGACCCGATCCGGGTCAGCAATCGCCAGGCGGCCTACCCGGTGGTGGCCGATGGCCGGCGGGCCTACGCCTACGACGTCTATTCGATCGATTCTGTGCGCCGGGTCCGGCAGACGCCGCAAGGCGAGGCGATCACCGAATTCCGCCCGTTCTTTTCGTTGCGCCACGGCGAGACGCCGGACCGCAACGGCTATTACTGGTATGCCCAGCGCGATCATCTGGTGGCCGAGAGCAGCCCCGGTTACGAAACCTCGCTGTCCATCGTCGATGCGGATTTCGATCCGGTCCAGCCGAAGACCGATGTCCTCAGTCTGCAACTGACCTGCACCAATCGCGAACTGCCAACGCTGATGTCGGTTGGCCTGCCGTCCGGCGACCTGTTCCTCGAAGGTGGTTCCAGCGTACGGGCCATCAAGTTGCTGCGCAAGCCGACCCAGCCCTGTCGTTTTGACCATCGGCGCGATGGCCAGTGGCGGATCATCTCGCACCTGTCGCTCAATCATCTGTCGCTGACCGGCAGTGGCCTGGGCGCCTTTCAGGAAATGCTCGCACTCTATGATCTGCCGCGTACCGCCGCGTCGCGCCGGCAGATCGAAGGCGTCCTCGCTATCGAACAGCACGACAAAACAGTGTGGATGGCCGGCCAGCCGTTCGCCTGCTTCGTCCGCGGTCTTGAAGTCCGCGTCACCATCGACGAATCGAGTTTCGTTGGTAGTGGCCTCGATGTCTTTGCCCGCTGCATCGACCATTTTCTCGGCCTGTATGTCAGCCTGAACAGCTTTATCCAGCTGGTCGTCATTTCGAACCGAACCGGAGAGGAACTGATCCGATGCGCACCCCGCAACGGCGAGTCGATCCTGGCATAGTCGAGCACAGCCTGCAGGAGCCGGAACGCTACGAGTTCTTCCAGCTTGTCCGTCTGTACGAGATGGTTTTCAAGAAGGAGGCACGGGCTTTTGGCGGCGATGCCGTCAGCGAGCGTATCCGTTTCCGCAATTCGCTGCGCCTCGGTTTCGCGCCCAGCCAGGTCGATGCGATGCAGCCGCGCTACCGGCGCGACGCGGCCGGGCTGGAAACCGCCGAACTGGAGCAGGTCGAGATCACGCCCAGTTTCATGGGCATGCTCGGGGTCAATGGCACGTTGCCGATTCACTACACCGAGCAGGTTATTCATCACGAGCGCTTCAAGCGCGATGCTTCCGGGCGCGCTTTCCTCGACTTGTTTACCAACCGGGCCGTCGGTCATTTCTACCGCGCCTGGAAAAAATACAAGCTGCCCGTCCAGTACGAAACGGACCGCCGCAACCGTTTTTTGCCGCTCGTCCTGTCGCTTGCCGGGCTCGGCTTCGATGCGCTGCGCGAGCGGATGAGCACCGCGCCGGGGGCGATCAACGACGAATCGGTCGCCTTCTTTGCCGGCCTGCTGCGCCAGCGGCCGGTCTCGGCCGAGACGCTGGAAAAGGCGCTCGGCGGCTACTTTCGCGAGAAGGTGGTGGTCGAACAATTCGTCGGCCGCTGGTATGTCGTACCGACCGAGCAGCGTTCGACGCTGGGTGGCAAGAACGCCGTGCTGGGCAGCAATACCCTGGTTGGCGAACGGGTCTGGCAACGCAATCTGCGCATCCGCATCCATATCGGGCCACTGACTCACGAGCGCTACATGGCTTTCTTGCCGAAAGGCGAGATGGCCGCCGGGCTGGAAAAAATCCTCACCCTGGCCACCGGCGGCCAGTTCGAATATGAAATCCGGCCCATCCTGCGCGCCGCCGACGTCAAGCCGCTGGCGCTGGGCAAGGGGCAGGGCGGCCGGCTCGGCTACGACACCTTCATGCTGACTCGGCCGGCCAAGAGCGATCGCAGCGATACCTCCTATCTCACCCATTTCATCAACTAATTTCTTTCGGGCAACAGACCAACGCGATGAGCACCTCACTGAAGACCCTGATCAGCAAACTGAACAGCACCTGCCGTCAGGCAACCGAACGCGCCGCCAGCCTGTGCATGGCCCGCGGCAATTACGAGGTCGATCTCGAACACCTGCTGCTGGCCCTGATGGAACAGCCGGGCAGTGACCTGGCGACCATCCTGCGCCGCTGTGCGATCAGCCCGACCGGGGTCGAGCGCGAACTGAACCAGGAAATCGACCGTTTCAAGAACGGCAATACGCGGACGCCGGTTTTCTCAACGCACATACCCAAACTGTTTGAACAGGCCTGGCTGATCGCCTCGCTCGATGCCCGCCTGCCGCGCATCCGTTCCGGCCATCTGTTGCTGGCGCTGCTAACCGAGCCGGAACTGGCGCAACTGGCGTTTCGTGGTTCGAAATTGCTGGCCAAGGTCAAGCTCGAAGAGCTCAAGCATCAGTTCGACAAGATCACCGACGGCTCGGCCGAAGCTGCCGAAGTGGCCGGCCTCGGGGCGGCGCCTGGCGGCGAGGAAGAGGGCAGCGACCCGCTGGCCGGGGCAACGCCGCAGGCCGGCAAGAGTCCTGCCCTCGACCAGTTCACCACCAACCTGACGCAGCGTGCCCGCGACGGCAAGGTGGACCCGGTGATCGGCCGCGACGGTGAAATTCGCCAGGTTATCGACATCCTGATGCGGCGGCGCCAGAACAACCCGATCCTGACTGGCGAGGCCGGTGTCGGCAAGACGGCGGTGGTCGAAGGTTTGGCCCTGCGCATCGCGGCCGATGATGTGCCGCCGCCGCTGATCGGCGTCGAACTGCATACGCTCGACATGGGCTTGCTGCAGGCTGGCGCCAGCGTCAAGGGCGAGTTCGAGAACCGCCTGAAAAACGTCATCGACGAGGTCAAGAAAAGCCCGAAGCCGATC
This sequence comes from Azonexus sp. IMCC34842, assembly GCF_050368855.1. GTDB lineage: Bacteria > Pseudomonadota > Gammaproteobacteria > Burkholderiales > Rhodocyclaceae > Azonexus > Azonexus denitrificans_A. Next base: position 2,163,141 of record NZ_CP178449.1, on the reverse strand, counting down.
ATCCTGTTCATCGACGAAGCCCACACGATGATCGGCGCCGGCGGCCAGTCCGGCCAGAACGATGCGGCCAATCTGCTGAAACCGGCACTGGCCCGTGGCGAGCTGCGTACCGTGGCGGCCACTACCTGGGCCGAGTACAAGAAGTATTTCGAGAAGGATGCGGCGCTTGCCCGGCGCTTCCAGGTGGTCAAGGTCGAAGAACCGACCGAGCCGCTTGCTGCCGCGATGCTGCGCGGCATGGTGCCGCTGATGGAAAAGCATTTCGGCATTCGTGTTCTCGACGAAGCCGTCACTGAAGCCGTCCGCCTGTCGCACCGCTACATCAGCGGCCGGCAACTGCCGGACAAGGCGATCAGCGTGCTCGACACGGCCTGCGCCAAGGTCGCCCTCGGCCAGAGCGCGACGCCGGCGCTGATCGACGAAGCCGACAAGCGTCTCGTCCGCGAGCGCGCCGAACTCGCCGCGCTGGAGCGCGAAGCGGCCAGCGGTGCCTGGCACGATACGCGAATCGGCGAACTCAAGGCGCAGATTGCCGCTGTCGAAGCCGATCTCGTCATTTACCGGACGCGTTTCGATGAAGAAAAGGCGCTGGTCAGTCGCATTCTCGAACTGCGCGGCGCGCTGGAAAATCCCGAAGGTGCGGGTGAAGAGGGCGTGCCGAAGGCCAAGCCGAAAGCGCGCAAGAAAACGGATGCCGCGACTAGTGGCGATGGCGAGCTCGACAAGGCATTGGCTGGCCTGCGTGAGTTGCAGGGCGAAAACCCCATGGTGCCGCTGCAGGTCGATGGCCACGTGGTGGCCGAAATCATTGCCGCGTGGACCGGCATCCCGCTCGGCAAGATGGTCAAGGACGAAATCAAGACCGTCCTCAACCTGAAACCACTGCTGCAGGAACGGGTGATCGGCCAGGACCACGCGCTGGAGGCCGTCGCCCAGCGCGTTCGTACGGCGCGCGCCAATCTCGAAGATCCGAACAAGCCGAAAGGCGTCTTCATGTTCGTCGGCCCCTCCGGCGTCGGCAAGACCGAAACGGCACTGGCGCTGGCCGATATCCTGTACGGCGGCGAGCGCAAGCTGGTGACCATCAACATGAGCGAATACCAGGAAGCGCACACCGTCTCCGGCCTCAAGGGCTCGCCGCCGGGCTACGTCGGCTACGGCGAGGGCGGCGTGCTGACCGAGGCGGTGCGCCGCAATCCGTACAGCGTCGTGCTCCTCGATGAGGTCGAGAAGGCGCATCCGGACGTCCTCGAACTGTTCTTCCAGGTGTTCGACAAGGGCGTGCTCGACGATGCCGAAGGCCGCGAGATCGATTTCCGCAACACGCTGATCATCCTGACCAGTAATGTCGGCTCGACCCAGATCATGCAGTCCTGCCTGAACAAGCCGGCCACCGAATTGCCGGCCGCCGATGCCCTGGCCGACGCCCTCCGCCCGGTGCTCTTCAAGTCCTTCAAGCCGGCCTTTCTCGGGCGGATGAAGGTGGTGCCCTATTACCCGATCTCCGATGAGGTGCTGGTCAGCATCATCCAGCTCAAGCTCGGCCGCATCCGCGACCGCATCGCCGCCAACCACAAGGCCGAGTTCATCTGGGACGACAAGCTGGTCGACGCCGTGCTCGCCCGCTGTACCGAAGTCGATTCCGGCGCCCGCAATGTCGATCACATCCTCAACGGCACGCTGTTGCCGGAGATCGCCGAAGTCGTGCTCGGGCGCATGGCGGAAGGTGCGGCGGTCGAACGGATCAAGGTCGGGGCCGGCAAGAACGGTGAATTCAAGTACGTCATCAAGTAACAGGCTGCACCTTTTCTGGAGGTAATCGCATGCTCAATCTGAACTACGCCACCCTGGCCGGCGCCTATCATCACTATGCCGCCCTGAACCCAGCTGAACTGTTCGCCACGCTGGGCTGGTCGGACAAAGCCGGCAGCCCCGGCTACACCCATAACGGCGCCGTATTGACCAGCCTTGCGCTGCTCTCGGCCAGTGCTCCGCTAAGTGGCCCGTTGAAGATCGAGGCCGGGCCGCTTGCCGGCCGCACGGTGCAGAACGGCGCCAACCGGCTGGCTGCCTGGCTGGCTGAACGCCATGCCAAGCCGGAGATACTGTCGCTCGCCAAAGGGATGGCCGATGTTGCCTATCAGCTGTTTGGCCGCCGCGGCATTGTCGCCTTCATCCAGGGCAGCGGCCCGGCTGGCGGTTCGATGGCGCTGCTCGATGGCCGCAATGCCGCTGCCGTGTGTATCGCCGCCGAAGGCCTGCATCCGCTCGAAGCGCATTTCTGGGAAGTGTCCTGATCTGAAAGCGACGATCGCCATCGCCAATTCCGATATCATTATGCGTTCGGCGTAAATCGGGACGGCCAGGCGGCCAAATGCCGCCGACCCGTGCCTCTTGATTGAATCGGCTCTTTCGCCAAACTTACTCGTTGATTGCCTGACCATGAACAACATCCTTGACCTGATTTCCGGCGCCGGCTGGGGCCAGAATGCCCGTCTGCTGACCCTGACGACGCCGGCCGGGCCGGATGCCTTGCTCGCCGAAACGGCCCGCATTGACGAGGCACTTGGCCCGGTTGCCGAACACGCCGGTTTCCGCATCGAACTCACGGTCCTCACCGCCAATGCCGAGCAGTCGCTGACCGCCTTGCTCGGCCAGCCGGCGCGGCTCGACCTGCAAACCAGTCAATCGCGCACGACGCTTCGCCCGTTCCACGGTCACATCACCGATGTCGTCCGCCTTGGCGCCAATGGCGGCTTTGCCCGCTACCGGCTGATCATCGAACCCTGGCTCAGCTTCCTTGGCCACAACCGCGACCACTATCTCTTCCAGGACAAAAGCCTCATCGAAATTGTCGACGAACTGCTCGGCGACTGGAAATCCCAAGGCAAGCTGGCCCCCGACTGGCGCTGGGACCTGGCCGACGCGGCGGCCTACCCGAAGCGCGGCATGACCGTGCAATACCAGGAAACCGACCTTGCTTTCCTGAAACGCCTGCTCGCCGAAGAAGGCCTGTTCTGCTGGTTCGAGCACGAAAGCGGCAGCGGCGAAAGCCTCGGCCAGCATCGTCTGGTCATCGCCGATCACAATGGCGCCTTCAAGGACAACGTACAGTCGCGCATCCGCTACACCCAGGCCGGTGCCACCCTCAGCGAAGACAGCCTCGACCGCTGGCATGGCCTGCGCCAGATCGACACCGCGGAAATCAACGCCAGCAGTTGGGACTACCGCAGCCTGTCGCCCCGTCCGCAAAGTGCCGGCAGCGCCATCGCCAACGGTACCGTTCCCCGCACCGTCGCCTGGCACGACCCCGGTCAATACGCCTGGCAGAACAGCGCCCATGGCGAACGCATGCAAGGCAACCAGCGTCAAGCCATCGACGCCCGCCTCAAGCAATACCAAGGCGAAGGCACCGTCCGTAGCGGCGCCCCGGGCACCACCTTCAGCCTGGCCGAGCATCCCGAACACGATCTCGACGCCCCGGAGCAACGCCAATTCCTGATCACCGCGATCAGCCACCGCGCCCGGAATAACCTCGGTGAAAGCATTCCCGAACTGATCGACAGCCTCGGCCCGGTAGCCGACGACAACGAAATTCCCTTCGCCCAGCTCACCGATTTCTATCGCAACCGACTCAGCGCCATTCGCACCGGCATTGCCTGGCGGCCCGAAGGACGACACATCAGCGGCCGCCCCACCGGCAACGGCACGCTCACCGCCATCGTCGTCGGCAGCGGCCAGCCCACCCACACCGACCGCGACGGGCGGGTCCGCGTCCAGTTCCCCTGGCAACGCGGCGGCCAATCCGCCGCCCGCCAGGAACACCCGACCGGCGCCGACAACGCCCCGGCCAGCGACACCCTCGGCGTCTGGTTACGCGTCATGGCCCCGGTCGCCGGCAGCAACTGGGGCGGCCACCTGACGCCGCGCCCCGGCCAAGAAGTCGTCGTCGCCTTCCAGAACGGCAACATCGACCGCCCAGTCATCGTCGGCAGCGTCTACAACGGGCAAGGCAGCGCCGACGCCCAAGGCAACCAGATCGGCAGCGGTACCATGCAAGCCAGCGCCAACGCCCCGGCCTTCTTCGCCGGTCAGGACGCCGCACCACACACCCACGGCGCCAGCCTCTCCGGTCTCAAGAGCCAGCAACTGACCAGCAGCCAAAGCGGGCAGGGCGGCTACAACCAACTCGTCTTCGACGACACCCCCGGCGAATCGCGCATCGAACTCGGCACCACCGAACACCTCAGCCATCTCCAACTCGGCCACCTCAAACAACAAAGCGACAACGCCCGGCAAGCCGACCGCGGCCACGGCGGCGAACTCGCCACCCAAGCCGCCACCGCCATCCGTGCCGGCAACGGCCTGCTGCTCAGCGCCGACGCCCGACCTGGCGCCAGCAGCACGCAACTCGACAGCCGCGAACCGATCAGCCAAACCGAAACCGCCCAAAGCCTCAGCCACAGCCTGGCCGATGTCGCCGCCAAGCAGAACGCCGCCCTCAAAGGCGACCCGGCCGCCGACCAACTACCGGCGGTAAACGCCCTGAAACACGCCGGCGAAGTCATGCGCGCCACCAGCACCCAAGGCGCCCAAGCGGCCAGCGGCAGCGACATCAAAACCACGCAAGGCGGCACCGGCAGCATTCCGGCCTGGAGCGAACCGCGCATCCAATACGCCGCCCCTGGCGGCATCGCCCAACTCACCCCGAAAAACCACCTGCTGGTCGCCGGCAAGAGTCTCAGCATCGCCAGCAACCAGGACACCAACCTGATCGCCCAAGGCAACCACAGCCTGGCAACCAAAGACGGCCTCGCACTGTTTACCGTCGGCAAAGCCAGCGGCAACAAACCGAACAGCGAAACCGGCATCCACCTGCACGCCGCCAGCGGCCAGGTCAGCCTGCAAAGCCAGAGCGGCAAGACCACGGCAGCCGCCGACAAGAAAGTCACCATCGCCAGCACGACCGCCAGCCTGACCGCCAGCGCCAAACAGAAAATCCTCGCCACGGCGCAGGGCGCTTACCTGAAGATCGAAGGCGGCGACATCAGCGTGCATGCGCCCGGCAAGGTCGAGTTCAAGGGGAGTCAGAAGAATTTGACGGGGCCGAAGAGTAGTTCTCCTCAAACCGTCAACTTTCCCCGCTCCGAACTCATCATTGATACCAAGAAGACGGCGAAGTACCCCGTTTCGCTGTAAGGAATAGACGCATGATCATCAGTCCTCCATTTCTCCCTGTGCGTGCCGCCAACCAGACCGACGACGCCTGGCTTGATGCTGCCATGGTTGCACCAACATCCCGGCCTCAAAGCACCGGGGCGCCTGAGGGTTCGTTCCCATTGAGTAGCAAGCTGGAATGGCATAACGGCATGCATTTGCAAGGCCAAGCTGGTGCGAATGGTCAAACCGTTGTTCGGGCAATAGCGGACGGCAAAGTGGTCTATGTTGGCAAACCCAACAAGGCCAACAACAATGCAGACGATGCGCAGAATTTCAATCCGTTTGGCGAAGGTCCGACATGGACGGACAACGGCTGCGTCATCGTCGAGCACACGACCGAGATTGGTGCCGCTGGAGCGCAAGCTACCGAAATCGTCTATTACAGCGTCTACATGCACCTGAGCGAAATTGCCCGGATCACACCTGCCGGACAAACCGCCAAGCGAATACTGCAAAAGAACGATAACGTTTGGCGCAAGGATGAAATCGGTAATGCCGGACAAATCTATAGCCATGCCGGGCAAACCCATCTTGAAATCTGCGTGGACGAAGCCAACCTGACACGGCTCATTGGTGGTCGAGCCCCGGCCTGGGTTGATCCTGCCAATATCCCGGCCCCAACTGCGGATGGTCGTACCGACAGTGTGTTTGGTGCAATTTGGTTTTATCTGCCAGCGAGTACGCCAACCGCCACCGCGGAACCTGCCAATCATCTGCGCAGTACAACTCAACCCACACTCAACCAAATAGTCTGGCTGAAAATGACCTACGCCAGCGGAGCCTGCACCTTCGAAAGTTACGACAATACCGGGCGCTCACTGGGCGCCTTGCCAGCTCAGGCCAACGCTGAATACAACCTTTATACCGAAGCCAGCCGGCGACACAACGCACTCCCGCAGGCCGACAAGAACGGCAGCAGCCCAAGCGGTTGGTACGAACTGCTCCGCTTCGGTCGCAACCTGGGCCGTGGGCCTGCTGCTACCGACAAAGACCCCTTGCCGGCCAATGCCGCACACTGGCGCAGAATTCCCGGTGCGGATGGGCAGCCGATCTGGGCTGACCTGAATGCGGAAGGCACATACAAATTCAGCGATGCCGATTTTTTACCGATCCAGGGCTGGAACTTTGTCAATGACGATAGCACTCCTGACGATCAGCGTTGTGACTCCAGCAATCTGAAAAACCTGATTGCCGATCCGGATACGTCGAATCAGAACCGGATGGAAACAACCGAACTTGCCCGCCGCCTTGGAGTGCAGGAAGTAGCGAAAAGACTACGCCGGATGATTTGCCGCTTTCCGAGTGAATGGAATCAATCCACGATTGAAACCCGGTATGCCTTCGTGAAGGAACTCGACGCCTTCAAGGAAAACCCCGATGCCTGGAAGCCGATGGCTGCCCATATGAAAGCAATCAGTTTTAGTGATCTGCCCACGGAATATATCGGTGCCGACTGGCGCTTTCATCCAAGGGAGTTCATCGCGACATTCAGAAAGTGCATGTGGTTGCAGAAACGGGATTTGAAGCAGATCTTCACTGGCATCGATAATGCCTATCTTGCACAGGTGCGCGACGAATTGAACAGAGTTTCAGGAAAACACTTCCTAAATACTGCACTGCGTCAAGCACACTTTTTCGGGCAGATTCGGCAAGAGGCTGGCGCCTCGATGGCTGCAACGTCGGAGAACCTCAATTACGCTCCCGCTGTGCTTAAGAGCAAATTCAGTTACTACGCACAAAATCCGCAACAAGCCGATACCGATGGTTATACGAAGGACGCTAGCGGACACATCACCAAGGCCGCAGATCAGGAAGCGATTGCAAACAAAGCCTATGGAGGTCGAAACGGCAATGATCAGCCGGGAGATGGCTGGCGTTATCGAGGGCGTGGGTTGAAGCAAGTGACAGGGAAAGTTAATTATGGGGATTTCAAAGATCAGTACGAAAGATATTGGGACAGTGGGCGGCAAAATTTTGTGAATTTGCCCGATCTGTTAACGCAGTTTCCCTATTCGCTGCGTTCAGCCGTGTGGTTCTGGGCTGGCAAGGGTTGCATGAAACCTGCCGATACGGGGATTGCCGACTCAAACGTTGATGCAGTAACGGCCATTGTGAATCGTGGCGAACTTGGGCAGCACAACGGTGATGGCAGCTACAACGTGAGCAATGACAGCCCGGCCATTAATCGCCGTAATTACGCGAAAAAAGCTTACGAAATTCTAAATTGATTGGGGAGTTCATGAAATTTGTTGCGCATTTTTTTTTCTGTTTGCTTCTGTTGAACGGGTCATCGGTCCAAGCCCAGCTAATCCTGGAAAAGTCAGTTTCTCCGCGACAGGCTGAGCAATATGTACGCTCCATTCCTCTTGATGAGCGAAACGCTTACGTGCAGAACCATGGTGCGCCTTATGTTTATGAAGAAGGAGCTGTTAGTCAGACAGGCCTAACCGCTGTCACCTCTCAAACGGAATATGCTTGGCGATTCAAAGAGCACGATATTTTTTATTCATACGTTAAAGCTTTTCGTACTGACTTAATTCCTCCTCCTCGTTGTAGCCCTGATGTTTTGCCCGATCAGGCGCTTGATTATTATGAGTGTCGTTCGGCTGTACGTGCCTTCGTCCAATGCCACCTCTTTGTCTTCGACGTAAACCGGAAACTCATTGCCGTTCAACCGCTAAAAATTCCCCAGCCGGACTACATCGAAGCCAAACCCTCGTGTTTCGACGTTCACGCGATGGCTCCCGCTCAGGTGGTCAAGGATGGGATGCTTATTGTTGCCAGCTACTATGACAGTCGATGGACATGCAATGCCGGCCAATATTGCGCATCGAATAATCCGGCTGCGTTCCCGGATCCGCTCTACAAAACCACATTTCTTGTGCGCTTTGATAAGGACGCGGAGGGTAAACTGGTGTTAAGCCAGGATGACAGTTGTCTAGGTAGCCTCAATAATTACGCGACTATAGCCAGTGCCCGAAAAGCCTTGAGAAAAGCGGGGTGCAAATAATTCGGGTAAATCGTGCCTGGTTTCAGCGCGAATTGGAATCGTCGACGGAAATACGCCTGGCAGAACAGCGCCCATGGCGAACGCATGCAAGGCAACCAGCGTCAAGCCATCGACGCCCGCCTCAAGCAATACCAAGGCGAAGGCACCGTCCGTAGCGGCGCCCCGGGCACCACCTTCAGCCTGGCCGAGCATCCCGAACACGATCTCGACGCCCCGGAGCAACGCCAATTCCTGATCACCGCGATCAGCCACCGCGCCCGGAATAACCTCGGTGAAAGCATTCCCGAACTGATCGACAGCCTCGGCCCGGTAGCCGACGACAACGAAATTCCCTTCGCCCAGCTCACCGATTTCTATCGCAACCGACTCAGCGCCATTCGCACCGGCATTGCCTGGCGGCCCGAAGGACGACACATCAGCGGCCGCCCCACCGGCAACGGCACGCTCACCGCCATCGTCGTCGGCAGCGGCCAGCCCACCCACACCGACCGCGACGGGCGGGTCCGCGTCCAGTTCCCCTGGCAACGCGGCGGCCAATCCGCCGCCCGCCAGGAACACCCGACCGGCGCCGACAACGCCCCGGCCAGCGACACCCTCGGCGTCTGGTTACGCGTCATGGCCCCGGTCGCCGGCAGCAACTGGGGCGGCCACCTGACGCCGCGCCCCGGCCAAGAAGTCGTCGTCGCCTTCCAGAACGGCAACATCGACCGCCCAGTCATCGTCGGCAGCGTCTACAACGGGCAAGGCAGCGCCGACGCCCAAGGCAACCAGATCGGCAGCGGTACCATGCAAGCCAGCGCCAACGCCCCGGCCTTCTTCGCCGGTCAGGACGCCGCTCCGCACACCCACGGCGCCAGCCTGTCCGGTCTCAAGAGCCAACAACTGACCAGCAGCCAAAGCGGGCAGGGCGGCTACAACCAGCTCGTCTTCGACGACAGCCCCGGCGAAGCGCGCATCGAACTCGGCACCACCGAACACCGCAGCCATCTCCAACTCGGCCACCTCAAACAACAAAGCGACAACGCCCGGCAAGCCGACCGCGGCCACGGCGGCGAACTCGCCACCCAAGCCGCCACCGCCATCCGTGCCGGCAACGGCCTGCTGCTCAGCGCCGACGCCCGACCTGGCGCCAGCAGCACGCAACTCGACAGCCGCGAACCGATCAGCCAAACCGAAACCGCCCAAAGCCTCAGCCACAGCCTGGCCGATGTCGCCGCCAAGCAGAACGCCGCCCTCAAAGGCGACCCGGCCGCCGACCAACTACCGGCGGTAAACGCCCTGAAACACGCCGGCGAAGTCATGCGCGCCACCAGCACCCAAGGCGCCCAAGCGGCCAGCGGCAGCGACATCAAAACCACGCAAGGCGGCACCGGCAGCATTCCGGCCTGGAGCGAACCGCGCATCCAATACGCCGCCCCTGGCGGCATCGCCCAACTCACCCCGAAAAACCACCTGCTGGTCGCCGGCAAGAGTCTCAGCATCGCCAGCAACCAGGACACCAACCTGATCGCCCAAGGCAACCACAGCCTGGCAACCAAAGACGGCCTCGCACTGTTTACCGTCGGCAAAGCCAGCGGCAACAAACCGAACAGCGAAACCGGCATCCACCTGCACGCCGCCAGCGGCCAGGTCAGCCTGCAAAGCCAGAGCGGCAAGACCACGGCAGCCGCCGACAAGAAAGTGACGATCGCCAGCACGACCGCCAGCCTGACTGCCAGCGCCAAACAGAAAATCCTCGCCACGGCGCAGGGCGCTTACCTGAAGATCGAAGGCGGCGACATCAGCGTGCATGCGCCTGGCAAGGTCGAGTTCAAGGGGAGTCAGAAGAATTTGACGGGGCCAAAGAGTGCTTCACCAGAAACAGTTAATTTCCCGAGATCCGACTTGGTGATCAATACCAAGAAGGTCGCCAAATACCCCGTCTCTCTTTAAATGTTGAGACCACAATGATTATCAGCCCCCCATTTCTCCCGGTTCGTGCCGCCAATCAAGCCGAACAGGCCTGGCTTGACGATGCATTCGGCTTACCAGGTATTCTGCCCAGTACAAACGCTCCTGAGGGCTCGTTCCCTTTGGGAAACTATCTGGCGTGGCACAACGGACTGCATATTCAGGGGCAGGCCAACGCCGAAGGGCATACCGTTGTTCGCGCCATCGCAGATGGTGAAATAATCTTCGTCTCGCCACCAATCCGCGCCAACGCCAATGCTGACGATCCGCTGAACTACAACCCGTTTGGAGAAGGTGCCAGCTGGACTGACAACGGGATCGTCATTGTCAGGCATACCACCGAAATCGGTGCCAATGACAACCAGCCTACGGAAATCGTTTATTACAGCGTTTACATGCATTTGAGTCAGATCGGGCGTATTACACCGGCAGGACAAACCGCCGCCCGCGTGATGCAGCGTGGCGACCGTATTTGGCGCAAGGACGAAATCGGCAGAGCAGGGCAAGTCTATGGGCATGCCGGGCAGGTGCATCTGGAAGTCACGCTCGATGAAGCTAACCTGACGCGACTGATTGGGCGCGCGCCGGATTGGGTTGATCCTGCCAATATCCCGGTACCTACTGCCGATGGGCGTATAGATTCCGCATTTGGCGCGATCTGGTTCTACCTGCCAGCATCAACCCCGATCCAGACACAAGCGGTCGCTCCCACCAATCACCTGCGCGTCGCTAGTCAGACCAGACTCAATGAAGCGGTATGGGTCAAGATGCATTACGAGGGCGGCTCCTGTACTTTCACTACCTTCAATAATCAAGGGCAGCAGCGCGGCAATCCTCGGCCTGAATCCAACGGCGAATACAACCTCTACAACACCGCCAACACCCGGCACAATGCGCTGCCGCAAGCTGATAGAAACCGCAGCAGCCCCAGCGGCTGGTACGAGTTGCTGCGCTTCGGACGCAATCTAGGGCGTGGTCCCAATGTCGTCGACAAAGACCCTCTGCCAGCCAATGCTGCCCACTGGCGTCAAATCGCCGGACCGAACGGGCAGGTTGTTTGGGCTGATCTCAATGCCGAAGGCAGCTACAAATTCAGCGATGCTGACTTTCTTCCCATACAGGGGTGGGGCTTCTTCAACGACGACAGTAGTCCCGCAGATCAACGTTGCGACTCCAACAATCTGAAGAGCCTGATCGCCGACCCAGATCCCAATGCAGTAGGTCGTATGGAGATGGCCAATCTCCTTCGCCGACTAGGCAATGCTGAGGTGATGCACAAGCTGAGACGGGCCGTATGTCAGTTTCCGAGCGAGTGGGATCAAACTACCGTTACTGCTCGTTATGGATTCGTGCGAGAACTAGAGCCATTTCGGAACTCTCCAGAAGGGTGGACGGCTTTCGAAGCCCATCTGCGTGCGGTTAGCTTTGCCAACCTGCCAGCGGAATACACGGCTGCTACCTGGCGATTCCATCCGAGGGTGTTCATTGAGGTGATGAGAACGTGCGGGTGGTTGAGTTTGAATGAAATCGGTCAGATGCTGCCGAGAAAAGGGGTGCGAGAGTGCATCAAGGATTGGGATATTGTCAGAGAGCGCCTTACGGATATAGTGGGCTACAGAGGTCTTAATCGTGTATTCCGAAAGTACAACTTAACTACAGCTAACCGCCAAACCGCATTTCTCGCGCAGGTCTATATTGAAACTGGATGTATGCGCCTCCTCTCTGAAGGCGGTAGTGGCAACCCGAATCCAGCACTGCCCATGACCCAATACTATGCTGCGTTTTACGGTCGCGGCCTGATGCAACTGACGTGGGCTGGCACATATGCAGACTATGGAAAGTTCCGCGGATTTTCAGACCACGCCGGCGCGTATGGTGATCAACGGATTACGGCGACCTCGACCCATGATTGGGCGGCACCGACAGCTGGTCCGAACCACACCCTCGTACGCGACCAGCGGCGCTGGGCTCCCCGCTTTGACCCAGGAGTCATAGCAAGCAATCGCTACAACGCAAGTGACAGTGGCGCTTTCTTTTGGGTGCAGAAGCATTTTACGGGCACCAGTAACATCAACCGTTTGGCGGATCAAGGTCTAACCACTGAACTGGTTGGCCGAATGTCGATCCTCGTCAACGGTGGGGGTAATGGCTACAACGAGCGTTTGCAGTATGCCGCCTTTATTGAGCGATTTCGAGGAGATGGTGTTGATGCCTCACCAACTGGAACGATCACGGCAACGCGACAAAGCATTAGCCACGGCCATTGGGGTACGACGGGTAACGCTTTTACATTAACCATCAACTACACGCCACAACGGCCTTAGGAAAAATACGTGATGAAATATGGATTACGCAGTGTGTTATGTGTGGTTTTTTTGATAGCCCACGCCATGGCATGGGGATCTAGCGGCCACGATACAGATCAATTGGCACCGGAAGTTTTTGGGGCATGCGAATTTTCCATTCTAGAAACTATGCACCTTAAATTGGGGAAGGGATCTGGTTACTCAGAATCACCCTTCTGCTCTATAGGCTTGGCATTCAGCGGGACATTATTCATCGAGGCGCGGGCGTCGGTTTTTGTCGTTAGAACAGAAAAATATGAAGCAAACCGAGAAGGGAAAGGGGTTGGATTTGTTGAGGATGCTGATAGTAGGTGGACCTTTCAAGGCACCGACCTGCTTCTTGACTCGAAAATGCTCAAGACCTCGTTTACCGAGGAGCACATAGGGGACGAAACGCTCCTTGTCGGCCACCAATTGATCAAAGGCAATATTGCCCAGGGCGGACCCATCACGGTGCCCGGTATTCGCATACTGCGCATTACGCCCGAATACGTGGTCAGCGTGGAATTGAATTTCGAGCCTCTCCACTATGAAAAGCAAACCAAAGGTTACAAACAACTGCGCGAAGCGGTTAGCCAAGAACTGGTTGAGATCGTTAAAAGCGTCCAAATCACGCCTGGCGTTTCCGGACCAACTGCTCGTTCGGCGACTACGCCATAACGTTCTGTCACACCAATTAAGCCGGCCGCCTCGACTTGCAAACCTGCGCCTCGCGCATCCTGCTCCGCCCCTTCCTCGGCCACTATCTTTTCCAGGACAAAAGCCTCATCGAAATCGTCGACGAACTGCTCGGCGACTGGAAATCCCAAGGCAAGCTGGCCCCCGAATGGCGCTGGGACCTGGCCGATGTGGCGGCCTACCCGAAGCGCGGCATGAATGTGCAATACCAGGAAACCGACCTCGCCTTCCTGAAGCGCCTGCTCGCCGAAGAAGGCCTGTTCTGCTGGTTCGAACACGAAAGCGGCAGCGGCGAAAGCCTGGGCCAGCATCGTCTGGTCATCGCCGATCACAATGGTGCCTTCAAGGACAACGCGCAGCCGCGCATCCGCTACACCCAGGCCGGTGCCACGCTCAGCGAAGACAGCCTCGACCGCTGGCATGGCCTGCGCCAGATCGATACCGCGGAAATCAACGCCAGCAGCTGGGACTACCGCAGCCTGTCGCCCCGTCCGCAAAGCGCCGGCAGCGCCATCGCCAACGGTGCCGTGCCACGCACTGTCGCCTGGCACGACCCCGGTCAATACGCTTGGCAGAACAGCGCCCATGGCGAACGCATGCAAGGCAACCAGCGTCAAGGCATCGACGCCCGCCTCAAGCAATACCAGGGCGAAGGCACCGTCCGTAGCGGGGCCCCGGGCACCACCTTCAGCCTCGCCGAACACCCCGAACACGATCTCGATCCAGTCGAGCAACGCCAATTCCTGATCACCGCGATCACCCACCGCGCCCGGAACAACCTTGGTGAAAGCATTCCCGAACTGATCGACAGCCTCGGCCCGGTAGCCGACGACAACGAAATTCCCTTCGCCCAGCTCACCGATTTCTATCGCAACCGACTCAGCGCCATTCGCACCGGCATTGCCTGGCGGCCCGAAGGACGACACATCAGCGGCCGCCCCACCGGCAACGGCACGCTCACCGCCATCGTCGTCGGCAGCGGCCAGCCCACCCACACCGACCGCGACGGGCGGGTCCGCGTCCAGTTCCCCTGGCAACGCGGCGGCCAATCCGCCGCCCGCCAGGAACACCCGACCGGCGCCGACAACGCCCCGGCCAGCGACACCCTCGGCGTCTGGTTACGCGTCATGGCCCCGGTCGCCGGCAGCAACTGGGGCGGCCACCTGACGCCGCGCCCCGGCCAAGAAGTCGTCGTCGCCTTCCAGAACGGCAACATCGACCGCCCAGTCATCGTCGGCAGCGTCTACAACGGGCAAGGCAGCGCCGACGCCCAAGGCAACCAGATCGGCAGCGGTACCATGCAAGCCAGCGCCAACGCCCCGGCCTTCTTCGCCGGTCAGGACGCCGCACCACACACCCACGGCGCCAGCCTCTCCGGTCTCAAGAGCCAGCAACTGACCAGCAGCCAAAGCGGGCAGGGCGGCTACAACCAACTCGTCTTCGACGACACCCCCGGCGAATCGCGCATCGAACTCGGCACCACCGAACACCTCAGCCATCTCCAACTCGGCCACCTCAAACAACAAAGCGACAACGCCCGGCAAGCCGACCGCGGCCACGGCGGCGAACTCGCCACCCAAGCCGCCACCGCCATCCGTGCCGGCAACGGCCTGCTGCTCAGCGCCGACGCCCGACCTGGCGCCAGCAGCACGCAACTCGACAGCCGCGAACCGATCAGCCAAACCGAAACCGCCCAAAGCCTCAGCCACAGCCTGGCCGATGTCGCCGCCAAGCAGAACGCCGCCCTCAAAGGCGACCCGGCCGCCGACCAACTACCGGCGGTAAACGCCCTGAAACACGCCGGCGAAGTCATGCGCGCCACCAGCACCCAAGGCGCCCAAGCGGCCAGCGGCAGCGACATCAAAACCACGCAAGGCGGCACCGGCAGCATTCCGGCCTGGAGCGAACCGCGCATCCAATACGCCGCCCCCGGCGGCATCGCCCAGCTCACCCCGAAAAACCACTTGCTGGTCGCCGGCAAGAGTCTCAGCATCGCCAGCAGCCAGGACACCAACCTGATCGCCCAAGGCAACCACAGCCTGGCAACCAAAGACGGCCTCGCGCTATTCACCGTCGGCAAAGCCAGCGGCAGCAAACCGAACAGCGAAACCGGCATCCACCTGCACGCCGCCAGCGGCCAGATCAGCCTGCAAAGCCAAAGCGGCAAGACCACGGCGGCCGCCGACAAGAAAGTGACGATCGCCAGCACGACCGCCAGCCTGACTGCCAGCGCCAAACAGAAAATCCTCGCCACGGCGCAGGGCGCTTACCTGAAGATCGAAGGCGGCGACATCAGCGTGCATGCGCCCGGCAAGGTCGAGTTCAAGGGGAGTCAGAAGAATTTGACGGGGCCGAAGGCGAGCACAGTGGAACTACCAAGCCTTCCAAAAAGCGAATTGGAAATTACACCGAATCGATCCGCTTATTACAGTCAACAGTTCGATTTGTCACACCTCGCCGAAAATGAACTTACCGGATTTTCCTCCGAAGGTTTGCCGTATCGAGTTTTTGATACTGAAGGAGTGTTCATTACGCAGGGCAGAACCAACGATGCTGGTATGACAGATCGTATATTTACCAATGACATAAAAAACTTAGTAGTCCTAATTGGTGATGGTAATTGGGGGCAGGAGGAAAAAATGGAGGAGTTTGACTATCCCGACGAAGGGTACACAGCATGAGTGACTTTTATACCGTGGCTAAAGGTGACACCTTAGGCAAAATAGCAAAAAAAATGGTATGACCGTGAATGAACTTCTGAGGCTAAATGAAATTCAGAATCCCAATCGATTGGCTATCGGTCAACGCTTGGCTTTAAAAAAAACCGTCGTTCTTGGAGTTCAGCCATTGTTTCTGGACGTGAATCGTGACCCGATTAAAGGCTTGGATTATGTTTTAGAGTTCGCGGGTAAGGTAATTCGAGGGGTGACCGCTGAAAATGGCCTAGGTGTCAAGAGTTTTACTGATTCCGCTGAGGATGAGGTGAAAATTCTGGTTAAGCGTCTCGATGGAACAATGAAAGAGGTTGGGCGTGGCGTCTCTGGTTACGGAAATAAATTGATTACGTTGATTAGTCCAAGTATGAAAGTCGAAGCAAAAACAGAAAAGCACCCGGATCTTACGGCGGGAGAGCGACCAAATCCTAAAGCAGAAACGAAGCCTGCTCATGATCCTAAAGCCAAGCAGCCTCCAACAACGGGTAAAGAGGAGTTGGGAGCTAAAACAAAATCTGGGAAAACGCTGGATGGAAAACCTGTTGTAATCGTTGAAGGGGATGTTCCGAATTTAAGCTATCTTGCGGAATATGTTGATGAGGAGGTAGCTGAGTCGGATTACGAGTGGGCTGCTAAAGAGCTGAACGTAGAAATTGCAGCAATAAAAGCATTTGCTCTTGTGGAGTCTGGTGGGAATGGATTTGCAAAAATTGCTAGTCGTATTGTTCCAAAAATACTTTATGAGCGCCATAAATTTTCTAATAAAACGGGGCATAGGTATAGTGCTAAGTACCCAGATATTTCATTGCCAACCCCGTACTATAATAAAAAAGCAAAGTATGTAATCGCCGATGATTTATATAAAAAGAAAAATGGCGTTCCGTCCGACGTTGAATACCATCGACCAATAAATAAAAAAGACTCACAAGAGGTGAAGGAAGCTGCGGTAACACTGGATGATATGCTGAAAACAGGAAAGGCAACTTCAGAAAAAGATAAATACGCTGATATTTTTGGGAGTTATAAGCGCTTATCAAAAGCATATCAATTGGATCAAGAGGCTGCATTGGAGAGTTGCTCTTGGGGGGCTTTTCAAATACTTGGTGAATATTGGGATGAAATGAAATATTCAAATATTTTTGATTTTGTAAAAGCAATGTCGCGATCCAAAAAAGAACAGCTTAAATCATTTGTTCTGTATGTTAAATATGTCAGTCCAGCTATTAAGGTGCACTTAAAAAATAAAGATTGGGCATCTGCTGCTAGAGCTTATAATGGCCCAAAATATAAAGAATTCGATTATGATATAAAGTTGGAGGCTGCATATGAAAAATTTTCAAAGAAAAAATATGAAAAATAGCGGGGTGTTGTTTTTTGTATTATTTATTGTTTTTTTTAATTCGGTGATTGCTGGTGATGGCTTTTATTCAGGTAGGAGCTCAGCTTTTGAAAATCCGTTTTTTGCTATTGGATTTAATAATAAGATTAATAATTTAATTGGTTATGTGTCTGCCATTAGAACATCGCCAGGTAATACTGATGAATGTAAATTCATGTTTAAGGGTAAGGTGTCCGAAGTTGGGGGCGTTCCTGTTGATATCATCGATATCGAATCAAAAGTGGATATTTTAAAGAAGAGGGTGGCGAGACTTTCAGTTGTGCAAGGTGGATATAAGCTTAATGTTAGTAAGGATAACTTGCCAACCGACTGTGATTGGATATTGTCGTTTGTAGGCGAGCCCATTGTTATTGAAAAAGATGGTGGGTTTGAGATAAAGATTGAAATTACCGATCGAGGTGATTGGATCTCGATGGCGCTTATCTCTGGGAAAAAAACATTTTTCTATTCATCACCGGATGAGAAATCAAAGCAAAAATCATATTTGATACCCGGCGATGTTGTCTATGTTATTGAGGAATATCCGGGTTGGTTGTTTGTTAAATACCTGAGGAGAAAAAAAATTACTGTAGGTTGGATAAAGCAGGAAGATACGCAACCGTTTTGAAAATTTTGTTGAAGATCGAAACGCCGGATTTCTGCGTGTTGCTCAGTTTTCCTGATAACCCATGGGCCAATTGGCTAGCCGGGCCACCCACCCCACAAGGTCGGACAACGCCTCGGCCAGCGCCACCCTTGGCATCTGGCTACGTGTCATGGCCCCGGTCGCCGGCAGCAACTGGGGCGGCCACCTGACGCCGCGCCCCGGACAAGAAGTCGTCGTCGCCTTCCAGAACGGCAACATCGACCGCCCGGTTATCGTCGGCAGCGTCTACAACGGGCAAGGCAGCGCCGACGCCCAAGGCGACCCGGCCGCCGACCAACTACCGGCGGTAGACGCCCTGAAACACGCCGGCGAAGTCATGCGCGCCACCAGCACCGAAGGCGCCCAAGCGGCCAGCGGAAGCAACATCAAAACCACACAAGGCGGAACCGGCAGCGTTCCCGCCTGGAGCAAACCGCGCATCCAATACGCCGCTCCCGGCGGCATCGCCCAGCTCACCCCGAAAACCACCTGCTGGTCGCCGGCAAGAGTCTCAGCATTGCCAGCAACCAGGACACCAACCTGATCGCCCAAGGCAACCACAGCCTGGCAACCAAAGACGGCATCGCGCTATTCACCGTCGGCAAAGCCAGTGGCAGCAAACCGAACAGCGAAATCGGCATCCACCTGCACGCCGCCAGCGGCCAGGTCAGCCTGCAAAGCCAAAGCGGCAATACGCCTGGCAGAACAGCGTCCATGGCGAACGCATGCAAGGCAACCAACGTCAAGCCATCGGACGCCTGCCTCAAGCAATACCAAGGAGAAGGCACCGCCCGTACCGGCGCCCCGGGCACCACCTTCCGATTAGTGGAGTATCCCAAATATGATCGGGATACCCTGTCAACGTCTATTCATGATCACCACCATGACCCGCGGTGCCAGCTTTGCCTGCCTCCAGAGCCGATAAATGGAGGTGTGCTAAGCGAGCCATGAACTCATTCCAATGAATGATGGTAGTAGGGCTATTCTTTGCTTGGAATTTCCATGTTGTGACGATCCAATAGCTCGATCAAGCACTAAACGCTGGTGTTTCTCACGATTGTCGGTATAATGCGGCGCTCTTGCAGTGCGCCCGTAGCTCAGCTGGATAGAGTACTTGGCTACGAACCAAGGGGTCGGGCGTTCGAATCGCTCCGGGCGCACCAAAAGACGAATTGGGCACTTCTTCTGAAGTGCCCTTTTTCATTTCCGGGGCCGCGTGGCAATTGGTGTTGCGTTTTCGGTCAGCCGCGCTCCTCGGTCCTATCCCCTTGCGTTTCACCGGCCTCTCAGGGCGGATGCCGATTTCTCGATGGCGTCATCGAGATAGCCTTGATAGAAATCCGGTAGGCGGGTGCCTATGATGGGTTCGGCCAGTTGCTTGCCATTGCGGCCGTAAAAGGCGACGACGGGGACCAGCTTGATTTTTTCGCTGTTGGCGAAGCGCGCGTGGGTCGTCGTTTCGCCACGAAAATTGATGAGCACGGCGTCGCTATCCTGGTTGATTTGCCGTACGACGACACGATTCCGGTAGCCTGCAGAGGTGGTCAGCGGCAGCAAGTAATCACGCCTGACCGTTTCACAGTATTTGCAGTCCCGACGGCTGAACAGAATGATCAGCGGGCCATTTTGGCGCCCGGCTTGTTCGCTTTCGGCGCGCAGGTCGATGGCCGCCGGCAGGCTGGTATCCAGCGCACCGGCTGTCAGGGAGTGGAGTGCCAGTCCGCTCAGCAACAGTAGGCGGGCGAGGGTGTTGCGCACCGTGCTTCGGCTTCCGGCCATCTCAGTTTTCGAAGTGGTAGTACTGCTGGTTCAGCCAGGCTGCCACATTGTTTTCCTCTTCTGGAAACCATCCGGAACTGACCATTGCGTTGCATGAGGCGACGCGCTGCACCAGTTCCAGCTTGTTGGAGAGCATCCGACCGTCGCGCGTGTACATCTTGCTGCCATCGCCACCATACATTCGCGTGTGGCAACTTATGCAGGCCTTGTCGTGCAGCGATTTGGCCGCTTGCAGGTCAACCTTGCCCCAAGGTTCTTCAGCCTGGGCGACAAATGGGGTCAGGGCTAGGAAAGTGGCGGTGAGCAGGCGCATGGCGTCTCCTTGAATCGAATGATAGATGGGGCGGCGGCTCTTAGAAGCCGGCCGCCTCGGCTTCCAGATAGGCGAGACTGACATATTTGCCGATGTTGGTCTCGAAACCTTTGGTGTCGCGTGCCTGACTGGACACGCGTGGGTCCTTGAGAACCCTTGCCTTGGTTTCCTCAAGCGCCAGGCCGTCCTTGATGGCTTGCTCGCAGGGTTGGTAGATCCCTTCGAACAGTCGACGGTTCCATTTGAGCACACCGGCGCCTGGTTCGCCGTGCCCGGGCAACCAGATCCGACTACCCATCTTTTCCAGACTGTCGTAGGCTTTGAAGGTGCCGAGATAGGAACCGTCATCCATGTTGGCAATGCGGTGGTCCATGGCGACATCGCCAATCAGCGTTACGCCGTCTTCCAGCACCTCGACGCACAAGTCGTAAGGCGTATGCACGACGCCGAAATGGTGCATCCGCAAGGTGACGTCGCCGAATTTCAGTTCGTCACCGTTTTTCAGCGGCAACCTGGGCGGGACCACGCGTGTGCCGATGGTTGCCTGATTGGTCCATTGCTCCATCAGCGTCCGCCACATGTTGCCCTGAACGCCCTGAATCGCCTGGATCGTGCCGGGGTGAGCGTAAAGCGGCAGGCTGTCGCCGTAGGCGTCGACATAGGCATGGTTACCCAGCCAGTGGTCGCCGTGGTAATGCGTGTTGATGATGGCGATGACTGGCTTGTTGAAAGCCTTCCTGATCTGCCGGATAGCCATTTCGCCGATCTGCACCGAAGTGCCGGAGTCAACGACGACCAGCCCCTCGGCGGTATCGACGAAGGTAATGTTGCACATCATTCCTTGGTTTTCGGGGGTCGGGAAACCGTCCGGCGAAAAGATCATCCAGACATGTTTGGACACTTGGCGCAGCGGGTGATCCTTGACTGCCGGCCCGCGCACAAAATCATCCAGCTCTCTGGCAAAGGCGCTTATTGCTTGCCAGGGCGCGAAGTCAGCGGCAGTCAGCAGCGACAAGGCCGCGGAACTCTGAAGAAAGCGGCGTCGGTTCATCGGCATCTCCTGAATTTGTGTGGCAATGTTCACGCCACGCATGAATTGGGTCTACGTTTATTCGCTCGCTCACTAGCCGCCGCGGCGATTCTTTGCCGGATTGAAAGCTCAGCGTAAGCGAATTAACATTTAATAATGTACCAATATTTTATGGCTGGAAGGGGAGCACACGTGGGGACAAAACAAGGGTTTTTTTGGGGCGTAGGGGCGCTGGCCGCATTTTTGGCCTGGCCGGTGCTGGCCGATCAGCGCGCCGATCTGGCCAGGGCCGAAGAGATCGTTGGCGGTCGCTGCTTCCTCTGTCACGGCTTGGAAGGCGAATCGGCGAGTCCGGTTTTCCCGCGGCTGGCTGGCCAGCACTCTGAATACATTGCCAAACAACTTGGCGAATTCAAGTCCGGCAAGCGCAAGAGCGACACCATGAAGCCGCAGGCTGAAGATTTGACGCCGGCCGAAATGAAGGCGCTTGGCGCGTTCTTCGAGGCCAAGAAGGCCAGTGCGCGTCCGGCCAAGGATGCTGAGCTGCTGGCCGTCGGCAAATATGTCTTCAATCGCGGTAACCAGTTCTCCGGTTTGCCGGCCTGTGCCACCTGTCACGGGGCGAAAGGTCTGGGGACGCCCCAGTTGCCGCGACTGGCCGGGCAGCATCCGCGTTATACCGAAGACCAGCTCAAGCAATTCAACAGCCGCGAGCGGACCAACGACAATGCGGTCATGCACACCGTCGCTTCCAAGCTTTCCGAGCTGGAGCGGCATGCGGTGGCCGAGTACATCGCAACGCTCGATTGATTGCTGGATCGACATAAAGAAAGGCCGCATTGCGCGGCCTTTGTTGTTGGGGCAGGGAAAACTCAGGCCAGCATGTCGGCCCAGATGTTCTTAGCCCAACCGAGGGCAACCTTGCCTTCCAGTTCATTCCGTGCCGCCGACACGCCGCCGGCGCCTTTCACCGGTTGCACCAGCTTGGTCGCCGCATCGTACTGATGGACGGACGAAACGTGGATGACGTTCTTGGCATCGACGAAGCTGTAGCAGGTGTTCATTACCACCGGTGCCGGATTCGGTTCCTGGCCGGCGAGCAGGTTGAGGATTGCCGCGGCGGCGAGCTTGCCGTGCTGGTTCGCCATGTGACCCGATTTCGGCATGGTCGGGGCCGGGAAAATGGCATCGCCGAGAACGTGAACGCCCGGCGTGTTGGTCGACTCCATGCTCAGCCAGTTGATATCGACCCAGCGGTTGTTGATCAATTTCAAGCCGGACTTGGCGGCGATGTCACCGGCGCGGTGCGGCGGAATGATGTTCAGCACGTCGGCCTTGAACTTGTCGAACTCCAACACGGCGGTATTGCTGCCGACCTCGACATCCTTGACCTCGCTGTTGTTGCGGTACTCGATGATGCCCTTGTAGAGGTCGCTCCAGGCCTTGGTGAACAAGCCTTTCTTGGAGGTCACGTCTTCGTTGGCGTCGAGAATGACGACCTTCGATTTCGGCTTGTTTTGCTTGAAGTAGTCGGCGACCAGGCAGGCCCGTTCGTAAGGTCCGGGCGGGCAACGGTACGGGGCCTTGGGGATGGAGATGGCGTAGGTGCCGCCGTCCTTCATGCTCTCCAGTTGCTGGCGCAGGGCGACGGTCTGCGGGCCGGCTTTCCAAGCATGCAGGATTTTGCCCTGGGCATCGGCATTGTTCAGGCCGGGAATCTGGTCGAACATGAAATCGACGCCGGGGGAGAGCACCAGCCGGTCGTAGCTCATGGTGCCGCCAGTCTTCAGGGTAACGGTGCGTTTTCCGCTGTCGACGGCAAGCACATCGTCCTGGATGACGCGGATGCCCCATTTGCTCTTCAGATTGTCATAGCTGACGGTAATGTCGGCCATGGTTTTGGTGCCGCCAATGACCAGATTGGAAATCGGGCAGGAAATGAAGGTCGGGTTGCGTTCGATCAGCGTTACCTGGACGCCGCCTTCACTCCACATCCGCAGGTATTTGGCCACTGTCGCGCCACCGTAGCCGCCGCCCACCACCACCACATGGCCGCTGGCCTTGTTGCCGCCGGCACAGCCGTAGAGCGAAGCCAGCGCGCCGGCAGTTGCACCGACCTTCAGGAAATCACGTCGTTTCATCAGCATCATGTTGTGTTCCCCTTACTTTTGCGCGGCGAAATAGGTGGCGATCAGATCGAGCTGTTCGTCGGTATAGCCCTTGGATATCTGGTGCATGATCGAGGCGGGTTTGTCGCCGCTCTTGAACTCGGCCAGCTTTTGCAGGGTCTTGGCTTTTTCCATGCCGGCCAGGGGGTCGAGGCCGGCGCCCTTGAGCGCATGGCCGTTGGTGCCATGGCAATTGGCGCAGGTGGCAGCCAGATTGCGACCCAGATTGGGGTCAGCAGCCTGCGAGGCGCTGACCGCGGCGAGCAGGCCAAAAGCTGCAACAGTGTGTATCAGTTTCATCGAGACATCTCCTCTGGTTTGTTTTTTATACGTCATATAGCCAAGTGGCGTAACAGCGCAGGCTGAAGGTTATAGGCCTTTTTGGAAAAATGCATGCTGCGCCGCAACAATATAAGTAGTTGACTATATAGACGTTGGCTTATAAATTGTTTCCTGATCCAAATCAAGAAACAGCATGGACGAGACCATTCACGTATTCGAGCAGGTTGCCCAGTATTTCAGCTTGCTGGCCGATCCGACGCGCCTGCGCATCCTTTCCTGCCTCTGCGCCGAGGAGCGTCCGGTGAATGAGGTTGTGGAGCGCATCGGTTTGACGCAGGCCAACATTTCCCGGCACCTGAACATTCTCTATCGGGCGGGTGTGGTCGAGCGTCGGCGCGAGGGGACGTCGGTCTTGTACCGCGTGGTTGATCCAAATTTTGTCGATATCTGCCGGACCGTGAGCGTCACGGTGGCAAGCCGTGATCTTGGCGATGAGCTGGGCGTGGCAGTAACAAATTGAAATCGTCTAGATATATGAACGGAGGGGTTGATCTCTATGAGTGATAGCGTCAAAAAACCTGGTCGGCTACGGCCCGCGCCAGAAAACTTTCTCTCGGAAGAGCAGGTCAAGGCGGTTGCCACTGGCCGGCGGGATTTTCTGCGCAAGAGCTTCATGGTCGCCGGTGCAGCCATGGCGGCTCCGATGGTGGCACGGGCCAGCGAAGGCGATGCAAATATCCTCGAGTTGCCGACCTGGTCGACGACGCTCGGGCAGCCGGTGGCAACGCGCCCCTATGGCACACCTTCGCAATATGAAAGCCAGTTGCTGCGCCGTGAATCGCCAGGTCTGGCCCGGGTCGGTGGCGCTTCGGTATCGTTTTGTCCGCTGCAGGGCCTGTTCGGCATCATCACGCCGTCCGGACTGCATTTTGAGCGGCATCACCAGGGCTGGCACGACATCGATCCGTCCAAGCATCGCCTGATGGTTAATGGTTCGGATGATTCCCTGCTCAAGAAGGCCAAGGTCTATACGCTGGACGAGCTGATGCGCCTGCCGTCCGTGTCGCGCATCCACTTCATCGAATGCGGTGCGAACACCGGTCTGGAGTGGGGCAACGTGGCCGTGCCGACCGTGCAATACACGCACGGCATGCTGTCCTGTTCCGAATTCACCGGCGTGCCGCTCAAGCTGCTGCTGGAAGATTGCGGCGTCGATTACAAGAAGGCCCGCTATGTGCTAGCCGAAGGCGCCGATGGCTCCTCGATGACGCGCACCATTCCGATGGAAATGGTCGAATCCGGCGAAGTGTTTGTCGCCTACGGCCAGAACGGCGAAATGCTGCGTCCGGAAAACGGCTATCCGCTGCGTCTGGTGGTACCCGGCGTCCAGGGCGTGTCCTGGGTCAAGTGGCTACGCCGCATCGAAGTCGGTGACAAGCCTTACGCCACCAAGGACGAAGCGGTGCATTACATCGACCTCCTGCCGAGCGGCCTGCATCGCCAGTACAGCTCGATCCAGGAAGCCAAGTCGGTGATCACCACGCCGTCCGGCGGCCAGACGCTGCTCGACAAGGGTTTCTACAACGTCTCCGGCCTCGCCTGGTCCGGTCGTGGCCGCATCAAGCAGGTCGATGTCTCCTTCGACGGCGGCATCAACTGGCAGACGGCGCGTCTCGAAGGACCGATCCAGAACAAGGCGCTGACCCGTTTCAACACCAACTGGGTGTGGGACGGCAAACCGGCCATCCTGCAATCGCGGGCCATCGACGAAACCGGTTATGTCCAGCCAAGCTATGGCCAACTGCGGGCCGTCCGAGGCACCAAGTCGATCTATCACAACAACGCGATTCAATCGTGGAAAGTCATCGAAAGCGGGGAGGTCAGCAATGTTCAGGTTCTCTAGTGCCAGCCTTGGCCTTGGTGGTGCTAAGACCATCCTTGTTCTGGCTCTGGCCGCCGCATCGTCCGCCGGCTTGGCCTTCGATAACTACAGCGGCGTCGGCCGTCCGGCAACGCCGGCCGAAGTGAAGGCCTGGGACATCGACGTGCGGCCGGATTTCAAGGGTCTGCCCAAGGGCTCGGGTTCGGTCGATCGCGGCCAGGAGCTGTTCGAGGAGAAATGTGCTTCCTGCCACGGCTCGTTCGGCGAATCGAACGAAGTGTTCACGCCGCTGGTCGGCGGTACCAGCAAGGACGACATGAAGACCGGCCGGGTCAAGGGCCTGTCTTCCGGCGAACTGCCGCAGCGCACGACGTTCACCAAGGTGGCGACCATTTCCACGGTCTTCGACTACATCCAGCGCGCCATGCCCTGGACTTCGCCGAAGTCGCTGAAACCGGACGAGGTCTACGCCATTCTCGCCTACCTGCTGAATCTTTCCGAGATGGTGCCGGCCGACTTCGTGCTGTCCGACAAGAATATTGCCGATGTCCAGAAGCTGCTGCCCAACCGCAATGGCATGACCACCGACCACGGTCTGTGGCCCGGCGCCGCAGCCAAGAAGGGCGGCATCGGCAACGGCGGCAAGCCGGATACCAAGAACGTCGCCTGCATGAAGAACTGCAAGAGCGAAGTGCTGATCGGCTCGACGCTGCCCGAGTATGCCCGTACCGCGCACGGCGAACTGGCCGACCAGAACCGCAATTTCGGTCCGGTGCGCGGCACCCGGACGATCGGCCCGGAAGCCGCCAAGAAGGCGGCCGATGCCGGCACGCTGGAGCTGGCGACGAAGAGCGGCTGCATGGCCTGCCACGGACTGAAGAACAAGATCGTCGGTCCCGGCTACAGCGAGGTGGTGGCCCGTTACAAGGATCAGGCCGATGCCGAGGAGCGGCTGGTTGCCAAGGTCAAGGCTGGCGGGCAGGGCGTCTGGGGTTCGATTCCGATGCCGCCGAACGGTCATTTGCCGGATGAGGACTTGAAGACACTGGTCAAGTGGATTCTGTCCGGCGCGAAGTAATCGAATCAGATCATTTTCACAGAGGAGAAGTCATGAACAATCAACGTCGTAACGTACTGAAATCCGGCTCCGGTGCCGCACTGCTTACCGTGCTCGCGGCTGCCGGCCTGATCAAGCCGGGCATGGCTCTGGCCGACTGGAACAAGGCGGCTTTTGACGCCAAGAGCATGGCCGATACGCTGAAGGCTCTGGGCGCGAACCCGGTCGACAGCAAGGATGTCCAGGTCACCGGTCCGGATATCGCCGAAAACGGCGCCGTCGTGCCGGTCGGTGTCGGCTCGACGCTGCCCAATGTCAGCATGGTCGCCATCCTGATCGAAAAGAACCCGAATGCGCTGGCCGCCAGCTTCACGCTGCCCGAAGGCACTCAGGCCAACGTCCAGACCCGCGTCAAGATGGGCCAGACGTCCAACGTCTATGCGCTGGTCAAGTCGGATGGCAAGTTCTTCATGGCCACCAAGGAAATCAAGGTCACCCTCGGCGGTTGCGGCGGCTGAGAAGCAGTCGCTAGTCATTAGCAACTAACAACTGTTTTTAGGAGATATACATGGCAAATCCGATGAAAATCCGCGCCGCCAACAAGGACGGCGTAACCGAAGTAAAAATCCTGATGAGTCACGAAATGGAAACCGGCCAGCGCAAGGATTCGGCTGGCGCCATCGTGCCGGCCTGGTTCATTACCGAATTGACCGCCAAGCACAACGACAAGGTCGTGCTGAGCAGCGAGTTTGGTCCGTCGGTATCGAAGAACCCCTACCTGGCATTCAAGTTCGCTGGTGGCGCCAAGGGCGACAAGATTGTCGTCTCCTGGAAGGACAACAAGGGCGATAGCCGCAGCGATGAAGCGGTCGTAGCCTGAGACATGATATTCGGTGGTAAGGCGGCGCAGTCCGCCGCCGCCTGAACGTGGTCCCCTGGAGATATGAAAATGATCCAACGATTTGTCAGAACGCTGCTCGGTGCGGCGGTCGCTACAGCCCTTATCGGCAGCGCCGCAGCGCAGGACAGCAAGGTCGCCGATGAGCTGGCCAAGTACCGTGAGGCACTGGCTGACGGCAATCCGGCCGACCTCTTCGAAGTCAAGGGCGAAGGCCTGTGGACCGAGAAACGCGGCCCGAAGAACGCCTCACTGGAACAGTGCGACATGGGCCTCGGCCCGGGCAAGCTGGACGGCGCCTATGCCCAGTTGCCGAAGTACTTCAAGGACACCAACAAGGTGATGGATGCCGAATCCCGCTTGGTGCATTGCATGGTGACCCTGCAAGGTTTCAAGCCGGAAGAAGTCACCAAACAATGGTATTCGAAGCCGGGCAAGGAGTCCGACATCGAGGCCCTGGTGACCTTCATCGGCGCCAAGTCGAACGGCAAGCCGATCAACGTGCCGGCGACGCATCCGGAAGAAGCCAAGATGGCCAAGATGGGCGAGTACATCTTCTACCGCCGTTCCGGGCCGCAGGATTTTTCCTGCTCGATCTGCCATGGCCAGGAAGGCAAGCGCATCCGCCTGCAGGACCTCGGCAATCTGACGACCAAGGAAGGTGCCGGGTTCGCGATGAAAACCTGGCCGTCCTATCGCGTGTCGCAAGGCGCGGTGTGGACCATGCAGCGTCGCCTGATCGACTGCATGCGCCAGGCCCGCTGGCCTGAACCGAACTATCTGGCCGATTCGGTGATCGCGCTGGAAACCTTCCTGCAAAAAACTGCAACCGGCACCGTCATGGAAACGCCGGGAATCAAGCGCTAAAAGGGGATGACCATGAAACTTAAAACAGCCCTTTTTGGCCTGTTGGCCGCCGCCATCAGCGGTTCTGCCCTGGCCGAAGCGCCGGGCGGCAAGTTCGCCAAGGAAGCCGAGCAGATGTTCCGTGCCTCCTTCAAGGCCGAGAATCCGAAGTACTGGATGACCCGTCTCGACCAGGACGAAACGATGAAGACCTGCGGCGAGTACCGCGACAATCCGCCGCGCAAGGTCGGTGAGAAGCTGGAAAAGCTGAATGCTGCAACCATCCGTTATCCGGTGGACGGCAAGCTGATCGGCGACTGGAAGGAAGGCGAGAAGCTGGCCGCCGTCGGTACTGGCGGACATATCGGCTTCATCCAGCCCGATCCGGCCGGCCGGGTGCGTGGTGGCAACTGCTATGCCTGTCATGAACTGGCCAAGAAAGAACTGGCCTACGGCACCATCGGCCCCAGCCTGAAGCAGTTCGGCAAGGTGCGCGGCGGCTCGGAAGAGAACATCAAGTACGTCTACGACAAGATCTACAACTCGAATGCCTTCACGGCCTGTACCAACATGCCGCGTTTCGGCTTGCACAACTGGCTTACGCCGGAGCAGATCACCCACATCGTGGCTTTCCTGATCGATCCGGAATCGCCGGTCAATAAAGACTAGTTGTTAGTTATTAGTCGCTAGTCGTTAGCTGTTAGTCGCTAGTCGTTAGCTAGTGACTAGCAACTAGGGACTAGCGACTGCGAATATTTTTCAAGGAACACATATGAGCATGAATCGTCGGGAGTTTCTTCAGGTAATGGCCGTAGCCGCGGCGGGCGGCATGTCGTTGCACAGTGACCTTGCCCTGGCTGAAAAGGGGGCGGCCAAGCTCTATGACCTGCCCAAGTTCGGCAATGTCAGCCTGCTGCATATCACCGACTGTCATGCCCAGCTGTTGCCCATCTATTTTCGCGAGCCGAACGTCAATCTCGGCTTCGGTGACCAGTTCGGCAAGGTGCCGCACCTGGTCGGCGACAACTTGCTCAAGCACTTCGGCTTCAAGCCGAACAGCATCGAGGCGCACGCCTACAGCTATCTGAATTTCGAAAAAGCCGCCGAAACCTACGGCAAGGTCGGCGGTTTTGCCCATTTGGCAACGCTGGTCAAGCGCATGAAAGCCAATCGTCCCGGCGCGCTGCTGCTCGACGGCGGCGATACCTGGCAAGGCTCCGGCACGGCGTTGTGGAGCAATGCGCAGGACATGGTCGATGCCTGCAAGGCGCTCGGCGTCAATGTCATGACCCTGCACTGGGAATCGACCTACGGCGAGGCTCGCGTCAAGGAAATCGAGGAAAAGGATTTCGCCGGCCACATCGACATCGTCGCCCAGAACGTCAAGACTGCCGACTTCGGCGATGCCGTATTCAAGCCCTTCGTGATGAAGAAAATGAATGGCGTGCCGGTCGCCATCATCGGCCAGGCCTTCCCCTACACGCCGATCGCCAACCCGCGCTGGCAGACGCCGAACTGGAGCTTCGGCATCCAGGAAGAGAACATGCAGAAGACCGTCGACGAAGCCCGCGCGGCTGGTGCGCAGGTTGTCGTCGTCCTCTCGCACAACGGCATGGACGTCGACCTCAAGATGGCTTCGCGCGTCAAAGGCATCGATGCCATCCTTGGTGGCCACACCCATGACGGCATGCCGGCCCCGGTCGTCGTCAAAAATGCCGGTGGCCAGACGCTGGTCACCAATGCCGGCTCGAACGGCAAATACCTTGGCGTGCTCGATTTCGACGTCAAGAACGGCAAAATTGCCGATTACCGCTACAAGCTGCTGCCCGTCTTCGCCAACCTGCTGCCGGCCGACCGCGACATGCAGACGCTGATCGACAAGGCACGCGCGCCCTACCTGTCCAAGCTCAACGAAAAGCTGGCCGTCACTGAGGGCCTGCTCTATCGGCGTGGCAACTTCAACGGTACTTTCGACCAAGTCATCCTCGACTCGCTGCTCAAGGTCAAGGATGCCGAAATCGCCTTCTCGCCGGGCTTCCGCTGGGGTACCTCGCTGCTGCCGGGACAGCCGATCCTGATGGAACACGTGCTCGACCAGACGGCGATCACCTATCCGTGGACGACGGTGAGCAACATGAGCGGCGAGATGATCAAGACGGTGCTCGAAGACGTCTGCGACAACCTGTTCAACCCCGATCCCTACTACCAGCAGGGTGGCGACATGGTGCGTGTCGGCGGCCTGCAATGGACCTGCGATCCGACGGCGAAAATGGGTAGCCGCATCCAGAACATGATGCTCAAGGGCAAGCTGATCGATCCGGACAAGACCTACAAGGTGGCCGGCTGGGCACCGGTTTCCGAAGAGGCGAAGAATGCCGGCGAACCGATCTGGGATGTGGTCGCCAAGTATCTGCGCGACATCAAGACGGTCAAACCGGTCAATCTCAATCTGCCGACGCTGAAAGGCGCTGCCAATAATCCGGGGATGGCCTGATGGTCAGGGTCACCTTCAAGCGTTGGCTGGCAGTCGGTCTGCTCGCCGTCTTATCGGTGGCACTGGCCGCCGACTGGGCGCCGAGCAGCACCGACTGGAACCAGCTACCGGAGGCCAAGAAGTCGAAACTCGGCCTCTACCTGACGCCGCAACAGGCTTACGAGATGAAGAAAAAGGATCCGCAAGGCATCGCCTTCTTCGATATCCGCACCCGGGCCGAGGCAATGTACGTCGGCTGGCCGAGCGACGCCGACGCACTGGTGCCGTTTGTTGAGCACCCGGAGTTGATGAGTGACTGGGACGACAAGCGCTTCATGTACAAGCTCGAACCGAACCAGGATTTTGTGCCGGAACTGGAGCGTCGCCTGAAGGCCATGGGGCTGGGCAAGGAGGCGACGATCATCCTGATCTGCCGTTCCGGCGACCGTAGCTCCAAGGCGCAGGATCGTCTGCAGGCAGCCGGCTACACCAAGGTCTATGGCGTCCCGGAAGGCTTTGAAGGCGATACCGCGAAGGCCGGCAGCAAGGCCGGACAACGCGTGGTCAATGGCTGGAAGAATGCGAATCTGCCGTGGACGTATAAGCTCGACAGGGCACGAATGTACTTTTCGCACTGAGCGCCAAGCGCGCAATCCCGGAAGCTTCGGCTCCCGGGATTCAGCGAATCCTTAAAATCTGAGTGTTTTTACTGCCTGATGCCGGGCCCGGTGTGTCGGGGTGCGATCAGGGCTGCAGGGCCGGTAGCCGATCCGGCTCCGGCTTGTCGAGAGCGGCGTTGGCCAGACCGGCGCCGGCCCACATGCCGATCAGCGCCAGCCAGGCGGTCAGCGCAAACACGGAAGCACCGGAAACCCCGGCACCGACCGCGCAACCGCCGGCTAGCATGCCGCCGAAGCCCATGCAGACCGCGCCAGCGATATAGCGGCGCATGCTGTGCCCATCCTTGAAGCCTTCGAGCTTCAGTTCGCGCCCCCACAGGGCGGCGAGAAAAGATCCGAGGACAACGCCGGGGACCAGCCCGATGTTGAAATTCCAGGGCTGGCCGGGTGGCGACAGGACCAGCATCAGCACGTCGGCCGATGGGCCGGTGAAGCTCAGGCTTTGCACCGGAACGATCTCGAAGGACTGCGTCCCGATCTGGTAGGTCGCTAGCCAGGCGAAGGCAATGGTCAGGCCGACGCCGCTACCGCCCAGGCGTTCGCGCCAGCCCAACTGGGCGCGGCGGGCGAAATAAATGGCGGCGGCCAGCCAGATCAGGCCGAAAATCACGCCGCCGGGGTGGCCGAGATGGAAGGTGGCAAGCAGATCGCGGGCTCCGCCACCGTCAATCGTCCAGAGGCTGGACAGCCAGCTGCGCAGCGGCGAGAGCAGACCGCTCAGCGAGGCCTGGGCGACCACGGCAAAGATCAGACCGGTGAGCAGGGCGCGCAGATTGCCGTTGGCGGCGAGCACCAGCATGCGACTGGAACAGCCACGGGCGAGGATCATCCCGATCCCGAACAGCAAGCCGCCGATCAGCGCGCCGGACAGACTGCCGGTGGCGGCCAGCTGGCGGGCCTGGCTGACATCGAGCCAGCCGACGCTGATGAACAACTGGGTGGCGATCACCGCGCTGGAGAACGCGAAAAGCCAGACGGACAGCCGGGTGGTGCCCTGACGATTCCAGAACTCGACGACCGCCGAGCGCAGGCAGAAGCGCGAGCGTTGAGCAAAAATGCCGAAAAATACGCCGATGCTCAGGCCAGTCAGCGTGATTATCGTTTTTTCGCCGAGGAGTTCGGTCAGGCTGTCCAGGTCCATCGCTTCAGGTTTGATTGATTGGTAGGTCTGCCGCAGCAGTACAAAGCATATTAGTGCAAACTGATGAAACTTGCCGTGCCGGCGGGTGGCTTTTTTGATTTCCGGGGGTTATAAAGCGGGGATTCCGAAACCCCGGCCAACCGGCCAGAATGCTGCTGATCCCGACGTGACTACCTATTCCTCATCGACCGAAGCGGCGCTCGACGCCGTTGCCGAGCACCTCCGTCAGGCGCGCAGCGCCTTGTTCATCACCGGCGCCGGCATTTCCGCGGATTCCGGGCTGCCCACCTATCGCGGCGTCGGCGGCCTGTACGACAGCGAGGCGACCGAGGAGGGCTTGCGCATCGAAGAGGCGCTGTCCGGCGAAGTCTTCGCGGTCCGCCCCGACATTACCTGGAAGTACCTGATCCAGATCGAGGAAAACTGCCGCGGTGCGCAGCCGAATGCTGCGCACCGCGCGATCGCCACGCTCGACGACTATCTCGACCGGGTGATGGTGTTTACCCAGAACGTCGATGGTCTGCACCGGCTGGCCGGCAGCCACGACATCATCGAGATCCACGGCAATCTGCATGAATTGGTCTGTACCGCCTGCCGCTTCAGCGAGGCCGCCCCGGATTACAGCGGGCGGGCCGTGCCGCCGTGTTGTCCGGAATGCGGCGCGGTCCTGCGGCCGAAAATCGTGCTGTTCGGCGAGGCTTTGCCCGAGGCCAAGCTAGACCGCTTCATCGATGCCTTGCAGGACGGCTTCGACATTGTGTTCAGCATCGGTACCTCCAGCGTTTTTCCCTATATCAACCAGCCGGTCGTCTTCGCGGCGGGGAGCGGCATTCCTACGGTGGAAATCAACCCGTCGCGGACGCAGCTCAGCGATGTCGTCGACTACTACCTACCGCTCGGTGCGGCCGAGGCGATGACGGCGATTCTGGCCCGCCTGGGACTCGATACGGAATGAGCTAAACCGTTTCCGCTGGCCGGAAAACGGCGTGAATACAGGCTTCGACGGGTGTTGCTAGAAATTGGTGCGGTGCACCAAAAATCTCTTGACATTGAGATTGGGTTGGCTAGAATGAACTCCATGTTGCAGTGCAGCAATGCGATCACTGCCCAGATTACCAACCCTCAGGAGATTCACATCATGTTCACCAAGCCGCAAGATTTCACCAAGTCCGGTTTCGACTTCGCCCTGTTCTTCGCCAATACGACCTTCGAAGGTTTCGAGCGTCTGGCCCTGTTGAACCTGGCCGCCACCCGTTCGCTGTTCGAAGCTTCGATCGCCAACATCACCACGCTGCTTGGCGCCAAGGATGTTCAATCCTTCGTCACCATCCAGAAAGCCATCTCTGCTCCGTCCATCGAGCAAGGCCTGGAATACTCGCGCAACGTGATCTCGATCGCTGCCGAAACCAAGGATAAGCTGGCCAAGGAAGTTGAAACCAAGGTTGCCGAAGGCAACGCCAAGGTTTCCGGTCTGGTTGAAAAGGCCCTGGCTGCCGCTCCGGCTGGTTCCGAAGTCGCTGTTGCTGCCGTCAAGTCCGCCATCAAGTCGGCCAACGCCGCTTACGAAGGTCTGAACAAGGCCGCCAAGCAAGCTGCCGATGTCGCCGAAGCAAGCGTCAGCGCCGCTACCCAAGCTACCCTGAAGGCCGCCAACGTGGCTGCCCCGAAGGCTGCCGGCAAGAAGGCTGCCTAAACGCAGACTGTTCTGCTGCAGTAAAAAAGCCGGAGTTTCCTCCGGCTTTTTTTACGCCTGTCGCCAGCGTGGCGACTACGCCGAACTACCGGCGGATTTGCCGATCAGCGGCCGGCTCTGACCCGCTTGCCCTTGCCGCCGCGCGGGCCGCGACAGACAGCGAGCTTCTCGCCCTTGAGTTTGCCGGCCACGCCGTCAATCACCGGCACGATATCTTCCAGCGCTTCCTTGCCCGGCGTCGCATCAATCAGCTTCAGGCCACGACCCTTGGCGAGTAGCCGGACTTCCTCGACATTGAACACCAGCGCGCGGCCATCCTTGGTCAGACAGGCGATTTCACCGGCCGGCGCGGGGGCGAAAACGACCGGCGTATCGCCTTCCGGCAGGCTCATGAAGGCCTTGCCGGCCTTGCCGCGCGACAGCAGGTCTTCGCCTTTGCAGCGGAAACCGTAACCGCCGCTGGCTGCCACCAGGTAGAACGTTTCGCTGCGGATGGCCTGGGCCAGGCAGGGCTTGCCGCCATCCTGGAAATCGGCCAGCGAGGTGGCCGGAATGCCATCGCCCTTGCCGCCGGGAATGTCGGCGGCGGGAATCGAATAGGCGCGCCCGAGGTGGTCGAGCAGGATCAGGTTGTCCACCGTCCGGCAGGGCAGGCAGGCGAGCAGGCTGTCGCCGGAGCGGAACGTCAGTTGGGTCGGATCGATGTGATGGCCCTGGCGCGAACGCAGCCAGCCGTGTTTCGAGACGATCAGCGTGGTCGGCTCATCGACGATCGATACCGTCTTGGCATCCGACATCGTCACCTTGTCGGCCGCTTCGATGAAGGTGCGGCGGTCGTCGCCGTATTTCTTCGCGTCGGCTTCGATTTCGCTGGCAACGCAGGCGCGCAGTTCGCTTTCCGAATCGAGCAGCTTGTTCAGGCCGGCCGCTTCGGCCCGCAGCTTGGCCAGTTCCTCGCCGATCTTGATGCCTTCCAGCCGCGCCAACTGACGCAGGCGGATTTCGAGAATGTCTTCGGCCTGGATTTCGGACAGCTTGAAATGCGCCATCAGATCAATCTTCGGATCGTCCGACTCGCGGATCACCTTGATTACCCGGTCGATATCGAGCAGCACGGCCAAGCGGCCTTCGAGGATGTGGATGCGCTTTTCGGCGGCGGTCAGGCGATGCCGCGTGCGGCGCTGCACGGTGCTCAGCCGGAAGCGGCACCACTCAGCGATCATGCTGTACAGCGAGGCCTGGCGCGGCGAGCCGGTGACGCCAAGGACGGTCAGGTTGATCGAGGCGTTGGTTTCCAGGCTGGTATGGGCGAGCAGCATGCGCACCAGATCGTCCTGCCCCTGACGCGAGCTGGCCGGTTCGATGACCAGGCGCACGGCGTGCTCCTTGCCCGATTCGTCGCGCACGCCGTTTTCCGAAATGGACGACAGGAAGGCCGCCTTGAGGTTGAGCTGTTCCGGCGTGAATACTTTCTTGCCGGCCTTTTCCTTGGCCACAGGGTTGGAGCAGGCTTCGATTTCCGACAGTACCGTGGCGGTCGACACGCCCGGCGGCAATTCGGTAATCACCAGCTTCCACTGGCCGCGCGCCAGGTTTTCGATCTTCCACTTGGCACGGACGCGCAGGCTGCCGCGGCCGCTCTTGTAGGTGGCGGCGATTTCCTCCGGCGTCGAGATGATCTGCGCGCCGCCCGGGTAGTCCGGGCCGGGAATCAGCCGCAGCACTTCGTCTTCGGAGAAATCCGGGTTGCGGATGATTTCGACGGCAGCCTTGGCCACTTCGCGCAGGTTGTGGGCCGGGATTTCAGTGGCCATGCCGACCGCGATGCCGGACGCGCCGTTCAGCAGGCAGAAGGGCAGGCGGGCCGGGAGCAGGGCCGGCTCGTCGTTGGCGCCGTCGTAGTTCGGCTTCCAGTCGACCGTGCCTTCGTCGAGTTCGGCGAGCAGCAGTTCGGCGATTGGCGTCAGGCGGGCCTCGGTGTAGCGCATGGCGGCGGCGTTGTCGCCGTCGCGCGAGCCGAAATTGCCCTGACCATCGACGATCGGGTAACGCAGGCTCCAGTTCTGCGCCATGCGGACCATCGCGTCATACACTGAGGAATCGCCGTGCGGGTGGTATTTACCGATCACGTCACCGACGACGCGCGCCGACTTCACATGGCGCGGGCTCTTGTACAGGCCCATCCGGTGCATGGCGTAGAGAATGCGGCGCTGCACCGGCTTCTGGCCGTCGGCGGCCGAGGGCAGGGCGCGGCCGGTGACAACGCTCATCGCGTATTCGAGGTAGCGGCGGGCGGCGTAATCGGCCGGCGAGGGAATGTCGCCGGCCGGGCCGGTCGCCGCGGGCGGCAGAGCGGGCGGTACGGCCGTATCGCTTTCTGGCGGCAAACCGGGCAGGTCGGCGAGCGCCGGATCGGCGGGGGCTGCGGTTTGCGCTGCGGCCTCTGTGGTGACGGTTTCCGGTTCGTCGGTCGCCGCTTTGGTGCTGGCATCGAAGAGATTGAGCTGGTCGGTCATGGTGTTGCGGTAAGTCCTGAATCAAGTCGGGCGCAAATTTATCATAGGGCGGCGGCGGGCAAGGGCAATTCCGCCGGAAGGGCGGCGGCGGCAATGGTTTGGTAGCGCTTTCGCTGATGCGCAATCTGGGTGTTCGCTTCTATTTAATGGTCCAAAATTAGCCTGTTATATATGTTTTTATTGCTTAATGGCCTAAAATAAATCTGTTGTCGTGTTCTGTTTTTTGTGAACTAAAATTAGTCCATAATGCGTTCAGATTTAACTTAACGACCTAAAAATAGGCTATGGATATTTACCGGCTAACCAACGACGAGCTGGCCGCACAACTGGCCGCCAGTCTCAAGGCTTGGCGCGTTTCGCCCAACGGTGCAGCGCTGACCCAGGCCGATCTGGCACAGAAGAGCGGCATCGGTCTGACGCCGTTGAAGCGCTTCGAAAAAACCGGCGCCATCACGCTGCGCAACCTGATCGCCATCCTGCGCGCCCTCGATCTGCTCGACGGTCTGCAGAATCTCGTACCCGATGCCGATAGCCCGAGCCCGCTCGATGTGCTGGCCGCGGCGCAGAAAAAATCCGCCCGGGTCCGCCAGCGCGCGCCGCGCTCGCGCAAGGAGTAACAATGGAAGACATCCGCGCCGTCCAGGTCAATATATGGGGCCGCTTTGCCGGCGCCGTGGCACCGTTGCGCAACAAGCCCGGCTATTACGAATTCAGCTATGCCCCGGAATTCGTAAAGGACGGGTTGGAACTCTCGCCCATCCAGATGCCGCTCAAGGCGAAGCGGCGCTTCAGCTTCCCGGCCCTGGCCCAGGAGACTTTTCACGGTCTGCCTGGCCTGCTCGCCGATGCGCTGCCCGACAAATTCGGTAATGCACTGATCGACGAATACCTGGCGCGGCGCGGCATCCTGCCCGGCGATATCACCAGTTTGCAGCGCCTGCTCTACGTCGGGCGGCGCAGCATGGGGGCGCTGGAGTTCGAGCCGGCCGAAAAGACCTTGCGTGGCGCCGCTACCAGCCTGCCGCTCGACATGGCGCACCTGGTCGAGGACGCGCGGCGCGCCTTGAAAGGCGAATTTTCGAGCGTCGCCCAGGACATCATCGACATCGGTAGTTCGGCTGGCGGGGCGCGGGCCAAGGCGGTGATCGGCTGGAACCGCCAGGCCAATCAGGTGGTTTCCGGGCAATTCGACGTGCCGGAGGGTTTCGAGCACTGGCTGCTCAAGTTCGACGTCGGCAGCGTTGGCGAACTCGGCACGACGGCCGGCTTTGGCCGTATCGAATACGCCCATGCCCTGATGGCTGCGGCGGCCGGCATCGAGATGAGCGAATGCCGCCTGCTCGAAGAGGGTGGCCGGGCGCATTTCATGACCCAGCGCTTCGACCGGATCGGCAACGACAAGCTGCACGCCCAGTCGCTATGCGGCCTGCTGCACCTCGATTTCAACATGCCTTATGTGCACGGCTACGAGCAGTACCTGCGTACCGTGCTCGGCCTGCGCCTCGGCGCCGATGCGCTGGAGCAGGCCTGGGCGCGCTGCGCCTTCAATGTCGCCATCGTCAATTGCGACGACCACACGAAGAATTTCGGTTTCCTGATGGATCGCACCGGCCAGTGGCGGCTCGCCCCGGCCTACGACACCTGCTTCGCGCACAATCCGGGCGAAGGCAAATGGACGCGCCAGCACCAGATGCAGGTTGGTGGCAAGACCTGGGATATTGGCATCGACGACCTGCTCACCCTCGCCAAAACCTACGACATCCGCCATGCCCGCGAGCGCCTGCAACAGATCAGGGAAGCCGTCGCCCGCTGGCCCGAGTTTGCCGCAATGGCCGGGGTGGCCGAGGCGGAAATGCTGCACATCGCGGCTTTGCAGCCAGATTGGGCGAAATCGGCTGCGGCCTAGGCCGGCGTCTGGCGCAGGCGTTCGGCCAGGAAGTCGATGAAAACGCGCGTCTTCGGCGGCAGGTGGGGCTGCGGTAGCCAGAGCGCGTAAGCCGTCTGGCCGAACGGGCCGACCGGTGACCAGTCGGGCAGCAGCGGAACCAGGCGGCCGTCGGCGATTTCGCGGTCGACGGCGTAGTTCCAGACCAGGCCGATGCCCAGGCCGGCGAGCAGCAGGTCGCGCACGACCTCGCTGTTATTGACCACGACATTGCTCTTGACTCGTACCCGCGCCTCTTCGCCGGCCCGCTGGAAGCGCCATTCGCTGCCCAGTTCGCGCAGGCCGTAATGCAGGCAGTTGTGGCCGGCGAGGTCGGCGGGTGTATCGATTATGCGGCCCTTCAGGTAATCGGCTGCCGCGCACAGGCGGTAGCGCACCGGCATCAGCGCCTTGGCGACGACCTGATCGGGCGGCGTGCGGGTCAGGCGCAGGGCGACGTCGTAGCCTTCCTCGACGAGATCGACGAAGCGGTCGAGCAGGGTCAGTTGCAGTTCGATCTCCGGGTAGCGGGCGAGGAATTCCGGGATCAGCGGCGCCAGGCAGAGCTTGCCGAAAGTCACCGAGGCGGTGACGCGCAGGATGCCGCGCGGCGCCTCGACCAGGCCGGCGGCCAGGCGGGCGCTTTCATCGAGCAGCGCAACGCCCTGCGCGGCGCGCTCGTAAAGTACGCGGCCAGCCTCGGTCAGCGACATGGCGCGCGTCGTGCGCTGCAGGAGGCGTAGCCCGAGCTGCTTTTCCAGGCGGTTGATGCGCTTGCTGACCCCCGATTTGGTCAGCCCCATGGCGCGCGCCGCCGCCGAAAAGCCCTGCGTATCGACGACGCGCACGAAAACGGCGAGATCGGAGAGATGGTCGAGCGGGTTGATTGTTTCCATGGGGCAACAAACTGTTATGTAGTTGATGGATTGTAGCTACAAAGCCCGGCTGCAATCATGGCGGCGTGCATTCAACAGGAGAAACCCATGCCTTTGATCCAGATCGTCCTCAGCGGCCCGGCTGCCGCGCCGGCCACAATCCAAGCCCTGCAGCGGGAAACCACCGCACTGATGCAGCGCATCCTGCGCAAGGAAGCGGCGCTGACCGTGGTCAGCGTGACGCAGGCCCCGGCCGGCAGCCATGCCGTCGGCGGCGCCGCGCTCGCCGCATCGGCCAGCCTGCAGGCGCTGATTACCGCCGGCAGCAACAGCGAGGCGGAAAAGGCGGATTTCATTTTTGCCGCGCAAGCGATGTTGACCGCCGCGCGCACCGCCTGCCCGTGGGCTGCGGCTTTTGCCGCATCGCCGGCACCGCTCTACGTCGCCTTGCACGAACTGCCGGCCACGAGTTGGGGCTACGATGGCCGCACGCAGGCGGCGCGCAAGCTTGAGCGCGAGGCGGCCCAGCAAGCAGGAGGTGCCGCATGAGCGCCCGGACCTTGCGCCAGATCGTCGGCCTCGCGCCCGGTTTGCAGGCCGGGGCGACGCTGCCGGCCGCGAAAACCGCGCTCTTGCTGATCGACTACCAGCACGAATACTGCAGCGGCCCGCTAGCCTTGCCCGACGAGGCGCGCGTCACGCCCATCGCCTGCCGCCTGCGCACTTGGGCCGAGCAATCCGGCATTGCGGTGATTCATGTGCTGCACCGCGCCCCGGCCGGTTCCCTGTTGTTCGCCGAAGGCTCGCCCGGCGCCGAACCGCTCGCCGGGCTGGTGCCGGCGGCCGGCGAGACGGTGATTTACAAGCAGCTGCCTTCGGCCTTCACCGGCACCGAACTGGCCGAGGCCTTGCAGGCGAAGGGCAGCGAAAACCTGCTGCTTGCCGGCTACATGACCCACAACTGCGTCGACTCGACGGCGCGCGAAGCCTTCCATCGCGGCAACAAGGTCGCCATCGTCGCCGATGCCAGCGCGACACGCGACCTGCCGGGGCCGGGCGGCGAGACGATTACGGCGGCGCAGGTACACGCCGGCGTGCTCGCCGGGCTGGGCGACCGCATCGCCGAGATCATCGATCTGGCAACGCTACAGGCGCTGCGGGTGGTTTAGGGCGCGGCGGGCAGCGGCGAGACGGGCTTCAAGGCGGTCGGCGAAGGCGAACTCCGTCGGTTTTTGTCCTCTGTCGGAAAGCGACATCTGGAAAACCAAAGGCCGAAGACGAGAAATCCTCCGGGATAAAATTGATGACGCCCGCTTTCGAGGGGGCTACCATGGACAAGCGTTCAGCATGGTTTTGGACAGCGCTGGGTTTTCAATAAATATCTGAAATTAAAGGAACTTATATGGGAATTTTTAGCAATATCCTGGCCAAACTCGGCTTTGGCGACAAGAAGGAAGAGCCCGTCGCAGCGGCCCCTGGCGCGGCAGAAAGCCCGGCGGTACCGGCTGTGGCCCCGGTGGTGATCAGCAGCGTGGACGTCGTGGCCAAGCTGGAGGCATTGGCGATCGCCCATGGCGAAAAACTCAACTGGAAGGTATCGATCGTCGATCTGTTGAAACTGCTCGGTCTCGACAGCAGCCTTGCCGCGCGCAAGGAGCTGGCATCCGAACTGGCTTGCCCGGCCGAGAAGATGGGCGATTCGGCGCAGATGAATATGTGGCTGCACAAGACCGTGCTGCAGAAATTGGCTGAGAACGGCGGTAATATCCCGGCCGAACTGCTTTAACGCCACGCCAGTCGGTTTTTTTATAAGGAAGGCCCGCCCAGTGCGGGCCTTCTTACATGATGTGAATGCCCTTGAATACTCTTGAACAACTGCGCACCGGCGAACTGGCCGGAAGCCGGCGGGTTAAATTGGCCTGCGGCCTGAGCGAATTTCCGCGCGAGATCTTTGCACTCGCCGAGACGCTGGAAATCCTCGATTTGTCGGGCAATGCGCTGTCGTCGCTGCCGGATGATCTGCCGCGCCTGCACCGGTTGCGCATCCTGTTCTGCTCCGACAACCAGTTCACCGAACTGCCCGCAGTGCTTGGCCTGTGCCCCCGGCTGACCATGATCGGTTTCAAGGCCAATCGGATTCGCACGGTGCCGGCCGCCGCGCTGCCCTCCGGTCTGCGCTGGCTGATACTGACCGACAACCGGATCGCCGAACTGCCGGCCGAAATCGGGCGCTGCCGGCAGCTGCAGAAGCTGATGCTGGCCGGCAACCGACTGACCGCTCTGCCGCCCGAGATGGCCGCCTGCAGCCGCCTGGAATTGCTGCGCATCGCGGCCAACCGGCTGACGGCATTGCCGGCCTGGCTGCTTTCGCTGCCGCGCCTGTGCTGGCTGGCTTATGCCGGCAATCCGTTTTGCGCCGACGCCGAACAGCGGTCGCTGGCGCGCGCGCCGATTGCGCCGATTGCCTGGGACGACCTGCAGCTGGGCCAGCAACTGGGTGAGGGCGCTTCCGGGGTGATTCATCGGGCGGACTGGTTGGGCGATGACAATCCGCAGGCCGTCGCGGTAAAAATTTTCAAAGGCGAACTGACCAGCGATGGCTTGCCGCTCAAGGAAATGACCGCCTGCCTTGGCGCCGGCCGGCATGCCAATCTGATCCCGGTGCTCGGCAAGGTCGATCGGCACCCCGCGGCGGCGCATGGCCTGGTGATGGCGCTGATCGACGCCAGCTTCGACAATCTGGCCGGGCCGCCCAGCCTCGAATCCTGCACGCGCGACGTCTATCCGGCCGATCGGCGCTTTGCCTTCGCCACCGCTCTTCGTCTCGCCCACGGTATCGCCTCGGCCGCCGAGCATCTGCACGCCAGGGGCATCATGCATGGCGACCTGTACGCCCACAATATTCTGCATGGCGCTGACGGAACCGCGCTGCTCGGCGATTTTGGCGCCGCTTCGTTCTTCGCGCCGGATGATCGCCCGGTCGCCGAGGCCTTGCAGCGCATCGAAGTACGCGCCTTTGCCTGCCTGCTCGAGGAGCTGCTGGCGCGCTGCGATCCTTCGCTGGCTGGGCATCAAGCGCTGGCCGAACTGCAGGCCGCCTGCGCCGAGGAAACGATCGCCGCCCGTCCGCTGTTTGCCGAGATCGTCGCGACTTTGGCGGCCCTGCGGCGCCGCTGAAATGGCCGTGGCGATTGGTGGGCGGGCCGGCCGCCCCGGGTCCGGCGATGTGCTATAAAGAATATAGGAATCGCTGACGACAGGCATTCGCGAGGCGGTTCGACGTCATGTCCAGGAGGACAAAATGAACGTCTCCTCGATTTATGGGTACAACCCCA
Organism: Azonexus sp. IMCC34842; assembly: GCF_050368855.1. Lineage (GTDB taxonomy): Bacteria > Pseudomonadota > Gammaproteobacteria > Burkholderiales > Rhodocyclaceae > Azonexus > Azonexus denitrificans_A. The sequence continues at coordinate 2,120,308 of NZ_CP178449.1, read as the reverse complement.
CGTTAAATTTGATCAACGCGCTCTATCCGACATCGTCGGTCAGTTCGTTGTTCGGGGTTTCCGGCACATCCGGGGTGAGCAGCCTGCTTTCCCTGGGCGGTGTGCAGACCAGCATCTCCAGCGTGGGGAATTTGCTGAACGGCGTCGAAACGCTTGAGTCGGCGGCGCAATCCTTGGCTGGCTTGGGCAAATTCGATGCCCGGACGGTGACTTCGTCGAACGCCAAGGTCGCCACCGCTTCGGTCGGTGGCGGCACGTCCACCGGCACCTACGCCGTCGAGGTCAGACAGTTGGCCCAGGCGCAGACCTTGAGCAGCGCTCCGCAGACGAGTTCCCTGACGCCTATCGGCAGCGGGGCGGCAAGCTTGAGCTTCCAGTTCGCCAGCGGCGAGACCCGTCAGGTCGCGCTTGGCAGCGCCAGTAACACGCTGGCGGGGATCGCTTCGGCGATCAATTCCGCCGATATCGGGCTGCGGGCGCAAGTCGTCTCGTCGTCGGCCGGCTATCAGTTGAATGTCACCGGCCAGTCCGGAGCGGCCAATGCCTTCACCGTCGGCGTTAGCGGCAACGCCGGCATGGCCGACCTGCTGGCCTATCCGGCGCAGGGCAGCAGCGGGGTGACGCTGACCAGCCAGGCGCAAAATGCCGAAGGATTGCTGAACGGGACGGCCTTCACCGCCAGTACCAATACGGTCGGGACGGCCACCCCGGGTCTGACGCTGAACCTTGTCGCGACCGGGAAAACCGCGCTGAGCGTGGCCCCCGATAGCGCCATGACGAAGACGGTGAGTTCCTTTGTCGATGCGTATAACACGGTCCAGACGACGCTGACCCGGCTTGGCTTGGAAAACACCAGCCTGGGCCTGAGCGTCTCCTATCTGCGGTCCCAGTTGTCGAACTCGGTCGGCGACAGCACGAGCCTCGCCCGGATCGGCATCACCGGCAACGCCAACGGCACGCTGTCGCTCAATGCCCCGGCCTTCAACGCTGCCGTGAGTGCTTCGCCGACCAGCGTGGCGGGCGTGCTCAGCAGCCCCAGCACAGGGCTGGCCGAGCGTGTCACCGCACTGACCGACGGGGCGTTGTCGGCGTCGCGTCTGCTCCAGGTTGCCGTGCCGAGCTTCAATTCATCCAGCCTGCTCGGTACGAGCGGGCAAAGCTGGGAATACTCCTACCTCAGTCAGCTTGGCGTTCTCGATACCACCAACACCTCGTCGGGTCTGTCCTCGCTTTTCCTCAACGAAATGCTTGGTTCAAGCACCTCGAGCACAACAACCAGCTCGGCGAGCAACCAGTTTCTTCAATCGCTGCTCGCCCAACAGGCCTACAACGCCAATCTGCTGAGTGCGACCGTCGGCTGAGCCGCCTAGGCTGAGGTCCGGAGTGCCTTGGCGATGAAATTCCGGGGGACGCGGGTTTTCTGCACCCGGGTTGAAAACCAGCTGCGCACGTCCTCATCCAGCCCGATGCCGTACATGTAGTTGTAGAGCGCCTTGTTCAGCGCGACGCCCAGGCTGCGGTGGTCGACGCCGGTCGGGTCGATGAATTCGACGTCGTTGGTGGCGAAACGGATTGGCGGCAGCGGTTTGAGCTTGATGCCGTATTCGGCCGGGTTCTGGCCGACCGGCGAATGCACGGTGCAGGCGAAGCGGTGAAAGAAGCCGGACTGGATGCAGCCCTCGGCGAACAACTGGCGGACGTATTCCAGCGCGTCGACGGTGTCCTGCACCGTCTGGGTCGGGAAGCCGTACATCAGGTAGGCGTGGACGAGAATGCCGGCATTGGAGAAAGCCTTGGTGACACGCGCTACCTGGTCGACCGAGACGCCTTTTTTCATCAGCGTCAGCAGGCGGTCGGAGGCGACTTCGAGACCGCCGGAGACGGCGATGCAGCCGCTGTCGGCGAGCTGGTTGCAAAGGTCCGGAGTGAATGACTTCTCGAAGCGGATATTGCCCCACCAGGAGATCGCCCGGTTGCGCTTTTCCAGTTCGTCGGCCAGCGCCTTGAGCGCCTTGGGCGGGGCGGCTTCGTCGACGAAGTGAAAGCCGGTCTGGCCGGTTTCGCCGATGATCTCTTCGATGCGGTCGACCAGCAGGGCGGCCGGGGCGCCGTCGTAGCGGCCGATGTAATCGAGACTGACGTCGCAGAAGCTGCATTTCTTCCAGTAGCAGCCGTGCGCCACGGTCAGCTTGTTCCAGCGCCCGTCCGACCACAGCCGGTGCATCGGGTTGAGCATGTCGAGCAGCGACAGGTAGCGGTCGAGCGGCAGGCCGTCCCAGGTCGGCGTGCCGACTTCGGCGAACGGGATGTCCGGCTCGCTGCTGTTGAAGTAGCGGACCTGGCCATCGACGCGGGCGAAGGTGCGCACCAGGTTGAGGCGTGGCCGCCGGCCATCAAGGTGTTCGAGCAGGGCGAGCAGCGGCCGCTCGCCGTCGTCGAGCGTGACGTAGTCGAAATAGTCGAAAACCCGCGCTTCCTTCAGTTCGCGCAACTCGGTATTGACATAGCCGCCACCCAGCACGATGACGATGGCCGGGGCGTGCGCCTTGATCGCCCGGGCCATGCGGAAGGCGGCATAGACCGAGCCGGGGAAGGGGACCGAAATCAGCACCAGGCCGGGATTGCTCCGGTCGACGGCGGCCAGGGTCAGCTTTTCCAGGGTTTGATCGACCAGCGTCGGCGCCGCAGCGAGGGCGCGGGCCAGCGGCTCGAAAGTCGGCTGGCTCTGGGCCAGCGACTCGGCATAGCGGACGAATTCGAAACGCTCGTCGACCGCCTCGCGCAGCACGTCGGCCAGGTCGTTCAGGTACAGCGTCGCCAGATGGCGTGCCCGGTCCTGCACGCCCAGCGCGCCAAAAGCCCAGGCCAGCGGGTCGCCGCTGCCGTCGTCGAGGAAGGCGTCGAGCGAGGCGAAGCGCGGGCCTTCCGGCAGGAAGTTGCGGCCGCAGATGCGATGGCCGATCGATGGGTCGCGGCCCTGCAGGAAGGCGACAGCCGGCGTGATGGTCGCCAGATAGCGGTCGAACTGGTCGGCAAAGCAATGCAGCGTGGCCGAACGTTTTTTCGCCGGCACCGCCTTCACCTTATCGAGAATGGCGCGCAGGCCGGCCGGCGAGAACAGCTCGAGGACCAGCTTGAGGGCAATATCCTCCTGTTCGGCGGCGATTCCGCGCGAACGCAGAAAGCCGGTCAGATAGGCCGACGACGGGTAGGGAACATTGAGCTGCGTCATCGGCGGGATGAGACACAGGGTGCGCATGGTGCTGGGGAGCGTCATCGGAAAGGGCTGGGCTGTTTGGGCGGCGAATGCCGGCCCGGGTCGGTATTAGACCGGGCTAAATGATCATCGGCAAGTTGGTATGCGGGCGCCGGCTGATGAATTTATCAAATATACAGGTTGGCAACAAAATATTTGCTCGAAATGTCAAAAGTGAAATCGTTAAAATGCAGTTTTCGTTTATTCTTCCCGGGTAAATCAGAGATTAATAATCTGGTTATCGACTAAAAGTCACTTCCCCTGGAGAACGTTCCGATGCGACTTGTTTTACCCCTCAGCCTGGCAGCCTTCGTCCTGCTCGTTCCCGCCGCGCACGCGCAGAGCGGAGCGAAAAAACCACAACTGGTCTTCGCGGTCAGCGAAGGCACATCCGGCGGCATCGACGCCGAAACGGCGCGTGCCAAATATCAGCCGCTGGCCGATGTGCTCGGCCGGGCGATCAATGCCGAGATCAAGGTGGCTTTCGTCCGCGAATTTTCGGCTCTGGAAAAAGGGATGAAAGACGACCAGTACGATCTGGTCATCGCCCGTCCCTCCGATTACCCGGCGCGCGGCCTGCGCGACTATCGCTACAACTTCGTCGCCACGGCGAAACCGGACGGCCAGTGCATCCTGATCGTGCACAAGGATTCGCCGATCAAGAAAGTGGCCGATCTGAAGGGCAAGACCTTCATCTTCCCCGAGAAGAAGGCTTACATGACCCGCTTCTGCCGCGCCGAACTGCGTGACCAGGGCATCCTGATCGACAACGAGGCGGTCAGCTACGTGCGCGAACAGGGGGCGATTCCGTTCTCCATAGAGAACCGGATTTCCGACGTCGGCGGCATTGCCTCTTACTCCGGTGCCTACGCGCAGTGGATCAAGGGCGAGCATAGGGTCCTGCATCAGTCGAAGGCGCAGCCCTACATGCCGCTGGTCGCCTCGCCGCGCGTCACTGCCGAACAGGTCGGCAAAATGCAGCAGGCGTTGAACGAACTGGCCGGCTCGGCTGCCGGTGGCCAGATCCTCAAGCGGGTTGGTATCACCGGTTTCGTGACCACCGAGGAAGGCCGCCTGCGCAAACTGCTGGAGTGGTTGGGCGTCTGACGACAGGCCGACCAAGCAAAAGCCATCCTGCGGGATGGCTTTTTTGTTGTTAGTTGGGCACCCGCGTTCCCGGGGCTACCTGCCCAGTTTCTGGCGAATCTGCGGCAGGGCCGCCTGGGCGGCGCGTTCGCCTTCGAGAATGGCATCGTGGCGGGCGGTGAAGTCCCAGGATTTGACGTAGGGCAGGTTCGGGCGAATGACGATGTCGGCCTGGCGCAGTTCGGCTTTGCCCATGATGCCGCCCATGATGGTCGTCGTCTGCCACAACACGCTGGTCAGGCTATCGATCGGCTGACCTTCCGGACGGGCCGAAATATCCACGGCAATGACGAAATCGGCGCCCATTTCGCGCGCCGCGAGGACCGGAACGGGACTGCTCAGGCCGCCATCGACATAGGTTTTGCCACGAAAGCGGGTCGGCTGAAAAACACCGGGAACCGCCGCCGAAGCGCGAACCGCCATGCCGGTATCGCCGGTCCGGAAAACCACCCGTTCACCGCTATTGAGGTCGGTGGCGACCGCCGCGAAAGGCTTGTTCAGGCCTTCCAGCGGCCGATTGCGCAGGTGCTGATTGACGAAGCCCTGCAGCGCTTCGCCTTTGAGAAAGCCCTGGCCGCTCAGGGTCCAGTCGGCAAAAATGGTTTCGTCGAGCTGCTGGGCGATCTTCTGCATCGCGTAGGCATCGTGGCCGCCGGCATACAGTGCGCCGACCACGGCGCCGGCGCTGGTGCCGACGACAATGTCGGGGACGATGCCCTGCGACTCGAGCATCTTGATCACGCCGATATGGGCAAAGCCGCGTGCCGCGCCGCCGCCGAGAACCAGGGCGACTTTCGGCTTGGCGGGCGGTGGCGGCACCGGCTTGTCGAATGACAGGCTGGCGCAGCCGGCCAGCACTACCAGGCTGGCCGCCAGCAGGCCGCGACGGAGGGTGGATGGCCGGGCGGCGCCGGCGAATTGGCTGAAACTGCTGCTATTGCGCGTCGGACGGGCTGTCCTGGCGGGGTGTTCGTTCATTGTCTTTTCCGGGATCGAGGCCATTTCCCGGTTCACGTTCAGACGGTGGCGGAAGCTGGGCATCGGGAAGCGAATGATAGGGGAAAAAGCAGGGTTTTCCCCAGTGCTTGCCCGAGGAAATAGCGCGAAATCACACCGGGAATCCGGCTGGCATCGTGCGAGTGTCATCGAAGCAACGAGTTTGAGGCACACTAGCGCGACATTTTTCGGCCAGCCCGTCAGCGTCGCGGGCTTTTCATCTGATTCGGACCTTTTCATGGCATTCATTCAAACCAGCATTGCCGAGCATATCGGCACCATTACCCTGGCTTACCAGAGCAAGCGCAACGCCCTGTCGGAAGCCCTGATTACCGAGGTTTCCGAGGCCCTGCGGGCGTTTCAGGCGCAATCGGTACGCGCCGCCATCCTGCGGGCCGAACCGGGGGCCAAGGTCTGGTCGGCCGGGCACAGCGTCGACGAATTGCCGAAAGGCGGGCACGACCCGTTGGGCTGGCAGGACCCGTTGCGCATGCTGATTCGCGACATCGAGGCCTTTTCCGCCCCGGTCATCGCCATGGTTGAGGGCGGCGTCTGGGGCGGCGCCTGCGAGCTGGTATTCGCCTGCGACATGATCATCGCCACGCCGAACGCCACTTTCGCCGCGACGCCGGCCAAGCTGGGCGTTCCCTACAACGCCTCCGGCCTGCTCACCTTCCTCAATGCGACGACCCCGCATATCGCCAAGGAATTGCTGTTTACCGGCCAGCCGATGAGCGCGGCGCGACTCGAGCGCCAGGGCATCATCAACCACCTGGTCGAGGCCGAGCAGATCGAGGCTTTCTCGCGCGACATGGCTCGCGGCATCGCCCTCAACTCGCCGCTGGCGATCAGCGTGATGAAGGAGCAGCTACGCATCCTGTCGGCCGCCCAGCCGCTCTCGCCGAACGACTTCGAGCGCATCCAGGGCCTGCGCCGGGTGGTTTACAGCAGTCGTGACTACAGCGAAGGAATCCGGGCGTTCACCGAAAAGCGCAAGCCGGTCTACCTCGGCGAGTAACCGGCGCGCCTGGCCGGCCGGTTTTCAGTCGGTGACGAAAACCAGGCCGAACGCGCCAATCGACGTGACTTTGTCGTTCACCGTGGTGTACGAGCCGACGCCAAAGGAATGGTAGCGCGAGGCGAAGGAGGTCAGCTGGCCGATGCCGAAAACGCGCTCGAGCTGGCTGCGCTCGGCGATCACTTCCTTGATCTTCGCCCGGTGTTTCTCCGGCGAAGGATTGAGCACGAAGGCCAGGGCAATGACTACGGCCGTAACGATCGGGCCGGTAAAAGATTTGGACATGTGGTGCTCCTTCCTCGTTGGCGCCGGGCGGGTTCCCCGGCTGGCGCAGCAGACCGGCCTTAGACGTCGGCCTCGACCAGCCCGCCGTCCTTCTCCATCCACGCCCGGCGGCCGGCAGCTTCGCCCTTGCCCATCAGCAGCGTGAAAGTCGCGGTCATTTCCTTGATCGTTTCGCGGCTGGCCTGGAATGGCACCAGCCGGCGGGTATCCGGGCAGAGCGTGGTTTCCCACAGCTGGTCCGGGTTCATTTCGCCGAGGCCCTTGAAGCGGGAGACGGTGATCTTGTTTTCCGAAACGCCTTCGTCGCGCAGCTTGGTCAGCGTCTGTTCCTTTTCGGCTTCGTCGAGGCAATAGACCTTGCGGGTATGGCCGCGCGCCTCGACATCGACGCGGAACAGCGGCGGTTGGGCGACGTGGATGTGGCCGCGCTCGACCAGCGCCGGGAAGTGCTTGAGGAAGAGGGTGAACAACAGCACCTGGATGTGGCTGCCGTCGACGTCGGCATCGGACATCACGATGATCCGGCCGTAGCGCAGGCCGGACACATCGACCGTCCCGATCTGTTCGATGCCGTGCGGGTCGACGCCGACCGCCACGGAAATGTCATGCACTTCGTTGTTCTTGAACAGCTGATCGCGATCGACTTCCCAGGTGTTCAGCACCTTGCCCCTCAGCGGCAACACCGCCTGGGTTTCCTTGTCGCGGCCCTGTTTGGCCGAGCCGCCGGCCGAGTCGCCCTCGACCAGGAAGACTTCGTTGCGCGTGATGTCGTCGGATTCGCAGTCCGTCAGCTTGCCGGGTAGTGTGGCAATGCCGGAGGATTTCTTCTTCTCGACCTTCTGCGTCGACTTCATGCGGTTCTGCGCCGCCTTGACGGCCAGTTCGGCGATCTTCTTGCCATACTCGGCGTGGCTGTTCAGCCACAGCTCGAACGGGTCGCGCACCATCTGCGAAACCAGCTTGTAGGCGTCGCGGCTGGTCAGCTTTTCCTTGGTCTGGCCCTGGAACTGTGGGTCGAGCACCTTGGCCGAGAGCAGGTAGGTCATCCGGCCGCAAACGTCTTCCTGCGCCAGCTTGACCTTGGCCGGCAGGATGGCGTGGTGCTCGGCGAAAGTCTTGATCGCCTCGAAGACGCCGGCCTTCAGGCCGGCTTCATGGGTGCCGCCGTCCAGCGTCGGGATCAGGTTGACGTAGGATTCCGGCTTGCCACCGCCTTCCTCGAACCAGGCCAGCGCCCAGGTGGCGCCTTCGCCGACGGCGAAGCCATTGGCTGTCGCGACATACTTTTCGCTGACGAAAATCGGCGCCACCGGCGAGCCGACCATCATTTCGTTGAGATAGTCGGCCATGCCGTTCTGGTAGCACCAGACTTTCTTTTCCTGGCCCTCAATGTCCAGTTCGACCGTGACATTCGGCATCAGAACGGCCTTCGAGCGCAGCAGATGCTCAAGCTGGCCAAGATTGATCTTCGGCGAGTCGAAATACTTCGGGTCGGGCTGGATACGCACCGTGGTGCCGGTATTGCGCTGGCCGCAGTCGCCGATCCGGCTCAGTTCCTCGGTGACGAAGCCGGCGCCGAAGGCGATGCGGAAAACCCCGCCGCCGCGCTTGATTTCAACTTCCAGCCGGGTCGACAGGGCATTGGTCACCGACACGCCGACGCCGTGCAGGCCGCCGGAAAAGCGGTAGGCGTTGCCGGCGTCCTTCTTGTTGAACTTGCCGCCGGCGTGCAGCTTGCAGAAAACCAGCTCGACCGCCGGCTTGCCTTCTTCCGGATGGATTTCGACCGGGATGCCGCGGCCGTTGTCGCTGACTTCGATCACCCCGTCGGCCCCGACGATGACCCCGATCTTCTTGGCGAAGCCGGCCAGCGCCTCGTCGGCCGCATTGTCGATGACTTCCTGAATGATGTGGGTCGGACAGGTCGTCCTGGTGTACATGCCAGGACGTTCCTTGACGGGTTCAAGGTCTTTCAGGACGCGGATGGAGGAGGCTGAGTAGTCGGACATGTGCTTCAAATCTGGACAAAAGGGCAGGGTGGCCGCGACAGGCGGAGCGGGCCGAATTCTAACCCGAGGCCAGGGCGCGCGGGCGGTCGGACTGACATTGCCCGGCGGCCGGCCAGCGGGCTAGCGGGTTTCGCCCGAATCCGGCGGACTGCCGCAGCTCGCCTTGCATTGCCCGTTGGCTGTCAGGCAACTGTCGCAGCTTGCGCCGGCGCAGTGCTTTTGACAGGTCCACAGCCGGTCGGCGCAGGCGCGGACGCAGTTGTTCCAGGCGGTTTGCCGCGCCGAGGGTTGGTCGACCGACGGCAGATGCAGCACGCCGCGCGCCGTTGCCCGACAGTTGGCCAGGTCAAAGCTGCGTGGCGGGCCGGGCAGCAGCTCCCATTCCGTGTCGTTAAAGGACAGCGCCGCCTGCAAGGCAGGCAGGTCCGGATAGGTCAGCATCTTGTCGGCGAGCAGCGTATTGAGGCCGATGCAGTCGGCCTGCCGGGCGCGGGTGACGGGTATCGTCTGGTCTGCCTCGCCGAGTCCGTGGCGGGCGCACTGATGGGCGTAGAAAAACAGGCGGGCGGCTGGCGTCAGCCGGGGCAGCACCTCGGGGTTGTAGCGGATCACCGCCCGGCCGCGTTCGGTGACGGTGCGTACCAGCATCGCCTGCTGCTCGTCGGCCACGGCCGGCAGCGTCTGGCCCCGGCCATCCTGGCAGGTCTCGAAAATCGTCACCTCGGTCGCCGCGCTGAGGCCCGACAGCAGCAGGGCCAAGGTGGCAGCGAGCAGGGCCAGCCAGTTTTTTCTCGACATCAGGCATTCCTCCTTGTGGCAGCGAAAGCCCAACCCTGGGCGACAAGCGGTCTGACCAGGCGATCAACGGCTGGCCAGCACCGGGCGGGCGAGGTTAGGGTTTGGCCGGCGCGCCCAGGCCATCGATCATGGCGCGTACGGCGTGCATCTGGAGGCCGTCGCGGGTGTGGTAATCGCTGCCGGAATAACCCCACCAGTCCCAGCAGCCTTTCGGGTTGAGCAGCCACTTGAAGGACCAGAAGGCAAAGCCGTTGCGCGAGGTAATTTGCGGGTAGAGCACGATCAGCCGGTTGCTGGCGGCCCAGCTGTTGTAACCGGCGCCTTCGACGAACCGTTGGCCGATTTCGCCGGCATTCTGGCGGCAGCCGTGGAACGCCACGTGGACGCGGCAGCCGCCGGCGCGACAGGCGTTCGGGACGAAGGCGTAGCCCTCCTTGGCGAGGCTGGCATCGATCGGCAGGCCCTTGATGAAGGGGGCCTGATCGAAAGCAATGATTTCGCCGGCCGGCGGCGCGGCGGCCGGTTGCAGCGGGCCGAGAAGATGGGTCAGCAACTGGCCGGCGGCATCGAAATCCTGGCAACGATTGATGAACGGTGGCTTGGAAGTATCGCAGGCATTGGCCTTGGGGTCGGCGACCGAAATCATCGCGTGGCCGGCATCCGGCAGCTTGACGTAGCGGATTGCCGACTCGGGCAGCGTGCTGCGGTAGAAGGCGGCGAGGGCGTCCATCACCACCGTGTCGACGGTCTGGTCCTTGCCCCCGGAGAGCAGCCAGACCCGGTCGTCGCGCAAATCCTTGAGCGGGTCGATCTTGCCCGACTCGGCCAGTTGGCGGACGATTTTCAGCGTTTCATCGGCGTTTGGCGGCGCTTCCTTGCCGATCGGCTCCATGCAATTGCCGAGGGCCCGGTCGACCGAGCCTTTGGCGCAGTAGTACGGACCGCCGGCGAGAATGCCGGCGCCGCGCACCAGGCTTGAATAGGCAACCTGAAACTGCACTGCCATGTAGCCCCCGGACGAAATTCCCGAAACGGTGACTTCCGAGGTGTTGGCGGCCAGCCCGGGGAGCGGCGGGGCGGCGGCGACGCCGCTGGCCAGAAGCAGCAGCGCAAGGGCGAAGGCGGGCGCCGGACGGGAATGGATAGTCATAGAAGCAGTCCTCCAATCAGCAACAGGGCATACGGGAACGCGACGGTCGGTCTGGCCGCATTGGCCAGATATTCGCCGATCAGGCCGAGACTCCCCGGCCGACCGGCCTGCCATTCGCTATGCAGTTGATAGGCCGCGCCCGGCGCTGGCGGGTCTTGCCGGAGCAGCGCTTCGATGTGCAGCAGGCGGTCGCCGAGGCGCGACTGGCTGGTCCGCAGGATGCCTTCCATCAGCCAGAAGACGAACAGCGTCGGGCCGATCAGGACGAGGGTGATGCCTTCGGCCAGGGCCAGCGCACAGAGCACGGTGGCGGTCAGCTTGATCAACAGGCTGCTTTTTTCGTATTGCTCGTGGTTGTTCTGCAATGTCGTCCATTCGTGGCCGAGCGGGGAAAAGCTGTTCATCAAGGGGCAAACTCCGGAGGGGCGGGCGCGTTGCGCGGGCAGGCGTATTCAAACAGGATAGCAGATGCGTCGCCTGGCCCGGCGGCAAGTCCTGCCTGATCGGCCGCAGACAAATTAGAATGGCGTTTTTATTCGAAATGGAAACCGCCAATGGCCGGAGCCAGTCTGCTCGCCCTGATCGACGATATCGCGACCATCCTCGACGACGTGGCCCTGATGACCAAGGTTGCCGCCAAGAAGACCGCCGGCGTGCTGGGCGACGACCTGGCCCTGAATGCCCAGCAGGTGTCCGGCGTCCGGGCCGAGCGCGAATTGCCGGTGGTCTGGGCGGTCGCCGTCGGTTCGCTGAAGAACAAGCTGATCCTGGTGCCGTCGGCGCTGGCGATCAGCGCCTTCATTCCGTGGGCGGTAACGCCGCTGCTGATGCTCGGCGGCTTCTACCTGTGTCTGGAAGGCGTCGAGAAACTGGCGCACAAATGGCTGCACGGCGCCGCTGAGGATGCTGCGGCGCATGCCGCCGAAGTCGCCGCACTGGTTGATGAAAATGTCGATATGGCTGCCTTCGAGGCCGACAAGATCAAGGGCGCCATCCGCACCGACTTCGTGCTCTCGGCGGAAATCATCGTCATTGCGCTGGGCACCGTGGCCGGTCAGCCATTCGCATCGCAGGTGACGGTGCTGGCCGGCATCGGCCTGATCATGACCGTCGGGGTTTATGGCATCGTCGCCGGCATCGTCAAGATGGACGACCTCGGGCTGTATTTGCTGGAAAAAGGCAATGGCTTGGCGCGAACCGTCGGCAAGGGCCTGCTGCTTGCCGCGCCGCAGCTGATGAAGGCGCTGACGGTGATCGGCACGGCGGCGATGTTCATGGTCGGCGGCGGCATCCTGGCGCACGGCATTCCGCCGGTGCATCACGGCATCGCGCAGATCGCCGCGGCGGCCGGCCTGCTGGGCGGCGTCATCGGGCTGGCGCTCGACGTTGCGGTCGGCATGGTCGGCGGTGCGCTGGCGCTGCTGTTGGTCAAGGGCGTTTCCCGGGCCGTCGCGGTCTTTAAAGGGGGTAAATCATGAGCAAGGCGCTGCGTCTTTCGGAAAAATGGTTCCGCTTCGGTCTGTGGCTTGTCGCCATCGTCTTCGCCAGCTTCCTGATCGGGCTGGGCGGGACGATCGTGCAGAATCTGCCGCAGGTCGAACACCGCTACACGCTGGAAGATTTCATCGACAAGCCGCTTGCCGAGCAGACGCGGGCGGTCATCCGGCAAACCCAGAAAACCCGCCAGGATGCCCAGGAAAACCTCGATCAGAGCCGCCTGAAGCTCAATGCCGCGCGGGCCAATTCGGCGACGGCGCGTGACACCTTCAACAACTGGCTGGCCACCCGGCATGCCACCAAGCAGGCCGATCAGGATCCGGAACTGATCGCCCGCACTCAGGAACTCGACGGCCTGAAAGCGGCCGAGCGCAAGTCGCTGGCCAAGGTCGAGGCCGAACAGCAGATCCTGCTTGATGCCCAGCAGGCCGAAGCCCGCGCCCAGACCCGGCTGCACGAACTGGAACGGGCGGCCGGCGAAAAACTGACGAGCGAACTGCGCAGCCAGGAACTGCGGGTCTTTCTCTACCGCCTGACGCTGACCCTGCCGCTGCTCGGCATCGCCGGCTGGTTGTTCGCCAGAAAGCGGAAGAGCACCTACTGGCCGTTTGTCTGGGGCTTCATCTACTTTGCGCTGTTCGCCTTCTTTGTCGAACTGGTGCCTTATCTGCCGAGTTACGGCGGCTATGTCCGCTACGTCGTCGGCATCGTGATCACCGTGCTGGTCGGCCGACAAGCCATCGTTTCGCTGAACCGCTACCTGGAAAAGCAGAAGCTGGCCGAGGCCATGCCCGATATCGAACGGCGCAAGGAACTGAGCTACGACACGGCGCTCGCCCGTCTGGCCAAGAAGGTTTGCCCGGGCTGCGAGCGGCCGGTCGATCTGGCCAACACCGCGATCGACTACTGCCCGCATTGCGGCATCTGCCTGTTCGACCATTGCGCCCAGTGCCAGGAGCGCAAGAGTGCCTTCGCCCGCTTCTGCCATGCCTGTGGTGCGCCGGCGCGCGACAAGGGCGAGGCCTGAACGGCCGAGAGCTGGCGGCTGCGGCACTGTGCCGCACGTGACAACATGTCACATTCCAATTCGGTTCCCCGATCAATAGCATGCGCCGCCTGCGCGTCCTGCTTTAGGCGCCAGGCAGCATCTATCGGGGAGCCCACATGTCATCAGCAGTTACCGCCAAATCCTTTCCCTTCACACCGCTGGCCCTGTCCATTCTTGGCCTGTTTCCGGTCGAAGCCTGGTCTGTCGCGGAAACGCCCAAGGAACTGTCGGAGGTTGTCGTTTCCGCTCAGGCCGACAGCAGTCCAGTCGGTCTGGAGAAAAAAAGCACGACGGCCAGCCGCCTGGGGCTTTCGGTTCGCGAGACGCCGGCCACGGTCACCGTCATCGACCGCGAACTGCTGGAGCAGCGCGGCATCGAGACGACGCAGGAGGCTTTGAAAAGCGTCCCCGGCATCACCACCTCGTCGGCCCCAGGGGCGCCGGGATCGGTGCTCTATCGCGGTTTTTCCGGCGGCAGCATCACCCAGTTGTTCAACGGCATCACCGTGCAGTACGACGTGATTGCGGCCCGCCCGGTCGATAGCTGGATCTACGATCAGGTCGAAGCCATCGGCGGACCGTCCACCTTCATGTTCGGCGCCGGTGCGGTCGGCGGCTCAATCAACTACCTCACCAAACAGGCCAATCGTGATGGCAACCTGACTGAATTCAAGGCCGGCTACGGCAGCTATCAATCCACCCAGCTCGCCGCCGGAGCCAATCGCCGGCTGGGCGACAGCCATTACCTGCGCCTTGACGTCAATCGCAACAGCATGGATGGCTGGAGCGACGACAGCAAGCGCGCGGCTTGGCAACTGGCGGGGTCCTGGCTGTGGGATCTGACGCCGGCGCTCAGCCATACGCTGGCCGTCGAATACCAGAACGAGCGCGTCGACCGGCCGTACTGGGGAACGCCATTGCTGCGTCCGGTCGCCGGCCGGATCGCCATTGACGACGATACGCGCTTCAAGAATTACAACGCCCATGACGGCCGTTATGAACAGACGGTGCGCTGGGCTCGTTCGATCGTCGAGTACAAGGCGGCCGACAGTCTGCGCCTGCGCAATACCTTCTATCACTACGATGCGCTGCGCGACTATCAGAACGTCGAAACCTATGCCTTGAATGCCACTAATACCGCCGTTACCCGGTCGAATGCCTTGCTGCAACGTCATGATCAGGATCTGAACGGCAATCGCGTCGAGTTCAACTGGGACAGTTCGCTGGGCAGTTTGCCGAGCGCCTGGGCCGGTGGCTTCGATTACAGTGTGAACAAGCAGACGCGGTTTCCGTTGTCGGTGGCGGGGCCGTTCGGCACCGTCGATCCCTACAGCTTTTCGACCGCCGGTTTCTTCAGCCTGCCCGGGGTGAGTGCGACCTATACGCCGGACCGTAGCAACAAGGTCACGACCTTGGCGCTGTTCCTCGAGAACCGCACCCGTTTTACCGAGCGCCTGGCGCTGCTCAGCGGCCTCCGACGCGACGAAATCGATCTTGAAGTGACCAGCCATCGTGCCGTCAGTGCGACCAACCCGGCCTATTTCAAGCGCACCTACAGTCCGCTGACCGGGCGCCTGGCCCTGACCTACGATCTGACGCCGAATGCCAATGTTTATGTTCAATACAGCACCGCGGCCGATCCGCCGGCCGGCATCCTGACCACGGCGATCTTTACCCAGGTTCGCGATTTCGATCTGACGACCGGCAAGCAATGGGAACTGGGCAGCAAGTTCAGCTTCGCTGACGGGCGGGGGGCGGGTACCGTGGCCTATTACGAAATCACCCGCAAGAACATCGCGGTCAGCGATCCTAACAATCCCGGAACGACGATCCCGGTCGGCCAGCAGTCGTCGCGTGGCATCGAGCTGACCGGTGCTTACCGCATTGCTTCCGGTTTGCAGCTGGCCGGCAACGTTTCGCTGGTCGCCGCCGAGTATGACGACTTCACCGAGACGGTGGGCGGGGTCGCCGTTTCGCGGGCCGGCAATCGGCCGAGCAATATCCCGAAGCGGGTCGGCAATTTGTGGCTGACCTATATGCCGATGGCCAACTGGGAAATCGGGGCCGATCTCCGTCACGTCTCGTCGCGCTATGCCGATACCGGCAATACGGTCAGTGACGGGGCCTACAACCTGTTCGGCGCTTTCGTCAGTTATCGCCTGAACCGGACGACCAAAATCATGGCCCGCGGCAAGAACCTGAGCGACGAAATCTATGCCGAGAACCTGTCGGGAACGAACATGGCTTATCTCGGCGCGCCGCGCACTTTCGATATTTCCATCCAGACCGGCTTCTGAGCGTCGTTACATGAGCATTCGGCGCATTCTCTTCCTTGGTCACCGCTGGCTGGGCATCGCCTTGTGCCTGTTCATGGCCTTGTGGTTCGTCTCCGGCATCGTGATGCTTTATGTCGGTTACCCCAAACTGAGCAGCAGCGAGCGCTTGCACAGCCTGCCCGCCCTGGCCGGCGACTCCTGCTGTCGCTCGCCGGCCGAGGCCCAATCGGCCTTGCCGAAGGATTTCGGCCTGCGTTCCTTGCGCTTGACATCGATTGCCGGCAAGCCGTTTTACATCGCGGGTGCCGGCAAACAGCGCTTTGCTGCGGTCGACGCCGAAGATGGCCGGCTTGTCTCGGCGGTCGATGAGCCGATGGCGCTTGCCGCGGCGCGTGCTTTTGCCCCCGCCGCAACAGTGGTCGGCAGCGAACGGCTGGACGAGGATGCATGGACCCATTCGCGGGCGATGGACGGGCACCGGCCGCTGTTCCGGGTGGAAATGGTCGGCGACGGGCTGAAATACCTCTACGTTTCGGGCACCACCGGCGAGGTGGCGCGCGACGTCAGCCTGACCGAAAGTCGCTGGAACTGGCTGGGCGCCTGGTTGCACTGGCTGTATCCGCTGCGCGGTGGAGTGCTCGATCGGTGGTGGACGGAAATCGTCATCTACACCTCGTTCGCCGCGACCGTGCTGACCTTGAGCGGCATGCTGATCGGCCTGTTGCGCTGGCGGAAAACGCCGTATCGGCACGGCAGTCGCAGCCCCTATCGCAACAAGCTGATGCGCTGGCATCACTGGTTGGGGCTCGGCTTCGGCCTGCTGGCCCTGACCTGGATCGCCAGCGGCCTGTTTTCAATGAATCCGTGGAAAATTTTCACCTCTGGTGCGGTCCGGCCTGTCGAGCAGCAGTGGTCGGCCGGCCTGAGCATGCCGGAATCGGCGGTGGGCGACTTGCTCGCCTGTTTCCGGCGGGCTGGCTTTGAACCGGCCGAGATCGAGTGGTGGCTGTTCGGCAAGGAGCTGCTGATTCAGGCCCGCACTGCCGACGGCAGTCGTCTGGCCCGTAGCGACGGTGAATGCCGGCCATTCGCGACGCTGAGCGTCGATGAACTGGAGCGGCAGGGCGCCGCCGCGCTGCCGACGGCGCAGCTGATCGAAACGCGCGTCCAGCGCGAATACGACTGGCACTACTACGGTCGGGCGCCGCACACCATGGGCGGACACATGGACAAGCCCTTGCCGGTGGTCGTGCTGCGCTTCGACGATCCGCATGGAACCTGGCTCTATCTCGATCCGGCCAGCGGCCGGACAGTGCTCCGCCTGGACAGTCATCTGCGGGCCAAGCGCTGGCTGTTCGCCCTTTTTCACAGCTGGGACTGGTTGCCTCTGCTCGACCGCCGCCCGCTGTGGGACAGCGTGCTGATCATCACCAGCCTGGGCGGCCTGGCGATCAGTTTGAGCGGCGCCGTGCTCGGTTGGCGTCGTCTGCGCCGCGGCTGACTTTCAGCCGAGCAGGGTGACGACGATTTCGCGGCGATGGCCGTGGGTGCGGTGCTCGAACAGGTAGATACCCTGCCAGGTGCCGATCTGCAGCCGGCCATCGGCGAAGGGGACGGTCACCGAGGTGCCGGTGAGCAGCGAACGGGCATGCGCTGCCATGTCGTCGTCGCCTTCCAGGTCGTGGTGATAATCCGGGTCGCCATCGGGCGCCCAGCGTTGCATCAGGGTTTCCAGGTCGTGCCGGACGCTGCCGTCGGCGTTTTCGGTAATCGCCAGGCCGCAGCTGGTGTGGCGAACGAAAACGTGGGCGACGCCGACGGCCAGCGCTGAACTGCGCACGGTGGCGGCAATGTCGTCGGTTATCTCGACCGCACCGCGGCCATGCGTGTTGAAGGTGAGATGATGCTGTTCGCTCACTGCTTGTTTTCCTTGAGCAAGCCTTGCAGCGCGGCGAACGGGTTGTGCGTCGCGCCACCGCCGCGGGCCGAACTGGTATCGGTATAGCCGCGATCGGCCTCGATCTGTTTCTGATGCTCGTTGTCGTGGCAATAGATGCAGAGCAGTTCCCAGTTGCTGCCGTCGGCCGGGTTGTTGTCGTGGTTGTGGTCACGGTGGTGCACGGTCAGTTCGCGCAGGTTGGTCACGGTGAATTCGCGGGTGCAGCGGCCGCAGATCCACGGATAAATCTTCAGGGCGCGTTCGCGGTAGCCTTCGGCCCGGGCATCGGCATTCTTGCGGGCGTCGAGAACCAGTTTGTCGAGTCGGTTGTGGTCGATGGCTTTCATCGGGCAGTCTCCTGGTGGCGGTTGGTGGTCGTTCCGGCTTGCGGCGAACGACAAAGCGGGCAGTGTAAGCAATATCGCCGACGGTCAGGCTGGTCGAGGTTCTCCGCAGCACTTAAAATCGGTCATCGCCCCCATTCTGGTAGACCTCATGCCGCGTATCAAGATCGAATTGCCCGAGCGTTTCAGTTTTTCGACTGAAGTCCCCATCTATATCGGCCACATCAACTATGGCCATCATCTCGACAATACGGCGCTGATTTCGCTGGTTTCCGAGGCGCGAGTCCGTTTCTTCAAGTCGCTCGGTTACAGCGAACTGGATGTCGAGGGCGTCGGCATCGTCGTTGCCGATGTGGCGGCACAGTACCGCTCGGAAGCTTTCCATGGCGAGACGCTGGTCATCGAAATGGCCGCCAACGATTTCAACAAGCTTGGCTGCGACCTGGTCTGGCGGCTTTCCGACAAGGCCACCGGCCGCGAAGTGGCGCGTGGCAAGCATGGCATCGTCTTCTTCGACTACACGGCCCGCAAGCCGACGTCGGTGCCGCCAGCCTTTGTCGCCAAGGTGAGCGCTTAAACGATGATTCCGATCCGTTACGTCGAACCGGTTTTCCGTCCGCCGAGCGAAGCGGAATCGCTGATCCTGCCAGTGACCGATGGCTGCTCGTGGAATCACTGCACTTTCTGCGAGATGTACACCGCCCCGCAAAAAGCATTCCGGGCGCGGGAAGAGGCCGAAGTTCTCGAAAGCATCCGGTTGACCGGCCAGCGCTACGGCGATCAGGTGCGGCGCGTCTTCCTGGCCGACGGCGATGCGCTGGTCCTGCCGACCCGTCGTCTGTTGAGCATACTGCGGGCGATTCGCACGCACATGCCGGCCGTCCGGCGGATTTCCAGCTACTGCCTGCCGCGCAATCTGCGCAAGAAGTCGCAGGCCGAAATCGATGAACTGGCCGCGGCCGGCCTCAAAATGGTCTATGTCGGTGCCGAATCGGGCGACGATCAGGTGCTGGCCGCCGTCAAGAAGGGTGAAACCTTCGAGACGACCCGGGAGGCGCTCGACAAGCTCGGTGCGGCCGGCATCACGCGCTCGGTGATGATCCTCAATGGCCTGGGCGGCAAGATCTACAGCCCGCAGCATGCCGAGAATTCGGCACGGCTGGCCAACGCGACACAGCCGGAGTATCTGGCGACGCTGGTGGTCAGCTTTCCGACGGGCGAGCAGCGCTTTCGCGCCGATTTTCCGGAATGGGAGCCGCTCGCTCAGCCCGAAATGTTCGGCGAAATGGAGCAGTTCCTGTCCCGCCTGGAACTGAAACGCACGGTTTTTCGCAGTGACCACGCCTCGAACTGGTTGATCCTCAAGGGTACGCTGGGGGCCGACAAGGAACGCCTGCTCAGCCAGGTCCGCCAAGCCATTGCCAGCCCCGGGCAGGCGCCGCTCCGCCCGGCCTGGGCGCGCGGCTTATGAGTCGGCATCCTGTCCCTGCTTCGGGTGCCGTACCCGGCATCGGTTTTCCCGATTTTTGGCATGACAGGTCCATCTACGGGTTGGCGGTCGGCTTTCAGACCCCTATACTCGACAAAGATTCACTCCGGTCAACAGGATAAAACAGCATGAACCCCACCCCCCTCTCCGAAAGCGAACTCGACCATCTGGAAGAATTGCTCGAAGCCGATATTTTTGCCGGCGAAGCCATGCGTCTGGACGAAATCCAGGCGATGCTCTGCGCCATCGTCAGCGGCCCGGAACCGGTAGCGCCCGCCGTCTGGTTGCCGGAAGCCTTGGGCAAGGGGCTGACCAGCACCGATGACCCGGTCGTCGCCGAGACGCTGGAACTGCTGATGCGCCTCAACAACGACATCGCCGCGGCGCTGCTGGCCGACGATACCGTCTCCCCGGTGCTTTATCCGCTCGACGAGACGTGCGAAGCCTATGACTACGCCGCCTGGGCGGATTCCTATGTATTTGGTGCCGGTCTGGCCGGCGACTGGTATGAACTCGCCGGCAAGCATTCCGACGATCTATCCGAACTGCTCGAGCCGTTGTTCATGCTCAACGGCATGCTCAAGGAAGATGTCGAAAAGAGCGGCGAACGGTGGTTCGCCCCGACCGAAGAAGCCCGGCTGGTCGCCGACATCCAGGAAAACCTGCCGGTCATCGTCCAGGCCCTCTACAACTTCTGGCGCAACAAGCGGGCGGGCGGGACGGTCAAGCATGAAGAGCCGAAGTCCGGCCGCAACGATCCGTGCCCGTGCGGTAGTGGCCGCAAATACAAGCAGTGCTGCGGCCACCCCGATAAATTGAACTGATTGCCGGGCGGCTTGCGGCCGCCTCCGGCTAGACCAGCACCTCGATGACCTCGGGGTGCCCGAGGAAGCGCTGCGGGCTGGCGCTGGCGCCATACGCGCCGGATTGATATATCACCACCAGATCGCCCGGCTGCGCAACGGGAAGTTCCATGCGCTCGGCCAGCAGGTCGAGCGGCGTACAGAGCGGACCGACCACCGAGACGCTTTCCTTGGCGACCCCGTTTATCCGGTTGCCGATGGCCACCGGGTAATTTTTCCGAATGACCTGGCCAAAATTGCCGGAAACCGAGAGATGGTGGTTCAGGCCGCCATCGACGACGAGATAGGTCTGGCCGCGCGAAATCTTGCGGTCGACAATCTGCGTGACGTAAATCCCGGCCTCGCCAACCAGGTAGCGCCCCAGTTCGATAACCAGCTCCGCCTCGGGCATATCGACTTCGGCGCGGGCCGTCAGACGGGCCAGATTGTCGCCGACGGCCTGCAGGTCAAGGCGCTGTTCGCCGGGGAAGTATGGAATGCCGAAGCCGCCGCCGAGATTGAGGAAACGGACCGGCGACGGGGCGTCGCCAGCCAGGCGCAGGGCAAGATCGTAGGATTTCTGCTGCGCCTCGCAAATTGCTTCGGCTTTCAGATTCTGCGAGCCGGCAAACAGGTGAAAGCCCTCGAACTGCAGGCCGGCCTTGCCGATCGCTGCCAGAAGTTCCGGTACCTGTTCGGCATCGACGCCAAACTGCTTCGGGCCGCCGCCCATTTTCATCCCCGAGCCCTTCAGCTCGAAATCCGGATTGACCCGTACCGCGATGCGCGCCGGGCGCTGCAGCTCGTCGGCAATGGCCGCAAGCTCGCCAACTTCACGGAACGATTCGAGGTTGATCAGGACGCCGGCCGCGACGGCTTGACGCAATTCACCCCGCCGCTTGCCGGGGCCGGCAAAACTGACTTCATGCGGATTGGCCCCGGCATCCAGCGCCACCTTCAATTCGCCAGCCGAAGCCACATCGATCCCGTCAACCAGCCCAGCCATGAAGCCGACCAGCGCCGGCAGCGGATTGGCCTTCATCGCGTAATGCAGTTTGACCGACGCGGGCAGGGCGGCTCGTAATTCGCCAACACGTGTCTTCAGCAACGCCCGGTCGTAAGCATAAAACGGCGTCTGGCCAACCCGGGCGGCAAGCTGCTCCAGCGGCAGTCCACCGACCAGCAACTGGCCATCGGCGACGGCAAACTGCTGCATTGGCACGTGAATCGGGAGGGGGCGGGGCGGAGTTGTAGTCAATTCGTCGTTCCTGTTTTTGTTTCTGGACTAAGCGGCGTGTTTTTCAAGCCATTCAGTCGACAGCGTCTTGCGGTCGATTTTGCCATTCGGGTTGCGCGGCAGCGGGCCGTCACGCACCTCGATGCCGGCTGGAACCATGTAGGCCGGCATGCGGGCGCGGCACTCGGCCAGCAAGGCGGTGACATCGAGTTCTCCCTCGGCCGGTGGTGTGGCAATTACCTGGATGGCCTGGCCGAGTCGATCGTTGTCGACCCCGAAGGCCACGCACTCGCCGACCAAACGCGTGGCGTAGAGAATTTCTTCGACCTCGGTCGGGCTGACCCGATAGCCGGATGTTTTCATCATTTCATCGCGGCGACCGATGAAGTAGAGAAATCCTTCTTCATCCTGACGCACTGTGTCGCCTGAGAAAACCGCCATTTCCGGCAGAACCAGTCCAGCTTCGCGGCCCGGGGCATGCACGGGCAAGGGTTTGTAACGTTCGGCGGTTTTTTCCTGATCATTCCAGTAGCCCATGCCGACCAGCGCCCCGCGATGAACCAGTTCGCCCGGTTCGTTCGGTGCGCAGGGCGAGCCATCCTCGCGCAGCACAAGAATTTCGGCATTCGGTATGGCTTTGCCGATCGAATCTGGGCGTCGATCCACTTCGGCGGGGGGGAGATAGGTTGAGCGGAAAGCCTCGGTCAGGCCGTACATCAGGAATGGTTTAGCCTTGGGAAGATGCCGGCGCAATGCTTCCAGCGTTTCGCGCGGCATCCTGCCGCCGGTGTTGGCGAAATAACGGAGGTGTTCGCTAATCGATTCCGGCCAGGCCAGTTGGGTGAGCTGGATGTAGAGAGGTGGAACGGCCGTCAGTCCGGTTACTTTTTCTCGCTCGATAGCCTTGATTACATCGCGTGGCAGCAGATAATTCAGCAGAACCACTCTTGCTCCGACATGGAAGCCGGTAGTCAGTTGACTGAAACCCGCATCGAACGACAGCGGCAGGGCGGCGAGCAGCGTATCCCCGGCATTGTTCTCCAGATAGCTGGCGACACTCTTGGCGCCGGCCACCATGTTGCGATGGGAGAGCACAACACCTTTCGGCTTGCCGGTGCTGCCCGAGGTATAGAGGATGCCCAGCATGTCGGTGTCGATTACCCGGTGGCCCGTTGCTAACGGCTGAGCGAGCAGTTCGCTCCAGCGGCAGCTATTCAGCGCACCAATTTCCGGCAATGGCTCGGCGGCATCGAGAACTACCACATGACGCAAATCGTGGCATGCCGGCAGTGCCTCCTGCAGTAGCGCCAAGCGCTCGGGTGAAGTGACGAGAACCCGAACATTGCAGTCGCGCAGGATATAGCCGACCTGCTCGGCTTTCAGCAGCGGATTCAGCGGCACGAAAACCCCGCCGGCCGCCGGTGCGCCAAAGCTGGCAATGACCGTCTCAAAGCGCTTTTCAAGGTAGATGGCGACGCGCTCACCGCGCTGCAGGCCAAGGCCGATCAGGCCGCTGGCGAAGCGGGTGACCGCTTCGTGCAATTCGCCATAACTCAAGTTTGCTTTGCCGTAGCTCAGCGCTATGGTATCCGGTCTGTTTGCGGCAGCCTTGGTGATCAGTTGGTGCAAGAGGAAGGATTCGGACATAAACCAATATTAACGACAGGGTGGATTAGCGGATTTCTGCGCCGGGGTAACGTGATGCAGGTCGTGCGGCATGGCTAGCAGTTACTACGCATTTTTCTGGTAATTGCCGGCTGTGAATTCTGCAACGGGATCAAGAGAATTTGCTGATGCCATGAAGATAGTGGTTCGGGGGATTGAGGCCGAACGATCATACCTCAGGGACACTTCAGGATGTATTTTGCGACTGTTCGGCTTATGACGATGTGGCGTATCTCACGGTCAAAACGCCAATCTCCGCCTATAATGCCGCGACCGTAACCTGATGTCGTTGGAGTAAGGCTTGAATACCGAAAAAGAAGTGCTGTCCCTTCTGGACGAAATTCTAAGTTTGAATGGCCGTTCTGCCGAGTTCTCGAAGAACACGCCTTTGCTTGGGGCTATTCCCGAACTCGATTCGATGGCGGTTGTGGCGCTGATTACGGGTTTTGAAGAGCGTTTCGGCTTTACCGTCGACGACGACGAGATCGAGGGGAGCACCTTTGCAACTGTTGGCTCTCTCGTCGACTTCGTTGAAGGCAAGTTGGCCGGCTAGCACGGCGTAGCCCCAATGCCGCAACAGACCAGGCGCTCTGCGCCGATTTCCGCTTCGTTTTGCTCCGGCGATAGCGTTTGGCGACAACTTCAGTTGGCGCCATCCTCTCCTGTGCCGTGCCTCTAGCCTTGCAGGCATTTTTTCTTCCCTCTGATCAGGGCGCACGCTTTTGTCTCTACCACTCCGCGGGTAATGGCGAAGCGCGCGGAGCAATCATCTATCTGCATCCATTTGCTGAAGAGATGAACAAATCCCGACGGATGGTCGCGCTACAGGCGCGGGCCATGGCCGAGGCCGGGTTCGATGTGCTGCAGATCGATTTGCTGGGTTGCGGCGACAGTGCCGGGGACTTTGCCGATGCCACGTGGCAGGCCTGGTTGGACGACGTGTCGCGGGCCTACCATTGGCTCCGTACTCAAAGCCGCGCACCGCTGACCCTTTGGGGGCTGCGCGCAGGTTGTCTGCTGGCCACCGAAGCTGTGGCCAGGCTGCCGGAGTCGGCGAACCTCGTCTTCTGGCAACCGGTGGTTTCCGGAAAACAGCATTGGCAGCAGTTCATGCGTCTCAAAATGGCTGGTGAACTGGCTTCAGGTCAGGCCAAGGGGGTTACCGAGCAACTGCGGCAGCAACTTGCCGCCGGCCAAACCGTTGAAATTGCCGGCTACTCGGTGTCACCCGGACTGGCTGATGGTCTGGAGAAAGCGGAGCTGAAGCCACCAGCGGTTCGTCCCGGGCGAGTCAGCTGGTTTGAGGTGTCAACGCGTGAAGATGCAAGCCTCGCCCCCGTCTCGCAAAAGTGCATTGGGCAGTGGCAAGTGGCCGGCTGCACCGTTGATGCTCAGGTCGTTCGCGGCCCTAGTTTCTGGCAGACCAGTGAAATCGAAGATGCTCCGGATCTGCTTGCGGCAACGATGGCGGCCCTGGAGTCCGGACAATGAGCTTTACCGAGCGGGCCGTCTCCTTTTCCTGTGCCGGGGAAGAATTGCTCGGTATTGTCGCCACGCCTGAACAGCCGGGATCCACCGGCGTCGTCATCCTGGTTGGTGGCCCGCAATACCGGGCGGGCAGTCATCGGCAGTTTCTGTTGCTTTCCCGTGCGCTGGCAAGGGACGGTTAT
The DNA here is from genome assembly GCF_050368855.1 of Azonexus sp. IMCC34842. Classification (GTDB taxonomy): domain Bacteria; phylum Pseudomonadota; class Gammaproteobacteria; order Burkholderiales; family Rhodocyclaceae; genus Azonexus; species Azonexus denitrificans_A. The sequence continues at coordinate 2,095,643 of NZ_CP178449.1, read as the reverse complement.
CCGTGCATCCGCTTCGACTATCGTGGCATGGGTGATAGCACTGGCGGACTGCGAGACTTTGAGGCGGTCAACGAGGATATCGGCGCCGCCATCGCTGCCTTTCAGGCCAATTGCCCGCAGATCCAGCGCGTCGTTTTGTGGGGACTGTGCGATGCGGCCTCGGCCAGCCTGCTTTACTGGGACGCAACGCACGATGCGCGGGTGGGCGGCCTGGTATTGCTGAATCCCTGGGTGCGTTCGGAAACCACGCTGGCCCGGGCACACATCAAGCATTACTACGGCCAACGTCTGCTACAGGGCGATTTCTGGCGCAAGCTGCTGACCGGGAAGTTGGGGCTGACGCGAGCAATTGGTGGATTTGTCGGCAGCCTTAAGCGTACCCGCCAAGGGAAAAGCCAGGCGGCAAAGAATGAAGTGCTGCCATTTCAGAAAAAAATGGTACGCGGACTTCAAAGTTTCACTGGGCAGATATTGCTGCTTCTGAGCGGGAACGACTACACCGCCAAGGAGTTTCTCGAGGCTGTTCAGGTCGATCCGGCATTGGCTGCCATTCTTCAGCAGCCAGCTGTCACACAAACTGGAATCCCCGATGCTGACCATACGTTTTCAAGCGCCGAATGGCGCTCTCAAATCGAACGGATGACAATTGAATGGCTAAAACACTTCGCCAACTGACGCTGGTTCAGCGCTCGTTTGTTGCGTCAAGCGAGAATCTTGGGCGGAGGGTTGTCAATGGGGCAACGTTTACCTTTTTGGGCATCGCAATTCGGACCGGAATTACCGTGACCTCAATGGCCATTCTGGCGCGCCTGCTGACTCCTGCTGACTTCGGGCATATTGCCATGGCCACCGTGGTGACCGAATTGGCTGCCCTGTTCTCGAATTTTGGCTTTGGATCAATTCTGGTTCAACGAAGCCGCATTTCCCGCATTCAGATGGACACAATGTTCTGGGCTGCGCTTGGCCTTGGCGTCTTGCTGACCGGGGTGGTTTTCGGAACCTCTCTGGTTGCCGCCGAGATATTCAACGACGAATTGGTCGGGGCGTTGCTGCAGGTTCTGTGTCTTTCTTTCATTTTTGAGGAATTGACAGTAGTCCCGCGCAGTCTGATGGCCAGGATGATGATGTTTCGCGAGGACTTCTGGGTTCAGGTCTGGACCTTGCTCATCCGTACCGTGACGGCCGTGTTGATCGCAGGATATGGCTACGGCGTATGGAGTCTCGTGTTTGGTGGGCTGGTTGGCGTGGTGTTCCAGGCGATCGCCTATACGTATTTCATCGGTTATCGACCAAGATTCCGTTTCAGCCGGATATTTCTCACTTCGACTTGGCGCACCAATGGTGGTTATTTCGGGAACGGTATTCTTTTCTATCTGAACTCGAATCTTGACCTGTTCCTGGTTGGTCGCCTATTGGGTGCGACGTCACTTGGCTATTATCAGAATGCCCGTTCGCTGACTGATGAAGTTCGCGTACGAATGGTTCAGCCGCTACAACGAGTGTTGTTCCCTGCCTTTTCGGCAATCCAGAACGAGCACGAACGATTTCGGGCCGGCATCTTGCGTAGTGGACGTCTTTTAGCTGTAGTATTTATGCCAGTGGGTTTTGGAATGGCTGCCGTGGCGCAGGAGCTTGTTCCATTGCTCTATGGGGCGCAGTGGTTGGCGATGATTCCAATTCTGCAGGTCATCTCGATCGGATCCGGATTCTCGGCGGCGGGCAGTGTGGCGACTCCGATTTTTAACGCAACTGATCGGGTTGGCTTGTCGTTCAAATGGCATTTCGCAATGACGGTGATCGCAACCCTGACCACCCTCGGAGGGGCTTACTGGGGAGTGCTCGGCGTCGCGTATTCCAAACTCTTGATGGCGCTGGTCTGGCTGCTTTTTTTGCGGCTTTCCTTCAGCCTTGTCGATCTGGGATGGCAGCATTTGTGGAGCATCGTCGGTTCGCCTTTCATCATCTCATTGCTCATGTGGGGGGCAATTGAGGCGGCAAGAGGCTCGGTATATGAGGCGGTCAGTGGATTACCGGGCCGTTTTGCCTGCCTTGTTGCTGTCGGGGCTGTGGTGTACATCATCGGTGCTTTCGTTGTTTGCCGGGATCACGTGCGGGATGCCACGATGGCAGTCTCTAAGTTTCGAAATTAGCAATTTTCTTTGCATGATTGATTTTTTATGAATATGTTTCTGCCCACTTCTGGAACTACCGAAACTGATTCGATCAACAGAGTCAGCGTGGTGATGCCTACGCATAATCGAGCTGCGTTATTTGCTGAGGCGCTCTCAAGCGTCTGTACGCAGACATGGCGCCAGTGGGATGTCGTCATCGTCGATGACGCCTCAACACCGGCCGTCGTCGTTCCGGATCTGCCAGAATTTTCCGGTAAATTTGAGTTGCTGAGAAATGGCAAGTCGATAGGTGGGGCAGCAAGCAAAGCCGCAGGAACCTATAAATCCGACGGGGATGTAATTGCTTATCTGGATGACGACGATCTGTATCAGGCCCGTTTTTTGGAATCGGCCGTTGATGTGCTGAATCGTTATCCGGAAGTCGATGTCCTGTTTATGGGGGTTGATTGGTTCGGCAATAATTCGGTAGATGAAGAACTCGGGCATGAGTCCGCCTTGGCGCGCGTTTTTTCGATTGCCCAGCCGATGGAGGTGGAGGCGGATTTATGGCGCTTTGATCAGCGCCTTCTGGCAGCCCTGCTGCGCACCGTTCCTATGTGTTTTCAGCGCCCCGTCGTGAGGCGTTCGGCGCTGGAAAAAATTGGTTTGCACCGGTCCGATTGCTTGTTATGGGATTGTGAATGGGCATTGCGCGCGGCACTTGTCTCACGTTGTGCGTTACTCAATCGGCCGCTCTATCGGCAGCGAGTCGACGGCCAAGGTTATCACTCGTTACCAGATAGGGTGCTGGCACAGTTAAGGTCAGGGGCTGAAATGACCTTGCGCCTCTACCGAGATCCTCCAGCCGGGGTGTCGGCCGAGGCGGTGGAGCTTCTGAAAGAGGCGGCCAGTCGATACACCTTTGATCTGGCATATGCATTGTCCAAGCAAGGCTCCTTTAAGGAGGCAATGCATTACTGGCTGTTAAGCCAGCAGATTCAACCTGAGTTGAAACGGTTGAAATTTCTGTTTGGAGCATTAGCACGCGCAGTTGGCAGAGCCCTGAAACCAAAATCCTGAAAGGCCATCGTCATGGACTTGTCGCCAAATCGCCAGAGTGTCTCAGTTGTTATAACCACTTACAACAGAGATGACCTTCTTGAGGAAACTCTTGTTTCTTTGGCTGATCAAACCGTTTCATTGCACGAAATCGTGGTGGTAGATGATGGCGGCAGTGGTTCTGCGAAAGCTGTCGTGGAACGTTTCGGCACGTCATTTCACTACTTTTGGCAGCCCAACGGCGGAATGCAAAGTGCCCGTAATCTAGGAATAGAAAAATCGACAGGCGATTGGATAGCTTTTCTCGACGATGATGATCTATGGGAAAAAGACCGGCACGCACTGCTGATGGAGTTGATATCAACCAATCAGGTTGATCTGATCTTTGGTGACTTCAGAAAGTTTGATGCTGATGGCCTATCCGAGACAGGTGTTTTTGAGGAAATTACCAGACAGTCTCCTGGTTTCTTTAAAGGGATATCTCAGCCCCTTGATGCGGATGTCTCGATTGTCGGTAGTTTTCCAACGACCCACCTCTTTCCTGTCAATCCGTTCTGGCCTTCGACCCTTGCGATTCGGCGTGACCTTCAGCAACGTGTTGGTTTTTGGGACATTGCACTGCGTGGGCAAAAGGCTGAAGACTTCGACTACGTTTTTCGGGCGATAAAGGCGGGGAGGCTTGGGATGATTTGGAAACCTAGCGTTCGATATCGTTGCCACGCCGGAAATTTTTCGGTTGGAAAACAACTTGTTAGCTTAGGTAGAGTTGCAGTTTGGCAGCGTCTGATAAAGCGACAATTTCTTACTGCTGAGGAGCAGGAAGCAATTCTGTTTGCTATTCATCAGGGATTGGTTGAGGCACATTGGACCGCTTTTTCATCACGTAAATTCAAGACAGTAATTGATATCGCAAGCCAAATCGGCTGGGACAAGCTATCGGCCACTCAGAAGGTTAAAACCGGAATTGCCATATTGTTTTCACCATTTTTTCGGGGGGCGAATGACTAATTTTTATGGGATGCAAGAGTAATTAGTATTTATATTTTTATTTCGTATTACATTAATAGCGGTAAAAACACGTAGATATAATAAATTGTTGGGGGCGTAGTTAAATATTTCGAGTCACTATCAGAATGATTGGGAGTAACTGCTCATGAAAACCACCTCAACATCGAATGCAAATTTGGTACTTCCGGCCGGGAAATTTTATAACCAGAGCTTCTATGACTGGCAAATGTCAGCATCATTGGAGTCGGCGCGTATTTACTTGAGACATCTTTGGAACTATATACAACCGCGTTCCGTTCTTGATGTTGGCTGCGGTCGCGGAACTTGGCTAAAAGCATGTGGAGAGTTAGGGAGCGATACGTTAGTTGGCTATGACGGTCCTTGGAACGATAAGTCGCAGATGCTCGATCCCGAAATAGTTTTTCGAGCGGGCGATCTTAACGATGGATTTCGTGCCGAGGAAAAAATCGACTTGGCCATGAGTCTTGAGGTGGCTGAGCACCTTGAGGCTAAATATGCCGAACGCTTCGTTGAGTCCTTGTGTTTTAGTGCAGATTGTGTGCTGTTTGGGGCTGCCTCTGTTGGACAAGGCGGTGCAAATCATCTTAATGAGCAAATGCCATCATATTGGGCTGTCTACTTCGAACAGCAAGGATTTGTGCCATTCGATTTATTCAGGCCGACTTTTTGGGGGAATGAAGATATTTGCTACTGGTACAGGCAGAATACATTTCTATATGCCAGGTCAGGCAGTAGCCAATATTCGTCCCTAAAATTGGCGGGTTTGAATGAATTGACAAATAACTCTTTCATGGACTGCATTCATCCGCAGCTCTATCGGCAAAAGATAAATGATCCGGGTTTTTTGCATAAGCTGACAGATTTAGGGCCTAGCTTGGTTAAGGCAATTAAGACCCGTATTTCCTGAAATGGATAAAAATTTATGATTGGAAATGGCCCGCTAGTCTCGGTCATCATGCCGGCCTATAACGCCAGCCTCTATATTGAAGAGGCAATCCGTAGCGTCCTTGATCAGGATTATCCGAATATCGAATTGATCGTTATTGATGATGGCTCATCGGATGGAACGGCGGAGTTGGCGGAAAGTCTGGGTGAGCGGGTGCGGGTGATTCGTCAGATTAACGGTGGCCCAGCGGCGGCAAGAAATAAAGGCATCGCAGACGCACGTGGCGAGTTGATTGCCTTTCTCGATGCCGATGACCTGTGGTTGTCGGGCAAAGTGTCGGTGCAGGTTCGTTACTTGGCCGAGCATCCCGATGTCGGCTTGGTCTATGGCAAATTTGTCCGTTGGGACGGACGCTCCGATGGCTCGTTTCCCCCTCCGCCTGTGCGGCAAAACGATCAAGGTTCAACAACTCTGGTCGCCGAGCACTCGGGCAGGATTTACCGCGAATTGCTGTTCGACAACATTGTCCACATCATCACCGCGATGGTACGGAAACCGGTTTTTGAAACAGTGGGTTGTTTCGATGAGCAGTTACGTACTGGTGAGGACTATGACTTGTGGTTACGCATTTCCCGGGAGTTTCGGGCCGACAAGTTGAACCGTACGCTGGCCTGTTACCGGGTGCATTCCCAGAGTACGACTTGTGTTCCTCGAGCAGAAAATAACGAATACCAGGTTCTGCTACGCACGCTTCGGAAATTTGGATCAGAGGAGGGCGTCAGCGGTCGGGGTGTGGATGCCCGTTTGCGCGATCGGTTGTTCAACCTCTGTTTCAGCCACGGCTATTTCCATTATTGGAAAGGCAACCCCGCTGTCGCTGCCGCCGCATTCAGAGAGGCTTCCCGTCATTCGGTATTTCGCCCGAGAGCGTGGATATACTGGGCATTGTCGAATTTCAAGCAGTTGCATTCGAAAGGTTAGTCGATGCGCATTTCCGCTAATGGCCGCACAGGGTCTGTTTTTGCCAGGTTTGCCTGCGCTGTTGGAATGGTTTGGGTGCAGAACCTCGCCTACGCCGACGTGACTGCGTGTGGTCCGTTAACGAACCATTTCGGGCCATTTGATTATCATGCTTCGCCTCCGGAAAGACGCAATCTTGTCGAGAATGCGCATTTCACGCAGGACGTAGAGCGTTTGCGACGTGGACAGAGTACAGCGGTTATCGGAGCAGACATTCATTACACGTTAATGGTCTTTCCGAATCATCCACGTGCCTTGCTCGCGATGTCCAATCTTGCCCAGAAAGAGAAGGTTACCAAGCCCGCTGGCTCCGGGTTTACTGTGGATTGCTGGTTTGATCGAGCGATCCGCTTTCGTGATGAAGACGCCACGGTGCGTATGCTTTTCGGAATCTATTTGCTGAAAACGAATAGAGCGGAGCTGGCAGTAGTGCAACTGGAAAAAGCTTCGGAGTTCGAGGGGGAAAATGCAAATCTGGCCTATAACCTGGGCTTGGCGTATTTCGATCTTCATAATTATCAGAAGTCGCTAGCTTTTGCTCACCAAGCCTATGAGCAAGGCTTTCCGCTACCCGGGTTGAGAAATAAATTGAAGCGGATTGGCAAATGGAGCGATCCCGTCCTCAAACCGAAGACTACGGATGAGAAAAGTGATCCTGAGGCATCACGATCCCCCAATAGTGAAAGCGAGAAAGATGCATCGGTCGAGGCACAAGAGTCCGTTCGTTAACCTTTTCAGACGAGATGCCCGGTTTGTCTGTACGAATATATCAATTCGATCCTTCGCCGTGTAATTTCCCGCCGGCAAAAGTTCCTGTCTTGCCCCGGTTTTCGCTGCATTCTCTGTCTTTTGGATGGGGCGATAGCAAGCCGTCGGTTTTCGCTCAGGAGGAAGTCCAGCATTTTGTCAGAGGGCGCTACGCTCTTCTGGAGGCTTTTCGCTCGGCAGGAATTGGGCCGGGAGGCGCATTGTTGGCTCCGGCCTATCACTGTCGGACCATGATAGACCCGGCGTTTCGTCTGGGCGCTACCGTCCACTTGTATTCCCTGACGCCTGATCTTCGGCCAAATTTGGACTCAATACACGATCTTGTCCTGCGCTTCAAATCGCCTGCGCCACGTGCATTGCTGGTGCCGCATTATTTCGGGTTTGCCCAATTCCTTTCAGAACTCGTTGCTTTTTGTGCAGAACACCAGCTTCTGTTGATCGAGGATTGTTCCCATAGCTATTTTGGTCAGACTGATTTGGGGCTGGTCGGATCGGTTGGCGACTATTCGGTGGCAAGTCCCTACAAGTTTTTCCCGTGTATCGAGGGTGGGGTTTTGCGGTCGAAAAACGCATCACAAGCCTGCACCTTCTCCGGAAAAAGGCGTCAGGCCAAAGCCGAAGCCAGTTTGCTGTTGCAGTGCCTGCAAGATGTCCGGTCACCCCGATCTGTGCCACAACTCGCTAATGAGAATGTTGCGGCTCTCGATTCCGAACTGAAAAGGATTCTGCTTGCCGGTGCCAAGCAGCCGTTGGATGGGTTGATATCGCAGGCGGCGATATCGCCTCATTACCAAATATCCGACGAGGCGAGGCAATCTGCGCAGTTGTCCCGGTGGATAGTCCGGCACACAAATATTTCCGAACTCATTGAACTACGCAGACGAAATTTCCTTCGATGGCTAGATGTATTGCGCGGGCTGCCGAACTGCAAGCCTCTTTTCTCAGAACTGCCCGAAGACGTTGTTCCCTATATGTTTCCTTGTTACATCGAAAATCCGCAGGAACATTTCGTTTTGCTGAAACGGCTGGGCTTTCCATTGTGGCGATGGGACGAAATGATGCTGTCCGATTGCCAGGTTGCAGGGACGTATCGGACTCATCTCATCCATTTGCCGTGTCATCAGGCACTTGAACCCGCACAAATAGAATGGATGATCAGCGCTTTTACCATGGTGATGCGGCAGTCTTAGCAGACTTGGCGCTATCTCTAGAGTCTGCAGTAAAGCTTGTTTTTCCTACATGTTTCGATTTAGCCAGGCCCTGACCGGATTCTCGAACAGATAGAAGGAAGCCAGGCTGATTAGCATGGCAGCAAGCAGGGCGCCGCCGGGAGGGAAGCTGGTTCTGAAAGAGTAGAAAGGTTGCTGCCAGATGTAGATCGAGTACGACCAGATGCCCAGCAGACGAATTGCTGGATGGGCCAGCGATGACCGTACCAGCGCCGGCGTTTCGGACAAGTGATTGACCGTAAAGGCCAGCAGGAAGGGTGATATCAACATTGCGCTCCACCACGGGGCGAAAGTCGTATAGCAGTATGCGGTGGCGATGAAGGTGATCACCGGCATCCATGGCTTCACCAGATGGGCCATTCGATGGCGAAACAGAAAGTAGCCGGCCGAGAGCAAAAGGTGTGAGGCCACGACTTCGGTTCCCAATGCGCCGGATTTCGGGGCAAGCCCGGGTAGCTTGATATAGGCAATATGGATTGCTATTGAGAGAATTCCCGCAGCTATCAGGACAACGCCCCGCCATTGCTTGAGGAAGGTGAGCAGGGTGAGCAGGCTGAGAAAAATGTAGCAGTGTTCTTCGGCATTGAGTGACCAGAGGTGCCCGATTGGCAGGCTGGAGTGCCAGATATCCGGGGAGTCGGGGATGTAGGTGCGAAGAAACAGCACCGTCGATACGAACTCGACCCAGGAAAATGGCTTGTTGGCCCACCAGGCAATGGTGTGGCTGACCAGCACGAACAAGAGGAAGACCGGAAGAATCCGGCTTGCCCGGCGTTGGTAAAAGGTACTGAGCGGCACTCCCCGGACAAACAGGATGTTGCTCATTAACATGCCCGAGAGACAAAAAAAGACATCTACGCCGAATCGGCCACTAATCAGCCACCCAGGCGGACCGATAAAGTGTTCATGCAGAACGAGGGCGATCGCGATGCCCCGCCAACCGTCCAGGTAGTCCACCCGCTCAAGCTCGCTGCCACCATGTGCCTCGGCAGTGGCAACCAGCGAGTTGCGGTCGGTCAAAGATTGCTCCGCGGGCAGGTCAGGCAGGTCATCGGATCATTGGAGCAGAGAGGTTAGGCCCGGAACGTCGGGGCATGCTGTTGCAGCCACTGTTCCAGCATCATCAAGATCCACACCAATTCGCCATAGTAGCCGGGGTGGGCCGGCAGCAGGTCGCTAACCAGGCTGCGGAGGAAGGCCGGTTCGACGATGTTGCGCTGGCTCAGGGAGGCCAGGGTGTCTTCCGCCAGCCTGCGCAAGGCTTGGTCGGTGCATACCCAAACACCGAATGGCAGGCCGAATCCGTGTTTCTTTTTGGTGATGATGGCATCGGGGAGGAAGCCCCGCAGCGCTTCCTTGAAGAACCAGCGCAGTTTCAGACCCTTGAGTTTGTAGTCAGGCGGAAGCCCGAGCGAGAACTCTAGCAGCCGGTCATCGAGGAAGGGGAAGCCGACTTCGACGTTGGCAAGCTTGGTGGTGCCGCAAACCTTCGGCAGATCGTTTTCCGCCAGGGTGTAGCGCCAATCGAAGGCGAGCATGCGGTTGATTTGCGAGTCAGCCTTGGCGGCCCGCCAGGTTTCCTGCTGCATGCGCAGGGGGTCGGATTGATCCACCCGGTTGAGAAAATCGGCGGTCAGGACCTTCTCCGGGCCAAGCCTTAGCAAAAGGTTGTACATCTCGGTGCGGTCCGGTAGCGGTACCCGCGCTTGCTCGACATAACTTACGCCTTTTTTGATCAGCGGAATGTGATCCATGCCAGGCAGAGCCAGGACGGGTTCGAGGAATCCTTTGCGCACCAGCTTCGGAATGTTGTCATACCAGCCGAAGACACGTTGCTTGGCGTAGCGGGTATTGCCGCCGAACAGTTCGTCACCGCCATCGCCGGCCAACATCTTGTCGACACCATCCGCCTTGGCCACCTTGGCGCAATAGAAGGCCGGCAGTGCCGACGAATTGCCGAAGGGCTGATCGTAGGAACCCGCGACTTCGGGAATGCCTTGCACGAGGTCTGCCGGTGTGACGTAGTACTCGTGATGCTCGGTATTGAAATGTCGAGCGGCGATCCGGGCATACTCCATCTCATCGTAGCCTTGGGCGTCGAAGCCAATCGAGTAGCTGGCGGTACGCTGTCCGGAAACTTTGTTGATCAGACCGGCGACGGTAGAGCTGTCAGTGCCGCCGCTGAGAAAGCAGCCGATCTGCTGGTGCTGGTAGCCCTCTGTCTGGGTTTTTACGGCTTCACCGAGGATGTCGAGGAAGGTGCCGCGAAAGCTTTCGAAGGATTCTCTGTGGTTTTCGTTGAAGGTCGGTATCCAGTAGGGCGCGACCGTGACTTTGCCGTTTTCGCAAAGAACGTAATGGCCGGGGGGAACCCGGTAGATGTCCTTGAAAATGGTCCTGGGTGACGGGATGTTGTGAAAGAAGAGATAGTCGAAGATGGCTTGCGGATCGATCGCCGTGCTTGCGTCGGCCAAGGCGTCGGCCCGCTCGGCGAAGCGTAGCGTGTTGCCATCCTGGCGGTAGCAGAGGGTGCGGATGGCAAAGCGATCCACGGCCAGAAAGACCCGACCTGCCGCATCGCGAATGGCCACCGCAAAATCGCCGGCCGCTTGAAGCGGGCTGGCGACGCCGTCGCGCTCGAAGGCTGAGGCCCAGGCGCTGGCCGTTCCCTGCGTTTTGGCTAGCGCGGCCAGACTGGCCTCGGTAAAGCGGGGACTGCCGAGGCATAGTTGGGCGGTGGCGGAGCTGGATTCTGAAATGGTGTTCATATCGTTTCGCTTGATCAGGCTTGGGTAGGCCGGTTTGTTGGTTCTTGAGGGATCGTGGCTGGAAGACAAACTGCAGGTCTATGGATTCGGTGGGTTGCTTGGCGACCGGCTATTCTGGGGCATTGTTTTTACGCGGAAAGCGTTGGCGAAGCGTCGTAATGACCCGGCGAGCCCAGCGGCCCAGGAAATGCCGACTTGCTGCCAGGAGGCCAGTGACGGTGCCGGGGTTGAACGCGACGATGCCGAAGCGTTCTCGCCGGTGCGACATCCAGTGACGTTTGTAGGCATCATCGCCGCTCAGGTAGTCCACCTCCCGAACCTTGTCGATATCGATGGCGCGTCTGATCATTTCGGCGGTCAGTACTGCGCCGCCGGATAGTGCTGCCTGTGCATGGTCATAAGCAATTTTGTAGATTAGTGCTCGACCGCCGATTACCAACCACAGCTGGGCGGCAATCGCCTCGCCGTTGTAACGCAGTACCCCGAGGCGCAGCGAGCCATTGGTCGCTGCAGTCCGGCACAAGCCTTGAATAAATTCCGGGTAGGGCTCGGCTTGTTTCCAGCTTAGAGCGTAAACCCGTTCAAACGAGGTAACCGCTTCGTCCAATTCGGTGCCAGGAGCGACGTGGATGACGATGTCCCATGGTCCCGAGGCATCCAGTTTTTTCCTGGCGCGGGAGATGTTGCTGCGCAGTTTCGACGACAGGCTCTTCAGATATTGTTCGAAGGTGCGGCCGGCAACATCAAGATACCAATTGCCAAAACAGAAGTAGCTATCCGTCCAGTAGCCGGCGTTTTTCAGTCCCGTCTTCATAGCGCTGAAAAAGTGGCTATCGGCATCAAGAGGGCGCAGGTTGATTACCGGCCATTGCGGCTTGGCTGCCTTGATCTTCCGGCATACCAGATTCCACGTCTCGGAAGCCTTGCTGCCGCAACTGCCGATCGGACCAAAAAGGCAGCTATAGAAATTGCTGAGACTGGTGAGCGTGGTGGGGGCGGTGTTTTCAGAACGGACATTGTCAGCCATCGGCAAACAGGCACAGGGTGAACCGTCAACTTCCACGACAACGAGGTGCAGGCGGGCGCCAGCGTCAAACCCCGTGCTGGCGAGATTCTCGAACCAGTCGCAGGTGAAGAAAATATCGGTAGCGCCGTGGTCAACGGATTGTGGCCACGGGAGATTGCGTAGCGCCGTAAAGCTATCCAGAATCAGGACTTGTGGTTGTTGGGGGGTGAGCTCCACCTTGCCTCACTTCTTTCTGCCGAAAAAATCAGGGAACCCGATTATCTCTGATCAGCGGCTATGACGTTGTGGAAAATATCACGGCGTGAGGCTGTTGAAAGAATGCCAATGTCGCATAAAAATGGAACTGAATTATGCTGATAGCGTGTCTGCAAAGAGACGCACCAAGCTTGATTCGATAACGCTTTGACAAGTTCTAGATGCTACCCTAGCGAAAAATGCTCTTGGCTGTTTGCTCAGGCCAAAAACACGTGAGACTCCCGAGGTTACTCTTGCCAAAAGATCACAACAAAGAAATTGCCGATTTGAAAAACATTGTTATAGCAACATGGCTTCACGGTTGGTGCCATTGAAATGAATTCTGGATCGCTACACACATTGAATGACAGGCTTCGTTCGCTGATAGACATCAATTACGGGACATTTCGCGGCTTTGTACGACTGATGCTTGGCGAAGCAGAGTTTCTTTCCGGTCGCTTGCGCACTTTTGTTGAGTTGCGGCCGGATCGGGTGAACCGACTGGTCTTCGTCTGCCTAGGAAATATCAATCGCAGCGCGTTTGCTGGCGTTATTGCAGACACGCTTGGTGTGCGGACGATTTCGATTGGGCTGTCGACCACCACCGGCGCTCGCGCATTCGAGACAGCTGTTGAAACTGCTCCTATCTATGGCCACGATCTTTCGGCACACAAGGCCACCGATTTTTCCGACTATGTATTTGTCCCCGGCGACCTGTTACTCGTCATGGAGGTCAGACATGCCAGCGAGTTGATTCGGCGAGGCATTCCTCCCGATGCCATCGCCTTGCTCGGACACTGGTCTCGTCCCCACCGCATTCACATTCACGATCCGCACCTGCTATCCGACAGGTATTTCCGAACATGTTTTTCCATCCTGCATTCGGCGGTCGTAAATCTCGTCGATGAACTGCGCAGCGCGAACAGTCCATGCGTCAAGCCATGAAGGTCTATCTCACTTTTGACATCGAGGTCTGGTGCGACGGCTGGGAGAGCCTTGACGAGCGGTTTCCGGCCAGCTTCGAGCGTTACGTCTATGGCCGTTCCAAGCGGGGGCAGTACGCCTTGCCAAAGACATTGGAGATTCTCGACCGCCACGGGCTGAAAGGCGTGTTTTTTGTCGAACCTCTGTTTGCCGGGCGTTTCGGTATCGAGCATTTGGCAATCATCGTCGAGATGATTCAGGCCGCGGGACACGATGTCCAATTGCATCTGCATCCCGAATGGACCGATGAAATCCGGCCATTGCTCTTTCCCGGAGCCAACCGGAAGCGCCAGCATCTCTCGTACTACACGCTGGATGAGCAAATTGTGCTACTCAACTATGGACGAGATCTTCTGGCGCGTGCCGGGTGCGATCGGATCACCGCCTTCCGGGCTGGCAGCTTTGCCTGCAATTCAGATACCTATCGTGCCCTTCGGCATTGCGGGATCATCCTCGATAGCAGCCTCAACGCGGTGCATCCGGATAGCGGCGTCGATTTGCGGGGCATGCTGGATTTTCACCATCCGCAGCAGTTGGAAGGCGTTTCCATTTTTCCGATGACCGTATTCCGGGATGGATTGGGCAAGCTGAGGCCCGCCCAGGTCGGTGCCTGTAGTGCCGCCGAATTGCGCGAGGCACTTGAGTCGGCCGCCGATAATGGCATCCAGCATTTCGTTGTGCTCTCGCACAATTTTGAAATGCTGAAACAGGGGCGTTGTGAACCCGATGGGATTGTTGTCAGGCGCTTTGAGGAACTCTGCGCATTTCTGGCCGGAAATCCTGACAAGTTTGAGGTGAGCAAGTTCAGCCCGGCACCTATGATTGGTATTGAGTCGGGGCAAAAAAATATGGCGCACGCTGGCATGGCGGCGACATTGCGACGACACGGCGAACAATTGGCGCGAAGGCTGTTCGGCTAATCCCTCGCGGTTACGAGCCGCGTACATTGGGAGAAAAAGAACGTGAGCATTTATTTTGATTGAATGACGAACCATTTGTGCTGAGCACAATCCTAATGCGATGCAGGGTCTGCAAACCAAAGGGAGGGGTTGCGATGACGTTTCGCATTCAATTCGGGCCAGTTCTCGAAAGCCGGGTCTTTGTTCTCGTTTGTTTTGCCGTGTTCATCCTGGTGCGTCTGGCGCTGGTATTCCTAGTCCCGGTTACTCCCATGTCGGATGGTGCATGGTACCTAGAGCGCGCCACCATTCTCCATCTACAGGGTGAGTATTCGGAAAGCGGCATCCCCACCGCCTATTGGCCGGTTGGTTACCCGGCATTTCTAGCCGGAATTTTCGCATTTACCGGCCCATCACTCCTTGCCGTGCAACTTGCCAATGTCGTGCTTGCTGGGGCCTCGTTCTGGCTGCTTTATGTTTTAGCGATTCGTCTTTCCGCCAATATTCAGGTTGCGGGCCTGACCGTCCTGCTTTTTACGCTGCACATCAATGGGATCGGCTATACCCCGTTGGTGTTGACAGAGATTTTGTACGTTGCGCTGCTCTTGGTCAGTGCGGTGCTTCTGATCGGATCAGAAGATACTTGGCGATTATTGGGGGGCGGACTAATCCTTGGTCTTGCAACGCTCGTCAAAACCCAGACCATCCTTCTGGCGCCTTTCTTTGCATTGCTTTGCCTGCTCGACAGGTTCTCACTTCAGTCTTTCAAGATTGCCACCGGACGGGCTGTTCTGGTTGGGCTTGTCGCGCTGCTGGTAGTTCTACCGTGGAGTTTTCGCAATTACAACGTATTTGGCTCATTCGTCCTGGTCTCAACAAATGGTGGCATGACCCTGCTGACCGGGAACAATCCTTCGGTCGTTGGCGACTATGCCCACAATTTTTCAGAGTCCGATCCATTGGTCAAGGAGGCGAAGTTCTCCGTTGCAGACCAAGTCGCCGCTGACAAAAGAGCATCGGCGCTGGGCTGGAAATGGATTCGAGAACATCCTGGAACATTTTTGTCACTCATTCCCAAGAAAATGCTACGTCTCTGGGGGCCTGATGGAGAAAGTGAATGGGCCTACCAGTTGGGTACTCCCGAGTATGAGCAAAAAAAAATATGGTTCCGCTCGATACGCTATGTCAACCAGGGCTTTTATGGTCTGGTGATGCTTGCCTTTGCGTATTTTTCCATCGTTCAAATACGTTTGTGTACGGCTAACCCTCGTTTGTTTCTGGGCTTGCTTCTCGTCGGGTTTTCGAGTGCCTTATGCATTGTCTTCTCGGGGCAGTCGCGTTACCACTATCCGGCCATGCCATTCATATTCCTAATGGTTTCCTGGGCGGCTGTAAATGCACAAAGGCTGCGTCTCTTCAAGGCACGTCCGGTGGGAGTGAGAGATGAAGAGACGAGATCCCGCAAGCATCTTTGAACCTGTCTGCCAGATATGAAAGCGCCTCAATACCGACCGATGATCAAGACTTTTGCCAATCAGTTTTCGAAATTTGCCGCTGTTGGCGCAGTGGGTACCTTATTTCATTACCTGCTATTGATCGCATTGGTTTCCGGGTTTTCGGTATTGCCAGTTCTTGCTACATCATGTGGCGCTGTTCTCGGCGCGTTGGTTAATTACTGGCTGAATCGCGTTTTCACTTTCCAGAGCGAACGCCAACATCGGGAAGCTTTGCCAAGGTATCTGCTTATGGCGAGCGTCGGACTGGGGTTGAATGCACTCTTGCTGGGCGCTTTGGTGAGCCAGGGAATGCACTATTTGGTTGCGCAGCTACTGGCGACCGGCTTCATTTTAATGACTAACTACATTGTGAGTCGAAAATGGATATTTCCTCAGCCGAACGATTGAGTGCCTCAGCCGAGAGTCGCCAATGGACCCCGAGCATTTCTGTCGTGGTCCCTGCGTACAACGAAGAGGAGGTGCTTCCCGAGTTCTACCGACGTACTTCGACTGTTCTGCGTGCGCTCGGCGTTCCCTATGAAATTGTCTTCGTTAATGACGGAAGCAATGACAGCACGCTGGTTGTCATGACGGGGCTCAGGCAGCAGGATCCAAATGTTACGGTCGTCGATCTGTCGCGAAACTTTGGTAAGGAAATTGCACTGACGGCAGGCCTGGATCAATGCTGTGGGGATGTCGTGGTGATCATCGATGCCGACCTTCAGGATCCTCCCGAGATGATTCCCGAATTTATCGAGGGATGGCGGGAAGGATTTGATGTTGTCTATGCCGTGAGGACTGAACGTGAAGGCGAAACGTGGCTCAAGAAGCTGACGGCCCACACTTTTTATCGCCTGATGCAAGCCATCAGTCGCGTCAAGATCCCAAAGGATACCGGTGATTTTCGATTGATGACCCAGCGGTCTATTCAGGCATTGGGCGGGTTACGGGAGCATCACCGCTTCATGAAGGGGTTGTTTGCCTGGGTCGGATTCCGCTCCAAACCCGTGTACTACAAACGCGATCCCCGCGCGGCAGGCCAGACAAAGTGGAATTACTGGAAACTGTGGAATTTGGCTGTGGAAGGCTTTACATCATTCACGATCGCCCCGCTAAAGATCGCCACCTACTTCGGGCTGGGCATTGCCATGCTTGCTTTAGTCTATGCGTTGGTCGTCATCTACAAGACGCTCGCCTACGGCGATCCGGTGCGCGGCTATCCATCGCTGATGGTTGTTGTGCTCTTCCTGGGCGGTATTCAGTTGCTATTTACCGGCATCCTAGGTGAATATCTCGGCCGCGTGTTCAACGAAGTCAAACAGAGGCCTCTGTATATTCTTGACACTGTATTTCCATCGTCTTTACTCGAAAATAAATCGAACCGGAATCCTGCTGATAACTCATGAATCGCCCTTTCTCGGTCTACCTCGACCTGGTTCGCTTCATCGCTGCCGTATTGGTTTATTTATACCATTCAAATCAGCGTTTCCTGATTGAGCAGATTCTTCCCGCCAGCAATTTTGGCCATAGCGCGGTGATTGTCTTTTTCGTCCTCTCCGGGTTTGTCATCGCTTTCGTGACGACCACCAAGGAGACGACTCTGTCAGCCTATTCTGCCAGCCGAATTTCGCGGGTTTTCTCGGTAGCCATTCCTGCCTTGGTATTGACCATCGTGCTCGACAGTATTGGTCGAGAGCTCTACCGTGATATCTATGAAGGCTATCCATACGACCAGTTCATGGCCCGCATCGGCGGCAGCCTGTTGCTGGTCAACGAGATATGGCTGATTTCGATTACCAGTTTCTCGAACGTGCCTTATTGGTCAATCTGCTATGAATGGTGGTACTACGTCGCTTTTGGCATGGTGATGTTTCTGCCTCGTCGTCAGGGACTTCTGATTGTGGCGGTGACAATGTTGATCATTGGGCCGAAGGTCATTCTTCTCGCACCGATCTGGTGGCTGGGGGTGCTCCTTTATCATTGGCGGGCACCGCGCGAGATGTCTCCGGTAGCATCGTGGAGCATGGTGTTGGTTTCTATCGTTGGGATTGTTCTCTATCACGCCTGGGGTATAAGCGAGATTGTCTCTGAATGGCTGAAAAGCCTTATTGGTGCCGATCTTCACCGTTCCCTGACCTTTTCCAAGTTTTTTGTTGCCGACTACCTGCTGGGGGTTTTGGTGTTCATGAATTTTGCCGGTATGCGCAACGTTGCGGCGGCCCATGGAAGTGTCCTTATGGTCGTCGAAAAGCCTGTCCGTTTCGTGGCTAATTACACCTTTACGCTCTATCTGCTGCATCAGCCTCTTTTCCTTTTCTGGGGGAGCGTCGTCCAGGGCGACCCGAAAACCCCCTGGTTCTGGGTTACCGTCACCGTCCTGATGGCCGGATCCGTCGGCGTGGTCGGTCACTTCACCGAGAACCGTCGGCAAGACCTGCGTCAATGGCTGATCAGACGGTTTTCAAGGCTGATGCCTGCCACCACTGCTGCAGGAGCCTCGAGAAATGTCTGATTTGACGTGCCGGCCACCCTGTTATGTTCTCGGCCTGGAGTCCCAAATTGGCCTGGGTTTGGTTCGCGAGCTGGGCCGGGCCGGAATCCCGGTGATCGGAATCGCCCTCAGTCCTGACGCCATCGGCTTGCGCTCACGTTATCTGACCGCTGGCACCGTTCTGAAACATCCCCGCAGCGACGAGGGATTGAGCGAGATTCGAGCTCTCGGGGAACAATACGGCCCGGGCTATTTGTTGACCGTTTCCGAAGCCAATACGCGCTGGTTGATCGACCATGCCGACGAAATGGGCGTGATCCGACCGCTTGTTCCATCGCGCGAGGCGTTCGACATTGTTCTCGATAAACAGAGGACTCTTGATGCTGCTCGGGCTGTTGGTTTGACTACTCCCGCCAGTCTTTGTCCCGGCAGATGGGCGGAAGTCGAGCACTTGGCAGCATCCTTTCCTTTTCCCGCCGTGCTCAAATGGTCAGATCCCAATCTCGTTGCGGGCGCCCTGTCCGCTGCGGGAATCGACATGATCAAGGCGGAATATGTTTATTCGGCCGAAGAGTTCCTCGTCGCGGCACAGCGTTACCGGCCGATCGCCGTTTGGCCTCTCGTCCAGGAGTATTGTCCCGGGGTCGGACTCGGTCAGTTTTTCTTTATGCACAACGGGGAAGCCGTGCGTCGCTTCCAGCATATCCGGATTGCAGAGTGGCCACCGGAAGGGGGGTTCTCCAGCGTCTGCGATGCCGTACCCCTCGATTGTCAAAGTGCGCTGCAGAACAAATCTATCGAGCTTCTGCAGAGCATCGGCTGGGAGGGGGTGGCCATGGTCGAATATCGCTATGATCCAGCTAGCGGCAGAGCGCTGTTGATGGAGGTCAATGGGCGATATTGGGGCAGTTTTCCTTTGGCCATGCATTGTGGGGCGGGGTTCGCTTTGCTTTCTTACGGCCTGCAGGGGGAGGGGAGAATGCCCACCCTGCCGCTCTTGCGGGAGGATATTCGCTGCCGGATGGTCGCTACCGAGTTGAAGCGCTTGGTCCGCATCCTGTTTCAGCGAAACCGCATCCGTGATCGAACCTTTGTGGCCAAGCCATTTGCGGAAATAATCCGTTTTCTTGGCGATTTCTTGCGTCCGTCGGTTCGCTACTACGTCTGGAGCCTGACCGATCCGATGCCGTTTTTTCAGGACGTCAGAAATGCCGTTCGGGTTCGGTAGTTATTAGATGGCCAAGCGCGGTAGCAGCTGGCACCATTTCTACTGGCTCCTCGCCTATTGTGCGTTCGTCATCTACGGAAGCCTGGTTCCTCTGGAGTTCCACGCCCATCCACTCGATTGGGCCTGGGCCAGATTCCAGCAGATGCCGATGCTTCGCTTGGGGATCGAAAGTCGCGCCGACTGGATCGCCAATGGCATTCTCTATATTCCGCTTGGTTTTCTTGCTGCCAATCTGCTGAGCGAAAAGCAATCGGGTGATGGTCGCCTGTCCAGGCTGGCCTTGTCTGCTGTCTTTTGTTGCTGTCTGGCACTCGCTATCGAATTTGCGCAAATTTTTTTTCCTCCTCGCACCGTTTCCCTCAACGATATCCTTGCCGAATCTTTGGGCAGCATTGTCGGTATCGTGCTGGCAGCTTATGGAACTGCATGGTTTCGCAGCTTGCTCAGCACCAACTTGGTCGACCACACGCGATTTCTCAACCTGATCCTGCAGTCGTACCTGTTTGCCTTTGTCGCCCTCGCGCTTTTTCCTTACGACTTCGTGTTGTCGGCCCATGAACTGGCCATCAAGGCGGCTTCGGACAATTGGAGCTGGTGGCAGGCCGACACCGCCGAGCATCGGGGAGTCATGTGGTCCTTGTTGCGTCCCGCAATCGAAGTCGCGACTACATTGCCTATCGGTATCCTCGTCGCCCGGCGGAGCAAGGCCAAGCTTGGCGGTTCGGTAGCGGCACTTCGTTTTGGCTTCATTCTCGGATTGCTGATCGAGACCGCACAGTTTTTTACCTATTCAGGCCTCAGTCAGGGGCTTTCGCTGATTACTCGCGCGCTTGGTTGCTGGCTGGGCGCCGTGTTGTGGAGGCGCCGCGCCAGTTATGGCGAGGGAAGAGTCGCCACAACAATTCGGCGCCTGACGCTTCCCTTGATGCCGGTTTATCTGATTGCGGTGCTGGCGCTCAATGGCTGGTTCAGCCGCCAATGGCAAGGTCTTGACGGTGCCATTGCAGCCTTATCGGAGGTGCATTTTCTTCCGTTTTATTATCACTACTTCACCACTGAGGCTCATGCGCTGTCGAGTCTGATTTCGGTAGCGGCTCTATATGCGCCGATTGGCGTCGCAGTCTGGGCGTTTGGCCGATCCCCACTCTTGGCCGCATTTCTTGCTTTTTTACTTGGGCTGGGCGTTGAAACCAGCCGGCTCTTCCTGGCTGGTGCTCATCCGGATCCGACCAACATCCTGATCGCTGGTGCGGCCGCCTGTTTTGCCACCGCTCTTGTGGCGCAACTTACCCGTTCGTTGCGGGCCGAACAGAGCGATCGATATGTAGCCCCGGCAGAGGCAAGCCAAGCCCCTCTTGCTGCCGCTACGCGGCAGAGTCTCCCGATCTCGGCAACCGGGTTTGTTCGGCACCCTAGCGCGATGGGACTTTTCGGGATTTTGGTCGCTGTCTCAGCGACAGTGCTCTGGCTCTCCAGTTTTCCTCTACAGCCAGTACTCCTGGTCTTTGTTCTGACGGCCTTTGCCGTTGTTATCTGGATCCGCCCGCTGCTTCTGGTCGCGCTCGTTCCCGCTAGCCTGCCGGTCTTTGACTTGGCCCCATGGAGTGGGCGTTTCTATATTGACGAGTTTGATGCCCTTTTATTACTTGGGCTGGCCATCGCCTACGGGCGTACGCCGCCGGTGAAAGAGAGAGGTCGCGACGGGCTTCTGAAGGCCTGCCTTGGTTTGCTTGCTCTCAGTGTTGCCATCGCCGTGTTGATTCCGCTGGTGCCGTGGCCAGGCGCGGATATCAATGCCTTGATCAGCTATTTCAGTCCGTTCAATGGCTTGCGTATTGGCAAGGGGCTATTGTGGGGCATCCTGTTTTGTGGGGTGATGTATCGCTTGGCTCGTCACGATCAACCGGTCGCCCTGTTTTTTGCTCGTGGCATTGTCCTGGGCCTTGTGGCGACCTTGACCATCGTCTTGTGGGAGCGCTCGATCTTTGGCGGGCTGGGTAGTCTGGCCAGTGACTATCGGATTACCGGTCCGTTCTCCAGCATGCATAACGGCGGTGCATATATTGAGTGTTTTTTTACTCTGGCCGTACCGTTTGTCATCTTTCTGCAGGCCTCCAGCAAGGCCAAGGGCGCCAAGCTGTTCGGCGCAGCGTTGCTGTTACTGACGACCTATGCGCTGATGCTGACATATTCACGCAATGGCTATCTGGCCTTTGCCGTTGCGACACTCCTTGGTTTTGCCACAACAGCAGTGGGTACTCAAGGACGACATAAGTTGTACCGAAGTGGAGCAATCCTGCTGCTTGCTTGCGCCATGGCAGCGGTGGCAATACCAATATTTTCCGGGAAAGTCGCTCAGGAGCGGATGGCTCATCTGGGGACCGATTTCGACACCCGTCTGGCGCATTGGCAGGATGCGCTCAATATTCGGGATGAAGGTTGGGCGACCGCACTTTTTGGCATGGGGCTGGGACGCTACCCGGAAACCCACTATTGGCGGAGCGGCGAACCCGAACGTACGGCGCAGTATCGCCTGGAGCAGGAGGGCGACAATACGTTTTTGCGCATCTCTGCCGGACAGCCGATTTATGTCGAGCAGTTGGTGAACGTTGGGGCTGAGCCAGCCTATCGTGTGAGTTTCGATATCCGTACAGCGGCTCCGGCGCCCGGCGCGGTCGTTGCTACTTTGTGCGAAAAATGGATGCTCGCCTCGTCGACTTGTGCGGGGCGTCTCGAAGCTCCGCTAACCGGGCCTTCCGGTTCTTGGCAACATGTCGAACAGCCAATCGATGCCGGCGGCTTGGTCGGGCGTCCCTGGTTTGCTCGCGGTCCGGTCAAACTGACGATATTCAACAGCAGCAAGCTCAGTGTGGACATTGACAACATCCGCCTGGAAACGCCGTATCGTCAGGATTTGATCGAGAACGGCGATTTCAGTCAGGGTATGGATGCATGGTTTTTTGCTTCCGACAGCCATCTTCCATGGCACACCAAGAGTCTGCCGGTTGGTCTGTTGTTCGACCAGGGGTGGCTAGGCCTGCTTGCCTTTGCAGCGTTTGGCGGCTTATGTCTGGTTCGCGCCGCAATCCGGATCCGCCAAGGCGACCTGGCCGCCGGTGCGGCATTCGCCGCGCTGACGGGCTTTCTAATCGTCGGGCTGTTCGACACCCTGATCGATGCGCCAAGGTTTCTTTTTCTCTTCGTAGTCCTGGGCGTGCTCTGCAGCCTTCCGCCAAGCAGTCAATCCCGCGCCCATTTAAAGCCCAGAAATTAGCCGGGAGCTGAAAATCAGGCGGTATGAGGCTTCGAGAAAAGCAGATTGGCCAGCATTCTTACGCCGAATTTCAGCGGCTGGCGATCCCACGGTGTAAAGCGTCGCAGTTGGAAGGGGTCCGTCTTGAGCGATGAAACGCCGGGCGCAGTTGAGACGGCCGCGGCGAAACCAGCAGCTTTGGCCATGGTCGCATGTTTGGCAAGATAATCGCGGCCCGGCTTGCCATTGGGATAGGCAAAGAGCGTCACGGATTCGCCGATAATTTGTTCCAGCCGATCCTTGCCATTTACAATTTCCGCCATCGCTTCGGCATCGGAAAGGCTGGCCAGTATCGGGTGTGAACAGGTATGGGCGCCAATCTGCATGCCAGCCTGCCGCAGTTGCCTGACCTGGCCGGAGGTCATCATCAGATCATCGGGAAGCGCAATGCCAATCCGTCCGGCAATAGCTTCGACGGCATGGTTGCGGGGGCCTGGTTCGAGGTACTTGATCTGGCCGAGCAGCGATTCGATGGCCTGCCGGCGCTCATCGAATGAAGCCAGCGAGTACGTCCCGAAACCGAGATCGGCGAGTTCCAGTTTTTCTAGGGAACAGCCGCGGACTGCTTCAATGACGGTATCGTTCCACATCCGCCCGCCATCAAGAAACGACGTGGCAACGAAAAAAGTGGCAACCATGCCATGACGCTGGAGGATGGGCAACGCAACCTGGGCATTGTCGGCGTAGCCATCATCAAACGTGATGGCCAAAGCTCTGGCCGGCAAGGTTCCGGCGGAAAGCCTGGAGGCCGCTTCGTCAAGCGGCAGCACCTGAAACCAGCGGCCGACCCAGGAAAGGATTTCATCGAATCGACGGGCATCCGGTTCTCCGGGGAAAATCGGATCGGGCTTGGCCAATACCCGATGAAATATCAGGATCGACAAACGACTCCCTTTGCCAGAGGGGGACAACAGGGCTGTTGCAGTTTTCAGGATCATTGTCGTACGGGATTCATTGTGTCGTTTTTAACCATGCGCTCCACCGGTACCGATGAGCCGAAGGCGCCATCGTGATCGGTTTCCCAACGTTTGTCCCTGAGCCAGCGCTGCGCTACCACCAGAACAACCAGTATGTTGTATGGCAAATCGAAGTAGGCGAGGCTGAGGAAGGCCCCGCCGACCGCATAGCCGACCAGAGAAACCTGACACATGCCGGCCAGATGGAAAAGCCACTGGGTTTCGATGCGGTCTCTAGCCTCCTTTCGAATCTGTCCGGCTGTTCGGAAAGCGAACCACCAGATCAGCAGGAAAAGGAACAGGCCGATGTAGCCATGTTCACCCAGAACCGAGAAATATATGCTGTGGGCAACATGCAGATCTGTTGGGTTGGGGGCGAACTGGGCAAATAAGTCGGGGGTGTAGATCTCGAAGCCGCCTCCGAACAGTTTCTCATTGGCGATGTTGAAGGTGAACCGCCAGGCATTGATCCGTCCCATGGCCGAACCGTCTTCTTCATAATTGTTGATGGTATTCATCCGCTGATTCCAGGAGGCTGGCATGAAAGCGACCAATGCAGCAGCCAGCAGCGCAACAGCAATACCCGATACGAATTTTTTGTCCGAGCGCAGCCACAGCACCAGGCCCATTGCCGATATGGCCAACAACGCTCCGCGCGACTGGGTTCCCAGGGCGGCGATGGCCGAGAACACCATCAAAACAAGTAGCCCGAGGCGTATCCAGGGGCGGGTTGCCACGGCCCGAAGATAGTTCAACAACGGGATAGCAATGATCAGGGCCACCGCAAGCTCGTTATTTCCTTCGATGAAGCCGCCGGCCGGCCCCCAAACGGTGCCGTTGCCACCTGTCTGGATGGTGAACAGCCCGCCCTTGAGTCCGTAGAAACCAATGGACAGGGCGTTGACCCAGATGAACAGCTCGATGTGCTTGCGGTTTTGCAGAGCAGCCATGGCTACCAAGGTCATTAACTGGATCTTGAGGATCTTCTTCAGCTGTTCGAAGGATCCGTCGGGATCGAAGCCCATCGCAGTCGTCAGACACATCCACAAGACGAAGATGATCAGCGTGGTGACTGCCGGGTGGCTGGGTAGCTTTACCCGGTCCTTGGTAAAAACCATGGAAACCATTGCCGCACCCGCGGCTATTGCGGCAAACGGGAAGGAGTATGCAAAGCCGAAGGCCATCTTGTGGGGGTTCATGATGCTGACCCAGGTCCACAAAAGTACTGCGGCATAGGTATGGCGCAGTGCCAGGGGCAGCGCACCGAGCAAGATGCAGATCAGAAAAATGTCACGCATGCGGATTTGCCACGTCGGCGCCGGGTCTCCCTGCCACTTTGCTCACCACATAGCGAAACTTGCCTGACGCTTCGCGGGGAATCTCCTCCACATAGGTGAATGTAACCGTGACATCTTGGCCCAGGCGTCCTTTGTAGTCCTTCAGAATTCGCGCCTCGCCCTCCGCATTGAACGGCGGCTTGGTGACCAGGAGCAACTCGGTATGATCCAGGGAGTGTTGCACGATCTTGAAACGCTGTACCCCTGGAACATCGCGTACGGTGTAGATCAGCGCCAGGCCATGGATCACCGTACCATCGGCGGCCACCACAAAATCAGTACTCCGTCCCTGGATTTCCTTGACCAGCGGCAAGGTGCGCCCGCAGGCGCAGAGTTCATCGGAGAGAACGGCGATATCGCCGGTACGGTAGCGAACGAATGGGAAATCGTGGGTGGCGGTATGGGTAACGACAATTTCCCCGGCTTCACCTGGGGGTAGAACGCGACCGTCGGCGTCGACGATCTCGACGATGATGTCCTCCGCTTGCAGGTGCATGCCGCCCTGCGGGCACTCGTGGGCGATGAACCCGGCGTCGCGCGCCCCATAGCCATTGGCTACCGGGCAGCCGAAGACCTTGCTGATGGTTGCGCGCTGCTCATCGTAGAGGCGTTCGCTGGTGACGAAGGCCACCTTGATGCCGAGATTGTCCATGCGCAAGCCCTGCGATTCGGCATGCGCGGCGATCAGCGACAGCGATGACGGATAGCCGAAAAGCATGGTCGGACGGCGTTCCCGGATTGTTGCGACGAAACGGTCAAGGTTGGCCACCGACATCTCGAAGGCGGGGAGCAATTCCGTGCGCAGCAAGCGATCCCGCAAGATGCGCAGGCGATCCTGGGCACCCAGTTCGATCGGGCTTCCCCAGACGACGATTTCCGGATCGCCGATATCGACGCCCCACCAACGGGTTACTCGCCACTTGGCCCCGACATCGTGACTTTTGCGGTCCTTGCCAATGAAGAAAATCAAAGGCTCGCCGGAGGATCCTCCCGTGTTATAGCGGGACAGATCTACTGCATCGTCGGCCTTGATTCTGTCGCCGGCAGCGCGCATCGCGGCCTTGTCGGTCAACGGCAGGCGCTGGAGATCGGCAATGGATGTGATGGACGCCGGATCGAATGAATTGGCTGCGAACAGATCGCGGTAGTAAGGGACATTCTTGCCGATACGCATCAGAAAAGTTTTCAGGCGTTCGACACGCCAGGCTTCGAGCTGCCCGCGCGGCCAACGTTCCTGTTCTTCCAGACGCCGCCGGACGGCTACCGACTGATGATGCTTCAGGCGTTCATGGAGCGGAAAAATTACCTGGGAACACAGCGTAGTGTAGAGACTCATGACGTTTTTCCAAATACCTTTCGACTGGCTGCCACGGCACGGTACAGATCCATCCATTGGTCGCGCACCTTGCTCCAGGCATAGGCTTGCGCCTGCTTGATGCCTTCGGTTGTCAGGCGGTCGGCCAGCGTGCTCTCTGCCAATAGACGGAGAACGGCGGCGGCCATTGCCTGCGGATCGTTTGGCGGCACGAGCAGAGCGGATTGCTCGTGCTTGGCCATGAACGGGATGCCGCCGACGTCGGTCGTCACTACCGGAACGCCGCTGGCGTAAGCTTCGAGGATCGAAATCGGCATGTTATCGACGGTGCTTGGATTTAATGCAATATCGGCACACGCGTAGAGCGAGGCAATGCTGTCATTGTCGATACGTCCCGCGAACCGGGTTGCTCCCGACAGACCAAGTTCCTCAACTAGGCTCTCGCAAGCCGCCTGTTCGGGTCCGGTTCCGGCTACTGTCAGACGAGCTTCCGGGTATTCTTTCCGGACCAGGGCAAAGCAGCGAATCGCAGTGGGAATGTCATATATTGGTTCCAGATTGCGGGTTACGATCAGGTGCGGGGACCCTGCTACCAGTTGCCGTCCTTCCGGACTGAAGCGTTGGAGATCGACGATGTTCGGAACGATGTGGGCTGAAAGATCGTATTTCGCAAAGACCTCCTGTAAGAACCCGGAGGGAGTGACTAGCGCGGCGGCGTCACCCAGCATGCGCTGAACGTAGCGCGGCGCAGACTTCAGGAAAGGATCGGCATTGCCGCCCCGATAATTGACAATCACCGGGACACCGCGCCAACGGGCGATGACAATGGCTGGTGCGGCAAAAAGGTGCCAGGCCCAACCCGAATTGGCAAAAATATGGATAACCTGGTTTCGGCCAGCGGCCCGCCACAAGGCCAAGGCGTAGGGAATCAGACGGAATGCGGCGCGTAGCACGGGAATGTCGGCTACCCAGGCCGGTTGATAGGGTGCGTTGGTCTGAACCTGTTCGACCGGTACTCCATCATCCCGGAGCAGGCGAACCAGTTGCCGACACTGATTGGCCATGCCTCCCGAAGGCGGTGGGATCGGTCCGACGACGGTAATTCTGGGCATCGACACATCTGCCTCTAACGGCTGAGAATCGGCCATCCCCCAGTCTTCGCGCGGGGCTTTTCGCCATTGCCAGAACAGCCATGCGGCGAGCAGGAGCAGCACCAGAGCGAGCACCACGGCCGTCTTGATGGCGCTTTGCAGCGAGGCCAGCGCGGCAATCCGGGGAGTGCTTTCCGGCGTGGCGATAATACGCAGACCGGGTTCGATGCCAACAACGATCCCAGCCAGTTGTTCCAGATGACGGGAAATGGCACCGGCTCCTCGTACCCAGACATTTCTATCTACTGAAACGACGTTGTTGCCCCACCACAGGTACCACTCACTCTGGCCACGGCGAAAATAATCATAGGCTTTTTCGATATGGACATAACCGGGGCGGGCTTTGGGGTTGAGCGGAACGATCTCGAATGCTCCGCGTTCACCGCGCAAGGCGGCTCTGAGTTCCAGGGCCGACAAGGGCTCCCTGGTAATTGCATCGACAAACAGATAGTTGTTGAAAACATCTATCGCCCGCCAGTGGCCGCTGGCAGGATCCCAGACTTCATTGAAAATATGACCGTGGCCGCCGTACCCATCGAACGAAAAGGACCACAGACGGGTCTCGATGCCCGCCGCCTGGGCCAATCCGGTGAAGACATCGGAAAAATCTCCGCAATAGCCTTCACCGGACTGCGTAATTCGTCGATAGCTGTCTTCGAGTCCGGACATGATCGGACCGCCATCGCCCAGACGCATTTGCAGGTGCCGGGCGACGCTTAGCGTTCTCTGCCAGGTGTCCGGCTCTGACTGCAGCCCCATTTGGGCGATCACCGAGGCGAACGTCGGTAAAGGCGGTTGTGTTTCCCGGCGGAAATCGGCTGGCGCGTTTTCCGGGGACCAATTCAGTGTAGCGGCCGATTCGACGCCTTGGTAAAGCAGCGCGTTGCGCAGACGGACCGCTTCACTGCTGGGCACGGCTTGCGCCAATACCCAGCCAATAACGATGGCGAGCAGGAGCAGGTCAACCGCCAGCAGGCGCTTGAACCATTTCCGCTCCAATCCGGAGATCACCAGCAGAGACCCTCGACACGGCCAGGTAGCCCAATATCCTTGGGCAGGCCAACCAGATCAAGGATGTAGTGCTTCTCCGAAACGTGTTGCTGGAGGGCTGCGAATATTTCCTTGGTGGCCAGGCCGACAACCAGGACATCACACTCGGCCGCCACCTCGGCAAGGTTCTCGCGCATCAGTTCGCCCAAGTGGGGAACGTGTTGCTCGATGAACCGGCGATTGGCGCCCAAAAGGCGGGAAAGGTGTACTTCGGGGTCGTACACCCGAAGTTGCACCCCTTTGCCGACCAGTTGTTCGGCCAGGGTAACCAGCGGCGATTCGCGCAGGTCATCCGTGCCGGTCTTGAACGACAGTCCGACGAACCCAACTTTGCGGGAACCCGTGGCGAGCACTTTCTGGATGGCGTGTTCAACGTGAATCTTGTTGGAGGCCAGGATGCCGGCGTGCATCGGCAAGTCGATATCGCGCTGTTTGCCGAGGTACACCGTAGCGCGCAGATCCTTGGGCAGGCATGAACCGCCGAAGGCATAGCCGGGCATCATGTAGGCTTTCGAGATGTTGAGCTGGGTATCACGGCAGACCAGGTCCATGACCTGAAAGGCATCGACGCCCAAGGCTTCGCACAGCCGGGCGGTTTCATTGGCAAAGGTGATTTTCAGTGCGTGGAAGTTATTGCAGCAATACTTGACCATTTCGGCCGAGCGCACGCTGGTGCGATAGAACTCGCAGGGGAGGTGGCCGAACAGGGAGCGCAACTGGTCGGCAGGGTAATCGTGATTGCAGCCGACGATGGTGAAGGGCGGTTTGTCATAGTCACGAATGGAACTGCCTTCGCGCAAGAATTCCGGCTGGAAGCAGCAGAAGAAGTCGACCCCTTCCACTTTTCCGGAGGCTGCTTCGATGATCGGCCGGATGACATCTTCCACCGTGCCGGGCACCAGTGTGGAGCGGAAGACGAAGATATGCGGCGCGGTCTTTTCGCGCATTGCCTCGCCCACTTGCTGAGCAAGGCGCAGCATGGCCGTCTGGTCTTGGCTACCGTTGGTGGCCGAAGGCGTACCAACGCAAACCAGTGAAATATCCGACTCGGCAATGGCCTTGGCCGAGTCCTGGGTTACCGAGACCAGACCGGAGGCAACGACCCGTTGCATCAGATCGATCATGCCTTCCTCGACAACCGGTGTATTTCCTCCGCTGATGAGGTCGAGCTTGGTCTGGTCGACATCGACGCCAATAACCTGATGACCATCTCGGGCGAGACAGGCCAGTGATACTGCACCCACATACCCTAAACCAAAGATACTGATTTTCATTGGATTACCTCATAAGCAAGAATTGACATTGTAATTGGCCGGTTAGCGGGCAAGCACCCGTTCGACAATGGTGTCGAGGCGCCGCATGGAAGCCTGCCAGTCGTGATTGGTCAGCATGCGCTCGCGGCCGGCGGTAGAAAATCGTGCTCTTTCGCCGGCATCCTGCATCAGTCGCAGGCAGGCATCGGCATAGGCGGCGGGGCGGTCGCCGACCAGGAAATGGATGCCATCCTCGGCATCGACCCCACCCGCACCGGCCGGGCTGGTTACGACCGGAACCCCCATGGCCATGGCTTCGAGGATCTTGTTCTGGGTGCCCCTGGCAATGTTGAGCGGCGCCACCATTGCCGCCGAACGCAGGATGTAGGGGCGGACGTCGGGAACCGAGCCGGTGACTGTGACGCCAGGCAACTCTGCCAGCTGGCGCACCGCCGGGCTCGGGTCGGCACCGACGATGAGCAGCTTGGCGGTTGGCCGCCGCGCCTGGATCAGCGGGAGCGTGTTGCGGCAGAAGTCGAACATGCACTCCTGATTCGGGTAGTAGTCCATGCGCCCGATGAAGGAGAGCGTATCCGGGTCATAAGCTTCGCCATCGGGCTTGAAGAAGCCGGCGTCGACACCGTTGGGAAACCAGTCGGTGGCCGGGGCTGCGCCGTAGCTTTGCAGCGTGTCCCACTCGGCGCGGGTGGTGGCGGTGCACAGGTCGAATTTTTTGGCCAGTCGCTTTTCTGCCATCTCCATCTTGGTACCTTCGAGACGGTAACCGAGGGACAAGGGGAAGGGCTTGTAGTTGGCATACTCCAGCCATTTCTGCGAATCCATGTCGCCGAAATCGAGAATTTTGGGGATGCCCTGGACATCTTCGACATACTGCGCGACAGAAGAGCAGTGGACGAAGATCAGGTCGAACTTTTCGCTGGCCAGCAGCGCATCAACCCGGCGCTGGAGATCCGGGGAGTAAAAGAAACCCATGGAAGAAGGCGTCAGCATGGGCAGTCGGACCAGCATCCGCAGTGTCTGGATCGGGTTTTTGACCGATGCCATCTCGAAGTGCTTGCAATGACCTGCAATGCCCGTCCCCTCGTTGGCTTCCGCCGCCGATCTGGACAGGGAGCAGACGGTTACTTCATGGCCTTGGCCGGTGAAGTGGCGAATCATGTTGAAAGGCCGGATCTTCCCGCCGCGCTTTGGCGGAAACGGAAAGCGATGGCAGACGTAAAGTATCTTCATGCAAGCATTTCCTGCAATTCGGAGGTGACATCTTCGGTACTGCGGCAGTCAAGATAAACCCGCGCCCAGATTTCGAAGTTCAGGAGGGCAATTAGTGCGTCGGTGTAATCCTGACGGTTGGCACGATGGTCCGCCACCAGTTGCGACACGACGTTGGCATCGAACAAGCCGCGGGCGCGAATGGATTCGGGCGCGAGGATGCGGTCGAGTAGACGCCCCAGCTCGCCCTTGAGCCAGGCGCCCATGGGGGTACCAAAGCCACGTTTCTTGCGGTGCAGGATATCCGGCGGCAACTGGCCGCCCAGGGCCTGCTTCATGGCGGCCTTGAGCACCCCGCCCTTGATCTTGACCGCTTCCGGCATGGTCGCCGCCATTTCGAGAAGTTCGTGGTCGAGAAGGGGAACCCGGCATTCCAGCGAGACCGTCATGCTCATTTTGTCGGTCAGCATCAGCAGATCATCGGGCAGCTGCGAGGCCATGTCTACCGCCAGCATGTGATTGCACGGGTCATCCTGGCGACAGCCGGCAAAGGCATCCACCAGCGGATCCCAGGCTGACGCACTGCCCCCGATCAGCAGGCGGCCGGCGAGGGAGCGATCCATGATCTGCAGATAGGCGCGATAACGCTCCTCGAAGGATAGTTCGGCGGTTGCCAGAAAACCCTTGGCCAGACGGGCGACGTTCAACCATTTGGAGTGCCGATCGGCTGGCAGCATCCGCCCGATGCTTTTGGCGGCGCTCTGCAGCAGCGCGGGGAGACGGGTAAAGCGTTCGGCATAGTGGTTGCCGAGGTAGCGCCGATAGCCGCCAAAGAGTTCATCACCACCGACCCCGGAAAGGATCACCGTTACGTCCTTGCGGGCGAACTCACTGACCAGATAAGTGGTGATGAAGGCGGTGTCGGCGATCGGCTCGTCCATGTGCCAGAGCAATCTTGGCAAGAGCGCCACGACGTCCGGCTTGACGACGATCTCGTGGTGGTCGGTTGCAAACAGCTCGGCGACCCGTCGCGCATAAGGTAGCTCGTTGTAGAAATTGTCCGCGGCCGAGCCGCCAAAACCGATGGCGTAGGTTTTTACCGGCTGGCTGGTGGCACTGGCCATGCAGGCGACCACCGCTGATGAGTCAACGCCACCGGAAAGAAAGGCGCCGATCGGTACGTCCGAAACCATCTGCATGCGCACGGCCCGGTCTATTCCGCGACCGATACGGTCAATCCACTCGCCCTCACTAACCCCTTGTTCGACCCGTTCCGGCAGAGACCAGTAGCGCCGAGTGGTGAATTCACCATGCTCGATACTCATCAAGGTCGCTACCGGTAACTTGGCGATTCCCTCGAACATCGAGCGGGGCGCCGAGACGTAACCCAGGTTAAGATAACTGGCTAGGGCGGTCCGGTCTACCGCGGCGGTAACACCGGGCAAGGCGAGCAGGGCCTTGGCCTCGGTGGCAAAGGCCAGGCGTTTTCCGTCGAGTCGCCAGTAGAGCGGCTTGACCCCGATTCGGTCGCGACCGATGAGGAGGCGCCGACGCCCGGCATCCCACAGGGCGAAGTTGTACATGCCGTTGAGCCGCAAGGCGAAGTCATCGCCCCATGCCTCGTAGGCGTGGAGCAGAACTTCACAATCCGATCCGGAGCGGAACTGGTGACCCGCTGTCTTCAGCTCCTCGCGTAACTCCCGGAAATTGTAGATCTCACCGTTGCAGACCAGCCATATGGTTCCGTCTTCATTGCTCAGTGGCTGATGCCCCCCGGCCAGATCAATGATCGAAAGGCGGCGCATGCCGATGATGCAGTTGCCATCTTGGTGCCAACCCTGATCATCGGGACCGCGATGCCGGGTGATATCCCCCATGCGCTCCATGAGCTCGGGGTCGGCAAGACTGCCGTCGAGGTTGATGATGCCGTAAATTCCGCACATGTCCTGGGCCTTCCGCGATCAGCTAGCGCTGGCGGTATCGACCGCACGACGCCGGGAGAGTGGCAATACGCTCCGATAGACCGACCGGTAGTTGGCCGCACTGCGCGCCCAGGTCCGTTCGCTTTCGACGAAGGCTCGCCCGGCCTGACGCATGCGCTCCCACTGGTCGCGGCCGGCCAACATGCGGCTGATCGCCTCGGCCAATGCGCCGGCATCGCCGGCACGGAAAAGTGCGCCGGTCTCACCGTCGCGAATCAGTTCCCGGTGACCACCGACGTCCGAGGCGACGAGTAGTTTGCCTTGTGCCATGGCTTCCAACGGCTTGAGCGGTGTCACCATGTCCGTCAGGCGCATCGATTTGCGGGGATAACAGAGGAGGTCGATCTGGCCGTAGTAGCGCTGTACTTCCGCATGTGGAACGCGTCCGGTGAATACGACACGGTTGCTCAGCCCAAGCCGCTTGGCCTGCTCACGTAGCGCAGCATCCTGGGGGCCGCCGCCAACCAGCAGGAGCTTGATGTCCGGATGGCTGGGCAGTAATAGACTGGCTGCTTCGAGCAGCAGGTCGAGTCCTTCATAGCCATAGAAAGAGCCTGCGAAACCGAGGACGGTGCAATCGCCAAGACCGAGATCAGCGCGCAAGGCGGGTTCCGCAACCGGCTCGTAGGCGAAGGAATGCACATCGACGGCATTGGGAATGACGGTAACCTTGCCGTCAGCGATCCCGCCGCGGGCCAGGATGTCGGTACGCAAACCCTCGCAGATCGTCGTGATGGCGTCGGCCCGGCGCAGGGCCCAGGTTTCCAGGGAGCGGGAAATCTTGTAACGCAGGCTACCCTCGGCCGTCGTGCCGTGATCGACCGCGGCGTCCTCCCAGGAGGCCCGCATTTCATAGACTACCGGCAGACCCAGTTTGCGCCCGGCGCGAATGGCGGGAATGGCGTTGAGTACCGGCGAATGGGGGTGAAGGATGTCGGGCTGAATCTCCTTTATCAGCGCTTCGATCCGTTCCTGTGTCGCCGACATCTGGCGAAAATAGCCACGGATGCCCGTCATGTCGCGATTGGCATTGGTGCGGTAAAACAGCCAGCCGTCCACTTCTTCCTGCGTGCTTGCGCAGGCTCCCTGTTTGGGCGTCGTCAGATGATGGGTTTCCCAACCCATGTGCCGTTGTTCGGTTAACAGCGCCAGGGAGCGGAATGAATATCCGCTGTGGAGTGGAACTGAATGGTCGAAAATATGCAGTATGCGCAAGTTGTCGGCTTGCTCATGTATTCCGTGCTCGTTCAACTGAACTTCATGTTTCATGTTGCCAGGCCTTGAGGGGCAGGGGATATGTCACCACCAACGTTGCGCAGGAAGGCTTCAAACATCAGCATGGTCCAGATGGAGGCACTGTAGTCACGGCTGCCGTTGTTGTGCGCGTCGACCAGATGTTGAAGGTAGTCGCGATTGAACCAGCCGGTATCGGCCAGGCGGGGGCCGAGCAGCGATTCCTGGACGCGCTGCTTGAGCGGGCCGCGGAACCAGCGGGCAAGCGGTACCGAGAAACCCATTTTCGGGCGGTAGAGCACGTCATTCGGGAGGTAGGGCTCCATCGTCTTTTTAAGCAAGTATTTGGTTTCCTGGCCGCGGATTTTCTGTGAGGAATTCAGCGTCGCCAGCCATTCGATCAATTCGTGGTCCATCAGCGGTTCGCGAACCTCAAGCGAATGGGCCATGCTCGCCCGGTCTACCTTGGTGTTGATGTCACCGATCAGGTAGGTTTTCAGGTCGAGGTACTGGATCAGGGCCAGCGGATCATCGGTGTTGGCCTTTGCCGCATGTCCGCTGAAAACTTCGCTGGCATCATAGCCGCCCAGCGCGGTTTTGAATTTCGGGCTGAACAGTTGATTGCGCATCGGGGCGCGCAAGATCGAAACCGAGTGGAAATAGGCTTCGACCGAGGTTCTGGCCATGCCTTCAAAAGTGGTCTTGGCACGGAAAACGCGCGGCGCCCAGTCGGCTTTCGGGTAGAGCTTGCCGAGCGCCCCGAAGATCGGCCGGCGCAGGCTCAAAGGCAGGGCCGACCGCATTTTTTCTTCCATCAGGTGCATCTTGTAACGACGATAGCCACCGAAGCTTTCGTCGCCACCGTCGCCGGAAAGCGCAACCTTGACATGCTTGCGGGCCAGTTCGCAGACGCGGTAGGTGGGGATGGCCGAGCTGTCGGCATAGGGCTCGTCGTAGAGCTTGGCCAGCGTGTCGATGAGATCGAAGTCGTCGCTCTCGACGACGTCGAGGTGATGATTGGTCTGGTAGCGGTCGGCTACCATCTTGGCGAATTCCGATTCGTTGAAAGCCGGGTCGGAAAAGCCGATGGCGCAGGTGTTGACCGGCGTGTTCGACAGGCCGGCCATCATCGCCACCACTGCGCTGGAATCGACGCCACCGGAAAGGAAGGCGCCGAGCGGCACTTCGGAAATCATCCGGAGGCGGATCGATTCTTCGAGGCGGTGAGTGAGTTCGGCACAGGCATCGGCGTCATTGATCGGGTTGTCGAGCGTAAAGCGGACATCCCAGTATTCGCGAGGCTTGCCGACCGGCTGGCCACGGCGGAGCAGCAGGGTTTGGGCCGGTGGCAGCTTCCTGGCTTGCTTGAAGATGGCGCGCGGTTCGGCAACGTAGCCGAGGGCGAAGTATTCCTCAACAGCGCAGGGATCGATGTCGCGCTTCAGGCCGCCATGGGCGAGCAGGGATTTGAGTTCCGAGCCGAACAGGAAGGTTCCGTCATCGAGCAGGGCGTAGAACAGCGGTTTGACGCCGAGCCGGTCGCGGGCCAGGAACAGGGTTTCGCGGTTGCGGTCCCAGAGGGCGAAGGCGAACATGCCGCGAAAACGCTGGACGCAGCTTTCACCCCAGGCTTCCCAGGCATGCACGATGACTTCGGTGTCGCTCCGGGTATGGAAGGTATGGCCCAGCGCCTGGAGTTCGGGGATGAGTTCTTGATAGTTGTAAATTTCGCCGTTGAAGACGACACAGACACTGTTGTCTTCGTTGTAGAGCGGTTGCTGACCAGTCGACAGGTCGATGATGGAGAGCCGCCGGTGACCGAGTCCGACGCCGGGTTCGATATGCAGGCCACCTTCGTCTGGGCCGCGATGGAACTGTGATTCGTTCATGCGGTTGAGGACCGAACGGTCGATGTCGCGTTTGCCTCGGGTGTCAAAAATGCCGGTAATGCCGCACATAGGGTTTCCTGTCAGTGCTTTGCGTTTGCACCGGTACGGTGCAGGAGTTTGTCATAGGTGCCTTGGTAGGCCGCCACCATGGCTTTCATGCTGAATTTTTCTTCGACCGTCTGACGTCCGGCCCGGCCCATGTCGCGAGCCACATCGGTTTGCGTGGCGAGGCGGACGATTTCCCGGGCCATTGCTTCGGTGTCCGCTGCCGGGATGACTTGCCCTGTCTTGCCGGCGATCACCAGATCGGCGTTGCCACCGACCTCGGTGGCAATCACCGGCAGGCCGGAGGCCATGGCTTCCAGTATGGTGTTCGAGATGCCTTCGGCCAGTGAGGGCAACACAAAACAATCCAGACCACGCATGACCTCCGGGACATCGTTACGCTCGCCGGGTAACCAGGCCAGATCACCAACTCCAGCCGTTTCGAGAAGCTGTCGGCATTCGTTACGCAACGGGCCATCGCCTACCATGACCAGGCGCAGATGCTGCCTTAGCGAGGGGGCAATCTCCAGGGCGCGAATGAAGGCGCGGACCAGCGTCGGTTGATCTTTGACGGTCTGCATGCGGCCTACTGTGCCGACCAGCCAATGCTCCGGGCGGGAGAACGGGCAGCCGACGGCCGTCTGATCGGCCGGGCCGGAGTGAAAGCGGATGGAGTCGACACCGTTGTAGACCTGAAGCACTTTGGATTTTGGGACGCGAATTATACCGATGAGATACTCGGCGAGGTCGCGTGAGAGTGCGAGGTAATAACTCACGAATGGACGGTAAAAGCGTCTTACACGTTGATAGGTGATATTGCTGCCATCGAGATCCCCGACGTCGCGACCGTGTTCGCCGTGAATGCGTACCGGAATACCTGCCGCCCAAGCCGGTAGCTGGACTTCAAGGGCTGCCAGATTGCGGCTATGAACGATGGCCGGGCGTAGTTGGCGAAAAATCCTGAACAGTTTGGGGAACAGCCAGATACCGTGGCCAGGAGCCTTGTTCAGCGAAATGAACTGGACATCGTCGCGCAGGATGCGGTTTTTGAAGTCGGTCACTTCGGTGAGGGCAATTACCGCGTGGCGATAGCGATCTGCCGGCATATGGTTGATCAGGTTGACCACACCATTTTCCAGACCGCCCGTATCGAAACGGTACATGACGTGGGCGACGAGGGGGCGTTGGTCGTCCATCAGCGCATTTCGCGGGTGTTGGCCAGCAACTGGTTGACTGGTGCAATGACTTGAGCGGTGAAGGCCGGCAGGGTTTCGGCTGCTAATTTGGCCGGGGCATAGAGCATGATCACCGCCGAATCGTCGCCTTGGCCACGCAGGCGGGAAAGCGCTGTGTAGAGCTTGGCTTCGACGTCCGAGGTGGTCAGCTTTCCGTTGATCCAGTACCAATGCCAGACGACAAGCCGAGTTTCCGGGGTACTGTCTTTGCCGAGCAACTCGGTTGAGCGCAGGCTATTCGGCAGGCCTTCGATATTTGGTGTGCTCCGGCCGTGAGCCACAACTGACCATATGTGATCGGTGCTTTGGGCAAGCGAGTTGGTGGATGTGACCAGTTTGCGTCCGTAGTCCTGGTTTCGGTAATACCCGATATATAGACCAACGGCTTTGTTGTCTTTAGTAAAGGTGCTCTGCAGTTCGCTCGATGGGTTGGTATAGGCGGGTTTCCAGGTGGCGAAGCTGGCAGTTTCTGTCCAGCCTTCCGGTGGTGCCAGCCGTGCGAGAGCCGGGGGGCGGGTTTGATCGGCATTGTCGATGGCAATGAAACCGAGCGGGCCGGCGGTAGCAAGGAGGGCGATGCCTATGGTGGCTAGCCAGGCTTTGACGCTGGGAATGG
Source organism: Azonexus sp. IMCC34842 (assembly GCF_050368855.1). Taxonomy (GTDB): domain Bacteria; phylum Pseudomonadota; class Gammaproteobacteria; order Burkholderiales; family Rhodocyclaceae; genus Azonexus; species Azonexus denitrificans_A. The sequence goes on along the minus strand of NZ_CP178449.1, from coordinate 2,057,809 downwards.
GGCGGTTCCGGGGGGGCATTGTCGTGACATCGATCGGCTCGGGCGACTCACTCCAGCGCGCACCGATCATGAACATGATCATGATGACGACACCAAAGAAGACCCAGCCGTAGATCAGGTGATCGACACCGGCTGCCAGTTTGTTGCCGGATAGATGGCCTAGCATCACGATCATGTAGGCGCGCAGCCAGTTGGCAACGACCGGGACGATGATCGAGATGGCAATAAAAATCAGCCGCCGACGCAGCGAAACGTAGTTCAGGTAAGCGAACAGGGCGCCAACGGTTACCGAGGCGATGATGTAGCGGATCCCGCTGCAGGCTTCGACGACCGACCAGTTGCCGGACGGGATGACGAACTGCAGGCCTTCCTGATAGACCGGGACGCCGCTGGTACGCAGGGCAAATACGGTAAAGGCGGCAGTCCACTCCATCAGTTTCGGAAGCATGAAGTCGCCGAAGGGAATTGAAAAGAACAGAAAGGCCAGCGGGAAGGCTATCCGTTTGCTAACCGCGATGCCAAGCAGCGCCATGGTGGCGAGTACCAGCGTCGCTACCAGTGCGAACTGGGTGAGGGCATTGACGGCGGTCAGTTCGCCGAGCAGCCAGAGAAAAGTCGTAAAGGCGACGGGAATGGTCAGCAGCAACGAGGCGCGTGGTGCTTCGGCGAGCAACTCGGCACGCTGGCGCCAGATCAGCCAGATGGTAATCGGTAGGACGAGGAAGGCGTGGGCATAGGTTTCGGAGCGTGCCCAGATGCGGACCATCGCACTGGCAGTGTCCCAATACCAGAAAAAAATCCAGCCGATCAGTATCAGCAGCAGCGGGATGGCTTGTCGCCAAGCGTGTGTGTTGGATTGGCTGGCCGGGGTCATGTGTTTTGTCCTGCCGAGGGTTGGGCAATATGGCGGTCAATGGCGTACATGCATGCCTTTTCGTTGTGCCGCGCATTGTGTAGGCCCGCGGCTGCCTGGCACCATGGCGCAGACAATTGCCGGGTTGGCGATTGCTGGTGGTATTGCCCGGATCTGTTGCGTTGCATCATGGCTATCGTCGGATTCATCGATAAAGGTGCAGAGAAAGATGCGGTGGACGAGATAGCGGAGGTTGACCAACGCGCCTCAACCCAGGTTGCGAACGATGTGCGGCCCGAGCCAGTTGGCGAGTCCGATCGGCATACGCCGCCAGGCTTCGATGAACAGCTTGTATTTGGCGTTGTTGGGGTTGTTCTGGGGGATGCCGTCACGCTTGTAGAGGCAGTATTCGTAATGCAGCGGCTGCGGCTCGAAGCCCCAGTTTTTCTTGAAGGCATAAGGCCCGGTGCCGGTCTTGCTGCGGCCATAATCGAAGAGCTTGATACCGCGCTCGCAGGAGCGGCGCATCAGTTCCCAATACTTGAAGTCGTTGGCGGCCAAATGACGGGCGCTTTCATCGTCGCCGGCGTAGTAGGGCAGCACTTCATCGCGGAAATAGAAGGAGAGCACGCTGCTCAGCAATTGGCCGTCGGGCGCGGTGACGGTCAGCACTTCGCAATCGTCGCCGAAAACCCGGAGAAGGGTGTCGAAATAACGCTTGGGCATGGCCGGCGTGCCGTGGCGGTGTACGTTGTCGGCAAAGAGCTTGAAAAATCGGTCTGCGTTGCGATCTACCGTACTGACCAGATCATTCTTGATGCCTTTGCGGACCATGGCGCGCTGCTTGCGCGGAATGGCCAGCATGTTGGCTTCGACGTCAGGCAGGATTTCCTTGCGGAAAGTGACGTATAGATCCTGCGTTGGCCAGTCGGCATGGCGTGGCGTGACATTGCGAAATTCGAGGTGTTCGACATCCAGTGTTTTGGCCAGCCGTTGCGCTTCATCCTCCAGTGCCTGAGCGGCATCCTGATTGTTCGCGGCAATCCCGCCGTATACGGCAAAGGGCATGGCAATCAGCGCATTGCCAAAGAGCAGGCTTTTGACGTGAGCCATGGGCAGCACGCCCTGGATCTCGCCGGCTTGTTCGGCATAAAGGAAATAGGTCGGGTGGCGAAATACGTCGCGCAAGATGCCTTGCCAGGCAGATCGGTGAAAGAAGCTGGCTTCCGGGCAGGCAAAGACAAATTCGTCCCAGCGTCTTACATTCCCTTCGTCAGAAGGGGCCAACTGCTTGATGATCATGGTGTTTCAGGCCTCGGCTAGAAAGAGTTCGTCCATTCGGCCCCAGGAGAAGTCGGCTAGCAGACGATTGAGGCGATGCTCCATGCGATGGATATTGACGTAGTGACGAAAGCGGGTTTTGGCACCAATGCCCGGAATACGAGGTTGTCCGGCGTCGATTTCCCATGGGTGGAAATAAAAGACCGCCGAGAGTTTGTCTACCGTGTTGACGCGCTGAATCATCCAGCGTGACAGGCCATAAGGCATCAGTCGGAAATATCCGCCGCCGCTGGCCGGCCAGTTGCGGTTGAAAAAACGCAAGGTGGTGGCAGGAATCTCAAGCAGCTCGCCTACCTTGTGCGCATGGCGCGGGGCATTGGGCATTCCATAATGGTCATGCTTGATCGGATAGATGCTGGAACTGTAGTGATAGCCGGCGCGTTCCAAACACTCGAAGGCCCAGAGATTCTTTTCACCGATGGAGAAGCTTGGGGCGCGGTAGCCTTTCACTTCATGTCCGGCAAGATCTTCAAGGATCAGCTTGGCAACCTGAATGTCAGAGAAAAATCCTTCGGGCGTCTGGTCGCTGGCTCGTTCGTGTCCGTAGCCGTGGCTGGCGATTTCATGGCCACCGGCAACGATCCGCCTGACCAGTTCCGGGTAGCGCTCGGCTATCCAACCCAGCGTGAAGAAGGTGGCCTTGGTATTGTGCTCATCCAGCATGGCCAGGATGCAGTCGACATTACGTTCGACGCGGCATTCGCGAATGGGCCATTCGCTACGCGGGATATGTGGTGCGAATGCCGAAACCTGGAAGTAGTCTTCGACGTCGATGGTTAGTGCGTTGATGGTGGGTTGAGCGGTCATGGGCGCGAGATGATTCAGTTGGCCGGACCGGAGGGGCGGGCGAGAAGCCAGCTGGCCAAGTCAGCGGCGATGCGCTCGGCGGTGTGACCGTCCCATAGCTCCGGAACCCGACCGCTCTTGCCGCGACCAGCCAGCGTTTCCGCCGCATGGTGGCGAATGGCATCGATGTCCCGGCCAACCATGGTGTTAGTGCCTTGGGCGACGGTGATCGGGCGCTCGGTATTCTCGCGCATGGTAAGACAAGGGACGCCCAGCGCCGTGGTTTCTTCCTGCAGGCCGCCCGAGTCGGTCAATACGATCCGCGCCCCGGCCATCAGGCCGAGCATTTCAAGATAACCCTGCGGCGGCAGCATGATCATGCGCGGCGTATCGATCAAATGCGCCAGCCCGAAGCGCTCGATATTGCCCTTGGTGCGCGGATGGAGGGCAAAAACCAGCGGAATCGAATTGGAAATTTCCCGCAAGACGCCGAGAAGGGAGGCGAGAACGTCGGCATGGTCGACGTTGGAGGGGCGATGCATGGTGACCACGCCATAACCGTCCTGACCGGAAATCAGCGAAGGATCACCGTTTACCGCGCGGATACTGTCAACCGGCGATCGGGCAAATTCGCGGTTGCAGAGCAGCGAGTCGATCATCACATTGCCGACAAAACGCACGCGCTCGGCAGCGATCCCTTCGCGGGCCAGATTGTCGGCGGCACTGCGTTCCGTGGTGTAAAGCAGATCGGCGATCTGGTCGGTGAGGACACGATTGATTTCTTCGGGCATGGCGCGATCGTAACTGCGCAGCCCGGCTTCGATGTGTACGACGGGGATACCTTTCTTGACTGCGACCAGGGTGCAGGCAAGGGTCGAGTTGACATCCCCGACAACGAGAACGCAGGACGGCTTTTTCTCATCGAGCACCGGTTCGAAGCGCCGCATTACTTCGGCGGTCTGCACGGCATGCGAGCCGGAGCCGACTTCCAGGTTGATGTCGGGGTGCGGCAGACGCAAATCCTCGAACAGTTTATCGTTCATGTCCCGGTCGTAATGCTGCCCGGTATGCAGGAGCAAGGTCGGAATAGCTGGCTGATGTGCGGCAAAGGCACGCAGGATGGGGGCCATCTTCATGAAATTCGGGCGGGCACCGACCACGCAGATGACCGGGCCGAGGTTGCTGGGCCAGAGTTTAGGCATTGGGTTTTTCGTTTTCCACGGCAGGCTGGGCGAATTGGCCGCCATTGCTGACCAGTTGCTGAAGAAGGCTCAGTGTCGTGCTGTTGATCTTTTCAAGTTGGAGCAGACTTCGTTCCAGGCGTCCCAGCCTTTCGCCGAACTGCTGGACATTGAGGCTGGCGAGCAGGGCGGCGGGGTCACTGGAGGGGCCGCCATTAGTACCGGTATCAATGGCGTTTGACTGGCAATAGGGGGAAGGAACTGCCGGAGACAGTCCGGCGCCGACCTGTGTGGTGCTCCCCATCGTTTCTTCGTGGATTTCGCGAGCGACTTCTTCGACATCGGGCTCGTCGAATTCCGTTTTTCCGCTCAGGTAACCGAACAGCATCAGACGGTCGCAAACCGAATTGATTCGTCGCGGTATGCCGCTGCTGGCCTTGAATATGGCCTCAAACGCCGCCGAGCTGATGGTTGGAATACCGGTCGAACCAGCGCATTTCAGCCGGTGTTCGATATAGGCGCGGGTCTCTTCGACATCGAGCGGTCCGATATGGCAGGCGGCGATGACGCGTTGCCGAAATTGCATCATGTGCGGGCTTTGCAAGATCTGCCGGAATTCGGGTTGGCCGATCAGGAAGCTTTGCAGCAGGGCATGGTTGCCGAACTGAAAATTTGACAGCATGCGTAGCTCTTCAACGGCCCGCGCGGTAAGGTTCTGCGCCTCGTCGACTATGAGCAGGCAACGCTTGCCCTTACCGGTCGCGCTGATCAGGAATGCTTCCAACGACATCAACACGTCAGCTTTGGAAACATCCTTGGTACGTAGCCCGAACGCGGCACCGACCAGCCGCAAGGTGTCATCAGCATCGAGCTGCGTGCTGACCAAATGCGCAGCAACAACTTTTTCCTGATCAAGACTGTCAAGCATGCCGCGGACGATAGTCGTCTTGCCTGCACCGACTTCGCCGGTTATGACAATAAACCCCTCATTCTGATGCATGCCATATTCCAGATAGGCGGCAGCACGACGATGCTGTTTGCTTCCGAAATAAAAGGAGGGGTCCGGATTCAGCTGGAAGGGCTTGTTGGTCAAGCCATAGAATGCTTCGTACATGCGCTCAATAAGTGAAGGAAACCGTTCCGACGAGAGCGTTTTCCGTGTAAGGGGTGGCAGTGCTGTCAAATTCCGAGCGGCGAGCGCTCATGGAGCCAGTGGTTTTTGCGCCCAACTTGGTCGAAACATTGACCTGATAAGTAGTCGACGTGGTTTTGGTCGTGGCGGCTCCATTGCCGGTGCTTTCCTGCCGTGATGCAAGAAGATTCAGGCTGGAGAGTTCGCTCAGACGGTGTGAGAAATTCAGGCTAAGGCCTTGCTGGCGAATGCTTGAGTTCTTGTTGAAGTCATCGTTCAGTGCATTGGATGCCAGAACAGACTGGCTTTCGTTCCTGTTAACCAACAACGTGATGGAGTTGCGCGCCCCAAACAGGGCGAGCGCCAATTGCTGACTCCTTTGTATGGTCGCGCGTGAAGTCAGGAACCCGCCGGTAACTTGTGTGTTGGGTTGAATTCCACGAGCAATGAAAATGTTCATTACACAGTTGTCAATTTGTGACTGGCTCGGTGTCCCTGGCAATTGTTGAGTACATAGCTGGGAGAACAGTGGATAGAAAAAGTCATAGGCCGTACCCAATCCACTTGTGGCAAATTGATTTGGCAGTACCGAAACATCTCGCGTGTCGGTAAAGCTGATACTGCTCATCGGAAAGCGGTGACTGAGGCGAATGTTGTGGCCATCACCGAAGAAGCGTTTTTCCTTGAACACAGAAATCTGAGTCCGTTCGGTCGGGTTCCAGTCGAAGCCATAACCATGTGTATTGGTGCTTTCCTGATCAACCGAAGCATAGTTGTTGGACTCTCTCCCCGCACTCAAGTTGACGCGAAATTGCGGTAGAACGCTGTAGGAAAAAAGTCCTCTGAGCATTTCCGCTTCGCTTTTCCCCCCTTTGCTGTATTCCGTGGTCTGCTGATTACCATCAATAGTCCAGTTCAGGTTCCGAAAAGGTGTGCCGCCTTTCAATTGACCAATCCACTGCGAGAGATCAATATCATTCGCATTGGCTGCGTCTGACTGTGTTGTGGACCGGTTGTGGCGTAGCGAATAGTCAACAGTTCCCCCGAACTGCCCACGGATGTAGGGAGAGAGGCGGTAGCTGGCAGTTTCTGTGCTGTTGCTATTGATGGTGCCACTGCTTGGCGACTGGGCTCCAAATGCCGAAATGGCTTGCTGGGCGATAATGCCGCTGAAGTCGAGAAACAGCCAGTTGTCTATAGCTTCGAGCGTACCGAAGGTGTTCAGGGAATTCTGTGTCCGGCTGTAATCGGTCTGGGTATAAAACTGACCAAGCAGCGAATAGTCAAAATAACCTTTGAAGCGTGCTGTCCTGGCCTCGATGCGAACGCCTGGGGCTAATTCGGTGATCAGGTCACTTTGTTTGCCGTTTCCCGTCCGATTGACATTGACGTTGTCGGTCAGTGTCTCGGTCAGAGTAACCCGCGGCTTGATGGTCCAAGCACGTTCGCCTGTTGTAGGAGGTTGATCGACGAAAGGGGCTGATGAACTCGTTCCAGCCATATCTTGTTGTGCAATAGCCGTCGCGCTAAGGCATAGCAGCAGTGCACCGGAAAGGGCATAGGTTATCGGAAACTCAGTTTTCATGTCCGTATCCGTAGCCGTACCCGTAGCCGTAGCCATCGGTGGATGCCTGTCTGGCTTGATTGAGTAGCATCATTTTCACCGGGCATGCCTCAATTGCAGCGATTGCCTGCTTGACGGCAGCCTGCGCGGTGCTTTCGGCGTTAACGACAATGATAATTTGACCCATATGGGTAGCCAGGGCGCGTGATTCCGTGGTTAGCAGCAGTGGTGGTGAGTCGAAAATAATGATCCGGTCGTTGTAGCGGCTCGACATGTCATCGAGCAGTCGTACCATTGCATCACTGGCAAGCAATTCGGTGGCGCGTGGATGCTGATTTCCGCTGGGCAGGATGGATAGCTTTTCGATATTGGTCCGTAACAGTACCCCGGAAATATCGACGGAGTTTTTGCTCACCACATCAAGCAGGCCTGGTGCCGGCGGCAAGCCGAGCATGTTGAGTACAGATGGCCGTGAAACGTCGGCATCAACCAGCATCACGGTGTTGTCAAGCTCCATGGCGATGCTGATGGCTAGATTGATGGCCGTAAAGCTTTTTCCTTCGCCTGGTAATGCGCTGGTTACCATAATCAGGTTGCCATTTTCGATGGGCGTGCTTCCTTTGCCCATCGCATTGGCGATCAATGGCCGCTTGATGACACGATACTCGTCGGCCAACTGGCTGCGCGATGCTTGGGGAACCAATAGGCCGGATGCAGAAATGGACTCAAGATTCAACTCAACCCGCTTGCTGGGAGGCAAGGAGGCTTTGTTGGGAGCTGGTTTGGCCGTCGGCGCAGCAGGTTCTGCATGCTGTGTTTTGGGGATATCTACGGAGTAAGGATCGGGCACGTTCGCGGCAGCCTTAGCTTTGGCTGGAGGCGATAAGGCTGTTTGCTCTTCCGGTAGTTCGACACCGGCCTGGCGAAGTTGCTCGAGGCGCTTGGCTGCTTGTTCAATCAGGCTCATCGATCAACCCCAGACAACACGTTGAGTAAAGAAAGTCAGGGCTGCAATGCCGGCACCATACGCGACGACGAGTCCCGCTGTGGCCATCAGGAAGCGCCGCAGGCTGGCGCGCTCCTTGAGTCGTCGGGATTCGTTGGGGATCAGTGACACGGTTCCAAGCAACGGAAGACCGGTTACCTCGCGCAGTGATTTTCCTTCAAAAAATACCGGGCGAATCTGGCTGGCAGCAAACGCGGTAAAGAGGCCTGTAGCAAGGGCTAGCAGGAGGCCGGCCGGGAGCAGGAGAAGTCGATTGGGGGCGGCAGGTGTCGATGATGCCCGTGGTGGATCAATCAGGCGAAAATCGGCCACTGAGCCTGCTGCATCAAGATCACCCGTTAGTTCTGCAGACTCACGCCGACTAACCAGTTGCTCGTAATTTTTCTTGTTGATGTCGTAGTCGCGGTTAAGTTGCGTAAATTCAGCCTCAAGTTGTGGCTGCGTCCTTAAAAGATCGGTGATTCGTTTATAGCGGGATTCGTATTCCGAGACGCGGGCACGCAGTGATGCCACATTTGCTTCCGATTCGGCGAGTGCAACCTTCAGTTGTTGGTAGACTGGGTTGTTGCTGACCGACGATCCTGGATTGGCCGCAGCGAATTTTTTCCGAGCCAGCAATTCTTGGCGTTTCTGTTCTTCAAGATCCTTGATTAGGCGACGTGTGCCAACAACGTCCGGATGTTGCTCGGTATAGCGTTGCATGAGGGTGTCAAGATTGCGCTTTTGGGTGTCGATTCGTCCGTCTATTTCTGGTAACGAGATGCCGGAGTCGGCTCCTGGTGATTCGGGCAATAGTACGGGCTCTTCGCCAACAATCTGGCGACGCATTGCATCACGTGAGTTTTCAGCCTCCCTCAACGCCAAGCGCGAGCTATTAAGCACCATTGATATTTCGGAAAGGCGGTCCGCGCTAGTTTTTCCATCGCCGACTTGTAGTTCGATGTTGCGCAGCTTGAAATCCTTCAGACGGCTTTCGGCCTCCTGAAGCTTTACTTCGTAGTTGTGAATCTGCTCATCAATGAATTTGCGAGCAGAGTCGGAGTCCAGTCGTTTGTCTCCCAGGCTGGACTCAATGAAGATCGATACCAGTGCTTGAACGACACGTTGTGCTTTGGCTGGGTCGGTGTCCTGATAAGACAGAGTGTAGAGATTGTCGCGTCCGATACTCTGGATTTTGAGGGTTTTCATCAGGCCTTCAACTAACGCGTCCTGTTGGGCTTTTCCCTTGGTGTTCAAATCCATATCGGCCATGCGGATCAGCTTCTCGACATTGGGTCGGCTGATCAAAGTGCGACTGAGCATCATTACTTGCTGTTCAACGTTCGGTTGGATCGCAAGTCCCGACATAAGTGGTTTGAGAATCGACTGGGTATCGACAAAGATCCGTGCCGACGCTTCATACCGGTCAGGTATGCGTAGTATGACGCCGGCAGCAATGGCTCCGACCACCCAAGCAACCAGCATTCCGAGTCGGCGATGCTTCCAGGTTGCGCGAAGGACGACCAGAGCCTGGCGGAGAATATCTTCCATCTAGGAATCCAAGCTTGCGGCCGCACCGACTATTGCCAGCGCGGCATGCGTTGAGAGACGTGCGGTCAGAACCAGCTCTGCGGGATGATCAGGACATCACCCGGTTTCATTTCAACGTTGGCTGAAACATCACCACGCTTGACCAGATCCTTTAAGCGGACACTGTACTGAGCATTGTTCTCGGCAGTGCGAAGAATCGTTGCGCTGTTGCCATCTGCAAAATCGGTGATCCCGCCAACGGCGATCATGACGTCAAGCAGCGTCATCTTTTGCTTGTAGGCAAGAATCTGGGGTTTCGCAGCTTGGCCAATTACCCGAATCTGCTCGCTGTAAGGGCCAACAAAGCCGGTAACAATGACGGTAACCACCGGATCACGAATGAACTTGCTGAGTTCCTTCTCGATATCCCGAGCCAGGCTGGTGGAGTCTTTACCCATGGCATTGAGGTCATCAATCAATGGTGCGGAAATCTTGCCGTCGGGGCGAACGGGCACGTTCATTGATAATTCTGGATTGCGCCAGACCACGATGTTGAGATTGTCGCCGGGGCCAATCTTGTAGCTGTATTCAGATGAGGCAGCCGCTGCAGGCGCTGCCGGATGGTTGCTGGCGCAGCCGGTAAAAATGATCGCGCCAGCCGCAATCATCAGGCATTGGGCGGTGGATCTTATAGTTGAACGAATCATGGGTGTTTTTCCCTCAAACAGGTCGCAGGCCGACCTCGCCGAGCACAATCGTAGAGCATAATCATAACGGAAACGGGCCGAGAATACCTTGGAACCTTGATCTTGCCTGCGCAGTATTTCACATTGGTGATCAGACGCCGTGCCGCAATGCATCCACAATCTCGAGTCTCGCCGCACGTCGTGCCGGTACGATCGTGGCGAGTATTGTGGCGGCGAATCCAATGGCTCCTGCGGTCAGTACGGTTGATGGGACGATCCGGATCAGCGCGGTGTAACCCAGGTTCGCGTTGGGTGGCGGTGGCATCGGAATGCCAATTGCCGAAATACCGATTGCTGCCAGGCAACCAAACGCCATGCCGATCAAGGCCCCCAGTACGCCCAGGCAGAGGCTTTCCAGCATAATCAGCTTGAAGACCGTGCTTGATCGGTTACCTACGGCAAGCATGGTTCCGAATTCCCGAGTCCGTTCGAAAAGTGTCATGTTTACACTATTTACTACGCTGAGTAGAACCATGATCAGTATGATCAAGCGCAATACACCAAACTGCCGGTCATAGAGTTCGACAGTCTTTTCATAAAAGTCGGAGAGTTCTTTCCATGTTGTGATGTCAAAGCCGTCGTTCGCAAACCGCTGCTTCAAGACGTCCACCGCAGCAGTGGTCTCGTCGGTATGCCTTAACATGACCACAACAAGGTGGGCTGCCGGAGTGTCCATCAGACTCTTGGCGGCTGCGAGCGGGATACGTACGGCGCGCGCATCAAATTCCTTGGAGAAGCTCTGAAATACGCCGACCACTTCAAAATCCAGTGTATTGACTGCGCCTTGCGACAAGGTCATCAGCAGATTGATACGGTCGCCAACCTTGAGCCCAAGCGACCTTGCCACCCCTTGTCCAATAATGATTCCGTCCTGGTCATTACTAGTCAGTGTTCGGCCTTCAATAAACTGCAGGTAGGTTCCGAGTGTGGTTTCAGCATCTGGTTCAATGCCTTCGCCAACGATACCGAGATCTCTCTTGCCATTGTTGAGTACGCCGCTGAACCCAAGTCTGGTCATGACTAGTTGGGCTTGGGGGACTGATTGTCGGATGTCAGTTTTCAAAGCCTCTGGATTTTCGATCAGGTATTTTTCCGGCGCCCGATTTTTGCCTTCGCTATATCCCTGCCGGGTAAGCTGAATATGGCCAGTTTGCGAATGGATAATCGCCTCTCCAAGCTGGATGAAAATATCTTGAACAAACCCGCCCGCAAGTATCAGCCCGGCAACGCCGATAGCGATTGCAATCAGTGTGGCGATCGAACGGGCGCGCTGGCGAATGACATTTCTCAGGGCGAGGGAAAAAAGGCTGTTGGGCATTTATTGATTGCAGCGCAGCGCGTCAACTATATTCATGCGACTTGCTCGCCAGGCGGGCATGAGGCTGGCGAGCAGGGTGGTCGTCAGTGCCAGAACGATGGCGTCCAGTGCTAGGGGCATACTGATCAGGATCTCGCCGGTGTAGCCATGTGCCATGCCTGGTGGCGGCGGCATCGGTATGCCGACCGCCGATATCAATGTTGCTAGAAGATATCCCAGCCCGACGCCAAGAACTCCACCTGCGAGGCCGATTAGCACTCCTTCCAGCAAAAATATTTGCATTATCACGCTATTGCGCAACCCGATTGCCAGGCTGGTACCGATCTCTGTGGTGCGCTCCAGGACGCTCATTGTTTGGGTATTTGAAATCGTCAATATGACAATCAGGCCGATGATCAGTTTGACAACCTCGACCTGTTTGGAAAACAGAACGGCAGTCTTATTGTAAAAATCGGCCAGCTTGTTCCATGGAACGACCTCGAACTGTTCGGAAGGCAAGCTTGTGGAAAGAAAACTGACAGCAGGTTTCGTCTTGTCCGTATCGTCAAGTAAAACGACCCAAGAGGTTGCACCGTCTACTCGCATCAATTTACGAGCAATGTCCAAGGGGAGACGTAACGCATTGTCATCAAACTCCTTGGAGTAGGTTGAAAATATGCCGGCCACAGTGACTTCGACCGCACTGGCGCTGCTGTTGGCTGCCGTGGCCAGCAGTACGACCGTATCGCCCGCCGTTGCGCCGATGCTTTTGGCCAGGCCTTCTCCCAGGAGAACCGCGCGTTCTTTTTTGTCCTTTAAGTCCTGGCCGGACATGATGTTTATTCGGCTGCTGATTGGTCGTTCAAGTTCGGGGTCAATTCCTTCGCCAATGAAGGGAACCGTTCCGTCATTCAGGCTGAGAAGTCCGCTGAAAGCCAATCTTGAACTAAGTGTCCGCAACCCTGGGGTGGCGGTTACTGCGGTTTGCTCTGGCGAGTTCGAGGGCAACAGGAATCGATAAGGGTCAGCGATCCCTTTTTCGAAGTAACTCGGCCTGACGATCTGGATATGTCCAAGTTGCGAATGGATGGTGCCTTCTCGCATGTTCAGAAGAATCCAGTCGATGAAGCCCCCGGCCAGCAAGAAGGCGACAACTCCGCCGGATACAGTCAATACCGCTACCAGTGTGCGTTTGGTATTACGACGAAGATTGCGCGTCGCTATCCGGATATCCGACATCAGACTAATCATTGGCGGTTTGATGGGCTTCGCTGTAATGTGCTGGCTATCATCTTAAACGCAGTTTGTGCCGGACGGATACTGTTATGTCTCCATTTAATTATCATGATGCATTCTCCAGAAATATCGGATGGGTGACCGAAAACGAGCAGTTACGCTTGCGCGATGCACGCGTTGCTATCGGCGGGTTGGGCGGCGTTGGTGGTGTGCATCTTTTGACCTTGGCCAGGCTCGGGGTGGGGCAGTTCTCGATAGCCGATTTCGATGCCTTTGATATTGTTAATTTCAATCGCCAGGTTGGCGCCAACGTCAGTACGCTGGGGCGCCCGAAAATTGACGTTCTTGTGGAAATGGCAAGAGATATCAATCCGGAGATTCAGCTAACGACGTTTCCTGCAGGAATTCAAGCTGGCTCACTTGAAGCATTTCTGGATGGTGTTGATGTTTACGTCGATGGGCTTGATTTCTTCGCTTTTGATGCTCGACGGATGACCTTTGCTGCGTGCGAAAAGAAAGGCATTCCAGTTGTGACTGCGGCCCCGCTTGGCATGGGCACCGCTTTGCTTGTTTTTGGGCCAGGGGGCATGTCCGCCGAAGAATACTTCGGGTTCGAGGGGTGCGATGAAATGGAGATGGCGATTAGGTTCCTGGTCGGGTTATCGCCGGCCATGCTGCAACGTGGCTATGTCGTGGATATGTCGCGGGTAAATCTTGCCGAGCGGAAGGGGCCGTCAAGCATCGCTGCTTGCCAGCTATGCGCTGGTGTGGCGGCCATAGAAACCCTGAAACTGCTTTTGGGGCGATCAGGCGTCAAACTGGCTCCGTGGGGCTCGCAATTTGACGCATATCGTATGCGTTATATCCGTACCTGGCGGCCTTGGGGGCATCGCAACCCGTTGCAGCGTTTGATGATTGCTTTGGTCAAGGCCCAGCTCGGCCGTTCGTCGAACTGAGTTGAGTTCGGTTGTAGCAAAGGAGGGGGCAATGAGCAGGGACGTGCTATTAAAAATTCTCGATCTCGCACGCTGGGCACCGAGTGGCGACAATACTCAGCCTTGGCGCTTCGAGATAGTGTCCGACAATCACATTGCCATTCATGGTCACGACACGCGCGACGGCGTGATCTACGATTTCGACGGGTATGCAAGCCAGATGGCGCACGGGGCATTGCTGGAAACACTGCGGCTGGCCGCGAGTCGTTTCGGAATGTCGGCCGAGTGGGCAATCCGCACCGGGCAACCTGATAACGCGCCAATTTATGACATAACTCTTCGTTCGTCTGGCACGGGTGAGGACGTTCTGGTTCAATTTATCGAATCTCGATGTGTTCAGCGTCGCCCAATGCGCATGACGCCTCTATGTTCCGAGCAAAAGGCAGCGTTATGTGAGGCGGTAGGCGACGCCTATTCTCTGATTTTTTTTGAATCACTCAAGGACCGACTGGGCGTTGCCAAATTGCTTTGGCGTAACGCCTATCTGCGTCTGACCTGTCCTGAAGCCTATGAGGTTCATCGTCATATAATCGAATGGGGAGTGAGGTTTAGTGCTGACCGCATTCCCGATCAGGCTGTTGGAGTTGATCCGTTAACTGCGAAATTGATGCGTTGGGTGATGCAGAGTTGGGGGCGTGTCAATTTTTTCAACCACTTCTTGTTTGGCACGATCGCGCCACGTATTCAGCTCGATTTTCTGCCAGCTCTGGCTTGTGCTGCCCATGTTTTGATCAAACCAAAACACCCATTAAACAGGCTGGAAGACCGTGTTACGGCAGGTATGGCGATGCAGCGATTGTGGCTGACCGCCAGTCGCCTTGGGCTTCATCTGCAGCCAGAAATGACCCCGGTGATTTTTCGTTGGTATGTTCAGGACGGGCGGGAGATTTCTGGCAAGGCCTCAATCAATGAAGGGGCGATGTCGCTCGCAGAGCGGTTTGAGTATCTGGCCTCAGCAAATCGTCAAAGCGGATTTTCTTTTTTTTGTCGAGTAGGAACTTCCGAGAGACCAAGCGCTCGTTCGGTTCGCAAGGAGCTGCCGAATTTAATGATGCGGTGAGCTCTATTCCTACAAGAAATTTCAAGTGCAGATGGTCCCTCAAAATTGCTCCGCTTCTCCGACTCACTACTTTTCTGGTCATGATATCCACAGTCACCGCGCAGAGTTATCCCTAGTGGGCCGAGGTTATGTCGAATTTCTTTACAGTTTGCTTGAAATGTTTTTCTTAAGCCGTTTGTTATTTGGCTATCAATGTAAATTATTTCAATAAAATCATATTGTTGCATAAATTTATAAATTGTTGGCATGTGTTGTGCTTATTGATATTCAGGGCTAGGGCCGACCGACCCCACGTCGATTCAATAGGAGCTAAAATGTTCAAAAAAACTTTACTTGCAGCAGCGCTGGCATTGCCACTGACTGCCTTTGCCGCAGTGATTCCGACCACTTTTAATGATTCTTCGCTGGGCGGGACTGCTAATGTCACATTTAACCAGTTTCAAATTTCTGGTGGCGGCTCTACAGTCACTCTGACGGACGTAAATAGTAACGGCCTGCTTGATGGCGGCGACACATTCGTCGAGTCCGGCTTGGTCGCCGGTGTAGGTTTTACCAACGCAGCTGGTAACCCTATTGCCAATAGCGGTTTGAATAGCTCGTATCAAATCTGGGCAGTATTTGCGCCTTTGGTTGGCTATATTTCGGGCGCATCGGTTTCGCCGGGTGTTCAAACTTTCACTGCCAGCTTTGTCGCTCCATCGAGCGTCAGCATTTATTATGACACCAATGTCAATGACGGCCTGACGGCTGGCAGTACACTCATTGGCGTTGCCTCGCTGCCGACGGCAGGTAGTACTTGTGCTGTGACCAATGTTCCGGCCGCGGGTATTGAAACCGGTTCTTGCATTCTGAATTTTGTTTTTGATGCCGCAGGGGTGACCAAAGCGGGTGTCTGGACCGCATTGGGTAAAGACGTTGGTTTGCTGGATGGTGTGAAACTGCGTGTCGATATGAACGTGGATAATTTTGAAAATCCTGAAGATCCGAATGGTCCTGGCTTCTTCTCTCCGACCTATGCGGCGCCTGGTGGAACGCAAACTCGCCTGATCGACCATAATGGGTCGGCTTCGTTTGTTCCTGAGCCGGCTAGCCTTGCGCTGTTGGGCTTGGGTCTGGTTGGGATGGGTGTGAGCCGCCGCCGTAAGGCAAGCGTCTAACAGGCTCCAGTTCGGTCCTGTCTCTAAAATGCCGCCGGGTTCGCCCGGCGGCATTTTTATTGGCAGTAATAGGTCTCTACAAACTCTATAATTAGTCCGAGATAAAGATGGAGGAGGACTTGTCATGCCCAGCTTGTCAGTAATGAAAGTGCTCTTGAAGGAACTGCTAACCAGTCGGCGGGTCGCGAGGACAAACGAGCCCACTTTGGTTATGGACGATCCGCAGCAGGTCCGCGAGTACACCCAAGCTGGTCTGGAGGGTGGGGTGATGGCTCCGGTGTATCTCTTTCACTGCGCACAGGTATGTGAGGTTATCCGGCCGGGAGACAGGATTCTTGATTTGGCCTGTGGTCCTGCCAATCAACTCGTTCAAATTGCACGATTGAATCCGGAGTGTCAATTTGTCGGGTTTGACTTGTCAGCAGAAATGCTTGATCGGGCAAGGGAATTAGCTACAACGGAAAATCTCGCCAATGTCGAATTTGAACATGGGTCGATTACCGATTTGGCACGTTTTGAAAGCCGCAGCTTTGATGCTGTGATGTCAACAATGGCGCTGCATCATCTGCCTGACTTGAATTGCCTGAATCAAACGTTTTCTGAAGCGGCCCGGGTGTTGAAGCTGGATGGGGGGCTGTACCTCGCTGACTTTGGTCGTCTGAAGCGCGTCGACTCTATCGAGTACTTCGCCTACCAATATGAAGACAGGCAACCCCCGCTATTTACCATCGACTACTTGAACTCGTTGCATGCCGCATTTTCGCTTGACGATTTCCGGAATGCTTGCGCGCGTGCCTTCGTCAATCGAGCAGGCGTTGTCAGCACTTGGTGTGTGCCATATATGGTGGTTACCAAGACCCCATCCCGCCGGGAGATTCCCGATGATCTAAGAAAGTCGCTGTGGGCCATTCGTGATTCGCTTCCCGACTACCACAAAGTCGATCTTGACGACCTGAGGCGGTTTTTCCAAATGGGTGGTCTTCAAAGCAAAGTTCTTGGATAGCGCCAGAATATTGATTGGGGGGCTTGGTCGTGCTCTCAGAAGCTGTAGCGGATTTCCGAATACACCCGATCTTGTTGATCGTAGCGCCCAAACATGCCAAGGGGGGGGCCTTTGAAGACGTCGGCACCGACCAGGAGGCGCCAGTTGCGTTCGAAATTCCAGGTCAGGCGAGGGCGGAATAACCAGTCCGGGCGGTTGGTGCTCGATATAAAGAGCGCCTGAGCTTCCCAGTTGTTGAAGAATTTGTTATTGAGCAGCAGGCTGTAGCCGTTCTCGCGCCGGTCGGGGATGATGTCCTCGTTGAAGTTGAAGAACTGGCGCTGGAATAGCTGAACATTCAGTCGGGTATCTGCCGGGAGTGTGAAATCCAATCCGGCTGCCCAGTCGAGCGTGTTCTGCGGGGTTACCCCGTCGGAGTCCATGGCGTTAAGGACCGTAAAGTTTCGGCCGCGTGTATAGACCGCCTCCGCCTTCAATACAACTTCACCGAAGTCCTTGGCCAGCGTGCTGCCGAATTGATGGATGCGATCGTGTCTTGCCTGGAAGGCGAAGGTCGGTGTCGGAGCAAAGACGATATCGCGATAGAAGGTGGGGTTGGTATCGGTGCTGCGGTAGTAGAACCCTGAGATATCCCAGCCATTTTTGAGCGTGGACAGGCGCAGGCCATAGTTCATGTTTTCGGCATTACGCTCAGGACGTAGTTCCTGTTTGTATTGCGCGGAAAAGTCCTTCGATAGCGGGTATGGGTAGAATTCGGCGCCGGGTTTGCCGATGTTGTCGTAGCTGGCTACCGGAATCCAGAGAAGTTCGGCGTGGAAATCGTCGGCAAAATATTCGGCTCGAGCAGCCCATTGCGGAATACGCATCTGATCGAAGTCGGGCAGGATGAATTCGCGCAAATCACGGGCGGAGACGACGTCAGCAAAGAACATGCCGACCATTTCACCCCAGACAACGTTTTGCTTGCCGAAACGAAAATCCCAATTGCCGGCGCTGTAGTCGAGATAGTTTTCCCGCAGGGTAGCGTTGAAACGCTGGTTTTTCTCGACATCGGAATTGTAGAAGTCATTGATGCCATATACTGCGTCGTAATCGAAGCGGGCACCCAGTTTCCATTTCAGGCCGTCGCCCAGCTTGCCCTGGCTGCTCAGGTCGGCACGTGTACGCATCTTCGACCAGTGGTCCGGCGTTGCTGTGGTGCGGGCCAGTTCGAACTGGACGAACCCTTTGATACCGGAGCCGCTTGCGGCGGGTTTCGATGGCGCCGTGGGGATGCCGTCACCAAACAGCGAATCTCGATCGTCGGCGGCATGGGCGCCAAAGTTAAAACAGAGCGCGGCAATAAGCGTCAGGCGGGGGAGATACTGCGGAATTGAAGGCACGGCGGTGATCCTGTGATGGTTTATTCGGGAATGTTTTCTGCTGCGATATCGGAAAGATTGCGGACGCGGGCGATATTCCAGTTGTTCTTGGGGCCGCGGATGCCAAAGGCTTTGATGGTGCCGTCTTCAACCTTGACCAGGCGATTGGCGTGGTCGATGACCTTCTGGTCGTGGGTTGAAAAAATGAAAGTTGTGCCGAGATGCTCGTTGATTTTCTTCATCAGTTTAAGGATTTCGATGCCCGTTGCCTTGTCCAGGTTGGCGGTTGGTTCATCGGCCAGCACGATGGCCGGTTTCACGACGAGGGCGCGGGCGATGGCGACACGCTGGCGCTGACCACCGCTTAACTGGTTGGGGCGGTTATTGGCGTATTTGCTGAGGCCGACAATGTCGAGAAAATAATCGACACGCCGCTTGCGATCTTCCGGCGACACGTCCTTTCGGCGTAGCAAAGGGTATTCGACATTTTCGGCAGCCGAGAGCACAGGCAGCAAATTGAAGGTCTGAAAAATGAAGCCGATCGAGCGGGCGCGCAGATCGGCCAGTTCGTTGGCGGATTTCTGGGAGACGTTTTCTTCGTTGATATAGATGTTGCCGCTGCTTGGCCGGTCGATGCAGCCGATCAGGTTGAGCATCGTCGTTTTGCCACTGCCGGAAGGGCCAGAAATGGCAAGGAAAACGCCGGGCTCGATGGCCAGTGTTATATCATTGAGCGCCTGTACGATCTGCTCGCCGAGCAGATACTCCTTGAAAACGCGCTCGATCCGGACGACGCTGCTCATGCGGTTCGGGATGCAATGGAGATCACGTTGATGAACATGTGCGAGGAACTGTCTATGTCACGCAATAGCGTCAAGCGGCTGAATTTGTGGGCCTGTCTTCTGACTTCCGGCATTGTGTTGGCGCTCCCGTCGGTAACAGCTTTGGCTCAGCAACCCGGAGCAGACCAGGCTGATGATGCTTATGCCCGCAGTATAGTGGAAAAGGCTGACCTGGTTCGCTTCCCGGCCGAGGGTTTTCAGGTCGATATTGTAATCAATACCAAGCAGCCGGATAGCCAGAGCGATTTGCGCAAATATCGCGTTCTGTCAAAAGGCAACGAAAATACGGTGGTGATGGTGACCGAGCCGGCTTCCGAACGCGGTCAGATCATTCTGATGAAAGGGCGCGACCTCTGGGTATTCATGCCGGAAGTTTCGCAACCGGTTCGCATTTCTCTGGCCCAGCGCCTGACCGGACAGGTGGCGAATGGTGACTTGGCGCGGGCCAATTTTGCCGGCGACTATCATCCCAAGGTGTTGCGCCACGAAACGATCAGCGGTGAAAACTACGTGGTGATGGAGTTGACCGCAGTGGATCGCTCGGTAACCTATCAAAAGGTTGTTTATTGGGTTAATCAGAAGAATGCTTGGCCGCTCAAGGCCGAGTTCTATTCGCTGTCGAACCGCCTGCTGAAAAAGTGCAGTTATGAAGATTTCCGCACGCTTGCCGGCAAATCCCGGCCAACGCGTCTGGTGATGGAGGACGCTCTGCGCAGCGGCGAGAAGTCGGTTCTCGAATATAGTGAAATGAAGCTGCGTGACTTGCCGGACAAGATATTCACCAAGGAATATCTGAAAAAGCTCGACTAAGCAGAATATTTATCCAGGAAACGCTCCTCGTTTTCCGGCTGTCATTCCGATCGACTCACGAATGACAGATAATTTGGCTTTTTTGCGAAAACGTATATGAACAAGATTCTCCCCGTTGTGCTTTCCGGTGGATCAGGGACGCGTTTGTGGCCGCTTTCCCGGGAAAAGTTTCCCAAACAGTTGTTGCCGCTGGTTGGCGATCAGTCGATGTTGCAGGCGACGGTTGCCCGGCTGGATGGCCTTGCCTGTCTTGGCGATCCGCTGCTGGTCTGCAATGAGGAGCATCGCTTCGTTGTCGCCGAGCAGATGCGCGTGCTTGGCAAGCAGGGGAAGGCGCTGCTTGAGCCGTGCGGGCGCAATACGGCCCCGGCGTTGACGCTGGCTGCGCTGTGGGCGCAACAGCAGGGTGGCGATCCAGTGCTGGTCGTGATGCCGGCCGATCATGTGATTCTCGATGGCACGCTGTTCCGCGAAACAGTGCTCAAGGCCGTCACGCTTGCCGAAAAAGGCCTGGCTGTGACATTCGGTATTACGCCGGACTGCCCGGAAACCGGCTATGGCTACATTCAGCAGGGCAGTCCGCTGGCCGACGGCAGCGGCGCGTTCAAGCTGGCTCGCTTCGTTGAAAAGCCTGACCATGAGACGGCCCAGGTTTATCTGGATTCCGGCAGTTTCCTGTGGAATAGCGGCATTTTTGTCATGCGTGCTTCAACCTGGGTTAAAGCGCTCGAATCATGTCGACCGGATATTCTGGCGGCTTGTCGGGATGCCTTGCAAAAGGGTAGTGAGGATGGCGACTTCATTCGGGTCGACCGTGTCGCCTTCGAAAACTGTCCCTCAGACTCAATCGATTATGCGGTGATGGAGCGTCTCATGGCGAAGCAGGCCGGCTTGCCGGAAGGTGTGGTAATTCCGTTGTCGGCCGGATGGTCGGATGTCGGGGCCTGGGATGCGCTGTGGAAAGTGCTGCCGAAGTGTGATTTGGGCAATTCGGTGCGGGGTGATGTGCTGCTTGAAGGCTGTCGCAACACGCTGGCGATTTCGGAAAGCCGCCTGGTGGCGTGTGTCGGGGTCAGCAATCTGGTCGTGGTCGAGACCGATGACGCGATACTGGTGGCGCATCACGATGCGACTCAGGACGTCAAGAAGATCGTCGATCGGTTGAAAGCGGACAAGCGTTCGATTGCCCAGTGGCATCGCAAGGTCTATCGGCCGTGGGGCTGGTATGACGGGGTCGATGCCGGGGCACGTTTCCAAGTCAAGCGCATCGGTGTCAAGCCGGGCGCAGCACTGTCCCTGCAGATGCATCACCACCGTGCCGAGCACTGGATCGTCGTCAGCGGCACGGCGCGCGTCACCAAAGGCGACGAAGTCTTTCTGGTGAGCGAAAACCAGTCGACCTACATTCCGCTTGGTGTCAGGCACCGTCTGGAAAATCCGGGGATCGTTCCGCTCGAAATGATCGAGGTGCAGTCCGGCAGTTATCTCGGCGAAGACGACATCGTGCGCTTCGAAGATACCTACGGCCGCAACTGATCAGTCGAAGAGCAGGGCCGCGGCAACCTTGCGGCCCTCGGCGGCGAGAATGTTGTAGGTTCGGCAGGCGGCCCGCAGGTCCATCACTTCGAGGCCGATGCCGGCCGGCGCGAACGGTCGGAGCAGGGCGCCGGACGGGAAGCGCAGGCGCTGGCCGGTGCCGAGCAGGACGATCTCGGTACCGAGTTCCAGCAGTTTCTGCATGTCGGCTTCGGTCAGCGTTTGCACGGTTGCCGTCGACCATTCGTCAATGATCGATTCCGGCAAAAGAATCAGGTTTTTTTCATGTTTTTCATGGTTGACCGCCACATAGTCGTCGCCGTAGGCGGTGAACATGTTGAGTCCGGCGGTGTTGGAAAGATGAAGTTTCACTGATCGACTGTCCTGAAAAGCCCGCCGAAATTGCGGTGCACCATGCGATAAAGTAGGATTATACCTTTTGGGGCGCAGTAGTCTGGCTGATGGCGGCTGGATACGGCCCGATCGGACAGCGTTCATGAAACAAGTCAAGAAATCCGCCAAGCTCGCCAACGTCTGCTACGACATCCGCGGCCCCGTGCTGCAGATGGCCAAACAGATGGAGGAAGAGGGCCACAAGATCATCAAGCTGAACATCGGCAATCTCGCCGCGTTCGGTTTCGATTCGCCGGAAGAAATCCAGCAGGACATCATTCGCAACCTGCCGAATGCGGCCGGCTATACGGATTCCAAAGGGATTTTCGCGGCGCGCAAGGCGATCATGCACTACACCCAGGAAAAAGGTATCAAGGGTGTGACGCTCGACGATATCTACGTTGGCAACGGCGTGTCCGAACTGATCGTGATGGCGATGAATGCCTTGCTCGACGCCGGCGACGAGGTGCTGGTGCCGGCGCCGGACTATCCATTGTGGACGGCCGGGATCAGCCTCTCCGGCGGGACGCCGAAGCATTACCTGTGCGATGAAGAGAACGGCTGGTATCCCGATCTCAACGACATCCGCAGCAAGATCACGGCGAAAACCCGGGCCATCGTCATCATCAACCCGAACAACCCGACCGGCGCCCTGTATCCGGATGATCTGCTGAAGGAGATCGTCGAGATCGCCCGCCAGCACCATCTGATCATCTACGCCGACGAGGTGTACGACAAGGTGCTCTACGACGGGGTAACGCACACCTCGATTGCGGCCTTGTCCGACGACGTGCTGACCATTACCTTCAACGGTCTTTCCAAGAACTACCGGTCCTGCGGCTACCGTGCCGGCTGGCTGGTGGTTTCCGGCGACAAGCGTCACGCCAAGGATTACATCGAAGGCCTCGACATGCTGGCCTCGATGCGTTTGTGCGCCAATGCGCCCGGGCAGCACGGCATCCAGACGGCGCTCGGCGGGTATCAGAGCATTGACGATCTGGTCGGCGACGGTGGGCGCATGCGGCGTCAGCGCGATATCGCCTACGATCTGATCACGGCGATTCCGGGCGTCAGTTGCGTTAAGCCCAAGGCGACCTTGTACATGTTCCCGAAGCTGGACCCGAAGATCTACCCGATCAAGAACGACCAGGCCTTCATCACCGAGTTGCTGCAGGAAGAAAAGGTTCTGCTGGTCCAGGGGACCGGTTTCAACTGGCCGCATCCGGATCATTTCCGGCTGGTTTTCCTGCCGCATGAAGATGACCTGAAGGAAGCGATCGGCCGTATTGCGCGCTTCCTGGAGAACTATCGCAAACGTCACAACACGCAAGCAGTCACCCAAGTTAACCAACCCAAGTAAAGTCAGAACATGAAACCCATTAATGTTGGCCTTATCGGCATCGGCACCGTCGGCGGTGGCACCTGGAATGTCCTGAAGCGCAATGCGGACGAAATTGCCCGCCGCGCCGGCCGGCCGATTCGCATTACGGCCGTGGCCGACAAAAATGTCGAACTGGCCAAGCAAGTGACGGGTGGCGAAGCACGCGTTACCGACGATGCTTTCTCGCTGGTCAACGATCCGGAAATCGACATCATTGTCGAACTGATCGGCGGCTATGGTGTGGCCAAGGAAGTCGTGATGCAGGCGATCGCCAATGGCAAGCATGTGGTGACCGCCAACAAGGCGCTGCTCGCCGTGCATGGTACGGAAATCTTCAATGCCGCCCAGAAAAAGGGCGTCATGGTCGCTTTCGAAGCGGCCGTTGCCGGCGGCATCCCGGTCATCAAGGCGCTGCGCGAGGGCCTCAGCGCCAACCGTATCGAGTGGGCGGCCGGCATCATCAACGGCACGACCAATTTCATCCTGTCGGAAATGCGCGACAAGGGCCTGTCCTTCGACACTGTGCTGAAGGAAGCGCAGCGTCTGGGCTATGCCGAAGCCGATCCGACGTTCGACATCGAAGGCGTCGATGCGGCGCACAAGGCCACGCTGATTGCCTCCATCGCCTTCGGTATCCCGGTTCAGTTCGACAAGGCCTACATCGAAGGTATCACCAAGCTCGAAGCCTCCGACATCAAGTATGCCGAACAGCTCGGCTACCGGATCAAGCTGCTCGGCATTGCCAAGCGCCGGAGCAATGGCATCGAACTGCGCGTCCATCCGACCCTGATCCCAAGCAAGCGCCTGATCGCCAATGTCGAAGGGGCGATGAATGCGGTGCTGGTCAAGGGCGATGCGGTCGGCGCCACGATGTACTACGGCAAGGGAGCCGGTGCCGAGCCGACCGCTTCTGCCGTGATTGCCGATCTGGTCGATGTCACCCGTCTGGCTACCGCCGATGCCGCGCACCGCGTGCCGCATCTGGCTTTCCAGCCGGATGCCATGTCCGATCTGCCGGTGTTGCCGATGAGCGAGATCGAAACCGGCTATTACCTGCGCCTGCGCGTCGAAGACAAACCGGGCGTGCTGGCCGATGTGACGCGCATCCTGGCCGATCAGGGTATTTCCATCGACGCCATGCTGCAACGCGAGCCGGAAGAAGGCGAGGGCGAGACCGATATCATCATCCTCACCCACGTTTGCAAGGAAAGCGCCGCCGATGCGGCGATTGCCAAGATCGAGGCGCTGGCGGCCCAGAAGGGCAAGGTCAAGCGCATCCGTCTGGAAGAGCTGCAGTAATCTGCCGCGCCGGCTGGTTGGAGAGACGGGAGCTTCGTGCTCCCGTTTTGTTTTTCGGCGCGTCTGAGAGGGGACCGGTTAGCGATTGGCGGCCGGCTGGCGGCACAGTTCGCCAAGCCGTTGCAGGGCTGAGTCGATGGCTGGCGTGTAGGGAGCGCCGCAGTTCAGGCGGATGAAACCGTCGAAGCGATTGGAATTTGAAAACATCAGGCCCGGGGCGATGAAGATACCCTCGGCCAGCGCCGCATCGAACAGGGCGCGGGATGACAGGCCGTCCGGCAGCTCGACCCAAAGGGCCAGTCCGCCAGCCGGGTCGGTAAGTCGGGTGCCGGCCGGGAAATAGCTGGCGATGGCTTCGGCCGTCCGCGCCCGCTGGGCTTTCAGGCAGGCGCGCAGGCGACGCAAATGACGGTCGTAGGCGCTGGATGCCATGAAATCGGTCGCCGCGAGCTGGGCCAGTTCTTCGTT
Organism: Azonexus sp. IMCC34842; assembly: GCF_050368855.1. GTDB lineage: Bacteria > Pseudomonadota > Gammaproteobacteria > Burkholderiales > Rhodocyclaceae > Azonexus > Azonexus denitrificans_A. The sequence goes on along the minus strand of NZ_CP178449.1, from coordinate 2,032,853 downwards.
GTAGCGGCTTTGCGCATATTTCAGCATTTCGACCCGCGACTGCCAGCGGCCGGCGTTCATCCAGCCGAGGCGCAGGCCCGGGGCGAGGATTTTGTGCAGCGAGGCGCAGTGGATGACGTTGCCGTCGCGATCCCAGGCTTTCAACGCCTTGAGCGGCGCATCGTCGTTGGTCAGCGCGCTGTAGGTGTCGTCCTCGATCAGCGGGATGGCGTGCGTCGAACAGAAGTCGACCAGGCGGGCCTTGTGGCTGTCCGGCATGATGCTGCCGAGCGGGTTTTGCAGATGCGGTACGACGACCATGGCCTTGATCGGCTCGCCGCTCTGGATCGCCAGTTCGAGCGCTTCGATGGAAATGCCGCTGAGCGGGCTGGTCGGGATTTCCAGGGCGCGCAGGCCAAGGGTTTCCAGCACCTGCAGCAAGCCGTAAAAAGTCGGCGATTCGACTGCGACGATATCGCCCGGCTGGGTGATGGCACGCAGTGCCAGATTGAGGGCCTCGATGCATCCCTGGGTGACGAGGATATCCTCCGGCGCCAGCAGCATGCCGTTGGCCATCGCGCGCTTGGCCAGCAGGCCGCGGAAATTGGCATTGCCGTGGTTGGGCGCCGGCCGGACCAGCAACTCCGGGTCACGGCGCAAGGCGCGGGTGGCGGCGTTCTTCAGGGCCTCCCCGGGGTAGAGCGAAGGGGCGCTGCGTGCGCTGGAAAAATTGACCTTGACCGGGCTTTGCCGGCCGCGGGCGATGAACTCCGAAACGCGGGCATGGATGCCGACGTACTGGGCCGGGTCCAGGGCTTGTCCCGGCACCGGTTCGGCCAGCGGGCGGACGGCCAGGCGGCGTGGCTGGCGGACGAAATTCCCGGAGCGCGGGCGAGCCTCGAGCCAGCCATCGCTTTCCAGCTGGCGGCAGAGCTGCAGCGCTGTGGACAGGCTGACTTCATGGCGGCCCATCAGTGAACGCACCGACGGGAAGCGGTCGCCCTGCACCAGGGTGCCGGCTTCGATGGCCTCCCGGTAATGGGCGGCCAGCCTGCGGTAGAGGGGTAGTTGATCCATGGCCCATGTTCTCCTGCGAATGGCCTGGCGGACAGATATAGATTGCCGAAAAATACACCAGAACAGTTCAAGAAAACGACAACTGCTACGCTACAGATAGTCATTTTCTGTGGCTGTTTGCTCGCCGGCGCCCTGGCTACGATTTGTCCACCTCCCGCCCCTCGGGAGTTTGACAGGAGATGGCGCAATGGACGACAGGCGGACGATGAGTATGGACTTGCTGCAGGGCGAACGGCGGCAGGTCCTGCTGGAAGCGGGAAGTACGGTGCTGGTGCTGGCCGGGCGACTCGGTTTGCGCGAACCGATGGATTGGCTGGCCGAACATGTCGTGCCGCGGGAATGCGGACTGGAAGCTGAACAGGCCTGGGTCGCCGAACGCGGCGGCTGGGTCGATCTGGCGGCGCTGGCGACGGTTCGGGTAGTCATTCTGCCGCCTGAGTCGGTGTCTTTCTGGCGCCAGGTCGGGCGTTGTCTAGATTCGCTAATCGGTGCGCTGCCGAGCGCTGGCTTGCGGCAGGAGCGGTGAATCTGCGCGACCGCGTCGGCCGGTGATCTCCGGCCGATACCCATAATCGCGGTACGTCTATGGCGATTCGCATCAAGGAAATCATTTCCCGCTCCCGGCACAATCGCCGGCAAATGCCATTCCGGCATGTCTTTCAAGGAGTTATGATGCAACCCATTCATGCCTGTAACCACACCACTCCCGAAGCCCTGTATCCCTTTGATGCCCGCGGCATCGCCAAGCGTTTTCGCCATGCCGCCATTTTTGGCGCACTCGACGCCCTGCAACCCGGTGAAACCATGCGTTTCTGCAACGACCATGATCCTTTGCCGCTGCTCGCCCAACTACAGCAGCGTTACGGTGCGCACGTCAATATCGAGTACCAGCAGCGCGAACCGGGGGCTATCGTGATCGACTTTTCCGTCGTCGGCTGATTGATTTACACCGCCAGCCTGACGCTTCTTTCCTTGCTCGGCAGCGCCATTCTGGCGGTGTCCGGGCTGGGCTCGCGGCTGGGGGTCCTGCACTTGGCCTTTGCGGTCGGCATCGTGCCGCTTATCTTTGCGGCGATGAGTCATTTCGTGCCGGTACTGACCCGCACCGGCGATCCCGGACGCTGGATCGGCAGACTCCCGGCTGCCGCCCAGTTGGCCGGGCTGGGTGTCGTCGGTGCCTTGCAAGGGCTGCTGCCGCGTGAGGTGTTGCCGGCTGCGGCAGCGGTCGATCTCATCCTGGCAGCCATTTTGCTCAACTGGATCGCGGCCCGGGCTCGGGCCTGCATCGGCTCGCCCCACCCGGGCTGGCGCTGGTATGGCGCGGCGCTTGGTTGTCTGATGCTGGCCCTGCTGGCCGTCGTCTTGATGGCCTTGTGGCCGCAGCACTGGCATGGGCTGCGCCTGTTTCATCTGCATCTGAATACGATCGGCCTGGTTGGCCTGGCTGCCCTCGGAACATTGCCGGTCTTGCTGCCAACCGCTTTGGCCCAGCCCGATCCGGAGGCGAGCGGCTGGCTGCGGCGGCGGCTCTGGCTAGTCGCTGGTGGCGCGGTCGTGGTCGCCACCGGAAGCGCCATCCTCTGGCCATTCGCCGTGCCCGGCGCGGCGCTCGTGCTGGTCGCGGCGCTTGGCCTGGTCGGCCAGTGGGTCCGTCGATTCGGTATCCGGTTGTTGCTCAACGATGGCGTGGCGGCATCGTTGCTGGCGGCGGTGGCCGGCTTGATCCTGGCCTTGGCCACCGGTGTCGCGCACGGTGCGGGATTGATGCCGGGACGGCCCGGCCTGCTGGCCTGGGGGGCTGGCTTTTTGTTGCCGCTGGTAACCGGGGCGCTCAGCCAACTGCTGCCGGTCTGGCGCTGGCCGGGACCGCAGATTCCGGCACGGGCTGAAATGCGCCGCCGACTGGCCGCTACCGGCAACTGGCGGGGCGCCTTGTTTTTCTCCGCGGCAGTGGCCGTGATCAGTGGCTTCGATTACCTGGCCGCGATGCTGCTGGCCGGCGCCATGCTGCTCTTTATCGGCGGACTGCTGCAAGCCGTGCGTGTATCGCGGTCGACGCGGTAAAATTCCCGCTTTTCGCTTTTCAGGGCTTCGCCATGCGCTATATCTCGACTCGCGGTAACGCCGCGCCCCAGGCTTTCTGCGACATCCTTCTCGGTGGACTGGCGCCGGATGGCGGCCTCTACCTGCCGGAAAGCTATCCGCAGATCAGCCGGACCGAGCTCGATGCCTGGCGCCAGTTGTCGTATGCCGACCTGGCCTACGCCATCCTGTCCAAATTCATCACCGACATTCCGCCGGCTGACCTCAAGGCACTGGTCGCCAAGACCTACACCGCCGACGTCTATCGCCACACCCGCAACGGTGGCGATGCGGCGCAGATCACGCCGCTGACCAAACTGGAAGACGGCCTGTACACGCAGGAATTGTCGAACGGCCCGACGCTCGCCTTCAAGGACATGGCGATGCAGCTGCTCGGCAACCTCTTCGAGTACGTGCTCGACAAGCGCGGCGAGTCGATCAACATCCTCGGCGCCACCTCCGGCGACACCGGCTCGGCCGCCGAATACGCGATGCGCGGCAAGCACAACGTCAAGGTCTTCATGCTCTCGCCGGATGGCAAGATGAGCGCCTTCCAGCGCGCCCAGATGTACTCGCTGCAAGACACCAATATCTTCAACATCGCCGTTACCGGCCTGTTCGACGATGCGCAGGACATCGTCAAGGCGGTTTCCAACGATGCCGAGTTCAAGAAGAAATACAAGATCGGCGCCGTCAATTCGATCAACTGGGCGCGCGTCGCGGCGCAGATCGTCTATTACTTCCAGGGCTATTTCCTGGCCACCAAGAGTAACGACGAGCAGGTCGCCTTCGCCGTGCCCTCGGGCAACTTCGGCAACATCTGTGCTGGCCACATCGCCCGCCAGATGGGCTTGCCGATCAAGCAACTGGTGCTCGCCACCAACGAGAACGACGTGCTCGACGAATTCTTCCGTAGCGGCGTCTATCGGCCGCGCAACGCGGCGGAAACCAGCATCACCTCGAGCCCGTCGATGGATATTTCCAAGGCCTCCAACTTCGAGCGCTTCGTCTTCGATCTGGTCGGCCGCGACGCCGCGCTGGTTCGCGAACTATGGGCCAAGGTCGACAAGGGCCAGGCCTTCGATCTGTCGGCCACGGAACACTGGTCGAAAATCGGCGATTTCGGTTTCGTTTCCGGCAAGAGTACGCATAGCGATCGCATCAAGACCATCCGCTTCGCGCAGGGCCGGTACAACGTGATGCTCGACACCCACACGGCCGACGGCCTGAAGGTGGCGCTCGAGCACCGCCAGGCCGGGGTGCCGATGATCGTGCTGGAAACCGCCCAGCCGGCCAAATTCGAGGAAACCATCCGCGAGGCGCTGGGTACCGAGCCGGTGCGTCCGGCCGACCTGGCCGGCATCGAGCAACTGGCGCAACGTGTCGTGGTCATGGCGCCGGATGTGAACGCCATCAAGCAGTTCCTCGTCGAACGCGTGTGAGTTTCGACCACGAAGCCTTGTGGTCCGCCCGCTACCGGGAAGCGGGCGACGACTACCTGTTCGGTACGGCGCCCAACAAGTTTCTGGCGGCGCAGTCCGACTATTTTGGCGCCGGCGTCAGCGTTCTCTCGGTGGCCGATGGCGAAGGCCGCAATTCGGTCTGGCTGGCCGAGCAGGGCTGTGCCGTAACGGCCACTGAAATTTCACCGGTGGGGCTCGAGAAGGCAGCCAGGCTGGCGCGCAATCGGTATGTCGCCGTCGATTTCGTGCAGGCCGATATCCTCAACTGGACGTGGCCGCAGAATGCGTTCGATGCCGTGGTCGGTATTTTCATCCAGTTCGCCGGGCCGGCTGAGCGGCCGCGTCTGCTGGCCGGGATGAAGGAAGCGGTCAAGCCCGGCGGGCTGTTGCTGCTCCAGGGCTATACGCCTGATCAGTTGAAGTTCCGGACCGGTGGTCCGTCAGCTGTGGAAAATCTGTATACCGCTGCGCTGTTGCGTGAGATTTTTGCCGACTGGGAAATTTTGCTGCTGCGCGAGCACGAAGAGGTCATCGAGGAAGGCCGCGCCCATGCCGGACATTCGGCCTTGATCGATCTGCTGGCGCGCAAGCCTTAAAGGTAGATGACGGCGGGGAAAACCGCCACGGCCAGTACGAGGACCAGCCATTCCAGATTGTGGCGGGCGAGAAAGCCCGTGAAGTGCAGCACCAGAATGGCAATGGCGAGCACATAGAACAGCGCAAACAGCATTCGAATCCCCCAAGGCAATCGTCATTCGATCAGTTAGCCCGAATTATGACGACAAACAGCCATAAAGCCTAGCCGACGAAGCGCATTGACAGGTCGAGCGCCTTGACGTCCTTGGTCAGGGCGCCGACTGAAATACGGTCCACGCCGGTCTCGGCGATGGCCCGGATGGTTTCCAGACTGACGTTGCCGGAAGCCTCGAGTATCGCGCGGCCGGCGTTGATGCTGGACGCCTGGCGCAGCATGTCGAGCGGGAAATTATCGAGCAGGATCATCGTCGCGCCGGCGGCGAGCGCCGTCTGTAGCTCTTCAATCGACTCGACTTCGATCTGGATGAATTTGCAGCGCTCGGCCGCCTGTTCGGCAACGCTGCGGGCGGCGGCCAGCGCCTCGGCGATACCGCCGGCGGCGTGAATATGATTTTCCTTGATCAGGATGGCGTCCCACAGGGCCAGACGATGGTTGCCGCCACCGCCGCAGCGGACCGCGAATTTCTGGGCAATCCGCAGGCCGGGCAGGGTTTTCCGGGTATCGACAACCTGCGCTTTGGTGCCGGCGATGGCATCGGCGTAAATGCGGGCCTTGCTGGCGACGGCGGAAAGCAGTTGCAGGAAATTCAGGGCGCTGCGTTCGGCTGAAAGCAGGGCGCGGCCATTGGCTTCGATGGTGCAGAGGATCTGATCCGGGGCAATGCGCTCGCCATCGCTGGCCTGCCATTGCACCTTGGCTTGCGGATCGAGCCGGCAAACGCAGGCGTCGAACCAGGCCGTCCCGCACAGCACGCCCGCCTCGCGCGAGATGACCGTGGCTTTGACCCGACGCTCGCCGGGTACCAGGCTGGCGGTCAGGTCGCCGCTGCCGATGTCCTCGGTCAGCGCGGCATCGACATTACGGGTGATTTCAGGAGCGAGCGGGGTATCGAATTCGATGGTCATGGGAGCAGGGATCGGCGGACGGGGAGGCGAATTGTAACGTTTGAGCCAGCGGGATGCATGGCGCTCAGCGCTCGGCTACCCATTGGTTGAGGAGCTTTCTGGCCGCGTCGACGGTCTCGTGAGCGGTCAGGCCGATCGGCCCGCTGCCGTCGGCGACCAGGCGGTCGGCGGCGGCGCCGTGCAGGTGCACCGCCGCGAGCAGCGCCGGCAGGCCCGGCCAGCCCTGGGCGAGCAGGGCGACGATGATGCCGCTCAGCACGTCGCCCATGCCGGCGGTCGCCATGCCCGGGTTGCCGGTGGTGTTGATCCACCAGCGGCCATCCACCGCGGTTAGCACGGTGCCGCAGCCTTTCAGCGCGACATGGCAGCGGTAGCGTTCGGCGATCTGGCGGGCCGCCGCCAGGCGGTCGGCCTGCACCTCGGCCGTACTGCATTCGAGCAGGCGGGCCGCTTCGGCTGGATGCGGGGTGAGGATGGCCGGATTGCTGCGGCTGGCCAGCGCCACTTGCAGGTTGCCTTCGCTCGAAACCAGATTCAGCGCGTCGGCGTCGAGCACCAGCGGCAGATCCAGGCCGATCGCCGTTTCCAGCAGTTCGGAGGCTTCCAGCGAGACGCCCAGACCGGGGCCGCAGGCCAGGGCGGCGAGCGGGGTCTGGAGCAGGGCGGCGGGGCGGCGCAGCATCAGTTCGGGCTGGATCGGGTCGACGCCGGGCGCCTGGTGATCGAGCAGGCCGGCATAGACGCGGCCGGCGCCGAGCTTGAGCGCGGCGCGCCCGGCGAGAAAGACGGCACCGACCATCGACGGTGCGCCACCGAGGATGCCGGCGCTGCCGAAACTGCCTTTATGGCTGTTCTTCAGGCGGGGCTTCAGTTGTGCGGCAAAGTCGTTGCGGCTGAGGCGCCAGCCGTCGGCCGGCAGTTCCGCTTCCGGCGCGAGATCGAGCGCGGCGACGCGAATCTCGCCGCAATGATCCGGGCCTTCGGCGGTCAGCAGTCCCGGCTTGGCGGCAATGAAGGTCAGCGTGTGGCTGGCGCAGATCGGCGTACCGAGCGCTGCGCCGCTGTCGGCATTGAGGCCGCTTGGACAGTCGAGGGCGAGCAGCGGGCAACGGTGGCGTTCGACCAGTTGGTTGGCGCTTGCGATCCACTCGGCGTAACGGCCTTCTGGGGCGCGGCTCAGGCCGATGCCGAAGAGCCCGTCGACGATCAGCGCCCAGTTCGTGTCGCCCGGTATCGTTTCCGTCGTGCTACGGCCAGTTGCGTGGAAACGCTGGTAAGCGGCAGCGGCATCCGGCGATAGCCGGGTGCTGTCGCCGGCGAAGACGACGCGGACATCGAAGAACCGCTGATGCAGCAAGCGGGCCATTTCGAAGGCGTCGCCACCGTTGTTGCCGGGGCCGGCGAGGACCAGGATGGGCTGGTTGCAATCGCCGGCCAGCTGGGCGGCCCAGTCGGCGGCAGCGGCTCCGGCGCGTTGCATCAGCGGCTGCCCGGCATGGCGGGTTTCGAGCTGGCGCAGGGCGGGGCTGCAATAGAGAGCGGTCGAGGTCATGGCGAAAGGCGCGCTGGTCGGGTGTGAGCGAGGATCATGGCGAATAACTGGTCAGGATCGATGGGTTTGGAAATATGGTCCACCATACCCGAACTCAGACAGGCTGCTTTTTCTTCCGCCAGGGCGTGGGCCGTTTGGCCGATGATCGGCAGATTGGGCGCCAGCCGACCGATTTCACGCGCCGCGTCGTGGCCGTTCATCACCGGCATCTGGATATCCATCAGTACGACGTCGAAGGCATGCGGAGCGCTCTGGCGAATCTGGTCCACCGCCTGTTGGCCATTGTCGGCCATGGTGACGGTGGCGCCGACTTCCTCGAGAATCTCCCGCATCACTTCCTGATTGATATCGACGTCTTCAGCCACCAGAATATTCAGTCCGGCCAGCAACTTTGACTGATCGTCCGTATTGTTGCCGAGCACTTGTTGGGTGACCGGCTGGGCCGCTGGAAGTGGTCGGTAGGGCAGGAGGACCTCGAAGCAGCTGCCGTCGCCCGGGGTGCTTTCCATGCGGATGGTGCCGCCCATCAGCCGAACGATGCGGTTGGTGATGGCGAGACCCAGACCGGTGCCGCCAAACCGGCGGGTGGTCGAATTGTCGCCCTGTTCGAAGGGATTGAAAATCTTGGCGTTTTGTTCCGGCGTGATGCCGATGCCGGTATCGGTCACCCGGAACAGCAGCTGGTCGTTGTCCAGCCCGGCCTCCAGCGTCACGCTGCCGGCTGCGGTGAATTTGACGGCATTGGACAGCAGGTTGAGCAAAATCTGGCGCAGCCGCAAGGGATCGCCGCGGCAGCTGGCCGGTAGCTCGGCGGCCGGGCACAGCGCCAGCATCAGGCCTTTTGCCGTGGCGCGTGGCTGCATCAGTTCGATGCTCTCGTTCAAGGTGCTCCGCAGGTCGACCGCGGTATCCTCGATTTTCAACATGCCGGCGTCCATTTTCGAGAAGTCGAGAATGTCGTTGATGATCCCGAGCAGCAATTTGCCGGAATGGGTGATCTTGCTGAAAGCGTCGTGCGCCTTGCTGCCCTCGGCCGACCAGTGCAAGCCGAGGTGGGCCATGCCGATGACGCCGTTGAGCGGGGTGCGGATTTCATGGCTCATGTTGGCCAGGAACTCGCTCTTTGTCTTGGCCAGTCGCTCGGCCTCGGCCCGGGCCAGTTCGAGATCGGCCGTCCGTTCGCTGACCAGTTGTTCGAGATGGTCGCGGTAGCGGATGATTTCGGCCTCCATGGCCTTGGTTTCGCTGATGTCGGCAATGAAACCGTACCAGGTGATGCTGTGATCGCTACCGGCTTCCGGCAGGGCGCTGGTCAGCAGCCATTTGATCCGCCCGTCAGGATGCTTGATCCGATATTCGATGCGCCACGGGGTCAGCGTCCTGGCTGATTCGTTCAGCGACTCGAAAAATCGCGCCGCGTCGTCGGGGTAGAGCATCTGGCGGATCGGTTCGCTACTCTGCGTCAGCGCTTCCGGCTGCACGCCATAGATTTCGTTGATGCCGTCGCTGGCAAACGGAAAGCTGGCCTTCCCCTCGGCGTCGCAGCGGTACTGGAAAACGACGCCGGGAATGTAGGAGACGATCCGGCGCAAGCGCTGGTTGGCAGAATATTCGGCAGCCCGCGCTTCTTCGGCAACGATGACTTCCTGCAAACCGTTGAAGGCGGCGGCCAGCTGGCCGATTTCGTCCATTTGGCGAATCGGCAGCGGCTGGCGGGGAATCTTGCCTTCGCGCATCGCCGCCAGCAGTTCGGATGCTTCGCTTAACGGCTGCAATTGCCGACGCAGCCACCACCAGCTGATCAGGATGGCCAGCCCGGTCAGTCCCAGCGAAATGATCAGCAGATGGCGTTGCATGGCGCGGATCGAGGCGAAAGCCTCATCGGCCGGTAGGACCGACTGCATCAGCCAGCCGGTTGAGGCGATCCGCTTGCTCGACGACAGTTCGACCACACCGCGCGAACTGCGGGCCGTGCCCGAGCCTTCCCTTCCGTTGATGTAACTGTCATAGACCGGGTTGACGCCGGGCGGCGGTCCGGCTTTCATGACCCGCTGCTTGTCGGAGGATGCGACATAGGTACGGGTGCGCGGTGCGGTAACGACAAAGTTGCCGGTCAAACCGTATTTGGCGGCACTGACCTCATCGAAGAAATTGGGTCTGGCCAGGTTGGTGATGCCGATCACGGCGCCGACGGTTTTTCCGGCCGGGTCGGTGATCGCCGTCAGCATGGCGACCAGCGGCTGTTGGCTGTACTGGCTGAACAGCGGATCGGTGACGAACGACCGCTGGCCGGCGAGCGCTTCCGCGACGCCCGGGTAATGGCTGAAATCGACGCCGCGTCGCTTGTGTTCGGCCGGCGTGCTGGCGATCGTGATGCCGTGAGCGTCGAGGACGATGATGCCCCAGTTGAAGACGCTTTCGGGAACGTCGCGCTGATCGAGGTAGGTCTGCACCTGGTCGCCGTCGAGCGCGGTGCCGGATAGTTTGTCGGCGATCGAGCCGACCATGCTCAAGCGTTCGCGGATCGAGCGGTCGATTTCGCTGGCGATCAGCGAAATGGTCGAAAACTGCTGGGCCGAAATCGTTGCCTCCATGTCCCGGCGCAGCGTGTGGCTCAGCGACAAGACGCTGAGCCAAAGCACCGTCAGGAAGGCGATCAGCATGCCGACCGCGATCCGCGTGCGTAGTGAACGCCAATTCAGGATCTGACGCAGTGCTTTCATTGTTCCCCCGTGGCAAGCTCCGGCTTCCGGCCGATCGATGGCACTGGCGAGAGACCGCGCATTGTGGCCTGCGCGGCGGTTTGCGGCAACTGGCGCGAACTCAGTCGGGGCATGGCGTTTGCCGATTCGAGAAGGTTTTGGCCAGGCGGACGGTAGTCGTGTGGATAGCCACCGTATCGTCGATCTGGCGGGCGTAGCCGCCCGCCATGGCAATCGCCACCGGGATGCCGAGGGTCTGGCAGCGCGCCAAAACGCGCCGGTCACGTTCGGCCAGCCCGGCAAAACTCAGGGCCAGGCGGCCCAGGCGGTCGTCGTGGTAGGGGTCGGCGCCGGCCAGGTAGATGACCAGATCGGGGCGGGCGAGGGCGAAGGCGGTATCCAGACCGGCGTCGAGGCGAAGGAGATAGGCCTCGTCCGGGCAGTTGTCCGGCAGTTCGATATCGAGATCACTGGTCTCCTTCTCGAACGGGAAATTGCGCGCGCCGTGGATGGAGAAAGTGAAGATGCTGTCGTCGCCGGCCAGGATGCTGGCCGTGCCGTTGCCCTGATGGACGTCGCAATCGACGATCAGGACGCGGCCGGCGCGGCCTTCGGCCTGCATGGCGCGGGCGGCGACCGCGGCATCGTTGAAGACGCAGAAGCCTTCGCCGTGCGCGCCGAAGGCGTGGTGGGTGCCGCCGGCCAGATTGGCCGAAATGCCGTGACTGAAGGCCGAGCGGCAGGCGCAGATGGTGGCGCCGGCCGAGCGCCGGGAGCGTTCGACCATGCCGGCGCTCCACGGGAAGCCGATGGCCTTTTGCGCCTTTTCCGGCAGAGTGCCGCTGCAGACCTGGTGGATATAGGCCGGGTCGTGGGCCCGCGCCAGTTCTGCGTCGCTTGCGGCGGGCGGCAGATGAAAATCGGTTTCGGCAAAATCGCCGCTGGCCAGCAGGCTGGCCCGCAGCCGGGAATATTTCTCCATCGGAAAACGATGGCCGGCGGGCAGCGGCAGCACGAAGACATCGGTGTAAAAGAGCTGCACTGCCGAAGCCTTCGCGCGATGGCTCAGTTCAGCGCAGCCGACATCTTGCGGCGGAATTCGCGGATCAGATCGTCGTATTGCTCGCTGCCGCCGAGCGCTTCGAACAATTGCAGGATCGCCTTGCGGCCGGCGCCTTCGCCAAAAGCCCGGTCGCGGATGACGACTTCGAGCGCCGCTTCGAAGGCCTCACGGAAACGGCTTTGCGCCGCGTAGGCGCGGGAAAGGTCGAGGCGGGTGGCGTGATCGGCCGGGTTGGCGGCCAGTTTGGCTTCCAGTTCGGCGGTATCGGCGGCACCGGCCGCCAGCGCCAGGCGGGCGCGCAGCGCGTTGGCGCGCTCGGCTTCCTGGGCGAATTCGCCGGCCAGCAGTTGCTGGGCTTCGTCGTTGCGGCCGAGTTGCATCAGCACGTCGATGGCGTCGAGCTGGACGGCCTGGTCGTCAGGCTTGGCCTTGCTGGCTTCGACCAGCTTGGCCAGAGCTTCTTCGAGCTTGCCTTCAGTGACCAGCGCGGCGGCTTCTTCGCGCAGGTTGCCGCCGGGGCCGGCTGGCAGCGCGATACGCTCGAGGAATTCGCGGAGCTGGCCTTCCGGCAGGGCGCCATTGAACTCATCAACCAGCTGCCCCTGGAACAACACCTTGACCGACGGAATGCTGCGCACGCCGAAGTGTTGGGCGAGTTCGGGGTTGGCGTCGGAGTCGACCATGGCGAGCAGGAAACGGCCGGCGTATTCCTCGGCCAGCTTTTCCAGCATCGGCTTGAGGACCTTGCACGGCTCGCACCACGGGGCCCAGAAGTCGATCACCACCGGCACGTCCTGGGCGGGGGCGAGAACCTTGGTTTCGAAGTCTTCGATGGAAACGTCAAAGGAGAATTGGGACATGGCGTGGCCTGTAAGAATTAGAGTCGGGTGAATTCTACTGCGAGCCGGGGGTTGGCTGGCGACAGCAGATGTTGCGTCGGGCTGGCGGGCTGTTCAAGCCACGCGGCGAGACGGGCGGGAAAGTCCGGCGTGTCGGGCAGGCCGGCGGCAGCATCGGGCTGGCTGAAGTGCAGGCTGGCCCGCGAGTTTTCAAGCGCTGCGCTGCCGACCACCAGCCAGTGGCCGTCGGCCGCTGCCGGGCCGTGGTCGAGGTGGGCGCACAACACCTGGGCGTAGCGCCCTTCGGCCAGCCAGTTGCCGGCCAGGGCCAGCAGCAGCGACCAGTTTGCCAGCCCGGCGGTATCGAGCGGGATGTGCATGGCCGAGCGCAGGCCGGGCAGAAAGGGCTGGGTCTGGGCGGCGGCAATCGCCGGCTGGGTGGCGAGAAAATCGTAGGGCATCGGCTCGCCGGCCCCGGCGCAGGTTTCGTCGAGCAGGGTCAGCGTTTCCTGGCGCGGGCCGCTGGTCGATTGCCAGAGCAGGGCGGTCGGCAAGGCGCGGCGCCCGGCGGGAAGGCAGGCCAGCGCGCCGATCAGCGCAAGCTGGGTCAGCCCGGCGGCGCGGCGTAGCGGTTTGCCGAGGGCGGCCCGGACGGCGGCCGGCAGCGCGGCTGGCGTGGCGTGCTGATTGACGATGGCGTGGAGATGGATCATCGCTGGCGCTCGATGATCATCGTCGCCAGACCGCCGCCGAAGCCGACCAGGTTGAGCAGCGCCCGCTCGATATGGGCGGTGCTGCGGTCAACCAGCGGAAACAGCGCGATTTCCGGATCGACCTTGGTGAACCCGGCGGTCGCCGGAATCCTGTCGGCATCGAGGCAGCCGAGCAGGGCGGCCAGTTCGACGATGCCGCTGGCGCCCAGCGTATGGCCGAGCATCGGTTTCAGCGACAGCAGGGGCGGCACCCGGTTGCCGAAAACCTGGCGCAGCGCATTGGCTTCGGCGAGATCGCTGCCCGGCGAGCCGGCGGCCTGCAGCTTGATCAGTTCGATCTCGCCTGGCTGGACATCGGCTTCGTTCAGGCAATCGCGCATGACCGCGGCGATCGGGCCGCCATCGGGGTCGGGGCCGGTCGTCGACCAGGCGTCGATGCCGGTGGGCAGGCCGCTGATCCGCCAGCGCTGGGGCGTCGCGGAAAGGCGTACGGCGGCCACCGCTTCACCCAGCACCAGGCCGTCGCGGCGGACGTCGAAGGGCCGGCAAGCGGTGGGCGACAGCAGTTCCATCGCGGCAAAGCCGGCCAGCGTGCTGCGGTTGGCGAGTTCAATGCCGACGACGATGGCTTCGTCGATCTGGCCGCCGGCAATCAGGCTGCGCGCCGCATCGAGGGCGGAGAAGCCGGAGATGCAGGCGTTGGAGAAGCTGTAGCGCGGGCCGTCGAGCTGCAGCCAGCCAGCCAGCGTGGTGCTGAACGAGGCGGCGGCCAGCGGTATGGCGAACGGCGCGCCGAGTTGCTCGAAGTGGCCGATCTGGAACGACGAAGAGGCGATGAACAGCGGCGTGCCCGGTGCGCTCGGAGCCAGCTGGGCGGCGACCTTGCCAACCGCCGTTGCGGCGCGGCTCAGCCAGTCGGTGGCGGCGAGCGGCAGGCTGAAGTAGGGGAACTGACGTTCGCCCAGGCGGGCCGTGCCGTTGCTGCATTCGCCGTCCCACAGCGCTGCCGCCACGCGCTCGGGCGAGTCGCCGCGGGCGCAGAGCAGGCCGCTGCCGGCGAGGTAAACCGCTCGCCTCATGGCTGGCTGGCGCGCCAGGCGGCGAGATGCTCGGCCAGGTTGCCGACGCTCGACAGGATGCGGCGGGTTTCCTTGCTGTCCGGCAGGCGCAGTCCGTACTTTTTCTTGATCGCCATCGAGACCTGCAGGGCGTCGAGCGAGTCGAGCTGCAGCGGCGCTTCCGGGCCGAACAGCAGTTCGTCGTCGGTGATGCTGGCCGGGTCGCAATCCTTGTCGCAGGCTTCGACGATTAGGGTTTTCAGTTCGAGGATCAGGGCGGTGTTCATGAGCGGGCGGCGAGGGCGCGGTGGTTGAGCCAGACGGCAAGGATGAGCGAGAGGCCGGCAAAGACCAGCAGTTGAATCAGGCTGGGCAGCAGGTCGGCAAAGCTGCCGTGGCGCAGCATCACGACATGGAAGCCTTCCAGCCCCCAGGCCATCGGCGATAGTGCCGCCAGTTTCTGCATGGTGGCCGGCATGACGAATTTCGGGACCATGATGCCGCCGATGGCGCCCATCAGGATGTTGCCGACGCCGCCGACGATGGTCGCCTGTTCGGCGGTCCTGGCAAGGCTGGCGATGAGCAGCGCCCAGGCCACCGCGGCGAGGCTGACGGCGGCCGAAACGATCCACCAGTTGAGGAGCTGCGGCAGGCTGCCCGGCAGTTCCAGCGCCTCGCTGCCGAACAGCGGCACGACGAACATACCGACCAGCACCATCATCACCGCCTGGAGCTGATTGACCACGAAGAAGGGCAGCAGCTTGCCGCTGAGGATCAGGTGAAAAGGCAGGCCGATGGCGCGCAGGCGTTGCAGCGTGCCCTGCTGGCGTTCGATGATGAAGATCGAGGAGACCGGAATGACCACGAAGAACATCGCGAAGATCAGCCAGGCGGGCACGTTTTGCTGCACCGAGGAGGGCAGTCCGGCGCTTTGGTCGCTGCGCACGGCGATGCTGCGGATTTCGTCGGGCCAGTCTTTTTCGACCGAGCCGCCGGGGGCGACGGGCAGCCCGAACAGCTTGCCGGCGCGTTGTGTCAGTTCGTCGGCCCGCACCGCGCCGAGGGCGGCCATTACCTGGTTGCGGAAGGCGAGTTGCAGGGCCGGGCTGAGGGCGGGATCGATCAACAGTTGCAGGGCTTCACTCGGCTGGCCGTCGGCGCCGGCCGGGATCAGCAGGCGTTGGCCGAAGCCTTTCGGCAGGACCAGCGCCAGCGCCTGGCGCCTGGCCAGTATGCCCTGGCGGGCGCTATCGGCATCGCCGCCATTGTCCAGTCGGCGGAAGGCGGCGCCTTTGTCGAGACGTTTGACCAGTGCCTTTGAATGGGGGCTTTGATCGAGATCGACCACGACATAGGCGGCATCGATCGTGGCGCCCGGCGTGAAGGCATCGCGCAGCGCCATGGTCATCACCAGGATGAAAATGGTCGGCATGATGAACAGCGCCAGCAGGCCGTGCCGGTCGCGGATCAGTGCGATGGTTTCCTTGAGCCAGAGGGCGAGCAGGCGCGGCGACATGGTTCAGTCCCGCAGCGAGCGCTTGGTCAGGCGCATGAAAACCTGTTCCAGATCGTGCTGGCCGAGGTTGAGATCGAGGACTTCGCAGCCGGCCGCGGCCAGTTCGTTGAGCAGGCGGGGCAGTGCGCCAGCCCAGGAGGCATTGCCGTGCGGCGGTTTCAGCAGATAGTGCAGCGGTGCCGTGGCGACCGCCTGATGGCGGCTGGCCAGGGCGTCCGGCAGTGGCTGGGCGAGATGCAGTTCAAGCAACGGCTCGGCGCTGCGCAGGATGTCGGCCAGCGAGCCTGCGGCCAGCACCGAGCCTTGGTCGATGATGGCGATCTGCTGGCAGATCGCCTCGACCTCTTCCATGTAATGACTGGTGTAAATCACCGTCGTGCCGGCGGCGGGCAGGGCGGCGATCGAATCGAGCAGGAAATGCCGCGACTGCGGATCGACGCCGACCGTCGGTTCGTCGAGCAGCAGCAGTTGCGGCCGGCCAAGCAGGCCGATGGCCAGATTCAGCCGGCGGCGCAAGCCACCGGAAAGTTGTTCGGCCCGCTTGTCGGTGACCTGTTCGAGTCGGGCGAAGGTGATGGCAGCGGCACACTGGCTGTGCAGTTCCTTGCCCTTCAGGCCAAGCGCGCCAGCAAAGAAACGCAGGTTTTCGCCGACGCTGAGCATCGGGTAGAAGGCGTAATCCTGGGGTACCAGTGCTATGGCCCGCGGGTTGGCTGCGCGGACGACGGCCAGCGGCTGGCCATGCAGCGCAATCCGGCCGTCGGTCGCGCTCAGCAGGCCGGCGAGCAGCGAAATCAGCGTCGTCTTGCCGGCCCCGTTCGGGCCCAGCAGGCCATACACGCCACCGGCCGGAATGTTCAGCGAAACGCCCTGGAGGGCCGGCGTGGCGGCGGCGCGGTAACGGTAGGAGACGCTGTCGATGGACAGCATCAGGCGGCGCGGCGTAGGTCGCGGAAAAAAGCCTGTTCGTGGTCGGCGATCAGGCGCAACTGGTCGGCCAGTTTGGCCGGCACCAGCGGTTCGCGGTCGCGGATCATGCGGGCGGCCGACAACGCGAATTCTCGCCACTCGTCACCGATCTCGACCAGGGCGTCGGCGAGTTCGTTGAGGCGCGGCCGGCCGAGCAGGTCGGCCGCTTCCTGCAGGAAAGAGGCATAGATGAAGCGGAAACCGCCGCCGCCGGTGCCGATTTCTTCCTGCATGCGCACCACCTGGCCGATGAACATCTTGGCCCGGGCCGGATCGTTCTGCCCGGCCAGCCGTTCGACGGCATTGGCCAGCCGGCGGATGCCGCGCACGCCGATGATCGGCAGCGGCGCGTCGAGCATGATGCGCGTCGTTTTCTTGATGGCCTGCGGAATCACTATCGCCCAATCGGGCTGCGAAGGCTTGCCAGTGGCGTAATAGAGCAGGCCTTTCGGGGCGAGCACGCCTTTGGCGAAGCGGGCCTTTTGCAGCGCCTCGCCCGGACAACTGACCGGCGTTTCAAAGACCGGGTCGGACAGCTGATAGTCGCCGCTCGCCGTGTCGCGGCCAAAGGCCAGCACGTTGTGGGCATTGAAATGAAAGCGCAGGTCTTCCGGCATGTAGGGCAGCCAGAATACCGAGGTCTGCATGCCGACCACTTCGCCTGCTGCCAACAGTTCGTCGAGGCGGCGGGTGCCGGCGGCCGGGTTGCGGAAGGTCTCGAAGCGCATCTTCAGACCGAGCGGTTTCTGCAGGCCCTTGATGATGAATTTCGGCGGCATCCGGTAGGAAACCAGCGGCAGGCCGTTGATCTTGACGATCGGCAGGTAGGCGAAGGACATCGCCGACGACAGGCCGAAAGCCATCGGCTCGGAAATCGGCAGGCCGTGATGACGCAACATCGTCGACATGACGCCGCTCTCGCAATGGGAGGCCTGGCTGTGCTGGAATTCCATCATTCGACCTTGGTCAACTGGGCGACGGTGAGGCCCATCGCATCGGCGTAGCGCGCCAGCAGCGAGGGCGAAAGGCGGGCAAATAGCGCAGGGCGGAAATGGCGGCGGATGCGCCATTGCCAGAGGCCGGTAACCTGCGCCAGCAGCGGCACATCCATGCGCGCCTTGTGCATGTGGTATTCGAGGGCCGAGGTCTGCCCGGTGGCGACCCGTTGGCGGGCATCATCGGCCAGCCGGTTCAGGTCATCGACGGCCTGGCGGGTAACGATTTCCTCGACTTCCCAACCGGTCGACTGGACGATATGCATCTTTCCGTCGGTGCCACGGGCGTAGAGCGCCTTGCGGTGGCCGCCGAGGGTGGCGTTGCCTTCCTGCGGCACTTCGCTGTCAAGCATGCTCGACCGCCGTCAGATACATCAGCGAGCCGGTGAACCGGCCGCTTTCCGGGATGAAGCAGAGCAGCCGGTCGCCGGCCTTGAGGCGGCCGCTTTTCAGCAGCTCGTCGACCATGATGTAGATCGAGGCCGAGCCGGTGTTGCCCTTGGTGTGCAGGTTGGTGAACCACTTTTCCTGCGGCACCGCAAAACCGACGGCTGCCATGCAGTCGGCCATCGGCTGGCGGAAATACTCGGAAGACATGTGAGGCAGGTACCAGTCGACGTCGCTCGCCTTGAGGCCGCGGGTCGCCATGACTTTCTCGAGCGGCTTGCCCGCCGTCAGGTAGACGACGTTCTCGTTGAGCAGGCGAACGTCCTGTTTGACAGAAAAGACCGAGCGGCTGGCCCATTGGCTGGGCGGAAAGGCACTCCAGCTCTTCAGCGAGCCATCGGCCTGCTTTTCGCCGCCGGAGTACATGCAGACGTCGGCGCTGTGGGCCTGCGAGAGGATTTCCATCCACTCGATGCGCAGCGACAAACCATCGCGGCGCGGGGTGTCCTGCAGCAAAAAGGCACCGGCGCCATCGGAGAGCATCCAGCGCAGGAAATCTTTTTCAAAGGCGATTTCCGGGTTGGCTTCCAGTTCGGCGACGCGATGTTCGGATTCCGCTTCAAAATTGCGCGCATGCAGCACTGCCGAGGCCAGTTCGGAACCGGTCGCCACGGCATTTCTGGCCTGCCCGCAGAGGACGCTCATATAGGCATATTTGAGCGCCGTGATGCCGGAAACGCAGATGCCGGCGGTCGATACCACTTCACAGGCCGGTATGCCCAGCTCGCCATGCACCATCACGCCGTGATTGGGCATCAGCTGGTCGGGCATCGAGGTGCCGGTGGCCAGGCAGTCGATGTTCTCGATGGGGCCGAGGCCACGCACCGCTTCGGCGGTCAGCTGGGCGTTGCTATGGGTGGTCCGGCCGGTCGCCGGATCAATCGCATAGTGGCGTTGGCGGATGCCGTTGTTGCGCAGCACGACGCGGCGGGCGCGCGAAGGCTTGCTGCCGATCATGCCGAGGACGTTTTCGATCCCGTCGTTGTCGACCGGGGCATTGGGCAGGAACGCCGAAGTGCCGGTGATGTAAACCTTGCCGCTACTATTCATATGCTTTCAGATTGAAATCCTGCGAGCCGGAAGGCAGTTCAAGTTCGGCGCGCAGTCGGTCAAGGCGCGGTTTGAGCAGGGGGGAAAGTAACCATTGTAACAATAGGCTCAATGGAACGACGGTTAACACCATGGCGATCAGATATAAGGCGAAAACGAGCAGCATCGGCCGCCGCCGCCATTGACCGCGGCGACCGCAGGCGCGGATCAGTCTGGACCAGACCTTGAAGGCCCGGCGTCCGGCCCGTTCGCTCAGCGCCAGCCGGGGATTGACGGTGCAGGCGCGGAGGCCGGTCAGCATCGGCGCTCCGGTTTTTTCGGCGTCGCCCTCGAGCGCATCGGCCAGCGCCCGGCCAAACCGGCCGGCCTTCCTGATTTCCTCCGGTGCCACGCCGGCCGGCGGCAGGCCGAGCCAGCGGTCGCGCCGGCCGGTCAGAACCCAGCGCGGTGTCGTCAGGAAAGTGGCCAGTGCAGGCCCCTGGTCGGTAAATGCCAGGTGATCGCGCAACTCGCCGCCGGCCTCGGCGATCAAACGCTGCATCGTTTCCTGGGCCGACAGCCACATATTGCGGCAGGCGACCAGCGTGATCACCGGCTTGCCGGCGATCAGCCGGCGGCCTGCCGGGCTTTGCAGGAAGGCGGTCATCGGCAGGGCGGGGGAGAGGTACCACACCTGATAGCTGAGAATGACCAGATCGAAGTCGCGATCCGCCGGAATGCTCAATGGTTCCAGCGGCGGCGCATCGAGTTGCACGCATTCGGGAAAGGCATCGACAAAATCGACGATCGGCCACGGCCACGGGAAGGCGGTGACCGGAACCAGGGTTTCAACATGCACCTGATGTCCCGCCGCCCGCAACGGGGCGACCACCTGGGCCGTGATCTCGGCCAGTTGCCCGGTTTGCGAATAATTGATGACGAGAACGGTTTTCACGCTGTTTTCTGCTGGCTGGGTAACCCTCGATTCTAACAAATCGCGTGGTCATTACGGTGTACCGGGTGATGGCGCGAGATTCGCAGGATTGCTCGGAGGGCTTGGGATTTTTCCACCTTTTCGGCTATCATTCGCATTTCCCGCAGCCTGTCTTTCCATGACCAAATACGTTTTCGTTACAGGCGGTGTCGTGTCCTCATTGGGCAAGGGCATCTCCGCCGCATCGCTCGGGGCCATTCTGGAATCCCGCGGCATCAAAGTTACCCACCTCAAGCTTGACCCCTACATCAACGTCGACCCCGGCACGATGAGTCCTTTCCAGCACGGAGAGGTTTTCGTCACCGAGGATGGCGCCGAGACCGATCTCGATCTCGGGCACTACGAGCGCTTCACCAGCGCCAAGATGGGCAAGCGCAACAACTTCACGACCGGCCAGATCTACGACACCGTGCTCAAAAAAGAGCGCCGTGGCGAATATCTCGGCAAGACGGTACAGGTCATCCCGCACATCACCGACGAGATCAAGTTCAAGATCAAGGCCGGCGCCGAAGGTGCCGATGTGGCCATCGTCGAGGTCGGCGGTACGGTTGGCGACATCGAGTCGCTGCCGTTCCTCGAAGCGATCCGTCAAATGGGCATCGAGGAAGGTCGCAATAACGTCTGCTACATGCACCTGACGCTGCTGCCCTATATCCCGACCGCTGGCGAACTGAAGACCAAGCCGACCCAGCATTCGGTCAAGGAGTTGCGTCAGATCGGTATCCAGCCGGATATCCTGTTGTGCCGTGCCGACCGTTCCGTTCCGGTCGAGGAACGGCGCAAGATCGCGCTGTTCTGTAACGTCATGCCGGAAGCCGTGATCGAGTGTCTCGACGCCGATTCGATCTACAAGATCCCTGGAATGCTGCATGAACAGATGCTCGACGAAATCGTCTGCCACAAGCTTGGCATTCTCGCCAAGGCCGCCGATCTGTCGGTCTGGATCAAGCTGGTCGACGCGATGGATCACCCGCAGCATGAGTTGAGGATCGCCTTCGTCGGCAAGTACGTCGATCTGACCGAGTCCTACAAGTCCCTGATCGAAGCGATCAAGCATGCCGGTATTCATACCCGCAGCAAGGTCAATATCGAATACATCGATTCCGAGAATATCGAGAAGGACGGTTGCGGCGTGCTCAAGGGCGTCGATGCCATCCTGGTGCCCGGCGGCTTTGGTCGGCGCGGTACCGAAGGCAAGATCGCCGCGATCCGCTATGCCCGCGAAAACAAGGTGCCTTACCTTGGCATCTGCCTCGGCATGCAATTGGCTGTCGTCGAGTTCGCCCGCGATGTGGCCGGCATGGCCGGTGCGCATTCCACCGAATTCGTCCAGGACACGCCGTATCCGGTCATCGGCCTGATTACCGAATGGCTGGATGCCTCCGGCAAGCTCGAGAAGCGTGACGAGGACTCCGACCTTGGCGGCAGCATGCGCCTCGGCGCCCAGGTCTGCAAATTGGGCGAAGGCTCGCTGGCCCGTGACATCTATGGCGCCGCCGAGATCACCGAGCGCCATCGCCATCGTTACGAAGTCAACAACACCTTGCTCGCCCAGTTGGAAGAAAAGGGCTTGAAGGTTTCCGGTCGCGCGCCGGGCACCGATCTCTGCGAAATGATCGAATTGCCGGCCGACGTGCATCCGTGGTTTGTCGGCTGCCAGTTCCATCCGGAGTTCACGTCCAACCCGCGTCAGGGCCATCCGCTCTTCACCTCGTTCGTGAAGGCGGCACTGGGCAGGCAAAAGGTCAAAGGCAAATGAAGCTCTGCGGCTTCGAGGCTGGTCTCGACCAGCCTTTATTCCTGATCGCCGGCCCCTGCACGGCGGAGTCGGAGCAGCTTTGCCTCGATGTCGCCGGCCATATGAAGGAAGTCTGCGCCCGTCTCGGCATCAACTACATTTTCAAGGCCTCCTACGACAAGGCCAACCGCAGTTCCGGCAAGTCGGTGCGCGGCCTCGGTCTTGACGAAGGTCTGCGGATCTTCGCCGAAGTCCAGCGGCAGATCGGCGTGCCGGTGCTGACCGACGTCCATGGTATCGACCAGATCGCCGCGGTCGCCAGCGTCGTCGATGTGCTGCAGACACCGGCCTTTCTCTGTCGCCAGACCGATTTCATCCATGCCGTCGCATCCTGCGGCAAGCCGGTGAATATCAAGAAGGGCCAGTTCCTGGCGCCGGGCGACATGAAGAACGTCGTCGACAAGGCGCGCGAAGTGAATGATGGCGCCGACAACATCATGGTCTGCGAACGCGGCGCTTCCTTCGGCTACAACAACCTGGTGTCCGACATGCGCAGCCTGGCGATCATGCGCGAAACTGGTTGCCCGGTCGTCTTCGATGCGACGCACAGCGTGCAGTTGCCGGGCGGCCAGGGTACGACGTCGGGTGGCCAGCGCGAGTTCGTCCCGGTGTTGGCACGGGCGGCGGTCGCCGTCGGCATTTCCGGGCTGTTCATGGAAACCCATCCGTGCCCGGAAAAAGCTTGGTCCGATGGCCCGAACAGCTGGCCGTTGGCGCGCATGGAATCGCTGTTGACGACGCTGCTGGCGCTCGACAAGGCCGTCAAGACGGCCGGTTTCGAAGAACTGAAATAAGGCGGCCGGAAACGAATGGGACATTCATTTCCGGCGTCAGTGATCTAATTTAAGTAGTTCTTTCAATTTATCGTTAATAAGGAAGAAATATGAGCTCAATTGTTGACGTCGTGGCACGCGAGATTCTCGATTCCCGCGGCAATCCCACCGTTGAAGCCGATGTGCTGCTGGAAAGTGGCGTCATGGGCCGGGCGGCTGTGCCGTCGGGTGCTTCGACCGGTTCCCGCGAAGCCATTGAACTGCGCGATGGCGATGCCAGCCGTTACCTCGGCAAAGGCGTCATGCAGGCCGTTGAGAACATCAACACGGAAATCTCCGAAGCCATCATCGGTCTTGATGCCCAGGAACAGGCTTTTATCGATCAAACGATGATCGACCTCGACGGTACCGACAACAAGTCCCGCCTTGGCGCCAACGCCATCCTCGCCGTCTCGATGGCCGTTGCCAAGGCCGCTGCCGAAGAGTCCGGCCTGCCGCTCTACCGCTATTTCGGCGGCATGAGCCCGATGCAGATGCCGGTGCCGATGATGAACATCATCAATGGTGGCGAGCACGCCAACAATAGCCTGGATATCCAGGAATTCATGATCATGCCGGTCGGTGCGGTCAATTTCCGCGAAGCCCTGCGTTGCGGCGCCGAGATTTTCCATTCGCTGAAGAAGTTGCTCGACAAGAAAGGTCACTCGACCGCCGTCGGCGACGAAGGTGGCTTCGCCCCGAATCTGGGTAGCCACGCCGAAGCGCTGCAGATCATCATGCAAGCCATCGAGGCCGCCGGTTACGTGCCGGGTCAGGATGTGCTGCTGGCGCTGGATTGTGCCGCTTCCGAGTTCTACAAGGATGGCAAGTACCATCTGGCCGGCGAAGGTCTGCAACTGACTTCCGCCCAGTTCACCGACTATCTGGCCAATCTGGCCGACCAGTTCCCGATCGTTTCGATCGAAGACGGCATGTCGGAAGCCGACTGGGATGGCTGGAAGCTGCTCACCGATCGTCTGGGCAAGACCGTGCAGATCGTTGGCGACGACGTGTTCGTTACCAACACCAAGATCTTCAAGGAAGGCATCAAGCAGGGCATCGGCAATTCGATCCTGATCAAGATCAACCAGATCGGCACCTTGTCCGAAACCTTTGCCGCCGTCGAGATGGCCAAGCGCGCCGGTTACACCGCGGTGATCTCGCATCGTTCCGGTGAAACCGAAGACAGCACCATCGCCGACATCGCCGTCGGCCTGAACGCCGGTCAGATCAAGACCGGTTCGCTGTCGCGTTCCGACCGTATCGCCAAGTACAACCAGCTGCTGCGCATTGAGGAAGATCTCGGCGACACCTCTTCCTACCCGGGCCGCGAAACCTTCTACAACCTGCGTTAAGTTTTATGCGCTGGCTGACGGTCGGCCTCCTTGCAGCCATTGGCCTGCTCCAGTACCCCCTCTGGGTGGGTAAGGGCGGCTGGCTGAAGGTTTGGGAGTACGACCGTCAATTGCAGCAACAGAAGGAAGTGACCAAAAAGCTGGAAATCAGAAATGCCGGCCTCGATGCCGAAGTCCGCGACCTGAAGCAAGGTTACGAGGCGATCGAAGAGCGTGCCCGTTTCGAATTGGGCATGGTCAAGCAGGATGAAACCTTCATTCAGATCCCGGAAAAAGTTCCTGGAAAATAAGTGAAATAAAGGCGTCGACCGCAGTAGGCGGCTCCGCTAGAATCGTTCGCAGCAGTCCCTCACGCAGAGCGCTTCAGGAGAACAACATGCTGCTCAAGGTTGGCGAGCGAGCCCCGACGTTTTTGTTGCCCGATGCCGATATGGAGACTATCGATCTGGCGAAGTTTCAGGGACAAAAGCACATCGTGCTTTTCTTTTACGCGAAGGACGGAACCCCCTGTTGCACCAAGGAGGCGACCGATTTTTCGGATCACGAAGGGGACTTCCATAAACAGGATTGCATCCTGTTCGGCATCAGCCGTGACGATTGCCTGAAGCACGCGGAGTTTCGCGACAAGGAAGGCATTGGACTCGAGCTGCTGTCGGACACCGAGGGTGTGGTCTGCAAGCAGTATGGCGTCTGGCAGGCCAGAGAGGTGGATGGCCACAAAAAATACGGCGTCGTCCGTTCCACCTTCATCATCGATCGCACGGGTATCATTCGCCATGCGCTCTACAACGTCAATTACAAGGGCCACGCACTGGAAGTGCTGCGCCTCGTCAAGGAACTGAATTCATGAACATGCTGGTTGCCAAAGGTAACGTCATCAATCTCGAATACCACGTCACCGATCCGGATGGCGAAGTCGTCGACGAAGGCCGTGAGCCGCTCATCTATCTGCATGGCGGCTACGAAGATATTTTCCCGAAAATCGAGGAGGCGCTGCAGGGCAAGAAGATCGGCGAATCGGTCCAGGTCAAGCTGCAGCCGGACGAAGCCTTTGGCGACTACGATGCCGAACTGGTACAAATCGAGCCGCGCAAGGACTTTCCGAAGGAACTGCAGGTCGGCATGCAGTTTGAAGGCGGCCCGGAAGAAGGCAGCGAAGACGACTTCGTCATCTATCGCGTTACCGATATCGCCGACGACAAGGTCGTGCTCGATGGCAACCACCCGCTGGCCGGCATGGCCCTGATCTTCACCTGCACCGTGACTTCGATTCGTCCGGCCAGTGCCGAAGAGCTGGAACACGGTCACGTCCATAATCCGGACGACGACGAGGAAACCTGCCACTAAACCTGGAGTGCGCCCGCCCTGGCGGGAATCCAGCGTTTTATCCAATGCCCATTTCGATGGGCATTGGCATTTCTGGAGCGACTTTTATCGAATACTGTACATCCATACAGTATTCGGATAATCTACGCCTGACCGTACGCAAAACAAAGCGCGTGCCGATTCATCATCAACCGATGGCTGTCAGGAGTATTCGCTATGAAACGATTTCAGAAATGGTTTGAGCAGATTGCCGGCGTATCTCAGGACGAGATCGAGCGTCTGGCACGCGCCCGTGAAATTTTTGCGCCGGGCGGCATCGATGTGTCCAGCCTGAAGAAGCCGGCTTGCTGGCGCCGCAAGGCTCGTATTCAGAGCCGTTGCGCCTGAAGGCTCAGTACAGCGCTTCGATCATCCGCATGGAAATCGTGTAGGTGTGGGCAATCTGTGCATCGCAATAGCGATGTTCGGTGCCGACCGGGCAACTGACGCGGGCCAGACAGGTCGCGCGGCAGGCGGAGGCCGGCTGTTTCCGGTAGGCGATGCATTTGTTCAGGTCGAACGCGTCACCTGACAGGGCACCGGCCGGGCAACTGGCAAGGCATGGCTGATCCCGACACTGCGTGCAGGGCGATGTCGTGGTTTGCCGGATGCTCGGCGCAAAATCCGTATCGCTCAGCGCGACGACGCGGTAGGCGTACCAGCTGCCCCAGGTTTCGTTGATGCCGACCATGAACGGCGAGGCATGGTGCCAGCCGGCCAGCTTTCCCAGCGCCTGCAGGCCAAGCGAATCCCTGGCCGGGTAGATGATGGTATGGGGATGCGTGGCCAACCACTGGCGCACCGTCGCGCTACTGAAATCGTCGATCGGGTTTTCCGACGCAATACCCGAGTCCTTGAGCGCGGCCCACAAGCGCTTTCCACCATGGCCGATCAGGATCAGTTGGCGATAGCGGTTTTCTGGATCGAAGCGCTGGTGGATTTCGCCAGCCAGTTCGGCCGGTAGATCAGCGATGTTGAAAATGGCTTGCAGGTTCAGGCCGGCGGCGTTGAGTGGCGTGAAATCGGCTTGCGTCATAGCGAGGTGATGGCGGCGATGGCGTCGGCAATGCTTGCTGCATCGCCGGGCCGGACAAGGCGGCTGATTTCCTGGCCGTTGTTGATGAGAACCAGGGTCGGCCAGAGTTTGATGCGGAATGATCGACCTAGTCGCAGGCCGGGGCCATCCTGAATCTTCAGGTGCTTGACCGGCGAATCGACAGGAAAGGCGGCTTCGATCAGGGCCTGGGCGGCCTGGCAGTGGCCGCACCAGGGGGCGCCGAACTCGATCAGGATGGGGCCGGTCAGGGCGTCGATTTCGGCGCGGCTTGGTTCAGTTTCGGCGTAGGTTCTGTTCATCGGCATGGCCTCAGTTACCCTTGTCTGGCCAGGCATGGGGTTCGAAACGGAAGAGCGACGCGGCGGCGGTATCGATGGTGCCCTGCGTCCAGCCCATCAGCGGGTAGCCGAAAGTCTCGACCCGGGTAAAGTTGCCGAGCCGCTTGCCTTGACGGTCGCGTAGCGGCTGGTCGATGCGGCTGGTATGGGTGTCGCCGTGCACGACGACGACCTGACCGGGGAAATTCAGCGTTTCGGCTTGCAGCTGTTCGAGAAACTCTCGGTAGCCGCGGTGGGCGATGCCTTGCGCAAAGTGCTTGAAGCCCGGATTGGCCTGGAAGAGGAGGACGATGCCAGGCAGTTTTTCGCGCCGGGCCAGGGCGAAGTTTTCGCTCAGCCAGGCCAGTACGACAGGGTTGCGTGCCCGGTATTCGGCACGTGCCTGGTCGGTCTCGCCGAAGTTGTTGTTGCCGCCCGGCAGGTTGAGGGTGACGAACAAGACCGGGCCGAGCCGGAAGCGGGCGTGTTCCGGATAGCCGCCGGCTTGCCGTTCCTGGGGCAGCTTTTTCTGGCCCAGCGAAAAGCGGTCTTGCCAGAACAGGCTGCGCAGCTTGCCGAGTCTTTCGAGCGGGGCATAGCCACCATTCGACAGGCGCTCACAATCGGTCCATTCGTTGTCCCCAGGGACGAAGACGAAAGGCACGCGGCTGGCGTTGAACAGCCCGTGGCGATCGGCGAACAGGCTGTCGTCGCAACGCTCCTGGCCATTTTTGAGGTCGCCGATATGGGCGATGAAATCGACCTGGCTGGCGGCGATGCTCGCCAGCATGTGCGGCAGTTCGCGGCGCTCGTTAGCCGAATAGGGTACATCGCCGATCAGCCCGAAATGCCAGGTTTCACCGCTGGCCAGCGTCGCCCAGCCGAGCAGGAGGGCGGCCAGCCAGCGTTTCATTGGAGCAGTCCCTTCAGCGCATACAGGGCGTCGAGCGCCTCGCGCGGCGTCAGGCTGTCCGGGTCGAGGGTCGCCAGTTGTTCGAGGGCTGGGTGCGGTTCGGCTTCGACCGGTTCCGGTTCGCCCTGGGTGAACAGATCGGGTTGCAGCGGGTCTACCGCGGCGCGCTGCTCGAATTCCCGCAATTGCTTGCGGGCGGCGCGTACCACGGCATTCGGGATGCCGGCCAGGGCGGCGACCTGGATACCGTAGCTCTGGTTGGCCGGGCCTTCCTCGACGGCATGCAGGAAGACGATGCGGTCGTTGTGCTCGACCGCATCGAGATGGACGTTGGCCAGTTCCGAATATTCGTGCGACAGCCGGGTCAGTTCAAAGTAGTGGGTGGCGAACAGCGTCAGGCAGCGGTTCTTGTCGATCAGGTGACGCAGGATCGAAAAAGCCAGGGCCATGCCGTCAAAGGTCGAGGTGCCGCGGCCGATTTCGTCCATCAGCACCAGACTGTTCGGCGTCGCATGGTGGAGGATGGCGGCGGCCTCGGTCATTTCGACCATGAAGGTCGATCGGCCGGAAGCGAGGTCGTCGGAGGCGCCGATGCGGGTGAAAATGCGGTCGAGCGGACCGAGCACGACGCGATCGGCCGGTACGTAGCAGCCGATGTGGGCGAGCAGGGCAATCAATGCGGTTTGCCGCATGTAGGTCGATTTACCGCCCATGTTCGGGCCGGTGATCAACAGCAGACGGCGGTTTTCGGCGAGCCGGCAGTCATTGGCGATGAAGGTCTCGGCCCCGTTGGCCATTTCCCCTTCGACCACCGGGTGGCGGCCGCCGGCTATGGCCAGTCCGATTTCCGCGGCAAATTCCGGCTTGCTCCAGTTGCGCTTCAGCGCCGTGTCGGCGAAGCCGGCCAGCAGGTCGAGCTGGGCGACGGCGCGGGCGATGGTCTGCAAGGTCGGGACGGCCGGCAGCAACTCGTCCAGGATTGCCTCGTAAAGCAGTTTTTCGCGGGTCAGCGAGCGTTCTTGGGCGGACAACGCCTTGTCCTCGAAGGCCTTCAATTCCGGGGTGATGTAGCGCTCGGCATTCTTCAGCGTCTGGCGCCGGCGGTAATCGTCGGGGATCTTGGCGGTGTGGGCGTGCGTGACCTCGATATAGAAACCATGCACCTTGTTGAATTCGACCTTGAGGCTGGTGATGCCGGTGCGTTCGCGCTCGCGCACCTCCATGTCGACCAGGTAGGCGCCGCAGTTGTCGTTCAGCGAGCGCAGTTCGTCGAGCTCGCCATCGTAACCGGGGGCGATGGCCCCGCCGTCGCGGATCTGGGCCGACGGTTCGGCGGCGATCGAACGGATCAGCAGGTCGAGCGTCGCCGCCGGTGTTGCCAGATCAAGTTCCAGTTGGCCGAGCAGCGGCGCGCTGTTGCCGGCCAGCGGGGCGCGCAGACCGGCCAGTCCGGCCAGCGATTCGCGGAGGCTGGCCAGGTCGCGCGGCCGGGCATTGCGCAAGGCGATGCGGCCGGCAATGCGTTCGATATCGGCCATCCCTTTCAGTTCACGGCGCACGTCGCCGGCCATCCGGCCGTAATCTTCGAGCAGCGCCTCGACCGCGCCATGACGGGCGGCCGGAATGGCGCGCTCGCGCAGCGGATGGTGCAGCGTGTGGCGGAGCAGGCGCGAGCCCATGCTGGTCACGCAGTTGTCGAGCAGCGAGAATAGCGTCGGCGACGGCTGGCCGCGCAGGGTTTCGGTCAATTCAAGGTTGCGCCGGGTGGCCAGGTCGAGGCCGAGGTAGGCGCCTTCTAGTTCGACGGTCAAGGCCCGTAAATGCGGCAAACTCCCCGATTGCGTCGCCTGGGCGTACTGCAGCAGGGCGCCCGCCGCGGCGACGGCCGGGCGCAGGCCTTCGGCCCCGAAGCCGGAGAGCGAGGCGACCTTGAACTGCTCGCAGAGCAAGCGCTTGGCCGAATCGAATTCGAAATACCAGTCCGGTTGGCGGGTCCGCGCCATATCCAGCGGGAAGTCCGGTTGCCAGGATTCCGGATAAAGGATTTCGGCCGGCCGGATGCGTTCCAGCGTGGCGGAAATCTGCTCGCTCGGCACCTCGGTCAAAATGAATTCGCCGCTGGCCAGATTCAGGCGGGCCAGGCCGGCCGTGTTGCGGGTGGTGGTCAGCGCCAGCAGCCAAATGTCCTGCTTGTCGTCGATCAACGCCGCATCGGTAAGTGTGCCGGGTGTCACGATGCGCGCCACGGCACGTTCGACTGGCCCCTTGCTGGTCGCCGGATCGCCGATCTGTTCGCAGATCACCACCGATTCGCCGAGCTTGACCAGGCGGGCCAGATACGGCTCCAACGAATGGAAGGGAATACCGCACATCTTGATTGGCACCCCGGCCGACTGGCCACGCGTCGTCAACGTGATGTCGAGCAGGCGTGCAGCTTTCTCGGCATCCTCATAGAACAATTCGTAGAAATCGCCCATCCGGTAGAACAGCAAGGTGTTCGGATGGTTCGCTTTGAGCGCCAAATACTGCTTCATCATTGGCGTGTGTTTTTCGAGGCCGGGCGTCGTGCCGGCAGCGGGTGCGGGAGATTCTTTTTTCAAGGTGTGTCTGGCTTTTCTGAGGGCAGCGATGTCGCTCAAAAACTCGGGCGATGGTCGGGTTCGCCATTCTCCTACATCCGGTCAAAACCTGAAATCGACACCGGGTTTTGAGTCTTACTCGAGAACCAGTTCAACCAGCCACGGACCACCGGTTTGGAAAGCATGGCGCAGCGCTGCAGCGAAGGCCGGCGTGCTGCCGGCGTTGGCATAGCCCAGCCCGAAAGTCAGTGCGGCGTGCTGGAAACTGATCTGCTGCGGTGTGCGCCAGCCTTGCTCGAATTCCGGCAATTGGGCCTGTGGCAGCGTAGCGAAAATGCCGCCGCCACCATTGTTGACCACTACGATGACGACATCGCGCCCCTGAGCCAGGGCCAGTCCGCCAAGATCGTGCTGACAGGTGAGATCGCCGAGCAACGCTGCAGCCCGGCCATGCACGGCGGCGATTCCGATGGCGCTCGAGATATTGCCGTCGATGCCGCTGGCGCCTCGATTGGCGAAAAACTGGCGAGGCCCGTCGCCGCTGCCCGAGTGGCTGTCGAGCTGGCGGATGGCCAGCGAATTGCCAACGAAGAGCGGCGTCCCGTTCGGCAGGGCGCCAAGCAGGGCGGTGATGTGCGTCGCCGCACCATCATCGGTCAATGCGGCATCCCTGGCGGCGAAGGCGCTCATCCAGCCGGCCGGAGCCGGAGCCGACGCGCGGGCGAGCAGCGCTTCGCAGGCAGCGAGTGGATCGCTGCGCAGCAGATGGGTCAGTTTGTCGGACGGATCCGTCCACCGTGGCCACGGCTCGATCTGCATCAGGGCAAGCGAAGCGCTGGCCAGGTGGTTTTGCAGCTGGCGACCGACCGGCCAGGCACCGAAGTGCAAGACCCACTCGGGTCGATGGGCATCGACGAATTCACGATCATTCAGCCAATGGTTATAGCGGACGCAGAGCCGCTCCCGGTCGTGTGGCCCGAAGCGCAGATTCGACAGCGGTTCGGCAAGAATCGGGCAATCCAGGCGGGCAGCCAGAGCCGTCACAGCCTGGGCAAAGCCCGCAGCAGCGGGCTGCTCGCCACAGACGATCAGGCCGTGGCGGCCGGAAATCAGTTCGGCGATCTCGTCGATCGCGGCCGGGTCCGGCTGCAGCTTTGGCGGCCCCACGCGGATTCTCGCCGGCAAGTCGCTGGCCTCTGTCGCACCGGTCGGCACCAGCGGCTCGCGAAACGGCTGGTTGATATGGACCGGCCCGGGGTGCGGCCAGCTCGCCTGCTCGACAATTCGGGACGTCAGCCGGTGCAGATAGGCCGGAGCGAAGCCGGCCTCGGGTGTCCCCAGGGCATGGCTGGCCCGGACATGCGTTCCGAACAGGCGGATTTGATCCACCGTCTGGTTCGCGCCGCAGCCCTGTAGTTCGGGCGGGCGATCGGCCGATAGCAGGATCAGTGACACGCCGGCCTGGCTGGCCTCGATCACTGCCGGTAGCCAGTTGGCCGGCGCCGTGCCGGAGGTGGCGAGGAGCAGTACCGGGCGCCGGCTGGCCTTGGCGATGCCGAGGGCGAAAAACGCGGCACTACGTTCGTCGACCACCATCTGGCAACGCAATCCGGGCTGGCGCAACATTGCCAGTGCGAGCGGCGTCGAGCGCGAGCCGGGCGAAATGACGGCATCGGTAACGCCGGCCGCGACAAAGCCGGCGACCATGGTTTGCGACCAGTGAAAATTCAGCGATCCGGTGTCGATCATTTTTGGGTGTGTGGACGGGGAGTCGCGAATTGTAGTCGCTATAAAGCTGGCGGACCTGCGGGAGCGTGCTATTATCCGCCCCGTTCGAAGTTGCCCGGCCTGTTCAGCGGCAACCCAACGCGGAGTGGTAGTTCAGTTGGTTAGAATACCGGCCTGTCACGCCGGGGGTCGCGGGTTCGAGTCCCGTCCACTCCGCCAAGTATTTAAATGCCAGTTTCCATCAATCGTTCGCTCGATTGCTGAAACTGGCATTTTTCGTTTACCCGGCCGCTTTGTCGCGCGCCGATGGTCTTTCGATGCGCCCGAAACTCTGGGCTGGAAGGACGCTTTCGAGGTATTCTCAGCCAAGGCAGCTCATGCCACTTGATAGGGTGATTCTGAATGGGCGATAACGACAATCTGACACTGCTGTTCGTCGATGACGAACCGAGCATCCTTTCCGCCTTGCGCCGTCTGTTCCGGCCGCATGGTTATCGGATCATGATGGCCGAGAGCGGTGCGGCCGGCCTGGAAATCCTCGAACGCGAAGCGGTCGATCTGGTGATTTCCGACATGCGCATGCCGGAAATGGACGGCGCGACTTTTCTGAAGCATGTCCGTCAACGCTGGCCGGAGGTGATGCGCATCCTGCTCACCGGCTATGCCGACATTACCTCGACGGTCGCGGCGATCAACGAAGGCGAGATTTATCGCTATATCTCCAAACCCTGGGACGACAACGAAATTGTGCTCGTCGTCCGGGAGGCGCTCGAGCGTCGACGCCTGGAAGAGGAGAATCGTCGGCTCAGCGCCTTGACCCTGCGTCAGAACGAGGAGCTCAAGGAACTCAATGCCGGCTTGGAGCAGAAGGTCAGCGAGCGAACCGCCGAGGTTCGGGCGGCGCTCAACGAACTGAAGAAAA
The DNA here is from genome assembly GCF_050368855.1 of Azonexus sp. IMCC34842. GTDB lineage: Bacteria > Pseudomonadota > Gammaproteobacteria > Burkholderiales > Rhodocyclaceae > Azonexus > Azonexus denitrificans_A. Next base: position 1,999,867 of record NZ_CP178449.1, on the reverse strand, counting down.
CCTTCATTACCACCGTCCAGGTATTTTCCGGCATGGTCGAATTGCGGGCCGGACCGGTGGGCGCCCAACTGGCCGGGCACGGCCGGCGTGTCGCCGATCATGCCCGCAATCTGGCCAAGCGTCTTGATCTCAGCGATGCCGATGTGCAGACGGTAATGCTGGCCGGCCTGCTGCACGATATCGGCAAGATCGGCTTGCCCGATGGCTTGCTCGACAAACCTTTCAACAACCTGTCAGCGGATCATCGTGCCCTGGTCATGAAGCATCCGGTGGTCGGCCAGAACATCCTGATGTCGGTCGAGAAGCTGCGTGACTGTGCCTTGCTCGTCCGCCATCACCATGAGCTTTACGATGGCAGTGGCTTTCCCGACCGTCTATCCGCCATGGCCATTCCGCTCGGCAGCCGCATTCTGGCCGTGGCCAACGACTACGATGCGCTACAGATCGGTACGCTGGTCCAGCGCCCGCTCCGGGCCGACGAAGCGCTGACTTTCCTGATCGACAATCGGGGCAAGCGTTACGATCCGCAGGTCGTCGATTGCTTTGCCCAGTTGCTGGCCGAGACCGGCAAGAAGGCGGTTACCGAGCTGCCTATCCGCTGCCTGCAGCTGCGACCGGGTTCGGTGCTGTCGCGCGATCTGAATCATCGCGACGGTTACTTGTTGTTGTCGCGCGGCAGCGTGCTGACCAAGGAAATCATCAGTCAACTGGTCAAGCTGGAATCGACCGAACAGCAGCCGTACACGCTCTACATCAAGCAGGAGGAAGTATGAGCCGAGTAATGCTCGTCGATGACGAGGAAGGCATTCTCAAGGCCTTGAAACGCCTGCTGCGGGTTGCTCCCTGTACGTTGGGCAACAAGTCATTCAGTCTCGAAATCGAGAGCTTTTCCTCGCCGGTTCTGGCGCTGGAACGGGCCAGACATGAGCCATTCGATCTCTTCATCAGCGATTTCCGGATGCCGGAAATGGACGGCATCGAGTTTCTCAAGGCAGTCAAGGAAGTGCAACCCGATGCCGCTCGCCTGATTCTCTCCGGCTATGCCGATCTCAATGCCCTGGTCCGGGCGGTCAATGAAGTCGGTATTGACCGGTTCATCGGCAAGCCCTGGAACGATTACGAGTTGTTGTCGGCGATCGCCCAGTCGCTGGCCCATCGCGACCTGATGCTGGAGAACCGGCAACTGGCCAACCTGGTTCGCATGGAAATGGGCGAGAAAACGCCTGAAGCAATCGAAGCCGAGCGTCTTGAAGCGATGGAGCCGGGCATCACCCAGGTGAACTGGGGGCCGGACGGCTCGGTGTTGCTCGATCCGGATCGCTGATCCCGTCCTGAAATGCCGGATAGCGAAACGGGACGGCTTTCCTTCAAACTGGTCTATTACGGGCCGGCGCAAAGCGGCAAGACGACCAATTTGCTGCGCCTGCACGACCAGCTTTCGCCGGAACTGAAAGGCGAAATGATGACTCTGGAAACGCAGGACGATCGCACCCTGTTCTTCGATCTGCTGCCGCTCGGTTTTCGCGCCCCTTCCGGGCTGCTCATCAAGTTTCGCCTGTTCACCGTTCCCGGCCAGGTGGCCCATGACGGAACGCGGAAAGCGGTGCTGTCGCGGGCCGATGGCGTAGTTTTCGTCGCCGATTCCGACCGGGCGCAAGAGACCAATAACGCCGAGTCGTTCCAGACCCTGGCCGGAAACTGTTCACGGGTCGGTCTCGATTTCGAGCGTTTGCCGCTGGTCGTCCAGTTCAACAAACGCGATCTGCCGAGCGCGGTGCCCGAGGCGGAAATCCGCGAACGCTGGTCGGCAGCGCCGTGGCCGCTGGTGTTTGCTTCGGCGCTGCGCGGCGAGGGGGTCGCGGCAAGTTTCGAGGCCTTGCTGCGCTCGACCTATCGCCGTTTCAATGAAAGCTGCGAACTGGCCAGCCGCCACGCACTTGACGAAGATGCCCTGGTCGCCGGCGCTTTCGGGAAGTCAGCTGGTCGATGAACAGCAACTTCGATCGCGAATGGCGAGTTGAGGAACTGCTTGATCCAGGCACGCTGCAACGCGTCGGCCCGGCACTGAGCGTCTTGCTCGGCGGCGATGCGGCGATTGTCGACGCGGATGGTCACGTCCTGTGGGGCATTGCCGCGGCCGAAGCACGGCGTGAGCCGCTGGTTCTCGAACTTGAGCCAGTCGCCTATCTCGCCAGTCGATTGGCCGATCAGAAGGCACTGGCTGGTGCCCGGACATTGCTCGAACTGCTGCTGCGCACGCAGGTGCGCTACAAGATGGCTTCCAACCTGCACCTTGAGGCGGTGGCCGAGGATTTTGAAAGCCTGCGCCTCGAACATGCCCGCTTGCAGGAATCCGAGGCCCGTTACAAGGCGCTGTCCGGCGAACTCGAGGCCCGCGTCAGGGCGCAGGTGCTCCAGCTGGAAGAGCGGCAGCAAATGCTCTACTCGGCCGAAAAACTGGCTTCGGTCGGCCAGTTGGCGGCCGGCGTGGCGCACGAAGTGAATAATCCGCTCGGCTTCGTGCGCAGCAATCTGGCGACCTTCCAGCATTACCTTGGCCAATTCGGCGATCTCAAGGCGCGCCTGGGCGAGGGCGAGGTCGCCTGGCGGGCACTCGATCTCGATTTTATCCTTGAAGACGGTGGCGATTTGCTGGCTGAAAGCCTCAAAGGCATCGACCGCATTGCCAAGATCGTCAGCGAGTTGAAGAGTTTTTCCAATGTCGACCGCGCCAGTGAGGAATTCCTCGATCTCAACGACTGCCTGCGGCAAGCCGCCAGCGTCATCGAAGGGCAACTACCGCCGGGCGTCAGCCTGCGCTTGGAGCTATTGCCCTTGCCCGGCCTGGTTTGCCTGCCCGGCCATATCAACCAGATGCTGCTCGGTCTTTTGCGCAATGCCGGACAGGCAATTTCCGAAGCCGGCCGTTCCGGCGAGATTGGCGTTTCCAGCGCGGCCGACGAGCAAGGGATCACCATCCACATTCGCGATAACGGTATCGGCATGACGGCCGAGCAGCTGGCCCGCGCTTTCGAGCCGTTCTATACGACGCGGCCGGTCGGCGCTGGGGCAGGGCTCGGTTTGACGACCGCCCGCAACATCGTCCTGGCTCATAGCGGCCGCATCGATCTGGTCAGCTATCGTGATGTCGGGACGACCGTAACGCTGTTTTTCCCCCTGCCCCAATGACCGATTACAGTTCGCTCTTCACCGGCAAATCGGCGGCGCCGCAAGCCCCGGCCAGCCACCTGACACCGCCGCGCTACCGCCTGCTTTTTGTCGACGACGAGCCGGGTATCCTCAAGGCCTTGATTCGGGTCTTCCGCCAGGAAAACTACGAGGTGGTAACCGCCGGTAGCGGCGGCGAAGCGCTTGATCGTCTGGCCGAGGCGCCGACGCATCTGGTAATCAGTGATTTCATGATGCCGGTGATGACCGGCGCCGAGTTCCTGAGCGAAGTGAAACGGCGCTCGCCGGACACGATCCGCATCATGCTGACCGGCCATGCCAATACCGATGCGGTGATGGGGGCGATCAACGAGGGGGCGGTCTATAAATTCATCCTGAAACCGTGGAACGACGACGATCTGCGCGTCACCGTCGCCCTGGCCCTGGAGCAATCCGACCTGATCGCCCGCAATCGGGTACTGAAGAGCGAAAACGACAAGAAAACGAAGGAGATTTCAGCCCTCTCCAAACTGGCGGCAACGCATCGCAGCCGGCTCGGCATTACCTTGCACAAGAAGGGCTTGTTGTCGTCGGCCCAGTTGCAGGAGCTGACCATGTTGCAGGAGCGCCGCAAGGAACCGCTGATCAGCCTGCTTCTTGAAAAGGACTGGATACCTGAGCGGCGCATTCGAGAAATTCTCAAGACGGATCTGCTGATCGAAGAGGTTCAGCTGCCGGAGTTTCGTATCGATGCCGTGCTGGTCGATCTGATTCCGCACAGCTTCTGCGCTCGTCAACTGGTGGTTCCGCTCAAGCTCGACGGCAAGCGCCTGTTGCTGGCGATGGCCGATCCGCTCGACGAAGGTTTGATCGACGAGGTGCGGTTTACTGCCGGGCTGGATATCAAGGTGGTCAGCGCCGATGTCGCGGCGATCAGGAAGAAAATCGACGAGCTGTACAGCGGCGGCAGCTCGCTCGACTTCAAGGATATGGAAACCCTGGTGTCCGGCCCCGACCCGTACGAGGGCATCGAGATCGTCATTGAGGACGAGGGTGTCGCGGCACTGGAAGACCTGCTCCGCGATACCGAGGCGCCACCGGCGATTCGGCTGGCCAACGCGATCATTATCGAAGCCATCCGCCTTGGTGCGTCGGATATCCACATTCAGCCGCGTACCAGCAGCGTGGTGGTCCGCTACCGCATCGATGGCGTACTGGCCGACAAGATTCATATTCCAAATCATCTGTACCCATCCCTCGTCTCGCGCCTGAAGATCATGTCGGAGCTCGATATTTCGGAGCGGCGGCGGCCGCAGGACGGGCGCATCACGGTCAAGACGCCGATGCGCATGGTCGATCTGCGGATCTCGACGCTGCCGACGATCAATGGCGAAAAAGTGGTGATGCGTATTCTCGATCGCAATTCCGCCGTGCACAGCCTGGAAAATCTCGGCTTTCCGGAAAGCGAACTGGCGCGCATTCGCGATATGGTCGCCCGGCCGCAGGGCATCATTCTCGCCACCGGGCCGACCGGCAGCGGCAAGACGACGACCTTGTATTCGCTCGTGCAGCACAATGCGACACCGGAAAAAAATTACGTCACCATCGAAGATCCCGTCGAGTACTACCTCGATATGGCCGGACAGGTCCTGGTTCGCGAGAAAATCGGCCTGACCTTTCCCACCATCTTGCGCGCCTTGCTGCGCCAGGATCCGGATGTCATTCTGCTTGGCGAGATTCGCGATTTCGATACCGCCGAGGTCGCTTTTCACGCCGCGCTGACCGGCCATCTGGTCTATTCGACGCTGCACACCAATTCGGCCGTGGCCACCATTGCCCGGCTGTTCGATCTCGGTCTCAAACCCTTTGTCGTGGCCACCGCGCTCGAGGGCATCTTCGCCCAGCGTCTGGTGCGCCGCATCTGCCAGGCTTGCCGTGAACCGGCGACGGCGGTAAGCGAGCTTTGTCAGCGTCTCGGGCCGCAGTTCAATCCGGCACTGCCGGCCTACCGCGGCAAAGGCTGCCCGGAGTGCAATGGTGCCGGCTACAAGGGCCGGGTCGGCCTGTATGAAATCCTGACCTTCGACGATGAATTGCGCGATCGCATCGGCAGTGGCGCGAGCATCCTTGAAATTCGTAAACTGGTGCGCCAGAAGGGCCTGCGCAGCATGGCCTGGCATGCGGCAGAACTGGTTGCCGCCGGGCAGACGACATTGGAAGAAATATTGCGCGTGCTCGGGCCGCAATCGGGAGCGTAGAGGGCGAAGGCCTCTATCGGGGAGGCTGCGCCCTAGGGTAAGACCCTGTTCACTAGGCAGTCAGCGGGTTTTAAGCTATGACCAAACAGAAAAGAAATAAGGGTCAGGCTATGAATAACAAAAACAATGTACAAACGGAGGGAAGTTGTTGCAGTCTTGATTACCTGTTGAACAATCTGGGGCGTAATGAGGCTGCAGCAAAGAGGCTGGCGAGTCTCTTTGTTGAACATTTTCCCAATCTCGTCCAACGACTCGACGAGTCGGTCAAAGCACCTGATCTGCATGCCTTGCAGCAAGCGGTGCATGACATTCGCGGCAACTGCGTACTGTTTTCGGCCCACGAGTGTCTCGAGCATGCGCGCCGCATAGAAACCGGCTTGCATGATTATTTCGCCGACAACCTGCGCGGCGAAACCGCTATCGACTGGTTCGCCGAAGCGCTTGCGCTGCGTCAGTCTCTGGAGAGAATGGTCGGCGAATTGAAGGGCTTTCTCGACGAAGACCAGGCGTCAGCCGGAAAAATGCCCTGAGTAGTGCCGCCGGGCGCTCAGGAAACGATGCCGGCCTGGATGGCGAAGCGAGTCAGGGCGGTCACATCATGAACGTTCAGTTTTCCCATTAACTGAGCTCGATGAAATTCGACGGTCTTGGGGCTGATCCCGAGTTCGCGGGCAATTTCCTTGGTGGTCCTGCCGGAGGCCACCAGGCGGAGAATTTCGGTTTGCCTGGCAGTCAGGCCGGCGGTATGTCCACTTTCTCCATCGAGATGATGCTGATCCAGTGTTTGCTGGATTTTTGGCGATAGAAAACGTTTGCCGTCCATCACTGCGGTGAGGGCCTGGTGGAGTTCGCCAAGGATGAAATCCTTCAGCAAATAGCCATTGACGCCCGCCGCAAGCGCCTGTTCGACCGATTCGTGGCGGTCGATGCTGGAAAGAATCAGGATTTTGATCTTCGGGTCGCTGTGGCGAATGGCTTTGCTGACCTCGATTCCGGAAAGGAACGGCATGGCGATGTCGAGCAAGGCGATATCTGGTTGTTGTCGGCGGATCTGGTCTATGGCTTCCAGGCCATCGGCACATTCGGCGTCAACCTGGTAATCGGGCGATGCTTCAAGAAGCGCCCGGATGCCGGCACGGACCAGTAACTGGTCGTCAGCGAGGACAATATGTATTTTTTTCATGCAACTCGGGAGGATATGCGAAAACGCCAAATGTCTGTCGAAGTGATTGGTCTGGGCAAATTTCCCTTCCTGTCGTCTACAAGCAGTAAAGCATGATTTTCAGTTGGTCGTCAGCCCCCGTGTTTCACCGTGTTTGAATAACCACATGCGATTGGCTGCCAGTCCATGTTGCTGCAATGCGATGGCCAAGTCCTTGGGCGGCTGGTCGAAAGCTTCCTGCGTCAGTTCGAAGGTGCCCCAATGGACACCGAGCGCCTGCCGGGCATCGAGGTCGAGCATGATCTTCACCGCATCGTCGGGGTTGGCGTGTTGCGGCGCCATGAAGTCGCGCGGTAGGTAGGCGCCGACCGGGACGGCGAGAAAATCGATCGGCCCCAGCCGCCGGCGGATTTCCTTGAAGTCCTGCGAGTAACCGGTATCGCCGGTGTAGAGAAAACGCCATGGCGTGGTGCCCGGTCGCTCAATGGCGAAGCCGCCCCACAGCGTGGTATTGGTGTCAAAGGGCGTGCGCTTGCTCCAGTGCTGGGCCGGCGTGAAGTGAATCCGGAGCTTGCCTTCCTGGCGGCTATCCCACCAGTCCATCTCGCTCACCTTGGTAATGCCCAGGTCGTCGAACCAGCTTTTCAGGCCAAGCGGCACCAGAAATCTGGGTTTCTGCCCGGCGGTAAGCAGCGCCTGGATGGTCGCCTTGTCGAGATGGTCGTAATGGTTGTGCGAGATCAGGACCAGATCGATGGGCGGCAGTTGCGCCGGCTGGATTGGGGCTGGCACTCGACGGGCCGCCGAAAGAAAGGGGTAGGGGCCGGCGTGGTCGGAAAGTTGAGGGTCGATCAGAATGTTTTGCCCATCGATCTGCAAGAGCAGTGAAGCGTGGCCCAGCCACGTGATGCGGGGCTGCTCGGCCGGTGCGGACAGGCGTTCGATGTCGAGCGGCATGCGCCAGTCGGCGATGAATTTATCGTAGCCGCCGGACGGTGGCCGGGCCGGCTGGAAATCGCCGCGTAGCCGCCGCAGCAAGATCTCATACCAGGGGAAAGTGCCGATCTGTTGCGTCGGGTCGCTATTGACGAAGCCGTCCGGACGATGGTGTGCCTTGCGCGCATCGTAGTGCGGATTGATCACCGAGCAGGCGGTGCCGAGAGCCATTGTGCTCAGCGCCAGAAGAACCTTCTTCAGCCAAGCTGGGTGCATCAGCGAGCGTCAAGCGATTGCAGCATGGCCGTCGCCAGAACCGTCGGATCTTCGGCTCCGACGATGATCTGTTCGCCGTCCAGGATGAAGCTTGGCACCATGCGGATCCCCATGGCCCGGATCCGCTGCGCGTCTTCGTTGACCGTATCGGTGTATTCGTCCGAATAAAGATAAGTTTCGAGTTCGTTTGCCGGGTAGCCGCAGTCCACTGCAATCTTGATCAAGGTGACGCGGTCGCCGACATGTTCGCCCCGCTGGAACTGGGCTACGAACAGCCGCTCGATCAAGGCGTCGGCATTGCCGCGTTGCTGGGCCCAGTAAAGCAGGCGATGGGCTTGCAGCGTATTGGCCCGCAATTCGATTCTTTCAAAGGCGTAGTCGATGTCATAGGCGCGACCAGCTGCCCGGACGCGCTCGAACAGCGCCTCGACCGGTGCCCGCCCACCGAACTTTTGTTCGAGGAAAGGTAGGTACGGCTCGCCTTCCGGGGGCGTATCCGGATTGAGGAAAAAGGGGCGCCAGCGCGTTTCGTAGCGGAATTCGGGCACGTTCCGGCGAACCATGGCAATTGCTGTTTCAAGGCGGCGTTTGCCGATGAAGCACCACGGGCAGACGATGTCGGCAACGATGTCGATTTTAATCATGGAGTCCAGGCAAAGAGCGGAGAAGGTTGTAGAGACTGAATCCGGCGGCAATCGTTCCGCTTATTTCAGGGCGTGCGTTGCTGTCTGAAAGCCGGCAGGGTGATGTGGTAGCGCATGGCCAGCAGACGGAGCATCAGCACGATACCCATGGCCAGCCAGCTCGCTGTGACCGAGGGCAGGCCGCTTTCCTGCAGGGCGATCAGCGCCAGCGCCCCAACCCAGGCGGCGGTGGCGTAAAGCTCGCCCTTGAGAAAAACCAGCGGCACGTCATTGCACAGAATATCCCGCAGCACGCCGCCGACGATGCCGGTGATCACACCCATCAGACTGGCGACCAGCCAAGGAGCATGCCACTGCAGCGAAACCTGGGTGCCGACGATGGTGAACAACGCCAGGCCGATCGCGTCGGGAATCAGAAAAAGGCGCGGCGGAAGAGGCAGCGAACGGGCGATGAAGAAAGTCACGAGGCCGGTCCCGAGGGCGGCAATCAGGTAAGTCTGATCGACTACCCAGAAAACGTTGCGGTCAAGGAGCAGATCGCGAATCGTGCCGCCGCCAAGTGCCGTCGCAATGCCGACGAGAAGCGCGCCGATCAGGTCCATCTGTTTTCGGCTGGAGTCGAGGACGCCAGTCAGTGCGCTGACCGCAACGGCCGCCATGCCGACCCAGTAGAGCAGGGCGTCCATGCTCACCTTAGCGGTTATGTTCCTTCATGGCGCGGGCCGCCTCACGCTTGCCGGATTTTTCCTGCTCATCCAGGCGTTTGTCGTATTGCTTCTTGCCCTTGGCCAGACCAACCTCGAGTTTGATCCGGCCGCGCGTGAAGTGCAGATCGATCGGCACCAGCGCGTAACCGGCGCGTTCCACCTTGCCGATCAGTTTCATGATCTCCTTGCCATGCAAGAGCAGCTTACGGGTGCGGACCGGATCGTGGGCGTTATGGCTCGAAGCGGTGGTCAGCGGAGAGATGTGCATGCCGATCAGGAAAATCTCGCCGCTCTTGATGATGACGTAGGATTCCTTGATATTCATCCGGCCGGCACGAATGGCCTTGACCTCCCAACCCTGGAGGGCAATACCGGCCTCAAACTTCTCCTCGACTGAGAAGTCGTGAAAGGCTTTTTTGTTAACCGTGATGCTCATGCCGCGAGTGATCCATTAAAATCGTCATTTTACAGGATACAGGACTGCAGCCGACGCATGGCCCAGGTTGAAAAAACAGTATTGATCGAGCAGTCCGCCCAGCGCATGTTTGAACTAGTCGATCGCTGCGAGGATTACCCCGCATTTCTGCCCTGGTGCAGCCAAACCGAGGTCAAGTTCCGCGATGCCGCGAAAACCGTTGCGACGCTGCATATCAATTACCACTCGGTTAAATCCGCTTTCACCACGGAAAACGACAAGGAATATCCGGTGCTGATGAAAATCCGCCTGGTTGATGGCCCGTTTCGCCGGCTGGAAGGTTCGTGGCACTTCCGGGCGCTGGCTGAAAACGCCTGCAAGATCGAGTTCCGGCTGCATTACGAGTTTTCGAGCAAGCTGTTCGAGAAGGTCATCGGGCCTGTGTTCAACCACATTGCCAGTACCTTTGTTGATGCCTTTGTGCGCCGCGCGGCGCAGGTTTACGGAGCCAGCCATGGCTGAATTAATGACAATCGAGGTTTGCTACGCCTTGTCAACAAAACAGGAGCTGGTCAGTGTCAAGCTGCCCGCTGGGGCGACCCTGGCGCAGGCTGTTGAAGTGTCGGGGCTGTTACAGAAATACCCGGAAATCGATCTGAAAAAAAACAAGTTCGGTATTTACGCCAAGCTGTCTAAGGCGGATGCGCTGTTGCGCGACCGCGATCGCGTTGAAATCTACCGGCCGCTGATCGCCGATCCGAAGGAAGTCCGCAAGCAGCGTGCTGCCGAAGGCAAGGTCATGAAAAAGGGCGCCGGTGATACCGACGCCCCCGAGGCCTGATTCCCGGCTATCCCGCCTACTTGCAGGACTCTGTGATGAACTGCCGGGCGCGCTCCATTTCCTGATTGCGCTGGTTGCCATCCATTCGCTGGCGTTCGCCTTTTTCATCGAGAGCGGCCATTGGTTGATTGGCTTCCAGGGCGAGGAGGTTGCGGCGGGCGCGTTCGCAGTTTTCCTTCGTGTCGGCAGCGGCTTTCTGTTCCTTGGCGTCTTTCTCGGCTTTTTCTCTGGCTTCCTGCTGGCGTTTTTTGAAATCCAGATCTTTTTCAGCCGTCGATTTCGGCGCCTCGGCTGCTTTTTCCACCGCTTTCTCCTCCTTGGCAAAAGCCGTTTGCCGTCCGCCGATGGCCCGTGCTTCCTTGGCTGCTACGCCCGGCGGCGGGGTGTCGGAAATCACGGTGCGGCCGCTGCTGTCCTTCCACTGGTAGGTTTGGGCATACGCCGTGACGAATGCGGTAGTCAGCGTGATTCCGAGGGTAAAAATGAGAGCGGTTTTCATGGTTATCGGGCTTTTTGAAGGTTTTCTGTATAATACGATTTTGTGACCTTGGATTAAAGGCAATGCGACTTTTGCAAAAAGCCCTTACCTTCGACGACGTTCTGCTCGTCCCCGCCCACTCCCAGATTTTGCCCTGCGATGTCAATCTGTCTACCCGGCTGACTCGCAACATCACTCTGAACTTGCCACTGCTTTCTGCCGCCATGGATACCGTGACGGAAGGCCGTCTCGCCATTGCCCTGGCGCAGGAAGGTGGCATCGGCATCGTCCACAAGAACCTGTCGCCCAAGGCCCAGGCGGCCGAAGTGGCGAAGGTCAAGCGATTCGAATCCGGCATCCTGCGCGATCCGATTACCGTATCGCCGCTGATGACGGTGCGCGACGTGATCGAAATTACCCGTCAGCACAAGATTTCCGGCTTGCCGGTAATCGACAAGGCGGGCAAAGTGGTTGGTATCGTGACCAATCGCGACCTGCGCTTTGAAACCAATCTCGACCAGCAAGTCCGGTTGATCATGACGCCGCGCAAGCGCCTGGTTACCGTGAGCGAGGAAGCCAGCGTCGAGGATGCCAAGGAACTGATCCGCAAGCACCGCCTGGAACGCGTGCTGGTTATCGACGATGAATACCACCTGCGTGGCCTGATCACCGTCAAGGATATTCTCAAATCGACCGAGCATCCGTTGGCGAACAAGGATCTCACCGGCCGCTTGCGTGCCGGTGCGGCGGTTGGCGTCGGTGCCGGTACCGAGGAACGCGTTGAGTTGCTGGCTGAGGCCGGCGTCGATGTCATCGTCGTCGATACGGCACATGGTCATTCGCAAGGTGTGCTCGACCGCGTGAACTGGGTCAAGAAGAATTTTCCGCAGATCGAAGTCATCGGCGGCAATATTGCGACGGCTGACGCGGCGCGGGCGCTGCTCGATCAGGGCGCCGATGGCGTCAAGGTCGGTATCGGTCCTGGCTCCATTTGTACGACGCGTATCGTGGCCGGTGTCGGGGTGCCGCAAATCACCGCCATCCAGAACGTTTCCGAAGCGCTCAAGGGGACCGGTGTGCCGATGATCGCCGACGGCGGCATTCGTTACTCGGGCGATATCGCCAAGGCGATCGCTGCCGGAGCCGATACGGTGATGTTGGGCGGTCTGTTTGCCGGTACCGAAGAGGCGCCGGGCGAAGTTGAATTGTTCCAGGGGCGTTCCTACAAGTCCTATCGCGGCATGGGCTCCCTGGGGGCGATGCAGGCCGGTTCCTCCGATCGCTACTTCCAGGAAACCACTTCGAACGTGGACAAGTTCGTGCCGGAAGGTATCGAAGGTCGCGTGCCGTACAAGGGCTCGGTGCTTGCCGTCATTCACCAGTTGATGGGTGGCCTGCGCTCCTCGATGGGTTATCTCGGCAGTCCGACGATCGCACACATGCATGACAACGCCTGCTTCGTCGAGATCACCTCGGCCGGCATCCGTGAGTCTCACGTCCACGACGTGCAGATCACCAAGGAAGCGCCGAACTACCATCTCGACTGATCGTTCCCGTGTCCCAAAGGGCGGCTCCGGTAGCCGCCTTTTTCATTGAAGGTTTTGCAATGGCTCACCAGAAAATCCTCATTCTCGATTTTGGCTCCCAGGTCACTCAGCTGATCGCCCGCCGCGTGCGGGAGGCCAAGGTCTTCTGCGAAATCCACCCCTACGACGTTTCGGACGACTTCATCCGCAACTATGGCGCCAAGGGCATCATTCTGTCCGGCGGGCCGAGTTCGGTGACGGACGGCGATACGCCGCGCGCTCCGGAGGCTGTCTTCCAGCTGGGCGTGCCGGTACTGGGTATCTGTTACGGTATGCAAACGATGGCGCAGCAATTGGGCGGCCAGGTAATGACCGCCGAAGCGGCCGGCAAGGCCCGTGAATTCGGTTACTCCGAGGTTCGTGCCCACGGCCACACCGCCTTGTTGAAAGACATTGCCGATTTCACGACGGCCGAAGGCCACGGCATGTTGAAGGTCTGGATGAGCCATGGCGACTCCGTGATGGAACTGCCTAGCGGTTTCAAGACGATGGCTTCGACACCATCTTGTCCGATTGCCGGGATGGCCGACGAGGCTCGCCGCTTCTATGCCGTCCAGTTCCATCCGGAAGTGACGCATACGCTGCAGGGGCGTGCCATTTTGGAAAACTTCGTGCATGGCATCTGCGGTTGCGGCACCGACTGGGTGATGGGCGACTACATTGCCGAAGCCGTTGCCTCGATCCGCGCTCAGGTCGGCACCGATGAGGTCATCCTCGGCCTGTCCGGCGGCGTCGATTCGAGCGTTGCCGCAGCGCTTATCCATCGCGCCATCGGCGATCAGCTGACCTGCGTTTTTGTCGATCACGGCCTGCTCCGCCTCAACGAAGGCGACATGGTGATGGACATGTTTGCCCGCAACCTCGGGGTCAAGGTCATTCGCGTCGATGCGGTCGACGACTTCATGGGCAAGCTGGCCGGTGTTTCCGATCCGGAAGCCAAGCGCAAGATCATCGGCAAGGAGTTCGTCGAGGTCTTTCAGGCCGAGTCGAAGAAGCTTCCGTCGGCCAAATGGCTGGCCCAGGGCACTATCTACCCCGACGTGATCGAGTCGGCCGGCAAGAACAAGAAGGGCGCCCACACCATCAAGAGCCACCACAATGTCGGTGGCCTGCCGGAAGACATGCACCTCAAGCTGCTCGAGCCGCTACGCGAGCTGTTCAAGGACGAAGTCCGCGAACTGGGGGTGGCTCTCGGCCTGCCGCGCGAGATGGTCTATCGCCATCCGTTCCCGGGGCCGGGGCTGGGCGTGCGCATCCTTGGCGAAGTCACGCTGAAGGCGGCACACCTGCTGCAGCGCGCCGATGCGATTTTCATCGACGAATTGCGCGCCACCGTGGCTACCGAGCGCGACGTGGCGGCCGGCGCCTGTACCGAAGCCGATGTCGGCAAGACCTGGTACGACCTGACCAGTCAAGCGTTTGCCGTCTTCCTGCCGGTCAAGAGCGTTGGCGTGATGGGTGATGGCCGCACCTATGAAAACGTCGTCGCGCTGCGGGCCGTGGTGACTAGCGACTTCATGACCGCTCACTGGGCTCACCTGCCGTACGAACTGCTCGGTCGCGTTTCCAATCGCATCATCAACGAAGTTCGCGGCTTGAACCGGGTCGTCTATGACGTCTCGGGCAAACCGCCGGCGACGATCGAGTGGGAATAACCACGGAAAACGTCGTCGTGCTCGGCGATGAGTTCTTCATGCGCGAAGCCATGTCGCTGGCACGCGCAGCCGAGTGTCTGGGCGAAGTGCCTGTCGGGGCCGTCGTGGTGCAAAACGGCGTGATCGTCGGTCGCGGCTTCAATTCGCCGATCGGCGAGAGCGACCCGACGGCGCACGCCGAAATTGCCGCTTTGCGCGATGCGGCACGGGTGTTGGGCAACTACCGACTGCCGGGGTGCGAGCTTTTCGTTACCCTGGAGCCCTGTGCGATGTGCGCCGGGGCCATCATGCATGCCCGGATCAGCCGCGTCATCTATGGTGCCCGTGATCCGAAAACCGGCGTGCATGGCAGCGTTGTGGACCTGTTTGGCGTCGAGCGTCTGAATCACCATGCCACCGTCGATGGCGGTGTGCTGGCCGAGGAATGCAGCCAGATGCTGTCGCAGTTCTTTGCCGACCGGCGCAAAAAAACACAATGAAACTGCTCGTTTCGGTGGCGCGCCAGATGCTGACCGTGTTCGACGATCACGGGGTCGTTCTCCGCGAGTACCCGGTTTCCACGGCTAAGGCTGGCGTCGGTGAAATTTCCGGCAGTTATCAGACGCCGCGCGGCCGCCATCTGATTCGGGCCAAAATCGGCGCCGGGCAGCCGGAAAACACCGTTTTTGTTCGTCGCCGTCCGACCGGCGAGTTATGGACGCCGGAACTTGCCGGGCAGTTCCCCGGCCGGGACTGGATACTGACCCGCATACTCTGGCTTTCCGGTTGCGAGTTGGGGCGCAATCGCCTTGGCTGCGTCGATACCATGCGCCGTTATGTCTATATTCACGGCAGCCCCGTTGCCGTCGAGATGGGCTCTCCCGGGTCGCATGGCTGTATTCGCATGTGCAATGCCGATATTGTCGAACTGTTCGACAGTGTGCCGTGCTATAGCGAAGTGGAAATCACCGAAGACTGAAGTGCCTGGCCGTTGGGGCCGAAGCTTTGCTCATGCAGCCGGACCGTGCCGTCCGAATGCTGCCAGGCAAGCGTCGAGGCGCGCGTTCCGTAGCTTTCCGATTTGACGAAAACGGCAGACAGTAGCCGTTCCCATTCGAGCGGAACGCCGGTCTTTGGCAGGTCGGCATCGGCGACGATGGTTTGATCGCCCAGCAGGGCAAAGAAACTGGCTTCGTCGGGCAACTGCTGGAGCGCCGTAGCAAACTGTCGGCGAGCCTGGAGTAACTTGGGCCAAGGGCTGTCCAGCAGATGATTCGACAACCCGTAAATTCCTGGCGGTAGAGCACGCGGCTGACCGTCGCGGTTCGAACAATAGATCAATTCTTCGCCATCGCTGAGCAGTAGATTGAAGCCGGAATAGCGGCTGCCATCGATCCGATTGGCGTAGTCGCTGGCAGGAGATGCCGAAAGCAGGAAATTCCGCGTCAATTCGCCGCGCGAGTGGGTGCCTTTCGCCATGGCCGGTTCGCGGACATTGGTCACCGCGGCAAAACGGCCGGTTGAACTGATGCCCAGCCAAGTGCCGCCGGCTTCAAGATCGATGCCGCCGATGACCTCGGGGGTATCAGGCCAGCGCGCGGCATCTGCCGTTGGCCGGGCGTAAAACTCGTCGCGGTTGGCGGCAACCACCAGCGGATAGTCCGGGTGGCTACGCCAGCCGACGACGATCAGGCACATTTTTGCTGTCTATGCCGGGTTTACTGCAGCAGCCTGCACCAACGGGCCTTCGCGCGAGCCGAGGTGGACATTGTTCGAGAAATTGGATTGCACTACTGCGAGGGCCTCGTAGCCGCCAGTCGGCGAGGGGGCTGCGGTCATCACCTTGCCGCAGGCTTGGTCCGGGTTGTCCGGCGAGTGCAGTTCGTCACCGGCCTTGAGCGCCTGTTGGCTGTTCAGGCGAAACAGGTGACGCTTGACCTTGCCGAGGTACTGCGTGCGCGCGACGATTTCCTGGCCCGGGTAGCAGCCCTTGTGGAAGCTGACGCCGCCGATTTTTTCGAAGTCGGCCATTTGCGGCACGAATTCTTCCTTGGTGGCCAGTGTGACCAGCGGGAAAGCGGCCTGGATATCCAGCCAGCGCCAGGCCGGAACGCCGGCCGGCCGGGCCTTGACGGTGAGCTTCTGCCACAGTTCGGCCTTGGCCGATTCCGGGGCGGCAATGATGAAACGGCTGGCATCAAGCCGGATCACCGTGACGGCATCGGATTGCGCGGTCGTCATCGGCTCTGCCGGGCAGGGTAGTGCGGCAGCGGCCAGCGCTTCGCCGGCCTGTGGTCCGGACAGGCCGAGCAGGATGGTGTTGTCAGTCAGCGACGTTAGTTTGACCTTGGCGCGCAGAACGAACATTTGCAGGCGTTTTTGCGTCGCTTCCTGAAGGTCGCTGGCTAGCGCCAATTGGTAACTGTCGCCCGATCGCCAGGCGAGAAAACTTGCCTGCATACGCCCCTTGGCGCTACACCAGCCGGAATGCTGGGCCTGGCCGCCAGCCAAGTGGTTGATGTCGCTGGTGAACTGGCTGTGCAGGAAAGCCTTTGCCTCTTCGCCGCTGGCCTCGATCAATCCGAGGTGGATGAGCGGGACCAGCACGGTTTGCCGGCTGGCTACCAGTAGCTCCGCGGCGGCATCGCCAAAGTTGAGAAGTTCGGAGGTCTCGCCGTCGAAGACGCCGTCGGCAGACTCCAGAAAGCTGCGCCAGTTGGGGTTCATGGGGGCTCCAGTAGGGGGTTTGGGATATTATATCGTCCCTTATAACGTGCTCGTTCCCGACGGGCAAGACCCGCCTGCCAACGAGTTCTCGTGCGCCTCTTACTCAAAGCCCTTTTCCTGATTTGTCTTGTCTCCGGCGCGCTTGGCGGCGGCGTCTGGTGGTGGGCCAAACAACCGTTGACGCTGCGCGCCTCGCCGCTCGATTTCCGGATTGTCGCCGGCAGCAGCCTGCGCTCGGCGATTGTCCAGATGCAGGAGGCCGGGATCGAGGTGAGGCCTTCGCTGCTGACCTTGCTGGCCCGCTTTCACCGCGCTGAAACCGGTATCAAGGCCGGCAGCTATGCCGTGCATCAGGGCGTGACGCCGCTGCAACTGCTCGAGAAACTGACCCTGGGTAAAGTGTCACAGGGCGATCTGACGCTGGTCGAAGGCTGGACTTTCCGGCAATGGCGGGCTCGGCTGGATAGCCATCCAGATTTGCTGCACGAGACTAGCGGGCTTAGCGAAGCGCAGATCATCGAGCGCCTCGGGCTGAACGTCGTGCGCCTGGAGGGCTGGCTGTTTCCCGATACCTATCTGTTCGACAAGCAATCCAGCGATCTTGAGTTGCTGGCCCGAGCCGTCCGTGCCATGCAGCGTCGGCTCGATGAAGAATGGGTCGGGCGGGCCGACAACCTGCCTTACCGGTCGCCGCACGATGCGCTGGTGATGGCCTCGATCGTCGAAAAGGAAACCGGCCGGGAGTCGGATCGGACGCAGGTTGCCGCGGTGTTCGTCAATCGGCTGCGCAAGGGCATGGCGTTGCAGACCGATCCGACGGTGATTTACGGCGTCGGCGAAAGTTTCGACGGCAACTTGCGCAAACGGGATCTGCAGACCGACACGCCGTACAATACCTACACGCGAGCCGGTTTGCCGCCGACGCCAATTGCCATGCCTGGTCTGGCTTCGCTGCGCGCCGCACTGCACCCGGCCGCTTCCGATGCGCTGTATTTCGTCGCCCGGGGCGATGGCAGCAGTGAATTTTCACGGACGCTCGACGAGCACAATAGTGCAGTTAACAAATTTCAAAAGGGGGGGAAGTGAAAGGTAAATTCATCACTTTCGAAGGCATCGATGGTGCCGGCAAGAGCAGTCATGTCGAATGGCTGGCTGAAAGCCTGCGGGCGCGCGGTTTGGTGGTTCAAGTGACGCGCGAACCGGGTGGGACTGAACTCGGCGAGAAGTTGCGGACTCTGCTGCTGAACGAACCGATGCACCTCGAAACGGAAACCTTGCTGATGTTTGCCGCCCGGCGCGAGCACCTGGCCCGGCTTATCGAACCGGCGCTGGCGCGTGGCGAATGGGTGGTTTGCGACCGGTTCAGCGATGCCACCTACGCCTATCAAGGCGGTGGGCGCGGACTTGATCGAGCCAAATTCCTGACGCTTGAGCGCTGGGTGCATGAGCATCTGCAGCCGGATCTGACGCTGCTCTTCGACTTGCCGCTGGATATCGCCCGGGAGCGGATTGCCGTGGCCAGTCGCGTGCTGGATCGCTTTGAACAGGAGCGAGCCGATTTTCATGAGCGCGTTCGCCAGGCCTATCTGGAAAGAGCGCATGCCAATCCTCAGCGCATTCGGGTGGTTGATGCCAACAAGACGCTGGAATCGATTCGTAAAACACTTGAACAAATCGTTATAACGAATTGTTTATGAATGTAATAACACTTCACGAAAAGGTCTGGGCTGGCCTCCAGGAGCGACGCAAGCAACTGCCGCATTCATTGTTGCTGATCGGCCAGAAAGGGCTGGGGAAATTCGCGCTGGCTAGGCAATTTGCCGCCAGTCTGCTCTGTGAGGCGCCGCAAACGGATGGCAAGGCGTGCGGTAAATGCCTTGCCTGCAACTGGTATGCGCATGGCAACCATCCGGATTTTCGGTTGCTGCAACCGGATGCGCTGAATGATGAGGCCGAGGCGGAAGACGGCAAGAAAAAGGCAAGTCAGCAGATCACCATCGATCAGGTGCGGGGTCTCGACGAATTCCTGAACGTCGGCACGCATCGCGGCGGATTGCGGATTGTCGTGGTCTATCCGACCGAAGCGATGAATCGCAACACCGCGAACGCACTTCTTAAAACACTTGAAGAACCGGCACCAAGTACATTGTTTTTATTGGTTTCTAGCGAGCCAATGCGCCTGCTTCCGACGATACGCAGTCGATGTCAGGTCGTGCCGATTCCTCTGCCTAATGCACAGCAGGCTGAACAGGTTCTGGCTGACGAAGGGGTTGCCGAAGCCCGGCGCTGGCTGGCGCTGGCCGGTGGGGCGCCGGGGTTGGCTATGGAGCTGGCGGCATCCGGACAACTGGCCTGGCTGGAAATACTGATCAGGCGTTTGTCGGTTGGAAAAAATGTCGATCCGCTGGCTCTTGCGGCGGAACTCGAAAAGGCCGTCAAGGACAGCAAGGGAAAGCTGTTGCTGAAGAACGTCGTTGAAGCCATCCAGAAATGGCTGGTCGACCTGACGCTGGCCGGGAGTGGCATGCCTGTTCGCTATTTTCTGCCGCAGGCGGCCACAATAGCGAGTCTGGCTGATATGATTCCAGCCGCACGCTTGATACATTCCTATCGCGACATGATTTCGCACCGCCGGGAAGCCGAGCAACCATTGAATGCACGCCTTTTCCTGGAAGGTCTTTTCCTGGACTACCGAGCCCTGTTTGCCAATTGATACACAATGAGTGAAGTCAAACCTGCGCCCCAGCGCCCTAGCGTTCTCTCGCTGAATATCAATTCGAAATCCGCGCTGTACGCCGCGTTCATGCCGCATCTGCGGGCCGGGGGCATCTTCATCCCGACGACGCGCAGTTACAGCATTGGCGACGAGGTGTTCATGCTGCTGTCGCTGATGGATGATCCGGCAAAGTTGCCGATCGCCGGGGCGGTCGTCTGGATTACCCCGGCCGGGGCACAAAACGGCCGGGCACAGGGCATCGGTGTGCATTTCAACAATGACGAAAGCGGCCAGGAAGCACGCCGCAAGATCGAAGCCCTGCTGGGCGGCGTCATTCAGTCGTCGCGGCCCACCCACACGCTCTGATCTGTCGCCATGCTGGTCGATTCGCACTGCCATCTCGATTTTCCCGATCTCGCCAATCGTTTGCCCGAGGTTCTGCAGCGCATGCAGGAAAACGATGTCGGCGCCGCCTTGTGCATTGCCGTCAATCTCGAAGACTTTCCCCAAGTGCTGGCTCTGGCCGAGACCGATAGCCGCCTGTTTGCCAGCGTCGGCGTTCATCCAGAATACACCGACGTCGAAGAACCCAGCGTCGAGCAACTGTTGGCCCTGGCCGCCCATCCGAAGGTTGTCGCGATCGGCGAAACCGGGCTCGATTACTATTGGCAGAAGGACAAGCCGGAATGGCAGCGCGAGCGATTTCGCGCGCACATCCGGGCGGCACGGCAATGTGGTAAACCGCTGGTCGTGCATACCCGCGAGTCGGCCGTCGATACCTTGCGCCTGTTGCAGGAGGAGGGGGCCGAGGCGGTCGGTGGCGTCATGCACTGTTTTACCGAAAACTGGGAAATCGCCCAGCAGGCGCTCGATCTGGGTTTCTATCTGTCTTTTTCAGGAATCGTTACCTTCAAGAACGCGACCATCGTCAAGGAGGTCGCCGAGCGTTGCCCGCTCGACCGCCTGCTGGTCGAGACCGATTCGCCGTACCTCGCACCGGTGCCCTATCGCGGCAAGCCAAACGAGCCGGCCCACGTCCGTTACGTTGCCGAAGAAATCGCCCGCCTGCGTTCAGTTTCTCTGGAAACTGTCGTCGCGGCGACGACCGACAACTTCTTCACGTTGTTCAATCACGCTACACGGCCTTGAGAATCATGAAAAAAAGACTGTTGACCGCAGTAATCGCTGCCGTTCTTCCGCTGTTTGTCGCTGCCGCCACTTACGACGACCTGATCGGCTCGGCCAAGCTCGGTGACACCGCAGAGGTTGCCCAAATCGTCAATAAGGGCGCCTCGATCGATACGACCGATATCGATGGCAATACCCTGTTGATGCTGGCGGCGCGCGACGGGCATGCCGATCTGGTGGCTTTCCTGATCAAGCAGCGGGCCAAGTTGAATGCACGAAACTCGGCCGGTGATACGGCGCTGCGCCTGGCAGCCTTTCGCGGTCATCTGAAAGTTGCCGAGCTGCTCGTGGCGGGTGGCGCTGCGGTCAATATGCCGGGCTGGACGCCGTTGGCTTACGCCGCCTTCGCCGGCCATCTCGATATCGCCAGGCTCTTGCTGAAGGCGGGAGCGGAAGTCGACTCGCCGAGCGAAAATGGCACGACGCCGCTGATCGCCGCGTCACGCGGCGGCCATGCCGAGCTTGTCCGATTGTTGCTGGCGAGCCAGGCCGACCCCAATAAAAAGCTGGAAACCGGTGAAACCGCACTGGATATCGCATTGAAGAATGCCAACACCGATATCGGTGATTTGCTGCGCAAAGCGGGTGGCAAGTCGGGAAAGACCGTGACGATCGAACTGCGGTAATTTGCGGCCAGGAGCAGCGGAAAGCGGTCTGGCCAGACAAATCGAACTGGATTAATCGCCTGAGCGTTCTATAGTGAAAAGCTCAGGGAACGTTTTGTTGCCGAAAACTGGCTTCTGCTCAGGAGGTGCACTGCAATGAATGATCAGATTGCCGTCTTTTTGCCTGATTCGCTGGTGGTCAACGTACCTGAGATCGACGAGCAGCATGCCGAATTGTTTGCTCGCCTTGCCGGCTTGAAATCCCTCTGCATTGAAGCCAATTGTCTCCCGTCAGATCAGGCGGAGGCTTTGCTTGAAACATTGCGCATTCATTGTTCCACCGAGGAGGCCTTCGCTGAACGGGCAGGTCTCGATTTCACGGTGCACGCGAACAAGCATCGGGCAATGCTGAAAGGTATCGAGAAGACGCTCGCCCAGGTGCGTCAGGAGCGGATGGATATCTATAGCCTGATCCGTTACATCGAGTACTGGTTCGAGCGACACATCCGGGAAGAAGACATCGATCTCGGAGCGGAATTGCAGCAAAGAATTTTTCCGACACGCGAACAAACGTTTCCGGCACAGCTCGGCTGCGCCGAGATTTAGCCTTTACCGGCCAGCAAGCCAATCTCTCTTGCCGTTGCCGGTCCGATCACGGTGTCGGCCAGGCTGGCCGGGATTTCGGCCTGATGTTCGTCGATCGGCGTACGGCCCCCCATGATTTCACCCAAGCGCTGCGGCAGGCGGGGTTCCCGTTCCGGTTCGGCATAGCCTTGCGGGTAGAGCGGTTGCAGCGTCGCGAGATCGTATTTGTCGGTGGCGCCGAAGGTATGCAGCAGTTCGTGCGCAATGATCACGGCGTTTTGTTTTCGTTGCTGGCGGCTGGCATAAACGTGGATGACCCCGATCTGGCCCTTGCTCAGGCCGGTCGAGTGAGGCACGGCGCCGGTGCGTTCAGGATCATGGAAGAGAACGAACAGGCGGACCTGCGGCTGCGGTCCGCTGATCGTGTCATGCTGCGCGGCCCACCAGCGCAATTTCAGGCTCCACACGATGGTCTCGAAGGCACCCGGGTGACTTGGCGGCGGTGGTGGCCGATCACTGACCAGTGGCCCGAGCCGGATGGAGGCCGGTTGCAGCACCGAACGCCCGTATTTGTCGCTTTGCCCTTGCAGCCATTGCCCGATGTCCGTAAAGCTCTCGCTGTCCAGTTGTCCGATGAAACTGGCGGTGGTCGGCGAGTCATCGGCCGCAACCGGATAGAGGGCGACATGGACAGTGTGCTGCCAGGCGGTCAGCCGGGCATTGGCCCGCCACGCGCCAAGCCCGACGGTGGCGAGAACGAGGAGCAGAATCACGATGCGGAATTTGCGGAACATGACGAAGCTTTTTGAAGGAGGAATCAGGGGTGCTTGGCCGGCTCCTGCGGCAGCGTCAGGTTGAGTAGCACGGCAAGGATGCCGCACAAGCTGATGCCTAGCAAAGAGAAGCTGCCGATCTGGACGGCCAGGCCACCGATGCCGGTGACCAGCGTCACCGAGACGATGCACAGATTGCGCGCGCTCGACAGGTTCACCCTGGCGTCCATCAGCGTCTTCAGGCCGATACCGGCGATCGAGCCGAAGAGCAGGACCATGATGCCGCCCATCACTGGCAGCGGGATGGTTTGCAGCAGGGCGCCGAACTTGCCGACGAAGGCCATCAGGATGGCGAAGCCGGCCGCCCAGGTCATCACCACCGGGTTGTAGTTGTGGGTCAGCATCACGGCGCCGGTGACTTCACCGTAGGTCGTCACCGGCGGGCCGCCGAACAGGCCGACGACATTGACCGCCAGACCATCGCCGAGCAGCGTGCGGTGCAGGCCGGGGTTTTCGGTGTAGTCCTTGCCACTGACCGAGCCGATGGCAAGGATGCCACCGACGTGTTCGACAATCGGCGCGATGGCGACCGGGATCATGAACAGGATGGCGGCGAGATTGAACTCGGGGTGGCCGAATTCCGGCAGGGCGAGCCAGGCCGCGTCATGCACTCGCGTGAAATCGACGATACCGACGAACAGCGAGACGACATAGCCAACGGCGACGCCGACCAGGATGGGCACCAGCTTGAGCAAACCCTTGGCGCGGATAGCCGTGAGCATCGTCGCCAGCAGCGCAATCGCGGCAATGCCGATGGCCGTCTGGTAGGGGACGACCTGCTGGTCGCCGGCCTTGCCGGTGGCCATGCCGACCGCGACCTGGGCCAGGCCGAGACCGATGACCATGACGACCGGGCCGATGACGACCGGCGGCAGCAGTTTGTGAATGAAGCCGACGCCGCGCCATTTCACCAGGCCAGCGGCGACGTAATAAAAAAAGCTGGCCGAGGCCAGCGCGCCGAGCGTTGCCGGCATGCCCCAGGTCTGCACCGAGTAGATCACCGGGGCGATGAAGGCGAAGCTCGAGCCGAGATAAATCGGTACCTGGCGCTTGGTGCAGATCTGGAAGATCAGCGTGCCGACGCCGGCACCGAGCAGCGCCAGACTGGGATTGAGGCCGGTGAGCAGCGGTACCAGCACGGTGGCGCCAAAGGCGACGAAGAGGATTTGCGCGCCGGAAAGGGCGGTGCGCCAGACGGGTTCGTGCGGCGCGTTCATGCTTCCTTGGTCCCGAAAATCTTGTCGCCGGCGTCGCCGAGGCCGGGAATGATGTAGCCGTGTTCATTGAGATGGCTGTCGATGGCGGCGGTGTAGCACTGCACGTCAGGGTGTGCCGCCTGCAGCGCGGCGATGCCTTCCGGCGCGGCGACCAGCACCAGTGCCTTGACATGCCGGCAGCCCTTGCGCTTCAACATGTCGATGGTGGCGATCAGCGAGCCGCCGGTGGCCAGCATCGGGTCGATGATCAATGCCAGGCGCTCGTCGAGCTGGCCGACGAAGCGTTCAAAATACGACTCGGGCATCAGCGTCTCGTGATTGCGGGCGATGCCGACGACACTGACCTTGGCGTTCGGGATCAGGTCGAGCACGCCGTCCAGCATGCCGATGCCGGCGCGCAGGATGGGCACGACGGTGACCTTCTTGCCCTTGATCTGCTCGATGGCGACCGGCCCGGCCCAGCCTTCGATGCTGACCGTTTCCAGTTCGAAATCGCGGCATGCCTCGTAGGTCAGCAGGCGAGCCAACTCGGCCGCCAGCTCGCGGAACTTCTTGGTGCTGATCTCGGCTTCGCGCATCAGGCCGATCTTGTGCTTGACCAAAGGGTGGTGGACTTCAATCACCGGCATGGGGGATTCCTTACGGACGAATGGATGATGGACGAAGGGTATTCCATTCGCGCAGCGCCGCCCATACGGGAAATCACATACACGGCATCGGGAACGACCGAAATGGCCGGTTTCGTCGCCGTTACGCGGCGCGGTCGAGATGGATCGACAACCAGCCGGCGACCCGCAGCATCGGGTCTTCCTCGGCATCGAGGACGTGGGTTTCGTAGAGTCCGGCAAGATGCGTGGCGGCCCGCTGGAAGGCCGTGCGGCCGATCGTGTCAGCGGTGTCGAATAGCATCAGCAGCGGTGCCTCGAGCAGCTTCAGGGCCTCCAGGCCCGCTCGGTCGACGATGCCGCCATAACAGGCAAGCAGCTTGACCTGGGTGTCGCGCCGGGCGGCAGCGCGGATTGCCGCCGGCGTGGTGTCGCCGCTGGCGAAGATGGCTAGCGGGAGATCCTGCATGTCGCCATCGTTGCGGATCAGTTCGAGGATGTCGAGCAGGCGCTGGGTGAGTCGCGGCACGTTCTGCGTTGCATCGGCGAAATGCGCTTCCTGGGCCGACAGCAGTTGCATGCTCAGGACGCCGTAGCCGCGGCCGGTGAGATTGTCGGTGATGAGAATGTCGAGCGGTGTGTGCTGCGAGCGGGCAAGCAGAACGAGGCCGCGCGGGTGGTCGGGCAGTTCAAGCTGACCGTGGAGCAGGCCATGCGTGGTGTGAAGGCTGATGCTGCGATTCATGAAGTCACAAGGCAAGACGGACGGGAATGCGGCGTGCTCCGAAGGCGCTGCCGTTGTGGCCGAGTTGCGGCCCGAAGCGGCCGGCCAGCGACGTTGCGCAGTGCGGACAATGGCCGCTGGCTGTCAGGTCGTAGCGGCGGATGTCGTACCAGTCGCGGATGATCAGCGCGGCATGGCAGTTCGGGCAGAAGGTTGTGCCGCCCTCGCTGTCATGCACATTGCCGGTGTAGACGTGGTGCAACCCGGCATCAAGCGCGATGCGGCGGGCCTGGACCAGTGTGGCGAGCGGCGTCTCCGGCAGGTCGGTCATTTTCCAGTCGGGGTGGAAGGCGGTGAAATGCAGCGGCACATCCGGGCCGAGTTCGCGCGCTACCCAAGTCGCGAGTTCGTTGACTTCAGCCGGGCTGTCGTTCTCGCCGGGAATGAGCAGCGTGGTGATTTCCAGCCAGCACTGGGTTTCGTGGTGGATGTAGGCCAGCGTGTCGAGTACTGGTCCGAGGTGGCCGACGCACAGCTTGTGATAGAACGTTTCGGTGAAGGCCTTGAGGTCGACGTTGGCGGCGTCCATCACGGCGAAGAACTCGCGACGGGGCGCCGGGTGGATGTAGCCGGCAGTGACGGCGACATTGCGGATGCCTTGCTCGCGGCAGGCGAGTGCGGTGTCGATGGCGTATTCGGCGAAAACCACCGGGTCGTTGTAGGTGTAGGCGACGGCATCGGCCCCGTTCCGTCGGGCCGCTGCGGCAATGGCCTGCGGGCTGGCCTGGTCCATCAGGCGATCCATGTCTTTCGATTTGGAGATGTCCCAGTTCTGACAGAAACGGCAGGCGAGGTTGCAGCCGGCGGTACCGAAGGAGAGGATGCTGCTGCCGGGGTGGAAGTGGTTGAGCGGCTTCTTTTCGATGGGGTCGATGCAGAAGCCGGACGAGCGGCCATAGGTGGTCAGTTGCATCGCGTCATTGACGCGCTGGCGAACGAAGCAGGCGCCGCGCTGGCCTTCATGCAGTTGGCAGTCGCGCGGGCAGAGGTCGCACTGCACGCGGCCATCGGGCAGGGTATGCCACCAACGGCCGGGGTAGAGGGTGTCAACGGTTGCCGGCTGGCTCATGGTGCGGCCTCCTTCCATTTATTGACGCGGTAGCGTTCGAGCTGAACATTCACTCCCCAGTATGCGGCAGGCAGTCCGGCCTTCTGTTTCAGGTGGGCCATGAACTCGGCTGGTTCGGGCAACTGCTCCCAGACCTGTGGCAGAAAAGTCGAGCGATACTGGCCGACGGTCAGGATCACGCCGTCGATATTCGGCCGGAGCTGGGCGAGGGCGTCGGCCTCGTCGCGAAAATGCATCAATTCGGCCGGACTCAGTAGCGAGACTTCGATCCGGGTGATCGGCAGTTCCGCCTCGCGCAAGGGGCTGAAGCGCGGGTCGCGGAAGGCCGCGGCACAGGCGTTTTCCTGGACGTCGGTGAGCAGCGGGCGCCAGGCTTCCAGGCTGCCGATGCAGCCGCGCAGCTCGCCGCGCTGGGTCAGGGTGACAAAGGTGGCGCCCTTTCGGTGCAATTCGGGCAGGTCGTCAGAAGCCGGCGCGGTCTCGCCGAAACGTGCGGCGATGGCGGCACGGGCTAGCTGGAGCAGGGTAGGGCCGAGTTCAGGCATGATTTTCGTCAAACGAAAAAGCGGCGTAACCGACGACGCGCTGCTTGTCGCCGGCCGTATCGCCGGAGTTGCAGTGATCGATCAGGTGCGGCGTCAGGCCGCGCTGGCCAGCAACGAGCAGCAGACCATTGAGCGGAAAGGCCCCACAGGCCTGTTCCGGGCGGATATGGGTGTCGAGTTGCAGGATGTGCTCGCAGGTAGTGCGATCGACCTGGTTGGCGGCAGCATAGGGCAGGTAGTGCGACAGGTCGGAACTGATGATGATCAGCGTTTCCGGTCCGCCCCACAGCAGGTCGAGCACCTCGGCGACGGCTTGCGGCGTGGCGTGGCCGACCGCCAGCGGGACCAGCGTGAAGTCGTCGAGCACCTGTTGCAGGAAAGGCAGATGGACCTCCAGCGAATGCTCCTCGGCATGGACGTGGTCGCTGAAAACAACCTGCGGCAAGGCTGCCAGTTGATCCATGGCCTGCGCATCGAGCCTGACATGGCCAAGCGGCGTGGCGAAGGCTTCGCAATTGGGCAAGGCCAGACCGTCGACCGCAACGCGATGGGTCGGGCCGAGCAGAATGACACGGTGGATCGTCGAACGCCAAGGCGCCAGCCTGGCATAGGCCCGGGCCGCAGTTGCCCCGGAGTAAATATAGCCGGCGTGCGGCACGATCAGGGCCTTGGGTTGAGCGGCCGGCGCTGCCGGCGCTTCGTTCAGCAGCTGGTCGACAGTGGCGGCCAGCGTGCTGGCGCTGCCCGGATAGAACATCCCGGCGACGGCGGGAGGGCGGGTAATGGTCATGGGGCACCTCAAATCAGCAATAACCCAGCGGCCAGGCCGCCGCCGATGGCGAGCAGGCCCGGCAGGGCGTGGCGGGCCAGCTTGCTGCCGCCGATGCTGAGGACCAGTCCGATCTTGAACACCAGATTGGCGATCAGGGCCAGCGTTACCGCTATGACCGCCTCGCTGCTCGATAGTTTTTGCAGATTGAACAAGCGCAGCGTCGACAACACGCTGGCGTCGGCATCGGTCAGGCCGGAAGCGAGGGCGACGATGTAGAGGCCCTTGTTGCCGGCAATGTCCTGCAGCCAGGCCGAAGCGAGCAGCACGAGGGCGTAGAGCAGGCCGAAGGAAATGGCGGTTTTCAGCTCGGTCGGATTCTTCACCTCGGGCATCGGCAGTTCGCCGGCCGCGCTGAGCGCTTTCCAGCCGTAGAGCGCCACGATGATGCCGGGCACGATGCCGCAGGCGAAGACGATGGCAATCGGCGCGATCAGCGTCGGGGCGACCATGCCGGAGACCAGGCCGAGACGGATCATCACCATGACGTTGGCAATCAGGATGACGGTCGCCGCCATCCGTACCAGATGACCCAGTTCATGGGCGTGGCGGGAGAACATCAGGGTGGTCGCGGTGCTCGACGCCAGTCCGCCGAAAATACCGAGCAGGGCGGCGCCGTGGCGCGCCCCGACGATGCGCAGGGCGAGGTAGCCGGCGAGGGCGAGGCCGGAGATGAGGACGACCATCCACCAGATCTGCCGAGGGTTCAGTGCATTGTAGGGGCCGAAATCCTGGTTCGGCAGGATGGGCAGGATGACCAGCGAGAGGACGGCGAATTGCAGAATCGAGTTGATGTCCTTCGGTGTCATCCGTTCGCTGACCTGGCGCATCTCGGCCTTGAAATAAAGCAGCACGGTGGTCGTGATGGCCAGCATCACGGCCAGCGTTGCGTAGCCGTACCAGATCGCCGCGCCCAGGCCATAGGTGACGATGATCGCGGCCTCCGAGGTAAAGCCGCGATACTGCTCTTCCTGCTGGGCCGAAAAGTTGGAGGCAACCATCGACGCCGCGATGACCAGCAGCCCGACGGCGAGCATCCAGGGGCCGCCGGCTTTTTCGCCGAGCAGGGCGAACAGGCAGCCCAACATCGATGTCAGCGCGAAGGTGCGCAGGCCCGCGGCGGAGTCGGGACGCCGTTCGCGCTCCATGCCGATCAGCAGACCGATCCCCAAAGCGGTGGCGAAAGCCTCAAGCGGGGTAGCCAGTTCCGGAACAATGAAGCTCATGCGGTTCCTCTTTTATCGTCGTTATTCAGTAAAATTAAGCCATGCCACGTTATTTCGCAATCGTTCCCGCTGCCGGCAGCGGTTCGCGCTTCGGCGCCGAGAAACCAAAACAGTATTTGAACCTGCTCGGCCGGCCGCTGATTTACCACACGCTGGCAGCCCTGGTTGCCTGCCCGGAGATCGAGCGGGTCTGGGTGGTACTGTCGCCGGACGATCCGTACTGGCCGCAGCATGACTGGTCCGAGCTTGGCGCCAAGCTGGAAACCGTGCGCTGCGGCGGAGCGACGCGGGCGGCGAGTGTGGCGAACGGATTGCAGGCGGCAGCCATGGTGGCGTCCGACGACGACTGGGTGCTGGTGCACGATGCGGCCCGCCCCTGTCTGAGTCCCGCAATGCTCGCCGGACTGTTCGAGGAGCTGGCCAACGACGCGGTGGGTGGCATTCTCGCCGTGCCGGTCGCCGATACCCTGAAACGTGCCGATGCCGGTCAGCGCGTTGCCGCCACTGAACCGCGCGACGGCTTGTGGCAGGCGCAAACGCCGCAGATGTTCCGCTACGGTCGGCTGTGCGAGGCGCTGGAAAAGTGTCGCGCTGTTACCGACGAAGCCAGCGCCATCGAAGCGCTCGGTCTCAAGCCGAAGCTGGTGCGCGGCGATGCGACCAATCTGAAGGTGACTTTTCCGGCCGATCTGGCCTTGGCGGCGATGATACTGAGGGGGCGCAAATGAATTTCCGGGTAGGCCAGGGATACGATGTGCACAAGCTGGTCGAAGGTCGCAAACTGATCCTCGGCGGCGTCGAGATTCCCCACTCCACGGGCCTGCTGGGCCACTCCGATGCCGATGCCCTGTTGCATGCGATCACCGATGCGCTGCTCGGCGGCGCGGCGCTGGGCGACATCGGTCGCCACTTTCCCGATACCGATCCGCGCTACCAGGGGGCGGACAGCCGCGTGCTGCTGCGGGCGGCCGTTGCCTTGCTGGCCGACAAGGGTTGGCGTCCGGTCAATGTCGATGCGACGCTGATTGCCCAGCAGCCCAAACTGGCGCCGCATGCCGCAGCGATGGTGGCGAATGTCGCGGCGGATCTCGGTATTTCGACCGATGCCGTGAATATCAAGGGCAAGACCAACGAACGCCTGGGTTACCTTGGGCGTGAACAAGCCATCGAGGCGCAGGCTGTGGTGCTGCTCGAGCGTGCAAGCTGAAGGGCCAATTGAGCCGTTAGCCAGGCCGGCCACGGCCCGCGTTTTCTTTGCCCTGTGGCCGCCCCCGGCGCTCGCCGGAAAATTGGCCGGGATTGCCGTTACGGCAGCCGGCCGGTTCGGTGGCAAACCGACCCGGTCCGACACCATCCATCTGACGCTGGCTTTTCTAGGTGACGTAGCCGAGGCTCGCTTGCCATCGCTGTGCGCCAGCGCCAGCCGTGTCGTCGCTAGGTCCTTCGACTTGACGGTTGACCGGCTCGGTTTCTGGCGTCACAACCATCTGTTGTGGGCAGGCTGCCGCGCCGCACCGCCGGCCTTGCCGGCGTTGGTCGCCGAGTTGTCGGCCGGGTTGGACCAGGCCGGATTCGCCATCGCCGACCGGGAACGCCAATTTGCCCCGCACGTCACGTTGCTGCGCAAGGTGCCGGCTGACGATTGCCAGCCGTTGCCGGCAATCGATCCCTTGTACTGGCCGTGTCCGGGTTTCGTTCTGGTCCGTTCCCGGCGGTCATCGGCCGGTTCGGCGTATCAGACGCTCGCCGAATTTCCGCTGCTTTCTTGAGCGCGACCGGCTGATTTTGTTTTGCCGCCGTGTCAGGTCTGCTACGATTGTTGAAGAACTGTGACAGGCTAACCGAGCTCGGAAAGCCTGTTGGCTTATGATTTGTCATGACAAATGTCGTGCTGAATGCCGCTGTAATTTTATTGCCGGGGCGTTCGAGAAGCGGCTAAGGGGGATGTTTGGGCGACTTGGGACCGGCGGCTGAAAACACGGCAATTCTGCGCGTCCTGCTGATTGATGCCAGTCCCCGTGACGGCCAGCGCTTGCTCGAGGCCTTGCGGGGGGGCGGACATGTCGTCTATTCCCGGCAACTGTCCCGGCGTGCCGAGGTCGAGGCTGTTTTGCGCGATGAAACCTGGGACGTCGCCCTGGTCAGTTGCTCGTTGCCCGACCTGCCACCGGCCGAGGTCGTCGACCTGCTGCAGGAATTGGCCTTGAGCCTTCCGGTGATTCTGACGGTGGATCGCGGCAGCAAGGAATTCCCGATCGAGCTGCTCGAGAATGGTGCCCGCGACTTCGTTTTCAAGAGCAATCCCAGCCGCCTGCTGGCGGTCGTCGAACGGGAGTGCGCCAAGGCATTGTTGCAGCGCCAAAACCAGCCGGCGCTGATGACGCCCGAAATGAGCGGCAATATCGACGAGGGCGAGGCCCGCTTCTTCCAGTTGGCGAGCAATATCCCCGAATGTTACTGGCTGCTCGATGCCGAGACCCAGCGGGTGACCTATGTCAGCGAAGGGTATGAGCAAATATGGGGGCGCTATGTCGAGGCGCTTTATGCCGACAATCGCGACTGGCTGAAATACGTTCACATCGATGATCGCGATCGGCTGGTCGACAACATGAGCGTGCATCGGGTCGGCGGGCTGGACGTCAAGTTCCGCGTGATGCGGCCGGGCGATGGCCTGCGCTGGCTGCATGCGCGCAACTTCCCGGTACATAACGAAAACGGCCGTATCGTCAGCGTCGGAGGCGTGGCCACCGATATCACCAGCCTGCTCACCGAGCAGCGGAAGCTGCCGTATTTTGCCCATTTCGATGCGCTGACCGCGTTGCCCAACCAGTTGATGTTTTACGACCAGGTGCGCCGGTTGATCGCACTGGCCAAGCGCAAGAACATGCCGCTCGGCCTGATGGTCATCGACATCGATCGCTTCCGGGAAGTCAATCAGGCGCTCGGTCACACCTTCGGCGACGAATTGTTGCGTCAGGTCGCCGGGCGGCTGTCCGGCTCCCTGCGCGAGTCCGATATCCTCGGACGGCTGGGCGGCGACGTCTTCGCCGTGCTCCTGCCGGAAGTGGCCGATGCCCAGCAGGCCGGCATCGTGGCGCGGCGGATCATCGATACCCTGATCATGCCGGTGCGGGTCGATGGTCGGGATGTGTTCGCCACAGCCAGCATCGGCGGCGTGTTTTTCCCGCGCGATGGGCACGATGCCCACGAACTGGTGTGCAATGCCGAAATGGCCGTGCGCAACGCGAAGAGCCAAGGGCGCAACAATTACTTGTTCTACTCGGAAGAGATGCACGACGGCATCCGCGATCGCCTCTTTCTCGAAACGGATTTGCGCAATGCGACGCTGCGCAACGAGTTCGTGCTGCATTACCAACCCAAGGTGAGTTGCGCCAACGGACGGATTACCGGCACCGAGGCACTGATTCGCTGGCAGCACCCGCGCCAGGGCCTGGTACCGCCCGACCAGTTCATTCCGATGCTCGAAGAGACCGGCCTGATTGTTCCGGTTGGCCGCTGGGTGATCGAAAGCGCCTGCCGGCAGGCGGTCGAATGGCAGCAGGCGGGGCTCGACATTCCCTCGGTCTCGGTCAATCTTTCGGCCCGGCAACTGCAGTCGGATACCTTGCTCGACGATGTCGCGGCGACGCTGGCCAACAGCGGTCTGAAACCGGCCTGCCTCGACCTCGAGATCACCGAAAGCATGCTGATGCAGAATACCGAATCGGCAATTCGCACGCTGACGGCGCTCAAGGCAACCGGCGTGACGATATCGCTCGATGACTTTGGCACCGGCTATTCCAGCCTGGCCTATCTGAAGCGCTTTCCGCTCGATGCGGTCAAGGTGGATCGCTCCTTCGTCCAAGATATCGCGGCCGATTCGGACGATGCGTCGATCACCCGCGCCGTCATTACCATGGCCCACCACCTGAAGCTGAAAGTGGTGGCGGAAGGCGTTGAAACGGCCGAGCAGCTGGCGCTGCTGATTTCCCACCAGTGCGACATCATCCAGGGGTATTTCTTCTCGCGGCCACTGCCGGCCGCGGCGATGACCGAACTGCTGGTGGCGGACAAGCGGCTGCCGACCAACCTGCTGCGTTCGGGGACGCGCAAACCGATGGCGTTGTTCGTCGCGGTCGAGGGCTTCGACGAGGCGATTTCGACGCTGGTCCGCGACGGACACCGGGTGTGCACGGCTTCCGATTTCGATGCGGCGATGCAGTGGTTTGCCGGCAATCTGGTGGACGTCCTGGTTTGCGGTTCGCCGCGCAAGGATTTCGACGTCGCCGGGGTGATTCGTCAGGCAGCCCTGAGCCAGCCGCAATGCGAGCGCATCCTGCTGGCCGACAGTCGGCAATGGAACCGGAAACTGATCGCCGAACTGAGCGGTTCCGGCCTGGTCCATCGGGTGATTCACCTGCCGGCCGAAGCCGTGGCTTTCCGCCAGACGGTCGAAGAGGCGCTGAATCGCCGGCATATTTCCGATGAATACAGCCGGTTGTCGCATGAAGTCGAAGTCGCCGAGCGGGAACTGGTCCGGGTCGAGGAAGACCGGCGGCGCCTGGCGGCGGAGAACAAGGCTCTGCAGGAGCAGGAGAGCCAGGGCTACCGCATACTTCAGGAAGTGGTTGGCGAACTGCCATGGCCGGTTTTGGGGATGGACGATGAAGGCATGCTGGCCCTGATCAATGAAGCGGCCTACGCATGTTTCAGCGCGCGCGGGCTGGCGCCCGGAACTTCCCTGACCAGTCTGTTGCCTGAACTGGCAAGCCTTGGCGAACATGCTTCGGTAGCGATCGATGGTCGCGATTATTTGTGTCGCTGGCGACCGGTCAATCTGGGTGGTTCGGTAAGCGGGCGCCTGCTGTTGCTTGAGGAAAAAAAGAAATGAAAACAGTTGAAACCGTGGCGATTGGTGACGTACGTCCCGGTATGCGCCTTGCCGAAGCCTTGCTCGACGAGTCGGGGCGGGTGCTGGTTCCGGGGGGCTGCGAACTGACTGACAGCATGGTGCACGGTCTGATGCGGCGCGACATTGCCGAACTGACGATCGAGCGCGAGTTCGAGGAAGATCCGGCAACGCGGGCGGCGCGCGAGGCGCGGGTGATCGCCCAGCTCGACCGGTTATTCCGCAAGGCTGGCGATGGTCTGGAAACCCGCCAGCTATACCGGGCCATTCTCGATTTTCGGATGGCAGACCAGGCATGACGACGCTTGATCGTGACCAGGTCCTTGCCCACCTCAAACAGTTGCCCTCGCTGCCGGTTGCCGTTGCCGACCTGCTGGCTTCCTTTGCCAACGAGGATGTCGATGTCACCAGCATTGCCCATCAGATTGCCCGCGATCAAGGGCTGACGGCGCGCGTCCTGCGCGTCGCCAATTCGTCCTTTTACGGTTTGCAGCACAAGGTCGGAACCATCAACGAGGCAGTCGTCGTCCTCGGCTTCCGGGCGGTGCGCAGCATGGTGATGGCGGTCGGGATCAATGGCGTATTTCGCGTCGACCAATGTCGCGGCTTCGATGCCCAGGCTTATCTCCGGCACTGCGTCGCGGTCGGCCTCGGCGCCCGCGCGCTGGCAGAGGAAACCGGCCACAACCCGGAACTTGCCTTCACCGGCGGCATCCTGCACGACATCGGCGAGTTGGTGCTGGCCGCCAATTTTTCGCAGCAATATGCCGAGGTGCTGGCCTATCGCAAGCAACACGATTGCTTTCTGGTCGTTGCCGAGCGCGACATCCTCGGCATGGACCACTGTGAAGTGGGCAGCCTGCTCGCCGAAACCTGGCGCTTTCCGTCGGTGTTGCAGGTGGCGGTCGCCGAACACCATGCGCCGGCCAGCGCCGTGGCCGGTTCGCTGGCCGATCTGATGCATGTCGCCAATGCCATCGCACATGGCCTGGGATTCGGCCAGAGTCCCGAGGAAATGGTCATGCCGGTTGAACGCACGGCGTGGCAGCGTCTCGGACTCGATGCCGGAAAAATCAGCCGGGTGCTGCCCTTGATCGTTTCCGGGGTCGATGAGACCTGCCAGGCCTTCAGTGCCTGATCGGTAGCACCAGGCGGGCGAGCAGTCCGCCCTCCGGGTTGGCCAGCAGGTCGAGCCGGCCGCCGTGCAAACGGGCGATGCGCTCGACGATGGCCAGCCCGAGGCCGGTCCCGCCGGCGTTGGTGCGGGCCGACTCGTAGCGCGTGAACGGACGTTTCAGGCGTTCGACCTCGGCGGCCGGAATGCCGGGGCCGCGGTCGCTGATTTCGATCCATATTTCGCGGTCTGCCGCGGCGACTTTGAGCTGTACGTTGCCGCCACCGTATTTCCAGGCATTGTCGATCAGGTTGGTCACCGCACGGCTGATCGCCTTCGGGCGCAACAAGGTTTCCGGCAAGCTTCCGATCTCGCTGTGCAAGACGTGGCCGATGCAGCCCTGACGTTCGACGATGCTGCCGAGCAGGGCGGCCAGGTCGGTTTTCTCGGCGGTTTCGCCGGATTCGGCACGGGCGTAATCCATGAACTGGGAGATCACCGCTTCCATCTGTTCGATGTCGGCGACCACTGCCTGGCGCGCGCCTTCGTCGGCAACACTTAATTCCGCTTCGAGACGCAGGCGGGTGAGCGGCGTGCGCAGGTCGTGCGAGATGCCAGCCAGCACTTCGGAGCGGTCCTTGTCGTGGCGCACCAGGTCGGCGGCCATGGTATTGAAGGCGCTGGCCAGCTGGCGCAGTTCTTCGGCCCCGTCCTCCGGCAAGGGGTCGGGTATCTGGCCGCGACCGACCGTCTCGGCCGATTTCGCCATGGCCTTCAGCGGCCTGCTGATCCGCGAGGCGATCAGCCAGGCCATGGCCAGCGCCAGGATGATGGCGAGCAGCCCCCAGGTCAGCCAGTGCGTGGCGAAACTGCGGGCGGCTCGTTCGCGCGGCAGGATCAGCCAGTATTCTTCATCGTCGTGGTCGTCGAGACGAAAACTGACCCAGAAGCCGGGCGCCTCGTTGACCCGGGCGGCGATCCGGGTATGCGCGCCGAGGCGGGCCGTCAGTTCGCGGTAAAGCAGGCGTTGAAAACGGCTGTCGGGCATGGCTTCGATAACATCGTCCGGTTCGGCCGGTAGCAGGCGGATGCCTTCCCGCGTTGAAAACTCGTTGAACAGGCCGAGTCGCTTTTTCGGTGCCGCCGCGAATAGCGAGGCACGGATCAGGTTGACCGCAGAGGCTGCCAGTTGCGCCGTTTCGCGGGCGCGCGGTTCGGCATCGATGTAGCGGAAAAGACTGAGCCAGGCCGCAGTGGTCAGCAGAACCAGTACGGCGAGCAACAGGAAAGTGCGCGCCAGCAGCGTGCGCGGCATCATGCGTCGCGCGCAGTGCCGTCCGGAACGAAGACGTAGCCGAAGCCCCAGACGGTCTGCAGGTAGCGCGGCTGGGCCGGATCGGTTTCGATCAGCTTGCGCAGCCGGGAAATCTGGACGTCGATGGCGCGGTCGAACGGCCCCTGTTCGCGACCACGGGCCAGCGTCATCAGCTTGTCGCGCGACAGCGGTTGTCCTTGATGCTGCAGCAGCACCTTGAGGACGGCAAATTCACCGGTAGTCAGCGGCAGCAGTTCGTCGCCGCGGCGCAGCGCGCGGGCTGCGAAATCGACCTCGATGTTGCCGAAATGGATGGTTTGCGTCTCTTCTTCCGGGGCGCCCGGCGGCTTGTTGCCCTGGCGGCGCAGCACGGCATGGATGCGGGCGAGCAGTTCGCGCGGGTTGAACGGTTTGGGCAGGTAGTCGTCGGCGCCCATTTCGAGTCCGACGATGCGATCGACCTCGTCGCCCTTGGCGGTGAGCATGATGACCGGCGTCAGGTCGCCGGTGCCGCGCAAGCGCCGGCAGATGGTCAGGCCATCTTCGCCCGGCATCATCAGGTCGAGCACGATCAGGTGAAAATGCTCGCGACTGCGCAGCTTGTCCATTTGCTTGCCGTCGGCGACCGACTTGACGTCGAAACCCTGCTCGCCAAGGTAGCGGGTGAGCAGGTCGCGCAGGCGGGCATCGTCATCGACGACCAGAAGGTGATGTTTATGTTCGTTCATGCAGGCAAGGATAATGGCTGACGGTGAATGAAGCGCAGTAAATGGTAACAAGTAATTGCCCGGGGCAGCCGGGAAACATTTAATTACACTTGCTCCGGCTTGCCGGCGCCGGGCGGATGGACAATGATGGCTACCAAAACGAGTCCTGCATCGATTGCCATGAAACGCCTGCTTCTCTCCCTGCTGTTGTTGTCCAGCCTCTGCGGGCTGAGCGGGGGCGTGTCGGCGCAGCCATCGTGGCGCGACCTGCCGCCGGACGAACGGCGGCAGATGCGCCAGCAGATGCGCGAACACTGGCAGCAGGATCGCGAGCTGCGGCGGAATGATGACGGCGAGCGGCGCTGGCGGGATGTGCCGGCCGAGGATCGCCGGCAGATGCGCGAGGAAATCCGTGAGCAGCGCGGCCGGTCGGAACGTGATGACGGGCGTGGCGGGCGGGGTGGCCGGCAAGATTGACCCCCCGGCCGGGAAGCGCCTCCGGTAAAATTCCGGCCCATGTTGATTCTCGCTCTCGAAACCTCCACCGAACTTGGCTCCTGCGCGCTCTGGCGCGATGGCGAAGTCGTCGAGCGCCTCTGCCCAAGCGGACGGTCGCATTCGGAAACCCTGTTGCCGCTGGTCCGCGAACTGCTCGCCGAGGCGGGCTGCAAGGTCGGACAGCTGGACGCCATAGCCTTCGGCGTCGGTCCCGGTGCCTTCACCGGCTTGCGGATCGCCTGTGGCGCAGCCCAGGGGCTGGCGGTGGCGGGCGATATTCCGCTGCTGCCGGTGACCAGCCTGGAAGTCATGGCGGCGCTGAGCGGTGGCGAACGGGTCGTCGCTGTGCTCGATGCGCGGATGGGCGAGGTTTATTCCGGCCATTACCTGCGTTCCGCGGATGGCTATCAACTGCAAGGCGAGATTCGCGTTTCGGCGCCGGCCGACGTGCTGCTTCCGTCCGGCGCGGACTGGCTGGCCTGCGGCAATGCCATCGCGGCCTATCCGGTTTTGCAGCAACGCCTGGCGCTGGCCGGGGTGGCGCAGTTGCCCGGCATCCTGCCGACCGCAGCGGCACTGGCCAGGCTGGCGGCACCGCGCGCGGCGCGTGGGGCCGGCATCGATGCGGCGCTTGCCGCGCCGCTGTACATTCGCGACAAGGTCGCGAAGACCGTCGCCGAGCGCCTCAGCGAAGGGGGCAGGGCGTGACTGCCGTGCCGATCGCCGCCGAGTTTTTTCCGATGAACGAGCGCGATCTTGATACGGTGGCGGCGCTCGAAGCCACTCTGCAGGTCTTTCCTTGGTCGCGCGGCAATTTCGCCGATTCGCTGAGTGCCGGTTACAGCACCTGGGTGTTGCGGCTGGGCGGCGATCTGATCGGTTTTTCGGTGGTCATGGCGGTGCTTGACGAGGCGCACCTGCTCAACATCGGTATCGCTCAGCGTTACCAGGGGCAGGGCTATGGCGCGCGGATGCTCCGGCATGCGATGGAACGGGCGCGGCTGCACGGCGCGACAAAACTGTTTCTCGAAGTTCGCCCATCGAACGACAAGGCGGTCGAGCTGTATCGTCATTTCGGCTTTCGCCAGATCGGCTTGCGCAAGGGCTACTATCCGGCCGTCGAGGGACGGGAAGACGGATTGATTTTTGACAAGGAACTGGCATGAGCCTGAGCCGCGAGCAAATGCTGGTCGAGATGGGGATTTCGCCGATCTGGGTCGTCCGGGAAAAGGGTGGCGAGCCGGCGCCGGCGGTTGCGCCCGCGCCGCAGTCGGCTGGCGAAGCGCCACCATCGGCTGTGGTCGCCGTACCGCAACCGGCACCGCTGCGCGAAAGCGTGGCCGGGCCAGCGGCGGCGGTTGATGCCATGAACTGGCCGGAATTGACCCGGGCGGTGGCCGAATGCAAAGCCTGCCCGCTCTGCCAGCAGCGCAAACAGGCGGTACTCGGCGTCGGCGACCTCAATCCTGACTGGCTGTTCATCGGCGAGGGGCCAGGAGCGGACGAGGATGTGCAGGGCGAACCCTTTGTCGGCCAGGCAGGCAAGCTGCTCGACAACATGCTGGCCTCGCTTGATATTTCGCGGGGCAACAAGGTCTACATCGGCAATGCGGTGAAATGCCGGCCGCCCGGCAACCGGACGCCGGAGGCAGCAGAAATGGCCGCCTGCCGGCCTTACCTGGAGCGCCAGATCGCGCTGCTCAAGCCGAAGATCATTGTGCTGCTCGGCAAGGCCGCCGTGCATAGCGTGCTGCACGACGACAAGTCGTTGGCATCGTTGCGCGGCAAGCGCTTCGAGTACGCCGGCATCCCGGTGGTGGTGACCTATCACCCGGCTTACCTGCTGCGCAATCTGCCTGACAAGTCGAAGGCCTGGGAAGACCTGCTGTTCGCCCGTCGCCTGCTCAACGCCCTGGCGACGCCCGAGCTGCCCTTCTAGGCGGGTCAGTGGTGGGCCGAATCGTCTAGGTGCTGGACGTCGTCCTGGGCCGCCTGGTTGGCGAGGTGGCGCTGGCGGATCAGATACATCAGGCCGCTGACGAACAGGCCGAATAGCGTGACCACCCAATAGATCGACAGGTCGATCTTGATCATCAGGTAATAGAGCCCGGTCATGATCAGGATGGAAATGTTCTCGTTGAAGTTCTGCACGGCAATCGAGTGGCCGGCTCCCATCAGGATGTGGCCGCGATGCTGGAGCAGGGCATTCATTGGTACGACGAAGAAGCCGGATAGGCCGCCGATCAGAATGAGCAGCGGAACGGCCAGCCACAGGCTGGTGACGAAATTCATCACCAGCACGATCAGGCCCATGGCGATACCGAGCGGGATGACCCGAACCGACTTGCGCAGAGTGATGAATTTGGCCGCGACGATCGCGCCGACGGCGACGCCAATCGCCACCACGCCCTGCAGCATCGACGATTTGGAGAGGTCGAGATTGAGCGCCACTTCCGACCACTTGATCACGATGAACTGCAAGGTCGCCCCGGCGCCCCAGAACAGCGTGGTCACCGCCAGCGAGATCTGGCCCAGTTTGTCGCGCCAGAGCAGGGTCAGGCAGTGGCTGAATTCGTGGATCAGGAAGAAGGGGTTTTTCTTCAGTTGCTTGTGATCGACGCCGGTGTCCGGAACGTACAGATTGAAAATCGAGGCAATGACATAAAGTACGGCGACGATAGACAGGGCCATTTCGCCCGTCGTATTGACGCCGGTATCGATCAGCGGGAAATCGAAGGCGAGCAGGTTTTGGGCGATTTCCGGGCGGATCAGCGTGCCGCCGATGACCACGCCGAGAATGATCGCGCCAACGGTCAATCCTTCGATCCAGCCATTGGCGACGACGAGCAGGCGATGCGGCAGGTATTCGGTGAGGATGCCGTACTTGGCCGGCGAGTAGGCGGCGGCGCCAAGACCGACGACGGCGTAGGCGAGCAGCGGGTGGGCGCCAAAGAACATCATGCTGCAGCCGACGATCTTGATCGTGTTGCTGATGAACATCACCCGCCACTTCGGCATCGAATCGGCAAAGGCGCCGACAAAGGCGGCAAGCAGTACGTAGGAGAGCGTGAAGAATGTCTTGAGCAGCGGCTCGTATTCGGACGGCGCCTGCATCTCGCGCAAGGCGGCGATCGCGGCTATCAGCAGGGCGTTGTCGGCCAGCGCGGAAAAAAACTGCGCAGCCATGATGATGTAGAAGCCAAAGGGCACTTGGGTGTTTCTCTTGTCTCTTATATAACTTTGGTCGAGGGTTATACCACGCTTTGCAAGCAGTGCAAGGCTTGTGGAAAGCTGCTGCTTGTGTATAGGTCAGCGGGTATCGGGCGGCGCGATCAGGAAAATGGAAGCTACCGGCCGGAGGTTAAAGTTGCATGACAACTTGCCGCATGTGGCGGTCGACGGGCAATTTTAAGCAAAATTGCGGCGAGGCGGCCGAATACCCGGCGGAATGTGATTGAATATTGCCCGCACACCCTAGGAGAGAAACATCATGGCTGACCGGCGTCTGCAGGTCTTTCATGCCGTAGCCAAAAATCTGAGCTTTACCCGTGCCGCCGACGCCTTGTTCATGACCCAGCCGGCGGTCACTTTTCAGATCAAGCAACTGGAAGAGCAATACGGTACGCGGCTGTTCGAACGGCGGCACGGCAGCATTTCGCTGACCCCGGCCGGCGAGCTGGTGCTTTCCTATGCCCAGCGGATACTTGCGCTGTCCGACGAAATGGAAACCCGCCTCGGCGAAATGACCGGCGAAATGCGCGGGCCGCTGCTGGTCGGCGCCAGCACGACGATTGCCGAGTTCATGCTGCCGCGCATCCTCGGCGAGTTCAACGCGCTTTATCCGCAGGTCCGGGCGCGGCTGATCGTCGCCAATTCCGAAAGTATCGAAGGCCGGGTCGCCGAACACTCCCTCGATGTCGGGCTGATCGAGGCGCCGGCCAAGATTTCCGGGCTGCACAGCCAGATTTGCTGCACCGATGAATTGCAGGTGATCTGCACGCCGGACTACCCGCTGGCCGGCATGAGCTCGGTAACGCCCAAGGCGCTGGTCGATTACGAATTCATTTCGCGCGAGCCGGGTTCCGGCACCCGCGAAATTACCGATGCCTATTTCCGCGCCCACCAGGTCGCCCCGGAAAACCTCAAGACGCAGATGGAACTGGGCAGTCCGGAGGCATTGAAAGGCGTCGTATCGACCGGCCTGGGCTTTGCCATCGTCTCGCGCGCCGTCGTCGACAAGGAAATCCGGCTCGGCGCCCTGGTCGCCATTTCCTTGAAACCGCCGCTGAAGCGCAGCCTCTACCTGGTCTATCCGGAGGACCGTTTCCAGTCGCGCCTGACCGCGACCTTCATCGAATTTACTCAACGCAAGCTGAAAGAACTCGCCTCATGAAAATCTCCCGCCCCATCCGGGCGCGCATTGCGCCGGCGGCCATTCTGCATAACTACCGGCTGGCCAAGCGCCACGCCCCGAACGCTAAGGCGTGGGCGGTCATCAAGGCCAATGCCTACGGCCACGGCCAATGGCGGGCGGCCGAGGCGCTGCGCGGCGAAGCCGACGGTTTTGCCATGCTCGAAGCCGAGAATGCCGTTGCTTTGCGCGAAGCCGGCATCGACCAGCCGATCCTGCTGCTCGAAGGGATTTTCAGTGCCCGCGATGTGCGGGCCGTGATCGAGCACCGGCTGACCACGGTAATCCATTGCCTGGAGCAACTTGAATTGCTGCTCGGCAGCGGACGCCTGGATAAACCGCTGGCGATCTGTTTGAAGCTCAATACCGGTATGAACCGCCTCGGCTTTACCGCGCAGACCCTGGCCAAGGCCTGGGAAATCCTGCGCCAGTGGCCGCAAATCGACGTCACCCTGATGAGTCATTTCGCCGAAGCGGATGGCGAGCGGGGCATCGACTGGCAACTCGAGCGTTTTCAGGGGCTGGCCGGTGACTGGCGCGGCCCGGTCTGCCTGGCCAACTCGGCGGCCATTCTCCGCCACCCGGCGGCGCATCGCGACTGGGTGCGGCCCGGCATCATGCTCTATGGCGCCAGCCCGTTTGCCGAGCAAAGCGCCGCTGAACTCGGCCTGCGCCCGGCGATGACGCTGGAAAGCCGGATCATTGGCGTCCAGGAGCTGGCGCCCGGCGAGCGGGTCGGTTACGGTGGGACATTCACCGCCGACCGGCCGATGCGCGTTGGCGTCGTTGCCTGCGGCTATGCCGACGGTTATCCCCGGCACGCTCCGAGCGGCACGCCGATTGCCGTGCTCGGCCGGCGCACGCGGACCATCGGCCGGGTTTCGATGGACATGCTGGCCTGCGATCTGAGCGATATTCCGGAAGCCGGTATCGATGCGCCGGTCACGTTGTGGGGGCGGGGCATTGCCGGCGACGTGCCGGCCGACGAGGTGGCGAGCGCCGCCGGGACGATTGCCTATGAGCTGTTCTGCGCGCTGGCGCCGCGCGTGCCGGTCGAAGTTGGGGACATCTGAGTGGCCAAGGTCAAGTCGATATACAGCTGTACCGAATGCGGGGCGAGCAGCCCGAAGTGGCAGGGCCAGTGTCCGGGCTGC
The DNA here is from genome assembly GCF_050368855.1 of Azonexus sp. IMCC34842. Lineage (GTDB taxonomy): Bacteria > Pseudomonadota > Gammaproteobacteria > Burkholderiales > Rhodocyclaceae > Azonexus > Azonexus denitrificans_A. Next base: position 1,956,725 of record NZ_CP178449.1, on the reverse strand, counting down.
GGCGAGTGGAATACGCTGGTCGAGAGCGTTGCCGAAAAGGCTACCGGCCATCGTTTCGATTCGCTGGCGCCGACCGCCAAGTTGCAAACGCTGTCGGAAATCGAGGCGCGCGAAGTCGACCGCGTGGCGACCGGCATCGGCGAATTCGACCGGGCGCTGGGCGGCGGTCTGGTGGCCGGCGGCGTCGTGCTGATCGGCGGTGATCCGGGGATCGGCAAAAGTACCTTGCTGCTGCAGGCGCTGGCCCATCTCTCGGTCAACCACAAGGCGCTCTACGTCAGCGGCGAGGAATCCGGCCAGCAGGTCGCCCTGCGCGCCCGCCGGCTGAGCCTCGATACGCGCAGCCTGCAGTTGATGGCCGAGATCAACCTGGAACGTATCCTGGCCACCCTGCAGGCGGAAAAGCCGCAGTTCGCCGTCATCGACTCGATCCAGACGCTATGGTCGGATCAATTGTCGAGCGCGCCGGGATCGGTGGCCCAGGTCCGCGAATGCGCGGCGCAACTGACGCGGATGGCCAAGCAAACCGGCATCACCGTGCTGCTGGTCGGCCATGTGACCAAGGAAGGCGCGCTGGCCGGGCCGCGCGTTCTCGAACATATCGTCGATACCGTGCTCTATTTCGAGGGCGACACCCACTCCAGCTTCCGTCTGGTGCGGGCGGTCAAGAACCGCTTCGGCGCGGTCAACGAGCTGGGCGTCTTTGCGATGACCGACAAGGGGCTGAAGGGGGTCAACAACCCGTCGGCGCTGTTCCTGTCGCAGCATGGGCAGGATGTTGCCGGTTCCTGCGTGATGGTCACCCAGGAAGGAACCCGCCCGTTGCTGGTGGAAATCCAGGCGCTGGTCGATACCGCCCACGGCAATCCGCGCCGGCTCACCGTCGGGCTGGATGCCCAGCGTCTGGCGATGTTGCTGGCGGTGCTGCATCGCCATGCCGGTATCGTCTGTTTCGATCAGGATGTCTTCGTCAATGCCGTCGGTGGCGTCAAGATTACCGAGCCGGCAGCCGATCTGGCAGTTCTGCTGTCGATAAGCTCGTCGCTGAAGAACAAGCCGTTGCCGTCAAAGCTGATCGTCTTCGGCGAGGTTGGTCTGGCCGGCGAGATCCGGCCGGCGCCGCGCGGCCAGGAGCGCCTGAAGGAGGCGGCCAAGCTTGGCTTCACGCGCGCCCTGATCCCGGAAGCCAACCGGCCGAAACAGGCCATCGCCGGCATGGAGGTCATTGCCGTCAAGCGCGTCGAGGAGGCGGTGGCGCGGATCAGGGAGTTGGAATAAGCTGACGGAATGCTGCATCCGGCCCCCATGTTCAATCTCTCGCGCTATTTCTCGACGGTCAGTTTCATCCTCATCGTGCTGGCGGCCGGGGTTCTCGGACCGCTTTACCGGCAGCTTTCGCTGCAGCAGATCACCGAGTTGGCGGAGAGTCGCAACGTGGCAATGGCGCAGGTTTTCGAGAATTCGCTGCACCTGCCGCTGGATGCACTGATGAGTGACTCGATCGGCCGGGACGCCGTTTTCCTCAGGCAATTGCCGGAACTGGTCAGCTTGCAGCAGAGCGTTGTCGGGCTGATGCGCAATACCGCCGTGATCAAGGTCAAGATCTATAACCGCCTCGGCACCACGGTGTTTTCGACCGATGCCAGCCAGATCGGCGAAAACCGACTGGGCAACCCGGCGTTCCGCTTGTCGATGAACGGCACGGTGCTCAGCGAACTGGCCCATCGCAACACGATGGATAGCTTCGAAGGCCGGCTGGCCGAGACCGATGTACTGTCCAGCTACATTCCGATCGTCGGCAAGGACAAGTCGATCGAAGGCGTTTTCGAGCTTTACCAGGATGTGACGCCTTTCCTGACCCAATTGCGGCAAAGCCTGTGGTGGGTCACGGCGGGGGTCTTTCTGGTCTTCGCCGCGCTCTATCTGATGCAGTTCCTGGTCGTGCGCCGCGCCCAGCGCATTCTCGAAGAGCAGGAGGGGCGCATCAAGGCGGCGCGCGATACGCTGGAGATCCAGGTCGAGGCGCGGACCGAGCAGCTGAAACTGGCCAACCGGCAGCTCGAGGGCGAGATCTCCGAACGGCGCCAGGCCGAAAGCAAGCTGAATTATCTGGCTTACCACGATCCGCTGACCGGGCTGGCCAACCGCCGCTGCTTCATCGAACGTCTGCAGGAAAGCCTGCGCGACGCGGCACACCACGACCAGCAGCTGGCGGTCCTGTTCATCGACCTCGACCAGTTCAAGCAGGTCAACGATTCGCTCGGGCATGGCGTCGGGGACGAATTGCTGGTCTCGGTCGCCTCCCGTCTTTCCGAGCATGTCCGCCTGATCGACATGCTGTCGCGCCTCGGCGGCGATGAATTCATCTGTCTGATGGAGGGCTTGCGCAGTGCAGAGGAGGTCGAAGTACTCGCCCGTGAAATCATCGGCGCCTTCGATTACCCGTTCCGGCTCGGTGACAATGAACTGTTCCTCTCGGCCTCGATCGGCATCAGCCTGTTCCCGGCCGACGGTGCAAGCGTCGATGACCTGATGCGCAATGCCGACAGTGCGATGTACCGCGCCAAGGCGATCGGTCGCGGCCAGTATCATTTCTACACGCCGGAAATGACCCGCGATGCGAAGGAGCGCATTCGCATGGAAAATCTGCTGCGCCGGGCCCTTGATCATGGCGAACTGGTGGTGCACCTGCAGCCGCAGGTCGACACGCTGAGCGGCCGGCTGGTCGGCGCCGAAGCGCTGGTCCGCTGGCACAGTCCGGAACTCGGGCTGGTCATGCCGTCCAGTTTCATCCCGCTGGCCGAGGATTCGGGCATCATCATCGCGCTCGGCAACTGGGTGCTGTGGGAAACCTGCCGGCAGGTCATGCAGTGGCGGAACAGCGGTTTCGATCTGCCGATGGTGTCGGTCAATCTGTCGGTCAAGCAGCTCGAACGGCCGGAGTTCTTCGATACCCTGGCCGATATTCTCGACGAAACCGGCATGGATGCGGCCAGCCTGAAGCTCGAACTGACCGAGTCGGTGGTCATGGCCGTTGGCGATGCCTTCACGCTGCTGCAGCGCTTGCGCGATCTGGGGATCAGTCTGGCGCTGGACGATTTCGGGACCGGCTATTCCTCGCTCAGCTATTTGAAGATGCTGCCGGTGCAGCAACTGAAAATCGACCGTTCCTTCGTCATGGGGATCGGCCGGAATCCGGGTGACGAGGCAATCATCCGCACCGTGATGGAGTTGGCCAAGAGCCTCGGTTTCGAGGTTGTCGCCGAAGGGGTCGAAACCACCGAGCAGGCCGCCTTCCTGGCCGATCTCGGATGTCAGCAATTGCAGGGCTTCCTGCACGGCAAGGCGGTTGCCCCGGCCGAATTCCGCGCCCGCTGGTCGGACCAGCCATGATCGCGCTAGCCTGGCGGCTGCTTGGCCGGGAGCTCCGCTCCGGCGAACTGCGCCTGCTCTTTGCGGCGTTGGCCATCGCGGTTGCCGCGGTGACGGCGGTCGGCTTTTTTGCCGACCGGGTGCGCCTCGCCCTGGAGCGCGAAGCGCAACAGTTGATGGGCGGCGACCTGGTGCTGATCTCCGATCACCCGCTGCCCGAGGGTTACAGCGCCGAAGCGCGCCGGCGTGGCCTGCAGATTGCCGAAACGCTGATTTTCCCGAGCATGGTGCTCGGCGGCGAGCAGGCACAATTGGCCGACATCAAGGCGGTCAGCACCAACTATCCATTGCGCGGCCACTTGTCCACGACGCTGCGCCAGGGCGAGGCGGGGCAGCCGGCGGCCGGCGGCCCGCCGCCGGGTTCGGTGTGGCTCGATGAGCGATTGGCAACGACGCTGCAGTCGGGGCCGGGCTCTTTCGTCACGGTCGGCCGGCAACGCCTGCCGGTGGCGGCGATCCTGACGCTGGAACCGGACCGCGGCATCAATTTTTTCAGTCTGGCACCACGGCTGATGATGCATCTCGACGACATTCCGGCCAGCGGCCTGGTCCAGTTCGGTTCGCGGCTGCGCTACCGGCTGTTGCTGGCCGGCGACGAAAAAGCGGTGGGCAGCTTCAAAAAATGGCTGGCGCCTCGCCTCGAGCGGGGCGAACGACTGGAGGATGCGCAGAATGCCCGGCCGGAAATCCGCAATGCGCTGGATCGGGCACAACGCTTCCTGGGGCTGGCGACGCTGTTGACCGTGGTCCTGTCGGCGGTTGCCGTGGTGCTTGCGGCGCGGCGTTACATGCAGCGCCATTTCGATGCCTGTGCCGTGATGCGCTGCCTGGGCATGACCCAGGGTCGCCTGATCGGCCTGCACGCCCTGCAGTTCTTCTGGCTGGCCGTCTTCTCGGCGCTGGCCGGCTGTACGCTCGGCTTCGTCGCCCATTTCGTGCTGGTCGGCTGGCTCTCCAATTTGCTCGCCGTCAGCTTGCCCTTGCCCGGCTGGCAGCCGCTGGCGCAGGGCGGGGCGGTGGCCGGCGTGCTGCTCTTCGGATTCGCCTTGCCGCCGCTGCTGCAGCTCGCCAGGGTGCCGACGCTGCGCGTCATGCGCCGGGAGATGGGGCCGCCGCAGCCGTTCCTGCTGGGTGGCTATGGCCTCGGTTTTGCCCTGCTGGCCGGCTTGATTCTTGTCGTGGCGGGCGATCTCAAACTCGGTGGGCTGGCCATCGGCGGCTTTGCGGCGGCCTTGGGCGGCTTTTGGGTATTGGCCAGACTGGCCGTCTTGGCGATCGGCCTGTTGCGCGGTAATGGTGGCTTCGGCTGGCGTCAGGGCCTGGGCAATCTGGCCCGGCATGCGCCATCCAGCGCCTTGCAGATCGTCGCGCTGGCGATCGGCCTGATGGCCATGTTGTTGCTGACCGTCACCCAGGCGCGCTTGCTCGATGCCTGGCAGAAGGGCATGCCGGCCGATGCGCCGAATCGTTTCATCATCAATATCCAGCCGGAGCAACGCCAGGCCGTGGCGGAAATGCTCGCCAGCCTGGGTGTTGCGGCCGAGCTGGCGCCGATGGTGCGGGCGCGTTTGCTGCGCATCGGCGAGCGCCCGGTCAGCGCCGAAAGCTATCCCGAGGATGAGCGGGCTCAGCGGCTGATCGAGCGCGAATTCAATCTGTCGTGGCGGAATACGCTGCCGCCGGGCAACCGGGTGACCAAGGGCAGCTGGTTTGCGCCGCAGGACGCCGGGCAAGGCCTGGCATCGGTTGAGGAGGGGCTGGCGACAACGCTCGGTATCAAGGTCGGCGACGAACTGCTTTTCTCGGTGGCCGGTGTCGAAAAACGCGTGCGCGTGAGCAATCTGCGCAAGCTCGAGTGGGACTCGATGCGCGTCAATTTCTTCGTGCTCACCCCGTCCGGCGTGATCGAGGACGTGCCGGCCAGCTACATCACCAGCTTTCATCTGCCGGCGGCGGCTGCCGGCGGTGGCACGCAGCTGGTGGCACGCTTTCCGAATCTGACGGTAATCGATATCGGCGTCGTGATCGAGCAGTTTCAAACGGTGATGGCGCAGGTCTCCAATGCGGTCCGCTTTATTTTCATCTTTACCTTGCTGGCCGGTGCCATCGTCCTCTATTCGGCATTGCTCACCGCCTTCGACGAGCGGCGCTACGAACTGGCGGTGATGCGGGCGCTCGGCGCGCATCGTGCCCAGTTGCGCCAGGCCATGCTGGTTGAACTCGCCGTCGTCGGCGGGATCGCCGGACTGATTGCGGCGGCCGGGGCGATGCTGCTCGGCCAGTTGATTGCCCGGCAGGTCTTTCAACTGGAGATGGGGCTCGATCCGTGGTTGCCCGTCGTGTCGGCGCTTGGCGGCGCCGTGCTGGCCGTCTCGATCGGCTGGTGGGCGATGCGCCGGCTGCTGCTGACGCCGCCCTTGCTGGCCTTGCGGGCCGGCGCTTGAGGTGATTTTTCTGTCCGGCCGTAGGTGCGTTTGCCAATTGCTGCGTCTTTAAGGTGATTTTTGCCGCATCCAAGGGCTGATCTTTCCGTAAAATGGACGGTCACCGTATTTTTTGGATCGCGCCATGAGCAAAATGCATTGGCTGCCTGCTTTTTTCCTGTTCGTTTCACTGCTCGATGTTTCGGCCCAAGCGGCCGAGCCGGCGGGCATGATCAAGACCAGTCAGGGGCCGGTCAGTATCGAGCGGGCCGACAAGAAGTTGCTGGCCGTGGTCGGCACACCGCTGCAGCAGGGCGACAAGGTGCGGACCGGCAGCAACGGCGCGGTCGGCCTCACCTTGCGTGACAATACGCTGCTCTCGGCCGGGCCGAACTCGCTGATCGTGATCGACAGGTTTGCCTTCGACAGCACGACCCTGGCTGGCGACATGTCGATCGGTATTCGCCAGGGCACGCTGTCGGTGGTCACCGGCAAGATGGCCAAAAACAAGCCGGAGACGGTGGAATTCCGCACGCCGACGTCGGTGCTCGGGGTGCGCGGGACCGAGTTTGTCGTCGAGGTCGGAGGCGACCGCGATGAATAAGACCAAACTTCTGCTTGGCCTGACTGCGGCGATGTCGCTGGCCGGCTGTGTCAGCGAACGGGTGATCCTGCTGCCCTCGGCCGATGGTCAGGCTTCGGCCCTGGTGCTGCGTGACGAGCGCGGCGAATTGCTGCTCAACCAGCCTTATGCGGCGGCACAACGGCGGGGCGGTGCCAGCAGCCTCTATCAGGCCTCGTCGGAAGAGGTTCAGGAACGTTTTGCGGTGGCCCTGGCCGCCATGCCGGCGCGGCCGAGCAGTTATCTGCTGTACTTCGAGCCGGGCAGCAATACGCTGACCCCGGCGTCGCAGGCCGCATTCGTCAAAATGCGCCGGGAAATTTCCGAGCGTACGGCACTCGAGGTCAGGGTGATCGGCCATACCGACCGGGTCGGTAGCCGGCAGGCCAATGATGCGCTGTCAAAAAACCGCGCTGAAGCGATACGCGATCAACTGATTGCCTCGGGTGTGCCGGCCGACAGTCTGGAAACGGTCGGGCGGGGCGAGCGCGATCTGCTGGTGCCAACCGAGGACGAAGTCGACGAGCCGCGCAATCGGCGGGTCGAAATCAATTTGCGCTAAGCGTTGCAGCAAGCCGGTGCCCGTCAATATTCGCCGGCGCCGCCGGGCATGCGCCAGGCATTTTGCCGGCTCGGCTGGCCAGGCTTAGTGAACTCTTTGTTCCTTCGATGGTCTATGCGACCGCCGATCGAGAGGATCGGAACAGCGGGTGGTTCGCGGTCAGAAAATTTATCATCGCCAGGCCAGGTGCCTGACGATACGGCAGGTTCGCCATGGTCGCCAGAGCGCTCATGTAAAATATTTCATGGATTCAAATAAACAAATGACTCACCCGCTTTTCGGCTATCGCAAATTCTGGGCCCACCGCTTCGGTCCGGCACCTTTCCTGCCCATGTCGCGCAGCGAGATGGATGCGTTGGGCTGGGATTCCTGCGACATCATCCTGATCACCGGCGATGCCTACATCGATCATCCCAGCTTCGGCATGGCGCTGATCGGCCGTCTGCTCGAAGGGCAGGGCTTTCGCGTTGGCATCATCTGCCAGCCGGACTGGAATTCGGCCGCTGATTTCAAGCGTCTCGGCAAACCCAATCTGTACTTTGGCGTTACCGCCGGCAACATGGACTCCATGGTCAATCGCTACACCTCTGACCGCAAGAGTCGTTCCGATGATGCCTACACAGCCAATGCCGAACCCAACAAGCGCCCGGATCGGGCGGTCACGGTCTATGCCCAGCGTTGCCGCGAGGCTTTCCCCGGCAGCAATGTCGTCATCGGCTCGATCGAAGCCAGCCTGCGCCGCATCGCCCATTACGATTACTGGTCGGACAAGGTGCGCCGTTCGGTGTTGCCCGATTCGAAGGCCGATTTGCTGCTCTTCGGCAACGCCGAACGGGCGCTGGTCGAACTGACGCATCGCCTGGCCAAGGGCGAAAAGATCAGCGACATCCGTGACCTGCGCGGCACCGCCTTCATGGTACCGAGCGGCTGGGTGCCGGACGAAAGCTGGGATGCGGTGGACTCGACCCAGGTCGATACGCCGGGACCGCTGATCCAGCATGCCGATCCCTACGCCATGGAAATGCCGACGGACAAGACCGCCGCCGCTGGTCAACCCGGCGAGCACACGGTGCGCATCGTGTCCAAGCAGGAACGGCTGGCGGCGCTGCGCGAAAAGCGGGCCCATACCGTCGTTCGCCTGCCGTCCTACGAGCAGGTGAAGGACGATCCGGTGCTCTACGCGCACGCGTCGCGCACCTTCCATCTTGAATCCAATCCGGGCAATGCACGGGCGCTGGTCCAGGCGCACGGTGAGCGCGACGTCTGGCTGAATCCGCCGCCGATTCCGTTGACTACCGAGGAGCTCGACCAGGTTTACGAACTGCCCTATGCCCGCCGGCCGCATCCGTCCTACGGCGATGCCAAGATTCCGGCCTGGGAGATGATCCGTTTCTCGGTCAATATCATGCGCGGCTGTTTCGGTGGCTGTACCTTCTGTTCGATCACCGAGCATGAGGGGCGCATCATCCAGAGCCGTTCGGAAGATTCGGTGCTCCGCGAAATCGAGGAAATGCGCGACAAGACGCCCGGCTTCACCGGCATCGTCTCCGACCTCGGCGGCCCGACCGCCAACATGTACCACCTCAAATGCAAGGACGAAAAGATCGAATCGGCCTGCCGCCGCCTGTCCTGCGTTTATCCCGATATCTGCGAGAACCTGGGGACCGACCACTCGCAACTGATTTCGCTGTACCGCAAGGCGCGGAGCCTGAAGGGCGTCAAGAAAGTGTTGATCGGCTCGGGTTTGCGCTACGACCTGGCTGTGCGCTCGCCGGAGTACATCAAGGAACTGGTTACCCACCACGTCGGCGGCTACCTGAAGATCGCCCCCGAGCACACCGAGGAAGGCCCGCTGTCGAAGATGATGAAGCCGGGCATGGGTGCCTACGACCGCTTCAAGCAGCTGTTCGACCGCTTCTCGCGCGAAGCCGGCAAGGAGCAATACCTGATTCCCTATTTCATCGCCGCCCACCCCGGGACCGGCGATGAGGATATGTTGAACCTGGCGCTCTGGCTGAAGAAAAACAACTTCCGTCTGGATCAGGTGCAGACCTTCCTGCCGACCCCGATGGCCCTGGCCACCACCATGTATCACAGCGAGCGCAATCCGCTGAAGAAGGTGACGCGGGGCAGCGAGCAAGTCCATACCGTGCGCAACGGCCGGCAGCGCAAACTGCACAAGGCGTTCCTGCGCTACCACGATCCGGCCAACTGGCCGCTCCTGCGCGATGCGCTGAAGGAAATGGGGCGGGCCGACCTGATCGGCAATGGCAAGAAGCAGTTGATTCCGGCCTGGCAGCCGGCCGGTTTTGCCGTTCCGCCGGAAAAAACCACCCGCCTGCACATGACCCCGCCCGGACCGCGGATCGCGCCACGACCCGGGGTCAGGCCTCTCGCCGCCGCGCGCAACCGTCCGCCGAAACGCAAGGCCTGACGGCCCCGTCAAAATTCTCAGCGATACAAATAAATATCCATGGAAAAAATTTCAACCTACGAAAAAATCGGTGGCGATGTCACCGTCGGCAAACTGGCCGACCGCTTCTATCAGTTGATGGACAGCACCCCGCAATTTGCCGAGCTGCGCGGCATGCATCCGGAAAGCCTGCAGGGTTCGCGCGAAAAGCTTTACATGTTCCTGTCCGGTTGGCTGGGCGGACCGGATCTGTTCGTCGAAAAATTCGGGCATCCCCGCTTGCGTGGCCGTCACATGCCTTTTTCAATCGGCGTCAAGGAACGCGATCAGTGGGTCGCTTGCATGGTTTTGGCGATGGAAGATGTCGGTATCGAGCCGGGGATCCGCGCTAAACTGCTGGAGAATTTCTTTAATACCGCTGATTTCATGCGCAATAAAGAAGGTTAAAAGCAGCTTGGGGATGTTGCGGCGCAGCACGGGGTGGTAGAATCACGCCTTTGATTTTTCAGGTCTTCCCATGTCCGCTCGTCCGATTCGCAACATCGCCATCATCGCCCACGTTGACCACGGTAAAACTACCCTGGTCGACCAGCTGCTCCGCCAGTCCGGTACTTTTGCCGCTCACCAGCAGTTGGTCGAGTGCGTCATGGACTCCAACGACCTGGAAAAAGAACGTGGCATCACGATTCTTTCCAAGAACACCTCGGTCCAGTACGAAGGCGTTCACATCAACATCGTCGATACCCCGGGTCACGCGGACTTCGGTGGTGAAGTCGAGCGTGTGCTCGGCATGGTCGATGGCGTGGTCCTGCTGGTCGATGCCGCTGAAGGCCCGATGCCGCAAACCCGTTTCGTCACCAAGAAGGCACTGGCCCTTGGCCTGCGCCCGATCGTTCTGGTCAACAAGGTTGACCGCGACGGTGCCGATCCCGATCAAGCCGTCAATCTGACTTTCGATCTGTTCGACAAGCTGGGTGCGACCGACGAGCAGCTCGATTTCCCGATCGTCTATGCTTCCGGCCTCAATGGCTGGGCGGCGATGGAACTGGATCAGCCGCGCGAAAACATGAAGCCGCTGTTCGACACGATTCTTCGCCATGTGCCGGCCCCGGATACCGATATCGAAGCACCGCTGCAACTGCAGATTACAGCCCTCGATTATTCCTCCTACGTCGGTCGCATCGGCGTTGGCAAGATCAATCGCGGCAAGGTCAAGACCGGCCAGAACGTGCTGGTCATGTTCGGTACCGAAGAAGAGGCGGCCGAACACGAGCGCAGCCCGATCAAGGCCAAGATTGGCCAGGTTTTTGGTTACCAGGGTCTGAACAAGGTCGAGCTGGTTGAAGGTCATGCCGGCGACATCGTGCAGATCACCGGTATCGAAGACCTGGTCCTCGGTTGTACCGTGACCGATCCGGAACAGCCGGAATCCCTGCCGCTGCTGAAGATCGACGAGCCGACCCTGTCCATGCAGTTCATGGTCAATACCAGCCCGCTGGCCGGTACCGAAGGCAAGTTCGTCACCAGCCGCCAGCTGCGTGACCGTCTGCACAAGGAACTGCTGACCAATATGGCGCTGCGCGTGCATGACACCGCCAACGGTGACGTCTTCGACGTCGCCGGCCGTGGAGAACTGCACCTCGGCATCCTGCTCGAGAACATGCGTCGCGAAGGCTTCGAGCTGGCCGTCGGTCGTCCGCGCGTCGTCAAGAAGACGATCAACGGTGTCGAGTGCGAACCGTATGAGCTGCTCACCGTCGACGTCGAAGAAGATACCCAGGGCGGCGTCATGGAAAGCCTCGGCCAGCGTAAGGGCGACCTGCAGGACATGGTGCCGGACGGTCGCGGTCGCGTCCGTATCGAATACCGCATCCCGGCTCGTGGCCTGATCGGCTTCCAGGGCGAATTCATGAACCTGACGCGCGGCAACGGCCTGATGAGCCACGTCTTCGACGAATACGCCCCGCTTCGGGACGGCAATGTGGCCGAGCGCCGCAACGGCGTGCTGATCTCCCAGGATAACGGCGAAGCCGTTGCCTACGCGCTGTGGAAGCTGCAGGATCGCGGCCGCATGTTCGTCGTGCCGGGCGACAAGCTGTACGAAGGCATGATCATCGGTATTCACAGCCGTGAAAATGACCTCGTCGTGAACCCGATCAAGGGCAAGCAGCTGACCAACGTCCGTGCGTCCGGTACTGACGAAGCGGTTCGCCTGGTGCCGGCAGTTCAGCTCAGCCTGGAAGCCGCCGTCGAGTTCATCGAAGAAGACGAACTGGTGGAACTGACGCCGAAGTCGATTCGTCTGCGCAAGCGTTACCTGACCGAAATCGAACGGAAGCGCGCCCAGCGTAACTGATCGGCCTCCGCCGGCACCCTTTGGGTGCGGGTACTGCGTCACAGAAAGGCGACCCGTTGGGTCGCCTTTTTATTGGCTGCGTCGATCTTTTTTACTTTGCTTGGCGCGATCTCGAAGCAGATCTGTGCAATCGACTTCTGCCGGATTTATCCCTGAGGGCCGTATTCAAGGGATGTATTCACCTTGCTGCGGTGGACGAGGAATTTGGCAGCAAATTCAGCCGCCGGTAACGGACGACTGATCAGATAGCCCTGCAAAACATCACAGCCGAGGGTCTTCAGGCGGCGATGCTGGGGCACCGTTTCGACGCCTTCGGCAACTACCCGGAGAGACAGGCTTTTTGCCATGGCAATGATGGCCCGGACCAGCGGGTCACTGCCTGCCGAGCCATCGTCTAGAACCAAGTCATTAATGAAGGAACGGTCGATCTTCAGTGTGCCGATGGGTAGGCGTTGCAGATAGGAGAGCGACGAATAACCGGTGCCGAAGTCATCCAGCGCAATCGTGATGCCCGCCGCACGCAGGTGGCGCAACTGTTCGATGGAGCCTCCTTCCGCATCGAGCAGGACCGATTCGGTGATTTCCACCTCGAGCGCGCTGCTGGGCAAGCCTGCTGCTTGAAGTTTTTCCAGAATGAATTGGGATACCGAAGGGCGCCAGAACTGGCGCGGCGACAGGTTGATGGCAATCGGCGGAATCTCGCCAAACTGTTCTCGCCACGTGTTGATCTGGGTGACCGCCTGCTCGATGACCCAATCGCCGATCGGTACGATCAAGCCGCATTCTTCGGCAACCGGAATGAAATGATCGGGCGGAATCTGGCTCTCGCCGTCGTGCCAACGAAGCAAAGCTTCGGCGCCGACGAGCTGGCCGGTCTGGGTATCAACCTGGGGTTGGAAATAAAGCTCGAGTTGTTGCTCCTGCAAGGCACGACGCAGGCGCGTTTCGAGAGACATACGGAAGGTTACCCGCTGGTTCATCAGCGGGGTATGCGAGCGTATGGCATTCCCGCCCGCCGCCTTCGCCTCGTACATCGCGGTATCGGCATGCCGAAGCAGCGTCTCCCCATCGCCGGCATCTTCAGGAAAGATGCTGATGCCGATGCTGGCGCTGGTAAAGAAATCGGTTTCACCGCAGAGAAAGGGCGCCGTGATCTGTTCCTTGAATATCAAAGCCGTGTCGACCGCTACGTTGGCATCGCTGATCGGATTTATCAGGACGATGAACTCGTCGCCACCCTGGCGATAGAGGCAGCAATTGGCCGGCATCTCCTGCTTGAGACGCAGTGCAACAAGCTGCAGCAACTGGTCGCCGGCGCGATGACCCAGCGTGTCGTTGATATTCTTGAAGCGATCCAGATCGATGAAGAGGACGGCGAGTTTGCAGCTGCGCTCCTTGGCCTTCACGATGGCGTTGTGCAACTGTTGAGAAAATAGGAGGCGATTGGGCAGGCCGGTCAGTACGTCGTGTTGGGCGAGAAATTCCATTTCCTCCTGGTGCGTACGGCGCTCGGTGATGTCGGTCACCGAGCCGACCATCTGATAAGCCTTGCCATGCCGGTCGCGCACCGCCAAACCACGCGAGGCGATCCAGCGGTAAGTGCCGTCTTTCGCCAGCACCCGGTATTCGCAGTAGAAAAAAACTGTTTTCCCTTTGAGGTGTTCGGCCACTGCGCTGTTGTAGGCGGCACGATCATCGGGATGGACCAGCTTCAGCCAGCCATCGGTGTCCGCCAGAAAGTCCTCGTCATAACCGAGAATTTCCAGCAGCCGGGTGCCGACATGCAGCGCCTTGGTGACCGGATCCCATTCCCAGAATCCATCATGGGCCGCCAGCATGGCCATGTCGTACGCGCGGCTGATCGAGCGAAATTCGCGCCATTCCACATAAGCGAGCCAGGCAGCAGCGCTACCGGCGATGAGCAACAGGGCGATAAACGGTATACCCGGTACGAGCAGTGTGCCGGCCAAGCCAATAATCAGCGCGATGAAGATCGCAATGCTTTGAGGTCTACGGCTTTTTCGGCGGTGCTGACGCGAGGAAGACCGGGTGAGTTGTGATAAGCCGAAGCTTGGCACAGGTGTTGGTCAGCCGCCGGTCATCGACATGAAGCGCACGACCTGTGGTGCGTCCATCTGCTTTGTAAAGTCGTGACCGTAGGGCTTGATGCCCATACTGTCGACAATCGCCTGGCGTAAGGCAGCATTGTCGCTATCGGTGCGGAGCACCGGCAGCAGATGTGCCGCATCGTTCTGGCCAAGGCAGGGGTAGAGCTCGCCCTTGGCGGTGATTCGCACGCGGTTGCAGGAGTCGCAGAAATTGTGGCTGTGCGGTGAAATGAAGCCGATCCGCGATTCCGAGCCGGGCGTGCGCCAATAACGCGCCGGGCCGCCCGAGTTTTCGGTCGACGGAATCAGCTCGAAGCGCCGGGCCAGCTGTTCGCGCGTTTCTTCCGAGGAAATGTAGGTAGTGTTGCGGCCATGAATTTCGCCGAGCGGCATTTCCTCGATGAAGGAAATGTCCAGTTCGTTATCGAGCGCAAATTGAACCAGATCGACGAACTCGTCGTCATTGGTGCCGCGCATCATCACCACATTCAGTTTGGTCCGACGAAAACCGGCGCTGCGGGCGGCTTCTATGCCTTTCAGGACCTTGTTCAGGTCGCCGATCCGGGTGATTTTCCGGAAACGCTCGGCGTTGAGGGTGTCGAGGCTGATGTTGATGCGCTTGACGCCGGCTTGGCGCAGCGGACGAGCGAAACGGTCGAGTTGCGAACCGTTGGTGGTCAGAACCAGATTATCGAGGCCGGGCAGGGCGCCCAGGCGCTCGATCAGCCACATCGCGTCCTTGCGCACCAGCGGCTCGCCGCCGGTAATGCGCAGCTTGTTGACGCCCAGTCCGACGAAAACCGTGGCGACGCGCAGGCACTCTTCCAGGCTCATCACTTCATTGCGCGGTAGAAACGTCATTTCCTCGGCCATGCAGTAGGTGCACCGGAAGTCGCAGCGATCGGTAATCGACAGCCGGACGTAGCTGATCCGTCGCCCGTACTTGTCGACCAGCGTGCCTTCCGGGTGCTTTTGCCCAGCCGGGTCGATGACCGGCATGAAGTTCGCCAACCCGGTGGGTGTTGATTCTGGCCTGAGTGTCTCGTTCTGCATGGTTGGCGCTTTCGCTTCGCGGCCTAAGAAATGGTTTGTGGCTTCTGGCTGCGGATTATCTGTATTGGGCCCGAAGCATACAAGTGGAGAGATCAAAAATCCAAAAGGTTCCCCACGCTTGGCGCCATCATGGCTCGGTGCGATACGGCAGGTGGCTGGCTGCTTCCTCGGCATAGGCGAGAACCGCGGATTTCTGTCGCGCCAGGTGTTGGCCGATCAGGTGGCGCATCCGCTCGTCCTCTATCCAGTGACACGAGCGGACCAGCGTCGGTTCGAAGCCGCGTGCCACCTTGTGCTCGCCGCCGGCACCGGGTTCGAAGGTCGATAATCCATGCTCCAGGCAATAGGCAATGCCCTGGTAAAAACACAGTTCAAAGTGCAGGCTGTGGTAATTGCCCAGGGTGCCCCAGTAGCGGCCGTACAGCGTGTCGTCGCTGCGGAAGCAAAGCGAAATGGCGACCGGAGTTGCCTGTTCGCGCGCAATGAAGACGACCATCCGGCGGCCAAGTGTGGCCGCCAGCTCGGCAAAGCAGGACGGGGAAAAGGCTGCGTAATTGCCGAATTTGTCGAACGTCGTGGCATAGAGTTGGTGGAGGGCGGGCCACTCGGCGGGATCGATTTCATCGCCGTGCCGGACTTCGATGCGCAGACCGCTGTCGACGATCCGCCGGCGTTCCGCCTTGACCTTGCGGCGGCGCGCCGAGGCAAAGGCGCCGAGGAACTCGTCGAAATCCCCGAACCCGCGATTTCGCCAATGGAACTGGACATCGTGACTGACCAGCAAGCCCTGCGAAGAGAGCAGATCGACGTCGCCGTCGGCCGGCAAGGCGACGTGCCATGAGGACAATCCGTTGGCCGAGACACGGTGTCTGGCGGCCTCGATCAGGCTTGTTCGAAGCCCATCGGCATCGTTCCCCGAACCGATCAGCAGGCGTGGCCCGCGTGCCGGGGTGTGCGGCAGGCCGCTCAGCAGTTTCGGGAAATAGACCTTGCCCAGCTGTTCGTAGGCGGCCGCCCAGGACCAGTCGCGGATGAAATCGCCATGCGAGTTGCGCTTGAGGTAACTGGGCAGGATGCCGACCACCATGCCGTCGCAGTCTTTGGCGATCAGGTGATTGGCCTGCCAGCCACAGGCCGGGCCAGCCGTCTCGTGGCGTTCGAGAATGTCGAGGAAATCGGCATTGAGAAAGGGGTGGCCGGGCGGGGCAAGACGCTCCCAGGCGGCGCGTCCGATTTCCCGGGCGGTGGTGACGGTGCTGATGGCGATGGGTGGCATGACTCGCAGAGGACAGATTGACCGGGGTCAGAGTCTTCTTGCCGCCTTCAGTTCAGTCAGACTGTAGCGGTCTTCACGGATTTACAGGCGGCGGACAAGGTCGGGCAGCGCTTTGACCAATTCATCCGCCGACAGCCCCGCTTCAAAGCACCGCCGTTGCCGGTTGCCGGCCGACAGATAGTCGACGCCGTAACAGTCAATACCGAGCAAGCGGATGCCCGGGGCGGCGAGTGCAGCGGCGGCTGCCAGCAGTTCTTCCTCCTGCTCGGCGGTAATGCTGTTCGGCTGGTCCCAGTCGGCTGAATCCAGCCAGCCCATTTTGCCGATGCCGCCGATAAACCTCGCCCGTTTGACCTGCATCCGGAAGAACATGAAATCGAGCTGCAGATATTGCCCGGCATCCGGCTGAAAGCGGAGATAGCGGGCGACGGTCGCCCCGGTCGGCTCGCATCGCGCAAAGTCGCCGAGTAGCGTGATGCGCGCCGCGTTCTGGATGTTTGCCGGTGCGGTCTCGCTGACGGCGAGGCTCGCCCGGCCATCGGCCAGCAGATTCTTCGTGTGTTCCGCCAGGCTGCTGATCAGCAGCAGCGGTCGCTGCACTTCGTCGACGACCAGCGGCACGGCCGTGGCATACGGGTAACCGGGCAACTGCGTCGAGTGGGCAGCGAGCATCGCGTGGGGTGTCGCGTGCAACAGGTGAATGGCGGAGGCGATGGCGATTTGCATGTCAGGAAGGGGTGATTTCCGGGAGTGTCAGCGTACCGGCAAAGCGGCGTTTTTCGGTGGCGCTCAGCCGCTTGACGCGGTATTCGGCTTGTGACGCCGTTGACCGGTCGGGGTGGGCTTCAAATCCGAGCAGCCGGGCCGGGGCGTGAGAACGCGTGTAGCGCGCTCCGCTGCCGTTCTGGTGGGCGGCGTAGCGGGCCTCGACGTCGACGGTGATGCCGGTGTAGATGCTGCCGTCCACGCATTCGATCAAATACAAATACCAGGGTTTCGGATTGCTCATCGCTTGGCAATACTCGTCAGCATTTCAGTCTCGAACAGACATTTTTCAGGGCCGGGATGATACGTCAGTTTTTCGGGCGGGCTGCGGCGGCCACTGCTTCGGCCAGTGTGTTCAGGACGTTCATCGGCGGCGCGTCACGCAGGTAGATCATGCCGGTCGGCACCTGAGCGATGTCGTCGGGCAGCGTTTCGATGACGAGGTCGGCGGCATGCGGCGATTGCTCGACTACCCGGCGTGGCATCAAGGTCCAGCCGAGGCCGACCGAGACGCAACCGAGAATGCCTTCCAAGGTGCCGAACTCCATCGCATCGGCCACGGCGTGGCCCATCGCTCGTTGCCAGGCGAGGGCGAGGGCGCGGGCGCGGTAGGCGCAGCCTTCGCGGAAGAGGATCAGCGGTTGCACTACCGGGTTGGCCCCGATGGCGCAGATCTGGACCAACTCTTCGATCACCAGCAACTCGAACTGCAAGGCCGGATGCACGACCGGCCCGGCGATGAAGGCGCAATCGAGCTTGTGGGCCAGCACCCGCTCGGCAAGCGCGGCGCTGGTGTCGGTGACGACCCGCAGGTCGACCCGCGGATGCGTCGCGCGCACCGCCTTGAGCGCCTTTGGCAGGTGCAGTGCGGCAAAGGTTTCCATCGCCCCGATGCGCAGTTCGCCGGCGCTTTCGCCGACCTGCTTGACGGCTGCGCTGGTCTGCCGTTCAAGCAGTAGCATGCGCCGCGCGTAATCGAGCAAGACGCGACCGGACGGGGCCAGTTCCAGGCCGCGCCCCTTGCGGAAAAACAACTCGGCGCCGAGTTCCTCTTCCAGCCGGCGGATGCGGCTGGTGACATTGGACTGCACGGTATTCAGCTTGCGTGAGGCGGCCAGGATGCCGCCTTCCTCGACGACCGTGCGGAAGGTATGCAGGGCGATCAATTCCATAACGTATCTCCAATAACGAATGGTTCATTCTGAACAATTCAATTGTACGGATATGTTACAGCGGATATCGTGGTGCCGACAAACCATAAGGAAGCTCCAATGAGCCCACAGAGAGAACGCATCAAGGTGCTCGGCGCCGGTATCTTCAGCCTGATCCTGGTGCTTGGCGTCGCCCGTTTTTCCTACACGCCGCTGCTGCCGCAGATGCAGCAGCAGGCCGGGCTGGGCGTCGCTGCCGCCGGCTGGCTGGCGGCGCTGAACTACGCCGGTTATCTGAGCGGCGCCTTGCTCGCCTCGCTGATCAGCGATCTGGTGTTGAAGGATCGCCTGTACCGGATTGGCATGGTGCTGGCGGTGCTCAGCACGGTTGTCATGGGCCTGACCGATAACGTCATCGTCTGGGCGCTGTCCCGTTTCCTCGCCGGTTTGAGCAGTGCGGCCGGGATGTTGTTCGGCACCGGCCTGATCCTCAACTGGCTGATCCGCCACAATCATCGCAGCGAACTGGGCATCCATTTTTCCGGCATCGGCATCGGCATCGCCGGCTGCGCGGCGGCGGTCGGCCTGATGAGCCACTGGTTGGACTGGCGCGAGCAATGGTTCGCCTTCTCGGCGATCGGCTGTCTGCTGCTCGTTCCGGCACTGCGCTGGCTGCCGGCACCGGACCGCAGCCCGCTGACCAAGAGCGGGCAAAAGATGGAAGACAATCCGCCCAGCCCGACTTTCATGCGTCTATTCATGGCCGCCTATTTTTGCGCCGGTTTCGGCTATGTGGTCAGCGCCACCTTCATCGTCGCCATCATCAATCAACTGCCGGGGCTGGCCGGGCAGGGCAATCTGGTCTTTCTCGCCATCGGTATCGGGGCGGCGCCGGCCTGCATCAATTGGGACTTCATCGCCCGGCGAACCGGCGATCTCAACGCGCTGATCCTCGCCGCCGTGCTGCAGATCATCGGCATCCTGCTGCCGGTCATGTTCGGCGGCCTGCTGGCTTCGCTGTTCGGCGCACTGCTCTTCGGCGGCACCTTCATCGGCATGGTCAGTCTGGTCTTGAGCATGGCCGGTCGCTACTATCCGACGCGCCCGGCCAAGATGATGGGCAAGATGACCCTTTCCTACGGCGCGGCCCAGATCATCGGGCCGGCCTTTACCGGCTGGCTGGCCGCGCGTCTGGGCAGTTACGCGGCCGGCCTCTACGTCGCGGCGGCGGTGATGGCGATCGGTACCGTGCTGCTGTTGCTGCTGAAGTTCGTCGAAAAGCGCGAAGCGGCCGAGAGCGCTGCTATCCTTGCGTTGTGCCCCGGGAACATGGGTATCTCCGCTCAAGGTAATCAGTGACCACAGACAGTCAGAAAATCAGGTTTTTCCGCCGACATATTCCGTCGTTCGCCTGCCTGCCGGGGTGTCACGATTGCTGTGGGCCGGTGACCACCTCCAGCGAAGAGATGGCCCGCTTGCTGGTCAAGAGCCGTGCCGTTCATGAGGCGGCCCTGGCCGATCTGAGCTGTCCGCACCTGGGCGATGAGGGCTGCCAGGTTTATGCGGAACGCCCGCTGATCTGCCGGCTGTTTGGCACCACCCCCGGGCTGCCTTGTCCGCATGGCCGAAGGCCGGAGGTGATGACCGATCGCCGAATCGAACAGCAGATTCACCATTTTTTTGCCGCCACGCGCCAAGTACTGGTCTGATTCGCCCGCCGTCAGCAGATATTTTGCCTCGCCCCTGCGTTATTGACGCAAAATTAGCGGTTTCCAGCTAAGCGTAACGAGGTTTTTGCGATGACCGTCCGAGCCATTCTCCGCATGGGAGATCCGATCCTGACGCAACTGGCCGCCCCGGTGCTGCGTTTCGATACGCCGGAGCTTCGGCAGTTGCTCGACGACATGTTCGAGACCATGCGTGCGGCTGACGGCGTTGGCCTCGCCGCGCCGCAAATCGGCGTCGGCTTGCAGGTGGTGATTTTCGGTTTCGAGACGAGCGAACGTTACCCGGATGCCGAGTCGGTTCCGCAAACCGTTCTGATCAACCCGGTGATCACGCCGCTCGGCGCCGAGGAAGAGCTGGGCTGGGAAGGCTGTCTGTCGGTGCCCGGTCTGCGCGGCGAGGTCCCCCGTCACGGCCGCATTCGTTACCGGGGCTTCGATCCGTTCGGCCAGGCGATCGACCGGACGGTCAGTGGTTTTCATGCGCGGGTGGTGCAGCACGAATGCGACCATCTGATCGGTCGGCTTTACCCCTCGCGCATCCGCGATTTCTCACGGTTCGGTTTTACCGACGTACTGTTCCCGGAAGCTTCCGGCGAGGAATGATCGCTGCGCTGCGGTTTGGATTTGCCGGGGAAATGTCAATCGATTGTTGATTTTTCCACTTTGCTCAAATCAACGGTTGATTTTCCACCGACCGAAGTATCAAATATACAAGTCTATTGTGTCACCAGCGGCGATCAGGGCGATCCGGATCGTTCGCCTTGCCATAAAAAGCTGTTTGGCATATTTGTAGCTCTCGTGGGGAGGGAGTCAGCATGAAACGAATCAGCATCTGCCTTGTCGTCCTTGTCGTCCTTGCCGCCTTGTTTGGTTGTGGCGAGAAACCAGGCGAAGCGCCGGCCAAGCCGTTGGCGCGACCTTTCGAAGGGCAATCGATTTCGCTGATCGTGCCGAAACTCGATGCCCGTCTGATTCGCGGGCCGATTCTCGATGAAGTCGAGAATTTCCAGGAGAAGACCGGCGCCAAGGTCCGGGTGCTGACGCCGGGCTGGAATGAGACTATCGAGAAAATCGATGAGTCGCTGAAGTCGGCGGATGCCAATTTCGACATCTACGTCGTCATTTCGATGTGGAGCGGCACGCTTCTCAGTGGTGGTTACGTCGAGCCGGTTCCCGAAGCGATCAAGCGGAAGATCGACTGGGACGATGTGCTGCCGATCTACCGAAATACGGTCTTGTCATGGAATAACGTCGCCTATGGCTTGCCTTACGATGGCGATTGCATAAATCTCTATTACCGCAAGGATGTTTTCGCCAATCCGGAGTTTCAGGCGCGATTCAAGAAAAAATACAAATATGACCTGGCGCCACCCGCAACGTGGAAAGCCTATCGCGACATTGCCGAGTTTTTCACCGGCTGGGACTGGAATGGCAATGGCAAGCCGGGCTATGGCGTTGCCGGCAACCGGGTCAAGGGCGATATCTCGATGCTCCAGTTCTTTGCCCAGGCGGCGGCTTTTGCCAAGCATCCCGACGATCCTGCCTACTACTTCGATCCCGATACCTTAAAGCCGCGGATCAACAATCCCGGATTCGTCCGGGCTTTGCAGGTGTGGGTCGATACGCTGAAATATGGCCCGCCGGGCATGGTCAATTTTGCCGGCCACGACGTCCGCAACAGTTTCGTTTCCGGGCAGACGGTGATGGCTATCGATTGGGCCGACATGGGGGTGCATGCGGTCAACTCGCCGGCTTCGGTGGTCAAGGACAAGATCGGCTACAGCCAGATTCCGGGCAGTGGCGAAGTTTTCAACGCGATAAGCGGCCAGTGGGACGAGCGGCCGAACCAGGTCTCTTCGATCAGCGGCAATTGGACTTTCTTCGTCAGCAAGGCTTCGAAGAACAAAGCCCTGGCCTTTGAGTTTGCCGCTCACATGACCTCGAAAGCACTGACCAAAAAACTGACGGCGATCAGCGGAACCGCGGTCAACCCGTCGCGTCGCTCGCATTTTGAAGATCCCGCCTCGTGGAATCAGTCGGGATTTTCGACCGAGTCGGCCAAAGCCTATCTCGATGAAATCACCCAGTCGTTATCGAATGCGAATGTCGTCTACGACATAACCATTCCCGGTGCCGGGGAGTATTACCGTGTCGCCGACGAGTTCGTCGCCAAGGCGGTCAACCGCGAGATGAAGCCGAAAGAGGCGCTCGACCGGGCGGCCGAGGAATGGGAGAAGATTACCGAGCGGCTTGGCCGGGACAAGCAGATTGCCTACTACAAGGCCTCGCTGAACGTGAATCGATAATGGCAGGTCAGGTTGTGATCAAAAACCCACGAAGCATCCGGAATATCTCGCTGTATGGGTTCGCCGTGCTCATCCTCGGGGCGCTGCTGAGCGGGGTGGCGGTCGCCTATTTGGCTTTCGATTACAGCGCGGTCGTCGCCCGCCAGCGCGCCGTCGAGGACGCCTATAAATCCGTCCTGGCCTTGAAGTACCACACGGAGCGCCTGCTATCGACGCCGGAACTGATCAAGCAGCGCAAGAGCTGGGAAGCCTCGGTGAACGATTTCGACCGGCTGCTTGACGGGGTGGCCAGGGAAGCGCCGACCCAGGCGGATGCCATTGCCGGTAGTTGGCAGCTGATCCGGCGGGAAATCGATGGCATCAAGGGGCAGTTGGCCAATCCGGCTTTCAGCGAAAGCAGTCTGCAGGAGAAATCCTTGCTGCGCCGCTTCGGTGAAGGCCTGAATGTCAGCGAGGGCGGCGAATACTATGTCGCGGTGAGGACGCTGGTGAACGCCATCGATTTTCTCCAGCAACGTCAGGATTTTCTGCTCGATGATCTCAAAACGCTGAATGACCACATTCGTGAAGACGGTGATGTGCAGTTGCAGCGCACCAAGCGCTTGCTGGTTCTGGTGCCGCTGATTACCGCCATTACCCTGGTTGCCTTTGCCGCCGTGATGTTCACCCTGACCGGGCGCGTCGAGTTGGAACTGCTCCAGATCCACAGCAATCTGCAGAAAACGCTCTCGGAACTCGAATTCGAACGGACGCGTCTGCAAACGCTGTTTGCAACGATTCCGGCATTGGTCTGGCTCAAGGATCCGAACGGGGTCTATCTGGCCTGTAACCCGCCTTTCGAGCGATTTTTCGGTGCCGCCCAAGCGGCCGTCATTGGCCGGACCGATTACGACTTCGTCGATCGCGAGCAGGCTGATTTCTTCCGTAGCAAGGACGAGATCGCGGCCAGTTCCAACCACTCTTCGGTCAATGAAGAGTGGCTGACCTTCAAGGCCGATGGCTACCGCGGTCTTTTCGAGACGACCAAGACGCCGATGCGGGCGGCGGATGGCACGCTGATCGGGGTGCTCGGCGTCGCTTACGACATAACCGAGCATCGCAGCGCGCAAAATGAGTTGATCCGCCACCGCGACCATCTCGAAGAGATGATCCGCGACCGGACCTCCGAACTGGCCGAGGCCAAGGAGGTTGCCGAGACGGCCAATGCAGCCAAGAGTGCATTCCTGGCCAACATGAGCCATGAGATCCGGACGCCGCTCAACGCGATCATCGGTTTCACCCATCTGCTTCGGCGCGAGGCGGTGCTGCCCCGGCAGATTGAACAGCTCGACAAGGTTACCGATGCCGCCAAGCACTTGCTGAGCATCATCAACGACATTCTCGATTTTTCGAAGATCGAGGCCGGCAAATTGAGCCTGGAGAGCGTCGAGTTCAAGCTGGACGAGCTCTTCAAGAACATCGCCAATCTGGTTGGCGAGGCGGTCGCCGCAAAAGGGATCGAGCTCGTCGTGCGCATCGATCCGGAGCTGCCGTTCGTGCTGCGGGGCGACAGCGTCCGCCTGCAGCAGATTCTGGTCAATTTCGCGAGCAACGCCGTCAAATTTACCCACACGGGGAGCGTCGTCTTCAGGGCTAAAGCGGTCAGCCGCTCGGCCAGTCAGTTGCACGTCCGCTTCGAGGTCTGCGATACCGGCATCGGTCTGACTGCTGAGCAGCAATCGCGGATATTCCAGGCGTTCGAACAAGCCGACAGTTCGACCACCCGGCAGTTTGGCGGCACCGGACTGGGGCTCGCCATCAGCCGGCGCCTGGCGGAATTGCTGGGCGGGGCCGTGGGGGTCGTCAGCGAACCCGGCAAGGGGAGCACTTTCTGGGTCGAGGTGCCCTTGCTGATGCTCAATGGCCAGGGTGTCCCGGATATCCCGAAGATCGGTATGGCCGAACCGCGGGCCTTGGTGGTGGACGATCTGCCGGAGGCTCGTGAAGCGATCATGCAGACGCTGGCCCGATTCGGCCTTGAGGTTTCTGCGGCGGCCCGCGGTTCCGATGCGGTGCGCGAGGTGGTCGAGGCGGCGCGTTTAGACCGGCATTTTGGCTTGGTCCTGATCGATGCCGAAATGCCCGGGATGGATGGTATCGAGACCGCGCGCAAGCTGCGTCAGGCCTGTCCGGCAGAGCACCCGAGCATCATTCTGATGACGGTGCCGGGGCGCGATTACCTGGCCAGGGTAGCCGCGAGTCGGGATATCGACGGCATCCTCAGCAAGCCCGCCACCCCCTCCAGCTTGTTCGATGCGATCGCGCGTACTCAGCCCGGCTATTTGCTCAAACCGACAAGTCCGGAGATCAGTATCGTCGATGTCCGCAGCAAGTTGCAGGGTCGTCGCATTCTGTTGGCCGAGGACAATCGGGTGAATCAGGAAGTGGCGCTTGAACTGCTGCACGACTCCGGTGTCTCGGTCGATCTGGCCGAGGATGGCCAGATGGCCGTCGATATGGCGCGCGCCAATGCCTATGAACTGATCCTGATGGATATCCAGATGCCGCGCATGGATGGTCTGGAAGCTTGCCGGCGGATTCGCACCTTGCCCGGCCGCTCCGAACTGCCGATTCTGGCGATGACCGCCAATGCTTTTGCCGAGGATCGTCAGTTATGCCTGGAGGCGGGCATGAACGATCATGTCGCCAAGCCGATCGACCCGAAGGCGCTGATCGATGCGCTGCTTCACTGGCTCCCGCGCCGTGAAGAAAGTGTGCCGGAAGACGATGTTTTGCCCCGCGCCGAGATGCCCCAGGACAGTAATCCGTTGTTGGAGGCGAGGCTGAGAGATATTGAAGGTCTCGATGTCGATGCCGGACTGAACATCGTTCGCGGCAAAATTTCCTCCTATTTGCGGATCTTGCAACTGTTTGCCGATGGCCATCGCGATGACGTGGAGAAATTACGTGACCACCTCGCGCAACAGCACATTCGCGAGGCCGAGTCCTGCGCCCATTCCCTGAAGGGGGGAGCTGGCGGCATCGGGGCGGCCGCTATTCAACGGCTTGCCACCGAACTGGAAAGGTCGCTCAAGGATCCCGTTCTGCAAGCTGCCCAGGTTCACCTGGACCAGTTGGCCGAGGAACTGCCCCGTTTGATCAACGACATCGTGGCGCTCCTCGCTACGCCGGAGGCCATCGTTCCTCCTGCGCTCGCATTGCCCGATCCGGTCAGTCCGCGGCGCCTGCTGGCCCGGCTCAAGGTGTTGCTGGCGGCCGACGATATCGCTGCACGGCACTATTTCGAGGAAAACCGGAGCGTCCTGGCCGGGGTGCTGGAGCCGGTCGTCCTGGAGCGTCTGGGACAACAAATTTCACGCTTCGCTTATGATGAAGCACTGAGCACCCTGGAAACAGCATGAACAAGCACCTGCAAACCATTCTCCTGGTCGACGATCAGCCGGAAAATCTGGAGATTCTCGGTGCGGTGCTGGCCCCTTTCTATCAGGTCAAAGTCGCTACCGGCGGCCAGCGCGCGCTGCGCTCGGCACTTTCCGAACCGCGCCCGGACCTGATTCTGCTCGACGTCATGATGCCGGAAATGGATGGCTACTCGGTTCTCGAACATCTGCGCGAAAACATCGTAACCCGCGACATTCCGGTCATCTTCGTGACTGCCAAGGATTCGGCCATGGACGAAGAGCGTGGCCTCGAACTTGGCGCCGCGGATTACATTGCCAAGCCGGTCAAGCCGGCCGTCGTTTTGGCACGGGTTCATACTCAACTCGAAAACAAACGGGCCAAGGAGTGGCTCAGGGATCAGAACGCCTTTCTCGACGCCGAAGTCAAACGGCGCATGCGTGACAACGAGGTGATCCAGAGCGCCAGCCTGCATGCCCTGGCGATTCTTGCCGAAACGCGCGACAGTGACACCGGAAACCACATTCATCGAACCCAGTCCTACGTCGAGGCGCTGGTTCACGCCATTCGAAGGCACCCGGAGCGCTTCGGCAATCTGCTTGAGGAAGAACTCACTTCTATCGTCAAGGCGGCGCCTCTGCACGATATCGGCAAGGTCGGCATTCCCGACAGCGTCCTGTATAAACCTGGGCGCTTCTCGGACGACGAATTTGAAATAATGAAAAAGCATAGCCAGATCGGTGCCGATGCCATTGCCCAGGCCATGCAGCGGGTCAAGGATGCAAATCCCGCCATCGCCGGTGACGGCAGCCCGGCTCTGGCCTTCCTCGAAGTGGCGCGGCAGATTGCCCGTTGGCATCATGAGCGCTGGGACGGCCGTGGTTATCCGGACCTGCTGCAGGGCGATGAAATTCCGCTGGCCGCCCGTTTAATGGCCATCGCCGACGTCTTCGATGCATTGGTCAGCAAGCGCGTATACAAAGAAGCATTGCCGATAGACGAGGCGATCAACGTCATTCGTGCCGACAGCGGGAAGCATTTCGATCCCCGGCTGGTCGATCTGTTTCTTGAAATTCAGGCCGAATTCGCGGAAATCGCTTATCGCTTTGCCGATGTGTGAGATTAAAAGTGCGAGTAATCCTTGCCCAAGCGGCTTTAGGTTGGGTCAAGCATTGTTTGAGCAAGCAAACGCCGGTTATCATCTGGCGTTGAATTTTCGACCATTCAGCGGGGAGGGGGCAGTAATGGAATGCAACTGTGCCGTGGCTGAACTTGGGCCGGAAAGCAAAAAGCCCAATCTTGATGATTGGGCTAAATGTGGTTTTCTCTGGCTCCCCGACCTGGGCTCGAACCAGGGACCTACGGATTAACAGTCCGGCGCTCTACCAACTGAGCTATCGAGGAACAGAGGAGCGCATTATAGGTATCGAACCCGCTTGCGTCAAGCGTCTTGTGGCTTTTAGAAGAAAAAAACTTACGTATGGATCCTAAGCTTGTTTATGCAAAAACGCCGATGGGGGACGAGGCGGTTCGGCAAAGTACGCGGGTTGTACAGCGTAACCTTCGCATGGTCCTGGTTCAGGTTGATGGAAAACTGACCATCGAGGAGCTGTCGGTAAAGATGGAAAATCCGCGCATGGTCGAGAGCGCGCTTCGTGAACTGGAGGAGGGCGGGTTTATCGGCCCGAGGCTCGAAGCGGCCTCGGTTTGGGCGGAAAGCGGGCTGCCGAGCCACAAGGAACAGGTTTCGGCGCTTTCCCAATTTTCGACTTTCGGCCCGAAATCCCTTTCCCCTCCTGACCGTCCAAAGGGCGACAGCATGGGCGGCAAATTTTCTTTTTTCGGCAAACCGATTCTTCCTTCGTCAGGCAACAAGAGCGCCGTATCGTCGGGGACAGCAGCGATCACGTCGCGTGAGCTAGTTCCCGACAAGCATGATGACGATGGGAAGAGAGTTCCGTTGCTGAAGTGGGGACTGCTCGGACTTGCCGGTGCCTTACTTTTACTGCTCGGATTGGTGCTGTTTTACCCCTATGCTGATTTCAAGCCGGCGATCGAGGCGGCGGCGAGCCGTTTTTTGCAAACGCC
Source organism: Azonexus sp. IMCC34842 (assembly GCF_050368855.1). Classification (GTDB taxonomy): domain Bacteria; phylum Pseudomonadota; class Gammaproteobacteria; order Burkholderiales; family Rhodocyclaceae; genus Azonexus; species Azonexus denitrificans_A. The sequence goes on along the minus strand of NZ_CP178449.1, from coordinate 1,929,044 downwards.
GGTCAAGGTCGGTCACGTTGGCATGACGCTCTTGCCGCAGCCGCAATTGAACCTGGCGGATGTTCGGATTGGCGAAGCTGGCGATTCGCGAATCGAGACAATCCACATTGCGTCCCCGTTTGCTCTGCTGGGGAGCCGGCCACATCGGATCTCCCGTGTCGATGTCGTCGGTGCCGTACTTTCAGCCAATCGTCTGGTCGCTTTGCCGATATTTGGCGCGGCGCGGGGTTCGGCGGCTGACGAGGTGGTGATTCGGCGCCTTCGCATCGAGCGCGGCGCAGTGACGGTGCGCGATATTGCGCTACGCGATATCGCCGGGGAGATTATCTTCAAGGCCGATGGCAGTATTGAGAAGGCCGCCTTTCAGGCAGTCGATCGCAGCATCCGGCTGGCTGTCGTACCTACCCCCCAAGGATTGCTGCTCAATATTGAAGGCATGGCCTGGAAGCCCGCCGGCATGCCGGTTTCTTTCGACTCGCTGCAAGCCAAGGGGCTGCTGCAAAAAAACAAGCTGCTGATTCAGAGCATCGATACCACCTTCCTTGGCGGTATCCTGAAAGGCAACTGGTTGCTCGACTGGAGTAATGGTCTGGTGATGGCCGGTGATGCCAGTCTGCACCGAATCGATTGTCGTCAACTAAGTGCGGCGTTCGTGCCGACGCTGAAGCTGGAGGGCGACCTGGGTGGCACATTGCGCCTGAGAGCCGGTGGAAACGATTGGGCGAGCATGTGGAATAGTCTCGAAGGTATGCTTGATGCGGATATTACGCGGGGTATTTTGTATGGGGTCGATCTCGGGGAGGTGGCCAGACGTGGTGGTGGTTCCGTGGTGCGCTCCGGGGCGACCAAGTTCGATCGTTTGCGCTCCAACATTACGATCAATCCCGGGCAGGTCATCGGCCGCGATATTCGGCTCGACGCCGGCATGATGACGGCGACCGGTCAGTTCCTGGCCCGTCGCGATCGGCCGATTGATGCCACGCTGAGCATCGGCATCCAGACCTCCGTGTCGAGTCGGCACGTGCCTGTCCATGTCTCGGGGATACTGCCGGATCTCACGGCTTCCGGTAGCAAATAAAAAAGGGCGAGACCGCGGTCTCGCCCTTTTTGTTTCGCCTTGAAAAAATCAGGCTTTGGTCACGGCGGCGATGGCCTTGGCGACATATTCCAGATTCTTGGTGTTCAGCGCCGCCAGGCAGATACGCCCGGTCGACACGGCGTAGATGCCGAATTCGTCCTTCATCCGTTCGACCTGGGCAGCGGTCAAACCGGTGTAGGAGAACATGCCGCGTTGTTGAACGACGAAGGAGAAATCCTGAGCGACGCCCTGTGCCTTGATGGCATCGACCAAACCGGTGCGCATGGCACGGATGCGGTCGCGCATGCCGGACAGTTCGGTTTCCCACATCTGACGCAGCTCCGGCGTCGCGAGGACGGCGGCAACCAGAGCACCACCGTGAGTCGGCGGGTTGGAGTAGTTGGTGCGGATTACCCGTTTGACTTGCGACAAGACGCGAGCGGATTCTTCCTTGCTGGCGGTGATGACGGACAGCGCGCCAACGCGTTCGCCGTAAAGTGAGAAACTTTTCGAGAAAGAGCTGGAGACGAAGAACTGCAGGCCGGACGCAGAGAAGGCACGGACGGCGACGGCATCGGCGTCGATGCCGTCGGCAAAGCCTTGGTAGGCCATGTCGAGGAAGGGCACCAGGCCACGCTCGCGGCAGACGTCCACAACTTCCTGCCATTGGGCATCCGAGAGATCGGCGCCGGTCGGGTTGTGGCAGCAGGCGTGCAGGATGATGACGGAACCGGCGGCCAGGCTGTTCAAGCAGGCCTTCATGCCGGTGAAATTGACGCCCCGGGTGGCGGCATCGTAGTACGGATAGTTTTCGACAACGAAACCGGCCGACTCGAACAGCGCACGGTGATTTTCCCAGGAGGGATCGCTGATATAGACTTTGGCCTTCGGGTTCAGGCGTTTCAGGTAATCGGCACCAACCTTCAGCGCGCCGGTGCCGCCCAGGCACTGGGCGGTGATGACCTGGCCGTTGGCGATCAGTTCGGATTCCTTGCCGAGCAACAGGTTCTGCACGGCCTGGTTGTAGGCCGGAGAGCCTTCGATCGGTTGATAACCGCGCGGTAATGCAGCCTTGACGCGTGCGTCTTCGGCCGACTTGACGGCTGCGAGCAGGGGGATTTTGCCGTTGTCGTCGAAGTAAACACCGACGCCAAGGTTGACCTTGGTGCCGCGGGTGTCGGCGTTGAATGATTCGTTCAGGCCGAGGATGGGATCACGCGGGGCCATCTCTACCGCAGCAAAGATCGAAGAGGACATAAGGTCTCCATGGAATAATAGGAACACTGTCCGCGCAGCGCCTTTGCCGCGCGAGGAAAACCGAAGAATTTTAGCATGAGCGAAACCAAGACCAGTATCCCGGTTGTCTGTTTTGAAGGCAGCCCGTATCGATTGCATCAACCGTTTCCACCGGCTGGCGACCAGCCCGAGGCGATTCGCCTGTTGGTCGAAGGCCTGGAGGATGGGTTGTCCTATCAGACGCTGCTCGGTGTGACCGGCTCGGGGAAAACCTACACGATGGCCAATGTCATCGCCCGGACCGGCCGGCCGGCGCTGGTTTTGGCCCCGAACAAGACGCTGGCGGCCCAGCTCTATTCGGAGTTCAAGGAGTTCTTTCCGGAAAACGCCGTCGAGTATTTTGTCTCCTACTACGACTACTACCAGCCCGAAGCCTACGTGCCCTCGCGCGATCTTTTCATCGAGAAAGACAGCTCGATCAACGACCACATCGAGCAGATGCGCCTGTCGGCCACCAAGAGCCTGATCGAGCGGCGCGACGTGGTGATCGTCGCGACCGTCTCCTGCATCTACGGTCTCGGCGACCGCGACGAGTACCACAACATGATCCTGACCATGCGCGTTGGGGATCGCCTGGATCAGCGGGCCATCGTCAAGCGCCTGATCGACATGCAGTACGAACGCAACGATGTCGATTTCCATCGCGGCATCTTCCGTGTGCGTGGCGACATCATCGATATTTTTCCTGCCGAGCATGCCGAGCATGCCATCCGTGTCTCGCTGTTCGACGACGAAATCGAAAGCCTGCAGTTCTTCGATCCGCTGACCGGCCATCTGCTGCACAAGGCGCTGCGGTTTACCGTTTTCCCGGCTTCGCATTACGTGACGCCCCGGGCTACGGTTGTTCGTGCCATCGAGGCGATCAAGGATGAATTGCGCGAACGTATCGATTTCTTCACCCGGAACAACAAGCTGGTCGAAGCACAGCGCATCGAGCAACGCACCAAATTTGACCTCGAATTGCTCGACCAGATCGGTTTCTGCAAAGGGATCGAAAATTACTCGCGGCATTTTTCCGGGCGCAAGCCGGGCGAATCGCCGCCGACCCTGATCGATTACTTGCCTTCGGACGCCTTGATGTTCATTGACGAATCGCATGTCTCTATCGGCCAGGTTGGTGCGATGTATAAGGGCGACCGATCGCGCAAGGAAAATCTGGTCGATTACGGCTTCCGCCTGCCGTCGGCGCTCGACAACCGGCCATTGAAATTCAGCGAGTTCGAGGCGCATTTGCGGCAGACCATTTTTGTTTCCGCGACGCCTGCCGATTACGAAAATGAGCATGCCGGGCAGGTCGTTGAGCAGGTGGCCCGGCCGACCGGGTTGGTTGATCCGGAGGTGTTGGTGCGTCCGGCATCGACACAGGTCGACGATTTGCTGGCCGAGAGCAAAAAACGTATCGCACTCGGCGAACGGGTCCTGGTGACGACGCTGACCAAGCGCATGGCTGAGGATCTGACCGATTTCCTGGCCGATAACGGCATCAAGGTCCGCTATCTGCACTCGGACATCGATACCGTCGAGCGCGTGGAAATCATCCGTGATCTGCGTCTGGGTGAGTTCGACGTGCTGGTCGGCATCAATCTGCTGCGCGAAGGGCTGGATATTCCCGAAGTATCCCTGGTTGCCATTCTGGATGCCGACAAGGAAGGCTTTTTGCGTTCAGAGCGCTCGCTGATTCAAACCATGGGCCGCGCCGCGCGCCATCTCAATGGCACGGCAATCCTTTATGCTGATACGATTACAAAATCCATGCAGCGTGCGATTGCCGAAACCGAGCGGCGGCGGGAAAAACAGATTACTTTCAATGCGGAGCACGGTATTACGCCGCGCGGGGTGTCCAAGAAAATCAAGGACATCATCGACGGCGTTTATGATGCGGAATCCGCTCAGACCGAATTGAAGGCAGCTCAGCAGCAGGCCGTATATGAGGCAATGGATGAGAAGACAGTAGCCAGGGAGATCAAACGGCTCGAGAAATTGATGTTGGAGTGCGCGAGAAACCTGGAATTCGAAAAAGCGGCGGCAGCCCGCGATGATCTGTTCCGGCTCAGGGAGCGGGTATTCGGCGCGGCGCAGCACGACCCTGACGGAGATGAGACAAAATGAGCTTTCGCGTGCTGCTCGTCTGTATGGGCAACATCTGTCGTTCCCCAACGGCGGAAGGGGTCCTCAGGCAGTATATAAAAAACAATAAATTAGGTGATAGGGTCGAAGTCGACTCTGCGGGAACCCACGGTTACCACGTCGGTGAAGCTCCCGATGCGCGGACGCAGCGCGCCGCCGCCGCCCGTGGCTACAACCTTACCCAGTTTCGTGCCCGCAAGGTCGCCCGGCAGGATCTCGACTATTTCGACCTGATCCTGGCGATGGACAGGAGCAATCTTGAAAACCTGCTTCGCATGGCAACGCCGGAGCAGAAAACACGCATCAAACTGTTCATGGAGTTTGCCAAGAACTTTGATGATGAGGAGGTTCCTGATCCGTATTACGGTCTCGGTCACGGCTTCGATCTGGTGCTCGATATGGTCGAAGACGGCGCCCAGGGGCTGATCGATGAAATCAGGGGAAGACTCGGTAAGCCATAGCTATCTCGTGCGATAGACAAAAAGAAGGGGCACCCATGGGCGCCCCTTCTTTTTTAGTGCAGGCGTTTTACTTGCCTGTTTCAACCATCACCAGCGGTGCTGCCTCGGCCTGTTCGCCAGCCGGCTTCTGCTTGCGCGGACGACCAAGCTTGACCGGCGGTTCCTGGGCGATAACTGCCGGTGCCGTGGTCTGGACCAATACCAGGCCGCTTTCGACCAGGGATTTTTCCAGATTGACTGTCGCAACGACTACGGTCGGTGCCGGTGGGGCTGCAACTTCAACGGTTTCCACAATCTCAACTGCGACAGCTTCAACCGGTGCAGCAACAACGGGGGCGGGTTCAATAGCAACCGATGCGATTTCAGCGACGACCGGTGCAGGTTTTTCCTCGACTGGCGGGACTTCCGCAACGACTTCAGGCTGCGCTGCCGGGGCAGATGCTTCGACCGGAGCAGGAGCTTCGGCTTCGGCGGCCGGGATTACGACAACCAGTGGCTCCTGGCTGACCGGCGGAGCAATGGCTTCGTCGGCCATCGAGCTGTTGTCCTGGGCAACCGGTGCCGCGGTGGCGCTGTCGGTTTCGTTGCGACGTTCGCTACGACCACGGCCGCCACGGCGACCACGGCGACGGGCGCCTTGTTCTTCTCCGTTGCCGCTTTCCTGACCTTCGGGGGCGTTGATCGCCGCATTGTTCGCCGTAACCTCGGCGGCTGCAACTTCAGGCGTCAACTTGTTTTCGACGACTTCAGGTTGCTGGCGCTCGCGGCGTTCTTTGCGTTCTCCGCGCGGACGGCGTTCCTGACGTTCCGGACGTTCGCCGGTGGCTGCGGCCGACTCCTCGCGCGGTGCCTTTTCAGCGTTGCGTTCGTTGCGATTGCCCCGTTCCGGACGTTCACCACGTTCGCTACGCTCCTGGTTGCCGTTGCGGCCACCGCGGCGGTTATCGCCACGGCCTTCGCCGCGCTCACGACGGCCATCGTTACGGCCCTCGCGAGCTTTCTTCGCCGGTGCGGGCGCCGGAGCCGGTTCAACCGCCTTGGGCGGGGTGCGGAACCAGGACATGATCTTGGAGATCAAGCCGCTATCGCTCTGGGCTGGAGTCGTTGAGGCAACTTCAACAATTCTTTCGGCCATCATCGGGGCCGGCTGATCCGGAGAGATGCCCTTGACGACCGCTTCCTGACGGGGTTTGGCGGCTTCCATCTGGGTCGCTTGCTTGATGGCTTCCTCCAGCGGCATGTCGACCATCTTGTAGGACGGCTCGCGGATTTCCTCGTTGTTCAGGTCATCGTGGCGCAGGCGGGTAATCGTGTGCGCCGGGGTTTCGAGATGAACGTTTGGAATCAGCAGGATGGTGACCTTGTGGCGCAGCTCGACGGCCTGGATATCCGGGCGCTTTTCGTTGAGCAGGAAGGTAGCGACATCGACCGGGACCTGGACATGCACGGCACCGGTGTTTTCCTTCATCGCCTCTTCTTCCAGGATGCGCAGGATGTGCAGCGCAGCGGATTCAGTGGAGCGGATGTGTCCAGTGCCGGTGCAGCGCGGGCAGGAGATGTAGCTGGTTTCAGCCAGGGCAGGGCGCAGGCGCTGACGGGACAGTTCCATCAGGCCGAAGCGGCTGATCTTGCCCATCTGGACACGGGCCCGGTCGAAACGCAGCGCATCGCGCAGCCGGTTTTCGACCTCGCGCTGGTTGCGCTGGTTTTCCATGTCGATGAAGTCGATGACGATCAGGCCGCCAAGGTCGCGCAGGCGCAACTGGCGGGCCAGCTCTTCAGCCGCTTCCAGATTGGTCTTGAAGGCGGTTTCTTCGATGTCGGCACCCTTGGTGGCGCGACCTGAGTTGACGTCGACCGCAACCAGTGCTTCGGTATGGTCGATGACGATGGCGCCACCGGACGGCAGGTTTACCTGACGGACAAACGCCGTTTCGATCTGGTGCTCGATCTGGAAGCGTGAGAACAGGGGAACATCGTCGCGATAGCGTTTGACGCGATTGATGTTGGCCGGCATCACCGTACCCATGAAGGCGCGGGCCTGGTCATAGACTTCGTCGGTGTCGATGAGGATTTCGCCGATTTCCGAATGGAAGTAGTCGCGAATGGCACGAATGACCAAGCTACCTTCCAGGTAAATCAGGAAGGCGCCGTTTTGTTGCTTGGCGGCGCCTTCGATGGCGGTCCAAAGTTGCAGCAGGTAGTTCAAGTCCCACTGCAATTCTTCGGATTGGCGGCCGATGGCAGCGGTACGGGCGATCAGGCTCATGCCGTTGGGGACTTCAAGCTGATCCATGACTTCGCGCAGTTCGGTGCGTTCGTCGCCGTCAACGCGACGGGAAACGCCGCCGCCGCGCGGATTGTTCGGCATCAGGACCAGATATCGGCCGGCCAGCGAAACGTAGGTGGTCAGGGCGGCGCCCTTGTTGCCACGCTCGTCCTTGTCGACCTGAACGATCAGTTCCTGGCCTTCTTTCAGCGCTTCGTTGATCTTGGCGCGACTTACCTCGACGCCGGGTTGGAAGTAGGCGCGAGAAATTTCCTTGAATGGGAGAAAACCGTGGCGATCGGCACCGTAGTCGACGAAGCACGCTTCGAGGCTGGGTTCGATGCGGGTAATGACACCCTTGTAAATGTTGCTCTTGCGTTGCTCTTTGGCGGCGGACTCAATGTCGAGGTCAATCAGTTTCTGACCATCGACAATGGCGACACGGAGTTCTTCCGCCTGTGTCGCATTGAATAGCATGCGTTTCATTGTATTGGGGCTCCAGCGCGCTTGGGCACGCTGCAACGGAACACCCGTACAGGCAGCGACAGTTTCAGTTATCGGGTTGCGTCATGGGTAAATGGCAAAGGCGATGATGAAAGTGCTGATCAACAAACGGTCGCGTGTTTTTTATTGAAATGCGCAACCTGAAAATTCCTGCAACGGGCAATCCGTGCGTGCTTACGGCGGGCTAATCCATTAACATCACTACTTTTGGTGAGTGAACTTAACCAGTCGTTTTACGTTGGTCTGGCTTGTACAAGTCGCACAAGTGAGGCTTCGGAGCCTGCCGCGTGGCAGTCGCGCTTTATGCACGAGGCAAACGGTCTGACGGTTCTGAATCTCTTGCAAACCGAGACGTAAAACGTGGGCAGTATATTAGAAAATGAACAGCGCTGGTAACTATTCAGTCACCCATCTGGTGATCGACGAAGAGCAGCAGGGCCAGCGATTGGATAACTTCCTGATCCGGCATTGCAAGGGTGTTCCAAAAAGCCATCTTTACCGCATTCTGCGTAGTGGCGAGGTGCGGGTAAATAGCGGCCGGGTCGATGCGACCTACCGCCTGTGCGCCGGCGATAAACTGCGCGTTCCACCTATTCGCATTGCCGAACGGCCGCAGAATGAGGTCGACGAAGCCGCCAAGCAACGGGTCGATCTGCCGATCATCTACGAAGATGAATCCATGCTGGTTATCGACAAACCGGAAGGGATTGCGGTGCACGGCGGTAGCGGGGTCAGTTTTGGCGTTATTGAGGCACTGCGTCGGCAACGGCCGCAAGCCAAGTTCCTTGAGTTGGCCCACCGCCTCGACCGTGAAACCTCGGGTGTGCTGCTGGTCGGCAAGAAGCGGCTGGCATTGACGGCGCTCCACGACATGTTCCGTGAGCACGGGGCCGGGGCGGACAAGCGTTACCTGGTTCTGGTCAAGGGGCGCTGGATGAACACGACCCAACACGTCAAGTTGCCGCTGTATAAATATCTGACGGACAGTGGTGAGCGCCGCGTCTCGGTGAACCCTGAGGGCAAGCCATCGCATACGGTGTTTCGCCTGCTGGCGCGCTGGCCGGAGATGAGCTTGCTTGAAGCCCAGCTAAAAACCGGACGGACCCATCAAATTCGTGTCCATCTGGCGCACCTTGGTTTTCCCATTCTCGGTGACGAAAAATATGGTGATTTCGCTCTGAATCGAGAGAGCAAGCGTAACGGCCTCAAACGCATGGCGCTGCACGCTTGGCGCATGGCGTTTCGACATCCGCTTTCGGCGGCGCCGCTGGAGTGCGTCGCGCCTTTGCCGGACGGCATAAGGAGCTACATCGCGGTGGTCGACCAGCAAAATGTACGAGAATTCACCGCCGAGAATCTGGCGGATATTTTAGCGAAGGGTTGTTGAAGTCAATGAAATACGAACTGGTCGTTTTTGATTGGGATGGCACCTTGCTCGATTCGGCAGGGGCCATTGTTAATGCCATACAGTCGGCCTGTCGCGACCTTGGTCTGGCGATCCCGGATGATGCGCGCGCCCGCCATGTGATCGGGCTTGGCTTGTCTGATGCCTTGCGCCATGCGGTTCCCGATCTGCCGCTTGAGCGCTATCAGGAAATGATCGAGCGTTATCGCTTTCATTACCTGTCAAGCGACCACGAGTTGAATCTGTTTGCCGGGGTGCGTGAAATGCTCGCCCGTCTGCAGGCCGCTGGGCATATCCTGGCGGTCGCGACGGGAAAAAGTCGTCCCGGTCTTGACCGGACGCTTGATCATTCCGGGCTGCGTCCGCTGTTTCAGACTTCGCGCTGCGCCGACGAATGTCATTCCAAGCCGCATCCGCAGATGCTGGAAGAACTGATGGCGGAATGCGAGATTGCCCCCGAAGCCACGATAATGATCGGTGACACTTCGCACGATTTGCTGATGGCCAGCAATGCCGGTGTCGATAGTCTGGCGGTGACCTATGGCGCGCATCCCCATGACCACTTGCTGGAGTGCAGACCGCTGGCTTGTCTGCATACGGTTCAGGAGCTCGATCAGTGGCTGAAGAACTTCGCCTGATCTGCGCTAGTCATGAAGTGGTCGAGGTGGGTAAGGGATTCAGGTTTACGATAAGGCGCCATCAACGGGATGTGCCGGCCTTTGTCATTCGCTACAAGGGTGGTGTTTATGCCTATTTGAATGAATGTGCGCATGTTCCGGCGGAGCTTGATTGGCAACCTGGGGAGTTCTTTGATAATTCCAAGCTATACTTGATTTGCTCGATTCATGGCGCACTTTATGCTCCGGAATCCGGCAGATGTCTCGGTGGACGCTGCCAGGGAAAAGGTTTGAAACCTCTAAGGGTCCGCGAAATTGCAGGACTCATATATTTGGATCAACAGAATAATCATGGATAACCCCCAAACACCCAACAATGCACCTGGCTGGGAACGCCTGGCGCTGGAAAAACTGGCCTTCTCGGCGCTGCAGGAGCAGCGCTTGCGGCGGCGTTGGGGAATATTTTTCAAGTTTCTTGGCTTTGCCTACCTGCTTGTCGTCATGGTTGCGGTTGTCGATTGGGGGGCTGATGCCGAACATTTGGAGCGGCACACGGCACTGGTCAATCTGAATGGCGTCATCCAGGCCAAGGGTGAGGCCAACGGAGAAGATCTGATCGCGGCACTCAACGGTGCTTTCGAGGCCAAGAATGCGGTCGGAGTAATCTTGCGCATCAATAGTCCAGGCGGTAGTCCGGTTCAGGCTGGGATTGTCAATGACGAGATCCGGCGCTTGCGCGGCAAGTATCCGGACAAGCAGTTATACGCAGTCGTCGAGGATATGTGTGCTTCGGGTGGTTACTACGTGGCCGCTGCGGCTGACAAGATTTATGTAGACAAGGCCAGCATCGTTGGTTCGATTGGCGTGCTGATGGATGGCTTTGGTTTTACCGGCACGATGGACAAGTTGGGTGTCGAGCGCCGGTTGCTGACGGCCGGTGCAAACAAGGGCTTCCTCGACCCGTTTTCACCTCAGGCTCCGCAGCACAAGGAGCATGCGCAGCTTTTGCTCAACGATATTCATCAGCAATTCATCGATGTCGTAAAGGCTGGTCGCGGCAAGCGGCTGAAAGAATCCCCGGAGATGTTCTCGGGCTTGATGTGGACGGGCGCGCAAAGCGTCGAGCTTGGCCTTGCCGATGGTTTTGGTAGCGTGGATTCAGTGGCGCGCGATGTCATCAAGGCGGAAAAAGTCCTTGATTACTCGGTCAAGGACAATATCGCTGAACGCTTTGCCAAGCGATTGGGGGCAAGCACCTTTGCCGGATTCTGGAATGGCTTTTCGGAAAGCGCCCAGGGCGTTCGTCTTCAGTAGCGGCTTAGGCGAGCAGAAGGAAGACTGACGGACGCCGCTCGATTTCGGGTGGCGTTTGTTTTTTCCATTGCTGGATTGTTCGCGTCAGTACCGATTCGCCGGGTAGCGTGAGGTCGGTTGCGACAGCCAGGCGAGTTCCCGGTTGGCAGGCTTGCAGGATGCTGTCGAACATTTGCCGGTTGCGATATGGCGTCTCGATGAAAATTTGCGTTTGCTGCCGTTTTCTGGATTCGCTTTCGAGCTCTTTCAGGGCTTTGCTTCGGTCGGCTTCCTTGGCCGGCAGGTAGCCTTGAAAGGCAAAGCGCTGACCATTCAAGCCTGAGGCCATTAGGGCGAGCAGTAGCGACGAGGGGCCGATGAGCGGAACGACGCGGATGTTTTCCTTTTGCGCCAGTGCCACCAGATTTGCCCCGGGGTCGGCGACAGCGGGGCAGCCGGCCTCGGAGAGCAGGCCGACGTCGTGGCCGGCACGCAAGGGGGCGAGCAGAAGGTCGAGCTCGTTGGTCTTGGTGTGCTCGTTAAGCTCCACCAGTGTCAATTCCTGCAGGGGGGTATCGGTCCCCGCTGCCTTGAGAAAGGCGCGGGCTGTCTTGGCCTGTTCGACGACGAAATGTGTCAATGGCTTGATTGTCGCCAATACATTGGCTGGCAAGGATTCCGCTGGAGCCGTTGGCCCCAGCGGTACGGGTATCAGGTAGAGTGTGCCCGGCATCAAAGTATCGCCATGCCCTGACGTCGCAGCATGTCGCATAGCGCAATCAGTGGCAAACCAACCAGGGCGTTGGGATCTTCCCCCTTCATGCTGCTCAGCAGGGCGATGCCAAGGCCCTCTGATTTGGCCGAGCCGGCGCAGTTGTAGGCGGGCTCGCGGCGGAGATAGTTCTCAATTTCCGTGTCGCGCAGTTGGCGAAAAGTTACCAGTGTCGGAACGCCATGCACATCGGCTTCGCCGGTCCTTGAATTGAACAGGCAGAGGCCAGTGAAAAAATTAACGGTTTTCCCCGACAGGGCTCGCAGTTGCTCGACGGCGCGCTCGTGGGTGCCGGGCTTGCCATAGATTTCACCATCGACTGTAGCGACCTGGTCGCTACCGATGATCAGGGCATCCGGATATGCTTCAGCAACTGCTCGTGCCTTGGCTTCAGACAGGCGCAAAGCCATGGCCTCAGGTGTTTCACCGGCGAGGGGGCTTTCATCGGTTTGCGGGTTGGCGACTTCAAAAGGCAGCCCGAGACGGCCCAGCAACTCCCGCCGGTAGGGCGAGGTTGACGCGAGAATTAGTTTTGGTGGCATGAAAGGCTCGTTACAACAAGGTGTTGCGATTACTTCTTGAAGCAGCACTTTGTTTTGACTTGGAAAGCCAAAAATAATATCATCTAGGGTTTAAGTCGTAACAGCTCAACATTGAAAAGAATTTCAGACGCTTTTGTTTTTGCTAGGGAAGGCCGTGTTCTTGAGGGAACGCTGCCAGTCTCTGTCCTTGAGCGTCTGCATGATCTGCTGACCGAGGTGGAGGGAGAGGTATCTTTCCGCCTTCAGGGGTCTCAGGGGGCGCGCGGAGAGTGCATGCTGCATCTGGAGGTTTCGGGAGTTATCCCGCTGGCCTGTCAGCGCTGCCTGAACGCCGTTCCTCATGAACTCGATGTCGACAGCCTGCTGGAACTCGTTCCTGAAGGCGCCGACTTGTCGCAAGATGAGCTGGAAGACGACACCCGGGATTTCCTGCCGGTGGCTCGCGAACTGGATGTGGTTGAGTTGGTGGAGGATGAAATTCTCCTGGCTCTGCCAGTCGCGCCGCGGCACGAAAAATGTGGTTTGCCTGGCGCAGCCGATGCCGGCGAACGGGTTCGTCCGTTTGCAACATTGGCCGGGCTTAAAGGCAAGCCGAACTGATTTTTTTGGAGTATCAACATGGCCGTTCAACAGAACAAAAAATCCCCTTCCAAGCGTGGCATGCATCGCGCTCACGATTTCCTCGTCGCACCGCCGCTGGCTGTCGAGCCGACCACGGGCGAGACGCATCTGCGTCACCACATTTCTCCCAACGGGTTTTACCGTGGCAAGAAAGTCCTGAAGGCAAAGGGCGAGTAATCGTTCATTGAAGGGGCAGGCGGTTCGTTTCGGACCGCCTGCCTTTTCTTTTGTTATGACAACCCGCATTGCTATTGATTGCATGGGGGGTGACCACGGGCCGTCTGTAACGGTTCCGGCGGCTATCCAGTTTCTTGCGGAGCAAACGGCAGCAAATCTCATCCTGGTGGGTCAGGAGGAGGTTTTGCGCCCCTTGCTTGGCAGCCATGCCGAAAATCCTCGTCTGCGTCTGGTCCATGCCTCGGAGGTGGTTGGCATGGACGAGTCGCCATCGCTCGCCCTGCGCGGCAAGAAGGACTCGTCTATGCGCGTCGCCGTCAACCTGGTCAAGGCCGGGGACGCTGACGCCTGCGTTTCTGCAGGTAATACCGGGGCGCTGATGGCAATTTCCCGGTTCGTGCTGAAAATGCTGCCCGGCATCGATCGCCCCGCCATCTGCGCGCCACTGCCGACAATCAACGGTCATACGCACATGCTCGATTTGGGCGCCAACGTCGATTGTGGGCCGGAACATTTGCTGCAGTTCGGCATCATGGGGGCCATGCTGGTGGCCGCCATGGAGCACAAGGATCGGCCGACTGTCGGCATCCTCAATATTGGTGAGGAGGAGATCAAGGGCAACGAGGTTGTCAAAGCGGCGGCCGAACTGTTGCGTAGATCCGATCTCAACTTTGTCGGTAATGTCGAGGGTGACGGAATTTTCAAAGGCGAAGCTGATGTGATCGTTTGCGACGGCTTTGTCGGTAATGTTGCCTTGAAGACTTCCGAAGGTCTGGCGCAGATGTTGGCCTCTTCGTTGCGTAGCGAGTTCAAACGCAACTGGTTAACGAAAATTGCCGCATTGATTGCCATTTCCGTCCTCAATAACTTCAAGAAGCGTTTTGACCATCGGCGTTACAACGGGGCCATTCTTCTCGGACTCAAGGGGATTTCAGTCAAGAGCCACGGTTCGGCTGATGTGATGGCCTTCGGTAACGCGATTTCGCGCGCCTTCGATGCTGCGGAAAATCGTGTTCTGGAGCGTATTACCGGGCGTATGGCCCAGATGGCTGCGGTTAAAGCCGTCGCTGTGGAGAGTGTCTGAATGTATGCACGTCTGATCGGTACGGGCAGCTGCCTTCCCGGAAACCCCGTAAGTAACCACGATCTGGCTGCGCGTGGCATCGATACCAATGATGAATGGATCGTCACGCGTACCGGTATTCGCAGTCGCTACCTTGCTGCTCCGGGCACTACCTCCAGCGAACTGGGTTTGGTGGCGGCGCAGCGTGCTCTGGAAATGGCCGGTGTTGCAGCCAGCGAAATTGATCTGATCATTGTCGCTACCTCGACGCCGGACTTTATTTTCCCCAGTACCGCCTGTCTGATTCAAGGGCAGTTAGGTAACAAAGGGGCGGCGGCTTTTGATGTGCAGGCGGTTTGCAGCGGTTTTACCTATGCACTGGGGATTGCCGACAAATTTATTCGCTCCGGTAGTCACAAAAAAGCGCTGATCATTGGTGCCGAGGTCTTTTCACGGATCCTCGACTGGACCGATCGTGGCACCTGCGTGCTATTCGGTGACGGTGCCGGTGCTGTCGTGCTTGAAGCCTCGGATACGCCCGGAATTCTCGCTACTGCGATGCATGCCGACGGTAGCCAGAATGGCATTCTGAATGTTCCCGGCCAGATTAGTGGCGGACAGGTAACTGGCGACCCATTTCTGCGTATGGATGGTCCTGCCGTCTTCAAGTTTGCTGTCCGGGTGCTGGCGGATGTTGCTGAAGAAGTCTGTCAGTCAGCTGGCATTCAGACCGGTGACGTTGACTGGCTGATTCCGCATCAGGCCAATATTCGCATCATCGATGCGACGGGAAAAAAACTTGGTGTCGACCGTAGCAAGGTCATCGTGACTGTTGATCGTCACGGCAATACCTCGGCAGCCTCCGTGCCACTGGCACTCGATGAGGCGGTGCGTGACGGACGCATCCAGCGCGGCCAGAAAGTGCTGCTGGAGGGTGTTGGCGGAGGCTTTACCTGGGGCGCTGCCCTGCTCGAATTCTGATTCAGGAGACGGACAAACATGTCTTTTGCTTTCGTATTTCCCGGCCAAGGCTCACAGAGCGTTGGCATGATGGCTGCCTATGGCGATTCTGCCGTGGTGCGCGCCACCTTTGATGAAGCTTCGGCCGCTCTCGGTGATGACCTTTGGGCGATGGTTGCCGAAGGGCCGGCCGACGTGCTGACTCAGACGGTTAATACCCAGCCGGTGATGTTGACGGCAGGCATCGCCGCCTGGCGCCTGTGGCTGGAAAAGGGCGGGCGCAAGCCCGTCGTTCTGGCCGGTCACAGCCTGGGCGAATACTCGGCGCTGGTCGCTGCCAACGTCCTTGAGCTCAAGGAGGCCGTACCGCTGGTTCGCTTGCGTGCTGCCGCCATGCAGGCCGCCGTGCCGCTTGGAACAGGAGGTATGGCGGCGGTGCTGGGGCTGGACAACGCCCGTATTGCTGAAGCCTGCGTCGAAGCGGCTCAAGGTGAAGTTGTTGAGCCAGTCAATTTCAATGCCCAAGGGCAGACCGTGATTGCTGGTCACAAGGCTGCCGTCGAGCGTGCCATGGAAGCCTGCAAGGCTCGCGGCGCCAAGATGGTCAAGGCCTTGCCGGTATCGGCGCCTTTCCACTCCTCGTTAATTCGTCCTGCCGCCGACAAACTGGCGGCGCGCCTGGCTGAGTTGACTCTGCGTGTGCCGGCGATTCCGGTAATCAACAACGTGGATGTGACGATCGAAAGCGATCCGGTTCGTATCAAGGATGCGTTGGTCCGCCAGGCCTACAATCCGGTTCGCTGGGTTGAGACGATTCAGTCGATGGCCGCAATGGGGGTCACGACGATCGCCGAATGCGGTCCGGGCAAGGTGTTGGCTGGTCTGAGCAAGCGCTGTGCTGACGGCGTGACCGGCGTTGCCCTGGCCGATATCTTAGCTATCGATGCCAACCTCGGTCTGGAGTAGTTGATGCTGAATGACAAGATTGCGCTGGTTACCGGTGCCACACGCGGCATCGGTCGTGCCATTGCGCTGGAACTCGGCAAGCGTGGCGCTACCGTTATCGGCACGGCCACTAGCGATGATGGAGCGGCAAAGATTTCTGCCTTTCTTGCCGAAGCTGGCCTGAAAGGGAAGGGCGTGGCTCTCAATGTATGCGATGCGGCCCAGACCGACTCGGTACTTGGTGATATCGTTGCGGATTTCGGTGCCATAACGATTCTCGTCAATAATGCCGGGATTACTCGTGACAATCTGGCCATGCGCATGGGTGACGACGAGTGGGATGCCGTAATCGACACTAATCTCAAGGCGGTTTTCCGCATGTCGCGCGGCGTCATGCGGGGCATGATGAAGGCGCGTTTCGGTCGTATCGTCAATGTCACGTCGGTCGTTGGCTATTCCGGAAATGCCGGACAGGCTAATTATTGCGCCGCCAAGGCCGGCGTTGCGGGAATGTCCCGTTCGCTGGCTCGCGAACTGGGTAGCCGTAACATCACTGTTAATTGTGTTGCGCCGGGCTTTATTGCCACCGACATGACACATGCACTGACCGAAGAGCAAAAGAAGGCTATGCTTGCCTCAATTCCTCTTGGTCGAGCTGGAACGCCGGAAGATATCGCCGGTGCTGTCAGTTTTCTCGTATCCCCGACCGCCGCCTACATCACGGGCACGACAGTGCATGTGAATGGCGGCATGTTTATGGATTAATTCCCGGAAGCCTCGGCTTTTGGTAAACTTGCAACGTTTTTTTTCGTACCCCTGAGGGGAAGGAGTTTTTCTAATGGATAACATCGTAGAGCGCGTCAAGAAGATCGTCGCCGAACAACTGGGCGTGAACGAAGCGGACATCAAGAATGAGTCCTCCTTTGTGGACGATCTGGGCGCGGATTCCCTGGACACCGTCGAACTGGTCATGGCACTGGAAGAAGAATTCGAGTGCGAAATCCCTGACGACCAGGCTGAGAAGATCACCACGGTCCAGCAGGCAGTCGATTTCATCCTCGCCAACAAAAAATAAACCAATTCTGGTTGCCCTAGGCAAGGCCGGCCTCCATGGCCGGCCTTGCCACATTTGCTTTCGGAGTGAACCTTGGCACGTCGCAGAGTCGTAATTACCGGACTGGGTATCGTTAGCCCGGTCGGAAACACCGTCGAAGAGGCTTGGCAGAATATTCTGGCCGGCCGCTCCGGCATCGCCCATGTCACCAAGTTCGATGCATCTACCTTTCCGGTTCAGATTGCCGGCGAGGTCAAGAATTTTGATATCGCCAGCTATATCTCGGCCAAGGATGCCCGTCGAATGGATACTTTCATTCATTTCGGCATGGCGGCCGGCATTCAGGCTGTGCGTGATGCAGGCCTGGATCAGGAAAACGTGGCCGATCTCGAGCGCGTTGGCGTCGCCATTGGTTCAGGAATTGGTGGTCTGCCACTGATCGAAGCGACCAAGGAAGAGTACATCGCCGGCGGTGTCCGTAAGGTTTCCCCGTTCTTCGTGCCGGGATCAATCATCAACATGATTTCCGGCAACCTGTCCATCATGTATGGCTTCAAGGGGCCGAATATCGCCCTCGTTTCAGCTTGTACCACGGGGACGCACTCCATTGGCGACGCTGCCCGGATCATCGAGTACGGCGATGCCGACGTGATGGTTGCTGGCGGTGCCGAGTCTACGGTGTCGCCGCTCGGTATGGGGGGGTTCTGTGCCGCTCGCGCGCTGTCCACCCGCAATGACGATCCGGCAACCGCCAGTCGTCCGTGGGACAAGGATCGCGATGGATTCGTCTTGGGCGAGGGGGCTGGGGTCATGGTTCTTGAGGAGTATGAGCATGCCAAGGCCCGTGGCGCCAAGATCTATGCCGAGCTAACCGGCTTTGGCATGAGTGCTGATGCCCACCACATTACGGCTCCGGATACCGATGGCCCACGGCGTAGCATGCTGAACGCCCTGAAAAATGCCGGCGTTGGGCCGTCTGATGTGCAGTATCTGAATGCCCACGGTACTTCGACCCCCCTCGGCGACAAAAACGAAACGGCGGCCATCAAGCTGGCGTTTGGTGATAGTGCCTACAAGGTGGTGGTCAATTCGACCAAGTCGATGACTGGGCATTTGTTGGGTGGTGCTGGCGGTATCGAGTCGTTATTTACGGTCCTTGCCATTCATCATCAGATCTCGCCGCCAACCATCAATATTTTCAATCAGGATCCGGAATGCGATCTTGATTACTGCGCCAATACGGCACGGAAAATGAAAATTGATATTGCGCTGAAGAATAATTTCGGCTTCGGCGGCACCAACGGTTCGCTGGTATTCCAGCGCGTCTGATCCGGCACGTCAGGTAAAAACGGTGCAGTTTCCGATTACCATCGGACTGCACCGTTCTCGTTTTCTGGATGCGGCTTTGCTTCTTGCCGCTTTCTCGGCAACCGCTGCGGCGCTGGCTTTTCGACAATCGCCCCTAGTTCAGCTGGCGTTTGTGATGGCGACCTGGCTACTTTTTGGACTAGCCTGGCGGCAGATGTCGCCGAAGCTTTCAGCAATTCGTCTCGAGCGTGCCGGGCAGGTTTCCATTCGTGGCATTCGTGAAAGTGATTTCCTGGCGACCCGCTTGCTGCCGGGGGCAACGGTTCATCCGTGGTTGACCATCATCAGGTTGGTAGCCGACAACGGACAGTGTCATACGCTGATTGCTACCGTCGATTCGCTGAATCGACAGGATTTTCGACGCCTTCGGGTGTTTCTCCGCTGGCAGGCTGATTTCAACGTGCCGGACGACGACGCTTGAGAACCGTGTTTTTCGCCTTTTTCAGCATTTCAGGATAGTCGCGGGAAAAGTGCAGGCCACGACTTTCCTTGCGCTGCATGGCACAGCGCACAATCAAATCGGCCGTAACGACGAGATTGCGTAGTTCAATCAGGTCATGGCTGACCCGGAATGTCGAGTAAAACTCATGGATTTCACGTGTCAGCAAGCCAATGCGATGTTTGGCCCGTTTCAGGCGTTTGGTGGTGCGAACGATTCCGACGTAATCCCACATGAAGCGGCGCAACTCATCCCAGTTGTGCGAAATGACCACTTCTTCGTCGGCATCGGTGACGCGGCTTTCATCCCAAAGTGGCAGCTCCGGTAGGGCCTCTGTTTTTCTGCTGAGAATGTCCTTGACTGCCGCTTCCGAGAAAATCAAGCACTCAAGCAGCGAATTCGAGGCCAGTCGGTTGGCGCCGTGCAGGCCGGTACAGGAAGCCTCGCCCGCGACGTAGAGATTGGCGACATCGGTTCGTCCCTTGAGGTCGCTGACGATGCCGCCGCAGGTGTAATGCGCGGCGGGAACCACTGGAATCGGCTCACGTGCGATATCGATGCCGAGTTCGAGGCAGCGGGCGTGGATGTTGGGGAAGTGATTGAGGATGAAATCCTCGCCCTTGTGCGAGATGTCGAGGAAAACACAATCGAGGCCGCGTTTCTTCATTTCGAAATCGATCGCCCGGGCGACGATGTCGCGTGGGGCGAGTTCAGCCCGTTCATCGTGTTCAGGCATGAAGCGCGTCCCGTCGGGCAGACGGAGCAGGCCGCCTTCGCCACGAACCGCTTCGGAAATCAGGAAAGATTTTGCCTGTGGATGATAAAGGCAGGTCGGATGGAACTGGATGAACTCCATGTTCGAAACTCGGCAGCCGGCGCGATAAGCCATGGCAATGCCATCGCCGGTCGAGGTGTCGGGGTTGGTCGTGTAGAGATAAACCTTGCCTGCGCCACCGGTCGCCAGTAGCGTGTTTGGGGCACCTATCGTGATTACTTCACCATTGCGACTATCCAGAACATACGCGCCGAAACAGCGGTTTTCTCCGGTTCCCAGTTTTTCACCGGTAATCAGGTCAATGGCGATGTGGCTTTCGAGTACCGTGATATTCGGATTGGCGCGGACTTTTTTGGTCAGCGTATTTTGGACGGCTAGGCCGGTAGCGTCGGCGACGTGAATAACGCGACGGGCGCTGTGGCCGCCTTCGCGGGTCAGGTGATACCCCGCTTCGTCCTTGGTGAAGGGGACGCCCTGTTCGATCAACCATTCAATGGCGCGGCGACCGTTTTCAACCACAAAGCGGGTGGCCGGTTCATCATTGAGCCAAGCGCCGGCGATCAGGGTGTCCTGAATGTGCGCCTCGATCGAGTCCTGGCTGTCGAGAACTGCTGCAATACCGCCTTGGGCCCACCCGGATGCCGAGTCTTCCAGGCTCCGTTTGCTGACCAGCGCCACACGGCAATGCTCGGCTAGCCTGAGGGCGGCCGACTGTCCGGCCAACCCGCTGCCGATGATAAGGACATCAAAATTCTGCACGGCTGTTCTCTAGGGGGATTATTTTGACTGAAATATAGCACGTGGAAAACCCATCTTCCCGTTACAGACAGTCACAATTAAGGATAATCCCCTATCTACTGCTCAAAAAATGCTGAGCTATACTCCGATTCATAAACATACTAACGACTACCCCCAGGGAAAACGAGAGCCATGAGTGAGCGCGAGATCGATCAGGCACTGGTCGAGCGGGCGCAAGGCGGAGATCAGCGCGCCTTCGACCAGTTGGTAAGCAAATACCAGCGCAAGTTGGGCCGTCTGCTTTCGCGCTTCATTCGCGATCCAGCGGAAGTGGAGGATGTTTCACAAGAGGCATTCATCAAGGCTTATCGCGCCTTGCCGTCCTTTCGGGGAGATAGTGCCTTCTACACTTGGCTTTATCGCATTGGCATCAATACCGCCAAAAATTATCTGGTTTCGCAAGGTCGGCGTGCTCCAACGTCTACCGAGTACGACGCCGAGGAGGCGGAGGGCTTTGAAGATGCGAGTCAGTTGCGCGACATCAATACCCCCGAAAGTCTGCTTCTCTCGAAGCAGATTGGCCAGACCGTAAATTCGGCAATGGAAGCTTTGCCAGAGGAATTGCGGACAGCCATCGTATTGCGCGAAATAGATGGGATGTCATACGAGGAAATTGCCGGAATCATGGCCTGTCCGATTGGAACCGTACGTTCCAGAATTTTCCGGGCGCGCGAAGCGGTTGCGGCTAAATTACGTCCGCTGCTGGATATCGCACCCGATCGACGTTGGTGAAGTATGAATGAAGAAAATAGCACTATCCAGGCGGTCGTCCGCTCAGTGGATGGCGATCAGGCACTGGTTGAAGTCGAGCAGGGCGGCTGCGGCCGTTGTCACGAAAAGGGTGGCTGTGGCGGTCAGCATTTGACGCAGATGTTTTGCAGCGGACCGAAGACTTACCGTGTGGACAATCTCGTTGCTGCCTCGGTCGGCGAGCGTGTGACTGTTGCCATCGCTGCTGGCAGTGTGCGACGCACGGCCAATCTGGCCTACGGCGTGCCGCTCCTGTCCATGCTTGTCGGAGCAGCGCTCGGTACGCAAATCGGTGGTGATCTGGGAGCGGTGTTGGGGGCCGGTGGGGGACTTGTTCTTTCGGTTATTTATGTTCGCTTTCGTTCTCGAGATGGCTCTGGAAATTTCACCCAACGTCCCCACATCATTTCCCGATCCTAGTTGAATCAGGAGGTATGCTGCCAATGAATCGTCTTATTGCTGCTTTTTCGCTAATTTTCTTCTGCTCATTCGTTAATGCTCAGGCACGCGGTCTGCCGGATTTTTCTGAGCTTGCCGAGAAGCAAGGGCCAGCCGTGGTGAATATCAGCACCACACAGGTTACGCGTGGCCAAAACCAGATGATGCCCTTTCCGTTCGATGAGAACGACCCGGCCTTTGAATTTTTCAAGCGCTTCATTCCTCGCCCACCCAGCGGTGCGACGCCGCGTGAGTTCGAGAACAAATCGCTCGGCTCCGGTTTCATCATCAGCAGCGATGGCTACATACTGACCAATGCCCATGTAGTGGATAGCGCCGATGAGGTCACCGTGCGCCTGACAGACAAGCGCGAATTCAAGGCCAAGACTATCGGATCGGACAAGCGGACCGATGTGGCGTTAATCAAGATCGAGGCCACCGGTCTGCCGGCTGTCAAATTGGCGGACACCGCGCAGTTGAAAGTGGGCGAGTGGGTGGTCGCCATCGGTTCGCCATTTGGCTTCGATAATTCGGTCACCGCAGGGATCGTTTCGGCCAAGGGCCGCTCGTTGCCGCAGGAAAATTACGTTCCTTTCATCCAGACCGATGTCGCGATCAATCCGGGTAATTCGGGCGGGCCGCTGTTCAATATGCGCGGCGAGGTGGTTGGCATAAATTCCCAGATTTACAGTCGCAGCGGCGGCTATATGGGGCTTTCCTTTGCCATTCCCATCGATGTGGCAATGGAGGTGCAAAGTCAGTTGCGTGCATCCGGCAAAGTCAGTCGCGGTCGTCTTGGCGTGGTCATACAGGAGGTCAGCAAGGAATTGGCCGACTCGCTGGGCTTGAGTAGGCCGATTGGGGCTGTGGTCAATGCCGTTGAAAAAGGTGGTCCGGCCGAAAAGGCTGGCCTGGAGGCCGGTGATGTGATCTTGAAGTTCGATGGCAAAACCATCAACAACTCGGCCGATTTGCCGCGCATGGTCGGGGTTGTCCGGCCGGGAAGTCGCGCGGTGCTGCAGGTCTGGCGCAAAGGGGCGACCCGTGATATTGCCGTTACGGTCGGCGAAATGGTCGACGAAAAACAAGCCAGCGCTCGTCAGTCCAGGGGGGGCAAGCCGCCTGAGCAGGCCGCCAACCGTCTCGGTCTGGTC
Organism: Azonexus sp. IMCC34842; assembly: GCF_050368855.1. Lineage (GTDB taxonomy): Bacteria > Pseudomonadota > Gammaproteobacteria > Burkholderiales > Rhodocyclaceae > Azonexus > Azonexus denitrificans_A. The sequence continues at coordinate 1,906,138 of NZ_CP178449.1, read as the reverse complement.
GTCAATGAACTGACTGCCGAACAAAAGCGCGAGCTGAAAATGAACTCGGGGCTGCTCATCGAAGAGATTCGTGGCTCCGGTGCACGTGCCGACCTGCGGCCGGGTGACATTGTCATCGCGGTCATCAGCAAGGGGGCGACTACCGAAGTCAAGACTGTTGATCAATTCAATAAACTGCTTGCCCAGTTCGAGAAGGGCAGCAATGTTACGCTGTTGATCCGCCGTGGTGACATGCAGACTTTCGTCACAATCAAGGGTTTGAACGGTGGGGGTTGAACTGACCCTGCTTGGCCGCAGCTACTGCCACCTCTGTCACGACATGGAGATGGCTTTGGCACCGTTGGCTGCCGAGTTTTCGGCCGTGGTCACCGTGGTTGATGTCGATGCCGACCCGGTGCTCGAAGCGAAGTACGACGAAATGGTGCCGGTTTTGCTGCATGGCGAAACAGAGCTTTGTCATTACTTCCTCGATGAGGCTAAAACCCGTGAATATTTGGCCGAAATCCGCTAAAATTCAGGGTCTTCTGAACAGGGAAGGGCGCTGGAAAAGCGCCCTTTTTTACTAGCATCAATGGATCACATCCGTAATTTCTCTATCATTGCCCATATCGACCACGGCAAATCAACGCTGGCCGATCGCATCATCCATCTTTGTGGCGGTCTTTCCGACCGTGAAATGGAAGCGCAGGTACTCGACTCGATGGATATCGAGCGCGAACGCGGCATTACCATCAAGGCCCAGACTGCTTCGCTGCAGTACAAGGCACGTGATGGCAAGATCTACAATCTGAACCTGATCGATACCCCGGGGCACGTCGATTTTTCGTACGAGGTTTCCCGTTCGCTGTCGGCCTGCGAAGGTGCGCTACTGGTTGTTGATGCCTCGCAGGGAGTTGAAGCGCAGACCGTGGCTAACTGTTACACCGCCATCGAGCTGGATGTCGAAGTTGTGCCGGTTTTGAACAAGATTGATCTGCCGTCGGCTGACCCGGATAGCGCCCGTCAGGAAATCGAGGATGTGATCGGTATTGACGCCACTGATGCGGTATTGGCTTCGGCCAAGACCGGTCTTGGTGTCGAGGATATTCTTGAAGCCGTTGTAGCCCGTGTGCCGGCTCCCAAGGGTGATCCATCGGCACCGCTCAAGGCGCTGATCATTGATTCATGGTTCGATAATTATGTCGGCGTGGTGATGCTGGTTCGTGTCGTTGATGGCGTGCTTCGTCCGAAGGACAAGCTGCTGTTCATGGCGACCGGTGCTATCCAGTTGTGTGAGCAGGTCGGCGTTTTTTCACCGAAATCGGTTCCGCGCGATGCGTTGCGGGCTGGCGAAGTGGGTTTCGTCATTTCCGGCATCAAGGAACTGAAAGCGGCGAAGGTCGGCGATACGATCACTACGGTCGACCGCAAGGCCGCTTCGGCCTTGCCCGGCTTCAAGGAGATCAAGCCGCAGGTGTTTGCCGGTTTGTATCCAGTGGAATCCAATCAGTACGACTCGCTGCGTGAAGCCCTGGAAAAGCTCAAGCTCAATGACGCATCTTTGCAGTATGAGCCGGAAGTCTCGCAAGCCCTTGGCTTCGGCTTCCGTTGCGGTTTTCTTGGCCTGCTACATATGGAAATCGTGCAGGAGCGCCTTGAGCGCGAGTTCGATCAGGACCTGATCACCACTGCGCCGACGGTTGTCTACGAGGTCGTGCTGCGTGACGGGACGCTGGTTCAGATCGAAAACCCGGCCAAATTGCCTGAACTCAGCAAGATTGAAGAAATACGCGAGCCGATCATTTCGGCGACGATCTTTGTGCCGCAGGATTATCTCGGTAACGTAATTACGCTGTGCAACCAGAAGCGCGGCAATCAGGTCGATATGCATTACCACGGCCGGCAGGTGAAGCTGGTCTATGAGATGCCGATGGCTGAAGTGGTGATGGATTTCTTCGACAAGCTGAAGTCCTGTTCCAAGGGCTATGCCTCGCTGGACTACGACTTCAAGGAATATCGCGCGGCCGATGTCGTCAAGCTCGATATCCTGATCAACACCGAGAAAGTCGATGCGCTGTCGTTGATCGTGCACCGGGCCAATTCGCAATATCGCGGCCGGGAACTCGCTTCCAAGATGCGCGAACTGATTCCTCGCCAGATGTATGACGTGGCGATTCAGGCGGCTATTGGATCGCATATTATTGCTCGTGAAAACGTCAAGGCGATGCGTAAGGACGTGCTGGCCAAGTGCTACGGCGGCGACATTTCGCGCAAGAAAAAACTGCTGGAAAAGCAGAAGGCTGGCAAGAAGCGGATGAAGCAGGTGGGCAGCGTGGAAATCCCGCAGGAAGCTTTCCTCGCAGTGCTTCGTGTCGATAACTGAGAATAGCGATGAACTTTGCCCTGATTCTTTTCGTGCTGCTGGTGATTACCGGCGTGCTTTATGCAGTTGATATTCTGAAATTCCGCAAGCTTCGTGTAAAAAATGGGCCGGAACCCCTTTGGGTCGAGTGGGGGGCCAGCTTCTTTCCGGTCATCCTGATCGTCTTCGTGCTCCGCTCCTTTCTGTTCGAGCCTTTCAAGATTCCCTCCGGCTCGATGATCCCGACGTTGTTGGTTGGCGATTTTATTTTGGTGAACAAATTCACCTATGGCATCCGCCTGCCGGTGATCAACAAGAAAATCATTAGCATCAACGAACCGCAACGTGGCGATGTGATGGTTTTTCGTTATCCGGAAGATCCGTCGCTCGACTACATTAAGCGCGTTGTCGGATTGCCGGGCGACACCGTGGCCTACCAAAACAAGCGTTTGACCATCAATGGCCAGCCGGTTGAAATGACCAAAACGGCTGACTATCTGCATCCGGAACGTCTTTACTATTCGGAACAGTATCTTGCCAAGATGGGCGAGGTTCAGCATAACCTGCTCAACGATACCGATGCGCCGGCTTTCGTGCCCGATGCCGGGCGTTTTCCCTACCGCGAAAATTGTTCTTACAATGCCGCCGGTGTTACCTGCAAGGTGCCGGCCGGGCATTATTTCATGATGGGCGATAACCGCGATAACAGTCGGGATAGCCGGGCTTGGGGTTTCGTGCCCGAAGAAAACATAGTCGGTAAGGCGTTCTTTATCTGGCTTAACCTCAGCGATCTCAGCCGGATCGGTTCCTTCAAGTAAGGGGATATCAATGAAATATCAACGTGGCGTGGCGCTCTCTGGTCTGATTTTCTGGGGCATTGTCCTTGTTCTGGTGGCTGTGCTCGGTATGAAAGTGGCTCCGACCGCTATTGAGTACTTCAAGATTTTGAAGGACTCCAAGGCTGTCGTCGCTCAGGTTGGCCCCGATGCCACGGTTGCCGATGTCCGCAAGTCGTTCGACAAGTTCGCTGAAATCGACATGCTGGAGTTTTCTGGTAACCAACTCGATATATCGAAGGATGGCGGCAAAATCGTCATCGAATTTGCCTATGAAAAGCGTATTCATCTTTTCTGGAATGTCAGCCTGCTGATTGACTACAAAGGGTCGACCGCTGAGTAATATGGCATGACCGCGCAGTCCGTTGCCAATACCCTCGGCCACTGTTTTTCTGACCAGACTCTTCTCCGGACGGCACTGACGCACCGTAGTTTTGGTACGCCCAACAATGAGCGGCTCGAATTTCTCGGCGATGGCATTCTTGATTGTGTTATCGCCGCAGCGTTGTTTCATCGCTTTCCGGATTTTCCGGAAGGCGATCTGTCCCGTCTGCGTGCCAATCTGGTTCGCCAGGACGCCTTGCATCGCCTGGCCTTAAGCCTCGATATCGGCGGCTGCCTGCGTCTGGGGGAGGGCGAACTGAAAAGCGGTGGCGCCCAGCGTCCCTCGATTCTGGCCGATGCGCTCGAGGCATTGTTTGGCGCGATTTATCTCGATGCCGGTTTCGATGCTGCCTACGCGGTCATCATCAAGCTCTATACCCCCCTGCTGGATGAGCTGCGACCAGGACAGGTGCAGAAGGATGCCAAAACCAGCTTGCAGGAGTGGCTGCAAGGGCGCAAGAAACCGTTGCCCCGTTACCAGCTTCTTGAAGCGACCGGCGCTGCCCACGAGCAGCGTTTCAAGGTGGCTTGTGAAATTGACCATCCGTCCGTGCGTACCGTCGGTTACGGACCTAGCCGCCGTATTGCGGAGCAGATCGCCGCCGAACAGGCATTGAAAGAATTGAAGGCATGAAAAAAATCCGTTCCGGTTACATCGCTATCGTCGGCCGACCCAATGTTGGCAAGTCGACGCTGCTCAACCGTCTGGTTGGGGAAAAAATCAGTATTGTTTCGCGCAAGGCGCAAACGACTCGCCACCGGATTACCGGCATCGTGACCAAGGAGGATGCGCAATTCGTCTTCGTTGACACCCCCGGTTTTCAGACCAAGTTTTCCAATGCCTTGAACCGGGCAATGAATCGCGGCGTCACCCAGACGCTGAGCGATGTTGATCTGGTGCTCTTCGTTGTTGAAGCCGGTCGTTATGATGCCAAGGATCAGGCGGTCGTCAGGTTGTTGCCGAAAGACCGTCCGGTAATTCTGGTTGTCAACAAGACCGATCAGTTCAAGGAACGCAATGCCTTGTTGCCTTTCCTGGCACAGGTTTCCGCCGAGCACGATTATGCAGCGGTGGTCCCGATCAGCGCGACCAAAGGTCGCCAGACCGAAGATCTACTGGCCGAAGCCCGCAAGCACCTGCCCAACGAAGGGCTGATGTTCCCGGAAGACGATCTGACCGACAAAAGCGAACGTTTTCTTGCGGCCGAGTACATCCGAGAAAAAGTCTTCCGCCTGCTTGGCGATGAATTGCCTTACGCGACGACGGTGGAAATCGAAAGATTCGAAATCGAAGGCAATCTGCGCCGGATTTTCGCGGCAATCGTTGTCGACCGCGAAGGCCACAAGCCCATTGTGATCGGCAAAGGGGGCGAGTCGCTCAAGCGCATCGCCAGCGAAGCACGCCAGGACATGGAGCGCCTGTTCGACGGCAAGGTTTATCTCGAGATCTGGGTCAAGGTCAAATCGGGCTGGAACGATGACGAACGCCTGCTGAAGAGCCTCGGTTACGAATGAACCTGCGCAGCAAAGTCGATGGCCAACCGGCCTACGTCTTGCATACGTACCCGTTCCGGGAAACCAGTCTTATTGTCGAAGTATTTTCCCGTGATTTCGGGCGCATGGCTTTGTTGGCGCGCGGCGCCCGCCGCCCCCGTTCGGCGATACGCGGCTTGCTGATGGCCTTCCAGCCGATAGAGATCGGCTGGGCCGGCAAGGGGGAAGTTCTCACCTTGATGAAAGCCGAGTGGTTGGGTGGTCAACCCTTGCTGGTCGGCGATGCCCTGTTCTGCGGCTATTACCTGAATGAATTGCTGATGCACCTGCTGCCGCGCGAGGACGCGCACGAACACCTTTTCGTGCGTTATGCCGAAATGCTCGCCCGGCTGGCCGTCGATCCTAGCGGCAAGGTGCGTGAACCCGATCTGCGCAGCTTTGAGAAAGCGCTGCTGCAGGAGCTTGGTTATGGCCTGACCCTGAGCCATGACAGCGCGGGCGAGGCGATCATTCCGACGGCATATTACACCTACCGCATGGAGCAGGGGCCGGTGCGTGTCGAGCATGCCGAGGCGGCGGCGCAAGTCGTCAGGGGTACGACATTGCTCGACCTTGAGGCCGAAGATTTTTCCGACTCGCGTTCCCGTTTGGAAGCCAAGCAGTTGATGCGGACCTTGATGGCTTATTATCTGGCTGGCAAGGAACTGGAAACCCGTAAAATATTCAAGGAGTTGCAAGAGCTATGATCGAACTTGGCGTCAATATCGACCACATCGCCACGCTGCGTCAGGCCCGCCGTACCTATGAACCGGATCCGGTCTGGGGGGCTGTTGAGGCCCATCTCGGCGGGGCTGACGGAATTACCGTACATCTGCGCGAAGACCGTCGCCACATCCAGGATGCCGACGTGCGGCGTTTGCGCGAACTGACTCAGGTGAAGCTCAATCTGGAAATGGCGGCAACCGACGAAATGGTCGGCATCGCCTGTGGGCTGAAGCCGGAAATGGCCATGCTGGTACCGGAGGGACGGCATGAAGTGACGACGGAAGGTGGACTTGACGTTCTGTCCCAGGAAGGACGCCTGAAGGATGTCATTGCCCGCTTGGCCGATGCCGGCATCGTTACCAGCGTCTTTATCGATGCCGAACTGCCGCAAATTGAAGCAGCCGCCCGTATCGGTGCCAGCGTCTGTGAAATCCATACCGGACCCTACGCACACGCCTTTCATGCCCGTGGCCGCGATGCCGAAGCACCGGCGGTGATCGCCGAACTGGCGAAGATCCGTCTGGCTGGCCAGCGCATCCGCGAACTCGGCATGCGCTTCAATGCCGGGCATGCGCTCAATTATTTCAACGTACAGCCAGTGGCTCGCCTGGCCGGTATCCGTGAGCTGCACATCGGCCACGCCATTGTCAGCCGATCGATTTTCGTCGGCTTGCGCGAAGCTGTTCGCGAAATGAAGCAACTGATGCGTGAAGCGGCCGAGCGCAGCGAATGATCTACGGTATCGGCACCGATATCGTCGCGGTCGAACGCCTGCAGCAAATGTGGGAACGCCATGGAGACCGGGCGCTCAGCAGGTTGTTGGCACCCCAGGAAATTGAGGAGTTTGCCAAGGCTGCCAGCAAGGGGCGTTTTCTTGCCAAACGTTTTGCTGCCAAGGAAGCCTTCAGCAAGGCACTCGGCACCGGCGTACGGCCACCTGCTGTGTTGTCGGCCATTGCCGTCAATCACGATGAGCTGGGCAAGCCGGCCCTGGTTTTCTGTGGTGAACTGGCTGAGTTGATCGAAAACCGGGGCCTCAAAGCCCATCTTTCCTTGAGCGATGAAGCTGATTACGCCATCGCCTACGTCATTCTGGAACACGCATGATTTACCAAGCTCTCGGCCCGCTGATGATTGACATCGCCGGCACGCAGCTCACCGAAGTCGATCGCGACCGCCTTTGTCATCCGTTGGTCGGCGGCATCATTCTGTTCAGTCGCAATTACACCAACCCGGAACAGCTCGCCGCTCTGACCCGGGAAATTCATGCCCTGCGTAGGCCGGCCCTGTTGATTGCCGTCGATCACGAAGGGGGCAGGGTGCAGCGTTTCCGCGACGGTTTTACCCGCTTGCCGCCGATGGCTGTCTTGGGGCGTTTATGGGATGAGCGGCCGGAAGCCGCGCTCGAAGCCGCCCGTCAGGTCGGCTTCGTCTTGGCCGCCGAATTGCGCTCACGGGGTGTCGATTATTCCTTTACCCCGGTTCTCGATCTCGACTATGGTCCATCGCGGGTCATCGGCGACCGCGCTTTTCATCGGCAACCCGAAGCAGTAGTGGCGCTGGCCAATGCCCTGTCGGCCGGTTTGCGCGATGGCGGCATGGCTTCCTGTGGAAAGCATTTTCCCGGTCATGGCCATGTCATCCCGGATTCGCACGTCGAGTTGCCGGTCGATGGGCGTAGTCTGGAAGCCATGCAGGAGGACCTGCTGCCGTACCGCCAGCTAGCCCTTGATGCGGTCATGGCGGCTCATGTTATTTACGAATGCATGGATTGCAATACTGCTGTATTTTCAAATAAATGGATCGATTATTTGAGAAATAACATTAAGTTTAATGGGGTGGTCTTTACCGACGATCTCTCAATGGCCGGGGCCGGTGTCGTGGGCGACATGCTGAGCCGGGTCGATACTGCCTATCGCGCCGGTTGCGACATGTTGCTGGTTTGTAATTCGCCGGCTGCCGTGGGTGAGGTGCTCGCCAGCTGGCATCCGGAAGTCGATCCACTGCGCGGTAAGCGCGTTGAAGCCTTGTTGCCCGGCTTGCCGGCCAAGGATTGGGCGGCGCTGCAGGTCGATTCGCGCTATCAGGCTGCCCGGGAAAACATTGCCCGATTGACGGCCTGAAATGCAATCGGGCAGCCGAAGCTGCCCGATTGGCGTGCCGTGAATCTCGTGATTACTTGACGCGATTCTTGTATTCGTCGGTGCGGGTGTCGATTTCGATCTTGTCGCCGATATTGACGAAAGCCGGCACCGGCAGTTCAAAGCCGGAGGACAGCTTGGCAGGCTTCAGAACCTTGCCGGACGTGTCGCCCTTGACAGCAGGTTCGGTGTAGATCACTTCGCGGACCACGCTGTTCGGCAGTTCAACGGAGATTGCCTTGCCGTTGTAAAAAACGACTTCGCAAGCCAGGCCGTCTTCCAGATACTTGAGCGCGTCGACCATGTTCTCGGCCTCGACTTCAAACTGGTTGTATTCGCCATCCATGAATACATACATCGGGTCGGCGAAGTAAGAATAGGTCACTTCCTTCTTGTCGAGCTGAACCACTTCAAACTTGTCGTCAGCCTTGTAGACGGCTTCGGAAGCTGCGCCGGACAGCAGATTCTTGAGCTTCATCTTGACCACAGCAGAGTTGCGGCCGGACTTGTTGTATTCGGTCTTCTGGACGACGAGCGGGTCGGCACCAACCATAATTACGTTGCCAGAGCGTAGTTCCTGTGCGGTCTTCATTCGGGATTCCCAAAAAGCTGAAAAATAAAGCGGCGGATTATACCTTGGCGGCGCAGAACTTGACGAGAGTCTCGGCAAGATTCTCGTTTTTCGCCAGTTGATTCGCCCAGCGATGGTTGTATCGATCGAGTTCCGAGCGGATGGCGATGAAGTCGGCCCAGGCCTGGCGCAAGTCGCCGGCTGAATTCCATGCCCGAAAAAGCTGACTCACAGCCGTTGCGCCGACCGCGCTCAACCCGGCGGTGTAACGGTTGAGAAAAGCTTCAAGCTTGACCAGGTGAGCGTCTTCCTCTTGCCGATAGATTTGCCAGACAAAAGGCTTGCCGGCCCATTGCGCCCGGACGAATGAATCCTCGCCCCGGACGAAATTGATGTCGCACCGCCAAAGCAGCCGGTCGTAGTCGTCCTGCGGCAGAAAGGCAAAAGGCAGGACACGCAGGCGTCCGTGCTGCCACGGTCCGTTGCTGCCAAAGTGTGCCGCGACGGCTGCCAACGGCTTGCCGGGCGACACATGAAGGCGAGTTTCGATAGAGGATTCGGCGAGCGTTTCGATAAGTGCGGAAATCGGGGCCGTGTCATAGCTGAACAGGCTGATATCCAGCCCATGATGGCCGGTGGCCTGGGCGATTGTTTCGTCGCGCTCGGCAAACAGTCCTTGTTCGCGCAACAGGCGGCCCGTCGTCGTCGAAAATCCTGGAAAGTAGAAATATTTGGTCAGCGGTAGCGAAGGGTGGGGCGATGCCATGCCATGGCAACTTTCCGCCCACGCTTCCGCGGTCAGGTATTCGAGATTGATCCAGCAGGGTGTTGGCGTGGTTTGGGCCATCGCTTCCAGGTAGGCGACCGGCAACTCGCAGGCAAAAGCTTCGATAACGACCTCGCCAACGCGGTCGATTCGAGGGTTTTCGGTCCAATGGATGATTTCGACAGCCGAGCAAGACTGCCGAGCCCGTGCTGGGTCGATGGCTGGGCACAGGGGCTGCAGGCTGTTCAGGTCGTCGAGCCACAAACGAACATGTTTGCCGTGCTCGTTCGCCAACTGCCGAGCGAGCCGCCAGCACACGCCGATGTCGCCGTAGTTGTCGATAACGCGGCAGAAGATGTCCCAATGAAGCTGCATGGGCGACATGCTAACATCGCCGCCATGCCTGCATTTAACGACCCCCAAGACTGCACCACTTGCCCGCGCCTGGCCGAACACCTGGCGACCATTCGCCAGCGCGATCCGGACTGGCACGCCTTGCCTGTTCCCGCCTTCGGTCCGCTCGACTCCGAACTGCTCGTCGTCGGCCTGGGCCCCGGCGAGAAAGGTGCGAATCGCACCGGTCGGCCGTTCACCGGCGATGTCGCCGGTGAGTTGCTTTATCCCGCGCTGTATCGCTTTGGCTTTGCCAGCGTCGCCGAACCACTGGGGCTGGATAAATGGGCAAATCCGCTCATGCAATTGAGTAATTGCCGCATCACCAACGCCGTTCGCTGTCTGCCGCCGGCCAATAAACCGACAACGGCCGAAATTCGCCAGTGCAATGGGCATCTCAAGGCCGAGTTGGCCGCCATGCCGCGTCTGAAAGTGATTGTCGCCCTGGGGGCTGTCGCGCATCAGGCGCTGCTCTGGAGCTACGGTTTGAAGGTCAAGGATTTTGTCTTCGGCCACAACGTCACGCATTCGCTACCGGATGGTTGCTTGCTCGTCGATAGCTATCACTGTAGCGGCTATAACTGGCGGACCGGGCGCTTGTCGCGGGAGAGCTTCGAGGCTGTTTTTGCCGGCGTTAAAGCGCACCTCGGGTAAGTTGCTGAGCGTATGAGTTTCGATGCCAAGGCTTTCCTGGCCTCGCTGACCGAGTTGCCCGGTGTTTACCGGATGCTCGATGCCGGAGGTGCCGTCCTCTATGTCGGCAAGGCCAAGAATCTGAAGAAGCGGGTCGCGTCCTATTTTCGCGAAAATGTCTCCAGTCCGCGCATTGCGCACATGGTCAGCCAGATCGCCGCCATTGAAACCACCTCGACCCGCACCGAGGCAGAGGCGCTATTACTCGAAAACAATCTGATCAAGTCGCTGTCGCCGCGCTACAACATTCTCTTTCGCGACGACAAGTCCTACCCCTACATCGTCCTCAGCAAAAGCGATTTTCCCCGGCTCGGATTCTTTCGTGGAAACCCGGACCGCAAGGCCGAGTATTTTGGCCCCTATCCCTCGTCCTGGGCGGTGCGGGACAGTATCCATCTGCTTCAGAAGATGTTCCGCCTGCGCACTTGCGAAGACACGGTTTTCGCTAATCGCTCGCGGCCCTGTCTGCTCTATCAGATCAAGCGCTGCAGCGGGCCGTGTGTTGCTCACATTGGAGCGGAAGACTATGCCGCCGACGTTCAGTTGGCCTCGATGTTCCTGCTCGGCAAGCAGCAGGAAGTGACCAAGCGACTGACCCGCTCGATGGAGGAAGCTTCCGCCCGTCTGGCCTTCGAGCAGGCGGCGATTTATCGCGACCAGATCCAGTCGCTGCATCAGATCCAGGAAAAGCAATTTGTTTCCAGCAGCAAGGGTGAGGACGTCGATATCATTGCGGCGCTTAAGGACGCCGGGCAGCTCTGTGTCAATCTGGCGATGGTTCGCGGCGGTCGGCATCTCGGCGACCGCCCGTTGTTCCCGAGCAATGCCGGTGAATCTTCGCTCGCCGACGCGGTAGCGGCATTCATTCATCAACACTATGCCGCCCATCCGGCGCCGGCGCGGGTTCTCGTCTGTCCGCTTCCGGTTGAAGATGAGCGCGTGGAAAGCGAAGCGATGCTGGCGGAGATCGCCGGGCGCCCGGTGCCGATTCAGGAAGCCCGTTCAGTCGTCCATAAGGCTTGGGTGGACATGGCCCTGCAAAATGCTCGATTGGCGATATTCGCCCGCAATCAGGCAACCGCCCAGCAAGAGCAACGTCTCGCCGCCCTGCAGGAAGCGCTGCAGTTTCCCGAGGCGATTTCCCGCATCGAATGTTTCGATATCAGTCATACCATGGGTGAGGCCACCGTTGCCTCCTGCGTGGTTTATCACGGCAACGGCATGAAAAAGTCCGATTACCGCCGTTTCAACATTAAGGATATTCAGGCGGGCGACGACTATGCGGCGATGCGCCAGGCGGTGACCCGGCGTTACGGCAGCATTGCGGCCGGGGAGGGCGTGGCGCCCGATCTGATCCTGATTGACGGTGGTAAAGGCCAGGTAAGCTCAGCCTATAGCGCATTGGCCGACCTCGGTCTGGCGCACCTGCCGATGCTTGGCGTCGCCAAGGGGGAAGAGCGAAAGCCTGGCCTTGAAACGCTGATTTTCGCGAACGGGCGCGAGCCGCTACAATTGCCGCCGGAACATCCGGCACTGCACCTGATTCAGGAAATCCGCGACGAAGCTCACCGTTTTGCCATCACCGGCCATCGTGCCCGGCGTGGCAAGGCGAGGAAAACGTCTACGCTCGACAGTTTGCCTGGTGTTGGCCCGGCGAGACGAAAGGCGCTGGTTTCCCGTTTTGGCGGTCTGCCTGGCGTTCTTGCGGCCAGTCCCGAACAACTGGCTGAAGTCCCCGGCATCAGTCGGGAAATGGCCGACAAAATTTATTCTGCATTACACTGACGCATGCCTTTCAACCTCCCCATCCTGCTGACCTGGCTTCGTATCGTTGCGATCCCGCTACTGATCACGGTCTATTTCCTGCCGGCGGGCTGGGCAACGCCGCACGAACGCGATCTGGCGGCCACTCTAATATTTGTCGCGGCGGCATTTACCGACTGGGCTGATGGCTATCTGGCGCGAAAACTCGACCAGACCTCGGCCTTTGGGGCCTTTCTCGACCCGGTCGCCGACAAGTTGATGGTGGCTGCCGCGCTGATTATCCTGGTTCAATTGGGGCGGGCCGATGCCATTGTCGCGTCGATCATCATCGGCCGGGAGATCACCATCTCGGCGCTGCGCGAATGGATGGCCAAGATTGGCGCAGCCAAGAGCGTCGCCGTATCCATGCTCGGCAAAGTCAAGACGGCTGCCCAGATGGTCGCCATCCCGCTGCTCCTTTATTACGCGCCGCTGTTTGGCCTCGATATACGCTTGATCGGCAATGTGCTGATCTGGGTTGCCGCGCTGCTGACGCTGTGGTCGATGGGGTACTATCTGCGCATGGCATGGCCGGAAATCGTCAAGCGTAGCGCGGAAAAAGCGTAGTTGATGTTGACAAACCCGTTGGGGCGTCTATAATGCGCGCTCTGTTTGACGCGGCAGTAGCTCAGTTGGTAGAGCGCAACCTTGCCAAGGTTGAGGTCGAGAGTTCGAGACTCTTCTGCCGCTCCAGTTTTTCTGAAAGAAACGTAGTCTTCTTTCTGGTTGTATCGCATAATTTGTAGGCACGGCGCGATAGCAAAGCGGTTATGCACCGGATTGCAAATCCGTGTAGGTCGGTTCGACTCCGGCTCGCGCCTCCAAGAATTTGCGGCAGTAGCTCAGTTGGTAGAGCGCAACCTTGCCAAGGTTGAGGTCGAGAGTTCGAGACTCTTCTGCCGCTCCAATATACGAAGGGAAAGCGCTGAGCGCTTTCCCTTTTTCGTATCGGGACACCGATATAATCAACAATCCGCCCGGGTGGTGAAATTGGTAGACACAAGAGACTTAAAATCTCTCGGCTTATGGCTGTACGGGTTCGATTCCCGTCCCGGGCACCATCTAAGCGTTTCAGGTAGTATCAGCAAGCATTAAGAACCCGCCTAAGTGCGGGTTTTTTATTGGTTTTGTGTTTTATTGTGTGTAATATCGTCTCAGAACATCTCACCCCCTTTGTGTATAACTATGTGCGTAACAGGGGGTAATCGAATGGGAGTTACACACAATGCCTTTGACCGATACGACAATTCGTAGCTTCAAGCCTGCCGATAAGCCGAAATCGGTCGCTGACGAGCGCGGGCTATCAATCCACATTCAGCCGAATGGCAGCAAGTGGTGGCGGTTCCGCTATCGTTACGGCGGCGTTGCAAAGATGCTATCTCTTGGTGTCTATCCAGATGTTGGCCTCAAGGACGCCCGTGATCGTCGCGATGCTGCGCGCAAGATGCTGGCCGATGGCATTGATCCAGGAGCAACGCGGAAGGCGAGCAAAGCAGCGCAAAGCGATCGTGCCGCCAATTCCTTTGAGGTGATAGCCCGGGAATGGCTTGATGGTCAGAAAGACGTCGTGTCAGAAGGGCAGCAGGAGAAGACTCTGGCGCGCATGGAGAACGATGTATTTCCGTGGCTTGGTGTGAAGGCGATGGCTGATATTAGCGCCCCTGATATCTTGTCCGTCCTGCGTCGAATCGACGAGAGAGGTGCTCGCTACACGGCGCACCGTTGCCGGGGACAAATCAGTCAGGTATTCCGGTACGCGATCGCGACGGGGAGGGCAGAGCGCGATCCGTGTCCGGATCTGAAGGGGGCGATTCCCTCGGCTCGATCCGGAAATTTTGCCAGCATCACCGAACCGGCCAAAGTCGGTGAAATGCTCCGTTCGTTTGACGCCTTCAGTGGCACGTTCGTCGTGAAGTGCGCCTTGGAGATAGCCCCCCGAGTGTTTGTCCGGCCTGGCGAACTACGCAAAGGAGAGTGGGCGCAGTTTGATCTCGATAAAGCCGAGTGGCGCTATTTCGTCACTAAGACAAAGACTGAACATATTGTGCCGCTGGCGTCTCAGGTCGTTACCTTGCTGCGAGAACTTCATGCGCTGACTGGGCATGGTCGATACGTTTATCCTGGCCGTGATCCAAAAAAGCCGATGAGCGAGGCTGCAATCAATGCAGCACTACGCCGCCTGGGTTACGACACAAAAACGGAAATTACCGGCCATGGGTTCCGTGCGATGGCTCGAACCATTCTGCATGAGGAGTTGCACATCAAGCCGGAAATCATTGAACACCAGCTCGCGCACACTGTGCCTGATGCGCTCGGTACCGCCTACAACCGCACCAAGTTCCTGAAGGAGCGAAAAGTGATGATGCAGCTATGGGCTGATTATTTGGATAAGTTGAAGACTGGGGCTGATGTCATCCCGCTGCAAGGCAATGGTGCCAAGTAATGCGGTTGAGAATGGACGGTCTGGAAGTGATTACCACAATCAACTTGAGTTAATCGACTAATTCCATTTTGGTCGGCAAATCTATTTCCTTAGCTCAAGAATGTCTAAGTTAATTCTGCGCCCTAAACCTGCGCCCTAACTGCTAGGGCGCATTTTTTTACCCTGAAAACGTCAATAATTCTAAGGAAATTGATGTTTAGAACGACAGCCTGACAGGCTGTAAATCAAATATTTGTGAGCTTGATCAACGCGTTAGATGGGTTTATGGTTGGCCTGCGTCGATTTGGCGCAGGATAAATCCTAGTGAGATTCAAAATGAACATTAAATCCGATCAGCATTCCAGGAACGCTTTCCTGCGGTTCGCCGAGAGCGTCATTTCCGGTCCGAAGTGCAGCATTACAGGACACGTAGGTTTTGGCGACACCGTCGGCGGCGGTGCTATTGAGGTCGAGGTCAGCAACTCCACAACTTCGACCGCTCCGGTTGCCAAAACCGAAGACGGCGGCGACCCAGACCCTGAGCCTGAACGAAGCCGTCCTCGTGGCCGACCCCGTAGTGCAGACAATCCTTCCCACGGCGACATTCCGCCGGCCCTTGCAAACTTCGACAGGCTACCTGACGCAGCTTTTGTGCGACTGCCGGTTGTCACCGGGATACTCGGTTGCTCTAAGGCAACTGTATGGCGTCGCTGCAAGCTAGGGGAGCTTCCCAGCCCTGTAAAACTCTCAGCCGGCACAACTGCCTGGCGCGTGTCTGACATCCGCGCCCATCTCGCCACCGTCGGCTGCTGAGAAACACCATGCAAACGAACAATAACCGCCACCTTTGCGGGGGCGGCGCTCGCCTGAATATGGCGTAAAAAGCCGCCCCGAAAGGCGGCTCCCAGTAATGCGCGATGGCCTAGACAGCGAAGCGCACCACAACCACGAGGTTAACAATCATGGCTCACTCAAATCTTAAAGCACCGACCACTAGCCCTGCAACCACCGAGAGCTTCGCTTCGATGGCCGTCACATCACTTGGCTGGGGGTTGATCGGACTGGCGATCCGCTTGGCGTTATTCGGCGCATGACCGACGGGCGGTCCGCATCGGGCACTAAAGATTTTTCGTTTGTGCCGTGCATACCGCAGCCGTCGTGATGCTGAAATAACCGCACCACAACCGAGGAGCATTACCAGATGGACACACCGAAACTTACCGGGCTGCGCAAGGCGGCCAAAGCATGCGGATTCCCCTACACGAGCCTGCTGGATCGCTTGAAGGATGACGAAGAGTTGCGCGCTGCAACTTTTCGCATCGGTAGCCGCCTGTTCGTCGATGAAGGGCAATTCACTCGCTGGATCGAAGGTAAGCGCCTGGGGGCTTTATGCGAGCAACACTGACCCCAGACGTAGAAAAGCCCGGTTGCACCCGGGCCTCTCCCAACAACAAATTCTTTACTACCAGCGACATGAACTCTACCTGCACACTAAAATTTGGTCAAGCTGCCAAGCTGGCCTATATCGACGCCGTCTTGGCGAGCATTGAATTACCCCCTGGCTTCCGCAGTTTGACGCCTAAGGAGGTCGCGGGTGAAGTTTGGGAGACTCCGATGCCGGAGTTCCTGCTTGAGTGCCTACAGGCTGAAGGCGTTACAGCACTGATTGCAAATCGAGGTACCTGGTGGATAGACGATTTGTGGGTGTGTTCTCACCCTATGTTCGGCATCAGCGCAGAGCACGGATGGATGCGATGGATACTACCGTCGCTCGACGGCATCGTCAGAGAGTCGGGAAAGGGTGCGCCATGGGTTACTCGCTCGCCCGCGGGCACTTGGTTTTGGTGTGAAAAAGACAAGAAGGCGTTGAGGGTAACTATAGGTCAGATGCTTGATCGTTGCGTTGATTGGATGAACGAGGTGCGGCCATGACTGTAGCCTACAACGAGCTCCATGAAGTAGACCGCGCCATTGACGCTCTCTTGTCCCAGCAATGCCCCGGCGACTTCGATTCGTGGTGGAAGCTTATGGGCGACGCGATTGCGGAAGGCGTGCCCAAGGGCACGATCCGGACTTGGAGCGAGTCTGGCGACAACTTCGATGAGCGCGCCTTCGAGTCGCAATACAGCAGCTTGAGCAATCGTCCATCAACCGGCCGGACGGGAATGCTGTTCAAGAAGGCGCGGACCGCCGGGTGGGTTGATCGTAACCCTGGAAAGCGTCCGTCTGCCGCAGACCTGGAAGCACAAAAAAAGCTTGCTGCCGACGTGGAGGCAAAAGCCGCATCGGCGAAAGCGAAGAGGCATGCCGACGCGGAGAAGCGCGTCGAAAAGTTGCTTGAGGGGACTGGCGCGCCCTCTCCAGATCTGCCTCAGCTAAGGGGCAAGAAGGTGGGCGTTCACGGTGACCTGCGTTTCTTGCCGGAGTTCGAGCTTCGCTACGTCGATGAAAAAACTGGAAAGTGGTGCTCGCACATCGAGCGAGACGTCGTTGCCATACCAATCCGCACCGAACGCGACAAGATCACGTCCCTGCAACTACTCTTTACCAGCAAAGACAACCCGACCGGTGAGAACAAGTATTTCCTGCCAGGAGGCCGAACGGCTGGAGGGTATTTTGTTATCGGGAGAGTCGCAACGACGACCAAGGAAATCGATGTGGTAGAGGGCTATACCACGGGTGCATCGGTCTTCGAGGCACAAGCGGTTGGCGGGGATAGCTCGGAAACCGCTGTGATGGTTGCTTTCTCCGCTGGAAACCTAGAGGCGGTCGCGAAGGGGATTCGTCAGAAGCTGGGTGATGACGTGAAGATCATCTTTGGCGCCGACAACGACCAGTGGAAGGAGCGCAACACCGGCGTAGAGGCCGCTAAAGCCGCTGCGCGCGCGGTTGGTGGGTATGTGGCCATCCCGCCGTTCGAGCCGAAAGATCAAACTGGCGTCGATGATGAGGGGCGACCTACTGGCCCGACTGACTGGAACGACTGGCACAAGATGCAGGGCTTAAAAAGCGTTGCCTACCATATCCGGAATGCGTCAAAAGTTGATCCCAGCAAAGCAGATGCCGAGCTAACCCCTGAGCAGCCGGAGGTGGTCGATTCGGTGGCATACGCAGTCGCTCATACGCAAGGTACGGCTCTCCAGGTGGAGCAGGCTGATACTGCTGCCGAAGAAATCAGCGAAAACGACGTTAAGCGCCCATCATTTGCCTGTTACGAGGAATTCACCGCCTACGGGAAGCCCGGCCTGTATTTCCACAGCGAGAAGAAGGAGAAGGGTGGCGAGGTTGTTCTCACTGACCAATGGATCTGCAGCCCCATCTACGCGGTGGCGGCAACACGCAGTGAGCGCGGAGAAAACTTTGGCCTCATGCTCAGATTCCGCAATTCTGCCGGGCAGGACCGCGAATGGGCTATGCCAATGTCGATGCTCAAGGGTTCCGGCGAAGAATTGCGCGGTGAACTCCTGTCTTTGGGCATGCGGATTGATGTCGACGGCAACAAGCTTCTTACCCGGTGGCTCATGGCCCAAATTCCTGAGCGTGAGCTGACCGCTGCCGACATGATCGGCTGGCACGGAGACGGCGCCTCTCGGGCTTTCGTTCTTCCGCGCAAAACGATCGGCAATCAGGATGTGGTGTTCCAGTCCGAGCACATCGCCCTCGATGAGTTTTCCGTTCGTGGCAGTCTGCACGGCTGGAACCAAGAGATTGGCCGTCTGTGTTCCGGCAATAGCTGGCTGACGCTGGCTGTCTGCTCGGCGCTTGCAGGGCCGATGTTGAAACTCGCCGGGCGCGTTGGCGTGGGCCTGCACTTCGTTGGCGACTCTTCGCTGGGCAAGTCGACCCTCCTCAACGTCGCCGGTAGCGTGTGGGGCGGGCGAGGATTCATTCGCACATGGCGCGCCACGGGTAATGGCCTGGAGGGTATCGCTGCTGCATTAAGCGACACGTGCCTGATCCTGGACGAGATCGGCGAGGCTCCTGCCTCTGAGGTCGGGGCAATCGTCTACGCCATCGGAAACGGTACAGGCAAAAGCCGGGCAGCCCGGACCGGCGCCGCGAAGAAGGTTGCACGCTGGCGCCTCAGCCTACTGTCGTCCGGCGAAAAAACGCTGGGCACGATCATGGCGGAAGCTGGCAAGACGACGCACGCTGGCCAGGAGGTCCGCATGCTGGATATCCCCGCCAAGCGAAACCACGGTGTCTTTGACAAGCTTCACGGCTTTCTGGATGGGCGCACTCTTGCCGACCATCTGCAAAATGCCGCGAAGGACGGCCATTGTGGTCATCTGGGGGTGGCGTTCATTGAACGTCTCATGGCCGATGCCCGAGACTTCAAGGCCGCTCATCAGAGCCTCATCAAAGAACCCGGTTTCAAGTGCAGCTACGAACTGGAAGGCCGGGCGGCTGAATCTCTAGCGCTAATCGCCCTGGCTGGCGAACTGGCAACGGAATACGGCCTCACTAACTGGAGTTCGGGCGATGCCAAGCAAGCTGCTGTCGAGGCGTTCAAGGCTTGGCGCGAGATGCGCGGTGAAGGGCAGACCGAGGTTCGCAAAATCCTGAGGGCCGTCGAAACCTTCATTGATCGTCACGGTGACAGTCGGTTCTCCCCTATCAGCATCGACCATGCTACTGGCGATGCCAAGGGGTATGAGACGATGATCCGTGACCGTGCAGGCTGGTGGAAGAACGATCCTGGTGGCCGGGTGTATCTCTTCACAGCAGACGGCTTACGCGAGGCGCTGAATGGCTTTGAGTTCAACCGTGGTATTGATGCCCTGAAGAATGAGGGCTGGATCGCTGAGAGCGACAAGGACAAGAACTCGAAGAAAATCCGAATTCGCGGAGATGCTCCGAAGCCGTTCTACTGCATCCGTCAGACAGATGATGATTGTCCGATCGGAGAATTGCGGCGGTGAGCGCCATCATCTGATCGCACCAGAAGCCCGGCCATGTGCCGGGTTTTTTTGTTGTCGAGAATGTCACCGGATACGGGGTTGCATTTGTTCCCCCTGATCTTGGCCTGGGGAACAGCGAGGGAACAGAAAATGCCGTGTATTAGAAGGGCTTTTTAGTATTTGTTCCCCCGTTCCCCTTGTTCCCTCATAAAGTAGAAAGAACCATTCCCGAAAAATGAAGTGTCTCGTATATAGGTCCCCATCACCGGTAGGCTCCAATTTTTTCTATCTGAGTGCTGATTTTCGAGGGAACACGGAGAACAGGGGAACACTCCTTAATTATCAATGCATTTTGCGTTCCCTTGGCGTTCCCTCTGCTGTTTTTGGGGGAACAATGAAGGTGCGGTCTGCATTCCGAGTCTTCTTCACCGGCCCGCCGGTCGTGTCCCGCGTGTCCTTGTCAGCCAGACCTCGGCCTGCCGGCTGTCACTGCGTGGCACTTCTGGTGACATACTCCCGGCCGGCGTGATGCCACCATGCGCTCATGGAACAAGACAACAAAACCGCCGACGCCTCTTTGAGTGAGGTTGCGCGGCTTCGGTACGAGAGCACGAGGCTCACGCTGGATGAGGTGGCTGCCGAGGTAGGCTGCTCTTCGCGCACGATAAAGCGATATAGCGCTGCAGACGGTGGTTGGCAGAAGAAAACGGGGCCGGAGTTGACCGCCCGCGCTCAAGCTGCAGCTGATCGGATCTCCGCTGCCGTAGCTGACCTGCCGGCAGACGCACCTGATGACGCCCGTAAAGCCGTAATCGCTCAGGTCCGTACCGCAGCCGCCGTCGACGAGCGGGCCGCTATCATTGCCCGCCATAGAGCGGAGGTATCGGGTCCTCGGGCGCTCGCCTACGAGGGCATGCGCAAGAGGGACATGGACCTGATACGCATGGCTAAGACTGCGGCGGAGGCCTTAAAAGTCACTCAGGACTTGGAACGACGCGCATGGTGCATCGTTGATGCTAGCGAGCCGCCGGGGTCAGGCATTACGGTGATAATTGAACGGGCATAGCTAGATGGCCTTCGGATATTTATGTATAATTCCTTACAACGTCCGTTGTTTGAAATTATACGACATGACCAAAACTCCAATTTTTCTCTACCTCCGGGTCAGCACGACCAAGCAAGGCAAGTCTGGCCTGGGGCTTGAGGCTCAACGCGACGCCATTCGGCGCTTTGCCGCCACCGAGCGCCTGCACATCGCCGGTGAGTTCGTTGAGGTCGAGACTGGCAAGGGCGCTGATGCGCTGGATCGCCGCCCACAGCTTGCCGCTGCACTGATCGCCACCAAACTGGCCGGTGGTGCGGTTTGCGTCGCCAAGCTGGACAGGTTGTCTCGCGACGTAGCTTTTATCGCCGGCCTCATGGTGCAGAAGGTACCATTCATCGTCGCGGACCTTGGCGTCGACGCGGATCCGTTCATGCTGCACCTCTACGCCGCACTGGCCGAGAAGGAACGCGCCCTCATCAGCATGCGCACCAAGGAGGCGCTGAAGGCTGCTCGCGAGCGCAAAGAGAACCCGGTCAAGCTTGGCGGCTATCGTGGTGGCCCCTTGGTTGATCACCGCCTTGGTACAGAGGCTAAAAAGAGAGCTGCTGACGATTTCGCTCGTTCTGTGGCGCCAATTATTAACGAAATTCAAGGCCGTGGCATCGTCAGCCTGCGCGGTATTGCTAGTGAACTGGTCGTCAAGGGAATCAAGACCGCACGCGATGGCAACAACTGGACGGCAACGGCAGTAAAGAACCTTCTGGCGCGGATAACGGCCGCTACGGCCTGAGCCTGGTCGCTGACGCTGGAGCACACCTACTTATATGGAGCTGAGTAATATGCCATCAAATGATCAAGTAATTGAAAGCCTCACCGCTTGGGTCGAAGAGCAATCTGGACACATTCACGCACTCGAGCATGTAATTAATGCGCTTATCCTTACCCACCCTAACCCAAAAGCGTTGGTTGACGCTCTTGGAATAGCTCAGCCCAACGTAGACGCAATGCTGAATGGCTCATCACTGCCTGACGAGGCTATCGCGAAATATCACGCGGTGATCGACGAGATGACCAGCCTAGCAACAGGTAGGGCTGACGGCATTTAGGACTAAAGCATTCGCTTCTGAAACGCGCCGGCCGATGCAGCCTGCGCCGGTCGCCACCTGATTTACTCGGGTGCTCGGCTACGAAGGTGATTGGGATCAGGGATATTAGCGGCTCGGCTGGGAAATAGCCGCTAGTAATGTGAGACAAGATTACGGCAGATGCTAGATTGTTCTATCACCGCCCAGCATCTTCTTTTTCCTTCATAGCGCTGGCCAATCCCTTAGATATTTCGCTGACCAGATTTTCATTTGCATTGCCGGCTAGGTAGTTTGTGCACGGATAGGTTAAAGACCTCCCAAACTCCTGAATTTTTACCGAACAGGTCTCAGAAAACCAACCTCTCTTCTCAAGTTCGGTATCGATTATCTCAACGTGTGGGCTAACTACTCCAAGGCCAGCCACGACGAATTCCGGATCATGGCTACCAAATTCGCCCACCACAATGAACCGACCTTCGTCATATGAGCGACTGAGGTAAATCTCCCAAACGCCGCTTCGTTTTCTCGATAGATTTGCCTGATTTAAGGCTTCTAAGGCGCTTTCCATTTTAATCCCGGCAGCTTTAAGGCTTAGATACAGCTGATGAAAGCTCTTAATGGTTTGATACTGAAAAGCTCGGTTTATAAATTGTGCGTTTGTCACCGCAAGTTTCTTTACGCTTTCACGGCTAACCAAGCGTTGCTGCATGTCATTCAGGCTTCCAGATGTGGCTAGCTTGTCACCTTCTTCTAGAGCTTGAAGTATGGTTTTCGATGCAACGATAGCGTTGTAGCGCAGTTTTTCCAGTTCCTCCGCGTGTGGGCCGTCCGGGAATTTTTCGAGATAGTTTTCCGAACAGTTCATAAATTCCTGAGCTACTCGCAATCCATCTTCATCACGATTCAATGCTCGGTCATCTGTGGTTTTTGCGCACTCCTTGAACGCAATTGCTTCCATGCTTAGTGCATGGGCCGCTGGATTGCGCGCGCCTTGATCAGTTTCTCGAGTGAATGGCGGCGAATTGCTTTTTTCTGTAGAGGCTAGCTGTTGGTCTTGCTGCTGGTCGCATCCAAGCAATATGAGAATTAGAGCAAAGGGGGCCAAGGGTTTGTATTTCATTATCTTTGTTTCCACTGGTAATCTGACCTGTCATCACCTACGAACGTCCGGTAGCGCGCTCTCAGACGACCTCGTCGACAAGCTCTTCCTGCTGCTTCAGGCTATCGTCGCTGTCCAGCCGGTCTACCACTATTCCAAGCGCTCCACTCACGATAGCCTCGCGGATCGTCGACGCATAGCCATCCGCCCATCTCTCAGCTCGTAGCAGGGTATGCACGTAGTGCCGCAGCTTGCTGAAGCTGGCGCCGCTCAGGTGATCACGAGGACGTGAACCCATTTCCTCGAAGTTGTTCATCGCCTCAAGGTCGGTACAGACAAAGCCTGCCGCGTAGGCACCAATGACGAATCGCTGGTACTCCGGTATCTCGAACCAGTCAGCCAGGCTGCTATCCGGCCGTCGCCTGTAAGCGTCGATCAGCTCCCGTGCCAACAGGACGAACAGTTCCACTTGGCACGCATGAACGTCTGAACGTCGGCTGAACGGCCGGTCAACGATTCCTTGTTTCATAGCTGGCCTCCCTCCTGCTGTTGTTCCTATGCTCGGGTTCTGGTCCGGTAATTTTTCCCTGTCCGGGTGTCGTGACTTCATTCTGCAGATGGTGGGACAAAGCACAAACGGTGCGGCGTCCGACGACATCATCATACTCTCGGAGTCACAAAATGAGCCAAATTGAACACCTGACCGAACAACTCGATGCGGCCCGTGCTGCACTGAATGCAGCCCTTTCCGCTGGCGGCGATACAACCGAGTCGCGCTACCAAATAGGCGTCATCGAAAGCGAGATTGCAGCGATCGTCCGCCGGCAGCGCGAAGAGCGGGTCGAGGCAGAGCGCGAGCAGCAGGCCGCAATCGCTGCTGCCGCCGCCGAGCTGGCCGAGCAGGCGCACACTGCGGTTGAAGCCGCCACCGAGGTGCCTGGCCTCGAAGACCTGGCAGGCGAGACTCTGGCTCCCGTCGCCCGTGATCCTCAGATTGACGTTGCCGCAGCCGCCGTAGTCCGTGCTCGGGCCACGCTGGTGCGCGCGGAGTCTGAGTGCCGTCCGCATGCGGAGCGGGTCGCCACCCTGCAGCAGCGCATCCGGGACAAGCTGGCCGCCATCGATTCCGTTAGCGCCCGCCGTATTGCCGGCGATGAGCGTGGAGGTGATGCTGCAGAGCTCGACATGCTGCGCAAAGATGCCGGCGCCCTCGATGCGTTGCTCACTGACGCCAAGGCCGCCGCCACTGCAGCGGATCAACGGCCTGCCGCCCGTGCTGCTCTGTCGGCTGCTGACCAGGCTCTGAGTCAGGCGCACAACCGAGTCGCATACGAAACCGCCAAGGAGCGCGTCCGCCAGGTGGATCTCATCCTCGTCAAGCTCTTCGGCGTCATGGTCGAGACCGGGCGCGCTGCTGGCAAGAGTTCGCCTTGGAGCGAGTACCAAGCCTCGCCTGGGCTGAAGCGTGTAGTGACCGGAGCGATCGTTCCCGGCTTCCGTGGCTCATTCTGAAATTTAACCAACAAGGCGCCCGACGCGGCGCCTCACTATGAGGACAAACACCATGAACCAGATCCCAGAAGCGCCCATTGACCGTGACGGTGCCGGCCTTTTTCAACCTGGCAACACCGTCGGCAACGCTGGAGGCCGCCCGCGCGGCACTGGCCCTGCGCGCCGCCTGGAGCAACTGATTTCTGCCGATGGCGCTGCGCTATTCGAGCTGGCCTTTGAGCGCGCCAGGCACAACGACGATGTCTTGGCCGCGCTGGTGCACCTGATCGCAGCGGCGGAAACGTCGTCCAGCATTGCAGCATTCCGGCTCGCTTCTGCGCAGACGCAGGGCGGCACGAACTGATTATGGCTCTCCTGCGACTCCGCGCAGGCTTTACCCCGGCAGGCGCCACCCTGTCTGCCGGGGCTTTTTTTGAGGATACAAACATGGACGACCTATACAAATCGCATTGCCGAGAACTGGAGCGTGGAGAGTACGCCGAGGTGTTTCGCCGGCTGCGGAAGGCATTCGGACCGAAACCTCGCCTGATTTTGGCCAAGTCGATAGTCGCCACCAAGCGCAAAACGATCGCACCGAAGAGGCCTGTCTTGGTAGTGCGCCAGGCGGTGCCGAGTGACCGCGAACTGCTTGGCGCAATCAGCGACGCATGCGCCCGTGGCTGGATCACTGGCACGGATGCACTAGCTGCCCAGCGCCTGCTTGAGCAGGGACATCCGCTGCCGAAGGAAGTGCGCAACGCGATTCTCGGACGCCGGAGCTAACCCGCCATGACGATCAAGATCAAGGTCGGCACGGAACTCGATGATGCTGGATTGAAGGCACAGATTGAATCCGTCAAAGCAGCCTTCAATGGCCTCGGCACCTCAGCAGCCAAAGCCAGCGGCGTTAAATTCCGGCCAGTCGACAACATCGCCATTGAGGACGTCAAACGTCTGCGGCGCGAATTCGAGAGCCTGATGCGCGTTTCGCCCGGGCTTCGCCGTCGAGTTGACGCAAGCGGTCAGCGAGATGTGCCTTGGCATCAGTTGGACTGGGAGCGAATGATTCCGGACGCAGGCCAACGGAGCAAGTACGCGCGCCAAGTCGTGAACTACATGCAGCCCGGCGCAATCGTCGGTGGTCAGGCGCCCGCACAACCTATGGGCGTTGGCGCTGCTGCTGGCGCAGCGCTCGGCCGCGTAGCGCAGGCAGGACTTGGAGCAACAGGCAGTGCTGGTGGCGTCGCCGCTGGTGCAGTCGGCACAGGCATGTCCGCCGGCTTCGGCGCCGGCCTGATGGGGCTGCTGGGCGGCGTCGCTGCCTTGGCCGTCGGCAAGGCGGTTGGTGCCGTTACCGAAAAGATCGGGCAAGCCGAAGACAACGCCGTGTCGTATGACCGCCTGAAGCGCACGCTGGGCGACGTCAATATTAGCTTTGGTGCGCTGAAGGCCGCGGTAGAGGGAACGGCAGATGCGAACAGGATCACATTCGAGCAGGCCGGGAAGCTGTCGACGCAGTTCGCAAAGCTCGGCAACCTGACCGGCGAACAGCTCAATGGTTTGCCAGGCGAAGTGGGTTCTGGGGTCGGCCTTGCGCGCTCTTTCGGTCTGGAACCCGAGCAGGGCGTCAATGTCCTGGGGCGTATGCGTGGAATCGGCGTAACCAGAAGCGAGCAGGACACACGCCGGTTCGCGATGCTGATCGGCGAAACTATTGGCAAATCGAATGCCTTTGCGCAGGCCGGCGAAGTAATGGAGGCGATCGGTGACTATGCGTCGGCACAAACCCGGGCAACGCTCGGAGGGGTAGGTACTGCTGGTTACGCTGGTATGTTCTCCGCCATGGTCGGAAGCGGAATACCAGGCCTTGATCCGTCCGGTGCGTCCGGCGTTTTGGCCCGCGTCAACTCCACCCTAGCCGCCGGTGGTGGCAAGGGCGAGGCTTCTCAGTTCTTCACCGGCCGCCTTGGCGCCAAGCGCGGAATGGACGTGTTCGACACCCAGCTCTGGCGAGAGGGGGGCGCGTTCTCGACTGCCAACAGCACGTTTGGTGGCGGCGCGGTCGGCGACTTCTACAAGAAGTATGGGCTGACGAGGCCTGGTGGCGACGAGTCGCTGCTTGGCGCAACGCTGGGCCAACTGCGGTCCGACTACGGCAACGACCCGAAGGCGATGCTGCAGGCCACGGCCAACCAGCTCGGTCTGTCGATGAGCCAGGCAGCAGCATTCCATGTTCTCAACCCGAACCAGATGGGCGGCATGGAAAAGTACGCCGGAGACCTGACGAAGCTGTCCGGGTCAGGAATCGGCAATTTGAGCATGGCGCTTTATGGGAGCGGTGCAGACCGTCAAGGCTTGGCAGAAAGCCTAAGGCGCCGCACTGGTGCCGATGCTTTGTCATCCGAAGAGCGCACCAGGCTGGATGGGGCCATGAACGGCGATGATGAAACGCAGAAACAGGTGCTGGCCGAGTTGGTCGCATCCCGCGATCAGGAGCGGACGCAAGGTTCTGATATTCGGGACTCGAAGAACCTGATCGACAACATCAAAACCGACCTCGCCAGCAAGTTGATCCCGATCAGCGAGCAAATGCGCGCCGGCATCATTTTCATGGCTGGCAAGGATGGCAAGCTCACGACCGAGTCGATCATGCAAAGCGTGATTGAAAACGACTCAAAGGGGCGCATCGCTGCGATCCATGGCGATTTTGATCCGAAGCGGCAGGCGATCATGGACCGCCGGGATGCTTTGCGCGCCAAGATGCGGGACGGCACTGCGACACCGGCGGAATCGAGCGATTTTGCAGCCAGCGAAGGGCAGATCAAGACGCTCGGCGAAGCGAAAGCCAAGCAACTGGAGGCTGAGCGCGAAAGACGAGAGCGAGAAATTGCGGCGATGCGCTCGGCAACCGCCGCGGATCGGTCGCATCTCGAGAAGCGGGATCCGGCTCGCACTGGTGCGGGTGCAGGTGGCGATGCACTGTTTGAAGCGGTTCTCGCGCAGGAGTCTGGCGGTCGGCACACCGCAGGGGCTGGGCTTCTAACCTCGCCAGCCGGCGCGCGTGGAATTGCGCAGATCATGCTTGGGACGGGGAGCAACCCGGGGTTCGGTATCAGCCCGCTCCAGAACGACAGCGAAGCCGAGCATCGCCGCTTTGGGAAGGACTATCTCAACGCGATGCTCCAGCGCTATGGCGGTGATCGCAAGAAGGCGCTTGCCGCCTACAACGCCGGTCCTGGTGCGGTCGACTCGGCCATCAAGAAGTACGGCGACGGCTGGCTCAACGGGTTGCCAAGCGAGACGCAGAACTATGTTCCGAGTGTGCTGGGTCGCACGACGGGAACGCCGCTACCCAAAGACGCAGCCTCGGGTCAGTCGGCGCGACCGGACAAGGTATCCGCTATGCCGCTGTCTGGCGAGCTGCAACTGGCGCTCAGCTTGAGTCCGGAAGCGCGTCGACTGCTGCAAGGCCCGGCGGTGATGCCGATCACTCGAATTAAGCAAGACCACGCGCGGTTTGTTGACACCGGCAGATGATGGGAATGACCAAGGACAAGATAGTCCTTGAGCGAGGTTCGGCGGGAATCAAGGGCGGCCATCCAATCGCGATGGCTGTCCATTTCTTTGCCCTAGCAGCATCCAGCCGAGCACTCGACGCGGATCTCGCCTTGCTTCTGGTATCCGTGGAGCATGCCTTGTTGGCATCGTGCGCAGCCGAATTCGAGCTGATGCCGGTCTGCTCCAAGCGCTTCAGCTTCGCCTGAGACGGTAAGCCAGACCGCGGCATCGCCAGGCGTCAGTAACATGGTCGGCATTGTGACCTGTGCGGCCTGTTCGCCCGGGTGAAGCTGGTCGACGGAGATGTATTCCAGTCGGCCGTCTATCTCGAGCGCGATAAGCACATGGCCGTCCTGATCGACGTACTCAAACTGCTGACGCTCTGCATTCCAGACGGAGCGGCCTGGCTGCTCTTGGCTCAGACGCAGGCCGGCGCGAATGGTGCGGGCCATGCTCTCGGCAAAGTGCTGACCCTCGAAGAGTACCCACGCCGGAGCGCCATCGTCGCCGACTATGCCGACCCGGCGCGGCACCGGTGGAACGTAATCAATCGGGGTGTTTCCGCGTGCGTTCCGTCCTTTTTTCCATTCCGCAAATCTATTGAAGCAGCTCGGGCAAATTTCCGCATGAACCATCCTGGTTGCCGGCCGGCCGCACCTGACGCAAACGGCGGCGCGCACTGGCTGCAGCACGGCTTGTTGTTCTCCGAAGTGCAGGGCGTGATGTTGGCGGCCGATCGGGCAGCGGCGACACAGGATATAGCGCTCGCTGTCTGGCGCCATGGCTCGCAGCCAACGATCCGCACAATTCAGAGTATCCAGCGTTGCCCGTAGTGTTGCGCAGTCGAAATGCTGTTGTCCGGCGACGATAACGCGGTACTCGGTCTGCTGCATGCTCATGGCGCCACCGTGAAGCAGGAAGTGGCTGCGGCCCTGATGCGGGCGTCGACATCGTCGTCGGCGGCCTGCTCAGGCTCCTGCTGTGGCGCTGTGGGTGCGCTTGCTGGTGCGGCTGGTGTGTTCGTGTTGCCGACCGGTTGAGTAGGCGCTGCGGGGCGCTGCTGGATGATGATGCGGGGTGCTGACTGGGCCGCCTCCTTGGCGACCCGAAGCCGGCCAGCGAGAAGGCTATCGGCGGCGTGGATGGCCAACTCGAGAAATTGGCGCTGCGTTTTCCCGTGTGCTCGGCAGAGTAGACGCAACGTGGTAACGGCAGCCCGGTCGACCTCCAGCGTTAGCCTGGTAACGTCTTTGGCCCGCTTCTTTGCACGGTGCCTTGCAACCCTCGTTGCCACTGAATCGGCCATGATTAAAACCCTTGTCGCTGTTGGTGATACAGCAATGGTCGTTTCACGACTTTTGGGGGTGGTAACGTTTCAGTGATAACGCTGTTTATTGACTGTGTTTGCGGCGGCGCCAAGTGCGTTTTTGCCGGCGGCCGGAGCGGCTTGGTTTGTCGTATTCGCCCATGGTGATGCTCGAACAGTTGAAAGCCAAGATTCTGTCGTCACTCGCCGAGGGGGCCGATCGACGCTATGCTTCAGACATCGTTTCTGCTGGAGGTCGCCATGCGCCACACCATTCTTGCCTTGCTCTTTGTCGTCACCGCTTTGCCTGCCGTTGCTGATACATCAGCCGCAGCCAGCGCGTGTTATTCGGTCAGTGATGCTGATTCCAGAGCGGCCTGTCTGGCCAAGGTCTACAAAGACCCATCAAGGTGCTATTCCGTGCAGTCTCCGGAGAAGCGGGCACTTTGTCTCGCTGAAGTGAAAACGAAATGAGCGATGAGGTTCGGAACATAGTTGTCGCAGAGGGGAAACCTCAATGATTCGGTTTGTTTTCCTCA
Source organism: Azonexus sp. IMCC34842 (assembly GCF_050368855.1). Lineage (GTDB taxonomy): Bacteria > Pseudomonadota > Gammaproteobacteria > Burkholderiales > Rhodocyclaceae > Azonexus > Azonexus denitrificans_A. The sequence goes on along the minus strand of NZ_CP178449.1, from coordinate 1,876,505 downwards.
TGTGCTTGGTGTTGAACTCATGATTTCATTGATCGGACAACAACTGTCTTGATTTATGACGAATACGAAGGCACTCTGTTACACAATCCCGATTGACTATATTAACTCATAGGTTAATAATTTGAACCTCGTAGAGCTGGCATCATCCAATCATCAGGTTGTAGCGGTTATGGACGGAGAGGTATGCCCTACGGTCGACTTCCTTACACACGGTGAAGCGACTACAGAAAGTAGCCGTAATGGGTTGATCAATATGCTTGATGCTGTCTCTGATATGGGACTGCAGGGTGTACCTGGAGCTTGGCTACATGAGGCTAATAAGCAACTTGGAATTTATGAATTTATTAAAGGTCGGTTGCGTCTGTTCTTTTTCAAGGGAGTCAACGGCCAAATTGCCGTTTGCACGATAGGTGTCATGAAAAGTGGGCAGAAAGCCGATAGGGCATCGGTTAAAAAGGCAGCCGAATTTAAGGAGCTATATTTTGCAGCTCACGCAGCAAATACTTTGAGGGTGATCGACTATGGCACTGAGTAAAGCGCTTCAAAAATTTGTTGAACAGGCGAAAAGCACGGATTCATTCTGGGTCGAGAAAGCAAAGCTGGAGTACTCGGCTGCTTTGGAAAAGCAGCGTAAGAGTGCCGGTCTAACATATGCAGCTCTTGCCAAAAAGATCGGAACCAGTGCTGCGTATATAACTAAAATTTTCAGAGGTGACTCCAATCTGACGATTGAGTCGATGGTGAAACTTGCCCGAGCCAGTGGTGGCAGACTCAATATTGAAGTCGTACATGGTGAGTCTCAAGCGCGCCAATGGGAGTCTTTGGCCAAATACGACCAGGCTAGACGGGGTACGCGAACCACTGCAAACACTGCGACGGTGATCAATTTTCCCTGTAGAGGCTTACAAAATCCGAATCGAGAGGCTGCGTAAATGGCTGCAAATGGGCATCCGATAGGGCTTGAACGTGTCCTGTTTACGAGGTCTGTCGTTATTGCAGTTCCGGATCACGTTCCAAATGGTGATGCCGCCAGCGGAATAGCGCCAGAAAACGCAATTGATATTAATCAAATGAAAGATGAGCCCGGTAAATACCAGGCTGTTATGCGTTCTAAACTGAATTCTGGTGGAGATCCTTCTTTTCCATACATTATTGATATGGAGTGCATAGCCGTTCTTTTCGCCAACGACTCTTTATCACAGGAGGAGGCAGCTCGTGGGGTGCTGATTACTGCACATAGTGTCCTATATGGGGCAATACGCGAAGCTGTTGCTTGGATTACTGGGCGCCAACCGTTCGGGCAATTGATGCTCGGGCTTTCTGTCCTGCCGACAAAACCGCCTGAGACTGTTGAGTAAGGCGTACCTGATTGCTCGTACTATGGACCCAGCCGTAAGGCGTGGTCTTTGCTTATTGTGGTACTGATCTATACGGATTTCCAATCCATTGGACATCCGCTTTGCAGCGCACCACTTGGCAGAGGGCAGGTCGGTGACAACCGGAATCACAATCCGGGACTCACCAACTTGGAGTACTGGCGCTAATCCTGAGATGGACTCTAACCCCAACGTTTTGTCCAAAAGCGGGTGAGTATTGTGGATGAAAAAGGGCGGAGTGGTATGATCCGCACCCTTTAAAAAACAAGTGCCAACAGCGATTGGGTGTGTGTAACTATGCGTGTAACACCATAGTTTTAGTTTTAAATATCACCTATTGGCAAGCCGTTCAGCGGTTTGTTCGATTCCCGTCCCGGCGCCAGGACTCTCAATGATCATCTACGACTTAAGCTGCGACAACAATCACCGGTTTGAAGGGTGGTTTCAAAGTGCTGATGATTTTGAGTCGCAACAGGAACGTCACATGGTTTGCTGCCCGCAATGCGATAGCCACATCGTCCGGCGTGTGCCATCCGCAGTAGCCATTGGTTCCCATCATTCCAAGGAAGCGGTTGAGGAGTCGTCGTCAGCATCAATCGGCGGCAGCACGGCGATGATGCCGGCCGGTACCCATGTGCTGGCCCTCTATCGGCAACTGGTGCAGGCGATGGCCAACAACTGTGAGGACGTTGGCAAATCGTTCGCCGAAGAGGCACGGAAAATTCATTACAACGAAGCGCCCGAACGTCCGATTCGTGGCGATGCCTCGGAAGAGGAATGTGAAGCCTTGCAGGAAGAGGGGATTGCGATCCTGCGCCTATCCAGTATCAAGGAAGAGGATCTGAACTGATCCGCCGCATGGTGTGATTAGTAGCCCGCGCCAGGCAAAGGAAGGCGAGGATCGGTGAAATGGCCAATATCAAAGTGGCTGGCCGATCTGGATTTTCAGGGCGTCCTGCGCGTCGAGCGTAGCGATCCCCAAGGCCTCGCCGACAGGGGCGCAGGTGATCTTTCCCTGATGGACGTTGAGACCGCCGCGCAGGTGCGGGTCGTCCAGCAAGGCCCGGCGATAGCCATGCTCGGCGAGGGCCAGGACAAAGGGCAGGGTGGCGTTGTTCAGGGCGAAGGTCGAGGTTCGGGCGACGGCGCCCGGCATGTTGGCAACGCAGTAATGGACGATGTCGTCGACCAGATAGGTCGGGTCGGTATGGGTGGTCGGCCGGCTGGTTTCGAAACAGCCCCCCTGATCGATCGAGACATCGACCAGCACCGATCCCGGGCGCAGGCTCTTCAGTTGTTCGCGGCGGATCAGGTGGGGCGTCGATGCGCCGGGGATGAGCACGGCGCCAATCGTCAGGTCGGCCCCGACGACAGAGGTGGCGATGCTCTCGCCGGTTGCATACAAGGTGCGAATCCGGTTGCCGAACTGGTTGTCCAGCCAGCGCAGCCGGTCGAGCGATCGATCGATGATGGTGACGTCGGCCCCGAAGCCGACGGCGATCCGCGCCGCGTTGTAGCCGACCACGCCGCCGCCGAGAATGGCGACTTTGCCGGGCGCTACGCCGGGAACGCCGCCGAGCAATATGCCGGCGCCGCCTTTCGATTTCTCCAGGCAGGCCGCCCCGGCCTGGATCGCCATCCGGCCGGCGACTTCGCTCATCGGCGCGAGCAGGGGCAGGCCGCCGGCCGCATCGGTCACCGTTTCATAGGCGATGGCCGTAACACCGGAGGCGAGCAGCAATTCGGTCTGCTGCCGGTCCGGGGCGAGGTGCAGGTAGGTGAACAACACCTGGCCGGCCCGGAGCTGTCGGCATTCGCCGGGCTGCGGTTCCTTGACCTTGACGATCAGTTCGGCCCGGGTAAAAACCTCCTCGGCGCTGGCCACCAGTTCGGCGCCGGCGGCAAGATATTTTTCGTCGGCCAGGCCGATTGCCACGCCGGCATTCTTCTCGACGATGACCCGATGGCCGCGCGTGACGAGTTCCTGGACGCTGGCCGGGGTAAGTCCGACACGGTATTCGTGGTTCTTGATTTCCTTGGGGACGCCGACGAGCATGGGATTCTCCGGACTAACGCGGTGGTTGGACTCACTCCGGTACGAGACACCGGAACGTTTCTGTTACCAGTTGGGGGCGGACGGGCTGGCTAAGGGCTGGTCGGGTGGCCCGGCTGATCAGGTCCGAGGCCGGCATGGCGTAATAATAGCCCTGAACCAGATCGGCGCCGGCATCGATGGCCAGGGCGTGTTGCTCGGGGGTTTCGACGCCCTCGCAGACTACCTGGGCGCCAAGTTCGTGGATGATCTCGATGATCTTGGGCAGGATCCGCCGCGCCCGTTCGTTGCTCGTGCCTTGAAGGATCAGCGAGCGGTCGAGCTTGACGATATCCGGGGTCAGGCGCCACAGGCGGTCGAAATTCGAATGTTCACAGCCGAAATCGTCAATGGCCACCCGATAGCCGCGTTCGCGATAGGCGGCCACCGCTTCGTTGAGCCGGGAAATGTCGTCGACCTTGGCTTCGAGCACTTCGAGGATGATCTGCCGGGGTTTGAGTCCGCACATGTGCAGCAGGCGTTCAAAGATTTCGCCATGCCCCCGATTGGTCACGCCGAGCAGGTGGCGTCCGCTGACATTGACGAAAAGTTCGCTCCCCGAGGGCGCCTGGCGGACGAAGTTGACCGCATGCATGATGCGACAGAGGCGGTCGAAATACACCACCTCGTCGGTGCTGGCCGGGATGGCGAAGGCGGTGGCTGGCGATAACGAGTTGCCCGCTTCGTCATGGACGCGGAGCAGTGCCTCATGCGCCCGCGCCTTCAGCGTGGCGGCATCGAACAAGGGTTGAAAGACGGTCGATAGGTGCAGCCCGCGATAATGCCCGGACGCGCCAGTGTCGCTGATCTGGAGGTGTGTTTCTGGTTCCGAACTGGTTTTGTCACGTTCGACAAAGTAATCCAGAAGATCTTCTATGGGCATCGTTTCCTCGGTTTGCGGTGCAGCACCGAGACCTTAGTCATTCGCGCTGCGCCGCGGAACGATAAAAACCTTCTATGCAAATAACAAAGGCGTTTGGCGGCAGGCCGGAGCAAGAGCGACAATCCGTTTCATCAAATTTTCCGGCCGCCCCATGTCTTCGCAATTTCGACCCAGCGTTTGTCCTCACGATTGCCCCAGCGTCTGTGCGCTGGATGTGGAAATCACGGCGGATGGCCGGGTCGGCCGCTTGCGGGGCGCCGGGCAGCCTTACACCGAGGGCGTGATTTGCGCCAAGGTGGCTCGTTATGCCGAGCGGACAAACCATCCGCAGCGGCTGACCCAGCCCCTGCGGCGGGTCGGGGCAAAAGGCAGCGGGCAGTTTGCGCCGATCGGCTGGGACGACGCGCTCGATCTGCTGGCCGAGCGGCTGCAACAGGCCTGCCGCCGCCACGGTCCGGAAACCGTCTGGCCCTACCACTACGCCGGCACGATGGGTTTCGTCCAGCGCGGCGCGATTCGCCGGCTGGGCCATCTGGCCGGCTGGTCGCGGCAACGGGAAACCTTTTGCGTTGCCTTGGCCGATGCCGGTTGGCTGGCTGGGGCGGGGGCCAAGCGCGGAGTCGATCCGCGCGAGATGCTCGATTCGGAGCTGATCGTCATCTGGGGCGGCAATCCAGTGCATACCCAGGTCAATTTCATGCATTGGGTGCAGAAAGCCCGGCGCGGACGGCAGGTTCCGCTGGTCGTCGTCGATCCCTACCGGACGGCGACGGCCGCCAAGGCCGATCTCCACCTGGCGCTGAAACCCGGCACCGACGGCGCGCTGGCCTGCGCCGTCATGCATGTCCTGTTGGCGGAAAACCTGGTCGACCGCAGCTATCTGGCGCGCCTGACCGATTTCTCGCCGGCGCTCGAAGCGCATCTGGCCAGCCGCACGCCGGCCTGGGCGGCCGGGATAACCGGCCTGTCGGTCGATGACATTAGCCGTTTTGCCCGGCTGTATGGTTCCACCGGACGCAGTTATCTGCGCCTCGGCTATGGCTTTACCCGCCAGCGCAACGGTTCGGCCGCGATGCATGCGGTCAGTTGCCTGCCGGCCCTGACCGGCGCCTGGCAGCATCGCGGCGGCGGGGCGCTGTACAGCAACGGCGGGCTTTATGGTCTGAACACGCGCTTCCTCTACGGTCTGGATGCCAATCCACCGCTCGCTCGCCAGCTCGACATGGGCCGGCTCGGCGCCGTGCTGGCCGGCGATCGGCGCGACATCGGCGATGGCCCGCCGGTCACCGCCTTGCTCATCCAGAGCACCAACCCGGCCGTTGTCGCCCCCGACAGCCTGAGCGTGCGCCAGGGCTTGCTGCGCGACGACGTCTTCGTCTGCGTCCACGAGCAGTTCATGACCGATACGGCGCAACTCGCCGATCTGGTTCTGCCAGCGACCACTTTTCTCGAACACGACGACCTCTACCAGGCTTCCGGCCACACTTTTCTGCAGGCTTCCCGGGCGCTTGTGCCGGCGCTCGGCGAATGCCGCTCGAACCATGACTTCATCGGCCAACTGGCCGGCCGCCTGGGCATCGAACATCCGGCCTTCGGTCTGAGCGAGTGGCAATTGGTCGATGCGGTGCTGCAAGCCTCCGGCAAGCCGGGGGCCGACGATCTGCTCGCCGCCGGCTGGCTCGATTCCGCCCTGCCTTTTGAAAAAGCTCATTTTCTCGATGGTTTCGGGCATCCGGACGGGCGCTTCCGCTTCGCGCCGGACTGGACGCAGCGCGGCGAAGGCCATGCCGCCATGCCGGCTTTTCCCGATCACCAGCCGGTCATTGATGTGCCGACACCGGACAAGCCTTTCCGGCTGGTCGCCGCGCCGGCCCGCCATTTCCTGAACACCACCTTTACCGAGACAGCGAGCTCGCGCCACGGCGAAGGGCGGCCAACCGTGCTGATCCATCGCGACGTCTGTGCCCGGCTGGGCATCGGCGAAGGCGATGTGGTGCGTCTCGGCAACGCGCAAGGGCAGGTCGCGTTGCACGCCAGGCCGGCGGCCGGCCTGCAGCCGGACACCGTGGTGGTCGAAAGCCAGTGGCCGAACGCGGCGTTCATCGACGGGGTCGGCATCAATGCCCTGGTCAGCGCCGAGCCGGGCTGGCCGGCGGCCGGCGTGGCTTACCACGACACCGCGGTGTGGCTGGAACGTGTCGGCTAGCTGGCCGCAGGTTCTCGCCCTCGGTGTCGCGCAGACGGTTGCCTGGGCTTCGTCCACCTATCTGGCGGCGGTGCTCGCCAAGCCGCTGGCCGCCGAACTCGAGATCAATTCTTCGTTGGTCTTCGCCGCCTTTTCCTGTTCGCTGCTGTTGATGGCCGTGCTCGGGCCACTGGTCGGGCGTTACATCGACCGCCACGGCGGGCAGCGGGTGTTGTGTCTTTCCAGCCTGATCCTGGCGGCTGGCCTGGTGGGGCTGGGCATGGCCGGCGGCGTTGTTGGGTTGTTCGCTGCCTGGGCCTTGATCGGCATCGGCATGGCCCTTGGTCTTTATGACGCGGCTTTTGCCGCGCTGGTCAGGGAACACGGCGTTGCGGCGCGGGCGCCGATCACCGGCATCACGCTGCTCGGCGGCTTTGCCAGCACCATCGGCTGGCCGCTGACGGCCTGGCTGGTTGCCCAGGGGGACTGGCGAAGCGCCTGCTTTTTTTGGGCAGCGACCAATTTGTTGCTGGCCCTGCCGCTGTATTTCCGGTTTGTTCCTGCCGCCCGGCATCTTGCCGGGCAGGTGACGGGCGCGGTCGGCGGCGAGCCGTCAGATGGCAAACGGCATGGCCCATCGGACGGCCGGCGGCGAAACTTCCTGGCGCTGGTCGTCTTCGGCGCCGCGACGGCATTCGTCACTTCGGCGATGGCGGCGCATCTGCCCGGTCTGTTGCTGGTCAGCGGCCTGCCGGTTGCCGTGGCGATCGGCGCCGCCGCGCTGGTCGGCCCGGCGCAGGTGGCGGCCCGGCTGGCCGAGTTCGTCGCCGCCCATAAGTTCCGCACCAATCCACTGGCGACGGCGCGCCTTGCCACGGTGCTGCACCCGCTGGGCGGCATTGGCTTGCTGTTGATCGGCGGCCCGGCAGGCGCGGCGGCCTTTGCCTTGTTGCATGGCGCCGGCAACGGAATGATCACCATTGCCCGGGGTACGCTGCCCTTGTTCCTCTTCGGGCCGCTTAGTTACGGGCTGCTGCAGGGCAAGCTGGCCGTGGCCCAGCGCATGACGCAAGCCGCGGCGCCTTTCCTGTTTGCTTTGCTGCTGGAGTCGGGCGGCGCATTCTGGGGCATCGCGGCATCTTTTTCGCTGTCGCTGCTCGGGTTGGCCGCCTTGTTTGTCATTCGGGATGGGTCGCAGCCTCCGCAGCGATGAGCGGTCTCGTCAATTTCAAAGCCATGGGCTGATTCGCCTGCCCGGCAAGGTCCGTATTTCCGAGCGCGTGTTAAAATTGGCCGCTTTTTTTCCGGAAACGGCGGAGAGCAAGATGAGCAACCTCACCCAAGGCGATCGTGTATTTCACCCCAACCAGAAGGGCTGGGGGCTCGGGAAAGTGCTCAATGTAACCCCCGACAATATTGACGTTTTCTTTGTCGGCACAGGCGCCAAGCGTCTTTCAAGGTCGTTTGTCCAGCTCGAGACAGCCGAGGGGGCCGCGGCAAAACATCGCCTCCTGGACAATCTGATCGAAACGTCACAAATCGGCAGCACGGACTATGTCACGACCGACATGGCCATCGCCCGCTTCCTGGCGATCCACCCGGACGGCTTTTCAGCACCGCGTTTCCTCAAGGACGAGCGGGATGCCAGCGTGCGGGCGCATCAGCTCTGCATTCAGTTACTCGGTGAAACGGAGATTTCCGGGCTCATCGCGGAGCGTCGCTATCAGGATGTCTGCGACCGGGCCCGGCATATCGAATCGGTGACCAATCTGCTGACCAAGAGCGAAAAGACGGCTTTCTACAGCGCCCTGGAGACGCCCCTGAGCCAGAAGACCTTCTCGGAGGCCTTGGCCAACCTGCTTTACGGAGCGGATTCGGACGAAGATCGCTTCAAGGGCTTTGTTCGTGCACTTGATCTGCTCGGGATCAGTCGCTGGCCCTATGCCACACTCTTTGGATTCATCCGCTTCCCGCAGGAAAAGGTTTTCATCAAGCCAACCGTCATTCAGAATGTGACCAAGGCTTTTTGCTGGCGAATCAACTACAAGGTCGAGCCGAACTGGCGAACCTACACGGCCGTGCTGCGACTCTACAACTACCTGCGCACGAGTCTCGTTGAGGAAGGCCTGATGCCCAAAGACATGATCGATGTGCAGTCGTTTATCTGGTCAACCGGCCAAAAATAATTCAGAACCGCCTCGCGCCGGTGCCGGACACCTGCGCGCGGGCCCATTATTCGCAAAGGAAAGATATGAACGCGCAAGCATTAGCTGAAAAACTCAACAAACTCGGTTTCACCCCTGTCGCACTGAGCGAACCGTCGAAAAAGGAAGACGGGATGATCGTCATTACCAAGGGCGTCCATGTGCAAGTTCCGTTGCATGGCGATGAACCCAACGTGGTGCGTGAGATCAGCAAGGGCGACTATGAGTTTTACGATGCGCACAAATCCATTGATCGTCTGATCGACGATCTGAAGGCCGCACTGCAAGATGAAAAGGCGATGAAATCGAGCTGATGCCGGAGGCACTGGCCGGTTGGGGCAGTGAACTGCCGACGGCCGCGGTCAGGCGTTGTTCTGACTAAGCCATTTGACCAGAATCGCATAAAGCCGGTCAGGGTCGAATGGCTTGCTCAGAAAATCATTCATGCCGGCCGCAAAACAACGTTCCCGGTCCTCGGCATAGGCATTGGCCGTCATGGCAATAATCGGGGTGCGCCGATAGGCCGGGGATGCCCGTAATTGCCGGGTTGCTTCAAGTCCATCGATCTCGGGCATTTGCATGTCCATCAGGATCAGTGCGTAGTTCGTTTCCCAGGCCTTGGCGATGGCTTCCGCGCCATTTTCGGCGGTATCGATAAGCAAGCCGGTGTCTTCCAAAAGCTCTTGAGCGACTTCCCGGTTGATCGGCTCGTCATCGACGATGAGTACGCTGAATCCGGCGTACTCATTCCGCAGCACGCTTTCCGGGTCGGCCACCGCCAGCGGTTTAACTTCGGCTTTCGCCAACCCGACGTTTAGTCTTGCGGAGAACCAGAAGGTGCTGCCAACCCCGACGGTGCTCTCGACTCCCGCTTCACCCCCCATGAATTTGGCCAGCTTTCGGGTAATGGCCAGGCCCAGGCCGGTGCCGCCATATTGTCTCGTCGTCGAGTTGTCGGCTTGCTCAAAAGCTTGAAAGAGCCGGGGGATGGTCTCGGCCGGAATACCGATGCCGGTATCCTCGACTTCAAAGCGCAGCAACACACTGTCGCCGTCATTGGCCAGCATTCTGGTACGTAGCGTGACGGTGCCGGCTGCGGTGAACTTGATCGCATTGGTTGCGTAGTTCAACAATCCTTGCTGGAGTCGCGCCGGGTCGCCGAGCAGCGGGCCGGGCAGGGGGGCATTGTCGATCACCAACTTGATATTTTTGGCTTGGGCCCGTTCGGCAAGAATGGAGCGGACATTGGCGGTGATGCTCTGAACGTTGACGTTGATTGCCTCGATGGCGAACTTGCCGGCTTCGATCTTGGAAATGTCGAGGATGTCGTTGATCAGTTCGAGAAGGTGTTGGCTCGCAATATCGATCTTTTCCAGTCTTGCCAACTGCTGCGGCGCTACTCCTGACCGACGTATCAATTGCGCCATGCCATTGATCGCGTTCAGCGGCGTTCTGATTTCGTGGCTCATGTTGGCGATAAAGGCGCTCTTGGCGCGATTTGCCGCTTCGGCCTGCTGCTTGGCAATGACCAGCGAGCGGTTTGAAATCTCGAGATCGGCCGTGCGTTCCCCAATTCTTGCTTCCAGGGTGGTGTTAAGTTCCTTGATTGCCTGCTCGGCCGCCTTGGCCTCGGTAATGTCCCGTGCGGTGATGACGGCGCCAATGATGCTGTTATTCGGGTCGCGAATCGGTGCAAAATTGAAACTGCCGATCCATATTTCACCGGTGTCCCGTCGGCGCAATGTACGCTCGACGTTTATTGCACTTTCGCCGTGCAGTGCTCTGGCCGTGCCCCATTCCTCCTGGGGCACCGGCTCGCCGGTCGGCAAGAATATCTCGATGTTCCGGTAGGCATCAGCCAGCGATGCGAAACATTCCTCCCGCTGGTTAAAGCGGAAAAAGCTGACAAAAGCATCGTTGAAGTGGATATGGCGCCCCTCCGTATCGACGATCAATACCGCTTCGTTCATGCTGGACAGCGCCGCTTCGAGGGTTGTCTTGGCTTCCACGACCAGTTGTTCCCGTTCGGCCAGCGCATCGACGAGGCGATTGAAGCCGGCAATGAGCGTCCCGACTTCGTCGTTCCGGACGACGGGCAAGTGTTGCGGGGCCTCGGCCGAGGCGGCCATCGCGTTGAGTTTTTGCGCGGTACTGACCAAGGGCGTCAGTTGCCGTCGCATCGCCCACCAGGTCAGGCATGTTGCGAACAAAGTGAGGAGCAGCGTACCGCCGAGCATGTGTCGCTGCATGGTGGCTACCGGGGCAAAGGCTTCGACTGTCGGCAAGGTAACGGCGACGTACCAACCGGCGATGGGCACTCTTTTAACGGCAACCAGGACTTCGACCCCGAGCGGGTTCATCAAGACCGAATACCCCTCGTCGCCGGCGATGTAACGGTCAATTGCCGGACTGACGCCGCGGGCGGGAAGCCTCTCGAAAATACGTTCTTTTTTGGAGCTCGTGACAATCGTGCGAGATTGGGGAGAGACCAGCAAAACCTCGCCGGTCTTGCCGTAAATGGCTTCGCTGACCTGGTCGAGAAAGGTTGGAAGGCCCAGATTGACAATGCCACCGATTGCGCCGATGACCTTGCCTTGGCTATCAAAAATGGGGGTGATCAGACTGAATACAGGCTTTTTCAGTATTGGTCCGATCAGCGGCTGGCTGACGCCGCCTTTTCCTTCCCGAAGTGCGCGACCGACGGTTGGTTTGTCGTGCAAATCGAGGCCTAGGCGGCCCGCCGAGCGTGGATAGTCAGCGATGATGATGCCGTCCCGGCCAACGATATAACTGCCGGCGTTGAACAGTGTCGGGAATATCAGGCGCTGATCCAGCAATTTCTGCAACTGGTGTGGGTCGTCCATCATCGCCGGGGTGACCGTGCTGGCCACTTTGTCCAGCGCCTCCAGGCGGACCGTCAATTCCTCATTGACGTCACGGGCTATCGACGAGGCCACGCCCATTTGCTGCTCGCTCAGCAAGGCCTTGAGTTCGGTACGAAGTGTTTTGCCGAGGTAAAACGACAGCGTCCACAAGCCGATGATGAAAATTGTCAGGACGGCCAGTGCGATTCGGCTAGTCAGCGACTGATGCGCGATATTCGAGCTAGCCATGTCTGTCTCCATTGCAATTGACCACCCTGTTTTCGGGAGGATTCGGAGTGCCGCAGCGTTCCCATTGTGAAGGAGGCCGCGCGCCTGAGCAATCGGATATTTATGATGAACGGATTTTGCGAATTTTTCCCGTGAGGCGGGTCGCTGTTGCGCCGGCCCTAAGTACTCGGCGTTTCGGGCCGCGGGCGCCGTCTGGTGTTAATAGAGCATGCCGACGATGCAGCCGCAGGACAGCGTGGCGAGCGTGCCGGCGATCAGCGTGCGCGGGCCGAGATCGAGGATTTCCCGGCGCCGCTCGGGCACCATCGTGGTCAGGCCGCCAATCATGATGCCGAGGCTGCCCAGGTTGGCGAAGCCGCATAGTGCGTAAGTCATGATCACGCGGCTGCGCGCCGAGAGCGCTTCAGGCGGCAGCGCCGTCAGTTCGAGATAGGCGATCAGTTCGTTGAGGATGGTCTTGGTGCCGAGCAGGGCGCCGGCGGTCGCTGCCTCTTGCCATTCGACTCCGGCCAGCCAGGCGAGCGGGGCCATCAGGTAACCGAACAAGCGTTGTAGCGACCACGGGCTTCCGTCGTCCGGCAACAGGGCCAGAACTTCGTTGGCCAACGCCACCAGAGCGACCAGTACGACCAGCATGGCGACGACGTTGAGCAGCAGTTGCAGGCCTTCCGAGGTGCCGCGGGTGACGGCATCCATCGTGCTGCCATCGAGCCGGGGCAGGTCCACGTCGCGGCCGGTCGGCGGGCCTTCGGGCGGCACCATCAGCACGGCAAAGACGATGGCGGCGGGAGCGCTGATGAACGATGCCGCCAGGATATGACCGAGGGCATCCGGGACGCGCGGGCCGACGATTCCGGCATAGAGCCCCATCACCGTGCCGGCGACGCCGGCCATGCCGGCCGACAGGATGATGAACAATTCGCCGCGCGAGACGCGGGTCAGATAGGGTTTGACCAGCAGCGGCGCCTCGACCATGCCGACAAAGATGTTGGCCGCCGTCGACACCCCGACGGCACCGCCGACGCCGAGGCTTCTTTCGAGCAGCCAGGACATGGCGCGCACCAGGCGCGGCAGGATCCGCCAGTGGAAGAGCAGGGCCGACAGGGCGCTCATCACCAGAACGATGGGCAGCGCCTGGAAGGCGAGCACGAAGCTCAGGCCGGCGGCCGATTCGCTATAGGGCAGCGGGGCGCCGCCGAGGTAGCCGAAAACCATCGAGGTACCGGCACGCGTCGCCCGCTCGAGCGCTAGCAGGCCGTCGTTGAGCGCCGCGAAGCCGGCTTTGGCGCCGGGCAGCTTGAGGATGGTGACGGCGAGGACGATCTGCAGAACGATGCCGCCGGCCACCGTGCGCCAAGGCACGGCCTTTCGCTTTTCGGAAAGCAGCCAGGCGATGGCGATGAACGCGGCGTAGCCGAGCAAGGACTGGAACAACGGATTCACGGCGCGACCTTCAGTCGGCCATCCAGGCTTGGCGCCAGATGCCGGACGCGTTGCATAGCCTGGATCAGGACTTCGGTGTCGCTCGGCGAGCCTTCGGCCGGGCGCAGCACCGGCAGTTGCTTGAGCAGCAGATAGCCGTCGCCGCCCTCGGCCAGGTAGCTGGAGGTGGCCAGGGTGTAACTTTTATCGGCCTGAACCGGCTCGCCGGCGATCTGCAATTCGATGATGCGCTGGCCCTTGGGCTGTTTCGGCGCATAACTCAGGCGCATGCCGCCAATATGCGGCAAGGCGCCGCTCTGACCCTTGGCGACGCGCCGGTCGAGTTCGTGTTCGAGTACTTCGCGCAGTTGCGCGCCGGTGATCGATAGCAGGACGAGCGGATTCTCGAAGGGCAGCAGGGCCAGGATATCGCGCCGGGTCAGCGGGCCGGGGCTGAGCAGTCGGTCGCTGCGGAAGCCGCCGCCATTGAGCAGCGCAATATCGCTGTGCATGGCTTCGCGCACCGCATCGGCGGCAAAGTTGCCGATATTGCTCTCGCTCCGCCGCATGGTTTCGCCGCGGGCGTCGAGAGCGACCGCAGTCTCGGCAATCGGCTCGCCGAGCAGCTGGCTGACCTGTTGCTCGAATTCGGTGGCCAGACTCAGCACCGCCGGATCTTCGACCTGCCGTCCATCGAGCGGCAGGATGTCCCAGGCCATGCTGGCCAGGTGATGCCCGGTGCGGTCCGACGCAAAACGCAAGCGGATGTGGATGGCGTCGCGCGCATCCGAACCGGCCTTGAAGATCGGCGTGCGGCCGACCTGCTCGGTAACCAGGTGATGGTCATGGCCGCCGAGGATCAGGTCGAACAAGCCGCTCGCCGCCAGCTGGCGATCTTCCGCCAGCGTGCAATGGGTCAGACCGACGATGACTTCAGCCCCCTGGCTGCGCAAAGCGGCCACTTCCCGTGCCGCCGCTGCCAGCAATTCCGCGAAACGGATATTCGGCCCCGGCTTCGATAGCGTCGCGGTATCGGGCGTCAGCAAGCCGAGCAGGCCGACGCGGACGCCGTTGATCACCCGCAATTCGGAGGGCTTGATGGCCGGCAGCGGCGGCTCGGCGAGCAGATTGGCGGCGAGCCACGGAAAACGCGATTCGGCGAGCCGGTCGCGCAACACCGATTCGCCGAAATCGAATTCGTGGTTGCCGGGCACCGCGACATCGACGCCCAGCGCATTCCACGCGGCCATCATTTGCCGGCCCTTGAACAGGCCGGACTCGACGCTCGGGGAAAGGGTGTCGCCGCCAAAGACGAAGAGGGTGGCAGGGTCTTGCTGGCGGATGGCTTTGACCAGCGAGGCCAGGCGCGCCAGACCGCCGCGCGGCGCCTGCGGATCAATCGGCGCGATCTGGTAGATGTCGTTTACGTGGATCAGTCCGACCTGGATCATCCCGGTCGGCTGGGCGAAACCCGTTGCCGAGGCGAGCAGCAGTGCGGTAAGGAACAGGCTGCCGAGCAGATGGGTCAATGAACGGCTGGTCATGGAGGGAAGCGGGAGTCTCATGCGATCAGACCGGTAATGCCGCGCCTCGGCCCGGCGGTGGAGGGATTGCCATCATTGCGTCTCGCCCATTTCCTGCAGAAAGTTGCGTAATCGGATCAGGCCAGCTTGCTGCGGCGAGGCGGTTTGATCGATCGCACCGGCCACGGCGGCCAGCAGACCCCGGCAGCACGCAGCGCGCGGCCGGCCGTGCTGGGTGCGCACCGTCGCCAGCAGCAGCTCCAGCTGGCGCGGTTCGGCAAGCAGGATACGGCCTTCCCAGTCCATCGGCCTTGCCACGCCGTAACAGGCGTACTTCAGCTCGGGGTAGGTGGTGTTCGCGCCGGCAATGCGAAAAGCCATGACGCCCTGGGCGATGCGGGCATCGGAAAAGCGGCCGCGCGGCGCGGCCAGGCCCTGGCGGGCCGCACTCAGGCGGGCGAGCAGGGCAGGTTCGGTCTGGGCCAGCGAGGTGGACGAGCGGACGGCGACGAAGCGGCGGCGCAATTGCTCGCGCAATATTTCGAGGTCGTTCACGGGCGATCCAGCGGGCAACGCAGGTCCGCATCGACCGAAGTGTCGGTCCGTTGAACGGCGGCTTCATCCGGTTCGCGGAATTCCAGGCGCAGTTCGATGCGGCGGCTTTCCTCCGGGCTGTTTTTCAGGGCGTTGAACGAGGCGCCACTGACCAGAAAAAGCTCGCGCACCATGTGTCGATCGGCTTCGGCGAGCGCCTCCGGGCCGCTGGCCGGGAGTAGCAGGGCACACAGCACGCGCTCGGAGCGCCGCAGGCTGAGATCGAGATTGTGCAGATAGCCGCCGCGAGCATCGGCAAAGCCCTCGACCACCACCCGCTTCAGCCATTTTTCGCCGAGCGGGTCGCGGGCGAGTTCGAGAACGGCTGGCACGAAGCTGCGCAGCAAGGCGGCCTGGCTATCGCTCAGCCGGTGGCTATTGGTTTCAAAACGCGCCCGGTCGCCAAAGTCGATGACGCTGCCGCGCAGTTTGACGCCGGGAAAATTCTGAATCTGCGCCTGGAGGCGGGCGAGAAAAGCGGAAATTTCCTGTTCCTGCTCGGTTTTTCGGTGCTCCGTTTCGGAGATTTCGTGGGTGATGGCGAGCAGGGCGACGGTCAGCGCCACCAGGAAGAGCACCATCAGCGCCGTCATCAGGTCGGAAAACGAGATCCAGAACGGCTTTTCGCCGTCTTCCCGATTGCCGCGCCGGCTGGCGGCCCGCGGTCGGATCAGGCTCACCGGCGCACCGGTTCCTGGGCCAGCGCGTCAGCCAGTTCCTCGATGGCGCCTTTGAGCGCTTCGACGGCCCCGGTCACATGCTGCTGGAACTGGCCGTTGCCACGGGCCAGCGTGCGCTCGACATTCTCGGCAAAGGCGGCATGCGCCTGGGACAGTACGTCGGAAATCCCTTGCAGATAGGTGTCGGCGTCATGTCCGGCCCGGCCCAGGGTGGCCGCCGCGCCCTCCATCCGGCCGACCAGTTCGCCGGTCAGCGCCGCTTCGCGCCGGGCGTGTTCGATGGTCGCCCGCAAATCGCTCACCATCTGGGCGATCGAGGCGGTGAGCTGGCGCTGATCGCTGAGCGATTGGCCGACGCTGTTCGCCGCCTGCGACATCGCCGCTGCCGAGGCTGCCATGTCGCCGCTGCTCAGCGCGAAGAATTCGGCAGCCTCGCCAACGCCCCGGCCGGCATTGTCCAGCCGCCCGGCGGCTGATTCGACCGCACCGCGCCCAGCCAGCTCAAGGCGCCCGGCTACTTTGCCGAGTTCGCCGACGGTCGCTTCGAGGGCATTCGCCGTCCGCTGCAGCAGGCTCTCCAAGCCATCCTGGCGCTGCCCGAAGGTGTCGTCGAGGCGGCCGCTGAACTGGTTCAGGGCTTTTTCCAGGGCGCCACCGACGGCCTGGCCCTGGCCGGCCCCCAAGCGCTCGACCGCCGTCGTCATGCGCGCCAGCGGTTCATGTAGCGCGCTGGCCACGGTTTTCGCGACCGCATCGGCCACTTTGCTGGCCAGCGCCTCCTGATGCTGCAAGGTCGCCTGTTGCTGCTGGGCGAGCATCGCCGCCATGCCCTGGCGCAGTTCGCCGACGATGGCCTGCTGCAGCCGTCCGGCCTGCACGGCCGAAGCTTCCGATGCGCGCACCAGACGGGCCAGATATTCCTCGCCGACGCCTGCGTCGAACAGGCTGTCGATGCGTTGAACCAGGGTTTCGACCTGTCGGTAGCGGCGCGTGACGATCGATTTCTCGATCCAGGTGACCAGCATGGCCAGGGTGATCGCCGCCGCCGACACCTCGAAGGCCTGGCCGACGCCCTGAATCAGCGAACGCAGGCTGGTGCGTACCAGTTCGGCATTGCTCGACACCTCGAAATGGTCAAGGCCGGCAATCAGGCCGGTAAAGGTACCGATAATGCCGATGCCGGTCAGAATGCCAGGCAGGTGCTTGTAGAAATCGGTCTTGAGCGGCGTATCGACCAGCGCCCGCTCGGTGAGAAAGTCCTCGGCCATCGCCGTCGCCCGCCAGGCGGCTACCGCCTTGGGGTTGGCCGGGTCGGCGATGGCGTGCAGGGTTTGCGTGTATTCCCGCCACAGGTGGCGCAGCCGGGGCGAGTCCATGACTTCCCGGCCAATCCGCTCGGGATCGGCCGGCAGCGATTGCGCGGCCAGGCCGTTGATGGCCCTTGCCAGTTCCCGTCCCAGTATCAGGGCGGGGAATACGAAACGCAGCAGAAAACCCAGCGTGATGGCAAGCAGCACCGCAGCGACGATCCAGCCGCTCCAGACATGCCAAAATTGCAGCAAACTCGCCATTTTCCGGCCTTGCGTAAGGTTTCAGGGCGACGGATTGTAGCAGTCGTGGCCGGCTGCAAATTGAAACGGTCTATCTAAACTTGATAATCCGGTACCGTGCGCACCGGAAATTTGCCCCTCGGAAATCAGGCCCGAGGGGCGCCGCTCACGAGAATTTCTTCTCGTGCGCCTGAACCGCCTTCATGCGAGCCAGGAACAAGCGGAGCTTGACGGCATCGGAGATGCCCGGGTTCTCGTCCTCCTGATCCTGGTCGGCCACCTCGATCAGCTTGGGGCGGCTGAAGGAGCGATGAAGATCGAGATCGGCGACGCCGGGTGCGGCATCCTCGTCATTGAAAAAGTCGATCAGTGACGAATTGTTCGGCCTGGACGCCAACAACACCATCTGGTGGCGTTCCGTGCGCGACAGCAACAGCGTCGGCAGGCTCTTTTTCTTGGCCACCTTGAGCTTTTTTGCCGCCTTCAAAACCGGGGCCGTATTCACATCCTTGAGCATCTCGACCACTGGGGGCGGCATCGGGATCGGCGTCACGGTAACCGCCATCTCCTGGGCTGCAAGGTCTGCGGCGAGACTCTCGACGGTGGCTGGCTCCGAGGCAAAAATACCCCATGAAGACAGTGCAATCACTACTGCGACAATTAACCTGCGCACTTCGACTTCCTATCAAATATCAACTGCAATGTCTGACTAACGCGCCAAGAGTGTTTTGGTTGTCACGACAGACATAAAAATTTTGCAGCCGCTTCATCGGCCAAAAGCGATGGCAATGACTTGGCGCCTTGCCGTATCCAGGATGTCTCCAGATCGCCGATATTGTCACGCCGAGGCCGCTTGACCGCAAGGCGAGGCGAGGAGTAAAAGAACTTCACCATGCTTTATTTGCCGACCTTGTATCGGTACCCACCTACGGTGCCCACCCCAACGGCGCATTGATCACTTAGAAAAATAATGAAAACGGCTGACCGCTACCTCTGGAAGCGCTACTGGGCTCTTGCCTCGCCCTACTGGCAGCACGAGGAAAAATGGAAAGCACGGGGCCTGATTGCCCTGTTGGTGATCCTGTTGCTCGGCCAGACGCAATTTGCCGTGCTCTTCAACGAACAGACCGGCGAATTCACCTCGGCCCTGGCGGCGCGCGACGAAGGCCGCTTCTGGACGTCAATCAAGCTGTGCCTCGGCCTGCTGATCGCCGCAGTGCCGATCTACGCCCTTTATTACTTTGTCCGCGACAAGCTGGGCATCCACTGGCGGCGCTGGCTGACCAACCGTTTCCTCGACAGCTATTTCAGCTTCCGGCATTTCTACGAATTGAATGCCAACAATCGCATCGACAATCCGGATCAACGGATCGCCGAGGACATCGCCACCTTCACTCAGCGCTCGCTGTATTTTCTGCTGGTCATCATCAGCTCGACCTTGCAGTTGGTCGCTTTCAGCAGCGTGCTGTGGTCGATTTCCCACGAACTGGTCTATTTCCTGGTTGTCTATTCCATGGCCGGCACGCTGATCGTCGTGTTCGTCTTCGGCCAACGCCTGTTGGGCCTCAATTACAACCAGCTGCGGCGCGAAGCGGATTTCCGTTTCAGTCTGGTCCGGGTTCGTGAAAACGCCGAATCCATCGCCTTCTATCGTGGCGAAGCCCAGGAGTTGAAGCAGGTTAAACGGCGTTTCACCGAGGCATTCAATAATTTCAACCGGCTTATTCGCAGCCAGTTTTCGCTGAATCTTTTTCAACACTCCTACTTCCTGCTGACCCTGATCATCCCCAGCGCGATCATCGCCGGGCGGGTGCTTTCGGGAGAACTTGAGGTCGGGCGGGCGGTTCAGGCAGCGGGCGCCTTTGCCGCGGTACTCAGTGCAATATCGCTGATCATCGAGAATTTCGAAGGCCTGAGCCGCTTCGCGGCCGGCGTCGATCGCCTCGATACCCTGGCGAAATGCCTGCCCGCGCAACTAACCGGACCGAATGATCCGGGCAGCGTCATCCGCTCGGTGGAAGCGTCGCACCTGACGCTGGACGACGTTACGCTGCATACACCGAACCGCGAGCGCATCCTGATCCGCAATCTTTCGGTCACCATCAAGCCCGGCGAAGGGCTGATGATCGTCGGCGAAAGCGGCAGCGGAAAAAGTTCGCTGCTGCGTGCCATTGCCGGCTTGTGGCGTTCGGGCAGCGGCACCATCTTTCGTCCGGGCAGTGACGACATGCTCTTCCTTCCCCAACAGCCGTACATGCTGCTCGGCACCTTGCGCAGCCAGTTGCTTTACCCGCAGAGGGAATATTCGTGCACCGACGAAGAGCTGCTAGGTTTGCTGGAAAAAGTGAATTTGCCGGATCTGGCCAGCCGTTTCGGTGGACTGGACGTCGAGATGGATTGGCACAAGGTACTTTCGATCGGCGAGCAGCAACGCCTGGCCTTTGCCCGCTTGCTGCTGACCCGCCCCCGCTTTGCCATTCTCGACGAAGCGACCAGCGCGCTGGATGTCACTAACGAGGCCAACCTTTACCGGCAGCTGGCCGATACGCAAACGACGTTGATCAGCGTCGCCCATCGCTCGACCATCCTGAAATTCCATACCCAGGTGCTGGAACTGACCGGCGATGCCGACTGGCAGTCGCATCCGGCGGCCAACTACCACTTCAATCATTAATCCAAGCTGGCAATGCCCATTGTCCGGGCGAGCGCATCGCTAGCCGGCGGCAAACTGCAATTTGAACGGCGCAGCATTTCATTTACGGTGCCTGATCTATACACTGCCTTCTTTATTTCGCGACAACTTGGAGAACGAAGCATGCAAGGTTTGTTTGATTACAAGCTCAACGGTAACGGTGACGCTCTTGCCTTGGGCATCGATTTGGACTCGACCAGCGCCAAAGCCCTTGCTCGACTCGATCGTTATATCAACTGGGAAGATGTGCTGAAACTGACGGAGAACGATCCGGAAGCGGCAAAAGCCGCCGAACGCCTGCATACCGTTTTGCAGCATCTGGGTCAGTAAGATCGCCGTGTGCGGTCTTTGCTTGAGGCAATAAGCAAACCAACGGGAACAGGAGCCGGGGCTTGTCCCTCTCCTGTTTCGTTGAAGCACCCGCGGCAAAGCTTTGCCTGCGCGGCGTCCGACGGTCTTCCGCCGGAATGGTCCAGAGTCCAGGTACCTCTCTAAGGGATATCACTTAGGGACAATCTCGTCGGCGGCGATAAACTTCACTTTTCGTCTCGGAATAACAAAAATGCAAAAAATCCAACGTCACCTGGTCTGGGGACTGGTGGCCCTCCTGGGGGCATCGGCCCTCGGCGTCGTCGGCCTGCATCGCGGTGAAACGATCAATGCGCTGTGGCTGGTTATTGCCGCGGTGTGCACCTATTTGATCGCCTACCGCTACTACAGCCTGTTTATCGCCGACCGCGTCATGGAACTCGACGCGACGCGGATGACCCCGGCGATTCGCCATAACGACGGTCTCGATTACGTCCCGACCAACAAGTACGTGCTGTTCGGCCACCATTTCGCCGCCATCGCCGGGGCCGGGCCGCTGGTCGGACCGGTCCTCGCCGCCCAGATGGGCTACCTGCCGGGCATGCTGTGGATCCTGGCCGGCGTCGTGTTCGCCGGTGCGGTGCAGGACTTCATCGTGCTGTTCATTTCCACTCGCCGCGACGGCCGCTCGCTCGGCGATCTGGTCAAGTCGGAACTGGGCGCCGTGCCCGGGGTGATCGCGCTGTTCGGTACCTTCATGATCATGGTGATCATCCTTGCCGTGCTTTCGCTGATCGTCGTCAAGGCCCTGGCCGGTTCCCCGTGGGGCACCTTCACCGTTATGGCGACCATTCCCATTGCGCTGCTGATGGGGGTTTACAGCCGCTACCTGCGACCCGGCCAGATCGGCGAAATGTCGGTGATCGGCTTCGTCCTGCTGATGGCCTCCATCGTCTATGGCGGCGATGTCGCCGCCAGCCCGGTGTGGGGTCCGCTATTCACCTTCGACGGCAAGGCACTGACCTGGATGCTGGTCGGCTACGGCTTCGTCGCCTCGGTTCTGCCGGTCTGGCTGTTGCTGGCGCCGCGCGATTACCTGTCCACCTTCCTCAAGATCGGTACCATCGTCGGCCTGGCCGTCGGCATTGCGATTGTCGCGCCTGATCTGCAGATGCCGGCGCTGACCAAGTTCATCGACGGCAGTGGTCCGGTCTGGTCGGGCAGCCTGTTCCCCTTCCTGTTCATCACCATCGCCTGCGGCGCCGTTTCCGGCTTTCATGCACTGATTTCCTCCGGCACCACGCCGAAGATGCTGGACAATGAAAAGAACGCCCGCCTGATTGGTTACGGCGGCATGTTGATGGAGTCTTTCGTCGCAATGATGGCGCTGGTCGCCGCTTCGGTCATCGACCCGGGCGTTTATTTCGCCATGAACAGTCCGGCCGCCATCATCGGCACGACCGCCGAGCAGGCCGCCCAGGTCATCTCCCAGTGGGGCTTCGTGGTTACTCCGGAAATGCTGCTGCAAACGGCCAAGGATGTCGGTGAAAACACCATCATCTCGCGTGCCGGTGGCGCCCCGACCCTGGCCGTCGGCATGGCCCATATCCTGTCCGGCTTCATTGGCGGCAAGGGCATGATGGCCTTCTGGTATCACTTCGCCATCCTCTTCGAAGCGCTGTTCATCCTGACCGCTGTCGATGCCGGGACGCGCGCCGGTCGTTTCATGCTGCAGGATCTGATGGGCCACTTCGTGCCGTCGATGCGCAAAATGGATTCGATCGTCGCCAGCCTGGTTGCCACCGCGCTGTGCGTCGCCGCCTGGGGCTACTTCCTTTACCAGGGCGTGGTCGATCCGCTCGGCGGCATCAATACCCTGTGGCCGTTGTTCGGTATCGCCAACCAGATGCTGGCCGGTGTGGCCCTGATGCTGGCCACTGTGGTGCTGTTCAAGATGAAGCGCCAGCGCTTCGCCTGGGTCACCATCGTGCCGACCATCTGGCTGCTGCTGTGCACGCTGACCGCCGGCTGGCAGAAGGTGTTCCACGAAAATCCGAAGATCGGCTTCCTGGCCGCCGCCGACAAGTATCAGACGGCGCTGGACAAGGGTGAGTTGCTGGCACCGGCCAAGAACATCGGGCAGATGCAGCAGATCATCCTGAACAACCAGATCGATGCCGGCATGGCCGCACTGTTCATCTTCCTGGTGATCAGCATCCTGGCCTTCACCATCCCGGCCTGCCGCAAGGCGTATATCGCCAAGAAGCGGAGCGATCAGGAAACGCCGTTCGCGCCGATTCCGGAAGGCTTCCGCGTCTAACATGTTCTCGGACATCGCCCGCGTCGGCAAGTATCTGGGGCAGGCCGCCCGCCTGATGGTGGGCGTGCCGGACTACGATACCTACGTCCAGCACATGCGCCTGACGCACCCCGACTTGCCGATCATGACGTACGAGGCGTTCTTCCGGGAACGCCAGGAGGCCCGCTACGGCGGCGGCGACGGGCGCCCCGGGCGCTGCTGCTAATTCCTCGTTCCAGCGCATTACCTCTGGCCGGCCGACTGATAGTCTGGTCGGCCAGTTATTTTTTGGGATCACCATGACTAGCCAAGCTCTTCCGCCCATCCCCGTCACCATCCTCAGCGGCTTTCTCGGGGCCGGCAAGACGACCTTGCTCAACCGTCTGCTGGCCAGTTCCGGCAAGCAGCGCATCGCCGTCGTCGAGAATGAATTCGGTGCCGTCGGCATCGATGGCGGGCTGATCAGCGACAACCGGAATCCCGCCATCACCGTGGTCGAACTGGCCAATGGCTGCGTCTGCTGCAGCGTGCGCGGCGAAATGAGCCGAGCCCTGGCCGACCTCGCCGACCGTCGCGCCGCCGGGACCCTGGCTTTCGACCGGCTGCTGCTGGAAACCACCGGCCTGGCCGATCCGGCGCCGGTCGCCCAGGCGTTTTTCGTCGATGAAGGCGTGCGCGAGCGCTATGTCCTCGACGGCATCCTGACCCTGGTCGATGCCGTGCATGCCGGCGAGCAGCTCGACCAACATCGGGTGGCCGCTGCCCAGGTCGGCTTCGCCGACCGCCTGCTGCTGACCAAGACCGATCTGGTCGACACCGCCCGCGTCGAGGAATTGACAGCCCGGTTGCGGCGCATCAACGTCCGCGCGCCGATCATCCCTTCGCCAACCGCCACGGAAGCAGTGGCCGGTCTTCTCGATCTGCATGCCTTTCACCTCGATGAGGTGCTCGAACTCGATCCGGCTTTTCTCGCCGGCCACCGTCCCTCCGGCCATGCCCGGGGCGGCTCGCCGGCCGCCAGCCCGCAAGGCCCGTGGGATGACGATGTTTCCTCGCTGGTCCTGCGCCATCCCGGCGTGGTCGACCTCGACCGGATCGGCGCTTTTGTCGAAGAACTGCTGGCCAGCCAGGGCAACGACATGCTCCGTTACAAGGGGGTACTGGCCATCGCGGACAAGCCCGAGCGGCTGATTTTTCAGGGCGTGCACCGCATTACCGGTTTCGATTATGGCCGGGCTTGGGAAGCGGGCGAGGTCCAGGAAAGCGTCATCGTGATAATCGGCCGGCGTCTCGCTACAGTGGCCATCACCGAGGCATTCCTGGCCGCCTGTAGCTGAGCGCGTTTGCCGCGGCGGCGCCAGATCCGATCATCCGTTTGGATGATGCCAAGCAAATATGATGGAGAGTAGTCTCCAATTCAAACGGCTGGATCAACGCTGACGGAAATCGCATTCAGGAGGGCTGACAATGAATGTCTATTGGGATGAAGCGGGCTTGAAGTTTGCCCACGTGACGCCAAGCATCCTGGCGATCGGAGATTCCTGGTTCTGGTATCCATTTCCGGGCGGCAGTCTGGTCAGTCATCTGGGGCCGGTGGTCGAGAGAAAAGAACACACCATTCTCGCCAAGGGCATGAATGGGGCGGAGGCATTCGATTATGTCGACGGCAAGTACAAGGACGAGGTCACCCGGGCGTTGCACTTGTACGGGAGCAGCTTGTCGGCAGTCTTCATCAGCGGCGGCGGAAACGATTTCGCCGGCTTCAACGACATGCGTCCGTTGCTCCGTCTTGATTGCTCGGCTGCCAGTACCGCCGCTGACTGTTTCCGATCGGGCGATGGCGGACTCAGTGTTTTCCTTGAGCGGATGGATCAGTACTACCGGCGCTTAGTGGGGCTGATCTATACCCATACCTCGTTGAGCTGTCTGATCGTAATGCATTCCTATGACTACGCGATCCCGGATGGGCGCGGGGTGTTCGGCGGTGCCGGCTGGCTTAAGCCAGCCTTGGTAGCGGCAGGCGTGCCTGATCAACTGCAGCGGGACTGCGTCCGCTATTTGATTGACCAGTTCCATCAAATGCTGACGACGATCGCCTCCGGCGATCCCGAGCACCTGCTGGTCGTGGACAGTCGCGGTGCGCTTGCCGAGAGCGATTGGGCGAACGAACTCCACCCCAAAGGGAGTGGTTTCAGAAAAATTGCCAAGGAATGCTGGAAGCCCTTGCTGGAACAGGCTGAGCTGGCCTGATCGAGGAGGTAGTGCAATGGACATTCTCGTATCGCTCGACGTCCTGTTGGGCCTGTCGGTGGTCTATCTGGTCTTTTCGCTGGCCGTCACGTCCTTGAACGAGTTTATCGCCGCGGTGTTGAGCAGCCGCGCCAAATGGTTGCGGCGCGGAATCGGCAGTTTGCTGTCGGAGAAGCCAGATTCGCTCGACGATGTCGGGGCTGGCAAAGTCCTCGCTTCCCCCTTCGTTACTTATCTTGGGACATCGGGTATTTCCAATACCTTCCAGGCAAGCTACATCGCGGCATGGCCTCTGATGCAAGGCGTTCTATCGTCGGTCTCAGGATTCAAGGAAGATGCCTTCGCCAAGGTAAGCGATATACGCGCTTTGGCCGGGGAATTGCCTGCGAATAGTCCGATCCGGAAAATCCTGATCGATATTTGCTCCCGCGCCGGCGATGATCTCGTGAAGTTCCGGGAGATGCTTGATGCCTGGTTCAAGACCTTTGAGGAGCAATTGACGGCTTGGTATCGGCAGAAAACCCAGTACGTGCTTGTCGTGCTATCCGGCATCGTGGTGGGTTCGATGAACGTGGACACGGTTGCCCTGATCCATCAGTTGTCGATAGATCCGGCCGTTCGTAAGGCAGTTTCCGAGCAGGCAGTAACTGCGGCGAAGACGAAAGACTTGGCTGAATACCTAGATGTCAAGGCGAGGGACCAAGCCAGGAGCGCATGGAATTCCGCCGTGGAGGAGCGCAAGAAAGCCGAAGACGCCTGTCGGCTCCAGACACCGATCGTGCCGGATTGTGCGAAAAGCGATAGCTTGATCAAAGCAAGCCAAGCTGAAAGGGTTGCCGAGGAAAGACTCCTTGAAGAACAGGGCAAAGTGGATCAAGTGATCATTAACCGTGCGGATGCCCTTCGGGTTTCCGGGCTCAAACTGGGTTGGGAAGGAGATCAATTCAGTTGGCAAAAGCTCGTCGGTCTGTTGCTTTCGGTTTTCGCCGTATCACTTGGCGCGCCTTTCTGGTTCGGGGCATTGAAATCGCTGGCTTCAATTCGATCGGTGGGCGCAAACGTCCTGGAGCGGGAAGCGGCGAAGAAGGCTTAGTTTTCTGACAAAGGACTGGCGACATCAACTCGATGCTGCCGAGCGTTGCCAGAACTGCCCAAGGGTGAGATGCATCGTGCCAGGAAAGGCCTGAACAAGGGAGAGAACAGATGGTCATGACCCCAGCGGACAGCGCACCGGGACTTGGCGAAGGCGAGATGTTGCAGTGCGATCTGATCATGAAAGGTGGAATTACCAGCGGTGTCGTCTACCCGCGACTTATTGCGCGCCTCGCCGAAAAGTACCGCTTCCGGAACATCGGCGGCACATCGGCCGGAGCGATTGCGGCGGCTGGCTGTGCCGCAGCGGAATACGGTCGGCAACACAATAATCATGGTGCCTTTGATCGGCTGCGCGAGTTGCCTGACGATCTCCAGCAGTCCATGGGATCCCCGCAGGCATCGATGTTGTTCCACCTCTTTCAGCCTGCACCGGAGGTCCGGAAGCATTTTGCAGTTCTTGTCAGCATGCTCAACCTTGGCCCGCTGCATGCTGCGGGTTCCGCCTTGCTAACGATGCTGCGTCAATTCCGGGGATTTGCGTTGCTGGGTTTGGTGCTGGCATTGCTCCTGATCGTACCGATTGTCAGCGTCACCGGCCCCTATCCGGATAACGGGGGAGCCATTTTTGTATCCCTTGTGATCCTGGCGGGTTGGGCTCTATGGAGTTACTTCGGACTGCGCAGACTGCGCAACCTGTCCGCGGGGACGTTCCTGCTCTGGCTTGTTGCGGCAATTGCATTCACCGCATTGGTTCTAGTGTTACTGGGCGGAGCTCCCCTGGATTGGCGCTTGCCGTTTCTGGTTGGCGCGGTGGCCATCGCAACGGTGCTTTCGGCTGCAGTTGCATTGGGTATCGCCGGTGCGAAATTTGTGAAGACCTTGCTAGCGGGGATACACAAGAATTTCTACGGAATATGTACCGGTCGCACGATGAACAAGGAACCGACCGGACCCAAAGGACTCACGGACTGGCTGATGGCTTACTTCAACGAGCTCGCCGGACTCAAATT
Source organism: Azonexus sp. IMCC34842 (assembly GCF_050368855.1). Classification (GTDB taxonomy): domain Bacteria; phylum Pseudomonadota; class Gammaproteobacteria; order Burkholderiales; family Rhodocyclaceae; genus Azonexus; species Azonexus denitrificans_A. Next base: position 1,849,228 of record NZ_CP178449.1, on the reverse strand, counting down.
GGAGGATCGAGTCCTGACTTTCGGTGATCTGTGGGGAGCCGATGAGGCCAGTAAGACGAATGCCGCGGCGCGCGACATCAATCTGGAGGTGATGACGACAGCCATCAGCCAGCAGATGTGCTACAGCATTCCCTTCCGGGATGGTTGCCCTCCGTTCTACTACGATGAAGATGAATGGAGCCGGCTGTTCCCCGCCGAGGTCATGCGCGCGCTACGGGAGCCGCACCGCGCAGAAGGTGCCAAGGACGATGATCGGCGTGACCCGGACGAACCGGAGGAGCACGTTGTTAACGCCGCCGGCAAACGCCTGCGCCGACTACCCAGGAACCAATATTTGCCGGTCGTCGTCGCGGTACGAATGAGCCTCAGCTTTCCGATTTTGTTGTCGGCTGTTTCGTTGTATTCGGTCGATTGGAGTTTGAAGGCCAACTCCAAAGCAAAAGAGCAGGCGAGTTCCGGTTCAACGACCGTAGCGGGCCGCGCCCCGGGTGTATTGACCGCGACCCGGGTCTGGTTTTCCGATGGTGGCATCGGAAGCAACATGCCTCTTCACTTTTTCGATGCCCCATTGCCCGGTCATCCAACATTCGCAGTGAACCTGAAGGAACCGCACCCCGATCATCCAATCGAGGAGGGAGGGCGCATCTATCTTCCGGACAGCAATATCGGCGGCAGGATTCGCTACTGGCCGGAGCCCCAAGACGCCAGTCCGACGAGTGGCCTGATTGGATTTCTGCTGGCAATCGTCAACACGATGCAAAACTGGCGCGACGAGATCCAGTTTCCCTATCCGGGATATCGAGATCGAATTGTCCAGATCAGTCAACGCAAGGACGAAGGGGGATTGAATCTGAATATGCCGGAGCAGAACATTCGAGCCCTGAGTGAAGCGGGCGAGATGGCTGCGGAAGCACTGATTGCCAGATTTCACCCGAGCGGTACGCAGGCTGGCGAGGGCTGGGCGAACCATGAGGAGGTGCGGCTAACGACGTTCATGGGCCTGCTTGAACGCATCGGCGTATCACTCAACGCGCGCTTGCACAGCGGAACATGGAGCAGCGTTACGCAGCGTGTCGTCGCCAGCAGGCGATATTCGATCAGGGATGGAAAGGCGGCAACGGATTATCTGGCGCGCCTGCAGGAGATGGGCGATGCGATGATCGCAAACGGATCAAAGCTGCAGGGAAAGGCGCTGAAGCCGCGGGCCGAACTGCGCATTTCCCCGAAAATTTGAGCATCGGCAGCTGATTTTTCTGGGTTGGGGGCGACGCCGTGATCGGCTTGCCGACTGTCTTCGCAGCGATCGGATCGACGCTTCCGTCAGCGCTGGTCAACTGGGACGATGCGGTCGAAGACTTCATTGCCTGCTACGAGGAGCGTTTTGGCCCATCGGAGGTCTCGACGATCAACGTCGATTCCGCCTTCTTTCTCTTCGATCACGGATTCGAGCGGGTGGTTCTCGCCTACGCGGTATCAACAGAGCAATTGACGAAACGGGATAGTGCACGGATGCGCGGCTTTCCCAACGTCAACTCATCGGTCCGGCGGGTGCTGGGCGACAAGGCATTTGTGGCAGATAAAGGTCACTTCCTTGGACACGCCAGTGGCGGCATTCTCGACATCAATCTTTTTCCGCAGCGCAGGGAACTGAACCGAGGCTGGTCGGGAGAGGGGAAGCGGTTCCGAAGCATGGAACGCCACGTTGCCGAGCACCCGGGTACGTTCTTCTATCATCGCCCGATCTACGACGATGACACCTGGATTCCATCGAAACTTGAGTATGCGGTACTCAGGGATGGCACCTCATGGTGGAAGAACATGTTCTTCAACAAGTAGCAATTCGCTGCCGGTGCCGATTTTGCTTGGCAGATGGCGCTATATCGCACTTCTCAGCAGTATCCGAAGGCTCTTTAACATCAACTGGATTCGCTGTCATCATTGCTTTGGATGATGCAAAACGGATACCCCGGCGGGTAGGATCAATGCAATAAGCATGGTTTTGACTGGCAGGTTGGTTGAGGTGTTCGGGTTGCTGCTCCTGAAGTTCGTGCACATCTTCTAGAGCGCCACCTTGCCGCCTTGGATTCTCGAAACATTGTCCGGCGATCAGTAGCCAACGGATCGTTCGCACATAGCCCGGTAGTTGATTTGAGGACCGACAATGGTAGCCACCTCAAAGATCCAGAATGTCGAAAGCCTGCCTGTTTGTCCGGCTCCTCGCGAACTGGTCGGGGGGGGGGCCGAGCTTCACGGTGCCTTGCAACGTCTCGACTGTCTTTTGTCGTCGGCGCTGGATGCCTTCGATGCCAGTCAGGGATCGGCCAGCCAGGAAAAATTTCGTGGTTTGTACATCGCGCCTGAGCAGGTAAACCACTTGCTGAACCGCCAGCCCGGGCAGCCGTCATTCGTGATTGACCGTGCATCCGGCCTGGCCTTGTGGCCCCCGACGGAAGGCAGCTTTGCCCGAAGGATGGCCGATAGCTATGGTCTTTCGGGGTTTGAGCTGGACGTTCTGCTGATCGCCCTGGCACCGGAGTATGACCTTCGCTACGAACGCCTCTATGCCTACCTGCAGGACGACGTCACGCGCAAACGGCCGACTGTCGACTTGATCCTGGCCCTGTTGTGTTCGTCCGGGATCGAGCGCATGCAGCATCGCCCGGTGTTCAGCGCCGATGCGCCGCTGGTGCGCCAGGGCATCGTTCACCTCGTTGCCGACCCGCAGCAGACCGATCCGCCGCTGCTCGCCCGGTACGTCAAGCCCGACGAGCAGATCGTCCGTCATCTTCTTGGCGATACCGGGCTCGACAGCCGTTTGGCGCCTTTTGTCCGGCCTTCGGCTGGCGAGGCTTCCCTGGCGGATCTCCACGTTGCCGACGAGACCCGGGCGCACCTGATCCGTGTTGCCGAAGTGATGGCCGAGGGCCGTTTGCACGTCTGGCTGCATGGCCCCGCCGGCATCGGCAAGCGCCAGGCGGCGGCAGCTGTTGCCCGGCATGCCGGGTATGCCCTGCTGACTATCGACGTCACCGGCATCGCTGCCGACGAGATCGGCCCGACCGTCACGCTGGCCATGCGCCAAGCCTGGTTGCGGGGGGCAATCCTGTGCCTGGGCGGCATCCACGGCTGGCTCAATTCGCCCATAGCCACCGAGGCGGTGGCTGCCTTGCTGACGGAATCACCCTGCCACATCATCTTTGCCAGCGAACGGGAGATGCCCTCGGCGCTACGCCAGCACGTCGCTGATGTTCACCTTCCGCTGCCTGATGCCGCCCTGCGCGCCACATGCTGGCAATCCGCCCTGGGCGAACTCGGCCGCAAGGCGGACGAACGCCGCTTGGCAACGCTGGTCAATCTGTTCCGGCTCACTCCGGGGCAAATCGAAGCCGCTGCCGCTGAGGCCGTGCGGCAGGCGCGCCTGCATGCGAAACAGCGGGACGGCATCGGCGCCTTGCCGTTTGCCTCGATGGATGACTGTATCGCCGCTGCCCGTGGCCAATCGGCTGGTCGGCTCGACGGCTTGGCCGGCAAGATCGACAGCCGTGCCTCCTGGAGCGACATCGTGTTGCCCGACGATGCGCTTTCGCAATTGCATGAGCTATGTCAGCGCGTCGAACATCGTGGCAAGGTCCTCGACGAGTGGGGCTTCGCCGAGCGCAGCGTGCGCGGGCAGGGCAGTTCCGTGCTGTTTGCCGGGCCGTCGGGAACCGGCAAGACGATGGCCGCCGAGGTCATCGCCAACGATCTCGGGCTCGACCTCTATTGCATCGATCTGGCCGGGGTGGTCAGCAAATACATCGGCGAGACCGAGAAGAATCTCGACCGGATCTTTAGCGCAGCCGAGAGCGCCAACGCCATCCTGTTCTTCGACGAAGCCGACGCGTTGTTCGGCAAACGTTCCGAGGTCAAGGACTCGCACGACCGCTACGCCAACCTGGAAATCAGTTATCTGCTACAGAAGATGGAGCGCTACGAGGGGGTCACCATCCTCGCCACCAACTTGCGGCAAAACCTCGACGAGGCCTTTATGCGGCGGCTCGCCTTCATCGTCCACTTTCCATTCCCGGACGAAGCGCAGCGGCGGCGCATCTGGAGCGGAGTGTGGCCGGCCGGCGTGCCGCTCGCCGAGGATATCGACCCGGGCGTCTTGGCCGGGCAGTTGAAATTCAGCGGCGGCCATATCAGGAACGTCGCGTTGGCCGCGGCATTTCTCGCCGCCGGCGACGGACAACCGGTTGGCCAGGCGCACGTGTGGCGGGCGGCGCAACGCGAGTTGCAGAAAATCGGCAAGAGCCTGCCCACTGGCGAACAACCGTCGAGGGCGACGGCGTGAACCGGCCATACGTCGCGCGGGAGACTTTGCCAGCCGTCAGTACGCGGCGTCCAAACCCGGCGCCGAGCGCGCAACGCCCGGCCAGCACCGGCACGCCGATGTACTTGCAGCGGACGGTAGGCAATCAGCGGGCACAGTCGATGCTGACGGCCGATCGCCCGAATTCTCCGGTTGCCGGCACGACACCGGAAAAGGCGGCCGTCAGGCTGGTGCCGCTCGCGCCGGAAACGCGCGCCGAGATCGACGCCGATATCGATTACATCGTCCGCATCCTGAAAAAAGGCACTCCTGATACGGGCGATCAGACGCTGATTCTGGAAAAGATCCGTGGCTGGGCGAGAAGGGACGATAGCCGGTCGACCGAGCAACGCAACACCAGCCGCACGCCGATGCTCGACCACTTCCTCGCCCGCCTGAAGTCGCGCTCCTTCTCGCGCAGCAGCTTCCGCTCGCTCTGGCAGGACCAGTACGCCATCGCCTACGATGCGCTGTGGTACATGCTGCGCGGCTACTGGCTCGAAGAGTTCAAGCGCACGGTCAAGCTAAGCGAAACGCAGCGGACCGATGCCCCGGAAGGCGCCGACACCGAGAGCGGCGTCGCGCTGATTGCCCGGCAGGAGGCGATGGGGCTGTGGGGCATGCTCAAGGGCATGGGCACCGGTCTGGTCGGTCTCGCCGGCCCCAAGGCGGCGCAAGCGATGGCCGAGCAATTCGACGAGACGGCGCACATTCTCTTCGGCCGCGAGTGGGATTCGTCGGAAAGCCTGCTGCTCGGCATGAATGCCGCGCAGATCGGCACCGCCGGCGGCGATGTCATCTGGCAGCTGGTGAATTTGTCGCGTGCGCTGGGCGCCAAAGGCGGCAAGCTGATGCAGCTGGCCCAGAATCTGGAAAAGCTCAAAAAGGCCAACCAGGCGCTCGGCGTGCTCGGCGGACTACAGGGCGTCGGTATGGCCGCCCAGGGCATTGGCCGGGTGATCGAAGCCAGGCAGAAAGCCGGCAAGTCGACCGCCCTGGTCGATCTGTTGAACGACAACGATTTTATCGACCAGGTCGTCATGCTCGCCTCCAGTCTGATCGGCACGGCGATGGCCGCCAAAAGTGGATCGTCGGCCAGCCAGCAGGTGACCCGGGCGCGCGTCGGCGTGCTGCTCGGGATGTTGCAGACCACGACCTCGCTCAAGCGTCTGGCGGATATTGCCGCCTCGGCCGACAGCCCGAAGGACAAGGAAATAGCCTATGGCGAGGTGCTCGCCGGCCTGATCCCGCAGCTGATGTCTTTGGCCATCGACACCCATGGACATGCCCAGGCAAGGCGCGAGGCAGCCGCCGAGAAGCCCGTCAAAGCCGCCTCGCCAGCCGACGTTGCGGCAGGCAGCAAGAGCATGGCCGGGCGGGCCGAGCCGCAGCCGTCGCCGAAGCTTGTACTCAGCGAGAAGCGGGAGGCGGTGGCCGATTCGCATCAACTGGCCATGGCCGAGGAGGTCAAGGCGCGCCTGGGGCCGCGCGATGCTCCGAAAACGCCGCCCGAGGTGGCAAGCGGCCGGCGCAAGCCGCGCTACGCAGCGTCGGCCAAGGGGGGCAGCGTGACCATCGGCAAACCGCATGGCTCGCTCGAAGCGGCCCGTACGCTCTACGACCGGGTGATCGCCGAAACCGGCGGCCTGCACGAAGTCGGCATCTGGCAGCATCCGGACACCGGCGAGTACGTCGTCCGGCTCGGCCAGACGACCGAGGTGCACCCGCCGCAGGACGATAACGCGTGGCGGGCCGTTCAGCACTTCCACACCAATACCGCCGACGTGCCGCTGTGGCGCATGCCGGCCCAGGCCGATGTCGCCGAATTGGCGCACCGGGTCGCCGGCCAGGGGCGGACGATGACCGAAATCGTCGAGTTTCCGCTGCCCGGCGGCAAGCGCGGCCGCTCGGCCTACACGGTCACCAAGGAAGGTGGATTGGTGATCGAAACGGTCAATGCCGATGGCAAAAGGATCACCAAGAATTTCAGCCGCGTTGCCGATTTCGACAGCTACCACGAGAGCCGGACTATTTTCGACAACCCGGTGGCGCGCGCCGATACCGACCGCTGGCTGGAGCAACGGCGCAAGGGAAAACTCGACAACGAAGGCGCGGTCGGCGGCAAAACCAATTTCGGCACGGCGGCGAAAACGCCGGGAAAAGATGTCGCCCAGCCGGCGCTGCGCAAACGCAGCGTGCCGCCTGCCGATTATCAATCGCGCCAGATCCGGACCGACGATCTGCAGACGGCGGCCGGGGCGGGGAGGCCGGTAGTCACCGTCGGCATCAACGAGGTGCTCGAATTCGTCGATCGCCGCGGCCAAGTCGTCGCGCGGGCGTGGATGAAGGCTGACCCGGATCGTCCCGGGCATTTCAATACCATCGCCGAAGGCTATCTGCGCAAAGGAAATGAACGTCCGCCGACGGACATGCCGACGCGAGGCGAGATGTCGCAGAGTTTCCGGGACAAGAATCCGTCCTCGGAAATACTGCATTTGTCAGGCCCGCTCAGCGTCGAACTCAATTTCGGAGCGCCCGTTGGATTGGCCCGTGGGCCGGGCAACCTGGGGCTTCCGGTCAAATACGACGTGTACAACCAGCTGATCGAGGGTCAGGGGGTCGAAAGCTTTCTGCGGCGCATGCGCGGCAAGCTGGGCGGGTCGAATTCGGAGGTCCGGATGGTGGCCGAAAATGCCGTGAGCCATGCCAAGGATGCCGGGCATGCGCTGGTCTATCGCCGCTACTCGGTGTTCGTTCAGCAACCCGGGAAAGGTGAAAAACTGTTCTTCTCGTTGCGGGTCAATGTCGGGGCCCGACCGGATCTGGTGGAGCCCGTCCTACTCAAGGAATTCAACGGACGGGTAGTGGTGGACGATGTATTCGTCAGCCCCGAGCCGTGGGCGATCGGCCTGCTCGACGACCTGGCCATCAAGCGATCATCCGGCAATCCGCTCCAGGATGCCTTTGGCGAAGCGCTGAAGACGTGGCTGGAACGCAAGACAACGAAGTGAGGAACGGGCCATGTTTCATGATCTCGATTTGTCGTTGAGAGCCATCCTCGAGGCGTCCAGCGCGCCGACCATCGTGCGCGATGCCGAGGTCGTGTTCGATCGTCCAGCGGAATCGTTCAACCCTGACAAGACCGTCATCAACCTGTTCCTCTACGACGTTCGCGAGAATGCCGAGTTGCGGAACAACGAACCGGTGGTCGAAAGGCAGAACGGCGTGGTCACGATACGTCGGCCGCCGCTCCGGGTGGCCTGCTCCTATCTGGTCACCGCCTGGATCGAGGCGGGGGTGACCGGCGAGGCGAACATTCTCGGCCAGCATCAATTGCTCGGCGAAGTGTTGCGCCTTTTTTCCCGCCTGCCGGCGATTCCGGCGAACCTCCTGCACGGCGAACTGGCCAGCCAGCGCTACCCGGTTCCGCTCCTCGCCGCGCAAGGCGAACTGGTCCGCAACCCGGCGGAGTTCTGGTCGGCGCTGGGCGGCAAGTTGCGCCCGTCGATTACGCTGAGCGCGACCATCGCGATGGATCTGGCTGGCGAACCGGTCGAAGCCTCCGAGGTTTCGACCAAGGAGATGGTCATCCACGAGACGAGCCTGGGCATCGCCGAGCCGCTCTTCCATTTCGCCGGTACCGTGCGGCACGCCGACACCCAGGAGCCGATCGGCGGTGCCGAACTGACGCTGGTCGAACTCGGCCTGCGCGCGACGAGCGATGCGGACGGCCGCTACAGTTTTTCCACGATCGCCGCCGGCCATTACCAGATCAGCGCCAGCCGGCAGGGGTATGTCCCCACCACCGTTTCCGTGGCGGTTCCCGGCACCAGCCCCGGTGCTTTTGACCTCAACTTAACCGACGCAATCTGAAGGAGAAGTGCAATGCCCAATCCTTACCTGTCCCCCGGGGTCTACGTCGAAGACGTGCCGCCCTCGTCCAAGCCCATTGCCGGTGTCGGTACGAGCACGGCCGGGTTCCTCGGCGTCGTGCCGAACAACATCACCATGCCGGCCAAACCGGATGGCTCGGGCAGCAAATACCTGGTCGCCACGGCCAGCAAGCCGTACCTGATTACCTGCTGGAACGATTTCGTCACGCAATTCGGCGAGATCCAGAGCGGCAACGCCTACCTGGCGCATGCGGTATTCGGCTTCTTCCACAACGGCGGCACGCGCTGCTGGGTGGTCAGGGTAGCGGCCGAGGCCGATCTGAGCACCGGTGTCGACGAGCTCAGCGATCTGGCCGCCATCGACGAAATCGCCATTGTCGCCGCCCCCGGCGTCACCAGCCAGACGGTTCAGCAGGCGCTGCTCGACCATTGCAAGAATACCGGCGACCGGGTTGCCGTCCTCGATGGGGTGAAGACCCCGGCGACCATCACCGCGACCGATATCAGCCTGACCGCCAGAAGCGAGACGGGCAGCCATGGCGCCATCTACTTCCCGTGGATCGAGGTCAACGACCCGACCTCGGCGACCGGCGGCACCGTCATCGTTCCACCCAGCGGCCACATTGCCGGCATCTATGCGCGCAACGATGCGACGCGCGGCGTACACAAGGCGCCGGCCAACGAAGTGGTGCAGGGGGCGCTGGGCTTGGGCTATCGGATCAGCAAGGCCCAGCAGGACGGATTGAATCCGGAAGGCATCAACGTCATCCGCGAGTTCAACGGTGCCCTGAAAGTCTGGGGCGGCCGGACGCGGGCCGACGAGGCCCATTCCGAGTACCGCTACATCAGCACCCGGCGCTACATGAACTATCTGCGCGAGTCGATCGACGAGGGCACCCAATGGGTGGTCTTCGAGCCCAATACGTCCTCCTTGTGGAAGCAGATTGTCCGTACGCTGACGGATTTTCTGACCAACGAGTGGCGCGCCGGCGCCCTGTTCGGCGAAACGCCGAAAGAGGCCTTTTACGTGAAATGCGACGCCGATACCAATCCGGCCGATGTCCGGGAACTTGGCCGGGTGGTCACCGAGATCGGCGTCGCCATCGTCAAGCCGGCGGAGTTCGTGATTTTCCGCATCCAGCAGACGACAGGCAGTTGAGACACTTTTCCGGCATTAGGAGAACGATATGGCAAGAGTTGATCCGTACAAGAACTTCCGTTTCCTGCTCGAAATCGACGGCATTACGCAGGCGGGCTTTTCCGACTGCAGCGGTTTCGGTTCGAACGTCGAGGTCATCGAATACCGCGAAGGCGGCGATGCGGCGACGGTGCGCAAGCTCCCGGGCAAGAACAGCTATCCGGACATCACCCTGAAGTGGGGCGTCACCGATTCGCGCGAACTCTACGACTGGCACCGCACGGCGCTCAACGGCAAGGTCGAGCGCCGGAACGGCTCGATCATCCTGCTTGACGATGTCGGCCAGGAGAAGGTCCGCTGGAACTTCTTCACCGCCTGGCCGAGCAAGTACGATGCGCCGGACTTCAGCGGCAAGGGCAATGACGTGGCAATCGATACGCTGACCATCAGTTGCGAACGACTGGAGCGCGCGTGAACGACTTCGCCACCGAATTCGAGTTCGTGCTCCCCAGGGGGTATGTCGATAGCGCCGGCAACGTCCATCGGCAAGGGACGATGCGCCTGGCCACCGCCGCCGACGAGATCCTGCCGCAAAAGGATCCGCGCGTGCAGGGCAATCCGGCCTATCTGGTGGTGATCCTGCTGGCCCGTGTCGTGGTCCGGCTGGGCGCGCTCGAGGTCATCAATCCCAAGGTCATCGAGGGCTTGTTCGCTTCCGATCTGGCATACCTGCAGGACTTCTACAACCGCATCAACAGCTCGCAAAGCAGCAAGCTGGCGGTGACCTGTCCGCATTGCCAGCACGCATTCGAGATGGAGACGGCACCGGTGGGGGAATCCTAGGCTACCCCCTCGACCGGTTGTACGAGGAGGTAGCCTTCATCGCCTTTCACTTTCACTGGTCGGTCGCCGAATTGATGAACATGGAGCATGGCGAGCGCCGCCGTTGGGTTGCGGAGATTTCGCGCATCAACGAGGCACTGGATAAACCGCAGCAGTAACAAACGATGATCGGCAAGGGGCAATGAAAGACCACATGCAAGCAGACGGCACCTTGGTTCCGGTAGGCAGCCGCCAGGCCTGGATACCGCCGGCACTTGGCGCCGGCCGGCATCTTCTGGCGCATCTGGCATCGCGCCAGAGCGTTCTGGTCAACCACCGTCTCCGGCTGACGCTCGTGTCCGCCGAGCCGGGACATGCGGATCGCGCGGCGCTCGCCCCTTCGGCGCCGGAACTGAAGTTTTTCCGGCCGGCGTGGACGGTTCTGGCGCCGATCAGCCTGCAGATTCGCTTCGGGCGGCAATCCATCTACCAGCAGTCGAGCGTGGTGTACAACGCGCCGCACCCGGTCGTGGCCATCGGGCGCCAGGGCGGGGCAGCGAATGGTTTGGCGAATATCCCTGAGGAAAAAACGCCGCCCATGCTGCCGGTTGCCCGAGGTGCGGTTCCTTCGCTGTCGGTCCCGGCGGAGGGTTCGGTTGGGGCTACCATGGCTCCGCTGACTCCGGCCGCGCCCTGGCGACCGGCCAGTATCGCCCAACCGGTCGTTCTGCTTACCCCGCCGCGGCCTGAACTGAGGGCGCTGCCCACGCCGGCTGCGGCGAAGCAGGGCTATCCGCAGGATTCGAGCGGCGGTCGCCGCGCCGCGCCACCGCAAAGCCAGGCGCCGGGTGCCACCGCTGGCGATGGGCGCCTGGTGTTTGCGCATCGAGGCCCGGACTCGCGCGTGGTGGCCACTGCAGCACCGATCCGCCAAGTGGCGCCGATGGCCCCTTCGGCCCTGGTCGACGCCTTGTTTGATCAGGCTCGTCAAAACCGGGGGCTGGCTGGAATGGACATGCGCCTGCTGTCGGCCGCTCCCGCGGAGCAGGCGAAGCCGGAACAGTCGGTGGCGGCCGGGCAAATGCAAGCTGCCGCCGGCGCATCCGCGCCAGAATTCCCAAGCCCGCCGGCCCGCTTGAGCCGGGCGGATATCGGCCAGGTGGCAGAGCAGGTGGCACGGGTCCTTAAACAACAGGCGCGTCTTGAGCGCGAACGCGGAGGAGGTTACTGATGGCGCTCACCAAGGCCGTAATCGTAAACCTCGACGTCCCCGGATCGCCGCCGATCCCCGCCATGTTCAACCCGCCCAAGTACGAGTTGTCGAAGACCAACCAGTTCGCCGAACTCAAGATCCCGGGCCTGCCGTCGTCGGTGCTGCAGTTCGTCAATGGCAACGCCAAGAGCCTGAGCATGGAGTTGTTCTTCGACACCACCAGCAGCGGCGCCGATGTGCGCACGGCGACCGCCGCCATCGCCAATCTCACCGAGCCGGCCACGGTCACCCGCGCCCCGCCGCGCCTGCTGCTGCTCTGGGGTTCGCTGGCATTTCCCTGTTTCCTGGTCAGCGTCAGGCAGGAGTTCGATTACTTCAACGCCGCCGGCATGCCGCTGCGCGCCCATCTGACGGTCGAATTCAAGGGCCACGACAGCCTGGAAAGCCTGATCGCCGCCGTTCCCGTGGCCCAGGTCGAGCAGGTGACGGCCTATGTCGCCAAGGCGGGCGATACGCTGCAGGCCATAGCCGCAGCGGTCTATGACGATCCGGCCCAGTGGCGACTGATTGCCGCTTCCAACAACGTCGACGACCCGCGCGGACTGGCCGCCGGGGCGCATCTTCAGATTCCGCGGCAGGGCTGAGCATGGACCTGACGCAAAACTTCGCTTTGCCGGTGCCAGGCATCATGGTTCCCGCCTACGCCCTGACCATCGAAGGGGCTGCGCTGCCAGCGCCGCTGCTGCGCGCCATCCTGTCGGTCGGCGTGACGCAGGTCGCCAACAAACCGGCATCGTTCTCGCTCCAGATCAACGATCCCACCTTGACGCTGGTGGACGCCGTCGACGGGCTGTTTGCCGAGGGGCGCAAGGTGGGGATCGCCATGGGCTACGTCGGTAAGTTGCAGCCGGTTATCGCGGGCGAAATCACCTCGATATCGGTCGAGCTCGGCGAAAGCGGCGGTCTGACCCTGGGCGTCGAGGGCTTCGACGGGCTGCATGCCGGCTCGCGCGGTACCCGCTATCGCGAGTTTCGCGAAGGGCTGACCGATAGCGCCATCGTCCAGCAAATTGCCGGCGACCTGCAGCTTGGCGCCACGGTCGATCCGACCGGACCGCGCAGCGACCGGCGGGTCCAGTCCAACGTCAGCGATCTCGATTACCTGCAGGAATTGACGGCGGCCAACGACTACCAGCTGTGGGTCGAAAACGGCATCCTTTTTTTCAAACGGGTGCGTTCGGCCCCGCAGGTCACCGTCGCTCGCGGCCGCGATCTGGTTTCGTTCTCGGCCCGCCTGAATACGGCCGGCCATGTCAGCGCGGTGGAGGTGCGCGGCTGGGATGCCGGCCAGAAGCAGGCATTTTCAGCGCGCGCCAGCATCAGTCAGGCGCAGGACTACGTATCCAGGCTTTCCCTGACCGGCCAGGCGCAGATCGCCGGGGCTGCGAATTCGGCCCGGGTGATCTACGCCGATGGCGCGGTGCGGACCATCGACGAAGCGCAGCGCCTGGCCGACGCGAGCCTGGCCGAGCAACGCCGCAACCAGCTCAGCGCCGAAGGCAGCGCGGTGGGGAATCCGGATATCCGCGTCGGCAGTACGCTGCTGCTCGCCAACCTCGGACGCTTCAGCAGCCGCTACATCGTCGAGCGGGCGCAGCACACCATCGACCAGGGCGGCTACCGCACCTCCTTCGAAATGAGGCAGCAGCCATGAACCGGGACAAGGGCGGGGTGTACGTGGCAATCGTCAAGGACAACAAGCTGGATGACCAGGGACGGATCGCCATCGCGATCGAAGGATTCTCCGACCAGGCCGGTTCCTACCCGGCGCGCGTGATGTCGTTCATGGCGGGCGACGATCGCGGCGCGCTGTTCCTGCCGGAGGTCGGCGACCAGGTGCTGGTGGCTTTCGTCAACGGTTCGCCGAACGAGGCGGTGGTCATCGGCAGCCTGTGGAGCAGCATCGACCAGCCGCCCGCCAGTAACGCCGACGGCAACAACGATATCAAGGTGTTGAAAACGCGCAGCGGCCACCAGATCCGGCTGATCGACCAAGCCGACGGGGAGCGCATCGAGATCGTCGACAAGACGGGAAAGAACCGGATCCTGATCGACTCGAAGAACAATGTCGTCAGCATCGAAGCGCCGGATGGCGACCTCGTGCTGCGCGGCAAGACGATCAGCATCACCGCGCAGAATGCCCTGAAGATCGAATCCACCGATGCCACGGTGGACGTCAAGGCGAAGGGCAATACGACGATCAAGGGCCAGATCGTGGATCTCAATCCTTAGGGAGACGACATGGGCAAGGCAGCGGCCAAGAGTGGCGACAAGATCAAGGGTAACGATACCCATACCGTGGTGCTGAGCAGTAACGGTGTCAGCGAGCCGCGCAGCTTCTCATTCTCCGGCAGTATTGCCAGCGGCTTGAGCAGCAACGTCCGGATCAATGGCCAGTTCGCGGCAGTAGTGGGCAGCGGTGCCGACAATGTCCCGGCCCACAATGCCGGTTCCGACAGTTTTGCCGCGCCACCTTCAAACAAGGGCTCGGTGTTTTCGGGCAGCGCCACCGTGAAAATAAACAGCAAAGCCGCCGCCCGGCACGGCGACCAGGCAACGACCTGCAGCGAGCCGCCGATACCGGGCAATGGTCAGGTCGAGGTCGCCAATGCAACGACCGCCACGGTCTGTTTTGGCGGTTGAGGAGGCAGACATGAACAACAACTCGAGCAATGGCGACGAAGTCCTCGGCCGCGGCATTGCCTTTCCGCTACGCCTGGCTGGCGGGACGATCGCCATGAATGCCTACGAAATCCAGGTGGAACAGTCGATCCGGCTGATTCTGCGGACCGCCCAGGGCGAACGGGTGATGCGGCCAAAATACGGGGCCGGCGCCGACCAGCTGGCTTTCGAGCCGATGACCGGCGTCACCGCCGCGCTGGTCCAGCATCGGATCGCTGAGGCCCTGATGCAGTACGAGCCGCGCATCGAGATCAGGAATATCGCCGTCGTCGCCTTGCCGGAAATGGGCGAACTGCGGGCCGAGATTGCCTACCGGGTGAAGCGCACCGACTCGGTCTTCAACCTCGTCTATCCCTTCTACCTCGAACGCGGAGAAGCCTGATGACGCTCAAACCGCCGCTGATCGACGGCCGCACATCGACCGATATCGCCGAGCAGACCCGCCGCCTGCTTTGCCATTATCTTTCCGGCGCCCCGCATTACTGGCGCCCCGGCGATGACGGCGGCGAGGCCGGGCGGGCGCTGGCCGGGGTGTTCGCGCACTACTGCGGGCTGGTCATCGACCGCGTCAACCGGGCAGCCGAAAAGAACTTCCTGGCATTTCTCGATCTGCTCGGTAACGTCCCCGTGCCGCCGCTGCCTGCCCAGGTGCCGCTGAGCTTTTTGCTGGAGGGGACCGCTGGCGAAGGATTCTCGATTGCTGCCGGAACGCGTGCCCAGGCCGAGCCGCCGGCCGGCAGCAGCGAACCGCTGATGTTCGAAACGACCAGCGATCTCTGGGTGACCACCCTCGAACTCGCCGCCTTCGACAAAACGCCGAACAACGGCCTGCCGGCCCGTGATGTGACCCGGCTGATCCTCAGTGCATCGGGCGCCGAAGAAAGGGCCGACAAACAGGAGGGTATCTTCGATCAGGCCGAGACCTTCCATTTCGGACTGGATCTGGCGAAGGGCCGGGCATTTCCCGAAAACCGACCGGTTTCGCTCTTCTTCTTCATCAGCAATGCGAAATACGATTCGACCGGGGAGGTAGTCGGTCCCGGGCCGGCAACCCGGGTGGTGTGGGAATACAGCGCCGGGGCCACAACCTGGAAGCCGCTCCTGGTCGAGGACGAAAGCGAATCGCTGACGCGGACCGGCGGCGTGCAGTTCCTGGTACCAGCCGATTTCACCCGCCAGCAAAGGCATCTGTTCGAGCGGAAGCTGTTCTGGGTCCGCGCCCGCCTGGAGGGGCCGGTCAATCCGGCGATCTACCGGCCGGCGCCGCGGCTAAAGGGGGTGGCGCTGAATACGGTATTCGCGCAACAAGCCATGTCGATGCGGAACGAAGTGCTGGGGTCGAGCAACGGCAACGCCGGGCAAAGTTTCGTGGCTTTTCGCAAGCCGGTCCTTCCCGGGCAGCGGCTTGAAGTGCTCGAACGACAGGCTGCGGCCGGCGCTGCCGAGGAAGCATGGAATCTCTGGCAGGAGGTCCCGAATTTCTACGGCTCGACGCCGCAAGATCGCCATTACATCGTCGATCGCATCACCGGCGAGATCCGCTTCGGCGATGGCAAGCTGGGCATGATCCCGCCCTCGGGCACGCGCAACGTCCGGCTCGGCCACTATCAGACTGGTGGCGGGGCGGCGGGCAATATCACCGTCGGGCAACTGAAAACGCTGGTCGCCGGTCATCGTTTGATCCGCAAAGTCAGCAATCATGTCGCGGCGGCTGGCGGCGCCGCCGGCGAAACGACCGATTCGGTCCTCGATCGGGCGCCCAGGGCCTTGCGCCATCGCGGCCGCGCTGTCACCAGCGAGGATTACGAAGATCTCGCCCGGCTGGCTTCCGGCGACGTTGCCCGGGCTTTGTGCGTGCCACTCATCAACTTGGCAGCGCAGCCATGCCAGGTAATCTCCACGGTCGCCGACGAAGAGCAGGGCGCCGGCCAGGTCAGCGTCATCGTCGTGCCGCAAACTTCGGACAGCAAGCCCTTGCCGAGCCGCGCGCTGATCGAGCGCGTTGGCGAATACCTGCGAAGGAACAGCCTGGCCACCACCTCGCTGTCGGTCGTCGGGCCGCTCTATCTGCGGGTCGATATCGAGGTCCACCTGCATCTCGCATCGCTGCGTTTCGACGATCGGGTCAAGCGCGAACTCGGCGCGGCGTTCGCTGCCTACCTCCACCCGCTTGCCGGTCGGGGCGGCCTGGGTTGGCCGTTCGGGCGTCGGCCGCACGATTCCGACATCCACCGCCTGATTCGTTCGGTCGCCGGGATCGACCATGTTTCCTATCTCAGCATTTCGCTTTCGGCCGACGAACGGCCTTTCGGATGTACCGGCGATCCGGTCGAAGCGATCGAGGCCACCGAGCGTTTCCTGATCTGTTCCGGCCAGCACCGCGTGATCACTTCCTGAGTTCGATGGAGCGCCAATGAGTATTCCACTGCCCAATTTGGACGACCGCCGTTTCGCGGATCTCCTCGACGAAGGGAAGCGCCTGATTCCCGGCCTGGCGCCTTCATGGACCGACCATAATCCGTCCGACCCCGGTATTACGCTGATCGAGATGTTCGCCTACCTCGCCGAGATGCTGATTTACCGGGCCAACCGGGTGAGCGAGGCCAATCAGCGGGCGTTCGTCAGGCTGTTGCGCGGCCCGGAATACACGCTGACCAGGCCGATCGATGAGGAAATTCGCTTGGCGGTAGTTGACCAGTGCGAGGAACTGCGGGCGATCACCGCCGAAGATTTTGAAATCCGGGCCGGAATGGTCGATGGCGTTGCCCGTGCCCGCGCCTTGCCGCGCCTCAATGTCGAGGCGCCATCGCCCTATGACGATGCGCCGGCCCACGTCAGCCTGGCGATCGTTCCCCTGCGGTCGCCGCCCGGTCATGCGCCGGAAGCGACCGACGAACTGCGGCAAACGGTGATGGCGGCGTTGGCGCCGCGTTGCCTGCTGACGACCCGGTTGCATGTCGTCCCGGCACGCTTCCTGCCGATCTCGGTGCGCATCGAAGCACATATTTTCGTCGACCAGGACGAAAGGGCGATCAAGGCGCTGATCGGCCAGCGCATCCGCGATTATTTCTCGCCGCTGGTCGGCGGTGCGGCGGGCAATGGCTGGCCTTTCGGGCAGGCGGTCTATGTTTCCGAGCTTTACGCCATGCTGGATTCGCTGGACGGCATCGATTACGTCTGCCCAGTCCGAACGCAGAGCGGCGAGCAGCCGGTCATCCGGTCAACGATCCAGGGGCGCAACATCAATGAAAACGGTCACGAGGTCGGTTTGCGGCTGCAGCCCGACGAACTGCTCTGGGTCAGCCGGCTGGAGATCAGCGTGCTCCGGGAGACCATGATGGTGGCGGAAGGGTAGATCACATGGACAACCAACTGCTGCAATACCTGCCCGAGGTGTTTCGGGAAGATACGGCCATGGAGCCATTCCTGAGGGCCTTCGAGAAGCTGTTGCTGGGCCGCGCCGACGACGTCAGCAGCGTGCTGGGCAGCAATCCGCGCGCTGTCGAACAGACCGTCAACGATCTGGCCCGCCATTTCACACCCGGCAACAATGCCGACGACGGGGCGCCGGACGAATTTCTGCCCTGGCTGAGCCAGTGGCTGGCCCTGTCCTTGCGCACCGATATCACGCAGGTGGCGGCCACCGACAACGCCATCCGGCGCAAATTCATCGCCCGGATGGCACAGCTTTACCGTTATCGCGGCACCAAGCAAAGCATGGTCGAACTGCTGACCATATTCACCTCGAGGGATGTCACCATCCGCGACCAGATCGACGGCAAAC
The DNA here is from genome assembly GCF_050368855.1 of Azonexus sp. IMCC34842. Lineage (GTDB taxonomy): Bacteria > Pseudomonadota > Gammaproteobacteria > Burkholderiales > Rhodocyclaceae > Azonexus > Azonexus denitrificans_A. Next base: position 1,831,285 of record NZ_CP178449.1, on the reverse strand, counting down.
CCCATTATTTCGAGGTCTTGCTCAATCTCGAGACGATCAAGACCGGTGACAGTCAGGAAGCCTTCGATCGTGCCAAGGAACTCGCCCATTCGGTGATCCGTCTGGAAAAACCGGCGCATACCCGCTACCTGCTGATTCCGGCCGTCACCACCATGCGCATCGGGCAAAAGCAGGCGCCGCCACCGGCGCCAAGCAACGTTACCTTGCCGACCAGCTATTCCATCCAGGTCGGCGTCAATACCCGGCTCGGGGCAACCCCGAGATCATGAACACGTTTCCTTAGGAGCCCACCATGGCAGGCGATCCGATCAAAAGACTGAAGTATTTCACCGGCCAGTTCCTCGAAGCCCGTGATTTCAAGGCCGAGCAGGACTATCACGTCGACATGCGGCGGCGGGGCAACCAGGCCATCTACGGCGCCGGGATTGTCGACAACGGGTTGCAGGTCGCGGCGGCGCCGGGCGATACGACCAGGATCGCCATTTCGCCCGGCCTCGGCGTCGACGGGCAGGGCAGGGAGATCGTTGTTGCCGCGCCGCTGACCGTCAGTCTTCCGCCCGGCGGCGCGAGCAGCCTGACCTATGTCGTCACGTTGCAGTACAGCGAGGCCGAAGTCGACCAGCAAACCCCGGATGCCGACGTCAGCGACAACACCCGCATCGAGGAGTCGGTGACGGTGAAGTTCGTGCTGGACGAAGGCAGCATCGACCGGAGCGTCGCCTTGCCAATCGCCAAACTCAACGTGGCGACCAACGGCCGGGTCAGCGGAGCCATCGACCCGTCGGTCCGGCAATACGCCGAGGCGCACTTTCAGGGCCTGACGGTAAGCCGCGATCCGGGGGCAGACAACAGACCTTCGCTGAGCAAGCTGGGCCTAAGCAATCGCGGCACCGGCGGCGCTCCCGTCAGCTGGAACTTGTATACCGCCGCCGTCGGTGGCGGCTGGGGCGTGACGCCGAATGCGTTCGAGATATGGAGCTATGAACCGCCGACCAAGCAGTTCGAACTGCGCCGCGACGGTACGACGCTGCTGGCGCCGAGCGGCGGCAACGTCGGAATCGGCACCGCCGCGCCGGGGAGCGCCCTGCATGTCAACGCCAAGGCAGCGACAACGCCGGTCAGCGCCATGACGGTCGACGTGCAGTCATTCGGAACCCCGGCCAATGCCGCGGCAAGCCATTTCGCCAGGTTTCGCGATAGCGGCGCCGGCAACCTGACGCATTTCATCTTGCGCGGCGACGGCAAGGTCGGCATCGGCAACGGCAATCCAGCGGCCAAGCTCCATGTCACCGGCAATGGCGCCTTGCTTAATCTGGAGGGCGGCGATCACGGCTATATCCAGTGGTATCCGAAAGGCATGACGGCCGGACGCAAGGCCTGGATCGGCTACGGCGACGCCAGCACCGACGTCTTGAGCATTCAGAACGAGGCCGGGCGGGTCAATATCCATGGCAACGAAGCGCTGTATCTGCTGAATCGGCAGGGCGTCACGGTCAGCAAGGTGAGCGGCGGAAACGGCAACCTGACGGTCGAGGGAGAGCTTCAGGTCAAGGCCAAACTGCAGGTTTCCGGTGCGGCCATCATGCCGGCTGCCGGGAATAGCGACAATGCCGGAATCCTCTTCCCCAGGGATGCTTTCGGCGGCACCGGCGACGCCGCCTCGATACGTTATTACGCGAGGAGCGGCGAGGCCACGACCCTTGAATTCAGGACAGCCAACGATGCCGACGATCACATCGCGCTGATGCCGTCCGGTAGCGTCGGCATCGGCACGAATACCCCGGTCGCCAAGCTGCAGGTTGTCGGAAATGCCCGCATCGATGGCAATCTCGACGTCACCGGTACGCTCGGCAAGCTGGAGGTGGCGGAGGGCGATACCTTTGCCCACGTCCGGGTCCATGACTTCTGCATCGGGAATAGCGTCCGCCACAACGGTTCGCCGTGGCAGGGACGGGCGCTGGTCGATAACACCAATACGCTGGTCATCAATTACGGATCCGACTGGGCGAACGTCGAAATACGCGGGCATCTTTCAAATCCGTCGTCACGGGCGCTCAAGGAGGACATCAAGCCGCTGCCCGGCGCCGTGGCGGCAGATATCATCGGCGCGATGGAGCCGGTGAGCTTCCGCTTCAAGAACGATCCCGGTCAGGTCGAATGTCTGGGATTCATCGCCGAGGACGTGCCGCCCGCGGTTGCGACGGAAGGTCGCGACGGCATTTTGCCCAACCACATCATTGCCGCCCTGGTTCGCGTCGTCAAAGATCAGCAGCAGGCGATTTCAACACTGGAGGCCCGATTGTCCCAACTCGAGGCGGCGGCCAAGGCCTAGCATCGGCTCGCGCCGCTGGCCGGCGCGATGCTCAGTGGCGGGCCTGGCGCTGGCGCAGGGAATCCGAGGGCAGGAGGCCGAAGGTGCTCTTGTAACACTCGGAAAACCGCCCGAGGTGAGTAAAGCCATATTCCATGGCTACCGCCGTGATGTTGGCGATCTTGCTCGCCGGGTCCATCAGCGCCGCGTAGACGCGTTCGAGCTTTTTCTGACGAATGAAATTCTTGGGCGTCGTGCTGGCGTATTTCTCGAACAGCAGGTAGAGCGAACGCAGGCTGAGCTGAGCGTAGCGGGCCAGTTCCTCGACGCTGATATCCCGCTTGATGTTGTCTTCGACGTATTGTTCGAGACGTTCAAATGAAACGCATTGATGGGACGGCGTGGCAAGTGCTACGTTGTGCTTGAGCATGGTCAGCAGCTTGGTTGCCACGATGCGGTTGTAGTGCCCGTGGACCTGCGGCGTTCCTTCTCCGGATTCGGCTTCCTGACAGATCAGTGTCGTCAGGTAGAGCAGGCTTTCGATTTCGTGGAAGTAGTAGGGGAGCGGCGAAAATTTTATACCGGCTGCCGGTCTGCACCAGTGATGTTCCTGACAAGCCTCATCGAACAACATGTTCGGAATCTTGAGGATGAACTTCTCGCAATCCTCCGAATAGGTCAGGTCGATCGGATCGTCCGGATTGATCAGGAACAACTGGCCGGCTGAGAAGTCGGTAGTGTGGCCGGCGATTTCGTAGCGACACAGCCCTTTAAGGATGATTTGCATGTGGTAGAAATCGGAGAGTCCGTCCGATTTGACATGCGCTTCGCTCCCGTAGGTGATTCGGCAAAGATCGACCCGGCCCAGTTTGCGATGATTGAGAACGGCGCCGTCTTGTCCTTTGCGCATCAGACGAAGATTGTGCGATCCGACGTGTTGATTGACGTAGTTCGAGACCTCGTATGGGTCCGCGCTCGAATAGACCAGACTTTTCTTGTCCAGAAAATGGAAAGACATGGTCGGCGCTCCTTTCTATCGTTGGGACATCATCGGGCAGTTCTGGAACGGATGGCTGCGGACATTATCGATAATTAGCAATAATCTCGATTTTACGACATGGTGAATCTATTTACCTAAGAAATATTATCGGGCGAAACTGAAGGCGGACGCAAAACGTGCCAATCGGCAGCCAGCCGATTGGCACGTTGGGTCGTCGAAGTATTGCAGCGGCTAACCGAGGTCGCCACCGCCAACCGGCAAGACCGTCCCGGTAATGTAGGAAGAGTCGTCGGAGGCGAGGAAGAGAATTGCCGCCGTTTGTTCGTCCAGCGTGCCGTACCGTTTCATCAGGCTGCTGTTCACCGACTGATCGACGATCTGCTGATACCAGATCTTTTCCTGCTCGCTTTGCGGGTTGGCGTTGCGGGGAACGCGCCGCGGCGGGGCTTCGGTTCCGCCCGGCGCGGTGGCGTTGACGCGGATGCCGCGTTCCCCGTTTTCGAAGGCGAGACAGGCCGTCAGGGCGTTGACGCCGCCTTTGGCGGCACCGTAGGGAACGCGGTTGACGCCGCGGGTAGCGATCGACGAGACATTGACGATGCTTCCCTTGCCCTGTTCGAGCATATAGGGAAGGGCGGCCCGGCAGCACCACAGGGTTGGGAAGAGCGAGCGCCGGACTTCCGCTTCGATCTCCTCTTCGGCGTAGTGCTCGTAGGGTTTGGCCCAGATGGTGCCGCCGACATTGTTGATCAGGATGTCGAGGCGACCGTAACCTTGCTTGGCGGCGTCCATGACGCGCTGGCAATCGGCGAATTTTTCCAGATCGGCGGTCAGCGAAATGATTTCGGTCTGTTTTTTCAGTTCCTCGGCGACTTCATGGACGATCTCGGCACGGTCGACCAGAACGAGCCGGCCCCGTTCGGCGGCCATCCGTTCGGCGACCCGGCGACCGATGCCCTGGCCGGCGCCGGTGATCACGGCGACCTTATTTTCAAAACGATTTTGCATGGTGTCTTCCTTTGCCCGGCTGACCGCCATTCAGGCGGCAGCGAATTTTTCGTAGTGGAAGCTGGCTGGATGGATGGCCCGCTCGCGCATGGTTTGCGTTACCGCTTCGACCATCGGCGGCGGACCGCACAGATAGATGTCGACATCGCCGTCGTTGAGCTGCGCCGCGTCGATGTGCTGCGTGACGTAGCCTTTTCTTGGCTGGGTGCTGTCCGGGCTGACCACCACCAGCGCGTAGGTGAAGTTGGGCAGGGCATCGGCAAAGGCAGCGAGCTTGTCGACCTCGACCAGGTCGGTGTCGCTATTGACCCCGTAGATCAGATGAATGGGATGGGAACTGCCGCCTGCCGCGACGACCTTGGTGAGCATGGCGAGGAAGGGGGCGAGGCCGGTGCCGCCGGCCAGCATCAGCACCGGCCGGCGGATGTCGCGCAGGTAGAAGGAGCCGAGCGGCCCGGCCAGGACCATGTTGTCGCCGACTTGGGCGCGCTCGCGTAGGAAGCCGCTCATCAGACCGCCGGGAACATTGCGGATGAGGAAGGAAACGCTGCCGTCCCGCGGCATCGAGCTGAAGGAATAGGCCCGGTGCTGGTCGCTGCCCGGTACCTGGAGGTTGGCGTACTGGCCGGGTAGGAAAGCCAGCTTGTTGAGCGCTTCGCCGCGCAGGGTCAACGAGAGCGTGCTGGCGGAGAGTTGGCGAACTTCACTGATGGTGGCGCTGAAATTGGCCTGTCTGGTCTTGCACACTTCGGAAGAGGCGGGAATGCGGAGCACGCAGTCGCTCTTCGGGTACATCTGGCAGCTCAGTGCATAGCCCTCGGCCGCAGCGGCTTGGCTGAGAGCGTCCTCGATGTATTCGCCCATGGTGAATTCGCCGGCTTCGACGAAGCATGTGCAGGTACCGCAGGCCCCGTCGCGGCAATCGATCGGAACGTTAATGCTCTGGCGGTAGGCGGCATCGGCTACCGTCTCCGTGGGCTTGCAGTCGATGAAACGGGTGACGCCATCTTCGAAATTGAGGGCGATCTGGTGGGTCATGGGTGTCTCCGTTGTTGTCGGCGGCGCAGGGGGCATTCATGCTTCCCCCGCGAGGCCTTCCCCCAAAAGGAGGAGGCCGCCTGTTATCAGAGGTGGTAAACGTCGATGACGTGACGAATATAGTCAGTCTTCAGAACCACCTTCTTTTCCTTGATGAGCGGGCTGCTGCCGGAAATATCGAGGGTGTAGAAACTGGTGCCGCAGAAATGATCGGTGCAGTTGTAGCGCACGCTCATGGTGTGCCAGTTGAAGCGCAACCGGCAGATGCCATCGGCCTGCTCGATGATTTCGATATTGCTCAGATGATGCGAGGTCCGGGTGTCCGGGATGGTCGCGCTCGAGCGTTCCGTGCGGATGCGGAAGACGCGGTCTTCGAGGCCGGCCCGCCGGCCGTACCAGATCAGCGAAATCTCGGATTGCGGATCGGTGGTCAGTTCGCCGTCGTCGTCCCATGACGGCACCCAGAACGAGGCGGTTTCCGCGTACAGGGCGAGCCAGCTGTCCCAGTCGCGGTCGTCGAGATAGCGGGCTTCACGGTAGAGGAAGGCGCAAACGTTTTCGTAGGAAATACTCATTGTGGTCTCCTTATGCTTGTTCTTCGGCCGCCTGGGCCTTCTGCATCTGCTCCAGCCAATAGCTGTGCTGCACGACATAGAGTCCTTCATCCTCGACCTTGACCCCGCTGAGCAGCGGCTTCAGGCCGATCGTGTCGGCTTCGGCATCGGGCCCCTTGACCCAGTGGGCGGCGCCCCGGGAGATGTCGTTCCACTCGTAGGAACGGCCCATGAAGCCTTCCTGGCAGGCGCGAAACTCTTCCAGGTCGTCCGGCGTCGCCATGCCCGAGGCGTTGAAAAAGTCCTCGTACTGGCGGATGCGGTGGGCGCGGGCCTCGGGCGCTTCGCCCTTGGGGGCGATGCAGTAGATGGTGACTTCGGTACGATCGACCGACAGCGGGCGGAAGACGCGGATCTGCGAACTGAACTGGTCCATCAGATAGACGTTGGGATAGAGGCAGAGATTGCGCGAGTTGTTGATCATCCAGTTGGCACGGGCTTCACCGTACTTGCTGACGAGTTCGTCGCGGACATGGTGCAGCGGACGGTCTTCCGGATTGTCCCAGCGCGTCCACAGCAACAGGTGGCCGTTTTCGAAGGAATAGGAGCCGCCTCCCTTTTTCGCCCAGCCGCCGGCACTCATCGCGCGGATGTCGTCGCCGCAGTCTTTTTCCTTGCGCTGGCCCTGGGTGGCGGCGTAATTCCAGTGGGTGGCGGTGACGTGGTAGCCGTCCGCACCATTCTCGGCTTGCAGCTTCCAGTTGCCTTCGTAAACGTAGGTCGAGGAGCCGCGTAACACTTCCAGGCCGTCCGGCGACTGGTCGACAATCATGTCGATGATCTTGGTCGATTCGCCAAGAAATTCGGTCAGCGGCTGCACATCGGCCTTCAGGCTGCCGAACAGGAAGCCCTTGTAGGACTCGAAGCGCGCCAGCTTCTTCAGGTCGTGCGAGCCGTCGCAATTGAAGGCGGCAGGGTAGCCGGTGTCGGTCGGGTCCTTGATCTTCAGCAGTTTGCCGGAATTGTTGAAGGTCCAGCCGTGGAACGGGCAGGTGAAGCTGCCCTTGTTGCCGCGCTTGTAGCGGGCAAGCGTGGCCCCGCGGTGGGCGCAGGCGTTGATGAAGGCATTGAGCTGGCCGTCCTTGTTGCGGGTGATGAAGATCGGCTGCCGGCCGATTTTCGTCGTGTAGTAGTCGTTGACCTTGGGCAGCTGACTGTCGTGGGCCAGATAGATCCAGTTGCCCTCGAAGATGTGCTTCATCTCGAGTTCGAACAGTTCCTCATTGGTGAACATTTCCCGCTTGCAGCGGAACAGGCCCTTTGCCTCGTCTTTCTCGACGAGGGCGTCCAGATAATCCTTGGTAATACTCATGACCGGAGTCTCCTTTGTTATTTGCACGGAGATCGCATGGTAGGGAGCAGATAGCGGGTGAAATATCCAGTTTGTGCAGTATCTGTATCCGGATTCTGCATTAGTTAATCGATTGCATAAAACGGATAGAAGTCCTGCAGAAACTGGATATTGCAGGGTCTGTATCGCCCCTAATCTACGCTCCACATTCTTCCCGGGGGCTCACCCGCCCGACCCGGGGCAGGCACAAAATTCATAAACCAACGGAGACTCGCGGGTATGTCAGCAGCAAAAAATAGCGCCGGAAGCTCACGCCGGCCACCGGCCGGCCTAATCCCCGGACAAATCCGAAGCGATACGGCAATCCTGACAAGCAAACGAGGAGCAAACAAATGGCAACAACCGGTGTAATGCGTCCCGGCCACGTGCAAGTGCGCGTGCTGGACATGGACGAAAGCATCCATTTCTACGGAAATGTCCTGGGCCTGGTCGAAACCGGCCGTGACGCGGCCGGCCGGGTCTATTTCAAGGCCTGGGACGAGCACGATCACCACAGCGTCATCCTGCGTCAGGCCGACAGTGCCGGCATGGATTTCATCGGTTTCAAGGTGCGTGACCGGGCGACACTGGAAAAGCTCGATGCCGATTTGCAGGCCTATGGCGTCAAGACCGAGCGCATCGCGGCCGGCGATCTGCTGGAAACCGGCGAACGCGTGCGCTTCGTGATTCCGACCGGCCACACTGTCGAGCTGTATGCCGAGAAGACCTGTGTCGGCAACAGCCAGTCCAACACCAATCCCGATCCGTGGACAGCCGAGGCCGAGCACGGCATGGCGCCGATCCGCTTCGACCATGCGCTGCTCTATGGGCCGGACATCGACGGCAATCTCAAGCTATTTACCGAAGTTCTCGGTTTCTACCTGGTCGAACGCGTCTTGCTCGAAGACGGCAAATCGCTGCTGGCGATTTTCATCTCGTGCGGTCACAAGGCGCATGACCTGGCCTTTGTCCGGCATCCGGAACCGAACAAGCTGCACCACATTTCCTTCCTGCTGCAAAGCTGGGAGAAGGTGCTGCGCGCCGCCGACCTGATGTCGATGAACCGCGTGCCCATCGACATCGGCCCGACCCGCCACGGCATTACCCGCGGCGCGACGATCTATGCCTTCGACCCCTCCGGCAACCGCTTCGAGACGTTTGCCCAAGGCTATGAAACCTATCCCGATTACCCGACCAAGACGTGGACCTTCGAGGAAGTCGGCACCGGAATTTTCTATCACGACCGCCAGCTCAACGAACGCTTCCTGAGCGTCGTCACCTGATGGGTCGCGTCGGCGGCCGCTTCATCTGATTTTCTGCAGAACCCATTAGAACAAGGACGAGACAAATGACATACAAGATCAATGCGCTAGGCAAGCTGATTTTCGGTGTGGCCCTGGCGACCGCCGGCCTGGTGGCGCAGGCCGCTCCGGAAGGCAAGGTCAAGATCGGCTTCATGCTGCCCTATACCGGTACCTACGCCGCGCTGGGCAATGCCATCACCAACGGATTCAAGCAATATGTCGCGGAAAACGGCGGCAAGCTGGCCGGCCGTGAAATCGAGTACTACACGGTGGACGACGAATCCGATCCGGCCAAGGCGACCGAAAACGCCAACAAGCTGGTCAAGCGCGACAAGGTCGATGTTCTGGTCGGCACCGTGCATTCCGGCGTCGCCCTGGCCATGGCCAAGGTTGCCCGCGAGAACAAGACCCTGCTCATCGTGCCGAACGCCGGGGCCGATGAAATCACCGGCCCGCTCTGCGCTGCCAACGTCTTTCGCTCTTCCTTTTCCGCCTGGCAGCCGGCCTACGCCATGGGACAGGTGGTGGCGCAGAAGGGGATGAAAAAAGTGGTCACCGTTACCTGGAAGTATTCCTTCGGGCTGCAGTCCGTCGAGGGCTTCAAGGAGGCCTTTGAAAAAAGTGGCGGCAAGGTCGTCAAGGACATGACCTTGCCCTTCCCGAACGTCGAGTTCCAGCCTTTCCTGACGGAAATTGCCGCGCTGAAACCGGATGCCGTGTTCGTCTTTTTCGCCGGGGCCGGCGCCGCCAAGTTCGTCAAGGATTACACCGCCGCCGGCTTGAAGAACAGCATTCCGCTCTACGGTCCCGGCTTCCTGACCGATGGCAACCTCGATGCGATGGGTGAGGCCGGCAAAGGCGTGCAGACCACGCTGCATTACGCCGACGGCCTCGACAACAAGAAGGATGCCGCCTTCCGGCTCGGCTACGTGAAGGCCTACAAGATGCAGCCGGATGTCTATGCCGTGCAGGGCTACGACGCCGCCCAGCTCTACCAGGCCGGCTTGAGCGCCGCGGCTGGCGACGCCGCGAAGCAGGATGTGGTGATCAAGGGCATGGAGGCGGCCCGGATCGACAGCCCGCGCGGCGCATTCACCTTGTCGCGGGCGCACAACCCGGTGCAGGACATCTATCTGCGCGAAGTGCAGGGGGGACAGAACAAGGTGCTCAGTACCGCCGTCAAGGCACTGGCCGATCCGGCACGCGGCTGCAAGATCTGAGCTTGCCGGCCTTTTCCCTTTTCGGTTATTAGCAGTCCGGCAGGCCAAGGCCTGCCGGATCGGGGATTCACATGGATTTCGCTTCCTTCCTGATCCAGACGTTGAACTCGCTGCAGTACGGATTGCTCCTGTTCCTGGTGGCAAGCGGTCTGACGCTGGTGTTCGGCATCATGGGCATCATCAATCTGGCGCACGGCAGTTTCTACATGATCGGCGCCTACCTCGCCTTCGTCCTGGCCAGTTCCACCGGTAGCCTGTTCTCGGCCATCCTGCTCGGTATTCCGCTGGCGCTGCTCTTCGGCGCCTTTCTCGAATGGGCGCTGTTTGCCCATCTTTACAAACGTGATCACCTCGAACAGGTGCTGCTGACCTACGGTCTGATCCTGGTCTTTGAGGAAGTGCGCAGCCTGCTGGTCGGCGACGAAGTTCATGGCGTCGAAATCCCGGCGATGTTCAGCGGGTCGATTCCGCTGACCGAAGTGCTGAACTATCCGGTGTACCGCCTGGTCATCTCGGCCGTCTGCATTGTCCTGGCCATCGCCCTTTACCTGGTCATCCAGCGCACCCGGCTGGGCATGATGATTCGCGCCGGCAACCACGATCGGACCATGGTCGAGGCGCTCGGCATCAATATCAACATGATCTACCGCGTCGTCTTCGCGCTCGGCGTTGCGCTGGCCGCGCTGGCCGGCATGCTGGCCTCGCCGATTTCCTCGGTCTTTCCGAACATGGGCAATCACGTGCTGATCATCTCCTTCGTCATCGTCGTCATCGGCGGCATCGGTTCGGTTTGGGGAGCCCTGGCGGCTGCGCTCATCGTCGGCTTCGCCGACACCTTCGGGAAGGTTCTGCTGCCCGAACTGTCCGGCATGGTCGTCTATCTGGTGATGGCTGCCGTGCTGCTGTGGCGCCCCGAAGGCATCTTCAAGAAAGGCTGAGAAATGAATGCTCAAGCTTCCCTGATTCTCAAGCTGCTCGTCCTGGCGATTCTCGCCGGCGTGCCGCTGACCGGCGAATCCTTCTATGTCGAGCTGATCGCCAAGACGCTGGTCCTGGCAATCTTCGCAATGAGCCTCGATCTGCTGGTCGGGTTCACCGGCTTGGTCAGTTTCGGCCATGCCGCGTATTTCGGCGTGGCGGCTTATGCCGTCGCCCAATTGAGTCCGAAGTACGAAGCGGCCAGCCTGTGGCTGGTCTTTCCGGCATCGGTCCTGCTGTCGGCGCTGGTGGCGCTGTTCGTCGGTCTGTTCGTGCTGCGCACCCGGGGCATCTACTTCATCATGGTGACCCTGGCCTTCGCCCAGCTGGCCTTCTTCGTCTTCCACGACACACCGCTCGGCGGCGGCTCCGACGGCATCTATCTCAATGTCAAGCCGAGCGCCGAAATTGCCGGCTGGATGCCATTCGATCTGGATAACCCGACGCATCTGTACTACTTCATCCTGGGCACCTTGGTGGCGGTCTACCTGTTCCTCGTCCGTATCCTGCAATCGCCGTTCGGTCGCGTCCTGGTCGGTATCAAGAGCAACGAACACCGCATGCAGTCGATGGGCTACCGGACCTTCCGCTACAAACTGGCGGCGTTCGGCCTGGCGGGCGGTCTCGGTGGCATTGCCGGCTTCCTCTATGCCGTCGTTTTCGGCTTCGTGACGCCCGAACTGCTGTCCTGGCATCAGTCGGGCAACGTGCTGCTGATGGTGATCCTGGGCGGCATGGGCAATCTGCCGGGCGCCATTGCCGGGGCCTTCGTATTCACCGGCATGCAGGAGGTGTTCGGAAACTGGACCAAGCATTGGCAATTGTTGATGGGGAGCACCATCGTCGCCGCCGTCCTGTTCCTGCCGGGCGGACTTGCCGCCATTCCGGGACGCATCAGGCGGGCCCTGCAAGGAGGCGGCGCCAATGAGTAAAGTCGAAAACGAGGCGCTGCTGGTTGCCCGGAAGATCACGCGTCGCTTCGGCGGCCTGGTCGCCAATCAGGATGTCTGCGTCGATCTGATGCGCGGCAAGGTGCATGTCTTGCTCGGGCCGAACGGGGCAGGAAAGTCGACGTGCATCAACATGCTCTCCGGAGATCTGCCGCCGAGCGAGGGCCAGATTCTGTTCATGGGCAAGGACATCACCGGCTTGAGTGCCGCCCAGCGTTCCCTGGTCGGTATCGGTCGCAGCTACCAGCGCACCAATATTTTCCCCGCCTTCACGGTCCTCGAAAACGTTCGGCTCGCCGCCCAGTCGCGGAATCAGCAGCCGTGGCGCCTTTTCAGCAAGGCGATGGAGCAGCGCTGGGCCCTCGACAAGGCGATGGCCTGCATCGAGGAGGCTGGTTTGGGCCAGAGGGTGGAACGGATTTCCGGCGGCCTGAGCCATGGCGAACAGCGTCAGCTGGAAATCGCCATGGTGCTGGCCACCGATGCGGTGGTGATGCTGCTCGACGAACCGCTGGCCGGCATGGGTTCCGATGAGTCGGCCAAGATGGTCGAGGTACTCAAGCGCTTACGGCAGAACCGCGCCATCCTGCTCGTCGAACACGACATGGACGCCGTTTTTGCGGTGGCCGACACCATTACCGTGATGGTCAACGGCCAGGTGCTCGAATCCGGGCCGCCGGCCCAGATCAAGGCCAGCGTTGCCGTTCAGGAAGCTTATCTGGGTCAGGAGGACAGTTTCCATGTCTAACATGCTGCTCGAAGCCAAGGAAGTGCACAGCTATTACGGGGCCAGCCACATCTTGCACGGTATCGATTTCCATATCCGCCAGGGCGAGGGCATCGCGCTGATGGGCCGCAACGGCATGGGCAAATCGACGTTGATCAAGAGCATGCTTGGCATCGTTCGTCCCCGGCACGGCCGGGTGCTGGTGCGCGGCGATGATTTTTCCCGGGCGCCGACCTACCGGACGGCCCAGCGCGGCATTGCCTACGTGCCGGAAGGGCGGGGCATCTTCCCCAACCTGTCGGTCCGCGAGAACCTGCAGATGTCGGCCCGTTGCGGCATCGATGGCCAGCGCAACTGGACTTTCGACCGGGTGATGGAAACCTTCCCGCGCCTCGGCGAGCGGATCAACAACGGCGGTTGGCAATTGTCCGGTGGCGAGCAGCAGATGCTGACCATCGGCCGCGCCCTGATGACCAATCCCGACCTGCTGATTCTCGACGAAGCGACCGAAGGCCTGGCGCCGCTGATCGCCATGGAAATCTGGCGCATCGTCAAGGAAATCCGCAAGACCGGCATCGCCACGGTGATCGTCGACAAGAACCATGGGGCGGTCACCAGCATTTGCGACCGGGCGATGATCCTGGTCAAGGGCGAGGTGGTTTTCGACGGCAGCAGCCAGGAAGTTCGTGACCAACCCGAATTGATCCGGCGCCATCTCGGCGTCTGAGCGGATCGGCCGTTTTTTGCAAGGAAATGATTGCCATGACCAAATCCATCGACATTATTCACGACGAGCACCGCGCCCTGGCGGCCATGCTCAGCGGTATCCGGACCATCGCCATGGGTATCGAAGCAGGGCGCCTGAAGCCCGATTTCGACTTGCTCTCGGCGATGATCGAGTACATCGACAAGGTGCCGGAGAAGGTGCATCACCCGAAGGAAGATCAGTACCTGTTTGCCAAGCTGCGCTTGCGCAGCGTCGAGGCGCTGCCGATCATCGAGCATCTGGAAGAAGAACATCGCCAGGGCGAGGCGCGCATCAACGCCCTGCGTGCCTCGCTGGCGGCCTACCGCGAAGCCGGGCCGGCGGGTTTCGCAGCCTTCTACGAGATGCTGCAAATCTACCTTGATCAGGAGTGGCAGCATATGAATACCGAGGAGAAACAGATATTCCCGCTGGCCAGGGCATGTCTGACGGCCGAAGACTGGGCGGAAATCGACGCCGCCTTTCTCGCCAACGACAACCCCTGGCAAGGGGCGGCGGGTCAGTACGCCGGCCTGTTCTCGAAGATCGTCAACATGGCGCCGGCGCCGGTCGGCCTGGGGTAGTCCATGAACGAAGCTGAGACTTTCGCCTGGGACGATCGCTATCTGCTGGGCCATGCGGCGATGGACGAAACCCACCGGGAATTCGTCGAACGGGTCGATGCCCTGCTGACGGCGGACGACGCAGCTCTGCCGGAAGCACTGGCCGCCTTCGCCCGGCATGCCGAAGCGCATTTCGCGCAGGAAAATGCCTGGATGGAAGCGCATGGCTTTCCCGCCCGCGAGTGCCACATCGACGAACACAACAAGGTCTTGGCATCGGTGTACGCGGTGCAACAACAGCTTGTGGATGGTGATGTCGGGCTTTGTCGGGAGCTGGCGTCAGCCCTGATGGCGTGGTTTCCCGGTCATGCCGACTACCTGGATTCGGCGCTGGCCGGCTGGCTGGTCAAACGAGCCCATGGCGGCGCGCCGCTGGTCCTGAGACGAGCGCACGCCAAAGCCTGATGTGGCGGGATCGATTTTTATTCTTCATAGTGGTTGGAAGTGACAGCTCATATGCATGAAAGCGTTTTCACGGTTCTGGCGATCACCTGCGGATCGTTACTGATTGCCAGCGTAGTTTTTGAGGCCTGGTGGCGAAAAAAGGATAAGCAGCAGCGTTCAGCATTGGAACGGGCGCTGGCCGAGAGCCGGCAAGTAGTTGCCGGCCTCGAAAGGCAACTGGCCGAGCTGGAGCAGTCGTTTGAGGCCGAGCGCCGTCTGCTTGCCGATGCTTCGGCTTCCGACAGGCCGGCGCTCAAGCTGGCGCTCGACAGCGCCCATCAACTGACCGACGAGCTGATCGCAGTCGTCGATCAGGCCCTTACCGACATGGTGACCGCCAATACCCTGGCCAAGACGAGTGGCGAAAGGGTGGGCAGCGGATTCGTGTTGATGCACCGGGCCAGCGCCGAAATCGACAAGCTGGATGTCGGCTTGAAAAGGGCGCAGGAAGATCTGCAATTGCTGGCCCAGCAGTCGAGCCACATCACCGGTTTTGTTGCCTCGATCACGCAGATTTCCGAACAGACCAATCTGTTGGCCTTGAATGCGGCGATCGAAGCGGCACGAGCCGGCGATGCCGGTCGGGGGTTCGCCGTGGTCGCCGACGAGGTGCGCAAGCTGGCCGAGCAGGCCCGGGCCGCCAGCGAACAAATCGGCAAGATCGCCAACGATCTGAATTCGACCTCCCGCGATGCCTCGGCAGCTGTCAGGGAGACCGATGCCGCAGTCACTACCGGACGCGGCGTGACCTCCAGTGCGCAGGAGGCGATGGCTGACATTCAGTCGGGCGCGCAGCGGCGGCTGGAAGTCGTCACCCAGATTACCGAGGCAATCCAGAAACAGCGGGCGATCGGCAGTCAGCTGGCCGAGTTCTTGATCCAGGCCAGGCAGCAATGAGTTGGGGCTCAGTAATGTCGAAAATGCTTTAAATATTTGGGCTGCCAGCAGCCACTTGATCTGTCTACGTTAATTGTCGCTAAATCGTGAGTGCTGGCACGCATACCATCCGTTTGCCGCAAGTCATGAAATCCTTGCCTGGCAACGGCTAGGCTGCACTTCGGGTGCCATCCCATGCCTTTGCCGCCAGCGAAGGAACTGCGTGCAGTAACCGACGAGCCGGCACGTTGGCCTGCACCAGGTCGATTTCGGCGGCGATTTCTATCCGGCGCAGCGTGTTGGTGTCTTTTCCCTCAATCATGACCCTGCTGGGGAGCTGGTGCAGGCAATCGACAATGCGCTTTAGCGGACGGGCCGAGGAGAGCAGGAAGTGGTCGAGCTTGACGATATCCGGCTGCAGTTCGCGGAGCAGTCCGAAATCAAGCTTGCTGCGGCCAAACTGGCCGATCGCGATACCGTAGCCGCGCGAGCGATAGCTGGTGACGGCGCGAATCAGGTGATCGGTTTCCAGGATTCCGTCCGTATCGATTTCCAGCGTGACCTGCTCCGGGAACAGGCCGCACGGCCTGAGTATTTCCTCGAAGGCCAGTCCGTGATGGGCCGGGATGCTGAGTACGTGGCGCGGGTGGACTTTGAGCAGCAAGTTGCCGCGGGCCGGTTTGGTCAGATAATTCAACGCATGCAGCGTGCGCACCAGGCGGTCGAGGTAGACAAATTCCTCGTCGTCGGTCGGCAATACGAATACGGCTTCCGGCGCCATCTGTATCTTGTTGGAAAGACCAAAGGCCTGAAGCGAGGCAGCGTGACCGTGGAGTTTTCCCGTCGCGGTGTCGACAATCGGCAGAAATTTCGATTCCAGGCGAATGTTCGCATAGTGCAGGAAGACGCTGCCGTTCGCTGCAACGAACGGCTGGTCGAGTCCGGAGCGCGAGTAATGTTTGGGAAATCCGCCGGTGGGCGCGTTGAGTGTGCGGATCAGATCGCTGAGGGGCATTGGGCTCTCCTTTGGCCATTTGTCGGCAGGTGCTGCCTGCGCAATAGCCGCCTTCTAGTGTGGAAAATCAGTACGAATGGCTGACTGTATCGGCTATGGCCGGTCCACAAAACTAAGATGTTTGTCGTTTCTTATTTGGCGCGCCCAATATCCTTATATTGGTTGCATCGTTGGTCGAATGCCTTGTCGGAGCGGGCGGAAGCTCGAAGCATTGCAACAATGCCCTGGTGTCAGCCAAGGCATTGTTGTTCGTTAGGCAGCTTTTTTTCGCGGCTGGCTGGTTGCACCTACGGCCCGGGCGGTGGCGCTGGTGGCCGCGCTGACGCTGGCGTCGGCGATCTCGGCGACCTGACGGGCGCCCTTGTTGATATTCTCGTAAGCCGAGTTGGCTGCCGAAATGGCCGATTTTACGGCGGCGACGGCAATGTCGGAATTGGCGGCAGATTTGCCATACCAGTCGAGCGCACCGGCAATCGACTTGTTCAATTCGGCATGCTTGCCTTCGAGCAGCTTGACCAGCTCGTGCTGGGTCTGCGCGGAAATTTCATAGAGGCTGCGCGAATAGGCGATCAGTTTTTCCAGTTGTGGTTGAACCAGCGCGCTTTGTACGGCCAAAGCCTGGTGCGGGTCGCGGCTGGCTAACAGCTCGCTGGAGCTGTCGACCTGGGCTTCAAGGGCGCTGCGCGCGGTCGACAGATTAAGGTTGGAGATTTTTTCGACGCTATTCAATGAGGTGTTGATGGCCGACAAAAACGTATCGACTACGGCCTTGTTGGCGGCAACGATTTGCTCACGGGATACTGGAAAGGGCATGGGATTCTCCGGGGTAGTGGCTGGAAGGAAGTGGGCTTTGTCAGGCAGCGAAGGTATTGCTGCCGGGCAATGCACGACCCCATTATTCCGAGCGCTTTTCGGGAGCCAACCAATTTGTTTTTATATGAATCCAAGTGATGCCCTTGGATTCATATCAGCAAATTCGACCAATCAGGATTTGGCCAGCGCCTGATCGATATCCCAGAGAATGTCGTCAAGCGTTTCCAGACCGACCGACAAGCGGATCAGGTCAGGCGGCACGCCGGCGGCGATCTGCTGCTCCTCGGACAACTGGCGGTGCGTGGTCGACGCCGGGTGGATGACCAAGGTCTTGGCGTCGCCGATATTGGCCAGGTGCGACAGGAACTCGACGCTGTCGATGAACTTCTGCCCGGCGACGGCGCCACCCCGGATGCCAAAGCTCAGTACGGCTCCGGCTCCCTTGGGCAGGTATTTTTGCCCGAGGTCGTAATAGCGGTTGTCTTTGAGTCCCGGGTAATTGACCCACGCCACCTTCGGATGGTCCTGCAGGAAACGGGCGACGGCCAGCGCGTTCGAGCAGTGGCGTTCCATGCGCAGCGGCAAGGTTTCGACGCCTTGCAACAGCAGAAAGGCGTTGAACGGGGAGAGGGCGGGGCCGAAGGTGCGCAGTCCTTCCATGCGGCATTTCATCGTGAAGCCAAAATCGCCGAAAGTCTCGAAGAAACGCACGCCGTGGTAGCCCGGCGACGGC
The DNA here is from genome assembly GCF_050368855.1 of Azonexus sp. IMCC34842. GTDB lineage: Bacteria > Pseudomonadota > Gammaproteobacteria > Burkholderiales > Rhodocyclaceae > Azonexus > Azonexus denitrificans_A. Next base: position 1,813,556 of record NZ_CP178449.1, on the reverse strand, counting down.
TCGGTCATCGTCGCGAACTTGCCGTTGTCCCACGGGAACTTGCCGGATTCGACGATGACGCCGCCCATCGTCGTGCCGTGGCCGCCGATGAACTTGGTGGCCGAATGGACGCTGATTGCCGCGCCCCACTTGAACGGCTGGCACAGGTAGGGGCTGGCGAAGGTGTTGTCGATGAACAGCGGCAGGCCGGCCTGGTTGGCGATTTTTGCGACGGCTTCGATGTCGAGCACGTTGAGCGACGGGTTGCCGAGCGTTTCGGCATACAGCACCTTGGTCTTCGGCGTGATGGCGCGGGCGAAATTCTCCGGGGCGTCCGAGTCGACGAAGATGGTGTTGATGCCGAGCTTGCGGAAATTGACGTCGAGCTGGGTATGGGTACCGCCGTACAGCGTGCGCGCCGCGACGATCTCGTCGCCGGCCTCGCAGATGTTGAGCAGGGCGATCATCTGCGCCGCCATGCCGCTGCCGACGGCGACCGCGGCGCGGCCGTCTTCGAGTGCCGCGATGCGTTCCTCGAGGACGGCGACAGTCGGGTTGGAGAGGCGGGAGTAGACGTTGCCGAAGGTCTGCAAATTGAACAGGCTGGCCGCGTGTTCCGGGCTGTCGAAGACGTAGGAGGTGGTCTGGTAGATGGGCACGGCGCGGCTGCCGGTGGCGGCATCGGGAATCTGGCCGGCGTGCAGGCAGAGGGTGTCGAATCCGTAATTGTGATCAGCCATCGGTAACTTTCAGTGGGGCAGCCAGGTCGGCCGGCGGGAGGAAATCAGCCGGGTATTGACCCCGAACCAGTTGAGTCCGCCGAACAGGCGGGCGTATTCGATCTTGACGCAACGATCCATGACCACGGTCAGACCAGCTGCTTCGGCGATCTGTACGGCCTCGTCGTTGATCACGCCGATCTGCAGCCACAGGGTCTTCGCGCCGATGGCCACCGCTTGGCGGGCGATGGCCGGGGCGTCGGACGGCTTCCTGAAGACGTCGACCAGATCGACCGGCTCGGGAATGGCCGCCAGCTCGGGGTAGCACTTCTCGCCGAGAATCTCGTCGTATTTCGGGTTCACCGGAATGATCCGGTAACCGTGCGCCTGCATGTATTTGGCAGCGAAGTTGGACGGGCGGAACCAGTCGGCGGAGAGTCCGACGATGGCCAATGTACGGCTTTCGCGCAGCACGCGGCGCAGGGTGTTGATATCGCTCATGGGCACATGGTAGCGAGCCGGGCCGATGCGGCAAACGATGAAAAAAATCGAAGCATATGTCGAAATTGTTCTAGTTGATGGTCCGGCCGGGGCTTCTCCGTCAGGGGGTGTTGTTGGCGAAGCATCGGCCTGTTTTTGGGTGCTGCCAATTCAGCAACCGATTGTTGGTTGGCGGCCTGCCGGCAGAATCATGTTTCCCCAATGGCAAGGTACGCGGTCAAATAAAAGACATTGTTATCAGTTGCTTGTTTGGTTTTTTAAACCTCCTTGCCTTGCCCGATCCGGTTGTTTTCCTGGGTGGCACGATAGCTGCCCTCACCCCAGCCAGGCTGGCAATTATTGGCCAGACGAAACTCAAGTCACTTCATTCGACGATTGGCGCCGGGTGTGCAAGTGATTCAACCGAAACAGTGGAGAACATCATGAAAAAATTTCTTAATCTTCTGGTCATGGCGGCGCTGGCAGCTAGCAGTTCGTTTGTTTCCGCCCAGCAGGCGGGTGGCGGTGCGGTTCCGACGTACAAGGCCAAGTCGCCCAAGCTCAATCGGGCGCAGTTCGACGCCTTGCTGGCCAAGCCCGATCAGTTGGTCGTCATCGATGTGCGTCGTCCTGACGAGCTGATTAATAACGGTGGATTCCCTGTCTATCTGAGCATTCAGGCCAAGGATCTGGAAAAGAGTCTTGCCTTCATCCCGAAGGATCGTAGCGTGGTGACGGTTTCCAATCATGCTGGCCGTGCCGGTCGCTCGGCTGATTTGCTGGCCGAAAAAGGCTTCAAGGTTGCTGGCGCGGTCGGTGCGCAGGATTACGAAGCCGAAGGTGGCACGCTGACCAAGATCGTTCCGCCCCAACCGAAACAGGCCGCGAACTAATCCTGAAAATCAGCGGCGCCAGCCGGGGCGGTGAGGTCACGGCTGGCCAATAGGAGAATTCATCATGTCACTCATTCTTGAGCTTGCCCAAGCCTTGCAATCGTCGGCACTGGGTGTGGCGCTTGCCGAATCGGCGTATGCCTTTCCGCTGATCGAGGCCATTCATTTGATCGGTTTGTCCGTGTCGGTCGGGCTTATCTTCCTGATTGACCTCCGACTGGTCGGCGTCATCCTGAAAAAGGTTCCGATCCCCGACCTGCTGCATCAGCTACGCGGCCTTGTTATCGGCGGCTTTGTGGTGATCTTCATTTCCGGCTTCCTGCTTTTCTGGTCCGAGGCGGCGACCGTCATCGTCAGTCCGGCTTTTCCCGTGAAGTTCCTGTTCATCGCGATTGCCGGAGTCAATGCACTGTATTTCGAGTTGAGACTGGCGCGGCAGCCCCCGGTGCTCGAGAACCATGCCGTTTTGCCGGCCAATATCCGCTATGCCGGTCTGGCCTCGCTGTTTTCGTGGGGGGCTGTGATTATTGCCGGTCGTCTCATTCCCTACCTTCCCTGAGCCTGGCGAGTCGGGTTATTCAATTTTCGGAGAAATTCCATGTCAACCTTAGAAGTGCTTACCGCATTGCAGAATAGCCCCCTGGGCTATGCGATCGGCAAGACGGACCATCTGGTCGGTGCTGCGGCCCAAGTTTTTCATGTCTTGGGGTTCGTCTTCCTGCTGGCTTCCGTCATTCTCATCAACCTGCGTCTAAGCGGCTTTGCCCTGACTGGGCTATCCATCCCGCAGGTCGCCAAGGAACCGACGCGGCTGATCTGGGCAGGCCTCGCCTTTGCCGTTATCAGCGGAATTCTGATGTTCCTTTCGGCGCCGCTCCTTTACTACACCAACCCGGCATTTGTCGCGAAGATCTGGCTGCTGGCTGCTGCCGTGCTTCTGCAGGTCACCCTGTATCGCCGGGTGACTACCCGCGAGAACCCGAATCCGGTGCTGGCCAAGGTGAGCGTGGTGCTCTCCATCCTTCTCTGGTTCGGTGTCGGCGTGACCGGTCGCGCTATTGGCTTCATTTAAGGATATCGCGATGAATACTTTGACCCGGCGCCTGCTGCTGTCGGCTTTTCTGCTTGGGGGGCTGGCTGCTTGCGACAAGCCGGCATCGCCACCTGAGATCGCTGGCCCGGCATTCAAAACGACGGCTACCGTTCAGGATCTGATGGTATCCATCGTCGATCCAGCGGCCGACGGGGTGTGGGAGGCGGTCGGCACGGAGTTGAGCAAGGATGGCCTGGTGGAGAAACAACCGCGTACCGATGAGGAATGGCTGGCAGTTCGCAAACAGGCCATTACGCTCGTCGAGTCGGCCAACCTGCTGCTGATTCCGGGGCGTGCCGTGGTCGCTGCCGGAGGCAAGGTGGAGGATGCCCATGTGCCGGGTATTCTCTCTGGCGACGAGTCGCAACAGGCAATCCGCAAGGATCAGGCCGGCTTTGCCGGGGAGGCGAATCGTTTTCACGATGTCGCCGAACTTGCCTTGAAGGCGATTGATGCGAAGAGCGTGGCCGGACTGCTGGAGGCCGGCAGCCGGATTCAGCAAGCCTGCGAAAGCTGCCACGTCAAATTCTGGTACCCGAATGCCAAGAAGCCACCGGCTTGATCGGCGGCCGTGGCAATACATTTCAACGATCTGACCTGGAGAAATCGAAGTATGAAAAAGAACCAACTGCTCGCCTGCGCCGCGTTGCTGTGCGCCGCGTCGAGCGTGTTTGCCCAAACCGCTCCGGCCACTCCCGCGCCGCCGGCCCGCGGCCCATCATTTGAACTGGCGCTTGAAGCCGCCCAAGCGGCTATCGACTCCTGCAAGGCACGTGACCAGAAGGCTGCGGTCAGTGTTGTCGATTCCGCCGGTGTCCTGCGGGTGCTGCTGGCTACCGACGGTGCGTCGTCGCGCGGTGTCAGTTCCAGTACCAACAAGGCGGTGACGGCGCTGACTTTCAAAGCGCCGACCAGCCAATTGGCTGAGCGGGTCAAGACCGACAAGGAACTCGCCGACAAGATTGCTGCCAACACTAACTTCAATGCCCGTGCCGGTGGTGTGCTGTTGTCGGTGGGCGGTGAAGTCGTTGGTGCCGTCGGTGTCGGTGGTGCTCGCGGCAGCAATGTCGATGAAGAGTGTGGCCTGGTCGGCGTGCAGAAGATTCAAGGGCGCCTGCGCTGATCGGTATTTTCGGTTCAACTCGGCAAGTGATCATGGTCAGGGTGATGCAATTTGTTTCACGATTCCTGCGGCGTCGCACCGGCTGGCTGGTGCTGGCCGGGCTGACCATGAGCGGTGCCGAAGCGGCCGGTACGCCGCCGGCTTCGGTGACTACGCCACATATCCGGGCAACGCTGGTCGCTTCGCTCGATGCGGTGCAGCCGGGATCTGAAATCCAGCTCGGCATTCAGCAACAGATCATTCCGCATTGGCATACCTACTGGCGCAATCCGGGCGACTCCGGGGTGCCCACCCGGATCGACTGGGTGTTACCGAAGGGGGCTGAAGCGGGGGAAATCCAATGGCCGGTACCGGGGCGCATTGCCATGGGGCCGGTGACCAATTATGGCTACGAGGGCGAAGTAACACTGCTGAGCCGGCTCAAGGTGCCTGCCGATATTCCTGTGGGCGGGCATTTTGTCCTGCGGGCCACGGTCAACTGGCTGGTTTGTCAGGAAGAATGCATTCCCGAGGAGGTCGAACTCGGCCTCGCTCTGCCGGTAGTGGCCAGCAATCCCCAAAGTGGGGCGGGCAGCCCGGTTATCTCGCGGGCGGTCGGTCGTTTGCCGCTGGCCGCGCCGGGCGAGAGCAGTTTTGTCCGGACCGAGGACGGCTCGTTGCAACTCCGGTTGGACAGCGAGCGCATCGCCCAGGCGAAAATTAGCAGTGCTTGGTTCTATCCCGAACAGTGGGGCACGATCAACCACAGCGCAGGACAGCACTTTGCCGTCGACGGCCGGGTGCTCAAGCTGAATTTGCCGGCCACTAGCGCTTCGCTTGCGCAGGGCGAAAGGCTGCGCGGTGTGCTGGTCATCGGCGAGGCGATGCCGGATGGCGAACGTCTGGTCGGTTTCGAGCTAGTAGCGCCGGAGGCTTCTGCCACCGGCAAGGAGGAGCTTGGTGTCGCGGCCGCGATGCTGTTCGCCTTTCTCGGCGGCATCGTCCTCAACCTGATGCCCTGCGTCTTCCCGGTGCTGTCGATCAAGGCGCTGTCCTTGCTGAAACACGCCGAATATTCGCCGCTGCAGAAACGCTTGCAGGGCTTGGCCTACACGGCCGGGGTGTTGTTCAGCTTCGCCTTGCTGGCCGGCGTACTGATCCTGCTCAAGGCTGGCGGCCTGGCAATTGGCTGGGGCTTTCAATACCAGTCGCCAATTTTCGTCCTCATCGTCGCTTATCTGATGTTCGGTGTCGGCCTCAATCTGTCCGGCTTGTTCACCATCGGCGCTTCGACCGTCGGTGTCGGCTCCTCGCTGGCCGCACGCGGCGGTTACAGCGGCAGTTTCTTCACCGGCGGGCTGGCAACCATCGTCGCCACGCCATGTACTGCGCCGTTCATGGGCGCCGCCATCGGCTACGCGCTGAGCCAGTCGGCGCCGGGGCTGCTGGCGATTTTCCTCAGTCTCGGGCTGGGCCTGGCTTTTCCGTATTTGTTGTTGACCACCTGGCCACGTTTGCAGCGTCTGTTGCCAAGGCCCGGTGTCTGGATGGAGCGGGTCAAGGAGGCGCTGGCTTTCCCAATGTACGGTGCGGCGGTCTGGCTGGTCTGGGTGCTGGCCCAGCAGGGCGGGCCGAATGCCGTTCTGGTCGCGCTTGGGGGCATAGTGCTGATTGGGCTGGCCGGCTGGTTGTATGCGGTGACACGTCGGGGAAGTTCATGGACCCGGCACGGCGGCGCGGGCTTTGCGGCACTGGCTGTTTTCGTCGCGCTGGTCGGTGGCGGTTTCGGTGTCGATGCCGTGGCTGTACTGTCTGGATCCCCTGTCGCCAGCGAGGCCAGCGAAAAACACTGGCAGCCATATTCGGCAGAACGGTTACGCGAATTGCGTCAGGCCGGGAAGCCAGCATTCGTGAACATGACCGCTGCCTGGTGCATCAGCTGTCTAGTCAACGAGCGGGTAGCCCTGAGCGATAGCTCGGTAATCGAGGCTTTCAAGGCCAGCGGCACCGTCTACCTGAAAGGTGACTGGACCAATCAGGACCGGCAAATCACGGCCTATCTCGGTGAGTTCGGGCGAAGCGGCGTGCCGCTCTATGTCTATTACCCGCCGGGGGCCGACAGCAAGCCGGTCGTGCTGCCACAGTTGCTGACCCCCGACACGGTCCGTCAAACCTTGCTTCCCGTTTTATCCCCAACTATCCAGAAGGAGTCTTCATGAAACTCAACCCTTTTTTGGGGGCGACCGCACCCCATAGAAAATCCGTTTGGGCCATAGCCGCCGGCCTTTCCTTTGCGCTCGTCACGAGTTCTGCCTGTGCCGTGGCCAATCTCGACCAGCCGGCACCGACTTTCAGTGCGCCGGCCGCCAGCGGCGGCACGATCAGCCTTGAGCAGTATCGTGGCAAGACCGTGGTGCTGGAATGGACCAACCATGATTGTCCGTTCGTCAAGAAGCATTACGAGAGCGGCAATATTCCATCCTTGCAGAAGGATGCCGTCGGCAAGGGCATCGTCTGGCTGCAGGTGATTTCCTCGGCGCCGGGCAAGCAGGGACATGTCGACGGCGCGACCGCGCTCAAGCTCAACGCTGATCGCGGCGCGGCCCCGACCGGCACGGTTCTCGATCCCGACGGCAAGGTCGGTCGGCTCTACGAAGCGGTCACGACGCCGCATATCTTCATCGTCAATCCGGACGGTAAGCTGGTTTACAAGGGCGGTATCGACAGTGTCGCTTCCAGCAAGAAGGACGATATCGCCAAGGCCGACAATTATGTCAAGCTGGCGCTGAACGATCTGGCCGGCGGCAAGAAGCCTGCCCATGCCAGCACCCAGCCTTACGGGTGCACCGTCAAATACGCCAATTGACGGTTGGGGACATGCCCCGACTCGAGAACAAAACGGGCACCTGAGAGTGCCCGTTTTTTGTCTTCGCCGCCGATCAAAATGCGTATTCGGCTGCCTTGTATAAACAAATAAAAATAACATCGTTTTACTGTCGGATGGCCTTCCGTAAATTGAAGGTTCCATAACTAGACAGGGAATTCGCAAATGCAGTTCAACAACACCCGCCGCGGCCTGATTGCACTGGCTCTTGGCCTTGCCTTCGGCGGCAACGCCTTCGCTGACGTCAATCTGCTCAACGTCTCCTACGATCCGACGCGCGAACTCTATCAGGAATACAACGCTGCCTTTGCCAAACACTGGAAAGCCAAGACCGGCGAAACGGTGACCATCAAGGCCGCCCATGGTGGTTCCGGCAAGCAGGCCCGCGCTGTCATCGACGGTCTGGATGCCGATGTTGTCACGCTGGCTTTGGGCGGTGATATCGATGCAGTGGCCAATGCCAATCTGCTGGCCAAGGACTGGCAGAAGAAATTTCCGCTGAACGCCTCGCCGTATACCTCGACCATCGTCCTCCTCGTCCGCAAGGGCAACCCGAAGGGCATCAAGGACTGGGGCGATCTGGTCAAACCGGGTATTGAGGTTGTTACCCCGAATCCGAAGACATCCGGCGGCGCCCGCTGGAATTATCTGGCTGCCTGGGCTTATGCTAAGCAACTGCCGGGTGGCAGCGATGCCTCCGCCAAGGAATTCGTCAAGAAGCTCTATGGCAACGTCAAGGTGCTCGACTCCGGCGCGCGTGGCTCGACGACCACCTTCGTCGAACGCAACATCGGCGACGTGCTGATTGCCTGGGAAAACGAAGCCTACCTGTCCGTCAAGGAACTCGGTCCGGACAAGTTTGAGATCGTCACCCCGTCCGTCTCCATCCTGGCTGAGCCGCCGGTCGCCGTGGTCGACAAGATCGTCGACAAGAAGGGCACCCGCAAGGTCGCAACCGAATACCTGAACTACCTGTATTCCGCAGAAGGTCAGGACATCGCCGGCAAGAACTTCTACCGTCCGACCGATGCCAAGGTTGCTGCCAAGTATGCCAAGCAGTTCGCCAAGCTGAAGCTGGTGACCATCGACAAGGAATTCGGCGGCTGGACCAAGGTGCAGAAGGACCACTTCGACGATGGTGGCGTCTTCGACCAGATCTACATCAAGTAAATTTTGTTGCGGGATGGGCGGCACTTGAGGGTGCTGTCCGGAAAGCCCCGGTTGGCCAGTCGATGGCCGAGCCGGGGCTTCGTTTTTTCAAGTTGATCACGTAAAAATTATGCGATGCAAACCTTTCATCCTCGCCATGCTGTCAGCTATTGCCGCACCGGTCATCGCGGCGGGAATTCCAACGCTACAGGAAGTCAGCGTCAGTACCGTGGGCCAGAGTCTGGCCGGCGTGGCAGATTCGGCCAGCGAAGGCACGATCACAGCCAGGCAACTGGCCAATCGTCCGCTATTGCGCCCAGCCGAGGTCATGGAAGCGGTGCCCGGCATGATCGTCACGCAGCACTCCGGGGACGGCAAGGCCAATCAGTATTTTCTGCGCGGCTTCAATCTCGATCATGGCAGCGACTTCGCAACACATCTGATGGGCATGCCCGTCAACATGGTCAGCCACGCCCATGGCCAGGGTTACATGGACCTCAACTTCCTGATTCCCGAACTGGTCGGTAGCATCAAATACCGCAAGGGTGTCTATGCTGCCGAGGAAGGCGATCTGGCGGTGACCGGCAGCGGGAGCATCGATTACCTGCGAAAACTTGACAAGAGCTTCGTTGATATCGGCCTCGGGCAGCACAACTACCGGCGCCTTGTGGCAGCAGGCAGCCACCAGCTTGGTGAGCTCAGCCTGCTTGGGGCGGTCGAGGTGGCCGGTAACGATGGCCCGTGGGATCAGCCGGAAAAGCTGGACAAAAATAATGTCGTACTACGCCTGAGTTCGGGTTCGACCAGCAACGGCTTTGCGCTCACCGGCATGGCTTATCAGGCCGATTGGACGGCAACCGAACACGTGCCGGAACGGGCCATGGCCAGCGGCGAAATCAGCCGCTACGGCGCCCTTTCAGCGACTGATGGCGGCAAGACGCATCGTTACAGTCTGTCCGGTGAATTGGCAAAAACCACCGAGTCGGGCGCCAGCAAGGCCAATCTGTATGTGATCGACTACGCTCTCAACCTGTATTCAGCCCCCTCCGGCTTCATCAACGGCGAGCAGGGCGACCAGCATGAGCAGGCTGATGAGCGCACGGTCTGGGGCGGGCAGGGGAGCCACACCTGGTTTCTCGGAGCTGACTGGAGGGATACGGAGCTGATGGCGGGCGTTCAGCTACGCCATGACCGCATCGGAAAAGTCGGGTTGTACACTACGGAGAACCGCCAGCGAACCGGCACGGTCCGTGAAGAACGCATCGAGGAAACTGCCGTGGCCGCGCTTTTCGAGGCGCGGACGCAATGGACCGACTGGCTGCGGAGCAGCCTCGGCCTGCGCCGTGATCAGGTTTCAGCCAAGGCGACGGCGCTCGGCGGCCTGTTCAACATGGACAACGGTGGCAACGCCAGCGCCGGCCAGACCAGCCCCAAGCTAGCCATCACCCTGGGCCCCTTCGACCTGCTCGGCAAGACCGAGTTCTACGCCAACTGGGGCCATGGTTTTCACAGCAACGATGCGCGTGGCGCGACGGCGCGAACCAATCCGCAGGACGGCAGCGCAGTGACGGCCGTCCCGCTGATCGTCAAGGCCAAAGGCAGCGAGATTGGGCTGCGCGCTGCGCCATTGCCTGGCTGGAATAGCAGCTTGGCACTGTGGCAGATGGAATTGGATTCGGAGTTGGTCTTCATCGGCGACGAAGGCGTGACCGAGCCGAAGGGCGCCTCGCGCCGGCATGGCGTCGAGTGGTCGAATTACATCACACCAGCCGATGGCTGGATCGTCGATGCGGATCTCGCCTGGTCGCAGGCCCGCTTCAAGGAGCCCAACCCGGACAACGGCGGTCGCCATGTGCCAAATGCCATTCCGCTGACTGCATCGATTGGCATCAGCGCCGATAATGGCGGGGCCTGGTTTGGCGGCGTGCGCCTGCGCCATCTCGGCGCCTACGCCTTGGAAGAATCGGCGACCCACAAATCGACAGCCTTCTGGATGACCAACCTCAAGGCCGGCTACCGCATCAGCCCGAACCTGCAAGTGAGCTTCGATGTGCTCAACCTGTTCGACAAGAAGGCCAACGACATCGAGTACTGGGGCGGCGCTTGTACGCGCAGCGAAACGCTGGCCGGTACTTGCGGCGGCGGTATCGATGGCCGGCTGGTTCATCCGTTGGAGCCGCGTACCCTGCGGGTCGGCCTGCGGGCCAGTTTTTGAGTCTGGAACGGCCGGTTTTGGTGAGTATTGCAGCAATCGGAATAAGCAAAGACGAATAAATTGGTTATCGATCTTGTCAGCGCTCTCTAAGCTTTCGGCCTATCAACAGAGTTTCGGAGTTCTCATGATTGCAAGGTTTCGACGAAATATCTCGGGCGCTAGCAGCGAGGTGGCGCGATGAGCAATCGCAATGCCTTGCCCGGGTTCAATCTATCCCTGGGCTACACGTTGACCTGGCTATCGCTGATTGTCCTCATTCCGCTGGCCGCGGTGTTCATCAAGACGGCCGAGCTGACACTGGAGCAGTTCTGGTTTGTGGTCACGACGCCACGCGTCATGGCCTCGTACAAATTGACTTTCGGCGCCTCGCTGGCCGCCGCGGCAATCAATGCCGTGTTTGGCATGCTGCTGGCGTGGAGTCTGGTGCGCTACACCTTTCCCGGCAAGAAAATTGTCGATTCGCTGGTCGATCTGCCATTTGCGCTGCCGACGGCCGTGGCCGGCATTGCGTTGACCGCGCTGTGGGCTGGTAATGGCTGGATCGGCCGCCTCATCGAACCGCTCGGCATCAAGGTCGCGTTCACGCCGCTCGGTGTCTTGCTGGCCCTGGTTTTCATCGGTTTGCCCTTCGTCGTGCGAACGGTTCAGCCGGTGCTGGAAGATCTCGAAGTCGAAATCGAGGAGGCGGCAACCAGCCTCGGGGCAAATCGCTGGCAGACCATCAGCAAGGTGATCTTCCCGACGCTGTTTCCTGCGCTGCTTACCGGCTTTGCACTGGCCTTCGCGCGGGCGGTCGGCGAGTACGGCTCGGTGATTTTCATCGCCGGCAATATTCCGCTGGTTTCCGAAATCACGCCGCTGATGATCATCACCAAACTGGAACAGTATGACTACCGCGGCGCGACAGCCATTGCCGCCGTCATGCTGGTCGTTTCCTTCATCCTGCTCATTACCATCAACAGCCTCCAGGCATGGACGGCGAAACGTACCGGAAAGTCAAAATAATGGCTGGCGCAATTTCCCTCCATCTCAGTCAGGCCCACGCCGAACGCTACGAGAGCAATCCGGCGACGCGGGAAAGCAACTGGGTCAAATGGACCATCATCGGCATTTCGCTGACCTTCTTCGTCCTCTTCCTGCTGCTGCCCTTGATCGTTGTCTTCTACGAGGCACTGCGCAAGGGCTGGGATGCCTATCTGGCCGCGTTGATCGAACCGGATGCGCTGAGCGCGATCAGGCTGACCCTGATCGCCGCCCTTATCTCGGTACCGCTCAATCTAGTTTTCGGTGTCGCGGCAGCGTGGTTGATCGCTAAGTTCGATTTCCCCGGGAAGTCCTTCCTGATTACCCTGATCGACCTGCCGTTCTCTGTCTCGCCGGTTGTTGCCGGTCTGATCTTCGTCCTCGTCTTCGGGCGAACCGGCTGGCTGGGGTCGTGGTTTATCGACAACGACATGAAGGTCGTTTTCGCCGTTCCCGGGATCGTACTGGCCACCATCTTCGTGACTTTTCCATTTGTCGCGCGGGAATTGATTCCGCTGATGGAGGCGCAAGGCAAGGATGAGGAAGAGGCTTCGACGGTACTCGGCGCCTCCGGTTGGCAGACCTTCTGGCATGTCACCATTCCCAACGTCAAGTGGGGCCTGCTCTATGGCGTGATTCTCTGCAATGCCCGGGCCATGGGCGAGTTTGGCGCGGTATCGGTGGTCTCTGGGCATATCCGTGGGGAGACCAACACCATGCCGCTGCATATCGAGATCATCTACAGCGAGTACAAATTCGCTGCCGCTTTCGCCGTGGCCTCGCTGCTGGCGATCCTTGCCTTGCTGACGCTGGTGATCAAGAGTTTCATCGAGTGGCGGGCCGCTCAGGGAAGCAAGGAGGACGTGCCGGCCGAGACTTGATGGCGTCGCCGTGGTTTGGCGGAGTTCAAAAAAGCCGCTCTTCGATACGTTTTCGAAGGGCGGCTTTTTTTCGGCGGCGATCTCGTTGGCGGCTGCTGCCAGCGCAGCATGTTGATCGTGTCGCTGTGGCCGGAGCAGCAGCACCGGCTGGAACAGGGCTGATGCTGGTCGATGCAGGGCCTTGCCAAGCGACTTTGTTGTTTTATGAAATATTCTATAAATCAAATAGTTGGATTGTTTTTTGATTTTTCCTGGCAGCCGTAATGGCGCGTTCTGAAGCAGGCACAGTCGTTGCGAAAGGGGTTGTTACGTAACGTTTTGTGACCTTCAGAGAGGATCGGTAATGTCAGTAACAACATCGTCCATCTCGCTGTCTTCGAGAAAGCGGGTGGGGTATTCAGGGGGGGCCGGGAGCGAGCTTTGGCCAAGCTTCAAAGTGCGTGCGAGCACGCTTGCCGTGATGGCGGGACTCGCATTTCTCGGGTCGGGGCAGGCTTATGCGGCCGACGATGGCAAGGCACTGACGGAGCTGCAGGCCGAAAACCTCCGCCTGAAGAAAGAAATCGAGGCCCTGAAACAACGCGCCAATGGCGCCGCGGCGGTTGGCGTGCCGGCAACGGTCGTTTCCGGTGGGGACGCGACCTCCGCTGTTACCAAGCCGAATGTACCGGTACAGGCCGGCGATGACGGCGTAGTCGCATTCGACAAGGTCATCGTCACCTCACGCAACCGCGAGGAAATTGCTCAGGACGTGCCTTTGCCGGTGACGGTTCTGGGCGGGGATCGACTCGACCGCGAAGACATCAAGTCGATCTATGACTTGCCGTCCAAAGTGCCGAATCTGCAGCTCAACAATCCGGGTGAAAATGCCCGCAAGGTCAGCCCATCGATTCGCGGTTTGGGCCGGGGCGGGGCGAATGATTCGATGGAGCAAAGCGTCGGCGTCATTGTCGACGGCGTCACGCTGTACTACTCGGGTCAGGCCTGGGCTGATTACGTCGACCTCGATCGCATCGAAGTCCTGAACGGACCGCAGGGCACGCTGATGGGAAAGAATACCTCGCTCGGCGCGATCAATATCCTGACCAAGGCGCCGAGCTTCAGGAAAGCATCGACGTTCGAACTGTTTACCGGCGATCAGAACACCCTGAGCGGGAAATTTTCGTCGACCGGCGCGCTGGTCGACGGCTTGCTGGCTTATCGGGCCAACTTCGTGGCCGACCGCAGCGATGGGATCTATACCAATACCTATCAATCGATGGGCCACTCAAAGGAAACCTGGCGTGAAAGCAACAAGCTGGCAGGTCGTTTCCAGGTGTTGTGGACGCCGAGCGAGGATCTGACGGGGCGCTTCATCTTCGACAAACTTCGTTCCGATGAGCGGGTGAATACCGGCAATACGCTGGTCTCGAACGGTCCGACGACTTACGCCGACGGTTCGGCCCGGCCGACGGTGACGCCATTCAGTTATGCGCCGACCGGCAGCTATGCGAACTATGGCTATCTCGGCCAGTTTGCCCGCAAGGCGGCCTGGTTCCACAATGCCAACGGCAGCGTCTATCAGCCGCCGCTGAATACGACGGATATCCAGAATTCCGAAGCACGTCCACAGATTACCAATCAGTGGGGGCTCGCGGGTACGTTTGACTGGCGCGTCGCCGACCATACGCTGACCTCAATCACCGCTTACCGCTATCAGGATTTCGATATCAAGAATGGCGGCCAGTATGGCCAGTTCTACGTCAACAACGGTGGTCAGCAACTTTGGAACGAGCAGTTTTCACAGGAGTTGCGTTTCTCTTCGACGCCCAGCCCGGCGAAGAAGCTCGACTATCAGGCCGGCCTGTATTACCTGAAAGCCCGTGTCTATAGCGATGACCCAAGTTACTACGGGCAGGATGCCGGGGCTTGGTATGCCAAGGACAATCAGTTCACCAGCCTGATGGGAAGCGCCGCCGGACGCGCCTTGCTCCAGGCATCGCTGAACGGTGTCTATCAATCCCGCGTGACGGATGCCCGGGTCGAAAGTCTCGCCGCTTACGGTCAGGCCGACTGGCACCTGACCGAGAAGGCAACGCTGACCTTCGGCGTCCGCCAAACCCAGGAAACCAAGGAAAACCGGGTTTCCCACCAGATCGATCGGCCCGGCGAAAACCTGGCGGCGCTTGGTACCTCTCTCGGCCTTGCCGCCAACAGCCCGCTCATTACAACAGCCCAGGCAATTCGCGATGGCCAAGTGTATTCCGCGTTCGACTGGCGCAACGGTAACCCGATCAAGGCGTCTTTGACGGCATGGAACGTTGGGCCAAGCTACAAAGTGAACGACGATGTGCTGCTCTATTCGTCATACGGCAAGGGCGTCAAGTCCGGCTTCATCTTCTTCGGCACCGATGGCGCGGCAGATGAAACTCAGATCAAGCCTGAGGAGACCTATGACCTGGAATTGGGTTTCAAGAGCTTGTTGCTGAATCGCAAGCTGATGTTGAATGCCAATGCCTATTACACCACCATCAAGAACTACCAGGCTTCCTGGCGCCGCGAGAATCCGGCCTCACCGGGTTCCTTTGTCAGCGGTTGGGGCAACGTCGAGAAGATCGGAGCCAAGGGGTTGGAACTGCAAACGGCCTATCAGTACAACAGCCGTCTGTCGCTTGATTTCAATGCCGCGTACAACATTGCGAAGTATGAAACCGAGTGGTTGGCGCAGGTTCCTGAAATCTCGGCGACCAAGTATTTCGACCTGAAGGGCGAGCAGGTGACCAATGTACCGAAGCTGTCCCTGAGCTACGGTTTCAACTACCAGGCGCCGGTTGCCGGTTATCTCGGGCGGTTCAGCTTGAGCAACAGCTATCGCTCGGGTGCTTACCTCAACGACAACCACGCTTCCTTCTCCTATCAGGAGGCCTATACCGTGACCAACCTCGGCATTGGTCTGGGTGCGCTTGATCGAAGCTGGGAAGTCTCGGTGCTTGGCCGCAACGTGCTCGACAAGGAGTACTACACCAGTGCCAGCACCTGGTCGAGTACGGCAGCCCAGACGGTTACCTGGGGATCTCCGCGGACCTGGATGCTGGTCTTCAAATCGAAGATTTGATCGGCCGCATTTGTTGCCCCCCCGATTCCGCGTCGGGGGGCAAACGGGTGACGCGTCCGGTAATTGCCATGCCGAGACTGCTCGCCTGACATGTCATTTGCTGCCATTTGATAGCAGCTGCATTGGGACCCATAGTTCATGAATATTGAAAATCAGCAAAAAATCGATGGCGACTGCGGTATTCGACCGACACATAGCCGGCCGTTGTTTGCCGCCCTGTTGCTTTGTGCCGGCGCCATCCAGGCCCAAGAGGCCGTTCCGACAGCCATCCCCGGTGTTGTCGCGGCAGGAACCAGGATTGAATTCATCAGGGATGGGTTCAAGGGCACCGAAGGGCCGGTAAGGCTGCCGGATGGTAGTGTCATCTTTACCGAAACCCAGGACAGCCGGATTACCCGTATCGCTGCCGATGGCAGCGTTTCGACCTATCTCGAAAACAGTAACGGCTCGAACGGCCTGGGCTTCAGTGCCTATGGCGAGTTGGTTTCCGTGCAGAATCGCGAACCGCGGGTCGGCGTCATCGCTCCGGTCGACAAGGTACGGACACTGGCCGACAGCTACGAGGGCGTTTCCTTCGGTCGGCCGAACGATATCGTCGTTGGCCGGCGGGCCGGTATCTTCTTTACCGATTCCGGGGCGGCCCAGAAGCCCGATCAGCCGCCTGTCGGCAAGCCGGCGGTCTATCAGATTACGCCGGGAGGAGCGCTGAAACGCATTGCCAACGATATCGAACGGCCCAACGGTGTCCAGTTGAGCCCGGATGAAAAGGTGCTCTACGTCGCCAATACACCCGGCGAATACATCATTGCCTACGACCTCGGCAACGATGGCAGCATCGGCCAGCGGCGTAACTTCGCCAAACTGGCCGGCTACACGAAGACCGATAACGGCTATTCCAGCGGTGCCGATGGCCTCGCCGTCGACGAGAAGGGGCGGCTGTACGCCACCTCGAACGCCGGCATCGAGGTGTTTTCAGCGAAGGGCGAAGCACTGGGCATCATCCCGACGCCGAAGAAACCGCAGAACATCGCTTTTGCCGGCAAGGACAAGAAGACGCTGTATGTCGTCGGCCGCGGCTCGGCCTACAGGATTGCGCTCCTGACGCCGGGTTTTGCCGGCCGGGCCAAGTGATCCAGATCCAGTCACCATTACCCATCGCAGGAGATTCATCCATGTCCCGTCAGACAGCCAAGGACTTCCATCCCGAAGTCCTTCAGCTTTTCGATAAATTTGTGCACGGCCTCATTCCTCGTCGTGAATTTCTTAAATCAGCCGGTAAATATGCGGTCGCCGGCCTGACCGCCGAAGGCCTGCTCAATGCCCTGAATCCGCGCTTTGCCGAGGCGCAGCAGGTCAAGCCGACGGATGCCAGGATCAAGGGCGCTTACGTCGAGTATCCGTCGCCCCAGGGCAATGGGACGATCCGCGGCTATCTTGTCCAGCCGGCGCAGGCCAAGGGGAAGTTGCCGGTCGTGCTGGTCGTCCATGAAAACCGCGGCCTGAATCCGCATATCGAGGACATCGCCCGTCGCCTGGCGCTGGACAACTTCATTGCCTTTGCGCCGGATGGTCTGTTTCCCCTGGGTGGTTACCCTGGCGACGAGGACAAGGCACGCGAGCTCTTTCCGAAGCTCGACCAGGGCAGGGCGCGGGAAGACTTCATCGCGGCTTTCGGTCACCTGAAGCAATTGCCCGAAGGCAATGGCAAGGTCGGTGTCGTCGGCTTCTGCTACGGCGGCAGCATTGCCAACGTGCTGGCGACCAGGATTCCTGACCTGGCCGCCGCCGTACCGTTCTATGGCGCACAGCCGGCGGCTGAAGATGCGGCAAGAATCAAGGCGCCGCTGCTCATCCACTATGCCGGTGAGGACTCCCGGATCAACGCTGGTTGGCCTAAATACGAAGAGGCGCTGAAGGCGGCCGGCGTGAAGTACACGGCCCACATTTACCCGGGCGTTCAGCATGGCTTCAACAACGATACAACGCCGCGTTTCGACGAAGCGGCTGCCAAGCTGGCCTGGCAGCGAACGGTTGGTTTTTTCAATACGCATCTGCGTAGTTAGGGAATAAAGCGGGGCTTTCATTCCCGCCCTGGCGGACCTCACGTTTTCAGGCCTTGCCTGACCTGCTTTTCATTCAATTCAAGGAGTATCAATGAAGTACGTTATCAGTTCGCTGCTTGCTGCGCTGTTGTTGTCCTGTTCGGCCGGGGCATTTGCCCAGCAGGCCGGTGCCAAGCCCGAGCAGTTGATCAAGTGGCGCCAGTCGGTCTATCAGGTCCTGGGCTGGAACAGTAGCCGGATCAAGGCAAATGTCGACGGGCAATTCAACAAGGAAGAGGTCGTTCGCTCGGCCAATACCATTGCTGCGTTGGCCAACAGCGGTATCGGCGCACTCTTTGCGCCGGGTACGGAAACCGGCAAGGGGTGGAAGGAAACCGCCACCAAGCCTGAGTTTTTCAAGAATCAGCAAAAGGTTGGCGAACTGGCCGGCAACTTCAATCGCGAAGCCAACGAACTGGCCAAAGTTGCAGCCAGTGGCGACAGTGCGGCTATCAAGGCCCAGTTCGGCAAGTTGAGCCAGACCTGCAAGGCCTGTCACGACGATTTCAAGGTCAAGGACTGATTCGGCACTGCAAATTTGTTTCCTCGAACGCCCCGTCACCTTCACCGGTGTGCGGGGCTTTTTTTGGCCTGGCGCCGGCAATTTTCTGCTGGTTCCCGGGATTGCCGGTGTTTCGGGAGAAGCACCCGGCTCGCCGGGCTGCTGCGTCCGCATCAGTTATTGCTTTGGAATTTCTTTGAAGAATTGGCCTGGGCAGCTTCCGCTGTGGCTTATTTCTAAAAAACATCAATAAATTCATCTTGTTAAATGTTTTTTTCGACGAGGAGCGGACGGCGCTTCAGCGTGGCACACGCCTTGCGATGAAGGTGACAGCTTGCTGCGGCAAGGAGCGACGGGCCTGCTTGATCCGTCAACAACCGGTACTGGAATCGCAGCAATGTACATCGATTATTTTTTGACTTGGAGAAACATCATGAAAAAACAACTTGGCATTCTCGCAATGATTGGCGCGGGCCTGTTTGCCGGTAGTTCGGCGGTTTATGCCCATCATGCCTTTGCCGCCGAATTCGACGGCGAGGCGCCGGTTGAAATCAAGGGTAACGTTACCAAGGGACAGTGGGTTAATCCGCACAGCTGGCTATATGTCGACGTCAAGAATGCCGATGGAACGGTGACCAATTGGGGCTTTGAATTCGGTTCGCCGTATGCCCTGCAGCAACGCGGTCTGGATAAGAGCGTTCTGCAGCCGGGCGTCGAAGTGACGGTCAACGGCTTCCGTTCAAAGAGTGGCAAACCGTATGCCTACGCGGTGACGATCAAGACGGCTGACGGCAAGGTGTTCAAGACCGGTGGCGCTCAGGATGCGCCGGCCCCGGCGGGCACCTGATACGCATTTGACCGTTGATCACAGGATCCCGTGGAGAACAATCCCTTGAATACAAAGCACCAGGCCGCCAGCGGCCTTTTAACTAATTGCGACCGGAAATGCCGTACCGGATGGTCGAAACACTTCTTGGCCGTGGCCTTGGTGGCGAGTCTTTCCGCCTTGTCCGTGGTCAGCGGTGGTGAGGCATTTGCTGCGCCATCGGGCAAGATCCCGCGTCTCGCCAATGGCAAGCCGGACTTTTCCGGCATCTGGCAGACGACCAGTGCCGCCGACTACGACCTCGAACCCCATTCGGCACGCCGTGATGGAACGCAACCCGTGCCGTCCGGACCGGGCATCGTCGAGGGCGGCGAGATTCCCTATCTGCCGAAAGCGATCGAGCAGAAGAAAAAAAACTTCGCCGAGCGGGAACGCGCCGATCCGCGCAACAAGTGCTACACGCTCAGCGTGCCGCGCAGCATCTATTACCCGGAGCCATTCCAGATCTTCCAGCGGGCACGCGATCTGACCATCCATCATCAGTTCGGCCATTCGGTGCGCACCGTGCATACCAACAACACCGAGCATCCGGCTGACCCGAACGACTGGTGGCTGGGCGACTCACGCGGCAAGTGGGAAGGCGATACGCTGGTTGTAGACGTCAAGCATTTCAATGACCAAACCTGGCTCGACCGCGCCGGCAACTACCATAGCGATGCGCTGCATGTGGTCGAACGCTGGAAGTACCTCGATCCCAATACTGTCGAGTACAAGGCCACCATCGAAGACAAGAACGTATTCAGTCGTCCCTGGGATATCTCCGTGATCCTGCATCGCCATCGCGAGAAGAACTTCCAACTGGTCGAGAACTACTGCTTCACGCTCGATTACGACAAATACTATCCGGTGCCTGTCGAGCAATGACGGCTGCGAATTATCGAACAGGTGAGAAACTTATGAACACTATCGTTAATTTCCGGAGTTTGCGGATTCCTGTGCTGGTCGCCGCACTCTTCATCGCCGCGCCAGTTGTGGCCAGCGCTGCCGAGGAGCCGTTGCCCAAGTTCCAGCGTGAAAAAACCGTCTTCAAGGTCGACGAGGGCAAGTGGAAAGGCCCGCACCTGCCTGACGGACAGCCCGATGTGCAGGGTGCCTGGTCGAATACCATCGGCAACCACTCCGATCTGACCCAGTCTGGTTCCTACACCGAGCGAAATCGCCGCGAAGGGGAAGCCTCTGCCAGGCAGGTGGTCAGAGCGCCGAGCCGGATCAGCGATCCGGCCGACGGCAAGGTGCCATTCCAGCCCTGGGCAAGGGAAAAGGCCGATGAGTTCGCCAAGCATCTGCTCGATCCGACCAAGCCGGAATATATCGAGCCGCTGGCCCGTTGCGCCCCGGCCGGTCCGTCCAAGTCCTTCATGTGGCATGGCTTCGATATCCGCCAGTACAAGGATTACGTTGTCTTCCTGTTCGACTCCGGGACACGGGTGATCCATCTCGACAACAAGCCGCATCTGCATCAGAAGGTCAAGCTGTGGAATGGCGACTCACGCGGTCACTGGGAAGGCAACACGCTGGTCGTCGATGTCGCCAACAACAACGGCAAAGGACGTTTCGGGCGGTCCGGCGAATTCTTCAGCGAAAACGCCAAGATCACCGAGCGCTACGTCTTCGACAGCGATCGGCAGAAATTCCTCTACCACGCGACCTACGATGATCCGACGGTATTCACCCGCCCGTTCACCATCACCATTCCCATCCGCCGGGTCGAGAACTTCGCTCACGACAACTGGAACAACATCCTCTTCCCGGCCAAGCATGCCGGCAAGGAGAAGATTCTGGAACGCTACGAGCAGATATGTACCGAGAACAACGGTGGCCACGGCAATGGTGGCGTCCGCTGATCTGAACCTGCGCTGACCTCCGGAACGGGAAGAGGCTCGGCCTGCTGTGCTGGCATTCATCTGCTGGCACAGCGAGCCTTTTGTTGTTTGGTGAATCGAGTAAAAGATGGCTTCGCCACTACCGGGCTTATTGATCGCCGCTCTGTTAATCAGCCGTGGCCGGCCTGCGCAAAATGCCGCCAATGGGTGCCAACCCAGCATTGAGCGACATCGAGCTGGCCCGCGCGGTAATCTACATGCTGAATGCGGCCGGCAACCAATTTGGCGAGCCGACTTCGGCTGAACTGATGGTGTGGCGGGAAATTGCCGATGATCGGCGAAAACGACGCTGATCCTCTCGTCGGAGTATGAGGAACGACGCAGTTGTCAGTTGGCGTGAGTTAGGTCAGCAGGCTGTTTGGTTATCGGCCAAAGCAGACTTTCAACCGTTGCACCGAATCAGGCAGCTATGCACTGGCTACCCGCCGCCCATTAACGCCGCTGGTACTTTGCATTCTCGGCGAAGCCGGATGCCCATTGGTTGTTCTGCTCGTCGAGCGAGTCACGTGTCGCCTTGTCCATCTTTTGCAGTAATTCGTTTTGGATGTGCCCGGCGTCGTTACAAAGCATCCGCCAATCCTGCCGGACACCTTTGGGGCGCGCGTAATTGCAATACACCCCGGCGGCACGACCGGCCAGCGTGTAGATCCCGATCAGGTCGTTTTGATACAAAGGCAGGTATTTGAGCATCTGCCGCGCCGCGATCAGGCCGTAATCCGGGGCGCCATCGGCAATCAGGCGCTGCGCGCTGATCGATTCCCTGAGCGCGTCGAGTGCCATGGGATTTTTTTTCAGCCTGACGGCCAGGGGGCTTCGCGTCTCGCTTACTCCTTTCGACTTGTCCGACTCGATGGTCACCGACCATCCCGCGTTGCCCGAAAGTTCCTCTTCGAAACAGGCGAAACGATTATTGGCAATCTGCGCATAAAGCTTGCCGCGTTCTGCTCCCTCCTTGGCATCCTTGCGCAACTCGGTCAGCGCCTTCTCGAAAACCGCCGACTGCTTCTTGCCGGTCATCACGTCACAATCATCAAGCAACTGCTCGGTCAGCGCACTCACCTGAGCAACCGCCGGTCCAGCAAGGCCAGCCAGCAAGGCAACCAGAACCCATGAGAGGGCGCTAAACGCCGCTTTTTTGACCCTACGCCCCAGAACCGGCAAAGCCCCCTGCCAACTATCTACTTGCATGAAAATCTCCGGAATCATCAATTATCACCATCCAATGCCGACGCGACCTTTTGAAGATGCTCGACGGCTGGATATTCACGGCACGAATGATAGGGCAAAAACAGAAAAATTAATGACAATGGATTTCTGTTTTGGGCAGATTTTCCGATTGACCGTGGGATTCCGGATGTCAGCCGAGCTCAAGCCGCTATTAGTACCGGCCCGTTCCCCACCTTCACCTCGAATAGCTTGCAGCCACCGAAATCAGGCGCGACCGACGAAAAATAGGGATAGACCACGATTTCGCCTACTGGGCAGCGGGTAGCCGGCAGATAGCTGCCTGATTCGGTGCAAAGGTTGAAAGTCTGCTTTGGCCGATTTTCTGCCTGTTAAGCAAATAGGCTGACTACCTGCTTTCGCACTAGTAACCGATTTCCGCACCAGCGCCTGTACTCTTAAGGACGCGCTTGCTCCTGCCCGCTGGCAATCGGGAGCACTGGTCGAGGCGGTTGGAAGTCATCGGCAGCCAGCCAAAACGCAGGGTGGAGAAGACATCGGGGATCGAGGTGAAAGTGCCTTCGACCATGGTGCCGCTTTCGTCATCGACGCGGCTGGCCAGTTCGATGGCGATGGCGCCGCCGAGCGAATGGCCGTAGATGAAGCGGCGGCGTTCCGGGTAGCGTTGGGCCAGCCAGCGCCAGGCCGCTTCGGCATCCTCGTAGGCCAGCGATTCGCTCGGCTGCGTCGGGTCGCTCTGGCCGAAGCCGCGGTAGTCAATGCCGAGGACAGAAAAACCCATGGCCTGCAACTGGCGGATGCGGAAGGCTGAACCGACGACGTCCCAGCGGGTGCCGTGCAGATAGAGGGCGACCGGTGCTTGTGTCTCGTTCGGTGCGGGGTGCCACAGGGCATGCAGGCGCACCCGGCCATTTGTTACGGTGGACCGGAAATTTAGCCAAATTTCGCCAAGCTTGGCCCCGTTGCCGGCCAGGTCGGGGCGTTGTCGGTTGCTTGGCTGGAAGATCAGGCGGCTCTGCAGCGTGTCGAGCGATCCGCAGCCGGCAAGGATGGCGAACAGAAACAGAACGGTCAGCCGGATCGGTTTCATTTGGCTGTGCCTCGCTATTTCGAGGATTCGCCGCCGAGCGCCTTGACCAGACCGACGGTGGCGATGAGCTGGCGGTTGAGGATGTCGAGGCTGCTGCGTTCGGCGCTCAGTGCGGCGGCCTGGGCGGTAGCGACGTTGAGGAAGCTGACCGTGCCGGCCAGGTACTGGTTGTTGGTCAGGGTCTGAAATTCGTTGGCGGCGCGTGTGGCGTTTTTCTGGATTTCCTTTTCGGTGGACAGGATACGCAGGGCGGCCAGGTTGTCTTCGACTTCCTGGAAGGCGGTTAGCACGGTTTGCCGGTAGGTGGCGACGCTCCGGTCGTAGCCGGCCATGGCCTGTTCCTTGGCGGACGAACGGGCGCCGGCATCGAACAGGGTCAGGGCGAGGGCGGGGCCGACCGACCAGAAGCGATAGGGGGCACTGAGAATGTCGGCGAAGCTGCTGTTCTGGTAGCCGCCGCTGGCGCTAAGCGTCAGGTTGGGGAAGAAGGCGGCCTGGGCGACGCCGATCTGGGCATTGGCGGCGGCGACCCGGCGTTCGGCGGCAGCGATGTCGGGGCGGCGTTCGAGCAGGGCCGACGGCAAGACGAGCGGCACTTCCGGCAAATTGGGCACGCGGTCGCTGCGTTCCAGAAGCAGGTCGCTCGGCAGCTTGCCGGTCAGCGCGGCGATGGCGTGTTCGAGTTGCGCCCGCTGGATGCCGAGGTCTACGAGTTGCGCTTCGGTGCTCAGCAACTGGGTTTCCGCCTGCGCCACATCGGCCTGGCTGGCGACGCCGGCCTGGTAGCGGTTGCGGGTGATTTCGTGCGAGCGATGGTAAATGGTCAGCGTGCGTTCGAGCAGGCTTTGCTGGGCATCGTTGATGCGCAGCTGCAGGTAGCTCTGGACCAACGTGGACTGAACGCTCAGGCGGGCAGCGGCGAGATCGCCGGCCGTGGCTTCGGCCGTGCTGGTGCTCGATTCGAGCGTACGCCGCAGGCGTCCCCAAATATCCAGTTCCCAGGCGCTGCTCAAGGCAACGCGGTCGGTCGTGCGGGTATTGGCAATCGCGCCATTGGTACCAGCGCTCTGCCCACGGCTGTTCGACACGCTGCTGCCGAGGTTCGGGAAGAGCGCCGCCCGCGAACTGCCGATGACGGCCAGGGCCTGGCGGTAATTGGCGTCGGCCGCCAGGATGGTCTGGTTGGCGTCGGTGGCTTGCTGAACCAGCTTGTCGAGCTGTGGGTCGCCGAAGATTTCCCACCAGGTGCTTTGCGTTTCGAGATCGCGTGGCTCGGCGACTTTCCAGTGCTTGGGCGCTTCGCGGAAGGCGCTCGGGGTTTCCACCTTGGGGCGGATGAAGTCGGGCCCGAGGGCGCAGCCGCCGAGCAGGAAGATGGAGGCGATGGCGGTCAGGCCAAAGGGGCGCAGCAGCATGGTGTTTCCGTAGCGAGGTCAGGTCGTTCCGCCGGCCGCCGATAGGCGACGTGCCCGCCAGGCACGGCCCCACAGGCGGAAGCGATCGAGGTAGAGGTAAACGACCGGGGTCGTATACAGCGTCAATAGCTGGCTGATGATCAGGCCGCCGACGATGGCGATGCCGAGTGGCTGGCGCAGTTCGGCCCCGTCGCCACTGCCGAGCGCCAGGGGAATGGCCCCGAAAAGCGCGGCCAGCGTGGTCATCATGATCGGCCGGAAACGCAACAGGCAGGCTTCGTAAATCGCCTGGCGCGGCGTCAGATTGCCATCGCGTTCGGCCTGCAATGCAAAATCCACCATCATGATGGCGTTCTTCTTGACGATGCCGATGAGCAGGATGACGCCAATCAACGCAATGACCGAGAACTCCGTCTTGAAGGCAAGCAGGGCGAGCAGGGCGCCGATACCGGCCGAAGGCAACGTGGACAGGATGGTGAGCGGGTGGATCAGGCTTTCATAGAGGATGCCGAGCACCAGATAGACGGCGATGACCGCCCCGAGGATGAGGATTGGCTGACTGGCCATCGATGCCTGGAAGGCCTTGGCCGAGCCTTCGAAGGAACCGTAGATCGAGTTGGGGACGCCGAGTCGGGCCATAGTTTCGTTGATGGCCTGTGTTGCATCGCCCAGCGAAACACCGGGTGGCAGCGCGAAGCTGATTGTCGAGGCGGCAAACTGGCTCTGGTGGGCGATGGCCAGTGGCGCGAAGGTCTGCTGCCAACGGGCGATGGCCGACAGTGGCACCTGGCTGCCGGTGGGCGTGATCAGGATGATGTCGGATAAGGCCTCCGGGCTTTGCCAGTAGCGCGGCGCCGCTTCCATGACCACGCGGTACTGGTTGAGCGGGTTGTAGATGGTCGAGATCAGGCGCTGGCCAAAGAAATCATTGAGTACCGTATCGATATTGCGCTGGGTCAGGCCAAGGCGGGCCGCCAGTTCGCGGTCGACAACCAGCGAGGTCTGCAGGCCCTTGTCCTGGCGGTCGGTATTGACGTCGGCGAGTTCCGGCAAATCGGCAAGGGCCTTGCGGATCCGGGGTTCCCAGGCGCGCAATCCTTCCAGGTCGTCGGAAAGCAGGGTGTATTGGTATTGCGAGTTGCTCTGCCGGCCGCCGATGCGGATTTCCTGGACCGATTGCAGGAACAGGCTGGCGCCGGCGACCTGCGACAGCGGTCGGCGCAGGCGTTCGATTACCTGCTCGGCCGATACACCGCGCTCGCTCAACGGTTTCAGCGAAATGTAGAGTTGGGCTGAATTGCGTCGGCCGCCGCCGGTGAACCCGGCGACATTGGCTACCGCCGGATCCTTGCGCACGATGTCGATGAAGTCGGCCAGCTTTTCCTGCATCGACTGGAAGGAACTGCTCTGGTCGGCCTGTACGTTGCCGCTGAGCCGGCCGGTGTCCTGTTGCGGGAAGAAACCCTTGGGTACGATGTTGTACAGATAGACGTTGAGGGCGACAGCCGAGGCCAGCACTGCCATCATCAGCAGCCCGTGATCCAGCGACCAGGCCAGACTGCGCCGATAGCCCGCGTGCAGGGCATCGATGCACCGGCTGGCCAGGCGCGACAGCCATCCTTCGCCACCGGCATCGTGCGGTCGCAGCAGGCGGGAGCACATCATCGGCGTCGTCGCCAGCGAGACGACCAGCGAAACCAGGATGGCTGCGGCCAGCGTGACGGCGAATTCGCGGAACAGGCGGCCGACGATGCCCCCCATGAACAGGATGGGGATGAAGGCAGCGATCAGCGACAGCGTCATCGAAACGACGGTGAAGGCCACTTCGCGCACGCCTTTCAAGGCGGCATCGAGCGGCGATAGGCCTTTCTCGATGTGACGGGTGATGTTCTCCAATACGACCACGGCATCGTCGACGATGAAGCCGGTGGCCACAGTCAGCGCCATCAGCGACAGGTTGTTCAGGCTGAAGCCGGCCAGGTACATGACGGACAACGTGCCGATCAGCGACACCGGCACGGCGACGGCCGGGACCAAGGCGGCGCGCCGGTCGCGCAGGAAGAGCATGACTACCATGACGACGAGGCCGACCGAAATGGCCAGGCTGGTGCCGACATCGCGTAGCGAGGCGCGGATGGTGGCGCTGCGGTCCTGGGCGACCTCGAGCTTGATGTCCTGGTGGATAGCGGCCTGCAACAAGGGAAGCATGGCGCGCACCCGGTCGACGGTGGCGATGATGTTGGCGCCCGGCTGGCGGCTGACCATCAGCAGGACCGAGGGCTTGCCGTTGGTCAGGCCGGCATTGCGGATGTCCTGGGCGCCGTCGCGGACTTCGGCGATATCGCCGAGGCGGATGGCGGCGCCGTCCTTCCAGGAAATGATCGTCGGAATATAGTCGGCAGCGCGCGTCGCCTGGTCGTTGGCGGCGATTTGCCAATTGCGCTCGCCATCGTCGACCAGCCCTTTTGGCCGGTTTACATTGGTGTTGGCGATCGCCATGCGCACGGTTTCCGGGCTGATGCCGGCTCGCGACAAGGCCTGCGGATTCAGTTCGATGCGCACGGCCGGCAAGGAACTGCCGCCGACATTGACCTGCCCGACCCCTTCGACCTGCGACAGCTTCTGGCCAAGAATGGTGACGGCGGCATCGTAGACCTGGGCCCGCGACAGAACGTTGGAAGTCAGTGACAGCACGAGAACCGGCGAGTCGTTGGGATTGACCTTGCGCAGCGACGGGTTGCCTGTCATGCCGCTCGGCAACTGGGCGCGCGAGGCATTGATCGCTGCCTGGACGTCTTTGGCGGCACCGTCGATGCTGCGGCTGAGATCGAATTGCAGCGTCACATCGACCGCGCCTTGCGAACTGTTTGAAGTAATCTCATTGACCCCGGCAATCGAACCCAATGCCCGTTCGAGCGGCGTCGCCACTGTCGCCGCCATGGTCTCCGGGCTGGCCCCGGGTAGCGCGGCGCGTACCGAGATGGTCGGAAATTCGACCTGGGGCAGCAGTGCGGCCGGCAACTGGAAGAAGGCGGCAACGCCGAGCAGGGCGATGCCCAGCGTCAGCAGCGTGGTGGCGACCGGGCGATGAATGAATCTCGAGGTCAAGCTCACGCCGTTCTCCGTTGCCGTTGCCAGGCCTCGACGCGCTTGGCCAGACGGTCGAAGGCGAGGTAGATGACCGGCGTCGTGAATAGCGTCAACACCTGCGAGACGATCAGACCGCCAACCATGGTGATGCCCAGCGGCTGGCGCAGTTCGGAGCCAACGCCGGTGCCGAGCATCAGCGGCAGAGCGCCGAGCAGGGCGGCGAGGGTGGTCATCAGGATGGGCCGGAAGCGCAGCAGGCAGGCTTCGAAGATGGCTTCTTCCGCCGACTTGCCCTGTTCGCGTTCGGCTTCAAGGGCGAAGTCGATCATCATGATGGCGTTCTTCTTGACGATGCCGATCAGCAGGATGATGCCGATGATGCCGATGATGCCGAGGTCGGTCCGGCACAGGAACAGGGCGAGCAGCGCGCCGACGCCGGCCGAGGGCAACGTGGACAGGATGGTGATCGGGTGGATGTAGCTCTCGTAAAGTACGCCGAGCACGATGTACATGGTGATGATGGCGGCGACGATCAGCCACAGCGTGCTGGACTGTGAGGACTGGAAAGCCTGAGCCGCGCCCTGGAAGCGGATGGCAATGCTGGGCGGCAGATCGAGTTCGGCCTGTACCTGGCGAATCGCCTTGACCGCCTCGCCGAGCGAGGTGCCCGGCGCGAGGTTGAAGGACACCGTGGCGGCGGGGAATTGGCCGATGTGGTTGATGGCCAGCAGGGCCGGGCGCTCGCTGATCCTGGCGACCGAGGCGAGCGGCACCTGGGCGCCGTTGGCGCCAACCAGATAGAGGCTGTTGAGGCCGTCCAGCCCACGCCGGAATTCCGGCTTCACTTCAAGCACGACGCGGTAAAGATTGGACTGCGTGAAAATGGTCGAGATCAGCCGTTGGCCGAAGGCGTTGTACAGCGCGTTGTCGATTGCGGCGGTGGTGATGCCCAGCCGGCCGGCATTGTCACGGTCAATTTCGACATAGGCCTGACGGCCTTCATCCTGCCAGTCGCTGGCCACATCGGCCAGTTCCGGCACCTGTTTCAGGCGTTCCAGCAGGCGGTGGAGCCAGGCGCCCAGTTCGGCCGGATCGGTGCCCTCGACGCTGAACTGATACTGCGTCCGACTGACCCGGCTTTCGATGGTTAGATCCTGAACTGGCTGCATGTAGGTCGTGATGCCGCCAAGGTCGGCGAGCCTCGATTGCAGGCGACGGATGATGGCCGAGGCATCGGCATCGCGTTCGTGCCATGGCTTCAGGCTGATCAGCAGGCGTCCGCTGTTCAACGTGGTATTGACGCCATCGACGCCGATGATCGATGAAATGCTGTCCACCGCCGGGTCTTCGAGGATCGCGTCAACCACACCCTGCTGGCGGCTGGCCATCGCCGAAAAAGAGACGCTCTGGGTGGCTTCGGTGATGCCCTGGATCAGCCCGGTGTCCTGCACCGGGAAGAAGCCCTTGGGAATGGCGATGTAGAGCACGACGGTGAGCACCAGCGTGCCGATGGCGACGGCCAGCGTCAGCGACTGGTGTTGCAGCACCCAGCGCAGGGCCACGGCGTAGCGGGCAATGGTGTGGTCGATGAGGGCGCCGGTAATGCGGAAGAAGCGGCCGTGCTTGTCTTCCGGCACGTGATGGAGCAGGCGGGCGCACATCATTGGCGTCAGGGTCAGCGAAACGAGGGCCGAAATCAGGATCGAGACGGCCAGCGTGATGGCGAATTCGCGGAACAGGCGGCCGACCACGTCGCCCATGAAGAGCAGGGGAATCAATACGGCGATCAGCGAGAAGGTCAGCGAGATAATCGTGAAGCCGATCTGCGCCGAGCCTTTCAAGGCAGCTTCCATCGGCGAATCGCCCTCCTCGATGTAGCGGGCGATGTTCTCGATCATCACGATGGCGTCGTCGACAACGAAGCCGGTAGCGATGGTCAGCGCCATCAGGGTCAGGTTGTTGATCGAGAAGCCGGCCAGGTACATGACGCCGAAAGTGCCGACCAGCGACAGCGGCACGGCGACGCTTGGGATGATGGTGGCCGGGACGTTGCGCAGGAAAACGAAGATGACCATGACGACCAGTGCGACAGCAAGGAAGAGTTCGGTCTGCACGTCATGCACCGAGGCACGGATGGTCGTCGTGCGGTCGGTGAGCAGGCGCAGCTCGACGGTGGCCGGCAGCGAGGCCTGCAATTGCGGTAGCAGTTGCTTGATGCGGTCCACCGTTTCGATGACGTTGGCGCCGGGCTGGCGCTGGATGTTCAGGATGATCGCTGGCTTGCGGTCGGCCCAGGCAGCGAGGCGGTTGTTTTCGGCGCCTTCGACCAGTTCGGCGACGTCGCCGAGGCGGACCGGGGCGCCGTTTTTCCAGGCAATGATCAGCTCGCGGTATTCGGCAGCCGACTTGAGCTGGCTGTTCGAATCGATGGTCGAGGCGCGAATCGGTCCATCGAAGCCACCCTTGGCCATGTTGACGTTGGCGTTGCCGATGGCCGTGCGCAGATCTTCGAGGTTGATGCCCTGCGATGCGAGGGCCTGCGGATTGGCCTGAATGCGGACAGCCGGGCGCTGGCCGCCGCCGATGCTGACCAGGCCGACGCCGGCGATGCGCGATATTTTCTGGGCAAGACGGGTGTTGACCAGATCCTCGACCTTGGGCAGCGGCAGCGAACCCGACGAAATGGCCAGCGTGATCACCGGCGCATCGGCCGGATTGACCTTGCTGAACACCGGCGGCATCGGCAGGTCATTGGGCAGGAAGGCGCTCGCCGCGTTGATGGCGGCCTGGACTTCCTGCTGCGCGGTGTCGAGGCCGAGGCCGAGCGAAAACTGCAGGGTGATGACCGAAGCGCCGCCGGAACTCGACGACGACATCTGGTTGAGGCCGGCGATCTGGCCGAGCTGGCGTTCGAGCGGCGCGGTAATCGACGAGGCGACAACCTCCGGACTGGCACCGGGATAGAGCGTCGAGATCTGGATGGTCGGGTATTCGACTTCGGGCAGCGCCGAAATCGGCAACAGCCGGTAACCGACCAGACCGGCGAGCAGGATCGCCAGCATCAACAAGGAGGTGGCGACCGGGCGCAGGATGTAAAGACGCGACGGGTTCATCGGCCGGCCTTATTCGCCACGGCGTCCGCCTTCGCGCGGTGCGCCGCCACCTTCCGCCGCGCGCCGCTGGCGCCAGCGTTCGCAACGGGCAGCGGCCTCCGGGTCGTTGGCGATGCTTTCAGGGGCACAGCGGCGTTGGCCGCGGCGCTCTTCTCCGGCTACCGGGGGGGCTGCAGTGTCCGCTGGCTTGTCGCCGTTATCTGCCTGGTGTTGGCGCGGCGCCTTGCCGCCAGTTTTTTCGCCCGCCGGAGCCTTGGCATTGCCGGTTGGCGATTCACCGTCCAGGCTCAGGACATCGACCTTGCCCCCGGGCCGAAGGCGATCGGCTCCGTCCACGACCACCTGATCGCCGGCGCTCAAGCCATTTTCAATGGCGATCAATTCGCCGTTTGACGGACCAAGGCGGACAGGGTGCGGGGCGACCGTCTGATCTTCCTTGCTGATCACATAGACGAAACTGCCCTGAGCGTTCCGCTGAATCGCCGCCGAGGCCAGCAACAGGCTACCGGTGCGGGTTTCGACCTTGAGCCGGATATTGACGAACTGGTTCGGAAATAAACTGTTGTCGCGATTGGCGAACTCGGCTTTCAGCTTGACGGTGCCGGTGGCGACGTCGATCTGGTTATCGACGCTGAGCAGTTTGCCGGTCGTCAGCAGCGTCCGTCCATCGCGGTCCCAGGCTTCGACATCCAGGGTTTCGCCGCTACCCAGCCGGTTGACGACATTGCCTACGCTTTCGGCGGGAATGGCGAAAATGGCATGAATCGGCTGCGTCTGCGTAATGACCACGAGGCCGGTAGCGTCTGCCGCGCGGACGTTGTTGCCGACATCGACCTGGCGCAGCCCAAGGCGGCCGGCAGCGGGCGCCGTCACCCGGGCGAATCCGAGTTGCAGGCGGGCATTGTCGACCTGGGCCTTGTCGGTCTCGACGACGCCACGATACTGCCGGACCAGCGCCTCCTGGGTGTCGACCTGTTGCTTGGCAATGGAATCCTTGCTCAGCAGGTTTCGGTAGCGTTCGAGATCGACCCTGGCGGCGGCAAGCAAGGCTTCATCTTTGGTCAACTGGCCGCTGACCTGTTCAAGCTCGATCTGATACTGCCGCGGATCGATTTCGGCCAGTAGATCGCCGGCCTTGACCAACTGGCCCTCACGAAAATTGATCCGGACGAGCTGACCATCCACTCTGGGCTTGACCGTCGCGGTGTTCGAGGCAGTCACCGTTCCCAGGGCACTGACGACAATGTCCAGGTCGCCGAGCCTGGCTGCGCTCGCCTTTACCGGCTGCGGGCGGTTGCCCTGCCGGTCACCGCGCCGCGAACTGCCCGGGCCTTTTTGCTCGCTGCTTGCCGATGATGCCTGGCCGTCGCCGCCCCGACTGTAGTGGACCGCCGCACTGCCACCACCGACGACGAGTACGCTGCCGAGCAGGGCGATGATTCTGGCCCGGCGCGTCAGTTTGATTTTCAGTTTGTCCTTGATGCCCATGAATCTGCTTCCAGTGTTCTTTCCTGCCTGACGAACGACTCCGGCCGAACGCGACGATGCAGAGCGAGGAATTCCCGCTCTCCACCCGGTTCCGGATGACCGCTCAAGTTGGGCGAATGACCGATCTCTTGCCGGTCAGAGGAACTGCTCGGCGCCGACCAGCCCGACCTTGGTCAAGCCATTGCGCTGGACCGACGACATCACCGCTGCAACATGGCGGTAAGGCACTTTCTTGTCGGGGCGGATATGCAATTCCGGTTGTACGGCCTGAGCAGAGGCCGATGCCAGCCGGCTTTCCAGACTAGCCGGATCACTCAGCACTTCGCCATTCCAGAGCACGCTGCCGCCCTGATCGATGTTGATCTTGACGATCTCCGGCGGGGCGCTTGGCGGCGGCGGGTTGCCGACCGGCATGTTGAGATTCACCGAATGAAGTTGGATGGGGATGGTGATGATCAGCATGATCAGCAGTACCAGCATGACGTCGATCAGCGGTGTCGTATTGATTTCCGCCATTACTTCCGGATCGCCGGAATTGCTGCCTGAACCTATGTTCATAGCCATTTGATGTGATTCCTTCTGTTGCCGGCGTCTATTGGCGGGGCGGCGGTTCGGTGATGAACCCGAGTTTGATGATGCCGGCCCGCTGGCTTGCCAGGACGACCTTGCCGACGTATTCGTAAGGGGCGCCGCCGTCGCCGCGAATCTGCACTTCGGGCTGCGGGTCAAGAACCGCCACCTTCTTCAATTCGCTGACCAACGTTTCTTGATCGCCTATTTCCCGCTCGTTCCAATAGACCCTGCCGTTGCCGCCGACCGAGAGATTGATGTTCTCCGGCTTGGTGATGCGCGGCTGGCTCCGCTCCTTCGGAAGTTCCACCGGCACCGTGTGAGTGACGACCGGGATGGTGATCAGGAAGATGATCAGCAAGACCAGCATGACATCGACCAGCGGGGTGGTGTTGATGGCGGAAAGAACCTCGTCCTCGTTTTCCGTCGTGCCGACATTCATTCCCATGGTTGTCTCTTAGAACGAAATCGCACGGATGGACTGGACCACTGCCGGCGAGCGCTGGTCGCGGCGTTCGGCGGCGGCGCCGAGCAGCACGGCATGGAGTTCGGCGCCGAAGGTGCGAATACCGTCCAGAGCCGATTTGTTGCGGCGCACCAGCCAGTTGTAACCCAGTACGGCCGGCACGGCGACGGCCAAGCCGATGGCGGTCATGATCAGGGCTTCACCGACCGGGCCGGCAACCTTGTCGATAGAGGCTTGGCCGGCGATGCCGATGGCCGTCAGGGCGTGGTAGATGCCCCAGACCGTACCGAACAGCCCGACGAACGGAGCGGTCGAACCAACGGTGGCGAGGAAGGCCAGACCATCCTGCAAACGGCTTTGGATATTCTCGATTGAGCGGTGAATCGAGAGCTGAATCCAGTCGTTGAGGTCAATATAGCCAAGCAGGCCGCGGTGGTTGGCTGTCGCTTCCGAGCCGCTCCGGGCAATGAAATGGTAGGCGCTGCTCGGTTCTAGCGAATCGATGGCTTGCTCGACGCCGCCGGCAACCCAGAAAGTTTCGTTAGCCTTCTTGCCCTGTTTGGCCAGTTTCTGTTGCTCATAGAGCTTGGTGAAAATGATCAGCCAGCTGCCAAAGGACATGATCAGCAGGATGGCCAGGGTGCCCTTGGCGACGGCATCCCCGCCTTTCCACAGGGCGTCGATGCCATAGGGGTTGTCGACGGTTTCCTTGGTGCTGGCCGCTGCCGTCTCGGGAGCTGCAACGCTGGCGGCTGGCTGGACGGCCTGGGCGAGGGCATGGCTCGCGCCGAGGCTGGAAAGAGTGATGAATAGCGCAGCGGCGAAGTTGCGGATGGTGCTGAGGCGGAACATGGTGATTTCTCCTGTGAATTCGAGTGGGGTAGTTGTTTTGGCTGCTTATTCGTTGCGGAAGACGAAGGGAACCCGGACGCGTACTTCGCGTCCCTGACCGGTGCAGCGGTATCGGGAAATGGCGTTGATCGCAGCCTGGTTGAAGATCGAGTTACTGGTCTGGACGATGGCGATGTCCTTGACGTCGCCATTGGCCGCAACCGTGAACTCGGCCAGCACCTGGCCGGAGAGGCCCATGCGGATGGCTTGCTTGGGCACGTCGACCGGCACCGACTGGTGATTCGGGCAGGCCACTGCGATATTCACCTGGGCTGGCTTCGCCGGTTCCGGAGCCGGTGCCGGCGGGGCTGGTGGCGGTTCCGGGTGGCGTTCGGCCGTCGTCGTGATCGGCGGGGTCGGCGCCTGAACCTGGGTTTCCGTCTTCGGAACGTAGGCCGGGGGAGGCGGTGCACTGACCTTCGGTTGAAGTTTGACAATCTTTGGCGGGGGAGGCGGTGGTGTCTTGATTTCCTCGATGATGCTGACATCGAGCGGCGCCTTCAGGACCTCGACGACTTTGCGGCCCAGCCCATTGAGCAAGGCATATACCAGCAGCAGATGGAAAACCACAACGGTCGAAATTCCGATCAGGTGTTTGCGTGGGTCGCGTTGCTGATCCGCGTAGCTTGGTGCGTGGTTCATGGGTGATGATTCTCGAAAACATGTTGGTGACGGCATTGGGGCTATCCCGAGCTTCAGGACGAACGCCATCCTTGACGTGCTGTGGCGCAGCAGAAGCCATGCCCGAATTGGGAATGCTAAGAAGTTTTATTGCTAAGCCACGGAAATAACAGGAAGTTTTTTGATGAAGCAGCACCTGACCAGGCGTTCTGGTGTTGTGTTTGCGGGCCTGGTTGCTGCGCAATCAACAGTTCGTTGATATTCGCTGTTGCACTGGCAGCAGATGGTGTTTGGTGCCGATCAATGCCAATTGGCTACTGAAAATGCTTATAGTAAAACTATCTTTGTTGCTCTGCGTCATTGGCCTTAGTTTGTATTTACGCAAAGGCAACCGAGCTGATGTAACCAGCGAAATGCCCGATGGCCTGCTTCGTTACTAAAGCGGACAGAGGTCAGCGCAGAAACACATGAATCCCAACAATTTGAAAGGAAGAAAAGCATGACTATCCAGTTGATCAACGCCCGAAATCAGTTCAAGGGCACGGTGAAGGAAATCGTGCTGGGCCCGGTCGTTTCCGAGGTCGAAGTCGATACGCCGTTCGGCATCGTTACCTCGGTCATTACAACGCGCTCTGTGAAAGATCTCGATCTCAAGATCGGTACCGATGTCCTGGCGCTCGTCAAATCGACCGAGGTGTCGATCGCCAAGCTGTGAGCTAGCGAGCAAAAGCAATTACTGAGTTTTCACCGTGGATAGTCAAACGGCGGACCGGTACATCAGCTTGGAGCGGTAGAGAACAGGGGGGCTGGGTCCGGCAAACGAGCCGGAAGCCGGTCAGGGGTGTCCTTTCATCGAAAGGGGCAGCGTCGCTTTTCGCAGCGTTGTCATCGGGTATCAATAAATCATGAACAGAGTTCTGACTTTTCCGGATTCACAGGCGCATCCGCTGTCGATTCGCGCCAAGGCAATGGTGTTCAACGATCCCGTATCGCTGGATATTCTCAACACCACCGAGCTGATCGCTCCCAGCGAGGCAACCGTGTTGATCATTGGCGATACCGGAACCGGCAAGGAGTTGATCGCCAGGCATGTGCACAACCGGAGTGGTCGATCCGGCCCCTTTGTCGCGGTCAATTGCGGCGCGTTCAGCGAAAACCTGATCGAGGCTGAATTGTTCGGCCATGAGGCGGGGGCATTCACCGGCGCCCAGGGGCAGCGGCAAGGGTGGTTCGAAGCGGCGCAGCACGGTACGCTGTTTCTCGACGAGATCGGCGATTTGCCGTTGGCCATGCAGGTCAAGCTGCTGCGCGTCCTGCAGGAACGCCAGGTCGTCCGCCTTGGTTCGCGCAAACCGATCGATATCGATGTTCGTCTGGTCGCGGCAACAAACGTCGATCTGGTCAGTGCGGTCGAGGCCGGCCATTTTCGCGCCGATCTCTATTACCGCCTGAATATCGCGACGATCAATCTGCCGCCGCTCAGGGAGCGTCCGGGCGATATCATCCCGCTGGCCCGCCATTTCGTGGATAGCTATCGGGCCAAATTGCATCTCGGGCCGATCGATTTTTCCTCCAATGCTCGCCAGGCAATGATTGCCTACAGTTGGACCGGCAACATCCGCGAGTTGGAAAACGTCATTCACTATGCGCTGATTGTCTGTCGCGACGGCGTGATTCGTTCGGCTGACCTGCGCCTGAACGAGCGGGTTCCGGTGCTAAGCAGCTCGCGGCCGTTCAGCGTTGCCGAAGATGACGATGGATGCCGGTTGTCCAAGGCATTCAGGGAAATGTTCGACGAGAATCGCGATTCGCTGTTCGAGCAGGTCGAGGAAACCCTGGTCCGACTGGCCTTCGAGCATTGCGACAACAATCAGGTGCGTACGGCGCGACTGCTCGGCATTTCCCGCAACATTCTGCGCGCCCAGCTCAAACGTTTCGGCCTGCTGGCAACGGGGAGCAGGGCAGGAAGTCTGGCCAACGACAAAGAAGGGGCGACGTTGCTTCGGTTGGGGGCAGTCGAGGCCTGAGGCGGCGAGCCGCAGGCAGAATCAGACTTTTAGCGCTTCATTCGCATCTACCGTGGCGCCCCCCAGGGCCAGGCAAACGCTGTTGCGTCCCCCATCCTTGGCTTGGTACATGGCGTCATCGGCGCTTTTCGTCAGGCTGATTTCATCGTCGCCATCGTTCGGGTAGAGGGCTACCCCGAGGCTGCATGAAATGGTCAAGTCCTGGCCATTGATCGAGTAGGGCCGGGCGATTTCATGGCGAATTTTTTCGGCCAGGGCGAGCGCGGCGTCCGCTCCGCTTACCTCGGCCAGCAGCAGCACGAACTCGTCGCCGCCTATGCGCCCGACCGTATCGGAGGCGCGCAGTGCGCGCTGTAGCCGTTTTGCCACCTGTTGCAACAGGATGTCGCCGATCGCGTGGCCATAGTTGTCGTTGATCGGCTTGAAATGGTCGAGATCGAGGAACACCAGGGCGAAGTGTCCGGCCTGGCGTTTGGCGTGGGCCAGTTCGTGTTGTACGCGGTCGCTGAACAAGGTCCGGTTCGGCAAGCCGGTCAGCGGATCGTGCTGCGCCATATGACGTAATTCTTCGGTCATCCCGGCCGCCAGCCGTAACGCCCGGGCCCGCCCGTTGATCATGAACCAGGTCAGCAGGGCCATCGCCAGACTCAGGCCGATGCCGGTGACGGCAATGACAAAAGAGATATTTCGCCCGAAACGGGCTTCAAATTCGTCTTGCGTGGCCAGCGTCAGCGTCCATGTATGGCCGGCGACGACCATGTATTCCTTGGTGCTCAAGCCACCCCGGATCAGTAGCGGCGGGGCGCTTGGCGGGATGTCGTTGGCGTACATCAGGGTGGCGGCGTTGGGAATGGCATCGTCGTAGATGGCGAAAGCGAGGCCGTCTACTTCATTGCCGTACAAACTGGCCATGAAATCCTGCATCAGGAACGAGGCATAAACCCAGCCAATCAAACTGGCACGCCGCTGGGCGACGCTATCGCGTGGCTGGCCTTGGGCAAAAACCGGTAGATACATGACGAAACCCGGTTTCGGATCGCCTTCGTTGTCTACGGCCAGTTGCACCTTGCCGGTAATCGCCGGCATGCCGGAATCGCAAGCCTTCTCCATCGCCTGCCGGCGTACCGGATCGGCCCACGGATCGAGGCCGAGCGGAGCATGGCGTGAGCGAATCTCGGGTTCGCGCTGAATGACCGGCGCGTAGGTCTCGCGATTACCCTCTGGATGAATGGTGTAATCAGCCAGGCCGATCCGGTGCATGGCGGCGATATGCGCTGCTTTTTGGACTGATGGTAGGCGCTCGATAACCCCGACGACCTGAATGCCGGAAAAATTGGCATCGAGCTGAAGTGTCTCGACATAGTCGTGAATCGCCTGGCGATTCTTCAGGTCGGTGGTGGCCAGCAGACTTTGCACGCCGCGCAGCATTTGTTCGTAGGCGGTGATCCGTTGTTCGATCCGGCTGACGGTGTCGCGCAGCGCAAAGTCAAATTGGCTACGTAATTCCTTGTGGATGCTCTGGCGTTCGTGATCCCAGACCAGCCAGGTCACCCCGAGCATGGCGATCAGAATGATCCAGGGCGGCAGAAACAGGCGTAGCGCGGCCATGGTGGGCGTGGGGCGCAGCCGATGCGTCACCTAGAAGTCGACCATGGCGGCGGCCAGGTCGGGCTTGAAGTACTTTTCGAAGATGCGACGCATCGTGCCATCGGTCCGCATGCCATTCACCAGCGCCCGCCATTTCTCCTGTTCGGCCAGCGGCAGAGCTTTCTTCGACATGATCAGGCCATGTGGCACCGGTGGATCGTTGAACTCGATGATGGTGCTGACGTCGCGAATCTTCTTTTCCTCCAGTGTCGGGTAATCGAAAGGTTCGATGATCATGCCCTGGATCTGGTTCACCATCAGGGTCTGGTATAAGGGCGCCAAGCCGCCAGCCTGGATAACGCGGTCGGCTGCCTGAAGTTTGTCTACCAGCCGATTGGCTGACGGACTGTAACGGAAACTGCGGATGATGCCCAGTTGCAACTTGCCGTTCTGCTCGAAATCCTGCTGGTTGCGCACGCCGACATTCTTGTTTACCAGCAGGTAATACTTGTTGCTGAAGTACCAGGCGAAGCCCGCGAACTTGTCGCGCTCGGCGTTGCTTATACCGGAAAGGCTGAAATCAAGCGCGCCGGATTCGATCAGTTGCCAGATCCGGGCCCGCGGCATCACGCTGGTGGTTACCTTGCAACCGCTACGGCGGATCAGTTCGTCAGCGACATCCTTGTCGATGCCGGTATCCGTATCAGCCGAATAGAGCAAGCCGTGATCATGCAGGGCCAGCGTGAACGGTCGGGAGCAGTCGGGCCCCGCGGCGTTCGCGGTACCGAGATTGCCGAGGGCGATCAGCAACACGATGAAAGCCCGTGAAATCATTTTTGCGAATCCTGATGAATTTGGTGCTTTTCCATGGCTGCGATGATACCGAAATCACTCAGCACAGTTCGGGAAAATATAGGATTTTCGCGGTGTCATCTGAAGTTTCACAGTCCAACGCCAAGCACGCACCAGCATTTCGCCGACCCCATTGCTTGTCAAAGACAACATGATCCACCGGGAAGTTGCACTGAAATTATGCGAAGACATCTGGTTGCCCATTGATATCGCCGAATACGTTATTAAATATCAACCAAGAGCAGGGCACTGGTGCTTATCAGGAAAGTATTCGCAAGATCAGGCCAACAAAAAAGCCACTTGGAAGGTGGCTTTCGCATATTTCGGCTGATATGCCCAAAACACTGAAACAGGGTGCTGGTTGGTGATCCCCGGACCGCTATTCTCCATCCGGCTAACAATGCTCCCAGAATTGCTCATTCCATGGACGAATATCCATTTCGCTGGACCATGCAGTTTTTGGCTGCCGATGAAGGGTAAATACGGTTTCCGCAATCTGTTGAGGATCAGATGATGTTCCTGCCTCGTCATCGGTATTGTCCTCACGAATATCTGCGTCGATCAAGAGATGGGCGACATGCACCCCCGCAGGCCAAAGTTCTCTGGCCAATACTTGAGCGAGGGCACGTTGCCCGAATTTTCCAACCGCCAAATTTAAATGCCCCGCTCGACCCAAAATAGACGACGTGGATCCGACCAATATTATCGATCCTCGCCCCACTCGGTGCATCAAACGTGCAGCGCTTCTAGCTACCAAAAATGATCCAAGGCAGTTGTGTTTCCAGCCCTCTTCGAATGCCGGAAGTTCGATATCCATTACCGTACCGGGTCCAAAACTCTGGAGCGAATAAACGACCAGTTGGGGTACTCCGTGGGTAGCACTAACTTTGGTGAACAGGTCAACCACTGACGCCTCGCTCGTGGCATCGCATCCATAAGCGCAAGCAAATCCACCGGCACTCTGGATTTCGGAAACTAAATCATCAAGCCGTTTGGCATTTCGCGATGCCAATACCACGGCAATGCCTTCTTTCGCCAGCTTTCTTGCCAGAGCGTAACCAAAGCCCGGACCGACGCCAACGATTAGGGCTAACTCGGAACCTGCCGCAGGGGTCAATGACGAATTGCCCATCTGCTCATTTAATTCGATTCGGACGGTTTCATCACGATTGTTGATCCAGTCTTGATGCCGAACCGAGGCGTATTTGAAATGCGCTTTTTTATTTCGAGTAACACTAACTGAACGTTCGAATTTGAAAGCAAGAGCTAAGGGACCGAATTGAATCTTTCGATCTTTCTTGAGGTGTCTCCAGATATTCTTAAACATTTCACCCCCCACGAAGTAGTTAGGGAATAACGTCCAATTGACAACTGCGCACCCACCATGTCCTTGCTTTTCAGATCCAAGTAACACAACGGGCGATGGCCAAATGGAATATGGAGATACTACAGCAGAATATGTCGTTGGCCATTCTCGGTTATTCACTGGGGAGAAACAGCCGTGAGGACTGGATGCCGGCTGACCAAGGGGTTTTCGCCCGATGGGACCGGACTCGGATTCGTCAGCTAGATAAATAGTCGGGCATACGGTTTTTCCACCGGCGCTTTTCGGCGAGCCCGGGCACAAGCCCCCAAGAGCCCTTGATTAGTTGAGGGAGCGGCAAAGTCTTCGGCAGGCAATAAAGCCCGCGAACTACAGAGTTCTTTTGTGCTTATGCGGCAACCGCTGAATAAGCATTTGCCATTTTCTTCGTTAGAAATTTCCCGGCCTCTGGCTAAGGTGTGTTGCACCGGGTGAGCTGTGCCCGCTTTCGCAAGCTTGATTACCAAGGAGCAGACAAATGGGGCTCGTCCAGAAACTGATTTCTTCAATCAAGGCCTCGGTTCGTCAAAAGACAACGGAACCGGCTACAAACCAAGGGAGCAATACCGTGAGCGACAACATCAAACGTGAATACCGCTTCGAAACGCTGCAGGTCCATGCCGGCCAGCAGCCGGCGCCCGGCACCAATGCCCGCGCCGTGCCGATCTACCAGACGACGTCCTACACCTTCAACAGTGCCGACCACGGCGCCAAGCTGTTCGCCCTGAAGGAATTCGGCAACATCTACACGCGGATCATGAATCCGACGACCGATGTCTTCGAGCAGCGCATTGCCGCGCTCGAAGGCGGTGTCGCGGCGGTCGCCACTAGTTCCGGCCAGGCGGCGCAATTCCTGGCGATCACCACGATCGCCCAGGCCGGCGACAACATCGTCGCCAGCAGCCATCTCTACGGCGGCACCTACAACCAGTTCAAGGTCACGCTGCCGCGCCTCGGCATCAAGGTCAAGTTCGTCGATGGCGACAGCCCGGAAGCCTTCCGCGCCGCCATTGATGTGAACACCAAGGCCATTTACGTCGAAACCATCGGCAATCCGAGCTTCTCGGTGCCCGATTTCGAGGCGATCAGCAAGATTGCCCACGACAACGGTATCCCGCTGGTCGTCGACAACACTTTCGGTGCCGGTGGCTACATCGCCCGGCCGATCGATCACGGCGCCGACATCGTCGTCGAATCGGCGACCAAGTGGATCGGCGGGCACGGCACGTCGGTCGGCGGGGTGGTCATCGATTCCGGCAAGTTCAACTGGGGCAACGGCAAGTTCCCGCTGTTCACCGACCCGGCGCCAGGCTATCACGGCCTGAATTTCTGGGAAGTGTTCGGTACTGGCGGCCCGTTCGGCAATATCGCCTTCGCCATTCGCGCTCGCGTCGAAGGCCTGCGCGACCTTGGCCCCAGCCTGTCGCCGTTCAATGCCTTCCAGTTGATCCAGGGTCTCGAAACCCTGTCGCTGCGCGTCCAGCGCCATGTCGATAACGCCCTCGAACTGGCCCAGTGGCTGAAGGCGCATCCGCAGGTCGCGTGGGTCGAATACAACGGCCTGGAAGACAGCCCATACCATGCCAAGGCCCAGAAATACCTGCGCAACGGTTTCGGCGCGGTGCTCAATTTTGGCATCAAGGGCGGCGCCAATGCGGCTCAGACCTTCATCGACAACGTCGAACTGGCCAGCCATCTGGCCAACGTCGGCGATGCCAAGACACTGGTCATCAACCCGGCCTCGACGACGCACCAGCAGCTTTCCGATGCCGAGCAGAAAACGGCCGGGGTGCGCCTGGACCTGATCCGCGTTTCGGTCGGTATCGAGCACATCGAGGACATCAAGGCCGACTTCGATCACGCCTTGCGCCGCTCGGCCCTCAACGCGGCGGCATGACCGGTTTCCGTATTTCGGAAAAGACACAATGGCTGGCCCTCGGCCAGCCATTTGTCCTCGAGTCCGGCGAGCCACTGGCCGGCGTCGAAGTGGCCTATCGAACCTGGGGCCAGTTGTCGGCGGCCGGCGACAACGCCGTCATCGTCTGCCACGCGCTGACCGGCTCGGCCGATGCCGACGACTGGTGGGGCGATCTGTTCGGTGCCGGCAAGACGCTCGATCCGGAAAAGCAATTCATCGTCTGCGCCAATGTGCTGGGCGGCTGCTACGGCACCACCGGCCCGGCCAGTCCGGCACCGGACGGCCGGCCGTGGGGCGCGCGTTTTCCGCGGGTCACGGTGCGCGACCAGGTGCGTCTGCAGATGCTGCTGGCTGATCATCTCGGCATCCGCGCCATCCGTTTCGTCATCGGCGGTTCGATGGGCGGCCTGCAGGCACTGGAGTGGGCGGCCCTCGATCCGCAGCGGGTCGGGGCGGTGGTCAGCATTGCCGCCACCGGCCGTCATTCGGCCTGGTGCGCCGCGTGGAGCGAAGCGCAGCGACTGGCACTGGCCGCCGATCCAAAATTCCGCAACGGTCATTACGACCCGGCCGATCCGCCGCATGGCGGTCTGGCCGCGGCGCGCGCCGTGGCGATGGTGACCTACCGCAGCCCGGCCTCGCTCGCCGTGCGTTTCGGCCGTGCCTCCGGGCGCCAGGTGTTTGCCGGGCAGGCCCATGCCCCGGAGGAATTCGCCGTGCGCAACTGGTTGCGCCACCACGGGCAGGCGCTTACCCGGCGGTTCGATGCCAACAGTTATCTGTGCCTGCTCGAGGCGATGGATACCCACGACCTCGGGCG
Organism: Azonexus sp. IMCC34842; assembly: GCF_050368855.1. Taxonomy (GTDB): domain Bacteria; phylum Pseudomonadota; class Gammaproteobacteria; order Burkholderiales; family Rhodocyclaceae; genus Azonexus; species Azonexus denitrificans_A. The sequence goes on along the minus strand of NZ_CP178449.1, from coordinate 1,770,175 downwards.
CAACCGCGGTGTCTATGAAAATGCGCTGACCCAGATCGGCCAGCCGGTGCTGGTCGGTTCGGTCATCACCGACGCCCTTTATGTGCCGGGCGACCAGCAGAATCTGGCCTTCTTGCTGCCGCGCGGGGAACTGTTCGAGATCGATTCGGAACACGGCCACGACGGCTTCCTGATCGATGCGGCGAACTACGAGGTGCGCGTCCGCCGTTTCGTCGATCGCCTGCCGGCTGGCGCCGGCTCTTGCGGCCCGACCGAGAAGCCAGTTGCCGAACAGCCCCTGACTTCGGCCGCCGGCCTGAAGTTCGCCTGGTGATTTTCTTTTATATTTTTTGCATTGCGATAACACCATGTCAGAAGTTCCACGGCCGGCCGTACTCGGCCTGATCGGCAATACGCCACTGATCGAAGTAACCCGTCTCGATACGGGCCCCTGCCAGCTCTTTCTCAAGCTTGAATCGCAGACCCCGGCGGTTCGATCAAGGACCGGGTTGGCCTGTCGATGATCGAAGTGGCCGAACGCGATGGCCGGCTCAAGCCGGGCGGCACGATCATCGAAGCCACCGCCGGCAATACCGGCCTGGGGCTGGCGCTGGTGGCGCAGGCCAAAGGCTATCGCATCATTCTGGTGGTGCCGGACAAGATGTCCACCGAAAAGATCCTGCACCTCAAGGCGCTGGGCGCCGAGGTGCATATCACTCGTTCCGATGTCGGCAAGGGCCATCCGGCGTATTACCAGGATTACGCGGCCCGGCTGGCCGCCGAAATCCCCGGCTCGTTCTTTGCCGACCAGTTCAACAACCCGGCCAATCCGGCGGCGCACGAGCAATCGACCGCCCCGGAGATCTGGGCGCAGACCGCGCACGCCGTCGACGCCATCGTGGTCGGCGTTGGTTCGGCCGGGACCATTACCGGGCTGACCAATTTCTTCCGGCGGGCCAGCCCGAATACCGAATTCGTCCTGGCCGACCCGGTCGGTTCCATCCTCACCGACTATGTCACCACCGGCCGCTTCGGCGAGGCCGGCTCGTGGGCCGTGGAGGGCATAGGCGAGGATTTCGTGCCGCCGATCGCCGATCTCTCCGGCGTCAAACATGCCTATGCGATCTCCGACAAGGAAAGCTTCGCCACCGCCCGCGAACTGTTGCGGAGCGAAGGGATTCTCGGCGGCTCATCGACCGGAACCCTGCTCGCCGCCGCGCTGCGCTATTGCCGCGCCCAGACGACGCCGAAGCGGGTGGTTTCCTTCGTCTGCGACACCGGCACCCGCTACCTGTCCAAGGTCTATAACGACAACTGGCTGATCGATCAGGGCCTGATCAGCCGGCCGGCCTACGGCGATCTGCGCGACATCATCGCCCGCCGTTTTGAAGAAGGTTCGGTCATCAGCGTGGCGCTCGACGACAACCTGCAGACCGCCTTTCAGCGAATGCGTTACGCTGAAATTTCGCAGCTGCCGGTGATCGAGAAAGGCCGGATCGTCGGCCTGATCGACGAATCCGACCTGTTGCTACGGGTTCAAGCCGATCAGCGCAGTTTCCAGGGGACGGTCGCCAGCGCGATGACCGAAGCGCTCGAAACGCTGCGCCCGGACGCCTCGCTGGAAGCCCTGCAACGCATCCTGGATCGCGGCCTGGTGGCGATCATCGCCGACGAGCAAGGCTTCCACGGCCTGATTACCCACTTCGATCTCCTCAATTACCTGCGAAAGAAAATTGCATGAGCGACCACAAGTCGGCTAACCACGGTTTCGGTACCCGCGTCATCCATGCCGGACAGCATCCGGACCCGTCGACCGGCGCGATCATGCCGCCGATCTACGCCAATTCGACCTATGTTCAGGAGAGTCCGGGTGTGCACAAAGGCCTCGATTACGGGCGCTCGCACAATCCGACGCGCTGGGCCTTCGAGCGTTGCCTGGCCGATCTCGAAAGCGGCGGCGCCGCCTTTGCCTTCGCCTCCGGCCTGGCGGCCATTGCCACGGTGCTCGAACTGCTCGATGCCGGCTCCCACATCATCGCCGGCGACGATCTCTACGGCGGCACCTATCGCCTGCTCGAGCGGGTCCGCAAACGGAGCGCCGGCCTGTCGGTCAGTTTTGTCGATCTGAGCGACCCGGCGGCCTTGCGTGCGGCGATTCGCCCGGAGACCCGGATGTTGCTGGTCGAAACGCCGACCAATCCGCTGCTGCGGCTGGTCGATCTGGCGGCCCTGGCCAAGATCGCCCGCGCCCACCAGATCATCACGGTCGCCGACAACACCTTCGCCAGCCCGTGGATACAGCGCCCGCTCGAACTGGGCTTCGATATCGTCGTCCATTCGACGACCAAATACCTGAATGGCCACTCGGACGTGATCGGCGGTGTCGCCGTGGTCAGCGGCGACCAGCGCAATGCCGAAAATCTCGAACGCCTGAGATTTCTGCAGAACTCGGTCGGTGCCATTGCCGGGCCTTTCGACAGCTTCCTGGCGCTGCGCGGCGTCAAAACCCTCAATGTGCGCATGCAACGGCATTGCGAAAACGCCGAGGAATTGGCCAACTGGCTGGAGCGGCGTCCGGAAGTGCGGCAGGTCCGTTATCCGGGCCTGGCATCGCACCCGCAGCATCAACTCGCCCGCCGCCAGATGCGCGGCTTCGGCGGCATGATCGCCCTTGACCTGGCAACCGACCTGGCCGGGACGCGGCGTTTTCTCGAAGGATTCGAGCTCTTTTCGCTGGCCGAAAGCCTGGGCGGCGTGGAAAGCCTGATTGAGCATCCGGCGATCATGACGCACGCCACCATTCCGCCCGAGCAAAGAGCCCGCCTGGGAATCAGCGATTCACTGGTGCGCCTGTCGGTCGGCATCGAGGATGTCGACGATCTGCGCCTTGATCTGCAGGCGGCGCTCGACCGTATTGGCTGAGCGCCAGGAACGGCCGAGACGGCAGATTCGTCTCGGCCGCTAGGGCCGCGCCTTACCAGGAGGCGACGATCGATCCCTTGAACTCGTCGGCGATGAATTTCTTGATCGCCGGGCTGTGGTAGTGCTTGATCAGCGTCTTCAGCCATGCCGCATCGCGGTCCTGGTCGCGCACGGCGATCACGTTCACGTAGGGCGAGCGGGCTTCTTCGATGGCAATGGCGTCCTTCTTCGGATCGAGGCCGGCCGGCAAGGCGTAATTGGTGTTGATTGCCGCGGCCTCGACATCGTCCAGCGTACGCGGCAACTGGGCGGCATCGATTTCCTTGATCTTCAGCTTCTTCGGATTGTCGACGATGTCGAGCGGCGTCGCCTTCAGGCCGGCCTGCGGCTTGAGCTTGAGAACCCCTTTCTTTTCCAGCAGGAGCAGGGCGCGACCGCCGTTGGTCGGGTCGTTCGGAATCGCGACCTGGGCGCCGTTCGGCAGATCGGCCAGGGATTTCAGCTTTTTCGAGTAGAGGCCCATCGGGAAGGTAACGGTCGTCGCCACCGAGACCAGCTTGTAGCCGCGATCCTTCACCTGGTTGTCGAGATAGGGTTGGTGCTGAAAGCTGTTGGCGGCCAGGTCGCCGGCGACCAGGGCGGCATTCGGCTGGATGTAATCGGAGAATTCGACGACCTGGATCTTCAGGCCATCCTTCTCGGCCAGTTTCTTGACCTGTTCGAGGATCTGGGCGTGCGGGCCGCCGGTGACGCCAATTTTGTAAACCTTGTCGTCGGCGCCGGCCGAGAGGGCGACGCTGGCGAGTAATACGGCCAAGAGACGGCTGAAACGGAAAGTCATGGTGGTTCCTCCGGGAGAGTGGGTAATGGCGTGGCTTGAAATCAACGGTGGTTGAGGCGGCGTGACAGGTGATCGCCGAGGGACTGGACCAGTTGCACGAAAACGATCAGGACGGCGACGACCAGCAGCATTACCTCGGGCATGAAGCGCTGGTAGCCATAACGAATGCCCAGGTCGCCCAGGCCGCCGCCACCGACGGCGCCGGCCATCGCCGAATAGCCGATCAGGCTGACGAAGGTAATGGTCAGGCCGTTGACGATGCCGGGCAGGGCTTCCGGTACCAGCACCTTGCGGATGATTTGCAGCGGCGTGGCACCGATCGCTTCGGCGGCCTCGATCAAGCCGCCATCGACCTCGCGCAGGGCGCCTTCGACCAGGCGACCGACAAATGGGATGGCGGCGATGGCGAGCGGCACGACCGCTGCGGCGGTCCCGATCGAGGTGCCGGTGAGCAGACGGGTCAGCGGGATGATCGCCACCATCAGGATGATGAAGGGCGTCGAGCGCACGGCGTTGACCGTGATGCCGAGGGCGCGGTTGAACAGCGGGCGGGGGAGGATGTGGCCGGGGCTGGTGACGGTCAGCAGCAGGCCGAGCGGAATGCCGAAGAGGGCAGCAATCCCGCCGGCGATGCCGACCATGCCCAGGGTTTCCAGGAACGACTCGGAGAACAGGCGAAGCAACTCAATGGACATCGGCGCGCTCCACCCGAATCCCGTTTTGCCGCGCCCAGGTCCATGCCGCCTCCTGTCGCTCGGCGGCGCCCTCGACGAGAACCAGGAAACTGCCGTAGGGGCGGCCCTGGATCTCGTCGATCTGGCCGTGCAGGATGTTGATGTCGAGGTGGTAGTTGCGGCTGAGCTGCGAGATCAGCGGCGCATCGGTTTCCTCGCTGGTCAGCGAAAAGCGGAACAGCCGCCCACCCCGTGCCAGATGCGACTGGCTCAGGCGCTCGAGCAGCCCGGGCGGAATGTCCTGGCCGAGAACGTCGCGGATCATGGTCCGGGTGACCGGGTGCTCGGGTTGAGTGAATACGCTGAAGACTTCGCCTTGCTCGACGATGCGGCCACTGTCGAGGACGGCGACGCGGTCGCAAAGCGCCTTGATGACCTGCATTTCATGGGTGATGACGACGATGGTCAGGCCGAGGCGCTGGTTGATGTCCTTGAGCAGCGCCAGAATCGAACGGGTAGTTTCCGGGTCGAGGGCCGAGGTGGCCTCGTCGCAGAGCAAGACCTTGGGGTGGCTGGCCAGCGCCCGGGCAATGCCGACGCGCTGTTTCTGGCCGCCGGAAAGCTGGGTCGGATAACGCTCCCGGTGTTCGCTCAGTCCAACCAGGTCGAGGAGGGGCGCAATTCGCGTCTCGATGTCGGCGCGCGCCAGACCGGCCACTTCCAGGGGCAGCGCGACATTGGCAAAGACGGTACGCGAGGAGAGCAGGTTGAAATGCTGGAAGATCATGCCGATCTCCTGCCGCGCGGTGCGCAGTTCCGTCTTGTCGAGCGCGGTCAGCTCCCGGCCGGCAACGCGGACCCGGCCGCCGGTCGGGCGTTCGAGCAGGTTGATGCAGCGGATCAGCGTGCTTTTTCCGGCGCCGCTGCGGCCGATGATGCCGAAAATTTCCCCAGGTTTGATGCCGAGGTCGATGCCGCTCAGGGCTTCGACCGGACCTTGGGCGCCGCTGTAGTGTTTGACGATGTTGTCGAGTTGGATCATGGGTTGGTCGATGATGGAGGGCGAGCCTGACAGGCTGGGCGCAGGATTTGGATGCTAGTGACACACCGGAGCGGGGCGAACGACGTATTTCTGCGTTGCTTATGCCAAAAAACTGCGCTTTGCTGGCACGCAGCCGGTGGATAAAGACAAAACGTCGGTACTTCTGTGCTTATACGAAGCAAATTGTTGGGAATCGTCGCGCCGGGCGCTAAATTCCGTTGCGTGGCCGCGTCAGGCGGTCATGCAAGTCTCTCTCCATCACGCAATTTGCGTTTGAGCCCGTCACTTGACTGTGACGGGCTGTTTTTTTGGGGCCAACAAAGCGTGTAGGAAGCCGGGGCCTGATTAGCGATGGCTCCTTTCCTAATGGCATAGAAAGCCTCGTCAGGCCTTAATGGTTTTTTTTTAGCAAAAAGACGCCATACAAAAGCAACAGAATGATGCTGATCGGCCAGAGCAACATCAGCGATCCCAGCCACAGATAGCTTTGCGTATGAACGGTCTTAGGATTTATTGGGGCGCCGATATCGAGCATCACTAGCTCTCCCGCTGTTAACGGTCCTGTTTCTAGCACCGAGATTGTTAATCTCGATAACCCAGTGGAAAGAACTGGCCTTAGATTATTTGCAGGAGGCCAAGGAAACATTGCGGGATCATCGTCCTCCACGAACGGCATGAAATCTCGCACCGCCTTGTCATGTCTTTCTTCGAAAGCAAGATTGCCGCCTGGAAACATTTCAAAAGCCGAACTTGTACCGTTGTTAGTAATCTGAAGTTTGACGGATTCCCCTGGGCTGTCGAATCTGAATCCTCCATCGGTTTCTATGCGCCCCTTCCCTCCAAGTTCAGGACGCTTTACGCCTGATTGCTTTTCAAAAACCAACTGCAAGTGCAAAGGATCAGGAAGAGGTCTAAAAACCAAAATTTCGACTGAATCACCTTTGACTAGCCGAAGCGGAACAGTCGTCCCGGATGACGATACAAACCCGAGAAGATGTATAAATACCAAACCAATCCAGATTGCCCATTGCACCAAAATCCAAAAACGTATCGTCTTGTCGTCGAAACTCATTTTGTTTCAGTCAAAAAAAACTATTTTTAAGAGGTGGCACAACGTCGGTACAGGAAGGGCGTACTTGATGGCTTTTTCCTCACAGCATTTTTACACACTATGCACAATCAATTTATTTGAGACTAGGGCGGCGGCCCCGCGAACGTTTCAAATGACGAAGAAGCCGTGCGTGCCGTCCCGCGCCAGTTGTTCGACCAGTCCGAATTCCCAGTCGAGATAGCCTTGCATGGCTTCGCGCGGGTTGTCGGTGCCTTCGTAGGGGCGGCGGTAGCGGTCGATCGGCGGCGAGGCCAGCAAGGTTGGCCCGGCTTCGAGCGGCTGGCCGGCGGCGCGCCAGCCCTGCGTACCACCGGCCAGAACGCGGACCGGGCTGGCCAGCAGTTCTTCCAGTTCGGCGGCGAAGAACACCGCAAGCTGGCTGGTGGCGCAAGTCAGCACATACAGGCTGGCCGGCGGAATCCGGTCGAGCGCGGCGGCGAGCCGCGAGGGCTGGACGAACCAGGCGCCCGGCACATGGCCGCGCAGGTAGTTGGCACTGGTCGTCAGATCGAGGACCGCGACATCGCCGGTTTCCCGCTGGTGGCGGGCTAATTCGGCCGGCGAAATGAAGTTGACCGCGGGCAGCGCCGGCAGCGGCGGCTGCCACGGGCCGCTTTCGGTGAAGTCGGCTGGACCGACGTCGTCCAGCACATAAACTTCCCAGCCCATCTGGGCCAGCCATGAGGCGCTCATGTCGGCGCGCACGCCGGCATCGTCGGCCAGCACCAGGCGGGCGCCGCGGACCGGGGCGACCATTTCGGTTTCCTGCACCAACTGGCCGCCGGGGACGTTGCGAAAGCCCGGCAGGTGCCCGGCTTCGTACTCTTCCGGCGGGCGCACGTCGAAGAAATAGGTGCTGCGGCCGTCCTGCTGTTGCCATGAAGCCAACGTATCGCGGCCGATGCGCCCGACGCCGGCCCGCTCGGCAACCTGCCGGGCGGCCTCGCCGGCGCTTTGCCGGGTGTCCTCGTCGACCTCGCCGAAGCGCCGGCTTTGCCCGCGCTCCAGGGTTTGCCCGGCCAGCGTCCAGCCGATGGTGCCGTTGCGCAGGGCCGCCACCGGGTTGGGCAGGCCGGCGTTGATCAGCGACTGGGTGCCGATGATGCTGCGCGTGCGGCCGGCGCAATTGACGATGACCTGGGTGTTCGCGGCCGGCGCCAGGGCTGGGACGCGCAGCACCAGTTCGGCGCCGGGCACGCTGGTCGCGGTCGGAATGCTCATCGTCTGGTATTCGTCGAAACGACGGGCGTCGACGATGACCACATCGGCATTGGCGTCGATCAGCGCCTGCACCTCTTCGGCCGAGAACGATGGGGTATGGCGGGTGGCTTCGACCAGTTCGCCAAACGCCTTGCTCGGCACATTGACGTCGCGGAACAGTTCGCCGCCGGCCGCCGCCCAGCCGGCGACGCCGCCGGCCAGCACGGCGACGTCGCTGTAGCCGAGTTCGCTCAACTTGGCGGCGGCACGTTCGGCGTCGCCTTCGCCGTCATCGAGGACGACGATCGGCACCGAGCGGCGGGGCAGTTTGGCGTAGGCGTTGGTGGCAATGCGCGACAGCGGAAAGTTGGCGGCAAACAGCGGATGCGCCTGGGCGTGCGGGTCTTCCTCGCGGACGTCGAGCAGGGCGATTTCGCGGCGGGCGAGCAGGGCGGCCCGGACCTCGGCATAGGTACTGTGGCGAATGGCGGCGCTCATCCATCAGCTCCACAGATTGGGCACGACGGTGCTGGCATAGCCCGAGACGAAGGACTTTGCCGCGCCGCTGAGCGGGTCGAAAACGTGACGATCGACCCGGCCGATGTTGCGCCCATAGACGTGGATGCTGATCGACGGCTGGTCGGCCAGATCGTTGGCAACCTCGTGCACGTCGCCGATGGCCGGCGAGACGGCGGTCGTTTCGCCGGGCTGCAGTACGCCAGTGCCGGTCGCCAGGTAGCTGCCGTCGGCCTGTTTCTCGTAGGTCGTTTCGCGTTCGCGGCCGCGCAGGCCGCCGACCAGGCCCCAGGTCAGGTGGTCGTGCACCGGCGTCTTCTGGCCCGGCCCCCAGACGAAGCTGACGATCGACAGACGATCCAGCGGGTCGGCATAGAGCAGGTACTGCTGGTAATACTGCGGATGCGGCTGGGCGAACTGGTCGGGCAGCCAGTCGTCGCTGGCGACCAGTTCGGCAAGCAGCTTCTGGCCGTGGGTGAGGATGATTTCCTCGTTCGGATTGGTGTCCAGCAGGCGGGTGATGCCCTGGACGAAATCAAGCAGTTTCTGATTGCTCATGGTGATACTCCTGGTCGATCGAAAATTCAGAGAGAGATGGCGCGGGCCTCGGCATAGAGGCGATCCAGCGTTGGTGTTGCGATGGCGTTCAGGCGGGCCAGTTCGATCACCGCGCCGACAATCGGGTCAAGTTCCAGCGGCTTGCCGGCCTGGCGGTCCTGCAGCATCGAGGTCCGGAAACTGCCCCGGCGGGCGATCGCGACGGTACGTTCCAGGCGTTCGGCGATCGAGCGCCCGGCCGCAATCCCGAAGGAACCGGCAACCGCCCGTGCCTCTTGCATGCCGGCCGTGATCCGGGCGTGCGTCTCGGTGTCGTCGAGCAGGGCGGCGAGGTCGCGGCCGGTCGATGCGCTCAGGGGGTTCAGCACGACGTTGCCGAGCAGCTTGTCCCACAGGTCGCCGCGGATGTCGGCCGAGGCCTCGGCCGGCAGCCCGGCCCGGTGGAAGGTATCGATCAGGCGCTGCAAGGCCGGGTCAAGGCCGCCGAGCGGCCGGCCGAAGATGAAACGGTCGCCGGCGGCCGAGAAGGCCAGGATGCGCCCGGGTTCGGGGCGGTCGACCGATTTGTGGATGACGCAGGCGATGGTCCGCTGCAGGTCGATGCCCTGCAGCAGGCTGCCGTCCGGGTCGGCAGCCTGCAACCGCCGCCCGCCGTGTGCGCCGGCCAGGCCCTGGAAATACCACCAGGGCAGGCCGTTCTGGGCCAGCACCAGTTGGCCCTGGGCGGCCAGCCAGGAGCGGATTTCGGGCTGGGCGGCGGCGAGCTGGTGGGCCTTGACGGTGACGATCACGATATCGTGCGGCGCCGGCTGGTCGGCCGGCACCTGGACAATCGCCGGGGCGCTCCGCCGGCCCTGGTCGTCTTCGACGATCAGCGGTACCGGCAGGGCTTTCCCCGGCCGGGTGATCAGGCTGGCCGCGATCCCGGCCGCCGCGAACTGGCTGGCCAGGTAGATGCCGATGGCGCCGGCACCGAAGATGGCGATCGAGGGCTGGCCCATCGCCTAGTTCCGGTAGCCCGGCGCTTCGCGGTCGAGCCGGCGCAGCAAGGCCGCCCACTCGCGTTTGCCGGAGGGCATGAAGCTGGCCAGGGGGCCGTAAAGCACCTTGGCCTGTTCGAGCGTCCGGGCGATCACCTCCGCCGGCAGTTGGCGCAAAGGCACGCCGGCCGACTGCGCGGCGAGCTGGAAGCGGCAGGCCCGCTCCAGCCGCCAGATGCGGGCGAAGGCTTCGGCCATGCTGCGGCCGACCGCCAGCGTGCCGTGATTGCGCAGGATGAGCAGGGGCTTGTCGCCCATGTTGGCGAGCAGGCTGCTGCGTTCGGCATCATCGAGGACAACGCCCTGGAAGTCGTGATAGGCGATGTCGCCATAGACCATCAGCGCCATCTGGTTCAGCGGCAGCAGGCCCTGTTCCTGGCAGGAAACCGCGACGCCTTCCCGGCTGTGCAGGTGGACGACGGCGGCGGCCTGTTCGACGGCGCCATGGATGGCGCCGTGGATCACCGTGCCGGCCGGGTTGAGGTCGCCGTCGCCGGCGATGATCTTGCCGTCGAGGTCGACTTCGAGGACCGACGAGGCGGTGACCTCCTCGAACAGCAGGCCGAAGGGATTGACCAGGTAGCGGTCGTGGCGGCCCGGGACGCGCAGCGAGATATGCGTCGCCAGCAGGTCGGTCCAGCCGAACAGGGCGACCAGGCGGCAAGCCGCAGCGAGGTCGATGCGGGCCTGGCGGAGTTCGCTGGCCAGATGTTTTTCCGGTGCGTTCATCGGTTCCCCCTTAATCCAGCTTGGCGCCGGAGGACTGGACGATCTTGCCCCAGCGCGCCGAGTCGTCCTTGATCGACTTGGCGAACGCTTCCGGCGTCGTATGGCTGGCGTCGAGACCCTGGGCCAGCAGGCGTTCCCGGACGTCAGGCAGCTTGGCGATGCGGACCAGTTCCTGGTTCAGGCGGTGCACGATCTCCTTCGGCGTCGCCGCCGGGACGACGATGCCGAACCACGAGCTGACGTCGAACTGGGGCAGGCCGACTTCGGCGGCGGTCGGCACGTTGGGGATCAAGGGCGAACGCTCCTTGCTCGAAACGATCAGGCCCTTGATCTTGCCGGCCTTGATCTGCGGGGCGAGGATAGTCAGCGTGTCGAAGGAGAGGTCGACTTCGCCGCCGAGCAGTGCGGTGACGGCCGGCGCGCTGCCCTTGAACGGGATGTGCAGCAGGTCGGTGCCGGTCAGGCTTTTGAACAGTTCGCCGCTCAGGTGGCAGAGCGTGCCGTTGCCACACGAGGAATAGGTCAGCTTGCCCGGTTCCTTTTTGGCGGCGGCAATCAGTTCCTTGCTGTTGGCCGCGTGGACGTTGGGGCTGGCGGCCAGCACGTAGGGCACCGAGGCGACGATGGAAACCGGCGCGAAGTCGCGGATCGGGTCGTAAGGCAGCTTCTTGTTCAAGTGCGGCAGTACGGTGAGTTGGCCGGCCGGCGCCAGCGACAGCGTGTAGCCGTCCGGCGCGGCCTTGGCGGCGGCTTCGGCAGCGATCGCGGTGCCGGCGCCCGGCTTGTTGTCGACCAGCACCGGTTGCTTGAACGCTTCGGACAGCTTTTCGGCGTAGATCCGGCCGACCGCGTCGGAGGCGCCGCCCGGCGGGAAGGCGACGATCAGCTTGAGCGGCTTGCTCGGCCAGCTGTCGGCCTGGGCCAGGGGAACGGCGAGCAGGGCGCTGGCGCCGAGCAAGACGGAAAGAAGGCGTTTGCCTGCGTTATTCGACATGGGGAAGCTCCTGAAGGTAAATGGGTTTAGTTGCCGTTGAAGAACGGCGGGCGTTTTTCGACGAAAGCGGCGATGCCTTCGTGGAAGTCGCCGGAGGTGTTGATCTTTTCGATCTCGGCGCGGGCAATGGCGGCCACCTCGGTCGGCCCTTTGGCGATCACCTGGCCGACGAAACGTTTCAGCAACTGGACGACGAGCGGCGCGTTGGCGGCGATCTGCGCTGCCAGCTCGCGGGCTGCCGCCAGTTCCTGGCCGAGTGGCACGACGCGGTTGACCAGGCCGACCTCGTAGGCCCGGCTGGCGTCGATCCGGCCGCCGACCAGCAGCAATTCCATCGCTACCTTGTGCGGGATGCGCGCCGCCAGCGAACTGATCAGCCCGCCGGAGAAGCCGACTTTGGCTTCCGGGTAGGAAAACACCGTGTTGTCGGCGGCAATGGCGAGATCGGCGAACTGCACCAGGACCAGGCCGCCGCCGACGACCAGACCGGCGGTGGCGGCGATGATCGGCTTGTCGACGGCGATGCCGGCGCCGGGGATGGCGCGCCACAGGTCATGCGGGATGTCGCGCAGGTTGGCGCCGGCCGTGAAGGCCTTTTCGCCGGCCCCGGCCAGGATGGCGACGCGGTCGTCGCTGGCGTTGAAGCGTTCCCAGGCGGCGCGCAAGCCGGCGACGACTTCGTGGGTCAGGACGTTGTATTTCTCCGGCCGGTTGATGGTGATTTCGGCAATGCCGTCGCGGGATTCGTAGAGGACTTCGGACATGGTGGCTTTCTGTTTTAAAGGCTGCAAAAAGTGGGGGCCAGGGTGTCGTCGCGCAATTGGCGGGCGGTCAGCCGGGCGGCTTCGGCTTCCCGGCGCAGGCCGGCGAGGGCGGTCGGATCGAGGCGTTCGGGGTTGGCGTAATCGAGCTTCCAGTCGGGCGAACCGGGCCAGACCAGCGGCGACTGCCAAGTGGTGCGCGGCGCCGTCGCCTGACGCAGCAGGTCGAGCGCCAGGCGCAACGTCTGTTGCTGGGCCGCCGGGTCATGCGGCCGGCCGGCGGCATTGCCGAGCGGGAAGTCGCTGAACAGCAAGCGCGGCACGCCGCAATGCTCGACGACATCGCGGGCGCAACCGAGAACGACCGTGGCGATGCCGTTGGCCTCGAGATGGCGGGCGGCCAGCGCCAGGCTCTGGTGGCAGACCGGGCAATTGGCGACGAGCAAGGCTGCCTGGACGCCATCCGCCCGGCAACGGGCGAGCAGCTCCGGCGCGTCCACGGCCAGCGTCTGGCGCTGGCTGCGGTTGGTCGGAAAGCCGTGAAAGCGCCCGGCCAGCAGGAATTCGCCCTGTTCGGCCAGGGTCCGCAGGCGGGGCAGCGGAAACCACGCGCCGCTGTCGGTCATCGTCGTGTGCTGGCGGTCGATGGCGACATGGGCGATGCGCAGGTCGTGCTCCGCCGCAGTGTCGCCGGAATACACCTGGTAGAACTTGGCGGCGGCGTTGTACGGCGCGCCCGGCCCCTGCTCGCCTTTGCCGGGCTGGAAGGGCGCCGCCGTGGTGACCAGCGTCAGGCGGGTGGCGGCCAGTGCCTGGCCGAGCGGGGTGAACGGTACGGTGTCGTAATGCGCCCAGGCATACGGGTTGTCGTAGCCGAGGGCGAGGTAATAGGCCCGTGTCCGGGCCATGTAGGCGATGGGCGGCTGGCCGGCGGTCATGGTCTGGCGACTGCTCACAGGCCGGCAGCCGCCCGGCGCGCCTGGCCGGGATGCTGGCGCAGGGCGAGCTGGCGGCGCACCTCGGGAATCAGTTCCCGACCGTACTGCACGGCATCGAGCAACGGATCGAAGCCGCGGATCAGGAAGGTGCCGACGCCGAGGTCGTGGTAATCGAGCAGCGCTTCGGCGACCTGTTCCGGTGTCCCGACCAGAGCGGTCGAATTGCCGCCGATTCCGGTCGTCGCGGCGGTCCCGGCGACCGCCCCGGTCAGGGCGGCGATGCCGGTCCACAGGCGCTTGTCGAGCACCGTTCCCTGGGCGGCGAAGGCGGCCAGACGCTGCGAACCGACGTTCTGCGGCTGGCCCGGGGCGATCCGGTGCAGGCCGCCGGGGCCGGCGGCTTTCTCCAGCTTGCCGCGAGTGGCGGCGAGGATGCGTTCGGCCCGTGTCCAGGCCTCGTCCTCGGTGGCGCCGAGGATGGGGCGGATCGACAGGCTGAAACGCAGCTTGTCGGCCCGGCCGTAGCGGGCCGCCGAGGCGCGCACGGCGGCGATCTGTTCGGCGATGCCAGCGAGCGGTTCGCCCCACATCATGAAGACGTCGGCGTGCTTGCCGGCTACCGCGACGGCGGCCGGCGACGAGCCGGAGAAATAGACCGGAATCTGCGGGCCGGCCGGCCCGCGTTGCAGCGGGCGGACCTTGGCGAAATGGCCGCGCACCTTGTAGTGCCGGCCGTCGAAATCGAAGGGTTCCGGGCTTTGCCAGGCCTGCTTGATCAGGCTCAGGTACTCGTCGGTGCGTTCGTAGCGTTCGTCGTAGCCGAGAAAGTCGCCGTCGCGTTGCTGCTCGGCATCGTTGCCGCCGGTGATGATGTTGACCGCGGCGCGGCCCTGGCTGAAGTGATCGAGCGTGGCGAACTGGCGGGCGGCCACGGTCGGCGCCACGACGCCCGGCCGATGGGCGATCAGCAGGCCGAGGCGGCTGGTCTCCCGGGCCGCGTAGGCGGCCACCTGGAAGCCGTCCGGCGCGGCGCTGTGGTAGGCGATCAGCGCCTTGTCGAAACCGCCGTACTCCTGCGTCCGGGCGTAGGCGCCGACGAACTCGGGATTGACCAGCGGGCCGTGCGGCACGACCGATTCGCTGGCCTCCTGGTGGGCGAGAAAACCGATGAATTCGATGCTCATGATGGCGTCCTCCGGCTCAATCGAAAGTGATCCTGGCTTTCTTGACGATCTGTCCGTACTTGGCGTGATCGGCCAACTGTTCCGGCGTCGACGGCCACGGCTCCAGGCCCTGGGCGGCGAGCTTTTCCCGCGTCGCCGGCTGTTTGGCGATGGCGGTGATCTCGGCATTGAGCTTTTGCACGATCTCCTTCGGCGTACCGGCCGGAGCGACCAGGCCGAACCACGACGGCACCTCGAAATCGGCATAGCCGGCCTCGATCACCGTCGGCACATTGGGCAGCAGCGGCGAGCGTTCGCGGGCGGCGATCGCCAGGCCCTTGATCTTGCCGGCCTTGATCTGCGGCGCCAGGATGGTCAGGGTGTCGAAAGCCAGGTTCACCTCGTTGCCGAGCAGCGCGGTGACGGCCGGCGCGCTGCCTTTGAACGGCACGTGCAGCAACTCGATGCCGGCGACCGAGGCAAAATACTCGCCGGCCAGATGGATGATGGTGGCGCTGCCGCTCGACGAATAGCTCAGCCGGCCGGGTTTGGTCTTGGCCAGCGCGACGGCTTCCTTGAGGTTGGTTACCGGCAGCTCGGGCGATGCGGCGATGACCACCGAGGTATAGGCCAACTGCGAAATCGGCGTGAAGCTGGTGAAGGGGTCGAAGCGCGGTTCCTTGGCGAGGTGCGGCAGGATGGTCAGTTGGCCGGTCGGCACCAGGGACAGCGTGTAGCCGTCCGCCGCCGACTTGGCGACATATTCCGCCGCGATGGCGGTGCCGGCGCCCGGTCGGTTGTCCACCACCACCGACTGTTTCAGGCTTTCCGACAGCTTTTCGGCAAAGATGCGGCCGACCGTGTCGGCGGCGCCGCCCGGCGGGTAGGGGACGACCAGCTTGATCGGCTTGCTCGGCCAGTTGTCGGCCTGGGCGGTGAAGGAGGTGCCGAGGGCGAGGGCGGCGGCGAGCAGCAGGGTACGGCGGCGGTATGGCGAAACGCGGGACATGTGGTTTTCCTTGGTTGCGGCTTGCTTAGGCGGGCTGAGCGATTTCGATCAGCTTGGTCTTGGCGCCGGTGCGCGGCAGGCTGCCGTAGGGCAGGATCGTGACTTCCGGGCGGAAGGTGAGCAGCTCGCGGATGCGCTGCTCGATGCGCCGGGCAAGTTCCGGCCAGGCCGCTTCGCCGGTATCCGGCGCGGCTTCGATGGCCAGGCGCAGTGGCGGCTCGACGCGCGGCGGCGGGCCATCGAGGCGGATGCGCAGCTCGCCGGAGATTTCCGGCTGGAACTGCAGCACGACGCTCTGGATCGCCGCCGGATAGACCTTGACGCCCTTGATCATCAGGATGTCGTCGGCCCGGCCAACGATTTCCATGCGCGTGCCGAAGGTGCCGCAGCCCGGGCATTCGCCGACGTGGATCTTGACGATGTCGCCGGTGGCGTAGCGGAAGGCCGGCGCCGCCTGGTAATCGAGCGCGGTGTGAAGGGCTTCGCCAACGGCGCCGTCGGTCAGTAGCAACGGTTCCTTGGTCGTCGGATCGACCAGGTCGTAGCGGAAGCAGCTGTCGTCGGTCAGGTAGTGCATGCCGTGATAGTCGTGGCTGGCGCAGGAAATCAACGCGTTGTGCCAGGCCCCGCCCATGAAGTCATGGACCTCGGCGCCGAAATGCTCACGGACGCGCTGGCGGAAGGCGGGCAGCCCGGCGCCGGGCTCGCCGGCGCAGAGCACCAGCTTGATGCCGAGGGCGCCGACCGGCTTGCCGATTTCCTGCGGCGCCCGCTCGATCAGCTGGTTGACCATCGAGGGCGTGGCGAACAGGGCGCGCGGCCGGGTGAATTCGATGTAGCGCAGGATCTTCGGCACGCCGGCTTCGGCGCCCAGGGCGACCGGGCGGGCGCCGTAGGCTTCGAGGGCCTGGACGTAGGTGATGCCGGCCAGCCACAGCGACAGGCCGAAGGCGTGGAAGGTGGTGTCGCCCGGCCGGATGCCGGCGAAGGCGAAGAGGCGACCGAGGGTCTGGTGCGAGATGTCGAGGTCGCGCTGGGTGAAAGCGTAGAAGGTCGGCTGACCGGTCGTGCCCGAGGTGCCGGCCAGATGCACCACCTTGTCGAGCGGCGCCGTCAGGTGCAGGCCGAAGGGATGGTTGTAGCGAGCCAGCGAATCTTCCTGTGACTGGCGGTGGCTGGCCTTGTCCATGAAGGCGGGCAGGCGGCGGAAATCGTCGAGGCTGCGGATGTCGTCCGGCGAATCGATGCCGGCGGCCTTGAAGCGCAGCCGGAAATAATCCTCGTTGCCCCAGAGATAGCGGATCTGCTGCTGCAGCTTGGCCCAGCGATGGACGCCGAGCGCCGCCTGGTATTCGGCGGGGTCGCGGGTGGTGATGTGGGCGAGGTGATGGAGGCTGGCGTTCATGGGATAAGTAGCAATCAAAGGGTTGAAATCAGAGTCCGGCGATCCAGACGGTTTTGTATTCGAGGTAATCGTCGATGCCGTGGCGCGAACCTTCGCGCCCCTGGCCGGAGGCCTTGATGCCGCCGAAGGGCGAGGCCTCGCTCGAGATGGCCGGGGTGTTGACGGCGACCATGCCGAATTGCAGGCCCTCGGCGATGCGGAACAAGCGGCCGATATCGCGGGTGTAGAAGTAGGAGGCCAGGCCGTATTCGGTGGCGTTGGCCTGGGCGAGCACAGCTTGGTCGTCGGTGAAGCGGTGGATGCTGACGACCGGCCCGAAGATTTCCTCGCGTACCACACGCTCGTCGGCCCCGACATCGGTCAATACGGTCGGCTCGAAGAACAGTTCACCCGCCGCATGGCGCCGGCCGCCGGCGGCCACCTGGGCGCCGTGGGCGACGGCTTCGCCGATCAGCGTTTCGACCCGGGCCAGCGCGGTGGCGTTGATCAGCGGCCCGACCTGGCTAGCCGGGTCGAGGCCGTCGCCAACCACCAGGCGACGCGTCGCCGCAACGAAATCGGCGACGAAACGGTCGTAGAGCGCGGCATGGACGAAAATGCGGTTCACCGCGACGCAGACCTGCCCGGCATTGCGATACTTGGCGGCGATGGCGCCGGCCACGGCCTGTTCGAGGTCGGCGTCGGCAAAGACGATGAAAGGCGCATTGCCGCCCAGTTCGAGGCTGACCTTCTGGCCGTTGGCCGCCGCCTGGGCGAGCAGCAGCCGGCCGACCCGGGTCGAGCCGGTAAACGACAGCTTGCGCACGGCCGGATGCCCGGTCAGCTGTTCGCCGATCCGCTGCGGATCGCCGAGCACGATGTTCAGCGCGCCGGGCGGCAGACCGGCCCGCTCGGCCAGTTCGGCGAGCGCCAGGGCCGAATGGGGCGTCGCTTCGGCCGGCTTGACGACCAGCGTGCAGCCGGCGGCGAGGGCCGGTGCGGCCTTGCGCGCCAGCATCGCGCTGGGGAAATTCCACGGCGTGATGGCGGCGCAGACGCCGACCGGTTCGCGGAGGACGAGCAGGCGGCGGTCGCTGCTCGGCGGCGGGACGATTTCGCCGTAGACGCGCTTGCCTTCCTCGGCGAACCATTCGATGAAGGAGGCGCCGAAGAGGATTTCTCCGCGCGCTTCGGCCAGCGGCTTGCCCTGTTCCAGGGTCATGATGCGGGCCAGATCGTCGGCGTGTTCGAGGATCAGTTCGTACCAGCGGCGCAGGATGGCGGCGCGCTGTTTGGCCGGCTTGGCCCGCCAGGCCGGCAGGGCCGCCGCGGCGGCGCCGATGGCGTGGTCGACGAGGTCGGCGCTGGCGGTCGACACCGTGCCGAGCAGTTCGCCGCTGGCCGGGTTGTGCACCGCCAGCGGGGCGCCGTCGCCGGCCACCCACTGACCGTCGATGTAGAGTTGCCGGCGCAGCAGGGCCGGGTCGCGCAGAGTCTGGAAGGCGGCAGTCATCAGGCAATCCCCCCGAGGATCAGGTCGGCGGCGCGCTCGGCGATCATGATGGTCGGCCCGTTGGTGTTGCCGGAAATCAGCGTCGGCATCACCGAGGCATCGATGACGCGCAGGCCGTCGAGGCCATGCACGCGCAGCTGGTTGTCGACGACCGCCAGGCTGTCGTGGCCCATGCGGCAGGTGCCGACCGGGTGGTAAAGCGTCTTGCCGGTCTGCCGGGCGAATTCGAGCAGGGCTTCATCGGATTCGGTCTGCTGGCCGGGCAGGTTTTCCACCTCGATATGGCGGGCCAGCGACGGCTGGGCGGCGATGCGGCGGGCGTGGCGCAGGCCGTCGAGCAGCGCCCGGCGGTCCTTTTCGCTGGCCAGGTAGTTGGGGCGGATGCGCGGCGCGACGAGCGGATCGGCATTGTCGATGTGGATGCTGCCGCGGCTTTCCGGGCGCAACTGGCAGACGCCGCAGGTCATGCCCGGCGTCTTGTCCACCTGGCCGGTTTCGAAATTGAAGGTGCCGGGCATGACATGGAACTGGATGTCCGGGTGCTGCGGGTTGTCGCGGGTCGGCAGGAAGGCGTTGATGTGCGACGCGCTCATCGCCAGCAAGCCGCGCCGCGACAGCCCGTAGCGGGCGATCTCGCGGAGCAGGCGCCAGCCGCGGGCGGTTTCGTTGAAGGTGGTCAGGCCGCAGATGCGGAAGGTCAGGCTGACCATGTAGTGATCCTGCAGGTTCTCGCCGACGCCGGGCAGGTCGGCCACCGGCTGGATGCCGAGCGAGCGCAGATGCGCCTCGTCGCCGATGCCGGAGTGTTGCAGCAGGGCCGGGCTGGCGACCGCGCCGGCACTGAGCAGCACTTCCCGGCGGGCGGTGAAGTGCCGGCGCTGGCCGTCGATTTGCAGCTCAATGCCGGAGGCCCGCCGCCCGTCGAACACGATCCGGCTGACCTGGGCGCCGGTGAACACCCGCAGATTGGGGCGCTTGCGGGCCGGTTTCAGATAGGCGTTGGCAGTGCTGCTGCGCACGCCGTTGCGCACGGTGACCTGGAAATAGCCGACACCTTCCTGCTGGTCGCGGTTGAAATCGTCGCGCGCTGGAAAACCGGCTTCGCCGGCCGCGGCGATGAAGGCCTCGGACAGCGGGTGGCGGACGCTCGGGTCGGACACGCCGAGCGGGCCGCCGGCGCCATGGAATTGGTCGGCTCCGCGGGCCTGGTCCTCGGCACGCCGGAAGTAGGGCAGGACGTCGTCCCAGCCCCAGCCGGCATTGCCCAGGTCGCGCCATTCGTCGTAATCGCGGGCCTGGCCGCGGATGTAGAGCAGGCCGTTGATCGCCGACGAACCGCCGAGCACCTTGCCGCGCGGCCACAGGATGCGGCGCTGGCCGCTCGAGGCTTCCGGCTCGGTACGGTAGAGCCAGTTGCCGCGCGGATGGGCCCGGTTCCAGACATAGCCGACCGGCAGGTGGAAGGACGGATGGCGCCCGGCGCCTCCGGCCTCGACCAGGGCGACCCGGTGGCGGCCGTCGGCGCTCAGCCGATTGGCCAGCACGCAACCGGCGCTGCCGGCCCCGACGATGATGTAGTCGAATTCAGACATGGTGGTTTCCGGAAAAACGGTCGCCCGATCAGGCCTTGTTCTTTGTCTTGAAGTCCTTGATCAGCTTCTGCCAGTACGGATCCTTCGGGTTCTCGCGGGCCAGGCTGGTCAGCGCCCGGTCATAGAGCTTGAGATCGACGGACGGCGTGATGTCGCCCTTGGGCGGAATGAATTCGCTGTGCTGCATGGTGTCCCAGAACTTGCGCACGCCGTTCAGGTAGGGATCGGTGCTCTGGTCGACCCAGACGTTGTAGAGGTCGCGGTCGAGCAGGCCCTTGTCGAGCTTGACGTACTTGCTGACGATGTCGATCGTTTCCTTGTGGTTCTCGACGACGAACTTCTCGGCGCGCAGCATGGCGCGCAGGAAGCGTTGCCAGATCTCGGCCGACTTGCCGTCCTCGGTGACCACCAGGCGGCAGCAAACGTGGGCCGGGTAGAGGTCGGTCGAGTGGAAGAGCACTTTCAGACCCTGTTCCTCGGCCCGCAGGTCATGCGGCCCCCAGGTCGCGCCGATGTCGGCCTGGCTACTCTTGACCGCCTCGGTGACGGCCGGGGCGCTCTTCAGTTCGAAGATCTGGACGTCCTTCTTCCAGTCGAGTCCGGCGTCCTTGAGCGCGGCACGCAGAATGGCATCGACCGTCGACAGGCGCACCGTGGCGATCTTCTTGCCCTTGAAGTCGGCCGGCGACTTGATTAGGGCGGCGTTTTCCGGGCGGATGATGAAGGACGAGCCGCCGCTGACGATGCCGCCGATGACCTTGATCTTGCTGCCCTTGGCGATATGGATCAGCGGCGCCGAAGTGCCGAAGGCCCCGACGTCGATCTTGTGGGCGTTGAGGGCATTGAGGCCGTCGGCCGAGTTGATGAACTCGATCAATTCGGCGTCGAAGCCTTCCTGGGCGTAGAACCCGGCTTCCTTGGCGACCATGAACTTGGCGTGGGTGCTGATCGGCAGGAAGCCGATCTTCAGCGATTCGGCGGTGGCCTGGCCGAGGCTGAGCGCCAGCGTGGCGGCGACGGCCAACTGCTTGCCATGCCGGCGGAGGTGAGAGAAAAACATTGAAAAGCTCCTGAGGGGAAGGAATTCGGGGTGGATCAGCTGTCCTGGAAGGCCTGGTCGCGGGTCTTTCGGATATTCGGAATGACCAGCGCCAGGACCAGCAGCAGGGCGAGGAAGAGCAGGAAGGCGCTGAGCGGGCGGCTGAGGAAGACGAGCGCGTCGCCCCGGGCGAGCAGCAGCGCCCGGCGCAGGTTTTCCTCCATCAGCGGGCCGAGGACGAAACCGAGCAGCAGCGGTGCCGGTTCGCAGTCGAGCTTGATGAAAACGTAGCCGAGCAGGCCGAAACCGACGGCGAAAGCGAGTTCCAGCGCGCTCTGGTTGACGCTGTAGATACCGACGCAGCAGAACAGCAGGATGGCCGGGTAGAGCAGGCGATAGGGCACCTTGAGCAGGCGGATCCAGAGGCCGATCAGCGGCAGGTTGAGGAGGACCAGCAGGGCGTTGCCGATCCACATGCTGGCGATCAACCCCCAGAACAGTTCCGGGCGTTCGGTCATCACCTGCGGGCCGGGCACGATGCCGTGGATCATCATCGCCCCGACCATCAGCGCCATCACGGCGTTGGGCGGGATGCCCAGGGTGAGCAGTGGAATGAACGAGGTCTGGGCGCCGGCGTTGTTGGCCGATTCCGGCCCGGCGACCCCTTCGATGGCACCCTGGCCGAAGCGGCTCGGGTCCTTGGCCAGTTTCTTTTCCAGCGTGTAGGAGGCGAAGGAGCTGAGAATGGCGCCGCCGCCGGGCAGGATGCCGAGCAGAGAACCGAGGAAGGTGCCGCGCAGCACGGGCTTCCAGGATTGCCGGAAGTCGTCGCGGGTGGGCAGCAGGCGGCCGACGGTGGTCGCGAAGATGTCGCGCTGTTCGTTTTTTTCGAGGTTATGGATGATCTCGGCAATGCCGAAAATGCCCATCGAGACGACGACGAAACCGAAGCCGTCGGACAGTTCGGGAATGCCGAAGCTGAAGCGCTCGACGCCGGAATTGACGTCGGTGCCGACCAGGCCGAGCAGCAGGCCGAGGGCGATCATGGCGATGGCCTTGATCACCGAGCCGTTGGCCAGCACGATGGCGGCGATCAGACCGAGGACCATCAGCGAGAAATATTCGGCCGGCCCGAACTTGAGGGCCAGGGCGGCGAGCGGCGCCGCCAGCACGGCGATGATCAGCGTCGCCACCGAGCCGGCAAAGAAGGAACCGAGGGCGGCGATACCGAGCGCCGCGCCGGCGCGGCCACGGCGGGCCATGGCGTAGCCGTCCAGGCAGGTGACGACGGAGGAGGATTCGCCGGGCAGATTGACCAGGATCGCCGAGGTCGAACCGCCGTACTGGGCGCCGTAATAGATGCCGGCCAGCATGATCAGCGCGGTTAGCGGCGGCAGGCCGTAGGTCGTCGGCAGCAGCATGGCGATCGTGGCCACCGGCCCGATGCCGGGCAAAACGCCGATCAGCGTGCCGAGCGTGACGCCGAGCAGGCAATAGAGAACATTGCCGACGGTCAGGGCCGCATCGAAGCCCTGCAGCAATTGTCCGCCCAGCTCGGTCATGCCGGCAGAACCTGGAAGGGTAGGCCGAGGCCGTAGACGAACACGGCGACGGCGAAAATCGCCAGGCCGCTACTGAGCAGGCCGAGCTCATGCCAGCGGAACTGGCGATAGGCGAGGCCGCTGATGACGACCAGACCGATGGTGGAGAGCAGAAGCCCGGCGCCACTCAGCGAAAAGGCAAAGAGCAGCATGCCGGCCCCGATCAGCGACAGCGAACGCAGGCAGGGCTTCTCGATCAGCCGGGATTCGTCGCTCGAGATGTCGAGTTTCAGGCTGTGCGCCGCCAGCACGAGGCCGAGGCCGGTGAGCAGCACGCCGAGGACCAACGGGAAATACCCCGGCCCCATGCGCATTGCGGTGCCCAGCGAATAGGCGGTTGAGCCATAGGCAGAGGCCAGGCCGGTAATGCAGAAAAACAGGCCGGCAACGAAGTCGCGGTGTTTGATCAGGCGAAGCTTCATTATTTTGCTCCAGTAAGAATGGGGCAACCGGAAATGAATTAGACCGGTTGTCTATATATTTGGAAAAATAATCGGCGTGAGCCGATGGTTATTACCGATGCAACCGGTTTGTTAAAACAAGGCCGATTACTTGACGCTTATTCTAAAAACAGCAGTGTTGATGGCTAAATACTTAGATCTGAATTCCTTATCAGCAATGCGTCTATGTGCTTCCGGCCGCGCCTGAAGGGCGGCTTCGTCAGAAGGTGACGCGGTGCATCCGGCGGTAGGCCGGGAGGTAGTCGGCAACGGCGTAATGGACGGTGCTCAGGTTGTCCCAGACGGCGACGGTGTCCTTCTCCCAGCGCAGACGGGCCTGAAATTCGGGGCGCTCGAACTGGCCGAACAGGTGGTCGAGCAGGTTGTCGCTGTCCTTGCGCGACAGGCCATCGATGCGGTCCACGTATTTCGGATTGACGAACACCAGTTTCTCGCCGGTTACCGGATGGCTGCGGATGACCGGGTGGCTGACCGGAACCCGTTCGGCCCTGATCTGGCGGAAGCGCTCTTCGCCGTTTTCCTGGCTGCGGATGATTTCGGGCCAGGCGCTGCGTTCGATGCTATGGGTCGCGCTCAGCCCTTCCAGGCGGGCGGCCAGCCCGGGATCGAGCGCCGCATAGACGCGCCGGCCGCTCGACCACAGTGTGTCGCCGCCGCTTTCCGGCAAGACCTGGGCATGCAGCACGGCGCCGGCCGGCGGGGCGGCCAGGTAACTGACGTCGACGTGCCATTGGTCGGTGGTATAGCGCGGCCCGCCGGCCTTGGTTTCGATCACCTCGATCAGCGGATTCGCGTCCGATTGCGGAAAGTAGGCCTTGGCGCCGTCGGGGTTGCCGAAAATGCCGGCGACTTCGATGTGCTGGGTGGCGTCAATCGGCTGATTGCGGAAGAACAGGACTTCGAAACGGGCCAGCGCGGTGCGCAGTTGATCCCGCGTCGTCTCGTCCTGTGTTTTGGTCAGGTCGAGGCCATGAATGATGGCGCCGATATTCGGGCTGTAAGGCTCGGCCCGGAAGCGAGTGAAGGGTGAATGGATGGAAGTCGGCATGATATTTTGGGCGAAGCGGTCGGAAAATCTGTTTTTGATCCGACGATATTTATCCGCCAGTTAATAACTGCCAAATATTCTGTTTTTATATGTATATCGGCATGCCGATTATTTATATTTTTATTTTCGTTTCTGAGAATATCAATTAATCGTTTTTGCCGGATTGTCCGCGCCTGATAGTTTCCGATTCCATTCCGGCATTTGGCCGGCTTTTATAATGATCTGGAGTCGGACATGGCATTTGCCCATCGCAATCGAAGAAGTTTCCTGAAACTGGCCGGCAGCGCCGCGCTGGCCGCCTTGCCCGGGCGCTACGCCGTCGCCGACGGCTGGCCGGCGCGGCCAATCAAGTATGTCGTGCCCTGGCCGGCCGGCGGGCCGACCGATATCTTCGGGCGGGTCCTGGCCAGCGAGTTGTCGACCTCACTCGGGCAGCCGGTCATCGTCGAGAACAAGGCGGGCGCAACCGGCGCCATCGCCACCCGTTTTGTCGCCCGCAGCGAGGCGGACGGCTACACCTTGTTGGCCGCCAATACCACCTCGTTCATCGGCAACGTGGTGTCGTCGCCCGAGGTGGCGCAGTTCGACCCGTTGAAGGATTTCGTGCCGATTGGCCTGTTCGTCGAAACGGCTTACGTCTTGTGGGCGCATCCCTCGTTGCAGGTCAAGAACTTCGACGAGTTCCTCGCTCTGGCCAGGGATGGCAAGAAGCCGCCGCTGGCCTTCGGCACCACCGGCAACGGCGCCATTTCTGAACTGTCGGTCGAGCAGCTGGCCCGGCGTTACAAGCTCAATCTACTGAAAGTGCCCTACAAGGGAACCGCACCCCAGGTCGCCGATCTGCTTGCCGGACATACCCAGATCGGCACCTCCGACCTGCCGGCCGTCAATGGCCTGCAGGCGACCGGCCGGCTGGTGCCGTTGCTGGTGATCGGTCGGCGGCGCCTGCCCGAATTGCCGAATATCCCGACCTCGTTCGAGCTCGGCATCCGCGAGCCGGATTTCACCGTCTGGAACGGCTTGTTCGCCCCGGCCGGCACGCCGCCGGCCGTCGTCGCCCGGTTGACCAAGTCGCTTGAGCAGGCCGTGCGCGGCGAGGCCTTCAAGCGGGTGGCCGAGGGCAACGGCAACCATGTCCTGTTCCTGAGCGGCAAGGAGGCCACGGCGCGCATCCATGCGGATCTTGCCGAGCGGCAGAGTTTCAAGAAGTCGCTGGAACAGGCCTGAGCGTTTTCAGCCGGCCTGCCGGGCCGCGAACGGCCGGGCAGGCCGCTTCAGGAGAGCGGCACAATCAGCCCGGAATGCCCGGGGGCATAGGGCAGGCCGGAGAAATAGCCACGGGCGAAGATGAGCAGCGGGCTGCTGTCGCGGATCAGCTTGGCGCGGAGCACGGCGCCCTCCCAGGCGATCCAGAAATAGACCGAAAGCTGTTCGCAATCGGCGGCCTCGGTCAGTTCGCCGGCCGACCGGGCAAGCCTGAGACAGGCCGCCAGCCTGTCTTGCCAGTCGAGGAAGGCAGCTTCCAGCTTGACGCGAAAGGCTTCCGGCAGGGAGTTCATTTCCTGGCCGAGGTTGCCGATCAGGCAGCCGCGCTGGAAATGGTGGCGTTCCATCCCCTGACAGGCATCGGCGATGAAATTGGCAACCCGCTGCAAGGGTGAGCAGCTCGGGTCGAGCAGCAGACGGTCGAGCTTGCGGGCGAAATAGGCCGCATAGCTGTCGATCACCGCGCAGCCGAAGGCTTCCTTGCTGTCGAAGTAGTGGTAGAACGAGCCTTTCGGGACATTCAGGCATTTCAGGATGTCTTCGATGCCGGTCGAGGCGAAGCTCTTTTCCGTCAGGATTTCCATGCCGCAACGCACCAGGGCGTCCCGCGTGTCCATGCCGTCATGGTGCTGGCGCGGCGGTCTGCCTGGCCGGGGACGGGGCAAGTGTTGTCTCATCGATAATCGTCTGGTTTGCGGCGGCTGCCTGATTGATCCGGCCGGAGGCGCTGCGCCGCGGTCGGCGCCTGAGCTGCCAGGCAAGCCCGCAAGGCTAACAAGGCACTGGCCGGGCGACAAATATCGATAGCTGATTAGCTAATCAGCATTGCGCGGTGGATGGAGTGCTTATATCGAAAGAAAAAAATGTGATTTCACCGAGACCGGCGGATTCCATAGCATCATGCCCCTTTTCAACTCCCAGCAACCAGGGCAATGACCTACAAATTCGACACCCTTTCCCTGCATGCCGGCCAGGTGCCGGATAGCCAGTACGGCGCCCGGGCGCAGCCGATCTACCTGACGTCCTCGTTCGTCTTCAAGGATGCCGAGCAGGCCGCCTCGCTGTTCAACATGGAGCGCGGCGGCCATGTCTATTCGCGCATTTCCAACCCGACCAACGCGGTTTTCGAGGAACGCATGGCGGCGCTCGAGGGCGGGGTGGGCGGTGTTGCCGTGGCTTCCGGGCAGGCTGCGATGCATCTGGCGATCACCACGCTGATGGGGGCCGGCGGGCATATCGTCGCCAGCCGTTCGCTCTACGGCGGTTCGCACAACCTGCTCGAATACACCTTGCCGCGTTTCGGCATTACCACCACCTTCGTCGATCCGCGCGACCTCGATGCCTGGCAGGCGGCGATCCGCCCGGAAACCCGGCTGCTGTTCGGCGAAACGCTGGGCAATCCGGGTCTCGATGTGCTCGATATCGCCAAAGTCTCGGCGCTGGCCCACGAGAATGGCCTGCCGCTGCTCGTCGATTCGACCTTCACCACGCCTTACCTGCTGAAACCCTTCGAGCACGGGGCCGATCTCGTTTTCCATTCCGCTACCAAGTTCCTGTCCGGTCATGGCACGGTGATCGGCGGCGTGGTCGTCGATTCCGGCGCCTTCGACTGGGCGGCCAGCGGCAAGTTTCCGACCCTGGCCGAGCCGTATGAAGGCTTCCACGACATGGTGTTTACCGAAGAGTCGACGGTCGCCGCCTTCCTGCTGCGCGCCCGGCGCGAAGGGCTGCGCGATTTCGGCGCCTGTCTCAGCCCGCTGTCGGCCTTTCAGATATTGCAGGGGCTGGAAACCCTGCCGCTGCGCATGGCCCGCCATATCGAGAATACCTGCAAGGTGGTGGCGCATCTGTCGACGCTGGTCGGCGGTGCGGTGCAGGCGGTGGTCCATCCCGATCTGCCGGAGCATCCCGACCACCAACTGGCGCAAAAAATGTTGCCGCGCGGCAGCAGTTCGGTGTTCACCTTCAATCTGAGCGGCGGCCGGGCGGCCGGCCGCAAGTTCATCGAGGCGCTCAAGGTCTTTTCGCACCTGGCCAATGTCGGCGACGCCAAGTCGCTGGTCATCCATCCGGCGTCGACCACGCATTTCCGCATGTCCGATGCGGCGCTGATCGCCGCCGGCATCCACCCCGGCACGATCCGCCTGTCGATTGGCCTGGAAGATCCCGACGATCTGATCGAAGACCTCAACCGCGGCCTGGCCGCAGCAGCCAAGGCCTGAACCATGGAAATCAATGTGCTCGGCCAGTCGGCCTATATCTACAACGGCGGCAAGAAACTGACGGCGGATGCCGTCCGGCAGCAACCGGTCGTCGTCTTCATCCATGGGGCGCAGCAGGATCATTCCTGCTGGGTGTTGCAGAGCCGCTGGTTCGCCCATCACGGCTTTTCGGTGCTGGTGCCCGACCTGCCCGGGCACGGCCGCAGCGCCGGCGAGGCATTGCCTTCGGTCGAGGCGCTGGCCGACTGGATCGTCGCCTTGCTCGATGCTCTCGGGGTTGAAAAGGCAAGCTTGATCGGCCACAGCATGGGTTCGCTGGTTGCCCTTGAAACCACCGCTCGCCACGCCGGCCGGGTCAGCCAGACGGCACTGATCGGCACCTCGCTGCCGATGCCCGTCTCGCAGGCCTTGCTCGATGCGACACGCGACAACGAGCCGAAGGCGGTTGCGATGATCAATGCCTTCTCCTACTCGGCAACCGGCCAGATCGGTGGCAATACGGTGCCCGGCCTGTGGTTGCTTGGCATGAACCAGCGGCTGATGGAACGTCAGAAAAAGGGCGTCTTCCATACCGACATGAATGCCTGCAACGCCTATGCGCGCAGTCCGGACAGCCTGAAGGAAATCGCCACGCCGCTGCTCATTGTCGCCGGCAGCCAGGACCGGATGACCTCGCCCAAGGCGGCCAAGGCGCTGCTCGGCTTCATCCCCGGCGCCCGCCTGGTCAGCATCGAAGGCAGCGGCCATGCCCTGATGGCCGAACGGCCGGATGCGGTGCTCGATACGCTGCGCGGTTTTATTGCCGGCGGTTAAGCCCTAGACCGCGTCGCCGAAGGCGGCGCGTTCCAGTTGTTCGTGCTGGCGCGGCCTGACCGGCAGTTCCATAACCCGCGGATGAAACTCCAGCACGTCACAGGCATCGCAACCAGAACCAGATTTCGAGGCCTAGTTGCTGGCGCCACTTGAAGATTACGCATTTTCGGGAAGCCGGTCGCCGGCTGGGCATGCAATTACCATACTTCGATGTGTTATAAATCAGCCGCCAGCCGTTGACCAAAAAGGACGCATACCGGCGGTCAATAGAATGGCGGGGGATTTCTAATCGTTTTGGCGAGGGTCTGCAAATGGTTAAAGGTCTCAGGAAACGGGTGGCGCAGATGGCGCTGCCGATAGCCCGGTTTTACATCCGCTACATGCCTTTTTCGACCGGCAAGTCGTTTCTCTTCAAACGCTTCGGATGGCGGGATTCCAATTACACGGTACGCACGAAATCCGGCGTGCGGATGGCCGGTCGATCGGCCGATCTGGTACAGGGCTTCATCTACTATTTCGGCGTCTGGGAGCCGAATCTGTCGGCCTTCGTCAGCTCGCGGCTGAAGGAGCACCCGGCGCGGACTTTCGTGGATGTCGGCGCCAATGTCGGGTATTTTTCCCTGCTTGCCGCGAGCCATCTGGATAAGGGATCGGTCGTCGCCATCGAGGCGTTCCCGAGCATTTTCAAGAAACTGGAAGCGAACGTCAGGCTGAACGGTTTTGGCAATATTCGGCTGCTGCCCTGGGCCGTTACCGATGGCGATCGGGATATTCCGATGTTTCATGCCGGTTTAGGCAATGAAGGTGCGACCACGTCGCTGGCCGGGAAATTCGGCGGAGAATCGTTGATCGTTCCCGGCAAGGCCTTGCCGAGCCTGTTGACGGCGCAGGAAATCCGCTCGATCAAACTGATCAAGATCGACGTGGAAGGCGCGGAATATTCGGTCGTCGTCGGCATGCGCGCGCTGCTCGATTCGCTGGCCGACGACGCCGAGGTGGTTATTGAAATAACGCCTTCCGCCTATTCGGAAGGAGAACTCGAAGAGGTGTTCGCCATCTTCAGGGCGGCCCGATTCACGCCCTACAAGCTGGAGAACTCCTACGACCCGAATTACTATATTCGGGCACCTCGAGTCGCTCCGCCGCAACGCCTTCAGTCCTTGCCGACCCAGCAGACCGACGTTGTCTTCTCCCGGTTCTCGGCCGAAGCCCTCAACTGACGCAGCGTCGCCGCCCGGCCATCGCGAAAGCGGCAAACCGATAGATGCATATGACAAATCGCCTTATGTCGATTGCAGATTAAAGTCGTTCGATTGCCCCGGTGCCACCGCTAGATTGACCCGGTCAAAACTTTTGGGAGCGCAGCATGGCGGCATTGATTGTTGGCGGTGACCGGGTCGGGAATTTCAAGGACTATCTGGTGCAGCAGGGCTACGTGCCGGTGCGTCACTGGACCGGGCGCAATCAAAGCGAGTGCCACCGGACGATACCGATCGATACCCGGGTGGTCGTGGTGATGGTCGATCAGGTCAATCATGGTCTGGCCAAGAAGATCCGCCGGGCGGCCGACGAGATGGATGTGCCGGTGGTGTTCAGCCGGCGCAGCGTCGGCCAGTTGAGCAGCGCCCTGGCCTGCGTCGCCGCCTGAACGGAGCGGCCTGAAGCCCTCCCGGAACCGGGAGGGCGTTTCCTTCAAGACAGATAGTCGGCCGGCACGAGCGGCGCGCCCCGACGCAAGGCCTGGCGCAGCAGCGCCGGTGCTTCGCTGGGCGGGATTTCGTCGAGCCAGCCGGGCAGGGCGCCGAAGCGGCTTTCGTAGCTGGCAAACAGGTCGATGGTGATCGGGCGGATCGGCAGTTCGAGGGTCAGTACCATTTTCAACTCCTTGCTCCCCGGTAAGTCCGGCGAGGCCGGCTCCCGGGGAGTGCTGGAGCGAGCGACGCTTTAGCCAGTATTTGTCAGCCGCCCTGGCAAGTTATCGATTAAATCCGGCGGTGTCGGACCATTGTCCGGTGCTTGCCCGCTGCGCACAAAGAATTTCTGGCTATTTCGATATGTCGCCTGCGGCCCATATCGATCGACGCAGCGCGTCGTTGGCCGACGGCCGGGGTTTGCTTAGGCTGGTCGTGTCGGCGCAAGTCGGGTGGCTATAGCCAACAAGCTTATTACTCAAATTGTTATATCGATCTGAATTTTTAGTCGTTCTGTGCATTGGTGGCGGGGCATAAATTGGCGGCTACAGACGTCACCGCAGAGTTTCTGGCGGCGCCAATCCCAACCGGGACCAGTGGCTTCGAAGCCGAGCTGCTGGTCGCCAAGATGCGAAAGGAATTTCCCATGTCTGATGTCGTGATTGATGTGCAGCAGCCTTCCTATGCGAACGCCGTCTTTGCCGAGAAAGGCTTTGCCGCCGCTGCCTCGCCCATTCTCGAGAAGGCCCGCCAGCGCGCCGCCGAAGAGCAGTTGCCCTATGCCGGCAGCGTCTCGCCGCAGGATGCCTGGGCCTTGGTCAGCAGTGGCGAAGCGGTGCTGATCGATGTGCGGACCGCCGAGGAGCGCAAGTTCGTCGGCCATGTGCCGGAAACCAGGCATGTCGCCTGGATGACCGGCCTGTCGCTGTCGCGCAACCCGCGGTTTACCCGGGAACTGGAAGGCAAGGCGGGCAAGGACGACGTCGTTCTGCTGCTCTGTCGCAGCGGCAAGCGCTCGGCGGCCGCCGCCGAGGCAGCTGCCAAGGCCGGTTTCAAGAACGTATTCAACATCCTCGAAGGTTTCGAGGGTGATCTCGACGAGCAGCAGCGGCGCGGTGCCTTCAATGGCTGGCGCAATGCCGGTCTGCCGTGGATTCAGGACTGATTCATCAATCACTAGGGAGAACAACAGATGTCCAAATGGTTTGCAGATAATTCGCAGTCGATCGGCCGTACCCCGCTGATCAAGCTCAATCGCGTGCTCGATGGCGGCAAGGCCACCGTGCTGGCCAAGATCGAAGGCCGCAACCCGGCTTATTCAGTGAAGTGCCGAATCGGCGCGGCCCTCATCAACGACGCCGAAAAGCGGGGCCTGCTCGGGCCGGGCAAGGAACTGGTCGAACCGACCAGCGGCAATACCGGTATCGCACTGGCTTTCGTCGCCGCGGCAAAAGGCATTCCGCTGACGCTGACCATGCCGGAAACGATGAGTATCGAGCGGCGCAAGCTGCTCACCGCCTTTGGTGCCAAGCTGGTGCTGACCGAAGGCGCCAAGGGCATGGCCGGCGCCATTGCCAAGGCCGAGGAAATTGCCGCCTCCGAGCCGGGCAAGTACGTGCTGTTGCAACAGTTCAAGAACCCGGCCAACCCGGCAATCCATGAACTGACGACCGGTCCGGAAATCTGGGACGACACCGATGGTGCCGTCGATATCCTGGTTTCCGGTGTCGGCACCGGCGGCACGATTACCGGTGTCTCGCGCTTCATCAAGAACACCAAGGGCAAGGCGATCCAGTCGGTGGCCGTTGAACCGACGGCCAGCCCGGTGCTTACCCAGTCGCGGGCCGGCGAGCCGATCAAACCGGGGCCACACAAGATCCAGGGCATCGGTGCCGGTTTCGTGCCTGCCGTGCTCGATCTGTCGCTGGTGGACAGCATCGAGCAGGTGAGCAACGAAGACGCCGTGCTCTATGCCCGGCGCCTGGCCAAGGAAGAGGGCATCATCTCCGGCATTTCAAGCGGCGCCGCCGTGGCGGCCGCAGCCCGCCTGGCCCAGCAGCCGGAAAACGCAGGCAAGACCATCGTCGTCATCCTGCCCGACTCCGGCGAGCGTTACCTGAGTTCGGTGTTGTTCGAAGGCCTGTTCAACGAAGCCGGGTTGCCGGCATGAGGCATCCAGTCGCCAACTCGTCCCTCGCCTACGAGCAGGTTGGCGGCTGGGGCGTCAAGGATATCGTCGGCGAGTTGCATGCGGCTCGCGATCGCTGGCGGGCAGCGCAGCACCGCAGTCTTGAATTCGCGGTGCGCGAATTCCCGTCGCGCGAGGCAT
This sequence comes from Azonexus sp. IMCC34842, assembly GCF_050368855.1. Classification (GTDB taxonomy): domain Bacteria; phylum Pseudomonadota; class Gammaproteobacteria; order Burkholderiales; family Rhodocyclaceae; genus Azonexus; species Azonexus denitrificans_A. The sequence continues at coordinate 1,737,739 of NZ_CP178449.1, read as the reverse complement.
TGAAGGAAATTGCCGAGTCGCTGTGCGGCGTGTTGTTTCCGATGCGGCTCGGGCCAACCGATCTGCATCAGGAAGGCGAAGACTTCTACGTCGGCCATACGCTGGATACGGCGCTCAACGCGCTGTTCCAGCAGGTCGAGCTGGAACTGGGCTACAACCGGCGCCTGCAGTGCGAAGAGAAAAACGATGTCGAGGCCCACGCCGCCGAGATCGTCAAGTCCTTTGCCCAGCAGTTACCGGCCTTGCGCGGCCTGCTCGATGCCGATGTCGAGGCGGCCTATCTCGGCGACCCGGCGGCGCGCAGCGTCGATGAGGTGCTGCTGTGCTATCCGGGCATCCTGGCGGTGATCCATTACCGTCTGGCGCATGCCTTGTACGCGCTGGGCGCTCAGCTGGTCGCCCGGATCATTTCGGAAATCGCCCACTCGATCACCGGCATCGATATCCACCCCGGGGCGCAGATCGGCCCCGGCTTCTTCATCGATCACGGGACCGGCGTCGTGATTGGCGAAACCACCATCATCGGCCAGCGTGTCCGGCTCTACCAGGCGGTGACGCTGGGCGCCAAACGCTTCACCCAGGATGAAAGCGGCGCCTTGGAAAAGGGCGCACCGCGCCATCCCATTCTCGAAGATGAAGTGGTCGTCTATGCCGGGGCCACCATTCTCGGGCGCATCACCATCGGCCGCGGCTCGAGCATCGGCGGCAACGTCTGGCTGACCAAAAGCATTCCGCCGGCCAGCCATGTTTCCCAGGCAACGTTACAGCATGAGCTGGGCGGCGCCGGCCGGGTGACGCAATGAGCGCCCTGATTCAGGACTTTGGCATTGCCGTCCGGCATTTTCGCGAGACGAACGGCTGGTCGCAGGAATTGCTGGCGGAAAAGGCTGATCTGAATCGCTCGTACCTGGGCGAGGTCGAGCGGGGCCGGGTCATCCCGTCCCTGGCCACCGCCGCAAAACTGGCCGGGGCACTGGAAATCCCGCTCTCCGGATTGCTCGCCCATTGCGAGCAGCAGGCGGCCTGAACGGCAATTTGATGGCTATAGCATGTTGAAGCCGGGGTGCCGTCTTTCGACAATGCTTATCCAGATTTCTTATAAACATTTTCATTCCTGATCTAAGGAGAGTTCCACATGGCACAACACCCCGAAGCGACCGCCCTGAGCGATGTTGCCGCCCGGCAACTAGCCAATGCGACCAAGACCACCGCCCAGCTGTCCACCATCAGCCCGCGCTGGCTGGTGCATCTGCTGCAATGGCTGCCGGTCGAAGCCGGTATCTACCGCCTGAACACCGTCAAGAACCCGCGTGATGTGCGCGTCGCATGCTCGCAGCGTGACGAGTCGGAACTGCCGCAGACCTACGTCGATTACGACGAAGCGCCGCGCGAGTATTTCCTGAATGCCGTCACCACCATTCTCGACGTGCATACCCGCATTTCCGATCTGTACAGCAGCCCGCACGACCAGATCAAGGAACAGCTCCGCCTGACCATCGAGACCATCAAGGAACGTCAGGAATCCGAACTGATCAACAATCCGGATTACGGCCTGCTGGCCAATATCGCCGACGAGCAGCGCATCTCGACGCTGACCGGCGCGCCGACCCCGGACGACCTCGACGACCTGCTGACCAAGGTCTGGAAGGAACCCGCCTTCTTCCTCGCCCATCCGCTGGCGATCGCCGCCTTCGGCCGCGAATGCACCCGGCGCGGCGTACCGCCGCCGACCGTCTCGCTGTTCGGCGCCCAGTTCCTGACCTGGCGCGGCATTCCGCTGATCCCGTCGGACAAGATCCCGGTCGATGGCGGCAAGACCAGCATCATCCTGCTGCGCGTCGGCGAAAAGCGTCAGGGCGTGGTCGGCCTGTTCCAGCCCGGTCTGGCCGGCGAACAAAGCCCGGGCCTGTCAGTGCGCTTCATGGGCATCAACCGCAACGCCATCGCGTCCTACCTGATTTCGCTGTATTGCTCGCTGGCCGTGCTGGTGCCGGATGCGATTGCAGTCCTCGAAGATGTGGAAATCGGCAAGTACCATGACTATCCCGACACCTACAAGTAATGGCGTCGACGGGCTGGGTGGCGGCGCGCCATCCGGACTGCCCGATGAGGCCACGCTTGGCCGGCTCGCATCGGCCTTCTTTCAGGCCTTGCCGGGCGCCGCTTTGCCGTCGTTCGACGAGCTGCCGACTTCGCTCGGCGCCGGCGGTGCACCGGCTCCGGAGTTGAGCCTGGCGCAGTCCGGGCCGAGCATCCTGCCGCAACCGGTGGCGCCGGACGTCGTCGATCCGCTGGGTTCCGGCGGCGCCGAGTTCGGCGTGCCGGAGGCCTATGCCGCCTCGCTACCCAGCGTCACGCCGCCGCAACCGCCGAGCGCCTTCCGCGAGGCCTTGCCGGCTTCGCCGCCCGGTTCGCCTTACTACTTCATCGGCGAAGCCAGCCCGTATGCCCATTCGGGCGGCGTGCCGGCCAAGCCGGAGAACCGTGTCGTCGCGCAGAGCTTCGGCCTGCCGGGCCAGGGCGAATTGCTGGCCTTGCTGGCGGACATCGGCCACGACCGCAAATCGGCAGATATTTCGGGCCAACCGCAGAATCCGGGCAATTTCTATTTCCTGGATGCAGCGCGCGAGCCGGAGATTGCGCCGAGTGCGCGGCCGGCTTTCGACGTCAATGCCGTACGCCGCGATTTCCCGATCCTGCAGGAACGCGTCAACGGCAAGCCGCTGGTCTGGTTCGATAACGCTGCCACGACGCAGAAGCCGCAATCGGTGATCGACCGTCTCGCCTATTTCTACGCCCACGAGAATTCCAATATTCACCGTGCGGCGCATGAACTGGCGGCGCGGGCGACCGATGCCTACGAGGCGGCGCGGCAGAAGGTGCAGCGTTTCCTCGGCGCCGGTTCGGCCGACGAGATCATCTTCGTCCGCGGTGCGACGGAAGCCATCAACCTGGTCGCCAAGACCTGGGGCGTCCAGAACATCGGCGAAGGCGATGAAATTGTCGTGTCGCTGCTCGAACACCACGCCAATATCGTGCCGTGGCAGCAGCTTGCCCAGCAAACCGGGGCGAAGATTCGCGTCATCCCGGTCGACGACAGCGGGCAGCTCAAACTGGACGAACTCCAGAAGCTGCTCAATGCCAAGACCAAGCTGGTGTCGGTGACGCAAGTCTCGAACGCGCTGGGCACGGTGACGCCGATCAAGCAGATCATCGACATGGCCCACGCGGCCGGCGCCAAGGTGCTGGTCGATGGCGCGCAATCGGTGTCCCATCTGCGCGTCAATGTACAGGCGCTCGATGCCGACTTCTTCGTCTTTTCCGGCCACAAGATCTTCGGTCCGACCGGCATCGGCGTGGTTTACGGCAAGAAGGCGCTGCTCGAGCAGATGCCGCCCTGGCAGGGCGGCGGCAACATGATTGCCGACGTCACCTTCGAGAAGACGCTGTTCCAGCCGGCCCCGAACAAGTTCGAAGCCGGCACCGGCAACATCGCCGACGCGGTGGGCCTCGGTGCGGCGCTCGATTACGTCGAACGCATCGGCCTCGAGAACATCGCCCGCTACGAGCACGACCTGCTGGTCTATGCGACGCGCGGCCTGTCCTCGATTCCCGGCGCGCGGCTGATCGGCACGGCGGCGGACAAGGCGAGCGTCGCGTCCTTCGTGCTGGCCGGCTACTCAACCGAGGAGGTTGGCCGGGCGCTCAACGAGGAAGGCATCGCGGTGCGCTCCGGCCACCACTGCGCCCAGCCGATTCTCCGGCGTTTCGGCGTCGAAGCCACGGTGCGGCCTTCGCTGGCGTTCTACAACACCTGCGAGGAAATCGACCGGATGCTGGCTGTGGTGCGGCGTCTGGCGCGGGGCAAGGGCAGGGTTGCGGCCTGATTTTTATTTCGGTGGAAAGCAAAAAGGCCTGGGGAAACCAGGCCTTTTTTATGCTGTTGCCACGATGGAGGGGGACGAAAAATCGCCCCATGCGGACTAACCGATTAGGCACCGCACACTGTGTAGAAACTGCTCGCCACGTGATTTAAGCAGGCACAAAAGCGAAACCCCGCCGAAGACAGGGTTTTCGACAGCGCTGGAACGCTCAGGCCTTCTTGCGTCTGATCGCACCAAGTCCCGCGAGACCGAGGCCTAGAAGGGCTAGCGAGGTGGGCTCCGGAACGTTGGAGGTTGCACCCTCAAAGGCGATCTCCCCTATATTTAGCAGCCCGTTGACATTCACGATGGGGGCGCCGGAGATGCGAATGTACTGCGTAGTGGCGTCAGCTATATCGAAAACTTGAGCCAAGGTGCCGATGTTCTGAACCGCGCCGGTGAACGTGCCCAGCGAAGTCAGGGTAGTAAAGGCAGCATCAGCAGAAGCGAAGATCTGGAACGCGCCAAGTGCTTGTATATCAGTATCGTTCCACAGAGCCATGCGGCTGATTAATGACACTGCACCGAGATCAAAATCTATAAATGCTGGAAACTGGTTGCCTGTCGTTGACGCCCATCCGTTGGTTGAACTCGGACTAGTCGTTAGGGTCGCCGAGGCAACGAACGTTGAGAAATCAGTAACCCCGCTGGTGTAGCTTGAAGACAAACCCGACTGGTTGATCAAATTGCTAATGGCAAACGTGGTGTTATTGAGATCGCTGATCGATGCGGAAACTGACACTGGCCCAATAATGGGGGCGGCATGGGCACTTGCTACAGCCAGAGTCATAACGGCCGTTGCAGCAACAGTGAATAGTGCAGAGATTTTGGACATGGGTTATTTCCACTAGTAGTTGTCAAGTATGATTCAAAGCTATAAGCAATTTGCGATCCACGTTTGCTTTCTTCATATATTTCAATCGCTTGAAACTATTGTCGCCCCTCAACCAGAGGTTATGTGTAAAAAGTTTCGACAAAACGACCCTCTGGGTTGGGTACAGCGATTCAGCTTCCGCAGACTCAGTGGCTGCTTTGCCTGCGGTCCTACCGTAGCGCCCCCTAAGCAGCGGGTTCTGGCCGGCTACCGCCAGATGACGAGTGCGGGTCAGGAAAATAGTTTCATCGTCAGCCAAATTCAGGCTTGAATCTCCCGCCGTCGATTCGATATCAGGCGCAATAAATGCCCTGCAGCATGCCGATGATTTCACTCAGGCGCTGGTCGCCAATCGAGTAGTAGACGCGGTTGGCCTCCTTGCGCGAGGTCAGCAGGTGCTGGTCGTGCAGCAGGGAGAGATGCTGGGAGACATTGGGCTGGGTCGTGCCGATGGCCTGGCAAATCTCGTTAACCGTAAGTTCCCGATCGCCGAGCAGGCAGACCATCGCCAGACGCAGCGGGTGGGCAACGGCCTTGATCCGGCTGGCGATCAGCTCGATTTCCTTGTCGCTCCAGTGTTCGACCATGCTTTTCCATTCAGGCGAGGCGACGGCTACGGGCGAAGCCGAAAGGGGAACTGATTTGTCCATCGCAAGCATTCCTGACGAAAAGATCGATGCGCGCAGTCTAGGCATCTGTTTAAAAAGCAAAAAGACCGAATTGCTCGATACTTATCGCTATTCGATCTATAGGCCTTTGCTTGCCCGAAGCTGCTCGAACAGCCGAAATCCTTCCGGCCAGGGGCCATGCCCGGAGTCGACATTGATATGGCCGGCCTGCCCGATGTTCAGATAGCCGCTGCCCCACAGCCCGGCCCAGTACTCCGCGGCGCTGGCCTTGACCCACGGGTCGTTGCTGCTGGCGACGACGAGGCTGGGAAATTGCAGTTTTTCTTCAAGGAGCGCGGTCGGTTCGCCAAAGCGCTGCGGGTCGGCCGGGGCGACCAGCAGCGCGCCGAGAATCTGCCCGGGCCGGACGAAGCCGGCCGTCACGCTGGCCAGGCAGCCGAAACTGTGGGCGACGATCCAGACCGCTTCGTCGATGGCATCGATTTCCTGACGCACACGGGCGGCCCAGTCGGACAGGCAGGTGGTTTCCCAGTCCGCCTGTTCGACGCGGTGGGTATCGGGCAATTGCGTCTCGAACCAGCTTTGCCAGTGGGTCGGGCCGCTGTTGCGCAAGCCTGGGACGATCAGCGTTTTGGCCATGTCAGCTCCACACGTGCTGGCGTCTATCCTCGACCCGCTTGGCCTTGTGCGTGGCGCGGGGGAGGGTGTCGGGCGGCAGGATGACGATTTGTGCCGTGACGCCGGTAATCGACTTGAGATGACCGGCAAAACGGGCGGCCAGTTCGGCATCGCGCGCGGTGTCGGCGGCGGCCCGTTCGATTTCCACGGTCAGCCGGTCGAGGTGATTCTCGCGCTCGATGATCAGCCGGTATTCGCCGGTCAGGTCATGGTCCTTGCGGGCGATCGCTTCGACATCGCTGGGGAAGATATTGACGCCCTTGATGATCAGCATGTCGTCGAGCCGGCCATGCGTACCGAGCATGCGCTGCGAAGTCCGGCCGCAGGCGCACGGCTCGCTGGTGAACGAGACGATGTCGCCGGTGCGGAAGCGGATCATCGGCCGGGCGCTCTTCTTCAGCGTGGTTAGCACCAGTTCGCCGCGCTCGCCTTCGGCGACCGGTTCCCGGGTCTCCGGGTCGAGGACTTCGACCAGGATATGGTCTTCGGCCCAGTGCAGACCGTGCTGCTCTTCGCACATGCCGGCGCAGGAGCCGAAGATGTCGGACAGGCCGTAGTAGTCGTAGACCTTGGCGCCCCACAGCGCCTCGATGCGCTGGCGGGTTTCGGGGATCGAGCCGCCCGGTTCGCCGGCGACGAAAATACGCTTGATGGCGAGATCCTTCTTCGGATCGATGTTTTCCTTGATCGCCGTTTCGCCGAGATACCAGGCATAGGACGGCGTCGTCCAGATCGCCGTGGCCTGGAACTGTTGAGCGATGGCCAGCAGGCGCTCGGAGGGCACGGTGCCGGCGTGGATGGACAGCGCGCCGAGCTTCTGGGCGCCGAGTACGCAGGGGCCGCCGACGAACAGCGAGAAATTCAGCGAATGGCAGTAACGGTCGTCCGGGCGCAGGCCGGAAGACCAGAATTGGCGCGCCTCGTAGTCCATCCAGTCGTCGAAATCCTGGGCGGTGAACGGCGAGGCGGTCGGCACGCCGGTCGACCCACTGGAGGCCGAGATATAGACGATGTCGCGTTCCGGCACGGCAACCAGATCGCCGAAGGGCGGCAAGGCTTCCTGCCGTTCGCGCAACACTTTCTTTTCGATGAAGGGAAAGCGGCGAATGTCGGCCAGCGATTTGACCTGATCGGGATGCACCCCGGCCGCGTCGAAACTGTCCTTGTAGTATGGCGAGTTGGCGTAGGCGTGGTGCAGGTGTTTCTTCAGCAGATCGAGCTTGAGCGCATCCCAGTCGGCCCGCGACTGGGTTTCAAGCTTTTCGTCCCAATAAGGGCGGTCGACCGTGGTGGTTTGGGTAGTTGCCATGAAATGCTGTCCTTCGGTTGTTTTCAGCAATTTTCACGGCAGCGGCGATGGCGGGGAACGACGTTATTGTTATGTGCTTATAGGATTTGCCGGTGATTGGACCTGATGTTCTGGCTGAGCGATTGGCTGCTTCGGATTTACTTTGCGCCATTCAACCGCTCGCACAGGAGGTTTCAATCATGGCGAGACTGATCTTGCCGTCTCAATCAACTGCGTAAAAACCTGGCGAGTTGAAGATATCAGCAAGGGAGAGTGCCCCATGACCTGCATGACGACAATCAGCCCTTCACCGATTACAAAAAGTTGCGCGGCCAGCGATCCGGCGTCGGCTAGCTCCGCTTCCTCGCAGATTCGCCCGAGATAGGACAGAACGCGTTCCTTGTGGGCGATGGCGGCGAGGTGCGGGGGATCGGTGGGGGCCGAATATTCGGCCGCGGCATTGATGAACATGCATCCGTGAAAGTCGGCTTCCTTTCCCCACGATTCAAGGAAATCCAGATAGGCCATCGGTCGCTCCGGCCGTGGCGCGGCGTCGACAAACGCCTGCAGGCGTTCCATGAATTGCTCGTCGCGCAGTTGCAGCACGCTGTCGATCAGGCATTCCTTGCTCGGAAAGTGGCGGTACAGCGTGCGTTTGGTGACGCCGGCCTTGCTGCTCAGCTGGTCGACGCCGGAAGCATGAAAGCCGTTCTGATAAAACTCGGCCAATGCGGCATTGAGGATTTTCTCGGCAGTGTCCATCTCGTCTTTTCTCCTGAAAACGCGCCAAGTATACCGATCTGTTGACAAACAAGGATACCGATCAGTATCCTTGCCTCCGTTTTCATTCAAGGAGTCATGCATGCTTCCCCGTCTTCCGCTCTCGTCGGGTGCGCCACCGGCGCCGCCGCTACGCTTCACGTCGATTTCGCTGCTCGGCGCTTTTCTCGCCATCGCGCTTACCGCCTGGCTTTCCCAGGTGTCAGGTGCGGCGTGGCTGATGGCGCCCTTCGGTGCCAGTTGCGTTCTGGCCTTCGGTCTGCCTGATTCGCCGCTCGCCCAACCGCGCAGCATCATCGGCGGCCACCTGGTTACCACCCTGGTCGGTCTTGTCGTTCTGCAATTTATCGGCGATTTCTGGTGGTCCGAGGCCTTGGCTGTCGGGCTGGCGCTGGCCGCCATGCAGCAGACCCGGACGGTTCACGCGCCGGCAGGGGCCAATCCGCTACTGGTGATGGCAACGCATCCCGGCTTCGACTTCCTGCTGACGCCGGTTCTTGCCGGTGCGCTGGTGATTGTCGGCGTCGCCTATGGCATGAACAACCTCCGTGACCGCGGCAGCTATCCGCGCTACTGGATTTAGGCGCCCGAGCGCTGTGCAATAACCAATGGGCATTGCACAGCGCTGCGTTTAATTTGTACCGCCTTCCCGGCGTGCAATCTCGCGCCGAAGGTGTTTCAGCGACGGCGTGACGATGGCGATGAAATAGGCTTCGCGCAGGCGGCGCTGGGCTGCAGCAGTGCGCAGGTAGCCGCGCGCGCCCTGATGCAGCATCGCCGCATTGGCGGCCCGCAGCGACAGTTCGCCACCGGCCAGGCGGATGCGCAGGACGTCGAGCAGCAGCTCGGGCACCTCGGCCGGCGCGACGCCGGCATCGAGGCGGGCGGCCAGTCGGAAGACTTCGGCTTCGGCGCCGGCCAGCGCCGTCCGCAGGTCGTCGGCCTGGTCGTCCTCGAAGCAGTTGATGTGCTGGTGCGTTCGTTCGGTGCTCTCGACCAGCCGGATACAGTCGCGGATCAGGCCGATGCCCATGCCGAGCTGCGCCAGGATCATGCCGGGCTGGATGCGCGGCAGGTAGTCGGCGGCCTGCGCCGGTTGGGCGAGGACCCGTGCATCGTCGATGCGCACGTTGCGGAACTGGCAGGCCAGCGTGCGGGTACCTTCCAGTGCCGTGAAATGGGCGCCTTCGACCAGTCGGAAACCGGGCTGATCGCATTTGACGATGAAGAAAACCAGCCGGCCGTCACCATCGACCGGGCAGCCGGTGACGAAGATATGATCGGCGCCCAGGTTGGAGACCCAGGGCAGGGTGCCGTTGATTTCATACCCCCCATCGACGCGCCGGGCGGTGAGCAGGAAGCGTTCGATCTCGCAGCACGACTTCAGGGTGTTGGACAGGCCGGTGCCCCCTAGTTGGCGACCGCTGGCCAGACCGGGCAGGAATTCGGCCTTGGCCGCGGCGTTGTCGGAAAGCTGGATGTAACGGGCGCAGGCGGTCTGGCACCAGTGGGTGAAGGCCGTCGACAGGCAGGTTTCGCCGATTTTGGCCATCTGCGCGATGGTATCGGCGATCCCCTTGCCGTTGCCGCCGTATTCGGGCGCAATGACGCCGGCAAAGACGCCGAGCTGGCCGGCGGCGCGCAGGAAGGCTTCGGGGTATTCGCCGGCGAGATCGATGGCGGTGACATGCGGCGCCAGGGCGCGGGCGATCAGGGCGTCGAGGGTGGCCGATTCAGCCAGACGGGTTTCGACTGCAGTCATGTTTGTTTCCTTGTCGGTAGGCTCACGCGCCGCTCCAGCGCTGGTGGGCGAGGCGGGTCAGCCAGTCGAGCGCGAAGCCGAGCAGGCCAATGAACAGCACGCAGGCCATCAGTTCGCCGTAGGCCATGCGGTCACGGGTGTCGAGGATGAAATAGCCGAGGCCGGCATTGACGCCGAGCATCTCGGCCGGCACCAGCACCACCCAGATCAGGCCGATGGCGAGCCGGATGCCGGTCAGCAGGTGGGCAGCGATGGCCGGCACGGTGACGTGCCAGAGCCGTTCGCCGGCATTGGCGCCGAGGCTGGCGGCGAGGGTCAGCCAGAGCGGATCGATGGCCTTGATGCCGGAGGCGACATTGAGGACGATCGGCCAGACCGCGGCAAAGGCGATCAGGAAGACGACCGGCGCCTCGCCGACGCCGAGCGTCATGACGGCAAGCGGCATCCACGACAGCGGCGAGATCATGCGCAGGAACTGGAAGGTGGTTGAGGTCAGGCGATTAAAGGTGGCGCAACTGCCGGCGAGCAAGCCAAGCGGCACGCCGATCAGCAAGGCGATGAGCAGGCCGAATCCGACCCGTTGCAGGCTGGCCAGCGCATGCAACCAGATGTCCTGGCCGCTGGCCAGTTCAAGCATGGCCAGCCAGGTCCTTTCCGGCGAAAAGCGCGCCGCCATCAGGGAATCACGCCCCAGGCCGTGGATCGCCAGCCACCACAGGGCAACGGCCAGCAGCAGGCCGCAAAGCGGCCAGGCGACATGGGCGATGGTTGCGGGCAATGAATTGAGGCGTGAGGAGACGGGCATGATCGTCAGGCAACAAGCGTTTCGCTGCGCGTGAATTTCTCCGGCAGGCCGAAGGCCTTCAGCCCGCCGAGCGCGGCGATCGACTTCCTGACGAAGCGGTCGTCGACCAGATCCTTGGCGACGAAAGCCGGATCGAGAGCAGCCAGGAACTTGTTGTCGCCTTCGACCTGGGTGTTCTTCAACAGCTTGACCAGTTGCTCGGTGTAGGACGGGAACGGATACGGCTGGTATTCGATGCGCTCGTCCTTCCATTCCGGATGGCGGATGGCACCTTCCTTGACGTACTGCTGCTGGCGCTCGGCGTTCGGCACCAGCACGCGCTCCAGCACGGCCGGCGGGAATGGCGTGTATTTGCCGGGTGCGTCCTTGGAGAGCAGTTGGGCGCCTTCCTTGCGGTTGTCGCGCAGCCAGTGCTGGGCATTGACGATGCCATTGACCACCTTCTGCGACCAGTCCGGGCGCTCCTTCAGATCGCGCTCGTGCATGGTGACGACGCAGCACGCGTGTTCGCGCCAGACGTCGCCTGTGAAGCGCAGCACGCGGCCGATGCCGTTGGTTTCGGCGGCGGCGTTGAAGGGTTCGGCGACGATGAAGCCGGCGATGGCGCCGTTGGCCAGGGCCGGACCCATGTCGGGCGGGGCCATGATGGTCAGCGCGACCTCGTTGGCCTTGAGTTCGCCGGCCGGCTTGGTGACGACGGTCAGGCCGTTCTCGCGCAAGAGGTGCTGCAGCACGACGTTATGCACCGAATACCAGAAGGGCACGGCGACCTTCTTGCCGCCGAGGTCCTTGATGGTCTGGATATTGGGCGCGACGGTCAGCGCCGAGCCGGACATGTGGTTCCAGGCCACGACCTTGGCCGGGAAGTTACTGCCGTAGCGCGCCCAGACGGTCATCGGCGACAACAGATGCACGACATTGACCTGGCCGGCCATGAAGGCCTCGACGATCTGCGCCCAGGAGCGGAACAGCTTGGGCGCTTCGACTTCCAGGCCCTGCGCCTCGAACAGCTTCTTGCTGTGGGCGACGAGCAGCGGCGAGGCGTCGGTGATCGGCAGGTAGCCGATGCGCACCGGGTCGTTCGGATTGGCGGCGCGCGCCAGTGGTGGCAGCGCGAGGCTACCGGTCAACAGCGCGGAAAGGCGCAAAAAGTCGCGGCGGGAGAGCGGCAGGTCGTCGCTCAGGTTGGCAAGCAGATCGTCGTTCATGGCAACTCCTAAAGGTCGGGAAACCAGGCTGTGCCTGGGTTGGAAAGTGAATCGAGAATATCTTCGCGCATTGCGTTGAGGGCCGGCGAGCGATGCTGGCGCGGCGCTTTGCCGCCCGGCCGCCATTCGCCGACGATGCGGGCCGGCCCGCCGTCCTGGCCGCCAGCCAAAAGCAACACGCGGTCGCCGATGCGCAGCGCCTCGTCGATGTCGTGGGTTACCAGCAGGGCGGCGCTCTGTTGCTGGTGCGCCAGGTCGAGCAGCAGATCCTGCATCGATTCGCGGGTGATCGCATCTAACGCCGAAAACGGTTCGTCGAGGTAGATGATTTCCGGATTGCGGGCCAGGGCGCGGGCCAGGGCGACGCGTTGCGCCATGCCGCCGGATAGTGCCTGCGGCTTTTTTTGGGCGTGTTCGGCCAGGCCGACCTGGGCCAGCACGCGTTCGATGTGCTGTTGCCGCTCGCTGCGGCTGCTCGTCGGGCGACAGGCGAAATCGAGGCCAAATGCCACGTTGTCGGCCACCGTCAGCCAGGGTAGCAGGGCCGGCGACTGGAAGACGACGCTGGCCTTGGCGGCGCGCTGCGGGCCGCTTTCGCCGTCGACTGCAACGTCACCGGCGCTCGGTTCGGCCAACCCGGCAAGCAGGCGCAGCAGGGTCGATTTGCCGCAGCCGGAAGCGCCGATCAGGCAGACGATTTCGCGCCGGGCGATGCACAGGTCGACGCCGGCAAAGACCGGGGCGCCGCCATAGGAAAACGCCAGTTGGCGGGCGGCCAGCAGGACGTTTTCAGTCGTCACGCTCAGGCTTTCTGCCAGCGGTAGGCGGCGAGTTCGGGATTGAGTTCGGTGCCGGCCAGCGAGTTGCTGAAATTGCACAAGGTGGCCAGCGCGACGCCGAGTATGACTTCGATGACCTGCTGCTCGCCGTAACCGGCGGCCTTGAAGGCAGCCAGTTCGGCATCGCTGACCACGCCCTTGCTGCGGATGATGGCGCGGGTGAAGGCAGCCAGCGCTTCGAGTTTGGCATCGGGCAGGGTGGTCTGCTGGCGCAGGCCTTCGACCAGGTCGGTCGGCAGATTGCCCTGCTTGTAGGCGATGGCGGTGTGGCCGGCGACGCAGAAGGTGCAGCCGTGGTTGGTGGCGGCGGTGATCTGCACCACTTCGCGCTCGGCCAGCGTGAAGCTGCTGCGGCTATTGATCTCGGTCACCGTCAGGTAGGTTTCGATGGCGGTCGGCGCATTGGCCAGCACGCCCAACAGATTGGGGATGAAGCCGTTCTTGGCCTTGGCTTTGGCGAGATAGGGCTGGCTGGCTTCGGGGGCTGATTCCAGGGTCTGGATGGCGATGCGTGACATGAAAACTCCGTGCGAAATGGGCTGGCTGGATTGTCCGGTGGCGGTCGTCCACCCTCAATGTGCAAACGTCGCGTTCTTTTGTTCGTTCGTCTCGCGCCGCCTAGGCAACCGGCCCCGGGGCCGGCTGGCGGGACCGCCGGTAGGCGCCGGGCAGCACGCCGGTGGCTTTCTTGAAGGCCCGCGAGAAGGCTGCGTCGGACTGGTAGCCGACCTTCTCGGCGGCGCGGGCCAGGCTCAGGCCATCCTCGATCATCTGGGTGGCCAGTTTCATGCGGATTTGCAACAGGAAGTGGCTGGGCGAAGCGCCGCAGGTCTGGGCGAAACGCTTGAAGAAAGTGGCGCGCGACATGTGGGCGAGGTCGGCCATGGCTTCCGCCGTCCAGTCCTTGCCCGGCTCTTCGATAATGGCCTCGAGCAGTGGTGCGAATTCCGGTCGGCCGAGCATGGCCCACAGCCCGGCCGTAACTTCGCGACGCTGGCACAGGTGGCGGATGACGTAGAAGAAGAGCAGGTCAACCAGACGGCTGATCAGCGGCGATGGCTCCTCGCCGCTGGCCAGGGCTTCGGCCAGGATCAGGTCGAAGAGCGGGCGGGCTTCGCGGAGGTATTCGCCATCTTTCGAAATCACCACGTAGTCGGGGAAGGAGCCGAGAAAGACACTGTTCAGGCTGGAGCTGAAGCCAAAAAAGCCGCAGGCCAGCGCAACGCTCTCGGGAACGACCAGATCAAGGGCCGTCATGCTGCTGCGTGGCGCCAGGGCCGCGGCCACCGGGTCGGCCAGCGGGCTGAGATAATGGACAACGTCGCGCAGGAATATCACCGCGTCGCCGGCCCGCAACGGGTGAACGCTGCCTTCGTTCGGCAGGTGCAGCCAGCAGTCGCCATTCAATACCAGATGGAAACCCGAGCGTGCCAGCCCGCTGGTCGAGGCTTTCCACGAGCCGCAATACTGCCCCAGGTGAAAAAGCGTGGTTTCCAGTTCCAGGCTGCCGAGCAGCCAGTGAATCAGGCGATCGTGGCGAGAAGACATGCGGACCTCTGAATTACTTGTGTCCGCCGATCATAGGAAGGCGCCAGGTCCAACCCAACGAAGAATTCTCGATAAGGATATTCAGTTTGTCTGGGTTGGCGGCCCGGCTTTTCGACAGCGCCCGCAATCAGCGGCCGCACCAGGTCGGGACACGCTTGTCGATGAAGGCGTTGATCCCTTCCTGCGCATCCTGCGCCTGGAGGTTGGCGACCATGACGTCCTTGGTATAGGCATAGGCCTCGGCCAGCGGCAGTTCGGCCTGGCGATAGAAGGCCTCCTTGCCGATGGCCAGGGTCAGCGGCGACTTGCTGGCCAGCTTGCGGGCCAGGGCCATGGTATGGCTTTCCAGCTCCGCCGTCGGGACCAGTTCGTTGACCAGGCCGAAACGCCAGGCGGTGGTGGCATCGATCAGGTCGCCACCGAGCAGCATCTGCATCGCGTGTTTCGGGGCGACATTGCGCGACAGCGCCACCATCGGGGTCGAGCAGAACAGACCGATATTGACGCCGGGCGTCGCAAAGCGGGCATCGTCGGCGGCCACGGCGAGATCGCAACTGGCCACCAGCTGGGCGCCGGCGGCGGTAGCGATGCCATGGACGCGGGCGATCACCGGCTTGGGTAGTTTGACGATGGCCTGCATCAGCTCGGCACAGTCGGCAAACAGCTGTTCGGTGTAGTTGCGGGCATATTCGGCGGCGCGCAGTTCCTTGAGATCGTGACCGGCGCAGAAGGCCGGGCCGGCGCCGGCGAGGATGACGACGCGCACGCTGTCGTCGGCGGCAAGCGCCGCAAAGGCGTCGAGCAGGGAGCGCAGCATGCCTTGCGACAACGCGTTGCGGGCTTGCGGCCGGTTCAGGGTCAGGGTGGTGACGCCGTTATCGTCGTGGCGCAGGTAGAGGGATTCGGACATGGTGACTCCGGAAAGGTGGATTAAGCGGCTTCGGCTGGCGGCTGATAACTCCAGCGCGGGATGATCAGCAAAGCCAGGATCGAAAGAAGGGCGGCGACAATCAGGATGCCGGTGAGCAGCGGGCGCTCGGCCAGGCGTTCCGGGTAGAGCCGGATGACGACACCGATACCGATGGCGTTGGCGCCGCTGGCCAGCACGGCCGCCGCATAGTCGTGAAAACGGCGGACCTTGTTGACGCCGCTCGCCCAGCGCGGATCGGTGTTGTAGCTGGGCAACTGGTGATGGGCATTGGCGATGCGCTCCAGGCTGGCCAGAAAGGAGCGCAGATTGGTGATGGCGCGTTCGGTCTTGTAATTGAGGAAGGCCAGGCAAACGGTGGTCACCGGGAAGGCAAAGACCAGCCATTCGACCGGTAACTGCCGGCTCGATTCGCCCGGATGCAGGGCAAACAGGCCGGCCAGCAGGCTGGCGGTCAAGGTCACGTAGAGCGTCAGCGCCTGGTGACGCTGGACGATGCGTGAATTGACCTCCTGATAGGCAGCGATGAAGCGGTAATTGGCATTGACGCCTTTTTCGCTCATGCCTCAGGCTTTGCGCAGCGCACCGGTCTGGTCGACCCGGCGCAGCGCGGCCAGCTCTTCGGCCGTCGGCTCGGGCACGACATGAACGCTGGGCGAGACCTTCAGATCCCAGCCGGTGTTGGCGAGGATTTCCTCGATGCAGGAGAAGGCGTAATAGGCCTCGAGGATGAATTCCTTGCTGACCGGGTCGGGACGCAGGATGCCGAGCGTCGTGATGATGGCCGACGGCCCCTTGCCGACGAAACCGTAGCGTTCGCGGCCGTTGCCGCCTTCCAGGTAGCCCGGCGAGCTGATGTAGCTGACCTTGTCGGCAAAGCGCTTGGCTTCATGGGTGACCATGATGACGACGCGGCCGGCCCCGCAGGCGATGTCGTTGGCCCCGCCGGCGCCGGTCAGGCGGGTTTTCGGCAGGCGGTAGCGGTCGCCGATCTCGCCTTCCCAGATGCCGGTGGTGTTCACGTTGCCGAACTTGTCGACCTGCGCCGCGCCGATGATGCCGACATCGCAGCGGCCGGAGGCGACGAGAAAGCCGAGGGCGTCGATGGCGTTGGTGAAACTGGTGGCATTGGCCGAGATGCGATTGCACTCGATGCCCCAGGGCAGGCCGCCGACCGGCGTGGCGCCATAGACGCCGCCTTCGGTCATGGCGCGGATGTTCGGCGCGTGGCAAGCCTGGGCGAAGTAGCCGGCGAGCATCGAGAGCCCGACGCCGAAGATGGCCAGTTCGCCGTCGTGCAGCTCGCGGCCGGTGGCGATCGCCATCATTTCCTGGCGGCTGTAGGGCAGATTCTCGCTCATGCTGCCACCTCCGCCGTCAGCGCCGCGATTTCCTCGGGCGTCTTGATCCACTGCCGAAACGGATCGAGCAGGAAGCTGGTGGCGCTGTCGCTCAAGCGGGCGATGTTGTCGCGGCCGATCAGGTCGAGATAACCGTCGATGTCGCCATAGCTGTCGACGAAGTCGCTGACGTAGTCGGCGGTGCCTTGTTCGGTGGCCAGCGCCTTGTTCATCAATTTCATGTGCGCCTCATCGACGTCGTAAAGCCCGGGCGATGACTGCGGCCAGGCAGCCAAGGGGTGATAAACGACGGCTTCGACGATGATGTCGGGGATGCGCACGAGGTTCGGGAACTGCCGCATGCAATCCGTATCGACAATGGCATCGGCAATCAGGACCACTTTCCTGGCGGCGCGCGACAGCTCGAAGCGGCTCCATTCGGTGCCGAGCATGATGGCGTTGCCCAGAGGGTCGGCCAGCGAGACATGGATGGCGGCGAGATCCGGCTTGAGCGGGCTGAAGGCGCCGATTTCGCGGCCGGAGAACGGATCGGTGACGGTCGGGATCTTGCGTTTCGCCGGGTATTCATCGGGAGCGAAGGCGCTGCGCTCCTGGATGTCGGAGCCGATATTCACCGTCGCCGGCACGAACGGCCAGTTCATTGCGCCGCCGAGCAGGCGAACTGCCATGGCCAGGTTGGAATAATCCTCCAGCGCCAGTTGGCCAGATTCGACCGCCCGGCGCAGGCCGTTGGCGAAGCCGAAGACCTCCAGCCCGGAAAAGCCGCACTCGGCCTTGCTGACTGCGCCGGCGCCGGCCAACAGATTCAGTTGCTGGGTATTGCAGTGAAAGATGGCGTGCAGGTCGCGGCGTTTCTGGCGCACCAATTCACGGCCGAAGGCGATGGCGTCGGAGCCGACGGGGAGGGCGGCGCCGCTGGCGTACTGCATGCCGTCCCAGGTATAGCGACGGACAGCTTCGGCCAGAGGCAGCAGTTTGTTGCTGGGCATTTCGGTGTTTCCGGTTAGTGGTGAGCGAGTTGGCGGCGACGGCTGGCGTCGGCCGCGATGCTGGCAAGATCGGCGGCCAGTTGCTTGAGCGGCTGGCCGTAGGGCGAGAGGCCGAGCAGACGGCCATCGGCGTCAAAGAGAAAGACGCCTGCGGTGTGATCCAACGTGTACCCCATCGACGCCGACGGCTGCTTGTCGGCGACCAGTTGCAACTGGCGGATCAGGTTTTTCGTCTCGGCCGGGTCGCCACGCAGACCGAGAATCGGCCGGCCGCCATCCGGCCGAAAGGCCGTCGCATAGTCCTTGAGCAGGGGAATTGCATCGCGCTCGGGGTCGAGCGTTGCGAACAGCACCTGGACTTGCGATTTGAGGGCCGGCGGCAGCGCTTCGACGGCCGCCTTTAACTCAGCCAGCGTGGTCGGGCAGACATCCGGGCACTGGGTATAACCGACGGCCAGCGCGACGCCGAGACCGCGAAAGTCGGCCAGGCGATGGGTCTGACCATCCGTCGCGGCAAGCTTGAACTCGGGGTGCAGCGGCACGGTAGCGGCCGGCGGCTCGGCATTCAGGCGCAGGTTCGTGGCATGGGCCGCCTGGCGGGCCGGAGCGATGAAGGGACGTTGCTCATAGCGCGCGCTGCTCACGTAGTCGGCCAGTTGGCGGAAACCGTTCTGGTCGAGCGTGCCGGTAAACCGGTAAAGCACCTGTCCGTCGCGATTGAAAAAAGCGTAGGAGGGCGTGGCGACAGCCCGCAGGCGCAGGGCAAAGGCGGCCGGGGTCGATGGCCGGCCGGCCGGATCGACCAGGCTGTCGCTCGTCGAAATGTCGATGCTGACCGTGCGAAACTTCCGCTTGAAGGCTTTCTCGATGGCCGGCACGGCGTGTACCTGCCGTTCCATTTCCAGACAGCCCGGGCAGTCGGGCAGGGTCAGGAAGACCGCCAGCTGCTTGCCTTCGGCTGCGGCGGCCCGCACTTCGGCCTGCAGGTCGGTGGTTGTCCGGGCAAACAGTGCGGCGTTGGCCGGGCTGGCCGGCGCGCCGAGGGCCAGCAGGGCAAGGGCCAAGCCCAGCACCCGCTGGTACGACAAGCGATAACCCATGACTCAACGCTGCCAGAACAGCGCGCGGCGCTTCAGTTTTTCCAGCCCGGTCATCGCCAGAAAAGTCACCAGCCCGGTGTACAAAATGCCGGCCACCATCTTCGGATAGTCGGCAAAGTCGGCGTAATACTGGACGAAACGCCCCAGCCCGGCATTGGCCCCGAACAGCTCGGCAACCGTCAGCAGGATGAAGGAAAAGCCGAGGCCGACCGCCATGCCGGAAAAGATGTGGGGCAGGGCAGCCGGAAAGACGACGCGCCAGTGGTATTCAAAGCCGGTGAGGCCGAGCGTGCGGGCGTTGTCGCGGTAGCGCTCTTCCAGGGCGTGGGCACCGGCCGCCGCATTCTGGAAGATCGGCCAGAAGGCGCCGATGAAGACGACGAAAATGGCCGACAGCTTGAAGGTCGGCAGAATGGCGATGGCGTAAGGGATATAGACGGTCGGCGGCACCGGGGCGACGACCCGGGCAAAGGGAAAAAAGGCCCGTTGCAGGCGCGGCGAGGTGCCGATGCCCAGGCCGGAGACGATACCGAGCAGGGCGGCGAGCAGGAAGCCGGGGACCAGGATGGTGAAGGACGAGATCGTTCCCTGCCAGAGCTCGGGCAGCGCTTCCCACAAGGCGCGGGCGGTGACGAGCGGGCCGGGAATCAGCGGGTTGTCGCCGAGCGGGGTGTATTCGGCGGCCAGGAACCAGCCGCCGAACAGGACGATCCAGATCAGCGAGGCTTCGACAACGTTGGCCAGGCGTGCGCTCAAGGGCGTTTCGGCCGGTCCGTCGATGACTTGCGGCGTCGGTGTCACCGAGACCTCGCGGGATTCGAGGGTGAGTGTTTCGGGCATGGAATTCTCCTTTACGCCGCAATCAGCTGACGCAGCGTATCGGCGGCCAGCGTTTCGGCGATCGATTCGCGCAGGGTATGGAAGGCATCACTGTCGAACAGCGTGCGGCGGTCGCGGTGCCGGGGAAACTCGACCGGCAGGTCGGCAATCACCCGGCCCGGCGTCGAACCGAGGATCACCACGCGGTCGCCGAGATAGAGCGCTTCGTCGACATCGTGCGTGACGAAGACGATGGTTTTCTTCGGCGTCGCGGCTTCCCAGATTTCCAGCAGCAAGTCCTGCAATTTGGCGCGGTTGACCGGATCAAGGGCGCCGAACGGTTCGTCCATCAGCAATAGCGGCGAACCGAGAGCGAGGGCACGGGCGATGGCGGCGCGCTGGCGCATGCCGCCGGAAAGCTCGAACGGGTATTTGCCGATGGCGCTTTCCAGTCCGACCTTCTTCAGATAATCGGCGGCTTCGGCCTGGCGGTCCGCCTTGCGGGTCTCCGGGCGAGCCTTGCCGATGGCGATGGCGATGTTGTCGACGACCGACATCCAGGGGAACAGGGCGTAGTCCTGAAAGACCACGCCACGTTCGAGGCCCGGGCCGGCAATGGCGCTGCCTTTCCAGGCCAGGCGGCCCCGTTCGGGAAACTGCAGACCGGCGATCAGGCGCAGCAGGGTCGATTTGCCCGAGCCGCTGGCACCGAGCAGCGTGACGAACTGTCCGGTCGGGATCGACAGCTTGATCCCGTCGAGAATCCGGGTGGCGTCGTAGGAAAAATCGACGCCATCGAGAACGAGGCCGTGGCTCATTACGCGTCCTTCTGCTTGAATTCCTTCTGGAGCTTTTTCCAGAAAGGATCGGTCGGGTTTTCCCGGGCCAGCTGGTTGAGCGCCTTTTCGTAGATGCGGGCATCGATGGCGGCGTTCAGGTCCGGCTTGCTGGTGATGAACTCGCTATTGACCATGACGTCGGCGAAGCGCTTGACGCCCTTGACGTTGGGGTCGCTCGACTGGTCAAGATACTGCGAGTAATAACCGCGCCAGAGCAACTGCTGGTCGAGCTTGATGTACTTGGCGATCGACTCGATGGTTTCCTTCTTGTTCTCGGCGGCGAACTTCTCGGCCTTCAGAATGGCCCGGACGAACTTTTCCCAGGTCGCTTCGTCCTTCAGGCTGGCTTCGGTGACCACCAGGCGGCAGCACGGGTGCGCCGGTTGCAGGTCGGTCGAGTGGATGACGATTTTCAGGCCCTGGTCTTCGGCGCGCAGGTCATGCGGCCCCCAGACCAGACCGGCATCGACCTGGCCGGACTTGACGGCTTCGATGACGGCGGGCGGGTTCTTCAGTTCGAATATCTGGACATCGGTCTTCCAGTTGATGCCCTTGTCCTTGAGCGCGCCGCGCAGCACCGCATCGCCAGAAGCCATGCGCACCGTGGCGATCTTCTTGCCCTTGAGATCTGCGATCCCGGCGATCTTGCCGGCGTTGGCCGGGGTCGCGATCAATGCCGCGTCACCGCCCATGATGCCGCCGATGATCTTGATCTTGGCGCCCTTGGAGAGGTGGGCGACCGGCGCGGTGGTACCGAAGGCACCGACATCGAGCTTGCCGGCGATGATGGCATTGAGGCCGTCGGCCGAATTCTGGAACTCGATCAGTTCGACGTCGAGGCCTTCCTTGGCGAACAGGCCTTGTTCCTTGGCAACGAAAAATTTGCCGTGGCCGGTAACCGGCAGATAGCCGACTTTCAGCGTGTCGGCGAGGGCGCTGGAGAGGCCGCCGGCCAGGGCAAGCGCGGCGACCAGAGCCTTGATGGAATACTTCTGTTGCATGGAGTTCTCCTGGTTCAGGGTGGAATTGATCTGAACCAAGTTTGCCGGCTGGCAGCGCACAACTGAACGATGGAATTCTTCGCTGTTTATATCTTTCGACATATATACGCCGGAATGGCGCACCCCGACTCAAATTGCCGCCCAGTAAAAAGCCGCCGCACGCCCGGCTGATGGGCAGTGCGGCGGCCTATGGCGGGCCGGTGCCTCAGCTCAGCGTGTCGGACCAGATGTTCCTGGCCCAGGCTCTGGCGAACAGGCCTTCTTCGACCGAGGGTTCCTTCGAGACGCCGCCCGAACCTTCGACCACCAGCAACTGTTTCTTCTCCGGGTCGTAGCGGTGCACCGAATCGACGTGAATGCCGCGCCGAGCGTCTACGAGCGAGTAGCAGGTGTTGGCCATCAGCATCGGCTGCGCCGGGCGACCGGAGAGGATCTCGACGATTGCTGCGGCTGCCGCCTTGCCGTGCTGGTTGGCCATGTGGCCCGATTTCGGCATCAGCGGCGATGACAGCGTGGCATCGCCCAGCACATGCACGTTGCTGACCGCGGTCGATTCGAGCGTCACCCAGTCCACGGTGGCCCAGCGGTTGTTGGCATTGATCACCCCGGCATCGCGGGCCAGCTTGCCGGCGCCCTGCGGCGGAATCAGATTGATGATGTCGCCGCGCTCCTTGTCGCCGATCTCGCTGGTGACGGTCTGCGTTGCGGCATCGATCTCGGTGGTATTCCAGTTCGGCCGGTACTCGATGATGCCCTTGTAGTCGTTGGCCCAGACATCGGCAAACAGCTTGGTCTTGGAAATGATCTTGTCGTTGCCATCGAGAACCAGGACCTTCGAGTTCGGCTTGTGCGTCTTGAAATAATGGGCGATCTGGCTGGCCCGCTCATAAGGACCGGGCGGGCAGCGATAGGGCGCTTTCGGAATGCTTAGCACGAACGTGCCGCCATCCGCCAGATCGACCAGTTGCTGGCGCAGGGCAATGGTTTGCGGACCGGCCTTCCAGGCATGCAGGATCTTCTGCTGCGCCTTCTCATCGTAGCCGGCGACGGCGCCGAAATTGAATTCGATACCCGGCGAAATCACCAGCCGGTCGTAGCCGAATTGCTCGCCGTGACTGGTCCTGACTTGCCGTTTTTCCGGATCGATGGCGCTGACCTCGGCGTGCACCACCTTGATGCCCCAGTTCTTCTTCAGGGCATCGTAGCTGTGGACGAGTGAGGCGTAGTCGCGATTGCCGGCCAACACTTCGTTGGAGGTCGGGCAGGAGATGAACTCCTTGTTGCGTTCGATGAGGACGACCTCGATGGCGCCATTGCTCCATTTGCGCAGGTATTTGGCCGCGGTGGCTCCGCCGAAGCCGCCACCGATGACGACAACGCGGCCGAGTTTTCGGTTCTTTTGCGGTGCGGCGAACGCCCCACCTGGCAACAGGGCGGCGCCGGCCAGTGTGGCGGAAGCGCCAAAGGCCTGGAGCAGGCGCCGGCGATCGTTGTTGATCTGAGACATATTTAGCGCTCCTTATTTCTGCCGGGAGAAGTAATCCGCCAGCACGGCGATTTCCTCGTCCGTGTAGCCTTTGGCCAGCTGATGCATGATCGTCGCCTGCTTGGTCCCGCCCTTGAAGGCCTTCAGCGCTTCTTCGAGATAGGCCTTGTCTCGCCCGGCAATCATCGGAATGGCCGAGTTGGCCTTGCCTTCAGTGCCGTGGCAGTTGAAGCAATTGCCGACGAAGTAGGGGAAGGGGGCCACGGGCGGCCTGTCGCTCGCCGACGCGACCGAAGCTGCGAGCAGCCCGAGCAGCGGAAGGAATCTTTTCATGGGTTGTCCTGTTCTTCGGAAAAGGCCGGAGGTCCGCAACTGGACTGCGTTTACCGGGCGTTCAAACAGGCGCGAATGTGCGTCAGCGGATCACGAATGCAAAGGAGTTTTTTTGCATAAGCTTAGAACGCGTCGGGTGGGTGAGGGCGGTCGATTGCCGGTTGCTGATCATTCGGGCATATGGATATCAGAAATATGTCGTTTTCCCCCGGCATCGAGCTCACTACGCTTCGACCAAAACCAATCCTGGAGAAGTATCCATTCTGGATGTGCCTGCCTATGGCTGACGAAATGAGTGACTGCCCGCCGGGCAGCAAACCTAATGAACGCCCGGTGACGACTGCACCGGCTGCGATGAACGAATTACCGACCTTGCAGCGGAATGCGCTACGCAAGATATTCGATCGTCCGCAATTCACGCCGGAAGAAGTGGCTGCCCTTGGCTACCGGCGCCTGCAGCAAGCCGAGGGAATCGGTGCCAAAGGGCTGAGCGCGATTGCCGACTGGCTGAAAGCCCATGGCCATCAATTGCCTTTGCCGCCACCGACGGTGGGCGTGCCGTCGGATGTTCCGAAGAAGACCCGCCGGACCATCGAGATGGCCCTGCGGCTGTTGCGTACCCATGGTTATGAGGTGCAGCAAAAGGCGGCGCCAGCCAGCCAGCGGAAGGCACGCTAGCAACCCCCTGATGCTAGCCGGCCGGTTACTTATGCAAAAAAACGATTAGCTTCTTCATTTATGTTATTTCTGCTTATAAGTAACTTTCCTTAGACTTCCGCTCATCGTGTTGATTCTGCTAACCGCGGTGGATAGCCAGATCGGCAATGCCTCGGAGGTTGAAATGAGTATCGCCATTCGCAACATCAGCAAGCAGTTCGGAGCCTTTCAGGCGCTGGATGACGTCTCCATCGACATTCCTTCCGGCGAACTGGTGGCGCTGCTCGGACCTTCCGGCTGCGGCAAGACGACACTGCTGCGCATCATCGCCGGGCTGGAGTATGCCGATCGCGGCCAGATCCTGCTCGAAGGCGACGACGCCTCCGACCGCCATGTGCGCGAGCGCCAGGTCGGTTTCGTCTTCCAGCATTACGCCCTGTTCCGCCATATGACGGTGTTCGACAACGTGGCGTTCGGCCTGCGTGTCCGGCCGAGAAAATTCCGGCCGGCCGAAGCCGAAATCAAAAAACGCGTGACGCGCCTGCTCGATCTGGTCCAGTTGGGCTGGCTGGCTGATCGCTTCCCCTCGCAGCTGTCCGGCGGGCAGCGCCAGCGGATAGCGCTGGCCCGGGCGCTCGCCGTCGAGCCGAAGGTGTTGCTGCTCGACGAGCCATTCGGCGCGCTCGATGCCAAGGTGCGCAAGGAATTGCGCCGCTGGCTGCGGCAGTTGCACGATGAAATTCACGTCACCAGCGTTTTCGTGACGCACGACCAGGAAGAGGCACTGGAGGTGTCTGACCGCGTCGTACTGATGAACAAGGGCAAGGTCGAACAGATCGGATCGCCGGATCAGGTATACGACCATCCGGCGACGTCCTTCGTCGCCAGCTTCCTGGGCTCGGTCAATCTGTTCCACGGCCGGGTCGAGGACGGCCATCTGCATGTCGGCGAGCATGCCCTGACACTTGGCCACGGTCACGAGCCGAGCGAGCAGGCGGTTGGTTATGTCCGGCCGCACGAATTCGATCTGCTGCCGGCCAATGCGCCGGAGGGCGGCCTGCCGGCAAGAATCCTGCGCGTCATCGCCATCGGCCCGCTGGCCCAGGTCGAACTGAGCCGGCCGGATGGCGAACTGGTCGAGGTGTCGGTGTTGCGTGAAGTGCTCGCTGCTTCCGGCCTGCGCGAAGGTGACGATGTTGCGCTGCGGCCGCGGGCCATTCGCGTATTCCAGAACAACCGCCTGGCGGCATAAGAGGAAAAACCATGAATTTTCAGCAACTCAGAATTATCCGCGAGACGGTTCGCCAGGATTTCAACCTGACCGAGGTGGCCAACGCGCTCTATACCTCGCAGCCGGGCGTCAGCAAACACATCAAGGATCTTGAAGACGAGTTGGGCATCGAGATCTTCATTCGCCGCGGCAAACGCCTGCTCGGGCTGACCGAGCCGGGCAAGGAACTGGTCGAAGTGGTCGAGCGCATCCTGCTCGATACCCAGAACCTGCGCCGCATCGCCGACCAGTTCGCCAGCCGCGAAACCGGACATTTCGTTGTCGCCACCACCCACACCCAAGCGCGCTATGCGTTGCCGAAGATCATTCAGTGGTTCAAGGCCGACTACCCGAAAGTGCATCTGTCACTGTTGCAGGGAAGCCCGCGGGAAATCGCCGACTTGCTGGCCTCCGGGCAGGCCGATGTCGGCATCGCCACGGAAAGCCTCGACAAGGTTCCCGAGCTGGCCTCCTTCCCGTTCTATTCCTGGCACCATGCGATCATCGTGCCGAACGGACACCCCTTGCTCAACGTTGGCGAAATCACGCTGGAGACGCTGAGCGAGTACCCGATCATCACCTACCACGAAGGCTTCACCGGTCGCTCCCATGTCGACCAGGCCTTCGCCGATGCCGGGATCGTGCCCGACATCGTCCTTTCTGCCATCGATGCCGACGTGATCAAGACCTACGTCGGTCTCGGCCTGGGGGTCGGCGTGGTGGCCTCGGTGGCCTATGACGTCGAGCAGGATCGAAGCCTGGAACTGATCCCGGTCCCCCACCTGTTTCCCGCCAATACGACACGCCTCGCGGTGCGGCGGGGAACCTACCTGCGCAGCTACGCGCATGCCTTCATCGAGAAAGTCTGCCCTGACGTAGGCGAAGATTTGATCAAGGCCGCCCTCAAGACGCAGAACGGGGCTGAATAAGTATTCTCAAGTTACACCAATCGAAATTAATTAACTGATGTATGATTACAGCAGGAACTGAAGTCCAGCTCAAACGAATTGAGGTGGAGGAGACAAAAATACAAAAGCCCGCGCTAGACGGGCTTTGTTATTTCAGGGGCAACATAAACCTATATGTTGCTATTGCCTGCAGGCGGTGACAGACAAAAAAATGCCCGCACGAGGCGGGCATAAATCCATTTCTTGGAGGAGATGGAGGAGACAAGGTCTTATTCTCCTCCTATCGTTTGTGCACTGCAACATTATTTTGTATCACAGTCTTTCTTTACGCTTAAGCCGTTATCGGCTGTCGGCTCGTTTGTCGCCCGGGATCTTCGCCGCCGGCTTCGTAGCGGGTTGGCTGGGCCGCACCGCGACTGTCTGCAACTCAAGTTCATCACCGAGAATCCGGACCGCTTCGGTCAGGAGGATGTCCTTGGCCTTCTTCCGTTCCTTGACCGCCGCCAGCTCACTGCTGAGCGATCGTTCGCTGGCTTGAAGACCGTCGTCGCGCTGCGTATCACTGATCTTTCGAGCATTTTCCTTGCCATGGTTCTTGCCTGTTTCCCGGCTCGCCAGGGCTGCCTCGCGGGTCTCGCGTTCCTGCCGTCGATCGGCCTCGTTCAGTGAAATCTGGTTTTTCTTGCGCAGGTTGTTGATCTCGGCCAGATCGTCGCGCAGGTATTTGAATTCCTTGTCATCCTTTATCCGGCTTTCGTGGCGGGCCAGCAAGGCGGGCAGTTCGTTTCCGATTGCGCGGGCCGGCACGTAGTCGACTGCGGTGATTTGCCCCCAGGGCAGGGCGTTGGTGAAACTGGCTTCGCCATGATTTTCGCTATCGATCAAGGTCGGGAAGCCAATATCGGGGGTTACGCCACGTAGCTGGGTGGTTCCGCCGTCAATCCGGAAGAACTGAGCTATCGTCATTTTCAGCTCCCCGTATTGCTGCTTGTCGCTGCGTGCCATGCGGTCGAGGTTGAGCAGGGATTGCACGGTTCCCTTACCGAAACTGGGCTCGCCGATGATCAGTCCGCGCCCGTAATCCTGGATCGCCGCCGCAAAAATCTCCGAGGCGGAAGCGGATTGGCCGTTGATCAGCACGCCCAGCGGACCGTTCCAGGCGGCGCCGGCCTGGGTGTCGCTTTCGACTGAAATTCGGCCACGGGCATCGCGTTGCTGGACCACTGGCCCGGTGTCGATAAACAGCCCGGTCAGTTCGACCGCTTCGGACAGCGAGCCGCCGCCGTTGTCGCGCAGGTCGATCAGGATGCTATCGACCTTTTCCTTCTTTAATTCAGTAAGCAATCGGGCGACGTCGCGGGTGGCGCTCTTGTAATTCGGATCGCCTTTTTGTCTGGCTTCGAAATCCTGATAGAAAGAGGGCAGGGAGATGATCCCGATTTTCCGGGCAGTCCGGCCGCTGGTCACCGGCTGCACGGATTTCTTCGCGGCCTGCTCGGCCAGGGTGATTTTCTTGCGAATCAGGGATATCCGTTTGTGGCTGCCATCGGGGCCTGCATCGGCGGGAAGGATATCGAGGAGAACGACCGAATTGGCCTCGCCACGAATCAGGCCAACGGTGTCGTCCAGTCGCCACCCCAGGACATCGGTCAGCGAACCGCTTTCGCCCTGGCCGACACCGACGATGCGGTCGCCGACCTTGAGCTTGCCGGAGACCGCGGCCGGCCCTCCCGCCATGAGCTCACGGATTGTCGTGTACTCGTCTTTTTCTTCCAGCACGGCACCGATGCCGACCAGAGACAGCTTCATCGAGATGCCGAAATTTTCCGAGGCACGGGGACCGAGGTAATTGGTATGGGGGTCGATGGCGGTCGTGTAGGCGTTCATGAAAATCTGGAACGCATCCTCGCTCTTTAGTTTTTCAATCCGTTTGATCGAGGCTTCGTAGCGTTTATCAAGCGTCTCGATAATGCTTTTATCGGTTTTTTCGGCCAGTTTCAGGCGCAGCCAGTCGTTTTTGACGCGTTTACGCCATAACTCGCGCGCTTCCGCGTCGGATTTTGGCCATGGCTCTTTTTCCCGGCGGTATTGAAAGGTTTCGTTCTGCTGAAAGTCGAATCCCCCGGGAAGGAGGCTGCGGGCGTAGGAGAAGCGTTCGATCACCCGTGTCGCATAAAGATTGAAGATCGCAAAGGGCAATTCGAGGTTGCCACTGATGATCGCGTCGTCTAGCCGGGTGCGAATGCCGGCCAGTTGATCGATGTCAGTCTGAATGAAGAAATACTTTTCGGTATCAAGCGACGAGAGGTAGCGCTCGAGTATTTTTTCCGACAAG
The DNA here is from genome assembly GCF_050368855.1 of Azonexus sp. IMCC34842. Taxonomy (GTDB): domain Bacteria; phylum Pseudomonadota; class Gammaproteobacteria; order Burkholderiales; family Rhodocyclaceae; genus Azonexus; species Azonexus denitrificans_A. The sequence continues at coordinate 1,709,379 of NZ_CP178449.1, read as the reverse complement.
GCGTCGTCGAGAGCGGGAGCCTGGTAATGGAAGCGGTTCAACAATTCCTGGGTTAGATAGGCCGCCTGCGCCTGTTGGGGCGATGAACTCAGCTCCACTGCCTGGGCACTCATCGACAGGGCAAGCAACAACCAGTACAAATTTTTTCTCATGCAGATACTCCGGGGTTTCCAGCCATATTAAACGTTGAAACGGGCGCACAGGCGGATTTACATCTGACTACAAATAGGTTGCACCGTTCGGGCTGACTATGACCCCCGTTTGTAATTTTACATAATACAAATTATGCGTAATCATAGAAGAGTCCGCTTCACCCAAGGCGTTATAATTCGAAGTCCCCACAACACAGCAAATCGCCCCTTAGTGTCCGCTCCCAAACAGCTGCTTTCCTTGCCGGTTCCTCCCAAGCCCGGTGCTCGTATCGATTTGCCGCTGTTCGCCGGTTCTGCGGATGCCCTGGCGCTGGCTGAGCTGGCGGCGCAAAGCAAGGGACGCCTGTTGGCGGTCGTTACCGCCAGCGCGGCCGACGCGCAGCGTCTGCTCGATGAAATTCCATGGTTTGCACCCGGCCTCAAGGTACGTCTGTTGCCGGATTGGGAAACCCTGCCGTACGACCATTTCTCGCCGCACCAGGATCTCGTTTCCGAACGCCTGGCAACCTTGTGGGCGGCCATGCAAGGCGACGTGGAAATCCTGCTCGTTCCGGCGTCGACCGCCGTCAACCGGCTGGCACCGCCGGAATTCATGGCGGCTTACACCTTCGAGTTCCGCAAAGGCCAGAAGCTCGATGCCGAAAAGTTTCGCAGCCAGGTGACGCTGGCCGGCTACGCACATGTGACGCAGGTCGTGTCGCCGGGCGAGTATTCGATCCGTGGCGGCCTGATCGACCTGTTCCCGATGGGCTCGCAACTGCCTTACCGGCTCGACCTGTTCGACGACGAGATCGAGAGCATCAAGACCTTCGACGTGGACACCCAGCGCACCGTCTATCCGGTACCGGAAGTCCGCCTGCTGCCGGCTCGCGAATTCCCGATGGACGACAAGGGCCGCACGCATTTCCGCCAGGCCTTCCGCGAGAAATTCGAGGGCGATCCGGCCAAGTCGGGCATCTACAAGGACATCTCGAGCGGTATAGCCAGCGCCGGCATCGAGTATTACCTGCCGTTGTTCTTCGACGAAACGGCGAGCATTTTCGACTACCTGCCGAAAGATGCAGTTTTCGTCACGCACGGCGACGCACCGGCCGCCATCGCCGCTTTCTGGAACGACACCCGTTCGCGCTACAACCTGCTGCAGGGCGACAAGGCCCGGCCGTTGATGCCGCCGGAAGAACTGTTCCTGTCCGACGAAGCCTTCTTCAGCGCGGCGAAATCCTACGGTCGGCTGGCCCTCGACGGCAAGAATGCCGACGCCGGAAAACTGCCCAATATCGCCGTCGATCGCCGCAGCGACGATCCGCTCGGCGCGTTGAAAAACCATCTTGCCAGCTTCAAGGGCCGCGTCTTGCTGGTTGCCGAAACGGCCGGCCGCCGAGAAACGCTGGCGGCGATGTTCGCCGAGCACGGGCTGACCATTGCGCCGAGTGCCGACCTGGCCGGTTTCCTGGCCGGCGACGCCAAACTGGCGCTCGGCATCGGTCCGCTGCAGGCCGGCTTTGCGCTGGACAAGCTGGCCTTCATCACCGAAACCGAACTGTTCGCCGGCTCGCCGCGCCGCACCCGGCGCGAAGCCCAGCGCAAGGCCAGTTTCGACAACTGGCTGAAGGATCTCACCGAACTCAAGGTCGGCGACCCGGTCGTCCACGAAAGCCACGGCATTGGCCGTTATTGCGGCTTGGTCCGGATGGATCTCGGCCTCGGCGAGCAGGAATTCCTCGAACTGCATTACGCCAACGAGGCCAAGCTGTTCGTGCCGGTGGCGCAGCTGCACGTAATTTCCCGTTACTCCGGTGCCGATCCGGAAAGCGCCCCGCTCCATACGCTCGGCTCCGGCCAGTGGGAAAAGGCCAAGCGCAAGGCCGCCGAACAGGCGCATGACACCGCCGCCGAACTGCTCTCGCTCTATGCCGCCCGCGCCGCCCGCGAGGGCCACGCCTTCGCCTTCAAGGAATCAGATTACGAGGCTTTTGCCGACGGTTTCGGTTTCGAGGAAACGAACGATCAGGCCGAGGCCATCGTCGCGGTGATCAACGACATGCGTTCCGGCAAGCCGATGGACCGCCTGGTCTGTGGCGACGTCGGCTTCGGCAAGACCGAAGTCGCGCTGCGCGCCGCCTTCTGCGCCGTCGCCGGTGGCAAGCAGGTAGCCGTGCTCTGTCCGACCACCCTGCTCTGCGAACAGCATTACCAGACCTTCCGCGACCGCTTCGCCGACTGGCCGGTCAAGATCGCCGAAATCTCCCGCTTCAAGACCGCCAAGGAAACGACGCAGGCCTTGCAGGAGCTGGCCGAGGGCAAGATCGACATCATCATTGGCACGCACAAGCTGATCGGCAAGGACGTCAGGTTCAGCCAGCTCGGCCTGGTCATCATCGATGAAGAACACCGTTTCGGCGTCCGCCAGAAGGAAACGCTGAAAGCGATGCGCGCTGAGGTGGACGTGCTGACGCTGACCGCGACGCCCATTCCGCGCACGCTGGCAATGAGCATGGAAGGCCTACGCGACTTCTCGGTGATCGCCACCGCGCCGCAGAAGCGTCTGGCCATCAAGACCTTCGTCAGCACCTTCTCCGACGGCATCATCCGCGAAGCCGTGCTGCGCGAACTGAAGCGCGGCGGCCAGGTGTATTTCCTGCATAACGAAGTCGACACCATCGACAACATGCGCGAAAAACTGGAAAAGCTGGTGCCCGAAGCGCGCATCGTCATCGGCCACGGCCAGATGAACGAGCGGGAGCTGGAACGGGTGATGCGCGACTTCACGGGCCAGCGCGCTAACGTGCTGCTGTGCACGACCATCATCGAAACCGGCATCGACAACCCGCACGCCAACACCATCCTGATCAACCGCTCCGAGAAGTTCGGCCTCGCCCAGTTGCACCAACTGCGCGGCCGGGTCGGCCGGTCGCATCACCAGGCCTATGCCTACCTGCTCGTGCAGGACGAAAAGGCGATGACCAAGCAGGCGCGGATGCGCCTCGAAGCCATCCAGGCGATGGAAGAACTCGGTTCCGGCTTCTTCCTCGCCATGCACGACCTGGAAATCCGCGGCGCCGGCGAAGTGCTCGGCGACAACCAGTCCGGCGAAATGCAGGAAGTCGGCTTCAACATGTACGCCGACATGCTCAACCGGGCGGTGGCAGCTCTCAAGCAGGGCAAGCACCTGGCGGCGGTCGACCTGACCCAGCCGCTCGGCATCGGCACCGAAATCAACCTGCGCACCCCTGCCCTGCTGCCCGACGCCTATTGCCCCGACGTCCATGAGCGCCTGACGTTGTACAAGCGCCTGGCCAACTGCGAAGAGGCCGAGGACATCGACGCCCTGCAGGAAGAACTGATCGACCGCTTCGGCGAACTGCCGCTGCAGGGCCAGTCGCTGCTCGCCACGCACCGCCTGCGCCTGCTGGTCAAGCCGCTGCTGATCCAGAAACTCGATGCGACCAACGACCAGATCACCATCCAGTTCAGCCCGGAATTCAGCAAAAATCCGCCGATCGAACCGATCAAGATAATCAATTTGATTCAGAAAAACCGCAGCTATAAGCTGGCCGGACAGGATAAACTTTCCCTTTTACGCCACTGCCCAACCTTGAGCGATAAGGTTACTGCGGTGAAAGACATGATTCGCCAGCTGAGCAACTGACCATGACCACAAAAAATATCGACGACATCAACGTGACCGCCTTCGACGACATGCCGACGCCGGAGGAAATCCACGCCCGCCTGCCGCTGTCCGACAAAGCGGCCAGGACGGTCACCCACGGTCGCCACCTGCTGCACAACATCCTCGACCGCAAGGACCATCGGCTGTTCGTCGTCGTCGGCCCCTGCTCCATCCACGACCCGGTCGCCGGCCTCGATTACGCCCGCCGCCTGAAAAAGCTCTCCGAAGAAGTCGGCAACACGCTGCAACTGATCATGCGCGTCTACTTCGAAAAGCCGCGCACCACCGTCGGCTGGAAGGGCTACATCAACGACCCGTTCATGGACGACAGCTTCCGCATCGACATCGGCATGGCCAAGGCCCGCGAATTCCTGCTCCAGGTCGCCGAAATCGGCCTGCCGACCGGCACCGAAGCGCTCGACCCGAATGCGCCGCAATACTACGGTGACCTCATCACCTGGACAGCCATCGGCGCCCGCACCACCGAATCGCAAACCCACCGCGAAATGTCCTCCGGCCTGTCCACCCCGGTCGGTTTCAAGAACGGCACCAGCGGCGACCTCAGCGTGGCGATCAACGCAATCCTCTCTGCCTCCAAGCCGCACTCCTTCCTCGGCCTTACCAACCAGGGCCGCGTCGCAGTCGTCCGCACCAAGGGCAACGGCTACGGCCACATCGTGCTGCGCGGTGGCGACGGCCGCCCGAACTACGACACCGTCTCGGTCGCCATGGTCGAACAGGCGCTGACCAAGGCCAAGCTGCCGCACAACATCGTCGTCGACTGCTCGCACGCCAACAGCTTCAAGAAGCCCGAACTGCAACCGCTGGTCATGGCCGACGTGGTAAACCAGGTCCGCCTCGGCAACAAATCGCTGGTCGGCGTGATGATCGAATCCAACATCGAAGCCGGCAACCAGTCGATCCCGACCGACCTCAGTCAGCTGAAATACGGCTGCTCGGTAACCGACGGCTGCGTCGATTGGGCGACCACGGAAAAGATGATCCGCGATGCGGCGGTGCTGCTGCGGGATGTGCTGCCGGAACGGGCGTAAAGACGGGCGCCGGAAATAGCCTTTGTTGGTTATCCGGCGCTATCCAGGATTGGAAATGGATGTCCAGATATGGCAACAAAATGCCATATCTGGACATTTTGATTTGATATCTATTTCAAATAAGGCACTTACATTACCGAAGGAATAACCAGTGTCGTCTGATTCCTCCTACTATGTGTATGCGCTCAAAGACCCGCGCAGTTCTCCGGCTTTGCCCTTCTACATTGGTAAGGGAACCGGCACTCGTTCGTTTGATCACTTGGTCAAACCCGACAACACCCGCAAGGGGCTTCGCATCAAAGAGATCGACGCTTCCGGCGCAAAGGTTCTCGTTTCGCGCCTTGTTGACTCATTAACTGAACGGCAAGCAATGAAGCTTGAGGCTGAACTTATCTCGTCCTTCGGAACAATCGACACCGGCGGGTTACTCACAAACTCAGTTCTCCCATCCGGGCTCGGAAAGAAGTCCCGATCGTCGGTGATATTGCCATCCGGAGCAAAGGAAAAGGCCCAACTTGGTCTGGCTCTGCTAAAAGAGGCGGTGCTCGAACTCGCCAAGGTCAATCCGAAAGGAATATCAAATTCCGATGCTGCAAGTCTCCTAGGGCTCCGCAGCGACTACGGCGGTGGATCAAAAGACTATCTTTCCTACAGCGTTATCGGCCTCCTTATGCGAGAAGGAAAACTTGAGCGTGACAAGGCATCCAGAAAGCACATCGCTCGTGTCGAATAGCAATGGCGCAACCCGTAACTCAAACGGACCAGCGCGAATAGCCGTGCCGGGCGAATTCAAACGTTAGGCCACGCATGCCCACACATCACATTGCGTCTGGAGCCCTTACTGGTGGAGAAGCAAAGATCGCGATCTCCAGTCTCCCTCGTCAGTTTCTCGATCGCGCTCGCGGATTGCTTACGGGTCTAGAAGCGCTTGCGCCTCTCGGACCACGGCAGGCAGAAGCGGCGATATTCCTTGCTTCATGGTGTTTGGAACTAACTCTCAAGGCTTACCTTGAATCCAAAGGACAGACGAAGGTCGAGCTTCGTACCATTCAACACAATCTCGCCGCACTTTGGGCCAAAGCATTCGACCACGGTCTGCCCACACCGGCTATGCCGCCACTCTGGTGTCTCCTTCTCTGCACTACACACGACAAGCCGTTTCATCAGCGTTACCCGACTGACGCCACGGTTTCTTCCGCGCCAAACATTCAGTTGCTGGTTGTCGAGCTCACTGCACTTCACAATCTCGTGGCGCAATCGCTGCAATGAACTCGCTCGCTACAACGAGTAAATCAACACAGCTCAGATCCCTGTTGTTTAGTTCAGATAGAGCTACTCATCCGACCAAGGAGTAAATATGCCTTACGTAAATATCAAGATCACCAAGGAAGGTGCGACCACTGAGCAGAAGGCTCGCCTGATCGAGGGCGTCACCCAGCTACTGGTCGATGTTCTCGGCAAGAACCCGAAGACCACCGTGGTCGTGATCGATGAGGTCGACACCGACAACTGGGGGGTCGGTGGCGAATCGATCACCGTCCGCCGGGCGCGTGGCGAGTAAGCATTAGGTGACTCGTTCCGCCCGATGAAGGCCAAGCGCACCAAACCACGCCACGCTGCCGAGAGCGCGGACGGCCGTCCCATGAACTCGTTCTGCGAATGGGATGGCGACACCCTTGTCCTTAATATCCTCGGCCAGCCCAATGCCAACCGGGATACGATCGGCAAGCCCAAGGGCAAGCAGCTCCAGGTCAGCGTAACGGCGGCGCCGGTGGCCGGTCGGGCAACCGATCACATGGTGCGCTTTCTGGCCGGCGAGTTTGCCGTGTCGCCTGCGGCCGTCACGGTGGTGTTTGGCCGCTTCGATATCAACAAGCAGTTGCGCATCCGCGCGCCGCAAAACCTCCCAGCAGTCGTCGCCAAACATCTGGCGCCGCAACCACTACAACTTGAACTCTGACAGAACACCATGAACCTCATCATCCAGGGCGGCGCCCTCCCGACTTTTCTGCTTGAACGCATCGTTGCCGCGACCGGCGCAACTGCCGTCGAACCGCGCCCGCCGCAAGTCGTCCGGCTGCTCGGTGCTGCGCGCACGCCGGAATTCGCGGCGCTGATTCCGCTGATCGAAGCGGAAAAACTCGATTGGGCCTTTGTCGAGAGCGGCAAGAAACTGGCCGATTTCGGCCTGATCTGCTTTGACATGGATTCGACGCTGATCACCATCGAATGCATCGACGAACTGGCCGACTTTGCCGGCAAGAAGGCCGAGGTATCGGCCGTGACCGAGGCCGCGATGCGCGGCGAGATCGATTACAGGGAAAGCCTGCGCCGCCGCCTGGCCCTGCTGGCCGGGCTGGATGCCCGGGTGCTGGCGCGCGTCTATGGCGAACGCCTGCTGCTCTCGCCGGGCGCCCGCGAACTGCTGGCGGCAGCCCAGGATGCCGGGCTACGCACGGCCATCCTGTCCGGCGGCTTCACCTACTTCACCGAGCGGCTGCGCATCGAACTGGGCTTCGATTTCGCCACCTCGAACGAACTGGAAATCTCCGGCGGCAAGCTGACCGGCCGGGTCGTCGGCGACATCGTCGATGCCGCGGCCAAGGCGCATCACTTGGCGCGCCTGACCGACGAACTGGGCTTGCGGAAGGAGCAGGTCATCGCCTGCGGCGACGGCGCCAATGACTTGCAGATGATGGCGCAGTCCGGCCTTTCGGTGGCCTTTCGCGCCAAGCCGGCGACACGGGCCAAGGCCGATGTGGCGATCAACTTCGGCGGTCTGGATTCGCTGCTTAACCTGTTTGACTGAGCGGCGCGGCGCCCGTCTGCGCCGTGCCGGCAAGTTTCTCGAAGGCGGCATTGGCCGACAGGAAGACCTCGCCGCTCAGCGCTGACCACAGCGCCGAATTCAGCAAGCGATCCTGCACTGGCCCCTTGACCTCGGCCAGGTGCAGCCGGATGCCCTGATCGGCAAGATCCTGGTTGAGTTCGGTGAACACCTCGACGGCCGTCGCATCCATCAGATTGACGGCGCTCATCACCAGCACCAGGTCGTGGGCGCCGGGCACGTGCTCCAGTTCCTGCTTCAGGCGCATTTCAACGGCGCCGAGATTGCCGAAGAACAGCCGCTCGTCGATGCGGATGAAGAGCACGCCGGGGATCGTCTCAACGGCGTAGCGCTCGACATTGCGGAAATGTTCGCTGCCGGCAATCCGGCCGACCACCGCGATGTGCGGCGTACTGACCCGGTACAGCAGGGTCGCCATCGAGAGCACGATACCCAGCCCGATGCCGGTTTCGAGACCGATCAGCAGCACCCCGCCGGCCGTGCCGAGCAAGGCCAGGGCATCGGCCCGGTCGTAGCTCCAGGCCTGCCGGAGGGCGGTGATGTCGATCATCGAAATGGCGGCCATGATGATGCTGGCCGACAGCACGGCCAACGGCAAGCGCTCGAACCAACCGGCGGCGCCGGCCACCACGCCGATCATGGCGAGGGCGGCAACGATGCTGGCGAGCGGCGTCTGGGCACCGGCTGCGACATTGACAGCGGAGCGCGACAGGCCGCCGCCGACCGGCATGCCGCCGGAAAAGGCAGCGACGACGTTGGCCGCGCCCAGCCCAACCAGTTCGGCATTGGCATCGATCCGCTCGCGCCGCTTGATGGCCAGGGCCTGGGCCATGGTGATGCTCTGCACCATGCCGATCAGCATCATCAGGAAGGCCGGAACGATCAGGCTGCGCGTTGTACCAAGGCCGGGCAGGAAAAAGTTGAAAGCCGGGATCCCGGCAGCCACCGCGCCAACCACGGCGACGCCGTGGCTGCGATCGAGGTCGAATTTACTAACCGCCAGCGTGCCGATCAGCACGACGACCAGCGGCATTACCCGGACAACGAAGGCCGCCTGGTTCTTGCTGAGGCCAGCCTTGATCAGCCAGCCGGCCAGCGCGTAACGAACGACAAATAGCAAGCCGAGCGCCGCCAGGCCGATGCTCAGCGTCGGCAGATGGCTGTGCGGCAGCTTGCCCAGCACGTCGAGCACGACTTCGCCGCTGCTGCTGCCGTGCGGCGTGACGCCGAGCAGGTATTTCAACTGGCTGATGATGATCAACACCGCCGAACCGGAAATGAAGCCGCTGATCACCGGCCGGCTCAGCAGTTGCGACAGGAAGCCGAGGCGCAGCACGCCGCAGGCCAGCAACATGACGCCGGAAATCAGCGACAGAGCGGCAGCCAGAGCGATGTATTCCGGCGAGCCGGGCGCGGCAATCGGGCTCAGTACGGCATAGGTCATGATCGCGGTGACGGCGACCGGCCCGACTGCCTGCACCATGCTGCTGCCCAGCCAGGCATAGGCGATGACCGGCAGAATGCTGACGTACAGCCCCAGTTGCGGCGGCAAACCGGCCAGCAGCGCGTAGGCCAGGCTTTGCGGAATGACCAGGATGGTGACGATCAGGCCGGCGACGATATCCGTGCCCAGTTTTTCTCTGGGGTAATGCCTGAGCCAGGCGGGAACAAGGCTGGGGAAAGCGGACATTGCTGGCGGGATGCGGTCGATGACGAAAAGTGCCGGCAGTATCGGTGCCGGGCGGTGCTCCGTCAATCGGCGGCCGGCGCATGTGGCATGCCTGCCGTGGTTCGCCGGCGCTAGCGCATGGCGCGCAGGCGGGCGATGCGTTCGGCGGTGTCAGGGTGGCTGGCAAGGCCATCCCATGCCGAGCCTGCCCTGCCCTTCGCGTTATGGGCTTTTTCCATGCGCTCCAGCATCGCGGCCAGCGGTTCGGTGCCCCGTCCTGCGGCCAGCATGGTCCGCGCCGCATAGGCGTCGGCCTCGCGTTCAAAGTCGCGCGAATAGCGCGATTCGAGCGCCAGGGCGCCGAGGCTGGCGGCTATCGATGAGACGTCGCCGAGGTAGACGCCGACGACGAAGGAGACCACCGATGACTGGATCAGCTGGCGCATGCCGTGCCGGTAGGCGACATGTCCGAGTTCGTGGGCGACGACGCCGGCCACTTCGTCGTCGTTCCCGGCCAGTTCGACCAGTTGATCGAAAATCACGACATCGCCGCTGGGCAACGCGAAAGCATTGGGCCCCATCGCCGACGAGCGAAAATGCAGGCGATAGCCGGGGTGCTCGGCACCGGCCTGCAGAATCCGGTCGGCGTATGCCGTCAGTTCGGCGCGCCGCGCTGCACTGAGATTTGACGGCGTCAGCACCTTCTGGTCGAGGAAGGTCAGGGTTTGCTGCGACAGCGACTGGACGACTGCCGCCGGGATGCGCGGGGCGAGCACTTTGGTGAGCGCCGGTAGGCCCCAGAAATAGATCGCCGCAATCAGCAGGACCGTCCCGAGCAGCGAGCCGAGCGCCCAGGACCAGCGCTTCTGCAGGCGGACGACCGGCGACTCGGCAAAGCCGGCCACCTTCAGCCAGCGTGCAAATTCTTCCAGATCGGCCACTTCAAGCAGCGCGCCATCGGCAAAACGGACGATGCGCGGCGAACGCCCCATCGCTTCCGAAATCTCGACCTCGGCCCGGCGGGCCCGCCGCTCGCCGAACGGGCCGCGGGCGACGATTTCATCGCCGATCGCCAATAGTTCCGCCGGCTGGCGGAGCGGCGTGCGCCCGTCGTAGTAGCTGGCGGCGATGCCCGTCACAGGCCGATGTCCAGATCGAACATTTCGGCCGCTTCGTCGCCGATCGCCGTAGCGCTACCGGCCTCGCCGGCCACGAAGTCGTCGAGACTGCCGCTGACCGCCAGGGCCAGATACTCGGCCCGGAAGCGGGCGACGCGAACCCGCGCCCAGGGAATGAACAGGCCGAGCGTGAATACAGTGGCCAGCCAGTTCACCACCGTCAGGCCGATATAGCCGCCGACCGGCAAACGGCTGCGGAAGTGGTGCTCGCCGAGGCGGGTGCTGCTCCATACCGCATTGTTGGTGCGCGCCGTGACATAGGGCACGACGACGGCCTGTACCGCCACGAAGATCAGCGGGATCAGCATGAACAGGAAGCCGAGGGCGACCAGGGCTTCCTGGCCGCCCTTCCCGCTGGCCGCCACGACGGCAGTGACCACAAGGCCGATGAACAGCGCGATGAACACCAGGCCGGGCAGCAGGAATATCTTGTAGATGGCGCCAGTGGTGACGGCACACTCGAAGGCGGTGGTCCCGAAGCGGGTGTTGTCGAGCACGAACTTGCGCAACTGCCGATAGAAAACCGGGAAGGCCAGCCACAACGTGAACGGCACCAGCAGCCCGTAACCGACGAAGACCTTGAACGCCTGCCCGTAGCTACCGTGGAAGGAGAAACGCAGGCCGCGATAGCTGGTGTTGTGGGCACGGAAGCGAAAGGCCTTGACGGCCAGCCAGGGAACCAGCGGCAGCAGGCAGAGGATGGCGATTCCGTAGGCCAGCGGGCTGAAACGCTGGGCGGCTGACAAGCCGAATAGCAGCACCACGGCGACGATCCGCCCCTTGAGGATGGCCATCGGCTGACCGTGATAGTCGAAGCCAGAGCCGTCGAGCATCAGGTTGCGATGAAAATACTGCTCGCGCCGCACCTTGGCCCAGGCCGAATAGATGCCGAGGGTGACGATGCTGAGCAGGATATTGACGATCCAGATGCGGAAATACTCGCCGCCTTCGCCGGTAAAGCGGAAGTTCTCTTCGCGCGGCTCGGCGGCTTCGGCCTCCGCAGCCGGCGTGTCCGTCGGGGTCGCTGCTTCGGCCGGGGGTTCCAGGGCGATGGCCTGGTTCGCCACGCCGTTCAGCGAAGCATCATAGCTCTCTCTGGACAGTGGATCACCGAGGATCGTGAACGCCTGGCGCAAGGCATCGAGGCTTTCCGCCGCCGGCTTCTCCGGCGTTTTCATCTTTTCCCGGAAGGCGCCCAGTTGCCGGGCGTAGGCTGCCTTGATGTCGGCCAGCGTGGCCTCCGGCCCGATGCCGAGTACGTCGTAGTAAGTGGCCGCAAGCGCTTGCATCTTTTCCCCCGTGATTGTCGGCATTGCCTGAATCAGGCCATTTTATCCATTTGGCACAGCGGGATGATGACAAATAAGTGGGCGCCTCAGGTTTTTCGGATCAGTTGCTTGGCGAAGGCGGCATCGTTCTTGGTGATGCGCGGCACTTTCTGCGGCCCCTGCGCATTGACGAAGCGCACGAAGTCGTCGAGCGACAGCGCTTCCGAAACGGCCTGGTCACCGCCCTCGACCCGTTCGCGCAGCAAAAACTGGCCATTGCCGGTGATCACCATCAGATAGTGGCGCCCTTCACTCCGCTCATTGAGCCGGGCCACCGCCGCTGTTGCACGAGTCGAGCGCATCGCTATCTCCCTGAAAGTCTTACTTGTACTTCTTGAAAATGGCCTTGGCGTCGAGATGGGCGCGATCCAGCGTGCAGATCGACGGATCGTCGTCGTGGCCGACAAAGAAATCGTCGGCCTGGGCGCGCATCACCATCTCGATGGCGGCGGCGTCGGCGATGTCGTACTTCTCGGTAATCAGCGTGGTTACTTCGTCGAGATGCTCTTCGTAGGTCATTTTTGCTCGCACTTTGTCGTGGTGGGCAAAAAATCGCCCGTTTTCAATACTGTTGTCGGCCGGCATTGTCCCACGCCGCCTGCGCTGCGGTCCATGCGGCTGCAATAGGTGGCGTGCGCCAGCGAAAACAGCCCGGCACCACGTCGGTGCGTCGCTTGGACAAAGCACCTGTTTTAGTGCCGAAAAATGTCCGAAAGCCGCTGCTACAGGGCGTCTTGACGGGCACATCAATTGCTTCGTCAGGTAAACATGTCGGCAACTGGAGATTTGCGTGGCGAGATATAAAGGCATTGAAGTTAAGGATGGCGTGCGTCAGTTGTTGCCACACATGCCACTGATCGAGGAATACCGGGAAGTGCTGCAATCGCTGCAGGCAGTCTGGGACAACCTCAACCTGCTCGGCCAGATGTCCGGCACGACGGCCGAAATCGGCCAGACGCGCGAAGCGTTCGCCAGCCTGACCAGCGAACTGTTGAACAATCTGGCCGAGCAAACGCTGGCCAAGCGCGAACAGGAAATGAAGGCCAAGTCGCAGGTGGTGATCGATATCCTGATCCGCAACCTGTTCGAGCGCACGGCCGATATCGGCTTTCTCACCACCGACGACGCGATTCGCCGCTTTGCCGCCGAGCCGGGCGAACCACGGGCGCTACAGCAGCGTTTCCAGGAATATGTCCGTAAGTATTCGGTGTACGAAGATGTCGTCCTGCTTGATTGCAACGGCGGCATTCTCGCCCGGCTGGCGCCGGAGGCGCGGGTTCTTGCCATCGGCGACGGCTGGGTCCGCCAGGCCGCGGCTACTACGGCCGCCTATGTCGAGGTCTATGGGCATTCCGGGCTGTTTCCCGACCGGCCGCGCGCGCTGATCTACGCCTACCGGGTCAGCTCGGCGCAAGGCGAAACGCTCGGCGTATTGGCCCTGTGTTTCCGTTTTGCCGACGAAATGACGCGGATTTTCCGCAGCCTGGCGCAGGCCGACGATCCCGGCGTGCTGGCCCTGCTCGACGCCGGCGGCCAGGTCATCGCCAGCAGCGACCCGTGGCAGGTGCCGGTCGGCGCGGAATTGCAGCTGGCCTCCGGCCGCTTGCAGCGCCTGCGCTTCGCCGGGCGCAGCTATCTCGCCTTCGCCAGCGACACCAAGGGCTACCAGGGCTACCTGGGGCCGGGCTGGCGGGGTTTGGTGATGATGCCGGTTGATCAGGCCTTCGACATGCACGACGACGACCAGCTGGCGGCAATCGAGCCCAGCCTGCTGGCTTCGGTGATGTCCGGCGGCCGGGCCTTTTCCGCGACGTTGCGGGCCATCCCGCAGCAGGCCGAGGCCATTCAGCGCGATCTCAGCCGGGCGGTGTGGAACGGCACGGTGCGACAAGGCGCGACGTCCGCCTCGAGCAATTTTTCGAAGATTCTGCTGCGGGAGATCAGCCGCGTCGGCATGAGCATGCGCGAAGTCTTCTCGCGCTCGATCGGCAATCTGCAGACCACCGTCCTGTCGTCGCTGCTCGCCGATAGCCAGTTCTTCGCCGCGCTGGCCGTCGACATCATGGACCGCAATCTGTACGAACGGGCCAACGACTGTCGCTGGTGGGCGCTCGACTCGACGATTCGCCGGCTGATGGCGACGGCTGACGACAACGGCCGGCAAGCCGGGCTGGAAAAGGTAATCGGCTATATCAACAGCCTGTACACCGTGTACGACGACATCCTGCTGTTCGACACGACCGGCAAGGTCATCGCAGCGGCCAACCCGGAGCACGCCAAACTGGTCGGCCAGCCGCTCGACGAACCCTGGGTCGATGAGTGCCTGGCCCTGGCCAGCAGCCAGTCCTACGCGGTTTCCCGTTTCGCCGGCAGCCCGCTCTACGCGGCACGGCCGACCTATGTCTATCTGGCGGCCCTGCGCGCGCCGGACGACGCCCGGGTGGTCGGCGGCATCGCCATTGTCTTCGACAGCGCGCCGCAGTTTGCCGCGATGCTTTACGACGCCCTGCCCCGCGAGGCTTCCGGCGAACCGGTGGCCGGCAGCTTCGCCGTCTTCCTCGATGCCGAGGGAAAGATCGTCGCGGCGAGCGATCCCGCCTACCAGCCCGGCCAGCAACTTGAAATCCCGCCCGATCTGCTCAAGCCGCCAGCCGGCGGCTGTTCCCGGCTGATCGTCGTGAACGGCCAGGCGATGGCGGTCGGCGCCCGACTATCGACCGGCTACCGCGAATACAAAGGCGGCGACGATACCTATCGAAACGAAGTGACGGCGCTGGTCTTCATTCCGCTCGGGGTTTACGACGCGCAGGCAAGCCTGACCAAGCCGAGCGGTGATGTCGCCAGCCGTCGCTCAAGCATTGCCGCCGACGTTCCGGTCTGCGAAATCGCCACCTTCCACCTTGGCGATCACTGGCTGGGGCTGCCGGTCACGGCGGTCGAGGAGGCCATCGAATTGAGCGGTGCCGCCTGCCTGGCCAATGCCCCGAAACAGGTTTATGGCGCCCTGCTCCATCGCAACGAAGCCTTGCCGATCTACAACCTCGATGCGGCGCTCGGCCTGGCGGTGCCGGCGGAAACCGCGGGCAGCCGGCAGGTGGTCGTGGTGCGCGGCGAAAACGGCGTCAATTTCGGGATTCTGGTGGACCGGCTGGGCGAGATCATGGAAGCCGCGGTCAGCGACATCGACGATTTGTCGAACATCTATGTCGGGGTCGCCTCGGTGCTGGCTTCGGTGGTCAAGACGCCGGCCAAGGACGGCTCGTCGATGCTGGTCCTGCTCTCGGTTGCCAGCATGAGCGAACATCTGCGCGGCAGCCCGTCAGCGGCGCCGCTCGCCGCCTGATTCAGTGCAGGTCGACGGCGTGTTCTTTCAGCGCCGCCAGCGGCACGATTTCGAGGGCGGCCTGGTTGGTCGCGTTGAGCGCGACCTGCGGTGCCTTGCCGGCCGCGTATGCCTGTAGCCAGCGGGCGGCGCACAGGCACCAGCGCTGGCCGGGTTGCAGGCCGGGAAAACCGAATTCCGGATGCGGCGTCGACAGGTCGTTGCCGGCAGCTTTCGAGTAGGCGAGAAATTCGGCGGTCAGAACGACACAAACCGTGTGACTGCCGAAATCTTCTTCCGAGGTATTGCAGCAACCATCCCGGAAGAAGCCGGTGACCGGCCGCTCGCTGCAGGGCAGCAAAGGCCCGCCGAGTACATTCAGCTGGTTGCCGCGGCCCGGGAAGTCACGGGTTTTCACGCCACCTCGTCGATCCAGGCCTGCTGGATGGCTTCGAGAACCTTTTCGCCGCTGTGCTTCGGATCGTCGTTGAATTCGGGCAAGGCCATGACCCAGTTGCGCAGATCGACAAAGTTGATTTTCAGCGGGTCGATGTCCGGATGCGCTTCGCTCAGTTCGATGGCGATATCGTTGATGTCGGTCCATTTCATTTGCGGTGTCCCTCCTTCGCCATGTTGATGCTGTATTTCGGAATCTCGACGACCAGCGGCGTCGTCCGGACGATCGCCTGGCAGCCGAGGCGGGAGTTGGGTTCCAGACCCCAGGCCTTGTCCAGCAGGTCTTCTTCTTCCTCTTCGGCGGCTTCGAGCGAATTGAAACCCTCGCGGACGATGACGTGACAGGTCGTGCAGGCACAGGACATTTCGCAGGCGTGGTCGAGCTCGATACCGTTTTCCAACAGGTTCTCGCAGATCGACTTGCCCTCTTCCGCCTCGATGACGGCGCCGTCCGGACAGTTCTCGGGGTGCGGCAATACGACGACTTGGGTCATGCAACTTCTCCTTCTTCACCAAGCTTGATGTCATCGACCTTGCGGCCCGAGAGGACTTTCTTGATGCTTTGATCCATCCGGCGGTGAGCGAATTCCTGCGTTTCAAAGCCGAGGTCGTCCATCGCGATGTTGATCAGGCGGCGGTTCTCGCCGTTCATCGTTTCGCGCAGCTTGGCGATGCTGTTCTGAATCTTGGCTGTTTCGGACTCGTTAAGCAGATGCGGGTCTTCCTTCAGCGCGGCTTCGGTCGCCTCGATCATCCGTTGCCCTTCGACCTGCGCTTCCTTGAGCGCCCGGTTGATCGCATCGTCCTTGGCGTGCTCCATCGAATCCTTGAGCATGCCGGTGATTTCGTCGTCGGACAAACCGTAGGACGGCTTGACGATGACGCTTGCCTCGACGCCGGTTGTCTGTTCGCGTGCCGCTACCGACAGCAGGCCATCGGCATCGACCTGGAAGGTGACGCGGATACGTGCCGCGCCGGCCACCATCGGCGGAATGCCGCGCAATTCGAAGCGGGCCAGCGAACGGCAGTCGGAGACCAGTTCGCGCTCGCCCTGGACGACGTGGATGGCCATCGCCGTCTGGCCGTCCTTGAAAGTGGTGAATTCCTGGGCGCGCGCCGTCGGGATGGTGGCATTGCGCGGGATCACCTTCTCGGTCAGGCCGCCCATGGTTTCCAGGCCGAGCGACAGCGGAATGACGTCGAGCAGCAGCCAGTCGTCCTTGCCGGTCTTGTTGCCGACCAGCAAGTTGGCCTGGGTCGCGGCGCCGAGCGCGACGACCTTGTCCGGATCGAGATTGGTCAGCGGTTCCTGGCGGAAGAAGTCGCCGACCGCCTTCTGGATCTGCGGCATGCGCGTCGCGCCGCCGACCATGACCACGCCCTTGATATCTTCGGCGCGCAGGCCGGCATCGCGCAGCGCTTTTTTGACCGGTTGCAGCGTCTTCGAGATCAGCGTCTGGGTGATCTCGGCAAAGGTCGCCACATTGAGCTTCAAATCGACCATTTCACCGGTCGACAGGCGCGCCGAAATCGGTGCTTCGGCGTTCAGGGTCAGGAATTCCTTGCCTTCGCGGCAGCGCATCATCAACAGCCGCCCGTCTTCCGGCGACAGCGGCTGCAGCTTGGCCTGCTCGATCACCCAGCAGAAGATGCGGTGGTCGAAATCGTCGCCGCCCAGCGCCGAATCGCCGCCGGTGGACATCACTTCGAAGACGCCCTTGGTCAGCTTGAGGATGGAAATATCGAAGGTGCCGCCGCCCAGGTCGTAAACCGCATAGACCCCCTCCGCGCCGTTATCCAGCCCGTAGGCGATGGCGGCAGCGGTCGGTTCGTTGAGTAGGCGGAGTACATTGAGGCCGGCCAGACGGGCGGCATCCTTGGTCGCCTGACGCTGGGCATCGTCGAAATAGGCCGGCACGGTGATCACGGCGCCGACCAGATCGCCGCCCAGCGCAGTCTCGGCCCGTTCCTTGAGGGTTTTCAGGATTTCCGCCGAGACTTCGACCGGACTCTTGATGCCGGCGATCGTCTTGACCTTGACCATGCCCGGCGCTTCGACGAAGTCGTAGGGCATCGATTCGACATGCGAAATATCCTTCAGCCCGCGCCCCATGAAGCGCTTGACCGAAACCACGGTATTGCGCGGATCGACCGCCTGGTGGGTCTGGGCGTCGTAACCGACTTCGGTCGTGTGATCGGCGTGATAACGCACCACGGAGGGCAGCAAGGTGCGCCCATGCTCGTCGCTCAGGCAGATCGAGATGCCGCTGCGCACAGTGGCGACCAGTGAATTGGTCGTACCGAGGTCGATGCCGACAGCCAGTTTGTGCTCATGCGGGGCGGCCGACTCACCAGGCTCGGCAATTTGAAACAGGGCCATTTTTATTCTTCCAGCGACGCCAGCGCGTCGTCGATTTCGTACAACAGTTTTTCCAGGAACATCAGCCGGCGCACACGGTCGGTGGCCAGCGCGTAATCGTCATTGCCGTCGAGCAGTTCGCCGAGTTCTTCATAACGCTGCTTGATGTCGGCGTGCAGGCGGTTATGCAGATGTTCCAGTTCGTGATGATCGCCGCCGTTGCGGGCATCCATCACCGCTTCGCGCCACTCCATCTGCTCCATCAGGAAATCGGTCGGCATCGCGGTATTGCTCTCCGCCTGGATGTCGTGGCCGGTCAGATGCAGCAGGTACTTGGCCCGTTCCAGTGGCTTTTTCAGCGTCTGATAAGCCTCGTTGGCATGCGTCGCCCACTGCATCGACATCCGTCGCTCGGCATCGCCGGCGTTGGCGAAACGATCCGGATGGACCTGGGCCTGAATGTCGCGATAGCGGGAATCGAGGTCGGACAGATCGAGCCGGAAACTCCGGCTCAATCCGAACAGGGCGAAGTGGTCGGCGCGAAAATCCATCAGACGTTAAATGATTCGCCGCAACCGCACTGATCCTTGACGTTCGGGTTGTTGAACTTGAACCCTTCGTTCAGGCCTTCGCGAGCGAAGTCGAGTTCCATTCCCTCGAGATAAGGCATGCTCTTGGCGTCGACGAAGACCTTGACGCCATTGCTTTCGAATACCAGATCCTCGGGATCAACCTCGTCGACAAATTCCAGCTTGTAGGCCATGCCGGAACAGCCGCTGGTCCGCACGCCGAGACGCAGGCCGATGCCCTTGCCTCGTTTGGTCAGGTAATTGGCGACGTGCTGCGCCGCCTTGTCGCTCAAGGTGACTGCCATGCTTATTCTCCGTGCTTTTTCTTGTAATCGGCCACGGCTGCCTTGATGGCATCCTCGGCCAGAATCGAACAGTGGATTTTAACCGGCGGCAGGGCCAGTTCTTCAGCAATTTCGGTGTTTTTGATGGCCAGGGCCTGATCGACCGTCTTGCCCTTGACCCATTCGGTGACCAGCGACGACGAGGCGATCGCCGAGCCACAACCGTAGGTCTTGAACTTGGCGTCCTCGATCACCCCGGCCTTGTTGACCTTGATTTGCAGCTTCATCACGTCGCCGCAAGCCGGTGCGCCAACCATGCCGGTACCGACCCCGTCGTCTTCCTTGGCAAAGGAACCGACGTTGCGCGGATTCTCATAATGATCAATGACTTTGACGCTATAGCTCATGTTATTTCTCCTAAAATCAGTTATTAGTTGTTAGTTATTAGTCGCTAGCAAAAGCTTGCTGATAACTAGCGACTACCGACTAGCAACTCAATGCGCAGCCCACTGAACGGTGCTCAAATCAACACCGTCCTTGAACATTTCCCACAGCGGAGAAAGTTCGCGTAACTTCCCAACTTTCGCTTTCAACAAGTTGATTGCATAGTCTATTTCTTCTTCCGTTGTGAAGCGGCCGATACTGAAACGGATCGAGCTATGGGCCAGTTCGTCGTCGCGACCGAGGGCGCGCAAAACGTAGGATGGTTCCAGGCTGGCCGAGGTGCAAGCCGAGCCGGATGAGACCGCGAGATCCTTGATCGCCATGATCATCGACTCGCCTTCGACATAGGCGAAGCTGATGTTCAGGTTGTGGGCGACGCGCTGCTCGAGGTCGCCATTGACGAAAGTCGCTTCCATATCCTGCAGGCCTTTGAGCAGGCGGTCGCGCAAGGCGCCGACGCGCTTGTTTTCTTCGACCATTTCTTCCTTGGCCAAACGGAAACATTCGCCCATGCCGACGATCTGGTGCGTCGGCAGCGTGCCGGAACGGAAACCGCGCTCATGACCGCCGCCATGCATCTGCGCTTCGAGGCGGATGCGCGGCTTGCGCCGGACGTACAGCGCGCCGATGCCCTTCGGACCGTAGGTCTTGTGGGCGCAGAAACTCATCAGATCGACCTTCAGCTTGCTCAGGTCGATATCGACCTTGCCGGTCGCCTGGGCGGCATCGACGTGAAAGATGATGCCCTTGTCGCGGCAGATTTCGCCCAGTTCGGCAATCGGCTGGATGACGCCGACTTCGTTATTGACGTACATCACCGAGACCAGCGCGGTATCCGGACGAATCGCCGCCTTGAAGACTTCCAGGTCGAGCAGGCCGTTTTCCTGGACATCGAGATAGGTCGCCTCGAAACCCTGGCGCTCCATCTCGCGCACGGTATCGAGCACCGCCTTGTGTTCGGTCTTCACGGTAATGATGTGCTTGCCCTTGGTGCTGGCGTAGAAATTGGCAGCACCCTTGATGGCGAGATTGTTCGATTCGGTTGCGCCGGAGGTCCAGATGATTTCCTTCGGATCGGCCCCGACCAGCGCGGCGACCTGTTCGCGCGCTTCCTCGACGGCGGCTTCCGCCACCCAGCCAAAGCTGTGCGAACGCGAGGCCGGGTTGCCAAAATGTTCGCACAGGTAGGGAATCATTTTTTCCGCCACGCGCGGGTCGACCGGGGTGGTCGCCGAGTAATCCAGGTAAATAGGAAGTTTCATCGTATTCTCGCTAAGTCGGGTTGTTCAGACAGCCATCGCTGTCAGTCCCTGCAGGCGTCCGACGGTAACCTGCAAGGCGTTGATGAATTGTTCGATTTCCAGATCGGTGTTGCTGGCGCCAAGGCTGACGCGCACCGCACCACGGGCGATTTCCGGTGCCACGCCCATCGCCCGCAAGACATGCGACGGTTCCGGGTTGGCGCTGGAACAGGCGGCGCCACTGGCTACGGCGAATCCCGCCCGATCCAGTTTGCCGACCAGGGTTTCGCCATCGATATCGGAAAAGGCGAAATAGCTGGTATTCGGCAAACGTTTCGCGTCCGTTGCAAAAATCCGCGCACCCAGCCCCACCAGTCCGGCCTCCAGTTTCGCCTGCATGGCCCGCAAGCGAGCCGGTAGTTCGGCAACAGCTTGCGCCGCAAGTTCCGCTGCGACACCGAATCCGACAATCGCCGGCACGTTTTCCGTACCGGAACGCAGGCCGCGTTCATGGCCGCCGCCAGCAATCAGCGGCTGCAGTTCGACCCGCTTGTCGAGCACCAGTGCCGCCGCGCCTTTCGGGCCGCAAGCCTTGTGCGCCGACAGCGTCAGGGCATGAACACCGGCCGCATTCAGCGCCCGAAAATCGATCGCCAGCTTACCCAGCGCCTGTGCCGCATCGCTGTGGAACCAGGCGCCACAAGCCTTGGCAGTTGCAGCCAAGGCCGCGATATCCTGCACGACACCGGTTTCGTTATTGGCCTGCATCACCGAAATCAGTTTCGGTTGGGCCAGCAAGGCTGCCGCAAAGTCTGCCAAATCGAGCCGGCCGGCACCATCCACCGCCAGCGTTCGTACTTGCCAGCCCTGCCTTGCCAATTGCGCGGACGGCTTGAGCACGCAGGGGTGTTCGATGGCGCTGACTGCCAACAGGCCAGGCTTCAGCGAAGCGGCGGCGCCCTTGATGAACAGGTTGTTGGTTTCGCTGCCGCCACTGGTAAAAATCACCTCGGTCGGATGGGCGTTGACCGCTGCGGCTACCTGTTGCCGCGCCTCATCGATCGCCCGCCGTGCCGCCCGGCCGAATTCGTGCCGGCTCGACGCATTGCCGTACTGGCTTTCCAGCCAGGGCAGCATGGCCGCCAGCACCGCGGGATCGAGCGGTGTCGTGGCATTGTGGTCGAGATAGGCAGGCCGGAACATGGCGTTCTCAGATGACCGCAGCCGTTTTTTCGCGACCGGCTTTGGCCCGCACCGGCGGGCTCGAGCGCCGCTTGTCTTCGAGCACGCTCGGAGCAAGCCCGGCCAGCTTGAGCTTCTGGCGATCGACCAGTTCGGCCAGCGTCACCGAAGACAGGTAGTCGTACATTTTCGAGTTGAGCGCGGACCACAGGTCGTGCGTCATGCAGCGATGTTCATCGTGACAGTTTTCGCGGCCGCCGCATTGCGTCGCATCGAGCTGCTCATCGACGGCGCGGATGATATCGGCCACGGTTACCAGGTTGAGCGGCCGGGCGATGCAGTAACCGCCACCCGGACCACGCACGCTGTCGACCAGTCGATAGCGGCGCAGCTTGCCGAACAGCTGCTCGAGATAAGACAAGGAAATCTTCTGCCGCTCGCTGACGCTGGCCAGCGCTACCGGCCCGCCTTCGCCGCGCAAGGCCAGATCGATCATGGCAGTGACGGCGAAACGCCCTTTGGTGGTCAAACGCATTGCTGCTCTCCCGCTAATAACCTAGTATTATGGTCAACTATAACGAAGCCGCAGCAAATTAGTCAACTATTTTACTCAGGTAATTGGGATCGAAGCGATCGGCCGCCAGCACTTCGTTGTCGCACTTGACGCCCTGCTCTGCCAGCTCCTTGAGCAGCGAGGTCAGGCGACGGTCGGTCTCGGCCGCGTGGTCGAGCAGCGCATGAACGGCCTTGGCCAGCGGATCGTCCTGATCGCGCCCGACGGCATAGGCGGAGAAACCCATTTTTTCGGCTTGCGCCTGGCGTTGCCGGCTTTGCTCCGAGTTGTCGAGAATCCGCGCCGGATTGCCGACCGCTGTGGCGCCGGCCGGCATCGGCTTGGTGACGACGGCATTGGAGCCAATCTTGGCGCCGGCGGCGATCGTGATCGGCCCGAGCACTTTGGCGCCGGCCCCGACCACCACGCCATTTTCCAGCGTCGGGTGACGCTTGCCCTTGTGCCACGAGGTACCGCCCAGCGTAACGCCGTGGTAGAGCGTCACGTCGTCGTGGATTTCGGCTGTTTCGCCGATCACCACACCCATGCCGTGGTCGATGAAGAAGCGCCGGCCGATGGTGGCTCCCGGGTGGATTTCGATGCCGGTGAAGAAGCGGGCCAAATGTGCCGTAAAACGTGCCAGCCAGCGCAGCCGGTGGCCCCACAGCCAGTGCGCCAGGCGATGCAGGATCAGGGCATGGATGCCCGGATAGCAGGTGAGCACCTCCCAGAACGAGCGGGCTGCCGGATCGCGGTCAAAAACCGCACGGATATCCTCACGCAGATACCGGAACATGAAGCCAAATCTCCCTTTTCAAACGAGGGCGGATTTTAAAATACTCGACTGAATTTGTCAGCTATTTTCCCCTGCGGCGAGCCTAGGTATCTGATTTATAATCGCGCGCCGCGTCGCCAACCCACCGTGAGAGCTTTTTTCCATGTCCAGCCGCCTTCTTCCGCTCGTCGCCAGCACTCTGCTGCTGCTCGCTGCCTGCGCCACGCCGCCGCCGGTTTCGGAAGGCAGCAGCCGCGGCGATTATCGGCACACGCAAAACTATCTTTCCTGGTTGATCGACCGCGAGATGGCGGCCAACGAGATCACCGGCATCAGTATCGCGCTGGTCGATGATCAGCGGATCGTCTGGCAAAAGGGTTTCGGTTTCGCCGATCGCGAAAACGATATTGCGGCGACGCCGGAGACGGTTTATCGCGCCGGCTCGATTGCCAAGGTATTTACCGCCGCCGCCACCATGCAGTTGGCCGAACAGGGCAAGATCAACATCGACCAGCCGCTGGCCGCCGCCCTGCCCGAGTTTGCCATCAAAACCCGCTTTCCCAATGCCGGGCCGGTCACACCGCGCAACGTGATGAGCCATCATTCCGGGTTGCCTTCCAATTTCCTGCGCGGCATGTTCGTCCGCGAGCCGGGGCGTTTTGAAACGGTGGTCGACGAACTGCGCGACGAACACCTGACCTTCCCGCCCAATTTCGTTTTTTCCTATTCGAATGTCGGCATGGCGTTGCTCGGCGCGACGGTCCAGAAAGTCAGCGGCGAACCGTTCAACGATTACATGGAACGCCATTTCTTTCAGCCGCTGGGCATGACCCAGAGCAGCTTCGCCTCGCGGGCGATTGCCAAGGCCTACGATCATAACCAGGAAGTTGAAGTCTTCTCGTTGCGCGACATGCCGGCCGCCAACCTGCTGAGCAATGTCGTCGATCTCGGCCAGTTCATCAAGATGCAGTTTGCCGACGGCAAGGCCGGCGACCGGCAGGTATTGTCCGGCGCCACGGTGCGCGAGATGTTCCGCGTCCAGAACAAGGATTTGCCGCTGACCTTCCAGCAATACGTCGGCCTCGGCTGGATGATGAGCGGCATCGAAGTGCCCGGCGGCGGCCCGGTCGCCAGCCATGGCGGCTCGCTGCCCGATTCGCACAGCATGATGGCGCTGCTACCGGAGCACAAGCTGGGCGTTGTCGTACTCTCCAACTCGGCGACCTCGGCGGTTTCCGTTTCGAAAATCGCCACCGAAGCGCTGCGCCTGATGCTCGAAGCGAAGACCGGCATCCGCCCGGCGCCGACCCCGGTGGTCCGTTCCCCCGAGCGCGCCCCAAACAGCGAGGAACTGCAATTCTTCAACGGCCATTTCGATACGCTGGTCGGACTGGCCAAGGTTTCCACCGCATCCGGCAAGATCGATGCCGATGCGGTCGGCCATCATTTCCAGCTGGTGCCGCACGAAGACGGCTTGCTCACGCTGAAGTACAAGGTCTTCGGCATGGTGCCGGTGCGGGTCGGGGCTTTTGAGGATATCCGCCTGTCGATTGCCACGGTTAACGGACGGCAGATCGTCGTCGGGCGCATCGGCGGCGAATCGCTGATGTTCGGCGAGAAGCTGACACCAAGCGCCATTCCGGAAAAATTCCTGCAGCTGATCGGGCGCTACGAAATCATCGACAAGATCGATGGCCCGGCCCCCGACCATATCATCCTCAAGGAAGACGACGGCCTGCTGGTCGGCGAAATGCGCTTCCCGGAGAAGCCCGAACTGCTGTTGCGCATCGGCTTTCAGCCGGTTTCCGAGAACGAGGCGGTGACCGCCGGCCTGGGCAGCGGACGCGGCGACACGCTGCGCCTGATCAATGAAGAGAACGAAGAACGGCTGGGTTTTTCCGGCTTCCAGCTACGCAAGAAACTGAACTGAGACATGGAAACACTGCACGCGGAACTCAAGGCTTTCATCATCGAAACGATGAATCTCGAAGACATCACGCCGGCCGAGATCGGCGATGACACGGTGCTCTTCGCCGAGGATGGCCTCGGGCTGGATTCGATCGACGCTCTCGAACTGGTGCTGGCCCTGAAGAAAAAGTATGGAATCGTGCTCGAAGCCAAGGACGCCGGCGCCCGCGAGCACCTGCGGTCGGTGGCGACGCTGGCCGCACTGATCAGTGAAAGTCGCGGCTGACCGTTTCCAGCCGACCGAGCCAGGCGGAAAGATCGACCAGCCGCTTGGCCACCAGATGCACCACTTCGCCCTCCTTCTGCAACTGCCCATAGACGCCAAGCAAGGCTGAGCCGAGCAGCTCGCGCCGCTGCTTGTCGACGAGTTGCGGATGGACGACGACATTGACCAGCCCGCTTTCGTCTTCCAGCGTGACAAAGACGATGCCGGTCGCGGTTCCCGGTCGCTGTCGGCCAACCACGATGCCGGCGGTGCGGATCAAGGCCCGCTGGCCAGCCGTGCGCAAGCTGGCAGCCATGACGAAGCGGCGTGCGGCGAGATGTTGGCGGAGCAGCGTCAGCGGATGCTCGCGCAGCGTCAGGCCGAGGCTGCGGTAATCGGCTACCAGATTTTCCCCGGCATTCGGCGCTGCCAGTTCGGCCGTGCTTTCGCGTACCGGCAAGCCGTCGAACAGATCGCCCTGGAGTCCCCCTTTATTCGGAGGCGCCGTTTTTTCCACACTCGCCGCCCAGGCGGCCTGCCGGCGGTGGCCGGCCAGACTGGCCAGGGCGTCGGCCGCGGCGAGCAGGTCGAGATCGCGCCGGTGCAGAGCGGCCCGCGCCGCCAGATCGGCGACACTGGCAAAAGGCTGTTGCCGGCGATCTGCCGCGGCAATGCGTTGGGCGGCCGTTTGGGAAAATCCGCCGATCTCGCGCAGACCGAGACGCACCGCGCCATTTTCATCGAGCCGGCTGTCCCAGTCGCTGGTCGCGACGTCCGGCGGCAGCACCGTGACCCCATGCCGCCGGGCATCCTGGATCAGCATCGATGGCGAATAGAAACCCATCGGCTGGCTGTTCAACAAACCGCACAGGAAGGCCGCCGGTTCATGGCGCTTCAGCCAGGCCGAGGCATAGACCAGCAAGGCAAAACTGGCGGCGTGCGACTCGGGAAAACCGTACTCGCCGAAGCCCTGGATCTGGGCGATGATCCGCCGGGCAAAGCTTTCCGGCAGGCCGTTGGCTGCCATGCCGGCCAGCAGTTTCTGCTCGAACGGCTCGAGCCCGCCCTTGCGCTTCCAGGCGGCCATCGCCCGGCGCAACTGATCGGCTTCGCCGGGTGTGAAGTCGGCGGCGACCACGGCCAGTTGCATGACCTGCTCCTGGAAGATCGGCACGCCATATGTGCGGGCCAGCACCGCATCGACGGCCGGCGAAATCTGCTCGATTTTTTCCTTGCCCTGCCGCCGTTTCAGATAGGGATGCACCATGTCGCCCTGAATCGGCCCCGGCCGGACCAGCGCCACTTCGACCACCAGATCGTAGAAGTTGCGTGGTTGCAGACGCGGCAGCATGGCCATCTGGGCCCGTGACTCGACCTGGAAGACGCCCATGCTGTCGGCGTGGCAAAGCATTTCGTAGGTGGCCGGGTCTTCCGGCGGAATGGCCTGCAGTGCGAACGGCTGGCCGCGGCGCTCGCCGACCATGTCGAGCGTCCGGCGAATCGCCGACAACATGCCGAGGGCCAGGACATCGACCTTCATCAGCCCCATCGCATCGAGGTCGTCCTTGTCCCACTGGATGACGCTGCGCGCTTCCATCGCCGCATTTTCGACCGGCACCAGCCGCGACAACGGCCCGCGCGAAATGACGAAGCCACCGACATGCTGCGTCAGGTGACGGGGAAAACCGCGCAGGGCGGCGGCAATGGCCAGCCATTTCTCGACCCGCGGCGCCGTCGGGTCGAGGCCGAGTTCGGCGAAGCGCTCCGGCAATTGTTCGCGCTGGTCCCACCAGGCCAGCGAGGCAGTCAGGGCGTTGATCTGGGCAATGCCGAAGCCGAGCGCCCGGCCCGCATCGCGCAAGGCGCCCTTGGTCCGGTAGGTGATCAGCGCGGCGGCCAGCGCCGCCCGATCGCGGCCGTATTTGCCGTAGATGTACTGGATGACTTCCTCGCGCCGCTCGTGCTCGAAATCGACGTCGATATCTGGCGGTTCGCCACGCTCTTTGGAAACGAAGCGCTCGAACAGCAAGGCCGAGCGGGCCGGGTCGACCTCGGTGATGCCGAGCGCGTAACAGACCGCCGAATTGGCCGCCGAGCCCCGCCCCTGGCAGAGGATGCGCTGGCTGCGGGCAAAGCAGACGATGTCGTAGACGGTCAGGAAATAGGCTTCGTAGTTCATTTCGCCGATCAGGGTCAGCTCGTGCTCGACCCGCTCGCGCACACTGTCCGGCACGCCGGTCGGATAACGCCGCCCCAGACCGCGCTCGGTTTCAGCGCGCAGCCAGGAAGCGGGCGTTTCGCCGGCCGGAATGATTTCTTCCGGGTATTCGTAGCGTAGTTCGTCGAGCGAAAAGGTGCACAGAGCGGCGATCTTCAGCGTTTCGGCAAGCAGTTCGGGCGGATAGAGACGGGCCAGGCGCAAGCGCGAACGCAGATGCCGCTCGCCATTCGGATAAAGCGCGTAGCCGGCCTCAAAGACCGTCGTTTTCAGTCGGAGCGCAGTCAGCACATCCTGTACCGGGCGCCGGGAACGCCCATGCATATGCACGTCACCCGCCGCCACCAGCGGCAGGCCGCTCGCTTCGCCGAGGTCCTGCAGACTTTCCAGACGGGCCGCATCATCCGGGCCGGCGTGGAGTTCGACGGCCAGCCAGACACGCCCGGGAAAACGCGCCGCCAGCCAGCGCCCATCGTCGACCGAGGGCGTCGCATCCGGCACCCAGAGCACCAGACAATCGGGCAACGCACCGCTCGGCGAAATGGCTTCCAGATCGTTACGCTGCAGGGTATAGGCGCCCTTCTCCGCGCGCCGCCGGGCCAGCGTGATGAGCGCCGACAGGTTGCCGTAGCCGTGGCGGTTGCCAGCCAGAAAGACCAGCTTCAGGCCATCCGATGTCGTCATCTCGCTGCCGACAATGAATTTCAGGCCGGCCGCTTGCGCCGCCAGATGCGCCCGCACGACGCCGGCCAGCGAACACTCGTCGGTCAGCGCCAGTGCCTGATAGCCTTGGGCCAGCGCCTTTTTCGCCAACTCCTCCGGATGCGAAGCGCCGCGCAGGAAGGTGAAATTGGAGAGGCAGTGCAGCTCGGCGTAGTCGGGGAGTTGTTCAGCTGAACAGGCCATGCAGATACCATCCTTGCGCATCGCGAAACACCCAAGCCCATTGCCCCTGCGGGTTGCGGGCCACGAAATAGTCGCGGCGCACATCGCCGGCTGCCGCTATTTCCCCTTCGTCCCACCAGCCGCTTTCCAGCCGCTCGGCACGCGACAGCAGCTTCAGCGGGCCATGCCAGTGCGGCTGACCGGCCCGTTCGACCAGCGGCAGCGGGGCCGGCAGCAGCCACAGCGGGCGCCGGGGCGGCATGGCGGCGGCTGGCGGTGGCGAGCGCTTGGGCTGGGCAACATCCGGCGCGGCATCGCGGTGCACACTGGCGCACTCCGGCCGGTAATCCGCTTTCTCGCCGAGCACCTGGACGGCTGCTTCGCCAAGCCGCGCCCGCAGACGCTCAAGGCAAGCCAACGCACCCTCGCCGACCGGTGCCGCGTCGAACAGATGGGCGCTGGCTCCCGGCTTGTTCTCGACTTCATCGGCGAGCAGCCGCAAGACCTCGACCGGCGCAGCCAAGTGCAGCCGGGCAAGATGCTCGCGCAGCAGACGGAGAAAACGCCCCTCGTCGGCCGCCGGTTCGGCAAAGCGCAGGACCAGCGCGGTGAGCGAGCCATCATCGTGCTTCAGTTGCAGCGTACAGGCGCGGACCAACAGCTGCCGGCCATGCAGCCAGCCGGCCAGCGCGGCGAACAGCCGCTGTCCGGCGAAGGCCAGCGCCTCGGCATGCTCGACGCGGGCCGGCAGCTCGATTTCAATGGCAAAGCTTTCGGGAAAAACGAAAGGCTGTTGCGGGTCCGGCAGCTCGCCCCTCGCCCGCAACAGATCGTCGACCGGCTCGCTGCCGATCCGCCGCCGCAAACCGGCGGCGGGCAAGGCCTGCAGATCGCCGAGATGTTTCAGGCCAAAAGAGGCCAGCCGACTCTGTGCCTCGGCCGGCCAGCCGGGAACGGCGCATGGCAAGCCGGCCAGCGCCGCCTGCATGGCCGCCGGCTCGCGATAAATGGCGCCGGCTCCGGCCTGTGCCAGCCAGCGCCCGCCGAGCGCGGTCGGCGCCACCGCCCAGGTGGGCGAATAACACTGTTCGGCACAACCGGCAAGGACCGCGTCGACGATCGGTTCCACGCCGCCGAACAGGCGCAGGCAGCCACCGATTTCCAGCAGCAAGGTATTCGGTGGCGCCAGACTGAGTGTCGGCGTGAATCGCCCGGCCCAGCAGGCAAGGCTTTCCAGTGCGCCGTTTTCGCGCACCGCTTCCCGCTCGAAAACGGCCAGGCCGGGCTGCAGGCCGAGCGCCGTCGATAGCTTTTGCCCGCTCTTGACCCCTGCCTCTGCTGCCTGCCGGTCGCAGGCTAGCACCCGTCCGCGACTGACGACCGCGCTAGGCGACTGCCGCAGCGGCAGGGCCTCGAGCGGTAGCAAGGGAAAGTGAAGGGCCAGCCAGAGCACGTGACGATCTCCCGGGATGGGGCAAAGACAAATTGAGCGGGCGCGCCGCGGGTCGGCCGCGCCGCTTGAGGATCTGCACCGACAAACCGTTGTCACTCGCCGCCAGGGTCAGGCGCAAAGGCGCCGGCGACGGAACTCCGGCCTGTGTCAGCGGCCGCCACAGACAGGTAAAAGTAGCCTGGCCTTCGGCGGCGACCTGCAAGCGCCGCAGCGCCTGAGCACCGATACCGGCTTCCGGCCAGACCAGCAGGCCGGCAAATCCGCCACAGGCGAGCAGTTGTTCGCAGCACCAGGCGGCCTGCTTGCCGGCCTGGACGACGACCAGCCGATCGAGAGCCAGCCCGGCCGCCGCCCAGGCCGGTGCATGCGGCAACCACGGCGGGGCAACCAGAGCCAGCCAGCCGCCTTCGGCCGATAGCCGCGCCAAAGCCGGCAACAGCAAACTGATTTCGCCGAGACCGCTGCGGTCGACCAGGATTTCCGTGAGATTGCCGCGCGGCCAGCCACCACCCGGCAATTCGGCATCAAGCTCGGCATGACCACTCGGGATGGCGCTGGCCGGCAGGCTGGCCAGGGTGTCGCCGCGCCAGATATCGCCTCTGGCCAGGACCTCTGCCAACGCGGCCGGCAACGCCACGGCGCTCATGACAAGCTGCTGATCGCCCCGCGAATCAAACCGACGGCAACACCTTCGATGGCGAAATCGACCTCGGCCGGATTGACGATGATCGGCTCGTAATCCGGGTTTTCGGCAATCAGTTCGATCAGCCCGTTACGCCGCTTCAGGCGCTTGACGGTGACATCCTCGGCCACCCGGGCGATGACGATCTGGCCGTCGCGCGCCTCGGCGGTCTTATGCACGGCGAGCAGATCGCCGTCGAAGATGCCGGCGTCGATCATCGACAGGCCGCGTACCTTGAGCAGGTAATCGGCGCGCGGGCTGAACAGCTGGGCATCGAGCGCGTAGCGGCCCTGTACATTTTCCACCGCAAGAATCGGCGAACCTGCCGCCACCATGCCGATCAACGGCAAGCCGAGCTGCTCGACCAGCCGGATGCCGCGCGCCGAACCGGGTTCGAGGACGATGGCTCCCTTCTTGGCGAGCGCCTTGAGGTGATCTTCCGCCGCGTTGGGTGAAGCGAAGCCGAAGGCGTGGGAAATCTCCATGCGCGTCGGTGGCGCACCGAGCACTTCCAGCGTGCTCCTGATGAAGTCGAGAATTTCCTGCTGACGTGGCGTGAGTTTCATGGTCTGCTCCACTAAAAACCTATGGCTGTATTTTTGTACAGTATCCGATTTTTGGCAAGCGGAGAATGGGCTAATATCCGGCCATCCTCCGGATTGGAAATTACCGCATGAAATTGCAGCAACTCCCCGACGGTGCCCGCTTCGAATACCAGGGCCGGGTCTTCGTCAAAACCGGGCCGCTGACCGCCCGCTCGGAAAACGGCGGACAGCAGATCATTCCCCGCTCCGCGACCCTCAAAGCGCTCGACCCTCCTGCCCCGGAACAAACTTCCGCCGGGCGCGGCAAGCTGAGCGAAAGCCTTGTCCTCTCGGCCTTCGATACCTTCTACCGGACCTCTACCCGCCTGATCGATGCAGCGTCCCGCCCGGCACTGGAAGAAGCCCGCGACCGCTTCCTGGCGACCCTGCAGTAGCCGTTCAGGTCGGCAGATCGACGCCCTTCAGCTTGCGGTACATATCGACCGCGTAGGAATCGGTCATCCCGGCAACGAAGTCGGCCACCTGCAGCAGGCGAATATACGGGTCGGCATCCGGCTCGCCGCCATGGCCGAGGAACTGGGCCGGCAGCAACTTGAGCAACATGCGTTCGCGGGTGGTGAACCGGGCATGCCCAGCCCCGGCCTCGACCGCCTGGGTAAACAGGCCAAGCAGCGCGCCCAGCACCTCGAAACCGGCGGTTTCGATTTCCAGCGCCGGACGGGCCGTGTAGATCGTCTCCTTGGCCAGCTTCAGCACCGCCTGCAAGGGAAAGAAGGCCGGCGACTGGGTCAGCAATTCGTCATCGAACTCGCCCTTGAGGATGGCTTCCTCGTTTTCCAGAAATACCGCGGCGGCACTTTCCAGCAAGCGGCCGATGGCCTTGGCGCGCAGATATTCGAGCCGCTCCTTCGGATCATGCAGGCGATCCAGCCGGCCGCCGTTAACGGTATTGCCGGCCAGATCGGCGAGCAGCAGTTCGGCATCGCGATACGGCACGAAACCGAGCTTGGCGGCGTCTTCCAGATCGACGATCAGATAGCAGGTGTCATCCGCCACCTCGACCAGGAAGGCCAGCGGATGGCGGCGCCAGGCGGTACCGGGAAGGCGCTCGACCAGCCCGGTCGACTGCGCGACGCGCTGAAAAGCCTCGGCATCCTGCTGAAAAAAACCGAATTTCTTGCTGCTTTTACCATCCAGTTCGACATCGAGATGTGACGGCCGCGGATACTTGGTAAAAGTGGCGAGCACCGC
This sequence comes from Azonexus sp. IMCC34842, assembly GCF_050368855.1. GTDB lineage: Bacteria > Pseudomonadota > Gammaproteobacteria > Burkholderiales > Rhodocyclaceae > Azonexus > Azonexus denitrificans_A. The sequence continues at coordinate 1,677,090 of NZ_CP178449.1, read as the reverse complement.
GCTGGTCAGCTGCAAACCGGGATTGGCCGGGCTTTGCAGCCGGGTGACGATGCGGAAACCCTGGGCATTGCCCTCGTAACGCTCGAAGTCGGCGCGCTGGGCAGGGGTGAAGGGATGACGATCAAGCAGGCCGGACTGGCGAAACCACTCGCGGATCGCATCCTCGCCGGCATGGCCGAAGGGCGGGTTGCCGATGTCGTGGGCCAGGCAGGCCGCCGCGACAATCGCCCCGAAATCGCCGGATTCGACATGCTGCAAACCATGCCGGGCAATGATCTCGCGGCCGACCACGGCGCCCAGCGAACGGCCGACGCAGCTCGCCTCCAGACTGTGCGTCAGGCGGGTGCGCACGTAATCGCTCTTGGATAGCGGAAAAACCTGCGTCTTGTCCTTCAGGCGCCGAAAGGCCGAGGTGAAGACGATACGGTCGTAGTCCTGCTGGAAGGCCGTCCGCTCCGGCGTGCCCGGCGCCTTGCCGGCCCCCGGACGATCCGCCGACAGCAGTTTTTCCCAGATTTTTCGTTGGCCCATGTGGTTCGAAGTTGGCGACAGGATGGGCTGCGAGTTTACTCTGCTTCGAGCATTGCCCGCACGTGATCCGGCAGCGGAACGGACTTTCCGGTCTGCGTATCCATCCACACCACCTTGGCCGCACCCTCGGCATACAGGCGCTCGTCGCCCTCGATGCTCATTTCCACATAAGTCTGCACGCTGGAACGGCCGGGCGGGCCGGTAAAAGTGCGGACCTCGACACGGCCGGGGTAGCTCATAGGAATCAGGAAGGTGCAGCTGGCATTGATGATGACCGGCCCGGCCCCGCCCGGGCGGACCAGAATATTCATCGCCTCGATCCACTCGACGCGCGCCTGCTCCATGTAGCGAAAATAGACCGTATTGTTGACATGGCCATAAGCATCCATGTCGCCCCAGCGAATGGGCATCTTGCACACGTGAATAAGTTTCTTTTTCTCTTCCATATCCTGAAAAGCCCGAGGGGTTGATCAATGCGTTTCCATACTGTACCGTATTGTCAATAGCGTCACAATAAATCAAATCGAGGAGACATCATGGAACGCGAAGCCATGGAATTCGACGTCGTCATCGTCGGCGGCGGCCCGGCCGGCCTGGCCTCGGCCATTCGGCTGAAACAACTGGCGGCGGAAAAAGGCACGGAGATTGCCGTTTGCCTGATCGAGAAAGGCGCCGAAATCGGCGCCCATATTCTTTCCGGCGCCGTCATGGACCCGCGCGCCCTGACCGAATTGCTGCCCAACTGGCAGGCCGATGGCGCCCCGCTCAATGCGCCGGTCTCGGAAGACCGTTTCTTCATCCTCTCCGAAGATGGCGCCACCAGAATACCGAACAGCCTGCTCCCCAAGTGTTTCCATAACGAAGGCAATTACGTCATCTCGCTGGGCAATCTCTGTCGCTGGCTCGGCGAACAGGCCGAAGCGCTCGGCGTCGAGATTTACCCGGGCTTTGCCGGTTCGGAAGTGCTGTTCGATGAAAACGGCGCGGTCAAGGGCGTCGCGACTGGCGACATGGGCCGCCTGCGCGACGGTTCCGAAGGTCCGAACTTCCAGTCCGGCATGGAACTGCACGCCAAATACACGTTCTTCGCCGAAGGCTGTCGCGGCCATCTCGGCAAGCAGCTCGAAGCGCAATTCAATCTGCGCGACGGCGCCGATCCGCAGACTTACGGCATCGGTCTCAAGGAACTCTGGGAAATCAAGCCGGAAAAACACCAACTGGGTCTGGTCGTCCATAGCGGTGGCTGGCCGATGGCGCCGGACACCTACGGCGGCGGCTTCCTCTACCATCTGGAAAACAACCAGGTGGCCGTCGGCTTCGTCGTCGGGCTCGGCTACAGCAACCCTCACCTGTCGCCGTTCGAGGAGTTCCAGCGTTTCAAGACGCACGCCAATATCCGCAGCTTTCTCGAAGGCGGCAAGCGCATCGCCTATGGCGCCCGGGCACTGAGCGCCGGCGGCCTGCAGGCGCTGCCCAAGCTGATCTTCCCGGGCGGCGTGCTGGTCGGCGACGATGCGGGCTTCTTGAATGCGGCGCGTATCAAGGGTTCGCACTGCGCCATCAAGTCCGGCATGCTGGCCGCCGAATCGTGCTTTGCCGCGCTGGCCGACGAACGCCAGCGCGACGAGCTGAGCGCCTATCCGGAAGCTTTCAAGAACAGCTGGCTGCACGAAGAATTGCATCAGGCGCGCAACTTCAAGCCCTGGATGAACAAGGGCCTGAAACTCGGCTCGCTGATGTTCGGTATCGACCAGCTGGTTTTCGGTGGCAAGGCGCCGTGGACCCTGCACAACACGGTCCCCGACCATGCCAAGCTGAAGCCGGCCGCCGAATGCACCCCGATCGTCTATCCGAAACCGGACGGCGTGCTCAGTTTCGACCGCTTGTCGTCAGTCTTCCTGTCGAGCACCAACCACGAGGAAGATCAGCCCTGCCACCTGCAACTGAAGGACGCCGCGATTCCGATCAGCGTCAATCTGGCGCAGTACGATGCGCCCGAACAGCGCTTCTGCCCGGCCGGCGTTTATGAAATCCTGCGCGATGAGCAAGGCAACAATCCGCGTCTGCAAATTAACGCCCAGAACTGCGTACATTGCAAAACCTGCGACATCAAGGATCCGACGCAAAATATCAACTGGGTAGTCCCGCAAGGCGGCGAAGGACCAACCTATCCGAACATGTGATGCTTTATAATTCGGCGGCTAAACCCCTAAGGGAGAACAACACATGGGCTTTCTCGCCAACAAGAAGATTCTGATCACCGGTCTGCTGTCCAAGCATTCCATTGCCTATGGCATTGCCAAGGCCTGCCATCGCGAAGGGGCCGAACTGGCTTTTTCGTACCAGAACGAGCGCTTTCTCGATCGCATCACAAAATTCGCCGCCGAATTCGACAGCACCCTGGTTTTCCCGCTGGATGTCGCTAGCGACGAACAAATCACCAACCTGTTCGCCGAACTCGGCAAGCACTGGGATGGCCTGGACGGCCTGGTGCACGCCATCGCCTACGCCCCGACCGAAGCCATCGAAGGCGATTTCCTGAATGGCATTTCCCGCGAAGCCTTCCGCATCGCCCACGACATTTCCGCCTACAGCTACCCGGCGCTGGTCAAGGCCGCCCGTCCGATGATGCAGGGTCGCAAGAGCGCCGCTCTCGCCCTCTCCTACCTCGGCGCCGAGCGCACCATGCCGAACTACAACACCATGGGCCTGGCCAAAGCCAGCCTGGAAGCGGCCACCCGCTACCTGGCCTTCTGCCTCGGCCCCGAAGGCATCCGTGCCAACGCCATTTCGGCCGGCCCGATCAAGACGCTCGCTGCCTCTGGTATCGGCAACTTCGGCAAGCTGCTTTCCTACAATTCGCACAATGCTCCGCTGCGTCGCAACGTGAGCATCGATGAAGTCGGCAACGCCGCTGCCTTCATGCTCTCCGATCTGGCCAGCGGCATCACCGGCGAAATCCTCTACGTCGATGGTGGCATGAATACCACGGCGCTCGGCAACGCCGATCCGCTACCCGCCTGATTTTCAGCCCCCGGAGCCATCCTTCGGGGCGCCGCAAGCGGCAACAAAACGCCGACCTGGTTTGCACCGGTCGGCGTTTTTCATTGCCGGAAATCTTCCGAAAAAATGGGCCGTTGCCGGCCCGTTTCATTGCTTACTTTTCCTTGGTTTCCAGTGCGGCCTTGTTGATTTCGACCTTGTAGCGACCACGCAGCGCGGCCAGATAAAGCCGGACATCTTCCTGGGCGCCCATCTTGCCGAGTTGATCGAGCATGGCCCGCCGGTTGGCATCGTCAATCTTCTCGCCGGCATTGACCTTGCTCAGCTTGAACAGGGCATAGCCGGAACCGGGCAATTCGGCGCCGGCATAGGCTGGCAGCTTGGCGGTATCCATCCGGAAAACGGCCGGTACAGCAGCCGGCGGAATCAGGCGTGAATCGATCCGGGAAACGCTTTTGGCAGCGCTCCAGGACAGTTTGTCTTCACCCTTCTTCAAAGCTTCGAGGCGGGCCTCGCCATCCTTTTTGGCCAGCGCCTGGGCTTCCTGGCGTTTGAGCATGGTCTCAATGGTGCTCTTGACCCCATCGAAGGGCTGCAGCGCGGCCGGCTTGTAGTCGATCAGGCGACCTGCAACCAGCGTATTCGCCGCGATCTCGACGGCCTCAGTATTGCGCTTGTTCTTGATCGAATCGTCCGAGAACAATGCCGCCAGCAGCTTGGCGTTACCGAGCGGACCATTGGCCGGATTGGTCTGGCGAGCCAGCCAGTCGGACTGCTTGATGCTCAGATTGAACTTCTCGGCCACCGGTTTCAGGCTGTCGGGCTGTTCATATACCGTATTGCTGAATGCTTCGGCTGCTTCGGCGAACTTGCGCGAAGCGGCAGCCTTTTTCAGCTCTTCCTCGATCTGGCCGCGGACTTCGGACAGCGGCTTTTCCTTGGCGGCATGAATGCCGGTCAGCTTGATGATGTGGAAGCCGAAATCGGATTCGACAACGCCGGAAATCTCGCCTTCCTTGAGCGCCAGGGTGGCATCTTCAAACGGCTTGACCATCATGCCGTGACCGAAGAAACCAAGATCACCGCCCTTCGAGGCGGAACCCGGGTCATCCGAATTCTTTTTGGCCAGATCGGCGAAATCTGCCGGATTCTTCCGGACTTCCTTGAGCACTTCCTCGGCCCGGGCTTTCGCCTTGTCCTTGCCGAGCTTTTCCGAGGCAATCAGGATATGGCTGGCGCGCCGCTCTTCGGCCTGCTGGAACTGCGCCTTGTGGCCGTCATACCAGCTCTTGATTTCGGCTTCGGTAACCGCCAGCTGAGCGCCGATGGTTTCCATCGACAGCACCACATATTCGGCCCGGGCCTGCTCGGGCAGTTCGAACTGCTTGCTGTTCTCGTCGTAGAACTTGCGAGCCGCGCCATCGGCCAGCTTGACCTTGTCGAGATAGCTGTCGAGGCCGAGGCGAAGCTCCATCACTTCGCGCTTTTCCGTCTGCAGCGCCAGCATGCGGTCGCTGATCGTATGCGCCAGCACGCCGGACTGGCCAATGGCACCAGCCAGTTGCTGGAGCGTCAGATCCTGACGCAACTGAGCCTCAAAACTGGCCGGCGTCATGCCCTGGGCGCGCAAGGCAGCCTCGTAACGTTCGCTGGAGAACTTGCCGTCGATCTTGAATGCGTCGATTGAACCGATCGTCTGGCGAATGGCATCGTTACCGACGAACAGGCCCTTCTTGTTGGCCTCGATCATCAACAGGCGCTGGTTGACCAGGTCATCGATGATTGCCGTGCGCGCTTCCGGCGCGTCGAGCAATTTTGCATCGAATTGCTCGCCCAGCTGGGTGCGCAGCCGTTCGCTCTGATCGCGCAATGCCTGCTGAAACTGTTGCTGGGTGATCTTGACGTCACCGATTTTGGCCACGTCGTCGCCGGAATTCACACCGCCCAGATAGGAATCAACGCCGAAAAATGCAAAGGGCAGGATGATCAGCGCGAGGAATACCTGGACGATTCTTTTACTGTTGCGGACTGCATCGAACATAAGGAGAGAAATCCTTCAGAGTCGTTCAAAAAGGCAAGGCACTGCCTGCCCAAAAAGGGTGAATGATACCGTAGTTTGACCTGCCCCCATTTGCCGCCGTCAAGCGCTGACGATCACCGCACCCAGCCGGCGTACGGCATCGTCGATTTCCGGCGAATGCGGATTGCCGCAATTGAGGCGCAGGCAGTTGCGATACATGCCGCTCGGCGAAAACAGCTCGCCCGGCACGTAGGCGATATTTTCGCCAATCGCCCGCTCGTAAAGCGCCGTCGTATCGAACTCCTCGGGCAACTCCACCCACAGCACATAGCCGCCCTGCGGCTGGGACATCCGGGTCGCAGCAGGAAAGTAGCGACTGACCGCAGCCTGCATGCTGTCGACCTGGCGTTCATAACTGCGGCGCAGCGTGCGCAGATGCCGCTCGAAAGCGCTGGATTCGAGATATTCGGCCAGCACATGCTGGGTGATCGGATTGGTCGCGCCGCTGGTGATGGTCTTCTGCAGGGCAATGGCCGAACGGTAACGCCCGGCCGCGACGAAACCGATGCGCAGCGCCGGAGTCAGGCTTTTCGAGAAGGACGAGCACAGCATGACGTTACCGGAGGTATCGAAAGCCTTGATCGGCCACGGTCGCCGCGGGCCGAAATGGAGGTCGCCGTAAATGTCGTCCTCGATCACCGGAACGCCTCGCGCCGCAGTCAAGGCCGCCAGTTGCCGTTTTTTCTCGTCCGGCATCACGCAGCCGAGCGGGTTGCTGGCATTCGGCACCAGCAGGCAGGCGGCAATCCCGCCATGGCGGGTGGCCAGCTCCAGCGCCTCGACCGACAGACCGGTACGCGGATCGGTCGGAATTTCCAGCGCCTTCAGACCCAGTGTTTCGAGTAACTGCAGCATCAGGTAATAGGCCGGCGATTCGACGGCCACCGTATCGCCCGGCTTGGTTACCGCCCTCAGGCAGAGGCCGAGAGCCTCGGTGCAGGAATTGGTGATGACGATTTCGTCACCGGCCAGCGGCCCGCCCCAGGCCAGCGAACGAAGGACCAACTGACGGACCAGCGCCGGCTCGTCCATATTGATGTGGCTGCCGCCTTCAAGCAGTTTTGGGTGGCGCCGCGCCACGCTGGCATACAGGCGCTGCAGGGCGGCCAGCGGCAGCAATTCGGCGGCCGGCAATGCCGCCGCCAGCGGGGCGACCAGCGGTTTGCAACCAGCCTGCAGGACGCGAACCAGACGCTGCGACACATCGACCGGCACCGCCATTTCCGGCGTCGAACGCTGCGCCGGCTCGGCCCGCGCCGGCCCCGGCCGACGGACGAAATAACCGGATTGCGGCCGGGCTTCGACCAGCCCGCGATCCTCCAGCTGGCGCAGGGCCTGAACGACGGTCGAAACGGACAGCCGCCGCTCCACCGACAGCCGCCGGACCGACGGCAGGCGATCGCCATGGCGCAAGGCACCATCGGCCATCATGCCCTCTAGTTCGGCAGCCAGTTTTTCATAACGCAGCATCGCTTCGGACATGGCACACCAATACAGTTGGCTAACTCAACAACCAGCACAGTTGACAAAATAGCAAACTGTACTGATGGCAATTTGTTTTCATTGCAACTGTATCATTCATTGCCCGACTCCTACACTGGGTCCATGCCAATGCAGGAGCCAACGATGGAATTCGATCTTCACGCCGGGGAACTCGTTCTCGCCGAAAACCGGCCGCTGGCCGCTCGCCGGGCCCGCGGCGCGCTGATCGTGTGCACCGGCGGCACCGTGTGGATCACGGTGGCCGGCGAAGCGGGCGACATTTTTCTGCACGCCGGCCAAGCGCATCGTATCCGGAGCAACGGGCTGGCCCTGCTCGAAGCGATCGGCCACGGCAGCATCCGTATCCAGGCACACACCAGGCCCCTGCTCGGGCACTGGCTGCGGGACTTTCTGCGACAACATCCGGACAAGCTCGCCATCCGTCACCCACCCAGCCCGGCCTGAGTAAGCATTTCCCCAACACTGAGCGAGATTCGCCAAGCCGCATTTCACAGGCTGAGGCTGCCCAAAAAGCCTTCCTCCGGCATAATTCGGTTTTCGGCAAACGATGGCCATTCCCGCCTTCGTCAGCCTTCAACCCACTGGAGACCGCGACCATGACGCGTATCGATATCGACGGCGCCATACGCTTGCACAATCACTGGCGACGCCAGTTCATCAACGCCTTTGCCGGCGGCGACTACGCCGACATGCCGCTGTCCGAACACTGTGGCTGCACCCTCGCCCAAGCACTGACGGAGGCCCAAGGCGCCGGAATCGAATCGGCCGATTTCCAGCAACTGGTCGCCGTCCATGATCGCTTTCATACGCTGGCCAGGGATATTGTCAGCCTCAGCAACAACGGCCTCGGCGATGCAGCCGACCTGCTGCTTCCCGAACTCAGCGAAGCCTCGCATCAACTGGTCGTCGAACTCGACAAACTGCGGGAATACCGCGCCAACTAAGCGCGCTCCGGCTTCCCGGCAATAAAAAAGGAACTCCGCGGAGTTCCTTTTTTTGTTGTTGAGGGATGCAGCCGATCAACCGACCCAGCGCCGCGCATTGCGGAACATCCGCATCCACGGCGAATCCTCGCCCCAGTTTTCCGGGTGCCAGGACATCTGCACAGTACGGAAGACGCGTTCCGGATGCGGCATCATGATCGTGAACCGGCCGTCGGCCGTGGTCACCGCCGTCAAGCCGCCTGGCGAGCCGTTCGGGTTGTACGGATAGGCTTCGGTCGGCTCGCCCTTGTTGTCGACATAGCGCACGGCCGACAGCGCCTTGGCCTGGTCGTCGGGGTTGTCGAAGACCGCCCTGCCCTCGCCGTGCGACACAACGATCGGCACTTGCGAACCGGCCATGCCGGCGAAGAACAGCGACGGGGATTCCATCACCTCGGTCATCACGAAGCGGGCTTCGAACTGCTCGACCTTGTTGCGGCGGAAGGCCGGCCAGTGCTCGGCACCGGGAATAATCGATTTCAGCGCGCTCATCATCTGGCAACCGTTGCAGACACCCAGTGCGAAGGTGTCCTGGCGGTTGAAGAAGGCGGCGAATTCGTCGCGGCAACCGTCGTGCATCAGGATGGTCTTGGCCCAGCCCTGCCCGGCACCGAGTACGTCGCCATAGGAGAAACCGCCGCAGGCGACCAGACCCTTGAAGTCCTTGAGGCTGACGCGGCCGGCCAGGATGTCGCTCATATGCACGTCGACCGCGGCGAAGCCGGCTTTGTCGAAGGCGGCCGCCATTTCGTAATGGCTGTTGACGCCCTGCTCGCGCAGGATGGCGACGCGCGGCCGAGCACCGAGCTCCAGGTAAACCTTGGTGAAATCGTCCTGCGGATCGAAGGTCAGCTTCGGCGTCAGGCCGGGATCGGTGACGTCGAGAATGCGGTCGAATTCCTGCTGGGCGCAGCTCGGGTTGTCGCGCAGCGTCTGCATCTGATAGCTGGTTTCCGACCAGGCGCGCTGCAGGTCGACGCGCTTTTCGCGCAGCAGCTTCTTGGCATTGCGGATGACGCGAATTTCGTCCCACTCGTTCATGTAGCCGACGAAGTGATACGGCACACGCAGGGCGCGCAGCACCGGCGTGACCTTGGCGCGGTCGGCCCGGCGGATCTGGATCAGGGCGCCGAGTTCCTCGTTGAACAGGGCGCGGACACAGTTCTCGAAATCGCGGCCGGCCAGCAGGTCGGGACGCTTTTCGGAACCATCGACATCGCCGGCTTGCGGGTCGTAGCAGATCCCGTCGAGGTCCAGCGTCACGCCGCGGCGGCTGGCGAAGGCCATTTCGACGGCGGCGGCAAACAGGCCGCCATCGGAACGGTCGTGGTAGGCGAGCAGCAGGCCGTCGCGATTCAATTTCTGCACGGCGTCGAACAGGCCCTTCAGCTTGGCCGGATCGTCGACGTCCGGCGCATCGCTGCCGGTGGCGTTGTACACCTGGGCCAGCGCCGAGCCGCCGAGGCGGTTCTGGCCGAGATCGAGCAGCAGGATTTCGGTTTCGCCCTGATCCACAGCCAGTTGCGGCGTCTTGGTCCGGCGTACGTCATTCACCGAGGCAAACGAGGTCACCACCAGCGACAGCGGCGACACGACCTGCTTCTTCTCGCCCTGATCTTCCCAGGCGGTGCGCATCGACAGCGAATCCTTGCCGACCGGGATCGAGACACCGATCGCCTTGCACAGGTCGGAGACGGCTTCGACGGTGTCGAACAGGCGGGCATCCTCGCCGGCGACGCCGCACGGTGCCATCCAATTGGCCGACAGCTTGACCTTGCCCAGTTCGCCGACATCGGCGGCGGCCAGGTTGGTCAGCGCCTCGCCGATCGCCATGCGGCCGGAGGCCGGCGCGTCGAATACGGCGAGCGGGGTGCGCTCGCCCATGGCGAAGGCTTCGCCGAGGTAACCCTGATAACCCATCGTCGTCACAGCGACGTCGGCCACCGGCACCTGCCACGGGCCGACCATCTGGTCGCGGGCAGTCATGCCGCCGACCGAGCGGTCGCCGATGGAGATCAGGAAGGTCTTGTCGGCGATGGTCGGCAGACGCATCAGGCGATAGGCGGCGTCCTTGAGTTCGATGGACGCGGCGTCAAAGGAGACGAAAGTTTCCGGCTGGTGCGTGACGTCGCGCGTCATGCGCGGCGGCTTGCCCAAAAGGGCTTCCATTTCCATGTCGACCGGATTGACGCCGAAATGGTCGTCGGTGACGGTCAGGTGGCCGTCGCCGGTCGCTTCGCCAACCACGGCAAACGGGCAGCGCTCGCGCTCGCACATCGCCTGGAATTCGGCGATGCGGTTCGGCGGGATGGCCAGGACGTAGCGTTCCTGCGATTCGTTGGACCAGATTTCGGCCGGCGACATGCCCGGCTCTTCGGTCGGCACCTTGCGCAGGTCGAAAATGGCGCCGACGCCGCCCGAGTGGGCGAGTTCCGGCAGGGCGTTGGAAACGCCACCGGCACCGACGTCATGCACCGACAGAATCGGATTGTTCTTGCCCATCTGCCAGCAGTGGTCGATGACTTCCTGCGCCCGCCGCTGGATTTCCGGGTTGCCGCGCTGCACCGAGGCGAAATCGAGGTCTTCGGCGTTGGCACCAGCGGTCATCGACGAGGCGGCACCGCCGCCCAGGCCGATCAGCATGCCGGGGCCGCCCAGTTGCACGAATTTCGTGCCGACCGGGAAGGTTTCATCCTTGAAAGACTGCTCGGCCTGGATGGAGCCGAGGCCGCCGGCGATCATGATCGGCTTGTGGTAGCCACGCACCGTTCCGGCGACATCCTGTTCGTAGGTGCGGAAATAGCCGGTCAGGTTCGGGCGGCCGAATTCGTTGTTGAAGGCGGCAGCGCCGATCGGCCCTTCGAGCATGATGTCGAGGGCCGAAGCGATGCGCGACGGGCGGCCGTAGGCGTGTTCCCACGGCTGCGGGGCGTCCGGCAGGTTCAGGTTGGAGACCGAGAAACCACAGAGGCCGGCCTTCGGCTTGGAACCCTTGCCGGTGGCGCCTTCGTCACGGATTTCGCCGCCGCTACCGGTCGACGCGCCAGGGAAGGGCGAAATCGCGGTCGGGTGATTGTGCGTCTCGACCTTGGTCAGGATGTGGGTCAGCTCTTCCTTGTAGGAATAGCCGCGGTCGGCATCCGGGTAGAAACGGTTGATCGTCGCGCCTTCGATGATCGAGGCGTTGTCGGCGTACGCCATGATCGTGCCTTGCGGCGCAGCGGCATGGGTTTCGCGGATCATGCCGAACAGTGTCTTGGCCTTGGCTTCGCCGTCGATCACCCAGGAAGCGTTGAAAATCTTGTGACGGCAATGCTCGGAATTGGCCTGGGCGAACATCATCAGTTCGACGTCGGTCGGGTTGCGGCCGGCCTTGGTGAAAACATCCAGCAGGTAATCGATTTCGTCGTCGGACAGCGCCAGACCGAGCGAGCCGTTGGCCTCGACCAGCGCGGCCTTGCCGCCGGCTTGCACGTCCACGGTATTCAACGGCTTCGGTTCGAAGTGGCGGAACAGTTCACCGGCGGCGTCGAAGCCGGCCAGCACGGATTCGGTCATCCGGTCATGCAGCAGGCCGGCGACGGTTTTCTTCTCTTCGGCCGTCAGGGCGCGACCGCCCTTGACCGTGACGTGGAAGGCAACGACCCGCTCGATACGCTCGATGGCATCCAGATCGCAGTTCCAGGCGATATCAGTGGCCTTCGACGACCACGGCGAAATGGTGCCGATGCGCGGCGCAACGAGGAACAGTTCGCCAGCTTCGGCGCCGGCCGCCTTTTCTTCCAGCAAGGTCGCCAGCTTGGCGCGCTCGTCGGCATTCAGGACACGTTTCAGCGCCACGACATGCCAGTAATCGGCCACCAAAGATTCGATATCCGACACGGCCGCCACCAGGCGGGCTTGCAGGCGTTGCAGACGAAAAGCGGAAAAGGCGGCGTCGCCCTTGAGGCAAAGAATGTCGGCCATTGGGTGTGGGGTCTGGTTAGGCGGAGAGGCCGGCATTATACCCGAGGCAGCCGAGCCGCCGGGCAAGCGAGCCACGCTTCCCATCCCGTCAGTTGGGCCGGTCGATTCTGCCGAAGCCGCCACCGACGGACCGGGGCTGACACTGTCATCTTCCCGACGTTACAAAACCGACATTTCCCGCCTCGCTCGCCCGAAAAGCCAGACAGAGCAGCGCTCCTGTTTCGGCATGACTATTGCTAGATTCATCGACCGCAAAACATACAACAACACCGTGCAGGCCTCCCGCCAGACACGGCAATCAGGGGACGGCTTGCATGGCAATCTACAAGGGCATCGAGATCGACGAGTCGCTGGCCGGCATCATCCGCCACATGCAGGGCGTCGAAGATTACCGCGAAGGACTGGGCAACCTGCAGGGCGCCTGGGACATCCTGAGCCTGCTCGGCCAGTTGACCGGCTCGGCCACCGAGATGGCGAAGACGCGCGAAGCCTTCCAGCGCCTGACCGGCGACCTGCTCAACCACCTCGGCCAGGAAACCCGGCGCAAGGCCGTCGCCGACCTGCGTGCCAAGACGCAGAGCAGCATCGACATCCTGGTCCGCAACCTGTTCGAACGCACGGCTGACATCGGCTTTCTCTCGGCCGACGACGACATCCGCGAGTTCCTGCTCGGCAGCGGCAGGCGCGACCTGATGGAAAAGCGCTTTCGCGAATATGTCGACAAATACTCGGTGTATTCCGACATCGTGCTGTTTGCCGCCGACGGCAGTATCGCCGCCCGGCTCGGCGAACATCCGGCCGCGGCCAGCCGCCATCGGCTGCTCGACGAGGCCCGCACGACCACCGCGCCCTATGTCGAATATTTCGGCCCGGCCGATTTCCTGCCGGCCGGCCAGCACCTGCTCTACGCCTATCGTGTCGCCAGCGACAACGGCGCGTTTCTCGGCGTGCTGGCGCTGAGTTTTCGCCTCGCCGACGAAATGGAGGGCGTCTTCGCCAAGCTGATCGGCGACGGCGATTTCTCGCTGCTCGCCACGCTCGATGCCGACGGCCGCGTCGTGGCCAGTTCGTCGACCATCCAGTTGCCGCTCGGCACCCGCCTCGAACAGTGCCGGCAACCGACGCACGGCGCCCTGCTCCGCCTCGCCGGTCGGCAATACCTGGCGGTCAGCTGCCCGGCGCACAGCTACCAGGGCTACGCCGGCCCAGGCTGGCTCGGCCTTGGCCTGCTGCCGCTCGAATTCGCCTTCGAGCGCAGCGACAGCGCCCTGCTCAGCCACGTCGACGGCGCTGCGCTGGCCGCCGTGACGCAACACCCGACACTGTTTTCCGATGAGCTGCGGCGCATCCCCGAGCAGGCCGAAGCAATCCAGGAAGACCTCAACCGCTCGGTATGGAACGGCTCGGTGCGCCAGGTCGACAACGGCCAGGGCAATGCCTCCTTCGCCAAGACCCTGCTCTGGGAAATTGCCGATACCGGCCGCAAGACCCAAGCGGTGTTCGAGCAGTCGATCGGCAACCTGCACGAAACGGTGGTCGCCGCCCTGCTCCAGAACGGCGTCTCGCGCGCCAGCTTCGCCATTGACGTAATGGACCGCAACCTCTACGAGCGCGCCAACGACTGCCGCTGGTGGGCGCTCAACGCCACCTTCCGCCGCGTCCTGGCCGACCCCGATGCCGCCGGCACCGCGCGCTGCGCCGAGATCCTGCATTACATCAACGGCCTGTACACGGTGTACGACAACCTGATCCTGTTCGACGCCCAGGGCCAGGTCATCGCCGTTTCCAAGCCGGAAGCCGGCGGCCTGGTCGGCAGCCATCTCAACGAGGAATGGGTCGGCCGCTGCCTGGCGCTCACCTCGTCACAGGGCTACGTCTTTTCCCGCTTCGCGCCCAGTCCGCTCTACGGCAACCGCCCGACCTACATCTACAGCGCCGCCGTGCGTTCTCCCGACGGCAACCGGGTGGTTGGCGGCATCGCCATCGTCTTCGACGGCCTGCCGCAGATCTCCGCCATGCTCGACGACGCGCTGCCACACGGCGCCAACAGCCAGCCGGCAAAAGACAGCATGGCGCTGTTCACCCAGCGCGACGGCAAGGTGCTGGCCAGTACCGACCAGCGCTACCCGGCCGGCAGCACCTTCCCGCTAAGCAGCGTGCAAAGCCATCTGGAACACGGCGAACACAGTGCCGACATTGTCCTGCTCGACGGCAGCTATTACGCGCTGGGCGCCACCATGTCGGCCGGCTACCGCGAATACAAGACCAGCGACGGGCAGATCGACGAGGTGCTCGCCCTGACCCTGCTGCCGCTCGGCCAGGCCAGCGCCAGCGAGAAAGTCGCCCGACGCTCCGCTTCGATTTCGGCCAACGGGCGCAGCCGCCGGGTCGGCAATGGCAGTGATGCGATCGAGATCGCCACTTTCTACATCGGCGCGCAGTGGCTCGGCATTCCGGCCAGCGACGTCGCCGAGGCGATCGGCACCGAGGCCATGACGCCCATCCTCGGCGGCAACAACGACCTGTTGGCCGGGGTCAAGATCTATCGCGGCAAGCTGATTTCCATACTCTATTTGCAGCGCCTGCTGACGCCGGGCGCTCCGATTCCCGAACAGGCCGGCCAGATCGTCGTCGTCCGGACCAAGAACAAGGCCTGCATCGGCTTGCTGGTCGATGAACTGGGAGAAATACCCGAGGTCGCCCGCGAGGAAATCCAACCGGTCAGCCACGTCACCTTCGAGACCGACTCGCTGACCATCGGCGTGGTCGATGGCATGCGCCGCGCCGGCGACCGCCATGGCATGCTCTCGGTAATCGCCGTCGATCGCCTGTGTCAGCGTATCGGCTGTCGCTGCCTGCCGGAACCCGGCGATACGCTGGTGGCGCTGACCGAGATGAACTGAACCGACGCAAGTCCCAACGATTTTGCCGGGGTGTCGGGGCAGCGCTGCTTGGGCGGCGCCCCTGTCGCCTCAGTCGCCGGCAACCGCTTTCAGGATCAGCGGCAGCAGCGGCTCCGGCAACTTGATGCCGCCGCTCGTCGCGAAGGCCTGGGCCTCGCCGGACATTTTCTTCCACGTCTTGCGGACGATATCGAGCCACTTTTCTTCGCTGTATTCGGCGTGCTGACCGGCGAAGCCGAGCATGTAGTGTTCGAGGAAGACGAGGCTGCTGACATCCTCCAGCAGCTGCGTATCGGGATTGGTCTTGATGCCTTGCTTGCCGACCGCCGCCTTGACCCGCGCGATGGTTGCGTCGTCGTAGCCGGCCTGCTGCATCAGGGCACCTGCCGTCTCGGCATGCAAGCGGTAGAGGCCGGTGCGCCAGGCAAAATAGCCCGGCTTACCGAGTGGATAGCTGCTGCGCGGTACCGTCCACCGTTCGATGTGCTGGGCGCGCACGGCAAGCTGGGCGACTTCGCTGGCTTCCGGCGCGAAGCGACCGATCATCTCGGTCATCCGTTGGGCGTAGCGCAGTTCCTTGGGCTGGCCCTCGTCCTGGTTCGGGTCCCAGGCGTTGGCGGCGTCGAACAGGGCAATGGCTTGGTTGAAACGTTCCTGGTTGGCAATCATCGAATCTCTCATCGCGGGGCATGGGTTTGCTTGCGCTGATTCCAGCACTAGCCGAGGCGCACAGGGTAACCAAATCTCCGGGCGGCGGCGAACTGCGGTTTACCCGGTGCTACCATAAGGCCTGGCCGGAGAGATCGGAAGGACATTGAAGACGTGGGCAACAGCAAGCAAGACGAACGGGCAAGCGGCATGACAGCAGCCGCGAATCTGAGTCTTGTCGCCTTGCGCGAGGCCCATGCATGAGCCGCGCCGCGACGGCCGCCGGCCCTGCGGAAGCGCCAATGCCCTGGCACCGGCAAATGGCGGCGGTGCTGTTCAGGCATTTCTATCTCAAGGGCATCGGGACGACTATTTTCATCAGCCTGTTCTTCAACGTTTATTTCTATTTGCTGAAGAACCCGGCGTCCCCGCCAACGCTGATGCCCGTCACCTGGCTCGATGGCCTGATCGGCGTTCAACCGCTGGCCGTGCCGATCTACGTCTCGATGTGGGTCTATGTTTCCCTCCCCCCGGCCTTACTGGCAACGCAACGCGAGCTGTGGCTCTACGGTGCGGCCATCGGCACAACCTGCCTGGTCGGGCTGCTCGCCTTCTACTTCTGGCCGACTGCAGTTCCCCCGGCCAATGTCGACTGGAGCCAGTTTCCCGAATTGAATTTCCTGAAAAGCATCGATGCCTCGGGCAACGCCTGCCCTTCGCTGCATGTCGCCACCGCCGTCTTTTCCGGGGTCTGGCTGCATCGCTTGCTGCGCCGCTTTGGCGGGCCGCTATGGATACTGGCCGGCAACTGGGCATGGTGCATCGGCATCGTCTATTCGACGCTGGCCACCCGCCAGCATGTCGCCCTCGATGTCGCCGGCGGGCTGGCCCTCGGTCTGCTGGCCGCTGGGCTATCCTTGCCGCATCGCGTGCTGGGGAAAAAGCCGTAATCGTTTGCCCCGAATTGCCAAAACCCCGCTCCCACAAAGAAATCAATGGAAACCATCAGCAGAAACCAGGCCGTCAAGGACTACACCGGCTATTCGTGCATCGGGCTGTACAACCCGAAAGGCCCCGAGAACGTCGGCTCGATCATGCGGGCGGCCGGGTGCTATGGCGTCAATACGGTCTTCTACACCGGCAAGCGCTACCAGCGCGCCGTCGAATTCCGCACCGATACCAAGCAGGTCCATCTGCAACTACCGCTGATCGGCGTCGACGATCTGCAGCAAGTCATTCCCTTCGGCTGCGTCCCGGTGGCCATCGAAATCCATCCGGATGCCAAGCCGCTCACCGAATATCGCCATCCGGAGCGGGCGTTCTACATCTTCGGCCCGGAAGACGGCAGCCTGAAAAAGAACGTGACCGCCTGGTGCAAGGACATCATCTACATTCCGACGCACGGTTGCATGAACCTGGCGGCCACGGTGAATGTCGTGCTCTACGACCGGATGCTGAAGGCCAGCGGCTTTCGTAATACGGCCGCCTGACGCGGGTACTACCGGCCGTTGGTGCCCACCGGAAAAACGGTCGGCACCAACGGCCAGCATTTCCCGCCTACGCCCCGCCGGCGCGGGTGTAATCGGCCAGGGCCGCCACCGAAACGATGACCAGACCATGCTGCGCCGCGTAATCGCGGACCTGCTGGCCGCGCAGCATCGTGCCGTCTTCGTTCATCAGTTCGCAGAGGATGGCCGCCGGGCGCAGGCCGGCCAGTTCGGCGATCAGCACCGAGCCTTCGGTATGGCCGCGTCGGCCATGCACGCGCCGGTCGTCGGCACGCAACGGGAAGATGTGGCCAGGCCGGGCGAAGTCTTCGGCGCGGGCATTCTCGGCCGCGGCGAGCAACACGGTGACGGCGCGGTCGGCCGCCGAAACGCCGGTCGTCACACCGTGCCGCGCTTCCAGCGAGACGGTGAAGGGCGTGCCGTGGCGACTGGTATTGTCGGCCACCATCGGCGGCAGTTCGAGGCGGTCGGCGATGCGGTTATCGAGGCAGAGGCAGACGATGCCGCTGCAGTCGCGGATGAAGCGGGCCATCCACGGCACCGTGACGTGCTGCGCGGCCATCACCAGATCGGCTTCGTCCTCGCGGTCGTCATCGTCGAGCATGATTACCGGCTGGCCGGCACGAATCGCCGCAATGGCCAATTCGACAGTGTTTTCGCCAAGCTTGGCGGCTGACTCGAAAGAGTCGTTGAGACTGTTTTGGTACATGAAACGCTCCTGAAAAAAGACGTGAAAGAGGCGTTTCAGGGATGCAGAAAAACCCATGACTCTCCCTGCGGAGACCATGGGGTATCGCTGCCTTCTCTCATCCGGACTATCACCGTCGGCTTCGGCATTGGACCGAATCTGCTGACCCGCAATCGTCCGAAAACGACTGCGGCGCTCGCGGGCTCGCGGCCATTTGCATGACCGCCTACCGCCGGTGGGGAGTTGCACCCCGCCCTGAAGACCCGGCAAGGATACGCGCCGGGGCGGCGCCGGTCGAGCCGGAAACGCCAAATGCTCCCGGCAGATCGGCGGTCGCTGGTGTTTTTGCACGGCTGCTGAATCAGGGAAATTTTCCGGTCTACCGGAAAAATTGCCGGCCACCGTGACCGCACCGCCCTCGCCTTGCCGGCCATCTCCCTTGCAAATCAAAGCACAGCGCCAGAAACCGGGCATTCCTGCGGCATGGCACCGATATTGCTACAGCATCAGCCAGATGCCGGACCATTTTGACGGGAGGAAGACAATGAGCATTACAGCCATCGCATCGTTCTATGGAAACACCGCGCGCGTCGGCACATCGACGGCGCTCCGCAATGCGGCCAGCGCCAATCCGGTGAGCCAGCAGAACACATCGACCGAGAGCGCCAGCACGACAGTCAACATCTCGGCCGAAGCCCGACAGGCGGCCGCCACGCAGGGACGACTTGCCGTCCCGGAATCCGTCCGCCAGGCGGCGCAGGCCGAGTTGGACAAGGTCTTCCCGCCGGACATCCTCGCCGAGGCCCAAGCCCGGCTCGACGCCAACCAGGGCATCAGCGGCAGTAGCAGTGCCACGCCAGGCCTGGGCAATCTGCCGCTGTTGCCGGAAAACGAGGCGCTGCTGGCGCAGATCAAGAGCGACATGCACGCCGCCCGCACGGCCAACAGCGAAGGCATGACCAATCTGACGCCCTACGTTCGCCTGATCCACGCCGTCCAGAGCGAAGGCTGGAAAACACCGATGACGATGGAAGACGCGCAACGCGAGGTCGACATCGCCTCGGCCATGGACCGGCTGACCCCGAAGCCGACGGCAGCACCGCTCAGCGATGCCGAGCAATTGAAAAAGGATATGGCCAACATAGCGCAGATCCGGCAGGAACAGGCCGGAGAAATCCCCGACAAGTGGAAACAGCGCTGGAAAGAAGCGGATCTGAGCATGCCGGAAACGGCCACCACGACCTTCCCGCAATCGATCTGGCTGGGTCTGGCCAAGGCCGCAGGGATCGGCGAAGACGAGTTCCTTACCAAGGCGCGCGAGCTGGCGGGCAATCTCACCGGCAACAACTTCCTGCAGGCCATCGAAAGTTTCGTCAGCGAGCGCTACGCCGCCAGTTCGGGCACAACGCCGGCCGGCTGAGCCAAGGCCCTGGCGATGATTGCCGGGGCTGGGCAAGATCCGACGAACTCGCGCCATGCCCGCTGCGGCATGGGTGCTTTGCCGTTTAAACTTCGCCCTTTCCTTTTCAGCAGCCCGGCATGCGCATCCTCCACACTTCCGACTGGCACCTCGGCCAGCACTTCATGGGCAAGAGCCGGCAGGCCGAGCATCAGGCGCTGATTGGCTGGCTGCTCGAACAGGTGGAAGCGCAGGCGGTCGATGCAGTCTTGGTGGCCGGCGACATTTTCGATACCGGCACGCCACCGAGCTACGCCCGCGAGTTGTACAACCAGTTGGTCGGGCAACTGTACAAGGCCGGTGTGCCGCTGCTGATTCTCGGCGGCAATCACGATTCGCCGGCCACTTTGGGCGAAAGCCGCGAACTGCTCGCCCACCTCGGCACCACGGTGATCGCCGCGACGCACGAAGACGTCGCCACGCAGGTCATCGTGCTGCCACAGCGCAACGGCGAACCGGGCTGCATCGTCTGCGCCATCCCTTTCGTCCGGCCGCGCGACGTGCTGCAAAGCCAGGCCGGGCAAAGCGCCGAGGACAAACAGCTGTCGCTGCAAACGGCCATCCAGGCCCATTACGGCGCCGTGTTCGCGGCGGCCACCGCACGCCAAACAGAACTCGCAGCGGCACTCGGCCGCCCGTTGCCGATCATCGCCACCGGCCACCTGACCACGGTCGGCGCCAGCATCAGCGAATCGGTGCGCGAAATCTACGTCGGCGCACTGGAAGCCTTCCCGACCGCTGCCTTCCCGCCGGCCGACTACATCGCGCTCGGCCACATCCACCGGCCGCAGAAAGTCGGCGGGCTGGAACACATCCGCTACTGCGGCTCGCCCATCCCGCTCGGTTTCGACGAAGCCAAGCAGCAAAAGGAAATGCTGCTCGTCGATCTCGACGCCGACGGCCTCAAGGCGGTCACCGTGCTGCCGGTGCCGCGCTTCCAGGGGCTGGTGGCGATCAGCGGCAACCTCCAGACACTGGCCGGGGCGATTGGTGCTGCGGCCACCGAAGGCACCCGCGAATTCCCGGCCTGGCTGGAAGTCACCGTCGCCGAGGACGATTACCTGGCCGACCTGCCGGCGCGCATCGAAGCGCTGACCGAAGGCTGGCCGGTCGAAGTGCTGCGCATCCGCCGCCAGCGCGGCAACGCCGCCGCCCGGCTGGACGCAGCGGCCCGCGAAACGCTGGACGAACTCAGCCCGCACGACGTCTTCGCCCGCCGCCTGCAACAAGAAGAACTCGGCGAAGAACTGCAGCAGGCCTTGAACGAACGCTACCGCGCCATCGTCGTCGGCCTGACCGGGGAAAACGCATGAAAATCCTCAGCCTGCGCCTGAAGAACCTCAATTCGCTGAAGGGCGAATGGACCATCGACTTCACCAAGCCGCCGTTCACCGACAACTGCCTGTTTGCCATCACCGGCCCGACCGGTGCCGGCAAATCGACGCTGCTCGATGCCATCTGCCTCGCCCTCTACCACCAGACGCCGCGCCTGAAGACCATCTCGGCCTCGGATAACGACATCATGACGCGGCACACTGCCGACTGTCTGGCCGAAGTCGAATTCGAAGTGAAAGGCGCCGTCTACCGCGCCTTCTGGAGCCAGCGCCGCTCGCGCGACAAGATCGATGGCGCACTGCAGGCGCCCAAGGTCGAACTGGCCGCCGGCGACGGCACCATCCTCAGCACGCAGACCAACGACAAACTGAAGCGCATCGCCGAAATCACCGGCCTCGACTTCCCGCGCTTCACCAAATCGATGTTGCTCGCCCAGGGCGGCTTCGCGGCCTTCCTCAACGCCAGCGCCAACGAACGGGCGGAGCTGCTGGAAGAACTGACCGGCACCGAAATCTACGGCGAGATTTCCCGCAAAGTTTTTGAGCAGGCGCGCGATGCCAAGACCCAGCTCGACCAGTTGAAAGCCCGCGCCGAAGGCATGGAACTGCTGGTCGACGAGCAACGCGCCGCGATGCAAGTCGAAGTCGGCCGCCTCGATACGCAACTGACCGACGTCCAGCGCCGCCACCAACAAACCCAGGCGCAACGCCAGTGGCGCCTCGACCTGGCGCAGGGCGAGCAGGAAGTCAAAACCGCCGAAAGCAAGCTGCAGCAAGCCGATGCTGCGCTGACCGCCGCCGCGCCGGACCTGAAAAAACTCGCCGACAGCGAACCGGCCGAAGCCCTGAAGCCGCTGCACCTGCAATGGCAACAGGCCGGCGCCGCCTGCCAGCATAGCGACAACGAACTCAAGGCGCTGCACGTCGCCCGCGAAAAACTGCAGGCCGAGCAGCTCGCCCGGCACCGGGCCGCCCGCCAGTTCAGCGCGCAGGTCGCCGAGTTAACGAAGCAAGCCCTGCAACAAAGCCAGCGCGAAGCCAAGCAACTCGACGACTTCTGCGCAGCCCAGCCACAACGCGCCCAGCTCGGCGAACGTCTCGGCGTTTGGCGCCAGCAGTTCGACCAGCGGGAAAAGCTGGTCCGCGACCTTGCCGCGCAGCAACAGGCGCAGCAAAAGCTGGCCGATGAACTCGCCGCCACCGCCCGCCAGATCGCCGCTCAAGCCACAGCCCTCGACAGCGCAGAAAAAACCAAAACCGCCGCCGACAGCGCACTGGAAAAAATCCAGACCGAACAGAACCAGCGCCTGGCCGGCCAGACGCTGACCGAACTGCGCCAGCACTGGCAGCGCGAACAAGCTGGCCTCAACCGCTGGCAGCAACTAGAAGCGCTCGCCCAGCGCCGCCGCGAACTGGCCGTGCTGCAAACCACGCAGGCAACGCAGCTACAGCAGGTTCAGGAAAAGATCGCGGCGCTCGAAAAAAAACTGATCGCCCTGCGCGAGACGCACAAGGAACTTGCCGCCCAAGTCGCGGACAAGAAAAAGCTGCTCGAACAGGAACAGCGTATCCGCAGTCTGGAGCAACATCGCCGGCAACTGCAGCCGGGCGAAGCCTGCCCGCTGTGTGGCGCGCACGAACACCCGGCGATTGCCGACTACGCAGCGCTCGACGTTTCCACGACCGAAAGCGCCCTCAAGGAAAAGCAGGCAGCGCTCGACGCACTGGTGGAAACGGGCCAACAAGCCCGCAACGATCAAACCGCCGCCCAAACAACGCAAAAGGTTTTGCTGGATCAGCAGGCCAAGACAACGGAGGACAGCGCCCGCCTGCAAACGGAATGGGCAGCGCTGCTTGCCAGCCTGACCAGCGAACCGCAACTCACGGTCGACGCCTGGCAACAGGCCAAAACCCTGGCCGCCGCCCGCAGCGCCGCCGAGCAGGCGGTGACCCGACTCGCCCAACGCCTGCAAGCCGCCGACCAGGGCGAACAGGCGCTGAACGCCGCCCGCAAGAATGCCGCCGACAGCGCCCAGGCCCTGCTCAACGCTGGCAACCAGCAGAAACTCCTGCAGCAAACGGCGCAAACCGGCCAACTGCGCCAGGCCGAACTCGCCAAAGCCGCGCAGCTCATCGCCCAGGAACAGGCCGAACTCGAGAGCAAGCTGGGCGCCACACTGGCCGCCGCCGGTTACGAAATCCCGGCCGAACCCACCGCCTGGCTGCAGGAACGCGATGGCGACTGGCAACATTGGCAACAAACCGAGAAGCGCCGCCATGAACTGGCCGAGATCCTGGTCAAGCAGCAGGACCGCTTTGATGCCGCGCAGACGCAGGCCGCGCACTGGCTGGAGCGCTGGCAAACCCTCGCCGCCGAGCGGCCGACCGTCCCGGAAGGTGAAAAAACTTGCGAGATCACCGGCGACCCGGCCACCGCCCTCGCCCGAAGCGCCGAAGCCATTGCCGAACTGACTCAGCAACTCGCCGCGCAACAAGGCCGGCAGGCACAACTCGAAGCCAATCTCGGGCAACAGAAAAAGGCCCTTGCCGAGGCCTCGACCGCCTGGCAGACGGGGCTCACCGCCAGCCCCTTCGCCGACCTCGCCGCTTACGAGGCCGCCCTGTTGCCGGCCGAAGAGGGCCTGCGCCTGCGGCAATTGAAGGAAACCCGGCAACTCGCCCAGCAGCAAGCCGCCGCCGTGCTCAAGGCCGCTACCGACAAGCTGCTGCGCCTGCAAACCACGCCCCCGCCGCGCGATTCAGTCGAGATGCCGATCCCGTCGCTGGCCGAACTCGAGGCCGCCCTGGCTCAACTCGACACCACTCGCCGCGAACTCAGCGAACAACTCGGCGCCCAGCGCGCCCTACTGACCCGCGACGAACAAGCCCGGCAAAGCCAGCAGGCGCTGTTCAAGGAAATCGCCGCGCAAACCGCCGAAAGCGACCTCTGGCAACGCCTCGACAGCCTGATCGGTTCGGCGCGCGGCGACAAATTCCGCAAATTCGCCCAGGGCCTGACCCTCGACCACCTGCTGCACCTCGCCAACAGCCACCTCGCCCGCCTGCACGGCCGCTACCTGCTGCGCCGCAAGAGCACCGGCGAACTCGAACTCGACATCGTCGACAGCTGGCAAGGCGAAGTCGCCCGCGACACCCGCACCCTCTCCGGCGGCGAAAGCTTCCTGGTCAGCCTGGCGCTCGCCCTCGCCCTCTCCGACCTGGTCAGCCACAAGACCAGCATCGACTCGCTGTTCCTCGACGAAGGCTTCGGCACCCTCGACGCCGATACTCTGGAAATCGCCCTCAACGCCCTCGACACACTGAACGCCAGCGGCAAGATGATCGGCGTCATCAGCCACGTCGAAGGCATGAAGGAAAGGATTCCGGCGCAGATTCGGGTTGAGAAGGGCGGAGGGGTTGGGTATTCGCGATTGCGGATTTAGGCAGAGGGCCGAAGCGGTCGACAGCAAAAAACGGGCTATTTTCCCGTCGACCGCTGGATTCATTCCCGGCTCTGGCAAAAACCTGAGCAACGGCGGCAGATTAATGTTTACGCCATATGCCACAGTCAATTAATCTGAGAATTTCTCATTGACAGCCTGCCCGACGATGCCCGCAAGCTCCCAACGATGTGCCGCTGAAACAGCCGACATTGGACATTTCTCACACAAATATTGCTTGCCGCGGCTCGGAATGAGCAAGGCTGCTGAATCTTGAAAGCCGGAACCAGAAAATGCCTAGCAATGGACATTTCGAGATGTCCAGCAATGGAAATATGTCTCCATATTTAGCAGGAAATAGCTAAATATGGATTTTTTTGATGATATCTACTAGCTAAAAGCACAAGGAGCCTACGAAGTGTTCTCAAAAGAGACGGCAACCAAAAAAATCGGTGCATTAATCGAACGTATCGATGAACTTAAAAGAATTGAGCGCGGGAGTGCTCAGTTCAAGAAATGGATTCGTGACACGCAAGTAGCTTTGGAGCACATCTTCGGGAAAGAATCTCGCCATATAGCTGATTTCAATCAGATTCGATATTCGCTGGGTTCATTCTCAGGCTCGACACCTGAGCACAAATTCCAGCAACGCTATGTCGTTGGCTTAGAAAATGCAAAACATGTTCTTGTCTCGATGATTGAAGAAATTCAGGAATATTGGGAGGAAAAAAACGGCAAAGAAACAACTGCACAAGATAGCCTCCAAAGCAAAACCTCACATCAATTTGATTCGAAAAACGTATTCATCGTTCATGGGCATGATGGAGGCACCAAGGAGACCGTTGCACGGTTCATTTCTCAGCTAGGGCTAGAGCCGATAATTTTGCACGAACAACCGAGTCAAGGCAGGACCATCATTGAAAAGTTCGAAGATCACTCGGATGTTGAGTATGCAATTGCCCTAATTACTCCTGACGACATTGGGTCGTCGATTAATGATCTAGATAACACAAGACAAAGAGCGCGGCAAAATGTGATATTTGAGTTTGGCTACTTTCTAGGAAAACTTGGCCGGCACAAAGTAGTTGGACTTATTAAAGGTGATATTGAGGTTCCATCAGACTATTCTGGCGTCTTATATATCCCAATAGATGAGTCGGGCGCCTGGCGTTTTCTTCTTATTAAAGAGCTCAAATCCGCGGGTTATGACGTTGACGCCAACAAAGCAATTTAAGCTTCTAAGAACAACAGGAATAATAGGGGGTCAGACCCCTATTATTCTCTGAAGCCCCCTGATTTAGATCAATTGACCATGAAATTCGGATACACCATCGTTTATGTCGAGAACGTCAAGGAATCGCTGGCCTTCTTTGAGCGGGCGTTCGGCCTGAAGACAAGCTTCCTGGACGAGGCGGCGGGTTACGGCGAGCTGGATACCGGCGCGACCGCGCTGGCCTTTGCCTCGCACACGCTGATGGCCGAACTGCTGCCCGGTGGCTATGTCTCCGGTCAGGAAAGTGCGCGGCCGCTGGGCGTCGAGATCGGTCTGTTCGTCGATGACGTGGCGACCGCCCACCAACAAGCTCTGGCCTGCGGCGCCGTCGAACTGGCCGCACCGAAACGGACGCCCTGGGGGCAGCTGGTTGCCTTCGTCCGTTGCCCGGATGGCACGCTCGTCGAAATCTGCACGCCGACCCAACGTTGACCTTGGTGGCGGGATTCAACCTCGATTCCCTTCTACTGCTCTTTTCCCGCCCCGAAATACCTCGTCGTCATGTCATCGATCAAATAGGTCAGAGACATTCAAAAATATGGAATTTCTTTGCCCCATTATTAACGTTCATGTCTAAGCTTGTTCCTCCCAAGAACGAAACCAGCCCATGTCTTCGCGAAGAGATTTCCTCGTTACCGCTCTAAGCTCCATCGGCGCAACGGCAGGTTTGTCGTCATGTTCTTCGGAAACCGGGGAGGACAGTTACGGGAACGTGGTGGATCGCACATGGCGGCACGGCCCGCTGGTGTCCGATTACAAGGGCGCTCTTCTGCGTGAACTCGTGCGCTATGCAACCTTGGCGCCGTCGAGCCACAACACGCAATGCTGGAAATTTCGCCTTGCCGATGACGCCATTTCGCTCTTGCCCGATCTTGCGCGCCGTTGTCCCGCGGTCGATCCGGACGATCATCACCTTTTCGTTTCCCTCGGGTGCGCGGCCGAGAACCTGATCCAGGCGGCGTTGGCCCATGGGTTGAAGGGGCATGCCGATTTCGACGCTGCCGGGGGCAATGTGCTGCGGGTGGCTTTGGCGCCGACCAGCCCCGTCGCGTCTCCCCTGTTTCAGGCGATCCCCGAGCGGCAGAGCACGCGCTGCGAGTATGACGGCCTGCCGCTGGCCCGGCCGGAACTCGAACTGATCGAGCGGGCCGGTCGCGGCGATGGCGTCGGGGTGATCCTGCTGACCGAAAGGCAGGCGATGGAGAAGGTTCTTGAGTATGTCGTTCAAGGCAATACGGCCCAGATGAACGATCCCGCCTTCGTCGCTGAGTTGAAGAAATGGATCCGCTTCAGCGCCGCCGACGCCGTGCGAACGGGCGATGGACTATACACGGCATCGTCCGGCAATCCGGCGGTGCCGACATGGTTGGGCAGCCTGCTCTTCGGCATGTTCTATACCCCGAAGAGCGAGAACGACAAGTACGCGAAACAGCTGCGCAGTTCGGCCGGCATCGCGATATTCGTTTCGGATACGCCCGGCCCAGCCCAATGGGCGGAGGTGGGCCGCTGCTACGAGCGATTCGCGCTGCAGTCGGCGGCCTTGGGGATTCGCAACGCGCTGCTCAACCAGCCGGTCGAGGTAGCGTCGCTGCGCCCGCAGTTCGCCAACTTCCTTGGCATTGGCGAACGCCGGCCCGATCTTGTCGTGCGTTTCGGGCGCGGCCCGAAGCTGCCTTCTTCACTGCGCCGGCCGGTTCAGGCGGTGCTGGTTTGAATTTGGGCAACGCCTGCAAATAAACCGCCAACAGCCAGCCATTTTGGCCTTAGGCTGTCGTGCCGCCAGATTTCCCGATCCCGGGGCAACTGCGGCCACCAAAGGAAAGCCATGCCATGGCAATCGAATTTCATCCTGGCTGGATTGAGTGTCACCGAACGCTCGTTACTGCTCGATGACCTGAAGCCTGTTTCGCTGCAGGCCGGCGATGTGCTGCAAAACGCCGGGGAGTTGTTGAGCCATGTTTACTTTCCGAGCGACAGCATCGTCTCGCTGCTCGCCACTACCCATGATGGCGCCTCGACGGAGCTGGCGATGGTCGGCAACGAAGGTCTGGTCGGCATTTCGGCGGTTCTGGGCGATCTCGTCTCCAGTCACAAGCTGGTCGTGCAGAGCGCCGGCGAGGCCTACCGGCTGGAGGCCGGGATCATGCGCTGGGAACTGGCCCAGGGCGGCGGCTTACAGCGGCTCGCCTTGCGCTATACCAAGGCGCTGCTGGTGCAGATGGGGCAAAACGTCGTCTGCGCCAATCACCACACGATAGAACAGCGGCTCAGCCGCTGGCTGCTGCTTTGTCTCGATCGGCAACCGGCAGCGGCAATCAGCATGACCCAGGACCGCATTGCCGGCCTGCTCGGCGTCCGGCGCGAAATTGTCACGATCGGCGCCGGCCGACTGCAGGCGGCCGGCTTGATCGCCTATCAGCGCGGCAAGATCAGCATCATCGACCGGGCCGGTCTGGAAGCGGCGGCTTGCGAGTGCTATGGCGCAATCCGCGCCGAATATGCGCGCTATTTCCAGGCGATGGCCGACACCAGCCCGCCCAGTCGTTTTCGCGCCCACCCGGCGAGCTTGCGGCAGAGCGCCCTGGCCCGCTGGCGGGATTTGCCGGTGGCAGCGGAAGATCCTTCCGACAGCGCCGAAGCGCACCATGAGCTGGAAGTCCGCAAAATCGAACTGGAAATCAGCAACGAGGCGCTACACCAGGCCTTCGCCGCGGCCGCGGCGCTCAGCGAGCGTTATGCCGATATTTACGACTTCGCGCCGATCGGCTATTTCACGCTGGATGCCGCCGGCAACATTCTCGATCTCAACCTGGCCGGCGCCATCCTGCTCGGCTTGAAGCGCTCGCAGAAGAGCCGACAAGGCTTTGCCAGCTACCTGGCGGCGGAAAGTCAGGAACCGTTCAAGCAGTTCGTCGCCCAGGTGCTGCGCGAAAAGCAGCGCAACCTTTGCGAGATCGTGCTGGCGGCGACGCCGGTGCATCCGGCGGCGACGGTGAGAATCGAAGCCGTGCCGGACGAAGATGGCACGGAATGCCGGATGGTGCTGATGGATATTACCGAGCAGCGCAATGCGCTAGAGGCGCTGGAGCATTCGGAAATGCGCTTTCGCCGTTTCATCGAAAACCTGCCCATCGCCAAAGGCATGACCACCAAGCCATCGGGCAAAGAAGACTGAACCCGGGATTCTAGACCGGCCGGGAACGGCGAACGCCAGTTCCCGGCCGACCAGACGAATCAGGCGATCACGGCTTTGGGGCGCAGTTCCTTGGTATGTTTTTCGAAACTGGCGACCTGGTTTTCGGCTTCCTCGGCACTCACGGCATAGAGTTCCTGGATCCGGCCGAGCAGCAGTTCGCGCTTGCCGTCAATGATCGCCAGTCCGGCCTGGTTGATCTTGCCCCAGCGCGACTTGATCTTGACCCCGACCAGCTTCCAGCTTTCCGCATCAATATCCCAGCTCATATCCAGCTCCTTGAGTTTGGCCCTGGCAAAATTGCCCGGTACCCGCCCTGCCCGTATCGCCGGCACCGAAATGCGGCAGGCGACACCCGGCGAGAGCGGCATCCGGACCGACTGTTGGGTAATCCGGAGCAAGCCCAGACTAGCCGGCGAGCCGGCGGACCGTCTGCGCGATTTCGCGCTTAGGGTTAAATCGCCGGGCAATGGCGACGCCCCAAGCATCCGGTAGTTGATTGTCGACACAACGCAGCTCACGCCGGCGAGACAAAAACGGGTAGCATGCGGCTGGCTCGCGCCGGCCACGTTGCGCCGCATACAAAGATTCCGATTGCCATGAAACTGCTCGCCCCGCTGTCCTGCCTGTCGCAACTGCGGCCCACACCAGCCACCTGCCCTCCAACGATTCATGCCTGACCAGAAAAAACGCAGCCGGTGCCTGAACTTCCTGTTGTTGACGACGCTGTTTGCCGCCTTCGTCGTCACCGGGACCGCCTACACCCTGTGGCGTTTGCGCGCCGAAGCAACGGAACGCAATTTCGACATGGCCAATATGTATGCGCGCAGCTTCGAAGAGCATTTGACCCAGAGCTTCAATGTCATCAACCTGACCCTGGCCAACGTCGCCAACGAGCCGAACGACAGCGCCTTGCACCAGGCCCTCGGACATGCCCCCTACCTGCGTTCGCTGTCCCTGCTCGACGCCAGCGACCAGATCATTGCCAGCTCCGATCAGCGCAATATCGGCCAGCGCGTCGCGCGGCGCGATTTCCTGCCGGCGACGCCCGAAACCCGACCGATCCTGCGCGCCGCATCGCCCTGGGCGGCCCGCGACTTTCATGACGGGAAGCCGACCTCACCGGACCAGCCGGCGCCGCCCGAGGCACCGAGCCTGATTCCCGTGTTGCGCGATATCGACGTTGACGATGCCCGGCCGGCCAGCCTGCTGGCCGCGGTAAATGCCGATTACTTTCTCAATTACTACGAACGCAACCTCAACAGCAAAAGCGATGTCGTCGAGCTGATCCGCTACGACGGGATTCTGCTGCTGTCTACCGATCCCCGGCGGCATCCCGGCACGCGTATCGACAACGCACTTCTGGCGCAGCACATCGCGGCCGATCAAGCGGCCCGTTTCGAGCAGACGCTGGAAGATGGGCGCAGCGTTCTGACCGCCTACCGTCCGGCGCGGGAATATCCGTTTGCCATCGTGGTCCATCTCGACAAAGAAGACGGCCTGGCTTCCTGGCGACGCGAAGCCTGGCACACGCTGTTCGCCGCCGGAACGATGCTGATGATGGCCCTGGCGCTGGCCAGCCTCTATTTCATCCGCCTGCTCCGCACCGCCCGTCAGCACGACAGCGACGTGGAAAAGCTGCGCCTGCGCAGTGCCGCGCTCGAAGCGGCGGCCAACTCGATCATCATCACCGACATGCAAGGCAACATCGAGTGGGCCAATCCGGCCTTCTGCGAACTGAGCGGCTACAGCATGGCGGAGACGCTGGGCAAGAACCCGCGCGACCTGCTCAAATCGGGCGAGCAACTGGCCGACGGCTACCGCGACCTGTGGCAAACCATCGTCACCGGCCATGTCTGGCGCGGCGAATTGATCAATCGCCGCAAGGACGGCACGCTGTATACCGAAGACCAGACCATTACACCGGTCCGCGACGAAGAAGGCCGGATTCGCCACTTCATCGCCGTCAAGCAGGACGTAACAGAGCGCAAGCAGGCCGAACAACGCATGGCTGAGCTGTCGCATCATCTGGTGGTCATCCAGGAAAGCGCCTGCCGGCGCCTGGCCGGCGAACTGCATGACCGGACCAGCCCGAACCTGGCGGCGATCGGGGTGCATCTCGACATCATGACCGCCTGCATGGAAGAAGGCAGCACCTGGACACTGTCGTCGAGACTCGACGATGTGCGCGCCCTGATCGAGGACACGACGGCCAGCATTCGCGAAATCTCGTCGAACCTGCGGCCGCCGGTGCTTGACTACGCCGGGCTGGCGCCGGCCGTCGACAGTTACCTGAAGCAATTCCAGCGGCGCACCGGCATCGCCATCCAGCTGATCTGCGCCCATCCCGAGGTGCGCCTCGATCCGGAGAAGGAATCCCTGCTCTTTCGCATCGTCCAGGAATCGCTGACCAATTGCGCCAAGCATTCCCGGGCGAAGTCGATTGTCGTCAGCCTGTGCCTGGAAAGCGCGCCGCTCACGCTGAGCATTGCCGACGACGGTATCGGCTTCGATCCCGACTCGCTCGGCAAAACCACCCACACTGGCGGCCTTGGCATCCTGACCATGCGCGAGATGGCGGAGTTTTCCGGCGGGCGGTGCACCATCGTCTCGGTTCCCGGCAGCGGCACACGCATCGAAGTCGAAATTTCCTCCCATAAAGGACACTCATGAAGCTGCGCATCCTGCTGGCCGACGATCACCAGATGTTTCGCGAAGCGCTGCGCATCCTGCTCGAACGCAACCCGGATTTCGAAATCGTTGCCGAAACCGGCGACGGCCTCGAAGTGCTCGCCCTGGCCCGCGACAGCGCACCGAATATCGTCTGCCTGGATATCGACATGCCCGGCCTGAACGGCATCGAGATCACCCGACAGCTCGCCGCCGCCCACCCGACGATCAAGATCATCGCGCTATCGGTCTTTTCCGACCGGGGCTACATCGCCGACATGCTGAGCGCCGGAGCTTCGGCCTACGTGACCAAGGCGGCGGCCGGAGCGGAACTGCTGCGCGCCATCGACGCCGTCAGCCGGGGCCGCTCGTATTTGTGCCCGGACGCCACCGATGCGGTGAAGGATGCGATGAGCGGACGCGGCGAGAAAAAGGAACTCCCCGGCACGAAACTGGGGGCCAGGGAAATCCAGGTACTCAAACTGGTCGCCCTCGGCCTGACCTCCGGCCAGATCGGCGAACGCCTGGAAATCGCCCTGTCGACGGTCGAGGTGCATCGCCGCAACATCATGCGCAAGCTCGATGTCGACAGCGCCATCGGACTGACCCGCTACGCGATCCGGACCGGGCTGGTCTCCAGCCTCTAGGCCGAAACTCGACCGGACAAACCGGCGAGATGACCCATTGTTGATCCGGCCGTCATAAATGCGGTAATCGGCTACCCGTTTACCCTTAGTCGGTAGTTGTATCCCTGAATTTTCCATCCCTCCCGCTCTCCCTACAATCAGGCCGTGGGAGCAAGGCGCAGCGCCGGAATGCCGGCGATCTTCCCATGCCAGAAATGGCTACGCCTACCGTAACGAAATGGGAAGAATTCATGGCCGCATCACAACAATTGGTCGCCTGGTCCGACGAATTC
This sequence comes from Azonexus sp. IMCC34842, assembly GCF_050368855.1. Classification (GTDB taxonomy): domain Bacteria; phylum Pseudomonadota; class Gammaproteobacteria; order Burkholderiales; family Rhodocyclaceae; genus Azonexus; species Azonexus denitrificans_A. Next base: position 1,644,989 of record NZ_CP178449.1, on the reverse strand, counting down.
AGTCTGAACACGCCGGAGATAGACCAGCAGCATCAGCAGCTGATCGATCTGATCAATCACATCTGGACCGCCACCATCGACCAGCAGCACAACAAGCTCGAGACGCTCCGGATCGTCTATGCGCTGGAGCGCTATACCGTCACCCATTTCACGGCCGAAGAGATCTTCATGCGCGAAATCGGCTACCCGAAATTCGCCGCGCACAAGCAGGCCCACGACCACTTCGTGGCGCGCATCCGTCTGGAAAAAGCCCGGGTCGCCGCCGGCGAGCGACTCAACCTCGACATCGTCCATTACCTCAAGGACTGGCTGATCAACCACATCCTGGTGGCCGACAAGGATTACACGACGGAATACGCCAAGCGCGCCGCGCCGGCGACACTGCTCGGCAAATTTTTTAAAAAAATACTGGGCTAGCACGCGATGTGGAACGAATTCGCGGATCCCGCCACCCCACCGCTGCCCGCCCCCACCGGCCCACGGCTGTCGAACGAAGCCGCCATGGCGGAAGCGATGCAGGCCATCGAGCAGGGCCATATCTGGCTCGACGAAAATTATTGTGTCCGCGGCTACAACCGGGCCTACCAGAAACTGCTCGGACTACCCGATGCCGACCGCTTCCTCGGCCAGCCCTTCCAGGAAGTCCTGCGCCACTTTCTCGAACACGGCGAGTTTTTTGATAGCGGCGACCACGAAGATTTCATCGCCAGGCACATCGACAGCATGGCCCTCCGCGCCCACTGGCGCAGCGAACGCGTCCGGCCGAACGGTACCGTCCTGAGCATTGTCGCCACCCCGCTCGCTTCCGGCGGCTACGTTTACAGCTATCTCGACGTCACCCGCGAAACCCGCGCCCTGGAAGAAGTCCGGCGCAATGCCAAGGCCAACGTGGTGGCCATCGCCAACTTTTCCGAACACCGCGATACCGATACCGGCGCCCATGTCCTGCGCGTCGCCCGGCTGGTCGGCCAGACGGCCCGCCGCCTGCATCGGCGCGGCCTGTTTGTCTCGGTCATCGACGAGGCCTTCATCGACCACGTATCGACGGCGAGCATCCTGCACGATGTCGGCAAGATCGTCATTCCCGACCGGATACTGTTCAAGGCCGGGCCGCTGACCGACGACGAGCGCAAATGCATGAAGCACCATGCCGTCGCCGGCGCGCAAATGCTCAACCAGGCCGGCCTGCTGATGCAGCACAGCCGCTACATGAACATCGGCGCCGAAATTGCCCTCACCCACCACGAATGGCATGACGGCAGCGGTTACCCGAGCGGCCTGGCCGGCGACGAAATTCCCGTTTCCGGGCGGATCTGCGCGCTGGCCGACGTCTTCGACGCGCTGACCTCGCGCCGCCCGTACAAGACGCCATGGAGCACCGAGCGCGCCGTCGCCCAGATCCGCCAGCTGATCGGCACGCAGTTCGACCCGGTGGTGGCCGGGGTCTTCCTCGAAGTCATCGAGGAGCGCAGCAAGGTGATGCTGGTCAAATGGTCGGACTCGATGAGTGTCGGCAACGAACACATCGACGAGCAGCACCGCATCCTGATCGACACCATCAATCAGCTGGCCAGCGCCGAAACCCAGAACGACCGGACCATCGTCGCGATGATCATCGACGAACTGGTGAACTACACCGTGTTCCATTTCGAATACGAAGAGCAATTGCTGGAAGCGGCGGGTTTTCCCGACCTCGAGCGGCACCGCCTGATCCACCGCGGCTTCGAGAAGTGGGTCAAGGAATTGCGCGAAGAGTTCACCTACCATCGCCGCGGCCAGCTCGGACAGCGCATTCTCGGCTTTCTGCGCGACTGGCTGCGCGATCACATCCTCGGCGAAGACCAGAGCTATCGCCCCTATATCGACGGGCTGGAAACGTCGTCCCCGGAAGCCCGATGAAAACCAATCTCCCCGTCACGTCAAACGAAGTCGCTTTCCCCAAGGGACGCTACATCGTCTCGCGGACCGACCTCAAGGGCATCATCACCTACGTCAATGACACCTTTGTCGAGATCAGCGGCTTCAGCCGGACGGAACTGATCGGCAACAACCACAATGTCGTGCGCCACCCGGACATGCTGCCGGCAGCCTTTGCCTGGCTCTGGGAAACCATCAAGGACGGTCGGCCGTGGCGCGGCATCGTCAAGAACCGCTGCAAGAACGGCGATTACTACTGGGTCGATGCGCTGGTCGTGCCGGTCCTCAAGGACAACCGGACGATCGGCTACATGTCGGTGCGTACCGAGCCGACGCGCCAGCAGGTCAGCGCGGCGGAAGCCCTCTACGGCAAGCTGAAAAGCGGCACCGCGAAGATCCCGCGGCCGGGCCTCTGGCAGCGTCTTTCGCTGCGGGCCAAGATGTCCGGTTTCGTGCTCTGGCTGATCGCCGTCCAGTTGCTCGGCGCGGCCACCCACATGGCCGGTCCGGCGCTCGGGCTTGTCCCGGCGACCATAGAAGGCGCCATGCTGTTTCTGCTAGCTTCCGGCGTTCTCGCCGGGCTTGGCCTGCATCTCGTCCAGCGCGGCATGATGCGCAGCATCGCCCAGGTCATTGCGCACCAGGAACATATCGCCCAGGGCGACCTGACCGACGGCATTCCGATGTATCGCGTCGACGAACTCGGCCGCCTCAACGATTCACTGGTCACCATGCAGACCCACATGAAGGTGATGATGGCGCAAATCGCCGAAGCCGCCGACGAGGTCGGCGTCGATGCCGACATCCTGCAGGCCGAAATGGATCAGTCGCGCCAGGCGGCGGAAGCCCAGTCGCAGGCCGTCAATCACATTGCCGCGACGGTCGAGGAACTGGTCGCCTCGGTCGATGAAATCGCCCTCAGTGCCGGGCAGGCGGCGACCACGGTCAACGCCTCCGACCTCCTGCTGGCCGATGCGGTGATCCGCATGGACGAAAGCCAGCAGGCCTCGCAAAGCGTCGTCGCCACGGTCAGTAGCGCGGAACAAACGATGTCCGAGCTGTTCCGCTCGATCTCCGCCATCGACCGGGTCAGTCAGCTGATTCGCGGCATTGCCGAGCAGACCAATCTGCTCGCCCTGAACGCCGCGATCGAAGCGGCACGGGCCGGCGAATCCGGACGCGGCTTCGCGGTCGTCGCCGACGAGGTCCGCAAGCTGGCGGAAAACGCCAGCAAGCAGACGGCGGAAATCACCAACAGCGTGCAGGACATCCAGCGCGTCACGCAAATTGCCGTGGCGACGATGGCCACCGCCGGCAGCAAAGTGGATAGCGCCGACTCAGCGGCCAGCGCCGCCCGCGCAGGGCTGGATGCGGTATCCCGGCAAGGCGAGGAAGTCGCCTCGATCTCGCGTCATATCGCCGACGGCACCCGGCAACAATCGGCAGCCGGCAACCAGATCGCCCTCCAGGTCGAAGATATCGTCGCCGGCATTGAGCAAGCTTCGACGGCGATCCAGGCGGTCAACGAGAAAACCCTGCAGATGAAGGAAACTTCGCTGCGCCTGCAGCAGTTGATCGCCCATTTCCGGATCATCGGCTGAACAGTAGGCGGCGGCTCAGCCCCGCCCGGCCTGCACCGCCAGATGGGTATGCGCCAGACGCATCAGATCCATCGGCAAACCGAGGGCGATGCCGCGCTCGGCCATGGCGCCGAGAATGTGCTGGTATTCGGTGCGTTGCCCGGCCAGCAGATCGCGCAGCATCGAGGCGGTGAACGGCGAGCCGGGTGCGATCAGCATGCCGAGCGCCCTGGCCGTCGCGGCCTCGCCGGTCGGGTAGCCGCTCAGGCGGGCGACGGCGCAGCATTCGTCGTACATCTGGCGAATCAGGCCTTCGCCGTAGGGCGTCGCCAGGATTTCGCCGACCGAGCCGCGACACAGCGTGGTCATGCCGGCCAGCGCGGCGAGGAAAACCCATTTGTCCCACAGCGCCTGCTCGATATTTTCGGCATACACGCTATCGAACGGCGCTTTCCCGCACAGCGCGATGAACTCCTTGGCCAGTTCGAGGTGCGCCGGGTCGCGCGGGCCGACGGTCAGGCTGTGGATGTCGTTCAGTTGCCGGACGGCGCCGCTTTCGGTAATCGTTGCCGCGATGTGGGCGACGCCGCCCATCACCGCTGCCCGGCCGAATTTGCGGTCGAGCACCGCCAGGTGTTCGATGCCGTTCAGAAAAGGCAGCACGACCGCCTTGCCGCGGGCGTTTTCGAGCGAGGTCAGCGCATCCTCGAGGTCGTAGGATTTGGGCGCCAGGATGATCAGATCGTAGATCGGCGTCACGCTGGTCGCCGTCACCGTCGGCGGCTGCACCGTGAAATTGCCGTGCGGCGTCTCGATGCGCAGGCCTTCTGCTGCGATCAGCGCCTGGCGCTTGTCGCGCAGCAGGAAAGTCACGTCGGCCCCGCTGCGCAGCAACTGGGCACCAAAATAGCCGCCAATGCCGCCGGCGCCGAGAATAAGAATTTTCATTTACAGAAGCTCCTGGGAAAGTCAGACGGCGTCGGCATATTAGCCGCGCCCGGGTAATCGTGGGCATTGGCGAAATCGATGTCGGCGCGCCCGAAACGGCCGCCACCGGTCAGGGCGTGAGCCGGGCGACGCGGTGTCGGAACAGTACGGGGCATCGAGCATCCTTTCGTTGAATGACTGCGGTTTGCGCAAGATTGTTCCAGGCCGCTTGCCTGTTCAGCACCTTGCTTGACCGCCCCGTGCCATTGTGGTGAACTAACCGCAATCCATCGTTGAATAATATTTGCAATTCGTACAAATGCCGCCTGCCGTCCACCTCGACCGACTCTCTGCCCTGCTCGCCGGCCTGGCGCCGCGCGTGCGGGTCGGCCGGCCGCCGGCCGACAGCGCACGCCTGGACATAGCCGCCGAAGCGGCACCCTGCCTGCATCTCTACCTGCTCGCCGAGGGCGAAATGGCCCTCGAATTGCCGTCGACTGCCCGCCAGGCGCTGCAGGCGCCGTGCATCGTCGTCTGCCGGGCCGACGCAGCACATGCGCTGGTCGCGCAATCGCCCGCCGCCTTCCGGCACCTGATGTGCGCCCGGGCCTGGTTCGACGGGCCGGTTGCCGCGCTGCTCATGGGCGAATTCGGCGAACCGCTGGTGGTGGCGCTGGCCGGGGCCGAATCCTCGCTGCACCACGTGGTCAATCTGATTGCCGCCGAGTTGCAGGCGCCGCGCTGCGGCCAGCCGGCCCTGCTCGACCGGGCCGGCGACATCCTGTTCATCGGCCTGCTGCGCCATCTGATCGCCCACCCGAGCAGCACCGGCGGGCTGCTGAGCGGCCTGGCCGAGCCGCGCATCGCCCGTGCCCTGGTCGCCATCCACGCCCGGCCGCAAGACCATTGGACGCTGGAAGCGCTGGCCGCGGAGGCCGGCATGTCGCGCACCGCCTTTGCCAACACCTTCCGCGACGTAATGCGGCAGACGCCGGGCAAATACCTCTCGGCGATCCGCCTGGCCATCGCCCGGCGTGCCGTCCAGTCGGGCAAGGGCCTGAAAACGGCAGCACGAGATGCCGGCTATACGAATTCGTCGGCCTTGTCGCGGGCACTATCGCGCCTAGGACCACCGGACCCGGCCGGCGCCGGCTCAGTAAACCTGTAAGCCTTCCGCCCGGAACAGATCGCGGGCCTTGGCCAGCGCTTCTTCGGTCGGCGGTGCGACGCCGGCCAGCGGATATTCCAGGCCGCGGTCACGCCATTTGTAGCCGCCGTGCTGCTCGAAAGGCACGACATCGACCCGCTCGACGTTGCCCAGGCCGGCTGCGTAGCGGGCCAGCGCGGCGATTTCGGCGAAATCGTCGGTCAGCCCGGGGACCAGCACGAAGCGCAGCCAGACGGCCTTGTTGAGCGCCGCCAGCACGTTGGCGAAACGCAGCACCGGCTCGAGTTCGCCACCGCTCAGCGTGCGCTGACGCTCGGCGGAAAAGGTCTTGATATCGAGCAGCACGAGATCGACGCTGGCCAGCAGGGCGTCGTCGGCGTAATCGCCGTAATAGCCGGCGGTATCGAGGGCGGTGTGCAGGCCCATGGCCTTGCAGCCTTCGAGGATGGCACGGCAGAACTTGCTCTGCAGCAGCGGCTCGCCGCCGCCCAAGGTGACGCCGCCGCGCCCGCGCAACAGGGTCTTGCGCCGCGCAATATCGGCCAGCACGTCGGCGACCAGCGCCGGGGCGCCCTCATGCCGCTCCCAGGTGTCCGGCGCGTCGCAATACTGGCAGCGTAGCGGACAGCCGGACAGGGTCAGCACATAGCGCATGCCGGGGCCGGCCGTGCTGCTGCAGTTTTCGGTGGCATGCACCCAGCCTTCCAGATCGCCGGACTCGGTCCACGACGGGGGCGGCGGCAGGCCGGGGGTGTTCTTCAATTCGGACATGATTCGTTTCTGCGCCAGATCGCCGGGCAAGCGCAGCGCACCGGTCCTGGCCGGACGGTGCAAGGGCAAACCCGAGGCATGGCTTGGTCGGCGACCGACAAGAATGCAAAGGGAGGCGAGTTTCCCTCAAGTCGCCCGGTGTTTTCAATTGGTACTAACCACTAGTCGCCACACATATTCCGGTGCGAGAGGTGTCCGCCATCGCGCACCGGTGCGCCCCCAGACTTAACCGAGAGCCTGCCCGACCAGTTTCGACAGCGGCGTCGTCGGCCGGCCGATCAGTTGGCTCAACTGACGACCATCGTCGAACAGGCCGCCCTTTGCGGCACCGGCATCGGATTCGGCGAGCAGTGTGGCCAACGCTTCCGGCAAGCCGGCGCCGAGCAAGGCAGCCTTGAATTCGCTTTCCGGCAGATCCTGGTAGGCCACGGCCTTGCCGGACTGCTGCGTGATTTCGCCGGCCAGTTCGGCCAGCGTGTAGGACTCGTCGCCCGCCAGTTCGTAGATACGCCCGGCCTGGTCGTCCGTCGTCAGCACGGCAGCCGCCGCTTCGGCATAGTCGGCGCGCGCCGCCGAGGCGATGCGCCCTGCTCCGGCGCTGCCGAGCAGCACGCCGTACTGCAGCGCGGCCGGAATGCCGGCCAGGTAGTTCTCGGTGTACCAACTGTTGCGCAGGATCACCGCCGGCAGGCCGGAAGCGCGGATCAACGCTTCCGTTTCCTGGTGCTCGGTGGCCAGCGGCAGTGGCGAGGTGTTGGCATGCAGGATGCTGGTATAGGCCAGCAAACCGACGCCGGCCGCCTTGGCTGCGTCGATCACGGCGCGGTGCTGCGGCACGCGACGACCGACTTCGCTGGCCGAAATCAGCAGCAGCTTGTCGGCGCCCTTGAAGGCGGCGGCCAAACTGGCCGGCTGGTCGTAATCGGCCTGACGGACTTGCACGCCACGCGCCGCGAGGTCGGCAACCTTGGCCGGATTGCGCACGGCGGCGACGATCTCGCCGGCCGGGACTTTCTGCAACAGGGCTGCGATGACAAGACGGCCAAGCTGGCCGGAGGCTCCGGTGACGACGATCATGATGAATTTCCTTTATTTCGGTGGGGGGAGTCGGCAGAATAGCGACATCGCTAACTTTTAGTAAGTACGCACTCAAAGGTAAGTACAAAATGCATCAAGCCAACGAAAACGCCAACCAGCCCGCCCTCGCCGAACTGATGCGGCGCGGCGAATTGTTCTCGGAAAAATGCCCGTCCCGCGAGGTGCTCAAGCACGTCACCAGCCGCTGGGGCGTTCTGCTGCTGGTCGCCCTGCTAGGCGGCACGCACCGATTCAGCGAGCTGCGCCGCAAGGTCAACGGCATCAGCGAAAAGATGCTCGCCCAGACCCTGCAATGGCTGGAAGGCGACGGCTTTGTCGAACGCATCTCCTACCCGGTCGTGCCACCTCATGTCGAATACCGGCTGACGCCGCTCGGCGAGGAAATCGGCGAAAAGGTGGAAGCACTGGCCGACTGGATCGAGGTGAAACTGCCGGAGATTTTGGCGGCACAACGGCGAAAAGGTGAATAGCAAGGCAGCGGATGCCGAGCCCCGCTTTATTCAACGATCCCAATACGGGGTTGGCCCAAAGCGGTTGAGAAGGAATTCAATAAAGGCACGGACTTTCAGCGGCAAGTGCCGATTCGGCAGATGAATGGCGTAGATGAACCGTTCGGTTGGCACATAGCCAGGCAGCACTTCGACCAGGCGGCCTTCCTGCAGATCCTTGCCGACGATGAAGGTCGGCAGCAAGGCCAAGCCCAGCCCGCCGAGAACCGCCTGTGACAGCGCCTCGTCGTCGTTGATGCGCAGGGTGCCGGATACCGGGATCGAAACATCACCGTTGTACCCATTGAGATGCCAGACCCCTTGGGTATTCATGAAGGAATAGTCCAGGCAATTGTGCGCGACGAGATCCTCGGGAACCCGCGGAATTCCCCGGCGCGCCAGGTAGGATGGGCTGGCGCAGATCTTTCGGCGGATCGGGGCCAATTGACGGGCCACGAGGTTCTCGCCGGGCTCGCGGGTGATGCGCAGGGCAATGTCGTAGCCCTCGTCGGCCAGGTCGACCATTCGGTCACTGATCGTCAAATCGACGGTCAGGTCGGGATAGAGCGCCATGAAATCCGGCAAGGCCGAGGCGACATGCATCGTGCTGAAAGCCACCGGCGCGCTGATCTTCAGTTTGCCGCGCGGTTCCTGATGCAAGCGGGAAATCGTCGTGTCGGCCAGGCTCAGTTCTTCCAGGATCCGGTCGCAATGCTCGAAATACGCCTCGCCGACATCGGTCAGGCTCAGGCTGCGGGTGCTCCGGTGCAGCAGCCGGACGCCAAGGTCGCTCTCCAGGCGGGCGATCGCCTTGCTCACCCGTGACTTGGAGACATTGAGGCGGCGCGCCGCCTCGGAAAAGCTCCGGACCTTGACCACGTGAGCGAAGAACAGCATGTCATTGATGTCGTGCACCAGGCCCTCCCGCTGTTATCAAATTGGAAACAGTTTTGTTCAAAAATGGTGACTTATCAAGCCCGGTTTCCGCCCCTATTATCGAAGCTTCGAAAAACGGCCGACCAGCCTTCTCAATAAAAACAATTAATAATCACTGAGAATGCCCGAGATTAACTCATTTGCCATCGCCGTCGGCACATCCATCGACGACCACTGTCGCCAAGCATCGATTTTTTGCACCAAATCGGGGCGCCAATTGTCGCCATTAAAGTATCAATCGAAGACGATTTTTACATGGCGCGGCAGTCCGGATTCCACTCAGTTTTGAGAAATTCACCACACAGCAAGACGGGGAGAGAAACAATGCGTTACCAGAGTTTTGAGGATTTCATCCAGCAAGTGGCGGCCCGCAATCCGGGGCAACCGGAATTCCTGCAAGCGGTTACCGAAGTCATGGAAAGCCTGTGGCCGTACATCGCCCAGCACCCGAAATATGCGGAACACGGCCTGCTGGATCGGCTGGTCGAACCGGAGCGGATCATCATGTTCCGCGTCTCGTGGATCGACGATCATGGCGAGGTCCAGGTGAATCGCGGCTACCGCATCCAGCATTCCTCGGCCATCGGCCCCTACAAGGGCGGCATCCGCTTCCACCCTTCGGTCAACCTGTCGATCCTCAAGTTCCTGGCCTTCGAGCAGACTTTCAAGAATGCCCTGACCACCTTGCCGATGGGTGGCGCCAAGGGCGGCTCCGACTTCGATCCGAAGGGCCGCAGTCCGGGTGAAGTGATGCGCTTCTGCCAGGCTTTCGTCAGCGAGTTGTTCCGCCATGTCGGTTCCGATACCGACGTGCCGGCCGGCGACATCGGCGTCGGGGGCCGCGAAGTCGGCTTCATGGCCGGCATGATGAAAAAGCTCTCGAACCGTGCCGACTGCGTGTTCACCGGCAAGGGCCTGAGTTTCGGCGGCTCGCTGATCCGTCCCGAAGCGACCGGTTACGGCACGGTCTATTTCGCCGAGCAGATGCTCAAGCAGCAAGGCCGCAGCTTCGAAGGTCTGCGCGTCAGCGTTTCCGGCGCCGGCAACGTCGCCCAGTATTCGGTCGAGAAAGCCATGGCCCTTGGCGCCAAGGTCGTCACGGTGTCGGATTCGAGCGGTACGGTCGTCGACGAAAGCGGTTTCACACCGGAAAAACTGGCCGAACTGATGGAGGTGAAAAACCATCTCTACGGTCGCGTCAGCGATTACGCCAAGCGCGTCGGCGCCACCTTCCAGCCCGGGCTACGTCCCTGGCACGTACCGGTGGATGTCGCCCTGCCTTGCGCAACGCAGAACGAACTGGACGGCGAAGATGCCCAGATGCTGGTGAAAAACGGCGTGATCTGCGTCGCCGAAGGCGCCAACATGCCATCGACCGCCGATGCCGTGAAGGTTTTCGAGAGCAATGGGGTGCTCTATGCCCCGGGCAAGGCCAGCAATGCCGGCGGGGTGGCCACCTCCGGACTGGAAATGAGCCAGAACGCGATGCGCCTTTCCTGGCAGCGCGACGAAGTCGATGCCCGCCTGCACGAAATCATGTGCAATATCCATGAAGCCTGTCTGAACTATGGTCGCGATGCGGACGGCAAGGTGAGCTACGTCAATGGCGCCAACATTGCCGGCTTCGTCAAGGTGGCCGAAGCCATGCTGGCGCAGGGCGTCATTTAAATCCGCCTCAATCCCGTTGGAGATTCCCATGTTTCATGAATATCGCGACCTGATTTCCGAATTGAAGACTACCGACAGGTACTTCCAGACCCTGTTCGACAAACACAACACCCTTGATCAGAAGATCAAAGGAATGGAATCGAAATTGGAGCCCGGAACGCCCGATGAGATCGAGGTTCTGAAAAAGAAAAAACTGGCTATCAAGGACGAGCTGTACGCGCTGCTTCAGAAAATAAGCCTGACTCGGGTCAAGACCTGAATGCCGCAGGCAAAGCGTGCGTAGCCACAGCATCGGCACAAGCTACCGACGGTATGAAAGGTGGCCCGTTAGTTGCGAAATCGATGGCGACGTCTTCACCGGCAACTACTGGATTGCCGGAATGATTCTCGTCGTCTCGACCGCAACGGGCGGCACAAGCCAGCAACTGGCCAACCGACATCCGGAAGATTTGGCGAAAGTCTTGCTGAGAAACCTTGTCCTGGCCAACCGGGCAAGCATCGCTGACGCCCCCAGGGCATCGTGAGGGAACCGCGTGCGAGATCATCAGCGGATCAATGTTGAAACCCATCTGAAGAATGCGGCGCTCTTCAATGAGCTTGGCGCAAACGAAATTGCCCGGATCGCCAAAGGAACCCGGGAAGTTCGCTGCGCCCAGGGGGAGACGATTTTTCATCGCGGCGATCCGTGCACGGGCTTTCACATCCTCATTTTCGGGCAGGTCAAGCTGTCGTTCACTTCGCCTCAGGGGGGCGAGAAGATTGTCGAGGTGGTGCAACAAGGACAAAGCTTCGGGGAAGCCATGATGTTCCTCGACAAGCCCTATGTCGTTTCGGCGCAAGCCCTTAACAGCAGCCTGTTGCTGCACGTCTCGACGTCGACGGTGTTCGGCGAGATGGATCGCGATCACGGCATCAGGAGCAAGATGCTGGGCAGCCTGGCCCTCCGGACGCACCACCTGATGCAGGATGTCGAAGGCTATACCCTGCTCACCGGCAAGCAGCGCTTCATCGGGTACCTGCTCGATCAGCTGGAAAACGGTGAGCTGGACGGTGAAGCGGCAAGCCTCGATCTTTCAGTTAAAAAATGCGTCATCGCTTCCCGCCTCAATCTCACCCAGGAGTATTTCTCGCGCATTCTGCGTGAATTGAACGATCTCGATCTGATTCGGGTCGAGGGCCGGCATCTGAAGATTCCGAGCCTTGAACGCTTGAGCAAGCATCAATTTGAATAGTTCCGACCTGGGAGTTGCCAAGCAGCTGGCAACTCCGCTGGTTCACCTTCAGCGCAGCACGGCAGCGTAGCCCTCCTCCGCCAGCACCTGGCGGACCGCCGGCCTGGTCAGCATCCGGCGGTAATGGGCCTGGCAGTTTTCCGGCAGCGGGATGCCGATGCGGTCGGCCCAGAATTCGACGTAGAACAGCGCGGCATCGGCGATGCTGAAGTGATCGACAACGTATTCCCGGCCGGCCAGTTGGCGATTGACGATGGCAAAGCCCTGATCGATGATCTGCCGGCCCTGCGCCTTGACCGATTCGTGGTCGGCGCTGCTCGGCGAAAAGCGTTCGGTGGTGAAGATGCGGGCGAAGCCCTGGGTGTGCAGCGTATGCACGGCATGGTTCATGACGCTGAGCACCTGCACTTCGTCTTTGATGCTCTCCGGCAGCAGCTTGCGCTTCGGGTAGCTGCGCCCCAGCCACCAGGCGATGGCCGAGAACTCGGTGAGCGCCGTGCCGTCGTCGAGGACCAGCGCCGGGATGCTGGCCTTGGGGTTGATCGCCAGGTAGTCCTTCTTGTACTGGTCGCCGGCCAACAGATTGACGATGTAGGCCTCGAAGACCAGCCCGCACTCTTCGAGCAGGATGTGGATGCCGGTCGAGCATGAGCCGGGGGTCATGTAGAACTTCATGGTCATGCCTCTTCGTCCTCTTCGGGCAGGCCGGCGAACAGCCCTTCCTGCCGGATCATCGCCTTGAAGGCTTTCATCACCGGGCGGGAGATGGCGGTTTCGGCCAGCACGCGTTTTTCGTAAATGTGGCTTTTCAGCGCTTCGCTGGACGCCTGCCGCGCGGTGGCGATCAGGCTGTGGAATTCTTCGCCGAAGCGTTGGCCCGAGCGGTGCTTCACGGCGTCGTAGAGGAATTCCATGACGATTTTGTCCACCGGGCTCATCTTGCATTTGCCGTCGAGGATCTTGAGCATCACCGTGGTGGCGCAATCGACATCGCTGGTCGACAAAGCGTGAGCCGCCACCCATTCGGCAGCACGGCCTGGCGTCATGCGGCGACCGCGGCGACGAGCGCCGCAGCCAGCGGCTCGTAACCGCCATCGACGCTGAATACCCGGGTGTAGCGAAAATCGATGAACATCTGGGCAAAGGTCTTGCTCGCATTGCCCTGATAGCAATAGATGACGATCGGCGCCTCCTTCGGCAGGCGGCGCATCCAGGCCAGCAGGCGATCTTCGGACAGATGCATGGCGCCTTTGATATGCGCCCGCTGGTAGTTCGCGATGTCCCGCACGTCGAAGATGCTGGCCGACGGCTCGGCGGAAAGCAGGACGGCGGCATCCTGCGGCGAAAGACAGCGATAGGCCGGTTTTTCTACAGTGCTCATGGTGGGCAGATACTCGGAAGCGAGGATCTGCAAGCCAACGCAAAAGCAGTGCCAACGCGCAGCCGCCCGAAAAACGGGGCTTCCCGGCGGCGCGCGCGAAGCTAGCCGCGCCGCCTTGTCGCCTTTACGACAGGGACGCGGGAACTACTTGGCCGCGTCCGGCACGAATTTCAGCACATTGCCGTTGATGCAATAACGCTTGCCGGTCGGCGGCGGGCCGTCGTCAAAGACGTGGCCGAGGTGGATGCCGGAACTGGCACTGCGCACTTCGACGCGCTTCATCCCCATGCTGATATCTTCATGCAGCGAGATGGCGCCGGGCAGCGGATTGAAGAAGCTCGGCCAGCCGGTGCCGCTCTCGAACTTGGTATCGCTGCGGAACAGCGGCACGCCGGAGATCGGATCGACGAAGGTGCCGGGGCGCTTTTCATCGAGGTTGGAGCCGGTACCCGGGCGCTCGGTACCCTGCTCGAAGGCGATCTTCTGCTGGGCCGGCGTCAGCAGGTGAAAGCCCAGCCATTTCCAGAAGCGGGCCGTTTCGCCGTTGTAGCCGGTATAGCGCGAGACTTCCTTACCCTTTTCGAAGAGCACCATGGTCGGCGTGGCGAACAGTGCCTTTTCCAGCGACCAACCGGCCGGCGCTTCCGGGTTCAGCGTGCGGACGACGGCGACCGGCGATTTCCAGTGATCGAGCACGTCGGCCTTGAACTTGCGGCAATAGGCGCAGTCGTCGGCCTCGAAGACGATTAGCTGGCGCTCGAAATTGAGCGCCTTGCCCTCGAGTCGCGGCGCCTTGCTGGCGGCCGGCGGCATCGGCGTTGAAGCGCCGGTGGCATTCGGATACTTGACCCCGGTACCGCCCAGGCCGCAATAACCGTCGGGGTTCTTGACCAGGTAGTTCTGGTGGTATTCCTCGGCCGAGTAGTACTTTTTCAGCGGCGCGATTTCGGTGGTGATGGCGCCGAATTTCTCGGCGGACAGGGCCTTCTGGTAGGCATCCTTGGTTTTCAGCGCGAGCGCCTGCTGGGCATCGTTGTGGGTGTAGATGGCGCTGCGGTAATTGGTGCCGACATCGTTGCCCTGGCGGTTGCCCTGCGTCGGATTGTGGCTTTCCCAGAACTGGATCAGCACTTTTTCCAGATTGATCTTGGCCGGGTCGAAAGTCACCTTGACCACTTCGGCATGGTTGCGTTGGCTGGACTTGCCGGCACGCACCGCCTTTTCGTGGGCAAGCACCGCTTCGTAGGTGCCGGCGACATCGCCATTGGCGTAGCCGCTTTCGACATCGAGCACGCCGGGGATGGCCGCCATTCGTTTTTCGGCGCCCCAGAAACAGCCCATGCCGAGCACGATGCTGTCGGTGACTGCCGGTTTTGCCGCCTTGGCGGCGGCCTTGTCGTCGGCGCAGGCGCCGACCAGAAAACTGGTAGAGAGGACCAAGATGATTCCTTGTATGAGTCGTCGGGGTGACATTGCTTGCCTTTCGCTGGCCGAAGAAGCCGACCGGGCCGAAACGCCCGGTCGCCGCCTTCCGCCTGTGGTGGACGATCCGTTTGCCCAGTGGTTCCCTTGAGTCGACGGCGGCGATTTGTTGCCGAGTTCCGGAAAGTACCTCAAATCGCGCTTAAGGTAGCCGCCCTGACTCAAAAGGCGAGGTGCGCCCGCTGAATCAATCCCAGGCCAACGCCCCACCCGTCTGGTACTCGGTCACCCGCGTTTCGAAGAAGTTCTTCTCCTTGCGCAGGTTGGCCTGCTCGTCGAGCCAGGGCAGGACGTTCTCGGCGCCCGGGAAGGGTTCTTCGACGCCAACCTGTCTCGCCCGCCGGTTGGCGACGAAGCGGAACTGCCGGACGTGCAGATCGGCGTTGTAGCCGAGAATCGGTTCTTTCAGGATGAACCCGGCGTAGGCGAATTCGGCGGCTTCGGCTTCGTCCCACAGTTCGCGCAGCGCGGCGGGATCGAGCGTCAGGTTTTCTTCGATGAGCAATTCGCGGATGACGCGGATACCGAAAGCGCAGTGCAGCACCTCGTCGCGCATGATGTACTGCAACTGCTCGGCGGCGCCCTTCATCAAACCGCGCCGTTGCAGCGCGAAGATCGGCGTGAAGCCGTTGTAGAACCAGCAGCCTTCGAAAATCACCGCGAAGAAGAAATAGGAGAGTGCGAATTCGTGCAGGTTGGCGCGGTCGGCGAGATCGAAATCCGAACGTAGTACCTTTCCCAGCCGGCGGTTGGCAAGCGCGATCTTGCCGTGGATTTCCGGCACGACGCGATAGCGGTTGTAGATTTCCTGCTGATCAAGGCCGATGCTTTCGATGCAGTGCTGGTAGGTCCAGGTGTGCAGCGCTTCTTCATAGACCTGACGGGCCTGGTAGATCTGTAGTTCCGGCGCGCTCATCTTCTCCATCACCGCCAGGCCGATGTTGCGCATGGCGAGGATGTCGGAGGTCGTCAGGTAGGCCAGCACATTCTCGAAAACGTGGCGCTCGGCCGGGCTGAGCTTGTGGTGGTAGTCGTGCACGTCCTGCGCCATACCGATTTCGAGCGGCGTCCAGTGGTTGCGGTTGGCCTTGAGGAAGAATTCCCAGGCCCAGGGGTACTTGAACGGCGCCAACTGGTTGATGTCGGCCTTGCCATTGACGATGCGCTTGTCGGCCGCGTTGATCGGCGCCAGGGCGGCGGTGTGTGGCCTTGGGGGAAGTACGCCGTTCGCTGGTATTTCAGCGTCGATCACAGCGGCAACCGGCTTTGGGGCAGCAGGCTGATCCCAGTCGTCAAAGCGGAGCGCGCTCATTGGCAGGCCTCGCATTCCGGATTATCGATGGCGCAAAATTTCGGTTCTTCCGGTGCAACCGCCTCGTCGCTCCCGCCCGTCTTCTCGGCCTGGCTGGCACCGAGCGTGCGCAGGTAGTAGGTGGTTTTCAGGCCACGCGTCCAGGCCAGCTTGTAGATTTCGTCGAGTTTCTTGCCGGAGGGCAGCGCCAGATAGAGGTTCAGCGATTGCGCCTGATCGATCCATTTCTGCCGGCGCGCCGCTGCTTCGATCAGCCACACCGGGTCGATCTCGAAGGCGGTGGCGTAGCGCGCCTTGAGTTCATCCGGCACGCGCTCGATGCGGGCCAGCGAACCGTCGAAATACTTGAGATCGGCGACCATCACTTCGTCCCACAGATCGAGGGCTTTCAGGTCGCGGACCAGCGCATCGTTTACGACGGTGAACTCGCCCGAGAGATTCGATTTGACATAGATATTCTGGTAGGTCGGCTCGATGCTGGCCGAGACGCCGACGATGTTGGAAATGGTCGCGGTCGGCGCGATGGCGACGCAGTTGGAATTGCGCATGCCGTAACGGGCGATGCGTTCCTTGAGCGCCGCCCAGTCGAGACTGGATTCGCGGTTCACGTCGAGATAACCGCCCCGCCCTTCCTCCAGCAGCCGGATCGAGTCGAGCGGCAAAATGCCCTGGTCCCACAGGCTGCCGGTGAAGCTGGAATAACGGCCGCGCTCGCGGGCCAGTTCGCTCGACGCCGAATAGGCGTGGTAGCAGACGGCTTCCATGGTCTGGTCGGCAAACTCCACCGCCGCGGTCGACGCGTAGGGCAAGCCGATTTCGTAAAGGCAATCGGCAAAACCCATGATGCCGAGGCCGACCGGGCGATGCCGCAGGTTGGCATTGCGCGCCTTGGGCGTCGCGTAGAAATTGATGTCGACGACGTTGTCGAGCATGCGCAGCGCGGTGTTGATCGTGCGCGCCAGCTTGGCCTGGTCGAGCTGGCCGTCCTTCAGATGCGCCAGCAGATTGACCGAACCGAGGTTGCAGACGGCGGTTTCCGAATCTGAAGTGTTCAGCGTGATCTCGGTACAGAGGTTCGAGCTATGCACGACGCCGACATGCTGCTGCGGTGAGCGCAGGTTGCAGGCATCCTTGAAGGTGATCCACGGATGGCCGGTTTCGAACAGCATGGTCAGCATCTTGCGCCACAGCTGCACGGCCGGGATTTTCTTGTGCAGCTTGAGTTGACCGCTGGCCGCTTGCGCTTCGTAGCCAAGGTAGGCGATCTCGAATTCAGCACCGAACAAATCGTGCAGATCGGGCACGTCGACCGGCGAGAACAAGGTCCATTCAGCGTTTTCGATGACCCGCTGCATGAACAGGTCGGGAATCCAGTTGGCGGTGTTCATGTCGTGCGCGCGGCGGCGCTCGTCGCCGGTGTTCTTCCGGAGGTCGAGGAATTCCTCGATGTCGAGATGCCAGGTTTCGAGATAGGCGCAGACGGCGCCCTTGCGCTTGCCGCCCTGGTTCACAGCGACCGCCGTGTCGTTGACCACTTTCAGGAAGGGAATGACGCCCTGGCTCTGGCCGTTCGTGCCCTTGATCCGGCTGCCCAGCGAGCGCACCGGCGTCCAGTCGTTGCCCAGGCCGCCGGCGTATTTCTGCAGCAGGGCGTTTTCCTTGATCGACTGGAATATGCCTTCGAGATCGTCGGCCACCGTGGTCAGGTAGCAGGATGACAGCTGCGAATGCAGCGTGCCGCTGTTGAACAGCGTCGGTGTCGAGCACATGAAGTCGAAGCTGGAAAGCAGGTCATAGAATTCGATGGCACGCGCTTCGCGGTCGATCTCGTTCAAGGCCAGGCCCATCGCGACGCGCATCAAGAAAACCTGCGGCAGCTCGATGCGTCGGCCCTCGATGTGCAGGAAGTAGCGGTCGTACAAGGTTTGCAGGCCGAGGTAGCCAAACTGCAGATCGCGCTCCGGTTTGAGCGCGGCAGCGAGGCGCGCCAGGTCGTAGGTGGCGAGGCGCGGGTCGAGCAGTTCGGCGGCGATACCCTGCTTGATGAAATCGCCGAGATAGTCGGCCTGGACGACCGCCAGCTCGCCCAGCGTCACCGGCCGGCCGAGCACTTCGCGGCCCAGACTGGCCAGCAGCAAGCGGGCGGTGACCTGGTTGTAGGCCGGCTCGCGCTCGATCAAGGTGCGCGCGGCGAGGATCAGCGCCTGGTAAACATCGGCCAGCGGCACGCCGTCGTAGAGATTCTTCAAGGCGTGCTCGAAGATGGTCCGCGGCGACACGACCTCGCCCAGACCGAAGCAGGCGGCTTCGCAATTCTTCAGCAGCAGTTCGCGGTCGAGCGGCTGGCGCACGCCGTTATCGAGCACATGCAGCTCGGCGACGTTGATTTCCTCGGCCTGACTGGCCGCCCGCTCGGCGGCGCGGCGTTCGCGGTAGAGCACGTAGGCCCGGGCCACGTCATGCTCGCCTGCGCGCATCAGCGCCAGTTCGACCTGATCCTGGATATCCTCGATATGCACCGTGCCGCCATCCGGCGAACGGCGGGTCAGCGAGCGAACGACGCTCTGCGTCAGGCGGGCGACGAGTTCGCGGAGGCGCGACGACACCGAACTCTGGCTGCCCTCGACGGCGAGAAAGGCCTTGCTCAGCGCAACGGCGATCTTGTCGGCATCGAAGGCAACGAGCGCGCCGTTACGGCGGATGACCTGCAGGGCGGCAACCGCGAATTCGTTTGCGGCAGAGAGAGACTGGACATTGGATTGCAAGGCGATTCTCCGTATCGGGGGGGCGGAGAACCGAGTACGTGTGCCGCTGGCGCAGGCCTGCCGATGCGACGGGAACAATCCCGGCAACGGCTCGACACGACGGACCAACGGCGACAAACCACGTAAATACCTCTCGTCAGGGACACCCCGCCCCAAAAACATCAAAAAAAGGACACATTGAGGCAGGTCTCCTGGCTCTCGGCTCAGCGCGTTTCACCCGCCTTCCCGGACGCATCCAGTGGCATGGGGTGGCGAAACGCTCGCCGATTACAGTTGCGGGGGCAGCCCCGGAATTCAGGTCGAAGACCTGGCACCGGATTCCCTTTCAATCCCCTTGCGGGGAACCTTCAATGAACGGCAGTCTAGCTGCCCGGCATTATCGAGGTCAAGAAAAACCACTACATATGGTAACAAAATACAAAAATTGAACTACATATAGTATCAGGCCACGCCACCGCTACGACCCATTGGCGCCCACCGGAGGTTACCAACCGCGACGTTCCTGGCGGTATCTTCACCATTCCGGTCACCGGCTCGTTCTGACGGTATCATCGTGGGCTGTCCGGCACTTATATTCCCCATGCACCGCAAACCCCTCGCTTTCGTCGACCTGGAAACCACCGGCGCCACCGCCACCTTCGACCGCATCACCGAAATCGGCATCGTCGAGGTCGATGCCGACGGCAGCGTTCGCGAGTGGCAGCAACTGGTCAATCCGGGCATCCGCATTCCGCCTTTCATCGAACAATTGACCGGGATCAGCAACGCCATGGTGGCCGATGCGCCGGCATTTGAAGAGGTCGCCGGCGAAGCCTTGCGTCGCCTGGAAGGCCGCCTGTTCATCGCGCATAACGCGCGCTTCGACTATGGCTTCCTGAAAAATGAATTCCAGCGTCTGGGCATCGTGTTCCGGGCACCGGTGCTATGCACGGTGAAGCTGTCGCGCACACTGTTTCCCGAACACAAGCGCCACAATCTGGATTCGCTGATCGAGCGCCATGGCTTGCAGGCCGAGGCACGTCACCGGGCACTGGCCGATGCCCAGTTGATCCACCAGTTCTGGCAGCGTATCCACGTCGCACCCGGCCTGGAAACCGTGCAGGCTGCGCTGAAGACGCTCAACGCCCATCCCAGCCTGCCTTCCCAGCTTGATCCCGGGATCATCGACGAATTACCGGAAACGCCCGGTGTCTATCTCTTCTACGGTGAAAACGAACTGCCGCTCTACATCGGCAAGGCCAAGGACATCCGCAAGCGCGTGCTGTCCCACTTCGCCGCCGACCACAAGTCGGCCAAGGACATGGCCCTGTCGCAACAGCTCAGGCGCATCGACTGGATCGAAACCGCCGGCGAAATCGGTGCCTTGCTCAAGGAAGCGGCGCTGGTCAAGCAACTGCAGCCGAGCAGCAACCGCCAGTTGCGCAAGAACGACGACATTTGCACCTGGACTCTGGTCGACGAGGGCGAAGGCTGGCTGCGCCCGGAACTGACAGCGGCCCGCGATCTTGAATTCGGCATCCATGCCTCCTGCTACGGCCTGTTCAAGAACAGCAAGGAAGCCACCGACGTGCTGCGCGCACTGGCGACCGAATACAATCTGTGCGACACCCTGCTCGGCCTGGAGAAAAACGTTCCCGGCAAACCCTGTTTCGGCTACCAGATCCGGCGCTGCAAAGGCGCCTGCATTGGTCACGAACCCTATGCCAAACACACGATGCGGCTGGTCGGCGCACTAACCCGACTGAAGCTGGTCGCCTGGCCGGTCAATGGACCGGCACTGATCCGCGAAGGCAAGGAACTCCATCTGATCGAAGGCTGGCGCTACCTCGGGACGGCCCGTTCCGAAGTTGAATTGCACGACCTGCTGGACGCCACTCGCCCGCCATTCGATCGGGATATCTACAAGCTTTTGGCGAAGCACGTTGGCAAGATGATTCCCTTATCATCGGCCCATGCGTCATTGACGAGGAATTGACATGAAATACCTGACCGCCCTGCTCCTTGCCGCGCTTACCCTGCCGGCAAGCGCCGAGGAAATCGCCTGCACCACGACGACCTGGAAGCTGATCGGCGCCAATCACCGGATCTGCGTCTATGCCTACGACGATCCGAAAATTCCCGGCGTCACCTGTCATGTCAGCCAGGCACGAACCGGCGGCGTCAAGGGCAGTTTCGGGCTGGCCGAAGACCCTTCGCAATTCTCGCTGGCCTGCCGCCAGATCGGCCCGATCAACCTGCCGGCCAAGCTGCCGGACGATGAAGTGGTGTTCAGCGAAGACACCTCGATCCTCTTCAAGGAAACCAAGATTCACCGCTTCCTGGACGAAAAGCGCAAGGTGCTGGTTTATCTGGCGATCAGCCGGAAGATTATCGAAGGCGCCCCGGCCAATGCGATTTCCACGGTGCCGATCCAGCCATGGGGTGGCAAGTGAGTCACAAGACCGCGTTGAAAAATGCGCCGCCTTACATCACCAAGGACGGCTCGGAAATCCGCGAACTGCTACACCCGGCCCTGCACCCGGTGCGCCACCAGAGCCTGGCCGAAGCGGTCGTCCCGCCCGGTGTCGCCACCGTGCTGCACCGCCATCTGGCAACTGAAGAGATTTACCACGTGACCAGCGGCAATGGCACGATGACGCTTGGCGCCGAACAGTTTGCGATCGAAGTCGGCGACAGCATCGTCATTCCGCCTGGCACACCGCATCGCGTAGAAAACCTTGGCCACGATTCGCTGCATATTCTTTGCTGCTGTGCGCCGGCCTATTCGCACGACGATACCGAACTGCTCGAATAGGTTTCCGTGGCAGCCGGCCATCAGGCCAGCTTGGCGTCAGGCCAGATAGAGCGTCGCGTGCTCGAGGTCTTCGTGCGTATGCCCCTGTTGCAGCACATTGACGAACTTTCTCCAGATCAGGTCCGGCTCGCCTACCCGAAAGCCGTAAAACCCGTTGAAGCCATTGGCCTTGCCGCGCACCGCCAGGACTTTGACCACGGAAATCTCGCTTTTTCCGAGGTGTACCGTCGCCGAACTCCAGATGTTGAGCGGCAATTCTTCCTTGGTGTAGGCCTGAAAGCCGAACTCGGAAACTTCGATGACTTGAATCGCGAACTCGTCGGCCTCTTCTTCGGAAGAGTCGAGGCGAATCTGGCCAGGGCATTTCACCGAGAAACGCTGGTGTTGCCGGACCTGAACGTCTTGTTGGGGCACTTCCGGCAACACTTCGCGATAGGCCTGCAGATCGTAGATCGAATGAAGCAACACTTTCTTGCGCGGATCGAGATTGGCAAAGCCTTGCGTCCGCTCGTTGAAAAAATAGTCGAGCAAAGCCGGGGTCAGCACCGGGTCATTGGTCGTGAAATATCGCCGATGAGGGAGTATCAGGTTCGGCAACTGGGTTTTGGTGAAGTAGGCGTAGAGGTCTTTACGCGGTGACTTGTTCCGGTAGACGTGCTCCAGAGTAGCGGGCGCCAGCTGGAGATCGAGGGATGCACCCACCGCCGGGGCGCCATTGGCAAAATCATAGTTCTCGACCACATTGGCCGTCAGGCGCTCGAAAAAGAGCAGCGATTCATACATTTCGATGCGATTGGGATTGACTGCAATCAGCAGATGACGGGTATCGAAGTAGTGCGTCGCATACTCGTACATGAACTTCATTAGCGGAAAAAGAATCGCCCCACCGGTCTTGCGAAAACTGGGATGAACCGCCAGCGCCGAAACCTCGGCCAGTTTCCCGGCCTTTTGCCTGACGCCACTCAGGTCGAAAACCTGTTGCAACGGAAAGCCGAAGGCGCTTTCGCGGATCAGGGATATCGTTCCAACCACCTCGCCATCCCATTTGGCACAAAGCGTCGTCGTCGTTGGCAGCGCATGGTAAATCGTCACCCGCATGCCGGATGGATCGGGCCGCATGAAACCGCTGTCGACATAAGCGTCGTGGAGCAACGAAAAGCACGCTTCCAGTTCTTCCCGACTTTCGGCAATTTTCAGTACCAGCCGCTCACTTGGTGCCGGATCGCAATCGACAAAGGAACGGTAGACGGCAAACCGGGTATCCCGCGGCAGAGCCGAGAACGCCTTACGCAAGCCCTGATGCAGGCGCTTTCTCAGTACTTTGGTCCAGCTGATTTGCATCTGAAAGCCCCCGCCTTGCCGAAAGTGAATCTCGAATCAATATTGATGTTATATACCAGACGCCAGTCAAATGAATAGTGCAGGCATCGGCGTGACTTGATCGCCCATGACGATCTATTACTTTGGTCGTAAAGATTTTTTTCCAGACCACGCGTAGACTTGCCGGCCCGTTTGCCACATTCCAGTGCCAGACAGCGTGCTTTCACCCGGTATCTGCATCAGCCAGCCCCGACATCACCCTTGGATTTGTTGTTTCAGCCCTCCGTCATTGGCCAGCCGGAACAGCGAAGCGATTATTTCCAAGGGCGGTGAGCAAGTCCCGCACCTGCCTCTGCGCTGCTTATATCAAGCATTCCCGCGAACTTGAAGTCACCGTGAAATACTACACAAGCAACATACTCCGTCATCACTACAATCGATGCCAACAACTTGCGACTCCGGCACAAACGCCATGGCGTCGACAAAGTTATGCTCAGCGGTACTCGCAGGCAATTGAAATGCGGTCTGTTATCTTTGTATTTGACGATTTGCGGGACGGAGACCGATCATGATCCGATTGTTCAATCACTGGTTACGCTGGCACTCGATAGGCCAGATGCTCTTTGACTTTTCCTTCGTGATTGTCGGCTTGGTGATCGCCGTGATGTGGGTTGGCAACGGCCTCCCGGTCAACATCAAGCAAGTCCTGATTTTTGGCCTGCTGCTCGGCGTGGCGATGCTGGTGATCAACTCCTGGCTGGGCTTCTATCAGCGCTACAACAACCGGACCATCATGGAAAGCCGGGCGCGCGCCGTACTCTCGCTCTACCTCGCCGTTCCGATTGCCTATGGCATTTTCGCCCTCCTCCCGCTGACCGGCGTAAGCCACGAGTTCCTCCAGCTATCCGCAATGTCGGCCGTTTTCGGCATGCTGGTGACCCGCGTCAGCGCCGCCCATGCGCCCACCACCGGCATGCCGACCCGGAAAATCATGGTTTTCGGAACGGGCGCCCGCGCCCTGGGCGTCAAGCGGGCGCTGAATAAATCCGACCCGTCCGCCGAAATCGTTGGTTTCTTCCCGAGCCCGAATGAAGAACAAACTGCGGTTCCCGGCGCGATGCTCATCTCGCGCGACCGCTCTCTGACCGATACGGCAATTTCGCTGAAAGTCGATGAAATCGTCGTGGCCCTTACCGAGCGTCGTGGCGGCTCAATGCCGTTGCGCGAACTGCTCGACTGCAAACTGCAGGGCATTCGCGTTCTCGACCTGGCCAGCCATTTCGAACAGACGCTCGGCCAGATTCGCCTCGAATCTCTTTATGCCGGCTGGCTCATTTTTGGCGAAGGCTTCCGACAGGGAACCATGCGCACCGTCGTGAAGCGCCTCTTCGACATCGTCTGCGCAAGCATTCTGATCTTGCTCTCCCTGCCGATCATGGCGGTTACCGCCATCGCCATCGTCGCCGAAAATGGCTTTCCCATTTTTTATCGTCAGGAGCGGGTTGGCCTTAATGGACGCCTTTTCAACGTCATCAAGTTCCGCAGCATGCGTAACGATGCCGAGAAGGATGGCAAGCCGGTCTGGGCAACGGCGCAGGATGACCGGGCGACCAAGGTCGGCAAGATCATCCGCAAACTCCGGATTGATGAGTTGCCCCAGCTGTTCAGCGTTCTCAAAGGCGATATGAGCCTGGTCGGGCCCCGTCCCGAACGCCCCTTCTTCGTCGATCAGCTGACCAAGGAAATCCCTTTCTATGCCGTACGGCACAGCGTCAAGCCGGGGGTTACCGGCTGGGCACAGGTTCGCTACCATTACGGTGCGACCGTCGAGGACTCGGCCGAAAAGCTCCAGTACGATCTCTATTACGTCAAGAACCACTCCCTGTTTCTCGACATTCTCGTCCTCTTCGATACCGTAGGCGTCGTGCTTACCGGCAAGGGCGCCCACTGAAATACCTGATGCCACGCACCGCCGTGGCGTTTTCATTGATCGCTCATGGATACTGAATCAGCCTCGCTGATCGTCTGGAGTTTCGGGATTGCCGCGGTTGCATATGCGCTGCTGGCCACCTATCTCTTTACTCTTGGTAGTGAATGGCGCTCCGGTCAGCGGACCGGAACGATGTTTCTGGCCGTTTCATTTTCGGCACTCTGGGCTGGACTGTCCTTCCTGTCGACCATCAGCCCCCAGCCGTTGTTCGCGCTTTCCGCTTCGCTGAGCGATGTATTGCGACACGGCGCCTGGTATGCGTTCGTGATTTACCTGCTCGGTTCCGAGCGTGGCCAATCGGCCACCCGCGCATTACTTCCAGCCTGGCTGATCCCGGCGTGCTGGGGCCTCGTGCTCGGTGGCCTCGGCCTGCAACTCTCACTGGCCTTTGGCTTATTGCCAGCCGACCAGTGGTTTCGAACCGCGTTGTTTCATGCACTGGCCATGCCTGTCCTCGGCCTCATGCTGGTCGAGCAGTTGTTCCGCGCCGTATCCGACGACTCCATCTGGAACATCAAGCCGCTGTGCCTGGGCCTCGCCGGTCAGTTTGTATTCGATATCTATCTATTTTCCGACGCATTGATGTTCAACCGGGTCGACGGCGACGCCATCAGCATTCGCGGATTCATTCATGCAATGACCATTCCGCTGCTGTTGGTGGCCACCCTGCGCAGCCGCGACTGGACATCAAAGATCCACCTTTCGCAGAAAGCGGCATTTCACTCCGCCACGTTGCTGATCGCCGGACTCTACCTGCTGTTGATGGCCAGCGTTGGCTACTACGTCCGCTATTTCGGCGGCGACTGGGGCCGCGCCATGCAATTGGCGCTCGTCTGCGCCGCCATTCTCGGCTTGGGCGTCCTTGTCGCATCGGGTTCAATGCGGGCCAAGCTCCGCGTTCTGGTCGGCAAGCATTTTTTCCGTTATCGCTATGACTATCGTGAAGAGTGGCTGCGCTTCACGCAAACGCTTTCCGCCCAAGTCTCGCCGGAAACCATGGGACAACAAGTCATCCGCGGCTTGGCCAACATGGTCGAAAGCCCGGCTGGCGGACTCTGGCTGAGGGAGGCAGGACAGGATAGCTACCGCCAGACGGCCCGCTGGAACATCCCGGTCAGCGACGTGGCGGAAGCCCCCGAATCATCGCTCTCCCGCTTCCTGCTGAATAGCGGCTGGGTAATCAATCTTGAGGAATATCGCTGCTACCCAGGTCGTTATGGCGACCTGGAAATACCGGCATGGATCCCCGAGATTCCGAATGCCTGGCTGGTGATACCGTTGATGGTTGGCAATCAGATGAATGGATTCGTCGTTCTGGCCAGCTCGCGAACCCCGATCGATGTGAACTGGGAAGTCAATGACCTGTTGCGTACCGCCGGTTGTCAGGCCGCAGGATTCCTGGCCAAGATGCAAGCCACCGAAGCATTGCTCGAAGTACGGAAATTCGAAGCTTTCAACAAGATGTCGGCTTTCGTCGTCCACGATCTGAAAAACATCGTCACCCAGCTCGCATTGATGCTGAAAAATGCCGAACGCCACCGTGACAATCCGGAGTTCCAGCAAGACATGCTGATGACGGTAGAACACTCCGTCGAACGGATGCGGCAACTGATGATGCAGCTGCGAGAAGGCGCCACTCCCCCGGGAACCGCATGTGGTGTTAATCTTCCAGACGTCATTCAACGGATTCAGAAGGAAAAGATGGATCAGGGAAGGTCAGTCGAGGTCAGGGTCCAGGAACGACTGGCGACGCGCGGTCATGAAGATCGTCTGGAACGGGTGATTGGCCACTTGGTGCAGAATGCCCTTGATGCCACCGACCCTGCCGGCAAGGTATGGGTCGCACTCGAACGGCGTGGCGACCGTGCCGCGCTGGAAGTCGGCGATACCGGCCTCGGCATGACCCCTGAGTTCATTCGCAACCGCCTGTTCAAGCCTTTTCAGAGCACCAAGCGGGCAGGCATGGGCATTGGCGCTTATGAAAGCGCTCAGTACATTCGCGAACTGGGTGGCGAAATGCAAGTCGATAGCGAACCCGGAAAAGGCACGCGGATGACCGTAATCCTGCCGCTTTTCAAAATCAGCACCGAATCCGACTTGCGCACAAAGGAGCATGCTTGAGCACAGATAAGCCCCGTCCCCTGCTGATTGTCGAAGATGACCCGGCTTTGCAGAAACAATTACGTTGGTCCTTTGACCAATTTGAGACCTTGACCGCCGGCGATCGGGAAAGCGCCCTCACCCACGTTCACCGCCACAGCCCGCCGGTGGTGACCATGGATCTTGGCTTGCCACCGGATGCCGACTCGGTCTCGGAAGGTTTTCGCCTGCTTGAACAGATACTTTCGGCGGCCCCCGACACCAAAGTCATCGTACTTACCGGCCAGAATGATCGGAGCAATGCCTTGCGCGCCATCGGACTCGGTGCCTACGATTTCTTCGCCAAGCCGTTCGAGCCGGAACTCCTTGCCCTGACTATTGACCGGGCCTTTCGTCTGTACGACCTGCAGCAGGAAAACCGGCGCCTGCAGGCCGCCCAGCACCCGGCAGCCCTGGCCGGTCTGCTGACCCGGAATGCTGAAATGCTGCGCGTTTGCCGCACCATCGAGAAGGTGGCCAGCAGCAATGCCACGGTGCTGCTGCTCGGCGAAAGCGGAACCGGCAAGGAGGTGCTGGCGCGCGGGGTACATGAGGCATCGCCACGCAAGAACGAGCGCTTCGTTGCCATCAACTGTGCCGCCATCCCGGATAACCTGCTGGAGAGCGAACTATTCGGTTATGAAAAAGGCGCTT
Organism: Azonexus sp. IMCC34842; assembly: GCF_050368855.1. Lineage (GTDB taxonomy): Bacteria > Pseudomonadota > Gammaproteobacteria > Burkholderiales > Rhodocyclaceae > Azonexus > Azonexus denitrificans_A. Next base: position 1,617,367 of record NZ_CP178449.1, on the reverse strand, counting down.
TCACCGGCGCCGCCAAAACCACACCGGGCAAGATCGAAAGCGCCAACGGCGGCACGCTGATGCTTGACGAAATCGGTGATTTGCCACATTCACTGCAGGCCAAGTTGCTGCGCTTTTTGCAGGAGCGGGTCGTTGAACGGGTTGGCGGGCGCCAGGAGATTCCCGTCGATGTACGTATCGTCTGTGCCACCCATCAGGATCTCAAGACACTGATCAAGGAAGGTCGTTTTCGCGAGGATCTTTTCTATCGTCTGGCCGAGATCGTTATCAATATCCCCCCTTTGCGCGAGCGCAAGGGCGATGCGACATTGCTTGCCCATGCTTTCGTCCGCCGGTTTTCAGCCGAACAGAACCGCGGCACCATGACGCTCACCGAGGATGCTGTTCGTGCCATCGAATCCCATCCCTGGCCAGGCAATGTCCGGGAACTCGAAAACTGCATAAAGCGAGCGGTAATCATGGCCGATGGCCAGCAAATCACCCGTGAAGATATTGGCCTGGACACCGAAGACGATGCCAACACCGAATTCATCGACCTGCGTCGGATTCGCGACGATGCTGAACGCAATGCCGTCGTTACCGCGCTGGGCCGCGCCAATGGCAATGTCGTACGCGCCGCGGAGATCCTCGGCATCAGTCGCCCCACCCTCTATGACCTCATGCACCGCCTGGGTTTGAAATAGCTGATATTTTTTGAAAGCACACGTCATGAAAAAACGTCAATCGATCATTTCCACCGCGATTTCAACCGCTTTGCTGGCGGCCTTCCTTGGCGGTTGCGGCGGCGACAGCCCGGATGCACTGATTGCCTCCGGCAAGGATTTCCTCGCTAAAAAGGACAGCAAGGCAGCCGTCATCCAATTGAAGAATGCCTTGCAGAAAAACCCGGAGCTTGGCGAGGCACGCTTCCTTCTGGGGAAAGCGCTACTGGAAAGCGGCGACGTCGCCGGTGCTGAGGTTGAACTGCGCAAGGCACTCGACCTCAAATATGCCAGCGACCAAAGCATCCCCCTGCTTGCCCAGGCGCTCCTGGCGACCGGCAAAGCCAAGAAAGCTACAGACGAATTTGCCAAAGTAGAACTTCCGGCCAGCGAAGCGCAGGCCAACCTGAAAACCACGCTGAGCGTTGCCTACATTGCCCAAGGTGATCGCCAAGCCGCCCAGAGCGCGCTGGACGCCGCACTTTCCGCCAAACCCGACTACGCCCCGGCCCAACTAGCCGATGCACGCAACAAAGCCGGCAGCCGGAAATTCGATGAAGCGCAAACCATAGTCGATGGCGTACTGGCGAAGAATCCGAACAACGATGAAGCACTGCTGCTCAGCGGCTCATTGCAGGCGGTCAAGGGCAATCAGGAGGCGGCCATTGCACTTTACCGCAAGGCTATCGAGGCCAGACCAGACTCTCTGCAGGCCCACTCCGCCGTTATATCCAGCCTGTTCCAGCAACAAAAGCTGGACGATGCGGTAAAGCAGATCGATGCACTGAAGAAAATCGCCCCCAAGCATCCGCAGACTATCTATCTTGATGCACAAGCAAAATACCAGCTCAAGGACTACAAGACAGGGCGGGAATTGACGCAACAGCTACTGAAAATCGCCCCGAACAATCCCAACAGCCTTCAACTCGCTGGCGCCGTCGAATTTCAGCTGGGCTCCTATATTCAAGCCGAAGTCTACCTGGCCAAGGCGCTTCAATTGAGTCCGGATCTGCCGCTGGCCCGCAAGCTTCTTGTTTCCAGCTATCTACGCGCCGGTCAACCGGCCAAAGCCCTGAGTACACTGCAACCTGCACTTGAGAGCAAGGAGAAGGATCCAAGCCTGCTTGCGCTGGCAGGGGAGACCTACCTACAAAATGGTGACGCAAACAAGGCGGCTGAATATTTTGCCAAAGCGAGCACGCTCGATCCAGACAACACCGTCAAGAAAACATCTCTTGCTCTGGCTCACTTAGCGCAAGGCAAGACTGCCGACGCCTTTGAGGAACTTGAACAGATTTCCCTTACCGACAAGGGAACGGCAGCCGACCTCGCGCTGATCGCGGCCTACCTGCGAACCAACCAGACTGACAAGGCGCTCAAGGCCATCGACAGCCTGGAAAAAAAGCAACCAAACAACGCAGCCACCTACAATCTGCGAGCCCGCACGCTGCTAACCAAGAAGGATATTCCGGGAGCCCGTCAAAATTTTGAAAAGGCACTCTCAATCAATCCGAAGTTTTTCCCCGCGGCAGCCAGTCTGGCGGCAATGGATATCGTGGAAAAAAAGCCGGACGATGCCCGCAAACGCTTTGAGTCCGTTCTCGCTGCCGACCCCAAGAGCATACAAGCCATGCTTGCACTGGCAGAGCTCCGTATGTCGAATGGCGGCACTCCTGACGAAGTCACCGGACTGATCAGCAAGGCAATTACCGCCAATCCAGAAGAGGTTGCACCACGACTGGCACTGATCCAGTACCATCTGAGCAAGAAGGACAACAAAAAGGCTCTAACGGCTGCCAGCGATGCTTTGGCAGCTCTTCCTGACAAGCCGGAAATACTCGATGCCCTGGGCCGGACACAGCAGGCCTCAGGTGACTTCAACCAGGCACTGGTAACCTACAGCAAGCTGGCCGCCATGCAACCCGCTTCGCCTCTGCCACAGATGCGCCTGGCCGACATACATCTGGGCAGCAAGAACAAGGATGAAGCCGGGAAAAGCCTCAAGAAGGCACTGGAAATCAAGCCTGACCTGGTCGAGGCCCAGCGTGGCCTGATCCTTCTGGCAATGGATGCCAAGAAACTTGCCGATGCAGTCAACATTGCTCGCCAGGTTCAACAGCAAAGGCCCAAGGAAGCTGCCGGCTTTGTATTCGAAGGGGATATACGTGCCACCGAAAAGGCCTGGCCTGAAGCCATTGGTGCTTACCGCGCCGGTTTGAAACAAGTTGCGGCTCCGGAATTGGCCATCAAGTTGCACACCGCCCTGCTTGCCTCGGGAGCTACCGCCGAAGCAGACAAAATGGCAGCGGGATGGATCAAGGAGCATCCGAAGGATGTTGCGCTCCGCGTCCATCTGGGAGATATCGCTACGGCACGCAAGCAGTATCCGCTGGCCGTCCAGAATTACCGTGGAGCACTTGAAATTCAGCCGAATAATCCATTGGTGCTGAACAACCTGGCTTGGGTCTTGGGGCAACTCAAGGCCCCCAAGGCACTGGAGTACGCGGAAAAAGCCAACCAGCTGTCTCCCAACCAGCCACCATTTATGGATACGCTCGCCATGTTGCTCGCCGACAAGGGTGAAACGACGAAGGCAATCGATCTTCTACGCAAAGCAATGGTAATCGCCCCGCAAGCAACGGCAATTCAACTGAATCTTGCCAAGGTATTGATCAGCGCCGGCAAAAAAGACGAAGCACGCAAGGAACTGGACGCCATCGCCAAGATGGGCGAAAAATTCTCGGGCCATGCCGAAGTCAGCCAGCTACAGAAAGAGCTTTAAGATTTTGTTCAACTTTAATTTCAATCATTAATCGTGGGTAAAAAATGACAACAATTGCAGTGGTTGGTCTCGGTTACGTCGGTTTGCCGCTGGCAGTCGAATTTGGCAAAAAGTTTCGCACCATTGGATTCGATCTCTCAGCAGAGAAAATCGAGTCCTACAAACGATACGTAGACCCGACCGGGGAAGTCAGCAGTGAAGATCTCAAGGCAGCAACCCTGCTTGAGGTTGGCACCAATCCGGCGGCGCTGAAAGAGGCTGATTTTGTCGTGGTCGCCGTACCGACACCAGTCGACGATGCCCACCAGCCGGATTTCAGCCCGCTGGTAGGATCCTCAAAAGCAGTCGGCCAGAACCTCAAACAGGGGGCAATCGTCGTCTATGAATCAACGGTATACCCCGGGGCGACAGAAGAGGTTTGTATTCCGATTCTCGAACGAGAGTCCGGCAAGACATGGAAAAAGGATTTCTTTGTCGGTTACTCGCCGGAGCGCATCAACCCAGGCGACAAGGAACGTACCGTTACCAAGATCGTCAAGGTCGTCTCGGGGGATACGCCGGAGACGCTGGCCACCGTGAAGGAAATCTACGGCAGCATCATTACGGCTGGCGTCTATCCCGCCTCAAACATCAAGGTGGCCGAAGCGGCCAAGGTCATTGAGAATACCCAGCGTGACCTGAACATCGCACTGATGAACGAACTGGCTATTATTTTTGACAAGATCGGCATCGATACGCTGGAAGTTCTGCAGGCCGCCGGTACCAAGTGGAATTTTCTGCCATTCCGTCCGGGGCTGGTTGGCGGCCACTGCATTGGTGTCGATCCGTATTATCTGACACACAAGGCCCAGAAACTCGGCTATCACCCCGAGGTCATTCTGGCCGGCCGCCGGATCAATGACGGAATGGGCAAGTTTGTGGCCGAACAAACCATCAAGCAGCTGATTCGCAATGGGCACCCGATCAAGGATTGTCCGATTATCGTCCTCGGCCTTACTTTCAAGGAAGACTGCCCAGACCTGCGCAACTCGCGGGTTATCGACGTCATTCGCGAATTGGAATCCTATGGAGCCAAGGTCGTCGTCCATGACCCGGTTGCCGATACCAAGGAAGCGAAGCACGAATACGGTGTCGATCTTGTTGCCTGGGATGATCTGCCAAAATCTGGAGCCATCGTCGCTGCGGTGAACCATCATGAATTCAAAATGCGGTCAACTGCCGATTTCTTGTCTAAACTGAAAAACGATGGTGTGATCACCGATGTAAAAAGCATGCTCGATCCGGCCGCATTCGCAGCCGCGGGTGTGGATCTCTGGCGTCTCTAAGGAGGCTCGCATGAAGCGCTCAAAGTCGAGAAAACCAGGTCGCAGGCCTTGGGCGCTATGCATCCTTATTGCCATCACTGCACTCTCCAAACCAGCTCTGGCCGATTTGGAGAAAAATGAGCAAGCGGTGGCATTGCGCAACGAAGCGCGCAATTATGAACACGGCAACGGTGCCTCACGCGACCCGGCCAAGGCTGTTCAGTTGTATTGCGAAGCCTCTCGTCTGGGTGACGTTGAGGCTCAATACAATCTTGGCTGGATGTATGCCAACGGTCGCGGTATTGCCCGTGACGATGCGACAGCAGCCTATTTTTTTGCGATGGCTGCCAAACAGGGCGATCCGCTTTCCCAGCGCATGCTGCGTCAGGTTGGAGACCCCGTCAGCAAGCCTCCTGAGTGCCTTTTTGACAGCGATGGACATGATATCGTCGCCACGGCCATGCCGGAGCACCGTAAAGTCATGGATATGGTGCTCAAGCTGGCTCCGGAATATGGCGTATATCCCCGGCTTGCGATGGCTATCATCCGCGCCGAATCCAACTTCAATCCGGGAGCGGTGTCCCCAAAGAATGCTCAGGGACTGATGCAACTGATTCCGGAAACCGCCGAACGCTTCAACGTAAAAAAGCCTTTCGATCCTGAACAGAATATCCGCGGCGGCCTTTCGTACTTACGTTGGCTTCTTGCCTACTTCAAGGGTGATGTGGCGTTGGTAGCAGCAGCCTACAATGCGGGTGAAGGTGCGGTAAACCGATACGCCGGGATTCCCCCCTATGCCGAGACGCAAGGCTACGTCAAACGCATACGCGATATTTTCAAGCGGGAGAATCATCCTTTCGATCCGGCAATCACTGGTCCATCACCGGAATTGCCAAAAATAACTTCGCGCAGGGTGATGTGAGGACCAGTAAATGTTTTATCGGATGGCTTTTTGCCGCCCTTGGATTATTTCTGGCGACTGAAGTAGTTGCCGAACTGGCCGATACCATTGAGCGCGTCAAACCTTCGATTGTTGTGGTCGGGACTTACAAAAAAACGAATAGCCCACCGTTTGTCTTGCGCGGTACAGGGTTCGTGATCGGCAATGGAAATCTGGTTGCCACAAACTCACACGTCGTTCCGGACACCCTAGAACCGGATGCTCCGGTTCTGGTCATTCAGACACGCAACGCCAGCGGAGAGTCGCAGGTCAGGCGCGCTTATCTCGCCACCCGGGATAAAGATCACGATCTGGCGGTCCTGCGTGTCGATGGGGCGGCCTTGCCAGCCCTTAAACTGCGCGACTCGAACTTGGTGCGCGAGGGCCTGTCGGTTGGATTTACCGGTTTTCCGATCGGCGGCGCCTTGGGCTTTTCGCCGGTCACCCATCGCGGCATGATCTCCTCAATAACCCCAATCGCCCTCCCCGGAGCGACTGCCCAGCAACTAAATGAAAAAGTGATCCGTCGCATCAAGGGCGGAACCTTCAACATCTTTCAACTGGATGCCACGGCCTATCCGGGAAACAGCGGCAGCCCGGTCTTTGACACGGAAAGTGGCGACGTGATCGGGATCATCAATATGGTCTTCATCAAAGGCAGCAAGGAAACAGCCTTGAGCCAACCATCGGGAATCAGCTATGCGATTCCTGTGAACTTCTTGAAAAGCATCGTCGATATCCCTTAGGAATATATCGACTACACCGGCTGGCGCTCGATGGAAACCTCGGCATCGTATTTTCCCGGCCGGGTCATCGCCTTGTGCACCAAATGGCGGGTCAACATGAAAACTGGCATCCTGATCCAGTGCGAACGTATATAGAGCGCTTTTCTTGCCAGCCAACTCCCTCGGCTATCGCAACTCGCATGATTCGGACGCAAAGCCCTCGTATAGCATAGCTGCATCAACCACATCACCACTTTAGGTGGAGAGATCGATTTAATATCTCGAACTAGCGTTTCGGGAAACGGCGTATCGAGAATTTTCACTGAAAAAAAGACGGCATAGTAGAGCGGACGTTCCAAACCAAGCTCTCTGGCTCTCGGCAACAGCTTGCTCCAGAAACCATCTTTGTCACCAAAATGACGGAACATCGAATCAAGATCGAAAAGATCGCGTAATCCGTTGTCGAGTTCGCCCTCGTGAAAAAGATGGGTAGCACTATGCAGCACCATGTCGACAGGTTTAAGCACAAAGATATTGTCGAAGCCGGCGATCGGCACGGGGTCTTCAAGAAGTGCGGTTGTATTGACCCTAATGCGGGCTGTTTCCGGCAAAATCGTATGGTGAACGTCGATATTCGTTCCCCGCCGGACATGCAGCATGGGAGGGATTTCGTGCATCCATTCCCGGTAGTAGCGCTGATCGTACTCGTCGTGATGCGAGCCCTGCCAGCCGTGAATCATCAGGGCACTTTCAACTTCGCAGATCCGCTCCTTGGGAACCAGAATGTCTACATCCGAGAACGTGCGCCCGCGTGATGTCGGCAAACCGGCCATAACATAGGCAGCACCCTTGAGTAAAATGACTTTCACGCCACTGCCCAACAAGGCGTCCGAGATACATGAGACCTCCCAGCGAATAGCCAGATCCTGACGGTCAGCCATCTTTAATGCGGAAACAAGATGCGCTTGCGGCGATTTTGGTACGAGAGCAAGCCCCTCAGGTAATAACTGAAAAGCCAGTTTGCCAAGCAAGTTGGCCCGGCGCGCCTGGCGTATCAACAAATCCCACTGAGCTGTATCCAGAGATGCCGTTACGCGAGGCTCATACAGAGCCCGAACGACAATATCAGTTGGGTGCATTGCCTGCCCCGGCAAGCAAATCCGCCAAGATGCTTTCGGCATCGCTCAGACGGCTATAGGTGAACTGATAACATGAACACTGCTCGACAAGGTCACCAACAGCATCAAATCCCGAACGACCATGAACGTTGTAGTTGAACGACTGATCAGCAATCAGCATGAATGTTCTTGCCTTGGAGTACTTCTCAAGGAGTGGCTCAGAGTCAGCCAGGTAGCGTGGCAAGACTATCCAAGCCGGGAGCGCAGGCTCTGCAACACGCCGAACACTATCCTCCGGTGGCCTCATCAGCGCCACGGTTCCTTTGGTCGTGTCCGGCACAGGAGAAGTCATTACCGTATCCGGTGAATACCCCTGAATAACCTCGATGGACCGGTTCTTTAAATTAACCGGGCGGGCCATGCCATAAATCAGTTTTTGCTCGACATCGTAAAGAGCCAGTTCATCCGACAGCAACCGCCAGCCACGATTGATCAGCGCCGCACACAAGGTGCTCTTGCCGGAGCCTGGCGGTGCCGGCAGAATCAGCGCTCGCCCCCCTTGCTCGATCACTGCGGCATGAATGATCAAGTATTGGTGGCTATGTGCTGCCACGCACCAGTTGATTCCCCACTCTAGCATAGGGAAAGCCTGATCAGCTGGCAGTGGAATAAACGAAGGCCGGCCGTCGAAATAAAACCGCGCGAGCGGCTTTATCCAGCGGCGGAACCCTCGCTCATATGAAACCTCAACGTGAAAATCGGAAAAACTGTCCGGATCGGCGAGCGAAAAATCTCGATAAACACGACAAATATCGTCCGCCAAACTCGGGATATCGGAACGCACCCGGACTTTGAACGGATGCATGTCAATCAGCAGATCACCATCTTTAAGACGGTCAAACACTGCGTTTCTGGAAAACTCGGAAACTCTCAATTAGCTGCAGCGAAAATAAAATCGGCGCCTTCAAGTTGCATAAGCGCAGCATCAACGCCATCAGCAACGAGGTCCGGATCATCTTCGGGAAAGTTCAGCAGCAAGCGGTGTTTTAATTCATCTGCCGTCATAGGCGAATCTGCCAAGAATTGGCACAGCTCATAAGCCACCTCGCCTAGCAGATGGGTATCCCCATTTCTAGCATCGTATACGACGACAAGTTCTTCACCAAGGAAAACTCGGAAGACCAGATCTGCCTTTCGCAACGAGAGCTTCGCAGGCCAAGCTGCACTCTTGCTCAAAAACGGCCTCGAGGTCTACTTAAGAGGGCCTGACAATCCAATTATTATACAAATAGTCCACGATATCTTGCGCGCCCCAAGTCACATTCACCATATTGGGTGGCGAATAGGAACCAGATGCCATCTGCCGAAGGTCTAAAAGCGTCACACACTTGTCAAGATCGTTTGGTGAGGTCAGAGGGGCAAGCAAGACGTAGTTCAATTGGGCAACGATCGTGTACTTTTGCAGATCGGACCCCATGGACAAAATATCCTTGACCATGGCGGTGTCGTTCAATCCTGTTGGCCTGCCCAAGCCGGAGACGGTAGCAAAAAGCTTTTTTACCGTTACTTTCTTGTAATCAAAACTACCGTTGGTCTTTGTGGATTTATCGATGAGCAAAGGAAATTTTTCCTTCAGTTTCACCCACGGCTGGCCAAAGTTGTTCCGCGCGGTATTGCTCACCCAGTTAGAGATAGTCCAAGTCTCGTCCGTATATGAATTGTGTCCGGCATTGGTACTCAAGCTCGTGTTCGGATTGATCTGCTCAGAACCCCACGCCGACGGAGACTTGCAGTGCCATGCCAGCACTGGGCGACTGGCCAGTGTCACGGCAACGACAGAAGCTCCTTGGCGGAACAGGCGGCGACGAGAATGAGCGACACGTTCCTCACTTGGCTGAATTTGCGGCTCAACGGAAGTATCGTTTGTCGCAGCCAAATTTTCTTTATCGTTCATTTCCCGTACCTAGCCTTTCAGGTTTTCTTTGACATCCCGGCCAAAGGATAGCAGAGACCTAATGATATTGTTGTGATCCAGTTCACGCTTGACGCATACAGACAGCGCATTGGCAATTTTACAAAGCACATTCCATACCGGATCACCATTAACACTCTAACCGATTGATTATATTTAAATTTAACAGGACGCCAGGCCACTAATCCAAAGGCATGAGTATGGAGTGTAAAAATTTCCGACAGCTTTTTTCCTGAAGGCAATCAAACCCTGCGTCACCGTAAATCACTATCGCCCACCAACCTCCTCGTCTTTGCCCATCGCAGCAGGCTTTCCCGATTTTTCGAGCCATCGGCGAAGGCCATATGCACCGCCCAGGATGATTATCAATATTGCAACAGTCAGTGCAATTGACTGCCACCCGGGAGAACGAAAGACAGCAACAATCTGGTCAACAAATAGTGTGATCGCCAGAACTCCTGGAATCATCCCGACAATCGTCCCAAGCAAGAAATCACGCATTCGGATATGCGATACGCCGATGATCATATTGGCAATGGCGAATGGTGCCGCAGGAATCAAGCGGATGACGATTACCGTTATGACACCACTACGCCCCAGATTTTCGCTGAGTTTTCTGGCCTTTTCTCCGGCCAATAGTCGGAGCGCATCATGACCAAGGTACTTACCCAAGGCAAAGCTGATTACCGCCCCGATCTCAGCTCCTGACAGCACGTAAACCGGCCCAAGGATCGGCCCAAAGATTAATGCGCCAGCAACAATTATGACCGCCAGCGGAATCGCAATTATGCTGGCGATGATTACCGCACCAATGACGACGAGCGGATTCTGAGCCACTCCGGAGACTCGCAGCAAACCGATCAGTTTGTCCGGATCAAGAAATTCGTGGAGCGAACTCCAACGCCACGCGATGGCCAAGCCAAGCAGACCAAGAATAAGCGACAGCAACAGCAGAGCACGCTGCCGATACCGGCCACGAGGGGTAATGACAGGCCTATCGCTCAAGTTCTAGCCACATCCGGGGTGTTAAGTTCCGGCAAATCGAGAAGTGCGCGAGCCAAACTCTGTATGTTGTCACGCTCGAAAATCGACCCATGCAAGCCCTGAATCAGTATTTCATCAAGCGGCTGTTCCATCTGTTTTCGCCAGGGCTGAAACGCCCAGCGGTTCCACCGCACAAGACCTGACGACTTGATAAGGCTCACCGCCCCGCGGTAGCTGTCGAGCCGATAATCGGCCATGGCATTGATCTGGGCAATCAGCCCCGGGTCGCTGAACAAGGCGCCGAGATGGCGACCATTCATGCTGAGTTCATGCGCATTCATGTGTCGGGCCAACCAGCCGAGCGACTTCCAGAAAATGGCACTGCGCAGTAACCGCCCGGGATATACCGTATCGACCAGACAAAGCCGGGGGACGGGAAAGCCAAGCGCCTGCAGATGCCGTGCTGTCTCCAGGGCGGCGATGCCACCGACCGAAAACCCGGCCAGTACCCCCGGACGGCCATGCGCCACGATGCGTTCAGCGTAATCTCGGGCCAATCCGGAAATACTCAGCACTGGCCGGCCAGTCGGCGGTTGCAGCATGTACAGGTCACAGTGATCGCCCAAGGCATCGGCAAGACTCCGGAAACGAATCAGGTCACCATGCCCGGAGGCGGCGAAATATATGGGAGTTTTTCCCTCATTCCGGCCAAGGTGCAACATTACGTCACTGACCAGCCTCTGGCCCTTGTCTTGACCAAGCGCCAGCGCAAGTTGTTCGACCGAAGGGTTTTCGGTCAGGATAAAGAGCGGAACGCTCCGACCGACCAGGGTTTCCACCCCGACTAGGATGTCGACCGCCGCCAGAGAGTCACCGCCGACATCGAAGAAATTGTCGGTCACGCCGAAGCCATCCCGCTTCAATACAACCTGCCATAGCGCGAGGAGCGCGCGCTCCATGTCGTTGGCCGGGAGCCTCGAAGAAGCCACAGGAACCTCGACCTCCAGCACAGGCAAGCGGTCATAGGCAATTTTCCCCGTACCGTTGACCGGCAATTCCGGCAGGCGGGAGATCCCTGCCGGCAGCATGTAGTCGGGCAGGCGGCTTGCCAGATATTGGCGGATACGGCTTGCCGACAACTGTGGCGAACCGGCCACCCAGGCGTGGATGGCCGGCTTTCCATGCCGTTCGAGCAACTTGACCGCGGCCTGCTGCACGCCATCGACAGCGAGCAACGCAGCCTCGATTTCTCCTTGTTCGATGCGGTAACCACGCAGCTTGATCTGGCGATCAAGGCGACCAAGGAAATGCAGATTGCCATCGGTCGCCAGCCAGCCACGATCACCGGTCCGGTACATGCGCTGACCGGGAACGTATGGATCGGCAAAGAAGGCTTCACGATCCAGCTCAGGGCGATTGATATATCCCCGGGCAATTGCCGCTCCGGCGAGATAGACCTCTCCGGGAATACCGAAGGGCAGCAAGGTACCGCGGCTATCGAGTATGTAGATTCGCGAGCCATCGATTGCTCGCCCGATCGGCAAACTTGCGTCGGTCGATTGCTTTTGACACGCCCAGGCAGTGGCAAAGATGGTTGCTTCGGTGGGGCCGTAGACGTTGAACAGGCGCGCGCCGGTCTGGTCGATAAAACGATTGGCCAGATCGACCGACAAGACCTCGCCACCACAGCACGCGACGCGCAGTTTCAAGGCCGAGAAATCAGGAACCGAATCGAGAAGACCACGTAGCGTCGACGGCACCAGGGCCATGATGGTCACCGCATGGCGGACGGCAAAAGGGCCGAGCGAACGCGGTGAAAGCCGGCCGGCCGGCGGCAGGGCAACGCTGGCCCCGTTGATCAGCGGCAGAAACAGCTCGATCAGCGAAGGATCGAATGTTGACTGGGTGCACTGCCCTGTCCGATCCGATGGCACGACACCGTAAGCACGGGAAATCCAGGCCAGCCGAGCACTCAGCGCAGCGTGCTCGACCATGACGCCCTTCGGCTGCCCGGTCGACCCTGAGGTGAATAAGACATAGGCGAGATCACCCGGCGTGGGCCGAGGCAAATCGTTCAGAGACGCCCTACTAGCGGACTCGGGCAAAACAGTGAACAGTTTTGCCTGCAGCGCGGAAAACCGTTCGCGTTGGGCCGGTTGCACCAGCACGGCCAGCGCGCCGCTTTCGTCGACGATACCTTGCAGGCGGGCCAGCGGCGCATCCGGGTCCAGCGGCAGAAAGGCGGCACCGACCTTGTTGATGGCCAGCATGGCGGCCAGCATCTCCGGCGAACGCTCCATGACCAGCGCCACGATGCCTCCCCAGCCCGCTCCGAGACTGACTAGCTGAGCAGAGAGATAGCCAGACCAGACATCGAGCGTCGCGTAGTCAAGACTGCCGCCGTCCCAGACTACGGCACTGGCGTTGGGCGTGATTTCCGCCTGGCGCTGAAACTGACAGATATAGGGCTCCGGTGATGCTTGCGCCGTACACGGCGCCTGGGTCAGTGCGGCAAATTCAGCCGGAGGGAGTAGATCGAGGTCTTCGACACACTGATCGGGATACGCCGCCATGCCCTGCATCAGATGAGCGATACGTTGTCCGAGATAGCCGACTTCAGCCGCGGAAAAACAAGCAGGGCTTGCCTCTAGCGTCAGTTCCACATCCTGCACCGACTGAAATTCGCACAAGGTAATGCCCAGCGGATAGCGCGCCAAACCGGAGAATATCTGCCGCGATCCGAACGAGCGACCTGCACCGAAATTCAGATCGTAGTCCTGGCGCTCGTAAGAAAAGAGAACATCGAAAACGCTGTCGCGGCGGTGCCGAATAGCCGCCAGATGCCGGGCCAGTTCGCTGACCGGATAGCGCTGGCGGCGCACGGCTGCCTTCAAGGCAAGATTCACCGACCCAAGCAGCTCACGCACGGTGATGCCTGGCGACACCTTGACGACCAGCGGAAAGACGCCGACGAACATGCCGAAGGTTTCGCGATAGCGTTTTCCGGAACGATTCAGGCTCGGCAAGCCGATCACCACCTCGTCGCGGCCATAAGCCCGGGCAAAATAGGCGGCGAGAACGCCGACCAGATAACCAAAAAGTGTTACGCCGAGTTCCGCGGCAAACGAAGCCAGGTGGTCATAGTCGGCCCGGGGCAGATTCTGGGTAATCAGATGCGCGGTCGGCAAGCTTTCTGATGATTCGATCGCATAGCGCCGCTCAAATAGCGGCGGTGGCAACACCGGTAGCTGCTGCTGCCAGAACTCCGCGTCTTTGGCGAAGCTCGGCGAATGCCGGTACTCCAGCGAATCCGCGACAAACTGGCGATAACCCGGATCGCTAGTCGGCCGTCGCGCTTCCGAACCGGCCAGCACGTTGTACAGGGTGGCCCAACGCTGCATTACCTGCGAAGTTCCCCAGCCATCCATGATCAGGTGGTGAAACTGGATGGTCAGTCCGTGCAAGGTATCGCTATGACGGAGCAGGGCAAAACGCCAGGGCGGGTTGCCATCAAAGAAGAAGGGCTCGGCCATCCAGTCCTGCCACCAGACGCGCATGGCGGCCAGTGGATTCTCCGCCGTCGAAACATCGACCAGCAGCAACGGCGCATCGTAGGCCGGGAGCAGCCTCTGCCCGCCCTCAAGAAGAGGGACCAGACGCAAAGCCTCGTTTTCGGCAACCAGCTGAGTCAGCGCCTGGTGGAACAAAGCGAGGTCGAACGGACCGTCGATATACCCTGCCCCACCGATATTGAGGTGGGTGCTTCCCGGCCAGGCGCGCTGATCCAGCCAGACTTCCTGCTGGCTCAGCGAGAGCGGAAGAAGCTCTGGTTCTAGGACAGAAGCGACGGATCGGTCCATCGGGATATTTCTTCCAGTGCATAACGATAACCGGCCTCGACAATTTCGTCCGACCGACGGTAGGCCATCAGCGGAAAATCGGCGACCGGCGGCTCCAGGCAGTAATCCGCCAGGGCCATGGTCCGGGCCCGCTGGTGCATGCCGCCGATGTGGCCGGCCCGATAGAGGATCGAAGCAATCGATGGGGAGCCGTCACCGGCCGAGCGCAAATATCCCTTGAGGGTCCGCCAGACGGACAGCCGCACGGTTTCCGGATGGACACACATATTCTCGCGAACATCGACGTCGACGGCGATCACAGTCCCGTTCCCCCGGCGCTGTTCGAGCGGCGTCCCGAGGCGCCCGCGCATGGCACTGACCGGTACGTTATCGAGAATGGCTCCGTCGACCAGCAGATCGCCCTTGTGAACCACGGGCGGCAGCAGCCCGGCCGGCGAGTTGCTGGCCAGCACGGCCCGCCAGATCGGACCGCTATCCTGCACCGTGGTACACACCTGACTGAGATTGCAGGCAGCGGCAAAGAAGGGGCGCCACAGTTGTTCGATGCAGGTTTCGCCGAACATCTTGCGCAGATCGCGCTCGAGGCGTTTGCCGGACAGCAGCGAAATCAACGGCAAGGTTGGCCGCTCCCCCCCCAAGGCAAAGCGTTGCGTCCGCTGCCGGATTTCGTCGATCGGCACGCCACTGGCGTATTGCGCCCCGATCAAGGCCCCCATGCTGTTGCCACCGATCAGGTCGACCGGGATGGCGTTTTCCTCAAGCGCCCGCAGAACGCCAAGATGCGAAAAGCCGCGCGCCCCACCGCCGCCAAGCACCACACCGACGGCAGTACCGGTCAGAAAGCGCGCCAGACGGGCATAGTCGCGTTGCCGGCCGGCCCGCACCGGATAAACCCGTTCAATCTCCCGCCCTCTTTGCCAGGCCGGCATATCGCCTGGATGCTCGGCCAGCGCCTTGTGCAGCAGCACCAGATGCTTGCGCTTCATGACAAAGCCGGCCTCGCTTGAGAGACCGCGCTCGACCCCGGACAACCCGGGAGACTCCCCTTCCGCCGCAACAAAGACCACCTGGTCGGCCTGGCGAACAGCCCGGTGCGTGCGCTCCGAGTTCGTTTCGTCGGTTTCCAGCACAAGATATTCGAAGCGGCTCTCCAGCTCATCAAAGTGCGGCAAATCGAGCGCTGCCTCGCGCACTTTCTCGGTCCGCCCGATCGCTCCGAGCGCCTCGGCCAGACCCGCCGCCACTTCAGCCCCCAGGCGACGGTCGTGGAGCGGAACGACGACGAAGGTATGGGCCCGACGTTGTTCGACCAGTTGCGGGGCATGCCGAAGTTGCTGATAGACGGCCTGGGTAAAAACGCGATTCAAGGCCACCGGATGACGGCGCAGGAGTACTTCAAAAGGCTCGCGCCGCAGCAAGGCGATGGTCGAGTCGCGAACCGCCGTCACATCGGCAAAACGCGATTGTTGCAGGACCATGCCGGTTTCGCCGACGGACTCGCCCGGGCAAATTTCGTTATACAGAAGAAGCGAACCATCGGCATTTCGCCGTGACACACGCAGCCGGCCACTGACCAGAATCAACATGCTTTCAGCGGTATCGCCCTCGTGCAGAACGAGATCCCCCCCTCTCACCGAGGTGAGTTCCAACTCGCCGGCCAGATCTTGCAGAACAGGCATCTCGAGCATGCCAAATACGCGGCTGGCCTGCAGCACCTCGACCAACTTGTCGGCGGCAATCGACGTCGTCAGCACCCCATGCCCCGAGCGCGCCCCGGCTCCACTGCTCAGACGTTGAAGCCGGACGGATTGGCCGACTGCCAGCGCCAGGCATCGGCACACATGGTGTCGATGTCGCGGTCGGCCGACCAGCCGAGCACTTCCCTGGCCCGCGCCGGGTCGGCATAGCAGGCGGCGATATCGCCGGGGCGGCGATCGACAATGCGATAGGCGATTTTCTGGCCACTCGCTTTCTCGAAAGCGGCGACCACTTCCAGCACGCTGTAGCCGCGGCCAGTCCCCAGGTTGATCGGGACGATGCCGGACTGCCGGTCCAGCGCCGCCAGCGCGGCCAGATGGCCGCGGGCCAGATCGACGACATGGATATAGTCGCGCACGCCGGTACCGTCGGGCGTCGGGTAATCGCCGCCGAAAACGCTGAGCGCTTCGCGGCGGCCGACCGCGACCTGGGCAACGAAAGGCATCAGGTTATTAGGCATGCCCTGTGGGTCCTCGCCAATCAATCCGCTGGCATGCGCGCCCACCGGATTGAAGTAACGCAGTAGCGCGACCCGCCATTGCGGGTCAGCCTGCCCGATATCGCGCAGCATGTCCTCGATGACGAGCTTGCTGCGCCCGTACGGATTGGTCGCCTGGAGCGGGAAGCTCTCGTCGATCGGCACCCTGTGCGGATCGCCATAGACGGTGGCCGACGAACTGAAAACCAGCCGATAGACACCCGCCTTGGCCATCGCCTCGAACAGCCCCAAGGAACCGACCACGTTGTTGTCGTAATAGCGCATCGGCTGCGCGACCGACTCGCCGACCGCCTTGAGGCCGGCAAAATGGATCACCGAGGTAACGGGATAGGCAGCAAACAGCTTTTCCAGCAGCACCGCGTCGCGAATGTCGCCTTCGATGACGACAGGGCGCTTGCCCGATATCTGCTCGATCCGCTCAAGCACCTTGGGCGAACTATTGGAAAAATTGTCCAGGATCAGCAATTCATGGCCCGCTGCCAACAACTCGACGACAGTATGCGAGCCGATATAACCCGCCCCTCCAGTTACCAGTATCATTTTTTCCCCGAATGCCAGATGTAGATGCTGAGCACCTGATGGTTATCAAGTGTCATTCTGCCCTATTAGCAACCGGAAAAGAACCGGCCAAGGCAATCACCCCCGCGGAAACGCGCCGCTCGCTCAGGCGATGGCGGACGTTCGGGTTCGCTGCACCGTTCGGGAACGGTGCAGCGAACAACCCGGCGTACTGCTATTGCAAACGCCGAATCAGACCGGGGCCAGCCGGCGGTTGGCCAGACCCGGCAAGGTGCGCAGCGATTTGCCGGTGAAGGCGGTGTAATCGACCGCCTTGACGGTGCTGACGAAATGCCAGTCGCTGCGACATTCGCGCGCCGTCGCGGTGATCACCATGTAGCCGCGGTCGCCGGTATTGGCGTACTTGAGGGGGCCGATGATGCTTTCCAGTCCGGCCGCGACGAGGGCCGGATTTTCCGTCGGGAAATAGGCCTCGAAGCCGGGCGACGAAACGGAAGACACGGCGAATTCGACGCCGACCGGGTTGCCCTGGTAGTCGAGCAGGTCGCTGGCCCAGGCATTGTGCGTGTCGCCGGCCAGCACGACGAGGTTCTTGTCGAGGCTCCGGGCCATGCCGAGGACCATTTCACGGGCCATCGCATAGCCGTCCCAGGCATCGAGATTGTAAGGAATGGCCGGCTGGGCGAGGATGGCGCGTTCGCCGGCGCTCAACGCGGCCGGGTTGGCCTGGGCCTTGGCGACCAAGGCCGAATAGGCCGAGAAACCGATTTGGCCGAGCACCAGCGGCGCCGGGATGTTCATGCGCGCCATCAAGACCTGCTGGCCGAGCACTTGCCAGGTGGCGCCGGAACCGGTCATTTGCTGCTGCAGCCAGAGCAATTGTTCGGCGCCAAGCAATTGCCGGCTGGTATCGGCCAGATCGGCGGCAAAGCGGGCGCCGTCGAAACTGCCGTCGCTGCCGAAGTAGTTGGCGTAATCCAGTTGACGGTCGCGGGCAATGACGCGGGTATCCAGCATGTGCAGGGCCAGCAGATTGCCGAAGGCGAAGGAGCGGCTGATCAGTTCCGGCCGGCGCGGGTCCGGGCTGCGAATCGGCAGCCATTCGTGAAAGGCCTGCAGGGCCGCGGCCCGCCGCGTCGAGAAGGAACCTTCGCTGCTTTCGTCATGGTTTTCGGCGCCATCCTTGTAGGTATCGTTGGCGATCTCGTGGTCGTCCCAGACATTGATGAAGGACATCGCGGCGTGCGCCGCCTGGAGATCCGGATCGCTGCGGTACTGGGCATAGCGCTGGCGGTAGTCGGCGAGGCTGAGCAGTTCGCCGGCCGGTTCGACTTCGCGGCCGAGCGCGGCGGCGTCCTCGGAAGCGTATTGATCGCGGCCGTATTCGTAGATGTAATCGCCGAGATGGACGGCGAAGTCGAGGTCGTCGCGCTGCGCCGCCTCGGCGTAAACGTGGAAGTAACCGGCCGGATAATTGGAGCAGGTGAACACCGCCAGCTTGACCTGGGCAACGCGCCCGACCGGCAGCGTGCGGCCGCAGCCGACTGGCGAAACCGTCCGGCCGACGACAAAGCGATAGTAGTAACGGGTATCCGGACGCAGGCCGCGGACATCGACCTTGACCGTGTAGTCGCGGTCGCTGCCGGTACGGCTGATGCCGTTGCCGACGACGCGCCGGAAATGCCGGTCGGTGGCGACTTCCCAGAGAACGGGAACGATCCCGCCGCGCTCCGTGCTGACCCGTGTCCAGATGATCAACTGGCGTGCCAGCGGATCGCCACTGGCCACGCCGTGATCGAAACTGACCTTGAGGCGATGGCCATGTTGCACCATGGCCTTGTGCTCGGCTTCGGAGAAGCGCTCGCTGTCCATTTCATGGGCCAGGGCGCGGCGCGGCAGAACCGAGCCGGCGGAAGCAACGGCACCACCGAGCGAAAGCTGGCGCAGGAAACGACGGCGAAGGTTAAGAATTCGTGAAGTCATGGCGTCAATACCGGAAGTGGGACAAGTCTTCCGAGCTTAATGACGCGGAGTTACACCAAGGTGTCCGAAATATCTCACCAGCATTGCCAACGGCTCATGAGCCGTTCTGCCGAAAAAGGCAAACTGCGCGGCGATTATTCGCTGGCGAAATGCAGCGCCAGGCCGTGGCCGGCCGACAGGCTGGAGTCGAAAACCTCGTCCTGCAAATAACAGTCGAACGGCGGCTCGGCCGCGTCGTCTTCAATATCCAGCCCCAGGCAGCGAATTTCCGACTTCAACTGGCGATCCGTGAAATTGCGAAAGCCGGGAAAGCCCTCTTCGAGCAGATTGCCAAGCTGTATATGGCGGTCGATATCGTCGCCGGACGTCAGCCGGGCCAGCACCAGCTGACGAATCATTTCCTCGCGCGTCATGGGATTCTCCCGATCAACAAAAATCCGAATCTAACCGGGGTTTGTTACCTGCCAATGAAGCATAAATGACCAAGGCATGGGTGGCCGGCCGCTTGCCAGCCACCCATTACGGCGCCCTCCGGGCCGCTTCAGTTGCCGCGCTGACGACGGACCCGCCAGGCCACGCCGAGCAGGCCGGCCAGCAGCATCGCGTAGCTTTCCGGTTCGGGCACCGCGGTCAACACGAAGAGCTTCGAGTTCGGCGTGCCCGAGTCTTCGGCGACGAGGTAGATCACGCCTTTCTCATCGACGGTGACGCCCTCGATCGCCTGGGTGGTGATGCCGGAGAGATCGAAGGTACTCAGTACCTGGCCGCTCCGGTTGATCTCAATCAGCTTGCGCGAATCGAGGCTGAGGATCAGCAGGTTGTCGGCTGCCGCCGTACCGATCAGCGAATCGACCGGCGACAGCGTCTGGACATCGGACAGGCTGGCCAGGCCGAGCTTGGCATCGGCATTGAACAAGGCTTGCAGCGACGATACGCCGCCGCCCGCCGCGAAGCTCAGGTTGCCGGCCAGCACGGCCTGCGGATTGTCCTGCTTGACGGTGACGAAACTGCCGTTGCGCGGATCGTAGCTGATGCCTTCGGTGCCGACATTGCCGACGGTGTTGCCGAACGAAACCGACGGCGCGTTGGCCAGCGCGACGCTGCCACCGGCCTGATAGGTGAATTTGTAGGCATCCTGCAGGCGTTCTTCGGCGACCACCAGGACGCCGTTGTCGAGGTAGGTCAGGCCCTCGGCATCGTGGTTGGAACTGGCCGACGGCCAGTTGCTGAAGCTCATCGAACCGAGCGTCTGCCCGGTCCGCGAGATTTCGACGACGCCCGTCCCTTCGTCGCCGACGAAGAACAGCGTGCCGCGGTCACGGGCGTAGGTCACTGCCGAAGCTTCCAGGCCCATGCCGCCCAGGGTGTCGAGCTTATAGCTGGCGGCCAGCTGGTAGCGCGAGAGATCGAGCGAATCGGCAGCCTGAGCGGTGGCGCCCAAAGCGGTCGCCACGGCCAGAATCAGGTGTTTGATGTTCATTTGCGATGGACTCCGGAAATCACTTGCTCTGGCGACGGGCAAGGCCGCCGATCATCAGCAGGCCGGCGGCGAACATCGCATAGCCGGACGGCTCGGGCACCGCAGCCAGGACGAACTGGCCGGGATTGCCGAGATCGCCGAGGGTAGACGCACGGGAACCGTAGCGGTCGCCGGCCTCGGCGAGAACCCAGCCGGAGGTCACGGTACTCGATGCAAGTTCGGCCAGGGTGACGGGATTGCCGCTGGCGTTCTGGGCCCGCACGGTACCGGCAAAGGTCTGGTCGCTGTAGGTCAGGCTGTCGACCAGCTGTCCTCCGGCGTTATAGATATTGATCTCGTCGCTACGCCCCAGGTTGTTGCTATTGCCACCGATCACCTTGACGCTGTCGGTCAGGCCCCAGGCTGCACGAAAGTCGGTAGCCTGCGCCTCGGTGAGGATCACCGATTGGCCTGCCGCGACCATGCCGAATGCCGACAGGCTGACCGAGCCGGCCGCGCGCGAACTGTCGTCGAACGACCAGCCGGAGAAATCCACCGCCGAATTGCCAAAGTTGGTGAATTCGATGTACTCGCCGGTGGCGTCGTTGCCGTTGTACATCCACTCGGTAATCTGGACATTGGGGGTGGCGGCGAATGCCACCAGCGGGCTGGCAATGAGCAGCGCCGCAACAACAGCGCGCGGGAACTTCGTCATGGGATTACTCCATAGGGGTTGGGGGTCGGAAGGGCCGGCCCCGCCCGCGAGCGTCAGCGATGCAGTCGTCTGGCGCGGCGTCGGCAGAGCACCTTTCGATTTATACCGGTAGCGAATTGCATGCTTGTGACATCGCCCGTAGCAAAACCTGAGCCGATCGGCTCATCGGGGCGGCGGTGCGGCGGTGCGGCGGTGCGGCAGGCTTGACCAACCGGGCAAGCACTGCCGCAGACATTCCGGGAATGGCTCCCGGCCGAACTCAGGGCACCAGCAGTTCGGCGCAATGGCCCGGCTGGGCAGGGACCGCGCCGATGCTCTGGCCGCGCCCGATACACTGGTCAGGCGGCAGCGCCCTGCCCTGCTCGACATGGCCGACCAGCAGATCGAAAGCCCGCTGGGCGTGCGGCTGGATCAGCTCCAGTTGCGGCAGGGTCAGCTTGTAGGTTTCGATGTGATTGCCGTTCTGTACCTCATAGAGCCGGTAGGCCGGCTGGCGTTCGGGGTGGTGGCGATGCCGATGCTCATCGCCATCGGCTTCCTGACGACCGGCCGCGGCGACCTTGCGGGCATAGGCCCGGGCGTGGTGGTCGATCGGCAGCAGCGCATCCATCGTGCCGGCCACGGTGATCAGTGGACGCTGCAGGCGGCCGCTGGTGGAAAAATCGGCGACGTTGTCGCCAACTTCGGAGACCGATTGCCGGGCGCTGTAATTGTAGTTTTCCGGGCCGCTGCCATAGGTGTCGTAGGCCGGATCGAGGCGCTTCTGCCACTGGCACAGCGTCACTTCCCAGAACGACGCGGAATTCATCGACCACAGCGACGTGGCACCGCTGCCGAGATCCGGCGGAAAACCGGCGGCCCGGATATTCCGGGCGGCGAGACTGGTTGCATCCATGCCGCCATCGACATAGTCGGGGAAATTCAGCACCGCCGCCGGCAAATCGGTCAGCAGATTGGCGGCATTGGCATCGACGAAAGTGCCTTCCCAATCGACACCGCCAGCAAACCATTCGGGGGCCGACTCGACCGCCCGACGAACCTGGTAGCCACCGTTGGAAGTCCCGACCGCGTAGGTGTAGCGCGGCGCCCGGCCGTAATGGGCGGCAGCCCCCTGGTGGGCCAGTTTCGAGGCAAGCACCATGAAATCCCGCCAGCGGGTGAATTCCTGGCCCGGATCGTTATCGTAGAAATGCGCCCAGGTCGGCGAGGTCGGGTTAAGACGGCAGGCCAGCGGATCGCTGCCATCGCTCAGCTTGAGATTGAGCACCCCCTTGTTCTGCGAGGCGTAGGCGTAGCCTTTCTGGACGACGTAATCGCTCCAGGCGAAATCGCCGTTGAACTCGCTGCGCGTGCCGGACGCCCCGGCCACCACCAGGCGGCCATTCCAGTTGGCCGGCAGGCGCAACAGGAAGCGCGCCTGGCCAGTCGGGTCGCTGGCGATGCGGGCGTTGAGCTGGAGGCCGGGCACCGGCCCCTTGATCGGCGTCCGGTTGGCCGGGTCCGGGGCGATCGTCGCCCGGTCGCTCTGCGGCGTGAAGGCAAAGGGCGGCAGGCCGGGCAGCGAATTGTTGGCGGGCGTCGTCGCCGGGTTGGCCGTGGTCAGATCCGTGCTGTCGACGCAGCTGACGTCGGCCAGCCGGTTGCCGAAAGCCTGAACCAGGTTGGCGCAGCGGTCGGCATGCGCCGCACCGGCACCGAGCAGCATGATCAGCGCGCCGAGGCAGCGCACCGCGGGTAACGATAATGGGTTGGTTACGGACTTCATGGTTTGTCTCCTGTCGTTATTGTTTGCCCGGTCGGGGCGACCGGAGCATGCCGTCCCTGACAATAACGCCTTGCCAGCCCGACGGCATATCGATCATCGGCTCGAATTATTTCAATTCAAAGCAGAAAACATGAGCCGTTCGGCTCATCCGTGCCAGCCCAGGCGGCCGGCCGGCGCCCGATTAGCGCTCGCTGCCGATGGCCAGGGTCTGCTTTTCCTGCAACGGCTGATAGAGGAAAGTCATCTGCCCGCCGGCGATTTCTTCGACGTTGTAGGTGCCGTTGATCACGTCGCCGACCTTGGCGATCAGGTGCTTGCCCTGATGATTGAGGAAGACGCGGGTTTCGCCGTCCTCGCTGAGCTTGCCGAGGTACTGGAAAGGCAGCGGCGGCGCCGTCGGTTTGGGTGGTGGCGGCGGCGGTGGCGAGACATACCAGCTCTTGTTGCGGAACGGGTCGATGACCTCGCCCTCCTCATCCTTTCCGGCCACCGGTTCGGGGAAACTGAGCGGCGGCGCGGCCGTTTCGGCCAGTTTGTCGGGGCCGGCCGCCCGACGCGCTTGGCCGGCCGGGTTGGCGGCCTGGCGCTGGCCGGTGGCGGCCGGGGCCTCGTCCTCGGCCATGTAGGCGGCGGCGAGCGTGGCGAGCAGCAGGCCGCCGAGAATCAGCCAGCGCTGTTTCGCCTTCATGCCGCTTTCCTCCGGCCGAACAGGACGAAACGCAGTTGCGCCTCGACCTCGGCGCTGGCGATGTTCTCGCGGCGCAGCGCGATATCGTCGACGGCCAGATCGGGAAATTCGCTGCGCACCGCCTGCACGTAGCCGCGTATCTTCCGGTAATCGCCCTTGACCGGAAAATTCAGCACATAACGGTCGAACAGGCCGTCCTTGGCCGGCATCAGCCGGTAATCGCCGCTCACGATAGTCAAACCCGCCGTGGCCGCCATCTCGAGCAGGCGGCCGAGTTCGGCATTGAGCTGGTCTTCGCTGGGAAAGCGGTCGAGCAAGCGTTGCCGCGTATCTTCCGGCGAGACCTGGACACTCTGGCGCTCGATCGCCGCCCGCCGGGCGCTGCGCTCGAGGCTGGCCAGACGGTGCTCGCTGGCTTCGATGGCCGCTTCCTGGCCGGGCAGCAGGAACAGCTGGCCGAGGCCGGCCGCGCCGACCAGCAGCAAAGCAAGCGCCGGCAGCACCGGCAGGTTGGCGGCGGCAAAGCGCAGGCGGGCCAGCAGGAGCTTCAGGAACCGGTCAGCCATGTCGCGGCAATCTCGAAAATGATGGGATGTTGCGGATCGTTCTGCTTGACCTGGTGCGACAGCAAGACCACCTGGGCCAGCGGGGCGCGGCGCAGTGCCTCGACGAAAGCCAGGGCCGCCACCATGTCGCGTGCCTCGCCGGAGATCTGCACCGCTTTGCCGGCCGCGCTGGGACGGATGGCGAGCAGACTGACCTCCTCGCTGACCGCCTGGTCGATGCTGTGGTAGAGCCCTTCCCAGTCGATCCGGATGGCAGCGATCGCCTGACGCAGGGCCTTGCTTTCGTCGGCCGTAAAGACATTCTCCGGCCGACTGTCGCGGCGCCCGGCATCAAGCCGTTCGGCCCGCCGCTCGGCCTGCTGGAGGCGCGATTCGGCTGCCGTGAGCTGGTCGCGCAGCGCACTATATTCGTGCCAGACGTCGGCCGCGAGCAGCGCACCGACGAGCAGCAGGACCACCGGCAGCAGACCGGGACGCCGCGGCTGAAAATCGAGTTCAATTTCACGCATGCGCATCACCACCAATGGCAGCTGGCCAGTTCGTCGTCTCCCAGCCCCCGGCGAGGATCGGCACAGCCACCTGGCGGCTGGCGATGAACAGTTTCTTGCCGGCCACTGCGCCTGGCGGCGCGGTGCTTTCCGCCGCCAGCAGGCCGGCCAGTTCGCCGGCCAGCAGCGCCGGATCGCCGGTACTGGCGCGATGGTTGCGCAGGCTGACGAGTTCGCCGCCGCACAGGCCGGCCAGGGTCAGCCATTCAGCGTCGAGGCAGGCGAACCAGCCATCGACCAGTTGCCGGTGCCGGGCCGCCAGTTCGGCGATCAGCCGCGGTTGCAGCGTCGTCAGCCGCAGCCGCCGGGCCTTGGCGGCGGCGCGTAGGCCGGCCAGCAGCTGGCGGTCGATACCGGCGGCCAGGCCGTTCTTTGCGAAGGCCGGATGATCGAGGGCAATCTCCAGCTTTTCCGCCTTGTCACCCAGCGTGTTCTTCAGCAACGCCCGGGCCATGGCCAGCCGCGCCTTGTTGCCGCTGATGTTTTCGCTCCACGGCAACAGCGCGTAGCGGACAAAATGGTCGGCGACGACGATGCGCAGTGCGGCCCCCCGCTTGCCTTCCGCCTTGAGCAAGGCTTCGGCGGCGGCCAGTGCCGGCTGCCAGTCGGCTTCGCCGCTGGCCGGCAGCGCCACGTCGGCTGACTGGCGGGTGGCCGCGCCGCGCCAGGGCTGCCGTTCGAGAACGATGCGTTGCGGGTGGATGAACAGGGTCAGGCGATCAAGCCACGAAAGTGACACGGTTGGCCTCCTCCAGACTGGTCGCACCGTCGCGCACGAGATCGAGGGCACTTTCGCGCAGCGAGCGGGTGCCGCCGCGCCGGGCGGCTTCCTTGAGCTGGCGGATCGGCGCCCGGCTGATGATCAGTTCGCGAATTTCGTCGTTGAGCACGAGCAATTCGGCAATCGCCCGCCGGCCCCGGTAGCCGGTGCCGCGGCAGGTGCCGCAGCCGACCGCCTGCTGAAACTGCCAGCCGCTGCTGGCAGCCAGATCGATATCGGCGTCGCTCAAGGCTTCCGGGCTCGGCACCACGGGCTTCATGCAGGCCGTGCACAGCGTGCGGATCAGCCGTTGGGCGATGACGCCGTTGAGGGCGGAAACCAGGTTGTACGGGTCGACCTCCATGTGCAGGAAGCGGCCGATCACGTCGAAGACGTTGTTGGCGTGCACCGTGGTGAATACGAGGTGGCCGGTCAGGGCGGCCTGCACGGCGATCTGCGCGGTTTCCGAATCGCGGATTTCGCCGACCATGATCTTGTCCGGGTCGTGGCGCAGGATGGAGCGCAGGCCGCGGGCAAAGGTCAGGCCTTTTTTCTCGTTGACCGGAATCTGCAGCACGCCGGACAACTGGTACTCGACCGGGTCTTCGATGGTGATGATCTTGTCCTCGCCGCGATTGATCTCGCTCAGCGCGGCGTACAGCGTGGTCGTCTTGCCGCTGCCGGTCGGGCCGGTGACCAGCACCATGCCGTAAGGTTCGCTGGCCAGCCGGCGGATGCGCGCCATGATGTCGGCGTCGAAACCCATGGCATCGAGGCGCAGGCCCTGCAGGTGGTCGGTCAGCGCCTGCTTGTCGAGGACCCGCAATACCGCATCCTCACCCCAGATGCTCGGCATGATCGAGACGCGGATGTCGATTTCGCGGCCCTGCCAACTGACCTTGAAACGGCCGTCCTGCGGCACGCGGCGTTCGGAAATATCGAGGTCGGAGAGCACCTTGACCCGCGAAATCATCTGTTCGGCGGTATCGCTGCCATCGATCGAGCCGGCGTAGTTGAGTACGCCGTCGATCCGGTACTTGATCGCCAGGCCGCGACTGTGGGCCTCGATATGGATGTCGCTGGCCCCGGCTTTCAGGCCGTCATGCAGTGTTGAACGGAGCAGCCGGACGACCGGGCTGCCGTCTTCCGAAATGCGTTGCAGCGACAGGTCTTCCGCCACCGAACCGATGGCGATCTGGCCGCCTTCGCCGCCCAGGCTGCCATCCAGCGCCCGCACCCGGGATTCCTCGCGGGTCAGGTAGGCGCTCAGCACCGAGGCCGGCACCAGACGCCAGTGCAACGGCCGGCCGAGCGGCACCAGGCCTTCGAGCCAGTCGCGCAGCACCGTGTCGAACGGATTCGGCGTCGCCACCAGATAGGCCTCGCCGATGTCGAGAACCAGCGCCTGCCGGCGGATGAATTCGGCAAACGGCGCCAGATCCAGGGCCAGCGAATAGTCGGACAGTTCGGCCAGACTGATCGCCGACAGACCGAAAGCCGCCGCCGTCAGTTCGCCAGCCGCTTCCTCGCTCTGCCCGAAATCGGCCTGCAAGCCGGCCATCACCGCCGCCAGCCCGCCGCCGGCCGTGGCCAGCCGGCGGGCCTCGGCGAGCAATGCATCGCGTTCTAAGCTGTCGATCAGCAGCCGTTCTTCGGAAGGTGAATTCATCGCCACGCCTATTGGAAATTGCCGGCCAGTTCAAAAATCGGCATGTAGAGCAGCAACACGATGCCGCCGACAATGCCGCCGATGATCGTCATCAGCAGTGGCTCGAACAAACGGGTGAAGGTGTCGACGAAGCGGTTGATTTCCTCGTCGTAAAAGGTGGCGACTGCTTCCATCATGTCGCCGAGCTGGCCGCTGCGTTCGCCGACGGCGATCATCCGCAGGGCGACCGGCGTGGTCAGCCCGCCGCCCTCGGCGGCCCGCGAAAACGGCCGCCCCTGTTCGATATCGGCGACCGCCCGCAGCAAGCCTTCGCGCAAGGCAGCCGGCAGGATGTCGGCAACCATGCCGAGTGTCGTCTTGAGCGGGATGCCGGCGCGCAGCAGCATGCCGGTGGTGCGGTAGAACCGCGCCAGATAGACCAGCCGGATGCGCTCGCCCATGCCCGGAAAACGCCACGCGGCGCGGGCCGCGGCAGCCCGCACGGCGGGCAATCTGAACAGTGCGACAAGGCCGACCACCGCCACCAGCGCAGCGATCGCCAGTTCGCCGGCGTGCTGGTTGATGAAGCCGCCCCAGGCAAAGAGCAGGCTGGAAACGCCTTGCGGGTCGCGGCCGCTGTCGGCGAAAACCAGGCTGAAGCGCGGCACGACGTAGCCGAGCAGGAACAGCGTGACGATGCCGCCGACCGACATCAGCATCACCGGGTAGATGGCGGCGCTGACGATCTTCTTTTTCAGGTCGGCCAGCTTTTCGTGGAAGACGATATAGCGTTGCAGCGCTTCCGGCATGTCGCCGGTTTGTTCGCTGGCCTTGACGGTGGCCACATACAAATTCGGAAAGGCCTCCGGCTGGCGTTGCAAGGCCGCCGACAGCGACTGGCCTTCGCGCAGGTCGGTCAGCAGGCGGCCGATCACCTCGGAGGTAATCGAACCCTGATCCTGGGCGGCCAGGGTATCGAGCCCTTCGACCACGGTCAGCCCGGCCTGGAGCAGCGCCAGCAACTGGCGGGTAAACAGTGGCAGCGGAAACTTGCCGCGCCGCCCGCCGCCTTTTTGCTCGCCGAGTGCCCGCAGCGAGACGACCAGGCCGCCCTGCAGGGCCGGCGCCGACGCCACCGCTTCCGGCGAATCGGCAGCCACCCGGAGCAGCGAAACGCCCTGCCCGGGGAATACCGCGGTCACTTCGTAATCCATTGCGGCGCAACTCACCAGTTGGTGATGTCGGCAGCCTCGCCCTCACCACCGGGCTTGCCATCCTTGCCGTAGGAGAACAGGTCGAGTTCGCCATGTTCGCCCGGCTGGCGGTACTGGTAGGCATTGCCCCAGGGGTCGGCCGGCACGTCCTTTTTCAGGTACGGCCCCTGCCAGCGGTTTTCGCCGGCCGGACGCTTCATCAGCCCGGCCAGCGCCTGTTCGGTGGTCGGGTAGTGGCCGACGTCGAGGCGGTACTGGTCGAGCGCCTTTTCCAGCGCATCGATCTGGGCCCGCGCCGCCTTGACCTCGGACTTGCCGATCTGCGAAAAGTATTTCGGCCCGACATAGCCGGCGAGCAGGCCGATGATGACCATCACGACGAGCAGTTCGAGCAGCGTGAAACCACGCTGGCGCAAGCCGGCAGCCGGGGAAAGACGCTGGGTGAGGCAGGAGAACAGGTAGCGCAGCACGAGATCGCCAATAGTCGTTGAAAGTACCGGCCATGCTAGGTATCGCGCGTTACAGGAGAATGACGAACGGGAGATTGTTTGGCGCCAGGTCATGCCATGGTCAATCTGCTGTAACACGCGACGGGTAGGCTGCGCCGATGCCCCTGCGCCCCGCCCTGTTCTGTCTCGCCATCGTTGTTTCGGCCCCGGCCCTGGCGGCCGGCGGCATTTTCAGCTTCGTCGATGAAGACGGCGTCGAGCACCTCAGCAACATCCCCGACGACCGGCGTTACCGGCTGGTCCTCGCCGACCGGTTCGAGCCGGCGCGTGCCGCCATGCGCGCGCCGCGCGGCGTGCTCGCCCTGCCCTTCGGCGAGCGGCCGTTTCACGATGCCGTGCTGCGCGCCAGCAGCGACACCGGCGTCGACGCCGCGCTGCTGCACGCGGTGATCACCGTCGAATCGGGCTACAACCGGGGTGCCGTGTCACCCAAGGGAGCGACCGGGCTGATGCAATTGCTGCCGGCGACGGCCAGCCGCTACGGCACGGTCAACCTGCTCGACCCCGGCGAAAATATCCGCGCCGGCGCCCGTTATCTGCGCGACCTGCTGGCCCTCTTCGACAACAATCTGGAATTGGCGCTGGCCGCCTACAACGCCGGCGAAGGCGCGGTCATTCGCTACGGCCGCCGTCTGCCGCCCTACGCCGAAACCCGCCGCTACGTGCCGCTGGTCGTGGCGCATTACCAGAGGCTGGGCGGGCGCTGAAAATCAAAAATTCAGGCGAGCATTGACGCTGAGGATGTTGGTACTGAAATCGAAATTGTCCCGGCTCGATTTCCGGCTGTCGCGCTGAATGCTGGTCGTCACCGTGGCCCAGCGGGCCGGCAGCCAGTCGATGCCGAGGCGGATCGACTGCAGGGTGTCGCGCCGCTCGGCCAGACCGGCGATCAACTCGCCGTCGAAACGCCGGCGCTGCCAGTCGTAATTCAGGCGCATCACCGTCCGGGCGCTGATCTGCCAGGTCGGCTGCAGGTTCACCCCGTCGCCCAGGTAATAGCTGCTGGCGTAATCCTGATAGGCCGCCACCTCGCGGCGCAACGAGCTGTTCAGCGAAAGTTTGCCGGTCGGTTGCCAGCTGTAATCAAGCCGCCCGACGTAGACATCGTAGTCGCGCTGGCTGAAGTGCTGGTGCTCGCGCGCCTGCTTGGCGAGCTTGGCGGAGAGCGTGGATTTTCCGGTAAACGGCACGAACAGCCGCGCCTCGGTCTCGATCTGCCGGAAGTCGGTGTCGTGTTGCGGGTTGAACGGCGCCCGCAGCATGGCGAAGCTGACCAGTTGCTGATCGATGTATTCGCCGTCGCCTTCGCGACGCAGCAGTTGCAGGTAGCTGCCGGCCGGCCAGAGGTACTTGGCTCCCGCCTCCCAGGTATTCAGCACGAAACCGCTTTGCTGGCTGAATGTCTGGCTGTTGCTCTGCTCGGTATTGGTCAGGCCGCCGAGCAAGCGCCAACCACCGCGTACCTGCCATTCGGCGCCGAGATGATTGACGTCGGTCTGCCGGACGTTCTTGCGCCGCTCCGGGGTGCTTTCGGTGTAATCGACAAAACTGTTCTGGGCCTCGGTCCGGCTGGCCGACAGAACGCCGGTCAGGCGATACGACAGTGCCCAGTTCCAGGCGCCGTTATAGTTCTTCGCCTGGTAGTCGAGGTAGTCGTTCTTGCTGTAACGGTAGTCGATCAAGGTCGCATCGAGCGAAAAGCGCTGCTGGGCGAAAGGTTTGCTCAGCGCCAGGGTCAGCGAGGTGGTCTGCACCGTGTCGCTCTGCTCATTGGCGGCCTGGCGAAACAGGTTGCTGTCCTGCTGAGCGCCAGCGGCGACATAGATATTGAAGGTATCGTCGGGATCGGCGAAGACCGGCGAGACGAGTGAAACGGCCAGCGTGCTGGCAACGAACAGACGATCAAGAATCGGCACGAGAAAAAATCCAGTCAGAAACCGGCCGGCAGAGCGCCGGCGAGGCAGGCTGCGGCGGGAGCGTCAAGCCTTTTCCGAAACGATGGAAAAGCGATATCCCATGCCGCGTACCGTTTGCACCATGCCGTCCAGCGCGTAGTTTTCGAGAATGCTGCGCAGGCGCCGGATGTGCACATCGACCGTCCGTTCCTCGATATGCGAGCGGCCGCCCCAGACCGAGTCGAGCAACTGGCTGCGGCTGTGCACGCGTTCGGCATGGGTCATCAAGAAGTGCAGCAGGCGGAATTCGGTCGGGCCAAGGCAGATCGGATCGTTGCCGGCCAGCGCCTGCCGGGTGTGCGGCTGCAGGCTGAGACCGCCGAGGGCCACCGCCCCTTCGGCCATCTGCGGGTCGCGCCGGCGCAGCACGGCCTTGACCCGGGCGACCAGCTCGCGCGGCGAAAACGGCTTGGTGACGTAGTCGTCAGCCCCGGCCTCGAGCGCCGAAATCTTGTCCACCTCGTCGGAACGCGCCGTCAGCATGATCACCGAGATATCCCGGTAGCGACTGTCCGCCCGGATATGGCGGATCAACTGATAGCCCGACATGCCGGGCAACATCCAGTCCACCAGCATGACCTCGGGCGGGGAGGCAATCAGCATCTGCCAGGCGGTTTCGGCATCCTCCGTCGCCATCACCTTGAACCCGGCGTGCACGAGGTTTACGACAATCAATTCATTGATCGCCGGTTGGTCTTCAACTACCAGAATTCTCGCTGACATCACTTGCCCATTTACGAACTTTTACGACTTCTCAGGATATTCGCTGCAGATTACGGGAATATGATGCTCAGATTGCCGACGGCATTCCGCTACCAGAAATACCAGGCGCCGGCCGCCAACACCCACAGGCCAAGCCCGGCATTGGTCACGACATGGGCGAGAATCGCCAGCCACAGATTGCCGCTGCGCCGGTACAGCCAGCCATAGGCCAGGCCAGCCACGATACCGGCCGCCCACTGGCTATGTTCGAAGCCGAAGACCACGCTGGAAATGAGCAAGGCGGAAATTCCCACTTTGGCCGGGGTCACTGCGACGAAGTCGGTGGCGACCAGCCAGCGCATCACCAGCGAGCGCCAGAACAGCTCCTCCATCACCGGCACGACCAGCGCCGAACCGGCCAGCCGCATCACGGCCAGCGGCCAGTGGAGCCTGCCGTCCGGCTGGCGCGGATCGAAGCCGGAACCGGATTGGCCGATCACGAAAAAACCGGCATCGAGCATCAGCCAGACGACCAGCACGGCCAGCCCGACCCCCACGGCCAGCAGGCATTCGCCAATTCCCGGAAGGTCAACCCTGAGCTCGGCATAGCGCCGCCACATCAGCGCCAGCAAGCCGGCGACGACAATCGACCGCCAACCATAGAGCCAGCGCGTATCGAAGACATCGGCCAACTGTCGGGCCAGCCAGGGTTCGAGCGCCAGCAGGCCAATGAAGACGGCAAAGGGGATTAGCCGAATCAGCAGGGCCGGCGAGCAAAGGCCGCCGGGCTCGATGCTCCGGGCGGTCACAAACCGGCGCGCTGGCTATCGAGCTTGTCGCGCAGATCCTCGACGGCATTCTCGATCTCGACCCGTTTCAGGCCGGTCAAGGGTTCACGCTGGAAGGCGCTGTCGAAGCAGGATTTCTTCTCGTAGAGGCTGAGCACCTCGCCGCTCACCTTGTGCATTTCCTTGTTGCGTTCGATGGTCACGGCAAGTTGCTGTTTTTCGCTAGCCAACGCCGCCTGCAGACGCTTGCCTTCGGCTTCGGCGAAGCGTTGCTGCTCCTGGGTCCGGCGCAACTCGGCCTCGCTTTCGGCGAGCTTGCCGGCCACGGCGTCGCGCGCTGTGCGTAATGCACTCACGTCTTTCGCCAGACTGGCGGCACGTCGCGTCTCGGCCTCGGCCTTTTTCCGGGCTTCGCCGAGCTCGGCTTCGACCGCCGCCTTCTCTTCGCCCAGTTTCGCCTTTTCCTGCTCCAGCTGGCGCTGCGCCTGCTGCAAGCGGCGCACCTGCTCCTTGCTCCGGTCCACGTTTTTCTCGGCGGCAAAGGCAGGAACGGTCAGCATGACTGCCGCCAGAACAACCGCGGCGAGCAGCACGGAAAACAACGGTGATTTAGAAACGCACATTGACGTCAGCCTGCAGGAGATCCACCGCAAAGCGATGGGAAGGATCGAGCGAGAAGGATTCGATCGACTCGGCCGACATCCAGCGCAGGCTGAGCCAGGCATTCTGATCGACCCCGTAGTTCAAACCGAGCTGGTAGCCCTTCAGGTTGGTGCCGCCCAGACCGAAATCGGAATCGGTGAAGGCATCGACCGTCGCGTCGGAGCCGAGATAGCGGTAGGCGAAGGATGCCTGCCAGTCGTGCCGCTTCTCCAGCTTCGGCATGCCGACGGTGATCTTGTAGAGATAGCCGTAGTCTTTGCCATCGATCAGATTCAACCCGGTGCGACGCTGCATTTCGCGGCGATCAAAAGCGGTGTTCTTGACGTAGTCGCCGGTCAGGATGACGTGAACCGGGTCGAAATGGCCGAGATCGAGCGATGCAGTGATGTTGACCGGGCGAAATTTCGAAGCGAGCCCCCAATACTGCGGCGCCTCTCCATCCGTGCGATCCAAGTCGGTCAAGAACAAGGTGTTGCCCTTTTGCCGCAGCCCCTTGCCATACTCGGACCGACCGAGGGTGGGCACCAAATCCATTTGCGGGTCACCATCGGTACGCCCCTCAAGTTTGCTGTAGTTATACCAGGCGGCACCGACGGTCAGGCTGGCGTGCTGTGCCAACGCCCACTTGGCGCCGGCCTGGACGCCACTCAACCAGCGGGTATCCGCAGTTGGCGGACTATCTTCCCTGATCGGAAAGGCGCCGACAGTCAGGAATGGCCTGAAGCTGCCATCACCAATTATCGGCTTGGCGGTAACTGCAAAACCTTCAAAATTCAGGTCTTCATCCCACACCAGATCGGTAGAAAACCAGGGATTGGGAATGCGTCCGCCGCTAATCGACAGCCATTCGACCGGCTCGTATTTGAGGTAGGCGCGATCCACGAACAGCGTGTACTTATTGAAATCCTGCCCCATCGTCTGGTTGGTCGAAACGCGGTCGGTAGCCGAACCCGTCGCCAGACGAATCCCGGCGCTCCAATCGTCGGAAACCCTGGCCAACATGCCCAGGCGAGCACGCAAACGAAAACGTTCCCGGTCATCGGTAGTATTGGCCGTTGCCCCTCTGAGTTCGTCTCCCGTCAGCAGACCGGCGGCACGAGTGGTACCGCTATCCGCCGCGAAGATGTAATCGAGCGGTTTGGTGTTGGCCGAATCGTATCGATCCATCTGATAGCGCAAGCGAATGTCGCCTTCCCACTTGATCCGGTCGAGCCAGGACGGCACAGCATTGGGTTCGGCCCAGCGCTCGTTCTTGGCCTGGGCCAGCACTTCCTGCTTCAGTTGCTCGCGGATTTCGTTCTTCACGGTTTCCGGCACGTACTGGACGCGCACCGGGGCGCCGGCCTTCGGCGCCTGTTTCGCCGCCGACCGCGCCGCCTTGGCCTGGGCGGCCTTGATCACGGCGTCGGCTTTTTCGCGGCTGAAGATGCCCTGCTCAACCAGCGCATCGATCAGGTTCAAGGTCGTTTCGCGCAGCGCTTCGAGCGATTCGCGGTCATCGGCCTGGGCCGGTGTGCCGGCCACCAGCATGCTTACCAGAACGCCGGCCATGGCCTTGTGCAAAGGCTTTAGATTGAATTTCATCGATTTCTCACAGGATTGCTTCATAACAATTATTTACGTTGGGTCAGGCGGCAGCCCGACCTACGGAGAGCCGCGGGCGGTGACGCGGATACGGATCGGTTGCGGCATGTTTTCCGGCGGCGCGTCACGCATCGCACCGACTTGCAGCAAGGTTTCCTTGAGCAGTTCGTCGAGCGTCGCACTGCCGGTGCTCTGGGCGAGATCGGCCTTCTCAACCGAACCGTCGCGGCGCAGCCAGACGCGCAGCGTGACGCGATAGTCGGATTCCTTCAGCTTGCGGTTGCGGTTCAGTTGTTCCTGCAAATGGCGTTGCAGACGGCCGGCATACATGCCTTGCTGTGCCCCGCCACCGATATTGCCGCCGACGTAATCGCGGCCGACCGAACCGGCGCCGAAAGCACTCGGACCGTCACCGGCCGCCCCTTCCATCTTCAGCGGTTCGTTCTGGGCCGGCGGCGCCTGTTCCTTCGGCTGCTCGACCTTGACTTCCTTCTTGTCGTCCTTCGGCGGTTCCGGTTTCTTTTCTTCCTTGGGTGGCGGCGGCGGTGGCGGCGGCTTGTCCGGCAGCAAGGTGACGACTGGCGGCTTGCGCGCCTTGCCGGATTTGCCGCCCATCAGGCTCATGACGCCCCAGACAACCAGGCCGATCAGGGCGAGGCCGAGCAGGCCAAGGACAAGGAGGATCAGCCAGCGACGCGGCGTTGGTTTCGGGTTGGCCATGATCTTCAGTTGCCGATTCTGGCGGTGACCAGACCGACCGCGCCGATGCCCATGGCGCCGGTCAGGTCGAGCACTTCGACGACGCGGGCGTAGTTCACCGCCGGGTCGCCCTTGAGTACGACGGACGCCTTGGGATCGCGCGCCATCGTGGCCTTGAGCTGGGCTTCCAGCTCGCGCACGGTGACGCCTGCGCCATTCAGATGCAGCGAGCCGTCGGGCCGGATCTGGATGACCTTGATCTCGTGCTTTTCGGTACTCGGCTTGTTCGACGGCTTGGGCAGGTTGATCGACATGCCCGATACCGATGCCGTCGTCATCAGGATGAAGATAACCAGCAGCACATAGGCGAGGTCGAGCATCGGCGTCACGTTGATGCTGTCGTAGGGTTTAGTTTCGCTCTGGACGTGCATCGCCTTACCTCGTCGCCCGCGTCGTCGCCAGGCCAAGGTCGGTGATGCCGTTGCGCTTGAGCAACTCCATCACCTCCATCACCTTGGCGTACTGCGCACGACCATCGCCCTTGATGACGATGGACAGCGCCGGGTTGGCCGCCAGATATTGCGCCAGACGCAGGTCGAGCTGCTCCATGGTGACCGGGTAGGCATCGAGAAAGACGTCGCCGTTCTGCGCCACCGTCACCGCCTTGGTGCCCGGTTTGGCCAGGCTGGAACTGGCCACCGACTTGGGCAGATCGACCTTGACGCCCTGTACCGAAGCCGTCGTCATGATGATGAAGATGACCAGCAGCACATAGGCGAGGTCGAGCATCGGTGTGACGTTGATCTCGTCATAGGGCTGGTTGTCTTCCTGAACGTGCATGCGACTCGCCTGCGCTTAGACGGAGTAAAGCTCGGCCGACTTGGTCAGGAACTCGTCGGCGAACACCTGGGTGTCGGCCGAGACGTTCTTGATCTTGATCGCCAGCCAGTTGTAGCCGAACAGCGCCGGAATCGCCACGGCCAGACCGGCCACCGTCGCCACCAGTGCGGCGGCGATACCCGGCGCGATGGAGTTCACATTGACGTCGCCGGCCGCGGCAATCGCCGCGAAGGTGATCATCACGCCAACCACGGTGCCGAGCAGGCCGAGGAAGGGGCCGCCGGAAATGGCAATGGTCAGCAACACGATCTGGCTGTTCAGGCGCTGGTTCTCGCGCACCATCGCGGCATCCATCGCCGCCCGGATGGAATTGAGCGCGGCGCCCGACAGGCTGATTTCCGTGCCGCTCTGGGCCTGGGTTTCAAAGCGGTGGCGCATTTCCTGGATGCCGATCTTGTACAGGCGGTAGATCGTCGAATGGGCCATCGCATCGTCTTCGGAGATCGCCTTGGTCTCCATCGAATCCGGCCGCAGCAGCTTGCGCGGGTTGTCGCGGAAATTGCTGAGGAAAGCGTTGTTGGCCTTGTCGGCCCGGCCGAGAAACAGCGTCTTGCCGATCATCACCGCGACGCTGACCACCGCCATCACGGCCAGGATGCCGATGACGATCCAGCCGTCCAGCGTCAAGGCGCCGAGCAGGATGCCGATGTAGGAAGCGCTCTCGCCAGCCGCCTCTTCCTCGGCGCCAAGCATCGGGCTGTCCGATTGCTGGCTGCCATGCAGGGCCTTGATGTAATCGGCCGAACGCGAGGTGGCGGCCAGCGTGACCTCATCCAGCTCGCCACGGAAACCGCTGCCGATCCGGATATCGCCGCCGCTGTCGGCAACGACAACGTCGGCCGTGCCGGCCTCGGCGCCTTCGATGTAGAAGGTCAGCCGGCCGCCGATCAGGGTCATCGCCACGTGCTGCCAGGTATCGGCCAGCACGGTGGCTTTCGCGGCGAATTCCTTGCCGTTGACCAGGGCCACCAGCTTGCCGCCCTTGATGGCCAGCGCCAGACTCTTGCCCGCTTCGCCCTGCTCGAACAAGGTACCGGAAAGATCGGCGGCCGGCTTGATCCAGGCGGTAAAGGTCAGACCATTGGGAGTCACCAGTCTCAGCGATGGCGAAGCCGGAACAGTCAGCCCGCCGCTGCCATCCAGACTGAGCGCATCGCCGAGCGGACCGGCCACGGCCTTGGCCGTAAAATCACGCGGGTGATTGGCATTAGCCGTTGCATCGCGTACCGGGCCATTGTCGGAAAAATGCAGCACCAAACTCTGCGCGGCATCGTAGCTGCCCGGCGCATCGCTGGCGGCAGCGGCCTTTTCGTTGCCCCAATACAACGTCAGCGCATCGGCCTTGGCCGAGGACGGCGTCAGCTTGGGCTGCTGGATCCAGATCACCGCCAGCTCGTTGGTCGCATCGTATTTTTCAATATGGAAGTGCAACGGCGTCTTGCCGTCGCCAGCCGTCACCCGCAGATCGCTACCGTCCGGCTTGGCTTCGGCAAAGGCGAAATTGCCGGTGTGCAGGCGCAGCGCCAGCGGCAACTGGGCGGCGCCCTGCTTCAGCTCCACCCCATCGGCGGTGGTGTTGATCACCGTCTTCTGCTTGTACTGCCAGTCATCCGGGTTAAAGCCGTCGGCCGCGTGCGCAGTCAGGGCAAGCAGACTTGCCGAAACGACCATCCAGTTTGCAATGTTTTTCATCATGTCCGACATGTGTTGAGTTGATCGATTATGAAATTCGTTCTTTACAGCCGTGCTAATTCGCCCGTGACCTTGCATGCCATCAGCGCTTCTTTTTCTCATCGTCTTTTTTCGAGGTTGGCGCGGCGGTTGGCTCGGCTGCTGCTTCCCCGCCTTCGATCACTTCGACCGTGAGAATTCCCGGTGCCGCCTCGCGGTTACCGGCCAGTGCGCTTGCCGCCTGGGCCTCCCCCTTATCGCTATTGGCCGGTGAGGTCGGAGTCGCGACCGGCGCCGCGGTAACTGCTGGCGCCGGTGCGCCCGTCACGCTGCCGGCCGCCTGAATGTTGCTGGCATTGAGGATCGTCTGCGCCCCCAACGTAATGTTGCCGCTGCTGCGCAGTCCGGCATCGCCGGCATCGATGGCGCCTTGCGGCGCGAACAGATACATGTTGCTGATGGGCGAGCTGTCACGCGAGGTCAAAGCCCCGATGCCTGAACCGGAAACCGAGTTGCTCGCGTCGAGAATGATCTGGCCATCGCGCACCACGAGAACCGGCGGCGGCGTGGCACTGACCGTCTTCGCACCATTGCCGGCATCGATGTTGCCGCGATCGGCCCAGACCAGGATATCGCCGCCATCGAGGGTGAACACCCGCGACTGGTTAACCAGGAAATTCTCCCGGACAAAAGCCCGGATATCGCCGCCACGGAAGGTGAACAAGCCCTGTTCAGCCGGCTTTCTGACAATTGAACTGGATGGATTGGCGATACCGACAGTTACGCCGCCACCCGGCGCTAGAAGATCGATGCGCCCACTCTGTTCGGTCTTGATCGCGCTATAGAAGAGGTCGATATTGCCCTCGCTGAAAGACGCAGTCGGGAACAAGGCGCGAATGACTGCCCGCCCTTGCTCGTAACTGCTTTCACCGCCGCCGTGTTCTGCTTCGTTACCAAAATCGCGCAACAAGCTATAGAAACGGTTGCGCAAGCCATTCGGCGTCCTATCGCTACCAACCGACAAGCCGTTATCCAGGAGGTATTTCAGGAAGCCTGCATAA
The DNA here is from genome assembly GCF_050368855.1 of Azonexus sp. IMCC34842. Lineage (GTDB taxonomy): Bacteria > Pseudomonadota > Gammaproteobacteria > Burkholderiales > Rhodocyclaceae > Azonexus > Azonexus denitrificans_A. The sequence goes on along the minus strand of NZ_CP178449.1, from coordinate 1,578,327 downwards.
TCTGGCGATGTGGTGCCGGCCATCACGAACAGGTCAGCACCGCCGGTCGGCAGGTAGGGGTTTTCGACGTTACCCTTGCTGACAATGCCTGTGCTGGTGCCGAGATCGACATTGCCACCGGCAATCACCTCCAGGCGTCCCGGCCCGTTAACCTTGAAGCCCTGCGCCGTTTTTGTGTTGTCGAGCGTGAAGGAAATATCGCCCTTGGCGGTGACGCGGCTCACCGAGTCTTCCGCAAGATGCTGGACAGTCAAGCTCATATCCTTGATTTTTCCGCCGGACTCAACCTGTACAGCCTCAGAGAACACGGCCGCCTTGTCATCCGGCCCGCTGATGTTGCCGGTCAGGGTCACCAGCCGGCTCGGTTGGTTGTCGCCTTCGTGCCAGGGCATTACTGAATGGCTCGTGGTGGCGGCGCCACCGAGCAAGCTCAACAACGAAAAGTTGGTGCCCTTGACCGGATTACTGACACTGGGCAACACACTGGCAGGCAAATCTAGTTGCTTGATCGAGTCGCCATCGAGCGCGATCGAGCCCGCCGCCAACAGGTCGAGTTGTCCGTTGGTGCCCGGTGCCTGAGCCAGGGCGCCGTAAATGTCGCCATTCAGTGCGGCTACGAAAACCTTGGCCGGCGCGACAAAGTGCGCTTGGTCATCCTCGACCTCGAAAAACCTCTTGTCCGGATTGAGATCGACATTGCCAGCCAGGGAAACCACGCTGACCGCGCTGCGCTCGCCATAGGTACCGATGCGAATCTTGTATTCATCGGCAGTACTGCCACTAATGCTGCTGCTACCACCCGAGTTCACATACTTGCCGGCGGTTACCCACAAGGGGTTGAACACGTTGCCGAGCTGGACATCGCCATCGGCCACGATGCGGGCCGAGGTATTGCCCAAGGCCAGCCCAACATTGTCGCTCAGCGTTCCGGCATCGATCCGCAGACGACCACTCTCCGCGTAGTACAGACCGCTCTTTACCTCACCGGGCGTGCGGACAATCAGGTCACCGCCGCCGGTGACCACCGCCAATTCCGGCTGACGCTCGCCGTCGACGGTCGGCACTCGACCGCTGGTCGGGATATAGGCCGTAAAGTTCTTGATTTGGGAACCGGCTGTCAGCGTGATGTCGCCGCCACCAAAAGCCGCAACCCCTTGCTGGAAGGAAGCTATCCGCGGCCACCATTGCAAGTCGCGAATATTGCCGCCTGCCCGGAAAAGCCACTGGTTGATATGGTGCGCAACCGGATCGTTCTCTCCGGTGCTGACCATCAGAAGGCGCTCGCCAGCCGTCAGCGAAATATCACCGCCACCAATCGGGAACACCGAAATAATGCTGTTAATGGTCGACCCACTTCCAAACGAGCTAAAGTTGGCCGGATTGGTGCTATCGGCGATGCCTGCCGTATAAACTGCCGCCCGGTCGAGCAGCTTGATATCCTTGCTGGCCGCCATGTCGATACTGCCCCGGCCGGTGCGAACCAGTTTGGTGCTGTCCACCTTAATGCTGCCCTCCGTCCCGGCGATCTTCGTGGTAAGCGGTGCGGCCGCGCCGGCATCGGCGCCGGCCACCAATCGATACGACCAGGCATCACCGGTGCTGCTCAGTTTGGCATCGCGCGACACAGCGGTATTGGAACCATTCGCGACGAAGCCATCGCTCAGGGTACCGTTGATGTTCAGGTTGCCCGCGGCCCGCACCGTCAGCACGCCGGCCTCACCCTGGAAGCGCAGGGTACTGAAATCGAGATCGTTGGAAATCGTGAAGTCACCAGCCGAGGTAATCTCGACACCGGCCCGAATGTGATAAATCGAACTGTCGAATCCAAGGTGACTGCGAAGCAAAGCCATGTTCGCTGCCGAGTAAAGCGTATTCAGGCCGTTCTTGATGGTCGCCAGCTTGGCAGAAGTAAGAGCAGTGTCGGAAGAGCTGCTGACAATTTCGGCGCCGACATCCCGGGCACCACGAATTGTGCCGGCGAGCTGGACATTCAGATCGGCCGCATTGGTGATCGAAGCCGATTTCGCCGCCCGGAAATTCACCTTGCCGCCGGTCGCCACGCTATCGTCGGCCACCCCGACATCGATCACACTGCCGGCGCTGGTCACGACCTTTCCGGTACCACTGGTGGCCAGCGTAATCTCGCCGCCCTGCCCCCGTGTCCCGGCATTCGACGCATCGCTCACAACTTCCGTACCCTTGGCCAGCAGCTGACCGTCGAGCACCACATCGTCATTCCGACCGTAGAGGCCGATCTTGCCACCCTTGGCGGCCGAAGCATCGATCACGCCGGAAGCGCCGACGGTTATGCCGCCGTTGTCGTTGGCAATGGTCACGTTCTCAGCGGTAATGGTCTTGCTTAGCGCCAGGTTCTGCGGGGCGACTCCAGCCCGGGCGCGGATATCCCATTCGCCGCCGAAGTTTGTCCGTGTCGATCCATCGGGCAGCAACTGGCGGACGGCATCGGCCAGGCCATCGAGGGCTAGGCTCAGGGCATCGACCTTCAGTCTGCCCTGAACCAGATCCGGATCACCCGCCTTGGCCGCCCCGCGCAGCGTACCGGCGCCAGCCGAGACTGTTCCTTCCTCGGCAATCAGCGCCAGCGAACCGGCATCGCCACCCTCGGCATGGGCCGAAACTGAAACCACGGCGCCGCTATCGATGCGCACATTGCCCTTCGCCGACTTCAGCGTAATCTCGCCGCCGGAGGCGTAGGCATAGGTATCGGCAAACGCCACCTGGCTGCCTTCGGCGGAAATAACCGCCGTATTCCGTACCGTGACATCGTCACTGCTGCCGGTGCCGGTAGCTGCCAGCGTCAGCTTGCCGGCCGCAGTCTCGATACGCCCCGAAACGTCGATCGACTGGCCGCGCAGTTCCAGCGTTCCGCCCAGACCTGTCGCGCTGCTGCCAGCTACACCGCCCCTGATTGCGGTCCCGCCGCTCGCCGTCAGTAAATGATCGGCAGTGCCCACCGTCGTCACCCGACCGGCATCGACCACCAACCGCGTCGCCGTGCCGCTGCCGCCAAAGGACGAGTCGTTATCGACGGCTGTCACGCCGCGCCCGGCGAAACGCACGTCGGCCGAGGCCCGCAGGTTCACGTTATCGAAACCACGCAGGGCAAAACCGGTCTCTCCGGCATCGCGTTGAGCCTGAGTCGTCCGGTTGTTGCCGAAGGTAATCTGCTCGGCAGAAACATCAAGCGTACCGCCACCCAGCCCGGTGGTCGTAAAGACAGTACTGTCCGAACTCGGATTCTCGAAAACGATCTGCTTCGCCACGATACTGGCCCTGGCACTCTCCCCGCCATGTCCGGCGATCCCGGCTGCCGCCAACACCAGCTCATTCAGACTAGCCGAACCGAGCATCGCATCGCCATAGAGATCGAGCGTCGAATAACTGGCAAGGCGCAATTGATCAGCCTTGGCAAAGCGCGCAAAGTCGTCGTTGCCGAAAGTCAGGCCCTCCGCCGGCGTGCTACCGTCAGCCACCACATTGATGCGGCCGGCGCCGATCGACAGGTAGCCGCCGCTGCGGCTACCGTCGGCCTGCAGTTTGCCAAGAGCAAACGTGCTGGATTGTGTATTGCTGTGAGTAGCGTCGAATATCAGCGCCTGGCCGGCGATAGTGGCACCTGTAGCCAACACCAGATCGCCCGTTTGCGGTATATCGACTAAGTCCAAGTCCTTCACTATGCCTTCACGGACAAGGGAGGACTGCCCCCCTTCGGCGACGCGCAGGAAGGCGCCATACCCCAGCAGGGCACCAGGATCCAGCAAAGGAGCAAACTCTGGTGGGGGTTTATACCCCTTTAGTACCACCTTGCGTCCGGCTACTTTGCCGAAAGACTCAATGCGGCTACCTGCGGTGACCGTCACTTGCTTTTTAGCAGTCAGCATCAACTCCGGGCCAATGAGCGCATTTTTTGCGTTCGCCACCCCGCCGTTCTGCACCAGTACGTGGCTGGCAATAGTCTCGATATTGGTCGTTTCACCCTGTACGTCGCGCACGCCACCCAGCAACAGGCTGGCCGCCCCGAGTGCAACCAGCTTGTTCTGATCGATGACCGACCACGACGCATCGGATGCCGCAGAGCCATCTGAGATCAGCAGCTTGGGCGCAGCCAGATCGAGTTTCAAGCCTTCGCCTGCTCGCTTGCGTCCATCAGCCGCCGCTATTTCGGCCTGGCGCATGGCGACGATCGTCGGGTCAAAGGACACGCTGTGGCGACCGATCACGCTCAATTGTCCGGCGTCGCCCGGCAAACTGTTACCCGCTGTATCGTAGAAAAATTCGCTGAGTTTTGATATCTGATACTTTGCCCGAGCACCCACCACCGAAGGATTGGCCACCTCGAAGGTCATGGCGCTCTGCGAGTAAGCCGAACTGGAACCGTCGGCATTACTGGCCATGATCGAACCGTTGACCAGCCAGCCGCCATCGGTCATCCCGCGGGATCGCGAAACGATGCGGTCGCTGGTCGATTTAACCGAAACCAGATATGCGCCAGGCAACTGGGCATAAGTCGCCGGCAGCAAGGTGTAGGTGCCGGCCGCCAGCCCGCTGCCATTGGCTGCCAACTGTATCTGGTCCCCCGCTTTCAGGGTCGCTATCGGACTGTATTTGTAAGAAACCTTGCCATCGCTGCCGACCAATGCGGTCGGGCTGGAAACGTTGTAGTAACCCATCGCCTGGCTATCCTGCGGTGCCACGGCACCATTCCACCCCGGCAGGACAGAGAAGGTGGTCATGCCCGCCGAAACAGAGGCCGCCAGAATGTCGGTCTTGCCACCTGGCCCTGCTGTGAATTCCGAGGCGATCGCCTCGCCGCCACCGGACAGATCGAGTTGGGCCCTGGCCATGACGATGCTGTCCGCCGCATCGATACGAATGGCCTTCTCGGGTGCCTTTTCGACCTTGTAGATTTCCGAAACCACCTCCTTGGTCTGCGGATTCCAGTAGGCGGACTTGAATTGCCAGTAGCGACCGGATTGATCGGTCTGACCGAACAGCATGGTCTGGCCGGCTGCCACCGAGGTAACGCTGTTTTCACTCAGCATCACGCTGCCGCCCGGTGCGTTGAAAACGATTTCACCCAGCGGAGCGGTCACCGTGCCCGAGTGAAGGATGTCCTGCGCGGCGAACTCGATACGGCCAGCCGCCGCCAGAGAAGGGGCTGCACTGGAGCCAGGCGCCCGGTTGATCTCGATACTGCTCCCGGCATCGGAGGTCAGGTCCACGCGATAGTCGCTGTAAGTCGATGGCGACAATCGGGCTGCAGAGAATACGACAGCCCCCGAACCGGTCATCTGGCCGCTCAAATTGCGTCCACCGATGCGGTTGGCCGCGGAATTCACCGTGCTGTCGAAATGAATCTCGCCGCTACTGGTGAAGCGGGTAACCGCAAAATCATTCCAGGTGAAATTGCCGCTGATGCCGATATCGCGGGCCGTAAATGTCGCTTCCGCCAGACCGGTAGCAGCCGTAGTCACCGGCGCAGCTGCCGGCGCGTAATTGCCCAGTTGAATCGCCGCCGCTGTCAGGGAGACGCGCGTTGTATCGTCAGCCGCCGAGAACTTCGGTGCATTCAGACGCAACTGGTTGTTGACCGTGGCAGCGATATTGCCGCTGAAATCGATCTGGTCCTGGCTGTTCAGATACCAGGAGCCGAATCCGGCCGAGGTCAGGGAAGCGATGTCGAGCGTCGCCTTACCGTTGTAGTCGCCCGATGCCAGCACCCGTTCACCGTTCAGATAAGCCGCGGTTTGATCGGCGTTCAGTTGCCATTGCAGCGGGCGAGCACCAGACGACTGGTGCAGGCTCAACAACCGTGAATCCTTGATTGTCGCCGGCAGATTGGCCTCATTCGTGGCATACCAGCTTTCACTGCTTGGCCGCTTGTACAGCGACAGCGAGAATATCCCGCCGGGAGCGCCATTCTTGCCCTCTGCCTTGTAGGTGCCATCGAGGAACATGCCCTCCTGTGCCGCGAGCGCTATCTGACCGCCGGCACTACCCAGTGTCTTCGTGGCGTAACTCAATCCGCCATTGCTGGTGGTACTTGGCGCATTCAGGCTGTCCTGAGTGCCGGAGACGTCGATCGTCGATCCCTGGGCAGTGATCAGGTACCCCATGCCGGCATCGATATCGACTTTGCCGCCGGACAATAGCTCGCCCTTGTAACGGCGCCGCTCACGGAGCGAATCGGCCGAATTGCCGGCCGCCAGCGCCCGACGCGTGGCGGCGCTAAGGACGGTCGTACCAGCCGCCAGCAGCTGGCTGTTCGGGCCGAGATAGATCGACTCGGACTGCTTGGCCTCGGTATAGGCGAAGGATTCGACGACGTTGTACAGATCGCTGGCCGGATTGGCCGGGCGACTCAGTTTGATGCTGCCGGCCGGTGCTTCGAGCGTACCGAGCACGGTCAATTGTGCCGCCGATTCGAGATTGATGCTGCCCTGTGGCGAAACACCCAGATAAGTATTTTCGCCGACGACCAGATCGCCATAGTTCAAGCTGCGCGTTGCCAACGTCAAATCCGTCGCCGAACTGCGCTGCTCGGGATGGAAAACCACGGAACGAGCGAAACTCGCCAGTGATGTGCCGCTCGCCTTGCGCCGGTAGCCGGGCAAGCCTTGTAGCGACCAGTTGATCGGCTGGGCGGCAAGGTGAGTGCCATCCAGCACAGCAACACCATCGCGGCCGACCAGCTTGAAATCGTAGAAGCCGCCGTTATTGAAAAAATCGGTAGTCAGCGCCACCCCGACCTGATTTTCCGCCAGGCGTGTCGCCCGCGACCAGTTGCGGCTGGCGGTTGCAAAATGTTTGCCGATCTGCACGGCCGAGGTGTTGATTTCCAGCGAACCGCCGCTACCCAGGGCATACGCCGACAGGGCACCGTCGAGGAACAGGCTGGCATCGCGCCGGTCGGCATCCTCGGTGAAATTGAAGCCACCGCCACGGGCCATACCGCCGGTAGTCAGAACAATACTTCCCGCATCCCCGGCCTCGATCTTGCCTTTGCTATTCACCAGTGCCCCGCCGGAAACATTGAGTTCACTTCCGGCCCGCAGATCGATGTCGTAGGCTGAGGTCAGGCTGATCGTGCCGCCGTCGGTCGCCTTCACCTTGCGGCTGTTTTCCTTACGGTCGAGATAGTCGTTGACCCACTGCCCGGCGGTAGACAAGCTGCCACCGTTGTCGACGATCAGCGTCGAATACTTTGCATCGAACAGCGTCGGAAACAGCCCGACTGCCGTACTCATGTCGCGAGTTTTCAGGCTGATATTCCCGTTGGGGGCACTGATCTTTCCAGCGATATAAACCTGCCGGCCGAACGCCGAAAACGTGCCGCCGGGGGCCAGGTCGAGCTCGATCTGGCTACCGACTTCGATACGCCCGTCGCTCTTCAGATCGAAGCGCGAAAAGCCGGCGTCGACCAGCGACTGCGATAGCTCCAGGCGCGGTCCGGCCGAATCGCCAGCCGCCAGGCCGGTGGCGGCATTAGCGGCGCCCTTGACGAAAGCGACCTGCGCCTCGCTGTAGGCCCGGATCCTCTCTTCCTCAGTCGCGTTATCGCGATCGGCCAGAGGAAAGTGCTGGCCGGCATCCTGAACAATCAACCTGCCGCCCAGCGGTACCGCGTAATGATCCTTCGTCGGGTCGCCGATAGTGCGTTGCTTGGTGCCACGCGTTGTATTGGCAATCAATTTGCCGTCAACCGCAAGGCTGTGCCCACGCAGATCGACCGTACCTGCGCTTCGGCCTTCGTAGTAATCGGCCAGCTTGCGCTGGCGGTCCTTGATCCCGTAATAGATGGCTGATGCCGGCGCATCGTTCACGCGATAGCTTTTTCCACCGACCGAAAAAAGGCGGCTCTCGGTTACCTTGCCGCCCTGATAGGCGACACCGCCCCCCGAGACGTTCAGTTCGGCATTGCCTTTGACGATAACGCTACCCGTCGTCCGCAGTGAAATCGTGCCGCCGGTTGCCGCTCTCTCCTCGACCGTTTGCCCGACTTTGCCAAACCAGCCCGACAAGTCGGCGACTTTCACCGCATCGCGGATATCGACCCAGGCCTTCTTGCCACGCAGCTTGCTGTAACGCTGAACCGCATTGTTGGCAAATTCGTCGCCACGTAACTCCACTTCGACGAACAGGTCACTCACCGACTTAGCTGCCGTTACGCCCGAGACATCGAGCTTCGCGCCATCACCGACAAATATCCCGACACCGGCGGTTGGCGTTACGCCCTGCTGCGGGCTCAGCGGATCACGGATAAAGCCGCGCGTCAGGTCGAACGTATCGCTGGCCAGAAAACGGATCTGCCCGCCATGGGCCGTCAGCTGCGCGCCGTCGCGGCCGTTCCCGGCAATGATGATCTGCTTGGCAATCGAATCGATCGACGACGAAATGAAGCTCTGTTCGGCAGCGATCGTCTTCTTGCTGCTGCCATCGAGCGCCACCTCGGTCACGCTGCTGGCGCCGAAAAACAAATTACCGCCTTTCATGCCAACGATGAAAACCGGCTGCTTGGCCTTCTCGTCTGGTTTGTAACTCTCGCCATCGACATAGGCAGCCACCCCTTCGCTATCGAAGTTCCGCTGGCCCTTGGAGAGATGTTCGGATTTTATTTCACCACTATCGTTGGCCAGCCCGGAACCGGCCACCTGATCGCGCGCCACCAGACTGATCGAGCCATTGGAGGTCACCGAGGTGCTCGTCCACAAGTTGCCCAGCTGGTTGATGTTGTAGCCAACCAGTGAAATATTGCCAAGCGCCGCAGCAATCGAGCCCCAGTTGTTGACCGTGCCATGCTCAATCACGCCCCAAGCATTGCTGTCCCATTTCCGGACCACGTAAAGCGGATTAACCTCGGCCATGAAGCCGCGCAAACCGGCCGAGAATGGTGGCTTTAGGTAGACGTCAGCACCGGCGGCGAGCAAGGTCTGGCCGGTCGGACTGGAAATCGTACCGCCCTGATTGACGGTGCCGCCGATCAGCATGACAAAACCGTTGTCGATACTGGTCGATATTTTCGCCCCGTTTTCGACATCGACCGTGGCTGCCGCGAAAGCCGCGCGGGCGCTGGCACTCACCCCGGCATAGTCGCCCTCGGCATCAGCGGCAAACTGGTTCTTCGAGAGATAAAAGGATCGTGTGCCGCCCATCGACGAGTCGACATAGTCCATTGCGAAAATCCCGTTGCGCACTAGCGTCGGGCTGACCCCTAGCGCCGAGGCCACGAAATTCGCCGCCCGGACATCGGCATTCGCACCAAACCGGATGCCGCGTTCGTTGATCAGGAAGAACTGACCTGTGGCCCGCAGGATGCCGTCAATCGAGGAGCGGCCCGCGACGTTCAGGATGCTGCCGTCGGCCGCCATCCGATCCGGGTCGTAGACGTAGTTGTAAACCACCGAACCAGTCGACGGCTGGACGAATTCGACCGTCTTGCCGGCCCCGACATTGAAACCGCTGACCCAGTCGATCTCGGCCTTGGGGCCGCGTTGATTGATGGTCAGACGGTCGGTTTCGATGCTGCCGGAAACCAGCATCGTCGTACCGTTCAGGTTCACCGCCCGGCTGGCATTGACAATGCCTTTCTGGTTGACCGCCAGAGCTGCCAGGCTGACCACACCGCCACTGCCGGCATTGATGCGGCCAGTGTTGGTGACGCTACCGTCCAGGCTTACCGCGTTGCCCGACACATCCTTGCCGGCAAAGGCCTGTGTTTCGACCAGCAGGCCCCGCAACGAAGGGTCGTCCGGCACCGTCAAAACAACCTTGCCACCGGCTGCCAGAATCGCCTCGGCACCTGCCCCGCCCTCGATCAGGCCAAGATTTTCAACCGTCTTGGGGGCCAGCAGCACGACACGCCCGCCAGAAGGTGTTCCGATTCTCGCCCCGGCGTCGACAGTGATAAAGCCCAGATTGAAGGCGGCAGCCGTGCCATCCCAAGCGAATTCGAGACGATCGCCGCGAGTCGTCGGCAAGCCGCTATTGAGCAGTTTGTTCAGCATGCCTTCGGACAGGTTCAGGGCCGAAGCGACCAGTCCACCGACATTTACCTGGGAACCGTTACCGAACAGGATGCCGTTCTGGTTGATCAGGTAGACCTCACCGTTCGCCGTCAGACGCCCCATGATCACGCTGGGGTCGGCGCTCCAAATTCGGTTCAGGACCCGCGAGGTGGCGTCGGGCTGATTGAAGACCACTGCGGCATCGCTACCGATATTGAAACTGTCCCAGTTCAGGCCGAGCGTCCGGCTGGGCGTGTTGATCGTCATGGTATTGGTGCCACCCACCATGGCCGTCGAAGGCTGCCCACCCAGAACGCTGCCGGAAAAAACGAAGGGCCGGGCGCCGCTTGACGGCACCGGTACGGCATTGGCGGCCGGCACCGCCGGTGCTGCCTGAGCATTGCCCACCCCGGCCAGCGCCAGACCCAGGGCGGCTCCGGCCAGACGGCGACGGGAGTTCTTCTTGCCCCGGCCACGGACGTTCTCGGCCACCGGCACCCAGGCATGCCGCTCGGCATTGAAGACAAGGCGAAAGATATTACGGTTCAATGTTGGCTCCCATGCCCTTATCGCTGGCGCCTAAAACTCGTAACCCAGGCGCATATGCACGCGCTGCGTTCCCTGCTCTGTCCGCGGCCCAGGCCTCAGCGCCTGGCCGGCATCGACGATAAGTAGCGGCCCACTCTTGTCCCCCTTCAAGCGCAGGCCGAAACCGGCACTGGCCAGCGTGAATTCGTTGTTCTGGCCTGGTAGAGGGCTGTTCAACCATAATTGCGCGCCCTCGATGAAGCCGATAGCCCGCAAACCGAACGCGCCCACCATGAACAGCGCCGGGGTCTTGATTTCGGCACGCAGACGCCACCCTGCATCGCCGGCCGACTCGCCCTCGTAGTAGCCGCGCACGCTATCCATGCCACCGGCCAAGATCTGTTCCGGCGAAACCAACGGCTGCGAACTGATCTGGAAGTCGAGTTTGGCCGACGTTTCCCAGCCAAACAGGCGGTGCGAATATCCGAGATCGCCGCGAACAATCGAGAAACCCGGACGCGCATAGGCGCGACGGCAGGCAAACTGGTCAATCTGAGCGCCCTGGCAGTCGACCTCCCGGGAATTCCCATTGACATTGACGACCAACCCCAGGTTGCCCGTGAATTCGCCGGAGTCGCCAAAACGACTGAAGGTGTACTGCGCCACCAACGGCATGTAGCGCAGCGGCGTCTCCTTGCGGTCGGCGCCAAGCGCATTCTGTGTTTCGGCCAGATCTTTGAAATCCGCCCCCAGCGACAGCGAATGGAAAAAGCCGGAAATCCCGGCCGGCTGCGGCAAGGTCTGCGAAAAGCGGGCGCCGAGCGTGGTGCCCTTGCCGACGACATTGCTGCCCACGGCCGAAGCGATATTACTGTTCGAATGCTGAACGAACATCGACACCGAGCGGGTGGCACTTAGCGGTGCGTTATAAAAACCCGCCAGCACGCTGACTTCATCCGGGCTCTCCGGAGCGACCACGTAGTTCAGTCCGGCGCTATGCTGTTTCTGGAACAGGTTGCCGTAGCGGATGCCGGCCTCCAGCCGTAGCGGGGAAGTATCGGGGCTTTGCCGGTTGTTCAGTTCGATATTGCCATGCAGCGGCAACTCGTCCTCGACGGCGATTTCGACTTCCATCGTCCCGGGACGAACGCCCGGACGAAGTAGCGGCGTCACCCGGCGGTCGGGCGAACGGCTGGCCTGCGCCAGCTCGGCCTGCATGGTGGGAAAATGCGGCACCATGCCAGGCGCCAGTTCGGGCACCTCGGCGCGCAGATCGCTACGCGACGTGTAGCGGTTACCGCTTACCTTCAAACGCTCGACCTGCCCCTCGACGACTTGGAGACGAATGATGCCCTCGGCCACCGACTGCTCCGGCACCACCACCGACACCGACAGATAGCCGCTCTGCTGATAGGCCGCCTCCAGCGCGGCGCGCGCCTGCTCGACATCGGCCGCGGTCTTGGCCGGCCCGAGCGAAGGATAAACCGCGCGCTCGATCTCGACATCGGCCAGCACGCTGTTGCCTTCGACCGCGAATTCGAACAGGTCGAAAGTCGCCGCCGCCCGGGCGGTAGCGGAGAAAAATGCCGTGCCGAGCAGGGCTGCAGAGAGGAGATGTTTGACGAAATGCATAGCCCGCGGATTATCGGCAGGTGGCATTACCCCACTGTGAAGAAGCAGGGATCGAAAGGTAGTCCGATCGGACTACAGACGGGACGGGATACCGGCCTGAAGTCCGACCTACGACGGGAAATTACTGAAAGAAAACGGCCTGTGGAAAACCACAGGCCGTTGGCAAGCGCCAGCCCTGGCGGACCGGCACGCATCGTTCAAACGATTAGAAGTTGCGATTCAGCGGAGCACACTGGTTGTTATTCGCGTAAGCAGCACGCAGTACCTGAGCGCCGCTGTAGGCGCCGCCGGGGATGGCTGCAGCAACGTTCTTCAGATCGGTGATGCCGGCTAGAATGGCCGGGTTCTGGGCCTGCAGCAGGAACTTGTCGAGAACAGCCTTCTTGGCGCCGACGGTACGGCTCGGCACGTTGAAGGAAATCCAACCCTGCAGATCCCAGGTGCCATCGACATAACTGGCCAGAGTCGGGAACTTGCCGGTACCGGTGGTGGCAACCGGGTTAGCCGTGTTGTCCCAGGAGATCTTGCCGGCACCGTCCAGTGAGCGGAACTGCCAGTTGCCGGTCGTCTTGGAATCCTTCAGGCTGTCCATCGATAGCACGCCGATGGCCTTGTGGCCGCCGGCCCCGAAGTCGACGGTCACGGGGTTGCCGTCGCGATCCTTACCGGCGAAGGTACCGCCGGTAACCGCCTTGTCCAGACAGTTGCGGACGTCGCCAGAGGTAGAATTCTCGATCACGACCAAACCGCCGGTGTTGGCGGTATGAGTATAGGTACGGGCAACCGGATCCCAAGCGCCAGAGGCATCGCGGTCGGCCGGAACGTTATATTCGGAAGCGCTGCACGGGAAATTGCCGAAATACAGGTTATCGACCGCCTGAGTGCCGGAACCCGGCACGCGACGACAAACAACGATGTCATCAGCCGGCAATGACGAATCGACCGCATCCCAAGTGCCGACGTTACCGGTCATGATGGCGGAGACGGCTGCCTTATTCAAGTTGAATAGTGGCAGGTTGCTGGTCAGCGGCACGCCGAAAGCCAAGCCGTAGATCGGCGTAGCGGTCAACTCGGCCAGTTCGGCAGCGTTGAGCGACGGAGCGGCAATTTCGCCTTCCGTATTGATCGATGACTTAAAAAGGACCGGAGCAACGTCCGAGACACCGGCATCGGGCGCTACATATTCGGCGACCGGCGTCGTGGCACAGACGTAGGGGCTGGCGGCGGTACCGGAACCGGTGGCGCCGCAAGCGGAGGTCACCTTCAGCGATTCGATGGCCGTGTTGCGGGCAACCGGGTCGACGCCGAAGACCGAGCCGCCCTTGACGCGGTCGATGATGATGACGTTCTTGCCCGACCAGGCACCAGCACCGGCCGCCAGGACGCCGGCGACCGCCTCGAAGTCCTTACTAGCAGCGGTGGTGTTGGCGAAGCGGATAGCCGTGCCGGTGAACATCGAGTTGATGATGCCGGTGAAACCCTTCTGGGTGGCGGAGGCGCCGGAGATGAAGATAACGCGGCCGTTGGCCACGGCGTCATTGACGATGGCGGTCTCGGCCGGAGTCATGGCAGCGTGGGCCTGACCAGCCATAGCGGCGCAGGCGATAGCGCACAGTGAAACAATTTTCTTAACTTGCATGGAGTACTCCTAATTGGGCAGGAAGCCGACACTCCAAACAGAATGCCGGTCAAAAACAAAAATCGCTTAAGCGCGGTTCTGGCGGCGGCGAGCCATCAAACCGATCATGCCGAGGCCGGCCAGCAGCATGGCGTAGGACTCCGGCTCTGGAACCGCAGCCACCGCACCAATATGCAGGGTATTGTCGCTGCCGATCCAGGAACGAACAGCCACGCCATTATCGACGTAGGCGGTGTTGGCGCCAGCGACCAGCCCAGTGGCATTGGCCGTGGTCTTCTGAAAAACCAGGCCGTTGGCATAGCTGTCAGCCAGCAGATTGCCAGTCGTATCAAAAGTGAACCTGTCAAAAAGCTTGGTACCCATCTTACCGGCGTACGAACCGGCGCTGATGGAACTCGTCACTGCAGAGTTGCCAACCAGAATCGGGTTAACTTCATCGATATAGCCCTGAATGGCCGTAGCAGCTGTGCGCAAATCACCAGCCTGTTTATTTGTTGCTGGCAAAGAATTTTCGGCCCCTACGGTAGACAGAATCCGACGCTGACCGGTGACATCGGTAGCAACAATGTTCCATTCCAAGGAGGACTTATTGGCCGTGCTCACCCACGAGCCAAAGCTGGAGGTGAAATCAGAGCCGTAGGACAGGTTGAGCAGACCAGCGGCGTTCTTGCCGGCTTCGAAAGAGTCGATGCTGATGTTGAGGTCGTAGTTGTAGGACGTAGCACCATCCCAGGCACTAAAAAACAGTTCACCGTTACCACCGGCACCGTTATCGATCGCAGCGAAAGAGCTGGAAGCGGCGACAGCCATCACGGCTGCGGCAGCAAGAGTCTTGAGAGAAAATTTCATTGACAAACCCCTATCCAAAAAAGATTGAAAATCACCCCCTGCGGGCGACCGTGCGACATGTCCGGAGAGGGTCTGCTGCGGGTGCCCGCTCATGAAAACCGCGGGTACTGTGCTTGCCACCCGGCACCAACCAACAACCGCCATGTCGACGAATGCCACTTTAGGGAGGGGAAATGACGTGGGTTCGGGGCCTTGGGGAGGTTTTTTCCAGCCGATCGGACCAGTCGACCGGTCCGTTCGGCTCAGGGAAAGCGGCGCGTTTTGTCACACTGGGTAATATTGTTGGCGGGTGCTCGGGTAGCGGCTCGAATTGCGGCGGCGGCCGGGCGAACCAGGCAAAAACTTGCCGACGGAATGGATCCGCCGGTCTTCAGCTGCCGACCGTATCGCCGATCAGTCGGGCCTTGACGGCCTTGGCCACCGCCTGGGCGCGGTTGGCGACTTCCAGCTTGCGCAGGACGTTCTGGACATGGTTCTTGACGGTCAGCGGACTGAGTTCGAGGACTTTGGCAATCTGCTGGTTGGTATTGCCGTCGCGGACCAGCGAAATGACCTGGGCTTCGCGCGTGCTCAGCGTCAGGCCGGGGCGCAGGCGGCGCGATGGCATCTCCTTTTCCAGCTGCAGCATGCGGTGCAGCGTGGTATGCAGATAGGGCATCAGCATTTCGGCGAAGTAGGCATGACGGCGACCGGGCGCATCGGCCATGCGCATGAAGACGAAAAAACCCGAACAGTCGCCGGGAAACTCCTTGGCGCCATGCGCCAGCGCGTGGCCGAGGCCAAGGCGGTCGAGGGCCTGGCCGATGACGCTGTCGCCCGCCCCGCCCTCGTCGCTGGCCGGGCCGAAAAAGCGGGGGATATGGCCGCTGCTCTGCCAGTTCTCCACCATCATCTGGACCAGGCGGTTGAGTTCGGCATGCAGCGCCCGATCCTCCCAGGTGTTGTTGCGGGCCAGCACTTCGCAGCGAAAATTCGGCGTGCCGTACTCGCCATGCCCGAAGACCAGCACGTCATGCGGCAAAAAGCTCTGCAGCGCGCCCTGCGACCAGAGAAAGTACTGATGCCGCCGATGCACCTGTTGCGACGACTCGATGGTGATCAGCAAACGTTCGAGTTCGACCGGGCTCAGGGTGATCAGGGTATCCATCGCCGGATCAATCGACCACGATCGGCCAGGCTTCCCGGCTGGCGCCGTGCTCGACCAGGATGACCTCGGCCAGCGCCTGGTCGTAGCGGCGCGCCCAGTAGAGGGCGGTCAGGCCGGTCCTGTCGGGGATATCGGCATCGACGCCGGCCTCGAACAAGGCGGCCAGACAGGCCAGACGGCCGAGGGCGGCGGCCAGGGCCAGCGGATGCAGGCCTTCGCGGTCGTAGCGGGCCACTTCGGGGCCGGCCGCCATCAGTTCGCGAACAATCTCGGGATGATCGAATCGGACCGCTTCGTGCAGCGCCGTCGTGCGGTTGTCGCTGCGCGCATCGACCACGGCACCGGCCTTCAGCAACAGGCGGACCATGCCGAGATTGCCGGCCGCCGCCGCCATGCTCAGCGGAGCGAGGCCCTGCGGCCCCTTGACGTTGGGGCTGGCGCCGCGCTGCAGCAGCAGGCGCACGATTTCACCATGCTCGCCGGCCACGGCGGCCAGCAAGGGCCGTTCGCCGAGCGCATCCGCCCCATTGGGCAGGGCGCCGGCCGCCAGCAGTTCCTTGACCGTCTCCAGCCGGCCGGCCCGGCTGGCCGCGATCAATTCGCCGGTGGCGGCAGGAATGGCCGGCCGCCGGTCGTCCCAGGCCGGCTGGGCGACCGCTGAAAATTGCTCGGGCAAGGCGCGCTGCCGGCCTTCGCCACCGGGGCGCAGACGTTCCGGCACGGCGGGCGATTCCTCGAAGGCATGGGCGGCAGGCAGCAAGCCACAGGCCAGCAGCAGCGCATAAAAGGTGGATTTGTTCATGACTTTGTTTTATTCCGGACTACGCCAATCAAGAACATGAATATATGCGCGGCGGGTTACGCCAGCGTTGTGGAATTATTTCAATGGCAAGAAACGATCAACGCCCGCCCTCGCCCTGCCCGGTGCCAGCCCCGGCAGCAGGCGCCGGGTTGTTGCTGCCGCCGCTGTGGGTGAAGCGCCACTCGGCATAGCGGGTGGCCCCCTCGAAATCCTGCTGCTCGGCCGGGAAGCCGGCGATCTTGACCGGCTTTCCGAGCGATGCGCTGACCACGCCGATGATCCGCCCCTGGCTCCTGATCAATACCCAGGCGCCATCCGCCGTCATCGGGTCGCGGTAGAGGCGGCGCAGATGGCGAACCGGCATCGGGAAGCGCTTGTCGAGCAACAGATCGTCGAGTTTTTCCGGGTACTGCTTGTCGGCACCGGGCGAAATGTCGTAATAGCTGCCGATCGCCCGGCGGAATTCCTCGCCGATGAACAGCAGTTCCTTTTCCTTCTCGCGCCGGCTTTCCAGTTGCCACAGCGCACCGGTGCCGGCCAGCGCAATGCCGGCGATGGCCACCGCGAAAAGCAGGCCGAGATAGGTAAAGCCACCCTGCCCGGCGCCCCGGCCTCTATCGATTAAAGGCAGCGGCCCGGCGTAATTCACCATGTCGCGTAGTCGCTGCCGTTTTGTCCCTGCCCTTCGGCGCCGCTGCGCACGTCCCAGACCTTGCGCTGGCCCGGTTCGTCCGGCGGCGGCACGAGAACCCAGCTTTCGGTACTTTCGGTAATCGGGTCGGGCGGTACCTTGCGCAGGTAGCGTTTGGTCACCAGTTCTTCGAGCGTTTCCGGGTAGCGGCCGGTATCGCCGCGGTATTTATCGACGGCGTCGCGCATCACCGCCAGCGACTCGCGCAATGCCGCTTCGCGCGCCCGGTCCAGGTGCTGAAAGTAGCGCGGCACGGCGATGGTCAGCAAGGTGGCGATCACCGACATGACGACCAGCAGTTCGATCAGCGTGAAGCCTTTTTTGCGCACCGCCATGGCTCACCACTCCCGGTAAGGAATGCCGTTCAGGCCGCGGCCCGCCGACAAGGAATACACATCGAAAACATCCGCCCCTTCGAGCGGCGCATCGGGCGGGCTGGCGTAGCTGCGCTTGCCCCAGCTCTGCGCCGCCGATTGCGCCGGGTCGTCATTGAGCGGGTCGCGCGGCAAACGGCGGAGGAAATAGAGCTTGGCTTTATTGGGGTCGAGGATGTTATCGACGCCGCGAATCAGGTCTTCCAGGCGGTGCGGATAGCCGCTTTCATCGACCTTCTTTTCGATCTTGCCCTCGCTCACCGCCCGCCGATAGGCGTCGATCCCGCCGCGTATTTCACGCAGCGCAGCGTGCAGCTCGACTTCCTTCTGGCGCTTGGCGTTCATCTCGATCATCGGCATCGCCGCCATGGCCAGAATGCCGACAATGGCGACGGTGACGACCAGCTCGATCAGCGTGAAGCCCCGGCCGGCCGATGCCGGCCTACCTCTTCCCATCACGGCGATTTGAGTTTCAGCACATGCGAGCCAGCCGCGCCAGCAATCGCCTCGCCGCCTTCGAGCGCGGCACCAAGCACGTCGACCCGGGTTTCCCCCTTGGCGCCCGGCAAGACCCGCAAACGCAGGCTGCCCCGGCCCTGGTCGACGCGCAGGCTGACCCGGCCGGCACCACTGGCGGCCGGCAGTTTCGCTTCAAGCAAG
The DNA here is from genome assembly GCF_050368855.1 of Azonexus sp. IMCC34842. Classification (GTDB taxonomy): domain Bacteria; phylum Pseudomonadota; class Gammaproteobacteria; order Burkholderiales; family Rhodocyclaceae; genus Azonexus; species Azonexus denitrificans_A. Next base: position 1,559,980 of record NZ_CP178449.1, on the reverse strand, counting down.
GTCGGGTCGAAGGCGACATCGACGATCACTGGCGCGCCCTGGCCCGGCGTGGCGATGCCGATATCGATCTCGCTGCCGCCGGTTGCCTCGGCCGGGCCGCTGATCTGTGTGCCTTCGGCCACCGCCGATGCCGGGGCCTGGGCCGTCGCATCGACTTCGACGATGGCGCCCTGAGCCCCGAGCGGCGGCTGGACCGCCGCACTGCCGCCACGCGGGCTGATGCCGAGCGACTTGGGGCCTTGCGTCTTGATGGCCAGCGGCAGCGCGCCTATCGTCGACTCGGTACCGGAAGGCAAGGCCGGTTGCCCGAAATCCGGCCGATGGATGTTGCGCAGCACGCGCGGCGTGATCAGCAGGATGATCTCGGTCTTCGACGAGGTATCGCGATGGCTGCCGAAAGCCCGACCGAGGATGGGGATTTCGCCGATACCCGGCACATGGCTCGTGCTCTTGCGCTCCTCGTCACTGATCAGGCCTGCCAGCACCGAGGTTTCGCCGTTCTTCAGGCGAAGCACCGTGCTCGCGCTGCGGGTGCCGATCTGATAGGCCAGCGAATTGGACGGCCCGGAAATTTCCTTGGCGATACTGCTCACCTCCAGGCCGATCTTGATCGAGACTTCGTCGTCGAGCATCACATTCGGTTCGACATCGAGCTTCAGGCCGACGTCGAGGTAGTTAACCGAAGCCGAGACGCCGACATTGGCGGTCGAGGTGGTGGTGAAGACCGGCAGTTTGTCGCCGATGTGAATCTTGGCCTTTTCGCGGTTCTTGACCCGGATGCGCGGATTGGCCAGCACATTGGTGTCGGCGTTCTGGCCCTTGATGTTCAGCGTGAAGGCCGGGTTGGCGACAAAGGAGGTCAGGCTGCCGATTTTCTGCGCATTGACGAAACCGGCCGCCAGCGTGCCGCCGGGCGTGACATTGTTGAGCGTCACGCCATTGGCGATCGTCTGCGTGCTGATTTCTTTCTGCAGGGCGCCGTAGCCGATCGAATCCGGCCAGTCCAGCCCGAACTCGTTGAGCCGGCTGCGCGTCACTTCCAGCACCTCGACCTCGAGCATCACTTCCGGCTCGGCCAGATCGAGCGACTCGATCAGCCGCTCGATCAGGCGAATCGCCTCCGGCGTGTCCTTGACGATCAGCAGGTTGAGCTTTTCATCGGCGAACACGTCCTTGCTCTTGGCCACCGTCTTGACCAGGCTCATCGCCTGTTTGACATCGGTATTGGCGAGATAGAAGCTGCGCACCACCAGCTCCTGGTATTCCTTGCCCTTGGCCGGGGAATTCGGATAAATCAGGAAGCTGTTGTCGTTGAGCTGGCTTTTCTCCAGCTGATTGGTCTTGAGGATCAGGCGCAGGATGTCCTCCAGCGGACTGTTGCGGACGAACAGCGTGACCTTGCTGTCGCCCTTGACGTCCTTGTCGAAGACGAAATTCAGGCCCGACGAACGGGACAGCACTTCAAAAACCGACTTCAGCGTCGCATCGCGGAACTCAAGCACCACCGGCTTGGCCAGCGCCGCCTTGACGGCCGGATTGGAGAACCCGTTGCCTTCCTTCTCACGCTGCTGATCGACCTGCTGTTGCAGCTGGCGTGCCCCGGTGTTGAGCGGGTCCTGCGCCCGCACGGTGCGGATGACCCGCTCGGCGCCGATCAGGTCGCTCTTTTTCAACAATTGCTCGGCCTGCAGCAACTGCTCGCCATTGCGCCGATCCGCCACCAGTTGCTCGATGCCCTGCCGGGCCCGGGCATTGCCGGCATCGAGGGCGAGCACCTGGCGATAGGCCTGACCGGCCGCCTCCGGCTGGCCGGCCGCCCGCTGGCGCTCGGCCTCGGCAAGGTAGCCATCGATCGTTTCGCCACGATGACGAATCAACGAGGCCTTCATTTCGGCGTTGCGCGGTTCGTCGCGCACCGCCTTCTCCAGCGAGTTGATGCCCTCCTCCTTCTTGCCCAGCGACATCGCCGCCAGGCCTTCGCGGAACGCCGGGTGCGAACAGCCGCCGAGGACCAGCGCCATGAGCAGGGACAAACCGCGTCGTTTCAAGCAAGCATCAAATCCGGGCTGCATCGTGGAGAACCATGAGGAAAGCGGCCAATGCTAGAAAGGGCGCGTTACAGTGGTGTTAAAACCATTCAATTAACATGCGGCGCGATGTCATGGCACCGCAACATTCGCTGGCTACCGTGTGAGGCTTTTTTGCCACCTCCAGCGCATGACAACGGTCCGTTCCCCTCGCCGCGGCGCCCGCCCGGCCATCGCCCTGCTCCTCGTCGGCCTGCTGCTCGGTGGCTGCTCCCCCCGCCAGATGGTGATCGGCGGCATCGCCGACGAACTCGCCGCCCAGGGCCAATCGGCCGAGCCGGACCTCGATCTGGCCCGTGAAGCCAGCGCCTTCTATCTGAAACTGTCCGAATCGATCCTGCGCCAGCAGCCGGGGCATCGTCCGCTGGCCGAAGCGGTGGCCGGCGGCTTCACACAATATGCCTACGCCTTCGTCGCCGGCGAAGCCGAGCAGATCGAAGCCCGCGATGCCCGGGCCGCCCAACGCCTGCGCCAGCGCGCGGCGAAACTCTATCAACGGGCCCAGCGCCATGCGCTGCAGGCGCTGGAACAGGAGCACCCGGGTTTCGCCAGGGCCCTGGCCAGCCCGCAGCCGCAGGACTGGCCGAAGCTCAAGCCGGAACAGGTCGGCCTCGCCTACTGGGCCGCCGCCGCCTGGGGCGGCTGGATTTCGCTGAGCAAGGACGATCCCGAGGTGGTGGCCGATCTGCCGCTCGCCGTGCGTCTGGCGCAGCTTGCCTGGGCGGTCGATCCGGCCTGGGGCGACGGCGCCCTGACCGGATTGCTGGCGACTTTCGAAGCCTCGCGCCCGGGCGGCAGTCAGGCACAGGCGCTGCGCTGGTTCGACCAGGCGATCGCCCAGTCGGCCGGCAAAAGTGCCGGCCCCTTGCTCGGCAAAGCCGAGTCCTACGCCCTGCCGGCCGGCGACCAGGCCCTGTTCGAACAATTGCTGCACCAGGCGCTGGCCATCAAGGACCAGGCCGACAGCCCGCTGACGCTGCAAAACGAGGTCATGCGCCGCCGGGCGCGCTGGCTGCTCGATAAAACGGCTGACTTGTTCTGAGCCAGCCGACCAATATCAGGGAGAGAACGATGAAGAGACCATTTGGATGGGCTGGGCTGCTGCTTGGCGCCGTGCTGTCGCTGAACGTAACGGCGGCCGACCAGCAGTTGCGCATCGGGACGCTGGCGCCGAAAAACTCGCTGTACCACCAGCAGTTGATGGAGCTGGGCGAGGCCTGGCGCAGCACCCAGGGCGACAAGGCCAAATACCTGGTTTATCCGGACGGCAGCCAGGGCGGCGAAACCGACATGGTGCGCCGGATGCGCGTCGGCCAGTTGCAGGGCGGTCTGCTGTCGGTGGTCGGCCTGCGCGAAATCGAGCCGTCGATTGCCGCGCTGCAGAACATGCCGCTGATGTTCCGCAGTTGGGAAGAGGTCGATTACGTCCGCGAAAAAATGCGCCCGGCGATGGAAAAGCGTTTCCTCGACAAGGGCTTCGTCGTGCTCGCCTGGGGCGACGCCGGCTGGGTCCGCTTCTTCTCGAAGGAGGCGGCGGTTCGCCCCGACGACTACAAGAAGGTCAAGTTCTTCGCCTGGGCCAGCGAGCTGGAGCAGCAGGAGATCATGAAGAGCCTGGGCTATACGCCGGTGCCGCTGGAAACCGCCGACATCCTGCCGGCCATCCAGACCGGCATGATCAATGCCGTGCCGTCCACGCCCTACTTCGCGCTGGCGACGCAGATCTATACCAGCGCCCCGAACATGCTCGACCTCAACTGGGCGCCCATCGTCGGCGCGCTGGTGGTGACCCGCAAGACCTGGGACGGCCTGAGCCCGGAAGCTCAGGCCGTGGTCCGCGAGGCCGGCCGGAAAGCCGGCGGGCAGATCCGGACCCGGGCCCGACAGGAAGTCGATGAAGCGGTCGAGGCGATGAAGAAGCGCGGCCTGATCGTAAACAAGCCGAATGCCGAACAGTTGAAGGAATGGCACGATCTGGCCGAGCGCCTCTATCCGAAGATACGCGGCAAGCTGGTGCCGGCCGATACCTTCGACGAGGTGGTCGGCCATCTGAAAGCCTACCGCAGCGGCAAGGCCAGGTAAGCGATGGGCGGCTTGCGGCGCCTCGGCGCCTTCGACCAATGGCTGGCCAGCCTGGCACTGGCGCTGATGCTGCTCATTCCGCTGCTCGAAATCGTGCTCCGCCCGCTGTTCGGCGCCGGCATCGAGAACGGCCCGGGGCTGGTCCAGCATCTTGGGCTGGTTCTCGCGATGTTCGGCGCGCTGCTTGCCGAGCGGCAGGGCGAGCTGAGTTCGCTGGGCAGCGGCCTGGCCAACTCGGCAAACCCGCGCCTTCGCAAATCGGCCGAATATTTCGCCCGGGCCAGTTCGGCACTGATTGCCGGCATGCTGGCCGAGGCGAGCTGGACCTTCGTCGTCAGCGAAATGGCGGCGCCGCGCAATCTGGCCTACGGCATGCCCGGCTGGCTGATCGAAGCGGCGATGCCGCTCGGCTTCCTGCTGCTCGCCGTCCGCTTTGCCGCTCGCCTCGCCCGTAACTGGCCCGGCCGGCTGCTCGCAGCGCTCGGCCTGCCGCTGTGCGGCATGCTGTTCGCCGGGCATTTCGACGGCGACACCCTGCCGCTCTGGCCCTTCGCCATCTGGCTGGCGGCCATGCTGTTGTGCGGCGCACCGATCTTCGCCGTGCTCGGCGGCCTGGCGCTGGCCCTGTTCTGGCAGGAAGGGCAGCCGCTCGCCGCGGTCTCGCTCAGCCATTACCAGATCACCGTCAATCCTTCGCTGCCGGCCCTGCCGCTGTTTACGCTGGCCGGCCTGCTCTTTGCGCGGAGCGGCGCGGCGGCCCGGCTCGGCCAGCTATTCACCGCGCTATTCGGCAGCGGGGTCAGCGGCACGGCCATCGCCGCGGCCGTGCTGTGTTCGTTCTTCACCGCCTTCACCGGCGGCAGCGGCGTCACCATCCTGGCCCTCGGCGGCCTGCTGCTGCCGTTGCTGACCAAGGCCGGCTTTCCCGAGCGGCGCGGCATCAGCCTGGTGACCAGCGCCAGCGCGCTCGGCGTGCTGCTCGCCCCCTCGGTGCCGCTGATCATGTACGCGATCATCGCCCGCCAGCCGATCAACACGATGTTCCTCGCCGGTCTGCTGCCGGCCGTCGTCATGGTCGGCTTCCTGCTGCTGGCCGGCGGTTATCTGCGACGGAGCCCGACGGTGCCGCTGGCCGGCCCGGAAAAAGCCCCGGCGCAGCCGGTCAAAACCGCGCTGTGGGCGGCCAAATGGGAAGTCCTGGCGCCGGTCGTGGCCATCGGCTCGCTGATCAGCGGCCTGGCGACGCCGACCGAGGGCGCCGCGCTGACCACCGCCTATGCGCTGTTCACCCAGGCCCTGGTGCATCGCGAACTGGGCTGGGTGCAGATCGGCCGCACCCTGCGCCAGTGCGCCGCGGTGATCGGCGGCATCATGGTCATTCTCGGCATGGCGCTCGGCCTGACCAATTACCTGGTCGACGCCGGCATTCCCGATGCGGCGACTGAATGGGTACAAGCCATCCTGCCCAACAAGTTCGCCTTCCTCGTCGCGCTCAACCTGTTCCTGCTGCTGGCCGGCGCGCTGATGGAAATCTATGCCGCCATCGTCGTGCTGGTGCCGCTGCTGCTGCCGGTGGCGATCAGCTACGGCATCGACCCGGTGCACTTCGGCATCATCTTCCTGGCCAACATCGAGATGGGCTTCCTCTGCCCGCCGGCCGGCATGAACATCTATTTCGCCTCGGCGATGTTCGGCAAGTCCATCCGCTATGTCGCCGGCTCGGTCTTGCCGGCGCTGCTGGCGATGTTCCTCGGCGTGCTGACCATCTCGGCGCTACCCTTCCTCGCCAACTGGCTGCCGGCGGTCTTCGGGCACTAGCCGGTCGGACTCAGCGCGCTTCGACCGGCGCCGTCTGGGCCGGCGGCGTGCGGGCGCCGAGCAGGGTATTGTCCAGCTGGCGGGTTTCCCGCTCCGGGATGATTTCCAGCACATTGACCACCTTGCGCACGCCGTCGGTGGTGCGGGCGATGGCGACGGCCACCCTGGCCTCCTGCTCGTTGACCAGGCCCATCAGGAACAACGTGCCGTTTTCGGTAATCGCCTTGATGTGATTGACCGACAGCTGATTCGACTCGACCAGCCGGGTGCGGAATTTGGACGACACGAAGGCGTCGTTGGAGCGCGAGGAAAACGCCGCCAGCGGGCCGACCACCAGTTCGTTATGGACCTTGCGGATGCCTTCGATCTTCTCGGCCATCGCCCCGATCGCCTGCCGCGCCTCGTCGTCGGACACTTCGCCGGTGAGCAGCATGACCCGGTTGAAGGCGGTGAAATTGACATGGGTCGAATTCCGGTAAGGCGCCGGCATCCGGTTGCTGCCTTTCCATTCCGACGTTTCGTCGTCGGCCTGGGTGCCGGTCGACCGGCGGTCGTGGGCGCTCAGCACGGTGACGGCGGCGCCGGTGGCGAGCAGCGCCGGGACGCAGCCCTGCAACAGTGGAAAGAGGCCGACAAGCGCGGCGACGAGCACATTTCTGACGTTTGGCATGACTGGTTTTCCGGAAAAATTAGTGAACGATGCAGGGCATTCTCGGCCCCCGGCATTACACCTTGTTGACTGCCGCCCACATCCGGCAAGCAGCCGCTAAGCCGAACGGACTAGGTTGCGGCTCGACCAATTTTCATGTCACTCGCCTATCGTGCCGCAACGCTGGATCGAACCGGCCGACCACTCTCGTTTCCCGGCAGCCTCGCCTTTCCTGTTGCGCGGCCGCCAACCAATTCGCAATTCGTCATCCCCGCCCGACGGGGGATTCACTGTTTCCTGGAGATCCATCGATGCGTACTTCGTTGAAACCCATCATTCTCGCCCTGGCGCTGGCCATTCCCGGCCTGGCCGCCGCCGAAGGAATTACCGTGTTGCATGTCGGCGACCAGGAAAGCTGGCTGCTTTCCGCCCAGGGCAACCTGCGCGACAACGCCTCGCAAGCCATTTCCTACTATGGCGGCATCGACCGCCTGGCGACCGTCATGGCCAATGCCGCGGCAAGCGCCACGGCGGCCGGCCGCTCGGTACTCAAGCTGAATGCCGGCGATGCCTTCCTGCCCGGCCCGCGCCTGAACGCCAGCTTCGTCAATCTCGCCACAGCCCATGCCGATGGCGGCCAGGACTTCTACGACAGCATCGCCCTGCGCCGGATCGGCTTCGATGCGGCGGTCTTCGGCAATCACGAATTCGACCTCGGCCCGACGGTGGCCGCCCGCTTCGCCGAAGTGTCCGGCACCACCTACCTGTCGGCCAATCTCGATTTCACCGCGACGCCGGAATTCGCCGCGCTGGCTGCCGCCGGCAAGGTCGCCCCGTCGAAGATCGTGACGACGACCGGCGGCAAGAAGATCGGCATCGTCGGCGCGACCACCCCGCTGCTGCCGACCATTTCCTCGCCAGCCGCCGACAGCATGCTGGCCTATGATGCCAACGCCACGGAACTGCAGAACCTGCAGGCCATCCTGCCGCTGCTTCAGGGCGAGATCAACGCCCTGCGCAACCAGCACGGCGTCAGCGCGGTGATCGTCATGAGCCACCTGCAGAACGTCGCCAACGAGCGCAATGTCATGGTGCCCGGGCTGACCGGCGTCGACCTGGTGATCTCCGGCGGCGGCCATGAACTGATGGCCGACCCCGACGACCTGCTGATCAACGGCGGCGTCGCCCCGACCTTCAACACCCATCCGATCTACGCCAACGATGCCGCCGCCAAGCCGGTCGCCATCGTCACCGGCCACTTCGGCAACCGCTACGTCGGCGAAGTGAATGCCACCCTCGACGACAGCACCGGCGCGCTGACCAGCATCGACAGCACCCGCATGCTGCGCGTTTCCGGCGCCGCCGCCGATGCCGACAAGGTGGCCGGCGAGCCGGTCATCGCCGCCAGCGTCGTCGCCCCGGTCAACAGCTTCATCGCGGCGCTCAACGCCCAGATCATCGGGACCACCGCGGTCAAGCTCAACGGCCCGACCCACGTCGCCTGCGCCGCCCTGCCCTGCACCTTCACCGCCGGCGTGCGCAATGCCGAAACCGGCCTCGGCGATCTGGTGGCCGATGCCATGCGCTTCGCCGGCAAGGCCGATGTCGCCATCCAGAACGGCGGCGGCATCCGTACCAATATCGCCGGCCCCGGCAACCTGTCGGTCGGCGATACCTTCAACGTGCTGCCCTTCACCAATCTGGTCAAGCGCGCCCCGGTGATGAATGCCAGCCAATTGAAGGACCTGCTCGAACACTCGGTCGCCGCCTCGACCCCGACCGGTTCGGCGCAAGGCCGTTTCGCCCAGGTTTCCGGCATCAAGGTGACCTTCGACACCACGCGCACCGCCCGCAGCAGCGTCGCCGCCAACGTCGGCAGCGGCGACCGCATCCGCAGCATCGTGCTCGACGACGGCACCGTGCTGGTCAAGGATGGCGTCGTGGTCAATCCGACCCGGACCTTCTCCTTCGCCACCATCGACTTCACGGCGGCCGGCGGCGACGGCTATCCCTTCGCCGCCAACGGCGTTGCTTTCGAGAATGCGGTCAACACCGTCACCTATCAGGAAGCGCTGGCCAGCTTCATCACCACGCCGAAGGCCGAAGGCGGCCTGCGGCGCACCGGTGCGGCGGACGGCGACGCAGTCACCAGCAACATGTACGGTCTGGAAAACGCCTATGACCGGCATGGCCGCCTGACCGACCTGGCCATCGCCGTCGCCCTGCCGGGCGTCACCAAGACCGGTACGGCCGGCCGCGACGTGATCGTCGGCACGGCCGGCGACGACACCATCATCGGCGGCCTCGGGGCCGACACGCTGACCGGCGGCGCCGGCGGCGACAAGTTCGTCTATACCAGCCTGCGCGATGCCGGCGACACCATCACCGACTTCACGCCCTACGCCGACAGCATCGACCTCAGCGCCCTGCTGGCCGGCATCGGCGCCAGCCAGGCGACGGCTTTCGCCGACGGCTACGTGCGCATCGTCGATGTCACCGGCGGCGTCAGCCTGCAGATCGACACGGACGGCAACGGCCCGCTGGCCGCCCGCCCGCTGGTCACGCTGAAAGGCCTGACCGCCAAGCAAATCGCCCCGGCCCGCGACCTCGGCCTGTAACCAACCCCATCTGAATAAGGAGATTTACCATGCAAAAGTTCTTCCGCACCACCGCGCTGGCCGCCCTGCTGCTCGCCACCCTTCCCGCCGCCCAGGCCGTCACGCAGAATTACATCTTCAGCGGCACGCTCGACTCCGGCATTTTCAGCGGCCAGTCATACGCCGGCAGCTTCAGTTTCGACGATGCCGCCCTCACCAACCTCGGCTCCGAGTGGCTGGGCGTCGGCAATCTGAGCTTCAGCTTCCTCGGCAACCACTTCACGCTGAGCGATGCTGCCGCACCGGCCGAAGTGGGCTATTTCAACGGCAACTTCCTCGGCCTTTCCTTTTCGGTCGAGAGCAGCGAACCGAAGTTCTCGCTGGTCGCCGGCTATGAAAACGCCAGCGAAGCCTTCATCGCTTACGACACCTCGGCGATCGGCGGCTCCGGCGCCGGCAGCGTGATCTACGCCGCGGTTCCGGAACCCGAGTCCTACGCCCTGCTGCTCGCCGGTCTTGGCCTGATGGGCGCACTGGCCCGCCGCCGAGAGAAGAAGGTCTGATCTCCCGGCCCTGCGCTCTGTCTGACTGACGAAATGGCTCCTTCGGGAGCCATTTTCCCGATTTGCCGGCCGGCCCCCGTGCCGCCCATTTTTCGAGATTCGAAGACCATGAAAACCCGTCCCACCGCCCCGCCCCGCTTCACCCGCCGCATCATCGCCGCCAGCCTGCTGCTCGCCAGCCTTCCCGCGCTGGCCGATGGCGTCTATCAAACGCTGCCCTTCAGCCAGAACTGGTCGAACATCGGCCTGATCACGACCAGCGACAACTGGGATGGCGTCCCCGGCATCCTCGGTTACCGCGGCGACGACCTGACCGGTTCGACCGGCACCGATCCACAGGGCATCGTCGCGCCCGGCTCGATGGTGCTCGACGTCAATGCCAACCAGACTGCGCCGAACACCTTTTCGACCGGCGGCGTCGCCGAATTCCACCTCACCGACCCGACCATCGCGCTGACCGGATCGGGCACCGCCGATGCGCCGTTCATCCTGCTGCACCTGAATACCGCGGGTTTCCAGAACATCCAGGTGGCCTACAGCGTCCGCGACCTCGACGCTTCCGCCGATAACGCCGTCCAGCAAGTTGCGCTGCAGTACCGCATCGGCAACAGCGGCAATTTCGTCAACGTCCCGGCCGCCTACGTGGCCGACGCGACCGAGGCCGGCACGGCGAGCAAGACGACGCCGGTTGCCGTCACCCTGCCGGCCGCCGCCGACAACCAGGCGCAGCTGCAGTTGCGCATCATCACCAGCAACGCCGTCGGCAACGACGAGTGGGTCGGCATCGACGACATTGCGGTCAGCGGCGCCTCGCTCGGTGCGGTGAACCAGCCGATCATGCCGACCTGCCTGGCCGGCAGCGTCAATCAGGGCAGCGCCGGCAGCTTCCCGCTGAGCGCCAGCGATGCCGACAGCCGCGTCAATGCGGCCAGCCTCGCCGCCGGCACGCCGGCCGGCTTCTCGCTCAGCGGCCTGGTGGCAGCCGGCGCCGATGGCGGCACGGCAACGGTCACGCTCAACGTGGCGAGCAGCGTCGGCGCCGGCAACTATGCCGTCGTCGTCAATTTTGCCAATGATGAAACGCAGACGGCGAGTTGCACCGTCGACATCGCGGTAGCCGGCCTGACGCCGATCTACAGCATCCAGGGCAACGGTCCGAGCAGCCCCTTCGCCGGGCAGAGCGTGACCACCCAGGGCGTGGTGACCAAGATCAACAACAGCGGTTTCTTCATGCAGGACGCCAGCGGCGACGACGACGAAACGACCTCGGACGGCATCTTCGTTTACACCGGCAGCCTGCCGACCGTCAGCCTCGGCGACCTGGTCCGCGTTGCCGCGACGGTCAGTGAATTCGCCGTCGGTTCCGGCGCCATGGCGGTCGCCAACCCGCTGACCGAACTGACCAGCCCGACCGTCAGCGTGCAGAGCGCCGGCCATACGATCACGCCGCGGACGATTACGCTGCCCGAGGCCGTCGAAGGCGACCTGGAGCGTTACGAAGGCATGCTGGTGCACATCGACAACACGCTGACCGTCAGCCAGAACTATTTCCTCGGCCGCTACGGCCAGCTCACCCTGGCTGCCGGCGGCCGCCTCGAAAAGCCGACCAACCGCTACCCGGCCGGCAGCGCCGAAGCCATCGCCATGGCCGACGAAAACGCCCGCCGCCGCATCCTGCTCGATGACGGCAGCAGCCTGCAAAACGTCAATCCGACCCCGTATCTGGCCGCCGACAACACGGTGCGGGCCGGCGACACGATCAACGGCATCACCGGCGTCATCGATTACGGCCTGGCGACCAGCGATACGGCCGGCCTCAGCGACTTCCGCATCCATCCGAGCGTCGCCCCGACGATCACCCGCGATAACCCGCGCACGGCCGTGCCGGATGCGGTGGGCGGCAACATCAAGGTGGCCAGCTTCAACGTGCTGAACTACTTCACGACCATCGACCAGAGCGGCGCCTCCTGCTACCCCGGCGGCACCCGCAGCGATTGCCGCGGCGCCGACAGTGCCGCCGAGTTCGCCCGCCAGAAGGCCAAGATCGTCAATGCGATCAAGGCGTTGAATGGCGATGTCGTCGGCCTGATGGAGATCGAGAACAACGGCAACACCGCGGTCCTCGATCTGGTCGCCGCGCTCAATGCCGCCATGGGCGCCGGCACCTACGCCAGCGTCACCCTGCCGAGCGGCGGCAGCGGGACCGATGCGATCCGCGTCGCGATGATCTACAAGCCGGCCAAGCTGTCGCCAGTCGGCGGCGCGGTCAGCGACACCAACGCCATCCACAACCGCCCGCCGCTGGTCCAGACCTTCGCCGCCGCCAACGGCGAGAAATTCAGCGTCGTGGTCAATCACTTCAAGTCGAAGAGCAGCTGCCCGACTTCCGGCTCCGATACCGATCAGGGCGACGGCCAGGGCTGCTGGAATACCCGTCGGGTCGAGCAGGCCCAGGCGCTGCGCAGCTATATCCAGGGTCTGCAGGCGAGCAGCGGCGATGCCGACGTGATCGTCATCGGCGACCTGAACGCCTACGGCAAGGAAGACCCGATTCTCGACTTCACCGCCAACGGCTATGTCGACCAGGTCGCCCGCTTTGAGAACCTCGGCTATTCCTACGTTTTCGACGGCGAATCCGGCTACCTCGACCACGCCCTGGCCACGCCCAGCCTGAGCGCCCAGATCGCCGGGGCGGCGCATTGGCGGATCAATGCCGATGAACCGGCCATCATCGACTACAACCTGGAGTTCAAGCAGCCGGCCTGCGCCACTTGCGGCCCGGACTACTACACCAGCACGGCCTATCGCTCATCCGACCACGACCCGGTGGTGATTGGCCTGAATCTGTTCAAGTCGATCTCCGGCACGGCCGGTCGCGACACCCTGGTCGGCAGCGCCGGCGACGACGTGATCAGCGGCGGCATCGGGGCCGATACCCTGACCGGCGGGGCGGGGGCCGACCAGTTCGTGTTCACCAGCCTGCGCGACGGTACCGATACGATCACCGACTTCCAGCCGGGCATCGACCGTATCGTGCTGACCCAGGTGCTGCAGTCGGCCGGCATCGCCAGCAACGCACCGCTCGCCGATGGCTACGTCACCTGCAAGGCGACCGGCAGCGATGCGCTGATCGGCATCGATACCGATGGCGCCGGTCCGTCGGCCAGCCGCAGCCTCGTACTGCTCAAGAACCAAAGCTGCGCGGTGGCGATCCCGGGCAATTTCGTGTTCTGAAGCAGGCGGTAAATCGGCAGCACAACGGGGAGGCATGGCCTCCCCGTTTTATTTCAGCCGCCAACCGCCGACTAGTCCGTTCGGCGCATATTGGCGACTATATCGGAAGTGATAGCGGTAACGCCGCCAACCTAAACTGGCAGGCCGTCGCTCGCATCAAAAGCTTGTCGCCGCAGCCCGCCGGGACAAGACCCAACATGCGCGACCAGCGATAACACCTTGAGACTGCTTTCCGGAATGCACAAAAAATGAATGTGGCTGCCAGCATCAATGCCTTGATGCGCATTCCGAAGACTTTTGCCGGCCAGCGCATCCTGATCGTCGATGACGAACCCCGTTTCCGTAACGCCTATCGCGAACTGCTGGCCGGGGCCGGCCGGACGATCGAGGAATGCGGCACCGGCGCCGAAGCCATCCAGCGGCTGGCCGGTGCCGACATCGATGTCGTCGTCCTCGACCTCAAATTGCCCGACATCGGCGGCAGTCAAATCATGGAGTGGATGGCAAGGAATTTCATTTCGACCGCCGTTATCGTCTTCAGCGCCGATCGCGCCATCGACTCGGCGATCCACGCCCTGCGCCAGGGCGCCTTCGAATTCGTCCGCAAACACAGCGACCCCGGCGAGCTGATCGAAAGCGTCGACCGCGCCTTGCGCCAACGCCGGATGGAACAGGAGCACGCGGCGATGGCCGGCCAACTGGAGCAGTCCGAGAGCCTGCATCGTTTCCTGGTCGAACAGTCGCCCGACCTGATCTACACCCTCGACGAGAGCGGCCATTTCATTTTTCTCAACCAGCGGGTCGAAACGCTGCTCGGCTATCGCCGCGATGAACTGCTCGGCCGGCACTATTCGGTCATCGTCCATGAGGGCGATATCGAGCAAGCCCGCTACGCCTTCAACGAACGGCGCATCGGTGAGCGTGCGACCAAAAACTTCGAAGTCCGGCTCAAGGCAAAACCGACCGACGCCCACCCAGGCGAGCCGCGGCTGGTCGTCGTGATCCTCAGCTCGCAAGGCGTCTATGCCCCCGAAAAATCGGCGTCGCCGGCGTTCTATATGGGCACCTCCGGCGTCGCGCGCGACATCACCGAACGCAAGCGGATTGAGGAGACCATCGCTTTCCAGGCCTTCCATGACCTGCTCACTGGTCTGCCCAACCGCACGCTGTTCACCGACCGGCTGGAACTGGCACTGACCCAGGCCAAAAGGCGCCATCAGCGGGTCGGGGTGATGTTTCTCGATATCGATCGCTTCAAGCTGATCAACGACACCTACGGCCATCCTGCAGGTGACAAATTATTGAAGGATTTCGCCCTGCGCACCCGCAACTGCCTGCGTTCCGGCGACACGCTGGCCCGCCAGGGCGGCGATGAATTCACCGTGCTGCTGCCCGACATTGGCGGTCATGACGATGCCAGCCTGATTGCGCGCAAGATGCTCAATGCGCTGAAACAGCCGTTCACCGTCGCCGATCAGGATTTCACCGCCACGGTCAGCATCGGCATTGCGATGTTCCCGGAAGACGGCGTGACGCCGGAGGAGCTGATTCGCAACGCCGACATTGCGATGTACCAGACCAAGGCACAGGGCAAGAACGGTTACCTCGAATTCAATCCGGCGATGAACACGACGCATGTCGAACGGCTGTCGCTGGAAAACGATCTGCGTCTGGCCATCAAGCAGGGCGATCAGTTCGAGCTGCATTACCAGCCACAGATCAGTTTGTCCCGGCGCCGGGTGGTCGGACTCGAGGCGCTGATCCGCTGGAATCATCCGACCCAGGGATTGATCAGTCCGGATTCGTTCATCCCGTTGGCCGAGGAAACCGGCATGATCGTCGCGATCAGCGACTGGGTGCTGCAGACCGGTTGCGCGCAGTTGGCGAAGTTGCAGCGCCAGGGCTTTACCGATCTGAAACTGGGCATCAATCTGTCACCCCGCGAGTTCGAGCGCAGCGACTTGTTCGAGCGGATTACCGGCCCGATGGGCGAACATGGCTTGCCGCCGGAATCGCTGGAAATCGAAATCACCGAGAGCCTGCTGATGAAGGATGCCGAAACGGTGATCGCCAAAGTGCGCCAGTTACGCCGGGCCGGTATCCGGATCTCGATCGACGATTTCGGTACCCGCTATTCGTCGCTCAATTACTTGCGCCGCTTTTCGGTAAACAGCATCAAGGTGGATCAGTCCTTCGTCCGCGATCTCAGCTCGGCACATGGTTCCGGGGCGATTGTGCACGCCATCATGGGCCTTGCCCAAAGCTTCGATCTCGGCGTCCTCGCCGAAGGGGTCGAGACCCCCGCCCAGCTTAAGGCGCTGGCCGACCTCGGCTGCGATCAGATGCAGGGCTACCACTTCAGCCATCCCTTGCCGGTTGGCCGCCTGGAAGAATTTCTCACTGCCAGCCCAGTCTTCTGAGGGCGGGCGCCATCTAGCGAAAGGGTGAATATGAGCCTCTCCAGCTTCGGACCGGAACACAACCCGGAAGACCTCCAGGCCTTGCGCCGACTGATCGCACGCCTCGCCCCGCCATGCGGCCTCGACTTGAGCGACAAGTCGGCGGTCCGCCGCTTTCTCGACGGCGCCCAGCCGGCGCCACAGGGCGCAGCCGAAACCGGCCAGGAACTGCGCGCCATGCTGATCTTGCTGTTCCGGCTGGAAACCTGCAGCAGCGAAGACCTCGGCTTCGCAGGCCTGCGCCGTCTGTGGCTGGAGCACAGCGAAACGCTCGCCCGTTACCGCCGGCCCGACGCGCTGCCCACGGCGCTGCGCCATGGCTCACCGGGCAACCGGCCGGCTACCGGCGAATAGTCCGATCGGCCCATATTGGAGCCAAGCGGCCTTCACCGGCACGAAATATTCTATTGCCATAATCAGCCATCGGCAGGCCTGCCAAACTCACCGGAAGAACAACATGCGCTTATCCTTCTTCGCTATCGCCATCCTGTTAGTCGCCGGACAGGCCCAGGCTGATATATCGCTGGCCGCCGGAGGAAATATCGAACTCAGCGCTGACCGCCCCCTGGATCTGGCGGCAAGTCGCAGCAGAGAGCTGAGTGGAAAAATCGAGCTTGTCGCCGGAAATATCAGTCTCAGCGAGGGGGGATCATTGCAGCTTACCGAACCTGCGCCACTCGTTATCGAACCGGTACGGCCCGTGTCGATACCGATCACCAACCGTGGCGGCACAATAAGTATCGGCAGTTCTACTGGCATCAGCGTCGCGCAGCCGAACAGCGGATTGCCCGACCTGGTGATGGCCGCCGTTCCCGAGCCGAAGAACTACGCCATGCTGCTCGCCGGCCTTGCCCTGATGGGCTTCATCGCCCGTCGCCGCAACGCCCGCTGAACGAAAAAAAGCCCCCATCCAAAACTGGGGGCTTCCTGACCATCGGCGCCGACAAGGCGCCGCGTCTTATTTCGACGGGCGCCCGGTCTTGATCCGCTCGACGGCGGTCAATGCCTTGAGCAGCGACGCATCGGACATCGCCACCAGGGCAGCCAGACCGGCGCGCAGCAATTCACTCTTCTTGATCTCGTGCCCGGCACTCAGGGCCCGTTGCTTGAGCGCGGCAAGCTGCGCGTAATCGTTCTCCGGGAAGGTGAAACTGTCCCGCACCAGCTTCGGCTTCTTCACGGCGACTTTCTTGGCCTTGACTTCCTTGCCCGACTTAGCCGGGACGACCGGTTCGGCACTGGCCGCAACGCTCTTCGCAGCCGGCTTGGCTTTCGCCTTGCTGACCGGCTTGGCAACCGGCTTGGCAACCGGCTTGCTCGCCGGCTTGGCGGCCGGAGCCGCGGGCGTGGCAGCTGCCTTGGCGACTGGCTTGGCCGGCACCGCTTTCTTGGCCACCACTTTATTTGCCACAGCCTTCTTGACCACGGCCTGCGCGGCGGGAAGCTTCGCCGCAGCGGCTTCGACTACCGGTTTGGCTGGCACAGCCTTGACCGGAGTTTCTGCGACGGGGGCGACTTCCGCCACGACTTTCTGTACTGCCACGCCAGCTGCTTTGCTCATGACCCACTCCTAAAATGGTTAAAACGGTACAAACAGTATATATTGTTTATACCGATTTTCCAGCACCGCAAATCAAAAACCGTTCAACCATTCGGTAATCAAGCTGAAAGAGAGGCTTAACAATCCCTTGATATCGTTCCCGCCATCAACCGGATCAAGGATCAACCCATCATGAAGCTGATCGACTTGGAAAAAATAATCGACGACTTTTTTGAAAATAGCTGGGCGATGGCCTGGTTGCTTGGCGATTATTAGCCCGGAGCAGGAATCGCCGGCTAAATCAATTCAAGCCGCATCAACTCGGCTTTGACATAGGCGTAGAACACCGGCGCCACAGCAATCCCCGGCACGCCAAAGGCAGCCTCCATCAAGAGCATGGCAAGGAGCATTTCCCAGGCTCGGGCATTGATCTGCTGCCCAAGAATCTTCGCCGAGAGAAAATACTCGCCCTTGTGCAGCGCCACCAGAAAAGCCAGCGAAGCCAGGGCAGCATTGAACGAAAAGGATGCGCTGACGACGACGATCACCGTGTTCGAAATCAGGTTTCCGACCACCGGCAGAATCCCGACGATCAGCGTGATGACCAGAATGGTCTTGATGAAGGGCAGGTGAATGCCAGCCGCCGGCAGAACGATCGCCAGATAGACGGCGGTAATGCTGGTGTTGATCAGCGAAATCTTGCCCTGCCCGATCACCACCCGCTGGAAGGCGTTGTAAAAAATGCCGACCCGTTCATGCAGCGCGGCGGCCAGCGGTTTGCGGTCCGGCTTTTCGCAGGTGCTGCCAACAGCGATCATGGCGCCGAGAATGCCTCCGATCAGGACATGCACGAAAGCCACGCCGATTTCCTTGCCGGCGCCCTGAATCTCGGCGCTATGGGTGTGCAGCCAGGAGACGACTATCGTTTTCCAGTCATCGGCCGATCCGGGCAGGCGCTCGACCACCCACAGGGGCAATATCGTGTTGGCGCCTTCGATGATTTCCGCCAGCTTGATCCACAACTGCGGCACCCCGGTCGATTCGCCGTTCTTCAGATAGAACAGCAAGGCAAATGCGCCGACGCTGACGGCCGTCACGGCGATTGCGGCAACAATGGCGGTCGCCGCAATCTGCGCCGCCCGCCCGGCAAACAGTCGGGAGAGCAAGGGCGAGAGTTTGTCGATGAGCGTAAAGACCAGCATGCCGGCAAACAGCGCCGAAACCAGATTCAGATGAATACTGGCGACCAGCAGCACCACCGCAACGGCGTAGCTGGAAATTTGCACAGGAACGGATTTCATGGATGGAAGCTCGATAGTGACCAAATCCGCCCAGCTTATCGCGACAAACCATCTGCGCTGTAGCAGCCTGTAACCCAGCCGGAAAATCAGCAATAAAACGACCGCCACCGGCAATTCCAAAGAGATATCCGGCGCGACGACTTTGCCGCAACATTCCGATACAAAGCGTTTCAATGGTCATACGTACTTCGCCCCTTGTTGACGCCAATATAGGCTCCGATTTTTCCCCAACGGAGGTCCGCCTTGAACACTAACGAACAACAGCAGCTCAACAGTTTTCTGCAACAACTGGTTCAGGCCCAGATCGGCAGCAAAGATGCCGAGGCCGAACGAATCATCCTGGAAGCCTGCCGAAATCAGCCCGATGCGCACTACCTTCTGGTCCAGCGCTGCCTGCTGCTTGATCAAGCACTGCAAGCCGCCCAGGCCGAGCTGGCAAAACTGAAGACACAGGATAGCCACCGCGAACCGTCCGGCAGTTTTCTTGATGCCAATGGCGCCTGGGGCAACTCGGCAGCGCAACGCCCGGTCGCCCAGACGGCCGCCCCATATGCCCCCGCCGCGCCTGGCCCGGCACCCTCCCCGGCCGCTTCGTCGTGGGGTTCCGGACTGCTCGGCACAGTGGCCTCCACCGCCGCCGGCGTAGTCGCCGGTTCCTTTCTGTTCCAGGGGATCGAGCACCTGATGGGCAGCCACAACAACCATGCCAGCCCTCTTTCGGATACCGGCAATCTGACGCCGAAGGTGCCGGCTGAAAACACGACAGCCAACAATTTCATGGATACCGGCAGTTCTTCGCTCGACGACCTGAGCGCGCTGGACGTCAGCGACGGAGACACTGACTGGATTTAATCTAGGGAGCCCCCGATGACTCAAACTGAAAATCCCCCGCAGGCCGCAATCATCCAGGCCTTCCTCGCCACCTCGCGGGCCTATCTGGCGCTCGACGACGATCCTGATGCGGCCAGACATCGGAGCATCGTTTCAAACACGACAGCCAAGCCGGACAAGACGAGCACGAATTCATACCGCAAAGCGCTCCGGTCAATTCTGCTCGCCGTTGGTTTGGGCGCCTTCGTGGCCGGGCCGGTCATGGCTGACCCGGGCTGTGGCCAGACCGAGGAGCATCGGACACGACTCTGACAGCTGGCCAGCCGAAAGCATTTGTCGGTTTCCCCGCCGTGCCGTCGAGGCCCTGACGCAATGAAACGAATCCTGTTCTTTTGGCTTTTACTCGGACCCGCCGCGCTGGCGCTGGCCGATCCGGCACGCCCCGGCGCAGCCGAGGATGTCGGCGATGCGGCGTGGGATTTCAAACTGACGCCCTCCTACTATGCGACGGCTCATCAGACCGGAGCGAGCGACCTCAACCTACGGGCCGACTCCGGTCCGCACGCGGTTTGGCTGGGCTACTACCGGCGCGGCAACGAGTTCGAGCAAACGCGAACCGGCTATGAGTTCACCGCCGAGACGCCATTCGGGAAGATCGTGCCGTCCCTGCAATTGGCCAGCCACGGGTTTGCCGGCGGCTCGCTGAATGCCGAAGTCGGTCAGGCGATATTTGCCCTTGTCGGTTTCGGCAGAACGAATGCCAAGGACTATTACAACCTGAATTTCGACCCGAACGATTCGATTACCTACGGCCTGGGTACCCGATTGTTGCCCAAGAGCATGCTGTCCCTATTCACCGTCAAGGACAATCGGCTGCATACCGGCCAGATGGTGACGCATGCCGTCTGGCGCTACCTGCCGGCCGAACACCAGCGGCTGACACTTGATCTGTCGAGCAAGCACGGCCGGGCAAGCGCGGAAGACGATAGCGTCTCGGGCAAGGCCGTTTCGGTAACTTACGACTATCAATCGGTTTTTGTGCGTCTGGCCCGCGATCGAAAAGTCAATTTCACCGCCGACGACCAAACCCGGCTGTCGCTCGGCTTGCGCTTCTAATCCTTGATTTCAGCTAACCCGACCGGCAACGCCGGATGGAACGAATCCAGATATTCGGAAAACCCCGCGCCGACCTCGGGATGCCGCCGGCCGAAAACGACGGTCGCTTTCAGATAGCCGAGCTTGGAACCGCAGTCGTAGCGGGTTCCGGCATAGCGATAGGCCAACACCTGCTCTTCGCCAAGCAGCGCGGCGATGCCGTCGGTAAGCTGGATCTCGCCGCCGCTGCCCGGAGTGACGTTTTCCAGATGGTGGAAGATGCGCGGCGTCAGGATGTAGCGGCCGACCACCGCCAGCGTCGATGGCGCGTCTTCGGGCTTCGGTTTCTCGACGATGGCGCGGATGCTTTCCAGGCGTTCGGCCACCGGGCTGGCGGCGACGATGCCGTAGCTCTTGGTCTCGGCGCGCGGCACGTCCTGAACGCCGAGCACCGAGCAGCGGTAGTAGTCGTAGGTATCGGTCATCTGCTTCATCACCGGCACTTCGCCGTCGAGCAGGTCGTCGGCCAGCAGCACGGCAAACGGCTCGTTGCCGATCACAGGCTTGGCACACAGCACGGCATGGCCGAGGCCGAGCGCTTCGGGCTGGCGGATGTAGATGCAGTTGATGTTCTTCGGCAGCAGGTTGCGGACGAATTCCAGCATCGCGGTTTTCTGCTTCAAGGCCAGTTCGCTTTCCAGCTCGTAAGCCTTATCGAAATGGTCTTCAATCGCCCGCTTGCTCCGGCCGGTGACGAAGATCATGTCGGTGATACCGGCCGCAGCGGCTTCTTCCACGGCGTACTGGATCAGCGGCTTGTCGACAATCGGCAGCATTTCCTTCGGGCTGGCCTTGGTCGCCGGCAGAAAACGGGTGCCCATGCCAGCCACGGGGAAGACTGCCTTGGTGATTTTTTTCATGATATTTCCAGTATCTGGTTGAACGATCAGGATTTGTAACCACGCGGGTTGTTCTGCTGCCAGTTCCAGGCATCGCGGCACATCGTTGCGATATCGCGCGTCGCTTGCCAGTCCAGACTGGCTGCGGCCAGCGAGGGATCGGCATAGCAGGCGGCAATATCGCCGGGCCGGCGCCCGTCGATGCGATAGGGCACGGCCTGGCCGCTTGCCCGGGCAAAGGCGGAAACCATGTCGAGCACGCTGTAGCCCTGCCCCGTCCCGACATTGACGGCCAGCAGCCCGGCCCGCGACGGCAGCGCGTTCAGCGCCGCGACATGGGCCTGCGCCAGATCGACGACATGGATGTAGTCGCGCACCCCGGTCCCGTCCGGCGTCGGGTAGTCGTTGCCGAAAATGCGCAGCTCGGGCAGACGCCCCACCGCAACCTGACTGACATAGGGCAGCAGATTGTTCGGGATGCCTTCGGGGTCTTCACCAATACGCCCGCTGGCATGGGCGCCGACCGGATTGAAGTAGCGCAGCGTGATGATCCGCCAGGCCGGGTCGGCAGCGCTCAGATCACGCAAGATCTCTTCGATCATCAGCTTGCTGCGGCCATAGGGATTGGTCGCCGAAAGCGGAAAATCCTCGCCGATCGGCACGGTATGCGGATCGCCATAGACCGTTGCCGACGAACTGAAGACCAGCGACTTGACGCCGAACTCGGCCATGGTTTCGAACAGCACCAGGCTGCCGGAGACGTTGTTGTCGTAATAATCGAGCGGTTTGGCGACCGACTCGCCGACCGCTTTCAGCCCGGCGAAATGGACCACCGCGCCGATCTCGTGGGCAGTGAAGACGCTGCGCAGCAAGGCGCGGTCGCGCACATCGCCCTCGACCAGCACGACCGGGCGGCCGGCCAGTTCGGCAACACGGCGCAGCGCCTCCGGATGGCTGTTGGAAAAATTATCGACGACGACCGGCTCGTAGCCGGCCGCCATGCACTCGACACAAGCGTGGCTGCCGATATAGCCGGCGCCACCAGTGATCAGCAGCTTCATACAGATATCCTTCTTTCGTTCATTCGACGGTAACCGACTTGGCGAGATTGCGCGGCTTGTCGACATCGGTGCCGCGCACCAGGGCAACGTGATAAGCCAGCAGTTGCAGCGGAATCACATGCAGCAACGGCGACAATCGGCCGTAATGCTCGGGCAGGCGGATCACATGCACGCCTTCCGATTCGCCGATGGCGCTATCGGCGTCGGCGAACACATACAGCTCACCGCCGCGCGCCCGCACCTCCTGCAGATTCGATTTCAGTTTTTCCAGCAGCTTGTTATTGGGCGCCACGGCGACCACCGGCATGTCGCCATCGACCAGCGCCAGCGGCCCGTGCTTCAACTCGCCGGCCGGATAGGCCTCGGCGTGGATATAGGTGATTTCCTTCAGCTTGAGCGCCCCTTCGAGGGCGATCGGGTAATGGCTGCCGCGCCCGAGAAACAGCGCATGGTGTTTGTCGGCGAAGGCTTCGGCCCAGCCCTTGATTTCGTCCTCGAGCGCCAGCACCCGGCCCACCGCTACCGGCAGATGGCGCAGCGCTTCGAGTTCGGCCGCCTCGTCGCAGGCCGACAGGCGACCACGCAGCTTGGCGAGCAGCACGGCCAGCAGGAACAAGGCGGCGAGCTGGGTCGTGAAGGCCTTGGTCGAGGCGACGCCGATCTCCGGTCCGGCCCGCGTCACGAAGCGCAGCGCCGTTGCGCGGACGATGGCGCTTTCCGGCACGTTGCAAATGGCCAGAGTCAGCGGATGACCAAGCGCCTGGGCGTGGTGCAAGGCGGCCAGCGTATCGGCCGTTTCGCCGGATTGCGAGATGACCACGACCAGCTGGCGCGGATTGGCCACCGACTGGCGATAACGGTATTCGCTCGCCACCTCGACGGTGCACGGCAGACCGGCGAGCGATTCGAGCCAGTAACGGGCGACCATGCCGGCATAGCTCGACGTGCCGCAGGCCAGGATCAGCACCGAGTCGGCGTGGGCCAGCAGGGGCTCGGCCCCTGCCCCGAAAATGCCGGCCTGCACCGAGTGCGCTGCGCCCAACAGTTCCAGCGTGTTGGCCAGCGCTTCCGGCTGCTCGAAAATTTCCTTCTGCATGTAATGGCGATAGCGGCCCAGTTCCACCGCATCGGCCGAGAGTTGCGAGGTGACCACCGGACGCTCGGCAAGGCTGCCGTCGGCCGCGAAAATGCGATAGCCGTCGGCGCTCAACTCGGCGAGATCGCCGTTTTCCAGATAAATGACCTGGCGCGTCACCTGCAGCAAGGCCGAAGCATCCGACGCCGCGTAGCAGCCCGCCGTATCGCCCTGGCCGAGGCCGAGCAGCAGCGGTGAGCCGTGGCGCGCCACAACCACGTGCCGCGGATCATCGAGGCGGATGACGGCGATGGCATAGGCGCCGATCAGTCGCTGCATCGCCGAACGAACCGCCGCCAACAGCTCGCCGTCCTGGCGCAGCCTGTCCTGGATCAGGTGGGCGATGACCTCGGTATCGGTATCCGATTCGAAGCGATAGCCCTGCCCTTCCAGTTCGCGGCGCAGCGCCTCGAAATTTTCGATGATGCCGTTGTGCACCACGGCCAGCCCGCCCGAGACATGCGGATGCGCATTGCGCTCGTTCGGCACGCCGTGCGTTGCCCAGCGCGTATGGGCGATGCCGCTCAGACCGCTGACCTGCTCGCGTTTTGCCTGGGCCTCGAGATCGACCACCCGGCCGGTCGAGCGTAAGCGATGCAGCCCTCCGTTGATGACCGCCAGACCGGCCGAGTCATAGCCGCGATACTCCAGCTTGCGCAAGCCCTCGAGCAAGACCGGAACGATGTCGCGACCGGCGGCCGCAGCAACAATGCCACACATTGATTCTTCTCCTGCACTGCGGGAAAACGGTTCATCGAACAATGGGACCCGGCAAGTCGCCTGTCCCATCTCCTCCAGGAGTATTCATGACAAATATTGAAATCTGATGAAAAACAGGAAACGAGACAGAGGCAGAAAATCGCCAAGGCAAACGTAATTCGACTGGCAAGCTGTAACAATTCCGAACAAGACGACCGAGAAATTCATATGCTAAAAGTCATACGTTTATTCTCGGAGCACTCACCCATGGTTTTCTTTGAACTCTTTGCCAACAACCCGAACATCGTTCATGTCGATGCCGGAAAAGCCCTTTTCAACGAGGGCGAAGACGGACATTTGATGTACGTACTGACGACCGGCACGGCCGACGTCATCGTCAATAACCGCGTCGTGGAAACCCTGCAGCACGGCAATATCGTCGGCGAAATGGGCCTCGTCTCACCCGGGCCGCGTTCGGCCAGCGTGCTGGCCAAAACCGATTGCCAGTTCGTCGCCATCGACGAAAAACGTTTCCTCTATCTGGCGCAGCAGACGCCGTTTTTCGCCACCCAGGTCATGCGGGTAATGGCCGAACGACTGCGCGCCCTCAACCAGATCGTCGCGCCACGCCAAGTGGCCTGACGCCCTGCCACCTGCCGGTAACGAAGGGATATTCCTGATTTAATCTTTTTGACATGTTGGCTTTCTAGAATGGTCTTTCGGCTGTGACCGCATTCATTCTCAAAAAAGGAAGCTCCTTCGATGTACGCCAACAAAGTTCAAAAGATCCTTCCCCCACTGCTCGGCGCCTTGCTCGTTGTCACGCTGACGGCCTGCGGCGACGACAAGGGCGGCGCCAAAGCCGCGGCGACGCAGGTTGCCGCGAAAGTTAACGGCGCGGAAATCTCGGTACATCAGATCAACGGCTTGCTGGCCAAGGCCACCGGCGTCACCAACGACAACGCCCCGCGCGCCCGTAAGGAAATTCTCGATCGTCTGGTCGACCAGCAACTTGCCGTCGAACAAGCCCTGGCCAAGAAACTCGACCGCAACCCGGACGTGCTGCTCAACATCGAAGCCGCCCGCCGCGAAATCCTGGCGCGCAGCTACGTCGAACAGATCGCCGCCGCCCAGCCCCGCGCCACCGATGAAGAGGTCAAGCGCTATTACGACGAACACCCCGATCTGTTCGCCAAGCGCCGCATCTACAACATCCAGGAACTGGATATTCCAAAGAACGCCGGCTCGCTCGATGAGCTGAAGAACTATGTTTCCTCCGGCAAGTCCTTTGAAGAGATCGCCGGCTGGCTGAAGAGCAAGAACATCCCGGCCCGTGGCAGTGCCGGTACGCGCGCGGCGGAACAACTGCCGATCGAACTGCTGCCCCAATTGGCCGCAATCAAGGATGGCCAGACCGCTTTGATCGAAGGCCCGCAGATGTTCTACGTGATGCGCGTACTCGCCTCGCAGTCCGGGCCGGTCGATGAAACCACGGCCAAGCCGCGGATCCAGCAGTTCCTGCAAAACCAGCGCAACACCAAGGCGGTGGGCGAGGAAATCAAGAAGCTGAAGGAAGCGGCCAAGATCGAATACGTCGGCGACTTTGCGACGGCTGCCGCAGCGCCGGCCAGTCCGGCGCCGGTAGCGGCCGCCCCGGCAGCGGCGAACGAGACCGGCAAAGCCGCCCCCGGTGCGGCGAACGCCCTCGAAAAAGGCGTCGCCGGCCTCAAGTAGGCCGCGCTACCCAAACCAAGGAAATCGTCAATGATCAAGGCAATCCACCGTCTGGTGTGCTGTCTCGGCATGCTACTCGCCGTGTCGCACGGCGCAGCTGCCGACAACCAGAGCAAGGTTGATTACAAACTGGGCCAGGGTGATGCCATCCGCATCGTCGTCTTCCAGAACCCTGACCTCACGCTCGACTCCCGCGTTTCCGAAAGCGGCACCATCACCTACCCGTTGATCGGCACCGTCGAAATCGGCGGCCTGTCCATCGAAGCCGCCGAACAGCGCATCGCCAGCGGCTTGAAGGAAGGCGGTTTCGTGCAGAAACCGCAGGTCAACATCGTATTGATGCAGGTACGCGGCAACCAGGTTTCGGTACTCGGCCAGGTCAACCGGCCCGGCCGCTTCCCGCTTGAAACGGCCAACACCCGGGTCTCCGACGTACTCGCCATGGCCGGCGGCATTGCCCCGATGGGGTCGGACACAATCATCCTCACCGGTATCCGCGACGGCAAACCGTTCCGTCAGGAAATCGATTTGCCCAGCATCTACATCGGCGACAAGAGCGCGGATGACATTCTGGTGGCCAGCGGCGATGTCTTCTACGTTCACCGCGCCCCGGTCTTCTACATCTACGGCGAGGCCCAGCGCTCCGGCTCCTACCGCATCGAACGCGGCATGACCATCCAGCAGGCGCTGGCCCAGGCCGGCGGCCCCACCCTGCGCGGCTCGGAAGACCGAATCCGGGTGCACCGCCGGATGCCGGGCGGCGAAGTCGCCAAGATCTCACTCGACGCCCACGAAGCCGTCATGCAGGACGACGTGATCTACGTGCGCGAAAGCCTGTTCTGACATGCCGACCTTTGACCTGCCAGAGCAACACCGGGGATGCCGGACAGCAGCCCGGTCTACAAGGATGCACCGATGACCCTGCAACAATTTCTGCTGATTCTCTGGGCGCGCCGCAAGCTCGTGCTCTTCACCTTCCTGGCCACCGTGCTCACTGCCACCGTGGTCAGCCTGCTGCTGCCGGAGGAATACACGGCCAGCACCGCCGTCGTGCTCGACGTCAAATCACCGGACCCGATTGCCGGGGTTGTCCTGCCCGGCCTGATGGCGCCCGGCTACATGGCCACCCAGGTCGACATCATCAACAGCGACCGGGTGACGATGCGCGTCATCAAGATGCTGCGCATGGATGAAAACCCCAACATCAAGGAGCAATGGCAGGAATCCACCGAAGGCAAGGGGCAGATTGCCCCCTGGCTGGCGAGTTTGCTGCAGAAGAAACTCGACGTAAAACCCTCGCGCGAAAGCAATGTCATCTCCATCAGCTATTCCGGCAGCAGCCCGGCTTTTGCCGCCGCCATGGCCAACGCCTATGCCCAGGCCTACATCGACGTCAATCTCGAATTGCGCATCGAGCCGGCGCGCCAAAATGCCAAATGGTTCGACGAGCAGAGCAAGCAATACCGCGAGCGCCTCGATACAGCCCAGAACGCCCTCTCCGACTACCAGCAGAAGTCCGGCATCGTCGCCACCGACGAACGTCTCGACTACGAGACCCAGAAGCTGAACGAACTCTCCACCCAGCTGACGATTGCCCAGGCCCAGGGCACCGACGCCAGCAGCAAGCGCCGAAGCAGCGGCAGCGCCGACACCATGCCGGAAGTGATGCAAAGCGGCCTGGTCAGCCAGCTCAAAGGCGACATCGCCCGCCTGGAATCACGCCTCAAGGAAGTCTCCGGCAACCTCGGACAGAACCACCCGCAATACCTGCGCTCACAGGCCGAGCTGGAAGAACTGAAAAGCAAGATGAACGCCGAAATCGGCCGCATCACCAGCTCAATCGGCACCGCCGGCAACATCAGCAAGCAAAAGGAAAGCGAACTGGTTGCCGCGGTCAATGCCCAAAAAATACGGATTCTCGAACTGAAGAAGCAGCGCGACGAGATCAATCTGCTGGTCCGCGAAGTCGAAACCGCCCAGCGCGCCTTCGACGCCGTCGGCCAGCGCACCACGCAAAGCCGGCTTGAATCGCAGAGCATCCAGACCAATGTCGCGGTGCTCAATCAGGCCAGCGAGCCACTCAATGCATCGAAACCCAAGGTCATGCGCAACATCCTGCTGTCGATGTTTGTCGGCATTCTGCTTGGCGTCGGCACCTCTCTCCTGCTTGAGTTCAGCCAACGGCACATTCGATCCAGCGAAGACCTGATCCAGACATTAGGCATTCCCGTTCTTGCCGTCCTTGAACCGGAACAAAACAACCAATACTGGACAAGCGTCTTTCCGCGCTTGAGCCGCCTGTTCCTGACGCGCCAAGCACGCCCAGCATGAGTGAAAGAGCAATGAACTTCGCCCACCCCAGTGAGACCATCATCACCCGTGCAGCCCAACACCACGGCCTGGCTTCCCGCTCCATCGGTACCATCTTGATGGACGCCGGACGACTGAGCACGGACGCGGCCGAAAACATCATCAAGCTACAAAAGGAAGGTGGCCTTCGCTTCGGCGATGCGGCCATTCAACTCGGTCTGCTGACCGAAGCGGATGTCCGTTACGCCCTATCCCATCAGTTCGAGTACCCCTACCTGATGCCTGGCGACACCAGTCTCAGCGAAGAGGTGGTCGCCGCTTACAAACCCTTCAGCCCGGTAGTCGAAAAACTACGCGCCTTGCGCAGCCAACTGATGCTGCGTTGGTTTGACGGCGAGTCCGGCAACAAAATGCTGGCTCTGACCAGCCCCGAGCGGGGGGAAGGACGCAGCTACATCGCCGCCAATCTGGCGGTCGTATTTTCGCAACTTGGCGAGCGCACCCTGCTCATTGATGCTGACCTGCGCCACCCCCGGCAACACGAAATTTTCAAACTCGGCAATCGCAACGGCCTATCCGCAGTTCTTGCCGGCCGAACCGGGATGGATGAAGCAATCGTCCGCATTCCCGACCTGCTCGGCCTCTCTGTGATGCCGGCTGGCGCAATACCGCCCAACCCCCAGGAACTGTTCAACCGCCCACAGTTTTTGACCTTGCTGGAAAGTGCTCAAAGACAGTTCGACGTCATCCTTTTCGACACATCGATCGGCGGCGCCTATGCCGATGCCCAGATGATCGCCTCCAGAGCGGGGGGAGCCATCGTACTCAGCCGGAAAGACGTCACTCAAGCCGCCCGCCTTCGGGAACTTACCGACTCGCTGCGGCACTCCGGCGCTACGGTGGTTGGCTCGGTTCTCAACGGGAATTAACCGGGGTGAAACTCGTGAATACCTTGAGCAAACCGCTGCCAAGTCCATTCATTCAATGGTTCCCGGTGCTCCTGGGCATTGCGATGCTGTTCTTGCCGACCTTTGTCGATTTGGCACGCACTGTTTGGCGAAACGACGATCAGGTTCACGGGCCGATAGTTCTCACTGTCGCCCTCTACCTCTTCTGGAGCCTGCGCCACGACCTCCTGGACGCACCGATTGATCCACTACCCACCATCGGCTGGCCGCTCCTGGTCATCGGTCTAATCATTTACACGCTTGGCCGCTCCCAGGGGCTCGCCCTCTTCGAGATCGGCTCGCTGCTTGTCGTTTTACCGGCGGCAATCGTATTGATGCGCGGCAGCAAGGGACTGAAGGCCGTCTGGTTTCCCATTTTTTTCCTCTTCTTCATGATTCCGCTACCCGGCGCCATTGTCGATATGCTGACCATGCCCATGAAAATCGCGGTCTCCTACGTCACCGAAAACATCCTCTACACCGTGGGATATCCAATCTCACGCAACGGCGTCATCCTCTATATGGGTCAGTACCAGTTGCTGGTCGCCGATGCCTGTGCTGGGTTGCATACCCTGTTTTCACTGGAAGCGATGGGCTTGCTCTATCTCCACATCATCAAGCATGAATCCTGGACGCGAAATACCGCCCTCGCCGTTCTGATCGTTCCAATTTCGTTCACCGCAAACGTCATTAGAGTCATCACCCTGACCCTGATCACTTACTACTTCGGAGACGAAGCCGGCCAGGGATTCATTCATGGTTTTGCCGGCATGGTTCTGTTCGTTTCCGCCCTGATGTTGATCATTGCAACGGACTCACTGCTCCGCTTCAGCACTCAGAATAAAGGTTTGCAGCCATGAACAAAGCGCCCGCGCTGCCGGCCTTCTGGCCATGGATGAAGTCATTCGCCATCTTGCCGACAGCCATGCTGATCTTTGCCCTGATGGCTTGTGCCGCGCTCGGCAGCATTGCATTGACACCGACCCGGCATCTCGCCGACAGCACACCAAAAATCGACATCGCCAGCAGTATTCCAAAGACGTTTGGCGACTGGAAGGTTGACGAAAGCATTGTTCCAATCAACCCCTCACCTGCCCAGCGGGCTACGCTGGAACAGATTTACGACCAGACCGTCAGCCGCACCTACGTCAACAGCAAGGGGCAGCGGATCATGCTTTCCGTTGCCTATGGGGCTTCGCAAACAAGGGAGATGCGAGCCCATAGACAAGAGGTTTGTTATGCCGCGCAAGGCTTCCAGATCAACGACCTGAAGCACGACGTAATTGCCATCAGCGGCGCTCAGATTCCAGTGACGCGCATGGTCGCAGTTCATCAATACCGTACGGAACCGGTCACCTACTGGTTCACCATGGGCAACGGCATCGTGCGCAGCTATGTGGACCGCCAGCTGGCCCAGATGAAATACGCCTTCTCCGGCCTGATTCCCGATGGCTATCTGTTTCGTGTTTCCAGCATTGAAACCAACCCCGAAATCGCCTACAGCCGGCAAATCGAATTTGCCAATCAACTACTTCAGGCGACGCCCCCGGAGTTGCGCCAGAAACTACTCGGCAGGTCGGCCAACGACTAAACCAATGAACAATCGACAACTGCTTGATTCAAGACTTACTCACTCAATAGCGTTGTAGCAAATACAGGAAATTCCGACATGGCGAGCCTGATCGCTTCTCAAAAACTCATTGCAGAAGCTTTTCAGCGTTTACCGCCAGCCCGCTGGATATTGCTGAGCCTCGGCTATGCCTTCATGGTCGTCTTTTTCGGGATGGCCATACCCATTGCCGGGATCATTGTCCCCGCCTTTATCGTAGGCCTCATCTTCCTGGCCTGGACAGCACTCGATTACCGGGTTGGTACCGTGCTGGTCCTCGTGCTGATCCACATCTCCGGAACCGTTTTCATCCCCCGCGAGCTGCTCGGCGTACAAGGGCTGAATCCGATCAATCTGCTCATCCTCGGCACCATCTTCAGCTACACCATCAGCCATGCCGGAAAGCTTTCGATCCCGTGGACACCTTCGCTGATCTACGCCTATCTGCTGCCATTCATGCTGGCCGCACTCCTCGGCACGACCAAGGTGCATTTGATTCCCCAAGCTTTCGAGACCATGAAGCTCGTCAGCTTCAGTTCCGGCTTTGGCTACTTCCGGGACCTGTTCATCAAGCCGAACTTCGTGATTCTCGCAGCTTTTCTGATGGCCCTCGTCATTCAGGAAGCCAGGCACCCGGCCCGTTACGTCCACGTCATCTCGGCTGGCTGCGTCATGCTGGCCGGCGCAGTGCTCGGTGCCTTCATCATCTCCGGCGCCTCGATCAGCCTGCTCTCGGGAGCCAACGCCCGCGGTTTCCTGTCGATTCTCGGTATGCATGCCAATGAAATCAGCCTTTGTCTAAACCTCGGCTACGCTCTGCTCATCTTCTCGCTGGCCGGCCACAAGGGCTTTTCCCGCGCCCTGCTCTTCATGGCGCTGATTGCCATAGCCATTGCCGTCCTGATGACATTCTCCCGGGCGGGTATCGCAGCCTTCATTGTCATCAATGCCATCTTCCTCGTTCGCCGCCGGCAAATCGGCACCATGATTGTTTTCCTCATGATCGCCGCCATCGTCGGGCTCATCTTCTTTGACCCGATCATGGAGCGGCTCGGCACCGGCGTTGCCACCGGCAATCGTGGAGAAATTTCCGCCGGGCGCCTGGACAAGATCTGGCTACCGCTGCTCGACGACTTCTCGTTGACCTGGCTGTTCCCGCACGGCCCCTCGGCCATCATGTGGTCAAGGCCAATGCTCAACGGCGCCATCCTTTTCGTAGGACATACCCACAGCGCCTACCTCGGACTTCTCTACGACTACGGCTTTCTTTGCGGCGCCTTGATCGCTGGTTTCCTGATCTATCTGTTCAAACAATTTGTGCATCACTACAAAAACGATAGCGATCCCGCCATGCGCCACCTCTTCGAAGGTGCCGCTGTCGCAATGCTGGTCATGGCCATCCAGGGCATCAGCGATGACCGCTTCACACCAACCGTCGCCCAGACTCCCCTCTGGTGCGCGGTCGGCATCCTGATCGGACGCGGCGGGCTGAGAAAGCGCCCCAAACCAGAACCACAGGTAAACCACCTGAAACCGTATCTGCAGAGCCAAGCAACATGAGCAAAGTCTGTCTGGTTAACTACTTCATGTGGCCCGTCCTGAGCGGCACACAGGTCGACAACGTCAATACCGGCGGCGAGGAGGTTCAGCACTCACTGCTGGCCAAAGCACTCAGCCAAGCAGGGACTGATGTTTCAGTGGTCACAGGCGATTTTGGCCAGAAGGACGGTAGTCGGCACCACGGTGTCAGTGTCCACAAAACCTTCAAAATGTCCGCCGGTCTGCCGGGTGCCCGCATGCTTTACCCACGCCTCACCCATTTGCTGCGCGCCCTGCGCAGAGCCGATGCCGATGTTTACTACGTAAGCTGTGCCGGCCCGGTTGTTGGCTACATTGCTGCCTACTGCAAACTCTACCGAAAGCGCTTCGTCTTCCGCGCCGCAATCGATGCCGACTGCGAATTGCAGCCGCTCTATCTCAAACACCGGCATGAACTACCAATCTATCGCTTCGGGCTGCGTAACACGCAAACCCGCCTTGTCCAGTCCGAAAAGCAACGCAGCAGCCTTGCCCGAAATTACGGGCTGGACAGCGAAATTGCCGGCATGCTGGTCGACTGGCCAGAGACAATGCTTCCGATAGCGGATCGCCCGGTCGACGTCCTCTGGCTGGCCAATCTAAAACCAGCCAAACGGCCCGACTGGATTCCATCGGTTTGCGACCTGCTGCCCGGCCTCGCCATCCAGATCGCCGGTGGCAAGGATGCCAATCGGCCCGACCTCTACGATCTGGTCAGCAATTACGCATCCAGCCACGGCAATGTCGAATTCCACGGTGCGGTTCCCTACACTCGTTCAATCGAACTGTTCGACCAGACCAAAATCTTCATCAACACCTCCGAATTCGAAGGTTTTCCCAACACCTACCTGCAATCCTGGGCGCGCGGAATTCCGGTAGTTGCCACCTATGACCCAGATGGCCTCATCCGGAAACGCGGGCTCGGGGTCGCCGTCTCGTCGCCAGCTGACCTGGCAGGTGCCGTAAACCATCTGCTCAGCGCTCCGGCTGAATTGGACGCCTGCAGTCAGCGCTGCATCCGGTTCATGGAAGAGAAATACAAAAACGATATCGTGCTGCAACCGTACCGCAAAGCATTCGGCATTGCGCCGTAACAGAGGAATCGGACAACGTGAAACTGGGCAGCACATTTATCCTCTCGGCCGTTGCCAACCTTGTCCGGATTCTTTCCGGACTGGTAACGACCAAGGTCATGGCTGTCCAACTTGGTCCGAGTGGCGTTGCTCTGCTTGGCCAGTTCGCCAACTTTCACGGTCTGCTCTGTGTGTTATCGACCTGCGCCACCTCGCAGGGCTTGACCCGTCTCAGCGCCGAGAACCCCGTCGGTTCAAACACTTTCTCTACAGCAATCAGCACCGGCCTGAAAATCGCGCTGATCACCGCTGCTGTCGTCGGCCTTACCGCCCTGGCATTCGCCTCCCCATTGGCCGAAACCCTGCTTCAGAGTTCCGATTTATGGCCATACATTGCGCTGGCCGGCTTGACCCTCATCTTTCATAGCGCTTCCGTCGTCATTCTCACCATACTCAACGGCCAGCAAGATTCCGCCACCTACACCCGCATCAGCATCGCCCAAGGACTTGTCGCCTCCGCTTTCTCCATCGGCGGCGCCCTGCTCGCCGGCCTGACTGGCGTATTCGCCGGCATGGCCCTGTCCATCCCGTTCTCGCTACTCATCAGCATGTGGCTGGTCCGCCGCAAAGCCTGGTTCCGGTCAACAACCTTTAGCAGCCCATATTCATCAACGATCGCCAAGAAATTCGTGAGTTTTGGCTTGATGTCAGTTGCCACCGCTGTATCAACCCCGGTCGCACTGCTCTTCGTCCGCGACATGTTGATCGACGCCACTAGCCTTGAAACCGCCGGGCACTGGCAAGCGGTCTGGCGAATTTCCGAAATTTATCTCGGCATACTCGTCACCACCATCGGACTGTATTTACTCCCCAAGCTCACCCGTGCGAAAGACAAGGCAAACTACATCGCCGAACTAAAGCGCGTTTTCCTGCTGGTCGTTGGCCTTTGCGCCTGTGTCTCAGCCGTCCTTCTTATTGGTGGCCACTGGGTTGTTCGCCTGCTCTACTCGGCTGCCTTCGATCCAATGCAGACGCTCTTTCCCCTGCAACTGGCTGGAGATTTTTTCAAGGCACTGGCCCTGGCGATGAATACGGTATTGATCGTCCGCGTCCATGTCCGCCAACAGATGTTCGGCGAATTATTTTTTGCCGGATTATTTGTATTGGCCTCGTTCCTACTGGTCAAAGACTCCGGAACGAACGGCATCCAGATCGCCTACTTGATTTCCCAGTTTTGCTGGGCCGGCTATCTGCTGTTCTGCGTCAGCCGCTCCATTCATGATCTGCCCGAAAAAACGGAAGCAGCCCTATGACTCACCCTTTCGACAAAAACGCTTCGCTCACCAAAGGAAACATCAAAGCACCGCGGGTAAGCATCGTCATGCCGGCCTACAACACGGCCCGCTTCATTCGCGCGGCGATCGACAGCGTGCTGAGTCAAACGTACAAAGACTTCGAGCTAATCGTTGTCGATGATCGCTCGCCCGACGACTGTGCTGCCATCTGCCGAAGTTATAGCGACGTTCGCGTGCGGCTGGTTTCGCTTCCCGAAAACCTGGGACT
This sequence comes from Azonexus sp. IMCC34842, assembly GCF_050368855.1. Classification (GTDB taxonomy): domain Bacteria; phylum Pseudomonadota; class Gammaproteobacteria; order Burkholderiales; family Rhodocyclaceae; genus Azonexus; species Azonexus denitrificans_A. The sequence goes on along the minus strand of NZ_CP178449.1, from coordinate 1,525,116 downwards.
GGCAGGTGCCAGAAACGCAGGCATCGAAGTGGCACAAGGCGAGTTCATCGGCTTTCTCGACTCCGACGATGTCGCAGTTCCCGACAGATTGGCGCTACAGCTTGCGTATTTCGACAGTCACTCGCACTGCATTCTGCTCGGAGGTGGCTACCGGCGCATGCACGAAGATGGGGAATTGCTCCCCGGAGAAAACCTCTTCCCACTGCCCTCTCCCGCCATCCGGCCGATGCTGTTGCTCCGAAACAATTTCAATGCTTCGACGCTAACCATGCGCAGATCAGCATTACCGGCTGGCGGCTTTCGCTCGATCTTTGCCGAGGACTACGACTTCATCACCCGAATAACAGCTTCATCTACTGGCGAAATGGCGAACCTGTCCGAGGTTCTGACGTATTACCGGATCAATCCCGCCAGCTTGAGCAACACCACGCGCCGAGCCGCTGTCCGTGATGCTCTCTGGGAAATCCAGCAGCCCATGCTGAAGCGGCTAGGCCTGCAAGCCAATAGTGATGAGCGCGAAGCCCACCAGATCATCTCCTTCGCATCCTACGACGGCATTGATTTCGAGCTTCTCCAGCGCGTCGACCGCTGGCTACGTAAACTTCTGGAGGCCAATACTCGCACCAAGCTATACGACGACGCCGCTTTTCGCATGGCACTCGGCGATGCATGGTTCCGGCTCTGCTATGCCTGTTCCGGTGATGGCGCGCTGGCCATCCGACAATATATGAGCGGTTGCGTACACGGCTGGCGCCTCGACACCGTTCTCGATCACCTGCGCTTTGCAGCCAAGGCTTTGCTTCGCCGTAGCTATGTACGCCACGGAAAAATGAAATTGGGATCCAAATGAAGGCCACGAAATCCTTGCGAATCCTTTTCATTGCCGACCACCTGCGATTCGGCGGTGCCGAGCGCCATCTGGTCGCCGTTGCCACCGGTCTGGCCGCGCTTGGCAACGACGTGGCGGTCGCCTACCTGAAGCCGTACGACGAACTGGCTGGCGAACTCGCTAAAGGAGGTGTTGGGCAGATTGTTTGCTGCAATTCAGGTGGCGGCATCGACTTCAGCGCCATCCGCCGTTTGGCCAAGCTAATCCGTGACTTTCGTCCGGAGGTGCTGGTCGCCACTTTGCAATACTCTCTCGCAATGACGACCTTGGCCCGCCTGCTGAGCCGTTCGCACGCGCCCTTGCTCTTTGTCTGTCACAGCATGGAACATGTTCAGCGTAATCGGAATGAGCGGCTGCGCTTTACGGTTTACCGGCGGTTTTACCGGATGGCCAAACATGTCGTTTTCGTCAGTGATCTGCAACGCCAGTTTTTCAAGGCGCTTGGCGTGCGTCCGCGCAGTGACGAAGTGATCCACAACGGCATTGACCTCGCCCATTTTTCGGCTCCGGCCGTCGCCGCCGAAGCCAGCCAGTTACGCCGCAGCCTGGGCTTTGCCAAGGACGATCTGGTGATTGGCATGTGCGCCGGGTTTCGAGAGGAGAAACGCCAGATTGACCTGCTCGAAGCCCTGCATCGCCTACGCGACAAGCGGTTGCCGGCCAAGGTGCTGCTGGTTGGCGACGGCATCATGCGTTCGCAAATCGAAGCCCGGCGGGATGCGCTCGGCCTGCAGGATGCTGTCGTGCTGTGCGGTTTCCAGCAGGATGTCCGGCCTTATGTGGCCGCCTGCGACATCATGGCACTGACTTCGCACGCCGAAACTTTCCCGATCGCCACTCTGGAATACATGGCGCTCGGCAAACCACTGGTGGCGAGCAATGTCGGCGGCCTTAGCGAACAGGTGGCAAATGGCCACAATGGACTTTTGTACACCGCCGGCGACATTGACGGCTTGGTTGCCCAACTGGAAAGCCTGGCCGCCGCGCCAGCACGTCAAGCCTTAGGCAGCATTGCACGCCAGGAGGTGGAAGCCCGCTTTTCGTTGCCAGCCATGATCGAGCGCTTCCGTTCTACCTGTGCCGAACTCGCCACACCGAGGTGTCCTGCATGATGCAAACCATCTGGCGCCTTTCCAACCATCTTCACCGCTGGCGTGTCCCGGTGTTGCCCAAGCTTTGCTATGCCTTCAACCGTATCGTCTTTTCGTCTGTGGTACCACCGGGTGTCCAGATGGGCAAAGGGGTGCTGCTTGGCTACAAGGGGCTGGGCATCATCATCCACCGCCGGGCGGTAATCGGTAACAACGTTTTGGTCGGGGCGCACGTTACCATCGGCGGGCGTGGCGAATTTCATGACGTTCCAGTCATCGAGGATGACGTAATGATCGGTACCGGTGCCAAAATTCTTGGCCCGGTACGGATCGGTCGTGGCGCACGCATCGGGGCCAATGCTGTCGTGGTCAAGGACGTTCCACCTGGCGCTACCGCGACGGGCATTCCTGCTCGCGTATTGGGCGAGGCGAATTAAAGGCTCTGCCATGAAAAAAGCCCTCAAAAAAGCCCTACCCCACCTGCCCCGCCCCGTCCAGCACTGGTTGCGCTCGCTGTCCGAGAGCAAGCGGCAGGCAGACAAGGCAAAACGCAAGGAGCGAACTCAGGTTCGACTGGAAGACTTGCTGGCCCGGCTGGATGATTTCGGTTTGCAGGGGGATGTCATCCTCCATTCATCCCTTTCAAACATCGGCAAATTCGACTGTTCGCCACAGCAAATTGCCGCTGATTTTGCCGAACGGCTGGTCGGCCCCGGCCGCACGCTGCTGGTGCCGGCACTGCCATACAACACGACCATGAAGGAATATCTGGATGGCGTGACGGATTTTGATGTGCGTAGCGCACCGAATGCGATGGGGGCGATACCAAATATTCTGATGGCCCGGGAAGGTGCATTGCGCAGCGTGCATCCCAGCCATTCGATTGTCGCGCTTGGCGAACGGGCGGCCGACTACGTTCGTCATCACGAGCGGGATGCAACGCCATTCGGGGCGAACAGCCCGTACCGCAAGCTCACTGTCGCCAATGGTTCGATTCTGATGCTCGGGGTCGGGTTGAATTCGGTGACCAATTTCCACGTTTATGAAGACTTGCTTGGCGAGGCGATGCCGATCCAGGTCTATCTGCCGTCGCCGCGCAAGGTGCCTTGCGTGCGGGGCGACGGCTCGCCCATCGAGGTCAATGCGGTTTGCCACGACCCCAAGGTTTCGGCGATTCGCGAATGCGAACGGGCGCGGCCTTTCCTGCAAAAGGAAGGGGCGATCCGCAGCGTGCCTTTTGGCGAATCGGAATTGTCGGTAATCGATGCCAAAGGTTTCAGCCGAACCTTGTTGAAGATGCTGCTGGCCGGTCAGTCGATCTACGGCCCGGTAAGCCTGAATAGGGCGCAACAGCAGGCAGTTGGCTCGGCCTTGGAGTTTCTGGCGTGAACTTCCTGATCTCGCTCGACTATGAATTGTTCTTCGGCCGGCGTACCGGCTCGGTGGAACATTGCCTGGTCGAGCCGAGCGAGGCTTTATGCAAAGCGGTTCATCCATACGGCGGCAAGCTGAGCTTTTTTGTCGATGTCGGCTTTTTGTTACGGTTGGCTGCCGAAGCGGGCAAGAGCGACGTGCTACGCCGGGAATACACTGAGCTTTGCCGGCATTTGGAACGTCTGCAACAACAGGGCCATGAATTGCAGTTGCACATACACCCGCATTGGGAGGATACGCGCTGGCTTGACGGCAACTGGCAGATCGATACGCAGCGCTACCGCCTGCATGATTTTGCCGAGGATCAAATTACCGAGATTGTCAGCCGCTACTGCAAGGCGCTGGCAGCTTTTTGCCCAACCGGGTCGATCTGTGCTTTCCGGGCCGGCGGCTGGGTTTTACAGCCTTTCTCGAAGCTGGCCGGGGCGCTGGCTGCGAATGGCATCGAGATCGACAGCACGGTTTTCGAAAACGGCCAGAGCGAGAGCGATACGCATCTTTTCAATTTTTGCGGTGCGCCGCAGAAGTCGTTCTGGCGCTTCGACGATGACCCGCTGCTGGAAGTGGCGCAAGGGCGTTTTCTCGAAGTACCGATCGCTGCTCATCCGGTGACCCCTGCATTTTTCTGGAAACTGGCTTTCTTCAGAAAGCTCGGCCGCCAGACCGACAAGGCTTTTGGTGACGGTGCGGCGATCCCGCTCGGCCGCAATGATCTGTTGAAAAAATTGCTATCCCGCACGTGGAGCGTGGTCTCCATCGATGGGCGCAAGGTCGATTTTCTGGAAGCCGCTTTCGAGCGCTATACCCGGCTCGGGCGTAACGATTTTGTCGTGATTGGTCATCCCAAGGCGCTAACCCGTCACTCGATCAGGCGTCTGGAACAATTTCTGGCCACGCGGCGCGATCTCCGCTTCGTGAATTATCAGGACTACCGGCCGGGTTTCGGAACTGAAGTCCGCCCCACCTACCTCGCGAAAGATTGACGATGCCAATTGAAGACTGGATTCACCCCCTGCTCAAGCATTACACGGCCGCCCCGCAATGGGTCAAATCGTTCGTCGGCACGGCGTATTCGGCAGTACCGGTCGGCATTCGCTACGGCCGGAAAGCACCGGAGTTTCTTGACGAAATCGCGATTACCGACCCAGAGATCTTGCTTCGGCGGGCCGGCGAGAAAATGTTCGCGCTTCTCGATGCGGCAACGGAGCATGTACCGGCCTATCGGCATTTACGCGACGTCGTCACCAGCCCCGGAAGAACACCGTCGGAAATGCTCCAGGCGTTTCCGCTGCTGACCAAGCAGGAACTGAAAGCGAGCCTGGAGGATTACGTTTCGGCCGGTCTGCCGGAATCGATGCGGATGGCAACATTTACCGGCGGCTCGACTTCGGTGCCAATGAAGCTTTACTGGCATCGCCACGTCACCCGCCCGAAAAGTTTTGCCTACAACGGCGAATTCGACCGGATTGCCGGCATCGGTGACCGGGACGTGACGCTGGCGCTACGTGGCCGGACGGTACCCGGAGCCGGACAGCCCGGGCAGCCGTTGTGGATGTACGACCCGATCAAACGTTATCTGCATTTGAGTTCCGACCACCTGGAAGCGGAACACATGCCGGCTTATATGGCGGCAATCGAGGAATGGCAGCCAACTTTCATTCACGCATTCCCTTCCGCCATCACGCCGCTGGCGAAATGGCTGGAAGCCCATCCGGCACCGGCCATTACTGCGCGGATCAAGTGCATCCAGTTGTTTTCGGAAAATATCTACGACTATCAGGTCGAGTTGCTAAAGCGGGTTTTCGGCTGCGAGGTACTGTGCGACTACGGCCATTCCGAAGGCGCCATCAAGTCGATTTCGCTGCCCGGCGACAGCCGCTATTTCTTCTGGCCGCTGTACGGTCATGTCGAATTGATCGACTTCGACGGCAAACCGATTAGCGAACCGGGCGTGCTGGGTGAAATTGTCGCCACCGGCTACGACAATCTGGTGATGCCGTTGATTCGCTACCGTACCGGCGACATGGCGATGTGGACGGCACAGCCGAATACCCTGCGGCCAGGTTTCCAGGTAGTGGACCGCATAGAGGGGCGCTTGCAGGAGTTTCTGGTTTGCCGTGATCATCGCCTGGTTTCGATCTGCACCATTGGTGCCGCCCACTTCGAGCAACTGGCCGACGCCGACCGCATGCAGTTTGAGCAACATGAAAGCGGCCGCGCCACGCTCAAGGTAATCTCCCGAGAAGACTTGCCGGCGAACGTCAAGATGGCCCTGGCCGACGGTATCCGCAAGAAAACCCAAGGAGGACTGGAGATAGAGGTCGTCCGCGTCGATGAAATCCCGCGCACCCGCATCGGCAAACACCGTTTACTCGTGCAGCATCTCGATATTTCCAGCTACCTCGGGGCTGCCCATATCGACAACGAGGAAAGCGCCCTTTCGTGAAAAGCGCCGTGATGATCGGACCCTGCCCGGATGCCAAGGGGGGAATGGCCTCGGTAGTTGCGGTTTACCGCGCAAATGGGCTGTTTTCCAAAGGTGCCTGTCGCTACCTGACGACTGCCACGGAGGGCGGCACCGGACGCAAGCTGTCGGTCGCTGCCTCGGCGGTACTGCGTTTTGCCGGGCTTCTGGCCACCAACCGCGTCAAGCTTTTGCACGTGCATGGTGCGTCACATGGCAGTTTCTGGCGCAAGCGCGCTTTCATGCAGTTGGCCAGGGCTTTTTCGGTGCCGGTCATTTTTCATTTGCACGGCGGCGAATTCCGGCAGTTTGTCGATCAGCGTCTTGCCCCTTCGGCCCGGCGGAAGGTGGTCGGCAGCCTGGAAGCCTGCAGCCTGATCTATTGCCTGAACAACGAGATTGCGACATGGCTGCGCAACGTTGTACCAAAGGTTCCGGTTCATGTTCTACCCAATCCGATCGATTTGCCGCTGGTTGACGAAGCATCGGAAAACCGCGAATCGAGCATTCTATTTCTCGGGCGACTGGAACGGGAAAAAGGCGTCTTCGATCTGGTCAATGCGGTGGCGGCCATTGCGCAACGTATGCCAGGCCTGCGCCTACTCCTTTGCGGAGTGGGGTCGGCCGAAGAAGATCTCAAACGACTGGCTGCCGATAGAGGAATCGCCTCACAGGTCGAGTTTCCTGGTTGGGTAAACGGCGAGGCGAAGGCCAGACTGATGCGCCAGGCAGGTGTTTTTGTACTGCCCTCGTACGCCGAGGGAATGCCAATGTCGGTGCTGGAAGCGATGGCCGCGCAAACACCGGTGGTGGCAAGCCGCGTCGGTGCGGTAGCGGAAATGCTTGATGATGGACATTGCGGCTTCGTGGTCGAACCGGGAAACACTGGACAGTTGGGTGAGGCCATTCTGGCAGCGCTCGACACCACGCGCAGTGCGCCCTTGAGCGAAAGGGCAATGGCCAGGGTCCGTGAACTCTATGCAGCGGATGTAGTACTCAAACGCCTGCGCTGGCAGTACGGGCAACTCGCCCGATGAGCCGCTGGCTATACAGATTGCTGTTGTGCGCCCTGTTTGGCCATGTGACGTTCGCCAGTTCGGCTGATGATCCGCGTTTCAGCACTGCCGCAATCGCTTCCGCCCTGAGCGCTTTCGAGCAGACCGCGAAAGTTGGACACCCGCGGCTGTTTCGGGGAGGGGCAGATCATTCGGGGATTGTCGAGGCGGCTTCGGCAGAGCGGGCCGGAGGGGTAAAGGCCTTGTCCGACTACCTGCATCGGACGTCGGTGCGTATCGTGGATATGTCGTTTATTTCTGCGGCTGAGCCACTCAACTCGCCAACGAACCTGAAGAGTTGGTTCAAGCAGGAGCGAGCACTGGAAGGACTGGCAGAGTCGGCTGTCAGCTGGTACTTCACTCGTGACAGCTGGTTTCTTGACGAACTGCGGGCGCGCATGGCGATTTTTGGCCCATTGGTGATCGACAACCAGTGTCATGGCGAGTTGATGCAGGCACGGGCATATGCCTGGTATTTTGCGCTGGCTTACGATTTTGCCTACCCGGCGCTAAATGCCGCAGAGCGCGAGCTGGCGCGCAATGTAGTGAAAACTTGCGCTCTTTCGGCGCTGCCGACCGCGCTCAGGAATGTGAAGGCCAACCCGCGCGATGGCATTGCTTTCCACGCGCTGGGCAAATTCATTGGTGCCTTGACGATAGTGTTGGGCGAATTGCCGGAAGCCCGTGGCTGGCTGGAGCCCGCTTTGCAAACCTACCTCGCCAACCTCAGCCCATGGGGTGGCGACGATGGGGGTTACGCCAATGGCAGCAGTTATGTGCTGTGGGATACGGGCGAATCCTTGCTGATATGGGATCTGATCGAGCGTGCGCTGGCCTTGCCGATATACCAGAAAGCATGGGTTGCACAGTTGCCGCGTTTCATTGCCTACACGCTACCGCCAGGCACCCCGGCCGGGGTTTTCGGGGATGGTGCCGAAGTGAATCGCAAGGAAGAATGGGCGCGCTTCGGCAAGGCGATCATGAGTCGCTATTCGACACCATTGGCCCGCTGGTACGAAAAACAATTGTTCGGTGAGGATATTGCTCGCCTGCACGTTCTGCTCAGCCCGCGCCAGCCGTCCGGCAGTGCCCCATGGCCCGAGGGCGAAGCGAATAGTGCCTATTTTCCGTCGGTCGGCTGGGCCGCCCTGCATGATTCGCTGGCCGACCGCGCGCGGGTTTCAGTGTATTTCAAGAGCAGCCCATACGGTTCTCTAAACCACTCGCATGCGGATCAGAACGGATTTCTGCTCTACGCCCACGGCAAGGTGCTGGCCATGGACAGCGGTTACTACGACTACTACAACTCGCCGCACTGGCGGAACTGGTACAAGCAGACCAAGGCCCACAACGCGATTACCTTCGACGCCGGCAAGGGACAAGGCTTGGGAGCAGATGGCCTTGGCAGCGCACAGCTTGCCGGCAAAATCACTCGTTTTGTAACAACCGCCGATTACGATCTAGTAACTGGCGATGCTGCGGCCGCCTACGACGGACAAGTGTCGCTGGCCAAGCGAACCTTGGTCTTTGTGCGCCCGGCGACGCTGGTGGTAATCGATCAGTTGCGCAGCGCCACGCCTCGGCAGTGGGAGTGGAACCTGCACACAACTGCGCCGCTGCAGACCAACGCTGCGGGCTACAAACTAAATCTGGAGGGAGCTGAAATGTGTGCCGAAGTTAGCGCGCCAGATGACCTATCGCTGGCGACACAGGCGGGTTATACGCCGGCGCCTCAATTGGCAACAGCTAGCACCCCGCATTACTGGAATCGCTTTTTTTACAAAACGCCGAAACCCTCCGCCTATTTCGTTGCGGTATTGCGCATGGATTGCGCCCTGCCCCGCGCCCAGGTTTCCTTCCCGGCAGGAAAACCGGTGGTCAATCTGGGCAGCCGACAAATATCCCTGGTCGGCACCGAGATTTCGATCCGTTAATTAACTCAGATCCATTTCTTCAGAACGCTCATGGCCAATCCACTTATTTACCTCGTCGCCGGTGCCCGCCCGAATTTCATGAAAATTGCTCCCATCGTGCGCGCCATTCAGGCCCACAGCGGGCTTGAGTTCCGCATCATTCACACCGGCCAGCATTACGACCGGGAGATGAACGAGGTATTTTTCGAGGAACTAGGCATCCCCGAGCCGGATGTTTTCATGGCGGCCGGGGGCGGCAGCCATGCGCAACAGACGGCGAAGATCATGGTGGCCTTCGAGGAACTTTGCCAGGCGCAACGTCCGGATGCCGTGCTGGTGGTCGGCGACGTGAATTCGACGCTGGCCTGCTCGATTGTCGCCAAAAAACTGAACATTCCCGTCGCTCACGTCGAAGCTGGTTTGCGCAGCGGCGACATGACGATGCCGGAAGAAATCAACCGGCTGGTAACCGACAGTATTTCCGACTGGTTCTTCGTCACCGAACCCAGTGGAGCCACGCATCTGCGCCGCGAAGGAAAGGCCGAGTCGGCGATCCATTACGTCGGCCATGTGATGGTGGACAACCTGCTCTATCAGGCCGAAAAGCTGAAGGATGCCGACACTGCCGGCTTCGAAACATCGGCCTTGAAGGCCGCCCTGCGCAGCTACGGCGTGGTGACGCTACACCGGCCTAGCAACGTCGACAGCGCCGAGATGATGGCGCGCATTGGCGGTGCGCTGCGCGAGATTGCGGCCGAATTGCCGTTGATCTTCCCTGTTCACCCGCGCACCCGGGCCAATCTGGAAAAATTCGGTGTCGATCTCGGGCCCAATGTGACGCTGATCGGGCCGCAGGCTTACATGGCATTCCTCAACCTGTGGAAGGATGCGGTGGTCGTCCTGACTGATAGCGGCGGCTTGCAGGAGGAAACCACAGCGCTCGGCGTGCCCTGCATCACCATCCGCGAAAATACCGAACGGCCGGTGACCGTGGATGAAGGCTCCAACGTGCTGGCCGGGACGGAGCCGGTACGCATCGTCGCGGAAGCCCGCAAGGTGCTGCGCGGCCAAGGCAAACAAGGCCGCCGGCCGCAGCTATGGGATGGCAAGGCGGCGGAACGCATTGTCGAGATTCTGGCCAAGGAGCTTTCCCGATGAATCGCCGCATTGAAATGATGGGCTGCCAGGTAGATAACCTGTCGATGGAAGAAAGCTTGCAGACGATCGAGGGTTTCATCCACAGCGGCAAGCCGCACCAGCACGTGGTGGTGAATGTAGACAAGCTGGTCAAGGCCAGCCGCGACCCGGAGCTACGCCAGATCATCAATGACTGTGCGCTGATCAACGCCGACGGCATGCCGGTGGTGTGGGCCTCGCGCCTGCTCGGCAAGGGGCTGAAAGAGCGCGTCGCTGGCGTCGATCTGTTCGAGTCGCTGATGCAGCGCGCGGCGCAGAAAGGCTGGCGGGTTTTCCTGCTCGGCGCCCGAGAGGAAGTGGTTTCCGGCGTCAGCAATATTTACCAGAAGAAATACCCGGGCCTGACGCTCGCCGGTTACCGCAATGGCTACTGGAAGCAGGAAGAGGAAGCCGGCATCGTCGAGCAGATCAAGGCGGCGCGTGCCGACCTCCTGTTCGTCGCCATCAGCTCGCCGAAAAAGGAACAGTTCCTCGGCAAATACCAGGCCGAAATGCGGATTCCCTTTGCCATGGGCGTCGGCGGCACCTTCGACGTGGCGGTCGGCAGGGTAAAACGGGCGCCGGTCTGGATGCAGAAAAGCGGGCTGGAGTGGTTCTACCGCTTCCTGCAGGAGCCGCGCCGCATGTTCAAACGCTATTTCATCGATGACATGGCGTTCTTCTGGCTGCTGCTGCGCGAGGCGACGGCGCGTCGTTAGGTCTTGCTGCTTGGCCTCCACCAGCAGCAAACTATGGACAAGCCCGCAGCCGGCCTTCGAGGTACTGGTATGAGGCTGCGGAATCGATCTGCTGCTGATCGGTGACGATGCCATCCTTGAGGTCCTTGAGCAGCGGCGCGATCAGTTGGTCGGTGCGCCGTCGCAAGGTTTCGTCAGCTTCGGCCGGGGTCCTGAAATAGGCGGTCTCGCCGAGTTTCCTTCGCAACAGCGTCTCCAGCATCCGCGCCGCAACCCGCAGGTGATTGCGCCATACCGCAACATGTTCCAGCTCGTGCTCTTCGACAAGGCGCCGACGGCAAGAATCCCGGAGTTCGCTGGCCAGGTACACCTGCAGGGCGGAAAAACCGAGCTTCAAGCGCAGTGAGGAAACACCGCAAACCTGGCCATCGACATCGGTCAGGATGCGGGGCATGACGTCCAGGCTGGCCGTCGGTTCGGCATGAGTCAGTCCGAGCACGCTGTGATAAGGGTTGGTTCCGGCGCCGGACAGCCGCTTCAGGACATCGAGCTGGCGACTATCGTCGCGGCTGACTGGCCGATCCTCGAAAACCACGCGGATTGCCGCTTCGCTGGCCAGCTTTTCGCAGGCGGCCTCAAAACCGGTGCCGCCGATCACGGCCGGCGGCAGAAAAAACAACAATGTAGCAACAACAATGTTCCGGGCCGGTTGCCCGACCAGGGGGCCACCCGCTATTGCCGGTCTCAGACCGGAACGACGTCAGACATGGAAACCGTCAGCCGCAAATCCCAGCCGTAGCAAACCAGCTTGCGCATTTGCTGGCTGACCGACGCGACCAGAAAATAGTTTTCCACGAACTTGCCAGAGCGATCGGCCTGTTCCTTGATCTTCTGGAAAGCCGCCTTGTTCAGGCGTACGACGCATCCCACGTACTCTTCGAGCTGTTTTTTCATCTTCGGCTTCCGGTTGTCTCACTCTCATCTCCGACGCCACTCGCGATGCTTCGCGGCGGGAGGCCAATACTATATTTAGTACGCGGTGCAGAATTATCGAGAACTATCTTTACAGTTTCGTGAAAATTTCCATCGCCCGCACCAGCTTTTCACATTATGCACTATAGATAAATTGCGGACAAAAGTTGGTTTTTGCCCGGCCATCGAGCAGCAGCAAAAAGGGCCGGGATATTCCCGGCCCTTCTGCTCTTCAGTTAGCGCCGGATCAGCCGCGCTTGGTACGCCGGCGGGCTACGGCACCCAGCATGCCAAGGCCAGCCAGCAGCATGGCGTAGCTTTCCGGTTCGGGAACGGGCTGGGTATAGGTCAGGTTGTCGAGCACCACGCCATCACCGGCGATGGTGACGCGGGCGATATTGGCGGTGTCGCTGACATAGCCGAAGCTCTGGAACTGGTCGTAGGTGTCGGCACCAAACGGCGAGAAGATGAACTTGGTGGTCTTCAGCAGCTTGTTGTTCAGATCGTAGTAGCGCGCCGTCAGGAAGGCCGAGCCGTCGAGATCCTGTTCATAGATGCTGTAGTCGAAGGCAAAGCCCTTGGTGGTCTGGCCGTTGAAGCTGATGTCCAGCGTCATGCCGCCGACGTAGTCGAACGACAGGAAATGGTTGCCAGCGCCCCAGATGCCGTTTTCGCCGAGATCGGCAATGGTCTGGCCGACGGTGAATTGCTGGTTGGCGGTCATCGACAGGCCGCCGGAGTTGAAGGTGGCGGCGTCGAAAATCTGGCCGTCGTAGCTTTCGAAATCGAGCACGCTGGCTGCGGCCGGCACATCGGCCCGGTCGACAATGACTGCCGCCTGGGCAGTGGCGGCGCCGGCGGCGAGCAGCAGGCCGGCGATCAGGTTGAGTTTGTTCATGCGAAATATCCTTTCAGATTGATCCCCGGCGCACCGCCGGGGAGTGGCAGGTATCGATCAGGCGCCGACGATGCCGCCGTCGTTCTTGGTAATGACCACCACGCCGCTACGCGGACGACCGGCCGGCAGCGGGGTCACGCCGTCGGCCCGGGTCGCCCACTGGCTGGACGGCCAGCTGGAGAACTGGGTCGGGTTCGCCGCCAAGGCATCCTCACCCGGGTGCTGGACGCCGACGAACAGGGTCTTGCCATCCGGCGTCATGGTGATGCCGGTGACTTCGCACTTGTTCGGGCCGGTCAGGAAGCGGCGGAACTGCTTGGTCACCGGATCGGCACAGGACAGGCTGTTGGCACCGAGATTGACCCAGTCGCCGGTGGCATTGCCAAGCTGGTCGGTCTGCACCCACAGGCGGCCGAACGGGTCGAACCACAGGCCATCCGGCGCGCCGATATCGGCCGAGCCATCCGGCGTGTCGTTGATGTTGCCCTTGTAGTCGTTGGTCGGCTTGGCGGCCTTGCTGGTCGCGGTATCGCCGCACTGGGCGAAGATGTCCCAGGTGAAGCCGGTGGCCAGAACCGACTGGCCGTTTTCGCGCCAGCGGATGATGTGGCCGTAGATGTTGTCTTCCATCGGGTTGGCGGCATCGACCGGCGGACGGGCCGAGGCGGCGGTCGTCGAACCATCGATCTTGTTCGCCGAAGCGGTGGCGGTCCCGCGCCGGTTGTTGTTGGTCAGCGTGCAATAGACTTCGATCTCGTCGTTGCCATTGACGCGCGGACGCGCTCCGGTCCATTCCGGACGGTCCATCATCGTGGCGCCCACGGCGTCGGCGGCCATACGGGTCTTGATCAAAATCTTGGCCAGCACTTCGGCATCGTCGGCCCCGACGAAGTTCGGGTTGTCGCGCAGTGCCACGCCATTCACCCCGATGGTTTCCGGGCGCAAGGCCAGCCAGGTACCGCTCAGGTCGGCATCGAAACGCGCCACGTAGAGCGTGCCTTCGTCGAGCAGGTTGCGGTTGGCGGCATTGTTGCCGGGGTTGTACTTGCCGTCGCAAACGAACTTGTAGATGTATTCGTTGCGCTCGTCGTCACCCATGTAGAAGGCCAGGTGATTGGCACGGTCGACCACGTACTGGGCGCTTTCATGCTTGAAGCGGCCGAGCGCGGTGCGCTTGACCGGCACCGACTTGGGATCGAGCGGATCGATTTCGACAACCCAGCCGAACAGGTTGGTTTCGTTCGGATTGACCGCCAGATCGAAGCGCGGATCGACGGTGTGCCAGCGATAGCCGGCGCCGGCGGCCGCCACACCGTAGCGGTTATAGAGCTTGCCCGCCTCGGTCGTGGCGTTCGGCAGCGCGGCGGTCGCCCCGAAGTTGCCGTTCCAGTTTTCTTCGCAGGTCAGGTAGGTGCCCCACGGCGTAACACCGTTGGCGCAGTTGTTGACGGTACCGTTGGCGGTCGTGCCGTCCGTGCTCTTGCCGGTGGCGACGGAGCCCGTCGGGGTGACGTTGTACTCGCTGGTTTTCATCAGCGCATGGCCAGCCGCCGGGCCGGCGACGCGCATCGGCGTATTGGCGGTGATGCGGCGGCCATAGACGGAACCGGGCACGACAGTCCATTTGCCATTGACGCGGCGGATTTCGGTGACGGAAACACCATGCGCCGATTGGGATTTGCGGCACTTTTCGATGGTGTAACCGGCGCCGAGCACGTCGCTGCCAGTCTGGCCGGCCGGGAAGAGCACTTCCTCGTGGGTGTATTCGTTGTTGGCGCACAGGATGCCGCGGTCGCTGAGGATCTGGCCACGACTCGGGAACGGGAAGAAGTGCATGCCGTCGGTGTGCATGCCGTACTGTTTCATCTGTTCGGCGGCGGTGTTGCTGGCGTCGGACTTGAAGGCAACGCCACCCGGCATGATCGGATCGCCCCAGGCGACGAGCAGCTTGGCGGTGTAGCCGGCCGGCACGGTAACCACGTCGGCAACCGGGGCCAGGCTGGCCGGGACGGGCTCGAAGCCGATGCCGACGACCGGTGCGGCTGCGGCGGCTTCGACGGTATTGACGATGCCGGACAACGTGATGCCGCCGGCGGCGGCCAGCATGCCGGCGCTGGCACTGCCCTGAACGAAGCGGCGACGGCTGACATCGAGCCGGCTAATGACGTCGAGAATGGAATCGTTACCGGACGGGTTGAGCGTCAGGTCGTTCCGGGGGTGGCTTTTGCCTTTCATGGGAACCTCTCAGTGGGTAGTGATCGAATGGTCGTGATTGATGTATCCGCAGGTAAATCGCTGCAGCTCCGGACTGGTGGCGCATATGCAGATCGGTCTGCAGGCCGGCAGGGAAGCGGCACGAAATCCATGGCAGACGGCCGGGCGATGTTGCCATTGGCGTATTACAGAAAACCCATCGCCAGCGATGCCGGTTTGTAGTCCGATCGGATCAGTGCGCGGCGGCCGGTTTTCACAGTCCGCCGCGCCGGCCGCTCACGGCGCCAGCCAGGCATCCACGTCGACGGCCAGCAGCGGCCGGGCAAAGAAGTAGCCCTGCCCTTCCAGGCAACCGAGTTTCTTGAGGATCTCGTGCTCGCTGCTTTTCTCGATGCCTTCGGCCACCACTTCGAGCGACAGGCTTTCGGCAAGGGCGATGATCGAACGGGTGATCGATTCGTTGGCTGGCGTATTTTCGATGTCGCGGACGAAGGACTGGTCGATTTTCAGGCGGTCGATGGGAAAACGGCGCAGATAGTTGAGGCTGGAGAAGCCGGTGCCGAAATCGTCGATGGCCAGCCGGATGCCCATCCCCTTGATGCGTTTCAGGCTGCTCAGCACGCCCTCGACGTTGTGCATCAGCACGCTCTCGGTCAGTTCCAGTTCGATCAGGCAAGGATCGACCTCGTAGTCGGTCAGGGCATCGGTCAGCACATCGGTGAAGTTGCTCTGGTGGAATTGCACGGCGGAAATGTTGATCGCCATGCGAATTGCCGGCAGCCCCTTGGCTTTCCACTCGCCGAGCTGGCAAAAGGCACGGCGCATGACCCATTCGCCGAGCTGGACGATATAGCCGCTCTCTTCGGCGACCGGAATGAACTCCATCGGCGAAATCGCGCCGCGTACCGGGTGCTGCCAGCGCAGCAGGGCTTCGACGCCCTGAATCCGGCCGCTGGCGAAATCGACCTGGGGCTGATAGACCAGCGATAGCTCGTCGCGGTCGATGGCCTGGCGCAGATCGTTTTCCAACGACAGCCGGGATGGATTGTAGCCAGCGCTGGCTTCGCTATACATCCGGAAACCGTTGCGCCCGTTGGCCTTGGCTTCGTACATCGCGGAATCGGCCTTGGCCAGCAGGCGGCTGAGATCGCGGTCGTCGTGCGGATAGACGGCGATGCCGATGCTGACCGTGACGATCAGCGCGTGACCGAGCAATTCGAAGGGCGGCAGCATCGATTCGACCAGACGCTGGGCGACATCGTTGGCATGGTCGGGGTCGGCCACATCTTCCATCATGATGATGAACTCGTCGCCGCCGATCCGCGCCACGGTATCGGTTTTCCGGGCGGCCATCTTGAGCCGGCCGACCAGCGCCCGCAACACGGCATCGCCGGCGCGGTGGCCGAGCGAATCGTTGATCTGCTTGAAACGGTCGACATCGACGAACAGCAGGGCGACCGAACTCCCCTTCCGGTCGGCATCGAGACAAGCCTGGCTGATCCGGTCGTTGAGCAGCGTGCGATTGGGCACCCCGGTCAGCGGATCGTAATGCGCCAGGAAATAGAGTTCGGCCTGTTTGCGCTGGGTAATCAGGTTGAGCAGGTCATGGCCGTTGGCGACGCCGATGTAGCGTTCGTGACTGGTCACCATGAAGCCGGTGACCAGATGCTCGATGCCGGAGGCAATGATGATCTGGGCGGCATCTTCGACGCTGCAATAATCCTCGACGACAATCGGGATCGAGGCATGGTAATGGCCGGAGTTCAGGAAGGCGTGGATGCCATCCCGGCCGAAAATCTCCCGGCTGTAGGGCTTGGTGAAAAACTCGATGTAGCCCTTGCGGTCGACCAGCGCCACCGGCCGGAATTCTGCATCGACGACCGGCAAGGCATAGATCGCCGAATCGCCGAGAAACCGGCTCATCACTTCCTCGCAGGTGGTCTCCGGCAAGGCCGGAGACATCGAACGGAGCAGGCTGCGGACGGTCGGCGCCTCCTGCAGACGGTCGTCCTTGATAAAGACAAATTGCCGCCCGACCTTGCTGGCCGGCGTATCGACGAGATTCGAGATGTTTTCTGCCTGCATCAGAAGCACTTCCATAGGCCAAAGGTCATATCGTCGAGGGTACGCCGGCCAAATGACAGGTTTGTGACCGGCCGGGAAAACGCTTCGATCGCCACGACCACGCGGATTCCCCGGCACGCGGCAGGCCGCCTGATCCGTTCGGCATAACGCGGCAGCAGTCTTGCTGTAACAAACACTATGGATACTGCCCGGCTGGCCAACATGGCACGGCACGTCGTGCCGGCATTTCACTTTCAGGGAGAGATCATGTCAGTCGTTGCAGTCATCGGCCTCGGTTATGTGGGCTTGCCGCTCGTCGTCGAGTTCGGGAAAACCGGACGCACCATCGGCTTCGATATCAGCGTGGACAAAGTGGCGAAGTGCCGCGCCGGCAGCGATCCGTCGCGGGAGCTCGACGACTCGGCGCTGGCCGCCGCCGTCCATGCCGAATATACCGATGACCCGAGCAGGCTGGGCGAAGCCGACATCATCATCGTCGCCGTGCCAACCCCGGTCGATGCGGCGCACATTCCCGACTTCAAACCGCTGATCGGCGCCAGCATGTCGGCCGGCCGGCACATGAAGGCAGGAGCCATCGTCGTCTATGAATCGACGGTCTATCCCGGCGCCACCGAAGAAGTGTGCATCCCGGTGCTCGAGCGCGAATCCGGCCTGGTCTGGCAGCGCGATTTCTTCGTCGGCTATTCGCCGGAGCGCATCAATCCGGGCGACAAGGAACACACGCTGACCAGCATTCTCAAGGTGGTTTCCGGCGACACGCCGGAAACGCTGGCCCGGGTGGCCGCCCTCTACGAGCGCATCGTCAAGCCGGGCGTCCATCGCTGCCGCAGCATCAAGGCGGCCGAAGCTGCCAAGGTGATCGAGAACACCCAGCGCGACCTGAATATCGCGCTGATGAACGAACTGGCGATCATTTTCGACCGCCTCGCCATCGATACCAGCGAGGTGCTCGAGGCGGCCGGAACCAAGTGGAATTTCCTCAAGTTCAAGCCGGGCCTGGTCGGCGGCCATTGCATCGGGGTCGATCCGTACTACCTGACGCACAAGGCCGAGATGGTCGGCTATCACCCGCAGGTCATCCTGGCCGGCCGACGCATCAACGACGGCATGGCCAAGTTCGTCGCCGAACAGACGGTCAAGCAGATGATCGCCGGCGGCAGTTACGTCAAGGGCGCCCGCGTCAATGTGCTGGGGCTGACCTTCAAGGAGGATTGTGCCGACCTGCGCAACTCCAAGGTGGCGGACATCATCGGCGAACTGAAGAGCTACGGCATCGAGGTCTTCGTCCATGACCCGGCGGCCGACCCCGATGAAGCGCTGCACGAATACGGTGTGCAACTGTCAGCCTGGGACGACCTGCCGCGGGCCGACGCGGTGATTGCCGCCGTGGCGCACAGCGAATACCTGGCGCTGGGCAGCGAAGATCTGGCCCGCCGGATGGTCAAGGGCGGCTGCTTCATCGACGTCAAGGCGATGTTCGACAAGGCCATGCTGGAAGCTGCCGGGGTGCGGGTCTGGCGGCTGTGAACCGGCAGACCGGCCAGCAGCGCGGTACTGACGATCCTTGGCGAACGAATGCGTCGGCTTTCACAAATATTTAATGAACGCGGAATAAGCTGGCCTGGTTCCCGTTCTTCGTTGACCGCCAATCAGGCAGGCCGTGTCGCCGGCCCAGAATGACCGGCTGGTTTACCTGAGCGACATCCAACAGCCGGCACTTGCACTCTTGCCTCGGCAGAAACGAATCATGACCGCCATTGCCTCAACCACCTGCCCACCACCAGCGACGACGGCCCCCGCACCGTATCTGGGCAGCACCTCGCGCTTCAACCGGGTCGCCAGTCTGCATATCGGCCGCGATAACCTGATCAACGTGATCGAGGTGGTCCTCGACCCGATCGTCCTGACTTTTTCGGTGTGGATGATCAGTTTCATCGAGGAAGGCGAACTCACCCTGCCCTACCTGATTGTCTCGTTGATGGCCTTCTCGCTGACCTTCCCGGCCCAACCGCGGCTCGAGGAATCGTTCGTGCGCAGCCTGCTGAACATCGTCACCGGCTGGCTGTTTCTCGCTTCGCTGATCGTCATTTTCGGCTACGCGACGAAAGCCCTGAGCCTGTTTCCGGCGCGGGCGATCATCACCTGGCTATGGGCGGCGCCGCTCTGCCTGATCGTCGCCCATACCCTGTTCCGTCTGGCTGCGCCGATGCTGCTCCGGGCCCAGGGCGCCAAACGGGCGGTAATCATCGGCATGAACGAGCAAGGCGCGCAACTGGCCAGCCGGCTGGCCGAGAGCCCGTACAGCGACCTGCAGGTGCTCGGCTTTTTCGACGACCGCAATATCGAGCGACTGCATGTCATCGGACACGGTCGCCCGCTGCTCGGCCGGATCAGCGAGGCGGCCGAACACGTCAAGCAGGCCCAGGTCAACCTGATCTACATCTCGCTGCCGATGGCCACCCAGCCGCGCATCATGCGCCTGCTCGACGAACTGCGCGACACCACGGCATCGATCTACTTCGTCCCCGACCTGTTCGTTACCGACATCATCCAGAGCCGCATGGAGACGATCTGCGACATGCCGGTGGTTTCCGTTTGCGAAACGCCGTTCACCGGGACCAACGGATTGACCAAGCGGCTGTCCGACATCGTGCTGTCGCTGCTCATCCTGCTGCTCATTTCGCCCATCCTGCTGGTCGTCGCGGCCGGCGTGAAACTCTCGTCGCCGGGACCGGTCATCTTCAAACAACGCCGCTACGGGCTGGATGGCCAGGAAATCGTCGTATACAAATTCCGTTCGATGACGGTCTGCGAGGATGGCGGGCAGATCGCCCAGGCGCGCAAGGGCGACCAGCGGATCACCCGCCTCGGCGCCTTCCTGCGCAAGACCTCGCTCGACGAATTGCCACAGTTCGTCAATGTGCTGCAGGGCCGCATGAGCATCGTCGGCCCCCGCCCGCATGCCGTGGCGCACAACGAGCAGTACCGCAAGCTGATCAACGGCTACATGGTCCGCCACAAGGTCAAGCCGGGCATCACCGGCTGGGCGCAGGTAAACGGGCTGCGCGGCGAAACCGAAACGCTGGACAAGATGAAGGCACGCGTCGAATGTGATCTCGACTACCTGCGCCACTGGTCGCTCGGCCTCGATCTCTACATCATTCTCAAGACGGTCGGCGTCGTCTTCAAGGACCAGTATGCCTATTAGCCCGGCCTACCGCCGGTTGGCGCGATGGTTCGGCAGCATCGTAGTAATTGCGATTCTTGCTCTGCTTTTCGGCTTCGGCAGCACGCCGGGCTCGGCCAACCTGATTTCCCATCCGTGGGACAAACTGCTGCATCTGGCCATTTTTGCCGTGCTGAGCTGCGGGCTGCGCCTGGCGCTGCCCAAGATCCCGCTCTGGATGCTTATCGGCCTGGCCCTGGGCATCGCGCTCGCCGACGAATTGCACCAGTTCTTCGTACCGCAGCGCCAGCCGGGCTGGGATGACGGATTGGCCGACGCCATCGGCGTGCTGTGCGGGCTCTACGTCTGGCACCGTCTCCGGCGCACCTGGCCGGGGCAAAGCCCATGCGGCACCTGATCGCCCTCGCTGCCGGCTGGCTGATCCTGCTGCCGCAGGCCAGCGCGCTCGATCCCGAGAGCTATCGCCTGCAACTGGGTAATGGCCAGCAATACCGCCTGGCAGCCAAGCCACCTGCCCTGGCCCATCCGGCGCTGGCCGCCAAACCCTACGCCGAAGAAATTACCGCCGCCGCCCGCCAAGCCGGACTGGACCCTGCGCTGGTCCATGCGCTGATCCAGGTCGAATCGGCCTACCGGGCCGATGCCGTCTCGGAAAAAGGGGCGCGCGGCCTGATGCAGTTGATGCCCGACACCGCCCGCCGCTTCGGCGTCGCCGATGCCGCTGAAGCCCGCCCCAACCTGCTGGCCGGCACCCGCTATCTGCGCTACCTGCTTGACCGCTACGACCAGCGCACCGACCTGGCCCTGGCCGCCTACAATGCCGGCGAAGGCGCAGTAAGCAGATATGCCGAGACGATCCCGCCCTACCCGGAAACCCAACGTTACGTACCGGCGGTGCTCGAACGCTTCAACGAATGGCGCAATGCGCCCGCCAAGGCCATCGCTTACGCCGCCGGCACCCGCCTGATCTCGCCCCCAACCCCGGCAGCAGGACGACCCGTCGTTGCCTCCAGATCATCCGGTAACGTAGCTAAAGGCACCTACACCCCATCCCGGATGTAGCTCGCTGCCTTGAAGAGTAAATCTGTCGTTGAATAAGCGCCGGTCGCGTCAGTTGACATCAATGACGTTGCACCTGGGAAATAGACCCTTTGCCTTTCCTGGAAAACACTCAGAAACACTCCAGAATCGTTTTGTTTGGCTTCCACCACCCCACCCCTACACCTGAAACCCAAGAACAAACCAATCGGCTCTTGGCCACCTCTCGTCAGGGCATCGATAAAAACAAGCAGGCGTAAAAAAACCGACTTGATTAGTCGGCGATTTAATGCAAAGCATTGCATTGATTGATACTTTGGTGTGCCCGGAGGGACTCGAACCCCCGACCTGCTGCTTAGAAGGCAGCTGCTCTATCCAGTTGAGCTACGGGCACTTGAGGTGCGATACCGAAAACAGGGAAGAAATTGGTCGGGGCGGTGGGATTCGAACTCACGACCCTCTGCTCCCAAAGCAGATGCGCTACCAGGCTGCGCTACGCCCCGACACGAGGAGACGTAGTCTATCACCTGCCGGAAAGCCGCACCAGATCAAGAGCCTATCTTTTTGAAATAAACTTTCCTTGCCTCGCCGGCGCCTTTCTGATATTTAATCGCCTTTTTCGTCACTGGGACGCACAAGAAAATGGCAGAAGAACTGCTCCACAAATATTTCGCACCGTACGAACCCAAGCCGGGTGAGGACTACATGAGCGCGAAACAACTCACCCACTTTCGCAAGATTCTCGAAACGCTCAAAAAGGAGCTGAGCGAGGACATCGACCGCACGGTGCACACCATGCAGGACGAAGCAACGGTTTTTGCTGACCCGAACGACCGGGCCAGCCAGGAGACCGATATAGCAATCGAACTGCGCAACCGCGACCGTGAGCGCAAGCTGATCAAGAAGATCGAGGAAACGCTGGGTAGCATCGAAAGCGGCGATTACGGCTTCTGCATCAAGTGCGGCGTCGAAATCGGCATCAAGCGCCTGGAAGCCCGCCCCACGGCGACGCTGTGCATTGACTGCAAGACGCTGGACGAAATGAAAGAAAGACAAATGGCGAAATAACATTCGTGATTTGCTCGTTTTGCGGCAAATCTTCAGAAAACCGCAAAAAAGAAAAGGCACCGGAAGGTGCCTTTTTCTTGACTGACACCTCCCGTTTCACGGGAGGCACCAATTGATAGCTTACTGCTGTTGCTGCTGAGCCGCGTCCGGCGCAACCGCCGGCTGGCTAGAACCTTCTTCAGCGGCAACCGCCTTCATCGACAGCTTGACGCGACCACGGTCGTCCGTCTCGAGAACCTTGACGCGAACAACCTGGCCTTCCTTGAGGTAGTCCTCGACCTTGGCAACACGCTCCTGAGCGATCTGGGAGATGTGCAGCAGACCATCCTTGCCCGGCAGCACGGAAACGATCGCGCCAAAATCAAGAATCTTCAGCACGGTGCCTTCGTAGATCTTGCCGATCTCGACTTCCGCCGTGATCGCATCGATGCGCGAACGGGCAGCAGCGGCAGCTTCGCCGCTGGTCGCAGCGATGGTGATCGTACCGTCGTCTTGGATGTCGATCGTCGTACCGGTTTCTTCGGTCAGCGCACGGATCACGGCGCCGCCCTTGCCGATCACGTCACGGATCTTTTCCGGATTGATCTTGAAGGTGTAGAGACGCGGCGCGTAGGCCGACATTTCTTCACGCGGGCCGGCAGCGGATTCCTGCATCAGGCCGAGGATGTGCAAACGGGCTTCCTGGGCTTGCGCCAGGGCGACCTGCATGATTTCCTTGGTAATGCCCTGGATCTTGATGTCCATCTGCAGCGCGGTGATGCCAGCGGTCGTGCCAGCCACCTTGAAGTCCATGTCGCCGAGGTGATCTTCGTCACCCAGGATATCGGTCAGCACGGCGAAACGGTTGCCGTCCTTGATCAGGCCCATGGCGATACCGGCAACGTGTGCCTTGAGCGGCACGCCGGCATCGAGCAGCGCCAGACAGCCCCCGCAGACAGAAGCCATCGACGAGGAACCGTTGGACTCGGTGATTTCCGAGACCAGGCGCATCGAGTAGGAGAAATCCTCCGGCTTCGGCAGCACGGCCAGCAGGGCGCGCTTGGCCAGACGGCCATGGCCGATTTCGCGACGCTTCGGCGTACCGACACGGCCACATTCGCCGGTGGCGTACGGGGGCATGTTGTAGTGCATCATGAAACGATCGCGGTACTCGCCAGCCAGCGCGTCGATGATCTGTTCGTCGCGATTGGTGCCAAGGGTAGCGACAGCCAGAGCCTGGGTTTCGCCACGGGTAAACAGCGCGGAACCATGGGTGCGCGGCAGGACGCCGGAACGCATGGTGATCGGACGCACGGTACGGGTGTCGCGACCATCGATACGCGGTGCGCCGGAAAGGATGCGACCACGAACGATGGAGGCTTCGATTTCGTGGAACAGGTTGCCGACGGTGTTTTCATCCGGAGCGCCTTCAGCACCGGTGCACAGGGCAGCCACAGCCTCGGCACGGATGACCTTGACGGCCTGGCTGCGCGTTTGCTTGACGGTGATGTTGTAGGCCTCTTCGAGCTTGGCAGCGACCAGTGCAGACAGGTTGGCAACCAGCGCTTCATCCGTCGGAGCAGCTTGCCATTCCCATTCCGGCTTGCCGGCTTCTTCAACCAGTTCGTTGATGGCGTTGATCGCCTTCTGCATTTCGGTATGACCGAAAACAACGGCGCCGAGCATGATCTCTTCAGACAGCTGATCGGCTTCGGACTCGACCATCAGCACGGCGGCTTCGGTACCGGCGACCACGAGGTCGAGCTGGCTGGCCTTGAGCTGGCTCAGGGTCGGACACAGGACGTACTGGCCGTTGATGTAGCCGACTCGGGCAGCGCCGATCGGGCCATTGAACGGCACGCCGGAAATCGCCAGGGCAGCAGACGCACCGAGCAGAGCCGGAATATCGGAATCGACTTCCGGGTTCAGCGACATCACGGTGGCGATGACTTGAACTTCATTGTAGAAACCGTCCGGGAACAGCGGGCGGATCGGGCGGTCGATCAGACGGCAGGTCAGCGTTTCCTTTTCGGAAGGACGGCCTTCGCGCTTGAAGAAGCCACCGGGAATACGGCCGGCAGCGTAAACTTTTTCCTGATAATCAACGGTCAACGGGAAGAAATCCTGACCCGGCTTGGCACTCTTGGCGGCCACAACGGTTACCAGAACGACAGTCTCTTCCATCGACACCAATACGGCGCCGCCAGCTTGGCGGGCGATTTCGCCTGTTTCGATGGTGACCTGATGGTCGCCATAGGCGAAGGTTTTTTTCACGACATTAAACATAATTTCCTTTCACTCTCATCACAATAAACAACACACGACACAACAATAAAAACGAAAAAAGCGGCCGGGATATTTCCGGGCCGCTTTTTCTACGTGGCTTTGTTCTGGCTTACTTGCGCAGACCAAGGCGGGTAATCAGGGTACGGTAAGAATCGATGTTCTTGCCCTTCAGGTAATCCAGCAACTTGCGACGCTGGCTGACCAGACGCAGCAGACCACGACGGGAGTGGTGATCCTTCTTGTGCTCTTTGAAGTGCGGGGTCAGATCGTTGATGCGGGCGGTCAGCAGCGCGATCTGGACTTCGGAAGAACCAGTGTCGCCAGGAGCGCGCTGGAATTCGGCAACGATGCCGGCCTTGATTTCAGTAGTGAATGCCATTTCAAACTCTCTTTCATGGTTACGACGCCGCCCCGGTTTGATAGAGCCAGCGCCAAGTTAAAATTGGTTTTTCCGTTTGGCGACGGAAAGCGCGCGATTATACCTGCTTAAGCAGCCAATTGCACCAGTCGTTTCGGCCACAAGCGGCCATCGCCTCCCGGCTCGCCGACCCCGATCAGTCGGTCATCGGCATAGACACGAATTTTTCCGGCCAGACCGTCCGGCAGATCGACCGGATTGCCATGACGAAAACGTTCGGCCGCCTCGCCCTCGACGGTCATCACCGGCAAACTGAGCAACAAGGCATCGACTAGTTGCAGGCGCCCTGCCCGCTCCGCCTCATCCAGCGCCTCCAGCTCGGCCAGGGTGACGGCATTGGCCAGATCGAGATCGCCGACCATGGTGCGACGCAGCCCGGTCAGATGCGCGCCACAGCCAAGCGCCTGTCCGATGTCGGCAGCCAGGACGCGGATATAGGTTCCCTTGCTGCAAGCCACACGCAAGGTCAGGCTATCGCCGGAAAAATCCAGGCAGTCGACAGCGTAGATAGTCACCGCCCGCGGCTCCCGCTCAACTTCGATGCCCTGGCGCGCCAACTCGTAGAGCGGCCGGCCATTCCGCTTGAGCGCCGAGTGCATGGGCGGAATTTGCTGAATATCGCCGGTAAATTGCGGCAACACCCGAGAAATATCATTTTCGGAGACATTGACCGGAGCGCTCGCGATCACTACCCCTTCGGCATCACCCGAATCAGTTGTGACGCCTAATTTGACAATCGCTTCGTAGGTCTTGTCGGCATCAAGCAGATCGGCCGAAAACTTGGTCGCCTCACCGAAACAGAGCGGCAACAAGCCGGTCGCCAGCGGATCGAGGGTTCCGGTATGCCCGCCCTTCGCCGCCGAAAACAGGCGCCGGACCTTTTGCAAGGCATCATTGGAAGTCAGGCCGATCGGTTTGTCGAGCAACAAAACGCCATCGACCTGTTTCCAGGTCTTCTTGACTTGCATGAACGGTCAGTCTTCCTGCGTCAGGTCGCTGAGTGCGTTGGCCTGCTCGATGAGCAGCGACATGCTGGCACCGTGTACGATCGAGTTGTCGTACACGAAGTGCAACTCCGGCAAGGTATGAATATGAATTCGCCGCCCCAATTCGCGCCGCAGAAAGCCGGCGGCGCGCTTCAGGCCACGCTCGACCTCTTCCAGATGCTCGTCATTGAGCGTCGCGAAGAAGACCTTGGCGTGGGCATAATCCGGTGTCAGCTCAACAGCCGTCAGGCTGATCATGCCGACACGCGGATCCTTCAACTCGGTACGAATCAGGTCGGCAAGGTCGCGGCGAACCTGCTCCGCGACCCGATCACTACGCTGAAATCCCTTCTTTTTCATTACAGCGAGCGCGCCACTTCCTGGATTTCGTAAGCTTCGAGATGGTCGCCGACGAGAATGTCGTTATTGTTCTTGAGCGACAGACCACATTCGAAGTTGCTGCGAACTTCCTTGACGTCATCCTTGAAGCGCTTGAGCGAATCCAGCTCGCCATCCCACTGCACAACGTTGTTGCGCAACAGGCGGACGCGGGAATTGCGCTTGATGAGACCTTCCTGCACGTAACAACCGGCAATGGCGCCGACCTTGGAAACATGGAAGACCTGGCGGATCTCGACCATGCCGGTGATCTGCTCGCGCTTCTCTGGCGAGAGCATGCCGGAAAGCGCCGCCTTGACCTCGTCAACCGCGTCATAGATCACGTTGTAGTAACGGATATCGACACCGAAGGTCTCGGCCAGCTTCCGGGAATTGGCATCGGCCCGCGTGTTGAAGCCGATGATGACCGCACCGGAAGCCTGCGCCAGATTGACGTCGGACTCGCTGATACCGCCGACCGCACCGTGAATGATCTGGACACGAACCTCTTCGTTCGACAGCTTGGCCAGAGTTTGCACCAGAGCCTCCTGCGAACCTTGCACGTCGGCCTTGACGATAAGCGGCAGGGTCTTGACCTCACCCTCTTCCATCTGTTGGAACATGTTTTCGAGCTTGGCGGCCTGTTGCTTGGCCAGCTTGACGTCGCGGTACTTGCCTTGACGGAAGAGCGCGATTTCGCGAGCCTTCTTTTCATCAGCCAGCACAATGGCTTCTTCACCAGCCGCCGGCACATCCGACAGACCGAGAATCTCGACCGGAATGGACGGACCCGCTTCGCTAATCGGCTTGCCATTCTCATCGAGCATGGCACGCACCCGACCGGAGACCTGACCGGCCAGCACGACGTCGCCGCGCCGCAAGGTACCGGACAGAACCAGCATGGTCGCCACGGCACCACGTCCCTTGTCGAGACGCGCTTCGATGATCAGCCCCTTGGCCGGCGCATCCTTCTGCGCAGTCAGCTCAAGAACTTCGGCCTGCAGCAACACCTGCTCCAGCAACTCGTCGATGCCAGTGCCCTTTTTCGCCGAAACCGGCACGAAAGGCGAATCGCCACCATACTCTTCCGGGATGACGCCCTCGGCAACCAGTTCCTGCTTGACGCGATCCAGGTTGGCATCGGGCTTATCGATCTTGTTGACCGCGACAACCAGCGGCACACCGGCCGCCTTGGCGTGGTGAATCGCTTCCTTGGTCTGCGGCATGACGCCGTCGTCGGCCGCCACGACCAGGATGACGATGTCGGTCGCCTTGGCGCCACGGGCACGCATGGCGGTAAACGCCTCGTGACCCGGGGTGTCGAGGAAGGTAACCATGCCACGGTCGGTTTCAACGTGGTAGGCACCGATATGCTGGGTAATACCGCCTGCTTCACCGGCTGCCACCTTGGCACGGCGAATGTAGTCGAGCAGCGAGGTCTTGCCGTGGTCGACGTGACCCATGACGGTAACCACCGGAGCGCGCGGCTCCTTCGGCACATCCTTGTGCTCGCCGACCAGAGACTCTTCGAGGAAGGCGTCCGGATCGTCCAGCTTGGCAGCAAATGCCTTGTGGCCCATTTCCTCGACCACGATCATGGCCGTTTCCTGGTCCAGCACCTGATTGATCGTCACCATCGAACCCATTTTCATCATCACCTTGATGATTTCGATCGCCTTGACAGCCATCTTGTGGGCCAGATCGGAGACCGAAATGGTTTCCGGCACATGAACTTCACGAACAACCTGTTCGGTCGGCGCCTGGAAGCTGCCCTGACCATCATCAGTCGCGTGGCCGTGCTTTTTGTGGCCACCGCGCCCGCTCTTCCAGGAACTACCGGTATCGGAAGAACGCGTCTTGATACCCGGCTTTTTCTTGCCCTCGTCGGCGCGGCCGTTGCCACCCTTCTTGGCATCCTTGCCCGGCGCATCCGGCTTTTTGTGCAACGTTCCTTTTTCAGCAGCTGGGGGCTGCGCAGCGGCTAGCGCAGCGGCTTCCTGCTTTGCCTGTTCGGCTGCCTTGGCAGCGAGCGAAGCAAGCTCGGCCTGCTGGCGCATGCGCACCATATCGGCTTCGCGAGCCTGCTTTTGCCGTAACTCGCGTTCCTGAATTTCACGCAACTGGGAGTGGCGACGATCCTGCTCCTCACGAGCCCGCAGTTCGCTTTCGCCAATGATGGAAGCACGCGTTGGCGCAACGGGGGGCGGCGCAACCGGCGCAGCAACGGGCGCCTCAACGACAGGTTCGGGTTCCGGTTGGGGCTCGGGAACAGGCTCCGGCTCGGGCTCAGGAACGGGTTCCGGCTCGGGTGGCAACTCGACGACCGGCTCCGGAATCGGAGTCGGTTCGGCAAATTCTTCAATTTCGCTGGCTTCCGCCGGAAACTCATCATCTTTCATTGCCGCCTCCGGCAGATGCTCGCCCAACTCGCGCTTGACCAGGACGCGCTTCTTGCGCACCTCGACCTGAACGGTGCGGGCTCGACCATGCGCGTCAGTGGCCTTGATTTCTGACGTCTGCTTGCGGGTCAGGGTAATCTTGGTCTTCGACTCGTCACCATGCGCCCGGCGCAGATAATCGAGCAGCTTGGCCTTGTCCTGATCGTTCAGCATATCGTTGCTACCTTCTTTGCCGACGCCAGCCTTGCCCAATTGCTCGAGCAGGGCCGTAACCGGCATTTTAAGTTCAACGGCAAATTGTGAAACTGTTGTTGCAGACATATTTGCTACCTCCCGCTCACTCGAACCAGTGAGCCCGTGCCTTCAGAATAAGTTCCTTGGCACGCTCTTCGTCGATGCCGGTCAATTCCGTGAGTTCATCCACCGCCAGCTCAGCGAGGTCATCGCGGGTCTTGACGCCATTTCCGGCCAATTTGGCGGCCAGTTCCTTGCTCATACCGTCGAGACCGATCAGGTCTTCGGCGACACTTTCCAGCTGTTCTTCGGTGGCAATCGCTTCAGTCAATAAGACATTACGGGCGCGGTTACGCAACTCGTTAACGATGTCTTCATCCAAACCCTCGATTTCGAGCATTTCGGCCAACGGCACATAGGCCACCTCTTCCAGCGTCGAGAAACCTTCCTCGATCATCAGATCGGCCAGCTCTTCATCGATATCAAGCTTGTCCATGAAGATGACCCGCGTCGCGGCGGATTCTGCTTCGGAACGCTTGGCCGACTCATCCTGGGTCATCAGGTTGATGGTCCAGCCGGTCAGCTCGGAAGCGAGGCGCACATTTTGTCCGCTGCGCCCGATGGCGATGGCCAGGTTGTCTTCGTCGACCACGACGTCCATCGAATGCTTCTCCTCATCGACAACGATCGAGGAGACTTCCGCCGGCGACAATGCGCCAATAACGAACTGGGCCGGATCAGCAGACCACAGCACGATATCGATGTTCTCGCCGCCGATTTCGTTGCGCACGGCGGTAACACGTGAGCCGCGCAGACCGACGCAGGTGCCGATCGGATCGACCCGCGGGTCGTTGGACTTGACGGCAATCTTGGCACGCAGACCGGGGTCGCGGGCACAGGCCTTGAGTTCCATCAGGCCGTCGGAGATTTCCGGCACTTCCATGTCGAACAGCTTGATGACGAATTCCGGCGCGGTACGCGACAGAATGATCTGCGGGCCGCGGGCATTGCGGTCGATGCGCAGCAGGTAGGCCCGAATGCGGTCGCCGACCCGGAGATTCTCCTTCGGGATCATCTGATCACGGGGCAGCAGGGCTTCGATCTTGCCGGCTTCGATAATCGCGTTACCGCGCTCCATCCGCTTGATGGTGCCGGAAACGACATGTTCCTTGCGCTCCAGGAAGTCGGCCAGGATCTGCTCGCGCTCGGCGTCGCGGATCTTCTGCAGAATCACCTGCTTGGCCGCCTGAGCACCAATGCGGCCGAAATCGATCGGCTCCAGCGGCTCTTCCAGCGAGTCACCGGCTTCGATCTCCGGATCATCTTTTTGTGCCTCGGACAGCGGCACCTCGAGGTATTCATTGACGTATTCGTTATCTGGCACGACCTGCCAGCGACGGAAGGACTCGAAACCACCGGTATTGCGATCAATTGAGATGCGCACATCGGCTTCGTCATGGATGCGTTTTTTGGTCGCGGACGCGAGCGCCAGTTCAAGCGCACCGAAAACGATGTCCTTGCTGACGTTCTTTTCGCGGGCCAGAGCATCGACCAGCAGCAAAATTTCACGGCTCATGGGCTAAAACCTCCTAGTCCTTCAGTCGAAACGAGGCACCAGACGTGCCTTCTCGATATTGGTGAATTCCAGTTCCACTTCATCTTTTTCCAGGCGCAGACCAACCTTGCCGTCTTTGCAGCCCAGCAGTTCGCCCTGGAAATTGCGGCGACCGCCATGTGGAATTCGTACCTTAATCTGAATATCCTGACCGGCAAATCGCTCGAAATCTTCGGCTTTTTTGACGACACGATCCAGACCCGGCGAGGATATTTCGAGGCGGTCGAAATCAATATTCTCGACCTCAAAAACACGCGACAACTGGTTTGATACCTTGGCGCAGTCCT
Source organism: Azonexus sp. IMCC34842 (assembly GCF_050368855.1). Classification (GTDB taxonomy): domain Bacteria; phylum Pseudomonadota; class Gammaproteobacteria; order Burkholderiales; family Rhodocyclaceae; genus Azonexus; species Azonexus denitrificans_A. Next base: position 1,494,352 of record NZ_CP178449.1, on the reverse strand, counting down.
CGACATCAATGCCGCTTTCCTTGCCCGGCACATCTATGAAGACGCGAATGGTGCGGCCGCGCGGCGACATCTCGACATCAACGAGTTCATAACCCAGACCGACAACGGTCGTTTCAAGCAGCGTGTTTAAATCCATAGCCACAAATAAAAAATGGGCGAAACGCCCATCTATATAAAAAAGATGCCCCGTCAGGAATGACGGGAGGAACAAACCCGTGAATTATAACGAGTTTATTCCCTCCAGTAAATGAATCAGCCAGACTTTATGCACCTTCCGGGGGCATTTCCTCCGACTTGATCATTTTGTCCAACTCGCGGATGAATGCCTTGACTTCGACCTCATTCAACTCGTGCACGCGACCCCGCTTCAACTGCGGCGGCAAACCGAACGGGCCGTAACGAACACGAATCAGGCGACTGACCGTACACCCTACAGCTTCGAACATCCGGCGTACTTCACGATTGCGACCTTCGAACAGCGTCACGCGGTACCAGTGATTGGCCCCCTCACCGCCAGCATCCTCCAGACTGGCGAAATTGGCCGGGCCGTCTTCGAGCTGTATTCCTTCCAGCAGTAATTTTTGCGATTCCAGCGTCAGCTCGCCGAGCACGCGGACTGCGTAGTCACGCACCAGTTCCGAACTAGGGTGCGTCAGCTTGTTGGCCAGCTCGCCCGAGGTGGTGAACAGCAACAGGCCCGAGGTATTGAAATCCAGGCGACCGACCGCGATCCATCGTCCGCCGCGGATTCGCGGCAAAGCATTGAACACCGAAGGACGCCCTTCTGGATCGTCGCGCGAGACGATTTCACCTTCCGGCTTGTGGTACATGACCACACGCGGCGTCTTGGTCGTCGTAAAACGCAAATTCACCAGCCGGCCACCGATTTTGACCTTGTCGGTCGGCACCACGCTCTGACCGAGCTGAGCGGTCACACCATTGACACTGATCCGGCCGGCGGCAATCCATTCTTCCATTTCGCGGCGCGAGCCGATACCGGCCTGCGCCAGTACTTTCTGCAGGCGTTCCGGCTTGGATTCGAGCAGTGGCTTGCCATTGCGCCCGACGGTACCGCGATTGGCCCGCCCCGACGCCGGCCCCACACGTTGCCGCTTCGGCTTGGCCGGCGCCTCTATCGCCTGCGCTGCCGGCGCCTCACGACGCGCCCCGCGCTGGCGCGGTGCTTCATCTTCATCGACGGCAGCCACCACAACACGATTATCGAAGGCGCCGTCGCTATTTTTTGGCGACTGGCGGAAGGGGGTACGTTTAGTTTTCATGGTTCAGCTCCAGTGTCTGGCTGATTTGTTCAAGCGGCGGCAGTTCGCTGACGGCACGCAGTCCCAGATCATCGAGAAATTGTTTCGTCGTGGCAAATAATGCCGGGCGACCCGGCGTGTCACGGTGGCCGACGACGTCGATCCAGCCCCGCTCTTCCAACGTCTTGATAACGTTGGCGTTAACGGCAACGCCGCGAATTTCCTCGATATCGCCGCGCGTCACCGGCTGACGGTAGGCGATGATGGCCAGCGTTTCAAGCATGGCACGCGAATACCGTGGCGGTTTTTCCGGATTCAGGCGCTCAAGGTAAGGCAGATATTCGGCGCGCGTCCGGAAACGCCAGCCGGAGGCCAACTGGATCAGCTCGACCGGTCTCTCGGCCCACTCCTCGCGCAGCTCACTCAGCAATTTCCGCAGGACGTCCGTCGACAACTCCTCGTCGAACATCTTGCGCAACTCGAGCGGCGTCATCGGCTCGCGGGCGGCGAGCAGCGCCGCTTCAAGCACCTTCTTGACCAGGCTCGGTTCCACCTTGATGCACTCTCACGTAAATGGGCTGAAAAGCCTCGGTTTGGGTAAATTCGACCAGCTTTTCGCGGGCCAGCTCCAGCATCGCGAGGAAATGAACAACCAGGCCGGGGGCGCCCATTTCGGGATCGAACATCGTTTCGAACTGGACGAAACCGCCACGCTCCTGCAACAGACGCAGGATGATGCCCATATGTTCGCGTACCGACAACTCTTCGCGGCTGATTTTGTGACTCTTGGTCAGTCTGGCCTGGCGAAAAATGGCATCCCAGGCCTCTTTCAGATCGGCCACCGAAACATCCGGATGGCGCACATAGAGCGACTTCTCGACCAGCGTTTCGACCCAGAAAAACTCCCGTTCGGCCTGCGGCAACTCGTTCAGCTTCTGGCCGGCGATTTTCATCTGCTCGTATTCCATCAGCCGGCGCACCAGTTCCGCCCGCGGATCTTCGGCCTCGTCACCCTCGCCCAGTTTGTGGCGCGGCAACAGCATGCGCGACTTGATCTCGATCAGCATGGCCGCCATCACCAGATAATCGGCCGCCAATTCGAGATTGGTCGCCTGCATGCTGTCGATATACGTCAGGTACTGCCGCGTCAGCGGCGCCATCGGGATATCGAGGATATCGACGTTGGCCTTGCGGATCAGATAGAGCAGCAGGTCGAGCGGCCCCTCGAAGGCATCGAGCATGATCGCCAGCGCATCGGGCGGGATATAGAGATCCTGCGGCAGATGCTCAAGCGGCTGGCCATAGATCCGGGCAACCGGCGAGAAGAGCGCCGCCTGGGGCGACTCGATGACCGCATTCATAGTCACGAAGCCGCGCTGCGGCCCTTGCTCTTGTAATGCAGATGAAGGTTGCGCAGATAGATCACCAGCGGCAGCGCCTGACCAAAAATAAACACCGGGTCTTTGCGATGAATGGCATAGACGACCAGCACCAGGCTACCGGCCAGACTGAAATACCAGAAGGCTACGGGAATCACCACCCGCTTGGCCTTCTCGCTGCTCCACCACTGGATGACGAAGCGCATCATGAACAGCGCCTGGCCGGCGAAGCCAATGCCGATCCAGACCAACGCCTCGATATCAAAGTTATCCATCAATGGTATTCCAGCCCCATCGATTCCCGGACGTCGCGCATCGTTTCGCGAGCCAGTTCGCGAGCCTTCTCGCAGCCGTCGGCAATGATGTTCTTGACCAGCGTCGGATCGTCGAGATAGACCTGCGCCCGTTCGCGCATCGGCGCCTGTTCGCGCAGGATGCCGTCGATCACCGGCTGCTTGCATTCGAGACAGCCGATGCCAGCAGTGCGGCAGCCTTGCTGCACCCATTCCTTGCAAGCATCGTTGGAATAGACCTGATGCAACTGCCAGACCGGGCACTTGGTGGGCTCGCCTGGATCGTTGCGACGCACCCGGGCCGGATCGGTCGGCATGCTTCTCACCTTTTTGCTGACCGACTCCTCGGATTCGCGCATGGTGATTGTGTTGTGATAGGACTTGGACATCTTCTGCCCATCCAGGCCCGGCATCTTGGAAGCCTCGGTCAGCAGGTAGCCCGGCTCGACCAGGATCATCTTGCCGGTGCCTTCGAGAAAACCGAACAGACGCTCGCGGTCGAGCGCCGAAAGATGCTGGATTTCGTTGAGCATGGCCTTGGCCTGCTCGACAGCTTCCTTGTCGCCATTCTGCTGGTAACGCGTGCGCAGCTCTTCATAGAGTCGCGCCTTCTTGCTGCCCAGCTTCTTGACGGCCTCACGCGCCTTGTCCTCGAAACCCGGCTCGCGGCCATACATGTGGTTGAAGCGGCGCGCCAGTTCGCGGGTGAATTCGACGTGCGGAATCTGGTCCTCGCCGACCGGCACCTTGTCGGCACGGTAGATCAGGATGTCGGCACTCATCAACAGCGGATAGCCGAGGAAACCGTAGGTCGTCAAATCCTTGCCGGCCATCTTTTCCTGCTGATCCTTATAGGTCGGCACGCGCTCCAGCCAGCCGAGCGGCGTCATCATCGACATCAACAGATGCAGTTCGGCGTGTTCCGGCACTTTCGACTGAATGAACAAGGTGGACTGATTGGGATCGACGCCAGCGGCGAGCCAGTCGATGACCATGTCCCAGGTCGCTTTTTCAATACCCTGCGGGTTGTCGTACTGCGTGGTCAGCGCATGCCAGTCGGCAACGAAGAACAGGCAGGGGTATTCGTGCTGGAGCCTAACCCAGTTTTTGAGAACACCGTGATAGTGACCAAGGTGCAAGGCGCCGGTCGGGCGCATGCCGGAAAGAACACGTTCTGCGTACATAGTTGATCAATAAAGCCCAAAAATGGATTCAATGGCCCGCGCCGAAAATAACACCAGCGGGTTCATGACGGCGCCAAGGACGCCGGTAAACAACAGGAGCAGCAATATCGGAAAGCCCCAGCGCTCGATACTGGCAAACTTCCAGGCCAGCCGGTGCGGCAGCAGGCTGACAGCAATCCGTCCGCCATCAAGCGGCGGCAACGGCAGCAGATTGAGCACCATCAGTACGCAATTGACCATGATGCCGATCTTGCCCATTTCCGATAGCGGGACCGTGAAATCGTTGCCCGGCATTAACCAGGCCAGCTTGAGCACCAAGGCCCAGCAGAAGGCCATGAACAGATTGGCCCCGGGCCCAGCTGCGGCAACCCAAAGCATGTCGCGTTTGGGATTGCGCAAACGGCTGAAATCGACCGGCACCGGCTTGGCATAACCGAAGAGAAAGCTGCCGCCGGAAAACAGCAGAATGGCCGCCGGAATGATGATGGTTCCGACCAGGTCGATGTGACGAATCGGGTTGAGACTGATCCGCCCTTGCTGCCAGGCGGTCGGATCGCCGAAATGACGCGCCGCATAACCGTGCGCCGCCTCATGCAGGGTAATCGCGAAGATCACTGGTAATGCGGCAACGGCGATCGTCTGGATCAAGCTTTCGAGCATGCTTGTTTCAGTCCAGCCCGAACGGTGCCAGCGGTCCGCGACCGGCGCGGATCAGCTCGGGCGTGGCGCCAGTCAGGTCGATGACGGTAGTCGGCTCGATGCCGCAATGGCCGGCATCAAGAATTAGTTCGATCTGATCCTCAAGGCGATCCTGAATTTCCCAACCTTCGGTCAGCGGCGCATCGTCGCCCGGCAATTGCAAAGTCGTAGTTAGCAGCGGCTCATTGAGTTCCTCAAGCAGTGCCAGGGCGACCGGATGATTCGGCACGCGCACACCGATGGTCTTGCGCTTCGGGTGCAGTACGCGGCGCGGCAACTCCTTGGTGCCTTCGAGAATGAAGGTGTAGCTGCCTGGGGTCGCCGCCTTGAGCAAGCGGTACTGAGCGTTGTCGACGCGGGCAAAATGGGCGATCTCGGAGAGGTCGCGCACCATCAGCGTCAAATGGTGGCGCTCGTCCATCTGACGAATCAGGCGAATGCGATCCAGCGCTTCCTTGTCGCCGAGATGGCAGCCCAGGGCGTAACAGGAATCGGTCGGCAAGGCGACCAGGCCGCCGTCGCGGATGAATCCGGCAGCCTGTGCGAGCAGACGCTGCTGCGGTGTATCGGGATGAATATTGACTACACGGGCCATAATTTAACGAATCAGACGCCAGACAGGTTTGAGATCTTCCGGCAATTGCGGCAATTTGCCGAGGTCGACATAGCTCTCTTCCGGCCCGTGAAAATCCGAGCCGCGCGAGGCGTGGAAGGCATAATGCCTGGCCAGTCGGGCGAAATGCATGACGTTATCGGGTGAATGACTGCCGCAGGTAACTTCCAGCCCCTGCCCACCCAAATCCTTGAAGTCGTCGAGGAAGCGCCGCATGTCGCCACCGGACATCTTGTAACGCCCCGGGTGGGCGACCACGGCGACACCGCCGGCCGTGGTGATCCAGCCAATGGCATCGGCCAGCGTGGCCCAGCGATGATCGACATAGCCCGGCTTGCCCGGAGTCAGGTAATGCTGAAAGACGCCCGGAACGTCGCGGGCAATACCGATTGACACCATGTAGCGGGCGAAATGGGCGCGGGAAATCAGGCTCGGGTTGGTGGCAAAGCACAAGGCACCTTCGTAGACGCCGGGGATCCCGATCGCCGCCATCGCCTCCCCCATTCGTTTGGCCCGCTCGATGCGGCCGATACGAAGTTCATTGAGACTATCGGACAACACCGGATGCGCCGCATCGAAACCGAGGCCAACAATATGGATCGGCACGCCCTGCCATTCGATGGAAATCTCGACGCCGTTCTCGAACGCCATGCCGGCCTCTTCGGCAGCTTGCCGGGCAACCGCCAGGCCGCCGAGATCGTCATGATCGGTCAGCGCCCACAGGTCTACGCCGTTGGCCGCCGCCCGCCGGGCAACATCTTGCGGCGGCAGCAGGCCGTCGGAAACGACAGAATGGCAATGAAAATCGAAATTGGCGGGGGTCACGGATTCCAAACAGTTGCAAATGCAGGGTGGTTGGCGAGTTTATCACGAAGGCGGGCAGCCTCCGGATTCCCTTGTGCAGCGCAGCAGGTTGCCTCGTGCCAGCCATCCCGTTTATAGTCCTCACCGTTCCATGGGAGAGCGCAGGTTTTCTCTGCCGCCGAAGGCGCAATTTCACCCGAAAACGCTCAGGCAAAAGGACCACGGAACCGGGGCAACCCGAAACTCTGGAGAGCGATGTCGACCGTTCCGGTCGCCATCCACCGATGGGGCAAATCTCTCAGGTATCGAGGACAGAGGGGTGAAACGCAAGAAATCGTTCTTTCGTTTCACCCTTTTTCCGTTTCTAGAACCGGCATTAATAAACGCCCGTAAAGGATTGATATGCTGAAGAAAACAATTTTGAATGCCGCCCATCGCGCGCTTGGCGCCCGGATGGTTGATTTCGGCGGCTGGGACATGCCGGTCAATTACGGTTCGCAGATCGAAGAGCACCACGCGGTACGCAAGGATTGCGGCATGTTCGACGTATCGCACATGTGTCCGGTCGATGTCGTCGGCGCCGACGTTCGCCCCTTCCTCTCCCGTCTCGTTGCCAACGACGTCGCCAAGCTCAAGGTTTCCGGCAAGGCGCTTTACGCCGCGATGCTCAATGAGGCCGGTGGCGTTATCGACGACCTGATCATTTACTTCCTGACCGACACGCGTTTCCGCATCGTCGTCAACGCCGGCACGGCCGAGAAGGATCTGGCCTGGATGCAGGCCAAGGCAGCCGAATGGAAACTGGATGTCAGTATCACCCAGCGCCGCGATGGCGATAACGCCCTCGGCATCATCGCCGTGCAGGGCCCCAACGCCCGCGCCAAGGTCTGGCAAGTGTTGCCGCAATGCAAGGCGGCGACCGAAGGCTTGAAAGCCTTCTTCGCCGCCGAAGTCGGCCAGTATTTCATCGCCAGTACCGGCTATACCGGTGAAGACGGCTACGAGATCATGTTACCGGCCGGCGAAGCCGAAACCATCTGGAACGCCCTGCACCAGACTGGCGTCGCGCCTTGCGGCCTGGGTGCGCGCGACACGCTGCGCCTGGAAGCCGGCATGAACCTCTACGGCCAAGACATGGATGAAACGGTCTCGCCGCTTGATGCCGGACTGGCCTGGACGGTGTCGCTAGACACCGAGCGCGACTTTGTCGGCAAGGCCGCACTGCTCGCCAACGGCCAGCAAAAACAATTCCTCGGCCTCATCCTGCTTGATAAAGGCGTGCTGCGTAGCCATCAACAAGTAATTATAAAACAAGGTAATGGAGAAATTACTTCAGGTAGTTTCTCACCAACCTTACAGCAGTCCATCGCCCTCGCCCGGCTGCCGCTCGGCGTGCAGATCGGCGACGAAGTCGAAGTCGATATCCGCGGCAAGCTGTTGAAAGCCAAGGTCAGCAAACCCGTATTCGCCCGCAACGGCAAAGCAGTCATCTAATCCCCCCATTCAGGAGAAAACCATGTCCAAAGTTCCCGCCAACCTCAAGTACACCGCCTCCCACGAATGGATGCTGCTCAACGCCGACGGCACCGTCACGGTCGGCATCACCGATCACGCCCAGGAAGCCCTCGGTGACCTTGTTTTCGTCGAGTTGCCGGAAGTCGGTGCGCATTTCGCGGCCGAGAAGGAAATCGCCGTCGTCGAATCGGTCAAGGCGGCGGCTGATGTGTACGCGCCGCTTGCCGGCACGGTCAGCGAAGTGAACCAGGCTGCTGTCGATGCCCCGGAAGCGGTCAATCAGGATGCCTACGCTGCCTGGCTGTTCAAGATAACGCCGGACAATGCCGCCGACCTCGACAAGATGCTCGACGCTGCCGCCTACCAGGGCCTGGCCGACGCCGCCTGAACAAGGATTGCCCATGCCGCTCAATCAACCGCTCTCCGCCCTGGAGCAGCGTGACGAGTTCATTGCCCGTCACATTGGCCCGTGCCCGACTGAAGTGGCTGCCATGCTCGCCGCCATCGGCGCCGACAGCCTTGATCAACTGATCGATCAGACGGTGCCCGCCGCCATCCGCCTGCCGGCCGACCTGCCGCTGCCCACCCCGCAACGCGAGCACGAAGCACTGGCGACGCTGAAAGCCATCGCCGGCAAGAACGTCATCAACAAGTCCTGTATTGGCATGGGCTATTACGACACGCTGACGCCCACGGTCATCCTGCGCAACGTGCTGGAAAACCCCGGCTGGTACACCGCCTACACCCCCTACCAGGCGGAAATCGCCCAGGGCCGGCTGGAAGCGCTGCTCAACTACCAGCAAATGGTCATTGACCTGACCGGGCTGGAAATCGCCAACGCCTCCTTGCTCGACGAAGCGACCGCCGCCGCCGAGGCGATGACCATGGCGCGCCGGGTTTCCAAATCGAAATCCAACCGTTTCCTGGTCGATGCTGCCTGCTTCCCGCAGACCATCGATGTCGTCAAAACACGCGCCGGCTATTTCGGTTTCGAACTAGTGATTGCCGCGCTCGACACGGTAAAGGACGAACAATTCTTCGGCGCCCTGCTCCAATACCCGAACGACAACGGCGAAGTCCGCGACCTGACGGCCAGCATTGCCGGCCTCAAGGCCGGGGGGGCGACCGTTGCCGTCGCTACCGACCTGATGGCACTGGTCCTGCTCAAGTCGCCTGGCGCGATGGGTGCCGACATCGCGCTCGGCTCCAGCCAGCGCTTCGGCATCCCGATGGGTTTTGGCGGCCCGCACGCCGCCTTCTTCGCCACTCGCGAAGCCTTTGTCCGGTCGATGCCGGGCCGCATCATCGGCGTCTCGAAAGATGCCCGCGGCAACACCGCGCTGCGCATGGCGCTGCAAACCCGCGAACAGCACATTCGCCGCGAGAAGGCCAACTCGAACATCTGTACCTCGCAGGTACTGTTGGCCAACATGGCCGGCATGTACGCCGTCTATCACGGCCCGCAAGGCCTGAAGACCATCGCCAGCCGCATCCACCGGCTGACCGCGATTCTCGCCGCCGGCCTGAAACGCGCCGGTATAAACGTGCTGACCAAACAGTTCTTCGACACCGTGCACTTCGACCTCGGCGCCCGCGCCGAAAGCGTTTACCGCGACGCCTCGGGCGCCGGCTACAACCTGCGCCGCGTTTCGGCCGGCGTGCTCGGCATTGCGCTGGACGAAACGACCACCCGCCACGATCTCACCACGCTGTTCAAGCTGATCACCCAGGTTACGCTCGACGTCGAAGCCATCGACGGTCAGGTTGCCGCCGACCCGGCGTTGCCGAGTACGCTGTTGCGCAGCGATGCCATCCTGCCGCACCCGGTGTTCAACACGCATCACACCGAACACGAGATGCTGCGCTACCTGAAGTCGCTGCAGAACAAGGACCTGGCGCTCGATCACTCGATGATTTCGCTCGGTTCCTGCACCATGAAGCTGAATGCGACCAGCGAGATGATTCCGGTCACCTGGCCAGAATTCGGCGGCATGCACCCGTTCGCGCCGCGCGAGCAGACGGCAGGCTATCAGGAAATGATCGCCGGCCTGACCGAGTGGCTGAAGACAGTGACCGGCTTCGACGCCATCTGCATGCAGCCGAACTCCGGCGCCCAGGGCGAATACGCCGGCCTGGTCTCGATTGCCCGCTACCACGCCAGCCGCGGCGAAGCACAGCGCAAGGTCTGCCTGATCCCGAAATCGGCACACGGCACCAATCCGGCCACCGCCCAGATGGCCGGCATGCAGGTCGTCGTTGTCGACTGCGACGAGCACGGCAACGTCGATGTTGCCGACCTGAAGGCCAAGGCCGAGCAACATGCTGCCGACCTGGCCTGCCTGATGATCACCTACCCGTCCACGCACGGCGTCTTCGAGGAAGCCATCCGCGACATCTGTGCCATCGTCCATGCCAATGGCGGCCAGGTATATATGGACGGCGCCAACCTCAATGCCCAGGTTGGCCTGACCTCGCCCGGCTTCATCGGCGCTGACGTCAGCCACATGAACCTGCACAAGACCTTCGCCATCCCGCACGGCGGCGGCGGCCCGGGCATGGGCCCGATCGGCCTGAAGGCGCATCTGGCGCCGTTCATGGCCAACCACGCAGTGACCGCGATTGACGGTCCGCACGCCGGCCAGGGTGCGGTTTCCGCCGCGCCGTTCGGCTCGGCCTCGATCCTGACCATCTCCTGGATGTACCTGGCCATGCTTGGCGGCAGCGGCGTCAAGAAGGCAACGCAAGTCGCCATCCTGAACGCCAACTATGTCGCCCGACAGCTCAACGACCACTATCCGGTGCTCTATTTCGGCAAGAACGGCCGCGTCGCCCATGAATGCATCCTTGACATCCGCCCGCTCAAGGCCGTCACCGGCATCAGCGAAACCGATATCGCCAAGCGCCTGATGGACTACGGCTTCCACGCCCCGACCGTCAGCTTCCCGGTGGCCGGTACGATGATGGTCGAACCGACCGAGTCGGAATCGAAAACCGAACTGGACCGCTTCATCGCCGCCATGGTCAGCATTCGCGAGGAAATCCGGCAAATCGAAAACGGCGTCTGGTCAGCCGACAACAATCCGCTGAAGCATGCGCCGCATAGCCAGGCCGATGTCGTCGATGCCGCCTGGCCGCATCCATACAGCCGCGAACAGGCCGTCTTCCCGCTGCCCTGGGTGGCGGCCAACAAGTTCTGGCCGAGCGTCAATCGCATCGACGATGTGTTTGGCGACCGCAACCTGAACTGCGCCTGCCCGCCGATGTCAGCGTACGCCGACTGATGGCCGTCGATCTCTCGGCCATCGCCAAGTGGCCCAACGTCCCCGCCTGTTACGACTGGCTGTCGCTCGACCGGCGCGGCGACTGGCGTTTGCAGGGAGAGCGCGTGACGCACAGCGGCCTGATTGCCTTCATCAACCGGCAGTACGGTTGTGACGAATCAGGCTGCTGGTTTCTGCAAAACGGCCCGCAGCGAGTTTTTGTCAGTCTGGCCTGCACGCCTTGGGTATTTCATAGCCTTGACGATACTTTCGTCAGCCACACCGGCCAGCCCGCCGGTAGCATCGAGGCTGTCTATCTTGATGAAGAAGGCAGCATCCTGCTGCAAACCACACTGGGTATCGGCCTTCTCGACGACCGCGACCTGGCGGATTTTCTCGACCAATGCCGCACCGCCGCTGAGCAACCGGCCGACGAAGCAGCCTTCTTCGCGCTGCTGGGCGGCCGTTCCGGCGATATTTACTGGCACAAACTGCCGCTCCAGCCGATCGTTACGGCGGACCTGCCCAAACGCTATAACTTCAACCCCCAGCCTCAACCCTGAGGCTGGTCTCGCCCGGTCACGCCGGGCAAGATTTGGCCGATCAGGTCGGCGATCAGCCGCGCTGTCGTGCCTTGCCAGTCGCGATCCGGGTTGTACTCGACGATCTCCACCGAACGCAGGCCCGGCATCACTGACAAGCGGCGCATCGCCACCAGCACATCGCCATCCCACAAACCTTCCGGCTCGGGGCTGCCAACCCCCGGGGCGAGTACCGGGTCAATGGCGTCGAGATCGAGCGTCACGCCGAAGCCGGCCGGCGCCTTGGCGACAATGCCGATCGCTTCGTCGAGGCAAGCGGCAAAACCACGGGCCTGTACCTCGTCGCTGTCGATAATCCGGACACCCATCTGGCGCAGAAAATCCATTTCTTCCGGCTCATAGCTGCGCGGCCCGAGCACCACTGTATGCGCCGCGCTGACTTGCTCACCGACCAGGCCGATGTTGAGCAAGCGCTTGTCACCCCGGCCGAGCAGACACGCCAGCGGCATGCCATGAACGGCGCCCGAATAGCTCGTTTCCGGCGTATGGCTGTCGAGGTGGGCATCGATCCAGAGCAAACCGGGCGGCGCTCCGACAAACCGTGCCACGCCGCTCCAGGTCCCGATTGCCACGGAATGGTCTCCGCCGATGACGAGAGGAAACTCGTCGGCCCGCAAGGCGACCGCCACCTCGTCGGCCAGATAACGGCATAAGGCGGCAATCCGGCCGAACTCCGACAATCCCGGGGCATCGGAGGCAAACAGCGTCTTCCCCCAATCGACCCGCGGATGATGCTCCAGTTCATGCCAAGCCTGCGATCGATGAAAGGCTACCGGGCCGTCCTCGCAGCCCTGGTCCTGGGCGCCGAGACCACTGGCCGCGCCGATGATGCGGATTTTGCTCGCCATGTTCACCTCCTGGTAAATCAGACCAGCGCGCCAGCCATTAATTGCATGCCACGCTCAATCAGCTGCGAGCGCTTATTCCGGAACGTTCGCTGCCTGCCAGGCCGCAATTTCCGGATAACTCTCCGACAGATTGTCCATCAGAGCCGCATTGGCCTGCAGCAACAGCTTGCGCTGCCGCGCATTGAACCGGCTCGGGAACACCGGCGTCAGTTTGACCACCAGGTTGCCGGCGTGAATTTTGCCCCGCCCCGGGTAGCCCTTGCCGGAAACCCGAAGCTCGCGGACATCCGGCAGGCCGGCGTCGAGTAGCCGATTCACCACCCCGGCCAGCGAGGGCAGTTCGACTTCCCCGCCGGCCAGCATCAACAGGGCACTGACCGGCATGCTGTAGTGCAGATCCCGTCCACGCAGTTCAAACAGCGGATGCGTAGCAATCACGATGGTCAGGTACAGGTCGCCAGCCAGCAGCCCCTCCGAGGCTGCCTCGCCCTGCCCGACCAGACGCAGTTCGTCGCCGGGCAGCATGCCTCGCGGGACGGTGATTTCGAGACTGACGCTGGCAGTTTCCCGGCCGCTTCCCGCACAGTCGGGACAAATGCGTTCGCTGAAAAAACCGCGTCCGCCACAGTCGACGCACGGCACCAGTTCGCGCTTGGCGCCATGGACCCGGCCGCTACCGTGGCAAACCTTGCAGAAGCGTGTTCGCGTCATGCCTGATTCACCCGATCCAGCACAGGTCGGACAGGCTTTGCCACGGGTATAAGCGACGGTCTTCCGACAACCGGCGGCAGCCTCCTCCAGACTGACCGTCAGATTGAGACGGATATCGGCGGCCCGCGCGACGCTTTCCTCGGCTTCCGGCGCGACATCGCTGTCCGGAGGGATTTCGGCATCATCGGAAAGGTCTGCCGTCAGCAACAAATCGTAAGCGGCACGGATCTGCTTGAAGCGTTCGGTGGCATCGGGATCGGTATTCCTGTCCGGATGCCACCGCATCGCGAGCCTGCGGTAGGCGCGCTTTATATCCGCCAGGGAGGCATCTTGCGAAACGCCAAGAATTGCATAGGAATTCATCATTACGCCGACATAATTGCAAATCCGCGACAAAACCGGACTTTTCGATATAGCGGGCGGGTCACCGGGCACACCGGTGATCAAGAGCTCGATCAGGCGCCTTGGGCCCGCCGCGAAGGCGTCGATTATAGGTCACTTTGACCGCCTGCCCCGCGATCGGCACAGGTCGCCTGCGCCACAAGCGAGAAGGACAAGCCCAGCCGCGACGCTCCCAAACCGGAATGTTCCGTGAAAACCTCGGCTGTGCCGAGCGCACAAGCATATACAGGAAGGCCCAGTTGCCAGCGAATTATTCGTTTCCCTGGCGATTTTTTTGCCAATGCCAAACACCGCATTTCTCGCCGAAGTTATCAGATACCAGGCAGATATCCCGCGCCGTTACAAGGAAGCGTTTTTCATCAGCTTTCTCGATAAATACACAATAAGAGACAGAGAGTTATGTTTTAATTGAATCTGATTTAAGTAAAAAACAGCATAACCACCAGAACTCGTCAACTCGACAATTTGAGCCCGTTCCCTATTCACTCTCCCGGTGCCTATTTGGGTTAGTCATGTACAAGCTTCCCGAACCCATCATCCACGCCATCGAATCTGGCAAGGTACCGTCGCCGCCCCAGTTGCTGCTACGCCTGTTGCAGATGGTCGATGACGAACGGACCACGATGGGTGAGCTGGCAACCTTGGTCGAACAGGATCCCGGCTTGGCCACGCGCATACTGAGCGTCGCCAATTCTCCCGCATTAACGCGCGGCTCCGAGCTGCGTAGCCTTGAGGGTTGTCTCGTTGCCCTCGGCACCCGACTGGTCCGTTCGATTGCCACCTGCTTGTCGATCCAGAGCCTTTTTGACCGACGTGCGGGCACCCCGGCTATCGATCTATCGCGATTCTGGTCGCACTCCCTGCTGGTCGCCGAGATTTCCCGCGGCCTGGCTTCGGCGACCGGCTACCCACATCCGGAAGAGGCTTATCTGGGCGGGCTCCTGCACGATATCGGCGAACTGATCCTGCTTTCGGCGCTCGGCGAACCTTACGCTCAGCTACTGGCAAGCTGTTCCGACGAGAACGCGCTACCGCCGATCGAAACGGCCCAGTTTGGCGTACATCACGGGGAAATCGGCACCTGGCTGACCGAACAGTGGCATCTGGATTCGATGTTTGCCGACGGAATTCTCTTTCATCATGCCTCCCCGGAACAGATAGTCACTGCCACCGCCCTGCCACAACTGGTATGGCTGGCCCATGCTCTGGCAGCAAGCGAGGAAATTTCTCCCGAGCTGGATCTGCTGCAGCAAAAATTGTTCGCCATGGCCGGTAGCCAGAACCTCACTCAGCTACGCGACCAGGCGGAAGCCCGTACCCGGTTGATTGCCGAAGCACTCGACCTGCATGGCCTCGAGAAGGTCAGCAACATTCGGGTCTGGGAAAAACTCAAGTTCGCCACGCCGCACAAAACCCGGGAAGACGATGCCGAGGAAGAGCTTTCGGCAATGATCGGCGGCATGGCCTTACTGCAGCCGCTGCAACAGGATCTTTTTACGCTCGAGAGCGATGCCGAGGTTCTTCTCTCGCTGCGCGAATCGGCCCGCATCCTGTTCGACCTCAACCGGGTGGCCTTCCTGTTGTGTACCTCACCGGACGGTACCCTGTCGGGCGCCTCGATTGGCAGGCAGCCAGCCGTTTTCCGTCAGGTCGACATCCCGCTTCACGAGAACCACTCGCTGCTCAGCAACGCCGCGCTGCAACGCCAAATCTGCAGTTCCTTCGATGCCACCGAAACGCCACTAGTGTCGCTGATCGACATCCAGTTTGCCCGGGCCTTTGCCACACCGGGACTACTGTGCATCCCGATGATCGCTCGCAACCGGGTGACCGGCGTCATGGTTTGCGGACTCAGCCAGCCACAGCATGCCCGACTTGCCCGGCGCCTCCCCTGGCTGCTCAATTTCGGGCGGATTGCCGCAATCAGCCTGGAAACCCTCAACGAAGCACGCAGTTATCGCCAGCAGGCGGAACAGGAAGCATCCAGCCGCTTCACCCGCCAGGCGCGCCGTATCGTTCATGAAGCAGGCAACCCACTTGGTATCATCAAGAGCTACCTGATGATTCTTGATCGAAAGTTGCCGGAAGAAACCGGGGTCAGGCAGGAACTGGAAATCCTGACCGAAGAGATCGACCGGGTCGCCAGCATTGTCGGACGCATGAGCGAGATCCCCGCCGAGCGCCCGATCGCCGATGGTCACGATATCGGCGAAGTGGTCAACGAATTGCTCCTGCTCTACCGCGAACCCTTGTTTGACGAGAAGGGTATCCGGGTAGAAACCAGTCAGCCCGCCGAGCCTCTGCGGGTGCTTTGCGAGCGCGACAGCCTCAAACAGATCCTGCTCAACCTCTGGAAAAATGCCTCCGAGGCACTGACCAGCGGACAACAGATCAGGATTTCACTGACCGATCACGTCGTCCACAACGGCAACACCTATATTCAGGTGCGCATGGATGACAACGGTCCCGGCATGTCGGAAACGGCGATGCGCTCGATCCACCATGCCCCGGATATCCCAAGCACCGGCAAACGTGGCATCGGCCTGTCCATTGTTGGCGAACTGGCCAGCCGCCAGGGTATTCCGATTACCTGCCGCAGCCAGGCCGGCAAGGGCACCAGCATCGCCTTGCTACTACCGAAATTCGTCGTTGAGGCAACTCCACTTAAACCTCGCCCAGGCACCAGCGATACTGCCTTGAGACCGCTGTCAGGAACTGAGACAAAATGAACGTAGCCACTGGTATCGATTCCCTGATGCGTATACCGGAAATTTCCGGCAACCAGCGCATCCTGATCGTTGATGACGAGCTCCGCTTCCGTAACGCCTATCGTGAGTTGCTGGCCGGCGCCGGCCGGACGATCGAGGAATGCGGCACCGGCAAGGAAGCCATCCAGCGGCTGGCTGGCGCCGACATCGACGTGGTTGTCCTCGACCTCAAGTTGCCCGATATCGGCGGCATCGAAATCATGGAATGGATGGGACGTAATCACGTTTCCACATCCGTCATCGTCTTCAGTGCCGATCACTCCATCGACTCGGCCATCCATGCCTTGCGCCAGGGGGCCTTCGAGTTCATCCGCAAACACAGCGACCCCAAGGACCTGATCGAGAGCGTCGACCGCGCCTTGCGCCGGCGCCGCATGGAACAGGAATACGCGGTGATGGCCGGCCAGCTGGAACAGTCCGAGCATCTGCATCGTTTCCTGGTCGAACAATCGCCCGACCTGATCTACACCCTCGATGAGAGCGGCCATTTCATTTTCCTCAACAAGCGGGTCGAAACGTTGCTCGGCTATCGCCGCGAGGAACTGCTCGGCCAGCACTACTCGGTCATCGTCCATGAGGATGACGTCGAGCAAGCCCGCTACGCCTTCAATGAACGGCGCATCGGCGAACGCGCCACGACCAATTTCGAAGTCCGGCTCAAGAACAAGCAGAATGGCGCCCTGCATTTCGACCACCGTCTGGTCGTTGCGATACTCAGTTCGCAAGGGATCTACACCCCGGAAAAATCGGCCTCACCACAGTTTTTCATGGGCACCTCCGGCGTGGCGCGTGACATCACCGAACGCAAGCGCACCGAGGAAATGATCACCTTCCAGGCCTTCCACGACCTGCTCACCGGCTTGCCCAACCGCACGCTATTCACCGACCGGCTGGAACTGGCACTGACCCAGGCGATGCGGCGCAATCAGCGGGTCGGGGTGATGTTTCTCGACCTCGATCGCTTCAAGCTGATCAACGACACCTACGGCCATCCGGAAGGCGACAAGCTGCTCAAGGATTTCGCGCTGCGCACCCGCAACTGCCTGCGCTCCGGCGACACCCTGGCCCGCCAGGGCGGCGATGAATTCACCGTGCTGCTGCCCGATATCGAGAATCGCGACGACCTAGTCCTGATTGCCAGAAAAATACTCAACGAATTGAAGCAGCCGTTCACCGTTGCCGATCAGGATTTCACCGCCACGGTCAGCATCGGCATTGCAATGTTCCCGGAAGACGGGGTGACGCCGGAGGAGCTGATTCGCAACGCCGATATCGCGATGTACCAGACCAAGGCACAGGGCAAGAACGGCTACCTCGAATTCAATCCGGCGATGAACACGACGCATGTCGAACGGCTGTCGCTGGAAAACGATCTGCGCCTGGCGATCAAGCAGGGCGATCAGTTCGAGCTGCATTACCAGCCGCAGATCAGTTTGTCCCGGCGCCGGGTGGTCGGGCTCGAAGCACTGATCCGCTGGAACCATCCGACCCAGGGGCTAATCAGCCCGGATTCGTTCATTCCGCTGGCCGAGGAAACCGGGATGATCGTCGCGATCAGCGACTGGGTGCTGCAGACCGGTTGCGCGCAGTTGGCGAAGTTGCAGCGCCAGGGTTTTACCGACCTGAAACTGGGCATCAATCTGTCGCCCCGCGAGTTCGAGCGCAGCGACTTGTTCGAGCGCATTACCGGCCCGATGGGCGAACATGGTCTGCCGCCGGAATCGCTGGAAATCGAAATCACCGAGAGCCTGCTGATGAAGGATGCCGAAACGGTGATCGCCAAAGTGCGCCAGTTGCGCCGGGCCGGTATCCGGATCTCGATCGACGATTTCGGTACCCGCTATTCGTCGCTGAACTACTTGCGCCGCTTTTCGGTGAACAGCATCAAGGTCGACCAGTCCTTCGTGCGCGATCTCAGCTCGGCACATGGCTCCGGGGCGATTGTGCACGCCATCATGGGCCTCGCCCAAAGTTTCGATCTCGGCGTCCTCGCCGAAGGGGTCGAGACCCCCGCCCAGCTCAAGGTGCTGGCCGATCTCGGCTGCGACCAGATGCAGGGCTACCACTTCAGCCATCCGCTGCCGGTCGGCCGCCTGGAAGAATTTCTCACTGCCAGCCCGATGTTTTGAGGGCGGGCGCCGGCCCAGGCCAACCACGCGCCGCTTAATTCGTGCCGGGAGTCCCCAGCATGGCCGGCAAATCACGCTCCAGCAGCGTGTCGACCGCAAGATTCATCTCGATCACCTGCCTGAGCAATTGCTGGGCGCCATCGGTCAGATCGACGAATTCAAGCCCGACCAGGTTTTCCCTGCGGTAGGCCATGAGGGCTGTCGCACTGCAGAAACCCGATTGACCCGCCTGAAAAATATCCAGGCAGCACATCTGGCCGTCTTCCACGCCAAACAAACTGTCGGCCCTGAACAACGCTCCTTTCAGCGAAACATCCAGGATCATCCCCTGATGCACTTCCCCGGCGACACTCAGGGCCCCTTGGGAATGAAACGGAAAACGGGGAAAGCGACGGCGTTCTGAACTGGGCATCTGACACCTGCAAAAGAAAAATTCCGGAAGCGTAAGCGGCTTATGTTACGAGACTTTTTCAGTGAGGCAAAGCTTGGCCTGCGGGAGACGAACCGCCCGACCAGCTAGCGCTCCACATCATTGACGATGGGCGTTTTTTTCGCTGCGCGCGAATTTCTCGGCAAATTTCTCAAGATCAAGATCAAACGTCCTGCTCAGCGCCTTGGCTCGCCTGCGGATAGTCTGCCAGCAAGGGGCAAAATCGCGATTATTAAAGGCAATCGCGATATGGTTGTCATCGCGACCAACCGGGACCGCAAGCGTTCGTTCGTTGAAAAAGTCACCGAGCATTTTCAGATGCACCTTTCGCTCTTCTCGCCGCCCGGCCAGATTGGCGACAAGCAAGCCGTCAGCGGCGAGCAATCGGCGGAGGTTGAAATAGAACTCGCGGTTGCATACTGTACTGGCAAAACCGTCCTTGTCGAACGCATCGGTGACGATCACGTCGAAACTGGCAGCGCAGGAAGCCACATATAGCGCGGCATCGCTCAAGACCACCCGAAACCGATCGCTATCGGGAGGAATTTTGAACTCGTCCCGGAAAGCCACGACATCGGGGTTAATTTCGACCACCGTAATTTGCGTGTCCGGAAAATGGTGATGGCAGAACTTGGCCAGCGAACCGCCGCCGAGACCCAGCATCAGTATGCTCTTCGGCTGCGGCGCAAACAGCACAAAACTCATCATCTTTCGCGTGTAGGCAAGCTCAAGGGAATTCGGCTGACTTAGCCGCATGGCGCTCTGGACAAAGGAAAACGAAAAATAGAGGGCGCGCGAATGACCATCGTCAACGACATAGGGTTTTTCGTAGCGCCCATCGAGCAGGCGATTCAGCAAGATAGACGGATCCGCATCCGGCGCTTCGAGAACCTTGATGACGCCATTTACGGCAAACGGACTCGGAATCGATAAAACCTTGGGGGAAACGGTGTTCAAGTCATTTCCACCATCAGGCCATGCCATAGCCGGTTTTCCACGGCGAGAACCGGGTACCCCAGGTCGCGGCCAGTTGGGGATATTGAGCCAGGATCAAGGGCAACTCTCGGGACAACAGGCGCTCCGAAACAAAACCGTCAGCCCCCTTGTGATTGGCCCGGGCAAACCCGGCAAACTCCGTCCAGTTGGCGACAACGACTATGCGTATTGCCGGGTGCTTCCTTTTGGCGTCCTTGATCAGGTGGCCCAGTACGCGATCGGGCAAGGGCGCGACAACGAAAACCAGATCCGGCTGCAGATTGGCAATGGCTTTCAAGCCAGTCATGCCGTTATAGCAATCCGCCAGCGGGGAAAAATCCTTGAAGGTCTGCAGGCAGCCATGAATGCTCTGGCGCATTGCCGTATCCGAACTGATGATCAGGGTACGGAATGGCGGCTGAACAGGCGAATCTGTGGCGACTTTTCTACTGAATAACATCGGCTGGCTTTTGGATCATGATTTGTCTGTTTATTTGATACCCGCCCCTACCCAGTGGCTGTTGCGGGCACTACTGCTGGTTTCATTGCTGCTCAGCCACCACCTCTTTGCCCCGCCAGGAAAGCCGAGGCGACTTGCCGCTGTCGGATCAGAAATCACGCACAGAAGTGCGCATGGTGTTCGTATGGAGTTAGAATTATAGGCGTACATAGTTATATAGCAATTATCATTTTATTAACATATAACACACACAATCAGTAGTGAACATCGAACCGCACCCTGCATGGCCTTGATCGACCTGCCCGAGTAGTCGATTCGCAACGCAACCAGTCAAGAAGGTTTTTGATGGAGTTTATTTCTCGCATTAGCTTGCGCCGCCATGAAATGGGCGAAGCCGGAGAGGACACCCCGGCTCAAGCGCAGGGGCAGTCTTTGATCATTTTTCGCGTACGCGGCAAGTCGCCAGAGCGCGCTCTCAAATTGCTGCGCACGGAAACCGCCAAGGAACCGGACCGGATCGTCGTTCTGGCCATTGCCGGCAAAACGCTGTCCGAGGACGAGAAACGCATCTGCGAAGTCGTGATGGCCGAAGGTATGCGGCAATCGATCAAAACGGTATTTTGCGGCGGAGACCCCGAGCAAATCTTTGGCAAGCTGCCTGTCGCAAGTAACGCATCACGATGGTTTTCCAACATTCCAGCGTTCATTTCAACGCTGGAAATTGGTGGTGGCCGGCAAACCGCAAATCGCCTCTGACAAAGATCTCCGGCATCATTTTTCGAGCAGATAAAAAAAGCCCGGCAAGGCCGGGCAAAAGAGAGAAGCGTATTCACGCCGTTGCCGGCGAATCATTGTGTTTTCTTGCGGCTCTTGTTGCCAACGCTGGGCGCCGTCTTCTTCTCTGTGAGGCTTTCGGAAAGCCTGTGAATCCTCTTCAAGGCAATGACGCCTTGCCAAAGGCTTCCCTGAAATAATCCTGTCTATCGTTCCATCAACGGCAGCGGCTCGAGATCCGAACCGCACAAGCCAGCCAGTTCGGCAACGACACGGTTGATGCCATTGCCAATCAGCCACCAGACGTGACCATAAGGGTGTACCGCAATACCGCGATCGGCACAGAGCTTGATCGCCTTGTCTCTCAACTGTTCAGTTTGCTCATTCATATAATCCTCAACGCTTTGACTTGCTGCATTTATGCTTCAACTTGGCCCCGGTCTGCCTTGGCCTATATCAATCGGACTCATTGGATGCAGTTGTATTCTCATCGTGTCCCATTGCAGTTTTATTAAGCGCGTTGGTTGGCAAATGAAATATTCGGCTTGCCGAAGCGCTCGCCATCCAGCCGCCCGAAATTTTCCAACCCTGACCAGTGCTGCGGACCTAGCGCCAGCGTAGACTCATCGTATGAATTTAAAATTTCTCCCATGGGTTTCGCTGAAGACCCGGGTTACCTTATTTACCCTGACGATCTTTCTGATCAGCCTGTGGTCGCTGGCTTTCTATGCCAGCCGGATGTTGCGCGAGGACATGCAACAGCAGCTGGGCGACCAGCAGTTCTCGGTGGTTTCCTTGATCGCCAAGGCAGTCGACGACTATCTGGGCGATCGCACCAAGGCCCTGGAGCAATTCTCGAACAGCATCAGCCGGCAAACCTTGGCCGATACCGCCGCCCTGCAGAAGCTGCTGGCCAGCCAGCCCGTACTGCACACACTGTTCAATGGCGGCTTGTTGATCACCAACCGGAGTGGCACGCCGATTGCCGAAGCGTTCCACAATCCGGGACAGGTCGGTTTCCCGGTCATCGATCGCGAGGCGATCGCCAGCGCACTGAAGGACGGCCGGTCGGTGATCGGCACCCCGGTAATGAGCCAGCAGCCCGGCGTGCCGGTCTTTGGCATCGCCGTGCCGATCCGCGATGCGGATGGTCGGGTGATCGGCGCCTTGGTCGGGGTAATTGCCCTGCAAAATCCGGACTTCCTCGACCATCTGACGCAAAGCCAATATGGCAAGACCGGCAGCTATTTCCTGGTGGCAAGGCAGGAGCGGCTGATTATCGCGGCGACCAGAAAAGAGCGGGTCATGCAGCAACTGCGCCCACGCGGCGCTATCCCGGCCATTGACCGCTTCATCGATGGCTTTGACGGCTCGCAGATCTATCTGAATCCGCAAAGGGTCGAGGTACTCAACTCGGCCAAGAGGCTCCAGTCCGTCAACTGGGGGATTTCGGCGTCGATCGCCACGGCCGAAGCCTTTGCCCCGATCCGGGCGATGCAGCAGCGGATGATCGTGGCAACGCTGTTACTCACCCTGGCGGCCGGCTTGATCACCCTGTGGATGCTCAGGCGCCAGCTGTCGCCAATACTCGAGACAGCCGACATGCTGGCCCGCATGTCGGCCTCCGATGCGCTGCGCCAGCCCTTGCCCATCGCCAGAGAAGATGAAATCGGCCAACTGATCGGCGGTTTCAATCATCTGCTCGGCACCCTGGCGCAACGCGAAGCGGAATTAAAACGACAGGTCACGCGCTTCTCCGCCTTCCTCGACGCCCTGCCCAATCCGATTTTCGTCAAAGGCAACGATACCGTCTTTATCGCTTGCAATACGGCTTACGAGGAGGCTTTCGGCATCAGTCGCGAGATGTTCGTCGGCCGGACAGTGCTTGACCTCGACTATATCCCCCAGGCGGAACGCGAGGCTTTTCAGGCGGCCGATCTGAAATTGATCCGCGAAGGCGGCCAGACCAACGAGGAAATCAGCATCGCCTTCGCCGATGGCGTACGCCGCACCGCGCTCTATCAACGACGCGCCTTCGATCCGGGCGATGGTGAGGGCGGCGGCATGCTCGGCCTGATCGTCGATATTTCCGGGCGCAAACAGGCCGAGGATTACGAACGTTTCCGCAACCACATCCTCGAAATGCTGGCCGGTGGTGCTGCCCTTCGGATCATTCTGCTGGCCATCGTCCGGGGTATCGAAAAACTGCATCCGGCGATGCGCTGCAGCATCCTGTTGCTTGATGACGAGGGCAGGCATCTCGGCCAGGGGATTGCCCCGAGCTTGCCGGATTTCTTCAATGCCGCGATGAACGGTGTCGAAATCGGTATCGGCGTCGGTTCGTGCGGTACGGCCGCATTTACCGGAGAGCGGGTGGTCGTCGAGGATATCGCCACGCATCCCTACTGGGTGCAGTACAAGGATCTGGCGGCACGGGCCGGTCTGGGGGCCTGCTGGTCACAGCCGATCCGTTCCGGGTCGAACCGGATTCTTGGCACCTTTGCGATCTACCACCACAACGCCCACCAGCCGACCGAGGCCGATATTGCCTTGATCGAGCAGTCGGCCAGACTCGCCAGCATCACGATCGAGAAATGTCTGGCCGAGGAACGCTTGCGCGATGGCCAGGACTTCATCCAGGGAGTGCTCAATTCCATCTCGAGTCAGATCGCGGTGATCGATGAAACCGGCGTCATCGTCTCGCTCAACGAAGCGTGGCGAAGGTTTTCGCGGGAAAACAGCGTCGAGCCAGGCCATCGGCCAGCGCACACCGACATCGGAACGAACTACCTTGATATGTGCAACACCACGAACGCCGCCGGT
Source organism: Azonexus sp. IMCC34842 (assembly GCF_050368855.1). Classification (GTDB taxonomy): domain Bacteria; phylum Pseudomonadota; class Gammaproteobacteria; order Burkholderiales; family Rhodocyclaceae; genus Azonexus; species Azonexus denitrificans_A. The sequence continues at coordinate 1,470,424 of NZ_CP178449.1, read as the reverse complement.
GTGGACGGCGCGATCAATGCCAGAGCGGGGATTCAAGGGGTGCTCGACGGTCGTCTGCCGACCTTCAGCATGGAGTACTCGTGCCATTCGCCCAGCGAGCAGCGCTGGTTTTTCATGACGGTCACTCCGTTGGGAACGGGAGGCAAAGGAGCCGTCATCGTTCATACCAACATCAGCGAACGCAAGCGGGCCGAAGAGCAAATCCGCAACCTGGCGTATTACGACAGCCTGACCCTGCTGCCCAATCGCCGCCTGCTGAACGACCGGCTGACCCAGGCCCTGGCCAACGGCAAGCGAACCGGACTCCATGGTGCGCTGATGCTGCTCGACCTGGATAACTTCAAGCCGCTCAATGACGAGCATGGCCATGCGGCTGGCGACCAGTTGCTGATCGAAGTGGCGCGGCGGCTCAGTTCCAGCGTTCGTCAAATCGACACCGTCGCACGTCTGGGCGGCGACGAATTCGTGGTGATACTGGGCAGCCTGAACTCCGCGGCATCGGCCTCGCGGGAGCAGGCCCTGGCGATCGCCGAAAAAATACGCACCATCCTCGCCCAACCCTACTTCCTGATTTCATCCGAGGGTAACGACCAGGAGTCGACAGTGGAGCATCATTGTTCGGCAAGCATTGGCGTCACCTTGTTTATTGGCCAGCAAGTCAGTCAGAACGAGATCCTGAAACACGCCGACATCGCGATGTATCAAGCCAAAGAGGCTGGCCGCAACACGATCCGCTTTTATGAGGGAGGCAGTTAGCCGGAAGAATATTCGGGGCGAAGCGCCAGACCGGCCTTGAGCTCTTCAATCAGCAGGCGCACCTTGGGCAGCGAATAACGGCGTTGCGGATAGACGGCCCAGACGGCGGCGTTGGGCGGCTGGTTTGTTTCAAGAAGGGCAACCAGTTCGCCCTTCCGCAGCAGATCGAGAACGTAGTAATCGGGCAACTGGCTCAGACCGAAACCGCGCAGCGTCGCATCCAGCACTGCCTGACCGCTATTGCAGCGCCAGTTGCCGCTCGGCCTGAACTGGAATTCACGGTCGCCTTGGCGGAAGGACCAGACATCGCTGGTGCCGATCAGGCAGTTATGCTGCCCCAACTCCGAAAGCGTGTGCGGACGGCCATAACGTTCGAGGTAGGCCGGGGCGGCACACAAATACATGGCGCGCGGAGCGATCCGGGTCGCCACCAGGCTGGAATCATTCAACCGGCCAAGGCGGATCGCCAGATCGAAGCCTTCATGAACCATATCGAGGGTGCGGTTGGTCAATTCGATATCGACTCGCAACTGCGGATACCTGGCCATGAAGTCATTGACCAGCGGCACGATGAAGCGCTCGCCATAAGCCACGGCAGCGGTCATGCGCAGCAGGCCGGTCGGCGCGCTTTGCAGATCGCCCATGGTCAGGAAGGCCTCGTCGCGCTCTTCGATCAGCCGCTGGCATCGCGCGAAGAAGCTCTGCCCGGCCTCGGTCAGCGACACCCGCCGGGTCGTCCGGTAGAGCAGTCGCGCCTGCAGGCGCTCTTCAAGAGCCGCCACTTGGCGACTGACGTGCGACGACGAAACGCGCAGCCCTTCGGCGGCACGGGCGAAGCTGCCGCTCTCGGCAACGGCAACGAATTCATCCAGTCCGTCCCAGCGACTCATTGCTCAGCCTCCATCGGCAATCCTTCGAATGATTATCCCCACACGGCAACAATCAATTGCAGGGAATCGATTTATCGACCACGGGGCACTAATTATACTCAGCCCCATTACTCCTACCGCCAGAGAACCCTCATGACCATCAAGTCCCGTGCCGCCGTTGCTTTCGCTGCCAACCAGCCGCTGCAAATCGTCGAAGTCGATGTCGAACCGCCGAAGGCCGGCGAAGTGCTGGTCCGCATCGTCGCTTCCGGCGTCTGTCATACCGATGCCTTCACGCTGTCCGGCGACGATCCAGAAGGCATTTTTCCGGCCATTCTCGGCCATGAGGGCGGCGGCATCGTCGAAGCCATCGGCGAAGGCGTCACCTCGCTGGCCGTCGGCGACCATGTGATTCCGCTGTACACCGCCGAATGCGGCGTCTGCAAATTCTGCAAATCGGGCAAGACCAACCTCTGCCAGGCGGTCCGCGCCACCCAGGGCAAGGGCCTGATGCCCGACGGCACCAGCCGCTTCTCCTACCAGGGCCAGCCGATCTATCACTACATGGGTTGCTCGACCTTCTCCGAATACACCGTGCTGCCGGAAATCTCGCTGGCCAAGATCGCCAAGGATGCGCCGCTCGAAAAGGTCTGCCTGCTCGGCTGCGGCGTCACCACCGGAATCGGCGCGGTGCTCAACACCGCCAAGGTGGAAGCCGGCGCCACGGTCGCCATCTTCGGCCTCGGCGGCATCGGTCTGGCGGCGATCATCGGCGCGACGATGGCCAAGGCTTCACGCATCATCGCCATCGACATCAATCCCGGCAAGTTCGAGATCGCCCGCCAATTGGGCGCGACCGACTGCATCAACCCTAAGGATCATGCCAAGCCGATCCAGGAAGTCATCGTCGACATGACCGACGGCGGCGTCGATTACTCCTTCGAGTGCGTCGGCAACGTGAACCTGATGCGGGCGGCGCTCGAGTGCTGTCACAAGGGCTGGGGCGAATCGACCATCATCGGCGTCGCTGGCGCCGGCCAGGAAATCAGCACCCGCCCCTTCCAGTTGGTGACCGGGCGCGTCTGGCGCGGCTCGGCCTTCGGCGGCGTCAAGGGCCGCACGGAACTGCCCGGTTACGTCGAGAAAGCGCAAAAGGGCGAGATTCCGCTCGACACCTTCATCACCCACACCATGCCGCTCGAAGACATCAACAAGGCCTTCGACCTGATGCATGAAGGCAAGAGCATCCGCACGGTCATCCACTTCTGAGCCAGGAAACAGCGCAATGAGCATCGAGAACATCTCCTGCCAGAAAAGCTTCGGCGGCTGGCACAAGCGCTACCGGCATCGCTCGACGGTGCTGAATTGCGACATGACCTTCGCCGTCTATTTGCCGCCCCAGGTCGAACAGGGTGAAAAGCTGCCGGTCCTGTACTGGCTGTCAGGACTCAGCTGCACCGACGAGAATTTCATGCAGAAGGCCGGCGCCCAGCGCCTGGCCGCCGAACTCGGCATCATCATCGTCGCCCCCGACACCAGCCCGCGCGGCGCCGAGGTGCCGGGCGATCCGGACGGCGGTTGGGATTTCGGGCTGGGCGCCGGCTTCTACCTGAATGCGACCCAGGCACCATGGGACCGGCACTATCGGATGCACGACTACGTGGTGCATGAGCTTCCCGCCCTGATCGAGGCCAGCTTCCAGGTCTCGGACAAGCGCGGCATCAGCGGCCACTCGATGGGCGGCCATGGCGCGCTGGTTTGCGCCCTGCGCAACCCCGGGCGTTACCAGTCGCTTTCCGCCTTCGCGCCGATCGCCAACCCGATGACCGTGCCCTGGGGCGAAAAGGCCTTTTCCCGCTACCTCGGCGAAGACCGCTCCACCTGGCGCGAATGGGATGCCAGCCTGCTGATCGCCAAGGCCGCCGAGCAACTGCCGATCCTGATCGACCAGGGCGACCGCGATGATTTCCTGCTCACGCAACTCAAACCGGAAACCCTGCGCTCGGCCGCCACGGCGGCCAACCACCCGCTGACGCTGCACCTGCAAGCCGGTTATGACCACAGCTACTACTTCATCGCCAGCTTCATCGACGACCACTTGCGCCACCATGCCAAGGCGCTGAAAGGCTAGGCGCGGTGCGGAACCCGGAGAGCCTGCCTTGAACAACGCCGACCTCAGAATCAACGCCGACTTCGCGCAACGCGTCGTCGCCCCGTCAGTCGATGCCGAGGATTGGGCGCCCTCCCCCTGTCCGGGCGTCTGGCGCCACCGGCTCGACCGGATCGGCGGCGAGATCGCCCGGGCCACCAGCATCGTTCGTTATGCTCCCGGCGCAGCGTTCAGCCGGCACACGCATGACGGCGGAGAGGAATTTCTGGTTCTCGACGGGGTATTCTCCGACGAGCACGGCGATTACCCGGCCGGAACCTACGTTCGCAATCCGCCCGGCTCGGCACACACGCCATTCACCCGCGCCGGCTGCACGATTTTCGTCAAGGTCTGGCAGTTCTCGCCCGGCGATCAGCAGAAGCTGGTGCTCGACACCGCCACCGCCAGTTGGCGACCGGGTCTTGTCCCAGGCCTGGCGGTGATGCCGTTGCACGAGTTCGACGGGATCAGTTCGGCACTGGTCAAATGGGCACCCCACACGCAATTCAATCCACACACCCATCCGGGCGGCGAGGAAATTCTCGTGCTGCAAGGCGTCTTCTGCGATGAACGGGGTGACTATCCGGCCGGTACCTGGCTACGCAGCCCGCGCTGGAGCCGGCACGCCCCATTCACCGGCGCCAAGGGCGCGATCATCTACGTCAAGGTCGGGCACCTGGACGCCCCGATGCTCCAACCGGATTGTTTCGCTCGGGGATGAATGCAAAAAGCCCGACTTCGTAACCTATTAAATAGATTAAGAAATCGGGCCTTGCGGAAGCCTGGCGGAGAGACCGGGATTCGAACCCGGGGTAGGGGATTACCCTACACACGCTTTCCAGGCGTGCGACTTAAACCACTCATCCACCTCTCCAGGAGGCGCGCATTGTAGCAGAAGAGCGGAGACGGTCAAATAAACTTTCGCATTACGGCCAATCCGAGCCAAAACAGCAGCAGAAGCGCAAAACAGACGATACCGATGGTCATTGCACTTGCGCGCTGCGGCAGCAGCCAGGCGACCAGGCGACGGGGCGGCGCGGTGATTATCGAAAACAGTTGGTAGATCGGATTGGCCGCCCTTCCCCGGCCGGCCAGGATGTAGAGCATCCCCTGGGCGACCAGACAGAGACCGAGCATTTCAACGATTGCCCGCAATGCACCGATAACGAAGAGCAACATCCTGATCAGCTACTCGTCGTCAATGTTGAATTCGGCATCCAGCTTGCGCATTCGGTAGTTGTAAAACCCGATGATCGCCAGAAAGAAGATAAGAATGCCCTGGGCGCCCATGTAAAAGCCGAGCGGGAAGCCGAAGATGACTATTTCGTTCAGTTCGCGGGCAAACCAGCCGCCCAGGAAAGTGACAGTCAGCCACAGAAGAAACAGCATGATGGTTAAGGCGCGCGTCTTGCGCCAATAGGTATCGCTGTCGGCCATGCTAACCGCCACTTCCGCTCTTGCTGCGTCGGATACCATTCAGGAAACTCTGGGCTTCCGGATAGGGCTTGGTCATCAGGCTGACAATCACAATGATGATGAAGCCGGCACAGACGCCGAAGACTCCGGCCGACGACGATTGGACATGGAACCACGGCGCCATTTTGATGCCGCTGATCCCCAGCCACGGGATGCCGTCGAACTCGACCCGCACGATGTAATAAATTGTCAGCATGACCCCGGCCAGCATGCCGGTGAGCGCCCCGGTGCGGGTTGCACGGCTCCAGAAAATCCCGAGAACGAGCGCCGGAAAAAAGGCCGAGCCGGCAATCGAAAATGCCCAGGCCACCATCGACAGGATGGTTCCGGGCTTTTCCGCCGCGACCGTGGCGGCCAGAACGGCGACCACCAGCAGCATCGATTTCGAGATGACGAGGCGAAGCTGGGTTGAAGCATCCGGGCGAAGAATCCGGTAATAGACGTCATGCGACAGCGCGCTGGTAATGGTCAGCAACAGGCCGTCGGCCGTCGACAATGCCGCCGCCAGCGCCCCCGCCGCAACGAGGCCGGAGACCACGTAGGGCATGCCAGCGATTTCCGGCGTGGCGAGGACAATCACGTCGGGATTCATCGACAACTCGGCCAGTTGCAGGATGCCGTCCCGGTTGATGTCCTCGATCGTCACCAGGCCGACCTTGGTCCACGCCGCGACCCAGCTCGGCAGCTTGGCGATGGGCAGGTCGGCGAGGTTCGACAGCACTTCGTATTTGGCAAATACGGCGTAGGCCGGTGCCGTCATGTAAAGAATCAGAATCAGCAGCAGCGACCAGAAGACGGACTCCCGCGCCTGACTGACGGTCGGCGTCGTGTAGTAACGAATCAGCACATGCGGCAAGGCCGCCGTGCCGACGGTCAGACAAAAGATCAGGGCAAGGAAATTGATACGCTGCGCCAACTGCTCCTCGGGGTCTTCGGCCGGGAAGGCCTCGGCGTGGTGAATGGGCGGCTTGCTGCGCTCGATGGCCGAAAACATTTCAGCTTCCCAGATCAGCCGGGCCTGATCCGGGTCATGCGGCAACTCCCGGCGCTGACGCTCGAGGGCGACGATATCCCGCATCTGGCTATCGCTGGCCTTCAACTGGTTAATCTGGGTCGACAACTGCTCGCGCTCCAGTCTCAACGACTCGGGGAGTTGCATGATTTTCTGGGCATAGTCGTCGGCCCGTGCGTGGTACAGGGTACGCACCTCGATTTCGGCCGGCGTGTCGAACAAGCGGTTCTCAAGCTGCGTCACTTGTTGCAGGACCTTGCCGTAGACGAGTTGCGGCACCGGAATGCCGGTCACGTTGTAGGAAAGGATAGCGACCGGCGTCACATAGGCAACGATCAGGATCACGTACTGGGCAACCTGGGTCCACGTGACTGCCCGCATGCCCCCCAGGAACGAACAGACGAGAATGCCGGCCAGCCCGACGAAAACACCGATCTCGAATTGCAAGCTGACAAAACGGCTGGTGATGACCCCGACACCGTAAATTTGCGCCACGACATAGATGAACGAGGCAAGGATGGCGGCACCGACGGCGACCAGCCGGATTGCCGTGCCACCGTAACGGGCGCCGAGAAAGTCGGGAATGGTGTACTGACCGAAACGCCGCAGATACGGTGCCAGCAACAGCGCTACCAGCACGAAGCCGCCGGTCCAGCCGATGACATAGGCCAGCCCCTGAAAACCGGAGAGGTATAGCGTGCCGGCCAGCCCCATGAAGGAGGCGGCGCTCATCCAGTCGGCGCCGGTTGCCATGCCATTGAAGAAAGCCGGCACGCGGCGGCCGGCGACGTAATACTCGGAGACGTCGGATGTCCGGCTGGCAATGCCGATCGCGGCGTACATCGAGATGGTGAAGAACAGGAAGGCGTAGCCGATCCAGCGCGGCGGCATGCCATGGTCTTCAAGAACCGCCAGACTGAGAACGAAAGCCAGGAAACTACCGGTGTAATAAAGGTAGTAGCGCTGCAGCTTGGTCAGGGAGTGGAGCATTCGGCGCGACTAATGGGTACGGCGCAGGAAAGTGCTGGCCCGGGACTCGTCGATCAGCCGGGCCGCCGTATCGATTTCCTTGGCGGAAGCGCGAACCAGCAGCATCTGGAAAATCCGGGCGAGCAGCAGCGTGTTTTCCATCGCGCTGCGCCGGCCGCTGCCGGCATCGAGACCGAAGACGCCGATCCAGTGATCAAGCGGCATCACGCTGCTTCCCTTGTCGCTGAACATCGCCGGCAGCAGCCAGGCGAGATCGATCCACTGCGGCTGGAAATCGACCCCCAGGCGCTCCCTGAAAGCCCGTTGCAGAAATCCGCCGACATACGACACGTGATAGGTCACCAGCGGTGCCTTGCCGGCAAACTGCAGAAAGGCCATCAACTGACGGTCGAGCGATGCCTCGTCGGCGGGAGCATCGTTGTCGGCCGATGTCTCGAGATCGATGAACAATGCGTCGGCCGGCAAGATGGTCGCCCGCTGCACCGTGCTGGCCGCGATTTCCAGCAACTGATCGGACTCCGGATTCATTCCGCGGCTGGCGATATCGACGATCACGTAACGGGTGTGAAAATGGAAATCGTCCAGCGTCGGGGCCGGCGTATTGCGCCAGGCATCGAGCGCGGCCCGCACGTCGTCCGGCAGATGCGCGGGAGCGACGCTCTTGAACAGCAAACCTTTCAGTCCGAACATGCTCAGTTCACCTGATAGTCGAGTTTGAGCCGCGACTGGATCTTGCGGGCCTGACGGAAGGATTCCTTCAGAATGCGCCGATCCAGTTCGTTGAGCTTGTCGGGATCGATCAGATTGTCACCCTGGCTGCCCGGCTCCCCTTCCAGATACTGATGCTGCAAACGCAGCAGCTGGATGAAATTCAGCCCATCGAGCACGGCATTGATTTCCTCGCCGCGCGCCGCCAGACGCTGCGAAGCCAGACGCAGGCGCTGCACCGAGTTGGTGTTGTGCACGCCGGTGGCCAGCGCGTAGATGCGGGCCACATCGACGAAGATCCGCGAGCCGTATTTCTTGAGGTCGATCTTGCCCGGATGATCCGGTTCAAGATCGGTCAGGAAGTCGCGCAACTTGCCCAGCGGCGGTGCGACATCGAGCGCATTCCTGGCCATCGACTGGAGGAAGATCGGGTTGGCCGCCGCCTGTTCCAGCAGGAAACGACGCATGTTGTCGGCCAGTTCATGCTTGCCGTACAAGGGCCGAAAGTCGAAAAAGATGGTCGCGTTGAGCAGCGCGGTCGGCTCCGGCATGCGGATCCACTTGCTGAACTGATTTTTCCACTCGCCGAGCGTCAGGCACCATTGCGGATTGCTCGCCATGATGTTGCCCTTGCACAGCGGAAAACCGCAACGGTCGAGATCCTTGTTGACGTCGAGGGCGAAGGTCAGGAAACGCTGGCGCAGCGCGTCGACCGCTACACCGTCGGGGCAGGCAAAGACGATGCCGTTATCCTGGTCGGTGCTGAAGGTCTGCTCGTCGCGCCCTTCCGAGCCGAAGGCCAGCCAGGCCCATTCGATACCGTCGAAATTATGCTTTTCCAGGTTGAGCTGGATGACCCGCCGGGTCAATGCGTCGTTCAGCGCCGAGATGAACTGGGTCAACTGCTCGGCGCCGATCCCCTGCGCCAGCATGTTGAAAGCCAGCTGACGGACATCGGCCGCCGACTGCAGAAGCGCCTCGACGTCGTGCGCCGAATCGATCGACTGGCGAATCTGGCGCAGACCGACGCGCTGCAGCGAGAACAGATCCCGCTCGGAAACGACGCCGGTCAACCGCCCTTCGGCATCGGTCACCAGCACGTGACGGACGCCTTGCGAAGCCATGGCGAGCATCGCGTCGTAAGCCGTGGCGTTTTCATCCAGACACAAGCGCGCCGCCGACATCGCCTCGCTGATTGGTGCAGTCAGAGGCCGGTCAGCCAGAACGACGCGATCGAGCAAATCGCTGCGCGTGAACACGCCAACCGGTTTCCGGTCTTCGCCGGCGACGACCAGCGAACCGATGCCGGCCTGCGACATGATTTCCAGCGCGGCACGCAGCGGGGTCTCCGGCCCGACGATCACCGGCGAACGGGAGCCGATGCCGGCCAGCGGCGAGTTCAGCGTCTGTTGTTCGCTGGCCTTCTGGGCAAACTGCAACTGCAACTGCCGGCGCGACTGGTCGAGCAGGCTGGCGATGTATTGCGTACAGAACAGGTTGAACTCGGGGCTGCTCACCATCAGCGCCATGAAGTCTTCGGCCGGCAACTGATAGCAGAAGGTATCCTCGACCGCCACATAGTTGTTGGTCGACGGCCGCCCCGCCGTAACCGCACCGATCGGGAAGCTTTCCCCGGCGCCGAGGCTGAGGATGGAGTACTCGGTGACGGTGACCTCGCCGGCCTGACGGGCCTGTACCTTGCCGGACTCGATCAGATAGAAGAACCGGACGTTGCCGGACGCCGCCCCGACAATCTCGCTCCCCACCGGGTAGAAAGCGATCTGCGCCTGCTCGGCGAAACGCTGCAAGGCATCGGCCGACATCTTGTCGAACGGCGCATGTTTTTTGAGAAAAGTGAGGGTGTTGCCGGCGACCCGCCGACGCCCTTCCTGACGCAGGCTCGTTTCCACCTCGGCAATGACGGCAAACTCCTGTTTTTCTTGTGCTTGTTGTGGCGTGCTCACGACAACCTCATTTTTCTTCAAAGTGCATAGTTTAACTTGAGGCGCTGTTGCAGGCGGCGTGCCTGCTTCAGCGCCTCGCGCAGGATCGCCTTGTCCATCTCGTGCAGCGCCGACAGCTTGAGGCCATGACCATCGCTCACGCCGGCTGCCGCAGCAGCCCTTTGCTGATCCAGCCGCAGGCGCAAGACATGCGAAAACGCCGACTCCGCCGCGGCAATCCCCTCGGCTTTCAGGCCAGCCGCCGGGCCCGCCTCGCGCAGGCGCCCGGCGGTGTGCACCGCGCGCGCTCCCGAGGCGAGGGCAAAAATCCGGGCGACATCGACGAATATCCGGCTGCCAAATTTTTTCAGATCGAGCTGGTCGCCCTCCTCGGCCGCGATCTCGCCGCGAAAATTCAGCGGCACCGCCGCCTGCAGCGCATTGCCGGCCATCAGATGGAGGAAGGACGGTGTATCGGTGGTCAGTCCGAGCAGGATGGTCTGCAGTCTTTCACCCAGTTCGAGCTGGCCGACCAGCGGACGCAGATCGAAAAAAATGCTGGCGTTGAGCAAGGCAGTCGGCTCGGGTCGCCTGACCCAGTCGATGAACTGCTCACGCCATTCATCGAACGACAGACACCAGGCCGGATTGCCGGCCATGACCTGGCCGCTGCACAGCTTGAAGCCGCAATCGGCCAGACGCTGATTGGCTTCCGCGGCGAAGGGCAGGAACAGGGTGCGTAGCGCTTCGGCCTCGCGCCCATCGACGGCATTGAACACCAGGCCGTTGTCCTGATCGCTGACCAAGGTCTGTTCATATCGCCCTTCAGACCCCATGGCCAGCCAGCACCAGGCAACGTCCGGCAGATGGTGACGCTGGCTGGTCAGGTCGACGATGCGGATGGTCAAGCGGTCGTTGCAGGCCGAAATCAGGCGGGTCATGTTGTAGCCGCCCATGCCGCGACCAGCTACGGCCAACAGAAATTGGCGCAAACGCCCGGCGACGGCCGGCGCCTGGTCGAGCGCCGTCAAGCCATCGAGTTCGGCCAGCACTTCAGCCTGCCAGCGGCAAGGCAGAAAGTCGCCGCTCGACAGCGCCATCTCAGTACTTGACCCGGGCAAAATAGGTCTTCTCCGACGCTTCCAGGGCCTGGCGCACCGTGACGATGCCCTTTTCCTCAAGCAGCGGCACCAGTTTCAGGAAGACCTCGCCGGTCGCCAGTGCATCTTCCAGCGCATTGTGCCGGCTGGCGATATGGATGCCGAGGCGCTCCAGGATCACGTCGAGCTTGTGCGACTCCTGATTCGGATGCACCACCGCCGAGAGCAGCAACGTATCGAGTACCGGCTGCGAGAAGCGGATACCGGTCCGCTCCTCCTTCAATTGCAGGAAGCGCATGTCGAAAGCCGCGTTATGGGCAATCAGCACGGTATCTTCGCAAAACTCGTGGAAGGCCGGCAGGATCACGTCGATGGTCGGCTTGCCGCGCACCATGTCTTCGGTGATGCCGTGAATCGGGATCGATTCGGGCTTGAGCGGGCATTCCGGATCGATGATCTGGTCGAAAACCTCCTGACGCAACAGGCGGTTGTTCACAATCCGGGCGGCGCCGATCTGGATGATCTCGTCGCCGTTGGAAGGCTCCAGCCCGGTGGTTTCGGTATCGAAAACCGTACAGGTCAGGTCGGAGAGCTTGCGCTCGAGATCGATCGACTTGTCGGCAAAATTGAACAGATCGAAATCGTAATACTCCGGCCGGCTCGAGCCGCGCTTGCGATCCTCCTGATCCTGCTCGACTTCCGGCGTCGCCACCGGCAGCACGAAGCGGAAGAAGGCGCGGTGCGCCGCCTTCTCGCGCTGGTACCAGATTTCCCCGCCGTGCCGGTCGATGACATCGCGGATGGAGAGCGGTGTCGTTTCGCTGCCGACCTGCATCGAATCCATTTCCCAGGTGTAGAACGTCTCCGAGGACATGGCCGGACCGGCCCAGATCAGATCGAGATAGGCCAGCTTGCCTTCCGATTTGAGACGGAAACGCAGTTCGCGCGGCTCGTAGTGATCCTGCAATTTGGCGGCGAGAAAAACCAGGGCAAAGACCAGCGAGAAACTGTCGGCCTTGACCCACAAGGCATCGTCCAGCTCCTCGGTCTTCGTCGGCAGATTGAGCTTTTCGTTGATCCGGCGCTGGGCCGCGGCAATGATATCGATGCCGAGAATGTCCTCGAGCGGCCAGCGGGTTTTCATCGAATCGGAAAACTCGACCATGGTCTGGTCCAGTCGCTGACTCATCCGGGCGGCTTCGTCATCGACCACCTTGACGAAACGCTCGCGCAACTCCGGCTCCATTTCCGGATAGTCGATCAGGTTGGCGACGGCGGCGCGGATATTGCCCAGGGCCGAACGGCTGCCTTCGGTCAGCGAATGCAGCACCTGATCGCGACGCGCCTCCAGCTCGATGCTGCGCGTGATGTTCTCGACGGTCAGCACGTAGCCGGACATCGCCGCTTCGCCCTCCCCGCTCGCTGCCGCCAGAACCGGAACCATCTGGACGCGCAGCAACTGGCCGCCGCGGGTCGTCGTGATGAAATTGGAAATGGCCGTCTTGCCGGCCCCCAGACGCTGGCGAATGACTTCCTGGGCGTGCTCGACTTGATTCTTTTCGAGAATCGAGAAGATCGACCGGCCGAGACCGATCAGCGCCCCGCCGCTCACCGAGGTCGGCCCCAGCGCCAGCGCCTTGAACTGGAGGCGGGCGCGGTTGTTGTAAAGCAGGATGCGCCCGTCGAGATTGCAGACCACGACGGCTTGCGCCAGTTCGGACATCAAGGCAGCGAGCCGATTCTTCTCTTCCTCGACCGAGGCTTTGGCTCGACCGATCTGGGCATCGACATCGTTCATCAGCACGTCACGCTGCTGCGCCAGATCGTTGGCGGCCATCGCCAGTTGTTGCACTTCCGGCGGCCCATCGAGCGTTACCCGAAAATCGCGGTTGGCGCCGAGCATCAGGCGCAGCGTTTCGGACATCCGCAACAGGCCCTCGACATATTGCTTGAACAGCTTGTGCAGCACCAGCACGCCAATCGCGAAGCCGCACATCGTCATCATCGTGCCGACCGGCAGACGCGACACGAGCAATTCGACCAGCAGGTTCCGCTCGGCTTCCTTCATGTCCAGCCAGACAAGCAGCGAACTGACGACAAATGGCCCGGTCATCAACAGACCGAGCACGACCACGGCGAGGATGAAGCGATATTTAGCCTTCATGGCGCGTATTCCAATGAATTTCGGCCGCAACGGGCCGGCGACCGCGCCCGACGGGAAGCTCGCGCGGCATGAGCGCGGGCCATCGGGTGCGGCAGGTCAAGATCAGGCAACGCCCAGCATGCTCTTGACCTTGGCCACCAGATCCTTGGTCGAAAACGGCTTGGTGACGTAGGCATCGGCGCCGATCGCCAAGCCTTTGGCAACCTCGGTATCGCGTCCCTTGGCGGTCAGCATGACGATCAACAAACCGGCCAGCGCCGGGTCGGCACGCAGCGCCTCACAAACCTCGAAACCGGATTTCTTCGGCATCATCACGTCAAGCAGCAGCAGGTCCGGCTTGAAGCTCGCCACCTTGGCCAAGGCTTCCTCGCCATCGCCGGCGATGGCGATTTCGAAGCCTTCTTTTTTCATCAGGAATTCGAGCGAAATGACGATATTCGGTTCGTCATCGACAATCAGAATCTTGTGCGCCATACCTTTAGTCTCCGTTGTTATTCTTCCGGCACCGGTAAAGGGACCGTGAAAATGAAATTTGCACCCGCTCCGGGCTGGCTTTCTACCCAGAGATTACCACCAAAATATTCGACGATCTGCCGGCTGATCGGCAGGCCCAGACCGGTCCCCTGCGGTTTGTCGGTCATCGTGTTGCCGCCCTGCCGGAACTTCTCAAAAATGACCACGCACTCCTCGGCCGTCAAGCCGGGGCCGTTGTCGGAAACGGCAACGCGCACGAATTTGCCATCGATCGTCAGCTTGACGCTGACGCGCCCAGTGCCGCCGGGCACGAACTTCACCGCATTCGACAGCAAGTTGATCATCACCTGAGTCAGTCGATCGCGGTCGGCCAGAACGACCGGGCCGCTGGCCGGAATATCGCCGTCCAGCGCCACATCCTTTTCCCGGAAAAGCTGGCCGAGCGAATCCATCGCCTCGCGCACCACGTCGCCGATATCGACTTTCCCGGTCGTCCATTCGGCACGTCCCGACTCCATTTTGGCCATGTCGAGAATCTGGTTGATCAAGCGGGTCAGCCGCTCCGCTTCATTGACGATGATGCCGAGGAAGCGCGTGCGATCGACGAGCTCCATCCGCGGATCTTCGTGCAGCATTTCGGAGAGCGCCCGGATCGAGGTCAGTGGCGTCCGCAACTCGTGGGTCACCGTCGAGATGAAATCATCCTTCATCCGATCCAGCTCGCGCAGGCGCTCATTGGCCTCGCGCAATTCGGCGGTCGCCGCCTCCAGTTCGCCCTGCTTGGTTTCCAGTTCGCGGCTGTAGGCGCGCACCTGAGTCGCCTCGTCGAGAATATCGAGGACCTCCTCCAGCCCAAGATCCTCTTCCTGGGCGACCGACGCCACCATCACCCGCGCACTGGCCGAGCCGATCGCCCCGGCCAGTTCGGCTTCGGCAAAATGCACGAAATCGGCATCGGCCGGCAAACTGCGCCAGTCCCCGGCGCCGCGATTCCCGGCATAGGCCGCCAGTTGCTGGCGGGCGCGCAGCGGCCCGAGGAAACGCTCAAGCAGTTCGACCAGCGCACCGACCGAGGCATTGCCGCGCCACAGTCGGGTATCGGTTGCCCGCTGGGCGTGCCGAAATACATCGACGAAGCGCTCGGCCTGCCCGGCCTCGACGGCATCCGGCTTCGAATTGAGCGACACCACGACGTAACAGCCGATATTGGCCAGCAGGCTCCACCACAGGCAGTGCGAAATCTCGTCCATTCCGGTGAGCCCGAACAGAGCCTGGGCCTTCAGCCAGCCGATGCCGAACAGACCGTGCTCGACGAAGCCGCTGCCGATCCAGCCCGACTTGGCGAACGACGGCAGCAACAGCGTGTACAGCCAGATGCCGAAGCCGGCCAGCAAGCCGCCGATGGCCCCGGCCCGGGTGCCCTGCTTCCAGTACATGCCGCCGAACATGGCCGGCGCAAACTGCGCGACCGCGGCAAAGGAAATCAGCCCGATGCCGACCAGCGCATAGGCTTCACCGGCGACCCGGAAGTAGATGTAGCCGAGCAGCAGGATCAGCGTGATGGCAACGCGCCGGATGCCGATCAGCAGGCCGGAAAGATCCTGGCGCTTTTCTATTTTCAGCCAGGTCGAGCGGAGCAGCCAGGGCATTACCAGATCGTTGCAGACCATCGTCGACAAGGCGATGGTTTCGACAATGACCATGCCGGTCGCCGCCGATAGGCCACCGATGAAGACCAGCAGCGCCAGCGCTTCGGCGCCGCGGGTCATCGGCAGCGTCAGCACGAAGACATCCGGATTGACGCTCTGCCCCTGGAAATGCAGCAGACCACCGAGCGCCAAGGGCAACACAAAAATGTTGATCAACAGAAGGTAGAGCGGAAAAAGCCAGACGGCGCGCTTCAGGTGCGACTCGTCGACATTCTCGACGACGATGATCTGGAACTGGCGCGGCAGGAAAATAATGGCTAGGCCGGAGAGCAGGATCAACGCGGTCCACGTCCCGGCGCGCGCCTCATCAAGCTGCACCAGACGATGGAGCTCGGGACTCGCCGCGGCCTGCTGGAAAAGATCGGACAAGCCGCCGAACATGCCGTAGGTGACGAACAGACCAACCGCCAGGAAAGCGACCAGCTTGACCACCGACTCGAAGGCAATGGCGGCGACCATCCCCTCGTGCCGTTCGGTCGCATCGAGATGACGCGTCCCGAACAGAATGGTGAACAGCGCCAGGACAGCGGCGATCAGCAAGGTCGAATCGAGCCACCAGGGCAGCAAGGTGTGGCTGGACTGCTGGAACAGCACATCGAAGCTGGCGGCGACCGCCTTCAGTTGCAGGGCGATATAGGGAACGACGCCGATCACCGCAATCACCGTCACCAGGCCGGCCAGGAACTGGCTTTTACCGTACCGCGAGGCGATGAAGTCGGCAATCGAGGTGATGCGCTGGGCCTTGCTGATGCGGATCATCTTGATGATGACCCCGACGAACATCAGCATCAGGGTCGGCCCGAGATAAATGGTCAAAAAGGACAAACCACCCGAGGTGGCGCGCCCGACACTGCCGTAAAAAGTCCACGACGTGCAATAAACGGCCAGCGACAGCGCATAGACATTGGCCGAGATGATCGACCGGCCAGCGTCGGCCCGCGCATCGCCAAAGCGGGCCACCGCGAACAACAGTCCGAGGTAGGCCGAGGCGAGCGCGGCAACGAACCAGCCGGAGAGCACTTACGGCCTCCGCCGTTCGGCCACCCAGGCCGCCAGCGCAATCAGGCCGACCCAGACGCCGAACAGGTACAGGTAAGTCGCCGGGATTCCCCCCAGACTGCCACCGGGCAGACTGAGCAGCGGAAACGTCAGCAAGGGCACGCCGAGCAGGCCGAGCGCCGCGAAACGTTGCCGAACAGGACTGGCTCTCTTCAAAACGCACCCCCGGAATAGAAAACGGTCGACACGCCAAGCGTGCCGACCGTTGTTGGCATGCAGTCTGATGCGACCACACGGGAGGTCACCTTATGGGCGACCATTGTCTCCTCCTTGCCTTTTAGTCTGTAGAGGCGGCGTGGCAAGCTCGCCGCCTCTTTGGCTCAACTGGGAACGGAAAGGAAATTAACCCTTCAGTTGTTCCAGAATGGCCGGATTCTCCAGCGTCGAGGTGTCTTGCGTCAGTTCCTCGTCCTTGGCCAGACCACGCAGCAGACGGCGCATGATCTTGCCGGAACGGGTCTTCGGCAGGTTGTCGCCGAAGCGAATGTCCTTCGGCTTGGCGATCGGTCCGATCTCCTTGCCCACCCAGTCTTGCAGTTCCTTGATGATGCGCTTGGCGTCGTCACCGGTCGGGCGCTGACCTTTCAGCACCACGAAGGCAACGATGGCTTCGCCGGTCAGGTCATCCGGACGGCCGACCACGGCAGCTTCGGCGACGATCGGATTGGCGACCAGGGCGGATTCGATTTCCATCGTCCCCATACGGTGACCGGAAACGTTCAGCACGTCGTCGATACGGCCGGTGATGGTGAAATAGCCGGTATTGATGTCACGGATCGCACCGTCGCCCGCCAGGTAATACTTGCCCTGGAAGTCGGCCGGGTAGTAGGACTTGACGAAGCGCTCGTCGTCGTTCCAGATCGTCCGGATCATCGACGGCCACGGACGCTTGACGACCAGAATGCCGCCTTGACCCCACGGCACGTCGGCCCCGGTTTCATCGACGATGGCGGCCTGGATGCCCGGGAAGGGCAGCGTGCAGGAACCCGGCACCAGCGGCGTGGCGCCCGGCAGCGGGGTGATCATGTGGCCGCCGGTTTCGGTCTGCCAGAAGGTATCGACGATCGGGCAGCGACCGCCGCCGACATTGTCGTAGTACCACTGCCAGGCCGCCGGATTGATCGGCTCGCCGACCGAACCGAGGATGCGCAGCGACGACAGGTCGTAGCTCTTCGGATGGATGGCCGGGTTGTTGTCGGCGGCCTTGATCAGCGAACGGATCGCGGTCGGCGCGGTGTAGAAAATGCTGACCTTGTGGGTCTGGATCACCTTCCAGAAACGACCGGCATCCGGGTAAGTCGGCACGCCTTCGAAGACGATTTCGGTCGCGCCGCAAGCGAGCGGGCCGTAGGTGATGTAGGTGTGCCCGGTGACCCAACCGATGTCGGCCGTACACCAGAAGACATCGTTCGGCTTGATGTCGAAGGTGTACTTCATGGTCATGATGGCGTGCAGCAGGTAGCCGCCGGTAGAGTGCTGGACACCCTTCGGCTTGCCGGTGGAACCGGAGGTGTAGAGCAGGAACAGCGGGTGTTCGGCTTCGACCCATTCCGGTTCGCAGGTTTCCGGCTGGTTGGCCAGAGCGTCGTGCAACCATTCGTCGCGACCGGCAACCATGTTGACTTCAGCACCGGTACGCTTGAAGACGATGACGTTCTTGACGCACTCGCAACCACCCAGACCGAAGGCTTCGTCGGCAATCGGCTTGAGCGGAATGGCCTTGCCGCCGCGGAACTGGCCGTCGGAGGTAATCAGCATCACGGCGCCGGCATCGTGCATGCGATCGCGCAGCGACTGGGCGGAGAAACCGCCGAAAACGATGGAGTGGATCGCCCCGACGCGGGCACAGGCCTGCATGGCGACGACGCCTTCGACGGTCATCGGCAAATAGATGACGACGCGATCGCCCTTCTTGACGCCCTTGGAACGCAGCAGGTTGGCCATCTTGCAGACCTTGGCCAGCAGTTCCTTGTAAGTGACCTTGGTCGATTCGCCGTTGTCGGCTTCGAAGATGATGGCGACCTTGTCGCCGAGACCGGCTTCGACCTGACGATCGAGACAGTTGTAAGAAACATTCAGTTTGCCATCGGCAAACCACTTGAAGAAGGGGGCATTCGACTCATCGAGCACCTGGGTGAACGGCTGCTTCCAGGTGACCAGGTCACGGGCATGCCTTGCCCAGAAACCTTCGTAGTCAGCCTCGGCTTCCGCGCACAGCGCCCGATAGGCGTCCATCCCGGAAACCGCCGCATTCTTGACGATTTCGTCAGACGGATAAATTAGCTGCACGGACTCATTCGACATATTCTTCTCCTCTGCGGTACTTCGCATTTATGTTGAAACAACCGATTGCATCTCGGGCAGAACCCGGGATAGTTAAAGCCGTCCAAGCTGGAGATCATCAGCAACTCTCTCACCAGCGTTGAAGCGGCATTAGACGTTGATATTCTTACAATGCGCTTACGAAATCACGCTGCGCCGCAGCATTTCGGCATATCGGGGGCGCCTGGCAGCAGCGTGATAAACTGCGGCCCCCTGTAGAAAAGTTCCGCCAATGCGCTCCCCCATCAAATATCTCGAATCCTTCATTTTCGCCAGCCGGTGGATTCAGGCGCCGCTCTACATCGGCCTGATCATTGCCCAGGTCGTCTATTGCTGGCTGTTCATGGTCGAACTGAGCCACCTCATCCATAACGCCATCGATACCGCCCACCTCAGCGAAGCCGATGTCATGCTCTCCGTCCTTGGCCTGATCGACGTGGTGATGATCGCCAACCTGCTGGTCATGGTCATCGTCGGCGGCTATGAAACCTTCGTTTCCCGCCTCGACCTCGAGGACCACCCGGACCAGCCGGAATGGCTGTCGCACGTCAATGCCGGCGTGCTCAAAATCAAGCTATCGACGGCGATCATCGGCATTTCGTCGATCCACTTGCTGAAGAGCTTCATCAATGCGACCAACCTGTCCGAGCACACATTGATGTGGCAAGTCATCATTCATGTCGTATTCCTTTTCTCCGCCCTGGCCATGGCCCTTGTCGACAAGACCATGACCCAGACCCTCGCCTTGCAACATCAAAAAACCCATTGATTCGGAGTTGTGCATGACCGCCATCAAACAGGAAGACCTGATCCAGTCCGTCGCCGACGCTTTCCAGTACATCAGCTACTATCACCCGCTCGATTACATCAAGGCATTGGGTGAAGCTTATGACCGCGAGGAAAGCCCCGCCGCCAAGGACGCCATTGCCCAGATCCTGACCAACTCCCGGATGTCGGCCGAAGGCCATCGTCCGATCTGTCAGGACACCGGTATCGGCATGGTTTTCATCAAGGTCGGCATGCAGGTCACCTGGCCGGATGCGACGATGAGCATCCAGCAGATGATCGATGAAGGCGTCCGTCGCGCCTACGGCAACCCGGACAATCCGCTGCGTGCCTCGGTGCTCGCCGACCCGGCCGGTGCCCGCAAGAACACCAAGGACAACACCCCGGCCGTAGTGCATTTCGAGATCGTCCCCGGCCATCACGTCGAAGTGATCTGCGCCGCCAAGGGCGGCGGCTCGGAAGCCAAGTCCAAGTTCGCCATGCTCAACCCGTCGGACGACCTCGTCGACTGGGTACTGCACAAGATTCCGGAAATGGGTGCCGGCTGGTGTCCGCCCGGCATCATCGGCATCGGTATCGGCGGCACACCGGAAAAAGCGATGCTGCTGGCCAAGGAATCGATAATGGCCCCGGTCGACATCCATGAACTGAAGGCCAAGGCCGCCACCGGCGCCAAACTGACCCGCCCGGAAGAGCTGCGCCTCGAACTGTTCGAGAAGATCAACGCGCTCGGCGTCGGCGCCCAGGGTCTCGGCGGTCTGACCACCGTGCTCGACGTCAAGGTGCTCGACTACCCCTGCCACGCTGCCAACCTGCCGGTCGCGCTGGTCCCGAACTGCGCCGCGACCCGCCACTGCCACTTCCATCTCGACGGTTCCGGCCCGGCCAAGCTCGAAGTGCCGAAGCTGGAAGACTGGCCGGCCGTGACCTGGACGCCCGATCTCAAGGCGGCCACCCAGGTCAACCTGAACACCCTGACCAAGGCAGAAGTCGCCGCCTGGAAACCCGGTCAGAAACTGCTGCTGAACGGCAAGATGCTGACCGGCCGCGACGCTGCCCACAAGCGCATCGCCGACATGTTGGCCAAGGGCGAAAAGCTGCCGGTCGACTTCACCAACCGCGTGATTTACTACGTCGGGCCGGTCGATCCAGTCCGTGATGAAGTGGTCGGACCGGCCGGCCCGACCACCGGCACCCGAATGGACAAGTTCACCCGGATGATGCTCGAACAAACTGGCCTGATCTCAATGATCGGCAAGTCAGAGCGCGGCCCGGTCGCCATCGAAGCGATCAAGGACAACAAGTCGGCCTACCTGATGGCCGTAGGCGGCGCCGCCTACCTGGTCGCCAAGGCGATCAAGTCGGCCAAGGTCGTCGGCTTCGCCGATCTGGGCATGGAAGCCATCTACGAGTTCGATGTCGAGAACATGCCGGTGACGGTAGCCGTCGACTCCTCAGGCATCAGCGTGCACAACACCGGTCCCAAGGAATGGCAGATCAAGATCGGCAAGATTCCTGTCACCGCCTAATCTTTGCCATTGGCAATAAAAAAACCCGGCTGAGGCCGGGTTTTTGTTGCGCTTATACCGAGCGCTCGGTTGATTTCCCGGCGCACTTCCCGCCGGCCGCACCTGATGGGCAAGCCGGGCCATTTCCGGCCTTCATCGACTTGCGGCAAGCCACACACACCGAAGTGACCCAGCCCTTGCACGACATCATGGTGTCAGGTGTGGCATTGGCGAGCAAGGCCCGCAGGCGCGCGAAGAACTCTTCCTGGTCGACATTGTTGCCGCCACAGCCGGAAGCATGGACGACGCGATTGCCGCCGGCGCGGATGGCCCCGTCGAGACGACTGATTGCCAGACGCAACAATTCCTCCGTCGATGCCGTGGCGCTGTCCTCCGGCTTTGCCGCAACCCCGGCACTGACCGTGGTTTCGATACGCTGGCCGTGCACTGAAACCTGTGCCGCCGCCAACGCCCGGCAGACCCGCCAGGCAAAGTTTGCACATTGCTCGCGGTCGGCAGTCGGCGAGACGATGGCGATTCGACCATCGGCAAGCTGGCCGATGCTCTCCTCTCCCCGGATCTTGCCGGACAGCAGGCGAGAAAATTTCATCACCACCTTGTCGGCGACCTCCCGACCATACTGACTCTTCAGGTCATCATAGCCATCGATCGCGAAAACCAGAACGCCGACCGGCTCGCTGCCGACAGTCGACGCAAGTAAGTCCTGAAGACATTGTTCGCTTCGACTCTTGGTCAGCCGGCGATCATGGCGCTCGGCATCGGCCGGCTGCTCGCCGTCACCTTCCGCCACGAGTTCATCGGCCAAACCGGCCATCGTGCCGATACGCGACATGAAGTCGCTCAACCCGATATCACTCTGACTTCCGAATTCGGCAAGACCAGGCGCGGATTCTGCCTGACTCGATGCAGCACTCAAGCGCTCGCAGACTTGTTTGGCCGCCTTGGCTGCCATTCCTTTCGGAATGAAATCGGAAACCCCGAGCTGCAAGGCTCGCTCTTTTGCTGCGGCGGCAAAGCTGTCCGACACCAGAAGGAAAAATGGCAAGCGATTCAACCGGGCCAATTTGCTCGCCCGCAGTCGCTCGATCAAGCCAGAGCCGTCGAGCCCGGCAATGTCCAGGCCGGAGATGACAGCAACGATCGACGAGTCAAGCACAAGGCTTTGCCATGCCGACTCGCCGTCGCCCTCCTCGCAAACTTCGTAACTGTCGCGCAAGTATTTGGACAACGAGGCCCGAACTACGCGTGACGAATCAACCAACAGCACCTTCTGCGAACTTGTCATATCTCTTCCGTGCATGATCAACTGTTCCAAGCGAACGTTGAATTGCTATGACCAATTTCGTAGTTTAGTTCATTCAGCAAACAGTGTTCAATGCCAGGCTATCCAATTTGGAAATAGGGCGAGCTGTTTCGGGCTATTCATCATTTTCACCACTTGATTTTGCTACCGACCTGTCGCATAGTCATCCACTTACCATTTCCACCCTTACCTTAGATCCGACGATGAACACCCGCCAACTACGCTCCCTGCTTGCTTCTGCTGAACAGCCGGTCGTCGTACGCGTAGTCGTCGTAGGCGTCGTAACGCACGCGCCGTCGCGGATCGGGTAAGCAGAAGCAGACAGAATTCCCCACCCCCCGCCGGCGCAAACCGGCGGGGGTTTTGTTTTGGAGCCCGCCGGTTGTGCCACCAACCTCAAGGAGCACTCCATGACAGAAACTCTCAACGGCGCCCAGATCACTGTGCGCCTGCTCGAACGCCAGGGCATACGCATCGTCGCCGGCATACCGGGTGGCGCCATCCTGCCCATTTACGATGCGCTCGGGCAGTCGACCGCAATCCATCACGTTCTTGCCCGTCACGAGCAGGGTGCCGGCTTCATGGCCCAGGGCATGGCCCGAGTAACCGGCCAGCCCGCCGTCTGCCTCGCCTCCTCCGGCCCCGGCGCGACCAATCTGCTGACCGCGATCGCCGACGCCAAGCTTGATTCGATTCCGCTGATCGCCATCACCGGCCAGGTATCGCGCGCGATGATCGGCACCGATGCCTTTCAGGAAGTCGACACCTATGGCCTGAGCATCCCGATCACCAAGCATAACTTCCTGGTTTCCTCGGCCGAGGAGTTGCTGGAAGTCATTCCGCGCGCCTTCCAAATCGCCGCCTCCGGCCGCCCTGGGCCTGTGCTGGTCGATATTCCCAAGGACGTCCAGAGCGAAACCATTGAAATCGATACCTGGCCGGAGCCGGGCAGAGCCCTGCCGGCCGCCCCAGCCCAGGCGTCGCTAATCGAGCAGGCAGCAGCCATGATCAATGGTGCCGAGCGCCCCATCCTCTATCTCGGCGGCGGCGTCGTCCATTCGGGCGCGGCCGATCTTGCGGTCGACCTGGCGCAGAAAGCCAACCTGCCAACCGTGATGACCCTGATGGCGCTCGGCACAATGCCGGTCGATCACCCGCTGTCGCTTGGCATGCTGGGCATGCACGCGGCGCGCGCGACCAATTTGGCGCTCGATGAGTGTGATCTGCTGATTGCCGTCGGCGCCCGTTTCGACGACCGGGCGACAGGCAAGGTCGCGCAGTTCTGCCGTAACGCCAGAATCATTCATATCGACATCGATCCGGCCGAACTGGACAAAATCAAGACCGCCCATATCGGCATCACGGCCGACGTGCGCGACGCACTCGGCCAGTTGCTGCCGGCGGTCGCTGAAAATGACCGAAAGATCTGGATCGAGCGCGTCAATGCCTTGCAAGTACAGTTCCCGTTCCACATGCCGGATGCCGATCAGGCGCTGTCGCATTTTGGCCTGATCCGCACCGTCGCGGCCTGCCTCGACAACGAGGCGATCGTCACCACCGATGTCGGCCAGCATCAGATGTGGGTGGCGCAAGCTTATCCGCTGCGTCGACCACGCCAGTGGCTGACCTCCGGCGGCCTGGGAACGATGGGCTTCGGCGTGCCGGCAGCGATCGGCGCCGCACTCGCCGCACGCGACAAGACCGTGGTTTGCTTTACCGGCGACGGCTCGATTCTGATGAATATTCAGGAACTGGTCACCGCGGCCCAGGAGAACGTCAACGTCAAGATCGTATTGATGAACAACGCCGCACTCGGTCTC
Source organism: Azonexus sp. IMCC34842 (assembly GCF_050368855.1). Lineage (GTDB taxonomy): Bacteria > Pseudomonadota > Gammaproteobacteria > Burkholderiales > Rhodocyclaceae > Azonexus > Azonexus denitrificans_A. The sequence goes on along the minus strand of NZ_CP178449.1, from coordinate 1,446,255 downwards.
GTTCATCAGCAGCAGTCGCTGTTCTACGGCGAGCGTCTATTTGCCTCTCAGTTCACGGCAATGCCCGATTTCGTCAAGGTTGCCCAGGGGTTCGGCCTGCATGCCGTCGATCTCGATCAGGCGGCGAATCCCTGCGCGGCACTGATGGAGGCCATCACCCGCCCCGGCCCGTGCCTGATCCATGCCAGCATCGACGCCGAGCAGAAGGTTTTCCCGATGGTCCCGCCGGGTGCCGCCAACCACGAAATGATTGGAAATTGAAATGAATGCCTTCACCCGCAATGAACAGCAAGCCATCTCCCACGCCGTGCTGGAAATCGATGTCAAAAACCATCCGGGCGTAATGTCGCACGTCGTCGGCCTGTTTTCCCGGCGCGCCTACAACGTCGACGGCATCGTCTGCCTGCCCGTCGGCAATGGCGAGCAAAGCCGGATATGGCTGTTGGTCAACGAGGACAAGCGCTTGTCGCAGATGATCAAGCAACTGGAAAAGCTCGAAGACGTGATCGTGGTGCGCCGCCACGATGCCGACCACGCGGTATTTTGCGAAGTCGAACGTTTTTTTGCCTGCTGAATATCCCAGGCAGTTGAGCCGGCCCCGTCCCGAATCAGGAATGCTTCGGGACGGTTGTGCTGCTCTTTTCCGCTCTGGCTCTGATCAGCGTTTCGTAGGCATGAATAACCTGCAACTGCTCATCGCTAATCGACTCGAAGCGCAGGCCGACGAGATGCTGATGCCCAACCCGGCGGATACGCATCACGCTGACGTAAGCCTCGACCGGGCAAGCCAGGTCGGGCGACTCTATCGTGCAGATACCGACCTCGCCGGTCGGCTTGGCGCCCAGCACCGCAACATCGAGCATGACACTGACACCGGAAACCGAAATGTCGGCCGCCGGAAACTCGAACAGTTTCCCGCCAAGCTGCAGTTGAACCCGGCCTTGCAGATTGAAGCGATTGAAGCGACGACGTTCTCTCACGATGCTGATCCCAAGCTTAATGAAGCGGCATTTTCCCATGCCCGCCAGCCCGCTGCAAAAATGAATCCAGCCAATCCGACACAGCTCAATTCGCCCCTCCCAACGGGAAAGCTATACTCGCAGGCAATCCAACCCGTTGAGAAATCATGACGACACACGACATTCAGTGGCAAAGCGCACACAGCTATTCCGACATTCTTTTTGATACGGCCGAAGGCATCGCCCGAATAAGCATCAACCGCCCTGAGCGGCGCAATGCTTTCCGGCCGGAAACGGTCAGCCAGTTGATCGATGCCTTTCATCGCGCCCACCGCGACAACGCCATCGGCACCATCATCCTGACCGGCACCGGCGATGACGCATTCTGTTCCGGCGGCGACCAGAAGGTCCGGGGCGCCGAAGGTTACATCGACGAGGGCGGCACGCCTCACCTCAATGTCCTCGATCTGCAGATGCAGATTCGCCGCTGCCCGAAGCCGGTCGTCGCCATGGTCGCCGGCTACGCCATCGGTGGCGGCCATGTCCTGCACCTGGTCTGCGACCTGACCATCGCCGCCGAGAACGCCCGTTTCGGACAGACCGGCCCGCGCGTCGGCAGCTTCGATGCCGGTCTTGGTGCCGGGCTGATGGCACGCACCATCGGTCTCAAACGGGCCAAGGAAATCTGGCTGCTCTGTCGCCAGTACGATGCGGCAACGGCGCTCGACTGGGGACTGGTCAACGCCGTCGTGCCGCTGGAAAAACTGGAAGAGGAAACCGTCGCCTGGTGTCGCCAGATGCTCGAACTGTCACCCATGGCACTACGCATGATCAAGGCCGGCTTCAACGCCGATACCGATGGACTGGCCGGCATTCAGGAACTGGCGGGCAACGCCACCGGCCTTTTCTACATGAGCGAAGAAGGTCAGGAAGGCCGCAACGCTTGGCTCGAGCGCCGGGCACCGGATTTTGGAAAATACCGTAAGCGGCCATGAACATCGTCGCCGCCGACTGGCTGCCTTACTCCCTGCCGCTGCGGCGCCCCTGGCAAACCAGCCAGGGAGTTTTTGACGTACGCCAAGGTCGCCTGCTGCGACTGCTCGACGACGAGGCTCGCCACGGTTGGGGTGACTGCTCCCCGCTACCGGAATTCGGCATCGATGAGTCGGCGGCGATCGCCTTTGCCGAAGAGACAGCCATCCTCGACCTTGTCGCCCAGAAAGCCCGGCAGCCGCTTAACGCATGGCTCAGCGGCAACCCGCCAGTGGAAAGCGTTGCAGTCAACGGCAATTTGGGTTCGCTCTCGTTGATCAAAGATGATGCGCTGAAACAAGCACTGGCGAACGGCTATTCGATACTGAAGATCAAGGTGGGCATCGGTGACTGGCAGGATGAGATCGCTGACCTGCAAAGACTGAACAACCAGTTGCCACGCGGCACCCTATTTCGCCTAGACGCCAATGCCGCCTGGAAGATGGACGAAGCCAGCGCTTTCGTCATGGCTTGCGCCGACTTGCCGATTGAAAGCCTGGAAGAGCCGCTCAGCCAACCGACACCGGCTGGGCTTGTCTGCCTGCAGGGTTTGGCCTCGTTCCCTCTGGCCGTTGACGAGTCAATTCAACTGCTAGATGCGCCCTTCTTTGACCATCCACCAGTCCGACGTTTGGTCCTCAAACCAGCTCGCCACGGTGGCTTGCTGGCAACCATGGGGCTAGCCCTCAGGGCGCAAGCGAGGGGCATCGAATGCGTCGTCAGTTCCGGACTCGAAAGCGCCTGCGGCCTGCTGGCCTGCGCTCATCTGGCGGCGGCAATAGCGCCATGGCAGACGCATGGCCTGGGAACGGCTGAGTGGCTGGCCGAAGATACCGGGGCCAGTCCGCCGGTCAGCGCCGGGCGCTTGATATTACCGCGGGGAACGGGTCTCGGTTTCGTCCCGGGACTCACCCAAGCCGCCCGAAAACTCTGAAAACCTACTTTTCGTTGTCGGCCGGATTAGTCGGAAGGCCGGTAAACATGTTCCGCGTCTGGCTTTGCAGTTGATCCTGCATCGACTGAAACATTTTTTTTGACTGATCCATATAGGCCGACATCATGCTCTGCATGGCCGGCTGCTGAAAATTCAGGAACTGGGCCCAAAAATCAGCCTGCATGTGGGTATTGTCGCCGGGGCCGTACATCACGCCCGACTGATCCTGCAACTTGTTCTGGAAATCGACGAAGGTCCGCATGTTATTTTCCAGATACTTGCCAAGCATGCCCTGCATCGCGCTGCCGTAGAAGCGGACAAACCCGGAGAGCAACTCGCTGGTGAACAACGGGGCGCCGCCAGTCTCTTCTTCAAGGATGATCTGCAGCAGGATGCTGCGCGTCAGATCATCCCCCGTTTTGGCATCGACAACCTTGAACACTTCAAACTTGAGCACTAGATCCTTGACGTCACCAAGCGTTATATAAGCGCTCGTTTTGGTATCGTAAAGACGACGGTTAGGGTATTTCTTGATCAGCCGTACCGGTTCCGACATGCAGTGATCCTCAATACAAGTTTGTGTGCAGTGCAACATTATAACGCAAAAAAAAAGGCACCCTCAGGTGCCCTTTGGTGGTGCATTGCAAAAATGCGGATTACTGGTAGTACATCAATCAGGCGAAATCAACTGTGCCACAGGGCACTTCGATACAAAAATCTAGCAAGCTACTCACTGGGCTACTCATTTAAAGACTGCTAGGCACACTGGATGGTAACAACGCCAATGCTAGTGCTCGCATCCTCAAGTAACTCGGTACCCTTCTTCCTGACCGGATAGGAATCCCGAATTTCATTCACTGCACAGTGCGGCCTAGCTACACTTAACTAAGATTCGTCTCCACTGGATTGTGCTTGGCTGCTCTGTAGAAAAAGGTGAATCGTCAATGATGACCCCAGACTTGCATTCGAAAATCGCTTCTTTCACATACCCAACTCTTTGGTCGCTACGTGGATAATTCCGAAGCGCTGATCCGCGTTCTGGCAAGTAGCAAATATGGGTTGCGCCAGTCGAATCTAATCGATCTACCTGGCTGCAAATTTCTCCGCCGGCTGCACTAATGTTAAAAAGCTCCTTTGAGCCGTCAGAAATCCGCGTGGCAGTGGACGAGCAACCGCTAATGACTACAGCCATTGTCATCGCGAATGGGACAACTTTACATAGTTTCAATTTCTCTTCCTTTTAACTTTAAACGCGTCGAAAAAACAGTTGTTCAAACCCAAGGATGATCAGTGCCCACTTCCCAGCACAGCTCATAGAACGACAACGCCGAGATGATGCAACGCTACCCACGGAGCCAGGCGTCGCGGAATGTCGGCTTATCTGTGGCTTCCTCTGAACGGCAATTGCACGTTGAGTATTTCAGGACCGGGGTATTCGAACGCGAAGGGACCAATCCCCAAATGCCGACAACCAGACCCAGACCGTCCGCCGAGTTTTGGCCACGAACGGCCCAAGCGCCCAAGGAAAGCGGTCAAACGCCCAACCGCGGTTGATTGTGGCGGCCAATGTGCCACATGGCTTCAATTTCGCCTGATTGGGGGGTAACTAAAGCACCATCAATACCCGCAGCGCCCATACTTCAGCAATCCTGCTACCAATTCACGCGAAGGCGCTCCATCCCTCGTAATTGGCGGGCCTCCGATCCAACGCGGGTGGTCAATTCTAAATACTGTGGGGTGCCAACCGTTTTTCTTGAGGACGAATTGCCATTTCAAGGCCATTTGCCTTTCCATGTCTTTCCAGTTTTCCCAGCACGGCGCTTCAGCGTTGCCAATTTCTACTCCACCAAGAATGCTGATCCCGTTCGAGTAATAGATCTTTCGAAAAGGGGAACCAAAAACAGTCAACTCTCCCCGCCACAAGATGTCATTCGCTACATCTGCCCGGCTAATCGGCAAGGCTCTGTATGTGTACTCGATGTTTTGATACTCGAAAATAGTTCCAGAACTTCTACCCCGAGAAATGGCACCATCTTTCACTTTGCCATTGAATGCATGGGGCTTGCCATCAACCTCCACAAACGAAAAATTGTCGTTGATATAGGCAAGCAACCTTTTCTCGACGACCTCCTTCAATTCGTCAGCATGGCCGACTACCGGGTATAGCGCGATCACAAGCAGTATCGATTTCAACACTTGTATTGCGCCCATTCAAGATGACATAGGCGAATGTGCCGCCAATTCACCAACGAAACTCAAGGAAATTTGCGGCAGCCTCAACGTCCGCCGCCAGTCCCACAGTGCCGGATTTCGCCACAGCCCTACCCGTCCCGGGCCGACAGCACCGCTTCGCTGTAGCGGCACTCCATTCATAACACCCCGCCAGCAGCACCGACCAACAAAAACCAGAATAATAGATCGAGGGCCGCTTGGGCCGTGTCAATCAATCCCAGCATCAACACCATCCCAGAAAACAAGAAAAAAGATGATCAGGCAACTGCTGCTAGTTCATCGTCTGATTTTCTTGACGTACCGCTAGAATTTCTTAGTCTGCGCAAGTGCACACGCAAAGATAACGAATTAATTTCAGCCTCTGTATTTGCGTTGGCATGTCGTGCAATAGTGTCAGCTTCCAATGATGCGGCCCTTACGTCATCCGTTGTGGATGCGGGTAGCTCAGCAATCAGAACCTTGGCTCGAGAGTCACCTGCAGTCTCTACTGGCATCTTATGCCTCCTTTTTGTAGGGCCCCAAAGAGTCCTTCATCACCGAAAAACGTGTCTCATAGATAATTCTGTTACCTGCAGAAACCAAAATATCTTTAGATACATCTTCGGTAATTTTTCCAACAAACATATCTTCAGTATTGCTATCGACCGATATAACGCCCAGACAGTTCCCATTCAATCCATCAATAATCCGATAGCAAAAAATGGACTTGACAGTTGATGCTTGACCATTTGACAAATATACAAAAACACCGGTATCGCCATGTTCTGCGACATACTTAGGCACATCGTCGATGAAAAAGAACTGATCCTGACCCAATCTGGTCCATACAAAGACAGCCAGTGTCCTACCGCCTCTTAGAAATCCATCAACGTGGTTTGTAATCGAGTGCGGCGATCTAAACTCACCATTGCACCAACTCTTTAAAACAAGCCTCGAGCTATCTTCGCTTGGAACAAAGTATGCAACTCGCACCTCTTCTTTCTTAACCACATCCATATGCCGTTCAAATGCCTTGTAAACCAAGGCAATTATTCGGTCTATATTGGCCTTTAACGAATTGGCATCCCGAACAAACTTCTTTGCGACTTCGACACCATCTTGTGCGGCCCGTTCAGTAGCATCTCGCCACATTTCCGATTTGCGCAGTACCAATTCTGAATAGAGTTTGTTCAGAAATGACGTATCACCATACATTTTTCTCCAAAACCAGATTTCATCTTCTTTTTCATTAGACAGCTCTTTGTACTCTTCAAGGGTGTCAGCTTCGATCAACTGGTTATAAGCAACAACAAGCAGCATCAATACTAAGATTACTGTGCCAATGCCTTTCCAAGGCTGTTCAATTGAAACTAATTGCAGGACATTGGCCAAGATGGCCACAAACGCTGGCAGCAATGCAATGCGGATAAGCTTTGGCAGATCGAGATACCAAATCTTGTATTTTTCTAGGAAACCTCCCGATGGGGACATTGCAACTCCAAGGCATCATCAAGTCAGTTTCATTATATCCGATACGGATATTTAGGCTAATTTAGGTCATCATCATTCATGCCGTGCAATACAGATGACCCGCCCGCTTCGTGTCATCTGACAACGGAAAATCATTGAGGCACACCGGATAACCATATCTTCGCGCTCAGCATCATTGCCCGTCCACAGGCAATGGTCAGCGCAACCATCGAAGAAGAAGCGCATGCGGTACCTGGCTATCGTCGTTTCCGCTTTGGTGAGGGGGAAACCGTATGTCAGCACTATCGCTCTTGGCCGGGTTAAATGGTTCTGTTCTAAAAGACCATCCAACCAAAACACAGCATTGAGCCTGCTTTTTAGGCTTACCAAACGTCCGCCTCGTGCGGGCTTTTTTCCATTCTGCAATGGCAGCAAAGGCCGATTTGTTGTTTGTTGCCAACAGCGTCTGGCTGTTCCTCGGCCAAAGCCGACTGTCGGAGGTACGGTAATCCACGACTGCTTTACACAGAGTTCCGGACACGCTGGCCGCCGATTTGGGCTTATCCTCCGCGCTGATGTGCTCGCTGCTGTAGTCGGAAATATCGCGGATCGTTTGCAAGCTCTGGAGCGCCGCCTACAATCTCGGCCAAACAATCTCCGATATCCTCCCAGCCCCACATTTGATCCAACATCACGGCAGAGAGGAGCTTCAGAGAGGCCTCTCCAAACCGTCGGCAGTGGCCAGCGTTCTTGAGTAGACTCACTAGGTAGCTCGGATGATCAATCGGCATCAGCGACAATTCGACCGCAGCCAGCGCCGCTGGGAACTCATCGCCCGCAGCGATTGCCATCCTGGCCAGATTTTCTGCGATTCCGGGAGAGACGAGATCCCGCGATTTCGGCCAAATAGCTTGCCATAGAGGTCGAACCCTATTTTTCCAGTACTCTTCTCGTTGTTCTCCGACTCCCTTCATTGATTGCGACAGCGCCAGCGCTGCTTCACGTAGTCCTTCGAGAGGAAGCATTCCGAATGCTGCTTGGAAATCTGAAGCACTATAGCCATCAAGCGGTTCAAGCGCGGCGTACGTCATAAACGCAGCAAACTGGCGCCCGTGCTCACCGAGTTCAGCATAGTGGCCCGCGGTCTGAAGGAAAGCCGGCTTGAAGGCCACTAGTAAAGGCAGGTAGAGCCGCGGCGACCAGAGGAACCCTTCCCAAGCTGCACGCGCTTCAGGCGCCTCGCGCTCCCAGTCAAAGAGCGGCAGTAGGTGACGCTCAGTCCATTCCCGGTCCACACGAAATAGCGAGATGAGATGAGCGCAGAGAATCACCCGGCCATGTCGGAATCGCAGGACCCGGGTATCGCAGAGGGCAGTAAAGATAACCTTCAGGTCGTCAGGCAGTCCTTCGTCGTCGTTCAGTTCACTCTGGAACCACAGGTTGAGCAAGGCATGCGTGACATGACCGACTGGATGGTTGATCGCCTCGGTCACGGGCTGGTCGATCGGGTGGCCATTGCGCTGGATGCCAGAACCCGCCTCAATGTCCAGTGTCAGCATTCGACGGCACAGCACAATTAACTGGTTTGAGTCTGTAAAGGTGGTGTTCGACACCTCCTTCAACCACCAGCCGATCGGGTGTGCCAGCTCAAGGAGCACGCTATCCGGCATCGTCCCGACCACCAATGCTGCGTGGCGCCACGATCGCTTCACGCGGTTCGCTTCAGCCCAGACCTGAAGGGCCTCGCGCCAGCGGTGCTCAGGCCAGAGACTTTCCTTGGCCAGTTGCTGCAACGCGCACAAGCTGTTCAACAGATGCTTGCGACAGGTTTCCCGCCAAGTGTCCTTGTGGAAGAACGGTCTCTCGGGCGGAGGCTTCTTGAGCCAAATCACTAGCTCATCTGCCTTCACAGGTGCTCGATCAAGAACCGTCTCCCGCTCGTAGTCAGGATCGCCGCTGCCGGACATCCAGTGCGCGAATTCGTCGCTTTCATCGACTGCAATTTGCCAGACCGGGTATTGAGCGGACAGCACATCCAGCCTCAAGCCGGCCTCAGTGCCGAGATCCACGCCAACAGATCGGAGTTTCGCCAATCTCAGCCAAACGTACCGATCGCTGAGTTCTCGCCAATCCTCTGACGTCATTTCGTCCGAGTACGTCTCTCTGGGCGGGCCTTTCAGGATGGCTTCCTCCAGGCGAGCGAGCCCGTCCTTCGTCAGCCGTGGCCCCTGCAGGCGAAGCAAGGCGATTGCCTCGCGCCTCGTCTCGATTGACCAAAGCCACCAAGCTTTGCTTCCTATGAGCCACTCCACCCAGAGGTCAGGATCAATAGCGCCGTCGTGACTGGCAGCGAAAAATGCAAGGCGTTTGAATGTCGGATAGGGTTGAGCAAACCATACCCGAGCTACCTCACCTGCGCGTACGTGGTCGATCGCCCTTGTCTCCAGCCAGGCCTCACGAAGCAATTCGATCAAGGCAACCCAGTCGCAGAAACCTTGGTTCTGGGGATGGTCCGAAATTGACGGCATGTCCCAGCACGAGCGATCCCTCTCGTCATTGGCTTCGTCGAGCTCTCGAAGTAAGTCCAGCGCATCGAACAGCAAGATTTGCAGGTCGTCCAGGAGCTTGGGCAATGCCGCACGCCATGCCTCAGAGGACAGATCGCGAAGAGCCGAGTGCACATGGTCTGCAACCAGCACAAGTTCCCAATCAACCAGTTGCCGGATGCGCTTCGGCTCCTCTGTAGGGGCAGACTCTTGCCCCCACCGCATCGGCTTTCGAAGTGCGATGCGCGGCGAGAGAAGGTCTCGCAGTTCCAGGCGCAAGGTTGTACTGAAACCGTCGCGCTTCAACCTCCGCTGCCATACATATAGGTCGATGTCGGTCCTGTGCGTCTTCACCCTGCCAGCGAGTAGTAAGCGCCACAGCCGGCGCATCAAGGGGCCGGGAATTGCATTCGGCGCATCAGCACGAATATCGGCCATCTCCGCAACCTTCCCATCCCGCTCAAGCTCGTCCAATTTATCCAGCTTGCGCTCGATCAGCCACGGCCATCTGTCCCCAAGCAGCCCACCCCGATCGGCCAGCCAGAGCACAAGCTCCGGGTCATTCAGGTGTCTCGTCAGCCATCGAGCAATGTGGAACATGATGTCGTCCCACCCCAAGTTCAGTCCTCCGCCCGAGACGAGTGACATTCGTGGTGCCAGGTGGTATGGCACTGGTCTCCTGATCAGGCTAAACGCCAACTTAGCATCCTCTTCGGCGTGAGGTGGCACATTGAAGCGGGGCAGATCGGCGTGCCGAAACCGATCGTCGGCGAAGGCCTCCAGCAGCCAGTCCAGTGATGGTACAGGATTGAGGTCGGCAAACTTCTCAGCTGGTGCTCCCGACTTGTCCGAAAGCGCCCAGAGCATCCGGCCGACGAAGTCGTCCTGCTTGGTGCTGGCCGAAGGGCGTGCCAGCGCGTGGCGAGCGACAATGCCTGACTTGCCGTTAACGCCGTCCCTATAGGTGTCCGCCCAGGCCTTCAGCGTCCCATGCAATGTCGAGTGGTCCTTGTCCCCTGTGGGTGCCTCGTAGAGGATGGGCGTGACCCCTTTTGCCTTCCACTCGATGGTCTTTGTGGTCTCTTCGCCGGGTTTCACATCGCCAAGGGCCCAGGCCTGCGGCGTGACCTCGCCAAGCATCCGATCGGCTGCGAGCGCATCCATCATGTACCGCATCACAGGGTCATTGATGCTATAGCCGACGAAGCAAACGACGTAGTTTCGGAACAGCTCGCTCACGAAGCGGGCAGCCCATCGCTCAGTGAGGTATGCCAATCCGAAGTCGCCACTGGTCACTACCAGGCGATTCAGCGCGTTGTCATCTGGCTTGTCGGGCAGCAGGCCATGAAGGTAGACGAGCCCGTCCCAGCGGCTGTTCTTCGGCACTGGTAACATAGGCGCGACGTGTGGCACAAAGGGCATGGACTCGCGTTTGCCGACGCGCTCAAAGACGCGATCGAAGTTCGTCGTCACGAGCCGTAGCTTGCCCTCGCGATTCCTCGCGAGTTGCAGAAGAGCCGCATGAGTTTCCGTAGCACCCTTCTTGCGTAGGTTGGGCTTCAACGAGTCAGCCAGCTCCTTCCGCATCTGCAGCCCCTTCCGCTGACCAGGAAGGCGGTCTTCAAGAAGGTTTAGTGTTGCGTCGTACTGATAGCTGGTGAAGGCCTGTGCCTCGATGGGTGTGCGGGTCGTTCCCAACTTCTTGTAGATGCTGTCCACAAGGCCGCCGAACCCTGGAAGGCCAGCCGGATACGAGATGCCAGCGCCGCAGAAGAAGACGACGCGGCCTTCCTCGTGCGCCTGTAAAAGGGCATCGGGGATGTCCGGGCCATTGGTGACGAATTGCATCTATTGGGTCTCCGCGAAAATTCATTCCAGGATTGCTGAAAGCAAATTAGCATGCCAACGTATGCGTATACGTCTATTCGCAATCTGTATTGATGTAAACCGTGGGTGCTGCCTAGGGAGACTCGGTTGATTCTTCGCGTCTACCGAATCGATACTCTTTCGATCTGCCCGCTCCGCCTCTCTAAATGGCAGGTATAAGCCCTTGGATTCAACCGGATATTCAATCAATCCTGGGTGTCATTATGCCAAAGCGATAGACACCTTGTGCCCGACAACGTCGAGCACTTGGCTAATGCTTAGCCATGGCATTTCTTGTACTTTTTCCCTGAGCCGCAGGGGCACTGATCGTTACGGCCGACCTTGTTGGGTTTAGTCGGTTTGGCAGGATGTGGAGGCGGAACGAATTGTGGGACATGATCCTGGAACTGCCGTAGAGCAGGCGTTCCGAAGAAATTCCATTCCTTGTTCAACTCTTCGTAGTAGGCCTTCCTTTCCTCGGGCCATGTCTCACACGGCATCAATATAAAATCCTCGGCTACTGTCCCGCCTGAGAATTTTGGGGCGTCAATGCTGATGCCAATGATCTTGACCAAGTGCGGGAACTTGCTCTTCGCTGCGCCGCAGGCGATTTCAAGAAGCGTCTGCCGCTTCTCACGGTAGTCCGGTTCCGAGCGAAATGCGTTGGGAGCACGCAGTTGCAGCAGAACATAGCCTACATTGGGCTCGAACGATGGAAGGAATGTCACCTGCCGGGCGAATCGCCCTGCGTCTGGAAAGCGCTCGACCGCTGCTAGCATCTTCTCGGCTAGGCCTCGACGCATGAAGCGCGGCTCCTTGACCATCTCATAGATTGCGCTCTCGCCGCAGGCTATGTCGGAATTGCCGCCAAGCGTGCCGTCTATGCTGTTTTGGCACGTCCGCTGGATTAATTCGTCCCAGAAGTAGGAAATGCGGTCTTCGTTTTTCGTGTTTTTGTAGAGATCGCTCGCCACGAAGTCGTGCCACTCTCCCTCGCCGACCATGATGCCGTTGACCTTGTCTTTCACCTTCGGGCCAATCACATGGCGATGCGTCGCTGCGTCGTAGTTCAGCAGGTAGTGGCCCAGGAGATCCTCCTCGCCGCAATAGCTCAAATAGTCGAAGGTGCTGGCAGCCCGTACCTTCTCATCAAGATATGCCTTCAAGTCATTGACCGTATCCAGCTCTCGCAGCACTATCGGCATGTTGTGGCCGTCGAGTATATGGACCACGTTGCGCTTGTCGATTTCGACGTGGAACGGATGGGTCGGTCCTCCATCTGTCTCCGTGTAGGTAACCGCAAGGCTACCGTAAACATTCAGTGGCGACGCCCTCTCGCAGGCCTCCTTCGCCCCGTGCGCCACGATGATCTTGTGAATAACCGCTTTGTCTCGGTCGAAGGGAATCGGAAATGGGTTCTCGCGCTTAGCATCGAGGAAGATCGGTCTGCCGCTAAGTATGTAGCGCTCTGCCCCGTGCACAGTCCTGACCTGACGATCGATAACGTTGCGCTTCCATCGATCCCAGAGAATCTGCGGATCCTTGTCGCAAACTTCGGGCAGCGCATTTTCGCGGTCGAAGAAAATGAACAAGGTGTTGTTGAACACTGCGAGCAGGTCGCAAAGCTCGTGGCCGTCGTCCTTGTAAGGGTTTGGATAGCTCCAGAGCTTGAGGAATGACCGCTCACAAAACTCTGCAAGTAGCCGTTCGGTTGCAGTGACTCCACTTCCCTTTTCGTTCATGAGAGCTAGCTATCCGACAATATTTGCCAGAAGCATACTGTAAGTATTGAAGTTAGTATCTTTCCATAAATGCTAACTGGCATTCTTTGACTACCGAGATCACGATGACCGAGAAGAACAAGATTGATGAGCGCACAGCCGAGTTGCTCCTTGCATCCTGGCGTGCCTTGCGTGAAGGCAAACTGAAGGTTGCTCCGCAGTTCCGCGAATTGGCTGAGGAGTTCATGTCTGCTCCGCTGACAATGGTGGGTCTTGTCGACACGAGTCGCTTGTCCAAAGAAGCGCTGTCCTTCGGTCGCACCTCTGGCATGGCCCTCGGAATGACGATGCAGCGCGAGCCGGAACCGTCGCCCCCATTACTTTTGCCAATAGCTGAGGCTCAGGCCGAGCTCTTCCGGCTGTTCTCGCAGCTCTTTGCTGCCCTGACCGGTCGGGCAGTCGCGCTAGTCGCGAACGAGCAGGAAATCAAGGACCGAATGCTTTGGCGTTTCAAGCATGAGCCTGATGCGATGACTGAAGCAGCAAATGCGGCTATCGATGAGCTAGTGGCGTTCTACAATGCCAACGCAATCAGACTCTTCCAGCATGCGAAGACGCTCGGCGGCATGCGTCTGGTGACCGGTGGGCAGCGCACCTTCGGTCCGTCGGCGCTCAATGCCGTCCGGATTACGGGCCTTTACGCCGACACGCAACTTCTCCCTGATCCGATACACCCGTTTTTGGCGGCAGACCTACATCTAAACGCCAAGCATCTCTAACTTGCCCACGCACTCTTCTACGTCCTCCAGTTGCACCCGCTGGTCGACGCAGGACTGCCCGTTCCGGCGGTGTTTGTCTTCCCGAGCTTCGAAGAAGGCCTCGAAGAGCACGACGCCCACACCAAGCATGGCATGGAGCAACTGTTGGTACGGATGGTCGCCCCTCTCTGTGATGGCACTGTTAAGTCGGTGGACGAACTGTTCGAGTATGCGAATAAGCATGGCGAACGGTTTGCGCTGGCAATGCTGGAAAACGGGCTTTTCATCCCTCCCGGCGGACAACCCGACCAGCGGTTTGGAGTCACGGAGGCGGTGAAAGCATACATTGCGGCGCTCGAAGGCGTGCGCTCCGAAGAGATACTCACCAGAATGAAGACGCTGCCGACCGGTGTTCTCATCCTTAACGGCGTTATCGAACGGGTACGTCCCCACTATCACCTGCTCGAGAACGCCACCGAACTCGGCGCGCAGCCTTTGCTGTCACAGCGAGTACAGTGGCATTACTTTGAGAAGTGCGCACGGGCGAACGCCGAAGACCTGCTGCGAAAAAATATCCTTTCCGAGCAAGCCTTTCTGACCCTTCGGGCCGTTCAGGATGACAGCCTCTCCTGGCTAGCGACGATCCCGGTCCAGATGCTCGCTGAGCTAATTGCAAACAACGAGCATCGCTGGCTCCGTGAAGAGCTGAACAAATACACTGTACAGCTCGCTGGCTGCGGGGCTATCGATACAAACGCTATGGTGCGCGAGCTGAACTTTGGCCTCGCGTCATTGGTCCAGCGGCAGCAAAAGGCAATGAGCGACATCGAGCGCAAGTACGCGCCGAAGAAGATGGCGGCATACTTTGGTGGCGGATCGGGCCTGGCCATGGCGGCGGCAGCCGCTATGCTTCCGAGTCTATCGCCGCTTCTCGGTGTTGCCATTCCTGCAGTTGCTGTTGCTGCGGCGGTTGGTGGCGGCTTTCTTGGCTTCGGGAAGGAGAAGATCGCAGAACAGGTGGAAAAGGGCCAAGCAGAACGCTCAATGCTAGGCGTCCTAGCGACAGTGCGTCCCAACTGAGGTGTGCTGCTTCCGGCACACCCTATTTGTCCGCGGAAAATGATCATGAGTCGGGATGGCCCGGAGGGTAAGCGGCACATTGCCGCCTGAGTCTAATCAGAGGTCGAAGGTCAGCTTCGGCCGAACAACAGACTGCCCGGCAGCCAGACAGACAAGCTCTCACCAAAAGCGACTGTCTTCCAAACATCGGTGCGCTCACGTGCCAAAAAAGAGTGAGTGCTTTCTGTAATTTTGTTATATTTGGCGAATTGATTCCCTTGCTAACACCATTATTTTGAGGAATGATTTTTTGAAGGAACCTTGATGGTATCGATGCTTGATCTGGGAATTATCGATAGCTCGCTCTCCCCGTTCAGGACAACATACGCATGGTCGGGAGACAAAAACATGAGTCGGCCACGTAGATCTTGATCCCCCCCCGAAGTCCTAGCATTGAGGATGACTGCAATTTCACCGCCCACCCCGAAATGCTTCAGGCCAAACTGCAAAAGGGTCACCATTTCCTTGTGCGCAACGGCAGTTAAACCAAGCAAGATGAGCAGCACTGCCAACAGGCTGCGGAGGCCATCCTTTGGTGGCCGATAGAAAAGAATCGCCAAGTGAAAACAAATTACTAACGTGAGCCCAAACAGCACAAGCCAAGTGTTTATGTCGTCACCTCGCACCCTTGCCAGTACTGGACCTAGCCCTATCCAGACAAACCCATTCACGACAAGAAGGCCAGCGAGCATCGCAGCATCGGTTGAGGTGAATTCTCGGCAGAGCAGGTACTTCAAGACTGGAATAAAGGCACCAAGCACCGCAACTGCAAAGAACAACAAGATCAATTCCGTCGTAAAGAAAAAGACCTCGATTCCGATCGCACCGCTCGTCAGCAAATCGTAGGAGAAAAACCCCTCGCTACCCATGAAAAGGATGAAGATCCCTTTCGAATATGCCGAGAAGAATATCAAGCTCAAGACTATCGACAGTATTCGATAGCCCAACGCCACTCCGTTCTCAAAGATCCTTTCACGATCGATGAATGATCCGGGACTTGTTGCTTTGCCGATTTTGTCTGTCACGTACAATCGCGATAAGAAAAGGATCTAGCAGCCATACCGCTTTTTGCCATTCACAATCCGGTATCGGCCTCCACGTGGCCCTGTGTAGCAGGTGTTATCGACCTGAGACGAATACAAGTTATTTGGTCCCTGCGAGGCTTGGGGCTGCCGGTTCACCTCTTTAGGAGGCGGCTGGAAGTTGCCACGATGACAGTGATATTCCCCTGTTGAGCGTTGGAAATGGCAGCCATTTGCATCAAGTCCTCCACCGTGAGCAAGCACGCCCTCCGCGATAACACTGAGCAAGAATGTGATCACAATCTTCGTCAGTTGAACTCTCATGAATTTCTTGCCACCTTATTTGTACTGGTCAACGCTATACCTTAGCGGCAACTGTATAGCATCTTTATCCTGCTGGATGGTGAATGCACATATTGATGTGCCATGCTGCCGCAAACCGACTCACAACATCAATGTGTCATTTGCCCGTTGCTGCATTACGCCGGTATGCAGCAGAGTCCAGTGAATCCTGCCTCGTGCCGAGCTATCCTGAGCATATGGCAAGCTCTTCCACCACCACCCTCCCCGTCAGCCTTGAATGCGTCTCGTGGCAGCTTGTGCAGCACCACTTGGCACATGGTGCCCTACGCTTCGAAGCAGCAGCACTGAGCCATATTCGATGGCTTTCACCGGCTGATGCCGAATCACATTTCTGCCTGGCAACTCTCGCCGATGACCCCATCGAGGTGATCGGGATGCTTCACTACCGGGTGACCTACGATGATCTCTATTTCGAATACATCCATGTCCGAGAGGCCTGCCGGCGCCACGGAATAGGCCGTCAAATGATCACAGATGTCGTTATGCATCCAACCTGTATCGGCATCAGTCGTATTCACTGGACTGCTGGGACAGACGGAGGTGATGCATTGATTCGCCATCTGGAATGGCTACGCGACAACGTCCGGCGCCTATGTGGCACCCCTTTCCAACTGGACGCAAAACCCGTACCTTGGAAATCAAGACCGTGCGTGGAGATGGATGGACCAACGGTTAGCCGGGTTGAGCCCGGCTAACGTTTTAGTCACTGAGTCTTGCTTGTTTTTTTCTTCTTCGACTTTGGAGCGTCGCTTGCTTTGTTTGTTGCAACCGGAGCGTTAGAACTCGAAACAGAGGCCGATTCATTTGGGCTTTGGGCCACCGAAGCAAGTAGCTTGCAGAACTCTCGTTGAGCGCTTTCGGTTGATGCACTAACGCCGCCGGACATACTGAACGCGACATCGACTCGCACTCCCGGTACTGTTGTCTTTTTGATGACAAAGTTCATCGGCGCCGTCTTGCCTTGACCGTAAGACACCGATTGATTTGCGCTAATCAAGCCAGCTTCTTTATTGCTGCTGACAATTTGGTAGCCGCTTGATGCAACTGCTTGAAGCAAGGCGTCAAACGCGCCAGTGACGGTCTTTTTCGGAAACTCTTCAAAAGTGCTATATCGAGTTCCCGTAAAAAAACTCCCTTCTGTTGCAAAGTTGGTGGCACAGGCACCTAATGTACTGGTCGTTGAGGTACTTTGGGTTGATGTGGATTGTTGATTAGCGCAGCCCGAAGCAATTGTGATGAAAAACAGTAAGGCAGTTATTTTTTTCATAACCTAGTTCATTAATCCATGATTGAATGTTGGAAGCCTTGTGTAACAAGGCGCGCGAAATTAGCGCATCAAAAGTCTAGCATCGGTTGCATATCTGGCGAATGTGGACTGATGCTTATCGACCGCACTTTCTTCTGGAAAGAAACCAAGCCACTCGTGGAGTCCATGTCGATCAACGGCAACGCCCCACTTGTCTGTCTCTACGCACGAATGCGTGGCGCCAGCACTATATTGAATACCTTACGACTCATATCCAGCTAGTGCGAAGAAGGAGCGGGTTAATAGCCATGCCCGATTGCTCCTTTCTGTTCACTTCCACTCACCTGTCACCGGATCCTCAATGAAGAGGTTCAACACGCCCGGCGGGTCTGCATCGAATTCGCCGGACTCGAAATACCCGATGGCACTCTCGAGGGTGAAATCGGACTCCAGGTTATCGATCCAGAACCCGGGCTCGCCCTTCGGGTGGTTCAGAGGCAGCACCATGACACGGTCAGCGTCGTCAGCGCGCCAAGCGAACCAATGCCCCTGGCTGGTCTTAACGAAGACCGCCCCTCGCATCAGCCAGTCCCGGATCTCTTTATCGCCAGAAGCCATAGGCGTAGCAATATTGGGCCTGTACTCACTGAAAACGAATGCCATTTCTCTCTCCCCTAGCTGATTGCCAACGCCATGACATAGCGATTCTAATGCCTTGACCAACGGAAACGAAAACCCCGCCGAAGCGGGGGCGTGCCCTACGCTCGAATGGAGCGGCCGCCTTCAGCGCGGCGCTTATCAATTACCGGCCAAGGCTGCCTGTCGCTGTTTCTACGGAGTTATTTCGCTTGTTCTTCGGGGGCGTGATTGGTGACTCGAAGATGCCCATTTCCTATCAAGAAATTCTTGTAGCTTGCGATCGAGACATTGAACGCCTCACGTGCCACCTGATCTCCAGCTTCAATGATGGTCCCGCTTTCATCAATGATGGCTAGCCGGGCCGGCTTCCCATCAGCCGTCTTGACGCGCAGCCCCTGGTGGATGACTGCACTGATGTCTGCTTTAGCCAGCGTTCCGGTTTTGATTTGCCCAATCATGATTGATCTCCTTTTAGTGTTGGCAACCGCTCTCACCGCGGCGCGTACCCAGCCTCGGCTAGGGCAGCTCGGATCTTCTCACCGGCTGCGAGCATGCGGTACGCCTCGTCCTGATCGGCCGCATTGTTCCGATAATCGCTGAACCCTACCCGCTTCAGGAACTGGGCGTAGCCCTCCGCCTCCTGATTACTGAGCTCGGCAACGAGTTGAATCGAATGATGGATGCCCATGTCTGTGCTCCCTTCGATGTGTGGTGTGGCAATCAGCCACGCTTGAGAAGCTCGATAATCAGGCGGTGAAGCCAGAGCACCGTGGTACCCAAGTCGTGAGCAGCTGCGCCTACAATCCCGATAGTTGGCTTGCTCGTCGGCCGGATGGCGACGTAAGCGAATCCGGAAAGCTCGCCCGCATCAGCCTGCCTGGCCAGTTCGCGCAGAGCGTCTCCGGCATCCTGTCTGTGAAGAAGATCGGGATTGGATCCACGCGGCACAAGCTGCAGGACCGGGGCTTTGGCCCGGCCGGCACCAGTACTTTTCCGCACAGTCTCGTTCATGCTGCAGCCCCCTTCCTGAGCTCGTGGCGGCGCTTGCGGTCAGTCGGGTCAGTCATCCAGGCATCGGCGTTGCCGATCAGGCCGGCGCCATTGCCAACACCGTCGCCAATGGCAATGCCATAGCCGCGTTCGATGGTGGCCCCGGCCTTCTGCGCCATGGCCAGGATCGCCGTCAGCGTCAGGAAAAGGACTTGGTCATCATCGATCATGGCTTGCCGCTGCTCGCCTTCGATGTATTCCACAAGCACGTTGAGCGAGCTTATGCCGGACTCGATATCGGCCACCGCCAGCGGGTCCAGATCCGGCCGGCGCCCGGCCTCCTTGGGTTGCTCGGCCTTGCTTTTGGCGCTCATAGCTCACCTCCTTCGGTTTCGGTGAATTTCTGTTCGATATCCAGGGCGTCGACGGCCAATTGCAACTCAGCCAGTGTGACCGCGGCGTCATCGTCTTTCTGGTGGGCCGCGACGATCCGGCCTGTCGCCACGTAGCTGCAGGCGGAGATGGCGGCAAGAATGACCCGGTCCTGATCGGAGCTGCGCAGCATCGCATCGCTACAGCGAGCATCCGATTCGCGCAGGAGTCGGACGCTCTCCTCCGAGAGCGGGATAATCTTGGCCGACCGATACAGCAATGCGCCGGTGATTCCGCAGAAAGCCGCGAGGCGAGCCATGCATTCCTCGATCCGGTTCTCGACGGCCAGGCCGATGATTTCGGCCATCGCGTCGCTCATCAGCTCCCCGTGGTTGTCGCCTTCCTCAGCCGTCAGTATTTCCGCCATGAGAGACCGGGCATCGGCCTCACCGGCAGCGGCCGCTTCCGCCGGGTTGAGTTTCATTCGTTCGTTCATGGTCAAAGCACTCCGATACGCTGCGAAATGACGGGGCCGGCCTCCGCCGGGATGCGATAGAGGCGGGAGCCGATAATGTTTGACCGTAGGCTACGGTCCCGGTAGATCTCTCCTTTGTCGTTATGGACGACCAGCGGGCGGTCGAGCGATTCGCACAGCCATTCGTCCTCGCCGGACTGTTCGATGATGACGACGCGGACGCCGTTGTTCATGTGGCATTTGACAAGGCTGTGGATGACGCAGACGGCGCCCGGCCGAAGGCGCGGGACGCTGGACAAGGGAATGACCCTGCCGGGAAATTGCGGATTGAGTGCTGTGATGGGTTGCGTGCTGATGCGATGACGCGATACGGCTTGGCGAGTTTGGGCCATGGTGTAGCTCCTTTCGAGTGGTTGCGGGGTATTGCTGTAGTGCATAGTAGCTACCGCTATACACGTAGTCAAGCAATAGCTCCTACTGCTACACTCTGCCAATCAAAAACTTGAGCATCAGCACAATGGAAAAGTCGAAAACCCAGCAAGCCATACAGTTTGTTGCAGAAGGAATGACACCCTATGCCGCCGCAAAGAAGGCGGGGATAGCTGCCAGCACGCTCTACGTTGCGCTCAAGCGCCAGCAAGGCAAGGAACAGTGCCCCTGCTGCGGCCAGGTGGTACGCGAGGGGTTCGAGATCAACCGCTCAGTTCTGAAGGAGTAATCATGTTCAAGATCCAGCACAACCAAATCAGCAGCACGATCAAGGGGATTAGCTACGAAGGCCTGAGCGTAACCACGCCTGATGGGAAGCCGGCAAAGCTGGCGATCATTGATGCCGAAGGCAACATCATCGACGCCGGTCCTGATGTCGCTGCGGTTGTATGGAACGTTACCATCGAGAGCTACCGAAATTTAATGATTGGGCAGGGCCACCTAAAGGTATGGTCGTCGCCACCACCATCCCCGTTTGACTTGGGTGCCAAGCAAGAAGCGGCCAAGGGCAAGAAGAAGTGTGGCACGCCGGCGCCCGGGGAAGAGATCAAAGACGAATTGCAGAAGGACGCTGCGCCAAAATGACGCGGTCCGATCTTGTTGCAGCGCTGGCCCAGCGCTTCCCGCAATTGACACTTCAGGATACCGACATCGCCGTGAAGGAGATCCTCTCGGCACTGGCCAGTACTTTGACCAATGGGGACCGCGTCGAGATCCGCGGCTTCGGCAGCTTCAGCCTGGCTTACCGGCCGCCCCGCATCGGCAGGAATCCCAAGAGCGGCGAGACGGTAAGCGTCCCGGGGAAATGGACGCCCCACTTCAAGCCCGGCAAGGAAATGCGAGAACGGGTCGATGTTGGGTGACTGTCCACAGTAGCTATCTGTCGTTACGTCCGCAATTTGGAATGAGGTCAATATGGAATCTGCTGTGTTTGGGCTAATTGGGGTTGTGGTCGGGTCGTTTCTGACGATTGCAAAGGAATGGTGGTTTCAACACCGGAGAGCTAAAAAAGACGCGACATTTCTGAGCATTAAGGTCTCTTGCGAATTGCTCAAATTTGCCGGCAGTTGTGCAAACGTAGTTGGTGACCATGGCGAGGTAGATGGTGACGGTTGCTACATACCGAGGACATCGACTCCAGACTTCAAGCCAGAGGCGTTTGATGTCGAGTGGAAAGCTTTACCAGATGGACTGATGTTCGAAGTACTGGATCTGCCATTCAAAATAGAACAAGCAGACGAAACAATTTCAGGGGTATATGAGCACGTTGCAGGCCCGCCGGATTACTCGGAGTGGTACGAAGAGCGCCAATTGCAATATGCGACTCTAGGATTATTCGCTCTCAATGTGGCTTCACAGCTTCGTTCTTACGCTGGGCTACCATTCGCCAGCGATGATGATTACTATCCAAGGAAATATCTGGAGCAAAAAAAGACTCAAATCGAGAAAGATCGTGCGCAGATGAGCGGCAAGCAAATTACAACTGACTGCTGATTTTTCATGGTCAAAGAGGGGACGATTGTCTGGCGAGATGATCGATCGGGACGCGCTGAAGGAGGGGTGAGCAATGCGACGTGATATGGATCTGATTCGGGGGTTGATGCTGAAGCTTGAGGCACTTGATTTGCGCCCCGGTGCGATCATGCACTTCATGCCAGATGACGATGAGGTTCAGGTGCCAGGCTATAGCCCGGAAGAGATTCAGTATCACGCAAGGCTGCTAACTGAAGCCGGCCTGATCGAGCCAGGCAGGGGCGCCATGGAAGGATTCATATTCAGAGCACTGACTTGGTCTGGTCATGACTTCCTTGACTCTGTCCGTAACCCCGAGGTCTGGGCAAAAACCAAGAAAGGTGCCGAGGCTGCCGGTGGCTTTACCGTTGATATTCTGAAGGACCTGGCCAAGGGATTCATCAAAAAGCAGGTCGAAGAATACACTGGGGTAAAGCTGTAATCAGCTGATGGCGGGCTGATTGACTTCCCTGCGACTGGCGCCTACATTCGAGCCATCTTGATGCCCCGCTGACGGCTCGGCTGGGAGTTGGCAGGAAGGTCCGGGTACAGCGCTTCGGCTGTGCGGAATCCTCTGGTTCCCACCCATCGAGATATGCGGGCTTGCTTCGGCAGGCCCGTTTTCATTGGTGGAAAGCGTAACCCTGGCGACTGGGCGCGCGAGGCCGGAGCCGACTTCATCGAATTCGTGGCTGAAAATCTAAATAGTCGTGCAACGACTATTTACAAAACGAAGCGCGGCAAAGGCGGCGGAACCTTCGCTCACTGGCAGATCGCACTGGCCCACGCCAAGTATCTATCCAAAGAACTGCTGCGGATCCCGCTCCGGAGGCCGATACCGGATCTACGGTGTTCGCCCCATTTTTCTTATGAACAGGACCTCGCTATCTTGAGGCCTTTCTCCGCTACGATTCGCTCTCCCGTTGCACAACTTCTATGTCCAAGGAGAACTGAATTGGAAAACGACATCCGTGGAGCTGCAATTGTCCGCTCCGTTGCAAAGGGTAGCACCCTTAAAGCAGCCGGCGAGTCAATCGGGGTTAGCGGCACGAGGGCTAGCCAACTTCTATGGCGTTACTGCAGGAAGGCAGGCTTACCGCCGGATGTTCACGATATTCGTGCAAACCCCGATACCTATTTGAAAGCGGTCGGCGAGCCAACCGAGGCTGAGAAATCAACGCTTCCCAACAACACGATTCATGCGCTTGTCGGGAAATTGAAGCTGAAATCAGCGGATCAACTTACCCCGTCGTATTTGTCAAATATCACCCCTGGGCAATTGCGCTCAGCAGGTGTTTCGCTGACTACCATAGGTGCATTGCAGGATTGGCTACACTCCTGCGGGTGTTCGCTGAAGCGCCAGCCTCCGAGCGATCCAGGACAACTGAAGGAGGTCGAAAAGGCAATTAATCTGCTGGACGCCTTCTATTTCGATGTATCAACAATCAGAAGCCAGTTTTCTTGTCTGACGGCAGTTGAAGGCGAATGAATTTCTTCAATCAAACGACAATTCCGGCGCAGCCGAGGACCGACATGGAAAAATTTGTTGAAATCACCAGAAAAGACAAAGGATTCGAGAAGGAAAACCAGTGGTTTGAAACATGTCGGCGAGAACGGATTCCGTTTGTCACCGTTAAAGCGCGGTCAAACCTCGCGACCGTTCAATGGGATTACATCAGCTACCCAACGAGCATGGATAAGCCGTTGTTTTCTATGCATGCCGACATTAAGGCTCGTGCCGAGGCCATTTACGACAGGTATCGGTCGAAAGATACATCGCTCGGTGTCGGACCTGGCGTAGTCTCGTTTGGAAACCTACACATCAATGATGCACGACAGGTAGCCATTGAACTGTTTGACATCATCCATAACGCCGCGAGGGTCGCAACGGAGAAACCCGACAGGGCAGCATCATGAACCATACGCCTCTCAAGGTTCCTGCCAGGCAATTTGGCGCCTCAACGGCTTCTCGGTGAAGGCTGCGATTGCTCCCCTTCCCTTTGGCCATTGGGCTCTGCATGATAAAGAAAGTAACCAAGCCCCGGAAACAGGATTACTGCCTCGGCTCCGTAAAGACGCCATCGACCTCGATCACCAGAGGGTAGCCGATCAGGAAGCCGGCGGCGTCATGTTTTAGAGTCATGCTCTTCCCCCGTGGTTTTCGCACTGCGGATTCAACTCGGCTTCGAGGAACCGAACTCTTGCTTCCAAGGCATCAATGTCCGGGTGCTTCCGGCCGCCGATGGCGGTGAGCAGCGACAGCGTGCTAATCAGCTGGCGCAAGCGGTTTAGCTCGATCTCAGCCTCGTGCTCATGGACTTGGGTGGTTTTGGTGTGCATCGGGTTTCTTATGGGTCCGGGCTGAAGTAGTTTTTCATGGACTTCCAGTCTTCTCGGTCGATCGCGGTCAGCGAACAGAGTGTCATCGGAATCGCCATCGAGACATAGTTACCAAGGAAGTCGATCGGCGCCGATATAGGCTGGCCAATGCTTTCGATGACCAGCGGCCCGTAGGTCCGCCCCTTGTAGAGCATCGCGATCATGGTTGGCACCTGCGACGGCAATAAAACGTCGACGGCCCCTTGCTTACCTTGTGCCGCCTTGATCGCGCGGGTTGCCATCGTCCCATCGTCGGCCAACTTGACCGGCAACGCCCAGTTCGTCAGTTGATCGATCGGGTCTTCGACCTCTTGCACTGGGTCTCGCCAGGCCCTGAACAAGGCCGTGACCGGGATTTTCACCGGCGGCATGCCGACAAAGACCTGAGTCGAGTTCAGCTTACTGATCCCGGCCCGGCCTTCTATGTTCTTCACCGCTCCTGACAAGTTCTTCAGCCCCTTGTCGATCGCAGAGCCGTCGTTCGGGGCCAGTTCGTCGAGTAACTCTGAGATCAATCGGGATTGGAGAAGTTGCAAAACGGCTGGCGCCTTCGATTCGGCACCAGCATTCTCGAACGGGCTGTTCCAGGAAAACGTCATCTCAAGATTGGCATCCGTCAGCGGCGCATGCACCTCGACATTGCCGATCGGCGCTCCCTTGCGATCCACCTCGTAGAACTTCGCGATCAGGTTTGGATTAAGTCCATCCCAAAGCGACTTCAGGATGGTTCTTTCGTTGCTTGGCGCCGCCATGGTGGCGCCTATTGGCGGCTGAAGTTGAGATGCGACGTCAGGCGGCTGGCAGACAAAACCAGTTCCCGGTTTGCGTTCTCGATCTCGGCCCGGGCGTTGGCGAGCGCACGCTGCAGCACCGCGGCCGGCGGCTCGCCATTGGCGAGGCCGATCATCACGGCGTGCTGGAGATGGTGGCGAGAACCGACACAGAGCATTATCTCTACGTACGTGCTGGCCACTTGATTTGCCAGTGCGACTAGGTCTGGATCGGCCAGCGCCGATGCGACGGCGGCCACCAGGTCGGGCGTCGGCTCATCGGTCTGGCCGAGTGGCAGGCCGCAGAGGTTGGTAACGGCGCTCATGCTGCGTCCCCGAATTGCCTCATGACCGGCGGCACGTACCGGCCTGGGTTGTAGTCGTCGGCTTCAGTGAGTTCCATGCCTTGGAGACGAGATAGCTGATGCAGCGGGTCGCGCACGAAGTCATTGAGGCGCTGCAACTCGCCTTCAATCACCATGATGTCCCACTCTGCCTGCTCGATCGAAATTGGCGTCAGGCCTGCGTCTCCGAGCTTTTCGATTTGCTCGGAGCTAAGCCCTGCAGACTGGTACGCCCTGAGTTTTTCCGAGGGCCGCATGCCGCCAGGTCGTCTGGCTTCATTGAGCAGCATTTTCAGTCGCAGAATCTCATTCTCGCAGACGATCATTTTGTTGTTGGCCCGGCGGATCATCGGGGCAATCTGGGCGGAGCGCTCCTTTGCCCGGCGCTCAGCGACCTTTGCCGAGTCATTCCAGGCCGCCAATTCTGCCGACAGACTGGCGTACTCGTCTTCGAGGTTTGCGATGATTTTAGAGATTTCGCCATCCAGGCCGGCGGCATCGACTGCCTGCTGGACGTAATGGGCATAGGCTGCTTTGCGCGTCAGTTCCTGCAGGCGGAATGCCAGCTTTCCGGCTAGCGATCGGACCGCGTTATCCGCGTGCGCCAAGCAGATGGCGCTATGAAGCTCATCGGTGATGGGGGTTTCGCCGCCGTTGGCGACGGGAAGAAAATGCAGAGTGCTGGAATCCATGGTGAAGCTCCTTGCTATGTTTTTGGGTTTTGGAGCCACCATGTTGCCGCTGCCATCCAGCCAAGACCGGCCCCGTTTTCCGGGTTCGAAATGACGAAGCCGGCACGTGGCCGGCTTGCGATCGATGCCCAGTATCCGGGTACCGGTCAGCCCCCATCGGGCTTGATGCCGCGCTCGGCCATGACCTGCTCCTGCCGGGCCCGGGACTTCGCCATCTTCTCCTCGAAGAGTCTCGCAAGCTCCTCGCCTGCGGGCAGGTGGATATTCACCTCGGCCTCCTTGTCCTTGAACAGGCCCAGAGCCCGCGCAAGGTTTTCGGCGGCCCGCTCGCGGCTGGCCATCATGATTTCCAATCCATCCCGGGTTTCCTTCACTCCAGCGAAGAGTGCCAAGGCAGCCGGAGATAGCTTCCGCGTGTCGAGGAAAAATGGTTCTCCTACTCCGTCGCCATGGCATTCCGGACAGATTGGGTTCGGGTCTCGGCGCTTGTCGAACCAGTTGCCCGGCACCTCGGCAAATTCGCCGATATCGACCTTCTGATCGGATTTGAACAAGGTTTCTGCTCTCTGCTCGGCATGCCTCAATTTCGCCTTGCCGTATTCGGCCGGGGTGCGTTGGTACTGGAAACCTTCACCCCAGCAGTGCCGACAGCACAACCGCCTGTACTGGGTGAGTTCGTTCGGGTCGGCATTCAGAATGGCGTGCCAGCGTCTGACAATCTCGTCGCCGTCTATCTCGAGGCGATTTGCTCTGGCATCAACCAACTCGCGAATCGCGGTCTGAAGGTTAGTGTTGGTTAGCATCCTGCTGGCCTGAACCTTAGCGCCTCGCTCGGCGTAGCCAGCCCGGACGGCAGCTGCAGCGCCATTGAAATCTATCAAGTACTCGCGGGCAAATACTGCCCACCGCTTCGGCAGCCGATCGATCGCCGAGACCCTCTCCGCCAGTGCTGCTTCTGCTTTCTGCTTGCTCATTTTGCGTTCCTGGTGGAAACGAGGGTCAGATTACGGGAGCCAACCGCCTTAGGCTTGGCCTTGGTTTTAGGCCTGGTTGGTGGCCGTGTGTCGGCCATCTGCGCGGCGAGCAAGTGAGAGGCAACCATGACGTTGATCGAAGCGCTCTGTACGTCACAGCAGAGCATCGCACTGACGGCCCGCGTCTCCGCGATCAGGACCCTCCGCTCTCCCGGGAATGCGCGGTAAAGGTCCAACAGTTTTTGAGCGCCTTGTTTTATCAACACTTTGACTTCGCCCTCTGCGCGGTCATGTTCCTCCTGCGTGACATGGCACGGCAAGGCTTCAGGTGCCTCGCCTTCCCACGAGCAACAATTCACACAGGTGTATTCACCCGCGACTTTCTCCCAGTTCATGCACCCGTGACAAGGGTGAGTTGGCATGCTGGGTGCTGGTTTGGTGTTCATAATGATCCTTCAGGTTTTTGGGTTGGGAATGGGACAGCCGGGCGGTCGGGATTGAGTTGCTGACGAATGCTGCTGATCTGACCGACGGTCCGCAGCCGCTCCAGCGCCGGCAACGGGGCGGCAAGGCAGCGTTTTGCGCGAATCAGATCGGCGGCTGCCCGAACTCGGGCCATCAGCGCCCCGTTGCCGGTCATGGCCGGACCTCCGCTGTGTTGCCGGACAGATCGAGATGCAGCCGGCGGAGCGCCAGCCTGGCCTGGCGGCCGGCCTCGTCAAGCGTTTGAATACTTGCCTGCAGCCGGGCTCCGCCGATCAAATCGTTATATGACGGATTGATGTCTTGGAAGCGCTCGAATGCGGCCTTGGCCTGCTCGGCACCATCGGCCAGCTTGGGAATCAGCGCCGAAACGGCCTCGACCTTGTTGCGAAGCTCAGCAAATGCGAGCGCGTCGCGGGTTCGCGCCTGATCGAGGTGCTCGAAAAACCATCTCCCTGCCTGCCGCTCGCGGAGAAGGCGAGGATCTCGCTCCCAGTCGTCGCTGCTCCCGAACAAAAAATCGATGCTGACCTGATAAATCGCTGCAGCGCGCACGATCGTTTGAAGTGGAACAGACCGCGTGTCAGTCGCACCCTCAATCTTCGCCAATTTCGAACTGTTTTTGTAGCCCAAAAGCGCGGCGGCCTGCTGCTGGCTGAGGCCTGCTAGCTCTTCGCGAGCCTCGCGCATCCGGGCGCCAATGGTCTTGATCAGCCGAACTTGGGCGGCGACCGAGTCATCCTGATCATCGCCATCAGGCGTAGCCTGTCCCGGGCGCGATCCCGGCACCTTCGGCGCTTGGCGGGCCTCTTCGACGGTGGGGAGTCCGCAGCCGAAGTCGGCAATCGCCGGATTGCAACCCTCCGGCGTCGGCTGTGGACTCTCCGGCCGCGGCGCCCAGGCCGGCCAGGGGCCGTTGCTGATGGCAGCGGCGATAAGCGTTTGAGTTGGTTGAAATGGTCTCATCGGGTCCTCTGGGTGTTGGTGAGTTGTTGAATGGCCTCTGCCTCGAGAGCAAAGTAGTCGGCCCAATGGCGGTAGCGCTCTTCGTGGTCATCGATGGCCGCCGGTATCTCGACGCCTGCGGCAACGATCACCGTGTAACCAGCGCGCAGTTGATCGGGGCCCGGCGCCAGGTCGCGGCGCAGCATCTCCTTGAAGTCATCCATGTCGGCCGGCGTAAATTCGCCCTTTGCGATGCGGTCTGCCGACCAGCACTCGAAGTCATCACGAAATTTGCGGGTTACTGTTGCCATGTCAGAACTCCACCTTGTCATCGTCGGCCAGTAATCGCATCGCCTTCGGTTGCTCGGTGGCGGTTTGCAGATAGCTCTGGCTACGGCGATCGAACCAGAGTTGAATTCGCCCCTCCCATTCGCCGTGGCGGTGCTTGCAGACGGTCAGCAGCGCGTCCGCTTCGCCGTTCTTGCTGTGGTCACCCTCCTCGATCGCCAACTCCTTGCCGCGGTTGCGCCAGACGCTGAAGACGTTGTCGGCAAGGTCGGTGATTGAAGCCGAGCCGCGCACATCGAACTTGCCCGGAGGGGTCAGTTCATCCTTCCCCTTTCGGCTGTGCGCCAGCAGATGAACGGCCTGGCCGGTGTCATGGGCATGGGTGGCCAGTGCCAGCACAAACTGCTTCTGCGCGTCGTAACCGTCTTCGGCGATGCCGCAGGATAGGAGGTTGTCCACGATCAGGTGGTTGATGCCAAGTTGTTCATGGCAGTAACGCCCAACCGCCAAAACACGCTCCGGGCTGACTTGGCCTTGCTGGTCGTAGAGCCACAGCCGGCCATCACTCCATCTATGCAAATCCTCAATGTCACGGTGCATTGGCTGGCTTGTGCCGAATGCTTGGCGGCACATCCGCTGCATCGTCGCCGCCGGCTTCATTTCCATGCTGGCGATACAGAGCTTTTCGCCCTGTGCCATCAGGTGCAAAGCCACTTGGCCGATCAGCATTGATTTTCCGTGCCCCGACATCCCTGGCCAGATCGAAAGCTCGCCACGGCGCAGCCGGACAATCTCTCTGGTTTTGCTCCATGGCAGGCTGGCGCCGGTCTGGGTGTGCGGGCGCTCAAACGCGGCAACCACGTCATGCAGCCAATCGGATGCAGGGCGAACCGCTGCGCCTTCATCCGGGCCACGCAGGTAGGCGTCGAAGTCGATGCTGTCGTCGATCACGTTCATGATGTCGCTCCCCAGGCTGCGCCGAAAAGACGACGGAAGCCGGCGGTAGCCATCTCGACAAGTGCGGCGTCGAAGCGATCTGCATTCGCCATTGCCCGACGTTTAACTTGGCCCGAAATCCGCTCCATGCATTTGCTTGCCGAGTCGCCTGACCCCAGGCCGGCAAGCGTCGTGCGCTGCACTACGCCCATCCGCCGACCGGTCTTTGTTCGCGGGCGGTAGCCATCGATCAGCACGTTGACTCCGTCCTGCTGATCGGCAAACCAAACCGACAGGGCGGCAGGCGCTGCGGTATCGATCGCCTGGACGATGCCGGCGAGGTGCGGCGTGTCGGTGGTTGCCACGATTAGAACCGGCAGCGCAACCACGAAGCGCCAGGCGTAGCCGCGTGAGGGCTTGGCAATGACCACAGGGTTGGTTTCGCCGTGCAGTGGCCCGACAAAGGAAATCAGCAACTGGTCGGCTGGCCGCTTGCCATTCTTGCGCATGGCAACAATCTCGGCGGCACCGTATGGAAGCGCGATCATGGTCAGATAGCCCCCGCGAAGATTGGATTACGGGCCGGTGCTGCCGTCTGGCCAGCAGCCTGCGGTGTCTCGTCTTCCCAGCGGCGACCATTGAGCCAGCTTGCGGGGTGCGGTATGAATTGGCCGCCATCCTTCAGCCAGTCGGCAGAAACCTTCTGTTTATCCAAGGATGCCATCAGGTCAGCAAGCACCTGGCCGGCCGGCTTGATCTTCTTCCATCCCTTCAGGGCTTGAGGCTTGGCTACCTTCTTTGGGTAGTGCTCCCAAAAAGTGGCGAAGCCATCATCTACCGACTCGCTCGGCGAAGGTGAGCACGTAGGTTCACTGGTTGGTTCACCTTCTAGATTCCGTATTCCGTTTTCGGAATCCTTCACTATTCCGTTTTCGGAATCCTTCACTATTCCGTTTTCGGAATCCTTCACTATTCCGTTTTCGGAATCCTTTCCAGGTAACAACGGAACTGTTCCGTTTTCGGAATCAATCCCTTTTTGGAATCCTTCCGTTTTTGGAATGCTTGCCAATCGAAAGACCGGAATCTGCCCTGTCCGCCCACGTCGATCTCCGGTGTCAACCAGATGCCCTATTTCTCGAAGCACCTTGATCGCCTGCCAGATTGTCTTGCGATCTACGCCGGTTGATTTCATTAGCGCATCGTGACTAGGCCAAACCGTGTTGTCATACCCGGCCATATCGGCGAGAGCCAGCATGACAAGCTTGTGCAGTGGCCGCAGCCCTTGCTGCTGCCATACCCAGCGGGTCGCATCGAGACTCACTCCGCCCTCCCGGCGATCAGCGCCTGGCGCAGGGCCAGGAGAAACTCGCTGATGGCGCGGCGCTTTGCCGGCCAGGTAAAGTGAAAGGGCAGGCTCTCGGCCAGGCGATAGGCCTGCTGCCAGTTGCTGGCGTCTGAAGTGAGGGACATAGGAGCCCCTCAAGCTTGACTGGCTAGTTCGTTGGAGTGTGCCTTTATGCGCTTGCCGCGAGGGGGCCGCGGAGCAGAAATTCGGCTGGTAAAGAAATCAGCCAGCGAATCGCCGTCGATACGGGTCATGCGGTATCCAAGTTTGACGACCTTGATGTGACCCTCACTGATCCAGCGATTCAATTGCGATACGCTGATGTCTGAGTCAGTTGAAACAGTATCGAGCGAGAGTACCCGCCCGCGAAATTGGTCGAAAGCCATTATCCATGCTCCTAAAATTAGCCATGGCGCCGTTGTGCGTCGTATGGCTTGCATGGATGGCATCTTGCCAACCGATCTCCTTTAATAAAATTCGGTCTAGTGACAGAAAATAGGGGTTTCTGTCAGCGTCCTATGAATTTTTTTCTCTCCCAGAACTGAATTTATGGTCCGGAAAAGCGTCCTTCCACCACCTTTTGATTGTGTCGTCTTTACCCCACGTTGTTTTGAATCCAGCAATTTCCTTAATTGAATTCACGTTCTTCGGGAGAGCATCCTTCACATGATCTTGTTTCGTCCATTCAAAAAACTCCTTACCGTTCTTCGCCGCAACGGTCTTCTCTCTAGCACTATTTACTGATTCAGCCTTGCCCTGCTGTTGATTGTGTTTTTTCAAAGCCACCGCTTTGGCGATCAGCCGTTCCGGTAGCTCACGTTGCTCAGTCGATTGCGCCTCAACAACAAATTTCCCGTCTTTGACGCTGCTAACCGGAGCTACTGAAACTTCAAATTTCCGCAGACGATCCGGCTCTGTTGTCTGAGCAAGCGCGGCCAGATTAGCAATCTCCTTCCAGGCTTTTTCCTCGAGGAGGCAGAATAGACTGGCGACTGACCAGCCATCAAGTCCTCCATCGCAGGATTCAACCGCAGCCTTGACTCGGTTGTAGCGGGCCTCCAATTCCGTTGGCGACGGAAGCTTGTCTCTCCTCACAAAGACCAGGAACTCATCCGCAATGGCATTAATTGCCGCGATTCGCGCTTTGCTTGTCACCTCAAGCCCTCGATAAAGACGCTCAATTCCACCTCAGCCCACACAACGAATATCCGAAACATTCGCGCTCTCCTTTCCGGCCTCCAGGTCATTCAGGAATGCCAGCCACTTTTTGGCAGCGGCCAGTCGGTGCTCCCGGTAATCGGCCTTGTCATAGATGTTGTCGACGGTGCTATCCAGTGAGTGATCCAAGTAGCGCTGGCGGGTCTCATAGTCGACCCGCAACTCGGACAGCCACGTCTTGCAAGTCGATCGCAGATCGTGCGGCGTAATGCGCCGCCAGGTTCCACCGGACTCTGCACGGACTCGGTCAATCCAGCCCGCAACCGTCGTGCGCTTCGAAAGAGGGTTTCGGATACCAGCACCACGGATCGGATTGACCGGCAAGAGGTAATCGTTTGTGTCTGCCAGCTTAATCAGTTCGCAGGCCCATTCCACAGCCTGGGCAGGCAAGGGAATTACGAAAGGCCCTGTGGTGTGCCGGCGATTCTTGCGCCGTTCGTGTGGCACCTCCCACACCGCAAAATCGGGCTTGAATTCGCAGATCATCGCTTCGGCGATGGTGTTGATTCGCACCCCTGTCAGCAGCATGAGTCGCACGGTCAATTCGTATGGCCTCGGCATACGGTGCAGTTCGCGGAGGAACGCACCAAGCTCTTCAGCCCCCATCGCAATGCGCTGCTTTGGCGGCTCCCGCGGGCCAACAATGGCCGACAGCTTCAAATCTCGGCAAGGATTTGACGTACAGGCGCCATTACCAATCCCATGGGCAAAAATCAGGTTGCAATGGGTCAGAGTGATGTCGGGAAGCGTCTTTCCACCCGCTTCTGCCTTCTTCACGATATTGACCACCTGGGCGGGCGTGATGGTCGAAGCCTCGAACCGCCCAATCAGCGGCGAGACGTAACGTTCGTGGATCGATTTCCGCTGTTTGAAGGTGTGCGGCCGCATGCCGGTTTTCAAGGTCATGCCCTTCTCTGCCTTCTGGAAATACTCAGCAGCCAGCATGTCGACGGTGATCGCTAGTAACGCCTCCTGCTTCTGGCGCTGCTTCTCGATCGCAACATCAATACCGCCATCAATTTCACGGCGCAGCTCCTTCCCTTTATCGCGGGCCTCAGCAGCCCCCCAGGCCGGATATTGGCCGATGGTTCTCTCCTTCTGCTTCCCGGCCAGACGGTAGCGGATGTACCAGGATGCTCGCCCGGTCTTCGACGCGGATATGGTCAACCCTGGCACACTGCCATCAACCTGATATTGCGCCTTGCCCTCTCGCTGCGCCTTGGCGATCAGTGCCCGTACTTCCTTGTCAGTAATGCCTGCCATGCCGAGTGTACTCCGGAACCCCTCAAGCAAATCGCGGAATCCATTGCAGTAAGCCTGATTACGAGATTTTGAGTAGCTTTTGAGCGAGGTACACACCCAGGCTACTCACTGAGGTACACGCCAATTATGCGCAGCATGGCGTCTTATGGCAACGTATAGGCAATAAAAAAGCCCTGATTTACAGGGCTTTTTCTTGGTTCAGGCGTCTTATGGCGACACATGGAAAACCATCAATTTACGGTTACTGGTAGTACAGACCGCCGTTGATGTTCAGCGTCGCGCCAGTGGTGAAACCGGACAGTTCGTTCGCCAGGAAGGCGCAAGCGAAGCCGATTTCTTCCGGCTTGGCCAGACGCTTCATCGGCACGGAGTCGACGATGGTCTTCAGGATGTCTTCACGAATGGCGGTAACCATCTTGGTCGCAACATAGCCCGGAGCGATGACGTTAACCGTTACGCCTTTGGTTGCCAGTTCGGCGGCCAGCGCTTTGGAGAAGCCGATCACGCCGGCTTTGGCTGCGGAATAGTTGGTCTGACCGGCCTGACCCTTGACGCCATTGACCGAGGCGATATTGATGATGCGACCCCAGCCACGTTCGGCCATCTTGGCAGAAACCTGCTTGGTAACGTTAAACAGGCTGGTCAGGTTGGTATTGATAACGGCATCCCAGCCATCTTTTTCCAACTTGGCGAACATGCGGTCGCGAGTAATACCGGCATTGTTCACCAGGATATCGATCGGGCCGGCCTTGGCTTCAGCTTCGGCAACCATCTTGGCGCTGGACTCCAGATCGGAGACATCACCGGCGACCAGGATGAAATCCTTGAAACCGGCAGCAGCCTGTTCCTTCACCCACTCATCCGGCTTGTCGAACTCCGGGTGATAGGCAGCGACAACCTTGTGGCCAGCCAGGGAGAGTTGTTGGGCGATTGCGGTTCCGAGGCCACCGAGGGCACCAGTAACGAGAGCAACACGTTGAGTCATAGTTTTTCCTTCCTTGTTGAATTAGAGCAGGGTAAAAATACGAAAGTTAGTACATGTGCTGACCGCCGTTGATGGAAATATTGGCGCCAGTAACGAATGCCGCTTCGTCGGAAGCGAGATAAGCCACCAATCCGGCAATTTCCTCCGGTTTTCCCAGTCGATTGACCGGAATCTGCGGCAGAATTTTTGAATCGAGAATTTCTTGCGGGATGGCGGTGACCATCTTGGTACCGATATAGCCCGGCGAAATAGTGTTGACCGTGACGCCCTGCTTGGCCACTTCCAGCGCCAGCGCTTTGGTGAAACCATGCATGCCGGCCTTCGCAGCCGAGTAGTTGGTCTGGCCGAAGGCACCCTTCTGGCCATTAACCGAGCTCACATTGATGACGCGGCCCCATTTGCGCTCGGTCATGCCATCGAGCACCTGCTTGGTCATGTTGAATACCGAATCGAGATTGGTATGGATCACCGCATCCCAGTCGGCCTTGGTCATTTTCTTGAAGGTCATGTCGCGCGTGATACCCGCGTTGTTGACCAGCACATCAACCGGGCCGACTTCCCTGGTAACCGTCTCGACGCACTGATGCGCCGAGTCGAAATCCGTCACATCGCACGGGTAGGCCTTGAAGCCGTACCCCATGTTGTTCATCGTCTTCAGCCAGTCCTGAACCTTGGCGTTACCTGGAGAATAGGTGGTTACCACCTTGAACCCCAGTGCAGCAAGCTTGATGCAGACGGCTTCGCCAAGACCGCCCATCCCTCCGGTTACCAGTGCGACTCGCAACATTCGTCCCTCCCCCAGAAGTATTAAACGGCGCGTTCCTTGACGTAGCGCCCCGGCGCCGGTTCAACCGGCTTGTATTTGGTATTGCCCAGCTTGCGCGGCGCCCGCAGGTCACCGGCCAACGGCTTGATCCAGGTCGCCCAGTCGGTCCACCAGCTACCTTTTTTCTCCTCGGCCGCGGCCAACCACCCATCAGCGTCCGCTTTCACGTCATCGTTGACCCAATAGCTGCGCTTGTTCTTGCTGGCCGGGTTGACCACCCCGGCAATGTGCCCTGACGCACCCAGCACGAAGCGCGTCTTGCCACCGAGGATCCGCGTGCTCTCGTAAGCTGACAGCCAGGGAACGATATGATCTTCGCGCGTTGCCAGCAGATAGACCGGCATGTCCAGCTTGCCGAGATCGACTTGCTGCCCGCACATCTGGAGCTTGCCCGGGACACGCAGGCTGTTGTCGAGATACAGGTTACGCATGTACCAGCAGGCGAACGGCCCTGGCAGATTGGTCGAGTCCGAGTTCCAGTAAAGCAGATCGAAAGCCTGCGGCTTCTGCCCCTTCAGATAGTTGCCGGCAACGTAGTTCCAGACCAGATCATTGGCACGCAGCATCGAGAAGGTGTTTTGCAGATCGCGCGCCGGCAGCAGGCCACCGTTGCCGATCGATGCTTCGCGGGCAGCCAGGCCTTTTTCGTCGATGAACAGGCCGATTTCGCCGGTATCCGAAAAATCGAGCAAGGTCGTCAGCAACGTCAGCGATGAAACGATGTCCTCGCCACGCTCCTTCAACACCGCCAGCGCCGACGTCAAGATCGTCCCGCCGACACAAAAACCAAGGGCATTGACCTGCTTGACCTTGCAGACTTCCCGGATGACATGCAGCGCAGCAATCGGGCCATGCTCAAGGTAATCATCCCACCGCAGATTGCCCTGCTCTTCCTTCGGATTGCGCCAGGAGACAAGGAAAACCGTGTTGCCCTGCTCA
The DNA here is from genome assembly GCF_050368855.1 of Azonexus sp. IMCC34842. GTDB lineage: Bacteria > Pseudomonadota > Gammaproteobacteria > Burkholderiales > Rhodocyclaceae > Azonexus > Azonexus denitrificans_A. Next base: position 1,410,144 of record NZ_CP178449.1, on the reverse strand, counting down.
ACCATGAAGCGGATCAGTGAATTCTCCGGTTGCAGGTCCATCACATAGAACTTGTTGATACAGGGCGGCACCACCAACAGCGGGCGCGTCCCGACCTTGGGAGTCAGCGGCTTGTACTGGATGAGCTGCATCAGCTCGTTTTCGAAGACGACAGCCCCTTCGGTCGTCGCGATATTCTGACCGACGACGAATACCGACTCGTCGGTCATCGAGATACGGCCTTTCTCGAAATCGGCGATCAGATTGTTGATGCCGTCGGTAATGCTCTGCCCCTTGGTTTCCAGCGCCCGCTGGATGAACTCGGGATTGGTCGCGGCAAAATTCGACGGGGCCATGGCATCGGCTACCTGCCTAGCCAGAAAGCGCATCTTGTTCTTGGCCTTGTCGTCGTCGGCCGGAATCACCTCGACGACTTGCTTGAGGTATTGAGTATTGAGCAGATAAGCCTGATGCAGATAATCGTAAATCGGGCTATCGCGCCATTCCGGCGCTGAGAAGCGGCGATCCCCCGGCTCCGGAGAGACCTTGAAGCTTTGTTCCTGGCCCTGCTGTTTGGCGAGCATGGCCTGCCAAAGAGACATTTGCTGATCCATGAACTGCTTTTGCAGCGCGGTCAGCGCTTGCGGGTCGGCCGCCGGGAGAGGCTCTGCGCCAGACGCGCCACTGGTCTTGCCGAGAAACTCCATGAACTGCTGAGCCATGTCTTGCCCGGCCTGCATGAATTGCATGGCAGAACCCAAAAATGCGTCGTTATTGTTCGATCCCTGCGCCATGGGAAGACTCGTCTCTGTTGTTGTCGGGGTTATAGCTTTTGGATTCTGCATACCGCCTTCGGCGCTGTCAATGCATAATTACGGCATGTACATCATCGCTATCGGCTGGCTTTACGTCACGGTGCTCGTTGCTGCCAACGAGCCCAGCGTCATTGCCGGCATCATTTCATTTTTCTTCTACGGATTGCTGCCTTGCGGGCTGCTGCTCTGGATCAGCGGCAGCAAGGTCCGGCGGCAGCGCCGCGCCTATCGGGAGTCACTCGCCAACGAGCGACTGAACGATGGCGATCGAAGCGATCCCGAGGCCGATAAGTAAGACCTGCTGGATGGTCGCCCGCAGTTCCGTTCGTTTGTGCAGTCCGGGAATCAGGTCGGCCACGGCAACATAGATCATGCTCGCCGCCGCCAGTCCAAGCAGCGTCGGAATCCATTCCTGCATCTCGGAGAGCGCGAAGTAGGCGAGCATCGCGCCAACCAGGGTTGCCAGGCTGGAAAGCAGGTTGAACGCCAAAGCCCGGATTTTGCTGTAACCGGAATGGAGCAGGATCAGGTAATCGCCGACTTCCTGCGGAATTTCATGGGCAATGATGGCCAGCGCGGTAACCATGCCGGCCTCCGTGCTTTGCAGGAAGGCTGCGGCAATCAGGATGCCATCGACAAAATTGTGAAAGGTGTCGCCAACCAGGATCATCAGGCCGGAACGCCCGTGATCATGGGCCGGCGCGTGAGCCTCATGTGCCTCACAATGATCGTGGTGACAATGCCGCCACAGAACCAATTTTTCCAGCACAAAGAAAACCATGATGCCGAACAGCACGGTTCCCGTCATCCAGCGCGGGTCGCCATGTTCCAGCGCATGCGGCAGGATTTCAAGGAAAGCAGCACCGAGCAAGGCCCCGATCGCATAGGAAATCAGCACATTGATGCGGTGTACGCCGATAGCCATGCTCAACCCTGCGGCGGCAACGACGCTGAGCGCGCCACCGGCCAGAGAAACGGCGATGATCCAGGAAAGAGTGCTCACAAGGAATCTGCTACGGAGGAAAGGCGCGGATTATACGCCGCTGCTGCCATTTGGCTGAATGAGCAACCGGCCTTGGGCAATCCACATCGGCATGTGTGCCGTCGGTCAGCCGGATAGATCCCCGAGCCTGGCGGCTTCCTTGCGCGCCCGACGGGCCGCATCCTCATCGCTCGCCGCATCGATAATTTGCATCACCTCGTTGAGGTCGGCCAACGTCTCTTCCGGCTCGAAAGCACCGGTCAGTTCGCTCTCCGGGTGGAGTTTGCCGGTTTCGTAGAGCGACCAGATTTCCTTGCCATAGCTGGTCGTCAGCAGTTCGGGAGCAAACTGGCCAAAATAGGCCGCGAGGTTATCGACGTCACGCTCGAGCATCCGGCTGGCGTTGTTGTTGGCTGCAGCATCGATCGCCTGCGGCAGATCGATGATGACCGGCCCCTCGCTATCGACCAGTACGTTGTATTCGGAGAGATCGCCGTGCACGATGCCGGCGCAGAGCATGCGCACGACCTGGCGCAGCAGGATGGCATGAAATTGCCGGGCGACTTCGTCGCTCAGCACCACGTCGTTGAGGCGCGGCGCCGGCTCACCGTCTTCGTCGGCTACCAGTTCCATCAGCAGCACGCCTTCGTGGAAATTGTATGGCGTTGGCACGCGCACACCGGCTGCGGCAAGCCGATACAGCGCATCGACTTCGGCGTGCTGCCAGGCGGCCTCCTGTTCCTTGCGCCCGTAGCGCGAACCCTTTTCCATCGCCCGCGCCTGCCGGCTGTTCTTGATCTTGCGCCCCTCGGTGTAATCGACCGCCTGCCGGAAACTCCGCTTGTTGGCTTCCTTATAGACCTTGGCACAGCGTATTTCGTCACCGCACTGAACGACGTAGACCATGGCTTCCTTGCCGCTCATCAACTGGCGGAGAACCTTGTCAACCAGACCGTCGGTAACCAGGGGCGCTATTCGGCTCGGGGTTTTCATCGGCGATACCCGAAATCAATACAGGAGGCGCGCGCCAATGTGAACAGCTTGGCAATTTTTGGGGTCGCAACGAGTTTTATTGGGTGCATCGATAGATCCTGCCTGGTACGGTGAAAGTAGCGAAAAATGACATTTGACGCCTGCAAAATGCTCCAAGTGCCAAGAACGCAAGTTCCTCCCAGTACGAAGCCACTGCTGAGTGTACACGCTAAGCGCGGTCGTCGCTCCGGATTGCCTTTCGCCCCGCCGACAAATCTCTGCCGCAATTTGCCATCCGAGACAAACCGCTTGCCGGCTACCCAACCTATCAAGGCCGACAGGCCCTGAAACAACGGCCCAGACGGGCACTCAAGAGCCCAGTCATTTGCCAAGCATCGGCAGTTGGGGGTATGTTCAGGGACTGAAGTGGTCATCTGCTTCATGTTTTTGCTACAGGAGCTCGGGCATGACAATCTGGAAGTCTGCGAAATTTTCCGCAGTCACGCTGGCGGCCATCGGCCTCGCCATACTCTCTCCCCCTTCATCCGCCCAAGTTCCGCTGAAGATTCTCGGCTTCGACGACATGAGCTGCCAAGCCTGGACGGCATCGAAAGACGATACCGATCAGCGGGCCATTTACCTGTCCTGGATACGCGGCCTGTTGACCGGCCACAACTACGCCCGACCTAGCCAGCAAGTTTCCACTATTTCCAGTGGCACCATCGATCAGTACGTCAGCCGCTATTGCCGGGAACACCCGCAGGGACGCTTTGACGACGCGGCATTCAGACTGAGCGATCAGTTCTCCGGAAGAAACAGCGCGATTACCAAGTAACCGGGATTCCCGCGAAAAGCTGAATACAGCCGGCCAATCCCTGTTCGAGGCGGGCTGACGAAACCTAACTGTCGAGCCAGATCAGGCTGGCCATACGCCCCGTCACCCCATCGCGACGATAGGAAAAAAAGCGGCCGACATCGGATACCGTGCAGCAATCGCCGCCGCTGATCGAATCGACTCCGGCTACCCGCAAACGCTGGCGCGCCAGCCGGTAGATATCGGCCAGCCACTTGCCTTGCGGCTGTGGCAAAAATGCACTTTCGGCAGCCGCATCATGGGCGAGAAAAGCAGCCCTGACTTCGTCGCCGACCTCAAACCGCTGCGGGCCGATGGCCGGCCCCAGCCAGACCAGAAGCTCGTCCGACGGGACACCCATCCTGCTGATCGTGGCCTCCAGCACCCCCGCCACCAAACCACGCCAGCCGGCATGGGCGGCAGCCACCACGGTTCCCGCGCGATCGCAAAACAGCACCGGCAGGCAGTCGGCCGTCATGACCGCGCAGACACGGCCCGGTGACCGGGCGAAAGCGGCATCGGCCTCCAGGGAATTGGGCGAGGAACCAGCATCAGCCACAGCTATGCCATGCACCTGCGTCAACCACAACGGCTCGCCCGGCAACAGCCTTCGCAGCACCGCACGGTTGGCGGCAACGTGCCGTGGCTCGTCGCCGACATGATCACCGAGGTTAAAGCTATCCCAGGGGGCCGGGCTGCAACCGCCGCTACGCAGCGTCTGCAAGGTGCGCACGTTGGCCGGAGCCGGCCACGCCGGAACCAGCAGGTCAGCCATTACGCAAGCTGTCGAGCAGATTGCGCATATCCTCCGGCATCGGCACTTCCCATTGCATCTTGAAGCCCGACAGCGGGTGCACCAGGCCAAGGCGCGTCGCATGCAGCGCCTGCCGGGGAAAAACCGGCAACTTGGCATTCGGCTTGCCATAGACCTGATCGCCGACCAGCGGATGATGGAGCGATGCCATGTGCACGCGAATCTGGTGCGTCCGGCCGGTTTCCAGCGAACACTCGATGAAGGTGCAGTAGGGGAATTTCTCCATGATCCGGAACCAGGTCAGCGCCGGCTTGCCACCGCGACTTTCCGGCACCACCGCCATCTTGATGCGCTGCACCGGATGGCGGCCGATCGGCGAATCGATTCCGCCCCCCGTCGTTATTGCCCCGGCAGCAAGCGCCAGATAGACCCGACGGACCGTACGGGCCTGCAATTGGCGGACGAGATCGGTCTGCGCCTCCAGCGTTTTGGCGACGACCAACAGACCGCTGGTGTCCTTGTCCAGGCGATGCACGATGCCGGCCCGCGGCACTTCGGCAATCGCCGGCACGTGGTGCAACAGCGCGTTCATCAGCGTGCCGCTCCAGTTGCCGCTGCCCGGATGGACAACCAGTCCGGCCGGCTTGTTGATGACGATCAGCGTTTCGTCTTCGAAAACGATGTCGAGCGGAATGTCTTCGGGCTGCTCGGGAATACTCCGAACATCGTGCGGTTCGTTGACAATCAGTCGCTCGCCGCCCAGCAGCTTGCGTTTGGGCTCGGTCTCGACCTTGCCATCAACCTGTACACAACCGTCGCGGACCCATCCCTGCAGGCGGTTGCGTGAATGTTGCGGCAGCATGTCGGCCAGCACCTGATCGAGGCGACGGCCATAACTGGCATCAGGAACCGTCAAGTGAAGCGGTTCAGTTCGGCTATAATCGCCGGAGTTTTCCATAGGATCTTTCATGATGCGAAGTTTAGCCGCATTCCGGCACTTTCCCGCCTTCTTCCACCTGCTGACTGCGCTTTTCGTTGCCGCCGTGCTCACCGGATGCAGTTCGTTCGGCGATACACCTGACGAAACCGTCGGCTGGTCGGCCGGCAAGCTTTACTCCGAGGCCAAGGATGCGCAGGCCGATGGCGCCTGGGACAAGGCGGCCAAGTATCTCGAAAAGCTCGAATCCCGTTATCCCTACGGTCGCTTCGCCCAGCAGGCGCAGCTTGAACTCGGCTATATATATTGGAAGAGCAATGAACCCGGCTCGGCCCTCGCGGCCTGCGACCGCTTCATCAAGTTGCACCCGAATCATCCGGCCGTCGACTATGTCTATTACCTGAAGGGCCTGATCAACTTCAACGAAGACCTCGGCCTGCTCGGCTACATCAGTTCGCAGGACCCAACCGAGCGCGACCCCAAGGCGGCCCGTGAAGCTTTCGACTCTTTCCGTGAGTTGGTCACCCGCTTCCCGAACAGCAAATACGCGCCGGACGCCGTCAAGCGCATGGAGTACCTGGTAAATGCGCTGGCTTCGATGGAAGTACACGTCGGGCGCTACTACATCATGCGTGGCGCCTACATCGCCGCAGCCAATCGCGCCCAGTTTGCGGTCAAGACTTACCCGCAAGCGCCGGCCATCGAAGAAGCAATGTTCATTCTGGTCACCGCCTACGACAAGATGGGAATGACCGATCTGCGCGACGACGCCGAGCGCGTGATGCGCCAGAACTTCCCGAAAAGCCGCTTCTACAAGGATGGCTTGGAGCGCAAGACGGCGTGGTGGAAGCTCTGGTAATCAGCTACCCTGTTTGATGGCCAGAACGGCCTGATTGCGCAGGGTACGAAGCAGCGACAGTTCCTTTTCCGGGATTTCAATCCCGCCCGGCTCATCCCGGTCGGCGTAAATCAACGCCACCGGGTTGCCTTTGATATTCAGCGGAAACAGCACGAAAGAGTGGGCCGGCACGGCCTTGCGGAACCACTCCGGAATGCGCCCGGCAATCTTCGGGTCGTCGATGTCGCTGATCAGGATGTCAACACCCTTCGAGGTCGCGGCATGAAAGATATCCGGTGTGAAGCTCAGCGGAAACCGGAAAGCCTTGGCCACTTCGTTGGCCTCCGGCCCGAAGCCGAAGCGCCCCTGCATGGTGCCGGACTTGGCATCGCGGATGCACAGCACGACGCGCCGAAAGCCCATCGCCCGATACATGGTTTCAAGAATGATGCGCAAAATGTCATTGAGCTTGAAACCGTCGACCAGCGTATTGCTGATGTCCTGAATACCGGCCGTCAGTACCGACTGGGCATCGACCTGCCCGCCCGCCTCGCCTGAATCACCACCAGCGCCGCTGAGCGGATCGTTTTCACGCAGCAGCGTACCCTCCAGGAAATTCGTCTCGGAGTTCTCGTCAACCGCAACACTACCGCCCTCTCCGCCCCGGGAAAACTGACGCATCTGCTTGCCGAAAGTCGTCTGCTGCAGGTTGAGATGGATGATGCGGGCGAACTCCGCGACTTCCTCGATGCTCCGTTGCAAGGTCTGCTGTATCTGGTTCCGGTCGAGCGAGACGGCGGCCGAAAACCGCGCCATCGTCTTCTTCAATTCGCGGTCCCGCGCTTCCGGCGTGGCCTCGGCGATGACGTCGCAGAGCTCATTGGACAAAGCCGACAACATGCGCAGGCGATCCTCCTGCGTTACCGCCTTCTTCACCGCCCCAGCCGGCAGCTTGCGCATGCTGCCGACAATCAGTGATGGAAACCCCCACTGGCGAGCGATGGCGATGCCCATATCCTCGAACGAGATACCGAGCACTTGCAGCGCGGCACTGTCTTCGCTGCATTTCTTCTGCTCCATGATGCGACGGATCTCGTCGGACTCTTCGGGGAAATAGAACTGCGACAGCAGCCGCCCCAGGCTGTGGAACAGCGCGCAAATGAAGGTCTGCTCGAGATCGCGCATCTGCGCTGTGGCACTGATGTCCTTGGCGAGAATCCCGGCCAGGTTGGCGCGCAGAAAATCCTCCTTGAGCTGGTTGGCGTTGGCCTTGTTTTGCAGATGTTCGAAGAGCAAGACGGTAATGGCGATATTGCGCACGGCTTCGAAGCCGAGCACGATCACCGCCCGTGACACGGTGCTGATGCTGCCGCCGCCAGCCGGCCGAAAATAGGCGGAATTGACCAGGCGCAACAGCTTGTTGGTCAAGGCGAAATCCTTGAGGATGGAATTCGACAGCTTGTTGATGCTCTCCGTCTCGCTGTTGGCGATCTTGTTGATGGCACTGACCGACTCGGAGAGCGCCGGGAAGTCGCTCTTGTGACGAATCCGGCGGAGCAGAAAGTCCAGCGTCGACTGCTTGCCGTCGCCCAGCGTCGCGTCCTCTTCCGGCGCCAGGTAATTGTCGAGCGCCTCGCCAAACTGCGCCGCCGTCTGGTAGCGCAGAGAAGGATCGCGGGCCAGCGCCTTGTACAAGATACTGCTCAAGCGCTCATCCACCGCGGCATCGCCCGACAGCCGGAGATTCTCGTTGGCAATGCGGTGCATCACCTGGAAAATATTGCTGCCTTCGATGGCACGCCGGCCAGCCAGCATCTCGAACAGGACCAGGCCGGCGGCAAAGACATCCGACCGCTCACTGCTTTCGCGCCGTTCGATGTATTCGGGCGCCATGTAGGCCGGCGTCCCGGAAAACTCCCCGGCATTATCGCCAGGCGCGTCGACCCGGGCGGCGATGCCGAAATCCATGACGCGCGGCGTGCCGTTTTCATCGAGCAAAATATTCGATGGTTTCAGGTCGCGATGGATGATCCCCTGGGCATGAGCGTGGGACACCGCCTCAAGAATCGGTCGCATGATGCCGAGCGCCTTGACCGGCGACAGTGCCCCGCTATCGTGCAGGAATTCACCGAGGTTCTTGCCCGGCACATATTCAAAGACCAGATAGAGATCACCGCCCTCCTCCCCGGCCTCGTAGATCGGCACGATACTCGGATGGCGCAACTTGCTGACCGTTCGCGCCTCGTCGAGCAGAACCCTGTTCTGGGTTGGGTCGGGCCGGTTGAAATGCATGGTCTTGATGGCGATTTCCCGTTGCAGCTGGGGATCGAAGCCAAGATAGACCGTACTCTGGGCACCGCGGCCCAATTCGCGGAGCACTTCAAAACGGCCGATTTTCTTGCTCATGTTCAGTTTCTTCTATCCAGATCAAACGTGGAATGCCGTCGGCGCCGCCGTAGACGATAGCGTTCTGGCCAAAATCCGCGGCCAGCGCACAGGCATCTTCCTGCGTGATATCCGGTACGAAACAGGTTTCCTCGACTGGCCCGCGCCCGTTATCGGGGACATTTTCGCCGGCATAGGGTTCGTAATTCCCCTCCAGCAAATCGCACTCAAGTTGCGCTTGCCGCTCGGCGTTCAGCGCCGCCGCAACCGGCTGCGCCCCGGGATTATAGGCGGTGATGATGGCAAACATCGCGCATCCGGTCTGCTTAAGCCAGGCGATCAGTGCCGCATTGGCCTGATCGATACGCAACTCAACAATTCCCCCCGGTAGAAAAACCCGGTAGCTTGTCGCGCGGTAGGCCGCATCCAGTTCACTCATCTTCACCCTCAAAATCCGCTACTCCGATCAATTTTTCCGCTTCGCCCACTGGCAGGGCCTCGACGTCCTTCAACCGGCGCGACAATTGCCGGGTCCGGGTTTCCGCCTTGCTGATACTGTTGCTCGCTTCATCGAGCTTCTTCTTGGTGTGGGCCAATGCTTCTCCAAACTTGCCGAACTCGGTCTTGACGGCGCCGAGCACCGCCCAAACTTCGGCCGAACGCTGCTCGATAGCCAGCGTCCGGAAGCCCATCTGCAGGCTGTTGAGCAGCGCCGCCAACGTCGTCGGCCCGGCCAGGCTGACACGGTAATCGCGTTGTAGCGTTTCGGCCAGCGCCGGGCGCCGCAAGGCTTCCGCATACAAACCCTCGATCGGCAGGTAAAGCATGGCGAAATCAGTCGTATGCGGCGGCGACACGTATTTGTCGCGGATGCTCCTGGCCTCGTTTTTCAGGCGTGTTTCAATCGCCTTTGCCGCTTCCTCGACCGCCGCCGGATCGATCCGCTCCTGCGCATCGAGCAGCCGCTGATAATCCTCGATGGGAAACTTGGCATCGATCGGCAACCAGACCACGGCGCCGTCATCCTTGCCGGGAAGGCGAATGGCAAAATCGACCCGCTCGTTGCTACCCGGGACGGTTGCCACATTGGCGGCAAACTGATCTGCCGTCAGCAGCTGTTCGAGCAGTGCCGCCAACTGGACTTCGCCCCAGGTGCCGCGCGTCTTGACATTGGTCAGCACCCGTTTCAGATCGCCGACCCCGGCCGCCAGTGTCTGCATTTCACCGAGACCGCGATGCACTTGTTCAAGCCGCTCGCTGACCAGCTTGAACGATTCGCCGAGGCGCTGCTCGAGTGTCGCATGCAGCTTTTCATCGACGGTCCGGCGCATTTCTTCAAGCTTGCTGGCGTTATCGGCCTGGATCGCAGTCAAGCGCCCTTCGACAGACAACTTCAGGCGCTCGAAACGTTCGTCGAGACCCAGTGAAAAACGGTTCAGTTCGCGGGCGAAGGCTTCCAGCCGCTCGGCCTGGAGTGCGCCAAACTGCCCGACCTGGGTCGTTACCGCCTGACCGAGCAGATTGGCCGACTGGGCCCGTTCCTCGCGATCGCGGAACGACTCCTCGGCATCCTCGCGCCGGCCACGCGCCAGTTCTTCGCGCAATTCACGTTCGAGCCGGGCCAGCCCCTTGTCCTGCGCCTCCTGCAGCGCACGGAAACGCTTTTCGCCATCGTCGTGGCGCGATCCCCACAACAATACCGCCGCCTGCAACAAAATGACGACGACCACACCAGCCATCAGGGCCAAGCCCATTGTTTCGGTCATGGCCTTATTTCAGTGAAAAATCGACACGACTGGACTTGCCCTTCTCGTCCGGCTCGACTTTCGGCGGCACGATGAACAAACGTTCCGCTGCAACCTTGCCCTGTTCGATCAACCAGACCTGAACGTTCTCGGCCCGGCGCTGCGCCAATTGGCGAACATCGTCGTCGGTCGCCGGCAGATTGGCCAGCATCAGCTTCTCCATTTCCTCAACCGGCAGATCCTTTTGCAGGCCGATGATGTTGCGCGGTTTGGGAAACTTGGCGGCCTTGTAGGCCCGGGTCAGATAGGTCTTGTACTCCTCCGGCGCAATTTCCAGACGGCCCGTACCATCGCCGGCATCGCCACTCTTTGCCTGATCGCCGCGCTTTTCGACGCGCAGCGCGCGCTCCAGGGCAACCCGCTTGAGGCCTTCCTTGTCGGCCACCGGATCAGCCCGACCGCCGATCTCCAGTTCCAGCGAATCGCGTTCGTTGAGCGCCTTGGCCAGGGTTTCCAGCGTTTTGCTTGCCGACTCATTGATGCCGGCCCGACCGGCGGCGAATTCGACATTCGACAACTCCTCGCCGCTGCCAAACATCGATCCAAGCAAAGCGAAGGGCGACGTCACGGCCTTGACGAAGAGATTGACGATAACCTTGACGATCAGCCCGCCGACCGAAAATTGCGGGTCGTCCAGCGAACCGGCAATCGGCAGATTGATATCGATTTCGCCCCGGTTGTTCTTCAGCAACGAAATCGCCAGATTGACCGGCAGTTTGGTTGCATCCGGACTATCCACCGGCTCGCCAAAAGTAAACTGGTCGATGAACACCTTGTTGTCGGCGGTCAGTTGATTGTTCTCCAGCTTGTAGGCGAGATTGAGCGAAAGCTTGCCTTTCTCGATGTTGTAGCCGGCATATTTGCCGGAATATGGCGAGAAGCCGACCAGATCGACACCGCTCACCTCGGCCTTGATGTCGAGATAGGACTTGGCGGCCAGCGGATTCAGCTTGCCCTGGATCTTTACCGGCGCCGATTTGGCATAGCTGCCGCGCAGATCGAGATCGGCTACCGTATCGGCCGCCGAAGAGAGTCCGGTGACGCGCCCGCCAAGCTTGGTCACATTAACCGTGTAATTCGGCTTGACGAAAAAATCCGAGAAATTGATCGTGCCATTCTGCAAGGTGACCTTGCCGATCTTGATCGGCAGCGGCGCCTTAGCCGGTGCCGCGGCAACAGCGACCGGCCGGGCAGCCGCGGTGGTAACCGGCACGGCCCCGGCCTCGGGCTTCCTGACGATATCCTGCAAATTGAGACGCCCGGACTGGTTGAGAATCAACTTGGAGTAGAAATCGGTCAAGGCAATTTCGCCGACATTGATCGTCATCGGCTCAAGGCGGAAATCGATGCCGCCCAGGAAAAGCGATTTCCAGCGCAGAAAATCGGCATTGTTCAGTTTGTCGACCGCCAGCAAGTCGCCCAGTGTCGCCGTCCCCTTGTAGGATGCCTTCAGGCCGGACTTGTCGATCTGCACGATGGCTTCACCCTTGTTCGAGACCTGACCGCGGGTCAAGGCGATGTTCAGTTGCTCGGTGAAATACGGCTGCAGCGGCAAGAGCGGAATCGACTGCGTTTCGACCTGCAGCGCCAGATCGAGCGGCATCAGCTGTACCGAGCCATCGACATTCAGGCTGCCTTGCTTGTTGATCTTGCCCTGCAGTCTGATGCGTCCCTTCTTGCCCGGCACATTGCCCAGGTTTTCGCCCCGCAGGCTGAATCCATCCAACTCCTGAATTGCCGCCGGTTTGGTCGCCTGGTCCTCGAAATGGAAAGCCAGATCGTCAACAGTCAGTTTGGCAACATTGCCAATCCATGGCTTGACGTCATTGGCCTTGGCATCGGTCGCCCGAATCGTCTTCAGCACCGGCGAGCTGACCCACTCGATCTTGCCCTCCTTGTTACGCAACATGCGGGCCCGGGCCTGCTGGTTGCTGACTTCGCCGATGTCGACGCGATGCGCCGGCAGATCGACCCGGATATCCTTGATGGTCATCTTGTCGACCTGGAAGCGTTCGCCAAGATCAACCTGATAGCTCACTTCGCTGATCGTGATCGGCGCCGCCAGTTTGTTGTCAAGCTTGCCGACCCTGGCTTGCAGCTTGCGTACCTCGCCGGCTACCGGCGTCAGGTTGGAATCATCCTTCCAGCGCACCAGTCCATTGCTCAGAACGAATTCGCCGAGCGACCAGGCAAACGCCTTGTCTTCGACAGGCTTCGCTTCCGGCCTCTTTTCCGGCTTCACTTCCGGCGCCCGCATCGCCGGCCGGGACAGCTTGTCGGCAAGCTCGAGAAGGTTGAATTCACCCTGCCGATTGACCGTCAGGCTGGCCTCCAACCCGTCCAGTGCAACCCGCTTGACGGCGACCATCCGGTTCGTCAGGTCGGCCTTGTCGAGATCGACATCCAGCCGCTTCCAGCCGATTAACGGCCGGCCATTACGCTCGGCCAGCGTCAGGCCGGACACATGTGCGCTACCGACGACGACCAGTGAAAATACCTGATCGGGCAATTCCTTGAACTGCACCTTCAACTCCGAATCGACGGTACCGGAGTCGAGACGCAACGGCAGCGACTCCGGCAGGTAGGGCTGGATACCCGCCAGCTCGAAGCGATCCAGATCGAGGTCGAGTTCGCTTTCGTGGTCGCCGGTAAACGGTGTGCTGCGCCCTTTCAGATCAACAGAAGAACCGTTGATATTCGCCGAAAAACTCGGCAGAACCAGCACTTCGGCCTGGTAGGGCAGGCTCGAAACGAAAGGCAGCGCCAGGTTGATGTCGCTAATCGTATGCACCTTGCCCTTCGGCTGGTCATCGAAAACGATCTTGCCGCCAATCAACTGGATGTTATTGAGCGAGAAGCGCGGCGTACCGGTGTCCGGCTCGTCTTTGGGCTTCATCCATTCATCGAGCAGATCGGAAATGTCGTAGCGGCCTTCGCCAACCCGGGCAACGGCAAGCCGCAAACCCTGCAGGCGGAATTCATCGACGACGACCGCCAGCTTGAAAATCGAGGCCGAGGACAGATTGACGAACAGCTCATCAAAGCCGGCCGCCTCCTTGCCGCCCTCGGCCTTGATCGACACGCCGCTGACCCGGGCCGACAAGGCATAGGGATTGATGTCGATCGTTCCGATGCTGACTTCGCGGTGCAAGGCCTGCCCGAGCTGCTGCACCAAAATGTATTTAATCAGCGGCGGCGCGGCAAAATAACCAAGCAGGCCAAAAACCAGCAAAAAACCGCCCAACCACTTGCCGATTTTCCGGCTGCGCGGGGATTTCAGGACTGCGCTCAGGTGCGATATCTTTAGCTGATTGAGTGCCGTTTGCTGTGCCATGTTAATCTACCGTCGGTTTATTTTATTTGGCAAATTTAGCACAACGGGACCGCCGGGAAGGCGGCAATAACAATGATCTGGATCATCGAAGACATCAAGGACGCCCTTGCCCAGCTGAAGCGCTGGCAGACCTGGCTGGCGATCGGCCTGATCGTCCTGTTTGCCTGGCTGGCCTTTCTGGTCGGCAGCCACGCCTTGAAAACCGATTCGGTATTGCTGTTCATCCGGCACTCGGCCAGCACCTGCCGCGAAATGACCAATGGCGTGATCATTTTCTTGTTCTGCGGGATGATTTTTTTCCTGTTCCTGGCCCTGTTGACGCTCGGCGAACTGCAACGTTATGTTCAATTCAAGCAACGCCGCGCCTACCATCAGGCGCGCCAGACGCTGTTCTGGGGCATTGCCTGGGGCGTGACGGCGATCAGCATAGCCATCGCCGCACTGGTTTTCTTCAATACCTATTGCCGTTAGACTGCCTCAGCCTCCAGCCTGCGACCCACCATGAAAATCCTGATCGTCGAAGACAGCCGTTCCAACCTGCTGGTGCTTACCCAGTACGTTGAACAATTCGGCGCCATCGCCCTCGCTGCCGAGAATGGCGAAACGGCGGTCGAGATCTTCAGCCGCGAACAGCCGGACATGGTTTTGCTCGATGTAATTCTTCCCGACATCGACGGCTTCGCGGTCGCCCAGCGCATCCGGGCGATGGAGAAGCCGGGCGACTGGACGCCGATCATCTTCCTCTCATCGCTCGGCAAGGACGAAGATATCGAGAAGGGAATTTCAGCCGGCGGCGACGACTATCTGCACAAGCCGGTCAGCCAAGTCGTACTCAATGCCAAAATTCGCGCCATGCAGCGCATCATTCAGATGCGGACCTCGCTGGTCGTGCTCGCCCGCAAGCTCGACACCGCCAATCATGAACTGAAACGGCTTTCCGCCAGCGACGGATTGACCGGCATCGCCAATCGGCGTTTCTTCGACGAATACATCTCGCGCGAGTGGCGACGGGCCCGCCGTAGCGCCACCAGCATTGCCCTGCTGATGTGCGACGTCGACCACTTCAAGCTGTACAACGACACTTACGGCCACCAGGCGGGCGACGACTGCCTGCGCCAGGTGGCCAACGCCATTGCCACGAATCTGGAACGCGCCTCCGACATAGCCGCCCGCTACGGCGGCGAGGAATTCGCCGTTGTCCTGCCGGAAACGGCAATTGGCGGCACGCTCTTCGTCGCCGAGAAAATCCGGCACGCCATCCATCAGCTGAACATCCCGCACTCCGCCTCGCAACTTGGCAGGGTAACGCTGAGTATCGGTATCGCCGCCGCGACGCCGGACGCCGGCAACTCGGCCGAAGAACTGATCAAGGCTGCCGATCAGGCGCTCTATAAGGCCAAGGACGAGGGCCGCGACCGGGTATGCCGCTTTGACAAGCTGCCCAGCCCATGAAAAATGGCTAAGAAACTGATTTCCATACTGATCGTCGACGATAACGACATCATGCGAACCGTCCTGCGCAGCATAGTGCGCGGCGAAAAATACGAGGTCGTCGGCGAAGCCCGCAATGGCAATACCGCGGTCGAGATGGCCGAGCGCCTGAAACCGGACATCGTCTGTCTCGATGTCGTCATGCCCGAGAAGAGCGGCCTCGAAGCGCTCGGCGAGATCAAGGCGGCCCGTCCCGAAACCGAAGTCGTGATGATTACCGGCAACGCCCATCCGGACACCGTTCAGGAAGCGATCCTGAACGGCGCGGCCGGCTTCATCATCAAGCCGTTCAATGCGGCCCGGGTACTCGATGCCCTGGGAAAAGTGGCCGGACGGATCGGCCAGAGAACGACTTAGAAGCTGTTCCGCCAGCTCCGGATGGCCGCAAAGATTTCCGTTCTTGACGGAACTATAGCCGCCGTAGCGGTATTCTCAGCGAAGCCAGCGTGCCGCATCCCGGCCGCGATGACAGCCGCCTCAGCACAGCGCAGGAAGGGATTGGTCGCCTTTTCCTCGGCCAGGGTCGAGGGCACGCTCGGCAGACCGGCGGCCCGCTGCGCTGCAACCTTGCCGACCCGCTGCAACAGCGCTGAATTTTCCGGCTCGACGGCCAGCGCGAAGCGCAGATTCATCTCGGTGTATTCGTGGGCGCAGTAGATCAGTGTGTCGTCCGGCAAGGCCGCGATGCTGTCGAGCGATGCGGCCATCTGCGCCGGCGTGCCTTCGAACAGACGACCGCACCCGGCACCGAACAGGGTGTCGCCACAGAACAGCCGACCCGGTGCGTGGTAGGCGAGATGGCCCAGCGTATGGCCGGGAACCGCCATCACGCTGACCGGCTGCCCGAGCACCGCGATGCTTTCGCCACCGCGCAAGGGTCGGGTACAGCCTGTGATAGACTCGGCCTCCGGCGCAAAAACGTCGACCGGGAAGCGTTTTTTCAGCTCGGCGACGCCGCCCTGATGGTCGGCATGGTGATGCGTGATCAGGATGCCCTCCAGGCGTAGCCGATCGGCTTCCAGCCGGCGCAGCACCGGCCCGGCATCGCCGGGATCGACGACAAAAGCACGGTCGCCCCGGGTCAGCAGCCAGATGTAATTATCCTTGAAGGCGGGTATGAAGGAGACGTCAAACATGTCGGAACTATCAAGCCAGGAATGCCGGATGTCAATTCCCGGCTTCGATTCCTGGCTGGGTTCGGCGCAAGGGCGTTATGTAACGGACTGGGAGCAGCGCAAGCTGGACGAGGCCGTCGCCGACATTTTCGGTTTCAACGCCCTGCAGATCGGCATGCCGCAATACGATTTCCTGCGCGCCAACCGTATTCCGCTACGCCAGAAGACCGGAGAGTTCGGCGCCGTCGATGTATTGTCCGAGATGACCGCCCTGCCCTTCGCTTCGCACAGCACCGACCTGATCGTTCTGCCGCACGTGCTCGAGTTCAGCGCCGACCCGCACCAGATCCTGCGCGAGGTCGAACGCATCCTGATCCCCGAAGGCCAGGTCGTGATCGTCGGATTCAATCCCCTCTCGCTGTGGGGGCTGAAGCAAAAGCTCGATCGCTCCGGCGACTTTCCCTGGAATGGCAACTACCTCTCGATCACCCGCTTGGCCGACTGGCTGCAACTGCTCGGCTTCGAGGTCGACCGCGGCACGCTCGGCTGCTACGCGCCGCCGTTCATCCAGCAGAAATGGCTGCGCCGCTGGCATTTGATCGAATCAGCCGGCGAACGCTGGTGGAGTTTCTCCGGCGGTGTTTATCTGCTGCGGGCCATCAAGCGGGTCCATGGCATACGATTGATCACCCCCGATTGGCGAAAAAAAGCGGTGCGCGCCAAGGCGCTGCGCCCGGTTACACACAAGGAAGGCCATGGCCACTGAAGAGACTGTAGAGATTTACACCGATGGTGCCTGCCGGGGCAATCCCGGCCCGGGCGGTTGGGGGGCTGTGCTGCGCCTCGGCCAGAACGAAAAGGAATTGTGGGGCGGCGAGAAGGAAACCACCAACAACCGGATGGAACTGACGGCGGCGATCCGTGCCATCGAATCGCTCAAGCGCCCGGTCAATGCCAGGGTCTATACCGACTCGCAGTATGTGCTGAAAGGCATCAGCGAGTGGATCCACGGCTGGAAGCGCAACGGCTGGAAAACGGCGGACAAGAAACCGGTGAAGAATGCCGACCTGTGGCAACGCCTCGATCTCCAGGTAAAACAGCACAAGCTCGAATGGATCTGGGTCAAGGGCCATGCCGGCCACCCGGAGAACGAACGGGCCGACGCCTTGGCCAATCGCGGCATCGACGAATTGAAAAGCGGGAGAGCAGCATGAGACAGATCGTTCTCGACACCGAAACCACCGGTCTCGACCCGCGCTCCGGCCATCGCATCATCGAAGTGGCCTGCATCGAGATGATCAATCGCCGGCTGACCGGCCGCCACTTGCACAAATACACCAATCCCGAGCGCGAAATCGATGCAGGCGCCCAGGCGGTGCATGGCATTACGCTCGAATTTCTCGCCGACAAACCAAAGTTTGCCGACATCGCCGACGAGTTCCTCGAATTCATCAACGGCGCCGAGCTGATCATCCACAACGCGCCTTTTGACCTCGGTTTCCTGAATTCCGAACTGCGCCGCCTCGACCGCGTACCGGTCGAAACCATATGCAGCGGCGTCACCGACACCCTGAAGATGGCGAAGGAACTGCACCCGGGCAAGCGCAACAGCCTCGATGCCCTGTGCGACCGCTACGAAATCGACAACTCGGGCCGCACGCTGCACGGCGCGCTGCTCGACACCGAGCTGCTGGCCGATGTCTTCCTGGCCATGACGCGCGGCCAGAATAGCCTGATGATCGAACCGGATGCCGAAGTCCGCCCGCAGCTGGGCGCCGATGGCATCGCCCGCCAGCGCAAGCCGCTGATTGTCTGCCGTGCCGCGCCGGATGAAGTCGCCGAGCACGACCGCGTGCTGGCCGGCATCGACAAGGAATCGAAAGGCGCGTGCGTCTGGCTGCCCAAGCCCGACGCAGCGGCCTGAGCACGGATGGTTCCGCTCTCCCTGCTCATCTGGATTACGCTGGAAATCGCCGGCTACCTGGCCATCGGCCGTCTCTGGCTCGGCCTCGACTGGTCCGCCGCTGCTATCGGCGCCATCGGCGGCCTGCTCGGGCTGCGGGCCGGCATCATCGCCGTCACCTGGATATTCGGCATGGCCTATGCCTCGCCGGCCCTGCACCTGAACCTGGCGACCAAGGCCCGCATGATGTTTGGCGAATACCTCGCCTTTCTGTTCACCTTTATGCTGCTCATCCCCTTCGAGCGACTCTGGATGCCGGCCGACCGCTTGCCGACCGGTCGCCGCCCGATTCTGCTGGTCCATGGCTACGGCTGCAGCCGCGGCGTGTGGTGGCTGCTGCGCCGGCGCCTGGAAGCGGCCGGCCACACCGTCGCCACGCTCAGCCTGGTCCCGCCCTACACCAGCATCGGCAAGCTGGTGCCGCAACTGAATCAGCGTATCGAAGCAGTCTGCGCCGCCACCGGCAGCAAGCAAGTCACCCTGCTCGGCCACAGCATGGGCGGGCTGGTCTGTCGCTCCTATCTGGCCCGCCACGGCATCACCCGGGTCGACCGGCTGATCACGCTGGCCACGCCGCACGCCGGCTCCGCACTCGCCCGCCTCGGCATCGGCCAGAACGCGCGGGAAATGGAGCCCGATTCGTTATGGCTACGCGACATGTCCAGCGAAAAACTGCAAATACCGGCCGTCAGCCTGCGCAACCCCTATGACAATTTCGCCATGCCGCAGGACAACCAGCGCCTGCCCGGCGCCAAGGACGTCGAGTTGCCGCCGGTCGGCCACCTGGCCATGCTTTACGATGGAAAAATCGCCGACATCGTGCTAAAAGCATATCGCGACGAACGAAAAACCATGCCATGACCATATCCGACTCAACGCGCGCCCGGGCCACCGACCTGCTCGCTTTCATCGATGCCAGCCCCAGCCCCTGGCATGCCGTCCAGACCTGCGAAACCCGCCTGCAAGCAGCCGGTTTTGCGCATTTGCTCGAAGTCGACCGGTGGTCTCTGCAAGCCGGCGGCCGTTACTACGCCATCCGCGGTGGTTCTTCGATCATCGCCTTCATCATCGGCGCCCAGCCGGCGGCCGAGACCGGTCTGCGCCTGATCGGCGCGCATACCGATTCGCCCGGCCTGCGCCTCAAGCCAAAACCGGGCGAAGATGCGCAGGGCATGGTGCGCCTCGGCGTCGAGGTTTACGGCGGACCGCTCCTGGCCACCTTCGCCGACCGCGATCTGTCGCTGGCTGGCCGGGTTAATATCCGCACACCCGGCGGTTTCACCACCCGCTTGCTCCGCTTCGATGAACCGCTGCTCCGCCTGCCCAACCTGGCCATCCACATGAACCGCGAGGTCAATGAGAACGGCCTCAAGTTCAACAAGCAAACCGAACTGCCCCTGCTGCTCGGCGTTTCCGATGAGTCCGGTGCCGAGACCCGCTTCCGCCAGCCGATTGCCGAGGCACTCGGCGTCGCTGCGGCCGATCTGCTGAGCTGGGAGCTGAATGCCTACGACACCCAGAAAGGCAGCTTCTGGGGTGTCGACCGCGAATTCATTGCCGACAGCCAGCTCGACAATCTGGCCTCCTGCCACGCTGCGTTAAGCGCCCTGCTGGCCACCGCCAATCCACCGGCCACCTGCCTGTGCGCCTTTTTCGATCACGAGGAAGTGGGCAGCGAAAGTGCCGTCGGGGCGGGCGGCAGCTTCGTCGCCGATGTCATCGGCCGGCTCGCCGCCAGTGCTGGACTGGATAGCGAAGACCACCGCCGGATGCTGGCCCGCAGCTTTTTCATCAGCGCCGACATGGCGCACGCCTGGCACCCCAATTTTCCGGCCGCCTACGAACCCGGCCACCGCGTTACCGTCAATGCCGGCCCGGTCATCAAATGCAATGCCAACCAGCGCTACAGCACCGACGCCGACACGGCGGCGCGCTTCATGGCGATCTGCGAGAAAGCCGGGGTACCCTGGCAGCAATATGCCCACCGTACCGATCTTGGCTGCGGCAGCACGATCGGCCCGATCGTCGCGGCGCGCCTGGGTATTGCCAGCGTCGACGTCGGCTCGCCGATGTGGGCCATGCACAGCATCCGCGAAAGCGCCGGGGTCCTCGACCATACCTACATGACCGCCGCGCTCGGCGCGGCTTTTTCAGGCTGAGATCATGCTGGACATACTCGCTTTTATCTTTGGCTCGGCGATTGTCTTGTGGCTTTCCCGCAAATCGATTGTCCAACCCGGGCGCCATGGCTTCTATCGCTTTTTCGTTTGGGAAGCGATTCTCGGGCTGCTCGTCCTCAACCACGGGGTCTGGGGTACCGAGCCTTATTCGCCGCACCAGTTCACCTCCTGGCTGCTGATGCTGCTCAGTATTTTTCTCGTCCAGCAGGGCTTGAGCCGCCTGCGCAAACTCGGCAAGGCCAGCGAACAACGCGAAGACCAGACGCTGTATACGTTCGAGAAGACGACCACGCTGGTCACCAGCGGCATCTACAAATACATCCGCCACCCGATGTACGCCTCGCTGCTGGCGCTCACCTGGGGCGCCTATTTCCAGGACCCCTCATGGCTCGGCACGAGCATCGCCGTCCTTTGCTCGTATTTCCTCGTGCTGACCGCCAAGGCCGACGAACAGGAATGCCTGAACTATTTCG
Organism: Azonexus sp. IMCC34842; assembly: GCF_050368855.1. GTDB lineage: Bacteria > Pseudomonadota > Gammaproteobacteria > Burkholderiales > Rhodocyclaceae > Azonexus > Azonexus denitrificans_A. The sequence continues at coordinate 1,389,268 of NZ_CP178449.1, read as the reverse complement.
GCCCGGCCTACGCTGACTACATGCAGCAGACCAGGCGCTTCATTCCCGGCCTGTTTTAACCAACCTCAGTCAGCCGGGAGCTTGGTTCCCATCATCTCGTTACAGGTTCCCCGGCCAAAGACCTCGGCCTTCTTCGGACTGGAAATCTGCGGCTCGGCGTAGATCCGGCGGATGATGTGGTTGGTGATCCGCGCCCCGTCACTGCCATCTTCGTCGAACAGCTTCATCGGCCGGCCTTTATCGCGATTGTAGAAAGCCTGCAGCGCATGATCGCGCACCCGTTCGCAAAAGCGGATGCGCTGGGCATCCGGCATGCTGTCATCGATCGGTCCGGCGTGGCCATGGGCCAAGGCAGTCTGCATGACAACAACGCCAAGCATGGCGACAATCAGGTGTTTCATTCCTGCGGCTCCTGGAGTGCGGTCAGATAGGCAAGGATGTCCTGAATTTCAGCCGGCTTCAAGCCATTCAGCACGCCAACCACGCCCTCCTCGTCATGTGGCCGGTCGCCCTTCAGATAGAGACCGACCTGGCGTTTCAAATAGCTGGTGTATTGGCCAACCAGCATCGGGAACATGCCGCGCCCCTTGCCGGTCTTGGCATGGCAGGCGACGCACTGCTTCTGGTAGATTTTGCCGCCATTCTCGATATCGCCTTCGGCCCGCGGAATGATCATCACTTTATCGACCATCAGTAAACGGGTCAGCGCATCCTCATTACCAACGAAGTTCGGCATCCGGGTCGGCAATTCGACCCCGGCCAGGTAAGCCGCGACGTCCTTGATGTCGTCGTCCGACAGCTCGCGTTCCTGGGTATAGGGAAACATCGGAATATTCAGCCGCGTCCGCGCCCGGAAACTGTTCAGCTGATTCTCGAGATATTTCACCCGTTGGCCGGCGATGCGCGGGTATTCGCCCTTCTTGCCACCCTGGCCGAATTCACCGTGGCATGCCGCGCAGGTGCCGTTGATTTCCTTGCCTTTGTCGAGGTCGACCGCGCCGACCGGGCCGGCGAACAAGACGGCAAGCAACGCCAGGGGAATGAAAGTACGTAGCAGCATGCAATGGAATCCCAGAAAGACCTGCGGCGAATTGTCACACCGACCAGGCAAGTTTTAATTGACACAAATCACGCATAATTGCGCCCATGCCATTTATTTCCAGCACCGCTAACGGCCTCGACCATCTGGCCAACCTGCGCCGTCTGGTTGCCAGTCGCTGGGCCGTGCTGGCCATCGTCACGCTGCTCGTGCTATTTGTTCCCGGCGCCCTCGACATTCCGCTGCCGCAGAGCCCGCTACTTGGCATCATCGGTGTCGCCGCTCTGTTCAACGGCCTGGTCCAGTGGCGGCTCAGGCTGGCCAGCAGCGCGACCAGTCACGAACTGCTCAGCCAGCTGCTGGTCGACATCGCCTCGCTCGGCGCCCTGGTTTTTTTCAGCGGCGGAGCCACCAACCCGCTGGTTTCGCTACTCCTGCCACCGGTCGCCATCGCTGCGCTGACCTTGCCGGCGCGTAGCGTTTTCGCCGTATGCAGCATTGCCATTACGGCCTATTCGCTGCTGATGGTTTACTACGTCCCGATGCCGATGCCGGACGCCAACCGTGCCACCCGGTTGCACCTGATCGGCATGTGGCTGACCTTTGCCGTTTCGGCGGCGATGATCGCCGTCTTCGCGGTTCGCATGACGCGCCTGATTCGCCAACGCGATGCCGAATTGGCGGCGGCCCGCGAACAGGCCCTGCGCGATGAAAGGGTAATGGCGATGGGCACGCTGGCCGCCGGCGCCGCCCACGAACTCGGCACGCCACTCGCCACCATGGCGCTGCTCACCGGCGAACTGGCCAACGATCCGACGCTCAATGCAGCAACTCGCGAAGACATCGCACTGCTCCGCCAGCAAATCGGCGTCTGCAAGGAAATCATCACCGGCCTGTCCCGGCGGGCCGGCGCCGAGCGCCTGGAAAACACCGCCAGCCAACCTGCCGACCGCTGGCTCGACGGGGTACGCCAGCATTGGCACGCCGCCCGTCCGCAGTCGGGCAGCCGGCTGATCATCGGTAGCGACGGCCCCGCACCGCTCATCGTCGCCGACCCGCGGCTCGAGCAGGCCGTGCTCAACCTGCTGAACAACGCCGCCAACGCCACCCCAACCCCGCTTGAAATCCGTCTCAGCTGGTGCAGCCAGAACCTGTGCATCGAGATTCGCGATCACGGCCCGGGCTTTCCGCCCGCCGTACTCGAGCACGGAGGCCATAACAGCTTCCCGGCCCATACCGGCGGCAGCGGCGTCGGCCTGCTGCTGACCAGCACGGCCATTGAGCAACTGGGCGGCCAGTTGACCCTGATCAACCCCGACGATGGCGGCGCCCTCGCCCGCATCGAACTACCGCGGACAAGCCAATGAACGAAATGACCCTGGTCATCGATGATGACCCCAGCTTCAATGCCATCCTGATTCGCACGCTGGAACGACGCGGCCACCCGGCGTGCGGTGCCTTCGACGTCGTTTCGGCCCGCGAACTGGCCCGCCAGACCGGTGCCGGCCAGGTCGTCCTCGATCTCAATTTGAACGGCAGTTCCGGACTGGCACTGATTCCCGAACTGCTGGCCATCAACCCGGATTGCCGCATCGTCGTGCTAACCGGCTATGCCAGCATTGCCACCGCCGTCGACGCCGTCAAGCTGGGCGCCGTGCAATATCTGGCTAAACCGGTCGAGATCGAGGCCATCCTCGCCGCCTTCGAAGACAGCGATGGACCGGATCTCGATCTGCCGGCATCGGATGAGCCGCTATCGGTCGACCGTCTGGAGTGGGAACATATCCAGCGCGTTCTCAACGAGAACGAAGGCAACATTTCCGCCACCGCCCGCGCCCTGAAGATGCATCGCCGCACACTGCAGCGCAAGCTGTCGAAGCGGCCGGTCAGAACCTGAGTTCGCGTTACAGCAGCAGAAATCCGAGTATGGCAATGCCGGTCGGAGCGAGCGCCCCGAGGAAAAGTCCGAGCGGACTGATCGACTGATCGGCAAAGCCGGATTTGAGAATCGCCACCCCGGCAGGATTCGGCGCATTGGCGATGATGGTCAGTCCACCGCCGGTTACTGCCCCGGCAACAATCGCGTATTTGAATTCAGCCGAAACACCGTCGACCAGCGATGCCAGATAGGTCAGCGCGGCATTGTCGGTAATCGCCGTCAAGCCGATAGCAAGGAAATACAGAAGCGTTGGCTCGACCCCCATCAGGGTCGGCTGCAACCACCACTGCTGCAAGCCGCCGAGGACGACCAGGCCGGCCAGGAAGAAGGCGACCAGCAGTCCCTCGCGGAGAATCAGCTTGTCCTGATAGCGTTCGTAGGCCTCGGTGTAACCGATAAAGAACAGGAAGAGCCCCATGAAGATCGCCGGGTGATGGGCAAACACCACCACCCCGACCAGGAAGGCGAGATGAATGAGGATCACCACGACAGGCACGCCAGCCTCCGTTTCGACCACATCGTCGCGACGTCCGGTGGCCAGCTCATGGCGAAACAAGCCGGTCAGCAGCGCCGCGTTGACCAGGACCACGATGGCAGCCTTCCAGCCAAAAGTGGACAGCATGAACACACTGTTCCATTCCCACTTGGCGGCCACCATCAAGACGGGGGGAGCGCCGAAACTGGTCAGCGTGCCGCCGATCGAAACATTGACGAAGAGGACGCCGAGCGCAGCATATTGCAGGCGTCGCGACAGCCCGTGCCGGAAGTAGCCATCGCGCAACATCAACGCCGCCAGGGTCATCGCCGCCGGTTCGGTAATGAAGGAGCCAAGCAACGGGACGGCGGACAGGCAAAGAAAGAAAACGCCCAGAGAACGTTGAAATGGCAACAGGCGGGCCAGAGCACGGACCGTCGCATCGCCGAATTCGAGAATCGGACGGCTGGCAGCGACCACCATGATGACAAAGACGAACAGCGGCTCGGTGAAATTCCGGCTCTCCATGTAATCGACGGCATCCGCCTTGCCGGTCAGCACGAAAAGCGTCACCACGAGCACGAAAGCCCAGAAACCGAACACCACCTCGACTTCCGACAGAAGATGCCACAGCCCGGCATGTCTCGACTGGAGATGCGCCAATCGAGCGAAAAAACTGGTCGAAAAGGTGTGCCCGACGGCAAGGGCAAAAACAATTGCCGCGACTACTTCGGGAGAACTGACAGCGTCCATGAATCTGAGCGATACGGCCGGGAACGTTGGGCCGCCAGACTAGCACAGACGCTACGGGAAGCTGTTGGCCGGAACGGCCCGACTCGCTCGCCAACCACTACTATTGGGGTTGACGAGCGAAGACCAGCCAATTTCAGTGTTTGTGTTCCATCATCGGCATGGGGGCAGGGGCTGGTGCGGCCATCGGTCGGACAACCTTGGCATCAACCTGCTTGGTGCTGCCGTCATCAAGCGTCAACGTGATCGGCACGACATCGCCTTCCTTCATCGGCGCCTTGAGGTCGATCATCATCACATGCAGGCCGCCCGGCTTGAGCACGGCCTCACCCTTGGCCTTGACCTCGATCGCTGCCACCGGACGCATTTTCATGACACCGCCCTCGTTCAGGTGGGTGTGCAACTCGGTGACCCGGGAAACCGGATTGTCGGCCTTCAGCACCTTCACATCCTTGTCGCCGCCGTTCCGGATCACCATGAAGGCACCGGTGGCTGGCGCGTTGGGCGGTGCCAGGCGAACGTAGGGGTCCTGCACGGTCAGCTGGTCGGCTGCCCCGGCCAGCACCCCGGTAGCCAGCGTCAGGCCTGTGATTAGCATCGATAGTTTTTTCATCGTCAATCTCTCTTTCACGGTTGATTCAAACGTTTGCGAATTTCCGCCGCCACCTGATCGGGTGGCGAGGCATGGCTGATTTTGCTGAGCAAGCGACCGTCCGGCCCGACGACATAGGTATCGGAAGTGTGGTCGACAACATAACCGTCACCGGCCGTTTCGACCTTTTGTCGAGCATAGAAAACACCGTAACGTTTAGCGATTTCGGCCAGACTCTCAGGCGTACCGGTCACGCCGACGATATTCGGATGAAAGAACTCGACGTAATCCTTGAGCCGCGCCGGCGAATCGCGCTCGGGATCGACCGAGATGAAGAGCATTGCCACCCGGGTCAGCTCTTCGGCAGTCAGTTGTTTCAATCCGTCGGCGGTTGCCGCCAGTGCCGTCGGACAGATATCCGGACAATAGGTGTAACCAAAATAGACCAGTACGACCTTGCCGCGATAATCCTTCAGCGAAACCGGACCAGTCGACGACTGCAGCGTGAAATCGCCACCCGGCGGCAAGGCCGCCATCGGCAACGGGCGCTCGGGCAGTTCAGGCGACCAGAAAAATGCCAGACCAAGAACCAGTGCGGCAAGCAGACCGGCGATGGCGATCAGAATGCGTTCGGACATGTTATTGGTGGCTCCCCGAAGTAAACCGGAATGGAATGGCCAGACGTTCGCTACCGGTTTCAAGCAGCACCGTTGCCTGCCATTCCATCTGGCCGGTAATGCACACCGGCAGCGTTGCTTCGGCGACAAATCGGCCATCGCCGCGGGCCGCCAATTGCGGCCGGTTGTAACCCATATTCATGTTTAGGCCGGTGAAATCGATCTCGACCCGTGACGGGCTGAAACCATTGGCCGTGACCTGAACCGCAAAGGGTTTGACCATCGGGATCGGATGCGTCCCCATCGACAACTCGATCTGCCCACCATTGGGCAGGGCAACGGCACATGCCTGACGCTGCAAATCACAGGCCGGATCGGGCTGCACCGTGACATCGGCCTTGGGCAACAACATTGGCGACAACTTGTAGCCAACCACGACAACCAGGGCAATCAGCAGAATGCCGATCAGGTCTATCAGTATTTTTTTGCTCACCAGAACGCTTCTTTTCCTTGGGCTGCCGAACTTAACGCATTTTCCCCGAACGAGTGTCCACGGAATTAACCAACATCAATTTTTTCATACTCTAGGGGTAATACAGTGTGCGACAAATTGCCGCAGGGAGTATTCTGCCCGCGGCAATAGGGGTAGGAAGTTCAACTTCTCGATTCATGGGAGAGATTCAAATGAAAAAATTTGCAGTCAAATCGACTCTGCTGGCGGTTGCGGCGGGGATCGGCTTCGGCGCAGCCACGTCGGCATGGGCAGCCGAGTCGCTGCAGGACGTGATGAAGCGCCGTGGCCTGAGCCAGCAGGATCTGCTGGCGGCGTCCAAGACCTACGTCCCGACCGGCAAGCGTGACGATTTCGTCGCCTTCAGCTCGGGCGGCCAGTCTGGCCAGGTCATCGTCTACGGCATTCCGTCGATGCGCATCCTCAAGTACATCGGCGTCTTCACGCCGGAACCGTGGCAGGGTTATGGCTTCGATGAAGAATCGAAGGCCGTGCTGCGCCAGGGCAATATCGACGGCAAGGAAATCAACTGGGGCGATACGCACCACCCGGCCATTTCCGAAACCCAGGGCAAGTACGACGGTCAGTTCCTGTTCATCAACGACAAGGCCAATCCGCGCCTCGCCGTGATCGACCTGCGCGACTTCGAGACCAAGCAGATCGTGGTCAATCCGATCTTCAAGTCCGAGCATGGTGGCGCTTTCGTTACCCCGAACACCGATTACATCATCGAAGCCGCCCAGTACGCTTCGCCGCTCGAGAACAAGAAGTTCTTCCCGCTCGAAGAGTTCAACGAGAAGTATCGCGGCGGCATCACCTACTGGAAGTTCGATCGCAAGGAAGGCCGCATCGACGTGAAGAATTCCTTCTCGCTCGAACTGCCGCCCTACTCGCAGGATTTGTCGGATGCCGGTAAAGGCCCGTCCGATGGCTGGTCGTTCACCAACTCGTTCTGTTCCGAGCGTTACGTCGGCGGCATCGAGAAGGGTCGTCCGCCGTATGAAGCCGGTTGCTCCGCCAAGGACACCGACTATCTGCACGTGATCAACTGGAAGAAGGCGGCCGAACTGGTCGCTGCCGGCAAGGCCAAGAAGATCAACGGCCACAATGTGCTGATGATGGAAACGGCCATCAAGGAAGGCATCCTCTTCCTGATTCCGGAACCGAAGTCGCCGCACGGCGTCGACGTCACCCCGGACGGCAAGTTCCTGACCGTCGCCGGCAAGCTCGACACCCACGTCTCGGTTTATTCCTTCGAGAAGATCCAGGCCGCGATCAAGGCCAACAAGTTCGAATCCAAGGATCCGTACGGCATTCCGGTGATCGGCATGAAGGATGCGCTGCATACCCAGGTCCAGCTCGGCCTCGGCCCGCTGCACACCCAGTACGACAGCAAGCCCTGTATCGCCTACACCTCGCTCTATGTCGATTCGCAAGTCGTCAAATGGAATCACTGTGACGGCAAGGTGCTCGACAAGATCTCCGTGCATTACAACATCGGTCACCTGATGACCATGGAAGGTGACTCGGCCGATCCGAAGGGGCGCTATCTGGTGGCGCTGAACAAGCTGTCGATCGATCGTTTCAACCCGGTTGGCCCGCTGCATCCGCAGAACCACCAGTTGATCGACATCAGCAACGACAAGATGCAACTGCTCTACGACATGCCATTGCCGTTGGGTGAGCCGCACTACGTCGTCGCCATCGAAGCGGCCAAGCTGAAGCCGGGCGTTCGTTACAAGGTCGGCACCAACAGCCGTACCGACAAGCCGAATCCGGGCGCGGTCCGGGCCGGTGAGGAACATACCGACAAGAAGGGCAACAAGATCGAAGTCTTCGGTACGCTGATCCGTTCGCACATCACCCCGGAAACGATCGAGGCTGAAGTGGGCGACGAAATCACCGTCCATTTGACCAACCTCGAACGGGCCCAGGACGAAACCCACGGTTTCGCGGTATCGACCTACAACGTCCATGCTTCCATCGAGCCGGGCAAGACGGTGACCGTCAAGTTCAAGGCCGACAAGGAAGGCGTCTATCCGTACTACTGCACCGAGTTCTGTTCCGCGCTCCACCTTGAAATGCAGGGTTACCTGCTGGTCAAGCCGAAGGGTTGGAAGCCGGGCAAGACGCAGGAAAGCGCCAAGGCCAACTACACCGAAGCCGACTATAAGGCGACGGTGAAGAAGGTGGTGGATACCCAGGTCGTCATCGATTCCGTGGTCGGCTACATCACCAGCGTGAATTACAAGGACTTCCCGGATGTCGTGGCGATGGTCGAAGATGCAACCGATCAGCTCAACCGCATGAAGGAAGCCAAGACCAAGCACGAAGCCGCTGCTGCCAAGAAGGATTGGGACCAGGCCAATCTGTGGGCCGAGCAAGTCTGGCAATACCAGGTCAAAGCCGCCGACATCGGTCTGCGTGCCAAAACCTATCTCGAACAGAACGGCGCCAAGAAGGTCAAGTAAAACATCCTGAGGTTTCGGGATTGAAAGGGGGCAGAGAAATCTGCCCCCTTTTTTGTTTTGTTCGCCCGCTGGACATACACTGCGCGGAATCTCGCTTTCAGGGCTAACCTCGCATACTCCGGCCAGCCAGTTGGCGTCCATTTCCGGCACCGTTCATGGTTGCCAAAAAACAGCGCAGTGAAGGTATTCAGTAGCAGACATGCCATCAACCCATCCTTTCTCGCCCCGGTGGCCGGGCGCCAAAATCGTCCTTCTGGCGACCCTCGTCTGGACGCTGTTGGTTCTCGCCTCCCTGCTCACCCAGCGCGAGCAATTGAACCGGACTGCCAGCGCCCTGGCGCGCATCGATGCCGTCGCCAATCTGAAGAAGGACATGTCCATTCGCAAATGGGCCTCCGATGTCGGTGGCGTCTTCATCCGCGAAGAAAAAATACCTCCCGTCAACTCGCTGGAAGAAGAGGAGCGGGTAACCGTCCTGCGCAGCAACGGCGAAACCATCCGTTTGGTGACCGTAACGCCGATTCATCTGCTGCTCGCCATCCAGGAAGCAGCCAATCAGGGCGTACCGGGGAGCCGCGAGCGCCTGACCTCGAAGCAGTTGCGCAACATGGACAATGCGCCGGACGACTGGGAGGCCAAGGCGCTGGATGCCCTCGAAAAAGGCGGCGACATGGTCGCCGAAGTGCTGCCGAAGAAAGGCGCGCACGGCCTGATGCGAGCAATGATTCCGATGCGCATGGAGAAGGAATGCCTGGAGTGCCACCGGGACACGCTGGTTCCGGTCGGCGGCCTGCGCGGCGGAGCAACCATCTCGATCAATCTGAATGCCTACCGGACCGCCCAGGAGCCGACCTGGCGGGCGATCCAGTACTGGCACCTGGGCATCTGGATCCTTGGACTGGCGGCGATGTTTACCTTCGCCTACTTCGCCCGCCACCGCAGTATCGAAAAGCTGCGCAGCGAGGAAGCCCGCCGCGAAAATGAAATGGCTTTCGCGGCGATGGCCGAGGGCGCCATCATCACCGACCCGAGCGGCACGATCCTCTGGGTCAATGATGCCTTCTGCCGCATTTCCGGCTATGCGCGGGACGAGGTGATCAACCGGAACCCCCGCCTGCTGAAGTCGGGCGTGCACGACGCCGACTTTTACCGGAAGCTCTGGGAGCAGCTCACCCGCGTCGGCCACTGGCGGGGCGAACTGTGGAACCGGCGCAAGACCGGGGACGTCTTCCCCGAGGAAATATCGATCCAGGCCTTGACGGGACCGGACGGCCGGATACGCCGCTTCATCTCGATCTTTTCCGACATCACCGAACGCAAGCGCAACGAACAGGAATTGCAGGAGTACCGCGAACACCTGGAAGACCTGGTTCGTCAGCGGACCGAGGAATTGACCGAAGCACGCGACGAAGCGGAGGCGGCGAACCGTTCCAAGACCACTTTCCTGGCCAACATGAGCCATGAATTGCGCACACCGCTGAATGCCGTCATCGGCTTTTCGCAACTGATGGGCAAGGACCCGGTTCTCGACCCGGCACAGCGCCGCAACATCGAGATCATCAACAACTCCGGCAATCATCTGCTGACGCTGATCAACGATATTCTGGAGTTATCGAAGATCGAGTCCGGCAAGATGGAAATGTCCGCCGAAGACATTGATCTTGCCGGGCTGCTCGAGGAGATCGTCGGCATGATGCGTCTGCGGGCCGAACAGGGCGGCCTGGCATTGAAGCTGGAGATGTCCGACCTGCCGCCATCGGTCGTGCTCGACCCGGTGATGCTGCGCCAGATCCTGCTCAACCTGCTGTCGAATGCCGTCAAATTCACGCCAGCCGGCTCGGTCACACTAAGTGTTGCCGCGGCTGATGCCGGAAATGGCGAGATACGGCTGTCCTTCCGCGTGATCGATACCGGGATCGGCATCCGCGCCGAAGACCATGCGCGAATTTTTGCCTCGTTCGAGCAGGTCGGCGCCTCGCATCAAGGCGGCACAGGTCTCGGGCTGACCATCAGCCAGCAGTATGTCGAGATGATGGGCGGTGAACTGACGCTCGAATCCGAACCGGGCAAAGGCGCCACCTTCCGCTTTGCGATTACCGTACCCGGCGGCCAATCGGGGAGCGCCAAACCCGCCCGGGGGCGCGTCTCGGGGGTCGAGCCGGCCGATCACCAGCGGCGGATTCTGGTGGTCGACGACATGCCGGAGGCGCGGCTGCTCGTCAGATCGCTGCTCGAGCCGCTCGGTTTCGTGGTCAGCGAGGCAAGCAGTGCGGCAGCCGCCGAGGCGGCGATCGCAACGGCGGCGCCGGACCTCGTATTCATGGACTGGTTCTTGCCCGACGGCAATGGCCTGGAGATCATCGCCCGGGTGCGGCAAGGCAAAACGGGCAACCAGCCGTGCCTCGTCATGCTGACCGCCAACGCGATGAAAGAGAGCCGGCAGGCAGCCCTGCTCGCCGGCGCCGATGACTTTCTCAGCAAACCCTTCGAAGAAGAGGCGCTGTTCCGGATTCTGGAAAAACATCTCGCGCTACGCTTGATTCGCGCCCCGCTGCCGACGCCGGAGGCATCGCCCTGCTCCGCCGGCGCCGTGCGAAAGATCAGCGCCGAAGATCTCGCCGGGTTGCGCAGCGAAACACGCGCCAGCCTGGCGCAGGCCGCCGTCTCGCTGAACCCGGAAAAGATCGCCGCGGCCTTGCGCAGGGTGGCGGAGGAGAATCCGGAACTGGCCGAAAATCTTGGCGAATTTGCCAACACCCGCCAATATCAAGCCTTGTGGCAGGTACTGGGCATTCTCGACGCAGAGGAATAGACATGAACGCCGAAATTTTGGTCGTCGAAGACACGCCGGCTTCCCTCGAACTACTCTCCCAGCTCTTGGCCCACGCCGGCTACACGGTGCGCCCGGCGCTGGAAGGACGGATGGCCTTGCGCTCGGCCCAGGCCAGCCCGCCCGATCTGATACTGCTCGATGTTCGCATGCCCGGGATCGATGGCTACGAGGTCTGCCGACGGCTGAAGGACGACCCGCGGACCCATGACATTCCGGTGATTTTCCTCTCGGCCCTGCACGAAGCGGGGGACAAGCTGAAGGGTTTCGAGCTGGGGGCAGTCGACTACATCGCCAAACCCTACCAACCGGAAGAGGTGCTGGCCCGGGTACGCACCCATGTCGAACTACGCCAGCTGCAATCGCGCCTCGAAGAACGCGTCGCAGAACGGACGGCCCAGTTGCTCGACGCGCAGGCCAGCCTCCATGAGTCGCAAAGCCGGTTGCAGGAACTGGCCGGCTTTCTGCAAACCGTCCGGGAAGAGGAACGGGCCGGCATCGCCCGTGAATTGCACGACGAGCTCGGTCAGGCACTCACTGCATTGCGCATCGACATCGGCTGGCTGAAGGAAAAAGCCAGCCAACTCGGACCGTCGGTGGTCGAACGGGCGGAAGCGGCCTACAGTCTGGTGGAACTGACAATCAACGCGGTGCGCCGGATTTCCGAAGGACTTCGCCCCGGCATGCTCGATGTGCTCGGCCTGGCTGCGGCCATTGAACATCACGTCAGTCAATATCAGGAGCGCACCGGCATCGCCTGTACGCTTGCCATGAACCGCGAGGAATTCGACATCGGCGAACCACTGGCCACGGCGATCTTTCGGGTAGTCCAGGAATCCTTGACCAACGTTGCACGACACGCAGCAGCTGGGTGGGTGAGCGTCCAGATCGACGATGGTGAAGACGAAATCCGGCTATGCGTCGAAGATGACGGTTGCGGCTTCGATACGACTGGCCACAAGAAGACCTTTGGGCTGCTCGGCATGCAGGAAAGAGTGAAAATACTGGGTGGGAATATCGAAATCATCAGCCACCCGGGGCAAGGAACGCGCATCGAGGCGCATTTCCCCAAAGACCGCGAGAGAAAGTAATGATCCGGATATTGATTGCAGACGACCACGACATTCTCCGGGCCGGGCTGAAACACATCCTGCAGGACAGTGGCGACATCGAGGTGGCCGGCGAAGCCTGCGACGGCAACGAAGCGCTCGCCCTGGTGCGTTCCGGGAATTGGGACGTGCTACTTCTCGACCTGTCGATGCCGGGCAAGAGCGGTATCGAGTTGATCAAGCAGATCAAGAGCGAATTTCCGAAACTGCCCATTCTGATCCTCAGCATGCACAAGGAAGATATCTTCGCCGTCCGCGCCCTCAAGGCCGGCGCCTCCGGCTATCTCTGCAAGGACAATGCGGAAACCCAGCTGGTACAAGCCATCCGCAAGGTGGCAAGCGGTGGCCTGTTCATCAATCAGGCGGTGGCTGAAAAACTGGCAATGGAAGCATTGACCGGCAAAAGCAGCGGCTTGCCGCACACCGGCCTGTCCGACCGTGAATACCAGGTATTTCTGCTACTGGCCCGCGGCGAAGGCGTCACCGAGATCGGACACGCGCTTAATCTGAGCGTCAAGACCGTCAGTACCCACAAGACCCGGATCCAGGAAAAAATGGGGCTGGCCAATTCCGGCGAATTGATCCATTACGCCATCCGGCACAAGCTGGTCCATGGAGCGGATGAACAACCCGATTAAGGGCCATGTTGTAGGAATTTTCCTACCCCAAAAATCAGTATATTTCCGCTTACTTATTTATCTCTCTGCACCCATACTCCGACCAGTGCGACAAATTGCCGCAGGAATATTTTCCCTGCAGCAATAGGGGTAGGAAGTTCAACTTCTCGATTCATGGGAGAGATTCAAATGAAAAAATTTGCAGTCAAATCGACTCTGCTGGCGGTTGCGGCGGGGATCGGCTTCGGCGCAGCCACGTCGGCATGGGCAGCCGAGTCGCTGCAGGACGTGATGAAGCGCCGTGGCCTGAGCCAGCAGGATCTGCTGGCGGCGTCCAAGACCTACGTCCCGACCGGCAAGCGTGACGATTTCGTCGCCTTCAGCTCGGGCGGCCAGTCTGGCCAGGTCATCGTCTACGGCATTCCGTCGATGCGCATCCTCAAGTACATCGGCGTCTTCACGCCGGAACCGTGGCAGGGTTATGGCTTCGATGAAGAATCGAAGGCCGTGCTGCGCCAGGGCAATATCGACGGCAAGGAAATCAACTGGGGCGATACGCACCACCCGGCCATTTCCGAAACCCAGGGCAAGTACGACGGTCAGTTCCTGTTCATCAACGACAAGGCCAATCCGCGCCTCGCCGTGATCGACCTGCGCGACTTCGAGACCAAGCAGATCGTGGTCAATCCGATCTTCAAGTCCGAGCATGGTGGCGCTTTCGTTACCCCGAACACCGATTACATCATCGAAGCCGCCCAGTACGCTTCGCCGCTCGAGAACAAGAAGTTCTTCCCGCTCGAAGAGTTCAACGAGAAGTATCGCGGCGGCATCACCTACTGGAAGTTCGATCGCAAGGAAGGCCGCATCGACGTGAAGAATTCCTTCTCGCTCGAACTGCCGCCCTACTCGCAGGATTTGTCGGATGCCGGTAAAGGCCCGTCCGATGGCTGGTCGTTCACCAACTCGTTCTGTTCCGAGCGTTACGTCGGCGGCATCGAGAAGGGTCGTCCGCCGTATGAAGCCGGTTGCTCCGCCAAGGACACCGACTATCTGCACGTGATCAACTGGAAGAAGGCGGCCGAACTGGTCGCTGCCGGCAAGGCCAAGAAGATCAACGGCCACAATGTGCTGATGATGGAAACGGCCATCAAGGAAGGCATCCTCTTCCTGATTCCGGAACCGAAGTCGCCGCACGGCGTCGACGTCACCCCGGACGGCAAGTTCCTGACCGTCGCCGGCAAGCTCGACACCCACGTCTCGGTTTATTCCTTCGAGAAGATCCAGGCCGCGATCAAGGCCAACAAGTTCGAATCCAAGGATCCGTACGGCATTCCGGTGATCGGCATGAAGGATGCGCTGCATACCCAGGTCCAGCTCGGCCTCGGCCCGCTGCACACCCAGTACGACAGCAAGCCCTGTATCGCCTACACCTCGCTCTATGTCGATTCGCAAGTCGTCAAATGGAATCACTGTGACGGCAAGGTGCTCGACAAGATCTCCGTGCATTACAACATCGGTCACCTGATGACCATGGAAGGTGACTCGGCCGATCCGAAGGGGCGCTATCTGGTGGCGCTGAACAAGCTGTCGATCGATCGTTTCAACCCGGTTGGCCCGCTGCATCCGCAGAACCACCAGTTGATCGACATCAGCAACGACAAGATGCAACTGCTCTACGACATGCCATTGCCGTTGGGTGAGCCGCACTACGTCGTCGCCATCGAAGCGGCCAAGCTGAAGCCGGGCGTTCGTTACAAGGTCGGCACCAACAGCCGTACCGACAAGCCGAATCCGGGCGCGGTCCGGGCCGGTGAGGAACATACCGACAAGAAGGGCAACAAGATCGAAGTCTTCGGTACGCTGATCCGTTCGCACATCACCCCGGAAACGATCGAGGCTGAAGTGGGCGACGAAATCACCGTCCATTTGACCAACCTCGAACGGGCCCAGGACGAAACCCACGGTTTCGCGGTATCGACCTACAACGTCCATGCTTCCATCGAGCCGGGCAAGACGGTGACCGTCAAGTTCAAGGCCGACAAGGAAGGCGTCTATCCGTACTACTGCACCGAGTTCTGTTCCGCGCTCCACCTTGAAATGCAGGGTTACCTGCTGGTCAAGCCGAAGGGTTGGAAGCCGGGCAAGACGCAGGAAAGCGCCAAGGCCAACTACACCGAAGCCGACTATAAGGCGACGGTGAAGAAGGTGGTGGATACCCAGGTCGTCATCGATTCCGTGGTCGGCTACATCACCAGCGTGAATTACAAGGACTTCCCGGATGTCGTGGCGATGGTCGAAGATGCAACCGACCAGCTCAACCGCATGAAGGAAGCCAAGACAAAGCACGAAGCCGCTGCCGCCAAGAAGGACTGGGACCAGGCCAATCTGTGGGCCGAGCAAGTCTGGCAATACCAGGTCAAAGCCGCCGACATCGGTCTGCGTGCCAAAACCTATCTCGAACAGAACGGCGCCAAGAAGGTCAAGTAAGTCCGAAAAGTTGATCTGACTTAAGGCAGGAACCGGGGGGTGGCAATTAACCTACCTTCCGGTTTCTTAAAATAGGGAAAAACCATGAAATTCATTATGTCTCTGATCGCCGCCGCGCTGGTTGCCAGCCCGGTAATCGCTGCTCCGGATGGCGCCAAACTGTTCGCCGAGAAGACCTGCAACGCCTGCCACGGCCCAAAGGGCGACAAGCCGCTGATGCCGAACTACCCGAAAATCGCCGGCCAGAATGCTGCCTACACCGAACAGCAAATGAAGGACATCAAGAGCGGCGCCCGTAACAATGGCCAAACCGCGGCAATGAAAGGCGTCATGCATCTGGTCAATGACGAGGAAATCAAGGCGATATCCGAGTACCTCGTAAAGCTCAAGTAAGACAAAAAGCCCTGCCACCAAGGCGTATGACGTGTATCAAGGAATGCTGATATTGATCCAACGACAATGATTCACGCGTTCCGCTTTACCTGCACACAAAGGACACCACCCATGAAAACATCATTACTACTGATCGGTCTGCTCTCGGCAGGCATCGCCTTTGCCGGACCTCCCGCGCCAAAACATGGCGGCATCGAGAGCAAGGACTACAAATGGAATGCCGACGAGGGCGAAAAATCCGAAGCCCTCAAGCTCAAGGGCGACAAGAAGCGTGGCGAAGAAGCCTATGAAGTCTGTGGCGCCTGTCACCTGCCCTCCGGCGCCGGTCGCCCGGACGGCACCTTCCCGCAACTGGCTGGCCAGCACACGACCGTGCTGATCAAGCAGATGGCCGACATCCGTGCCGGCACCCGCGACAATCCGACGATGTACCCGTTTGCCGCGACGCTGACCGATCCGCAGGAACTGGCCGATGCCGCCGCCTACATCGAAAGCCTGTGCATCCCGATCGAACATGGCAAATACGAAGGTGCCGACGCTGCCACGCAGGTCGCCAAGGGCAAGGAACTGTATGAAAAGCAGTGTCTCGAATGCCACGGCAAGAACGGTGAAGGCGTCAAGGACAAGTTCTACCCGGTGATCGCCGGTCAGCACTACAAGTATCTGTTGCGCCAAATGACTGAAATCCGCGATGGTCACCGCCGTAACGCCAACCCGGACATGGTCAAGATCATCAAGCCCTACACCAACGACCAACTGGTGGCGATTTCCGCCTACCAGTCCAGCCTGGTGATGCCGGGCAACATGTGCAAGCCGAAAGCCGGCAAGAAGAAGTAAGATTTGCCCCGCCCCGAAAAGGCGGAACAGGGAGGGGATGAGTTTGCTGATCAGTGCATGAACTCATTCCCCCTCTTCACCTCCCCGTTCAAGTGGGAGGGATAGAGATGCACGAGAACACAAAGAGAGCAGCAAACATGGAAAAGCAGAACAAAATCGTCGGTGGCTTGAGCCTGATCGCCCTGATCGCCTTGATCGCCGCCTATTTCGCGCCGATCTGGTGGGTTTCCCTGACCGCTCCGAATTACCCGCCCGATGCCTTCCCGGACGGCATCCGCATCCACTTCCATTTCGACGGTGTCTATAACGGCTGCACGGCGGCCGGCAAGGGCACGCGGATGGCCGGCGAGATCATCCAGAAGGACCTCGCCCATGAAGACGAACGTTACAACCCGATCACCGACGACAAGAAAGACCTGAACAAGGGCGCCGAAGGTCTCGATTGCGTCCATGAAATGAACACCATCAATCACTACGTCGGGATGTACCCGATCGCTACCGGCGCCCCGGTCGAGAAGCCGCTGGCCAAGTTCTTCTTCGGCTTCTTCGCGGTGATGATGCTGGCCTTCGTGACGACCACCAAGAAAGCCCGCCTGACGACCTTGAGCGCGGGATTCGCCGCCGTGGCAGCGTGGATGATCGTCGATCAATTCGTCATGGGCCACCTGGAAAGCCATGTCCAGGCCTACATGCAGGAATCCGGCACCTTCTTCAAGGACATGGAGCGGATCAAGGTATGGGGCGACAACGTTCGCAATATCTCGAAAGTCGTCATCTTCGGTCTGCTCGCCGTGATGGGCATTGTCATTGCCGGCGTCGCCAAGATACGGCCCTTCCAGTTGCTGCTCGCCCTGGTCCCCGCCCTGCTGCCGGTCTTTTTCGTCATTACCTACGCCGGCTGGCTGTGGTTCTTCGGCCACAACATGCATCCGTGGGGCGCCTTCACCGTCAAGCCATTCATGCCGACGGTGTTCGGCGAAGGCAAGGTCGCGCAGTTCTCGACCTTCTCCTATCCGTACTGGGGCTTTGGCCTGCTGGTCATCATTTTCGTCTGCATGATGCTGGCCCTGCTGATCCGTCGCAAGCAACTGCGTGAAGGCAAGGCCGAGTAAGCGGCCATGCGCACACTGAGCAAACTCGGCAAGGTCGGTCTGGCGACGGCACTGATCCTTGCCTTTTCCTCCGGCAACACGCAGCAGGAACGCGGCTCCAATGCCGACCTGAGCACCGCGCCACGGGTCGGCATCGACCGCCCGAAGCAGACTTTCATGCTGCATGAGCGCGACAAGCGGGTGCATGGCCTGAAGCCGTTCCAGGAGTTGGTCGACCAGGCCCCCGAGGGTTCGGTGCTCAAGCCGCCGCCTGGCGTCTATGCCGGACCGGTGGTCATCGACAAGCCGCTGACCATCGAGGGCAATGGGCAGGTCACCATCGACTCCGGTGATAAGGGCACGGTGATGATCCTCAATGCCAGCAACACCGTGCTGCGCGGACTGCACCTGACCGGCTCCGGCGACTCGCACGACACCGACGACTCCTGTCTGGATGTGCGCGGCAACAACAACGTGATCGAGAATATCAAGGCCGACAACTGCCTGTTCGGTCTCGATTTCAAGCAGTCGAACCACAATCTGATTCGCGGCAACGAAATCCGCTCCAAAGCTTTCGAACTCGGCGTGCGCGGCGACGGCCTGCGCCTCTGGTACAGCAACGACAACGTCGTCGAAAAGAATCAGATCATCGATTCGCGTGACATGGTCGCCTGGTATTCGCACCGCAACGTCTTTCGCGAGAACCTCGGCCGGCGCAGCCGCTACTCCATTCACTTCATGTTCGCCAACGACAATGTCGTCGAGCGCAATCAGTTCTACGACAACGCGGTCGGTGTCTATTTCATGTACACCGAGGGCGGCGTCGTCCGCGACAACGTGATCTCCCACGCCACCGGCGCCACCGGCATGGGCATTGGCTTCAAGGAAGCCTCGGGAACGATCATCGAAAACAACGAGATCATTTATTGCGGTGTCGGCATCGGCTCCGACCTCTCGCCCTTCCAGCCCGATGCCACCATCGAGATCCGCAACAACCGTCTGGCCTACAACGGCATCGGCATCCTGTTCAACAGCGAAACCGGCGGCAACAACATGGTCGACAACGTCTTCGAGGGCAATCTCACGCAGGTCACCTACGGTGGCCGCGGCGACAACAACAATAATCCGAAGAACTTCTGGCAAGGCAACTACTGGGACGACTACCAGGGTTTCGACCGTGACGGCGACGGTTACGGCGATCAGACCCACGGCCTGTATTCCTACACCGACCAGATTTGGGTGGAAATGCCGGTTGCCCGCTTTTTCCGTAGTTCGCCGGTCATGGAACTGCTCGATTTTCTCGAACGCCTGGCCCCATTCTCGGCCCCCGACCTGATTCTGCGTGATGAAAAGCCACGCTTCGTCAAACCTGTGAGGGTAGCGCAATCATGAGCGAGAACGAGAAGGACGACGCGCCGGTCGCCGGACCGACGCCGCCGCTTTCCAAAGCAAAACGGCAGACCAACCGCCGCCGTTTCCTGCGTACCGCGCTGCTCACCGGCGGCGTCCTGGGCGCCGCACTCTCCGGTTTCCTGCCGCTGATCTACGCAAAGAAGAAGCGCCTGCGGCCGCCCGGCGCGCTCGACGAGAAAGATTTTCTCGGCAGCTGCATCAAATGTGGTCAGTGCGTTCAGGTCTGCCCCGTATCGGCCATCAAGCTGGCCGATCTGGTCGATGGCATGGGCGTCGGCACGCCCTATATCGATCCCCGCCGCCAGGCCTGCGACTTTTCCTGCGACGCCGTGCAGTGCATTCTCGCCTGCCCGACCGGCTCACTGACCTACCACAAGCCGGATTTCCTGGCGGTGCGGGCCGGTGCCGCACTCAAGGCCAAGCCGATCCTGCTAGCCAAGGAAAAGGATGCCGAGCCGACGCTGAACATGACCGAGCGTATTGGCGTGGCCCGCCTGAGTCGGCCGGAAGCCTGTCTGGCCGTCCAGGGCAAGGGCTTCAAAGGCCAGGCCCGGGGCGCCGATTTCACCGGCGAACTGCGCTATATGGATGTCGATCGCTGGAAGCCGATCAAGGTCAGCGAGCACCCCTACGACCTTCTCGAATGCGACCTCTGCGTAAGGGCCTGTCCAATCAAGGGGGCCATTTCGATCGAAACCGTCATGGCGCCGAATGGCAGCCAGCACAAATCGCCCGTCGTCCATGAACCCTGTGTCGGCTGTGGCGTATGCGAAATGATCTGCCCGGTCGAGCCGGCCTGCATCACCATTGAAGCCGGCGAGGTCTGGAAAATATGAGCGACGTTCTGAAGCGCCGATTTACCGAACAGATCAAGATCATGTTCGGCTGGGAACCGCGGAAGCCGGAGAAAATCACCGAGCGGGCACAGCAAGTGCACATCATGAAGCGGATGACCAACAAGCAGGATCTACAGGCCACCAAGAGCCATCTGCGGGCGCACGAAGTCAAATCGAACAAGTGGCGCAACCGCCGCTGGATCACGTTGATTGCCGCCAACCTGCTGTTCACCCTGTCGTTTTCCCTCGATATCCAGATTCTCGAAGGAGCGCTGACCGCTTCCCGTTTTGTCGGCTTCCACCTGATCGATCTCAACTCGGCCCTGCAGGTCATGCTGGCCCACAAGCACATCATCAACAATCTGATCATCGGGACCGGCACGGTATTGCTGTTGTGGGGACTGCTCGGCGGCCGCACCTTCTGCTCCTGGGTTTGCCCCTATCACCTGCTGGCCGAATGGGCTGAAAAACTGCATCTCTTCCTCGCCAAGAAGAAGCTGGTCACCGACCAGACCATGGACCGCCGCTTGCGCACCGTGTTCTGGGTCATCTTTGCACTGCTCGCCCTGGGCACCGGCTACACCGTCTACGAAGCCATTTCGCCGACCGGCATCGTCTCCCGCGCCCTGGTCTATGGTCCTGGCCTGGCCCTGCTCTGGGTACTGGCCCTGCTCTTCTTCGAGGTCTTCTTTTCACGCCGCGCCTGGTGCCGCTACGCCTGCCCGATCGGCCTGACCTACGGCGTGGTTGGCATCATTTCGCCGGTCCGCATCAAGTACAAGCTCGACGGCTGCTTCCACGAGGGCGATTGCCGCAAAGTCTGTCTGGTGCCGCACGTGCTGGATACCGTCATCAAGGGACGGGCCGTCGATCTCGAAGTTCCCATCGGGCCGGACTGTACCCGTTGCGGACTCTGCGTCGACGCCTGCCCAACCGGTTCGCTGACCTTCGAGGTCAAGGGCCTACAAAAGCTGCTCTGATTTTTGATCAAAATTCAAAGTCGAACGCAGCAGCCTCCCTATAATTGAAGCCATGATCCAGTTCACCAATGTTGCCAAGAATTTCCGCCGGGCTCGCGTGCTCGACGGCATCAACCTCAATATCGGCCTCGGCGAGCGCGTCGCGCTGATCGGCTCGAACGGCGCCGGCAAGACCACCCTGATCCGCTGCCTGCTCGGCGAATACACCTTCGAAGGCAGCGTCAGCATCAACGGCCTCGACCCGCGCAGCAACCGCACCGAGGTGCTCGGCAATATCGGCTTCGTGCCGCAGTTGCCGCCGCCGCTGAAAATGCCGGTCGGCCAGTTGATCGAGTTCTCCGCCGCACTGTGCGGCACCGACCCGCGGCATATCCACCAGATCGCCAAACGGCTCGGGCTGGACCTCGACAGCATTCTGTCCCGGCAATTCGTGCGCCTGTCCGGTGGCATGAAACAGAAGCTGCTGATCGCCATCGCCCTCGGTCGCAACGCCACCGTGCTGGTGATGGACGAACCGGCCGCCAATCTCGACCCCGAAGCGCGCAAGATTTTCTTCGACCTGCTGGCCGAGCGCCTCGACGATGCCACGATGATCATCTCCAGCCACCGTCTCGACGAAGTATCGTCGCTGGTCAATCGGGTAATCGAAATGGATACCGGCAAGGTGGTGCTCGACGACAAGGTCACCGATGCGGTTTCGCTGACCGCCGTCCTCAACTGCCGTATCGTGCTGCAGCGCTTCGAGCCGGCCTTCGCCAAAGCACTGGACGGCTGGAAATTCACCAGCCGCGACGACAACCGGGTGTGGGAAGGCGAGATCGCCGGGCCGGACCGACTGCGTTTCCTCGGCATCGTTTCCCGGTACACCGGGCTGGTCAGCGACCTGTCGCTGGCCGAAACCAAGGCCTGATCATGTGCAATAGCCAGCGCCGCGAATTTCTCGGCCGGCTCGGCATCGGCGGCCTGTTGCTGACGCCGCTCGCCGCCGCCCTATCCGGCTGCAAAAAGGATGACTGGCCGGAAGGCATGGCCGAAATAAAATGGGACCGCGACACCTGCGTCCGTTGCAGCATGGTCATCTCCGACCGCCGGTTTGCCGCCCAGGTGCGTGGCGGACCGGATAACACGGTATTCAAGTTCGACGATCCCGGCTGCCTGGCCTTCTGGCTGAAGGAGAAGGTCGACCGCTACCCGTGGCTGGCCGACCCAGCCACCCGTATCTGGGTGGCCGACTTCAACAGCAAGAGCCGGGAACAAATGAACTGGCTGGACCCGAAGCGGGCGCATTTCATTACCAAGACCTCGCCGATGGGCTACAACTTCGCTGCCGTCTCCATTCCGATGCCCGGCAGCCTCGATTTCACCGACATGCGCCAGCACACGCTGGCCAAAGGCAAATAAATGAAGCAACTGTGGCTGACTGCCAAACTCGATATCGTCGAATCCCTGCGCGCCCGCTGGTTTCAGATCTACACCCTGGTCTTCGGCGGCATCGTCGCCCTGCTCTTCCTGTTCGGCCTGACCGAATCGCGGGTCCTCGGCTTCATCGGCCTGTCCCGCCTGCTCGTCACCTACATTCAGCTGACCATGGCCATCCTGCCGATTTTCGTGCTGATCACGACGGTGCGTTCGGTGGCCGGCGACCGTGAAGCCGGCGTCTTCGAATACCTGCTGTCGCTGCCCGTCTCGCTCTCCGCCTGGTTCTGGGGCAAGATCGTCGGCCGCTACATCGTCGTCTTCGCCCCGGTTTTTCTGGCCATGCTCGGTGCCGTCGGCTGGGCGACCATTCAGGGCATCGAAGTACCCTGGGAAATGTTCGGCTATTACACCGCCCTGCTCGCCGTGATGGCGATGTGCTTCCTCGGTATCGGCATGCTGATTTCGGCCGTCGCCCGCACCACCGACATGGCGCAAGGCGCCGCCTTCATGGTCTGGCTGGTGCTGCTGCTCTTCCTCGACCTGATCCTGCTCGGCGTGATGATCCAGGGCAAGGTCTCGCCGGAATTCGCCGTCACGCTGGCCCTGGCCAACCCCTTGCAGGTATTCCGGACCGCCGCGCTGGCCCTGTTCGATCCGCAACTGATCGTCCTCGGCCCCTCCGCCTACGTCATCCTCGACCTCTTCGGGGTGGCCGGCTACAAGGTTTTCGCGCTGGCCTACCCGGCGGCGCTCGGCCTGCTCAGTGCTACCATCGGCTACTTCATTTTCCGCCGTGGCGATCTGCCTTGAAAAACCTTCTGTCCGCCCTGGTTCTTGCCCTTTTTTCGACCTTGAGTGCCGCCCAGGAGCAACCCTCCTCGGCCCCGCTGTTCGCCGCCACGCTCAATGATCTCGACGACAAACCGGTGGCGCTGGAGCGCTACAGGGGCAAGCCGCTGGTCGTCAATTTCTGGGCCCGCTGGTGCGGTCCCTGCCGGGCCGAGATTCCCGAACTGATCAGATTTCGCGCTGCCCACAAGGGCAAGATCGAGGTCCTCGGCATCGGCATTGAGGACAAGGCCGAACCGGCCAGGGAATTCGCCAAGGCCTACGAAATGGACTATCCAGTCTTCGTTGCCAAGGAAAAAGGCATCCCGCTGATGCAGGCGCTGGCCAATACCAAGGGCGGCCTGCCCTTCACGCTATTCATCGACCGCAACGGCAAGGTCATCGAGAAAAAACTGGGGCTGATCAAGAAGGCCGATCTCGATGCGGTGACGGAAAAACTGTTGAAGAACTAAGCCGGCTGTACTTTCCGGACATTCAACGCGCTGCGTCATCCCGCGAACCGGGAACGCACTGGCATCAACCGGGAGGTTCTCCCATTACACCGGTCGTGGCTGCCGCAACCATTTCAGCAACGTGGCGTACAGCCGCTCGGGATCGACCGGCTTGGCAACGAAGTCGTTCATTCCCACCGCCAAACAGCGATCTCTATCTTCACTGAAGGCATTGGCGGTCATCGCAATGATCGGGATACCGCTCGCCACCGGCAGCTTGCGAATCTGCGTTGTGGCTTCCACGCCGCCCATTCTCGGCATTTGCATATCCATCAGAATCAGCGCGTAGCTATCGCGGCTGGCCCGTTCCATCATCTCGACGGCCACCAGGCCGTCTTCGGCGACATCGACAGCGATGCCGACATCGGCAAGAATCTCCTGGGCGATTTCCTGGTTGATCAGATTGTCCTCGACCAGCAACAGACGCAGCCCGCTGAAGTCCCTGGTCAAAATTCCTTCGGCATTCTCGGTCGTGGCTGGCGCAGATTCGACATCAATTTCGTTACAGCGCGCCAAGCTGGCCGAGAACCAGAAAGTGCTGCCCACCCCCGGCGTACTTTCAGCCCCTGCTTCGCCGCCCATCAACCCAGCCAGGCGCCGGGTGATGGCCAGGCCGAGTCCGGTACCGCCAAAATTACGCGTAATTGCTTCGTCGGCCTGCTGGAAAGGCGAAAACAGGCGCGGGATAAGCTCCGGTGAAATGCCGATACCGGTATCAATAACCTCAAAGCGAACTGCTACCGTTTCAGCGGTTTCGGCAATTTTCAGAACACGCAGGGTGACCGATCCCGTTGGCGTAAACTTCACGGCATTGCTGGCCAAATTGAGCAATGACTGGGTCAGTCGGGTCGTGTCGCCACGCAGGCGATGCGAAAACTCGCCGAACTCGGTCCGCAATTCAACGCCCTTGGCCTCAACGACCTCGGTCAGCATCGATGCGACGTTAATGGCAATTGCCCGCACATCGACATCACGTTCTTCAAGTTGAATCTTGCCGGCTTCGATTTTCGAGAAATCGAGAATGTCGTTGATGATGCCCAGCAAATGGTTGGCCGCACTCGATATTTTGTTCAGCTTGTCAGCATGCTCCGGGGCACAGTCCTGTTTGCGGAGCAGATGCGTCAGCCCAATGATGGCATTCATCGGTGTGCGAATTTCGTGGCTCATATTGGCAAGGAAAGCGCTCTTGGCCTCCGAGGCGGTATCGGCGGCGGCCTTCGCCTCGAGCAAGGCAATCTCGGCCTGTTTCCGCTCGGCGATCAACCGCTCCAGATCGGCCTTTTCAAGGACCAATTGCTTGCGTTCCGTCGCATCCAGGCAAATGCCCGCCATGCGCAACGGCTTCCCGGAAGTATCGTAGGAGACGTCACCGTAAGCGTAGATCCAGCGAATATCGCCGGTGGGAAGGACAATCCGGTATTCGCTGAACAAGGGCTGACGCTCTTGAAGCGAGGCGGTCAGGCGCCGTTCCGCCTCGCCCCTGTCCTCCGGATGTAGTGCCGCGAGCCAGACCTCGAAGCTGGCCGGAGTTGTCGCGGGGTCCAGCCCGAACAGACCGAAGAATCCTTTTGACCAGCTGAGCTTTCCCGTCTGTATATCCCAGTCCCACGCCCCGGCTCTGGCACAGCGCTCGGCAAGCAACATCCGCTCGTCGGCCAGGCGCAGCTCGGTAATGTCGTGCGTCACCGCCAGCATGCACGGCTTCCCGCCCAGGTTGATCACCGTTCCGGAAACCAGCGTGGTGATTACCTTGCCATCCTTGGTATTGAAATCGCATTCAACATTTTCGCAGTGGCCGTTGGTCTGGATGGCGTGTACCAAGGGGTAACGGAGTTCCCAGTTGTGCCAGATACCCAGTTCGCGCGAGGTCCGCCCGATAAATTCCTCCCGGGACCAGCCGAACACGCGGGTGAAGCTGTCGTTGACTTCGATGTACTGACCTTGTGCAAGATCGGTGATGCTGACCGGATCGGGTATGGTCTGGAAAGCGGTTCGATAGAGTTCCTCGCTTTCCTTCAGCGCTTGACGCCGCCTCTCAAGCTCGGCCACCAGTCGATTGAAACCGCCGACCACTTGATTGACTTCATCCTGTTGGGTTGCAGGAAGCGCATGCAGCGGCTGATCGCGGTCCGACAACTCGCCCAAGGCTTTCGCCGTCGCCTGGAGCGGCGCGAGCTGGCGCCCCAGTACCCACCAGGTCAGCCCGCCAGCCAGCAAGGTCAGGAACAGCGTGGCAAGAAAGATTCGCTGCTGCAGCGCCATAATCGGCGCAAACGCTGCGGTCGTTGGCAAAGTCACGGCGGCGTACCAGCCGGCCAACGGGATTCCCTTGACTGAAGCGAGGACCTCCACCCCGAGCGAATTGACGAGGACTTCGGAACCTTCGTGACCATGAAAAAAACGGTCGATTACCGAATTTTCGGTGGGTACGGGAAGGACTTCCATCACCCGTTTTTTGTCGGAAGCTGCAACAATCAGGCGGTGGCGCGGCGCGACAATCAGATAGTTGGCAGACCGCCCGAATTGCGCTCTTTCGGCCCGGTCCAGGAAGTTCGGTCGGCTGAGATCGATCACCCCGACCAGGGCTCCGATCACCTTGCTGCCAGCCGTACGAATCGGCACGCCAATGCCGAGAATCGGCCTACCCAGCGTTTTGCCGATCACCGGTTGGCCAATTGTCGCCTTGCCCTCCTTGAGCGGGGTGGCCACATAGTCGCGCTCGAGGTAACTGATATTGCGCCGCTCAACCGATTTAGATACGGCGGCAACCACTTTGCCGGTAGTGTCGGTAACGAAGGTGCCGCCGCTGAAGAGCTCCTGGAAAACCGACAGACTTTCGAGTTTCGACTGAGCCGCCGCGACGTTAGCCGGCGAATCCGGAGTTATCCGGGTTGATATATCTTCGAGGGCATGCAATCGCCTGTCGAGCTCGTCATTGATTTCCGTGGCAACCAATGAAACCGTGGAGAACTGTTGATCGCCCAGGAGGGATTGCATGTCCTTGCGCAACAACACACCGGAATGAAGCGCCAGAGACCAGATGCTCAATAGAAAAATAATCAGCGTGAGCAACGTGATGCGCGTCTTCAGCGAGTTCAAGGAAAACCTGCTGAAGCTCATGTTGTGGCTCATTTCAGTCGTCCTCCTGAAATATCCCAGGCCAAGAATTTATCACGTTGCCATAAGACAAATTCCTGGCGATTTCCTCATTGGACAACCCACAACGCGTAATCATTCGTTTTTTATTTTGCCTTGTGCGGTAATCCGCACCAGGCAAACCGACAATTCCGAAAATCCGCACAGCCGCGACCCGGAATACCCGCCAAATCGGCCGATTTGCCTGAAAAGCGGCCTGGCACGTCTCCTGCGAACGTACTTCGGCAATCCGCACTCGCGGCCTATGAAAATACTGGAGGAGATATCCATGAACAAGTCGATCCGTCTTGCCCTGCTCGCTGCCTTTGGCATCACCGCGCCGCTCGCCACCCAGGCCCAGGCCCCCGATGTCGTCCGGCTGGGCAACCTGAAATTCGCCCACTACGGCGCCGTCTCCTACATGAAAGAGGCCTGCGGCAAGTACAACCTGAAGGTCGAAGAACGGATGTTCCCGAAGGGTCCGGACATCATGCCGGCCATCGTCGCCGGGGAAATCGACATCGCCGCGCTGGCTTCCGACGGGGCCATTTCGGGCCG
Source organism: Azonexus sp. IMCC34842 (assembly GCF_050368855.1). GTDB lineage: Bacteria > Pseudomonadota > Gammaproteobacteria > Burkholderiales > Rhodocyclaceae > Azonexus > Azonexus denitrificans_A. The sequence goes on along the minus strand of NZ_CP178449.1, from coordinate 1,361,829 downwards.
CGCCAACGGCGTGCCGATCTATACCGTGGCCGGCTTTGCCAAGGGTGGCGCGCGCATCGTCGCCGGCGTCGATAGCGGCATCAAGTCGCTCGCCGAGATGAAGGGCAAGAAAGTCGGCGTCACCCGCGGCGGCGCCCACGAACTGCTGCTCTACGCGGAACTGGAAAAGGCCGGCCTCTCCTGGTCCGACAAGCCGGGCAAGGATGTGCAGATCGTCTTCCTCGCCTTCGCCGACCTCAACCAAGCGCTGGCCGCCAAACAGATCGACGCGATGTGCCAGTCCGAACCGCAATCCTCGCAGGCCCTGAACAAGAAGTTCGGCGTCGAGATCATGAAGCCCTACACCACCAAGATGGGCGAGCCGGTCCGCCTGCTGGTGATGACCGAGAAGATGTACACCGAGAAGAAGGACGTTGCCCAGCGCCTGATGAAGTGCTTCGTCGAAACGACGGCGCTGTTCAATACCGATACCGCCCTGGCCGAGAAGTACGTCCGCGACTCGATGTTCAAGGGCCAGATCTCCTCGCAGGATTTCCGCGATGCGATGGATAACGCCGACTACACCTACGACGTCAGCCTCGAGCACATCGACACGACCACCGACTTCATGCAGAAGTACGGCGTCGGCCGCATGGCCAAGCCGCCGAAGGCCGCCGAATGGGTCAAGCTCGACCTGCTGCAGAAGGCCAAGGCCGATCTGAAGGTGAAGTGAGGACGTCATGCAAAAACTGAAAGACTTCGCCCACGGCGCGCTGGTGCCGGCAATCCTGATCATCCTGTGGGAAGCCGGCTCGCGCTTCGGCCTGTTCTCGGAAGTGCTGCTGCCCTCGCCGACCGCGGTCGCCATCAAATGGTGGGCCTATCTGCTGCCGCTGCAACCGCAGGAAGCCGGCCAGAGCACGCTGGCCTGGCTGTTCTCCGGCGAGATGCTGCATGACGCCTATTCCAGCCTGTTCCGCGTCATTGCCGGTTTCATCATCGGCGCCGGCCTGGCCCTGCCGCTCGGCCTGCTGATGGGCGCCAGCCCGCGCACCTACGATCTGTTCAACCCGCTGATGCAGATACTCCGGCCGATTCCGCCGATCGCCTACATTCCGCTGGCGATCCTCTGGTTCGGTCTGGGCAATCCGCCGTCCTTTTTCCTAATCGCCATCGGCGCCTTTTTCCCGGTGCTGATGAACACCATCGCCGGCGTCCGCCAGGTGGACGGCATCTACCTGCGGGCGGCGCGCAACCTTGGGGTCAATCAATGGACGATGTTCACCCGCGTCATCCTTCCCGCCGCGACGCCCTACATCCTGGCCGGCGTGCGCATCGGCATCGGCACCGCCTTCATCGTGGTGATCGTTTCCGAGATGATCGCGGTCAATGATGGCCTCGGCTTCCGCATCCTGGAAGCGCGCGAATTCATGTGGTCGGACAAGATCATCGCCGGCATGATCACCATCGGCCTGCTCGGCCTGCTCATCGACACCGCGGTCAGCCGCCTCAACAACCATCTGCTGCGCTGGCACCGCGGCCTGGAGCACTAACATGGCCCAAATCATCGTCAACAACGTCCAGAAAGTCTTCAAGACGCCGGGCAAGGATGTCGTCGCGCTCAAGGACATCAACCTCGAGATCAAGGCCGGCGAATTCGTCTGCCTGCTCGGCCCCTCCGGCTGCGGCAAGTCGACGCTGCTCAACGCCGTGGCCGGTTTCGCCCTGCCCTCGGCCGGCGAGATCACCGTCGAAGGCAGGAAGATCACCGGCCCCGGTCCGGAGCGCGGCATGGTTTTCCAGGAATACGCGCTGTTCCCGTGGATGACCGTGGCGCAGAACATCGCCTTCGGCCTGGAAGTGCAGAAGAAGGAGAAGGCCGAGATCGACCTGACCGTCAACCAGCTGCTCGAGCTGCTCCACCTCAACGACTTCCGCGACCGCTTCCCGAAGGATCTCTCAGGCGGCATGCGCCAGCGCGTCGCCATCGCCCGCGTATTGGCACTCGACTCGCCGATCATGCTGATGGACGAGCCGTTCGGCGCCCTCGATGCGCTGACCCGGCGCAACCTGCAGGATGAATTGCTGCGCATCTGGAACAAGCTCGGCAAGACCATCCTATTCGTCACCCACTCCATCGAAGAGTCGATCTATCTGGCCGACCGCATCGTCGTGATGACCTATCGTCCCGGAACGGTGAAGCGCGATCAGGTGGTCGACATGCCGCGGCCGCGCGATCCGTCGTCGGCCGCCTTCAACGATCTGAAGCGCGAGCTTGGCCGGCTGGTCATGGAAGAACAGGCGCGCCACGCCAGCGACGAAATGAAGCTGGCGGCAGTCGATTAGAATCCCCCCATTCTGATCAGGGAACTGCCATGACCGCTGGCAAGCCGAACGCCGCCGCTTGATGCCCCTGCGCCCCTTCCGCAAACGCCGCCCGGCACTGCAGATCGGCGCAGCGGCATGCTTTTGCCTGCTGCTCGGCTGGCTGAGCTACCGCGCGCTGTTCGCCATCTATCTCGACAACGAACGACACAGCGCGGCGCAGCGTCTCGATGCCTTCGCGCTGTCGCTCGAAGCCACCCTCTCCCGGCACGAGGCGCTGCCCGGCCTGCTGGCCCTCGATCCGTCGCTGGCCGCCTTGCTGCGCGAACCGGATAACCCGCAGCGCAGCGCTGCCGCCAATGCCTATCTCGAAGCCGTGCAGCAAGGCGCGGCGGTCGCCGTCACCTTCCTGATCGACGCCCAGGGCAACACGCTGGCCGCCAGCAACTGGCGCCTGCCGCGCAGCTTCGTCGGCCACAACTACGCCTTCCGTCCCTATTTCCGCGATGCGTTGCGCGATGGCCTCGGCCGCTTCTACGGCGTCGGCTTCACCACCGGCGAATCAGGCTATTTCCTTGCCGCCCCGGTGCGCGAGCACGGCAAGGCGCTGGGCGTCATCGTCGTCAAGGTCGGCCTGGAGGCAATGGAACAGGCGCTGATCGGGGCGGGCGACACCCTGTTGCTGGCCGACGCCGATGGCGTGGTCTTCCTCTCCTCCGACCACAAGCTGCGTTACCGCACGCTGGCGCCGCTCAGCCCGGCGGCCATCGCCCGGCTCTCGGAGACCCGCCAGTACGGCAGCCAGAATTTCGCCCCGCTCGCCGACCGCAGCATCCCGACCGCGCCATCCGCCCTGCTCCACCTCGCCCTGCCCGGCGAAGCGGCGCGCGACCGGCTGATCCACGCCCGGGCGGTCGGCGGCCTGGGCTGGCAAGTCGTCCAGCTCGGCGACCCCGGCGAAGCCCGCGCCGCCGCGCTCGGTGCCGCCACCGCCGTCGCCTTTGCCGCCGCCTTCGGCCTCGGCCTGGCCGCCCACTTCCGCCACCGCGCCCGCCGCCGCGAGGAATTGCGCCGGGTCTATGATGAACTCGAAGCGCGCATCGCCGAACGCACCGCCGACCTGACCGAACAGATCGCCGCGCTGGAAAGCACCAAGGCGATCCTGCGCGAAACCCGCGATGCCGCCGTGCAGGCCGGCAAGCTGGCGACGCTCGGTCAGATGTCGGCCGGTATCAGCCACGAACTCAACCAGCCGCTGGCCGCGCTGCAAACCTTTGCCGACAACGCCAGCGTCCTGCTGGCGCGCGGCCGTTACGAAGAGGTCGGCGAAAACCTGCAGATGATCAGCGACCTGGTCGACCGCACCGGGCGCATCGTCCGCCAGTTGAAGACCTTCGCCCGCAAGGAAGCGCCGACCCCGCAGGCGGTCACCGTGGCCAGCGCCATCGAGCATGCGCTGATGATCGTCGAACCGCGCCGGCGCGAGACGGCTGCCCGTATCGCCGTCGCCCCGGTGGCCAGAAACCTGCAACTGATCGCCGAGGCCGGCCGCCTCGAGCAGGTGCTGGTCAACCTGCTGCGCAACGGGCTGGATGCGATGGCCGGGCAGGCTGAACCTTTGCTTGAAATCGATGCCCATGGGATGGGCGACCGGGTCGCCATCGCCGTCCGCGACCATGGCCCCGGCCTGCCCGACGAAGTCCGCGACCACCTGTTCGAACCTTTCTACACCACCAAGCCGGCCGGCGAAGGCCTCGGTCTCGGCTTGGCCATTTCACTGACCATCGTCGAAAGTTACGGCGGCACGCTAAGCGCCCACAATGCGCCCGACGGCGGTGCCGTTTTTGTACTGACGCTGCCCGCCGCAGGAGAACCCGATGCCCCATCTGACGCTTGAATACAGCCGCAACCTGAGCAATTTCAACCCGATGCGCGCGCTGCTCGCGCTCAACACGGCGATGTTCGATTCCGGGTTGTTCAGCGAGCCGGACATCAAGAGCCGGGCCATTGCTCTGGAAACCTTCCTGGTCGGCATCAGCCCGACCCCGCGCGGCTTTGCCCACGTCCGCATCGCGCTGCTCGCCGGGCGCAGCGACGAGGAACGCAAGGAACTGGCCGATGCCGTCCTGGCCTCCCTGGGCGCTACCATCGATCGGCACAACCGGGCGGAAATCCAGCTCAGCGTCGAAACCACCGAACTTGACCGGGCCAGCTACGCCAAGGCAGTGATCAATGGCTGACTTCCCGGTTTTTCTCGTCGAGGACGATGCGGCGGTACGCAAAGGCTGCGAACAGGCGCTGTCGATCGCCGACATCCCGGTGCGCGGTTTCGCCGACGGCGAAAGCATGCTCGCCGCGCTGGCCAGCGCCAGCCCTGCACTGGTCGTCAGCGATGTCCGCCTGCCCGGCCGCGACGGCCTGACCTTGCTGCGCGAACTGCGCCAGTACGACCGCGAACTGCCGGTGCTGCTGATCACCGGCCATGGCGACGTGGCGATGGCCGTCGAGGCGATGCGCGAAGGCGCCCACGACTTCATCGAAAAGCCCTTCCCCTCCGAACGGCTGGTCGCCGCCGTGCGCAGCGCGCTGGAAAAGCGGGCGCTGATTGTCGAGAACCGCCAGTTGAAGGAACGCCTCGGCCACGGCATCAACCAGATCGTCGGCCAGTCGCCGGCCATCCAGCACATCCGGCGCCTGGTCGCCACGCTGGCGCCGACCGGCGTCGATATCCTGATCAACGGCGAAACCGGCAGCGGCAAGGAAGTCATCGCCCGCGCCATCCACGAAGCGAGCGGCCGACGCGGCCCGTTCGTCGCCATCAACTGCGGCGCGCTGCCGGAAACGGTCTTTGAAAGCGAGCTGTTCGGCCACGAAGCCGGCGCCTTCACCGGCGCCGGCAAGCGGCGCATCGGGCGCATCGAACACGCCAATGGCGGCACGCTGTTTCTCGACGAAATCGAATCGATGCCGCTCAACCTGCAGGTCAAGCTGCTGCGTGTGCTGCAGGAACGCAGCGTCGAACGCCTGGGCAGCAACACGACGACGCCCGTCGATTGCCGCCTGGTCGCCGCCAGCAAGACCGACCTCAAGGCCGCCTCGGCGGCCGGCCAGTTCCGCGCCGATCTCTATTACCGCCTCAACGTCGTCAGCATCGATCTGCCGCCACTGCGCGAACGGCGCGACGACATCCCGCTGCTGATCGCCCAGTTTCTCCAGGAAGCCGCCCTGCGCTACCAGCGTCCGCCCGCCACCTGGACGCCGGCCGACCTCGCCCGCTGGACGGCCCACGATTGGCCAGGCAACGTCCGCGAACTGAAAAACGTCGCCGACCGCTGGGCGCTCGGCCTGCCCGACGCCCTGACGAGCAGCGCCGCACCGGCGGGCAGCGGCCTGTCGCTGGCCGAGCAGGTCGATGCGGCGGAAAAACGCAGCATCGAGAACGCGCTGAAAAGCTGCGCCGGCAACGTCGCCCAAACCGCCGAACTGCTGCAGACCCCGAAAAAGACGCTGTACGACAAGCTGACCAAGCACGGCATCGTCGCCGAGCGGTTTCGCGCCTGACTAAAGCGCGAAATCTCTTTCCGGCTCGCCACCGGTTCGCACCGGCGTCGAACACTCAAAATCAGCTCGGGCTATAACGCTCCAACCAGTGCGCATAAGGTGCCGGCAATACCCAGGAAGGTTTCTCTTCTTTGAGCGCCAGCGCCGCGTGATACGACCAGTGCGGATTTGCCAGGTGAGCGCGGCCGATCATGACCAAATCCATCTGCTTCTCGGCAACGACGCGGTCGGCGATGGCCGGCACGTCGATACACCAGGAGGAAGCAACCGGCAGCCCCGCTGCACTGCGCACTTTCTCGGCAATTGGCGCGAGGAAAGCTGGCTCCCAGGGCACCTTGGCTTTCAGCGTCGAGAAGCCGACGCTGACATTGAGCATGTCCAAGCCGGCGTTGCGGAACGCGATTGCCAGTTCAATCGACTCGGCCAGAGTTTCGTCATCCCGGCCGTCATATTCGATCACCCCAAAGCGGGCGGTCAGTGGCAAGTGCTCCGGCCACACCTCGCGAACCGCGGACAGGGTTTCGAGAAGGAAGCGGCTGCGCCCCGGGAAGTCGCCACCGTACTGGTCGGTGCGCTGATTGGCATGGACCGAGAAGAAGCTCTGCGCCAGATAGCCATGGGCGAAATGAAGCTCCAGCCACTCAAACCCGGCATCGCGGGCGCGGCATGCCGCCGCCACGAAATCACCACGAATTCGAGCGATGTCATCGAGCGTCATCGCCTTGGGGACTTTCGGCAGATTCGCCCCGAACGCGACGGCTGACGGTGAAAGCGTCGCCCAGGCACGCGGGTCGTCTTCGGCAATGTGGTCATCGCCTTCCCAAGGACGGTTGGCGCTGGCCTTGCGGCCGGCGTGACCGATTTGAATCCCCGGCACCGCACCACCGGCCTTGATTGATGCCGCTATTTTAGCGAGCCCGGCCGCCTGTTCGTCATTCCACAGACCCAGGCATGCCGGCGTAATACGACCTTCCGGGGCGACCCCGGTAGCCTCGACGATAACCAGGCCCGCGCCACCTCGGGCCAGACTGGCGTAATGGACTGCGTGCCAATCATTCGTCAGGCCATCTACGGCGCTGTACTGGCACATCGGCGGAATGGCGATGCGATTGCGCAGGGTAACGTCTTTGAGTTTGAAGCTGGAAAACAATGCAGACATGAAATTGACCTCTTGAAACGGTTAGGGCAGCTCAACGATGCAGAAGTAATCGGGTTCATCGAACAGCAGGCTCATGAACACTCGCCCGGGATTGCAGGCAAGGCATTCGCGGATGTCTTCGGCTTGGCCGGGCAGTTCATCGACGCCGAGTTCAAATACCCGGTTGCCTTCGCTGATGATGTCGTGGAGCAGATCTTCGGCGCTCGCGTAACCATCGGTATCGGTTTGAACTGTCCCGTAAGTGTATTTCTCGGGGCTGCCGTGACTAGGGACGAGGGAGGCGAGATAGAACATCGGGAAAAGCCTTGTAAGTTGAGCAGGAACTATAGCGCGTCTCTGTCTGACTTCGGCAACCGGCCGGCAACCGCTACGACGTAAGCGTCATGAAAGGCCCGCAGTCAGTGCTCAGCTGCCCAAGGCGGCAACGGGAGACTGCCGTCCGGCATCATGATGTCGGCAAACGCTTGGGCCAGCAAGGTCGGCTGGAGCGGAAGTAGCAAGGCGCAGGAGGACTTTGCATCTTCATCCTCTAGCGGTATGTAGGTGACTCCCTGGCCCCCGAGTGTCGTCATTCGTTCAGGAACAATGGCAATCCCCAGTTTGGCGGCGACGAGATTCAACATCGAAGTCTTCGGCGAGACTATCCGGGCCTTATTGGGAACAAACCCGCGTTTCAAGCAGAGGTCGGTTACCACCCGTGCCAAACCGCCCCGCTCATGGTAGACCGCCGACACGAACAACTCCTGCTGCAAGCTGGCGACGGTGGCGCTTTCCTGCTGCGCCAGCGGATGGTCCTCAGGCAGAGCCAACCACAAGCGCTCGGCCGGCAGTTCGATAAAACGGACCCGCGAATCCCGCCGCAACACGGGTAACCGGATAACGCCGACATCGGCGTAGCCATTGGCAACCAAAGAAACCTGCTGCTCGGAAGATGCCCGGTCCAGGTTGATTCGAGCCTTCGAGCAAACAGCCATGAAATGCTTCAACGCCGGCATCAGGCTAGCGGCTGGAATTGTGCTGGAGTGCAGCAATCTCAGCACACCGGCCTCCCCGCGGGCCAATTGCAGACCTTCCTCGGCGGCGGCTGCCAGCGTAATCGGGATGGAGCTAACCCGGTCCCGGTAGGCTGCGCCAGCGGGGGTCAGTCGCACGCCTCTCGGCTCCCGCTCAAACAGGATAAAGCCGAGTTCTTCCTCCAGTTGTGAAATCTGCCTGCTCAGCGCGGATTGAGCAATGAACAGCGTCGCAGCCGCTTGGGTGAAGCCACCGAAGTCGGCGACGGTCACGAAATACTGGATTTGCTTGAAGCTAGGCATGCCGATATGAGATGGATAGGTGGCTAAATTGGCATTTGTTTTATACCGCGCCGCTTAACAAAATGGAACCTCAACATTTTTTGCGGAGAAACCCGATATGACCGAAACGCTTGAAGCCTTGCTGCATGAATTGGAAGAATACGGCGCCAGCAACGATGCTGCCATTGCCGAGCGCCCTCGCCGGATGCTCAACATTACGCACGACACCGGAGAATTCCTTTCGGTCCTTGTCCGGGCAACCGATGCCCGGCGGGTGCTTGAAATCGGAACCTCCAACGGTTATTCCACCTTATGGCTTGCCGAGGCAGCGCTTGCGGTTGGCGGGAGCGTGACTACCGTCGAATTTTCAGATTTCAAACTGCAACTGGCCGCCAAGAGTTTTGAGCGCTCCGGCATCGCTCATGCCATCACCCAGATCCGTGGAGAGGCGGGGGAATTTCTGCGAACCGCATCCGAATCCAGCTTCGACATCGTATTTCTGGACTCGGAACGCGCCGAATATCCAGCATGGCTGGCCGACCTAAAGCGGATTCTGCGCGCAGGTGGTTTGCTTGTGGTCGATAACGCCATTTCTCATGCGACCGAAATGACATCTTTCATGGAACTGGTAAAAGACGACGCTGACTTCACCACCTGCACCGTGCCGGTTGGCAACGGTGAGTTTCTTGCAACTCTTCAACGGTACTCCTGATAAACCGAGCACCAGCGGATCGTCTGGCCCGCCGGCGGTATTTCGAATGTGCCGCATTGCTTGATGAAACTCATCCGATCAATCCTGGTCCGATCAGGATGAGTTTTTCTGCCGGGATCGCCGGCTCAGCGAGTACCGTATTCGAGCCATAGCTAACGCTAATGGATACATTGGTCACTGCCAAATATCGAGGCGCATATGAAATCCGTGCTTGCACTGCTAGTGGCAACATCGGCGCTTTCCGGATATCCACCGGCATACGCCGAAGACTTCACCGACACACGGCAGGTCGTGAATTTGTTGCCGGCCGAAAGGGTCTGGATGCTCGGTGAAATGCGCACCAACCTAAGTACAATTTCTGCCATTTTGACTGCCCTTTCAGGCGGCAACGCTGAACAAGCGCGAAATGCCGCCTTGGATCGAGGAACGGTTCGTTTAAACGACCCGGAAAGAAAGAAAATCAGCGAAAAGGCGCCCGATGGCTGGAAGCCGTTATCGAAAAACATCCACCAAGGCTTTGATTCGATAGCCAAAAGCATAGGCGCCGGCGCGCCTCAATCGCAGACACTGTCGCAACTGGGTAGCCTGATGCAGAATTGCGTGGCCTGCCATGCTGCTTACCGAGTTTCCGAGAACGACTAAGTGGCGGTTCGCAATCAACTCGACATCGCAAGGCTGTGACCTACAGACTGGGCAAGGAGCGTCAGCGAAGGAGTCTTGGATAGCTGTCGATTTTGCATTTGCGCCGAAGCCAATATTGAAAAGAACAATAATGAAAACGAATCTATTCGCCGTACTTTTCTGGCTGTGCCCCCTGACGGCGGTTGCCGGCGATGCCGCACCGGAAAACGACCGGCTACCAACCCATAGTGCCTTGAGCACGATTTCCGCACTTGATGTACCCCGCTACATGGGCACCTGGTTCGAAATTGCCAAATTTCCCAATTGGTTCCAGAAGAAATGTACAGGCGGCACAAAAGCGGAATACAGCCTCAAAAATGATGGCATGGTGCAAGTCATCAACCGTTGCCGGGCCGAAAACGGGGAGACAATTGAAGCAATTGGCGCGGCAAGACAGATCGGCTCTGCCACCTCACCGAAACTGGAAGTTCGCTTCGCACCTGAGTGGCTTTCGTTTCTGTCGTTCGTTTGGGGCGACTACTGGGTAATCGATCTTGATGAGCGTTACCAGTTGGTTGCGGTGAGCGAACCGAAAAAAGAATATCTGTGGATTCTTGCCAGAACACCGAATATCGACCCGAACGACTACAAAAACCTGCTGGCCAGACTACGGCAAAAGGGATTCGACCTACGCAAGCTCGAGGTTACCAAGCAGGATTGATCGCTGTCCCTATGGCCCGTTCTCGGTCAGCCAAAGGTACTCAAGCAATTACCCTTGGGTAACCTGGCGAGCACGCTTTCGCACTACTCGACCGCAGCGATCTTCTCCAGCAGCAACGGCTTGATTTGTTCCAGCCAGGTCGTGAGGCGCTCGTCGGTATGCATGCCTTGCGTCCGCTGGTCGATCACCAGTCCTACGAAGCGGCCGTCGACCACGGCCGCCGAGTGCTGGAAGGTATAACCGTCGGCGCTCCAGTCACCGACGATCTCCGCGCCGAAATCCGTGAAGACCTGGTGCAGCGCGCGTAGCGAGCTGGCAAAGCGGTCGGCGTAACGTTCCTGCGCGCCGAGACCGAAGAAGGCGATGCGTTTGCCGGAAAAATCCGGGTTTTGCATCTTGACCAGAAACTCTTCCCAGTTGGGTTCGAGGCAGCCGGCGCTAAGCCCGGGAATCTCGCCCTCGCCATAGCTCGGCGTGCCGAGTATCAGGGCGTCGTACTGCAGCATGTCTTCCGGGGTGATGCGATTGACGTTGAGCGGTTTGCTGGCAATTTCGTCGCCAAGCATCTTCTGCAGCTTCTTGGCAATCAGCCGGGTCGTCCCGGTTTCGGTTCCGAAGAATATTCCGATTTTTTTCATGGCGGATGGCGGTCATGGTTTGAATGAAACCGATGTCACGCAATTGATATGCCACGGTCAGGCGCGGGGTTTTCCGGCCGTTTGCCCGACTGGCCGGCGATCAATGTCGGCTTTCCGACACGCCACCGGCCGCTATGCTGCAGCCCGCGCCGCATGCAGGTCAGCCAGGATATTGCCGCGACAGGTGCCATGGCCGGGCACCCAGCGGAACGAGGCGGCGGCCAGCGTGGCGGCGATGCCCAAGCCGGTGCACAGCGCGGCCAGCGGCGGGTCCTGGGCCAGGCCGAGGGTGGCGGCGCGAGCGAGCCGGGTCGCCGCGTCCTGATTGTCGGAGAACAGGCTCAACGGCCGGCCGGGGAAGCGACTGCCGGCTTCGCAGAGGGCGAACAGGGCCGCCTGCAATTCCAGCTCGTTGCTGCCGGTCAGCGGCACCGTCCGGGTACTGATCAGCGGTTCGCCATCGTGATCGTCGAAGATCACCGCCGCCAGCCCACCGTGCCGCTTCTGGCTGGCATCGCTGAAAACCAGCAGGCGCCCGACGAATTGCCCGGCGAGCCGCCAAGGCAAGGGGCCGACCGATGGGTGAATGATCCGGACGATCTTCTTTTTTCTTCTTTTTGGCATGGTGATTCCACGGCTCGGCGGCATGGCGCCATGAACAGTCAGTACCCGGCCGGCGAAAAACCTTAAAAAGGCCCGGCGGGGTCGGTATCCAGATAGCTCAGTGCGATATTTTCAAACTGATCGGCAACGCGCAGAAAGGCATCGACCATATCCGGATCGAACTGCTTTCCCCGCTCCTCGGCAATGATGCCGACGACCTGCGGATGAGGGAAAGCCGGCTTGTACACCCGCCGCGAAATCAGCGCATCATAAACATCGGCGATGGCCATCAGTCGTGCCGACAGCGGGATCGCTGTGCCTTGCAGGCCTTGCGGATAACCCGTGCCGTCCCAACGCTCGTGGTGACTGTAGGCGATTTCCTCGGCGTAGTGCAGATAGGAGCGGTAATCGGCAGCCATCCCGCCAATCGCGCGCGCGACGGCATCCCGGCCATAGGCGCAGTGGTGTTGCATGATGGCCCGCTCGTCGGCATCCAGCGGGCCCGGCTTGAGCAGAATGGCGTCTGGAATCGCCACCTTGCCGACATCGTGCAGGGCCGCCGACTTGACGATCATGGCAATGTTTTCTTCATCAAGCAGCGGCGCAAAAGCCGGCTGGGTACGCAGGTCTTCCGCCAGCAGCCTGACATAAGCCTGGGTACGGAAAATATGGTTGCCCGTCTCGTTGTCACGCACATCGGCCAGCGAACACAGCGCCGTAATGATGGCATCTTGAGCGCTGATCAACTGCTCGCCCCGGTGCACCACCTCGCGCGTCCGCTCCGCCACCAGTTGTTCCAGCTCGTCATTGCGTCGCGACAACTGTTTGCTGGCGTCGGCCAGGGCCAGGTGATTGCGTACCCGGGCCAGCACGACCGGCAAGGAAAAGGGTTTATGAATAAAATCTTCCGCCCCCAGCGAAAGGCCAAAGGCCTCGTCGGTGTCGCTCTCCAGACTGGAAAGGAATAGAACGGGAACATCCCGGGTCCGCTCGTTGGCCTTGAGCTGGCGACACACCTCGAAGCCATCGACCAGCGGCATGACCACGTCGGTCAGAACCAGGTCGACCGCTCCGCCCTGGTGGACATAGTCGAGTAAGCCTTTGCCATCGGCGAAGGCATGGACCTCAAAGCGCTCTTCGAGCATTTCTTCGAGCACCAGCAAAATACTGGGTTGATCATCGGCGATCAGGATATGACGCTTGTAGGGCATTAATTGGTTTCGGCTGAGCGGGACTCACTGGCCTCCAGTATAGACCGCCCTGTCGGCGGCTTAAGGCTTACCGAGCGACATCCGCTCCTGGCATGACCGTGGTCTCGCCAGGCACGGCCTGCCGTTCGCCAAGGTAGGCGGTAATTTCGCCAGACAGATGATCGAGTGCATCAGCCAGCGCCCGACTCTGCGGGATTGCCTCGGGAATGCCTTCGCGGGCTGCCAACTCGGTAGCCCGCGCCTGGGCGAACAAACCATCGGCCATGATGCTTCCGGCCATGCCCTTCAGGGCATGAGCCAGGGTGACCAGCCGGGGAAAGTCGCCGGCCTCGGCAGTTTGCCGAAGGCTGGCGGCATCGCTCGACAGCTGCTGGAGAACGACACCGAGCAGTTTCTGGATGAAGGCTGGCTTGCTCTTGTAGCGCAACTCGAGTTTGCTGAAATCGAGCAACCCGACCGAAGCATCGGGCATTGGCTCGACGGTCACGGCGCCCGCCCCCTCCTTCACCGTTCCGGGCAACGGCAGCCAGGTCGAGAGGATCTTGTAGAGCTGCTCGGGATCCACCGGTTTCGGCACATGCCCGTTCATGCCTGCGGCCAGACAGCTTTCGCGATCTTCGGCAAAGGCATTGGCGGTCATCGCCAGGATCGGCAGAAGACGCCCCGACGGCAGCCGGCGGATGCGCCGGGTGGCTTCCAGTCCATCCATCACCGGCATCTGCACGTCCATCAGGATCAGGTCATAGTGCTCGCCCTCCGCCATCCGCTCCACGGCAATCGCCCCGTTGCCCGCGACATCGACGGTCAGTCCGACATCCTCGAGAAGATCCCGGCCAACCTGCTGATTCACCAGGTTGTCTTCGACCAGCAAAATGCGGGCACCGGACTTTTCCGGATCAAACGTGCTCAACCGGGCTTCGTCCGGCACCTCGGACGCCGGACCGGACAGCGCACGGGCCAGGGTTTCCATCAGATTGGCACGCAGAACGGGCTTACTCAACACCCCGTCAAAACGCGCCGAGGACGCCGTATAGGGCGGCAAATCCGCGCCATAGGCCGTCACCAGCATGATCTGTGGCGGTGACTTGAGTGGCAGTTGCCGAATGCGCACGGCTGTTTCGTTGCCATCCATGTCGGGCATCCGCCAGTCGAGCAGAATCACCGGATAGGGTTCGTCGGCCGCATCGGCGCTGGCAATCAATGCCAGGGCATCTCGTCCTGACGCTGCGGTATCGGCCTGCAGCCCCATCGATTCCAGCATGACCTGCAGCATTTCCCTGGCATCCGGCAGATCATCGACAACCAGCATCCGCTGCCCGGAAAACCGCACCGGGTGGATGACGGTATCGCTCTTGCCCGGCCGCAGATGGATCAGCGACCAGAAGGTACTGCCTTGTCCAACAATGCTGTCGACACCGACCTCTCCACCCATCAGCGCGGACAGCCGCTTGACGATGGCCAGTCCGAGACCGCTCCCCCCGTAGCGCCGGGTGGTTCCACCGCTGGCCTGCTCAAAAGCCTCGAACAAGCGGGGCCGCAATTCCTGCGGCACGCCAATGCCGGTATCCTGCACTTCTAGACGCAGCGTCAGCTCGTCCTGCCCGATGCTCTCGGCTTTGGCACGCAGGGTAATGCTGCCCCGGTCGGTGAACTTCACAGCATTGCTGGCAAAATTAAGCAGAATCTGGGCTACGCGTAGCCCATCGCCGCGCAACACGGACGGAATCCGCGGGTCTATCTGGATTATCACCTCCACGCCTTTTTCTGCCGCCCGGCTGCCGATCAGGGCTGCCGTGTTTTCCAGGAGCGGTTCGAGATTGAAGTCGGCGGATTCCAGCTCGATCTTTCCCGCCTCGATTTTGGAAAAATCGAGGATGTCATTGAGGATGCCGAGCAGGGATTGCGCCGATTCGGCGATCGTCGAAAGTTGCTGTAACTGCCGGGGGTTGCTCAGGTGACGCCGCAGCAAATGGGTCAGCCCGACAATGGCATTCATCGGCGTCCGGATTTCGTGGCTCATCGTCGCCAGAAAAACGCTCTTTGCCCGACTGGCTTGCTCGGCTGCTTCCTTGGCCGCAAACAATTCAGCCGTCCGTTCGGCAACCTGATCTTCCAGATGCTGGCGATGTTCGAGCAAGGCCTGCTCGATCTGTTCGCGCTCGGTGATTTCATCCAGGAGTTCCGAATGATAGGCCTGCAGATCCTGGCGCATGGACGCAAAACTTTCGACCAGCCCCCCGACCTCGTCCCGCCCGGCCGGTGGCAGGGGCACGTCGAAACGGCGCTGGGCCAGCGCCTTGGCTACTTTCGACAAGCGACGGATGGGCCCGAGCACAACCGCCTCGACCATCATGCCCCAGATCAAGCCAAGCAGCACAACGATCCCCATCAACATGAACGTCAGCTCTTGGTGCTGGGTCTGGCGTTTTTTCAACCACCCGGTCAAATCGAGCTGGACCGTCAAATGCCCCAGCGGCATATCCAGATAGCCGATGTCCTTGTCCAGCGTTTGCAGCGCGGCACCATTCCTGCTGGCCGGGGTTGCGCCCAGCATCGGCGGATAGATTTGCTGGCCGCGCGCATTGGTCAACCGGACTTCATGCCAGTCGCGATTTTTCTTTTTCAGCTCGCCAAGATTTTCGCTGATGATGTCCAGTTGGCTTGACAGCATCAGCGGAATCAATCCCTCGATGACGCTGTCCAGATGATGATTTACATCTTCCAGATACTCGATTTTCTGAGCTTCGAGATAGCGCGGCCCCCAGACGAAGTTGAGAATCGCCAGGATCAACAAGCTCCCGAGCAGCAGCGGGAGCAACAACTTCCAACGCAGTGAAATGGACACGGTTACCTAATTTCGTTCGTTAACCCAGTATTTTTCGAGCCCCCACTGGCGCATCGGCAGGTAATCCTCAAGCGAAGTAGCCACCGGCACCGGCATCGGGATTTCGTCGAGCAGCGCTTTGCCGGCCGTCGTCGCGGCCATGTCCAGCAGGGCCTGTTTGAGTTGCCCGCGAATCGCAGGCGGAATGCGGGGATGGACGGCAACCGGATGCGAAGGCATATCGCGGGTGGTGTACAACACCCTGAGTTGCGCCTGGATATCCGGAGCTTGCTCGGCCAGGGTTTTTTGCACTCCGCCCCCCGCTTCGGTCAAACCGTTCAGCACGTGCAGATAGACCGAGCTATGATTTTTTGCATTCAACAGCGAGAGCCGGACGCCATGCACTCGCTCCAGCTCGGCCCGCAACAGCAGGCTTGCCCCGAGCGCATTGGGCGAAGGTACGGCCAGGGTTTTGCCCTGGAGATCCTTGATGTTTTTGAAGGGACTATCCTGGCGGACCACCAGGATGCCACGCAGCGGTGCCGTGTCCCGGATCAATGGAATATAGCCCTGAGAATCGCTGACGCGCAGGATGTGGTAGGGATTGGCATAGACAAAGTCGAAAGTCCCGTTCTCCAGCGCCCCCTCGAACTCCGGAACGGACAGCGTGACCATCAACTTGATATCCACCCCGGTGCGTCGCCGGAGTTCCTCGACAATCGGTTTCCAGATGGCAAACAATTTGCGCTGCTCGAACTGCGGCACCACGCCCATGGTGTAGGTTGCCCCAGCCGTGGCACTGCCCGACAGCATAAAGAGTGCGAGGGCGGCGAGACTGAGCGCCCCCCCTTTCCGGCAAAACCGGGTAGCGCGAAAAATCCAGTCAGAAAGCATGTTCATGTCGAAGCCCCCCTCGAAACACCACGACGCCGCCCCGTTTTGCCGGGAGCAAACAAGCAACGCACAAGAATGGCGCTCTGCAACGCCAGACTAGAGTATAGCGATCAGGAAAGGGAATCGTATTCCCGGCATTCCCGACCGAGAGACCAGCGGCGGCTAAGCCCGGACGAAAAAAAGGGCCCGAAGGCCCTGTGAATTAGAGAAGCAACCGGCAAATAGCCGGCCGCCACCCTGCAGAGAAGATTTTGGCCAGCCTAGAACACCTCGTCACCAATAGCGGCCAGCGCGGCGTTGCCGGCCTTGACGGTTTCGCCGTAAGAAGCGGCCTGCGGCAGCAACTGGTCGGCGTAGAAGCGGGCGGTGGCGATCTTGGCGCGGTAGAAAGCCTGGTCGCCAGACCCGGTGTCGAGATAACCGGCCGCCGCCAAGGCTGCCTTGCCCATGAACCAACCGCCACAGACGGTGATCGCGAGATGCAGGTAAGGCACCGCCGCGGTCAGGACGCCGGACAGGTCGGTTTTAACATTGCCGGCCAGCCATTCGGTGGCCTCCGTCCAGGCTTTCAGGGCAGTGCCGAGGCGTTGGCCGATGGCCTGCAATTCCGGCTTGCCGGAGGCGCCGAGGGCCTTGGCGGTGGCATAGACTTCACCGAAAACGAGCTTGGCCGTGGCGCCCTGGTCACGCATCAGCTTGCGGAACAGCAGGTCGTTGGCCTGGATGCCGGTCGTCCCTTCGTAGATGGTGGTGATGCGCGAATCGCGCCAGTGCTGGGCGGCGCCGGTTTCCTCGATGAAGCCCATGCCGCCGTGGATCTGGATGCCGAGCGAGGTGACTTCGATACCCATTTCGGTACCGCCGCCCTTGACGATGGGGATCATGAATTCGGCCAGCCAGAGCTGGCGCTTCTTCTCCTCGGCATCGCTTGCCGCGTGGGCGCGGTCGAGCAAGCCCGAGGTGTAATAGGTCATGGCGCGATTGGCTTCGACACGGCTCTTCATCAACATCAGCATGCGGCGGATGTCGGGGTGCTTGTCGAGGGTGACCAGCGCTTCGCCGGTCAGCGCATCGCGGCCCTGCTTGCGTTCGCGGGCAAAGTCGAGAGCCTGCTGGTAGGCGCGCTCACCGAGCGCGATGCCTTGCAGGCCGACGCCGAGGCGGGCTTCGTTCATCATGATGAACATGTATTCAAGGCCACGATTGGCTTCGCCGAGCAGGTAGCCGACCGCCCCGCCATTGTCGCCGTAGGCCATGACGCAGGTCGGGCTGGCGTGGATGCCGAGCTTGTGTTCAATCGAGACGCAATGCGCGTCGTTGCGCGCGCCAAGCGAGCCGTCGGCATTGACCAGGAATTTCGGCACCAGGAACATCGAGATGCCCTTCACGCCGGCCGGCGCATCCGGCAGACGGGCCAGCACGAGATGGACGATGTTGTCCGTCATGTCGTGGTCGCCGTAGGTGATGAAAATCTTTTGCCCGAAAACGCGATAGCTGCCGTCGGCCTGCGGCTCGGCGCGCGAACGGATCAGCGCCAGATCGGAGCCGGCCTGCGGTTCGGTCAGGTTCATCGTGCCGGTCCACTCGCCGGTCACCATCTTTTTCAGGTAGATCGCCTTCAGTTCATCGCTGGCACAGGTCAGCAGCGCTTCGACGGCGCCGGTGGTGAGCAAGGGGCCGAGCGAAAAGGAGAGATTGGCCGAGCAGACCATTTCCTTGACCGCGATACCCAGCGTATCGGGCAGGCCCTGGCCGCCGAAATCGGCCGGCGAGGTGATGCCGTTCCAGCCGGCTTCGCGGAAGGCCTTGTAGGCCGCCTTCCAGCCGGTCGGCGTGGTGACGCCGGTGGCGGTCAGTTGGCAGCCTTCCTGGTCGCCGACACGGTTGAGCGGGGCCAGCACTTCGCCGGCAAACTTGGCGGCTTCGTCGAGCACGGCATCGGCCAGATCCGGCGTCGCTTCCTCGAAACCGGCGATCTGGCTCAGCTCCTTGAAGCCGGCCAGTTCGTCCATCACGAAGCGCATGTCTTTTACGGGGGCGCGGTAATCACTCATTTGTCTATCTCCTTGTTAGTCGCTAGTCGGTAGTCATTAGTCGCTAGCGGTTGGATTTTGGGTTTTGGGGTTGCCAGCAACTAATAACCAGCAACTAACAACTGCTCTCTAGCGGCGCGATACTCTTCATGCAGGCGGGCAACCAACTCGGCAGTCGGCATCACCTCGCCTATCGTGCCGACGCCCTGCCCGGCGCCCCAGATATCCTTCCAGGCCTTGGCGTCGCCGGCACTGCCGAAGCTCATCGCGGTCTTGTCCTTGACCGGCAGGTTGGCCGGGTCGAGGCCGGCGGCGAGGATGCTCTTGCTCAGGTAATTGCCATGCACGCCGGTGAAATACGGGGTGTAGACCACATCCTTGGCCGCCGAATCGACGATGGCCTGCTTGTAGGCTTCGACGGCGTTGGCTTCCCGGGTGGCGATGAAGCGCGTGCCGATGTAGGCAAAATCAGCTCCCAGCGCCTGCGCCGAGAGAATGGCACGACCGTTGGTGATGGCGCCGGACAGGGCAATCGGGCCGTCATAGAACTTGCGGATCTCGCCAACCAGCGCAAACGGGCTGAGCGTGCCGGCATGGCCGCCGGCCCCGGCGCAGACCAGGATCAGACCATCGACACCGGCTTCCAGCGCCTTTTCGGCGTGACGGACGCTGATCACGTCATGGAAGACCTTGCCGCCATAACGATGGACATGCGGCACGATGGCGGTCGGGGCTGACAGGCTGGTGATGATCAGCGGCACCTCGTGCTTCACGCACAAGGCCATGTCGTGCTCCAGCCGCTCGTTGGAAGGATGGATGATCTGATTGACGGCGAACGGCGCGGCGTTCGGGTCGGCCGCCAGTTCGGCCTTGATGCGGATCAGCCAGTCGTCGAGCAAGTCCTTCGGCCGGGCGTTGAGCGCCGGAAAGGAGCCGATGACGCCGCTCTTGCACTGGGCAATGACCAGATCGGGGTTGGAGACGATGAACATCGGCGCGCAGATCACCGGCAGCCGGAGGTTCTTGTTCAATGATGCGGGAATCGGCATTACGCCCCCTCTTTCAGTGCGCGACGCAGGATCTTGCCGACGTTGGTACGCGGCAGGTCGTCACGGAATTCAATATGACGTGGAATCTTGTAGCCGGTCAGGACGCCCCGGCAATGCTCGATCAACATGTGTTCGGTCAGCGCCGGGTCCTTGCGCACGACGAAGATCTTGACCGCCTCGCCGGAATGCTCGTCGGGCACGCCGATGGCGGCGACATCACGCACCCCGGGGTGCATGGCGACCGCTTCCTCGACCTCGTTCGGATAGACATTGAAGCCGGAGACCAGAATCATGTCTTTCTTGCGATCGACCAGGAAGACGAAACCGTTCGGATCGACATAGCCCATGTCGCCGGTACGCAAAAAACCATCCGGGAAGAAGGCCAGCTCGGTTTCTTCCTTGCGCTGCCAGTAGCCCTTCATCACCTGCGGTCCGCGAATGCCGATTTCGCCGACCTGGGTCAGCGGCACCTCGTTACCGTAATCGTCGCGGATCGATATTTCGGTCGAGGAAATCGGCAGGCCGATCGAACCGTTGAAGTTCTGCATGTCGAGCGGATTGATCGTCGCCGCCGGCGAGGTTTCGGTCAGGCCATAGGCTTGCAGCAGCGGATTGCCGGTGACCTTCAGCCAGTGTTCGGCAACCGGCACCTGGACCGCCATGCCGCCGCCGAGCGTGACGTTCATCGTCGAGAAATCGAGCTTGGCGAAATCCGGATTGTGGAGCAGCGCATTGAACAGGGTATTGACCCCGGTCACCACCGTCACCGGATACTTGCTCCACTCCTTGATGAAGCCGGGAATGTCGCGCGGATTGGCGATCAGCAGATTGCGCGCGCCGATCATCAGGAAAGTCAGGCAGTTCGCCGTCAGCGCGAAGATGTGATAGAGCGGCAAGGCGGTGATGATGAATTCCTGCCCCTCCCTGACCACCGGCTTGATCCAGGCATGCGCCTGCATTACGTTGGCGGCAATGTTGCCATGGCTGAGCATGGCCCCCTTGGAAATGCCGGTCGTCCCGCCGGTATATTGCAGGAAGGCGACATCGTCATGGTTGAGCGCCACCGGCTGCCAGCCCTGCCGCCGGCCAGCCGCCAGCGCCGTCTTGAAACCAATGGTCTTCGGCAGTTTCCAGGCCGGCACCAGTTTCTTGACATGGCGGACGACGAAATTGACCAGCGCCCCTTTCACCGCTCCGAGCATTTCGCCCATCGGCGTCACGATGATATGTTTGATCGCCGTATGGGCGACGATCTGCTCCAGCGTATGGGCGAAGTTCTCGACGATGACGATGGTCGTCGCCCCGCAATCCTTCAACTGATGCTCCAGTTCGCGCGGCGTGTACAGCGGGTTGCAGTTCACCACGATGCAGCCGGCACGCAAGGTGCCAAACAGCGCCACCGGATATTGCAGCAGGTTGGGCATCATCAGCGCGACGCGGTCGCCCTTCTTCAAGCCCAGCGACTGCAGCCAGCCGGCGAAAGCCTTCGACTGCTCGTCGAGCTCGCCGTAGGTCATTTCGTGGTCCATGCTGATGTAGGCCACCTTGTCGGCGTAGGTCGCGCAGGCTTTCTCGAACAACGCGACCAGCGATGGCACGTGGGCAATGCTGATTTCAGCCGGCACGCCCTGGGGATAGCTTTTTAGCCAGATTTTTTCCATGTTTGTCTCCTCCTTGAGTGCCTTAAATTCCGAGCAGCGCCTTCTTCAGCGAGGCGTCCACCGGCTTGTCGCCGAGCCAGACCTTGAGCAGTGCCCGGGCAATGGCTGGACCGGCCACCTTGCCGCGTCCTTCGCCGTTCAGGCTGACGCTGATGCCATCGGCGGAAAAGTCGATGGCAACGGTATCACCTTCCCGGACTTTGCCTATCCCTTTCATGATTGCCGCCAACTGCTCGGATTGCGGCTTGATCGCGGCCAGTTCGGCCGGGCTGTGATTATTGGCCAGCCCCTCCTCCAGCGCCTCGTGCAGCGCATCGCCCCCCAGATCGCGGAGCAGGCGGAGAACCATCCGGCGCGGCGCCGTACTGTCGAGCACGCCAGCCGGGACCGACGACTTCTCGTTCACGTAGAGCGCCCCGACATAAACCTTGATGAACAGCTTGCTGCGCAAGCCGGCACCGTTGAGCAGCAAGTCGCTGTTGCCGACACGCAGCTTGTCTTCCAGCCGGATGCCAGCCACCTCGGCCGCCTGCAGCCCCGGTACGGCGAGCAAGGCGGCAATCAGGGCCGCCCGGCGCACGCTTGTCGATGTAATCATTTGTCTCCACCCGATTTTTGTTGGTAGTGCTTCTTTTCTGCAATATAAACCGTGCGTTCGACCACGGCATGAACCACGCCATGGCTGTCTTTCAGCTCGACCAGATAGGTCCGCTCCAGTTCGGGCCGCTCGCGCAAGGCGGCATGGATGCTGGCGATCTCGTCGGCGCTCAGGATGAAATCAGCATACAGCGTCGAGTAGCCCGGCTTGCGATAACGGATGCTCGCCGCCTTGTCCCAGACGATGTAACCGTCGCCGAGCGCCGCCATCAGCATCATTGGATGCGCCCCATCGGTGATCGCGAACAGCGAGCCGCCGTACAGCGAGCCGACGATGTTTTTCGTCTTCCAGTTAAGCGCCAGGCGAATGCGGATGTGCCGCAAATCCTTGGCGACATGCACCACCCGGCCACCGGTGCCGCGAAAGGCGGGATGGAAGTTGAATCCCATCCGCACCATGCGCGCCCGCCAGGTTGGCGACAGTCTGGCCAGCCAGGCGGGTTTCATCGGCGCTTGCTGCCCCGCAAGGGGACTTCCTGCTGGGCGCGGTTGACGATCACAGGCGCTCGATGATGCCGGCGGCGCCCATGCCGGTGCCGATGCACATTGTCACCATGCCGTAACGGCCGCCGGTGCGCTGCAGGCCATGGACGACGGTGGCGATCCGGATGGCGCCGGTAGCGCCGAGCGGATGGCCAAGCGCAATGGCGCCGCCGAGCGGATTGACCTTGGCCGGGTTGATGCCCAGTTCCTGCATCACCGCCAGCGACTGCGCCGCGAAGGCTTCGTTGAGTTCGATCCAGTCGAGGTCGTCCTGCTGGATGCCAACCTGGGCCAGCACCTTGGGAATCGCCGCAACCGGGCCGATGCCCATGATTTCCGGCGCCACACCGCCAACCGCGTAACCGGCAAAGCGGGCCAGCGGCGTCAGGTTGTGTTCCTTCAAGACCTTCTCGGAAACCAGCATCACCGCCCCCGCGCCATCCGACATCTGCGAGGAATTGCCGGCGGTAACCGAACCGCGCGCATGGAACACCGGCTTGAGCTTGGCCAGCTTGTCGAGCGCGGAATCCGGCCGCGGCCCTTCATCGGTGTCGGCCAGCCGCTCGCGGATGCGGATCTCGCCGCTCTTCAGGTCGGGCAGGCTTTCGCGAATGGCATAGGGGGAAATCTCGGCCTTGAAGTGGCCGGCGGCAATCGCCGCGCAAGCCCGGCGGTGCGACTCGACGGCGAAGGCGTCCTGCGCTTCGCGGCTGACCTTCCACTGGTTGGCCACTTTCTCGGCGGTCAAACCCATGCCGTAGGCGATGCCGAGGTTTTCCTCCTTGGCGAAGATGGCTGGGTTCATCGACATCTTGTTGCCCATGATCTGCGGCATGATGCTCATCGACTCGGTACCAGCGGCGATCATCACGTCGGCCAGGCCGAGGCGGATCTGGTTGGCGGCATCGGCCACCGCCTGTACCCCGGAGGAGCAGAAGCGGTTGATCGTGAGACCCGGCACGGTGATCGGCAAGCCGGCCAGCAGCAGGCCGATGCGGGCGACGTTCATGCCCTGCTCGGCTTCCGGCATGGCGCAACCGACGATGACATCGCCGATACGCGCCGGATCGACACCCGGCACCTGGGCGATCACCGCCTTGATGACGTGGGCCAGCATGTCGTCCGGGCGGACGTTCTTGAACATGCCGTTCTTCTTCGCCACCGGCAGACGCGTGGCGGCGACGATGTAGGCGTCTTGAATCTGTCTCATATTTAGTCCTTAGCTATTAGCTGTTAGGGGCTTGAGCTGTTAGCAACCCCACTAGGCAACTCGATCCTCAATCCTAGGCAACTAGTTCCTCAACGGCTTGCCGGTTTCCAGCATGTGCTTGATCCGGGCCTGGGTTTCGGGGGTTTTCAGCAGCTCGACGAACAAGCGGCGCTCGACGGTGATCAGCCATTCCTCATCGACCAGGCTACCGGTCTCGACCTCGCCGCCGCACAGGGCGACCGCGGCCGAACGGGCCACCTTGTAGTCATGAGCGGAGATCATGCCGCCCTCCTTCATGTTGACCAACATCATCTCGAAGGTCGCGATACCGTTCTTGCCGGCCACCGGAATGGCGCGCGGCATCGGCGGCGGCGCATAGCCGGCATCGGCCATGGCGCGGGCTTCCTTGATGGCGACGAAGAGCAGTTCGTTGGCGTTGAACAGGATGGTGTCGGATGGTTTGGCGAAGCCGAAATCGACCGCCTCGACCGCACTCTTCGCCACCTTGGCCATGGCAATGGTCTGGAATACCGGCTGCAGAAAGTTGAATACCTCGCCCGGCGTCGCCGACTGGGCCGCCCACTCGGCTGCCCGCACGGCGAATTCCTTGCAGCCGCCGCCGGCCGGAATCAGGCCGACCCCGGCCTCGACCAGGCCGATATAACTTTCCAGCGCCATGACGCGCTTGCCGGCATGCATCACGAACTCGCAACCGCCGCCCAGAGCCATGCCCTGCACCGCAGCCACCGTCGGCACTTGCGCATACTTCAGGATCTGCGAGGCGCGCTGGAATTTTTCGACGGTCTCCTCCAGCCGGTCGAACAGTCCGGCCGCACAGGCTTCGCCGACCTGCTGCAGATTGGCCCCGACAGCGAACGGCGCTTCGTGCCAGACAACCACGCCATCCAGCGTCTGTTCGGCCTGGCGCACGGCGGTGATCAGGCCGTCCAGCACCTCGTCGCCGATGCTGTGCATCTTCGACTTGAAGGAAACGATGCCAATCTTGTTATCGACCGCCGGCAGGGTCCACAACCGCACGCCGTCGTTCTGATAGAGCGTTTCGCCGGTTTTTTCCGGGGTGGCGGCAGCTTCGCCGAGCACGCGTTCCGGGAACAGCTGACGCTGATAGACCGGCAGTGCGGAACGCGCCGCATAGGCGTTGTCGCGGGCAGAGTAGGAACCGCTCGGCGTATGCACCCCGGTGCGCCCGGCTTCCAGCGCCCAAGCCGGCAGCGGCGTGGCACTCATGCTCTTGCCGGCGGCGATATCGGCTGCGACGGCTTGGGCAATCTCGGACCAGCCAGCCGCCTGCCAGGTTTCGAACGGGCCTTGCGCCCAGCCGAAGCCCCAGCGCATAGCAAAGTCGAGGTCGCGGGCATTGTCGGCAACGTGTTCCAGCTGGACGGCGGCGTAATGGAAGATGTCGCGGAAGATGGCCCACAGGAACTGGGCTTGCGGGTGACCGGAGGCGCGCAGCGCGGCGAACTTCTCGGCCGGATTCTTGAGTTTGAGAATGGCGGCGACGTCGTCGGCGAGCTCGCCAGCCGACTTGCGGTAGTCCTGAGCCGCCAGATCGAGCACCTGGATTTCCTTGCCCTGCTTGCGGAAGATGCCGCAGCGGGTCTTCTGGCCGAGCGCCCCCTTGGCGATCAAGGCCTGCAGCCAGGCCGGATTGGTGAAGTATTGATGCCACGGATCGTTGGGCAGCGTGTCCTGCATCGTCTTGACGACGTGGGCCAGCGTATCGAGGCCGACCACGTCGGCGGTGCGATAGGTGGCGCTCTTCGGGCGGCCGATCTTCGGCCCGGTCAGCGCATCGACTTCATCGAAGCCAAGGCCGAAGGCAGCGGTATGGTGCATCACCGCAAGAATGGAAAAGACGCCGATGCGGTTGGCAACGAAATTCGGGGTGTCGAGGGCGCGGATCACGCCTTTGCCGAGGCGCGAAGTCAGCCAGGTTTCCAGCGCATCGAGCGTGTTCGGATCGGTGCTTGCGGTGCCGATGATTTCAACCAAATGCATGTAGCGCGGCGGATTGAAGAAATGGATGCCGCAGAAACGCGGCCGCACCGCTTCGGGCAAGCCCTCGGCCAGCGCATTCATCGACAGGCCGGAGGTATTGGAAGCGACCACCGTGTTGGCGCCCAGATGCGGGGCGATCTTGGCATAGAGATCGTTCTTCCAGTCCATGCGTTCGGCAATCGCTTCGATCACCAGATCGCACTCGGCGAGCAGCGGCAAGTGTTCGTCGTAATTGGCGGCGTCGATGAACTGCAGCTTGGCCTTGTTGGCCAGCGGTGCCGGATCCAGCTTCTTCAGGCCATCGAGGGCCTTGCGGACGACGCCATTCTTGTCTCCCTCCTTGGCAGGAAGGTCAAACAGCACGACCGGCACGTTGGCATTGGCGAGGTGCGCAGCAATCTGCGCCCCCATCACGCCCGCGCCGAGGACGGCGGCTTTCTTCACGATCAGCTTGTTCAAGCGGTTCTCCTTTGGTCTCTTTTTAGACTTCGTTCAGAAATAAAACGAACGTTTGAATTATAGATAGCAGATACCTGCGGTCAACTATTTTTTGCGGCAAATTTCAAAAAAAATCCCCGGACTGGCCGGGGAATAAATGACGCAAGAAATAGTTTGAATCAGAAAGCCAGCGAAACCTGTCCGCCAAGAATCCACGCGCTGTCCTCATAGTTGCCGGTAACCCGGCCGCGATTGGTCAGCGGGCTGGTCGCCCCCGTGGTGATCTGGTTGTTGTCGATCTTGGCATCCTTGACATAGAGATAAGCGCCGCCCAGATCAAAGGTCATCGAGTTGCTGGCTTTCCACTGCGCGCCGAGAGAGAACCAGGTGCGGTTGTTGTCGGGCAGAGAAACCAGGCGGGTAGACGGGCCTTTGACCGGACTCTGGTCATATGCGACACCGGCCCGCAGCATGAAGTCGTTGTTCAGCTTGTAATTGGCACCGACCGCGACCCGCCAGGTATCCCGAAAATCGCTGTCCAGAACCTGAGCGGTGGTTCCCGCTGCGGCAGCACCATTCTGGGTCGCCGAGGCCCGGATGATGTCGATCTTGGGAATGGAGCTCCAGCCGGTCCAGGACACATCCCCCAACAGCTCAAGACGGTCCGACACGGCGTGGGTCAGACTGAGAATGAAGGTATCCGGCAGCGTGATATCAGCCTTGGCATCCGCACTATAGGTACGAAGCGGGCCACTGATGTCGATCTTGCCAGTCGTTTCGTATTTGATTTTGGAACGGTAGGAGACACCGACTTTGGTGCTCGGCGCAACCTTGAAAAGGGCACCGATATTCCAGCCCCACGAATCGTCCTCAAGGGTCAACTTGAGCGGCGAAGTCGTGCCGCCGGCTGCCCCGACAACTGAAACCAGCCGACGATAATCGGCCTCGATACGCTGCCAGTTCAAACCGCCACCGATCGAAACCACATCATTGACGCGATAGGCAATGGATGGATTGATATTGATCGTCTTGACATCAAAGTGTGTCGACTGGGCCGCACCGATCCACTGGTCATCGTATTTCGTCCGCAAACCAAACGGAGCGCCCACCCCAAGGCCGACGAAAAGATCCTTGGTGACACCCCAGGACAGGAAACCATTTGGCACGTAGCCAATGCCACCCCCATCGCGACCGTTACCGGTATTGGCCAGACTGCCAACGCTCGACCCTTCGTTGGTGAAGTCAAAGCTGGTCTTGATTGCCGTCAGGCCGCCAGAAACCTCGATCTGCTTGAGCTGCGTCATACCGGCCGGGTTGTAGAAAATGGTACTGGCATTGTCTGCCACTGCCGCAGAACCGGCATATGAATTACCCAGGCCGCTCGCATTCTGTTCGAGCAACTGGAAGCCCGAAGCCGTGGCACCGCCGGAAAATGCGACGGCAACAAGCACCGGAATAAGGCGCGGGGTGATGACTTTATGCATGTGGTTTGTCTCCATTTATATATGTTTTGGGAATTATTCCCGTTACTGCTGCTGCGATTAAATCTCAAACGTGCGTTTGAAACTCTGTTTTATCGAACAAACAATCAAACGTATGTTGGGTAAACACAACAAATTTTTAAATCGATTTACTATAGTTCAATGGACCGCCGGTAAACGGCGCAAAACCGGTTCCAAAAATCACGCCAGCATCGGCCAGTTCGGCATCGCCAACGACACCGTCGGCCACCAAGCGCCGGGTACGCTCGATCAGCGGCGAAACCAGGCGCTCGGCCAATCCGGCCGGCACACTGCCCGGCTGGCCCTTGACCGCCTTGCCGGCATTCCAGACATAGAAGCCACTACCGGTTTTCTTGCCCAACTGCTTTGCCTCGACCCGCTGCATCAGGCAGCGCGGTGCCTGGACGCCACCGGCCAGTTGTTGCCCGGCAGCCAGCGCAATATCCAGCCCAACCGTATCGACCAGTTCGATCGGCCCCATCGGCATGCCGAAGGCAAGCATCGCGGCATCGATGGTTTCCGGCGCGATGCCCTCATCCACCGCCTGCATCGCTTCCAGCATGTAAGGGGCCAGCACGGCATTGACCAGAAAGCCCGGCGTGCTGCGGACCGGCAAGGGCAGCTTGTCGATCTGCCGGACGAAGGCGCAGGCAGCCTGCACCGCGGCCGGGTCGGCTCCGTCGGCCTGCACAACTTCGACCAGCGGCATCATCGCCACCGGGTTGAAGAAGTGGATGCCGACCAGGCGCTCTGGTTGCTGCAGCACCGTCCGCAAGTCTTCCAGCTTCAGGCTCGAAGTATTGGTGGCGAGCACCGCGCCCAGCTTCAGCCGCGGCTCCAGCGCCTTGAACAGCGCATGCTTGGCCTCGAGATTCTCGAAAATCGCCTCGATCACCACATCGGCATGGGCGACACCATCGCCGTTGACGTCGGGGATCAGCCGGTCGAAGGCGGCCCGTGCCTTGAGCGGGTCGCGCAGGCGGCGCGTGAATAGCTTGTTGGCCCGCTGCAAGGCCGGCCCCATGCGTTCCAGGCTCTGATCCTGCAGCGTTACGGTCATGCCGCGCAGGGCGCACCAGGCAGCAATGTCACCGCCCATGACTCCGGCTCCGATGACATGGACCCGCCCGGCCTTGAAGGGAGATTCCTTGCCAAAAGCTTTCAGCCTTTCCTGCAGGAAGAACACCCGGACCAGATTGCGTGCCGTCGGCGAACTGATGATGCGGTCGATGATGGCCGGCGCGGCCAGCGCATTGCCATTGTGTTTCTGCCAGATCTCGATGATCGCGTAAGGCGCCGGGTAATGTTCCGGCCGTGCCTTCTTCGCCACCTGCTTGCGGGCACCGCTGGCGACGATGGCCTTGAGCGGCCCGTTGAGCAGGCGCTGCAGCGTCGGCAGTGGGCGCCGGGGCTGGCCGGAAAGCAGCAGTTGCCGCGCCGCCGGCTCCATAACCCGGGGCGGCACGCATTCATCGGCCAGGCCCATGCGCTTGGCTCGTTTGGCGTCGATGCTCTTGCCGGTCAGCATCATGTCGAGCGCAGCGGCCGGACCAACCCGTTGCGGCAGGCGCAGCATGCCGCCCCAGCCCGGGAAGATGCCGAGCATGACTTCCGGCAGGCCCATTTTGGTCGCTGGTTCGTCAACCGCCAGCAGGTAGCGGCAGGCCAGCGCCAGTTCGAGGCCGCCGCCCAGGCAATGGCCGCGGATGATGGCCAATGTCGGGTAGTCGACCGCAGCCAGACGGTTGAACAGCTGCCAGCCCCGCTCGACCAGCGCCCGGCCTTTTTCCGGCGTATCGAGTTGGGTGAATTCCTCGATGTCGGCCCCGGCGATGAAGCCGGCCGCCTTACCGGAGCGGAAGATCAACCCTTTCGGCGGCTGCCTGTCGAAACCATCGAGGATCTGGGCCAGTTCCGCCATCACGGCAACCGACAGCGAATTGGCCGACTCGCCGGCCTTGTCCAGGGTGGCGGTGGCGACACCTTCGGCATCGCGCTCGACCCGCCAGTGTTGAAGATTGAGATTCATCATGTGCTTTCTTTAATGCGGACGATGGCCAGTTGCAGCGAAGGCCAGCGACAGGGCGCCCGGCCCGACGTTGACCGCGGCCGTCTTGCTCATCGGAGAAACGAGAATTTGGACGCCCTGCTCCGCCGCGGCCCGGGTCAGCCGGGCATAACCGGGCAGATTGGCCACCAAGCCGGGCGCCCCGCCGTAGCTGATGCAGATATGCGGCGCATCGAGTCCATCATGGATGCGCTTGACCGCCTTGTTGAACAGTTGCTCGACGCCGGCTTCGAAGCCGCGCACCTTGTCGACCGTGGTCGTCTGGTCGCAATGACAATGCAGGATCGGCTTGACATCCAGCCACGAACCGAGCGTGTAGGAACCCCAGCTGAGGCTGGTATCGCCTTTCTTGGAGGCTCGCTTGTAGATGTGAAACAGATCGGCCGGCACCAGGTAGGTGTGGGTCTGATCGATCAGATGGCGCAAGCGGGCGCCGATCTCGCTCGGCGAACCGCCGGCCCGGATCAGGCGCACGGCTTCCGCCACCGGTACGGCCTGGCCGGTAAACAGGTTGCGCGTCGACAGCACGGCCAGCCCGAAACGCTCCGGCACGCCGGCAGCGCGGCGAATGGCCTTGTACTGGGTGAGAATGGCGCGCGACGCCTGCATCGCATGATTGAAAATCGGGCTGCGCGTACTGGTGATGGTCAGACAGAAGACATAGTCGAAATCGAGGACCAACCGTTCGAGGAAAAGCTGTTCGATCTGCTGCACCGAATACGGAATCGATTCGGCGAAATCCTCGCCTTTCCGGTCCAGATGGCGGGCGTAGAAGGCCTGGGTTTCCTCGGGGTCACGCCGATCCTCGATCAGCAGGTCGCCGATGCGCAGCGTGATCGGCATGACCAGAACGCCGTTGGCGGCGAGAAAATCCCTCGGCAAATCGCAAGCCGAATCAACCACAATACCGATCCGCATGCTCAGCCTTCGGCTTCGACCAGCATGGCGCCGCCCAGGCCGCCACCGATACAGATGGTCGCGATGCCGCGCCTGGCCTTTTGCCGGCGCAGGACGTGCAGCAGATGCAGCACGATGCGCGCCCCGGAGGCGCCGACCGGATGACCGATGGCCACCGCCCCGCCATCGACATTCAGCTTGTTCTCGTCGATGGCGCCGAGTGCCGCCGGCAGGCCAAGCTGCTCGCGACAGTACTCGTCGGATTGCCAGGCCGCTTGGCAGCCCATGACCTGGGCGGCGAAAGCCTCGTTCAGTTCCCAGGCGTCGATATCGTTCAGCCCCAGGCCGTGGCGCTGCAGGATGGGCGTCGAGGCATGCACCGGGCCGAGGCCCATCTGCGCAGGATCGAGGCCGGACCACTGGCTATCGACGATTTTGCCGAGCGGCTTGAGATTCCATTTTTTCACTGCTTCTTCCGAAGCGAGGATCAGCCAGGCGGCACCATCGGTAATCTGCGAACTGTTGGCCGCCGTGATGTTGCCGTATTTCTTGTCGAAGAAGGGTTTCAGCTTGGCCATGCCGGCCATGCTGGCATCGGCCCGCACGCCGTCGTCCTCGGCGTAAACCTTGCCGTTGCCATCAACCAGCGGCACGATCTCGCCAAAATACCCGGCCGTACGAGCGGCCAGCGAGCGCTGGTGGCTACGCACGGCGAACGCGTCCATCTGTTGCCGATCGATGCCGAACTTCCAGGCGATGTTTTCCGCCGTCTGGCCCATCAGCAGGCCAACCACCGGGTCGGTCAAACCTTTCATCAGGCCGATGACCGGGCTGAGCAAGGCCGCCGGTTTCAGCTTGAGGAAATGACCGAGCTTCTGGCCGGCCGTCCGCATCGACATCATGCCGGCGAACCAGCGCACCATCGTGTCGGAGTACAGCAGCGGCGCTCGCGACAGGGCATCGACGCCGCCGGCCAGGATCAGCTCGGCACGGCCGCACTGGATGTTGGCAATCGCCGAATCGAGCGCCTGCATGCCGGAAGCGCAGTTGCGCATCACCGTCCAGCCCGGCACTTTCTCGCCGCAGCCAAGACGCAGCGCCACCATGCGGCCGATATTGGTTTCGTCTGGCGACGGCGCAGCGCAACCGAGAATGACCTCGTCGAGATCGCTCGGCAGAAAAGGCTGACGCAGCAGCAGCGCCCGCCCGGCCTGGGTCGCGAGGTCGGATGCCGCGAACGGCCCCGGCCCTTTCTGCGCCTTCAAGAACGGCGTACGGGCGCCGTCAACCACATAGATTGTTTTCATCAGGCCACCATGCGGCACTCGGCCGGCTTGTTGGCGGTAGCCACGTTGTAGTCGAAGGGAAAATCGTCGACATGTACGACGATGTCGCGCAGGTGATTGCGCCGCTTCATCAGCTCGAACTCGGCGGCATTGATCACCCCGGCCTCGAAGGCAACGATGGCAATGTCACGGACATTGGCCAGCGGGTTGTTATCGAAACGGCCGTCCTTCTCGGCGACACGGATCTTCGCCTCAACGGCCTCGGCCGCCAGCGTCGCCTTCAATGCCAGCTCGATGGCACCGATCGGTTCGTTCTCGATCAGCGGCAGGAAACATTCGGCGGTCAGCCGATCGCGGGTGGCAGACGGCGCAATCAACAGCTTGGCTACCTGGTGCCCAACTTCATCGGCCGGCACGACATACGGATGACCCCACGGGAAGATTGAACGCTGCAGGAAGGCGGCGATGAAACGGACCGGGAAGTTGGCGATGACGCCATCGAAGGCTTCCTGTGCCTTGTACATGGCATCCCAGATCGCCCAGTGGGCGAGCGGCGCATCGGCTGCCTTGCGCCCTTCGGCTTCGTAGCGTTTCAGTGTGCAGGAGATCAGATACATCTGCGACAGGATGTCGCCGAGCCGGGCCGACAACTTTTCCCGACGCTTGACGCTGCCGCCGAGCACCAGCAGCGAAATGTCGGCCATGAAAGCAAAGGCCGCCGAAAAACGCGTCAGTTGCTGGTAGTAGCGCTTCATTTCCGGCGCCGTATCGACGTTGACCACAGCAAAGTGCGAACCGGTCATGCCCAGCCATAGCGCGCGGAAACCGTTCTTGATGGTGAAGCCGATATGGCCGAACAACGCCTTGTCGAAATCGACCAGGCCCCGCTTTTGATCCGGGTTCTGCGCTGCCTGCATTTCCGGCAGCAGGAACGGATGACAGCGGATGGCCCCCTGCCCGAAGATGATCAGCGAGCGGGTCAGGATATTGGCGCCTTCGACGGTGATGCCGATCGGCACCTGCTGATAGGCACGGCCGAGGAAGTTGGAGGGGCCAAGGCAGATGCCCTTACCGCCGATGACGTCCATGCCGTCATTAACCACCTGGCGAGCCCGTTCGGTGACGTGGTACTTGGCGATGGCGGAAACCACCGACGGCTTCTCGCCGAGATCGACGGCGCCGGCCGTCATCGTGCGCACGGCGTCCATCATGTAGGTGTAGGCACCGATGCGGGTCAGCGCCTCCTCGACGCCCTCGAACTTGCCGACGGCCATCTTGAACTGCGAACGGACGCGGGCATAACCGCCAACGGCGCGCGCCGTCATCTGCGCCATGCCGGTATTGGACGACGGCAGCGAAATCGAACGGCCGGCCGCCAGGCACTCCATCAACATCCGCCAGCCGTGGCCGGCCTTTTCCGGCCCGCCGATGATGAAATCGAGCGGCATGAAAACTTCGTTGCCGCGCGTCGGGCCATTCATGAACATCGCATTGAGCGGAAAATGGCGACGCCCGGTATCGACCCCCGGATGATCGTAGGGCACCAGCGCACAAGTAATGCCGATATGCTTCTTGTTGCCAAGCATGCCATCCGGGTCATACAGGTGGAAAGCCAGGCCGAACACGGTACACACCGGGGCCAGCGTGATGTAGCGCTTATCCCAGGAAACGCGCATGCCGAGGACTTCCTTGCCCTGCCAGAGTCCCTTGCAGACGACGCCGCTATCGGGAATCGACGCGGCATCCGAACCGGCCCACGGACTGGTCAATGCGAAAGCCGGTACTTCGATGCCCTTGGCCAGACGCGGCAGGTAGTGCTGCTTCTGCTCCTCGGTGCCGTAGTGCAGCAGCAATTCGGCCGGGCCGAGCGAATTGGGTACCATCACCGATACCGACAGCGCCGACGAGCGCGTCGATAGTTTGGTCACCACCTGCGAATGGGCGTAGGCCGAGAATTCCAGGCCACCATACTTCTTCGGAATGATCATCCCGAGGAAGCCCTTTTCCTTAATGTAGCGCCAGGCCTCGTTCGGCAGGTCGTACAGCTCGTGTGTCACCTTCCAGTCATCAACCAGACGGCAGGCCTCTTCGCACTCGTTGTCCATGAACGACTGCTCTTCCGCCGTCAGCTTCGGCTGCGGGTAGGCATGCAGCTTCTGCCAGTCCGGCTGGCCGCGAAATAGTTCGCCTTCCCACCAGACGGTTCCGGCCTCCAGCGCATCGCGTTCGGTATCCGACATCTGCGGCAGCACCTTGCGATAGGTGGAAAAAATGGGCCGGGTGATCAGGCTTCGGCGCAATGGCCGAATCAGGATCAGCCCGGCCAAAGCCACCAGGGCGACTAACCCAAGCAGAGGGATGAGGCTGTTGAACATGTTGTTTGTCTCCTTTTATATTTTTGGTTCTGGTCGTTTATTTGCTGTCGATCCTAGGACCCAGGCTTTGCTTCCATGGCCGAAGCATCTGAAAACTGCGGTAGCGGCGCGCGCAGACCGCCGAGCAGGAAGGACATCAGGCGCGGCACCAGGCGATCCAGGCGATCGGTGGAGTCCTCTTCCTCGATTTGCCAGTCGGTGACCAGGCGCAGCGCATCGGTTCCGGCAATGGCGTAGGAAGTGGCGCCGAGCATGAAGTGAAAACGCCAGACGATTTCCGCTTTGGGCACGTCGGGCAGCGCTTTGAACAGCGCCTCCTTGTAGCGGTCCACCACCACGGCATACTCATGCGCCATGAAAGTACGAATGAACTCGGAAGGATCGGTCAGCGTACGGCCGAGCAGGCGCAGAAAGGTCATGCCGCCCCGCTTGTCGTCGTCCGCCATGCGCAGCAGCGTGCCAAAAAAGCCGTCAACGATCTGCGAAGGTTTCAGGGACTTGCCGGCCGCTTCGTGCTCCAGTGCGTTAAGCACGCGCATCCGTTCCTCGTTCAGCCAATCGAGCCGACGGCGGAACACCTCCTGCATCAGCGATTCCTTGGAGCCGAAGTGGTAATTCACTGCCGCCAGATTGACCCCGGCCTCGCTGGTGATCTGACGCATCGACGTGCCGTCGTAACCGTGCACCATGAAGAGTTGCTCGGCCGCATCGAGAATGCGCTCGCGGGTATCGACAGTTCGGACTTCAGCCATTAAAGGTTCCTATAATTCATACGTTCGTTTGAATCATAGGAAAAACACCTGATCAACGCAAGCGTTTTCTCGCGATTAGTGGTTGAGCTGTCGAATGAAGGCCATCACCTCGTCAGCCGGTACCGGCCGACTGAACAGAAAACCCTGCATCAGATCGCAGCCCCGGTCGCGCAGGTAATCGCGCTGCTGCTCGGTCTCGACGCCTTCGGCGACGATTTTCAGGCCAAGATTGTGGGCCAGTCCGATGGTCGCATCGCAGATCACCTCGCCATCGGCACTCTGTCCGATTTCTTCGACAAAGGAGCGGTCGAGCTTGAGATAATCGATCGGAAATTGCCGCAGGTAACTAAGCGAAGAATATCCGGTACCAAAATCGTCAATCGCGATGCTGGTGCCCATATCGTGCAGCATATCGAGAATGCGGATGGTTTCGGCCGGTTGGTGCATCGCCACCGACTCGGTAATTTCAAAAGCCAGCTCCGAAGCATCCAGCCCGAAAGCCTCGATTGCCCCCTTGGCCAGAATGGGCAGATTGCCATTCCGCATCTGGATGGCCGAAATATTCACACCCATCTTGATGCCATAAATACCGGCCGCCCGGAAGTCCGCCAGTTGTTTGCAGGCGGCCCAGAAAACCCATTCGCCGAGCGGCTGGATCAGCCCGGTCTCTTCGGCGATGGCGATGAACTTACCCGGCAAGAGCAACCCCTTTTCCGGATGCTGCCAGCGCACCAGCGCCTCGACGCCGGCCACCCGGCCGCTGCCAATCTCGATGACTGGCTGGAAATGCAGGCGAAACTCATCGCGCGACAAGGCCTGGCGCAGACTATGCTCGATCTTCAAGCGCTCCAGCGCAGCATCGTTCATCTTCGGATCGAAGAACTGGAAATTGTTCCGCCCCACCGATTTGGCGTGATACATCGCGGCGTCGGCATTCTTCATCAGGATTTCGCCATCATCTCCATCCATCGGAAAAATGGCGATGCCGATACTCGGCGTACTGTAAAGATCGTGCCCCTCGATCGAATAGGGATCGGCAATATTCAACACCACCTTTTCGGCAACCATGGCGACCGAATTGGTGTGATCGACACCGGCCAGCATGATCACGAACTCATCGCCGCCGAGGCGGGCCACGACATCACTGTCCCGCACGCTGTCACGGAGACGCCCGGCAACCTCGATCAGCAACTTATCGCCAAGGTGATGCCCCAGCGTATCGTTGATCACCTTGAAGCGATCAAGATCGATAAACAGCAGCGCCACCCGCGAACCATCCCGCCGGGCGGCCGCCAAGGCCTGGTCGAGCCGACCATTGAGACTAAAACGATTGAGCAGCCCGGTCAGCGCATCGTGATGCGCCATATGGTGCAATTTTGCTTCGGCCGCACGCTCCGACGAGACATCGGTAAAGTGGGCAACGTGATAGCGGATCTTCCCCGCATCGTCGCGAATGACCGATATCGACATCCATTTCGGATAAGTGGCGCCATCCTTGCGCCGATCCCATATTTCGCCCTGCCAGAATCCCCCGGTATTGATGGTCTGCCACATCGCTTCGAAATCTTGCTGCGTCGACCGCCCTGCCGAGAGAAAGCGGGGATTGCGACCGACGACATCCTCCAGCGTATAGCCGGTCAATCGGGTGAAAGCGGGGTTGACCGTTACGATATTGTTGTCTGTATCGGTAATCAGGATGGCCTCGCCGCTGAATTGAAAGGCGCTGACCAGCAGCTGCATCTGCGCCTCCATCTGATGCTGGCTGGTCACATCCTGCGCAGTGCCGATCAAACGGAGCGGTGCGCCATCCTTGCCATACTCCGTCTCGCAACACTCCTGAACATACTTGATCCGGCCATCGGGCATTAGCAGCCGGTGCTTGAAGGAGACCGGGTGATGTTCGCGCACTGAATTGTTCAGCGCGGCGTCGGCCTGGTCGCGCTCATCCGGATGGACTTTGGCGAGGAAGTCGTCATACGGCGTTCCGCCAGCTTTCGCCTCGATTTCAAAAATCCGGAAAAGTTCGTCGGAACAAGTTATCACCCTGGACGCAAGATCAAGCTCCCAACTTCCCACCTGGGCGATTCGCTGCGCCGCTTTCAACTGATCCTGATGACGGCGCAACGCTTCTGCCGCAAGCAACTCCCGCTTCTGGGCGCGAAACAGCCAGACCAGCACGACGCCCAGACAAAAGAACAACGCCAGCCCGATGCCGCCAACGTAATAGGAGCGCTGTCGCCAAGTCGCCATCACGTCGGCCTCGGACAAACCAGCCAGCACGTAAAACGGATAGCTATCGAGAACACTGTAGGCATAAATACGCTGCACGCCATCAGATTGCGCGGCAAACACCAGCACACCTTTTCGCTCGCCGCTCAATATATGCTGCATGACCGGATGCGAAGGATCGAGCACCCGGTTGATTTCAGACGGAACCGGCGGCAGGCGAACAACCAGGGCATGGTTATCGGCGCGCCGAATAGCCAAGGCCCCGGCCGCGCCGGAATGGATCATCTGAAACAGCCGCTCAAAATAACTCAACTCGATGGCAACGCTGACGACACCGAGAAAACGCCCATCCGCCGCTCGGATCGGCTGGGAAGCCACCATTGTTGGCCGCCCGGTAATACGCGAGGTGATGACTTCGGAAAAAACCACCCCGGCGCCTTTGTTATCGCGCGCCTCAATGAAATACGAACGGTCCGCCAGATTGACCTTGCTCCCGCCACCGGCGAGATAAAGGACATTGCCGTGGGCATCGATCACCCGAAAACCAGCGACCTCGGGAAACGCCAACCGGTGTCGCTCGAGCACCGCTTCGACACGGTCGCGAAAGACCGGCACAGCGTCCTTGGCGAGCGACTCGGGAGGGATGCTTTGAATCAGCTTGCCGAGATCGCCATCAACCCGGCGCAACGTCGCTTCGAGACGGGATTCAAGCAAGGCGGCCTGATTGGTGGCAAGTCCTTGCGCCTCGCTCCAAGTCTCTTTGTACCCCGACCAAAGCACGTAGCCGAGCAGCAAAAAGCCCCCCAGGGCCAACGAAAACAAAGCGACCCACAACTGCCGCCCAACGGGTACAAGTTTTTCTGGCGCTTGCCGCATGTTCGCCATCTGATCTGGAGTTATCACTGCGAGTCTGGGCGAGCAGACATCGAATTGAAATTGAAATTGAAAGCGTTCAAAGGACGGGGATTTTTCGGCGCATATTCGATGAATCGACAAAGAACATCCTGCCCCGTCTTTTTTTCGCGAAAAGTTTTACAAGTTTCGTTAATGACATCCCACTCATCCAGCGGGATATCGTCGGGAAACAAGGTATCGCCGGCAAACGGCATTTCGATGCGCGTCAGGTAGAAGCGATGGCAATACTGCCACGCGGCGGCATAAACGGACGCGCCACCAATGACGAAAACCGGCTTTCCGGTAGCAACAGCCGAGCGCAGTCCCTCCTCAACGGAATCGACGCGCTGGCAACCCTTGCGCACAACCAGACCGGCTTGGCGGCTGACGATGAAGGAGTCCTCCGGCACCACCTCCATCGATTCATACGTTGCCCGACCAATGACCAGCGCAGCTCCCGCCACCTTATGTTCGAAGTAAGCGAGTTCTTCCGGAATATCCCAAGGCAGCCAGCCGGCAAGCCCGAGCATGCCGTTACTTGCCACGGCGCCAATTGCCGCGATCAACGGTGCGTCTTGGCCCATTGCTCGCGCGTCATTGAAAGTGAAATCGCCGGCGTACCCTGACCGTTGTACACATGAGGTTTGTGCATGGAAATGAATGCCGACGTCACGATGGGCATGGCGAAAATGGCATCCATCACTTCCAGAATGCTCGACTCCAGACACTCGCAATGGTCGTTCTGCTCCAGCCGGCGAATGGCCAGAAAAATAACCTCGTAATCGACAACCTGCCGAATGTCGTGCGGATCGCTCACCGCATCGATTGGCGCCCACGCGTCGGCATGCACGACAACCGCCTGCGCCCCATGTTTTTCCAGCGGATTGCAACCCGTCCGCAATTGTATGGTGGCATCGACCGACGCGCACCAATGATTGGCTAACACAAACAAACTCCTTTTCAGCCAGGTCAATTCGACATGCCGGCAAGATACCAGAGCCCGGCGCGGCTCGCTGGCCAAAAAGAAGGGCGCTTGCGCGCCCCATTTGCACTTCCGACCACCTCAAGGAGTCAGGCCGTCACATTGACCAAGGTTCCCGTCTGCTGCCCCAAGTCATTAATCACTGGCGCTACCGACTCGGCAACCGGTTGTACAACTTTTTGCGCCGCGAGTGCCACGCCAATCTGCTCACGCAAGCCACTCAACTGGGTTTGTATCTTCCCCAATGACGCCTGCGCCGCCAAACCAAGCTTCGCGCTATTGGCCTCACTCTGCGCCTGCCCTGACTGGACTTCGAGCGAACGCGCAGTTTCCTGTGCCTGATCCGCCGCTGACTGGGCTTCGCGCGCCCTCATCTGTAGTGAACGCGCCCGTTGATCAGCCTGATCGGCACTCCGCTGCGCCTGCTGTTGCTGGATTTGTAACCAAATCCCGCTCCCTGCAGCTTGGACACCAGAGGTTGAAGTAACCGGCATCTCGCCTCCCATTGGCAGTGTACGACACCGCCAACAAACACTCAGGCAGTTACGTTAATCAACGTACCGGTACGCTGCCCTTGAACATTCGTCACCGGCTGTGGCGCCACTTCCTGTTGCGCTGCTTTCTCCTCAGCCCGCGACTGGCGCTCTTCAGCTTGCTGCATCTGCTGTGCTTGTTGAGCCTGACTCGCTTGACTACTGGGAGTAGCAGTGTAGGCACTTACATTGGAAGTCACTGATTGGATTGCCATTACAACCTCCTGAATAAGACGATTTCCTGATTTGACTTTACACCATACAGGAAAATATTCCAGCGGTAATTGCCGCAAACCGGCCACCGACAAGGCTCCCCGACTATCGCTACGCATCGTCGCGAAGTCGAAAAACCTGACCAAGCTTACCTTTACCCCTTAAAAGCAAAAAGCCCGGAATTATCCGGGCCTTAGGCTATCGTTGGGTCGCTGGCGGAGACGGAGGGATTCGAACCCTCGATGCAGGTTTTGCCCGCATGCTCCCTTAGCAGGGGAGTGCCTTCGACCTCTCGGCCACGTCTCCGGATCCAGACTTCAACGAGGCGCGGATGATATAGCCTTCGCGCCCTTTGGTCAAACTTACTGATCGAGCTCGAAAGTGCGATGCAGCACGCGCACAGCCAACTCCAGATATTTTTCGTCAAGTACGACGGAAATTTTGATCTCGGAAGTCGAGATCATCTGGATGTTGATGCCTTCATCGGCCAGCGCCTTGAACATCTTGCTGGCGACGCCCGGGTGGGAACGCATGCCGACGCCAACCGCGGAGACCTTGCAGATCTTGTTGTCGCCCCTCACCTCGCGGGCACCCAGCTTGAGCTTGACGGTCTCGAGGATCGCCTTGGCCTTGGCAAATTCGCCGCGGTTCACCGTGAAGGAGAAATCCGTAGTGCCGTCGCTACCGATGTTCTGGATGATCATGTCGACGTCGATATTGGCATCGGCAATGGCACCCAGTATCTGGTAGGCGATGCCCGGGGTGTCCGGAACACCCAGCATGGTCAGCTTGGCTTCGTCGCGATTGAAGGCGATACCGGAGATGATCGGTTGTTCCATGTTCTTGTCTTCCTCAACAGTGATCAGCGTACCTTCCCCTTCGTCCTGGAAGCTGGAAAGAACGCGCAGTTTGACCTTGTACTTGCCGGCGAATTCGACCGAGCGGATCTGCAGCACCTTGGAGCCGAGGCTGGCCATTTCCAGCATTTCCTCGAAAGTGATGGTATCGAGCTTTTTGGCCTCGGAAACGACGCGCGGATCGGTCGTATAAACGCCATCGACATCGGTGTAGATCTGGCACTCGTCGGCCTTCAGCGCTGCAGCGAGCGCCACGCCGGAGGTATCGGAACCGCCACGGCCGAGCGTCGTGATATTGCCGTCGGCATCGACCCCCTGGAAGCCAGCGACAACGACCACATTACCGGCATCGAGATCGCGCCGCATGTTGCCTTCGTCGATCGACAGGATGCGCGCCTTGGTGAAGGTACTGTCGGTCAGCACTTTGACCTGGCCGCCGGTATAGCTCTTCGCCTTGACACCGATTTCCTGGAGCGCCATGGCCAGCAGACCGATGGTGACCTGTTCGCCGGTGGACATAATCATGTCCAGCTCGCGCGGATCGGGGTTGGCCTGAATTTCCTTGGCCAGTGCGATCAGTTTGTTGGTTTCGCCGCTCATCGCCGAGAGAACCACTACTACCTGATGGCCTTGGGCCTGGAACTTGGCAACCCGTTTGGCGACATTCTTGATGCGCTCGGGATTGGCGACCGAGGTGCCACCGTATTTTTGAACAATCAACGCCATGGATTCATCCGGTTAAACGTTGGAAACATGAAAAAGAGGGCGGGATTTTACCCCACCCTCGTCGTTTTCTGACGAGAATCAGCGCTTAAAGATCGGCCAGTGCCCGCAGATGCGCGCCGACGCTGCGCGCCAGCGAAGTCATCACGTAACCGCCTTCGAGCATCGAGACGATGCGCTTGTGGCACAACTCGGCCGCCAGTTTTTTCATATGCTCGGTACACCAGGCGAAGTCCTTTTCAAGCAACTTCAGGCCACCCATATCGTCTTCATAGTGACCGTCAAAGCCGGCCGAGATGAAGATCATCTGGGGCTTGAACTCCTTGAGGCGTGGCGTCCATACCTGCTGCACAGCATCACGGAACTCATCTCCGCCGCAACCGGCAGCCAGCGGTACATTGCACATGTTGGCGGCCTGCTTGTCGGCGCCGCTGTACGGATAGAAGGGGTGCTGGAAGATGCTGCACATCAGCACCTGCTCGTCGCCGGCGAAAACGTCCTCGGTCCCGTTGCCGTGGTGCACATCGAAATCGATGATCGCGACGCGTTCCAGACCATGCACCTTGAGCGCATGACGAGCAGCGACACCGATATTGTTGAAGAAGCAGAAGCCCATCGGATTCGCCTTTTCGGCGTGATGACCGGGCGGACGAACGGCACAAAAAGCATTTTCGCATTCGCCGCTCATCACCAGATCGACCGCCATGCAACCGGCGCCGGCCGCCCGCAACGCAGCTTGCCAGGTGTGGGGATTCATCGCCGTATCGGGGTCGAGATGGACCACGCCATGCTCGGGCGAAGCACGTTTGATGCGCTCGAGGTGCGAGGCAGGATGAACCCGCAGCAGTTGCTCGAAGGTAGCAAGCGGTGCATCGTGATAGACAAAATAGGCATCGATCCCTTGGGCAATCAGGTGATCGTTGATGGCGGTAAGACGTTGCGGGGACTCGGGGTGATGCGAACCCATGTCATGTAACTGACAGTCTCTATGGGTGATGAAGGCAGTGGTTGTCACTTGTTCTCTCTCTGCGAACCGGCGCCCTGAGCGACGCACGTCGAATTGGCATTATCGTCCCATTCGCCGCGCAGCTTCAAGCATTAGAATTGGCCCCAATTGTTATCGAGGAAATCCCGCATGTTTGGCAACGCACCTGCACTTCTCTCCGGACGGCCTCGCCCATTCGACGCCGTCCTGACGCGGGCTGGCGAAATCATTCTTGGCAAGGAAAACGAAATCCGCCTAGCCTTGACCTGCCTGCTGGCCGGCG
Source organism: Azonexus sp. IMCC34842 (assembly GCF_050368855.1). Lineage (GTDB taxonomy): Bacteria > Pseudomonadota > Gammaproteobacteria > Burkholderiales > Rhodocyclaceae > Azonexus > Azonexus denitrificans_A. Next base: position 1,319,154 of record NZ_CP178449.1, on the reverse strand, counting down.
GACATTTATTGATCGAAGACCTGCCCGGCATGGGCAAGACGACACTGGCCCAAGCCCTCGCCCGTTTGCTCGGCCTGCAATTCTCGCGCATCCAGTTCACCAGCGACCTGCTGCCAGCCGACATCACCGGCGTATCGATATTCGACCGCGACAAAAGCGCCTTTCGTTTCTTGCCCGGCCCGGTCTTTGCCCAACTGGTCCTGGCCGACGAAATCAACCGCGCCACACCGAAAACCCAGAGCGCGCTGCTCGAAGCGATGGAAGAAGGCCAGGTCACGGCCGAAGGCCAGACACGCGCCCTGCCGCGCCCGTTCTTCGTCATTGCGACGCAGAATCCGGCCCACCAGATCGGCACCTTTCCGCTACCGGAATCGCAGCTCGACCGCTTTCTGATGCGCATCGAACTCGGCTACCCTGACCGCGCAGCCGAACGCGCCCTGCTCACCGCCGGCAGCCAGCGGGCGCAGGCCGAGCATTTACCGCCCTGTTTTCAGGCCGACGATCTGCCCGCCCTGCAGAAGGAGATTGCCGCCGTTCATACGGCTGGTCCGCTGATCGATTACGTACAGAATCTGATCGAAGCGACCCGGAACAATCCGAATTTCCAGCACGGCCTGTCGCCCCGCGCCGGCCTGGCCCTGCTCGCCGCCGCCCGCGCCTGGGCCTGGCTGGCCGGACGCGACATGGTTCTGCCGGATGACGTACAGGCGGTATTGCCGGCGGTCGCCCGCCACCGACTGCGCTCAGCACAAGGCAGCGGCTTCGCCAGCCTAGAAGACATCGCCACGTTGATGCGCAGCGTTGCCATTCCCTGATCCGCACGTGGGTATCGTCGCCAAGCTCAAGCAGCAACTGTTCCGCTGGCAAAGCGACGGCACGGCCCCGTTACGTCTGGGCCAGCGGCGCATCTTCATTATCCCGACGCGTGGCGGGCTACTCTTTGCGCTGGCGCTGCTCGTCATGCTCCTCGGGGCGATCAACTACACATTGGCGCTCGGCCATGCCCTGGTTTTTCTGCTTGGCGGCCTGGGCATCATCGGCATGGTCCACACCTTTCGCAACCTCCATGCCCTACTGATCAGCCCCGGGCGTTGCGAGCCGGTTTTTTGCGGTGAAACGGCGCACTTCCAGATAACCCTCGGCAACGACCGTTCGACACCGCGCCTCGCCCTGGAGCTCGAAGCCGACCCCGGCCAAGCGGTGATTGTTGCGGTCAATGCGCAGGACAGCACAAAAATCGGCATCCCGCTCAACGCCCGCCGGCGCGGCTGGCTCGAACTGCCGCGGGTCCGCCTGGCGACGCGCTACCCGCTGGGCCTTTTCGTCGCTTGGTGCTATCTGCAACCGGCCATGCGTTGCCTGGTCTACCCGGCGCCGCTGGCGAGCCCTTTGCCCCTACCCTCGCCGACACCGGCTGGCGGCGAACGTAGCGGTGACGGCGGTCAGGAAGATTTCGCCGGATTCCGCGAACGCCAGCCGGCCGACTCGCCCCGCCACGTCGCCTGGAAAGCCAGCGCCCGCGATGCCGGCGAGCGACCGTTGCTGGTCAAGCAGTTCGCAGGGGGTGGACAGGTCGAACTGCAGTTGGATTGGGTGCTGACCGACCCGGCACAGCCCGTCGAAATCCGCCTGTCGCAACTGACCGGCTGGGTCTGCGCGGCCGAAGCCGAGGGCTGCGGTTACAACCTGCGCCTGCCCGGGCTGGAAATTCCGCCGGGTTGCGGTGCGGCTCATCGCCGGCGCTGTCTTGAAGCCCTCGCCCTGTGGCAACCATGAGCACACCCGCCCGCGAAGCACTTGACCACACGGCAGTGCCCTGGCTTTTCGCGGCGGCACAGGCGACCATTGCGCCGCACTTCGTACATCAGCCACTCTGGCTCTCCAGCCTGACCGGCGTGATGCTTTGTTGGGGTGCCTGGCTGTGGTGGAGCGATCAGCGCCTGCCTGGTCGCTGGCTGTTGGTCCTGCTGGTGATCGCTGGCTGCGCCGGCATATTGATCGAATTCCGCACCCTGTTCGGGCGCGATGCCGGCGTCGCCATGCTGGTCATGTTCATGGCCATGAAGTTGCTCGAACTGAAGCGGCGGCGCGACGGCATCGTCGTCGTGACGCTCGGCTACTTTTTGCTGCTGACTCATTATCTCTATTCGCAAAGCATCCCGACCGGGCTATGGCTGCTGACCGCGATGTGGATCGTTACCGCCACGCTGATCCGCCTGCACGGCGGGCCGGCCAGCTCTTTACGCGCAACCTTGCGTTATGCCGCGCTGCTCATTGTCCAGGCGTTGCCGTTCATGCTCGTTCTCTACCTGCTTTTCCCGCGCGTCTCCGGCCCGCTCTGGGGCTTGCCGCAGGATGCCCATGCCGGCAAGACCGGCCTGTCCGACAGCATGTCGCCGGGCAGCGTCGCCCAGCTCGCGCAGAGCAGCGAAATAGCTTTTCGCGTCCGCTTCGACGACGAAATCCCGGCCAAGGACAAACTCTACTGGCGCGGCCCGGTCATGGAAAATTTCGACGGCACGACCTGGCGCCCTTTCGCCGGACGTTACCAGACCGCGCGCCTGCAAATCATCTCACCGCCAATCGGCTACGAAACCACGCTCGAGGCCCACAACCAGCGCTGGTTGCTGGCCCTTGACGCGCCCGCCGGCCTGCCGCCGGAAACGGTCCTGAACGGCGCGTTGACCGCAGCCAGTCGCCAACCGCTGACCAGCCGCCAACGCTACCGCCTCTCGGCGAGCCTCGACTATCGCTTCAACACGGTCGAAGATCCTGCCGTGCTGCAGCGCAGCCTGGCGCTGCCAGCCGGCCGCAATGAGCGAGCGCGCCAATTGGCAAAAAGCTGGCGGGAGCGCGAAGCATCGTCGGAAGCCGTAATCCGGAAAGCACTCAGCCTGTTCAGCAGCGAATTTTTCTACACGCTGCAGCCACCGTTGCTTGGCGAAAACAGCGTCGACGAATTCCTGTTCCAGACCAAGCGCGGCTTTTGCGAACACTATGCCGCCGCCTTCGTCGTACTGATGCGCAGCGCCGGCATACCAGCCCGCGTTGTCGGCGGCTACCAAGGCGGTGAGCGCAACCCGGTTGACGGCTACCTGGTAGTGCGCCAGTCCGACGCGCACGCCTGGGCCGAAGTCTGGCTTGAAGGGCGCGGCTGGGTACGCGTCGACCCAACGGCTGCGGTCTCGCCGGCCCGGATCGAAACCGGTATCGCCGAGGCACTGCCGACCGGCGAACCGTTGCCGGCCCTGATCCAGGTCCGCACGGCATGGCTGCGCACATTGCGCCATCGCTGGGAAGCCATCAACAACGCCTGGAACCAGCAGGTGCTTGGTTACGATCCACAACGCCAGCGCGAACTGCTGTCCCGCCTCGGCCTACCGGATACCGACTGGCGCAGCCTGGCGATCACACTCGGGCTGGTCAGCAGCCTGCTGCTCGCCGCCCTCACGGCCTGGACGCTTTACCAGAAACCGCATCACGACCCGGCCAGCCGACTTTGGCATAAAGCCTTGCGACATCTGCAGCGCCGACAGGTAAACTGCGCGCCTTGGGAAACGCCGCTGGCCCTGGCTCGTCGAATTCAAGACGAGCGCCCGGATCTGGCCGAACCGTTGATGCGCGTTGTCGAGGCCTACCTGCTGGCCCGCTACGGAAGCAGCCCCAACGATCTGAAAACCTTGCGCGAAGCCATCGCGCGACTACCCTGACGGAGATGAACTTGAAGCACACCCTTGGCGCCCTGCTGCTCGCCGCCCTTGCCGGACTGACCGGTGCCGCACCCAACGCCGACGATTTTGCCAGCGATCCGGTGGTCATCGCTTTTGCCCGCGATCTCGAACAACGCCATGCCTTCAATGCCGACCAATTGTTGTCCCAGTTTGCCCAAGCCCGACCCAATGCCAAAGTCCTGCAACTGATCGCGCCACCGGTATCGCCGCAGCAACGTTCCTGGGAGCGCTACCGCCCGCGCTTTCTCAATGACCGGCGAATCGATGGCGGTGTCCGCTTCTGGCAGGAGAATGAGCTGACTCTGGCGCGCGCCCGGGCACTTTATGGTGTTCCGGAGGAAATCATCGTCGCCATCATCGGCGTCGAAACCGAATATGGTCGCAACACCGGCGGTTTCCGTGTCCTCGAAGCCTTGGCCACGCTCGCTTTCCACTATCCGCGGCGAGCCGAATTTTTCCGTACCGAACTGGAGCAATTTCTGCTGCTGGCCCGCGAGAACAATCTCGAGCCACTCAGCGTCAAAGGCTCGTTCGCTGGTGCCATCGGCATTCCGCAGTTCATGCCGGGCAGCCAGCGACGCTACGCAGTGGATTTTGATGGCGACAATCGCGTCGATCTCGCCGGCAGCACCAACGATGCGATAGGCAGCGTCGCCCACTTTCTCGAACAACATGGCTGGCAGGCCGGCCAGCCGATCGCCGTTCCAGCCCGGATTGCCGGAGAGCCGGAGCGCAGCCTGCTCGAAGCCGGCCTCCAGCCGAGCCTGAAAGTTGCGGATCTGACCGAGAAGGGTATCTTTGCCGCAGTCGATCCGCGCAGCACGGTCGCCTTGATCGACCTCGTCTCGCCGGGCCGGGAAACGGAATACTGGCTCGGCTTCGACAACTTCTATGTGATCACCCGCTACAACCGTTCGAGTTTCTATGCGATGTCGGTTTTCCAGCTGGCGGAACAGATCCGCAGCCGCATGCCGGCTCCCGGGGGAACGTCCTACGGAGCGCGGTAGACATCGACTACCAGATCTTTTACCAGCCCGGCCATTTCAATAGAAACAGCCAGCAACCGGCTACAACAGCGAATCCCGTGAAATATTGCCGCGCTTGATGATCTTGCGCAGACGGTCGAGACCTTCCATCTGGATCTGGCGCACCCTTTCGCGAGTCAGACCGAGGTCCGTGGCAATGACATCGAGCGTAGCGACGTCCGCCCCGCTCAAGCCATAGCGCCGCTCGATGACCGAGCGCTGCCGCTCGGAAAGCTGCGCCAGCCAGTCATCCAGCAAGGAACCCACTTCGCTCGACTGGAGCAGGGATTCGGGGTCTCCACCGGTCTCGTCGGCAATCACTTCGGCCATCGTGTGATTGGGATCGATTTCGAGCGGTGCGTCGAGCGAGGCAATGTGCTCATTCAGCGAAAGGATGCGGCGGACGTCTTCTTCGGTCTTGTCGAGCAGCATGGCAATGCGTTCGACGGTCGAATCCCGCCGATCGGCCGATTCGAGATGACGAATGGCGCGCAGGACTATGTTGATTTCCTTGACGACATGGACCGGTAGCCGAATGGTCCGCGACTGGTTCATGATGCCGCGCTCGATGCTTTGCCGTATCCACCAGGTAGCATAGGTGGAGAAACGGAAGCCACGCTCCGGATCGAATTTTTCCAGCGCATGAATCAGACCGAGATTGCCTTCTTCGATCAGATCGAGCAAAGGAATGCCGCGATTCAGGTAATGCTTGGCGATATTCACCACCAGCCGAAGATTGTGCTCGATCATCTTCTGCCGCGCTGAAAAATCCCCGGCCCTCAGCAGGCGCGAGGTCGCCAGCTCTTCGGCCGGCGTCAGCAGCGGCTTGGCGCCAATCTCGTTGAGGTAAAGCTGGGTGACATCCTCAAGCAACTCAAGTTCGGGAGCGACAGCTTCCGGCTCGGGAACTAGGGCAGCCTCATCCGATCGAGCGTCGAACTCTCCCTCATCGAGATGTTCGTCCAGGTTGCTCATCTTTTGGGCAAATATTGCGCTGGATCGACCGGCTTGCCCTGTTTGCGTATTTCAAAGTGCAACTTCACCGAATCGGCATCGGTATTGCCCATTTCGGCAATTTTCTGGCCCCGACTTACCTGCTGGCCTTCCTTGACCAGGATTTTGCGGTTATGGGCGTACGCGGAGAGGAATGTCGCGTTGTGTTTGACGATCACCAATTCACCGTAACCGCGTAGTCCGGCACCGGCATAAACCACCTTGCCATCGCCGGCAGCCAACACCGGATCGCCAGCCTTGCCGGCAAAATCGAGCCCCTTGTTACCCGCCTCACTGTAGGGCGCCACCAGTTTTCCGGCCGTCGGCCACAACCATGGCACATCATCCGGACCAGACGCGACTGGCGGCACGGCGGTGGCTGGGTCAGGCTTGGTTTCGACACGAGTTTCCGCCGGCTTGGCAGCGGCTTCGCCGGTTGAACTCAGGCGAGCATAGGCCTCGTCGGAATAAGGCTCCTTGCCGACACGCGGCTCACGTTTGATGCTCCCGCCATGGCTAATTACAGGCGACGATGCAGCCGGCTGATCAAGCGACCGGGATTCGATCCCGGCACCGGAATCAATCGGCTTGGCGACCACCGATCCACCATTTTCCACCGGTCCCGGCGGTGCAATGCGCAGCACCTGCCCTTCCCTGATCGAGGAAGGATTCACAATATTGTTCCAGGCGGCAATATCCGTGTAAGCCTGCCCGTTATCCAGCGCAATACGATACAAGGTGTCGCCACGCTTGACCGTGTAATAACCGGGCCCGGATGGCTGAGCAGCAATAGCCGCTCTCGATTGGGCGGTCGAATTACGGTCGACCGCTGGCACCGGTTGTTGCGAAAAACAGCCGGCAAGCAGCAGACTGGGTAAAACAAGGGCTAAAACTCGAATCATTGCGTTCCTGCAAGAAGCGGGACAAACCGGACGGCATCAAGCCGTGTTTCGATGTATCCCTGAGTCGTTCGTTCAATGAAGCTAAGATACTGCTCCGTTGTCCCGACTGGCAAGACCAACCGACCGCCGAGGGCCAACTGATCAAGCAACGCCTGTGGCACCTTCGTCCCAGCGGCAGCGACTATGATACTGTCAAACGGCCCGGCTTCGGGCAAGCCGAACTGGCCATCCGCGTGCTTCAGGCGCACATTGAATTGCTGCAAGGCGCGCATGTGGGCCTTTGCCTTTTCAAGCAATGGACCGAGTCGCTCGACGGCAAAAACCTCATTGGTCAGTTGAGCCAGCACCGCCGCCTGATAACCACAGCCTGCCCCGACCTCTAGTGTCTTGCCCAGTGTCGCACGGCCGTTCAGCAAGAGCTCGATCATCCGCGCCACGACATAAGGTTGGGAAATGGTCTGCCCCATACCGAGGGGCAAGGCGGTATCCTCATAAGCCCGGGAAGCCAATGCCTCCTCAATGAAGACATGCCTGGGTACCGCCGCCATGGCGTTCAACACCGCTTCGTTGCGGATACCCTTTTCACGCAGGCGCTCAATCATGCGCGTCCGCGTGCGCTGCGAAGTCATTCCAATACCGTTCAACACGTTGACAATCACTTAATCCAATGGCGAACGGCAGGTAACTGCGCCGTATGTGTCAGGTCAATCTGCAAAGGCGTAATGGAGACGCAGCCCCGCTCCACTGCGTTGAAGTCGGTCCCCGGCCCCGCATCCGCCGCTGCACCGGCTGCGCCGACCCAATACACCGTCTCGCTGCGCGGCGAAACCATTCTGACGACCGGTTCAGCCTTATGACGACGCCCGAGACGAGTAACCTCCATCCCCTTCAATTCGGCATACGGGATATCCGGCACGTTGACATTCAACAAGACGGCTTCCTTCATCGGGTCACGAATAAAACGCTCGACCAATTCTCTGGCAACACGACCTGCCGATTCGAAGTTCTTCCCTTCAAAGCTGGTCAACGAGATCGCAATTGACGGAATGCCCAACAAAAAACCTTCGGTCGCCGCTGCCACCGTACCGGAGTAAATCGTATCGTCGCCCATATTGGCACCGTTGTTTATCCCGGAAACAATAATGTCCGGCAACCGATCGAGCATGCCGGTAACAGCCAAATGAACGCAATCGGTGGGAGTTCCATTCACAAAATGGAAGCCATTGGCCGCTTTTTTCAAAAACAACGGTCGATCCAGTGTCAGCGAATTGCTCGCGCCACTGCGATTCTGCTCCGGAGCAACAACCACGATATCACCAAGCCCGGCCAGAGCCTGGGCCAATTCCGCAAGCCCTGGCGCAAAATATCCATCGTCATTACTCAGCAGAATATTCATAATTCAAACAAGCAAGTTATCGAGACTACCGCCATTCGCCATCCAAGCTTCAACCCATTTCGGCTTGCGGCCGCGCCCTGTCCATTCCAGTTCGACATTCTCCGGATGGCGGTATTTGACTTTAACCTTATTGCCAGATGGAACCTTGACCTTGGCATCCTTGCCAATCAAATCCTCAATGGCATAACCACGTGCTTTGGCAAAGGCACGAACTTCATTAAGAATATTTATTTTCTCCTGAGCCTCACGACGCTTCAGTTCGGCTGGAATTTGTTGCTGCAAATCGCGCAACTGCGAGACGGACAAAGTGGACAGATCCATAACTACCTCCAAAGTTAATAGGGTGCCAACAATTTAATTTGTCTCAGTCTAATTATCAACAATAAAAATTAAAAAGCCGGCAAAAGCCGGTTGATAACTGCTCTCGAAGGGTAAGAACCATAACTCAGGACACTTTGCCCTTCAGAAACACGAAGTGAGAGTTCGCTTGCCCCGTCTCAAAATAACAATCTATTAGTTTGTTTACAAAACAGTTTATTAAGCTTGAACTGCCTTAATTCGAGTCGCAGTATATCATCCGCTCTCTCCCGCCACCTCAGAGCACCCGTACCCTAATTCAATTGCCTGGCTCGACGCTTCAACCAGAAGATGATTTCATCCAGATCATCATCGTCGCTAAATCGGGTAGCAAAGTCTTCGCAAGCAGACTTGTTAATAAGGGCTCTTTCAGTGAGCGCCAGATACTCTGCCAACTCAGCCGGCCTATGCAACTGCTTCACCGCAACCCTGAAGGCCTGCCGGCAAGGCACGCAATACCAAATATCATAATAAAGATCGACGAGTCCCTGGCAAGGAATAACCCGCAATAGCTCAGAAAGTGATTCAACAAATTCAGACTCGGGTCGATAAGCCATGAGGTTATCCAACTCACTCCGAACATCAGCAGATTGAATATCCATCCAAGCATCTATCGCAACGGCGATTTCCAGTCTTGTTTTCTTTCCGTCGAACACGGAGACACCTTGGGACAAATAAGACTTTGATCAGAGCGCTAGAGAGAGCGCAAGCTTGAACCGCTCCCAAATCGCTCCCCACTCATTCAAAAGCAAAAAGGCCAATCCGTAGATTGGCCTAACTGCTTTTTTCTATAACTATTTCTTGGTCGGGGCGGCGGGATTCGAACTCGCGACCCCTTGCACCCCATGCAAGTGCGCTACCAGGCTGCGCTACGCCCCGACAAGCCAACTATTATACCCGAAAACTTGAAGATTCAAAGACGCAATAGATCGATAATCGAATTCAATTCACCGCGCAGACCACCAGCCATTTTCGATGCATCCGGCCGGTCGACTACAGCAGCCTCAAGAGGCCCACCTTCATCCAGCCGATTACGTGCGCCACTGATGGTAAATCCCTGATTGTAAAGAAGCTCACGAATTCGACGCACCAATAGCACTTCATGATGCTGGTAATAACGACGGTTACCACGTCGCTTGACCGGCTTAAGCTGGTTGAATTCCTGCTCCCAGTAGCGCAACACGTGCGGCTTGACGCCACACAACTCGCTGACTTCACCGATGGTGAAGTAGCGCTTGGCGGGGATGGGCGGCAGTTCTTCGCCGGGAAAGGATTTAAGCCGCGGTTCCATCGAATGCGAGCTCGACATCTGACTTCAGCTTCTGACTGGCATGAAAAGTCACCACGCGGCGTGCCGTAATGGGGATTTCCTGCCCGGTTTTTGGGTTACGCCCTGGACGCTGCGGCTTGTCTCGAAGTTGAAAGTTACCGAAACCGGACAGCTTTACACCATCACCAATTTCCAGAGCATTGCGAATTTCTTCGAAAAAAGCCTCGACCATGTCCTTGGCCTCACGCTTGTTGAGACCAACCCTCTCAAACAAGAGATCGGCGAGTTCGGCTTTGGTGAGCGTCATCGTTATTTTTTCCATCAGGCACGCAGTTGAGCACCGAACGCCTGTTCGAGACAGGACACCAGTTGCTGCATAGCAGCATCAACTTCCGAATCTAGCAAAGTGCGTTGAGTATCTTGCATAACTATACGAAACGCAAGACTTTTCTTGTTTTCAGCGACCCCTTTACCGGCATAAATATCGAACAGTTGAACGTCCTTTACCAGGTCGGGCAACTGCTTACTCAACCCATCCAGCAAGGTCTGCAGAGAAAGCCCTTGATCAACCACAATGGCCATATCGCGGATCACTGATGGAAATTTTGACACCTCGCAATAAGCCGGGACTTTAGCTGCCGTAACCGCAGCGAAATCAACCTCAAAGACAACTGGTGCCTGCGGGAGATCGTATTTCTGTACCCACTCCGGATGCAACTCGCCGATACAGCCGATCACCTGGCCACCAAGCAATATCGTCGCGGCACGCCCCGGATGCAACGCCGGATGCACGAGCTTCTCAAAACGTAATTGCGCAGGCGCAAGGAGCGCCTCAAGATCGCCTTTCAGGTCATAGAAATCAACCTTGCGCGCCCCACCACCCCAACCATCCGGCAAGGCACCGCCGTAGGCCAGACCAGCAAGCTTCCATGGCTGGTAAAAACCTTCGACCGGCGAACCCTGGACATCGCGTTGGAATGTACGCCCCGCTTCAAAGAGGCGCACCCGACTCTGCTTGCGCTTGAGATTGGTGATCAGGTTTGAAATCAGCCCGCCGATCAGCGTCGAGCGCATCACGGCCATCTGGCTGGCGATCGGATTGGCCAGGCGAACAGGATCGCTATTGGCAGCAAAATCCTTTTCCCAAGCCTCCTCGACGAAAGCGTAATTGACCACTTCCTGATAGCCACGATCAACCAGTAACTGGCGAATACGCGCTTGTGGCCGCTGCGCCTCGGGCTGAACCATCATTTCCAGATTGCCGCGCGGCGCCGGGGCCGGAATGTTGTCGTAGCCATGCAGACGGGCGATTTCCTCGATCAGGTCTTCCTCGATCTGAATGTCGAAACGCCAAGTTGGAGGCGTTACCAGAAAGTCCTCCCCCTCACGAACAAATGGCAAACCCAGACCCGTGAACAAGGCGGCAATCTGCTCGGCCGTAAAAACCATGCCGATAACCCTGGACGCACGCGCCGTGCGCAAGCGAACCGGTTGACGAGCCGGCATTTCCGCCCTTGCTTCGACGACGGAACCGGCAGCACCTCCGCAGATATCGAGGATCAGGCGGGTTGCACGCTCGATAGCGCGGCGCGTACCGCCAAAATCGACCCCTCGCTCAAAGCGATGCGAGGCGTCCGAGGCAAAGCCGTAACGGCGAGCGCGGCCAGCAATGGCTTTCGGAGCAAAGTATGCGGACTCGAGGAAAAGCTCACTGGTTTCCAGCGTGATGCCACTTTCCTCCCCCCCCATGATACCGGCCATAGCCAGCACCGAGGACTCGTCGGCGATCACCAGTATGTCGCTATCGATATCGATAGTCTGCTCATTGAGCAACAACAGCTTTTCAGCCGGTTCCGCCATGCGGGCATGAACGGCGCCGTTGAGCTTCGTATTATCGAAGGCATGCAACGGTTGGCCGAGTTCAAGCATCACATAGTTGGTCACATCGACCAAGGCCGAAATTGAACGAATACCACTACGCTCGAGACGGCGCTTCATCCATTCCGGGGTCGGCGCCTTGGCATCGACCCCCTTGATGATGCGACCACAATAGAGCGGGCAGGCAGTCGGAGCGTCAAGCACGACGTCACGCCGGTCGGCAATAGTTGCGGCGACTTCGGGCACCTCGACAAATTTGACCTGAGCCCCAGCGATAGCTGCCACCTCACGCGCCACGCCGGTTAATGAGAGACAGTCGGCACGGTTCGGCGTCAGCTTCAGCGTAAACAACTGGTCATCGAGATCAAGGTATTGGCGGATCGACAGCCCAATCGGCGCATCGCCCGGCAAAACGAGCAGCCCGGAAGCCTCTTCGGCAATACCAAGCTCCTTGGCGGAACAGAGCATGCCGGAAGACTCGATGCCGCGGACCTTGGCGATCTTGATGGTGAAATCGCCAGGCAATTTGGCGCCAGGCAGGGCACAGGGGACACGCAGGCCAACGGCGACATTCGGTGCTCCGCAGACAATGGTCGTCGGTTCGCCGCGGCCGGTGTCGACCTTGCATACGTTCAAACGATCGGCATCCGGATGCTTGACGACTTCCTGCACCAGAGCAACAACGACATCATTGAATTGCGGGGCGACCGGCTCCAGTTCCTCGACTTCGAGGCCGGCCATGGTCAGCAAATGGGAAAGTTCCTCGCTCGACAACTTGGTGTCGACAAGGGTACGCAACCACGATTCGGAGAATTTCATGCGAATTGCCTCAGGAAACGGAGGTCGCCTTCAAAGAACAGGCGCAGGTCATTAACGCCATAACGCAGCATGGTCAGCCGGTCCGGCCCCATGCCGAAGGCGAAACCGGTGTATTTTTCCGGATCGATACCGGCTATGCGCAAGACATCAGGATGCACCATGCCGCAACCGGCAATTTCCAGCCAGCGACCTTCAAGCGGCCCGCTCATGAAGGCGACATCGATTTCGGCGGACGGCTCGGTAAACGGGAAAAAAGACGGGCGGAAGCGGACCTTGAGATCGTCGCTCTCGAAAAAGCTGCGCAGAAAATCAGCGATCACGCCCTTCAGATCGGCAAAGGAAACGCCCTCGCCAACCCACAAGCCTTCAACCTGATGAAACATCGGCGAGTGCGTCGCATCGGAATCGACACGATAGACGCGCCCCGGCGCGATGATGCGAATCTCGGGCATGCTTTCCAAATGACGATACTTGGCGACATGCGCCTGCATGTAGCGCGCCTGGACCGGACTGGTATGAGTGCGCAGCAGCACCTTGTCGGCAACCGTACCGTCTGGATTCTGCAGGTAAAAAGTATCGTGCATCGAACGCGCCGGGTGATCCTCGGGCGTATTCAAGGCCGTGAAATTAAAAAAGTCTTCCTCGATCTCGGGGCCATCGGCCACTTCGAAACCAATGGAGCGAAATAGGGACTCGATGCGTTCCAGCGTCCGCGTCACCGGATGCAAGCCACCGCGCGCTTCAGCGCGACCAGGCAGCGTGACATCCAACGCCTCTTCAGCCAGACGGGCGTCTAGCGCTGCTTTGCGGATCGCCTCCCGGCGCTCGTTAAGCGCATTCTCAACGGCGGTCTTGGCGACGTTAATCGCAGCACCGGCAGTTTTCTTCTCATCCGGCGGCAACTTGCTCAAGCCCTTGAGAAGTTCGGTGATCTGCCCGCTTTTGCCGAGGAAACGGGCTTTTACCTGTTCCAGTGCATCCGGGTCAGCAATGGCAGCGAACGCCGTCCGGGCTTCGCTAACGATTTGATCGAGATTATCCATAAACGTCCACCAACAAAACCACCAACAAAACCACCAACAAAACCACCAACAAAAAAGGAGGCTTACGCCTCCTTTTTTTAATTACGCTTTCGCTCAGGCGCCGAGCTGTGCCTTGGCCTTATTGGCCAGAGCAGCAAAAGCCGGCTGATCGAAAACAGCCAGATCGGCCAGAACCTTGCGGTCGACTTCGATGTTGGCCTTCTTCAGGCCGTTCATGAAGGTGCTGTACTTCATGCCCAGCTCACGAGCTGCGGCGTTGATACGGGCAATCCACAATGCGCGGAACTGGCGTTTGCGTTGGCGACGGTCACGGTACTGGTATTGACCGGCCTTCATCACCGCCTGTTTGGCAACGCGATAGACGTTCTTGCGACGACCGCGGTAACCCTTGGCCTGAACCAGAATCTTCTTGTGACGGGCGCGAGCTGTTACACCACGTTTAACTCTAGGCATCTTCTATCTCCTTACGCGTAGGGCAACATGGCACGAACGGAAGCTGTATCGCGCTCGTGAACAGCAACTGCACCGCGCAGATGACGTTTGACCTTGGTGGTCTTCTTGGTCAGGATGTGACGCTTGAAAGCCTGGCCGCGCTTGATGCTACCGCCTGCGCGAACCGAAAAGCGCTTTTTAGCACCGCTCTTGGTCTTCATTTTGGGCATTTTCTGCTCCTTAATGACATGCCGTCAGGTGGTCCCCGGCGGGAACACTTTCACTACCCGAAAGCACTTATAAAAACTGGGTATTACGGTTGTTTCTTCTTCGCCGGTGCGATGATCATGATCATCTGACGACCTTCCATCTTCGGCATCTGCTCAACCTGACCAACAGCTTCGAGGTCGGTCTTGATCCGTTCCAACTGGCGCATACCAAACTCCTGGTGCGCCATTTCACGCCCCCGGAAGCGCAGGGTCACTTTGACCTTGTCTTCTTCTTCCAGGAAACGCGTCATGTTCCTGAGCTTGATCTGGTAATCGTTTTCGTCAGTACCGGGGCGCAGTTTTACTTCCTTGACCTGCACCTGCTTCTGCTTCAACTTGGCCTCATGAGCGCGCTTTTGCTCTTGGTACTTGAACTTGCCGTAGTCCATGACCCGGCAGACAGGTGGCTTGGCCAGCGGCGCGATCTCAACCAGATCGACCCCTGCTTCTTCAGCCAACTGCAGTGCAGCACGGATGCTCATCACACCCAACTGTTCACCTTCCAAACCCTGGAGACGAATCTCCGGCACCGTGATTTCTTCGTTGAGGCGATGCGCCTTGTTCTGAGCTATGGTAAAACCCCCGAAAACGTCAATAATTAAGCCGTGCCACTACGCGCCGCAACTTCGCCTTGAAGTTGCCCGATCAGTTCATCCACAGACATCTGTCCGAGATCCTGACCACCGCGAGTACGCACGGCCACCAGTCCGTCCGCCTTTTCCTTATCACCCACAACGAGCTGATAAGGCAGCCGGTTCAAGCTATGTTCGCGGATTTTATAGGTAATTTTCTCATTGCGCAAATCCGCCTCAGCCCGAAAGCCCGCCTGATGTAGCCTTTGCGCCACTTCCGCCGCGTAATCGGCCTGTTTCTCGGAAATATTCAGGACAACAACCTGCGTCGGCGCCAACCACAAAGGCAGCGCACCAGCGAAGTTCTCAATCAGTATCCCGATAAATCGCTCCAGCGAACCGAGAATGGCTCGGTGCAGCATGACCGGAACCTTGCGCTCGTCATTGCCGTCAACATATTCGGCACCGAGACGCCCCGGCATCGAAAAGTCGACCTGCATCGTGCCGCACTGCCAAGAACGACCAATGGCGTCCTTGATGTGAAATTCGATCTTCGGACCATAAAAAGCCCCCTCGCCCGGCAGCTCCGTCCACTCCAGGCCGGACGCGCGCAATCCGCCGCGCAATGCGTCTTCCGCCTTATCCCAAACATCATCAGAGCCAACACGACTATCGGGACGCAGCGCCAACTTGACAGCCACATCGTTGAAACCGAAATCGGCGTAAACTTTTTTGACCAGCGCATTGAAGGCGGTCACCTCGGCTTCGATCTGGTCTTCGGTACAGAAGATGTGACCATCATCCTGCACAAAGCCGCGCACACGCATCAGACCATGCAGCGCACCCGCCGGCTCGTTACGATGGCAAGAGCCGAATTCGCCATAGCGCAACGGCAGTTCGCGATACGAGCGCAGACCGGCGTTGAACACCTGAACATGCCCCGGACAATTCATCGGCTTAACCGCGTAGTCGCGACTCTCCGAGGCTGTCGTGAACATGTTGTCCTTGTAATGTTCCCAGTGACCGGACTTTTCCCACAGCGATTTGTCGAGAATCTGCGGACAACGCACTTCCTGATAGCCGTTATTACGATAGACGGCACGCATGTAGCTTTCGATTTCCTGCCAGATCGCCCAACCCTTCGGGTGCCAGAAAACCAGACCCGGTGCTTCGTCCTGCATATGGAACAAATCGAACTGCTTGCCCAAACGACGATGGTCGCGCTTTTCAGCCTCTTCCAGCATGTGCAGGTAGGCATCGAGATCTTCCTTCTTGGCCCAGGCCGTGCCGTAAATGCGCTGCAACTGTTCGTTGCGATGATCGCCACGCCAGTAGGCGCCAGCCACCTTCATCAGCTTGAAGACTTTCAGCTTGGCCGTGGTCGGCACGTGCGGACCACGACAAAGGTCGATGAAATCACCTTCGCGATACAGCGAAACCTGCTGATCGGCCGGAATGGCACCAATCAGCTCGGCTTTGTATTTTTCACCCTGATCCAGGAAAAATTTTACGGCATCGTCACGCACCCAGACTTCGCGGCTAATCGGAATATCCTGCTTGGCCAACTCGGCCATCCGTTTTTCGATGGCCGCCAGATCTTCCGGCGTGAATGGCCGCTTGTAGGCAAAATCGTAATAAAAGCCGTTTTCAATGGTCGGCCCAATGGTTACCTGCGCCTCGGGAAACAAGGACTTCACTGCATAGGCCAGCAAGTGAGCCGTCGAATGACGGATGACTTCCAGACCATCGGGATCACGCTCGGTAACAATGGCAAGATCTGCGTCCTGCTCAATTCGGAACGAGGTATCGACCAGCCGGCCATCGACCTTGCCGGCCAACGCGGCACGCGCCAGCCCGGCACCTATACTGGCCGCAACCTCGGCAATGGTAACCGGTTGCTCGAAGGAACGAATGGAACCATCAGGCAGTTTGATATCAGGCATGGCGGATCTCTGGGCAAAAAAAAAGTGCGGCTGAGCCGCACTTTTTTAGTTCAAACGAAAGCTGACTCGACTAGTATTTCTGAACTGCAGTGCGAGTTCGGAAAATCATCAATTTAGCTCCGTTAGGAATTTGGTAGGCGGTATTGGAATCGAACCAACGACCTCCACGATGTCAACGTGGCGCTCTAACCAACTGAGCTAACCGCCTAAAGAAGGCCGCATTATAGACTCTGTAAAAAAGCTGTCAAGGGATTTTTAGAAAAACTGCTGACGATGACCGCAAACAGGGCATCTACAGATACAAAACCAAAGGCTAGTGCGCCGGGACAGGCGCAGGCATACAAAGTAAGATTCGTGCTTGCACGGAGGAAACAAGGATGAGTGATGGATGGATTGCTTTCGGGATCATTGTGATCTTCATGGTTGGAGCAGCGCTTCCGCTGCTGCGCAAAAATCACCCTTCGAACACCCCGCCACCGACACCCAAGGAAACGCTCCGCGACTGGCGAAATGAGAAATAAAAGGATGAACACAGTGGAATCACGCCTGACCGATATTGAAATCAAGATCAGCTACACCGAAGACATGGTGGATGAACTGAATCGCACCATTTTCCGCCAGCAGCAACAGATAGACCGGCTGATCACCGAATTCCGTGCT
This sequence comes from Azonexus sp. IMCC34842, assembly GCF_050368855.1. Classification (GTDB taxonomy): domain Bacteria; phylum Pseudomonadota; class Gammaproteobacteria; order Burkholderiales; family Rhodocyclaceae; genus Azonexus; species Azonexus denitrificans_A. The sequence goes on along the minus strand of NZ_CP178449.1, from coordinate 1,301,864 downwards.
TTGCGCGAGCAGGTGCAGAGCGCCGCGCCAACCGAGCAACGCAGCCTGCGCGACGATCTGCCTCCACATTACTGAAATCAGGATCAGCCAATGCCCTCGGTTACCGTTCTTTATCACGCTGACTGCATTGACGGCTTCGGCTCAGCCTATGCGGCGTGGCGGCAATTTGGCGCAAAGGCGATCTATCGTCCATTGCATCATGGCGAAGACTGGGACATCAACGCGATCGCTGGTCACCAGGTATTCATCCTCGATTTTTCTTTTGCCCCGGACACCCTCGAAGCAATGGCCGCAACGGCCGAGTCAGTGACGCAAATCGACCATCACGCCTCAGCCCGCCAGGCCTGGGGCGACCGCCTGCCAGACGAAACAACGGGCCTCGTTACCTACCGCCCCCCGAAACTGCCGTTGACCGTCATCTTCGATCTGCAAAAATCGGGGGCCAGGCTCACTTGGGAGCATTTTCACCCGGGCCAGCCAGTACCGCTGGCCCTGCAGCACATCGAGGATCAGGACCTGTGGCGCTTTGCACTACCCGGCACTCGTCCCTTTTGCCGCGCCCTGCGCCTGTTGCCTTTCGATTTTTCGGCCTGGGACGAACTGATTGGTCAAACGCGAACCGCAGAAACAAAACGCTACAGCGAAATACTTGCCAACGGCCAGGCCATCGAAGTGTTTTTTCAGAACGAAGTCGAACGACTGGCAGACAGCGACCTGCGCATGCCGGCCCGCTTGCGCGGCGAGCCGGTCGATGCGCTGCAAGCACAGCGCCATGGTCAGGCCATCATCGCAGACGGCGATCTGGCCTGGCTGGCGGCCAGCGGTATCGCAATCAACGGTAACGTCTTGTTCGCCTCGGAACTAGGCAATCGACTGGCCGAACAAAGCGCCAGCTTCGGCTTGGTCTGGCAATTGGCCGCCAATGGCGAAGTCAAAGCCTCGCTACGCTCGAAGGGAAACTTTGATGTGGCGGCAATAGCAGTCCGCTACGGTGGCGGCGGTCACCGGAACGCCTCAGGTTTCCGGATGGCGCACGAAAAGTTCATGCAGGAAGTACTCGGACTAAACCAACCAAAACCAGGCGCCCAGCAGACCGACTATCACGAAGCAGATTAGAACCGGTTTGGTTCTTTGCCTTCCTGGATGGCCCAATAAACCAATATGGCCCAACCAAGCAATGGAATGAAATAGAGCAACTGCAGCCATCCGCTCTTGTCGATATCGTGCAATCGCCGCGCCCCTACGGCCAGCCCCGGCAGCATCACCGCCAGAGAAAGAAGCGCAGACAGCTTGTCGCTAACGATACCGGTGGCCACCGTCACCAAAAATACAAACAGAACCCACCACCAGTATTCCGACCGCGAGGCACGTCCCGAAAAATCCGCATATTTCGAGAAGCAGGTCTGGATAGATTCGCCGAACGTCATCTGCAACCCCTAGTAGCCGTCACGTACACGGTCAAACACTTCAGCAGCCTGATCGAGCAGATAGTCGTTGGTGTTTGTCACCTTGGCAACTGACCCGAAATATTTTTCGAACTCGGCAGCCGAAATCTCCGCTTCAGCGGCAGTCGGCAACCGGCGCTCTGCATGCCGACGCCGTTCGATACCGCCCCTGGGCGGGCCAGAGTCACGCTGCCGACGATCCGATGGTGTTCTACGTTCGACGCTCATGGTTAGCTTTCCATTGGTTATGACCGAAACATAGACCGTGGCAGGAAAACTTGCAATATAACCAAGACGATATTCGCCCAATCCGGATTACGCAGACAGGGGAAGGTCGGCTCACTACAGAAGTCTTTTGCAGCCTGCCTAGCCGCCCGACTTCACTTTCCTCCAGCCCCTGGCCTCCATGCAGGCGTGCATCTTCCGAACATTCGCATTGGTCACCATGCCATCGGCGCCCGAGTAGGCCTGCAACTTGCAGTATTTTTCGTCAACGTCGTAGTCGCCACCCGGCTTTTCCCAATGCCAGGAAGCACAGCCGGCAGTCAAGCCGGCAAGGAGGATGAGAGCGTATTTCATCGGGCGGATTTTACGATGCAATCGATTGATACATGCTCAACATGACGCATCCAAGCGCCGGAGGGGGCCCGCCGAGCTGATATGGCAGGAAACGGAAGCCAAAAACAAAAAAGGCTTTCATCGCTGAAAGCCTTGTCTGCATTTGATGGTGCCCAGGAAGGGACTCGAACCCCCACACCTTTCGGCGCCAGAACCTAAATCTGGTGCGTCTACCAATTTCGCCACCTGGGCAGGCGGCGCGCATTCTACCACTCTCCGCGCATCCCCCCTATACTTGCCGCCCCATGCCCGTCGACCACTACGAAAACTTTCCGGTTGCCTCCCTGCTCGTGCCGTCCAGACTGCGCCGGCCGATTGAGGTCATCTACCATTTTGCACGCAGCGCCGACGATATTGCCGACGAAGGCGATGCCACACCGGATGAGCGCTTGGCCAGCCTGGCCGCGTACCAGGCGGAACTCGACCGGGTCGCGGCCGGCAGCGCGCCGCAAACGCCACTTTTTACCGAGCTGGCCGAGGTCGTTCGCCAGCATGCCCTGCCGATCCAGTTGCTCCGCGACCTGCTTGATGCCTTTGCCCAGGATGTGGTCAAGAAGCGCTACGCCGATTATCCGGAACTGCTCGACTACTGCCGTCGTTCGGCCAACCCGGTCGGCCGGCTGGTGCTGCACCTGTTCGGCCGCACCGAGCCGGAACATCTGGAGCAGTCGGACTGCATCTGCACGGCGTTGCAACTGATCAACTTCTGGCAGGATGTTGTAGTCGACTGGCAAAAAGACCGGGTTTACATTCCGCAGACCGATTTCCCGCACTTCAGGATCAGCGAGGCCGACATCGCCGCCGGCCGCTGGTCGGCCAACTGGGCGGCCCTGATCGATTTTGAAATGGACCGGGCACGGACCCTGATGCGGCGCGGTGCCCCGCTCGTACACGCCCTGCCCGGCCGGCTCGGCTGGGAAATCCGCCTGACCATCCAGGGCGGCCTGCGCATCCTTGAACGCCTGCGCCAGGTACGCGGCGATGTTTTTGAGCGCCGCCCCAAGCTCGGCAAATGGGACTGGCTGGTTCTCGCCGGCCGTTCCCTTACAATGTGACCCCATGAATCCCGACCAATACTGCCAGGAGAAGTGCGCCGCCAGCGGCTCCTCCTTCTATTACAGCTTCCTTTTCCTGCCGGCCGAGCGCCGGCGCGCCATCATGGCCCTCTACGCCTTCTGTCGCGAGGTCGATGACGTGGTCGACGAATGCCACGACGTGTCTCTGGCCTCGACCAAACTGACCTGGTGGCGCCAGGAGATTGAACGAGTTGCCGAAGGCCAGCCGCAGCACCCGGTCGGCCTGGCGCTGAAAGGCGTCAGCGGCCAGTTCAACCTGCCGAAAGAACAGTTGCTGGAAATCATCGACGGCATGGAGATGGACCTGCAACAGTCGCGCTATCTCGACTTCAAGGGACTGTCGCTCTACTGTTACCGGGTGGCCAGTGTCGTCGGCCTGCTCGCCGCCGAAATCTTCGGCTTCCAGGACCGGCAGACGCAGAAATACGCGCACGATCTGGGCATGGCCTTCCAGCTCACCAACATCATTCGCGACATCGGTGAAGATGCCCGGCGTGGCCGCATCTACATCCCGATGGACGAGCTGAAACAGTTCAACGTGCCGGCCGCCGACATCCTGAATGCCAAGTATTCGGACAACTTCACGGCACTGATGAAGTTCCAGACCGAGCGCGCCGAGAAATATTACGAGCAGGCTTTTGCCCAGTTGCCGGCCGTCGACCGCAAGAGCCAGCGCCCAGGGCTGATCATGGCGGCGATCTACCGGACGCTGCTCGATGAAATCAAGCGCGAGAATTTCCAGGTTCTGCACCAACGCATCGCGCTGACACCGGTCCGCAAAATCTGGATTGCTTGGAAAACTTGGGCTTTCGCGTGAAAGTTGCCGTCATCGGCGGCGGCTGGGCGGGGATCGCCGCCGCCGTTGAACTGACGGCGGCCGGCGCCCAAACCACCCTGTTCGAAGCCAGCCGCGTTCTTGGCGGTCGCGCCCGGGCAATCAGCGTCGACGGCCGCCGGCTGGATAACGGCCAGCACATCCTGCTCGGCGCCTACAGCCAGACATTGGCCCTGATGCGCCGGGTCGGCGCCGACCCGGCGCAGCTCTTCGACCGCCGTCCGCTACAGGTCGTCGACAACACCGGTTTCCGCCTTGCACTACCCAAGCTGCCGGCGCCGTTCAATGTCGCCTGGGGATTGCTGAGCGCCGACGGCGTCGGTCTAGGCGAAAAGCTGAAGACCGCGCTATGGATGGATGGCATCAAGCGCCAGGGCTTTCAGCTACCGGCCGACACCACGGTCGCCAACTGGCTCGACGCCGCCGGCCAGACTGGCCGCTTGCGCCGCCACCTCTGGGAGCCGCTCTGTCTGGCCGCCTTGAACGTTCCGGCCGAACGCGCCTCGGCGCAATTGTTCGCCAACGTGCTGCGCGACAGCTTGGGCAGTTCGCAGCGGGAAGCTACCGACCTGTTGTTGCCACGCGTCGATTTGGGTCGCTTGCTACCGGAACCGGCGGCACACTGGCTGACCGGGCAAGGCGCCGAACTTCGCATGGGCACCCGGGTAAGGCAGCTCGCCGCCGACGAAAACGGCATCGCGATCGATGGCGAACACTTCGCGGCCGCGATTCTCGCCACCGCCCCCCAACACGCCACGCAGTTGTGGCCAGCATTGCAACTCGCTTACGCCTACGAACCGATTGCGACGGTGTATCTCCAGTTCGCGGCAACCACCAGCCAATCTTTTCCGCTACGCAATCTGCTTGGCCAACATGGCCAGTGGGTGGTCGACCGTGGCGACGGCCTGCTCGCCTGCGTATTGAGCGGACATGGCGAGTGGGAAAAGTTCAGCGATGCGGAACTGGCGGCAACCCTGGAAGCCGAACTCGGTTGTGCCGAGAACGCCACGTGGCGCCAGGTCGTCCGGGAAAAGCGCGCGACCTTCTCAGCGCAGCCCGGCCTCCGCCGCCCGGGCTGCGCCACCGCGCAACCACAGCTGTTTCTGGCCGGCGATTACACTTGGGCCGACTATCCGGCGACGCTCGAAGGTGCCGTGCGCAGCGGCCTGCGCGCCGCCCGCCTGGCTTACACCAGGCGCCCGGAATGAATGCGCAGCGTCCGCCCGCAGCGCGCGGCAATGGCCTCGTCGTGGGTAACCAGAATCAGTGTCGTGCCCTGCCTGGCGTTCAGGTCGAACATCAGGTCAATAATCTGCTGGCCGGTCGCCGCGTCAAGATTACCGGTCGGCTCGTCGGCCAGTACCAGCCGTGGCGCGGGCGCGAACGCCCGGGCCAGCGCCACGCGCTGCTGTTCGCCACCGGACAGGTGCTTCGGGTAGTGCTTCAGACGATGCTCGAGGCCAACCCGCTCCAGCCAGCCACGAGCCGTTGCCAGCGCAGTTTTCTGGCCGGCCAGTTCGAGCGGCAGCATGACGTTTTCCAGCGCATTGAGCGAAGGCAACAACTGGAAAGACTGAAAAACGAACCCCAGCAACTTGCCGCGCTGCCGGGCCCGGTCATCTTCGTCCAGGGCAGCCAGCGATACGCCGTCCAGGCGGATTTCGCCGGCACTCGGCACATCCAGCCCGGCCAGCAAGCCAAGTAGCGTAGACTTGCCTGACCCCGAGGCACCGACGATGGCTACCGTTTCGCCCGGCATCACCGAAAACGAAATATCCTGCAGAATTGTCAGCGGCTCGCCGCCGCTATCGACGGTTTTACCCAGATTTATGACATCAACGACCGGTTTCTCTGCCATGCGGCTTGCTCTCTTCCTGTTTGCCCTGCTCTTTTCCAGCGCCCCGGCTTTTGCCGCCAAGACCATCCTGGTCATGGGCGATTCGCTCTCGGCGGGCTACGGCATCCGCCCAGAACAGGCCTGGCCGGCGCTGCTGGCCAAGCGGCTGCACGAAAAACGCCTCGATTATAGCGTCGCCAACCTTTCCATCTCCGGCGAAACCACGGCCGGCGGGCGCTCGCGCCTCAACGCAGCGCTCCGCCAGCACAAGCCGGCGGTCATCGTTATCGCTCTCGGCGCGAACGACGGCCTGCGCGGTCTGCCACTACCGCAGATGCGCGACAACCTGAACGCCATGGTCGATGCGGCACGCGCCAGCGGCGCCAAGGTCTTGCTCGCCGGCATGCGCCTGCCCCCCAACTACGGCCCGTATGCGACGGAATTCCTCGCCAGTTTTACCGACATCGCCCGCAACAAGAAAACGGGCTTGCTCGAATTTCTGCTGGAGCCGGTTGCCACCCGGCCCGAGCTTTTTCAAGCCGACGCCCTGCATCCGACCGCCGAAGCGCAGCCGCTGATTCTCGATCACGTCTGGTCATCCCTGGCCCCGCTACTGAAATAAGCCCATGAAACAACACCGCCCGACCATTGCCGACCTTGCCGCCTACGATGAAATCATCGATGTCCGCTCGCCTGCCGAATTCGCCGAAGACCACATCCCTGGCGCCATCAACTGCCCGGTGCTCGACGATGCCCAGCGCGCCGAAGTCGGAACCATTTATAAACAGGTTTCACCCTTCGAAGCGAAAAAAATCGGCGCGGCGCTGGTTGCCGAGAACATCGCCCACCATCTGCGCGAACGCTTTCTCGACCGTCCGAAGACCTGGAAACCCCTGATCTACTGCTGGCGCGGCGGCGACCGCAGCGGCTCGATGATGACCATTTTCCGCGCCATCGGCTGGCAAGCCGGGCAACTGGATGGCGGCTACAAGGCCTGGCGGACGCACGTCATGGCTCGCCTACAGGAACTGCCGCCGCAGTTCCGCTTCAGGGTCGTTTCCGGCCCCACCGGCAGCGCCAAGACCCGCATCCTGCAAGGCATCGAGGAATTGGGCGAGCAGGTGCTCGATCTCGAAACGCTGGCCAGCCACAAGGGATCGGTGCTCGGCGTACTGCCCGGGCAGCCGCAGCCGAGCCAGAAAGGCTTCGAAACGATGCTGCTCGGCAAGATGCAGACCTTCACGCCGGACCGCCCGATCTACGTTGAAGCGGAGAGCCGCAAGATCGGCAACCTGCACGTACCGGATGCCCTGATCGAGCGCATCCGCAATGGCGAATGCCTGAACGTGGATGCCAGCCTCGACGCCCGCGTCGACTTCCTGCTCAAGGACTACGACTACTTCCTGACCCTGCCGGAATTCCTGATGAGTCGGTTGGATGCCTTGCGCAGCCTACAAAGCCGCGAAACCCTGGGGCGCTGGCAGCAACTGATTCATGACCAGCAATGGCCGACCCTGGTCCGCGAACTGCTCGAACTGCATTACGACCCTCTGTACCGACGTTCCCAGAACACCAACTACAGCGGCATGGCGACGCTGCAGAATTTCACCACGGATGACCTGACACCGACCGGCATCGCCCGACTGGCCAGCGCCATCGCTCAGTCGCGAACGGCGCAGATGGCCTGACGCATGGCTGGCTTCGGGTTGGCCGTGTAGCCTTCCGCAAAGGCAATTTCGCGCAGACCGGCGGTCACCACGACGGCGCGCAACTCGCCGGGCTGCAGCAGAAAATCCGGATTGGACGGCTTGCCGTAGGCTTCGTTGCCGAGCATGAAGGTTTCGTAAATCAACACCCCGCCGGGCGCCAACAGGGCCAGCAGTTCAGGCAGACGCAGCCGCCACAGGTAATTGGTGACGACGACCCCGGCGAAACGCTGCCCGGCCAACGGCCAGTGCTCGCCTTCGAGATCAAGGCAAGCGGTCACAATGCCGGGAATACCCTGCAGCCGAGAAAGCGCTTCCGCATCACGATCCACCGCAAGAACCGAGTGCCCCCGGGCGGCCAGCAGGCGCGCGTGACGACCGCTGCCACAGGCCAGATCGAGAACCGTCCCGCCTTCCCGAATGTCTTCGATATGACACTCCACCCAAGGCGAAGAGGGTATCATTTGCGTCATTTCTTTGATGGAACCAGTTATGTCGGGCATCGTCGTCGTAGCGGAAAATGGTAAGGGAAGATACCAGCAGGAAGTCATCGCCGGCCAGCACCATCTGCTCGCCGACGAACCGGAAAGCGTCGGCGGTGCCGATGCCGGCCCGGCGCCCTTCGATCTGTTGATGGCGGCCCTCGGCAGTTGTACCTCGATGACCTTGCGCATGTATGCCGAGCGCAAAGAACTGCCGGTGCTCAGGATCAGCGTGACCCTGAGTCATGAAAAACTGGAAATCGATGGCAGCCTGCGCGACCGGATCAACCGGACCATCACGCTGGAGGGCGACCTGAGCGCCGAGCAGCGTCAGCGGATGCTCGACATCGCCAACAAATGCCCTATTCATCGCGCTCTCAGCCAGCCCTTGCTGATCGCCAGCCAGCTCGCCGAACAGCCTTAACCCTACGATTTTCAAGGCTAATATTTGGCGCTTTATGTTAGAATTGTGCACTGCACAATAACATTGTAATAGAGGCTCGACATGTTGGAACAGCACTATCTAACCTCGCTTTTCGAACCGAAATCGGTTGCTGTAATCGGCGCCTCCGACCGCGAAAACTCGGTCGGCAACATCATATTCAAGAACATCCTCAGCTCGGGCTACAAGGGCCGGCTGTACGCCATCAATCCCAAGCACGAAACGATTCAAGGCCAGCCGGCCTACAAGTCGATCGAGGAAATCGGCGCCCGCGTCGAAATGGCGGTGATTGCCACCCGCCCGCAGACCGTGCCGCAGTTGATCGAGCAATGCGGCCGGAGCGGCGTACGCAACGTCATCGTCATTTCCGCCGGCTTTTCCGAAGCTGGCCATATCGGCGCAGCGCTCGAGCGCAAGGTGCTGGAAATCGCCCGCTCCTACAACGTGCGTATCCTCGGCCCCAACTGCCTCGGCATCATCCGCCCGGAACTGGGCCTGAACGCGACGTTCACCAAAACGACAGCCGCCCCGGGCAATCTCGCCCTCGTCTCGCAATCCGGCGCGATGTGTTCGGCCGTACTCGACTGGGCCAAGTCGAATCAGGTGGGCTTCTCGTCGGTCATCTCGATCGGCATGACGGCCGACGTCGATTTCGGCGAAATCCTCGACTACCTGATTTACGACAGCCGTACCCACTACATCCTGATGTACGTCGAAGGCATTCGCAACGCCCGCCGCTTCATGAGCGCCCTGCGTTCCGCCGCGCGCATCAAGCCGATCATCCTGCTCAAGGCCGGCCGGCACGAAGCGGGCGCCATGGCCACCGCGACGCACTCCGGCATGGCCGCCGTCTCCGACACTGTCTTTGATGCCGCCGTGCGCCGCGCTGGCGTCGTCCGCGTCCAGAACGTCGGCCAGCTGTTCTATGCGGCTAAAGCGCTCGCTTCCAAGTTCCGCCCGCTCGGCAACCGTCTGGCCATCATTACCAACGGCGGCGGACCGGGCGCCATGGCGGCCGACCGGGCCGGCGATCTGGGCATCCCGCTGGCAGAGCTGTCGAACGAGACGATGGCCGTACTCAACAAGACGATGCCGACCAGCTGGTCACACAGCAACCCCATCGACATTGGCGGGGATGCCACGCCGGAGCGCTACCGCGACGCCATCCTGGCGGTCACCCACGATCCGAACGTCGACAGCACGCTGGTGATGCTTTCACCGCAGGCGATGACCGACCCGATGGGCGTCGCCCAGGCGATCATCGAAGTGGCCGACAAACTGAACCGCTCGATCATCTGTTGCTGGATGGGTGAAGAACAGGTCGCCAGTTCGCGCAAGCTGCTCGAAGATGCCGGCATCCCGGCCTTCCGCATGCCGGAAACCGCGATCGAGCTGTTCCACCACATTTCCAAGTACTACCGCAACCAGAAGCTGCTGCTGCAAACGCCGGAACCGACCCGCCAGCACGGCCGGCCGGAAGCCGAAGGGGCCAAGATGCTGATCGAGGCCCTGCTCGCCGAACGGCGCAAGGTGCTCTCCGAGATGGAATCGAAGGCCATCCTGCGCGCCTTCAAGGTGCCGGTCGCCCAGACCATGGTCGCCCGCACGGCAACGGAAGCGTTGCTGCTGGCCGAACAGATCGGTTTCCCGGTGGCGATGAAAGTCGACTCGCCGGAGCTCCAGCACAAGTCCGATGCCGGCGGTGTCCGGCTGAATATCGGCAACGCGCCGGCCGTCCGTAATGCCTATCACGACATTATCGAGACCGTGCAGAAGCGCCATCCGAACATCAAGATCAACGGCGTCTCGATCGAACCCTTCCTGTCGCATCCGAATGGTCGCGAGCTGATGATCGGCGTCTTCCGCGACCCCATTTTCGGGCCGGTGATCACCTTTGGTGCCGGTGGCTTCGATGTCGAAATCTTCAGCGACCGCTCGGTCGCCCTGCCGCCGCTCAACAAGTTCCTGGCCAAGGACCTGATCGACTCGACGCGCGCCTCGAAGATCCTCGATCAATTCCACAACATGCCGCCGGTCGACCGCGAGGCGATCAAGGAAGTCCTGCTCTGCATCTCCGAAATGGTCTGCGAACTGCCGTGGATCATGGAAATGGACCTCAACCCGCTGATCGTGGACGAAAACGGCGCAATCGCCGCCGACGCCCGGATCGTCATCGACCATGCGGCCAATGCCAGTGGCGACCGCTACGCCCATATGGCCATCTATCCCTACCCGGTGCATCTGATCCAGGAATGGCAGATGAACGATGGCAAGGTCGTCACCATCCGCCCGATCCGTCCGGAAGACGCCGACCTGGAGCAGGAATTCGTCAAGAACATGTCCGACGAATCACGCTACTACCGCTTCATGGATACGCTGCGTGAACTGACCCAGACCATGCTGGTCCGCTTCACCCAGATCGACTACGACCGCGAAATGGCGCTAGTTGCGACGATGACCAACGATGAAGGCAAGGAAACCCAGATCGGCGTCGCGCGTTATGTCGGCAATCCGGATGGCGAATCGGTCGAGTTCGCGCTGGCCGTCGGCGACAACTTCCAGAAGTCCGGCGTCGGCCGCAAGCTGATGACGGCACTGATCGAGTGCGCCCGGATGAAGGGCTATCGCGCCGTGGTCGGCGACGTGTTGTCGACCAACAGCAAGATGTTCCGCCTGATGACCAGCCTTGGCTTCACCATCCACCCGCACCCGGAAGACACCGCCGTCAAACGCGTCGTCAAGCCGCTGACCGGTACTTGAGCAGGATTTTCGCCAGGCCCGGCCTGGCGAAGGCAAGAAAAAAGCCGATCAACATGATCGGCTTTTTTATCGGGTTCGGAATCCGTTTGGCGATTATTCGCCGAAGAAATTCACGTCGTACGGATACGGCTTCTGTGCCACCTTGGACTCGGCATTGCGCAGGCTGCTATCGACATCCTGCTTCTTGTCCCACCACAGGGCGCGACCGACTTTCTGATCTTCGACCCAGGCCGGGTTCTTTTCCAGTTGTTCGTTGATCCACTTCGTGTGATCCGACACGTAGCTCGTATTTACGTCACCCATTTGGCTGTTTTCCCAAGGCTAATCAAGACAATGCCGCGATTCTAGCACGTCAATGGATGACGATGGGCCGGGCGGCATCGGTGCAATAGGCGTCGAGGAAGGCGTCGATACTTTCGTCGTCGCGCTCATTTTCCGGAATCGCTTCCATCGCATGCCGGAAGTGCCAGGCTGAGGCTCCTTGCAGAAAGAGCGTGCGCATGTATTCCTTGTCGAGCAACTCGAACCCCTGTTGCGCGGGGTAGGCGAGGACCCAGAAGTGATCGCTGCTATAGATGACGTTCATCGCACACCTCCAAAAGTAACTGCTTGCAAGTTTGTTTACGGCCTGTCAGAGGCTTACTTGAGGCGGCGGCAACTGGCCTAATGCCGGGCGACGGTGTAAGTTACGCCAAGGTGACGCTGCCAACCGGCCACCAGCCGCGCCAAGACGAGCAGCGACCCGACGGAGGGAAGGAGCGCCCGCAGGATCACGGCCACGGTTGCAGAGCTGTCATCCATTTTCATTTCATCTGAATTGGCGATCCGCGAAACATTCCTGCCATGCCCCCCAGTGCTCCATCCCTTGCTGCCCATTTGCCTCTCGAACAACCACCGGGAGCGACGCCGGCCCCACCGGCCATTCCCGATTATCTACAGGACGTTTACTGGTGGGCTTATCTGCACCCCAACGGCGTCCGCCTCTTTGAGCGCCAGTGGCTGGTCAACCTGATCCTGTGGGGCAACTTCAGTCGCCTGCGCGATGCGGCGCTGGCCGAATTCGGCACCGCGATCAATCAGCGCATCCTGCAGATCGCCTGCGTCTATGGCGACTTCACCCAGCGCATTGCCGCCCGACTCGGCGCGCAAGGCACGCTCGACGTCGTCGATGTCGCGCCGATCCAGCTCGCCAACCTGCGCCGCAAACTGCCGCCCGACCCGCGCATCCACCTGCATCAGCAGGACGCCAGCGCCCTGCACTTTGCCGATGCCAGCTTTGACGCAACACTGCTGTTCTTTCTGCTGCACGAGCAACCGGCAGCGGTGCGCCGGGCGACGCTGGCCGAAGCGCTGCGCGTTACCCGGCCGGGCGGCAAGATCGTCATTGTCGATTACCACAAGCCGAGCCCCGGCAACCCGCTGCGTTATCTGATGACCGGCGTGCTGAAGGCCCTTGAGCCATTCGCACTGGATCTCTGGGAGCAGGAAATCGCGACTTACCTGCCCGCCGACTCAGCGCTCGTTGCGCTAGCCAAATCCACGTCGTTTGGCGGGCTGTACCAGAAAGTCGTCATCAGCCTCTGAAGGCGAGACCCTAGCTTTTCGCGGAAAAAGCAGGAAGGCGGCTCGGCTGTCCATCGCGTTCTCCGCTCAGCCGCCCAGGCTCATCAAGGTCGCATTGCCACCAGCCGCCGTCGTATTCACACTGACAACGCGTTCGCTCAACATCCGGAATAACGGGTACCGCTGACGATCGTCCGCCCGATAGACGGCAATCAGCGCCCCCGGCTGACTTGCCAAACGCTGGCGCAAGCCGCTTTCATCGGGCCCCGTTCCAGCCAACAACACCCCCGCGATGCCACGAAAATCGCCGGGCTGGCGCCACCGAATATCCTTGGCGAGTGCAGCCGGCAAACCGGCCAGCAGCTTTCGGCAATAAGCCGTGTCCAGCACGCCAACCGTGTTGCCGGTAGCCTGCACCGCGGCGATCTGGCCGAGCAAGGCTTGTTCCTGATCGGCCAGGCACAACAACACGCCGCGCGGCGCGAAATGCACCGTGTTCCGCTCCCCGGTCGGGCCGGGCAAGTCAAGCCGGGTGTGGCGCAGCGTCAAGGCGGCGTATTCGGCGCACAGCGAAGCCAACTCGGGATGACCGGCCACCATCAGCCATTCGCTCAGGCAATCGAGCGCCGAATCGCCGGCGACGGAACGGCCGCCGATCTCGGCCGGGGCGACCTGCAGACTGCCCGCCAGCCGATGCAGATAGAGCGGTCCGCCGGCCTTCGGCCCGGTGCCCGACAAGCCCTCGCCGCCGAAGGGCTGGACGCCGACCACCGCCCCGACCATGTTGCGATTGACGTAGATGTTGCCGACCCTAGACTGGATGCCGATCGACTGCACCGCCGCGTCGATCCGGCTATGCACGCCGAGCGTCAGCCCGTAGCCGCTGGCATTGATCGCGTCAAGCAGGGCATCGAGTTGCTGGCCGGCAAAACGCAGCACATGGACGACCGGCCCGAAGACTTCGCCGGGCAGATCGGCCAGCGAATCGATCTCGATCAACGTCGGCGACACGAAGCTGCCAGCGAGGCAGTCGGCCGGCAGCGGCAAGTCGAAGACCGGTCGGCCGATACTGCGCATCCGGGCGATGTGGCTGAGCAAGGCCCGCCGTGCCGGATCATCGATAACCGGCCCGATATCGGTGGCCAGATGCAGCGGATTGCCAATCGTGAGCTGCTGCATGGCGGCCTGCAGTTGGCCCATTACGCGCCCGGCGATATCGTGCTGCAGGCACAGGACGCGTAGCGCCGAACAGCGCTGGCCGGCGCTGTCGAAGCCGGAGACCAGGACATCCTGGACGACCTGCTCGGGCAGCGCCGAGGAATCGACGATCATCGCATTCAGGCCGCCGGTCTCGGCAATCAGCCGGACGCCGGGGCGGTTGGCGATGCTCTGGTTGATCAAGCGCGCCACCTCGGTTGACCCGGTAAAGACCACCGAACGGACCCGTTGGTCGGCGGTCAGTATCGCCCCGACCGTTTCGCCCCGGCCAGGCAGAAACTGCAGCACGTCGAGCGGAATGCCCGCCTGATGCAGCAGTTCGATGGCGAAGCCGGCAATCAGCGGCGTCTGCTCGGCCGGCTTGGCGAGAACCGGGCTACCGGCAGCCAGGGCGGCACTGACTTCGCCGACAAAAATGGCCAACGGAAAATTCCACGGGCTGATGCAAACCGCCGGGCCGGGCGGCTCGCCGGCCACCGAAAAATGGCCCGCCAGCAACTGTTGGCCGTAGTAACGACAGAAATCGACGGCCTCGCGCACCTCGGCCAGGGCATTACCCCAGGTTTTGCCGGCTTCGCGGATGGCCAGGCTGATCAAGGGCACGCGATTGGCCTCGAACAGATCGGCGGCGCGCCACAGCGCTGCGGCACGCGCGGCGGGCGGCGTCTGCGCCCAGCGCGGGGCAGCGACCGCGGCATTGGACAAGGCCTGCTCGACGGTTGCCGCATCGGCCTCGATCACGTGACCGACGACATCGTGGCGATCCGCCGGGTTGCGCACCGGCAGATCGGCACACGCCTGGCTGCTGCTTGCGCCAGTGACCAGCGGCGCAGCCGACCAGCGTTTGTCGGCAAGCGCGGCCAGGGCCTTTGCCAGCCCGGCGATGCTTGCTTCATCGGCCAGATCGACGCCGGCCGAATTGACCCGACCGTTCCCATACAGCTCGGCCGGCAGCGGAATCTTCGGGTGACGCGTCGGGCCGGTGCGGCGAACTTGCTGCAACGGATCTTCGACCAGTTCATCGATCGACACCGTCGGGTCGACGAGGCGATGGACGAAGGAACTGTTCGCCCCGTTCTCGAGCAACCGGCGAACCAGATAGGGCAACAGCGTCCGGTGGCTGCCGACCGGTGCATAGATGCGGCAACGGCGGCCCAGTCCAGCCGGCCCCACCACCTTGTCGTACAAGGGTTCGCCCATGCCGTGCAGGCATTGGAATTCGTAGTCCTCGACACCGCGGTCACCAGCCATCAACACGATGCTGGCCAGCGTCTGGGCATTGTGCGTGGCGAATTGTGGATAGATCGCATCCGGTGCAGCGAGCAGGCGGCGGGCGCACACCAGATAGGCCAGGTCGGTATGAGCCTTGCGCGTATAAACCGGGTAATCGGCCAGACCGTCGACCTGGGCACGCTTGATCTCGCTGTCCCAATAGGCCCCCTTGACCAGGCGCACCATCAGGCGCCGGCCGCTGCTCCGGGCCAGATCGACCAGCCAGTCGATGACGAAGGGACAGCGTTTCTGATAGGCCTGAACGACGAAGCCGAGGCCGGGCCAGTCGGCCAGCTCGGGATCGGCGGCCAGCGCTTCGAGCAGATCGAGGGAAAGCTCCAGTCGCTCGGCCTCTTCGGCGTCGATGTTGAAGCCGATACCGTAGTGCCGGGCGAGCAGCATCAAGCCCTTCAGACGCGGCAGCAGTTCGGCCATCACCCGTTCGCGCTGGCTGCGCCCATAACGCGGATGCAGCGCCGACAACTTCACCGAAATCCCCGGTCCGGCGTGCACGCCCCGCCCGCCGCTGGCCTGACCGATGGCTTCGATCGCCGTCTGATAGGCGCGGCAGTAATTTTCGGCATCGTCTGCAGTCAGCGCCGCTTCGCCGAGCATGTCGAAGGAATGGGTGTAACCGCGCCGTTCGTTGTCGATACTGCGCTGCAGCGCCGCGGCAATGCTCTCGCCGAGCACGAACTGCTGACCGAGCAGACGCATGGCGAAATTGATGCTTTTCCGAATCAGCGGTTCGCCGCCCCGCCGCAACAAGCGGCTCAGCGCCTCGCCCAGTTCGCCATGCGGCTGGCTGGCGAGCAACTGGCCGGTGAGCAGCATGCCCCAGGTCGCGGCATTGACGAACAGCGACGAACTGCCGCCCAGGTGCGATCGCCAGTCGCCATGGCTTATCTTGTCGCGGATCAGGCGGTCCACCGTCGCACTGTCGGGAATGCGCAACAGCGCTTCTGCCAGACACATCAAGGCGACGCCTTCCTGGCTGGACAGCGCAAATTCCTGCATCAGGTGGTCGACCCCACTCGCCCGGCTGCGCTGTCGGCGCACCGCTTCGACCAGTTGGCGCGCCAGCGCCTGAATGGCGGGCTGATCACCAGGAATCTTCTCCTGCTCATCGACCAGAGCGGCGACGCAGAGCGCTTCGTCGCGCCGACAGGCTTGCCGGATTGATCCGCGAAGATTCGTTGCCATGATCTTGCCTCGCCGCTGTTTGCCAGACCTCAAGAATATGCCTCGGCCGCGAAAAGGCTACAAGCTTGCCCACTCCGCCGCCGCCATCGACTAGCGTGCCGTCATCGCTTCGGTTTATGCTGGCCGCCACGCGCCAGCTGCGTGATCGAACAATCAAACGGAGAGACAACGTGCCCGCCCTGCTACCCCAACCCGATCCCCAAGGCCTGCTCGAATACTCGGTGGTCTATACCGACCGCGCCCTGAATCACATGTCGCAACGCTTTCAGGGGGTGATGACCGACATCTCGCGGATCCTGAAAAAAGTCTATAACGCCAGGTCGGCGGTGATCGTGCCCGGCAGCGGCACTTTCGGCATGGAGGCGGTGGCCCGCCAGTTCGCGACTGGCAAGAAAGTCCTTGTCATCCGCAACGGCTGGTTCAGCTTCCGCTGGACGCAAATTTTCGAGGTCGGCCAGATTCCCTCGGAGAGCATCGTCCTCAAGGCCCGCCAGGTCGGCATGGGCGCCCAGGCGCCGTTCGCCCCGGTGCCGATCGAAGAGGTGGTCGCCGCCATCCACGCCCACAAGCCGGACGTCGTCTTTGCCCCGCATGTCGAAACCGCCTCCGGCATGATCTTGCCCGACGACTATCTGCGCGCCGTCGGTGCCGCCGTGCAGGCGGTGGATGGCCTGTTCGTGCTCGATTGCGTGGCCTCCGGCACGATCTGGGTCGACATGGCGGCCAACCATGTCGATCTGCTGATCAGCGCCCCGCAAAAAGGCTGGAGCGCCCCACCTTGCGCAGCGCTGATCGCGCTCGGCGAACGCGCCCGGGCACGCATCGACGCGACAACCAGCAGCAGTTTTGCCTGCGATCTGAAAAAGTGGCTGGCGATCATGGAGGTCTTCGAGAACGGCAGCCACGCTTACCACGCGACCATGCCGACCGACGCCTTGGCCACTTTGCGCGACGTCATGCTGGAAACCGAAGCCTACGGTTTCGCCAAGGTCTGCCAGGAACAATGGGAACTCGGCCGCCGCATCCGCCAGCTGCTCGTCGCCAAGGGCTTCCCCAGCGTCGCCGCCGAAGGCTTCCAGGCCCCCGGCGTGGTCGTTAGCTACACCACCGATCCGGACATCCAGTCGGGCAAGAAATTCCTCGCCGCCGGCCTGCAGACCGCCGCCGGCGTTCCGCTGCAATGCGACGAACCGGACACTTTCCGGACCTTCCGGGTCGGCCTGTTCGGTCTGGACAAACTGCATAACCCGGAGCGCACCGTGAACAATTTCGCCGCGGCGCTGGCGACCGTCCTCGACCAAGCCTGAGCCGGCCAAAAGGCAGGCGGCGAAGCAGCGCTGCCTGATTCAATGGCGGCGCTGGTCTTCCTGGCGCATCGGCCTATACTGAAACGACGCCGCATTTGTCGACGCACCAAGGAGCAAGATCATGGGCAAGACCAAACACAGCACCAAGGAAGTGAAGAAACAGCCGGCGTTGACCCCGAAGGAAAAGAAAGCGGTCAAACAGGTCAAGAAACACGCCAGCGAAGCCGTTTATCCGCTGATTACCCGCTAACCCGGCTCCCCGTCGCCACCCCGCAGCAGCGGGCATGGCGACGCGTCATCATTGCTTGGTCAGCGTCATCAGGATGTCGGCGTACCAGGCGCAGTTCAGGCCAAGCGCCTCGTCGAGCTTGAGGTCGCGCGTACCGACATCGAGGCGTGACGAATGGATGCCGAGCAACATCCACGGCAGATCGCCAAGCCCCTTCTGATCGTTGCCGGGAACGCGCATGACGACCGGCGCCCCACTGGTTCCCCGGTGCGTTCGCGCATCGGTCAGGAAATAGCCCTCGCCCTGGAAACGCAGGCCGAATGACGAGGCCAGCACGGCATGCCGAACGACCGGCATATGGTGCAGCGTGTCGTGAAAGCCGAGCGGAAAACCAACGACCAGCAAGGACGAACCGATCTCGACCGGATCGTTCGGACCGATCAGATGCTGCGGCGTGAAAGCCCGGTAAACGGCAGTCGGCGGCAGCGCCGAACGTTCGATCTCGATCACCGCCACATCGATCTCGCCGGACGTGTCGAGTCCCTGGCGCCAAATGCCTTTGCCGTTGCGATACAGCGGAATCGAGAAACCGATCGACTTGGCCATATTGTCGGGGTCGATATGCAGCTCGACCTCGATGCGGTCGGGAAAATGCTTGCTCGGCTTGTCATACATCACGTGGCGGCTGGTCACCACAAACAGGCGTCCATCACGCTCGAAGAACAGGCCACTAGCGTTGGTGAGCAGTCGTTGTCGCTCGAACGTGCAGACACGCGCGGCAGAGAGCAGTAGGGGTTCGATCATCGGAAGGCAACCGGAAAAAGTGGAAGGGTTTCCTCCTGAGCGTTACTCAAGCGGCCCTGACACACTACAGCAAAAGCCCGGCGGATGTCGGTACGCGACAACACACTCGTTGGCCAGACGATCGGCCTATGCCGGCTTTAACCATTTTTTCTCGCCCGCCGGGACGGCAAACGGCAACCAGTTCTCGGGCGGTGGCAGCGGGCAGGTGGCAAAAGGTGTAAAAGCACAGGGCGGATTGTAGGCACGATTGAAATCGAGGGTCAGTTTGCCATCGAGCGGACCAGACGTTTTCAGGAAGCGCCCGGCGCCATACGTTTCCCGGCCACTGCTGCGATCGCGAAAGACAAAGAACACCTCCTGGTCACTAACCGCCATCGGCAACAAGCTGACCATCTGGCCGGCCAGCTCGAAAACGGCGCGATGTGCCACGCTGACCGTTTTCAGCTCGCCGCTGACGTTCGGCACCTCCATGGTCAGCGGCGGATCGATTGCCTGCCATGCCGCGACGATCTGCCAGCTACGGTCGAACGGAAAATAGTCGAGGCCAGCGAAAGGCGCTTTGGCGGCCCAGTTGCGGTCCCTGAGGCGGACGGCCAACTGGCCATCGCGATCAACGACGAAAAATGACAGATTTTCAAAATCGACTATTGTCGGCGCGCCATGCCGATCGGTCGCCAACGCCACTTCCGGGCCACCAGCGGGCTGCCAGACGACACGCCCGTCCGCCCAGGACAAATCGCCGAGCAGCTCGGGGCCGTGGGGCAAGACAACCGTTGCCGTCGCCGCGCGGCCGACCGGATTGCGGCCCGGCTGCAGCCAGAACAGGCCGACTAGTCCAAGCCAACTGTCCGGCGAGCTCAACTCGGCATGGCGCTCGATTTGCCAACGTTTCAGGTCATCCGACATTTTTTACATTCCGACAGGGTTGATTCGAACGATAATCCGCCATTCATGCATGAGGTGATCCACCTGCACGTTTTTTTCGAGGAAATTGCGAATGAAAAAACTTCTTCTGGCTGCGCTGCTAGCCGCTTCACCACTCTTTGCCCATGCCGTCGATATCAATGTCGATATCGGCAGTGTTCGCGTCCAGACCCCCGGCGCCACCATCACCTTCGGCAGCCGCAACGACCGTGGCTATTACTGGGACGGCTACGACTGGCGCGATCAAGACTACTGGCGACAGCATAACGGCCCGCGCGGCGAAAAATACTACACCGGCCGGGGCAACAAGGGCGTCCCCCATCAGGGTGGCGGCCACTGCCCGCCGGGCCAGGCCAAGAAGGGCAACTGCTAAGCTCTTCCAGCCAAAAAAATGGCGGCCCCCTGCGGTTCCGCCATTTTCATTTCAACGTCAGGCGATCAAGCCTTGCTGAATCGCATGATGCCGTTTTCGCAGGCGACGCGTATCGTGTCCTTGGCGGCGAACTTCCCTTCCAGGATGGCCTTGGCCAGCGGATTCTCGATCTGTTGCTGGATCGCCCGCTTCAACGGCCGCGCCCCGAACACCGGGTCGAAACCGGCCTGGGCCAGTTCGACCAGCGCGCTGTCGTCGACGACAATGCCCATGTCGAGCTGAGCCAGCCGCTTTTCGAGATAGCCGAGCTGGATCTTCGCGATGCCGGCGATGTGCTTTTCGTCGAGGGCATGGAAGACCACCACTTCATCGATCCGGTTGATGAACTCCGGCCGGAAGTAGCTCTTGACCTCACCCATCACCGCCACCTTGATCACCCCGTAGTCGTCGCCGGCCATCTGCTGGATCATCTGGCTACCGAGGTTGGAGGTCATCACGATCACCGTGTTCTTGAAATCGACAGTACGCCCCTGGCCATCGGTCATCCGGCCATCGTCCAGGACCTGCAGCAGCACGTTGAAGACATCCGGGTGCGCCTTTTCGACCTCGTCGAGCAGAATCACGCTGTACGGCTTGCGGCGCACCGCCTCGGTCAGGTAACCGCCCTCTTCGTAGCCGACGTAACCCGGCGGCGCGCCGATCAGGCGGGCGACCGAGTGCTTCTCCATGAACTCGCTCATGTCGATGCGGATCAGGTGATCCTCGGCATCGAACATGAACTCGGCCAGCGCCTTGCACAGTTCGGTCTTGCCGACGCCGGTCGGGCCGAGGAAGAGGAAGGAGCCATACGGCCGGTTCGGATCGGACAGACCGGCCCGTGAGCGACGAATGGCGTCGCCGACCAGCCGGACAGCCTCGTCCTGGCCGACCACCCGCTTGTGCAGCCGTTCTTCCATATGCAACAGTTTTTCGCGTTCGCCCTGCATCATCTTGCTGACCGGGATGCCGGTCGCCCGGCTGACCACCTCGGCGATTTCCTCGGCCCCGACCTGGGTGCGCAGCAGCTTGTTCTTTTTTTGCTCGCCGTCACCGGCCTTCTCGGCCACCTTCAACTGGGCTTCGAGTTGCGGCAGCTTGCCGTATTGCAGTTCGGCCACCTTGTCGAGTTTGCCTTCACGCTGCAGTTTGGCGAGATCGGCCTTGAGCTTGTCGATTTCTTCCTTGATATGGGCGGAACCCTGAACCTGGGCCTTTTCGGCCTTCCAGACTTCTTCCAGATCGGAATAATCCTTGGACAGCTTGGCGATTTCGTCCTCGATCAGCCCGAAACGCTTCTTCGACGCTTCATCCTTTTCCTTCTTGACCGCTTCGCGCTCGATCTTCAGCTGGATGATGCGACGGTCGAGCTTGTCCATCGATTCCGGCTTGGAGTCGATTTCCATTTTGATCTTGGCGGCGGCTTCGTCGATCAGGTCGATCGCCTTGTCGGGCAGGAAACGGTCGGTGATGTAGCGATGGCTCAACTCGGCGGCCGCGACGATGGCCGGGTCGGTGATATCGACGCCGTGGTGCAGTTCGTACTTCTCCTGCAGACCGCGCAGGATGGCGATGGTGCTTTCGACGCTCGGCTCCTCGACCAGCACTTTCTGGAAACGGCGTTCGAGCGCCGCATCCTTCTCGATGTACTTGCGGTATTCGTTGAGCGTCGTCGCGCCGATGCAGTGCAGTTCGCCACGCGCCAGGGCCGGCTTCAGCATGTTGCCGGCGTCGATGGCACCCTCGGCCTTGCCGGCCCCGACCATGGTATGCAGTTCGTCGATGAACAGGATGATCCGGCCTTCGTCCTGCGAGACTTCCTTAAGCACCGCCTTGAGGCGTTCCTCGAATTCGCCGCGGTACTTGGCGCCGGCCAGCAGGCCGGCCATGTCGAGGACCAGAACCTTCTTGCCCTTCAGGGTTTCCGGCACTTCATCGTTGATGATGCGCTGGGCCAGACCTTCGACGATCGCCGTCTTGCCGACCCCCGGCTCGCCGATCAGTACCGGGTTGTTCTTGGTCCGCCGTTGCAGGATCTGGATGGCCCGGCGGATCTCGTCGTCGCGGCCGATCACCGGGTCGAGCTTGCCTTGGGCGGCGCGCTCGGTTAGGTCGATGCAGTATTTCTTCAGGGCTTCGCGCTGGCCTTCGGCCTCCTGCGAATCGACGCCCTGCCCGCCGCGCACGGCCATGATCGCCGCCTCCAGCGCTTTGCGGCTGACGCCGTGCTGCTTGGCCAGGCGACCGGTTTCGTTCTTGTCCTCACACAGGGCGAGCAGGAACATTTCGCTGGCGATGAACTCGTCGCCGCGCTTTTGCGCTTCCTTGTCGGTCAGATTGAGCAGATTGGTCAGATCGCGGCCGATCGACACCTCGCCACCATGGCCGGAAACCTGCGGCAGACGCTTCAGCGCACCTTCCAGATCGTTGCGCAAGGCCGGGACATTGACCCCTGCGCGGGCCAGCAACGAGGTCGTGCCGCCATCGTCCTGATTGATCAGGGCGAGCAGCAGATGTTGCGGTTCAATGAACTGCTGGTCGCCGCCGATGGCCAGACTCTGGGCATCGGACAGCGCCTGCTGGAATTTGGTGGTTAATTTATCGAGTCGCATCTGACTGTCCTCCTGGGCAAATTTTTGATACCCGGTAGATGAGGACGGATCGGAAATTTTCAACCGCGACCGGGATTCGATTCAAACACTCGAAACAGCTTGTGGAAAAAATAGTATTCTTGAAAAGTGGCAAGAGCTATAAATATCCACTTTAGCGATACTGCATTTCTGGGGGCAAGACAATGAACACCGAAGGATTTACCTTGCGCGGCAAGCTTGTCGCCATGACGACGGCAACAATCGTGGCACTGATCGTGCTGTTTGCCGTTCTCCTGATCAATGGCAAGAGCCAGATGCTGGGCGACCGCAAGGACAAGGTCCGCAATCTCGTCGAGGTTGCCCAAACGACGGTCGGCCACTTCGAGAAAGAAGCACGTGAAGGTCGAATTAGCGTCGAAGACGCGAAAAAAGCTGCCCTCGATGCCGTCAGGGCAATGCGCTACGACAAGAACGAGTACTTCTGGATTAACGACATGAATGACCTGATGGTCATGCATCCGATCAAGCCGGACCTCGACGGCAAAAAACTGGATCAATTGAAAGACAAGAACGGAAAATTCTTCTTTCTGGAATTCAATGCGATGGTCAAGTCGCAAGGCTCGGGCTTCGTGGACTATCTCTGGCCCAAGCCGGGTTCCGACGAAGGCGTTCCGAAGATTTCCTTCGTATCGGGTTTCCAGCCATGGGGCTGGGTGATCGGCTCGGGTATCTATATCGATGACGTCGATGCCAAGTTCCGTACCGATGCCATCACCTTGGTGCTCTGGGGGCTGGGCATCGGCGGCTTCATCTCGATTTCCCTGCTGCTGCTGTCGCGCAACATCATCAAGACGCTGGGTGGCGACCCCGTTGTCGCATCCAGCATCACCCAGCGCATCGCCAGCGGCGATCTGGCGACCCCGATCAATTGCGAACCAGGCGACACCACCAGCCTGCTGGCCAACATCAGTACGATGCAGGACACGCTGCGCAGCATGATTGGCACCATCACCGGCAACGCCGAGCAGGTGGCCAGCGCTGCCAGCCAGTTGCTGCATGCCTCCGAGTCGGTGGCCGACCGGGCCCGCCAGCAAAGCGATGCGGCCTCCTCGATGGCGGCCTCGGTCGAGGAAATGTCGGTCAGCATCGACCAGGTGCGGGACAACGCGCAGGAAGCCCACAGCATTTCACAGGAATCCGGCACCATTTCCCAGCAAGGCGCCGGCATCATTCATGGCGCGGCGACCGAAATGCGCAAGATTTCCGAAGCGGTTCAGTCCTCCTCGGAAATCGTTGAGGATCTTGGCCGCCAGTCCGACCAGATCACCTCGATAGTCAATACCATCAAGGAAATTGCCGACCAGACCAACCTGCTGGCCCTGAATGCGGCCATTGAGGCGGCCCGGGCCGGCGAACAGGGGCGCGGCTTCGCAGTGGTCGCCGACGAAGTGCGCAAGCTGGCCGAACGAACCAGCTTGTCGACCACCGAAATTGCCACGATGGTCTCCAAGATCCAGAGCGGCACCCGCAGCGCGGTGGCCAGCATGCAGGCCGGCGTCGTCCAGGTCAGCAATGGCGTCGAGTTGGCGAACCAGGCGGGCGATTCGATCAATCGCATCCGTGACGGAGCCGAACAGGTAACGCGCGTGGTCAACGGAATTTCCGACTCGATCCGCGAGCAAAGCACGGCAGGCAGCGATATTGCCCAAAAACTGGAAACCATCGCCCAGATGTCGGAAGAAAGCGCGGTCGCCGTCAAACACACGGCCGAAGCTGCCCGCCACCTGCAATCGCTCTCGGTATCGCTGCACCAGGCTGTCGCCCAGTTCAAAACCTGATTCTGGCGTCTTCACTGCCAGGGGGGGCATTTCCGGATCCAATCCGGGAATGCCCCCCGATTTTTTTGGCGCGTCCAGGATAGCCCGAGTAGGCCTTGCCTTGGGTCAATGTCATAAAAACTGCCCGGCCTCAGGCCCTTTGCTGCAAAATATGCAATCGATGGACAATAACCCGACCCGGACGGTACCAATCGATTGCCGCACCCCGCACCTGTAACCAGAGGCTAACCAAGGGAGTCCGATCGAGTTGCCGGGCTGGAGAAATCCTCAACAAAGCACGCTGGATGGTGGAAAAAAAGCAAAGCAAACCACACTGAACAAGCCTGCATCGCCCACCCGGAATTGCCACTTGCCGGCAAGCTGCACCGGGTGAAGAAGAAGAGTACGGCGAGCAAGGACCGGGGGTGAAGAAGGACGAAATGCCATGAAAAAAAATCCGGACATTGCCGCAAGGTCACTGGCGCTGCGCCGCCTGGCAGAAGAGCGCGCGACAAAGGATGAGCAAGAAACAGAAGATGGCACAAGCAACGTTTCGGCGCTGCTGCACGAACTGCGCGTGCATAAAATCGAACTGGAAATGCAGAACGAGGCATTGCGCGAAAGCTACAATCAAGCCGAAGCTGCCCTGGCGCGGTACACCGACCTCTACGATTTCGCACCAATCGGCTATGTGACACTGAGCCGCGACGGCAAGATTCAACAGATCAATCTGGCCGGCGCCCGCCTGCTCGGCCTGGGCCGTTCGAAACTGGTCAACAAGAGTTTCGCGCTGTTCATCGACGAAGCCAGTCGGCCGACTTTCGCCGGATTCCTCAACGCCGTATGGGCCAGCCCGACCAAACAAGTCAGCGAGATCACCATACCGTCGCTGGAAGAGCAGCCGGCCCGGGTCATACAAGTCAAAGCCATTCGCGATGAAACGGGACAGGAGTATCGCCTCCTGCTGACGGACATCACCGCCACCAAGCAAACGGAAACCTCGCTGAAACAGGCCATGGCCGATGCCGAGCGGGCCAATTGCGCCAAATCGCGCTTCCTCGCGGCCGCCAGTCACGACCTGCGGCAACCGCTGGCTGGACTGGCGCTCTACATTGCCGCGCTTGAACACAAACTGGGCGCGAGCGACCAACAACTGGTCAGCGGCATGAAGAATTGTGCCGCGACACTGAGCGAAATGCTCTCGCACCTGCTCGACCTGTCGAAACTCGAAGCCGGCGTGGTCATCCCGAAAGTCTGCGATTTCGAACTCGACGCCTTGCTCAAACGGGTGGTTTCCTCCTACGGCCCCGAAGCCCGGGCCAAAGGACTCAAATTGCGCCATACCCGCTTCGGCCTGACCGGGCGCACCGATCCGGTACTGTTCCAGCGCATTGTCGGAAACCTGGTCGATAACGCCATCCGCTACACCGCGCAGGGCGGCGTCCTGATCGGCTGCAAGCGGCGCCAGGGAAAAATGTGGCTAGAGGTCTGGGATACCGGCATAGGCATTCCGGCCGACAAGACAGGCGAGATTTTTGAGGAATTCAAGCAACTCGACAACCGGGAGCGCAACAGCACCAAGGGAAGTGGCCTGGGGCTGGCGATCGTCACCAAGATGGCCAGCTTGCTGGGGCTGCAAATCAACCTCTGTTCACGCCTCGGCAAAGGCTCCGTATTCGCCGTCGAGTTGCCGCTGGGCGAAGCAGCCAAGCCGGCGCCCCCGGGGCAAGAGCCGCATGTTCCCTTGACGATCGGCGTGGTCGACGACAATGCCGAACTGGTCAAGGCACTGACCTACGCCTTGGCCGAAATCGGCCACCAGGTCATTTCAGCGCCCTCCGGCGGCGAACTATTGGCTCGCCTCGGCGGGAATCCGCCGAACCTGATCATTTCCGACTATCGGCTGGCCGGGAACGAAGATGGCTTCAACGTCATAGCGACGCTACGCAAGAATTTCGGCAGCCAGTTGCCGGCGCTGATCATTACCGGCGATACCGATCCGCAAGTGATTCGCCGCATGGCCAGGAAACAGATCGTCGTTCTGCACAAACCGCTCAGCCTCGATGTCCTGCGGACGCGGATTGCCGAACTGACCAGGGCCGTTGCGTAGGCGCCGGAGCCCGTCAGTCGGCCAGCGGCGGATTCTGCCAGCGCGCCGCCGCGCTGTCGTCGCTCTCACGGGCATCGACCCAGTGCGCGCCATCCGGTGTGACTTCGCGCTTCCAGAACGGGGCGCGGGTCTTCAGGTAGTCCATGATGAATTCGCAGGCGGCGAAGGCTTCGCCACGGTGCGCGCTAGTCACGGCGACCAGGACGATCTGGTCGCAGGGCTTGAGCGGACCGACGCGGTGGATGACCAGCGCGTCGTAGAGCGCCCAGCGGCTTCGTGCCTCGACGAGGATTTCCTCGAGCGCCTTCTCGGTCATGCCCGGGTAGTGCTCCAGGGTCATTTCCGAAACGCCGGCCCCAGCGTTGATGTCGCGCACCAGTCCGACAAAGCTGGCCAGCGCGCCGACCCGGGCGTCGCCGGCGCGCAGCGCGGCAAGCTCGACACCGAGGTCGAAATCGGCTTCCTGGACCCGGACAGTCATGGTCAGATCACCTCGCGCGCCTCGACGAAGCGCAGATTGGGATATTTCTCTTTGACCATGTTCAGGTAGACATTGTTCGGCGCCAGATAGACCGGGTCGTCGGCCCCATCAAGGGCGACGTTGGCGCTGTAACGTTCCGACAGCTGGCGCAGTTCGAGCGGGTCGCCGTGAATCCAGCGTGCCGTCGAACAGTTGTAGCTCTCGAAAATGACCTGGACGCCGTATTCATGTTCCAGCCGGCTGGCCACCACGTCGAACTGCAGCGTGCCGACCGCGCCGAGAATCAGGTCGTTGCCGGACATCGGCCGGAACAACTGGGTCGCGCCCTCCTCGGCCAGTTGCTGCAAGCCTTTCTGCAACTGCTTGATCTTCAGCGGGTTGGCGATGCGTGCCAGGCGGAAGTGTTCCGGCGCGAAGGACGGAATGCCGGTGAAGCGCAGGTCTTCGCCTTCGGTGAAGGTTTCGCCGAGGCGGATGGTGCCGTGGTTCGGAATGCCGATAATGTCGCCCGGCCAGGCTTCGTCGGTGGTCGAGCGGTCGCGGGCCATGAAGGTGATGGCGTTGTTGACCGAGAGGAACTTGCCGCCGGCCCCCTGCTTTATTTTCATGCCGCGCTCGAAGCGGCCCGAGCAGACGCGCAGGAAAGCGATGCGGTCGCGGTGCTTGGGGTCCATGTTGGCCTGGATCTTGAACACGAAACCGGAAAATTTCGGCTCGTTCGGTTCGACGCTGCGCGACACCGCCGGCCGGGCGATCGGCGCCGGCGACAGATCGACGACGGCGTCGAGCAGGCTCTGCACGCCGAAGTTATTGACCGCCGAACCGAAGAACACCGGCGACTGCTTGCCCGACAGATAGGCGTCGGCATCGAAGGCATGCGAAGCGCCGCGCACCAGTTCGATGTCGGTGCGCAATTCGTCGGCCTGCGAGCCGATCAGCTCATCGAGGCGCGGATTGTCGAGGCCCTGGATGATCTCGGCCGTGCCCTTTTCGGCCTGCGGGTCGAAGAAGCTGATGGCGTCGTCGTAGAGGTGATAGACGCCGCGAAAACGCTTGCCCATGCCGATCGGCCAGGTCATTGGAGCGCACTGGATGCCGAGCACCGACTCGATTTCGTCGAGCAGGTCGATCGGCTCCTTGCCTTCGCGGTCAAGCTTGTTGATGAAGGTCAGGATCGGCGTGTCGCGCATGCGGCAGACGTTGAGCAGCTTGATCGTCTGCGCTTCGACGCCATTCACCGAGTCGATGACCATGGTTGCCGAGTCGACGGCGGTCAACGTCCGGTAGGTGTCTTCCGAGAAGTCCTCATGGCCCGGCGTGTCGAGCAGGTTGATCATGCATTCGCGGTACGGGAACTGCATCACCGACGAGGTCACCGAGATGCCGCGCTGCTTTTCCAGTTCCATCCAGTCCGAGGTCGCGTGGCGCGAAGCCTTGCGTGCCCGGACCTCGCCGGCCACCTGGATGGCGCCGCCGAACCACAGCAGTTTTTCGGTCAGCGTGGTTTTACCGGCATCGGGGTGGGAAATGATGGCGAAGGTACGGCGGCGGAAGATTTCCTGGTCGAGCTGGGTCACGGTAGGCTGGGCGAAAACGGAAAGGTCGCAATTATACCGTCGCCACCCCGGCTGACGGCGCCCGGCCCGCGAAGCAACCGTAGATCTCAGGCGCCCGGCAACACCTGGCGGTAGAGCGCCCGGCTGGCAAAGGCCAGCCACGGCAGGGTCAAGGACAGCACCGGCAGCAGCAGGATGCTGCCGATGATGACGCAGGCCAGCACAGCGGCCCACAGCATGGCGAGCGGAAAATTGGCGAAAACGATCCGCACGCTGAGCGCCACCGCCTCGACCAGACCGGCCCGACGCTCGCAGAGCAAGGGTACCGAGAATGCCGAAACGCAGAACAGCATCAACGCCACGACGAAACCCGACACCGCCGCCCATTTGACGAACCGCAACAGGTCATCGGCGAACGGCACGAGGTCGGTCAGCCATACTGGGGACTGGCCGAGCATGTAGGCATAGAGAATGGTCGCATCGGTGACGAAGATCATGAACAACAAGCCGCAGACCAGGGCCAGCACCCAGAGCGCAGCCGGTGCCGTACTGAATCCGGCGAGCACGGCAGCCGGCCGCACTTGGCCATCGCCTTCGAAAGCTTGGGCAATACCGAAGAATCCAGCCAGGATGACCGGCCCGAGCAGCATGAAGGCCCCTGCGGCAACAATCACGAAGGGCAGCAAGCCCTGGGCCAGCAGACCACCGATGATCACCGCCCCGGCCAGCACAAACACCAGCGAAAAGGTGACAGCGACGGCCCGCGTCGCCATGGTCATCCGCCAGCCGACGGCAAGGGCGTGGCGCAGGCTGTAAAGAGTGAGCGGTTGGGGATGCAGCGCCATGGCAACAGTCGTTCGAGTCGAATCGGCCCAGACTAGCTGAAGGCCGCCGGCGGCGCCCTAACGCAGATCAAAACGGCGCCGGCCGGGCGGCAAAAAATGGTGTCGTACCGCGGATTAGGACGTTATCCTGCATACCATGTCGGACGCCATCGTTCAAACTTCGCCGCAACGCCAACCTCAAGCCCGGCCGGTCCTGTCCTGGGCCGGCTGGCTGGCGCTGTTCTGGCTGCTGCTGATGCACGGTGCCCAGGCCCAGGTTCATCCGCTCGAGACCTTGCCGACCGAACCGCTCGGGCGCTGGATGAACATCCTGATCGAAAGCGGCCCGCCGTTGAGCATCAAGGAGGCCCTTCAGCAACAACGCCAGGGCGCCTTTCAGCCGGGCGACAGCGACGTCGCCAAGTTCGGCATTGCCGCCAAGCCGGTCTGGCTGCATCTTGCCGTCGGCAACAATCAAGCACTCCCGGCCAAGCGCCGGCTGGAGATCGAGATTTCCTGGCTCGACCGTATCGAGCTCTATCAGGTGCACGGCAACCAGCTGGTAGCCCAATCGATCGCCGGCGATGCCAACACCGCGCACCGCTCGCCGCTCGCCGGACTCGGCTATGTTTTCGATCTCACCTTGCCGCCCGGGCGCAGCGATATTTTTCTCCGGGTAGCGACGCCCGATCCGCTGGTCGTCCCCGTCCGGCTACTCGATACCGCCCAGGCAGAAGCCTTGCAGCTCCAGTACGACTACGGCTACGGCGTGCTTTACGGCTTCCTGCTCGCCCTGATCGCCTACAACGCGATGCTCTTCATCGGCCTGCGCGAACGCAGCTATCTCGACTACACGCTTTATCTCGGCAGCTTCGTGTTGCTCCACCTGGGTTACACCGGCCATGCCTACGTCTGGCTGTGGCCCCAGCAAACCTCTTTCCAGCAATACGCCATCCCGCTGCTGATGGTGATCTTCAGTTGTTTCGGCCTGCGCTTCGCCAGCGGCTTCCTGAATCTGCGCCAGCACGCTCCGGTCGCCCGTCGGCTGGTGCATTGGCAGGTCACGCTCGGGCTGATCCTGATTTTCTCGACGGTCGCCATGCAACGCCAGCAGGACACCGTGCTCGTCGCCTTTCTGTTCGTTTTGCTGTTTTCGGTGGTCATGGTCTGGCTCGGGATTATCACCATCCGACATGGACGGATTGCCGGCCGCTACTTTCTCGCCGCGGCGCTGACCACGATGCTCGGCACCTCGGTCACCGCCCTGGCGGTCTGGCACGGCCTGCCCTATACCTCGATCTCCTTCCATGCCGCGGGCTGGGGGGTCGTCATTGAAGGCATTCTGCTCGCCCTTGCCCTCGCCTATCGGATGCGCCAGCACCAGCAGGCCCGCCAGCAAGCCGAGCAACTGGCCAGCACTGACCCGCTGACCGGCCTGCTCAACCGCCGCGCTTTCTTCGAGCATGCCGGGCCGGTCTGGAGTACGGCCTTGCGCAGCAACCGCCACTTGTCGGTGCTGATGGCCGACATCGACCATTTCAAGGAAATCAACGACGGCTATGGTCATGCGATGGGCGACAAGGTGCTCGCCGAAATCTCGCGGCTGCTCGCCGCCGCCTGCCGCAGCGGCGACATCGCCGCTCGCTGGGGAGGCGAGGAATTCGTTCTGCTGCTGCCGGAAACCGATGCCGCCCAGGCTTGCCAGCTGGCCGAGCGGCTGCGCGGCGAAATCGAATGCTTGAAATTCGGCTCGGCCGGTCAAGGATTCAGGCTATCGGCCAGTTTCGGCATCGCCCAACTCGGCGATCACGAATCGCTCGACAAACTGATCCACGATGCCGACGCCTGGCTGTACCGGGCCAAGCAGACCGGGCGCAACCGCGTCGCCAGCAACTGGCAACCGAGCCACGCCTGATTACCCGGCTGCCAGGCCAGTCAGCCGGCCGGAAAGTTCAGCAGCACTCCTCTTCGACCTGCGTCAGCAAAGCCAGCGCGGCTTCGTCAGCGCACTCCTCGAAAAACTCGCGAATCTGGTTGATATGGGAATGGACGAGAAACAGATCGTCCGGCACCGGCCCGCTCCGCGGCTGGCGCTTGGCCATGAAATAAGTCCAGAACGGCTGGGCCTGGCCGGCCGCCTGCATGTTGCGTTCGATGCAGGCCATGACCCGGCGGGCGTTGCCGTCGCAGTCCAGTCCGTCAAAGCTGATGTAACGGTCTGTCTTCCGCTGGCAACCGCAGTCCGCTGGCAAAGTCCGATTCGCTTCCATGATCTATCCTTGAATGAAACATGGCCGGACTTTAGCGACCGGCGCCGGCCATGTCCGTCGGCTGGCCGACACTAGCGGGACAGTGCACGGCCAGCGCGGCCAGCGAACGGACGCGCAACGCCCGCCGGCCCCGGCGCTCCAGGATGCCTTCGCGCTCCCATTGATTGATCAGCGAAGACACCGTCTGCCGGGTCGTGCCGAGCAGGCTGGCGATATCCTCCATGCCGAGATCGAGCGGAATCAACCAGCCGTCGTCGGTCATCTGGCCACGCCGATTGGCCAGACCGAGCAGGAAGCGGGCGAGGCGCGCCGGTACTTCGCGGAAGGCGAGATCCTCGATCAGGTTGACGGCATTCGCCAGCAGGCGGCCGAGCACCCGCATCATGACCGGCGTGACCGAGGGATCGACCGCCAAGCGGCGGGCGAAGGCGGCGGTTGGCATCACCCAGAGCGTCGTCGGCAGAACCGCCTCGACATAGGTCGGCGTATGGGTGGTGTAGATATCGCCCGGTTCGAGATAGCTCAGGCTGAGTTCGCGACTCTCGCCGGCCAGATAGACCCGCAAGCGTCCGCTGCCGACGACGAAAACCTGATCCCGCCCGCCCGAGGGCGTCGAGAACAGGCAGCCTTTGGCCAGTTCGCGGGCGGCGAAGCCGGCCAGCAAGCCATCCGGTATCGGCGGCATGCTGGCCGGCTTCGGCTCTCCAGAAAGCGGGATGTGGTGTGCGTTCTCCATACCTGCAGGCAAGCAAGAGCAAGACCATACCAAACCGCCAGACAATCAATGGCTTGGCAAACAAGCGCACGTCGGCTTTACGACAATTTACGGCCGGCCGACTGGCCGACCGCTCAGATGGCGACCAGCGTCTGCCGCCCGTACCATTCCTCGCCGGCCGGCAGCGTGATCGGGTGCTGGGCAATCGCCGCCTCGACACAGAGCATGTGGCGCCAGCCGTCGGCAGGCATGTCGCTCATCCCGGCGCACAGTTCGACCCACGGATTCCACACCACGACGTCGGGAAAGCCTTGCGCCTGGATAGCCAGGCTGAGATTCGCGGCGCGCAGAATTTGCGGCTTATTGACGTCGTAGTAGACGCGATCGACGACATCCTCGACGAGCAGTTCGGCCGCGCTGTCGAAGACCATCCGGTCGCCATTCGCCGCGTCGCGGTAGGCATGGCCGGAAAGCCCCTCGAGCGCGGCATCCTCGACCTGAACCAGGCGCAGATAGGAATGCAATGCGCCGGTGAAGCTGAACGGCACGCCACCGGTGTTGGTCACGCAGAACTCGACGTCGATGCGATCGGCTTCGAGCATCAGCGTGATTTCCGCCTGGAAGGGATGCGGCCAGAGGGCGCGCGTCGCTTCGTCATCGGCTATTTCCAGCGTAATCAGCGCGAAATCGTCGCCGCAACGTTCGGTGCTCACCGACCATGGGCGAGTCCGGACAAAGCCATGCTTGGGCAAATTGCCCAAATTGGAAAACTGCGGAAAACAGACCGGGATGCCGCCACGGATGGCGACGCTGCCGTCGAATACGGCCTGGTCGGAAAGGAAGAGATGTTCCCGGCCATCCGGCGTCACCCAGGACAGAACCTGCGCGCCGAGCTTGCTGATGATCGCGCTGGAGCCACGCGGGCCATTCAGGCGAAAGGCTTCGATGCCGTGAAATTCAATTGCTTCAATGGAAGGTTTCATTTTTTTCCGGTGCCTTGGGCACCACGTAGAGGTGGGGGCGGAGATGCAGGAACTCGACCTGGCTGCCGAGCAAGGTCACGCTGCCGGCGCTGCGATCATTGCCGGTATCGCTGTATTCGAAGGCATAGACGCGACGCAGCTTGAGCTGACCGTCGTCGTCGCGGGCCAGGCTGAATGAACGCCCGACGACCGTTTCGTCGAGGAACTGCAAGCCCTCGTCGGCGCAGGCCTGCTGCACGGCACGAACGCCGACTTCCCGCGCCTTGAGGGTGTCGAGCCAGAGCCAGATGCCGCCCGCCAACAGGGCGAGAGCCAGTAATTCGTAGATATCCATGGCGCAAGTATACGTAAGAGCGCGATTTCACCGCAGAATTTGCATGAATATGCGGGATAATGCGAATGTCACTTCATTATCCCCGTCGATGGACTCCCCGCTGCAACTGATCCGCGATTTGCTCCCCTTCAGTCAACCGCATGCCGACAGCAAGGCGACGGCGGATTTCCGGACGCAATTGCTGACGACCAGCGGCCTCTCGCCACTCGAGCTGGTCAGAAAACTGGGGAGCGCGGTCTTGCCGTCGATCAGCCGCCAGGCCGATCCGCAGTTGCGCTTCAGTCAACTGGAAGAAATGCGTCAGGAAGCCGAACGCGCCTTGCCGAGCCTGGAGCAGGAAATCGGGCAAGCCGTCCTGCCGCTGCCCAGGGCCGCAACCAGCGCCGCGATCAACGCCGACAACCTGCTCAAGGGCATGGCCCAGGCCTACGCCGGCATTGCCCACGATATCCTCGAACACCATCACGGCGCGGGTCTCAACCAGCTGCTCCACCGGGCGATTCAGCGGGCGCTGGCACTGCTTTCCCGCCGGCAACTGCTGGCCTACCGGGCCTATACCGCGCCGTCCGCCGCCTCCTGGCAGATGCTGCACGCCCTCTACCGGATGGCCTGCGACCCGCTGGCCAAGCCGCTCAACGGGGAAACGGCACCGATCGAGCATGAATATCTCGGCGCCCTGCTCTTCGCCTATCTCGAACCGGCCAAGCTGCCCCGCCCGCAGCTCGACCTAATTCACGCCTGCACCTGGCAACTGGCAGCCTACGCAGTGGTGGCCGAGGCATCGCCGGAAATCCTCAATAGCCGGCGCGCCGAGTCCTGCTTTCTGGTTTGCCCCGACACCGGCTGTCCGGGCCAGCCGCTGAGTCGGCTGTCTTCCGACCTGCCGGAGAGCGGCTGCCTGATCATCGACTGCACCCAGGTGCTGGCGGCGCTCGACCGCAATCTCGCCCGCCAGCCCGGCAAAGCGGTCCAGCCCGACCTCGAGATCAGCCCGCTGCTCTTGCACAGCCTGCGCGTTGCCGTCGGCGGCCGCAATGCCCGCCGCTTCAGCCGCAGCAAGTTCAAGCCGCGGGCCGACCTGGTCGGCGGACTCGACGAGGTGATCGCCTTCCTCGACGGCAACGCCTTCTCGCGCCGCGCCCTGGACGCCGATTGCCGCCACGACGGCAAGACCTTCAAGACCAGCGAATGGTCGCTGATCGACGAAAGCCCGGACGGCTTCCTTATCCGCTTCGTCAATGGCGAAAAATGCCGGATCGGCGCCGGCGCCGTCGTCGCGCTACAACCGCGCGAATCGAGCCGGATTCACGTCTGCCTGGTGCGCCGGGTAAGCGCCAGCAATACCCGGCTCGAACTCGGTCTGCAACTGCTCTCGCCGCAGGTCAGCATCGTCGAACTGCCGAGCGAAAAGGCGGCCAGCCTGCGCGCCATTTTCCTGCACAGCCTGCCGGCCTATGGCAGGTTTTCCGGCCTGATCGCACCGCCCGGCCGGCTCGTCGCCAGGCAACGGGTCACCTTCAATACTGCCGGCCGGACTCTTCATCGACAAATCGGGAAATGCATAGAAGCCAACGAAGGGCTAGAATTCGTAGCCCTCGACCCGCTTCCGGATTAATTCCCGCTCAATGCTCAGCTACCGCCATGCCTTTCACGCCGGCAATCATGCCGACGTGCTGAAACACATCATCCTGATCCAGATCGCCGAATACATGGGCGAAAAGCCCGCCCCGTTCTGGATTATCGACACCCATGCGGGTGCCGGGCGCTACGCACTGGAATCGGCCCACGCCACCAAGCTGGCCGAATACAAGGATGGCGTCGGCCGCCTGTGGGGCCAGAAGGGTCTGCCGCCGGCGGCCGTGGTCTATCTCGAGTTCGTCAAGATGCTCAACCCGGACGACCAGCTGCGCTACTACCCGGGTTCACCATGGCTGGCCAGCCAGTTGATGCGGGAAAGCGACCGGCTGCGGCTCTATGAACTGCACAGCACCGACGTCAAGCTGCTGCAGGAATGTTTCAAGACCGCCGGGCGCGAGGTAGCGATCACTGCGGGCGACGGTTTCGCCGGGCTGAAGGCCATCCTGCCGCCACCGCCCCGCCGGGCGCTGGTCCTGATCGACCCTTCCTACGAAACCCGGGACGATTACAGCAATGTCGTCAAAGGCCTGCAGGAAGCCCTGAAACGCTTCCCGACCGGAACTTACGCGGTGTGGTACCCGATGCTCTCCAAGCTCGAATCGCGCAAGTTGCCGGCCAAGCTGAAAGGCCTGGGTGCCGAGAACTGGCTGCACGTCTCGCTGGAAGTCAGCGCGCCGTCGAAAGACGGCTACGGCATGAACGGCAGCGGCATGTTCATCATCAACCCGCCGTGGACGCTGGAAAAGAAAATGCACGAAACCCTGCCCAAGCTGACCGCCCTGCTGGCCCAGGGCGAGGGCGCGAAATACACGGTGGAAAGCGAGTCGAGCTGAAGGCTCGCCACCCTGGCCAGCCTTGGGCCTTACAGGAACATGCCGCCCGAGGCCTCGATCCGCTGGGCATTGACCCAGCGGTTGTCGTCGGAAAGCAGCGAGGCGGCCACATCGCCGATGTCATCCGGCAAACCGACCCGCCCCAGCGCCGTCTGCGACGCAATGAAAGCGTTCATTTGCACATTGTCGCGCACCGCGCCACCGCCAAAATCGGTCTCGATCGCCCCCGGAGCAAGAACATTGACGGTAATGCCGCGCGGCCCGAGCTCCTTGGCGAGATAGCGGGTCAGCACTTCGATTGCGCCTTTCATCGCGGCATAGGCGGCAAAGCCCGGTAGCGCGAAGCGGGTCAGCCCGGTCGACACGTTGAGAATGCGCCCGCCGTCGGCAATCAAGGGCAACAGCGCCTGGGTGAGAAAGAAGACGCCCTTGAACTGGATATTGACCAGTTGGTCGAATTGTTCCTCGCTGGTTTCGGCGAAGGCGGCATGGATGCCGATACCGGCATTGTTGAGCAGGTAATCGAAGCGTTCGCGCTGCCATTGTTTCTGTAAAACCCCGCGAACTTCGGCGGCAAAGGCCGGAAATGCGTGGCTGAGGCCGACATCGAGCGGCAGTGCCACAGCCCGGGCACCCAGCTTTTCAATTTCGCCGACCACCGCTTCCGCCTCGGCCCGACCGGTACGATAGGTCAGGATGACATCGATGCCCCGGGCGGCGAGCTTCAAGGCGGCATTGCGGCCGAGACCCCGGCTGCCGCCGGTAACGATGGCAATTTTGCGTTGCATGTTGTGCTCCTGTTCTTCATTGATTTGGCGGGTTTGCCAGCTGCGTTGAATAGCAGCGGGATGAATGCAGTCTATTGAACGATGCAATGAAGATAAATCGGCACCAACCGATTAGACTGTTCGCCATTAATGAACAGTTGGTGCAAGTCTGATGAACCAGATCGAAGCAATGCAGATATACGTCCGGGTGGCCGAGCTGGCCAGTTTCACCCAGGCCGCCCAGCGCCTGGGCTTGCCGAAAGCGAGCATTTCAACCGCCGTTCAACGGCTGGAAAACCTGCTCGGCACGCGCTTGCTGCATCGGACGACGCGGCGGGTGCAAATGACCCAGGATGGTCTGGCGTTTTACGAACGGTGCACGGATCTGCTGGCCGACATGGAAGAAGTTCAGGGCATGTTCCGCGCCAACCCAGCCGAACTGGCCGGCCGGTTGCGCGTCGACATGCCGCTGATCATGGCGCGCGATCTGGTGACGCCGCAATTGCCCGCCTTCATGGCGGCCCATCCCCAGCTGGCCGTGGAGCTGAGCAGCACCGACCGTCTGGTCGATCCGGTGCGCGAGGCTTTCGACTGCGTGGTCCGCGTCGGGACGGTCAGCGACTCCAGTCTGATTGCCCGCGGCCTTGGCTATTACCGGATGATCAACTGCGTCAGCCCGGCCTACGTTACGCGCTTCGGAACCCCGCAAAGCCTCGACGAACTGACCGGGCATCGGCTGGTGCACTATGTCCCGACGCTGGGGACGAAAAGCCCGGGCTTCGAGTACCTCGATGCGAATAACGGCAATCAAACCCGTTTTCTGCCGATGCCAGGTGCCTTGACCGTCAACAATTCCGAGGCCTACCAGGCCGCCTGCCTGGCCGGCCTCGGCCTGATCCAGGCGCCCGAGGTATCCTTGCGGCCCTTGATCGACGCCGGCCGGCTGGTCGAAGTCCTGCCGGCGTATCGCGCCCACCCCATGCCGGTCTCGCTCCTTTATGCCAACCGGCGCCACCTGCCCCGCCGCACCCGGCTATT
The DNA here is from genome assembly GCF_050368855.1 of Azonexus sp. IMCC34842. Lineage (GTDB taxonomy): Bacteria > Pseudomonadota > Gammaproteobacteria > Burkholderiales > Rhodocyclaceae > Azonexus > Azonexus denitrificans_A. The sequence continues at coordinate 1,263,777 of NZ_CP178449.1, read as the reverse complement.
CATGGCTTGGCTGGCCGAACTGCTGCATCCCCGGCTGGTCGGCCCGGATGGCGAATCGCCGGCGACCTGGAACGCGTTGCCGGACACGGCATGAGCCGGGCCATCCCGCCTAGCCCAGTTCGGAATACTTGGCCCGCGAACCGCGGGCTTTGTCGACCGGATACTTCGCGGCGTTCTTGACCAGCTTGGCACGTGCCGCCGCGGCCAGGTCGATGCCCGCCGTATCGGCGATCAGCAGCAGGTAAAGCAGGATGTCGGCGCACTCGTCGCGCAAGGCTTCGGCGGCCAGCGGCTCGCCCGGCAGCGCCTCGACTTCGGCGTCGCTTTTCCATTGGGTCAGTTCGAGCAATTCCGCCGCTTCGAGGTTGAGCGAGGTAATCAGGTTGCGCAGCGAATGGAACTGCCGCCAATCGCGCGCATCGCGGAATTCCCGCAGCGCGGCGGTCAAGTTTTCGAAATCGCCCATTTTCAACCCCGGTAAATGTAGTGAAGCGATGATGCCAGCACGAACGGCGCCGGACAACGCCGCTAAAATGCCGATTACTTCGATCACAACCTGCCAACGATGAAACGCATCTCGCTCAACACCCAGATCCTGATCGGCTGTACTGCCGGCATTGCCGCCGGACTGGCGCTGCACGCGCAAGGCCAGACAGCGCTGGTGCAGGACACCCTTTACGGCGCAAAACTGGTCGGCAACCTTTTTCTCGATCTGCTGCGCATGGTGCTGGTGCCGCTGGTCTTTTCGTCCATCGTGATTGGCGTCGCCAACCTGCGGGCACACGACCAGATGCACCGCGTCTGGATCACCACCCTGGTCTTTTTCTTCATCACCATGGCGCTGGCCATCGTCATCGGCTTCGGGGCGGCGCATATTTTCCGGCCCGGCGAGGGACTGCATCTCGAGATGTTCGCCGAGGCGACGAAAAACTATCAGGCACGGCAGATGCCGTTGCCCGACTACATCGCCCAGTTCATGCGCGGCCTGTTTCAGAATCCGTTCAAGGCGCTGGCCCAGGGTGACATCCTGGCCATCGTGATGATTGCCCTGTTTCTCGGCATCGCGCTGGTCATCGGCGGCGAGCGTTACCGCAACTTGCGCCAGTTGATCGAGGAATTGCAGGAGCTCTGCCTGATGATCGTCGGCTGGATCATGCACCTCGCCCCGCTCGGCCTCGCCGCCCTGCTGCTGCAACTGGTCAGCACGCAGAACGCTGCGCTGCTGCAAAGCCTCGGCCATTTCATCCTGGTCGTGACCGGCAGCACGCTGTTGCACGGCATTGTCGTGCTGCCGCTGATACTCTGGCTGGTCACCGGCAAGTCGCCGCTGTTCTTTTTCAAAGGGGCGCGGGAAGCCCTGATCACGGCCTTTGCCACCAGCTCCAGCTCGGCGACGCTGCCGGTCACGCTGCGCTGTACCGAGCAGCATCTGCACGTCAAAAAGGACATCGCCAATTTCGTCGTGCCGCTCGGCGCCACCGTGAACATGGACGGCACCGCCCTCTACGAAGCGGCGGCGGCGCTGTTCGTCGCCCGTCTGGCCGGCATCGAACTGGATATCGCCAGCCAGCTGATCATCTTCTTCGTCGCCATGCTCGGCGCCATCGGCGCGCCGGGGATACCCAGCGTCGGCATGCTGAGCATGGTGCTGGTCCTGCAATCGGTCGGTTTGCCGACCGAGGCCATCGCCATCCTGCTGCCCATCGATCGTATCCTCGATACCGTGCGCACGGCGGTCAATGTCGAAGGCGACATGATCGGCAGCCTGATCGTGCAAAAACTCAGCAGTAAGCGGGCGTAGAATCGATTTCCGGCAACGCCAAACGATCAACTTCCAGATTGCCAAAAGGAGACAACATGCCCCTCTTTCGTCTCGGTGAAAAATACCCCCGGCTGGGCGAAAACGCCTGGGTCGCGCCCAATGCCACGCTGATCGGCGACGTCCGGCTCGGCGCCAATGCGTCGATCTGGTGGAATGCGACGCTGCGCGGCGACAACGATCCGATCCACATCGGCGAGAACACCAATATCCAGGATGGCTCGGTGCTGCACACCGACGCAGGCGTTCCGATGCACATCGGCAACAACGTCACCGTCGGCCATTTGGTCATGCTGCACGGCTGCACCGTCGGCGATGGCAGCCTGATCGGCATCGGCTCGGTGATTCTGAATCGGGCGGTGATCGGCAAGGGCTGCATCGTCGGGGCCAACACGCTGATTCCCGAAGGCAAGGTTTTTCCCGACCGCGTGTTGATCGTCGGCTCGCCAGGCAAGGTGGTGCGGGAACTGAGCGATGAAGACGCGGCCAATTTGCTGAAATCGGCGGCCCATTACGTCGACAACGCCGAGCGCTATCGCGACACGCTATCGCTGCTGTAAACGACAACGCGGGGCCGCAGCCCCGCATTCGTTGCTTTCGAAAGCGTTTAGACCGCGCTCGACAGGTTCGACAAGGTGATGTTCGTCTGCATGTTTTCCATTACTTTTTGCAGACCGACCCGTGCCTTGACGTTGATGACCAGCGGGGCGCGCAGATTCGGACTGATCGCCGCCTTGCCTTCGCCTTCGCTCTTGAACAGCACCTGCATCACGGCGACGTCTTCGGGGGCCGGCGATTGCAGCAGCGCATTTTCGGCATCGCTGAGCAGCAGATCGTAGTTGAAGCCGAGCGTCGTCGGATCGACGATCTGGAAAGCCAGGAACGGATCATCCAGCGACTGCAGCGTGAAACTCGACGGTTGTGTCTTGCCTTCTTCATGAACCAACGTAAAGCGCTTGTTTTTCTCGAAGGCGACCAGGCCATTCGGGAAGGTGATAACTTTTTCCGGGTCAATTTCGACGCCACCAAACAGATAAGTTTCAACTTTCATGGGATTCTCCTCTTCGTTGGATTAGTTGCCAGAACATGCTACACCACATGAACGCAGTTGTATTTTTCCAATGAATTAAGCATCATTCACCCCCCCTTGTTGCACTGCCGCATCCATGCTCGCTCCCATCGAACACCGTATCGCCCTTGAACTCGGCGTCCGCCCGGCTCAGGTCATCGCCGCCATCACCCTGCTCGACGAAGGCGCCACCGTGCCCTTCATCGCCCGTTACCGCAAGGAGGTGACCGGCGAACTGGACGACACCCAGCTGCGCAATCTGGAAGAACGCCTGACCTACCTGCGCGACCTCGAAGAACGGCGCACCGCGGTGCTCGCCAGCATCGAGGAACAAGGCAAGCTGACGCCGGAACTGAAGGCCGAGATCGACGATGCCGAAACGAAGCAGCGTTTAGAGGATCTCTACCTGCCGTACAAGCAGAAGCGCCGGACCAAGGCGCAGATCGCCCGCGAAGCCGGCATCGAGCCGCTCGCCCTGAGCCTGCTCGAAGACCCGAACTTGACGCCGGATGACGAGGCCGAAAAATTCCTCAATGCCGAAGCCGGCTTTGCCGATGCCAAAGCGGTACTCGACGGCGCCCGCCAGATTCTGATGGAAAAGTTCGCCGAAGACGCCGAACTGCTGCGCCAGCTGCGCGAATACCTGAATGAACACGGCCACGTCCGGTCTACCGTCGTCGAAGGCAAGGAAACCGAAGGCGCCAAGTTCCGCGACTGGTTCGACTTTGCCGAAGCCATCGCCACCATGCCTTCACACCGTGCGCTCGCCCTGCTGCGCGGCCGCAACGAAGGGATGCTGAACGTCTCGCTGGTCCTCGATTCCGAACTCGACGAAGAGAACATCAAACCCGGCCCCGGCCCTTGCGAGCAGCGCATCGCCGTCCGCTTCGGCATCAAGGACCAGAAACGTCCGGCCGACAAGTGGCTGGCCGACACCGTGCGGTGGACCTGGAAGGTCAAGGTCTATACCCACCTCGAACTCGAACTGATGAACGAGCTGCGCGAACGCGCCGAGGAAGAGGCGATCCGCGTCTTCGGCCGCAACCTGAAGGACCTGCTGCTCGCCGCCCCGGCCGGCCAGCACGTCACGATGGGCATCGACCCGGGCATTCGCACCGGTTGCAAGCTGGCCATCGTCGACGCCACCGGCAAGTTTCTCGATAGCGCCACCATCTACCCGCACGAACCGCGTTGCGACTGGGATGGCTCGCTGGCCACCATCGCCCGCCTGGCTGCGAAGTATCAGGTGACCCTGGTCGCCATCGGCAACGGCACGGCCAGCCGGGAAACCGACAAGCTGGTGCAGGACGTAATGAAGCGTTACCCGGAAGCCCGGCTGACCAAGATCGTCGTCTCGGAAGCCGGCGCCTCGGTCTATTCCGCCTCCGAATTCGCCGCCAAGGAATTCCCCGACCTCGACGTCTCAATCCGCGGCGCCGTCTCGATTGCCCGCCGACTGCAGGACCCGCTGGCCGAGCTGGTGAAGATCGATCCCAAGTCGATCGGCGTCGGCCAGTACCAGCATGACGTCTCGCAAACGAAGCTGGCGCGCAACCTCGATGCGGTGGTCGAAGACTGTGTCAATGCCGTCGGCGTCGATGTCAATACTGCCTCGATTCCGCTGCTCACCCGCATTTCCGGCCTCAACGCCGGGCTGGCCACGAATATCGTCAGCTACCGCGATGCCAATGGCGCTTTCCGCTCACGTGATGCCCTCAAGAAAGTTCCGCGCCTCGGCGACAAGACGTTCGAGCAGGCCGCCGGTTTCCTGCGCGTGCCGAACGGCGACAACCCGCTTGACAGCTCCTCGGTACACCCCGAGGCCTATCCGGTGATCGAGAAGATCATTGTCGACCTGAGCAAGCCGATCAAGGAAATCCTCGGCGACAGCCGGGCGCTGAAGGGCCTCAACCCGAGCAAATACACCGACGAGCGCTTCGGCCTGCCGACCGTCCAGGACATTTTCAAGGAACTGGAAAAACCCGGCCGCGACCCGCGCCCCGAATTCAAGACGGCGACCTTTGCCGATGGCGTCGAAAAGGTCGGCGACCTGCGCCCGGGCATGATCCTCGAAGGCGTCGTCACCAACGTCGCCGCTTTCGGCGCCTTTGTCGATATCGGCGTCCATCAGGACGGTCTGGTGCACGTCTCGGCCTTGTCCAACACCTTCGTCAAGGACCCGCATACCATCGTCAAGGCGGGCCAGATCGTCAAGGTCAAGGTGCTGGAAGTCGATCTGCAACGCCAGCGCATTGCGCTGACCATGCGCATGGGCGACGAGCCGGGCAAAGGCAGCCGCCACGACAGCCCACCGGCGGCGCGCGGCAACCACAACCCGGGGCGCGCCGCGCCGCGCAGCAGCGGCGCACCGGCGCCAGCCGGCAACGCTATGGCCTCGGCCTTTGCCAAGCTGAAACGCTGACCCCCAGATAACCGCCTGCCCGTCAGGCGGTTATCGTTTGCCGATACGCTAAAACCACCGGCGACGTGGCTGGCGAACGGGGCAAGATGCCGTGACAGACTTCCCCCTTAGTTGATCCTCCGGCCCGGTCCGCCGGAGCCCCCGGCGCTGTTATCATTCATTTTTCCCAATAAGCACCCGCGGCAATGATCAAAATATTTGGCATCAAGAATTGCGACACCATGAAGAAAGCCTTCGCCTGGCTGGAAGCGAACGACGTCGCCTACGAATTCATCGATTACAAGAAGGCCGGCATTGCCGAAGCCAGGCTACCCGACTGGAATCAGCGGGCCGGCTGGCAGAAACTGCTGAACACTCGCGGCCTGATGTGGAAGAAACTCAGCGAGGCCGAGCGCGCCGACGTCAACGAAGCCAAGGCGCTGCAGTTGATGGCGCAATACCCGAGCCTGATCAAGCGCCCGGTGCTCGATACCGGCAAGACGCTGCTGGTTGGCTTCAGCCCGGAAACCTACACGGAACAATTGAAATGAGCGACAGCTTCGTCCGCCGCTTCCTGTTCGACGGCCTGGACATCCGCGGCGCGATCGTGCACCTCGGCGATGCCTGGCAACAAATGCAATTCGACCGCAACTATCAGCCGACCGTCGCCCAATTGCTCGGCGAGACGGCCGCTGTCACCGCCTTGATCGCCGGCCAGCTCAAGCAGCCCGGGCGCCTGACGCTGCAGTTGCGCGGCAACGGCCCGGTTCAGCTGCTGGTGATGGATTGCAACGAACAACTGCAGATGCGCGGCATGGCGCGCAGCAACCCGGTGGTGCTACCGGCGCCGGTGCCGACACTGCTTGGCGCCGAGCAAGGCGGTCAGTTGATGATGAGCCTCGACATGCCCGATGCCCGCCAGCCCTATCAGAGCTTTGTCCCGATGGTCGGCGACAGCATTGCCGCCATTTTCGAGCACTACCTCGAGCAGTCGGAGCAGCAGCCGTCGCGCCTGTTTGCCACGGCCGGCCGACAAGCCGCGGCCTGCCTGTTCCTGCAGAAAATGCCGCAAGCCGACCAGCACGACGCCGACGGCTGGGCGCGCATCAGCCAGCTGGCGAGCACGGTCAAACCGGCCGAACTGCTCGAACTCCATGTCGAAACCCTGCTCACCCGGCTGTTCCATGAGGACATGGCGACGCACGGCCTGCGCCTCTACGACGCCCTGCCGGTCACTTACCACTGCCCGGAAGACCGGGAGAAGGTGGGCGACATGATTCGCGCCATTGGCCGGCAGGATGCCGAAACGATTCTCGCCGAGCACGGCGAAATCCTGATTCGCGACGACATCTGCAACCGCGATTACCACTTTTCGGCCGCCGATGTTGCCGCGTTGTTCGAGGCCACGGCGAGCAAGGCGCTGCATTGAGCACAACAACCGATCCGTCGATCCTCGGTCGCCAGGTCGAGCTGCTTTACCGCAACCTGCGCCCCGGCCAGGTCGTCGCGCTGCTCAATGCCAGCCTGCTGAGCTGGGTGGCCGCCTCGCAGCTGCCCCGGATGGTGCTCGGCACCTGGTGGCTGCTGGCCATGCTGGCGGCGGCCTGGCGGATCAGCCTGGCGATCCGCTTTTCCCGGCGGACGACCGATCAACAACACGCGCAGTCCACCTTCTGGCGGCGCCAAGCCCTGGTCGGCGCGGCAGCGAGCGGCCTGGTCTGGGCCGCCGGGGCGATCCTGCTGATGCGATTTGGCGATACCACGCTGCAGCTATTCACCGCGTTGGTGATGGCCGGCATGGTGGCCGGCGCGGTGCCGATACTCGCCGCCGACCAGCGGATCTTCCGCGCCTATGCCTGGCCGGTCGGCCTCGCCGTGCTGATCGGCACCATCGATTCCGATCCGTTGCACATCGCTTTCAGCGCCATGGCGGTGATCTACATGGTGATGCTGACGCGCAGCGCCGACTATTTCCACGACACGCTCCAGGACAGCCTGCGCCTTGAACATGAAAAGGACGGTCTGGTCGCCAATCTCGAACATGCGCGGGAAATTGCCGAGCAATCGAACCGCGCCAAGACGGAGTTCCTGGCCAATATCAGTCACGAACTGCGCACCCCGCTGAACGGCGTGGTCGGCCTCGGCGAATTGCTCAGTCATGAAAACCTGACTCCCGAGCAACACGAATTGCTCGTCCCGCTGCGCCATTCGGCCGACGACCTGATGCGCATAATCAGCCACCTGATCGAACTGTCGGCGCTCGAAGCGGGCCATGCCAGACCGATGCCGTCGCCTTTTCCGGCCGGTCAAACGCTGATCGATACGCTGCTGGTCAGCCATCGCGCCGCGGCAGAAGCCCGGGGGCTGGCCCTGATTAAAGAGATCGATCCGGCCCTACCCGGTGTTTTGGTCGGCGACGTCGAACGGCTGCGCCAGATTTTCACCCACCTGATCGGCAACGCCATCAAGTTTACCGAGCGCGGCCGGGTCAGCGTTTCGGCCCGCATTCATGAGCATGCGGCGACGGCCATCAAGGTGGAGTTCTGCATCGACGATACCGGCCCCGGCATCCCGCCGGAAAAGCTCAAACTGCTCAGCGGCCTGCTAGTCCAGGCCGATGGTTCGAGCGTCCGGCGCCATGGCGGCATTGGCGTCGGCCTGCCGATCGCCCGCAAGCTGATCGAACTGCTCGGCGGCGAACTGCAGATCACCAGTACGGCCGGCGTCGGCAGCCGCTTCAGCTTCACCCTGCCCTTCGCGCTGGTCGCAGTCGAGCAGCACTGAGCGGTTAATCCTGATAGATCAGCTCGACCCGGCGCATGCTGTCGCGACACGCGGCATCGCTACACCCCGGGATGCTCATTTCCCGCCCGACCGGATAGCGACGCAGTTGCCTTCCCGGCACGCCCATCCCGCGCAATAGTTTGAACACCGCCTCCAGCCGCTGCTCGGCCACCGCCAACTGGTAGGAGCGGCTGCCCTGATCGTCGGTATAGCCGACCAGCATCAGTTCCAGCTTCGGATCGGCCTTCAGGCGTTGCGCATGGCGTTGCAGTTTCCGTCGGCCATCCGCATCGACCTGCACCGCGCTGGCCGGGAAAAAAATATTGTTTTCCACATCAAGCGGAACCTCCGGCTTCGGCACGGCACGCCGCGTCGCCGCAGCTTTGGCGCGCGGCGGCGCCAAGGACGGCGATGGCTGGAGCTCGAGCGGTGCCTCGCTGGCGCAACCGGCCAGCAAAGCGGCGAGAAATATCATACGTAGCAAACCGGCCATCAGCTGTTCTCTCCATCGACGCTGCCGACCTGGTCGGCGAGCGGCGTCCCGGCATAAGACGCGTCCTTGCCGGGTAGTTGTTGTATCAAGGCATCAAGATTGATATGCAATGTTTTCAGGGCCACCTCCGGCAGCTCGGCAAGCGCCTGCGGCAGGATGCCTTCGGCCGGCCCCGGCAAGGCGGCCAGTGCCGTCAGGCCGTTCGGCGCCAGACAAAGCCCGACCCGGCGCTGATCGGCACTGTGCCGTTTCTTGGTCAGACAGCCCTGGGCCACCAGTTTGTCCACCAACAGGCTGCAGGTCGATTGATGCACGCCGATCCGCACCGCCAGATCGCTGATGCCGATCTCCGGCCGGCGCCGAACCTCCTGCAAGACCCACATCTGCGAGCCGGGCAGACCGCAACGTTCCTCGACCAGACGGAAATACTGGCGCAGCGAACCGTAGATCAGCCGGAACTGTTGCAACACCTCCATCGCTAACAGCGATGACGAATCGGGATGAGCTGGCATGACGGGGCCTGGCAATTGGCTTGCGTGGACGAAAGGCATCAATTATATTTGCCAGCAATGTAGTTGTACCGTTTTTTGGCGTATTTTCCTTTTCGACGAGGATTTTTGGGGGCTAGCCCCCTTTTTTTATGATCAACTCGATCCAGCTTTTCGGTCTCGTTCTACTGGGCGGCCTGGCGGCTGGCGAGGCATCGAGACGCCTGTTTTCGCTCCCCCGGACCACCGGCTTTGTCGTGTTCGGTCTGCTCGCCGGCTCAAGCGGCCTGAACTGGATCACCGCTTTTCATATCGAATCGATCCAGCTGATTATCGACCTCGCCCTTGGCCTGATTCTTTTCGAGCTGGGCTATCTGGTCCCGCGCAGCGCGGCCGGCGCCGGCCGGCCGCGTCTGTTCGCCGGCCTGGGCATTGCGTTGACCTGCGGCCTGCTGACCTTCGCGCTGTTCGCTTACTGGGGTTTTTCGACCGGCAGCGCGCTGTTTGCCGCCGCCCTTTGTCTCGCCACCTCGCCGGCCATCACCATTGCCACCTGTAGCGACGTCGGCGCCCGGGGCGAGCGTACCGACCTGCTGTACACGATGGTCGCGATCAACGGCTGCGTCGCCTTTTCCGCCGTCGCACTGCTCACGCCCTTCCTCAACGACAGCGAAGCGGCCGGCACGCTGGCGCGCCTGGGCGAAGGACTGGGCAGCATCATCGGCTCGCTGATCTTGGGCGGCGCTTGTGCCGGACTGGTCCTGCTCGGCGCCGAAAAGCTGGAAAAGCAAACCGAGCACCAGCACTTGCTGATCCTCGGCTGCATCGTTCTCGGTGTCGGGACGGCTATCCATCTTGAAGTCTCGGTCTTTCTGCCGATGCTGATTTTCGGTTTTCTGGTGCGCAGCATCGACCGCGAACGCAAGGTCATCGCCCTGCGTATCGCCAGCGACGCTCGCGTTTTTCTCGTCATCACCTTTGTCCTTGCCGGCGCAGCGCTCGATATCGCCTACCTCGGCGACTATTGGCCGGAAGTGCTGCTGATCGCCCTCACCCGCCTGGCCGGCCAGTTGCTGGCCAGCGCCCTGGCCGGCAAACGCCTCGGTCTTTCGCTCAGGGAAAGCGGGCTGCTGACCGTCGGTCTGCAACCCATGTCGAGCGTTGCGCTGGTTCTGCTCGCCAACACACAAATGCTCTATTCAGGTCTCGACCCGAAGCTTGTTGGCATGCTGCTGGCGACTATACTGCTGATGCAGTTATGCGGCCCGCTGGCGACGCAGACCGCGATCAAGGGGTTTGGCGAAGCCAGCAAACTCATCCTCGGACGACCGCCGGCCAAAGTGCCCGAGGCGGCCAAATCGCACGGAGGAACAGCACCATGAGCAGACGTCCCTTACGCATCGGCCTTTCCGCCCGGATTTACCATCCCCTGCCCGGGGCCAGCGGGCTGCAGTCAAAATCGCTGCAGTATCTCGAACAATCGGTGGCTCATTGGGTCATGTCGCGCGAGGTGATGGTCTTCATGATCCCCTCGGTGAGCGGCGACGCTATCGTCCATCGGCGCAGCATCCGGCTTTCCGACTACCCGCAATATCTCGATGGCCTGGTCCTGCAGGGCGGCGCCGACATCTGTCCGCAAAGCTATGGCGAGGAACCTCAACAGCCCGAGTGGGCCGGCGACCGCCTGCGCGACGCCTATGAAATGGAACTGCTGCACGAGTTCATGGAGGCCGGCAAGCCGGTGCTCGGCATCTGCCGTGGCGCCCAGCTGATCAACGTGGCGCTCGGCGGCACGCTGTATCAGGACATCGCCACGCAATACGACAAGCCGGCCATCCACCTGCACGACGACTACGACAAACATGCCCACGAAATCGAATGGGATGCCGACTCCAGCCTGAGCAAGCTCTATCCCGAGACCACCCACGGCGCCGTGGTGTCCATCCACCACCAGGCGATCAAGAGCCTCGGCAAGGGCCTGCACGTCGAGGCGCGAAGCGTCGGCGACGGCCTGATCGAAGCGGTCAGACTGGAAGGCCGGCCCTACGTCCTCGGTCTGCAATGGCATCCGGAGTTTCACCCGCCGGGTAGCCCGCAGTTGCTCGATTGCACCCCGATTCTCGACGGCTTCCTGAACGCCGCACGCGGCCGACGCTGGTGATCTCGCCCGGTACCGACGATCGGACACCGCATGCTCGATAGCCTCCTCGCGCTGCCGCGTTCGCTCTGGGAAAGCCTGCTCGAACGGCTATTCTTCCTGCCGCCGTTTCCGGAAAGCATCGATTCGCTGGCCCTGTTCAGCCTGCTGCTGGTCATCGGACTGCTGATCGGCGAATGGCTGCACGCCCGGGTCGGCTGGCCGAAAGTCATCGGCTACGTACTGGCCGGAACCGTTTTCGGCCCCTCGCTGCTCGGCTGGATCAGCATCGAGGCACTGGCCCAGGCGCGGCCGATTGCCGATGCAGCGCTCGGCCTGCTAATGATGGAGGTCGGCCGCCGGCTGGATATTTCCTGGCTCGGCCGCAACCCCGAACTGTTGCGCAGTACGCTGGGCGACATCGTTCTGTCGTTCGCCCTAATCTTCCTCTTCGCCCTCTGGGTGGTCGGCCTGACGCCCGCCTGGGCAGCCGCCACCGCGGCGGTCACCATGGCCTCGGCGCCGGCGGTCGTACTGCTCACCATCGACGAATACAAGGCCCAGGGCCAGGTCACCGAACGCGTAATCCTGCATACGGCGATCAGTTCGGCCGCCTCCTTCGTCGCTTTCGCCATTGTCCTCGGCATCGTGCATGCCGAACAAAACGAGGGCTGGCTGAACGCGCTAGCCCATCCGCTCTGGGTGGCGGCCGGCGCCCTGCTGATTGCCGGGCTGACCAGCCGAATGGCCCTGGCCATCGCCCGCCTGCTCCCCAAACGGTCGCTCGCCCAGGTTTTTGTGCTGATCGCCTGCGCCCTGCTCGCCGTCGGCATCGGCCGGATGCTGGCGGTACCGGTCTTCCTCACGCTGTTCCTGATGGGCGTGCTGCTGGCCACCCACGACCCGCAGCAAACGCTGCGTTACACGCAGTTGCCGGAGGGCCACTGGCTGCTCGCCATCGTCCTCTTCGTGGTGGTGGGCGCCTCCCTGCCCTGGCAGAACTTCACCTGGCTGACCGGTCTGCAGGCGCTCGGCCTGCTCGCCGTCCGCGCCATCGCCAAAACGGCCGCCCTCGCGCTGGCCGGCGGCAGCCTGCCGATGCCCAAGCGTTTGCTGGTCGGCATGGGCATTCAGCCACTGTCGGCCACCGCCGTCTTCATGGCTTACGAGATTGCCAGCCTTTACCCGGAAATCGGCAGCTCGACCCTGGCCTTGCCGCTGTTCGCCGCCGCCATCATGGAACTGGCCGGCCCTGCCCTGTGCCGCCAGGCCTTGAAGAAATCGGGCGAATGCGAAAGCGGGACGCCTGAGACGGGAGGTATGGCATGAGCAGCACGCCACTCGGCGAATTCACCGACAGCGCCGCCTTGACCCTCGGGGTCGAGCTTGAACTGCAGTTGGTATCGCGGCGCGATTTCGACCTGACGCGCGGCGCCACCGACCTGATCGGCAGCCTCGACTACGACGGCCGCTACGGCGAGATCAAGCTGGAAATAACCGAGAGCATGATCGAGATCAGCACCCAGCCGCAGGCCACCGTCGACGGCATCGCCGCCGACCTCGGCGGCCTGCGCGAGACGCTGCGCCATCACAGCCAACGCAACAATATCGGCATCTGCGGCGGCGGCACCCATCCCTTCCACCGCTGGCCGGAGCGCCGCATCTGCCCGGGCGAGCGCTTCGACGACCTGTACCAGCGCTACGGTTACCTGGCCAAGCAATTCACGGTATTCGGCCAGCACATCCACGTCGGCTGCACCTCGGCCGATGACGCCATCTGGCTGACCCAGGCGCTCGGTGTTTACGTGCCGGCCTTCATCGCGCTCTCCGCCTCGTCGCCCTTCGTCGATGGCGTCGACAGTTTCTTCCAGTCGGCGCGGCTCAATGCCGTTTCGGCCTTTCCGCTGAGCGGCCAGTGCCCGCCCCTGGCCGGCTGGGCCGACTTTGTCGAGCACTTCAGCTTCCTGCAAGCCTGCGGCATTGCCCAGAGCATCAAGGATCTGTATTGGGATGTCCGGCCCAAACCGGAATTCGGCACCGTCGAAATCCGCGTCTGCGATACCCCACTGACCATCGAACAGGCCGCCGCGCTGGCCGCCCTGGCTCAATCGCTGGCCCGCTGGCTGCTCCGCACCCGCCCCGAACTGCAGACCGCCAAACAACTTCATGTTGCCCGCTACAACAAGTTCCAGGCCTGCCGCTACGGCATGGCAGCGATGATTTCCGACCCGATCGCGCTCGCTCAGCAACCGATGCAGGAAATTCTCAAAGCCTTGTTCGAAACCCTGGCCGATGATGCCCGGGAACTCGGCTGCGAACACTGGCTCAAGGCCCTCCGCCACGGCATCGCCGACGAGGCCGGCGATGCCGCCTGGCTGCGCGCAAAACAGCAAGAGCATGGCAACCTGAACGATGTCGTGCGCGAGGCCACCGAGCGCCTGATGCCGCCCCCCAGCAAACCCTCCGCGGAGAATTCCTGATGAAGCGCCGGCTGTCGATCTTTTCGCTCCTCATTGCGGCCAGCACGCCGACGATTGCCGCGCCCCCGGCTTGCCAGTTCGAAAGCGTGGCGAGCGGGCCGCAGAAAATCGGCCGCTGGATCGACAAGAACAACTGGCTGACCACCGAAAACCTGCGCCGTACGCTGCCGGCTGCCAACATCTTCATGCCGGCCCTGCGCCTCGAGCCCGACCAAGCCGGCGAAGTGCTGCGTCCGGCCTCGCGCCAGCTCGATCTCGCGGCTGCCAAGGCGACCGACCCGATCGACGGGCGCGAACGCGACCTCGAGTTCCTGCTCGACAGCCGCCTGGCCGCCGATGGCATCCTGATCCTGCAAAACGGACGCATTCTGGCCGAAAGCTATCGCCACGGCCTGCGCCGCGAAGACCCTCGCCTGCTGCTCCAGGCCACCCGCCCGCTGCTCAACCTGCTCGGCGCGATCAGCATCGGGGTGGGCAAGCTGGCTGCCGACCGCCCGGTCAATCGTTATCTTCCAACCTTGAGCAAACAGCCCGGCATCCGCAAACTGTCCGTGCAACGCCTGCTCGAAAACGAGGAAAGTCGCAGTTGGAGCGACCAGGATCTTGCCGGCTGGCGACAGGCCGGCGGCTGGACGGCCGAAGAGACCGGCCAAGGCATGCGCCCCTGGCTCAGCCTGGCGGGACGCTGGGAAAAGCCGCCGACCGAGCTAAGCGCCCCGGCCGTCGCCGGCAATCCGGATGACGACCTGCTCGCCTGGCTGCTCGCCGAGAGCAACGCCATGCCGCTCTCCCGCCTGTTCTGCGAACAACTGCAGACTCGCCTGCGCCCGGAACATCCGGTGCTCTGGCTGACCGACAGCCAGGGTACCGAACTGGCCGACGGGCTGGCCCTGTCGCTGCGCGATTTCGCCCGGCTCGGCAACCTGCTGCTCGAAACCCGCAGCAACCGCAATCGCAGCCGCATCCCGAGCTGGTTCATCGAAACCCTGACCGCCTCGGCCGGCCTGCGCACCCCGGAAATCCGCGGCCTGACGAAAGGCAGCGAGGCGCGCTATGGCTTCGTGCACCTCGGCGGCGACAGCAACCGGGCCGCCCTGATCGGCCCGCACGGCAACAGCCTATACATCGACTTCGACCGCCGCCTGGTCGTCGCCCTCTACGCCAGCTACCCGGCTGTCACTTCCCCGGCACTGCTGGCAACCCTCGACCAGCTCTGGAAAACCATAGGGACCTCAGGCCTGGCCCTGCGCAAGCCGTGATAAGCCATGCGACCCGGCGACTGCAGTCTGCGGCAATTTGCCGCATACCCGCCAGTCGCCGAACTGGTTAGCATGGCCGCTCCAGCCTGACCATCGCGCTGCGCGGTGCGCTGATGGGGGCAGCCAACCGTTTTTGACCTGGGCACCACTCATTCCAAAGGCAGACTTCGAGTCTGCCTTTTCAGCATCTGTCAGCATATGAAAAAATACGCCCTGATCGGGATTGCCGTTGGCCTGGCGCTGCTGCTCGGCGCGGCGTGGTTGCTCCGTAGCGAAGCGAACGCATCGGACAAAAAGTTGCCGGCCGGCACCGATTTCGTTTTGCAGTCGGCGGACGGCCCGGTCGACTCGAAAGCCTTGCGCGGCAAGGTTCTGTTGGTTTATTTCGGGTACACCAATTGCCCCGACGTCTGCCCGGCCTCGCTGGCCGCCGGTGGTCAGGTACTGAAGGCGCTGGCGCCGGAAGAACGCAGCCGCGTCAAGATGCTGATGATTTCGGTCGACCCGGAGCGCGACACCTTGCAGCACCTGAAGGAATACACCGCCTTCTTCCACCCGGCGATGACCGGCATCACCGGCTCGCCGGCCGAGATCGCGACAGTCGCCAAGGCTTTCGGGGCCGGCTACGGCAAACAGCCGGCCAAGGCCGACGGCAGCTACGCGGTCGATCATACGGTTGCGACCTATGTCGTCGATCCGGCCGGCCACCTGGCCGCCGTACTCGATCTCGGCACGCCAACCGACAAGGTCATCGCAACGGTTAAAAAGCTGCTTTGATGGGACGCCCATCGAATCTGGCTTTTCTGTTACTGGCAATTCTCGGCGCGGCCGCCGGCGGGATTTTCGTCCACTCCGGGCAAGCCGCCACAAGCCACAAGCCACGCCTGCAAGCGACCCGGGATCTGGTCGCCCGCCTTGGCCTGACCGATCTCGCGCTGTTCACCGAGGCCCGCTACACTCGCCACCCCTCGCAGGCCGATCTGCACTCCGCCCTGCAGGACCATCCGGGCGCTTTCGAGCATTTTCCGACCGGCTCGCTGCTGCCGCCCCCCGCTCACCTGACTGAATCCCATGCGACTCTGGCTGGAAAAACAAAGACACCTGATTGATTTCACGCTGGCTTCGCTGGCCCGCCGCAAAACCAAGAATATCGGCCTGCTGCTCGCCTACACGCTGCTGGTTTTCGTGCTGGCTTCGCTGGCGCTGTTCACCAACGCGCTGCGCACCGAGGCGGCTTTTGTGCTGGCCGGCTCGCCGGAAGTCATCGTGCAACGCATGGTGGCCGGCCGGCATGACCTGATTCCGCCCGGCTATCTGGACAAGATCGGCCGCATCCGGGGCGTCCAGAAGAAGGAGGGGCGGCTCTGGGGTTATTACTACGACCCGGTACTCAAGGCCAACTACACCTTCATGGCCCGCCCCGCCGCCGAAGTCGCCGACGGTTACATCATGGTCGGTGCGGCGCTGGCGCGCGAGCGCGGCCTGGAGGCGCACAACACCATTTCCTTTCGTTCCTACTCGGGCAAGCTGTTTGCCTTCGAGGTCGCCAGCGTGCTGTCACCCGACTCCGAACTGCTGTCGGCCGATCTGATCCTGCTGTCGGAAAACGACTTCCGTTCCTTCTTCGAGTATCCGGCCGGGCATTACACCGATATCGCGCTGTCGGTCGCCAATCCGCAGGAAGTTCGCAACATCGCCGGCAAACTCTCGGAAGCCTTGCCGGATTCACGCCCGATTTTGCGCGAAGAGGTGTTGCGCACCTACCAGAGCATTTTCGGCTGGCGCGAAGGCATCGTCCTCACCGTACTGTCCGGTGCCATCCTGGCTTTCGTCATCCTCGCCTGGGAAAAGGCATCCGGCCTTTCCGCCGAGGAAAAACGCGAAATCGGCATCCTCAAAGCCATCGGCTGGGAGACCGGCGACGTCATCCGGATGAAGCTGTGGGAAGGCCTGCTCATTTCGCTGACGGCCTTCCTGCTCGGTTTCATCGGTGCCTACGTGCATGTCTTCCACTTCGGCGCGCCGATCTTCGAGCCGGTGCTCAAGGGCTGGTCGGTGCTCTACCCGCGCTTTACGCTACTGCCGGCGGTCGACGGCCTGCAGATCGCCACGCTGTTCTTCTTCACGGTCTTTCCCTACACGGCAGCGGTGCTGGTGCCGATCTGGCGGGCGGCAATTACCGACCCCGACGCGGTGATGCGATGATCGAACTATCCAACATCAAGAAGGCCTTCAACCAGGGCCGGCCCAACGAATACTGGGCGCTCAACGGCATCGACCTGACGGTGGAACCCGGCAAGGTGACCGCCTTTCGCGGCCCCAGCGGTTCCGGCAAGACAACGCTGCTGACGCTGGTCGGCTGCCTGGCACGGCCGACCAGCGGCCGGGTGCGTTTCAAGGGCGAGGATATTTCCGGGCTGCCCGAGCGCTTCCTGACCGACATCCGGCGCCGGAGCTTCGGTTTCATCTTCCAGCAATTCAACCTGATCAAGGGCCTGTCGGCGCTGGAAAACGTCATCCTGCCCGGCTTTCCGACCGGCCGCCGGCGCGCCGAACTGGTCGCTGCCGCCACCGCCTTGTTCGAGCAATTGAAACTCGGCCACCGCCTGCATGCCAAGGTCGAATGGCTGTCCGGCGGCGAACAGCAGCGCGTGGCGATCGCCCGGGCGCTGATCAACGATCCGGAAGTGATCATCGCCGACGAGCCGACGGCCAATCTCGACACCACGCTTTCCCGCGAATTCATGGCCATCCTCGAAGGCTTCACGGCCGCCGGCAAAACCGTGCTGCTGACCAGCCACGATCCGCTGGTCGTCGAATCGTCGGCGGTGCATCGCGTCGTCGGCATGCGCGACGGCATGCTGGTCGACCACTAGCCCGGCATGCTTTTCCAGCCCGCCATCATTGCCCTGCTCATGGCCGCCGGCGTTGCGGTAGTCATGCTGGCGGCCGCCGCGCCGTTTGCCGTCCGGGTGATCCGTCACTGGGACATCCGCAGCGGCGCCGAGCGGCAACTCGGGCTGGAGCGCCAGACCTACCTGTTCTCGACCCTGCTCAGTTTTGTCTTTGTTGCCCAACTCGGCGCCCTGCTGCTCTTTGTCTTCAACGCCGACCGGCTATCGGCGATGTTCGTCGGCGCCATGTGCGCGGTCGGCACGCTGAACGTCAATGGCTATGGCTTTCCCTCGCTGATCACCCAGATGCTGGTTTTTTTCTTCGCCGCCATGTGGCTGGCGATCAACCACGTCGACACCCGCGCTCCTGATTACCCGCTGGTGCGGATCAAATATGCCCTGCTGCTGGTCCTGCTCCCGCTGCTGATCGTCAGTTTCTGGCTGGAGTTGAAGTACTTTCTCGGCCTCAAGGCCAACGTCATCACCTCCTGCTGCGGCAGCCTGTTTTCCGAAAAAGCGACGACGATTGCCAGCGAAGCCTCGGCGATGGCTGCGCAACCAGCGCTCTTCCTCTTTTACGGCACGATGACGCTGACCATTGCCAATGCGCTGTGGCACTGGCGGCTCCCCAGCCGGACCGGCGGCTATCTGCTGGCGGCGAGCAGCGCGATGGGCTTCATCGTTGCCATCATCGGGGTGCTGTCCTTCATTTCGCTTTACATCTACGAGCACCCGCATCACCACTGCCCATTCTGCATTCTCAAGCCGGAATACAGCTATCAGGGCTACTGGCTATACGTGCCGCTCTTTACCGGCACAGCGGCCGGCCTGGGCGCCGGCGCGCTGCAGGCCTTTGCCCGGGTGCGCAGCCTGCAGGCCATTGTTCCAGCCGTGTCGGGCCGTCTGGCCGGGCTGGCGGCCGCCGGCTATATGCTCTTCATCGCACTGGCGACCTGGTTTGTGGTGGCTTCCAATCTGATCCTGATCGAACGCTGAAATGCGCCTTCTTGCCTTGCTGGCCGGGTTGTTCGTGCTGACCGCCTGCGGTAGCGACCACCCGGACATGAAACTGAATAACGGCGATCCGGCCCCCCAATTTTCCACCGTCGCCGTCGACGGCACCCCGGTCGCCTACCCCGCCACCTATGCCGGCAAGCCGCTGGTCATTCGTTTCTGGGCCGACTGGTGCAAATACTGCGCCGGCGAAATGCAGGCCATCGAGCAGGTTTATCGACGCCACCAGGATAAAGGCCTGGCAGTCGTGGCGATCAATACCGGCCAGGACCGGGCGACCATCGCTGCCTTCGCCCATAAGGTCGGCTTCAGCTACCCGGCACTGCTCGATGAAACATCGGTCATTGCCAAACGTTACGGCGTGGTCG
Organism: Azonexus sp. IMCC34842; assembly: GCF_050368855.1. Lineage (GTDB taxonomy): Bacteria > Pseudomonadota > Gammaproteobacteria > Burkholderiales > Rhodocyclaceae > Azonexus > Azonexus denitrificans_A. The sequence goes on along the minus strand of NZ_CP178449.1, from coordinate 1,244,571 downwards.
GCCTGCCGACGACGTACTTTGTCGACGCACAAGGCATCGTCCGCGGCAAGATCGTTGGCGAGGCCGACGAGGCTACTTTCGAGCGCCAGGCCCTGGCGCTTTTCAAATGAAAGAGCTGACCCCATTTGTCTGGAGGGATATTCCACAGCGATAACCGGAGCCACTCGCGGCGCCTGCAGAAAAACTGAGCCGGCTCAGCCCGCCGCTTCAGCTTTCTTTCGCCGCTGCCGCTCCAGATCGTTGCCGTAACGCTTAAGCAGACTGTTGGCCGTTTCTTCCAGCGATGCGCTGATCGCCGTGGCAAAGCTGCCGATTTCGCCGCCGTAAGTCAGTTTGGCCTGCAGCGCGGCATCGCGGCTGGCAAACGGAACCTTGCTGACCGGCGTCATCACGCCGCGCAGATCGCTGCCGATCAGGTAAGTAGCCGATGCAGCTTCGACCAGCGGCCGGGGATTGGCGGTCACGCCGTTGTCCGGGGCATAAATCGCCGTGAAGCCGCGCCGCCGCTCGCGCAGCATGCATTCGGCGACGCAATGCACCGAGCAGGTGCCTTGCACGAAGCCGTCACCATAAACCAGCAGATGCCGGGCGTAATGGAAACGGCGACGATCCATGTTGCAGATCACGCAGCGCGGGTATTTTTCCAGTTCGTTCTCGAGCGGCGCAGCATCGACGCGCACCTCATCGGCATCCTTCTTTTCCTGCGCCGCACCATAGCCGGCCATCGCCAGCAGCAGGGCACCGCCGAGCAGTGTTCTTCTTTTCATCGAAATCTCCTGTCACCGCCCGGCAGGCATGACTCCCGGGCGAAATTGTCGGACCATCAGTAACTGGCGCGAAGGGTCAGCATCACATTGCGCGGATCACCGTAGGTGTTGTAGGTATTCGTTCCCCCAAGCCGGGTGTAGTACTTGGTGTCGAAGAGATTGTTGATATCCAGGGTCACGGCGTAGTTCTTGTCGATCGCGTAACCGACCTGCGCCTTGACCACCGAATAGCCGTTTTGCAGGCGCGGTGCAACCGTCGGATTGGCGGCACCACTGGCCGACTGGGTCGCGCCATTGACCCCCAGGCCGACACTGAAGCCGCTCAACAAGCCTTCGCCAAAACGATACTTGCTCCACAACTTGAATATTTCCTTGGGGTACCAGAAACTGACCGGCTGACCAGTACTCGAGCCATTATTCAACCACTTGGTGGTCAAGTTCGTGTAGCCGGCCGAAATATCCCAGCGGGCCAGCGGACGACCGACCATTTCCAGCTCCCAGCCCTTGCTTTCGAGCTCGCCGGCCGAGACGTAATAGCCTGGATTGTCCGCGTCGGCCAGCGCCCGGTTGGTATCGCGAATATTGAAAAGAGCCGCCGTAACGGCCAGCTTTCCCGCAAAAAAGTCGACCTTGCTGCCGATTTCGACCTGTTTTCCGAGGCGCGGATCGAGGATGCTGTTATCGACCCGCTGCTGGGTTTGCGGCACGAAAATATCGGCGTAACTGCCATATAACGTGACGTCCCGAGTGACGTCCCAGACCACGCCGGCATACGGGGTGAATTCGCCTTTCGCGTTGCCACCCCGCGTCCAGTCGGTCGGCGTCGGGTGCGGCGAGATGTTGCGCGACTGATAGTCGTAGTTCGAGAAGCGCCCACCCAGAATCACTTTCAGCGGGTCGGCCAGACTCAGGGTTAGCTTGCTGTAAATCCCCGATTGCTTGGTGACGCTTTGACTGCCGGCCCTGTAGATGACATTCGGTTCCGGCACGGCGGGAGGGTCCGAGAGCCTGATGTTGGCTACATTGAGGTAGGCACTGCCCGAGGAGTTCGGATTGGCGCCCCGTCCGGTACTTTCATAGCGGCTGTAATTGGCGCCGAGTAGCAACTCATGCTTGCGACCGAGCAATTTGAACGGACCGCTGGCGAACAGGTCGATCCCATCGTGCTGGTAGTCGTACTTGAACTCCCGGCGCGCGTAATTGGCAATCGTCATGGTCGCCGGATTGACCCCCGTCGTCGGGTAGCCATCCTTGAAGAAGAAGCCCTGATCGCGGCGCTGGAGCTTCAGTGAAGCGACCCAGTCGCTATCGAAGCAGTGGTTCAATTCCCCGCCGACGTCAAGCGTGTCCCACTCCGACCGATTCCAGTCCGGGTAAGGGTTGAATGATCGGGGCACTGACAGGAAAGTGCCGTTGGTATAGGCGGGCAGCCCAGAGAAGCCGGTCGAATCGTTGTTCTGGTAAGCGAAGAAAACGTTGCCCGTGGTCGTCGGCGTGAAATCCAGATCCAGCGTTCCATAGGCCAGCCACTTTCGATCATGGACCCGGTTATAGACATAGTCGCGGTCGATGTAGGAGAAGACCGCCCTGCCGCGCAGGCTGGCGCTTTCGTTGAGCGGCCCGGTCACGTCGGCTTCCATCCGGTAGTTTTCCCACGTCCCGGCGGAACCGGCAAAGGTGGCGGCAAAGGCATCCTTGGGGCGTTTCCTGACAAAATTGACGGTTCCCGAGAAGGAACCGGACCCTTGCAGCACGCCGGATGGACCGCGCAGCACTTCGACACGTTCGTAGATCGGCAGATCAAATTGTTGGTACCCGGAAAGCGGCATCGAGGACGGGATACCGTCATGCTGGACTTCCAGCGCGGCACCGCGCGAATGGTATTGGCCCTGGGTAATGTCGTTCGACACCGCCTGGACTCCAGTGACCTGGGATAGCGCATCCCAGGTGGTCATCATGTTCTGGTCGTCCATCTGCTCGCGAGTCAGGACCGACACCGAATTGGGGATTTCGCGCAGCGTCTGGGGGGTCTTGCCGGCGACCGTAATTTTCTCGGCCTTGTAGCCGTGCTCGGCGCTCGCCCGGACCAGGACCTCAGGCATCACGGTCGAATCGGGAGGCGAACGCTTGACGACATAGGTGCCCTTGCCGGTGTTGCCGAATACCAGGCCGCTGCCAGCGAGCAGCTTGCGCAGCGCTTCATCCGGAGCGAGCTGACCATGCAGCGAAGCGGACTGAGCGCCCTTGACTTCGTCGGCGGAGAACAATATCTGGATGCCACTCTGGGTAGCCAACGCCGTGAGCGCGCTGCCCAGGTTCTGGGCGGCGATGTCAATCGGCTTGACCTGGGCGATGGCGCCACCGGAATGAATGGCGGCGACCAGCAGCGCGAGGCGCAGTGGTTGGTGCATGAAGTTTCCCCCTGTTACATGTTTTTGTGACGGGACAAATACGTCCGACATTGCTTAAGACGTAAAAAGGGGCGCTACCCTGACATCGATTCCGAAATATTTTTGCCGCGCTTAGCGCTGGCGCAGCCGGGTACCGTCCGGCGTCTCTTGGACCCTGACCGGCAGGATCGCGGCGAGCGCCTTGAGCAGACCAGCTCGGTCCGTCCGGTCGAAAACGCCGCTGACCCGATAGCGGTCTAGCGCACTGTCGGCAAGGCTGACCGGACGCTCATGCTGGCGGTTGATCTGGCGTACCACTTCGCCGAGCGATGCCTCGGCAAACAGCCAGCGATTGTCCAGCCAGGCGCAGGCGGCCTGCGGCGTGATGGCCTGACTGGCGGAAATCCGGCCGGCCTGGTAGCTGGCCTGCTGACCGCCGTTCAGCAGGCGTTTGGTCGGTTGCGCGTCGAGGCTGATCTCGACGGCGCCCTCGGTAACCGAGACGGTCACCTTGCCCCGGTCTTCCAGGACATTGAAGGTCGTGCCGATATCGCGCAAGCTCCCCTCGCCGGCCCGCACCTCGAAGGGACGCAGACCAGGCGCCACCTTGAACAGGGCCTGCCCGCGCTCGAGCGTGATCCGCCGTCGCCACAGCGAATACTCGACGTGCAGCACGCTATCCGCATCGATTGCGATGTGCGAGCCATCGGCCAACTGCAGTTCGGCGGTTTCGCCGATCCCGGTGCTTTTCTGCAGGTCGACGCCAGTCGCCGTATAAACCAAGGCCAGAACGGCAGCCACCGCAAGGGCAAACGCTCCGCCGGCCAAACGCTGTTTGCGCCGCCGCGGCCGCGCCAGACCATCGATAGCCCCCCACAGTTTCTCGAAGCTGGCGTATTCCCGCTGATGCCGCTCGGACGAGGCCAGCCAGCGCTGGAAACGCTGGCGTTCGTGATCGGCGAGCCGTGGCTGGCGCAAGCGGATGAACCAGGTGGCAGCTTCCTCGGCCAATTGGTCGGACTCGCCAGCACCGGCCGGAGCGCCAAAATCGGTAGCATCACGCTTCATGCCGGCATGACCCGCAAGCGCAGCAGGACCAGGGCGCGCACCAGATGTTTTTCGATGGCATTGACGGTGACCCGGTATTCCCGCGCCAGGGTCGCCTGCGGAATGCCGTCGAACTTGTGGCGAATGAAGACCTCCCGGCATTTGGGCGGCAACTCCTCGATGGCCCGGCGCAGCCGATCGAGCTCCTGGCGGGCCATGGCAAAGCGCTCGGGCGCCGGATAGTCGGAGGCCAGCTCGGTGCATTCGGCAATATCGACCCACTGCCCCGCCTTGACCGGATTGGCCCGAAAATGGTCGGTCGCCAGATGACCGGCGATCCGGAACAGAAAGGCACGCGGGTTCTCGATCGGCGAGGCTGGCGCGGCAAACATGTAGCGGATGAAGACCTCGTGCGCCAGTTCGGCAGCGGCCTCGACACAGCAAATCCGGCGCGCCAGAAAACGCCGGATTTCACCGATGTGTTCGATATAAAGACAGGTAATTGCGCTGGCCATGAAATGCTGACGGCAACCTGGACAGGGTTGTTTTTAAGGCGGCGATTCTAGAAGCAATTACCACCTTGGTCGTGCGGCTAATTGACGCACAGCCGGTCGGTCAGGCAATTGTCATCGGCCAATTTCGCCGAATTTGCCTAGTCCGCGTGATTAAGCAGCCGCTTGTCTGGCAGTCTCGTCGTTATTGACCACAGTCACCACCAAGCCATCGCCGAGTTTCCTATTGGCTCGCCTTCATGACCGGACCGCTCGGCAGCGGCCATTGCCTCGGTATGTGCGGCGGACTGGTTTCCACCTTCTTCGTACGGCTTGGCGATGACCATGGCGCAGGCCGTCAAAGCGACCAAGGAGCCCTCGTTCTTGGAGGGCGGCCTACTGATGCTGGCCTTCGGTGCCGGCATGCTGCCCTCGATGCTGTCGGCCTTCGTGCGGTTCGGCAAGATCGCGCCGAGGCTGCGGGGCTGACTGCGACACTTTGCCGCAGCGCCGACACATCATCGAGCGCTAATATTTGGAAGCTACCAAACAGCCACAGGAAGAGAAAAATGAAACGCCGCGATCTTCTCAAAATCTCCGCACTCGCCGGCTTCGCCGCCACCTCGACACAGGTCAGCGCCAATGCCTGCACCACCGATGGCACGCCGAACCAGTTCATTCCGAAAACAGCCGCCAATAGCAAGCCGCTGGACAACGAACTCGCCAAATATCCGAAATGCCCCTACTGCGGCATGGACCGCAAGGAACATCACCGTACCCGCATGCTGGTCCAGTATTCCGACGATCTGGTCGACGGCACCTGCTCGATTCACTGCCTGTCGCTCAGCCTCAGCCTGAACATCGACCGCGAACCGAAGACCATCTGGGGACCGGATTACGGCTCAAACATCGAGCCGCGCCCGCTGCTGCCGGTCGATCAACTGCTCTACCTGATCGGTGCCGATCTCAAGCACGCGATGACCAAGCGCAGCAAGCACTCCTTTGCCTCGGCTGACATCGCCAAGGAATTCCAGGCGAAACATGGCGGCACGCTGGCCAAATTCGACGACGCGCTGCGCGAGTCCTATCTCGACATGGCCAGCGATGCCAGCATGATCCGCAAGAATCGCGAAGAGCGCCGCAAGCGCGCCATGCAGCAGAAGCAGGGCTGATGCAGCGGCGTCATTTCGTCATCGCCGGCCTCGCCTTCTGCGTCGCGCCGGCCTTTGCCCAGACCGCACCCAAACCGGGTCCGAAAGACCTCTGCCCGGTTTGCGGCATGATCGTTTCGAAGTATCCGAACTGGATTGCCATCGTCGTATGGAAGGATGGGCACGCCCACTTCTTCGACGGTGCCAAGGACATGTTCAAATTCCTGCACGATCTGCCCAAGTACGCGCCGAATCATCGCCAGGAAGACATAGCCGGCATCCACGTCACCGATTTCTACAATCTGGAACGGATGGATGCGCGCAAGGCGCTGTATGTCATCGGTTCCGATGTGCTCGGACCGATGGGCCACGAACTCGTGCCGCTCGCCAGCCAGGCGGATGCCGACGACTTCCTGAAGGATCACAAGGGCAAGCGGATCCTGGCTTTCGACCGGGTGACGCCGGAGATCACCGCCACCCTGGATAGCGGCAAGTTCTGAAGCGTCTCAGGGTATCTTGCCGGGATTTATCACGACAACAACCCAAGCAGCATCAAGGAACCACTAAGGTTTCTTGCGGAGTGTCCGGAGTCCACTCCAGGATGGACATCAACGGCGCCAGGAATGCCTGTTCATCCAATGCCAGGGCATCCGCCCGCAACTGCAGCGTACGGGAGATATTGCGCAGGCGCCAGCCGGTCTCATGGACGATGTGATAGACCTCGCCGCAAAATGCGCCCTCGCCGCCAGGGGTATAGCTTTGCAGCAGGAAATCCACCCCGGTGGCTCGCAGCGCCTTGCGCACGTTGTGGCAGACATTGCCGGCCATCTTCAGAAGATCATGCACCTTGCCCGCAGCGCTCTGCAGGAGTTCTCCCACTTTCGCCTCAACCTGATCGAGTTTGCACACGACCTCACGGGTCTGCTCATAGCAAGGTTGGTCGCCGTGGCCGAACGGTGCAGCCAAGTCCCGCAGCGACGTGCAGATGTAGGTCTTGAGTACCGGGTCGAATTCTTCCGGAATGAGCCGGATCGCCAGCGTCGCCTTATTGGCCGCCCCTTCCCCGCCGCGCTCAATGATTGCAGCCATGGCATCGGCGGCCGCCAGGATCGAACCGATCGGAGAAATCTTCTCCTTGGTCAGCATGAAGGGATAACCACTGCCATCGAGCCGCTCGTGATGCTGGCCAATCGCCAGGCCCACCTCATCACGCAGTTTGCCGATTTCCAGCGCAACCATGTGACTAACCTTCGGATGAACCGCCACCGACGCCCACTCCTTGGCCGTCAACTGCCGGGATGAGTGGAGCAAATCAGGATTAACGTACAGGACGCCCAGGTCATGCAGCAATGCCGCACTCAGCAACAGTTCGGTATCCAGGGACGAGAGCTGGGCATACGCCGCAAAACCGGCGCACAGCGCGATGGTGTGCAACTCATGTTTGTACTCATGGGTGCCGCGGTTGTCGTAGGCCGCGGCCAGCAGCAGCTTCAGGGCGCTTGGCAAACGAACCAGGCGCAGATGTGAGAGGGCCGCCAGGGCCGCCTTGCTACTGGAGAGATGGCACAGGATCGGGTTGGCCAGAATGAGCCTCTGGCAATCGTCAGCCACGTCACCGGTGGTAATGCCGTTTTCAACCTCCAGGGTGAGTTCGAGCGGCTTCCGCAACTTGCGACTGGCCAGTCGCTCCTGCAGGCAGGCGGAAATCTTGCCACCTTTGGCCCACAACTTCACCCCCTGGCTGTCGTAGATATCGTCCGATGCAACGACATCGGTCGTCTCGGTCAACGCCATGATCTTGCCGAGGCAGTGGTTGTTTACGCTATTGAATGCACTCATGGGACATCTGCTCAGTTGGTGTTGCTCGTAAAAGGCAGGTTCGCAACTGACAGATGGAGAACGTTCAAGCACAAAGGTACTTGGCAGCCCCGCTGTCTTTGACCTGATGCGGTCAGAGGACCGGTAGCTTTGCGTCCCCGCTTTTCAGTCGAGTTTGCCAGTGGGAACACTACTCGAATGTCAAATCAGAGGCTTGATGTCGGTCAACGTCGTCAATGATCGCAGTCATATTTAGGCATTTATTGATCGCTTGCCAGAACCGGTGCTTCCGGCAAGGAGCGGACAGTTTCTATGCGATATGATTTCCACTCCTTTAGCTTCGATGACTTCCGAGATGAGCGAAAAATTAAATATTTCTGCTTTAGCTACTAAACGACGAGAGGAGGCGATTCAGCGCTCTAACCCGGCAGTTCTTGTTGAAAAAAAATCGAGAGACAATAAGCCTTTCAAGGCCGATATGCAGTTTGACCCGTCGCAGGGTGGAGGATGCAATCAATTAATGGCCCCCTGCATGAGTTGCGTGAATCCCTTACAAATCGATCCAGAGCATGTGAGCCGAATCCGGCTGGCGGTCGGCCTCCTGTTTCTTATAAATGCCCTCTCCAACGTGTATTTTGGTGATCCCGCCAGCCTCTCGACGGGCAGATGGTCATGGGTCTACCGATTGGTTACCGCCACATTTGGAACAATCGGTTATCCGATACTTCAGGCCATTATTGGTTTGGCCTTTATTGCATGGTCACGACGTAAATTTTAAGATTAACCGGAATGGATTCACTCCCCGAACACATATCGGTACGCCCTCAAGAAGGCGCAGGTATGTTCTTTATTCTCATGCCCATGCTGCTGGTGGCATTTGCTATTTCTATGGCGCAGATGGAAATCAATTTCATCTGGTGGGTGCCTTTTGAGATTTTGTTCTTTATCGTTCTCATCTATTCCCTATTGATGCGACCGGTTGAAATCACGTTTTGTTCCGGCAGCAAGCGAATCAACGTGATTTACCGATTCGCATGGCTGACCAAAAAAGGATGTACTTTCGCTTTTTACGACGCAGAGTCGATCCAATCCCGCTTCAGCGTAACGGCGGACAATGATCCTGAAGTTTTGTTAGAAATTACGCTTAAGAACCATGATCGCTTGGTTCTAATGTCAGCGCCCGATTGGTCGCCGTCTGCTCCAATTCTTGGCTATTCAGGATGTCTTGAGCCTCAGAAACTCGAGGCACTACGCCAACAAATTGCCACGCTAGCTGGCATCAAAGATATGGGATTTCATCGCTAAGCCAAGGGCAGCTCGGGCACCAACCAGCCATAGAAGTTGACGCCCAACCTGCGGTCAATTCGGCGTATCAATACTGAATCGGTCTCCGAAAAACCGCCTTGGGGATAACTTCGCCATGGTTCATGGTATCCGACGAGCTCAGCCGGTTGCCCCCGGACTCCGCTTTCCTAGAATCGCCCGATATTCAGAGAATCTTGCCCGGATTCATCAGGCCCTGCGGATCGAGCGCCTGCTTGACCGTACGCATCAAGGCCATTTCGACCGGGCTTTTGTAACGCAGCAGTTCTTCGCGCTTCAGTTGGCCAATGCCGTGTTCGGCCGAAATCGAGCCGTTCAGCGCATGCACCGTGTCATGCACCAGGCGATTGACGGCTGGCTGGCAGGCGATGAAGGCGGTGTTGTCGAGCGCATCGGGCTTCGACAGGTTGTAGTGCAGGTTGCCGTCGCCGACGTGCCCGAAGGCAACGACGCGGATGCCCGGGAAGGCCGCGTTGAGCGCCGCATCAGCCCAGGCCAGGAACTCGGGAATGCGCGACACTGGCACCGCAACGTCGTGCTTGATGCTGATGCCCTCGATCTTCTGCGCTTCCGAAATGTTCTCGCGCAGGGCCCACAGCTTTTTCGCCTGGCTGTCGGACTGGGCGAGCACGGCGTCGCCGACCTCATTCCGCTCCAGTCGGGCCGCCAGCCAGTTTTCTACGGCGGCCGGATCGGCCTCGGAAAACTCGGCCAGGATGTACCACGGGCTTTTTTCCGTCGGCCGGGTGGATTCGGGAATGTTCTTCAACACCAGCCCGAGCGAGACGTCGGAAACCAGCTCGAAAGCGGTCAACTGGGCATCGAAAACCGCCTTCGCCGAATTGAGCAGATCGACCGCCGCACTGGGCGATGGCACATTGAGCCAGCAGGTCGTCTGCCGCTTGGGCAGCGGAAACAGCTTCAGGACCGCGGCGGTGATGATGCCGAGTGTGCCTTCGGCGCCGATGAACAGCTGCTTCAGGTCGTAGCCGGTGTTGTCCTTGCGCAGGCCGCGCAGGCCATTCCAGAGCTCACCGCTGGCCAACACCACTTCGATGCCGAGCGTCAGTTCGCGGGTATTGCCGTAACGCAGCACCTGGACGCCGCCGGCATTGGTCGACAGGTTGCCGCCGATCTGGCAACTGCCTTCGGAAGCCAGAGCCAGCGGGAACAGCCGGTCGACGGCGCGCGCCGCCTCGTGCACGGCGGCCAGCGTGCAGCCGGCTTCGACCGAAATCGTGTTGTTTTGCGGGTCGACCGCAGTAATGCGGTTCAGCCGGGACAGGCTGAGCAGCACCGCCCGCCCCGCCTCGTCCGGCGTTGCCGCGCCACAATGGCTGGTATTGCCGCCCTGCGCCACGATCGGCGCGCCGGCTGCAGCGCAGGCCTTGACCACGGCGGCGACTTCGCCGGCATCGGCCGGGCGCACCACGCATTGGGCACGACCGTGGTAGCGGCCGCGCCAGTCGGTCAGGAAAGGCGCGAGCTCGGCCGGATCGGTCAGGACGTAAGCCGTCCCGACGATCCCGGCCAGTTGTTCAGACAGGCTCGGCGTAGAGGTCATGGTGATCGGCATCGGTGACGCGCACCTGCAGGAAGTCGCCCGGTTCGGCGTCGAAGAAGCCGTCGATATAGACCAGACCGTCGATTTCCGGGGCATCGGCCTTGGAGCGGGCGACGACGCCTTCCTCATCGACCGCATCGACCAGCACTTCGATGACCGTATCGATCTTGGCTTCCAGCTTGGCCGCGCTGATATCTTCCTGGACCTGCATCAGCCAGCGCCGGCGGTCTTCGCGCACCTCTTCCGGCGGCAGGCCTTCGAGCTCATTGGCCTTGGCGCCGTCGACCGGCGAGTAGGCAAAGGCGCCGACGCGATCGAGCTTGGCGTCTTCGAGGAACTGGATCAGTTGATCGAAATCCTCTTCGGTCTCGCCGGGGAAGCCGGTAATGAAGGTCGAGCGGATAACGATTTCCGGGCAGATCGACCGCCACTTGGCGATGCGCTCCAGCGTGTTCTCGGCCGAGGCCGGACGCTTCATCGCCTTGAGGATCTTCGGGCTGGCGTGCTGGAACGGCACGTCGAGGTAAGGCAGGATCTTGCCTTCGGCCATCAGCGGAATCACGTCGTCCACCGACGGATACGGATAGACGTAGTGCAAACGGACCCAGATGCCGAAGCTGGCCAGCGCCTCGCACAGTTCCTTCAGGCGCGACTTGACCGGCTTGCCGCCCCAGAAGGCGGTGCGGTATTTCAGATCGACGCCGTAGGCCGAGGTGTCCTGCGAAATAACCAGGATTTCCTTGACCCCGGCGCGCGCCAGATTCTCGGCTTCGGCCAGCACGTCGCCGACCGGCCGCGAGACCAGCGGGCCGCGCAGCGATGGGATGATGCAGAAGGTGCAGCTGTGGTTGCAGCCTTCGGAAATCTTCAGGTAGGCGAAGTGGTCCGGCGTAAGGCGGACGCCCTGCGGCGGTACCAGATCGCTGTACGGATCGTGCAGCTTGGGCAGGTGCTGATGGACATAGCCCATCACCTCGTCGGCGGCATGCGGGCCGGTGACGGCGAGCACCGACGGGTGCGTCGTCTTGACGATATCGCCCTTGGCGCCGAGGCAGCCGGTGACGATGACTTTGCCGTTTTCGTTGAGCGCCTCGCCGATGGCGTCGAGCGATTCCTCGACGGCGGCATCGATGAAGCCGCAGGTATTGACGATGACGAGGTCGGAATTCTCGTAACTCGGCGAGATTTCGTAGCCTTCGGCGCGCAGCTTGGTCAGGATACGCTCGGCGTCGCTGCCGGCTTTCGGGCAACCCAGGCTGACGAAGCCGACAGTCGGCACTTTTTCAATGGTATTCATGCAGTAGAGACCTTGTCCGGACGGACCGGAATTCAGAAAAACCGTATTTTACGGGGGAATCAGCCCGGCTGGCGGTCGAGCGCCTGCTTGAGAGCTGCGAAACAACGTTCGTCGATAGCCGTGCCGACGTTCTCGGCCATCATCTCGAGCGTCTTCGGGATCGGCACGGCACCGCGATAGGGACGCTCGGCGGTGATCGCGTCGAAGATATCGGCGGTCGTGATGATGCGGGTTTCCAGGCAGATCTCGGCGGCCAGCAAACCGCGCGGATAACCCTTGCCGTCGAGCCGCTCGTGATGCGCTGCCGAGACCCTGGCCAGCTCGGCAAAACATTCGATGCGCGACAGGATGGTCTCGGTGTACATGGCGTGTGCCTGCACCGCCGCCCACTCGTCGGCGTCCAACTTGCCCGGCTTGTCGAGCACGCTGTTGCTGACACCGAGCTTGCCGACGTCGTGCAGCAAGGCGCCGCGCTGCAGCCAGCGCCGGCGTTCGGGCGCCAGGCCAAGCGTCTCGGCGATCATGTCGGCGTAGAGGGCGACGCGCGCACTGTGGCCGCTGGTGTAGGGACTTTTCGAGTCGACCACCTGGCCGAAGGCAGCGGCGATGTCGTCGAGATAGTCGTCGTCGAGTTCGGCGACGTGGGAAGCCGGCTCCAGTTCGAGGATGGCGGCGGTGACTTCCGGCGAAGCCAGCGTCGCCCAGAAGGCATCGCTTTCCGCAACCGTGCCGAATGCCGAGACCAGATGGGGATCGAACCAGCGGCCGGAACGCCGGCCGATTTCATCGAGCGCCGCCTGCGGCCCGCCGGCCGTGTGGAAAACATCGATGACCTGAGCGAGCAGCGCGATCCGCGAAAACAATGGAATCGCCTCGCCGGAAAGCCCTGCCGGTTTGCCTTGGCCGTTGAAGTGCTCATCCAGGCTGTAGATGCCGGCCGCGACGGTTTCCGGAAAGCGCAGCAGGCGGGCGATTTCGGCCCCGCGCTGGCAGCGCGTGGCGATCAGTTCCCGGGCGATCTCGCTGCCGTCGCGCATGATCGTCATGACACTGCGAAAACGCTCGGCCAGGCCGGCTTTCAGGCCGGTGTGCTTGAGCACGAAATTGAGCACCTGCGGCAGGCTGTCGCCGACCGTCTTGAAATCGCGCTTGAAGGCGAGGTCGTCGGTCAGGTAGAGCTCGCAGATACGCGCGGCATTGCTGCTGCAGCCGAGATCCTTGAGGAGCAGCGTGTAATAGAGACCCCACAGGGCATCTTCATCAAGCCCGATGGTCCGGCCGATATGCATGCCGATCCAGCAGCAGCGGACGCAATGCCCTTCCGGCTGGCCTTCGGTGATATCCAGCGCATGACTGAGAGCCGAAATCAGTTCGGACAACTTGAGGCCCGACATGACCGGCGAAAGCGCGGAGGGTGAAGAGAGCTTGCTCATTGAGCGAGAGATTGGCGCCAAATCACCCGGCCGGCTGCCCGGCAAAGGTGATTTGGCGCCAGGCTGAGGCGATCAGGCCAGGGCAGCAAGGGCCGGGGCGTAGTCCGGTTCGTTCTTGATCTCGGACACCAGCTCGCTGTGCAACACCTTATTGTTTTCGTCGAGCACCACCACGGCACGCGCCGCGACACCGGCCAGCGGCCCGCTCTTGATGGCGACACCGTAGGCGTCGAGGAATTCACGGCCACGCATGGTGGATAGCGTCTGCACATTGGCCAGGCCTTCGGCGCCGCAAAAACGGTTCTGGGCAAACGGCAAATCGGCCGAAATGCACAGCACCACGGTATTGGTCAGTTCGTTGGCCGACTGGTTGAACTTGCGGACCGAGGTGGCGCAGGTCGGCGTATCGATGCTCGGAAAAATGTTCAGAACCTTGCGCTTGCCGGCCAGGCTGGCCAGCGTGACATCGGCCAGATCCTTGCCGACCAGCGAAAAATCGGGCGCCGTGGCGCCCTTCGCCGGCAAGACTCCGGCCACTTCGATCGGATTGCCGCCCAGCGTTACGGATTGGGACATCGAGAACTCCTTGGATGGTTGATGGTGAAAGCAGAGCGCGTCTGACCGCGCAATCATGAATCAATTCCCGACGAACCGATAAAAAGAACTTTTCGCAAACTGGCCGGCCCTAGCCTTATCCCGGAAAGCTTATCCGGCGAGCAATCCGGGCTCGCCGCCCGGGAAAGCGGGCCGTTGGCATCTTGCCGATCCGCGGTGCATACTGGCCCATCTAGCGCCAGAACGCTCCATTGGCGGCGCCCGTTGAGGAATTGAGCTGCATATGACCAAAACAATCGACATCACCGAGCTGTGCCTGCGCGACGCGCACCAGAGTCTGCTGGCGACCCGGATGGCGCTGGCCGACATGGTGCCGGCCTGCGCCGACATTGACCAGGCCGGCTACTGGTCGGTCGAATGCTGGGGCGGCGCGACCTTCGACGCCTGCATCCGTTTCCTCAACGAAGACCCGTGGGAACGGCTGCGCGTCTTTCGCAAGTTGCTGCCCAATTCGCGGCTGCAGATGCTGCTGCGCGGCCAGAACCTGCTCGGCTACCGGCATTACGAGGACGGCGTGGTCGACCGCTTCGTCGACAAGGCGGCCGAGAATGGCATGGATGTCTTCCGCGTCTTCGATGCCCTCAACGACATCCGCAACATCCGCCATTCGGTCCAGGCGGTACGGCGCAACGGCAAACATGCCCAGGGGACGATCTGCTACACGGTCAGTCCGCTGCACACCACCGAAACCTTCGTCGCAATGGCCGAACAACTGGTCGACCTCGGCTGCGATTCGATCTGTCTGAAGGACATGGCCGCCTTGCTCAAGCCGCAGCCGGCCTACGACATCGTCAAGGGCATCAAGACGCGCTGCGGTGAAGGCGTGCGCATTCACGTCCATACTCATGCGACGACCGGCGTCACGCTGGTCTCCCTGATGAAAGCCATCGAAGCCGGCGCCGACTGCGTCGATACCGCGATCAGCTCGCTCAGCCTCGGCCCCGGCCACAACCCGACCGAAAGCCTGGTCGCCATGCTCGACGGCACCGGCTACGAAGCCCGCCTGAACAAGGCCTGCCTGCATCGCATCAAGGATCACTTCGCCGCCCTGCGGCCGCGCTACCAGGCTTTCATGTCGAACATCCACGGCGTCGAGACCGACATCTTCGACAGCCAGATCCCGGGCGGCATGATTTCCAACATGGAAAGCCAACTGAAGCAGCAGAAGGCGGAAGACCGCCTCGACGAAGTCCTGGTCGAAGTGCCGCGGGTCCGCGAGGATGCCGGCTTTCCGCCGCTGGTCACGCCATCCAGCCAGATCGTCGGGACGCAGGCCGTGTTCAATGTGCTGATGGGCCGCTACAAAGTGATGTCCAGCGAATTCGCCGACCTGATGCTCGGCTATTACGGCCAGGCACCGGGCGAGCGCGACCCGGCGGTCCTCGCCCTGGCCGAACAGCACGCCCACAAGCCGCCCATCGAACAACGCCCGGCCGATCTGCTGCAACCCGAGTGGGGCGCCCTGCAGGCTGCGGCGACGGCCTTGCCGGGTTGCGACGGCAGCGAAGAAGACGTCCTGACCTACGCGATGTTCCCGCAGGTCGCCCCGGGTTTCTTCGCCAGCCGCGCCCTCGGCCCGAAGAACCTCGGCGTCGACCCGGCGCCGCCCGCCGTCCCGGCCGGCAGCCCGGTCGGCGAGGCGGCCCCGCTGCGCAGCCCGATCACCTACGACGTCAAACTGAACGGCCGCTCGCACCGGGTCTCGGTGACGCCGGTCAGCGAATAGACAGGACGAACCATGAGCACCATGCAAGAGAAGATTGCCGAACTGCGCCGCCGCCGCGCGGTGAATGCCCTCGGCGGCGGCGCCGAGAAGCAGGAGAAGCATCGCCAGTCCGGCCGGCTGACCGCCCGCGAACGGGTCGCCGCGCTGGTCGATGCCGACAGCTTCGAGGAAGTCGGCCAGTTCGCCACGCATCGCGCGACGCTGTTCGGCATGGCCGACAAGGTCTTTGCCGCCGATGGCGTGATCACCGGCGCGGCCTCGGTCGGCGGCCGGCTGGTCCATCTGGCCAGCCAGGATTTCACGGTGGCCGGCGGTTCGGCCGGCGAGACGCATTCGATCAAGGTGGCCGAGATCATGCAATCGTCGCTGAAGACCGGCTCGCCCTTCGTCTTTATCAACGATTCCGGCGGCGCCCGGGTGCAGGAAGGGATCGCCTCGCTGTCCGGTTACGGCAAGGTGTTTCACGCCAACGTGCTGCTCTCCGGCGCGGTGCCGCAGATCTCGCTGATCTGCGGGCCGTGCGCCGGCGGCGCGGCCTATAGCCCGGCCCTGACCGACTTCATCATCCAGACCCGCCAGGCGCAGATGTTCATCACCGGGCCGCAGGTCATCAAGCAGGTCACCGGCGAGAGCGTCACGGCCGAGGAACTCGGCGGGCCGGATGCGCACATGGTGCACTCCGGGGTCATCCACTTCATCGCCGACGACGATCAGCACGCCATCGCGCTCTGTCGCAAACTGCTCGCCTTCCTGCCGGCCAACAATCTCGAAGATCCGCCGCTGGTCGAGGGCGATTACCTGATCGAAGCCAATCCGCTGCTCGAAACGCTGTTGCCCGAGGAAAGCAAGCAGGGCTACGACGTCCGGACGGTGATCGCGGCGATCGTCGATGACGCCGATTTCCTCGAAGTCCAGGCCGGCCATGCGATGAACATCGTCGTCGGCTTTGCCCGGGTGTGCGGCGCCTCGGTCGGCATCGTCGCCAACCAGCCGTCGGTCAAGGCCGGCGTGCTCGACATCGATGCGTCGACCAAGGCGGCGCGCTTCATCCGTTTCTGCAACGCCTTCAACATCCCGCTCGTCACCTTCGTCGATGTCCCGGGCTTCATGCCGGGCGTCGAACAGGAGTACGGCGGCATCATCCGCCATGGCGCCAAGCTGCTCTTCGCCTATTCGTCGGCGACCGTGCCGAAGATCACCATCATCCTGCGCAAGAGCTACGGCGGCGCCTACCTCGCGATGTGCGGCAAGGATCTCGATGCCGACCGGGTGTTCGCCTGGCCGACCGCCGAAATCGCCGTGATGGGCGCCGAAGGCGCGGCCGAGATCGTCTTCCGCAAGGAGATCGGCGAGGCCGATAACCCGGAGCAACGGCGGGCCGAGCTGATCGCCAGCTATCGCGACACTTTCTCCAACCCCTATGTCGCCGCCGAACAGCGGCTGGTCGATGCCGTCATCGAACCGGCCCTGACCCGCCAGCACATCGCCCAGGCGCTTGAGTACCTGCGCATCAAGCGGGTGCCCCGGCCACACAAGAAACACGGTTTGATACCGCTCTAGGATTGCCACCATGACCAGCAAGCAAACGGAAGACGAACTGTTGTCCCTGATCGCGCAGATGCGCGCCGAGATCGGCGCCCTCAATCGCCGGGTAAACGAACTCGAACAGCGGATGAGCGAAGGCGTGGCGGCGGCCGATTCGGCCCCCAGCGAAGAAACCTTGCTGGCCATTTCGGCAGCCGTCGCCGCCTTTCTCGGCGTGCACGCCCACATTCGCCAGGTGCGCCTGGTGCACTCCAGCGCCTGGGGCCAGGTCGGCCGCATCGGCGTACATGCCTCGCACCGCCTTCATTGATTGGAAGCAACCGTGAAACTACGAATCACCATCGATGAAAAGACCTACGAGGTCGATGTCGAAGTTGCCGAAGCCGACCACGCCAGCCTGCCGCCAGCCTATCCGGTCGGCTCGGCCAGACTGGCCGGCAGCGCCCCGCCCGAACTGGCCGTCCATGGCTCGCCGGCGCCGCTGGCCAATGAGAACAAGGTCTGCCGCAGCCCGGTTTCCGGCACCGTGGTCAAGATTTTCGCCGACGCCGGCAGCCGCATCCAGGCTGGCGACCCACTGCTGCTGCTCGAAGCGATGAAGATGGAAACCAACATCACCGCCCCGCTGGCCGGCGTGATCGCGGCGGTCAACGTCAAGGCCGGCCAGCATGTCCAGACCGGCGACGTGCTGGTCGAATTCGAGTGAAATTGCCGGCGGCGACCAGCGCCCGAGCGCGCTAACGCTCGCCCTACGCCGCGGCTTTCGGGCTGCGCGGCCAGAGAATCATCTGCGTGCAGCGGAACAGCGCCAGTTTGCGGCCGCTCGCCTCGTCGGTCACCACGGCATCCCAAACTTGGGTGTTGCGCCCGAGGTGCTGGGCGGTGGCAACGCAGGCGATGCTGCCCTCGGTGACCGTGCCCAGGTGGTTGCTCTTCAGCTCGATGGTGGTGAAGGACTCGGCCCCTTCCGGCAGATGGACAATCGTCGCGTAGCCGCAGGTGGTGTCGGCCAGCGCGACGACACTGGCGGCGTGCAGGAAATTGTTGGGCGCGAAATGCAGCTTCTTGACCGGCATCCGGCTGCGCAAGGAATTGGGCTGCAATTCGACCATCTCGATGCCGAGATAACCGGGCAGGTATTCGCCACCCCGCTCGTTCAATGCATCCACCGAAATATCCAGACGAAAATTGCTCATGTCGCATGCTCCTCAGTTCAGGCCGGGGCCAGTGCAGGCTGCACCGGTGCCTCGCGGATAGGTAGATTGGCGATGGCCGCCAGCCCGGCGAGTACCATGTCGGCGTACCACATCCAGCCGAAGTCGCCGAACTGGACGATGGCCAGGCCGCCGAGATAGGCGCCGAGGAAGCCGCCGATCTGGTGCGACAGTAAGGTCAAGCCGAACAAGGTGCCGAGATAGCGGACGCCGAACAGCTTGCCGACGATGTTGGCGGTCGGCGGCACCGTGGCCAGCCAGGTGAAGCCGAGGCCGGCGGCGAACAGGTAGAAGGTCAGTTCGGTGCGCGGCATCAGCAGGTACAGGCCGACCAGGACGACGCGCGAGGCGTACATCGCGGCCAGCACGTACTTGCTGCGGTACTTCGAGATGCAGGCGCCGGCGTAGAGGCTGCCGAAGATATTGGCCAGCCCGATGATCGCCAGCGACCAGCTGGCTACCGCCGGCGGCAACCCACACAGATTGACCTCGCCCGGCAGGTGCGTGACGAGGAAGGCGATATGGAAGCCGCAGGTAAAGAAGCCGGCATGCAGCAGCAGGTAGCTGCGGTCCTGCATCGCCGTGACGATGGCATGGCGCAGGCCGTTGTCTTCATGCGTGTGCTTGGCCGGCGCAACCGCCGTCGGCCCGGTCAGCTTGCCGACCAGCGGCAGCGCGGCCAACACCATCATCGCCATCGCCCACAGCGCACCCATCCAGCCGATCGACTGGATCAGCTTCTGCATGATCGGGGCAAAGACGAACTGGCCGAACGAGCCGCCGGCATTGATTACGCCGGAGGCCGCACCGCGCGCCTCGATCGGCAGACGCTGCGCCGCTGCACCGATCAGCACGGAAAAGCTGCCGGCCCCCGAGCCCATCGCCGAGAGCAGGCCGAGCGAGATGATCAGGCCGAAACCGGTGCTCATGAACGGCGTGATCGCGCTACCCACGGCCAGTACCAGCAGGCCGCCGATCAGCACGGCACGCGCCCCGAAGCGGTCGGCCACGGCCCCGGCTACCGGCTGGATGGCACCCCAGGCGAATTGCCCGACGGCCAGCGCCAGGCTGATCGTCGCAATGCCCAGGCCGGTCGTCGCATCGAGCGGGCTGATGAAGAGGCCGAGCGACTGGCGCGCGCCCATGGTGACCATCAGGATGCCGGCAGCGGCCAGGGTGGTGAGCATCACATCGGGGCGGCTTAATGTACGCAGCATGGCTTGTTTTCCAGAGATAAAAGGTAACGACGATTTCGCCGAACTATAGTTGTTAAATCCATTGTCAAATAGCCCATAATTCTTGTCATACCGTCAACGGATTATTGACAAAATGGCCTGGTTAAGTAGTTGGGAAAGTTTCGTGAAGGTCGTCGAGGCCGGCAGCATGGCCGCCGCAGCGCGGCGTCTCGACTGCACCCGGGCGCAGATCAGCAAGCAGATCGGCGAACTCGAACGCGCCTTCGGCGTCCGCCTGTTCGAGCGCTCGACCCGCCGGCTCAGCCTGACGCCCTCCGGCGAAATCTTCCATCAACACGCGCTACGGGCGCTGGAGGCCATCCAGAGCACCGAAATCGCCGTCAAGAATCAGGGCGACGCGCCGCGCGGCCTGCTGCGCATCAGCGCCTCGATCACCTTCGGCCGGATGTATATCGCCCCGCTCTTTCCGCGCATCGTCGCCCGCTATCCGGAACTCAGTTGCGAACTGGTCCTCACCGACCAACTGGTCGATCTGGTCGACGACAACATCGATCTGGCGCTGCGCATGACCAAGGCGCCGCCGGAAGACGCGGTGGCGCGCAAGCTGGTCAGCCTGCAACGGGTGATCGTCGGCACGCCGGCCTATCTGGCCAGCCACGGCGAACCGGCAACACCGCAGGAACTGGCCGAACACCAGTGCTTCAGCTACCTGCCGACCGCCGACGGCCGGATCTGGCGCCTGCAGGATCACAACGGCGAGGAAATCAGTGTCCCGGTCAGCAGCAAGTTCCACTTCAACAGTGTCGATTGCGTGCACGACGCCGTGCTCGGCGGCCATGGCCTGGCCATCCTGCCGACCTATGTCTGCCGGCCGGAACTGGCCCAAGGCCGGCTGCAAACCATTCTCGACGATTACCAGCCGATCACCCGCCTCGGCCAGTTCCTCTACGCCTGCTACACGCCCAGCCGGAGCCGGGCGCCCAAGGTCAGGGCCTTTCTCGCCGAACTGGAAAGCGAGTTCGATCCCGTGCCACCCTGGGAAAGACCCGAACCGGCAGCACGCTAACCTCGCCTGAAGGGAAGGGCTAAGTACCCCTTTGGCCTCCATCCGAGATGGTTGGGTTTGTATTTGATGACTGACTCGGTATTTTATTAACCAGTTCAATCCACCCTGCAACTCGACTCGAAGCGTCCGAAAATCGCTTGAACGAGGATGCAAGTCTTTGACCAACTCGCTTCAACGAACGAGACGCTTTTCCAATCTTTAGCGCGTTGGCGCGCATTGCCAGTGCCCCTTCATTAGTTTGCTTTGCAGCCGAGCAGAGGACTCCGATCTGAGAAGGAAAATCTGGAATTTCGGTGAGCTGCTCTGGATCATCTGCCAGCCTACCAAGAACGAACTGGATGCCAGGCTCAATGCGATCAACTGTTAAGGCATATTCTCCAGATACGACCTCTAGTCTCGAGGCATGCGCATCAAGCTTCGTTGCCGTCTGGTCAGCTATAGTCAGCCGTGCAGCTGCACCACCGCCTCTTGCGTCAGCTTCCCGTATGCTCTGAGTTGCTTCCAAATAAGCGGAGCTGATGTCCTCGGTGATGGATGTTGCCGCTTGCATTGTCTGAACGAGCGATTGCGTGCCTGTCTCCATTTCCACCAGAAGCTCAAGGAAGCCCGGCTCTTCCTCTTCAATCTCTCCAGAACTCTCCATCAGTTCTTCAGCCCGGTCTTGGTGGGCTGTCGCTGCCTCAAACCAGATGCGGGTTGCGGTTACCGGATCGCCACCAGTATCAAGATTCGCTGCCAGTGCCTTAGCAAGATCTTTTCGAGCCTGCACCAATCCAGCCTCAGTACGCCGAAACATGATGGTCCGGATGGCTGCCACATCGAAAGGAAGGCGCCCTTTCTCACCAATCTGTACGGTAACCTTTCCGGTCGTATGACGAAGTCCAAGTTCGTACATTACGTTCGGATTCGCGCCTGTCAGGTCAGCAATGACAACAGGGCAGTCGCGAATCTGCCGAAAAATCTGCTCAGGAATCTCTCCAGAGCGCGCAATCATGTCGGAACGAGTTGCCTCAAGCCCAAACGCCGTGCAAGCAGGCTGGATGACATCTTCAAACACTTGAATGCCTTCTTCATAGGCCAGGCGAGCTTGGCTGCCATCCACAGCATCCCTGTCGCCGATTGGTCCAATAACGAAGGTTTTTATCGCGGAAGTGGGGGAAAGTGTGTTCATCAACTGGTCCTTACTGAATGGCCTATTTATGCCGCCTTACTTCGGAGTTAACCTGAATTCATGCAACTTTATACGCGAGCTCCGATTAGCCAGTCAGTCTGCTACCACAATGTCTGAAAATCGAACGAAAGCTGTTTGTGGTGGCGGATGGCAAGCAGGAAAACTTCCTTGTCGGTGCCGGCGTAAAGCAGCAAGTAGTGCTGCAACACGTACTCGCGGATTTCGGCATCTGCCCCGATTTTGCGCAACTTGCCGCGCAGCAGGTCGATCCCGTTGCTGGTTTCGACGGAGCGAACCGGGCGCTCGAGGAACGAACGCCCGATTGCCGGAAAACGTTCAAGATTGGGGATAACGGTTGCCAGAAGTTCATCGAGCAATCCGTCATAGGCCAGCGCTGCTTCGGCAGCGTTCAGGAATTGCTCGATTTCCTCGAGGTTGCGCTCAAAATTGGCTGTGAGCTTGACGGTGACCGGGGATGAGGTCTTGCCTGCCACGCTCAGCCCACCGTGTTGGCGAGACGCTTGCGTTTGATGGCTTGCAGAGCGCTACGCGCATCCTTGGTGTAGCCGGCTGCGACATCGTCCAGCCCTTTGCCGGCTGCGTCGATGAGCAGCAGATGGATGCGTTCGCGTTCGAGCTGATGGTAGTAGTCGAGTCGGTCCGAATCGATCAGCGCGACATAGCTTTCCCCGTTCTTGGTGATGATCTTCTCGGCACCGGCTTTGACCTGATCGGCCAGGTCAGAGAGATTGGCGCGGGCTTGTGAGAAGGGAACGATGTCACTGGCGGAGATTGACATGGCGAGCCTCACTGTCTTTGGTTGCAGAATTCTGTACATGATACAGCTCAACAGCGAGTGATGAAAGTTCGGCCACAGGCCAACCGGCAAACCTCATTATTCATCGCCAGGGCGGTACTTTTGTTTTGAATTGACGGACCGCGGTAGATCGCGCTTTAGCCGGACGAACTGTCAACGGCCCGCCCGGCCGGCATTTGAATGAATCAGCACGGCGGTCTACGCGATAGATCAATCAGCCGATCAAGGACCGCCGCGTCGGAAAAGAATTGGGCATGTCCGGCTGCCCTCAGCCACGGGCAGCCAGCAGGCCGATATTACCGGCCACGTTGCGGTCGGTACGCTCTTCGTCGATCGCGGCTTGGCCAGTCACTTCGGCAGTGCTCTCGGCAACGAGGGTCTTCCGGCTGGCCTGCGCGTGCACCTCCTGGTAGGCGGCAAACAGGCCGCTAATCGCATGACGCTGCGCGTTGGCCAAGCTTACCTGGCGCTCGGCGGCGACCGGAACCTGCTGTGCGGCCTTTATTCCGGGTATTTTTCTCATGATAAATCCTTGCTTTGGCTGGGGGATCGTTGGGGAAACAGATCAAATAACGATCACCGGCAGCCTAGTCGTTTGCTCCGGCATTCTCTGTACGGTAGCGCCCAGAGCAGCCTGGGCAGGGAACTGCGCCAGCCAATGACTTCGGTATTTTGCAAAAAAACACGAATCGAAGCACGACTTCGCGGCTTATTGAAATAAGCGCCCCGCCCCCGCTGAAAACGTTCTGGCCAGCGGTTTTCGCCATGTGTGAAAGCGCACAGATTGATTAATGGCGATCAAAGAGAATGACAAAAAATCCGGCCGAGCAAGACATCGCACAGCGCGGTTACCGCCCCCCGTTCCGATATCGAAAAGGGATACCGACATGAACCATGAAACCATCATGCGAACACTGGTTCTGCGAGCGGGGGATGCCACCGATGCCCAAGCGATCGCCAAAGCCGCTGTCAGCACCTGGCACGATGCGACCCTGCGGCTCACCCCCGTCATCGGTGGCCAAGGTGTCGACGTCCTGCTCCGCCGGTCGCTCCATGTCGCAGGCCAAGCCTTCCCCTGCCTGGTGACGGCTGGACATGTCGGCAACAACACCGAACTACTGGCCAGTCTGCAGGTACGCCTCGCCCGATGTGAGGCGGCAGTTGCCATCGAAGCCAGCGAAGCCCTGTTGGTGACCTTCACCGAATTACTGACCAGCTTGATCGGCGAGTCCTTATCCGGCCGGCTACTGGCCCCGATCTGGGCGCCGCTGCCACCGGCAAGTGAACAGGAGAACGCACCATGAACGATAAAGTGACCATCCAGCAACTCGCCACCGGGGTACCCGGGCTCGACGCGATACTGGGCGGCGGCCTGCCGGAATTCTCATTCAACCTGATTGTCGGAACGCCCGGCTCGGGCAAGACGACGCTGGCCCACCAGATCATGTTCGCTCTGGCCACGCCGGAGCGGCCGGCGCTATTCTTCACCATGCTCGGCGAGCCACCGCTGAAGATGCTGCGCTACCAGCAGCAGTTCTCGTTCTTCGACGCCGGCAAGATCAATACCGCAATACATTTCGTCAATTTGAGCGACGACGTGTCGATCGGCAATTTCGACAAAGTACTGGCCCGCATTGCGGCGGAAGTCGAAGCCTACTCTCCGGCCTTCGTCTTCGTCGATTCATTCCGTTCGGTCATGCTCGAGGCAGGGCGTCAGGCGCAGGACAAGCTGAATCTGCAGCAATTCATCCAGCAACTCGGCACGCATCTCACCGGCTGGCAGGCAACCACCTTCCTGATCGGCGAATATGTCTCGGAAGGCCCTCCGCCGGCCATATTCACCGTGGCCGATGGCCTGCTCGCGCTGGAGCAGCACATCTCGCGCAACTCGATGGTCCGCAAGCTGCAGATACTGAAAATGCGCGGTCAGGCAACCCGCCCGGGAATGCACACCTTCCGCATCACCGGCGATGGTTTCGAAGTATTCCCGGCGGCAATCGTTCGCGATGACCGAGGAACGCCGGACGACGCCAACCAGGCGGTGGCGAGCAAAGAGCGCCTGAGCATGGGCGTCCCGGGCCTCGATGACATGCTGGGCGGCGGCTTGCCGGCCGGCTATTCGCTACTCGTCGCCGGGCCTTCCGGATCGGGCAAGACCATCCTCGCCACGGCCTTCCTGGCCGAAGGAGTGCGCCTCGGTGAAGCGGGGATCATGGTCGCATTTGAACAAACACCGAGTCAGTCGCGGACGCGCACCATCAACGACATGGTCGGCACCGGACAACTCGGGCTGATCAACACCCGGGCGCTCGATTTGTCGATCGACGAGATCGTCCAACGCCTGGTCGACCTCATCCACCAGATGCAAGCCCGCCGGGTGGTGATTGACTCGCTGTCCGGCTTTGAACTAGCGGTCGCGCCGAGCTTCCGGGAAGACTTCCGCGAGTCGCTGTTTCGCATGGTTGCCGTGCTCTCCGGCCTCGGCGTAACGGTGTTGATGACCTCGGAACTCGAAGACCGCTACACCGATTTGCGCTTTTCGCCCTACGGCTCGGCCTTTCTTACCGATGCCATCATTGTCCAGCGCTACATCGAAGTCGATAGCCGCCTGAAGCGCGTCATGGCCGTCGTCAAGGTGCGCGGCAGCGCCCATAGCGACGAGCTCCGCCAGTACGAGATCGTCGACGGCGGCACCGTCATCGGCAAACCGGTGCCCGACTACGAGGGCATCCTCGGCGGCCGGCCGACGCAGACCTCGGGGCCGGGATCAATCGATTGAGGAGAAAATCAATGCCCAAGAAAAATATCATCCGCCACAACGGCGCAACCAGCTCGTCGCCTGCAGGCCTGGACAGCGAGCAACTACCGCCAAGCGCCGCCCGGCATATGCTCAGCGCGCGCGAGGCCACGCTGATCGCCGGCGAACGAAGCGCCGACCAACGCGAAGAAAAAGCCGACCGGCGTCAGGCGACGGCCGACCAACGCCAGGAAAACGCCGACCAACGCCAGGAAAACGCCGATTTGCGCCAGGAAGCGGCCGACCTGCGCCAGAAGGCCGCCGATCTGAGCGAAGCGGCAGCGCGCGCCAAAAGCGAACTGGGGGTGATCACCGAGGCCCACTTGCGGGAAGCCAACGAGCGCCTGGTCGTCGCCACGGTGCACGCCCAGACGATGACCGAGGCAGCCGAAAAAGCCACCGCCCAGATGGCTTATATGGCCCAGCACGATTTTCTCACCGGCTTGCCGAACCGTGCCCTGCTCAACGATCGCCTGACCCAGTCGATTGCGCTGGCGCAACGGCATGGCAAGCGCGTTGCCTTGATGTATCTCGATCTCGACCACTTCAAGCACATCAACGATTCGCTCGGGCATGCGATCGGCGACCAGTTACTGCAATCGGCCGCCGCCCGCCTGCAAGCCTGCCTCCCCCGCCACTCGGACACCGTCAGCCGACAGGGAGGTGACGAATTCGTCGTGCTGCTGGCCGAAATCGAAGCCGCGCAGGATGCGGTCGTCGCCGCCGAAAAATTGATCAAGGCCATGCGCGAGCCGCACCTGATTGCCGGCCATCGGCTGCACGTCACGCTGAGCATCGGCATCAGCCTCTACCCCGACGACGGCAAGGACGCCGAAACGGTGGTCAAGAACGCCGACACGGCGATGTATCACGCCAAAACGACCGGGCGCAACAACTACCAGATGTTCACGCCGGACATGAACGTCAATGCAGTGGCCCGCCGCTCGGTCGAGGAGGCGCTGCATCAGGCGCTGGAGGAGGACGGCTTCGTCCTGCACTACCAGCCGAAAATGAATCTTGAAACGGGCGCCATTGCCGGCGCCGAGGCGCTGGTCCGGATGCGGCCGGCCGGCCAGGCGCTGGTCTCGCCGACCGAGTTCATCAACGTCGCCGAAAACTGCGGCCTGATCCTGCCGCTCGGCCGCTGGGTGCTCGGCGAAGCCTGCCGCCAGACGGTGGAATGGTTGGCGGCCGGTCTCGATATCGGGCACATCGCCGTCAATGTTTCGGCCGTCGAGTTCCACAGCGAGGGCTTTCTCGCCGGCGTCCGTGCCATTCTCGACGAAAGCGGCCTCGACCCATCGCGTCTCGAGCTCGAAATGACCGAGAGCGGGCTGATGCAGGACACCACGCCGACCGCCGAAATCCTGCGCGCCCTCAAGGCGCTCGGCGTGCAGATTGCGATCGACGATTTTGGCACCGGCTATTCGAGCTTGAGCTATCTGCGACGTTTCCCGATCGATACCCTGAAAATCGACCAGTCGTTCGTCCAGGACATCGACGGCGACACCGATGGCGAGGAAGTCTCGCTGATCGGCGCGATCATTGCCATGGGCAAGAGCCTGAAGCTGCGCGTCATCGCCGAAGGCATCGAAACGTCGCAACAACTGGCCTTCCTGCAATCCCATCACTGCGCCGAAGGGCAAGGCTATTACTTCAACCGCCCCCTGCCGGCCGCCGAGTTCGCCGCCCTGTTGAAACCCGACTCACTGTCGTAAACCGGTGAATTGCGCAGCAACTGACGCCACACTCCAAGCCGCATCACTTCGTCCTACAATTCAGGAGCAACCCGCCGCTGCGCCCCGGACCATTGCCGGTCGATGCGCGGCTATTTTGGTTGTCGTGAGCGGTCAGGACGATCGCCCGCGAAGCATTGTCCAGACACTTCGCCCGCCGCCAGTCGGCGCAACGAGAAAAGGAGAATCTCGATGCACGCTTTCACCCCCGCCAGCATGCGCGCCATGCGCCTTCACCGTCCCGGCGAAGCGCTGCGTCTTGAACGACTGCCGGTTCCGGTCGCCGGGCCGGGCCAGCTCCAGTTGCGGGTCGAAGCCTGCGGCGTCTGCCGAACCGACCTGCACCTGATCGACGGCGAACTGCCTCACCCGGCGCTGCCCATCATTCCCGGCCACGAGATCGTTGGCCGCATCACCGCCCTTGGCGAAGGCGTCAGTGGATTTCGCATCGGCCAGCGGGTCGGCGTTCCCTGGCTGGGCTGGACTTGCGGCAATTGCCGTTTCTGCCGGAGCGGGCGGGAGAATCTGTGCGACTCGGCGCGCTTCACCGGTTACCAGATCGATGGTGGCTTCGCCGAATACACGGTGGCTGACGAACGCTATTGTTTCGCGCTGCCGGACACCTCGAACGGCACGCCGGCGATTGAGCTGGCACCGCTGCTCTGCGCCGGCCTGATCGGTTACCGGGCGCTGCGCCTGGCCGGCGAGGCGCAAACAGTCGGCATCTACGGCTTCGGCGCGGCGGCGCACATCATCGCCCAGGTGCTCAAACATCAGGGGCGCAGTTTCTATGCATTTACCCGCCCCGGCGATACCGAAAGCCAGGACTTCGCCCGCCGCCTTGGTGCAGCCTGGGCCGGCAGCGCCGAGCAGACGCCACCGCAGGCGCTCGACGCAGCCTTGATCTTCGCCCCCGCCGGCCCGCTGGTACCCGAGGCCCTGCGCCATACGGAAAAAGGCGGTTGCGTGGTGTGCGCCGGCATTCACATGAGCGACATTCCCGGATTCTGCTACGCCGACCTGTGGGGTGAGCGGATGATTCGCTCGGTGGCCAACCTTACCCGCGAAGATGGCCTCGGATTCCTCGACCTCGCACCGAAAATCCCGATCAGGACCACCGTCACGCCCTTCCCTCTGGAGCAGGCGAACGAAGCCCTCAGCCGCTTGCGCAGCGGCGCGTTGCAAGGCGCTGCCGTGCTGACGATGGATTGAAGCGCCGCACCGGCCCCGCTAGGCCAGCGCCCGCTGCAACAGTACGGCAACATGGATGGCCTGCCGGCCGCTGCCGTCGGCGATCTGGTGCCGGCAGGAAAAGCCGTCGGCGACGATCAGGGCGTCGGCTGCGGCGGCCCTGACGGCGGGCAGCAGGGCCAGTTCGCCCATCTTGAGCGAGGCGGCGTAATGCTCGGCTTCCAGCCCGAAGCTGCCGGACATGCCGCAGCAACTGGCGTCGACGATGTCGAATTCGAATTCCGGGATCCAGCCGAGGACTTTCCTGACCGACTTCATCGCCCCGAAGGCTTTCTGGTGGCAATGGCCATGGACCACGGCCCTGCCGCCGGGGAGCGGCTTCAACCTCAGCTTCAGGCCCTTGTTGCCCTCGCGCATCAGGAACTCCTCGAAGAGGAAGGCCTGCTTGCCGAGTTGCGCCACGTCCGGACCGAGCGAAAGGCTGTAGAACTCGTCGCGCAGGGCCAACAGGCAGGACGGTTCGAGGCCGACGATCGGCGTGCCTTCAGCCAGCGCCGGGGCCAGCGCGGCCATCATGCGTTGCCCTTCGCGCTTGGCCGCGTCGACCATGCCTTGCGACAGATAGGTCCGGCCGCAGCACAACGGGCGCTCGACTTCGCCATCCTCGGCGGCCGGCCGCAGGATTTCCACCGTGTAGCCGCCGGCCGCCAGCACCGCGCTGGCCGCCACGGCGACTTCCGGCGCGTAGTAGTGGGTGAAGGTGTCGACGAACAGGATCACCTTTCCCCGCTCGCCGCTGCTCGCCACAACCGGGGCGGCGAGCGGCCGCGCGGCCGGCAGCGGGATCGGCCGGGCGGCGGCGATGCCGAGCCAGCCTTCGGCCAGCCGCGCCAGCCCGGGCCAGGCATTGCGCCAGCCGACCAGCACCGCCAGCGGCCGGCGATAGCGATGCAGCCAATCCGGCAGGCCGCCGAATAGCCGGGCACGGCGCGAAAGGCCGAGCTGCTCGTTGCGCTGGGCGAGGTATTCGGTCTTGATCAGCGTCATGTCGACGGCACTCGGGCATTCCTTCTTGCAGCCCTTGCACGACACGCAGAGATCCATCGCCGCCGCCAGATCGGGATGCGCGAACGGCTGCTCGCCGAGTTCGCCATTCAGCGCCGCCTTGAAGGCCTTGACCCGGGCCCCGGTGGAATGGGCCGGATCGCCGGTGATGCGATAGCTCGGGCACATCACGCCCTTGCCGTCGCGCTGGCACTGGTGGTTGTTCATGCAGACGGCGACCGCCTTGGCGTAATTGCCGCCGGTCGCCGGAATGCCGGCGTAAGCGTCGCCGACGCCGTAGGTGTCGTAAGCCGACCAGTCGAGATGAGTTTTCATGCCATTCGCCAAGCAAGACCGGCACCAGAATTTTTTGCCTATCTATCAAGCAGATAGAAATCCTGGCGCTGTCGCAATCACGACATTGCCGGCTTGCTCGGCGCTTTTGCTGCATAAGCGCCGGTCAGCGCATCACGAAAGCTTCCTGATGGAAGGCCAGGCGGCCCGACCACAAGCGATGCAGCGCCGCCTTCAAGCCATCGGCCAGCCCGGCCGGGCCGCAGAACCAGACTTCGCTGCGCTGCGCCGGGTCCTTGCCCTGCATCAGGCCGGTAGCATCGAGCCGCTGGCCCTGATCGGCCGCATGGACATGCAGCCTGACGCCCGGCAATCCGGCGCAGAGCGCTTCGAGACGTTCGACGAAAGGATCGTTGGCACGCTGCCGGATGCAATAGTGCAGGTCGGCCGAAACGGCATCCGGCACCCCGCCCTGCATCGCCTCCAGCCAGGCCAGGAAAGGCGTTACGCCAATACCGCCGGCGATCCAGATCTGCTGGGCCTGGCGATTCAGGCGGTCGAGCGCGAAACGGCCGTACGGCCCTTCGACCCGCACCGGCTGCCCGACGCGCAGCGCCGTCGCCAGCCGCCCGGTATAGTCGCCGAGCGCCTTGATCTGGAAGGTGATGCTGCCATCGCCGCGATCGGCACTGGCGATGGTGAAGGGATGGGCGCCCTCGCCCGCCTCGAAGGTGACCAGCGCGAACTGGCCGGGCCGGTGACCGCGCCAGCCGTCGCCAAGCTGGCAGCGGACGCTGGTGATGCCGGATACCGGTTGCTCGACGGCGATGATTTCGCCGCGCGCCTGGCGGGCCTGGCCGATGGTGCCGAACAGCGAACGCAGCGCGCCATAGCTGCCGGCCAGCAGCAGTGCGCCGAGCAGCCAGCCGGTCGGGCGCAGCCAGTAGGCCTGCGGCGCCAACAGCGCGGCGTGGAAGACCAGCATCAGGTAGAGCACCGGCATGGCACGGTGCAGGAAACGCCAGGGGCGATAGGGGAATTTTTTCCACAGCGTGATGGCCAGCATGGCGAGCACGGCGTAGATCGCCCACTCGCCCATGTCTTCGGCGAGGTCGCGCATGACGTCGAGCAGGCCGGCGAATTTCTCCTTCGGCAAACGGCCTTCGCGGCCGATCATCCCTTTCAGGATGTCGTCCGACATCTCGATCAGCCAGTGCACGGCGGCAAAGACAACGGCCAGGATGCCGGCCCATTTGTGCGTGCGATAGACCCGATCCATGCCGCCGAGCGGCGTTTCCAGCCAGGCCGGCCGGGTCGCCAGCAGCATGGTCAGCGACATCAGGCCGATCGACAGCAGGCCGCTCAGGTAGAGCCCTTCCTGGCGGGCCAGCCACAGCGGATGTGTGCCGGCCGGGCTGACGGTATTGAGGGCTTCGCTGGCCCAGGCCAGCGAAATGACGGCAATCAGTGCTGCAAGAAGCGTTTTCATCACAGTCAATCCAGAATAAAACGGTTAACCCGGATCATCGGGTGGCAGCCGGCGTGCCGGCCGGACGCACCGGCAGGTCGTCGCGGCAACGCCGCTTGTTGCAGTCGGACGACGAGCCATCCTTGCCGCCGCGTGCTTCGTCATCGCCTCTGGCGTGCCGGCGGCCGTCCTGGCGCTGCTCGATCACTTCGCCGGTACGCGGATTGATGTCGAGCTTGACGCGCGCGCCGCTGCGGTCGGTCGCCCGGGCTTCATAACCGCCATGCTCGCGCTCGACTTTCTCGACATTGCGGTAGCCGGCCGCTTCCAGCTTGCCGACGACCTGGCCGATCGACAGCCAGGCCGCTGGGCCGTCGCTGCTCGCCGCACCGCGCTCGGCGGCCAGCGTGGGAACCAGCGCCACGCCGCCGGCCGTCAGCGCGGCGACGAGGGCGAGAGACAGGACAATTTTTGATTTACGCATGATGCAATCCTCCAGAGTTTGATGATGGCCGGCGGCCAGTGTCTTGCCGACAACGGGTGGCGCTCAGTCTTCGTAGTAACCGCGCTCGGCCTCGCCATGGCAGGCCACGCAGTTGGCACGGGTGCGCACATCCTTGTGGCGCCATTCCCAGTCCGGCACCTTGCGGTGTTCGCGCAGCCATTTCGGCAATTCGGTGATGCGCAGCGGTGCGTTGCTCGGCGAGACGCCGCGCAGCAGCTTGTCGCCGTAGCGCTGGCCGCCGGTGTCGGCGGCGTTCTTGACCAGGTAATCGGTGATCTTCGCCTTCAGGGCGTCGTCCACCGTCGCGTCGTCGCCGAAATGGTCTTTCAGGTTGGCCATCATCCGTTGCCAGGAACTGGCCGGCAGCATCGACGGGGCAAAGGCCAGGTGGCAGCTGCCGCACTCTTCCTTGACCACGGGATCGGCAACCGGCGGAAAATAATGGCTGCCGCCGGCTTGCACCCGGTTGAGCAGCAAGACGGAAAAGGCCACGACGGTCAGGGTCAGAAGCAGCGGGCGGGTCGGGAATTTCATCGGGATCTCCTTGTCGGTAGCGGGCTTACTGGCCCTGCACGTAGGTCAGCCAGTCGCCCTTTTCCTGCGGGGTGCATTCGCGGCCGAGCACTTCGTTGCAATTGCGCTTGAACCATTTCTCGACCTTGGCCGGATCGGCATAGCGGGATGGCGTCGCCGACAGGGCCACCGGCTTGATTGCCTTGCCGGTCAGCGTCTGGCCGGCGGCCTGCGGATCCTTGCCATGACAACTGGTGCACGACGGCGTATCGGCCTTGCCGCCGGTAAAGGACTGCGTATGCAGCGTCTTGCCGCGGGCTGCCGAAAAGCCGGCAAAGCTCGGGTTCGCCGCCTTGGCGGCGCTGGCATAGGCGCTCAGCTGAGCCTCGAGGGGGCCGGCCGCGGCGCTCAGCGGCAACAGCAAAGCGAGGAACAGGAAGCGGGCAACAGGCAGTTTTTTCATCACGGAATCCTCAGTGGGTGGTCGATGTGGCCACTATGCCCGGCCGTGCCTGAACGGAAACTGAACCGGCCGTTCACATTCCGTTCATCTGGACTACGCTACAAATGAGCGGCAGGAAAAGGGGGGTGGCTCCCTCGAT
Source organism: Azonexus sp. IMCC34842 (assembly GCF_050368855.1). Lineage (GTDB taxonomy): Bacteria > Pseudomonadota > Gammaproteobacteria > Burkholderiales > Rhodocyclaceae > Azonexus > Azonexus denitrificans_A. Next base: position 1,211,790 of record NZ_CP178449.1, on the reverse strand, counting down.
GTCGTGACATCATTTCAACCATGAAGGAGAGAATCATGTCGAACCGCATTCTTTTACGTTCGCTCGTCGCCGCCGGCTTCATGCTCGGTAGCGCCAGCCTGCTGGCCGCCAGCAATGCCAGCGAACCGATCTTCGGCAGTCAGCTGATGACCCAGCAGGAGCGGGTCGAACAGCGCAGCCGCATGCAATCGGCAAAAACCGCCGCGGAGCGCGAGCAGATTCGCGCCGAGCATCACGAAAAAATGCAGAAACGGGCTGCTGAACAAGGGGTGACGCTGCCGGCCGAGCCGCCGCAACGGGGTCCGGGCGCCGGTCGCGGCATGGGTCCGGGTGGTGGCGGTATGGGGCCAGGCCAGGGCGGATGCATGGGCGGCGGTCAGGGCATGGGCCCCGGTTGTGGCTCGGGCATGAATCGCCAGTAAGCGCGGAAGGCCCCGGCAATGCCCTCTCGATTTTCCCGGCTCGCCCCGGTGGCCTTGCTTCTGGGGCTGTTGGCCGGCCCGCTAGCGGCCGACCCGCCCCGCGATCACGACCTCGCCCGCCAGGCGCTGGAAGCCGGTGAGATACTGCCGCTCAGCACGGTGATGGCGCGCGTCGAACGCGATTATCCCGGCCAGATTCTCGAGGTCGAGCTGGAACGCAAGGATGGACAATGGATTTACGAGATCAAGATGATTCGCAAAGGCGGCGGCATGGCAAAACTTAAACTCGACGCGCGGGATGCCTCGCTGCTCGAAATTCGCGACCGGGGATTCAAGCCGGGCCGGCCGCACGGGGAGCTGCGCTGATGCGGATACTGGTCGTCGAAGATGAACTGACGCTGGCCAGCCAGTTGCGCACCGCTCTGGCGGAAGCCGGCTATGTCGTCGATGTGGCGGTCGATGGTCAGGACGGGCACTTCCTGGGCGCCGAGGAAAATTTCGACGCCGTGGTGCTCGACCTCGGCCTGCCGCTGCTCGATGGCATCAGCGTGTTGAGGCGCTGGCGTTCGGCCGGCCGCGATATGCCGGTACTGATTCTGACGGCGCGCGGCGACTGGCACGAGCGGGTCGCCGGCATCGACGCCGGGGCCGACGATTACCTGACCAAACCTTTCCACATGGAAGAACTGCTCGCCCGGGTGCGCGCCCTGATCCGCCGGGCCCACGGCAAGAGCAGCAACGAAATCGTCTGCGGCCCGCTGGTCCTCGATACGCGCAGCGCGCGCGTGCATCTCGACGGCCAGCCGGTCACCCTGACCAGCCACGAGTTCAAGCTGCTGGCCTATCTGATGCATCGGCCCGGGCAGGTCGTTTCGCGCAGCGAACTGGTCGATCAACTGTATGCCCTCGACAGCGACCGCGATTCGAACACCATCGAAGTCTTCATCGGCCGTCTGCGCAAGAAGCTGCCCGCCGAGCTGATCGAAACCGTCCGCGGCCTCGGCTACCGCCTGAACGGGCCGACATCTTGAAGGGCTGGCGGGGTTCGCTGCGCCTGCGCCTGCTGCTCGGCACGCTGGCCTGGATCGTGGTCACCGTCGGGGTGGCCGGCTGGGGTCTGAGTACGCTGTTCCGCGATCATTTGTCCCGCCAGTTCCATGCCGAACTGCGCATGCACCTGAATCAACTGGCCGCCCATCTGAGCTTCGACGAAGCCGGCCGGCCGGGGCTCGACGCGGCGCTTAGCGATCCGCGTCTGGCCCGCCCCTATTCCGGTCTCTACTGGCAGGTCGACCCGCTGCCGGTCAGCGGCCAGACCGCGCCCCTCGGCCTGCTCCGCTCGCGCTCGCTGTGGGATTTCGTGCTGCACGTGCCACCCGACACCCCGGTCGACGGCGAAATTCACGAACACCGGCTGAGCGGCCCGAACGGCACCGAGCTGCGCATGATCGAACAGGTGCTCCGGCCGGACGATCAGCCGGAACAGGCGGTCCGCCTGATCGTCGCGGCCGACGACAAGCTGCTGAGCGAGCCGATCGCCCGCTTCACCGGCCCGCTGCTGCTGGCGCTCGGCCTGCTCGCCGCCGGCCTGGCAATGGCCGCTATCGTCCAGGTGGTGGTCGGCCTGCGCCCGCTGAATCGCCTGCGCGACCAACTGGCCGACCTGCGCGACGGCCGGCAAGCGACCTTGCCGGGCGACTTCCCGTCGGAAGTGCAACCGCTGGTCGATGAACTGAATACCGTGCTGGCGCGCAACCTCGCCTTTGTCGAGCGGGCCCGCAGCCAGGCCGGCAACCTCGCCCATGCGATCAAGACGCCGCTGGCGGTGATGGCCAATGCGGCCGACGCCCAACCCGGCCCGCTGGCCGAGGTGGTCGCCGCCCAGATCGCGCTGGCCCGGCAACAGGTCGATTACCACCTGGCCAGCGCCCGCGCTGCCGCGGCCGCCCAGCTGCCGGGACAAAGCTGCCTGCTGCGGCCGGCCATCGAAGGCCTGTTGCGGGTGATGAACCGGCTGCATGTCGAGCGCGGCCTGCAGATCGAACTGTCCGACTGTCCCGAGCAACGGGTGTTCCGCGGCGAAGCGCAGGATGCCCAGGAAATGCTCGGCAACCTGCTCGACAATGCCTGCAAATGGGCGCGGACACAGGTCGCGGTCGGTGTCGGCCAGGTCGGCAACGAACTGCGCATCGACATCGACGACGACGGCCCCGGCATCGCCGCCGATCAGCAGCAACGGGTCTTGCAGCGCGGTGTGCGCGGCGACGAACAGGTCCCCGGCTCGGGCCTCGGCCTGGCCATCGTCGATGATCTGGCCCGCCTCTACGGCGGCCGACTGGAATTGCTCGCGGCGCCGCTCGGCGGCCTGCGGGCCCGCCTCTGGCTGCCGGCCGGCAGCGCCTGATCGATCCGGTGGCGCCGGGCGATCTACCTTCGCCGGCTTACCACCTAAGCCCCTCTCTGGCCGCCGCTGACTGAGCCGCCGGCCTTCATTCGCCGCCTGTCATGTTTGCAACAACGGACCCGACAAGGGTCGGCGCACGAACCTGCATCCACCTGATTTTAAAGACTTATCGTTTCTGGCACAGCGATTGCTGAAAAGGCTGCGCACAGCTAACGAGGAGCCTTCATCGTGGAACTTCCAGTCATCAGCAACACCCCGCCGGAATCGGAAGGCGGCGGCTGTTCATCCAGCGGCTGCGGCACGGCCCCGGATGCCCTGGGCCACCTGCCCGACCATATCCGCGCCAAGGTGCAGGACCACCCCTGCTATTCGGAAGAAGCGCACCATTACTTCGCCCGCATGCACGTGGCCGTCGCCCCGGCCTGCAACATCCAGTGCAACTACTGCAACCGCAAGTACGACTGCTCCAACGAATCCCGTCCGGGCGTCGTCTCCGAAGTCCTGACGCCGAAACAGGCGATCAACAAGGTGCTCGCCGTCGCCGCCGAAATCCCGCAGATGACGGTGCTCGGCATCGCCGGCCCCGGCGACCCCCTGGCCAACCCGGCCCGCACCTTCGAGACCTTCGAAGAACTCTCGGCGCGAGCCCCGGACATCAAGCTCTGCGTGTCGACCAACGGCCTCAACCTGCCGATGTATGTCGACCGGATCGCCCAGCACAACATCGACCACGTGACGATCACCATCAACTGTGTCGATCCCGAAGTCGGCGCCAAGATATACCCGTGGATTTTCTGGGAGAACAAGCGCATTTTCGGCGTCGAAGGCGCGCGCATCCTGATCGAGCAGCAGCAGAAAGGTCTGCAGATGCTGACCGACCGCGGCATCCTGGTGAAGGTCAACTCGGTGCTGATTCCCGGCGTCAACGACGAGCATCTCAAGGAAGTCTCGAAGATCGTCAAGGCCAAGGGCGCTTTCCTGCACAACGTCATGCCGCTGATCGCCGAGCCCGAACACGGCACCTACTACGGCATCATGGAACAGCCTGAACCGACACCGGAAATGCTGCAAGACCTGCAAGACGCCTGTGCCGGCGACATGGCGATGATGCGCCACTGCCGCCAGTGCCGTGCCGATGCGGTCGGCCTGCTCGGCGAAGACCGGGGCGACGAATTTACCATGGACAAGATCGACGTGATGGAAGTCGATTACGAAGCCGCCATGGTCCGCCGCAAGGTCGTCCACGACGAAATCATCGAGAAGCTCGACGCCAAGCGCGGCATCGTCAAGCCGAAAGCCGAAGAACTCGGCATCCCGGCCGATGCCCGCGCCGTGCTGATGGCGGTGGCCGGCAAGAACGGTGTCGTCGCCGAGCACTTCGGCCATGCCAAGGAATTCCTGATCTACGAAGCTTCGCCGGCTGGGGTGCGTTTCATCAGCCACCGCAAGACCGAGCTGTACTGCGGCGGCATGGACTCCTGCGGCGACGGCGATGTGGTCGATGCCGGCGCCACGGAATCGCTGCTCGACCGCAACATCCGGATTCTCGAAGGTTGTGAAGTGGTGCTCTGCTCCAAGGTCGGCTACGAGCCCTGGGCCAAGCTGGAAGCCGCCGGCATCGCGCCGAACGGCGAACATGCGATGGAGCCGATCGAGGAAGCGGTGATGGCGGTGTACAAGGAAATCGCGGCGACCGGCAAGTTGAGCGCGGCAACCGCAGACAAGAAGGCGGCGTAATCATGGCCCTGCAAATAACCCAATCCTGTGTGAACTGCTGGGCCTGCGTCGATGTTTGCCCGAACGAGGCGATCTACCAGGACACGCCGCATTTCCTGATCGACGACGGCAAATGCACCGAGTGTCTGGGCGATCACAGCGTGCCGCAATGCGCCGCGATCTGTCCGATCGAAATGGCCATCGTCGATGAACTGGGAGAGTTCCTGAACCCGCCGGGGTCGCTGACCGGAATTCCGATCGAGAAATTGAAGGAGTTCGGATTGTGGCGGGAGGCGGCGTGATGTTGTTTTCCGCACCTGAAGCGTGGATCCGGTTTGCTCGACCGTCGGGTTCCGCGCTTGAGGCGCGGGCGTACTTTTTCTTGCTTCGCCAAGAAAAAGTAGCCAAAAAGAAGGCGACCCCGGGTTACGCGGTCGGCGTTGCCGACTTCCCTGCGCTACTCGCTACTGGCGGGGGCTGCGGAACTCGGGCCTACGGCCCTCAAACAGTCCTCGCCATTTTTCCGCCAGCAGCTCCGTTGCTCGGCGCTCCACACGGGGACCCAGAGTCAAAAACATCCCGTTCCCTCCGCGATTGTCGCGCCCCATCCGCTGCAGCCCGGCTCGTTTTTCCGGGCCCCTTGAGAGGTGCCGAGCAACGCAGGAATGCCGGGGGCCTTCGGCGAGGACTGTTTGAGGGGCGCAGCCCCGAGTTCCGCAGCCGCCCGGCGTTTCGAGTAGCACAGGGAACCCGGCAACGCCGGGCACCGACCCAGGGGTGGCCTTTTCTTTGGCTACTTTCTTTTGGCCACACAAAAGAAAGTACGCCCGCCAGCAAGGCGGAACCCCAAGCCAATCGAAGCCGCAAGGGCGGAACCCACCGCAAATCAAACCCAGTGCACCAGAACCACTCCCCAGAAAAATACTAAGCCCATGGCCACCATCACCTTCTACGAAAAACCCGGCTGCAAAGGCAATCTTCGCCAGAAGACCCTGCTCGCCGCCGCTGGCCACACCGTCCAGGCAAAAAGCCTCAAGGCCGAAGCCTGGACGGCCGACCGGCTGCTTGCTTTCCTGGGCAAGCTGCCGGTCAGCGCCTGGTTCAACCCGGCGGCGCCGGCCATCAAGTCCGGCGAGATCGTGCCGGAGAACATCAGTTTCGAGCACGCCCTGCACCTGCTGCGGGAAAACCCGCTGCTCATTCGCCGCCCGTTGATGGAAATCGGCGAGGAACGGCTGGTCGGTTTCGACATTGCCGCGGTGGATGCGTGGATCGGTCTGAATAACGTCGTGCTGCCGGAAGGCAACATCGAAGCCTGCGTGCATGGACCGGAAGGCCACGGCAGTTGTGGCAGCCACGCCCATGATCACGAGGCCGAGGAAAGCAGCCATGGTCGCTGCGGCAATCACTGACCACGCCGTAGAAATTGCGCCGGGCGTCCACTGGGTGGGCGCCCTCGACCCGCATCTGCGGAGCTTCGACATCATCCTGAAAACCGCCAACGGCACGAGCTACAACTCCTATGTCGTGCGCGGCAAGAATGGCGTGGCGGTGATCGACACTGTGAAGGAGAACTTTTCCGATGATTTCTTCCGCCGGCTGGAATCGGTCGCGGCATACGACGAAATCACCACCATCGTCCTCAACCATCTCGAACCGGACCACAGCGGCGCCCTGCCCGAGTTGCTCCGACGCGCTCCGCAAGCCCGCGTTTACCTGTCGAGCCGGGCCCAGATGATGCTCAAGGCGCTGCTGAAGCCGTCCGGCGGCAAACCGCCCGAGTACATCCCGGTGACCACCGACGATACCGTCGACCTCGGCGGCCGGACGCTGCGCTTCCTGCACACGCCCTACCTGCATTGGCCGGATACCCAATGCACCTATCTCGAAGAGGACGGTCTGCTGTTTACCGGCGACATCTTCGGCTGCCACTTCTGCGACAACCGGCTGTTCAATGACACGGTCGGCGATTTCCGCTTCTCGTTCGAGTATTACTACGCCCACATCATGCGGCCTTTCCGCGAGTACGTGCTCGACGCGGTGGCGCTGATCGAGCCGCTAGCCATCAAACTGATCGCCCCGGCGCACGGCCCGATTCTGCGCCACCAGCCGCGCGATTACGTGCATCGCTACCGCGAACTGGCGACGCCCCGGCTGTTCAACGAAGCACGCAGCGAGAAGACGCTGGTCGTCTTCTACCTCTCGGCCTACGGCAATACCCGGCGGATGGCCGAAGCGCTCGCCGCCGGAGCGGAAAGTGTCGGTGGCGTGCGCGTTTCGCTGTACGACCTCGAAGGCGGCGAAGCCGACATCTTCACCGATCTGGTCGAAGAAGCCGACGGCCTCGCCTTCGGCAGCCCGACGATTAACGCCGACGCGGTCAAGCCGATCTGGGACCTGCTCTCCTCGCTGACCACCGTCAACATCAAGGGCAAGCTCGGTGCCGCCTTCGGTTCCTACGGCTGGAGCGGCGAAGCGGTACGGCTGATCGAAGACCGCCTGCGCGGCCTGAAGCTGCGCGTCCCGGTCGACGGCCTGCGCATCAAGCTGGTGCCGGATGCCGGCGAACTCGAAGAATGCCGCACGCTCGGCGAAAACCTGGCCCGTCACCTGACCGGCCGGGTCGAACACCGCGAGATCGACATGGCCACACTCGCATAAACCAGGGAGAAAAAAATGCCTAAAGCCAAAGTCACCTTTCAGGATATCGGCGTCACCGTCACCGTGCCGGCCGGCACCCGCCTCATCGAAGTTTCCGAGAAAGTCGGCGCCGGCATCACCTACGGCTGTCGCGAAGGCGAATGCTGCACCTGCCTGACCAAGGTCGTATCCGGCGGCGAAAACCTCGCCGCGCCGAGCATCCTGGAAGACCAGGTGCTCAAGGACAACATGGCGCCGCGCGGCCACCGGCTGGCCTGCCAGGCCCAGATCATCGGCGGCGAAATCGTCGTCAAGCCCGCATAAGACTAAAAGCACGCCCAACCCCAATAGAGAAATCCAAATCAACCCGCTCATCAGGAGAACGTAACAAATGGCTCTCATCACTTTCAGCAGTCCGCTGCACAAGGACAAGACGGTCTACGCCGTCGCCGGCAGCCACACCCAGACCATCCTCGACCTGGCCAAGGAACATCACATCCCGATCGACTTCGGCTGCCAGGAAGGCAACTGCGGCACCTGTCTGGTCAAGGTTTCCTCGGTCGACGGCAAGCGCCGGCCGATGGGCGGCCCGCTCAATGTCCGCGAAGTCGCCGCGCTGACCGAACTCGGCCACATCACCAAGGCGGAAGTCGAGCAGATGTACGTTGACGACATCCCGCCGACCCAATGGCGCCTGGCTTGCCAGATGGTCGTCCGCGACGAAGACATCCTGGTCGAATACCCGAGCAAATGACGCCACGACGGAGGCCATGATGAACGGTCCGGATCGCATCCCTTATCGACAAGTGCTGCAGCTTGAGCTGCTCGCCAGTCCGGCTAAAAACGGGCTGGACAGCGATCCGAACCGTATCATCTTCGCCGCCATGATCGCCGGACAGGCTGCCGGTTTCGGCTGCCTGCCGGCGCATCTCGGCCTCGGCGCCGAGGCCTTCGGCCACCTGGCCGCCCGCTATTTCCCGAATGAAACGATCGCCGCCCGCCAGCGTTGCCTCGCCGGCATTCCCGAACATGAAGACCTGGTCAAGCTGCTGACCGCCGAACGCGCCGGGCAGCACGATTCCGAACTGTGGATCGCCAGCATCGTCGCCACCGCCTGCGCCGGCAGCGATCATCTTTGGCAGGATCTCGGGCTGGCCAACCGCGACGAGTTGAGCAAGCTGATGTGGATCAACTTCCCCAGCCTGGCCCGCGCCAATAGCGACGACATGAAGTGGAAGAAATTCCTTTACCGCCAGGTTTGTTCGCGGGAAGGCATCTATGTTTGTCCCGCGCCGTCCTGCGGCGTCTGTACGGATTTCAGCAAATGTTTTGGTCCGGAGAACTGATCGCCCGCAACGCGCCGATCCGCCGTCGGGCCTCGCCCCCGCCGTGGGAAGCGCCGCATCTCGAGCGCGGCATCGCGGCCTATCTCGGCCTCGCCATCGGTGACGCGCTGGGGGCCACCGTCGAATTCCTGACGCCCAACGAAATCCGCCACCAGCATGGCGAGCACCGCGAGATTACCGGCGGCGGCTGGCTCCACCTCAAAGCCGGGCGGGTCACCGACGACACGACGATGGCGCTGGCCCTCGGCGAATCGATCCTGGCCGCCGGGGCGGTCGACGCCAGGGCCGCGGCCGACGCCTTCAATGCCTGGATGCGCGCCAAGCCGGTCGATATCGGCAACACCGTGCGCCGCAACCTGATCGCCTTCCGCAAAACCGGCAACCCGGAAGCGCCGCCCTCCGAACACGATGCCGGCAACGGTGCGGCGATGCGCGTTCTGCCCGTCGCGCTGGCCTGTTACGGTCAGCCGCCGGAACACAGCGTCCTGGCCAGCCGGGCGCAGGCCCATGTCACGCACCACAACGCGTTGTCCGATGCTGCCTGCGAAACACTGATCTTCATGGTCCAGGATTTTCTTGCCGGCCGCGACCCCGCTGCCGTGCAGCATGAACGGACCGATGAGCTGGTCCGCCGCCATCCCGTTTTCGCCTACCACAAGAAACGCTGCGAAAACCCCAGCGGCTATGTCGTCGACACCATCCAGGCGGTCTTTCAGGCGCTGTTTTCAACGACTTCGTTCGAGGCCTGCCTGGTCGACGTCGTCAATCGCGGCGGCGATGCCGACACCACCGGCGCCATCGCCGGCATGCTGGCCGGCGCCCGCTACGGCCGGGAAGCGATCCCCCGGCGCTGGCTGAAAGCGCTCGACGAGACGACGCAACGCGATTGCGAACGGCAGGCCGTCGCCCTGCTCAAACTGGCCGGCCAGCAATCAGCCGGGCTTTCGCCGCCGGGCGGGTGAATCAGGCCCGATGCCGGGCGACCAGGGCCGGGATGGCGTCGGCCGAAACCGGCCGGCTGCAGTAGTAACCCTGATATTCGTCGCAATTGTGGCGCCGCAGGAACTCCAGCTGCTCGATCGTTTCGACGCCTTCGGCGATCACCTTGCGCTCCAGCTCGGCGGCGATCCCGATGACCATGCGGATGATCGCCGCATCGTTGGCATTGCGTTCGAGGTCGCGGACAAAGGAACGGTCGATCTTGATCTTGTCGATCGGAAAGCGTTTCAGGTAGGCCAAGCTGGAATAACCGGTACCGAAATCGTCGATCGATAGCCCGACGCCCAGCGCCTTGAGTTCGTCCATGATGCGGACAACGCGCTCCGGATCTTCGACGATGACGCTTTCGGTAATCTCCAGCTCGAGAAAGCGGGCTTCCAGGCCCGTCACGGCAAGTACCTTGGAGACCGCCGAGACGACATCCAGGCTGTGGAACTGGACGGCCGACAGATTCACCGCCACCACCTTGGGAGCCATGCCGGCATCCTGCCAGGCCTTGTTCTGGCGACAGGCCTCTTCCAGCACCCAGGCACCGATCGGCAGGATCAGCCGGCTTTCTTCCGCCACCGGAATGAATTCGACCGGCGAAACCATGCCGAGCTCCGGATGCTGCCAGCGCAACAGGCTTTCGAATCCGACAATTTCGCCCGATTTCAGATCGACCTGCGGCTGATAATGCAGCGCCAGCTCGCCGCGTCCCAATGCCCCGCGCAGATCGCTTTCGAGGCGCAGGCGCTCGGCCATCCGGACGTTCATGTCGGCCGAGAAGAACCGGAACAAATTCTGGCCGGAAGTCTTGGCATGGTGCAGCGCAGCGTCGGCATTGCGCAACAGCGTCGCGACCTCGTTGCCATCGGTGCCGAGCAGGCAGATACCGGCACAGGCCGTCGAAACCACATCGCTCCCCTCGATCGTCACCGGACGCGCCATGTTGTCGAGAATATTGCGAGCCAGAATCTCGGCGGTCTGCGAGCGCCCCGCCAGACTGATCAACAAGCCGAACTGGTCGCCGCCTAGGCGCCCCAGCACATCGCCGTTACGCAAGATCCTGCGCAACCGCGCGCCGATCCGGCGCAGCATCGTGTCGCCGGCCGAATGGCCAAAGGCGTCATTGATGCGGCTCAGCTGATCGAGGTCAATGACGATCAGCACCCCCGGCTTGCCGGCCGCCAGCCATTCCCCCAGCATCCGCGAAAATCCCTGGCGATTCGGCAGTTCGGTCAGCTGATCGACATGCGTCAAGGACTCGATGCGCGCCTCGGCCGCCTTGCGCTCGCTCAGGTCGGTCACGAAAACCGACCAGTTGACAATCTTGCCGTCGTCATCGCGAATGGCGCTGATATTGCAGTAGATCGGCAGCGGGCTGCCATCCTTGCGGGTGGTATCCAGCTCGCCACGCCACACGCCATGCTCGGCCAGCGCGAGGAAAATGGCATCGAGCAGATCCGGCTCGACACTTCCGCCGATAATCGAACGCGGCGGCTTGCCTTTGAGATCGGCCAGATCGTAGCCACTGATCGCCGTAACCGCCGGATTCAGCGTCAACACCCGGCGTTCGGCATCGAGAATCAATACCGCATCGTTGGCGTGATCGAAAAAATGGGTAATCAAGCGCTGCCGCTCTTCGGCCTTATAACGCTCGGTCACGTCCCAGGCGACGCCGGCCAGCCCGGTCACCTCGCCCTGATCGCCATAGACCGGAACGCGCAGGAATTCAAAGGGACGGCTCTGCCCGCCCAGTTGCAGCCAGACCAGTTGGCGAACCGGCTCGCCCTTGCGATAGACCTCCAGTTGCCCCTCGCGCAAACGCTTTGCTTCCTCGGCCGGGAAAATCTGTTCCACCGTTCGCCCGAGGATGTTGTCCATCGGCAGCCCCTTGGAACGACAGTAGGCTTCATTGACCGCCAGAAAACGTCCGTCGTTGTCGAGCAACCAGGCCGGATCGGGAATCGAGTCGAGCAAGGCCCGGCCTTCGCGGGTTTTTTCGGCATAGGCCCGGGTCATTTTTTCAGCGAGTTCCTCGGCCTGCCGGTAACCCCGCCCCCATGCCCGGATCAGAGCGATCAAGGCGATCAACAGGACCACCCCGAGTACGCCGTAGGTCAGCGCCCGGCGTTGCCACTCGGCCAACACGTCGCGTTCGGCCAGACCAACCGAAAAGACGAAAGGAAAGCCGTCGACGGCGCGGTAGGAGAAGACCCGCTTTTCGCCATCCAGCCCGCCGGCCCGCCGGAAAGTGCCAGCCGTTTTACCGGCCTGCAGACGCGCCGGGATCGGGCTGTCGCCGACGGTCTTGCCTTGCTCCGCCGGCAATTGCGGCCACCGGGCGAAAAGCTCGAAATCGCGGCTCCACAAGGCAATGACGCCGTGCGGACCGACATCCAGCGCACGGTAATAGCGCTCGAAATAATCCGCCCGCAATGTCCCCAGCACGATACCGATGAAATTGCCGGCCCGGTCCTGGAGACGACGGGCAAAAACGATCACCATGGTGTTGGTGACGCGGGAAACGATGGGTGGGGAAATCACCAGTTCAGCGCCGGGGTTGTCGCGCAACTCGATGAAATACGGGCGATCGGCGATATTCACGTCGGCCAGCACGCCGCTGGCATCGTAGAGATAGCGCCCTTCGGCATCGGCCACACGAAAACTGTGAACCTCGGAAAAACGGCTCAGGTAGCGCTGCAATTCAGGTTCGAGCACGGCCCGCGGGGTCCGGTCGGCGACGGCAAACTGAAAGCGCAGGACGAAATCGGAGAGGTGTTGGTCGATCTGGCGCGCCGCGCCCTGTAAATGACCCTCCAGCAATTTGGCCAGGGTGCCGCCGGCATGCTCGGCGGCCTGCAATTCCCTTTCGCGCGATTGATGCAGATCGAGCCCGACCCAGCCAAACAGGCCGAGGCACAGCACGACGACCGCCAACGCACCGAAACGCAAAGACCATTTCGCCGCCAAGTACCCCCCCGCAATCCATTTGATTAATTATGCAAGAAGTTTAGCACAGCAGAATTTCGACTTTCCGATCGAAACCCGCGGCAACAAGCCATTCCTCGCCATTTCAACTGAATATGTTTTTGCGCTGGCCAATGGCGACAGGCTGGCCGTTGGTGTTTGAGCAGGATGCTGGCATGATCTTTCGTTTGACCCGGATCAACCGAGGAAATGGCGAACCACGCAAACTCCCCTGCCCGGCAGGTTCTTACCCACCCGCTCGGCTTCGCCTTGACGGTCCTGAAGAACTTCCGCGCCAACCAGGGCCTGCTGATGGCCGGCGCCATCGCCTATTACGCGCTGCTCTCGCTGGTTCCACTATTCGTCCTGTGCGCCATCGTCCTCGCCCATCTGATGCCGCCGACCGAATTGCTGAGCAATCTCGGGCGCTACCTCGAATGGCTGGTACCCAGCCAGTCCTCCGCGGTGCTCGAGGAATTGTCGCGCTTTCTCGAGCAACGGGTGGCCATCGGCAGCGTGCTGCTCGCCACGATGATTTTCTTCAGCTCGCTGACTTTTTCCGGTCTCAATCAGGCGATGGCCGTCATCTTCGCCCGGCGCTGCATGGCCGAACAGCGCTCATCGCTGCTCTCGCTGTTGCTGCCCTACGCCTTTGTCGGACTGCTCGGAGTCGGTCTGGTTGCCGTCACGCTGATTTCAGTCGGGGTTCAGGCAATGATGCCCGAAAGCATTTTCCTGTTCGGCCGCCCGTGGTACCTGCACGGGATATCCGGCACCCTGCTCTACCTGCTCGGACTGGCCGCCGAAACCTTGATCCTCGCCGCTATCTACCATTTCCTGCCAGTTGGCCGCATTGCCGTGCGTTATGCGCTGATCGGCGGCTTTACCGCCGCCTTGCTGTGGGAAATCATTCGCCACCTGCTGGTCTGGTATTTCACCAGCCTGTCGCAGGCCAGCGTGGTCTATGGCTCGCTGACCAGTACGGTCGTCATCCTGTTCAGCCTTGAAATATCGGCAACACTGCTCCTGCTCGGTGCCGAAGTGATTGCCGAGTACGAACGGCTCGACCGGCCGACGACCTTGCCGGAGGCTGGCTAAAGGGAAGCCCGGCCTGGCGAGGAAGGTCAGTTCGTCCGTTTCAGGCAGGCCGCTAGCGCCGAATCCATCGTCGCCAGATGGGTGGCGAACCACTCCGGCAGGCCCTTGACGTAGTTGCGCGCCATGCCGAGGCGACCGGCGGCGACGCTGCGGGAAAAATGCGCCAGTTCGCCGAGTACCCGCAGATGTTCGCTGTGGTGTTCGCCAATGGCCGGGAAGCGACAGGACTTCATCAGCTTGCCCTCGTTGTCGAAATGGCGGCGGGTATGGTCGTGCAGTTCGGCGAAGAGGACCGGGAATTCGTCGTCGCCGGCGATCAGCAAGGCATAGGCCAGTTCGACGAAATCCCGGTGGGTGGCATCCATCTCCGCCACCCCGAGCACGTAGCGCTCATCCCACGGCATCAGATCGCGCCGTGCGTGATGCGCTTGGCATCGTTGGTCGTCGCCAGCGCCTGTTCAAGACTCATTTCCGGATACTTGAACTTGCTGCCTTTGAGCGCGTTATAGACCGTCAAAACCTTGTCGGCGGCGCCCTGCCCCTTGAAATCGCCCTTGTCGAGAGCGACCAGGTCGCTCAGTTCGGTCCACACCATGCCCTGGACCAGCGGAATGAAGATGACCAGCGCTCCGTTGACCGCGGCAACGAAAGGTTTCGGGATGTTGACCGTAAACAGCACCGCAATCGTCCCGCTTTTCAGATCGTCGCCGATAACTTCGAGCAAAAATGCGAACTGTTGCAATTCGTCGAGCGAGCCGGCAATCAGTTTCAGTTCATCGCCTTCGGCCAGCAGCACGGCCTGCTTGAGGACTTCCGTCGGCGGCTTGCGGCGCCCCTGGGCATCGGCAACTTCGCCTTCCTTCAGGATGAATTCGCCGCGGTAGGCGACAAAACCCGGCGCGCCGGCCGCTTCCTTGAAATTGGCGTTGAAAAAGAGCGGTTCGTAGCGATCAAGCAGCATGTTTCTTCCTTTGAGAGTAGTGATATTTCAGGCGGGAACGGCGGCGCCGATGAACTCGAAAACGTCGGCATCGACGATTTGCAGGCCCATCTTCTTGCAGAAGCGCTTTTCCTTGTCGGTCGGCTCGGCGATCAACACCCAGCCGGCCGGCTCGGCGGCGCTGTAGATGAAGTCGGACATCACCATGCGCTCGGTATCGCGGTTGAGGCGCAGGCCCATCAGCAGGTATTGCTTGCCCTTACGCAGCTCCTTGACTTCCGGCGGGATCGAAAAGCCGCCCATCAGTTCGGTGATGAAGTCGACGTAATCGGCATCGGAGGCGATGTAGGTCGGCTCCGGCTTCGGCGTGCCCATCGGCTTGAACAAAATGGGAATGGCCGGATTGACGGCAGTGCTCTTCTGATAGACGTTGCCGTCCCAGAAATACAATTTGTAGCGAAAATCGGTGCCGCCCAGGCGGGCGATGCCGACAATCAGGTTGTGCGGCACTGCGGCGTAGGAATCCTGCAGCTGCGTATCGCGGTTGATGTCGATCACGTAATGCGGCGCAATGCCCTGCAGCCAGTCGTGCACCGCGCCTCGCGTCCACGCGGTTTCGCCATAGGTACGGGTGAGGAATTTGGTCACCGCGCTGCGCCCGCGCTTTAGCTCGACGTTCATCGCGGCGCGCGGGAACTCGTACATCAGCTTGGGGGCCATTGGCTTGCCGTCGTTCATCGCGTAGATCAGCGAATTGCTGTCGGCTGGAATCGGCGCACCGCTGGCGACGTTCTTAACGTCGGCCAGGACACCGGGACCAAGATAGGGAACTATGCTGCCATCCTTGAGGCCGGCCAGCAGTTTTTCGCGCAGTTCAGGAGTCATGTTTTGTTCTCTGGAGGTGGGGTGTATCCAGCTAGACGCAAATTCCACGCCCGCACCCAAGATCCCTAACAGCAAGGATTTACGGCCGCAGCCCTAGCCGATTGTCGGGTTTGCGACGGAACAACGGACGACCGCTTGTGCGGTACACGATCATGACGAGAGGCCGCCCGGATTACCCAATCGGGATCAAATCGCCAGCCACCGATAGCAATTAAAATGCTATGGTTGATGCAGTATCCAAAAAAAACGGAGCGGTCTTGGAAGACAAAAAACCTGATCCGCCACACCTCGATTCGCTGGATATTCGACCAAGGGGATTGCTCACCCCCGAATTGCTGGCCTGGCTGGCACTGGCACTGACACTCCTGCTCACGCTGAGTGCTTGGTATGTCACCCGGGAAATGGTCACCAATCGGGTCAATGACCGTTTTGTCTACCGCGCCGAACGGGAGCGCGACAACATTCTGGCCCGCCTGCAGGCCTACGAACAGGTGCTGCGCGGTGTGGCGGCTTTTGTCGAATCGAGCCAATACATCTCCCGAGACGAATGGCAAGGCTATGTCGAGCGCCTTGAACTGGGTAAAACGCTGCCCGGCGTTCAAGGGCTTGGCCTGGGCCTCATGATCGCCTCACGCGACAAGGCCGCCCATGAACGCACCATGCGGGCCGAAGGTTTCCCCGATTACAAGATACGCCCCGCCGGCGAACGGGAACAATACGGCGTCGTCGCCTACCTCGAACCACTCGACGAAATCAACCGGTCGGCCATGGGTTACGACATGTACTCGGAGCCGGTGCGCCGTGAAGCGATGGAGCGGGCCCGGGATACCGGGCGGCCGGCGCTGAGCGGCAAGATCATTCTCGTCCAGGACGAAGGGAAGAGAGTACAGCCGGGCTTTCTCATTTACTTCCCGGTCTATCGCCCGACCATGTCGCGCGACGGTATCGCGGCTCGCCGCAGTGCCCTGATCGGCTATGTTTACAGCGCCTTCCGCGCCGGCGATCTGTTTCACAGCATTGTCGGCAAGAATATCAGGGACGTCGAGACCGAGTTGTTCGACGAAGAAGCCATACCCGGCAACCTGCTCTTCGATTCGCGGCAGGGCCGGACCGCAACTGCCGGCGGCCGTTATTCGGTAAGCCTGCCAATCGATCTCGACAGCCATCGCTGGATCGCCCGCTTTCAGAGCCGCCCCGAATTCGATGCCATCACCAACAGCCATCTGCCCGGCAGCGTGGCGCTTGGCATACTGCTGCTGGGCGGGATGATCTTCATCGTGCTGTTCAACAATGCCCGGCACCAGCGCCGTATCGAAGCGAGCGCCGCCCGCTTGGCGGAGAGTGAAAACTCGTTGCGCAGCATCCTCGACAACACGCCGGATGCGGTCTTCATCGCCCGTAGCGACGGCCACTACGAATACGTCAATCCGAAAGCCTCGAAGCTGCTTGGCTACAGCACCGAGGAGTTGCTGGCGATGACGCTCGGCGCGCTGACGCCAGAAGGACAGGACCAAGAACATCAGCGGATTTTTGCCCGGGTGCTCAGCGAAGGATACATTTTTACCGAGCTCCAGCTGCGCCGGAAAGATGGCACCACCGCCCTCATCGAACTGAGTTCCGTTCGCCTGCCGAACGGCAATATCCTGGGCTCCTGCCGCGACCTTGCCGAACGCAAGAAGGCCGAACAGGACTTGCTCAATGCCGAGCGCAAATTCCGCGGCCTGATCGAGCAATCGCTGGTCGGCGTCTATATCGTTCAGGACGGCTATTTTGCCTATGCCAATCCGCGCTGCGCCGAAATGTTCGGCTATGCCGGGCCGGATGAAATCATCAACCGGCTCCCGGTCAGCAGCCTGGTCGCCCCCGAGGATCAGGAACTGGTCGCCGGCAATTTACAGCGCCGCATGCGCGGCGAAGTGCAGTCCCTCAACTATGCGTTCGTCGGCCTGCGCAAGGATGGCAGCCGGTTGAATGTCGAAGTCTATGGCCGCACCATGGACTACGAAGGCAAGCCGGCGGTGATCGGGGTCATCGTCGATGTCACCGAGCGCCGGCAGGCCGAAGCGGAGCTCGAGCAGCACCGCCACCATCTGGAAGAACTGGTCAGGGTACGGACCGCCGACCTGTCGATCGCCAAGGAAGCGGCGGAAGCGGCCAACCGGGCAAAAAGCAGCTTCCTGGCCAATATGAGCCACGAGCTGCGGACGCCGATGAACGCCATCATCGGGCTGGCCGGAATACTCTGGCGCCACAGCGAGGACCCGGTGCAACGCGACAAGCTCGGCAAGATCACCAATGCCGCCAACCATCTGCTGCGTCTGCTCAACGACATTCTCGACCTGGCCAAAATCGATGCCGAACGACTGACCTTGGAAAAAATACCATTCCGGATCGGCAGCATCATTGCCAATGTCGAGAGCCTGGTCAGCGACAAGCTGGATGCCAAACACCTGCGCCTACAGAATGACATGCCGAAGCGTCTGCTGGAAATGGATGTGATCGGCGACCCGCTCCGCCTGCAACAGATCCTGCTCAATCTGGTGAGCAATTCGATCAAATTCACCGAGCAGGGCGGGATCAACATCGGGGCCTCGATCGAGCAGGAAACCCCGACCGATATCCGGCTGCAAATAGCCATCACCGATACCGGCATCGGGATTCCCGAAGATGCACTGCAGCGCATCTTCGCCCCCTTCGAGCAGGCCGACAGCTCGACCACCCGCCAGCATGGCGGAACCGGCCTGGGGCTGGCGATCAGCCAGCGCATCGTTCGCCTGATGGGTGGCAACATCGAAGCCAGCAGTACCGTCGGCCAGGGCAGCACCTTCAAGTTCTCGCTCCAGCTCGACAAGGCCGAGCGGATGGCGAATCAGACACCGACCACGACCACCTCGGGGGCGGAGGCCGAAGCGCTGCTGCGCAGTCAGTATCGGGAAAAACGAATCCTGCTCGCCGAAGACGACCAGGTTAATCAGGATGTCGGCAAGGAATTGCTGCACGACATGCTCGGTCTCCAGATCGATGTCGCCAACGATGGCGCCGAAGCTCTCGAAAAAGCCATGCAGACGCACTACGACCTGATCCTGATGGATATCCAGATGCCGATAATGGACGGCCTGGAAGCCACCAGCGCCCTGCGCGCCCTGCCCGCCTACCGGACCACGCCGATCCTGGCGATGACCGCCAATGCCTTTGCCGAAGACCGCCGCCGTTGCCTCGAAGCGGGGATGAACGACTTCATCGCCAAACCGGTCGATCCCGATACGCTCTTCCGGGCGCTGGTCAAGTGGCTGGCCGATAAACCGTCCTGATCGACGGCGGCGCGCCCCGCGCCCCTTCAGGTTGTCGACAAAGTTACATCGACCACACCGCCGACCACCAGAAACTCGTCCTCGCCCTGCAGCACGCCGGGTAGCAGGCCGCAGTAGAAGAAAATCTTGCTCAGCGGAATATCCACCGCAAGAATGTAGTCGCCGAATTCGCAGGCCCGCTCGCGACTGCAGGTGAATGAGTTGAGGTTGTTGAGCAGGATGGTGTAGTGCCCCCCCTCGCCGCGCCGCAGGATCTCATGATCGGCGACCCGGTTGACCCCGCGATAGAGCGTGACATGGCTGGCCCCCGGGTGGCGTTCGGCCAGCTCATACTGACAATAGGTGTACACCAGATCGAACTGGGCCTCCAGCGCACTGGTGCCATACAGGCCCTGGCAGCGCATCTCCATGTAGCGGCTGTAGGCCTCGCCGGCCGGATCGAGCAAGGGCTGGCCGTGCCAGCGCGGCATCAGACCGAAGCGCGATTCGACCCAGCCCTTGAGCACCGCTCCCTCGCGGCTGTCGGAATCGAAACTCCAGCCGCGGATCATCCGCACGTAATTGGCCTTGGCCCGCCCCTTCTGCTTGCCGGTCAGGCCCATTTCTTCCGGCCATTCGAGCTGGAACAGCACCGTCACGTAATCGCGAAAGACATTGCCCCGCTCGCCCGGGGCAGCATCGGCCAGCCGCCGGAACAGGTCGCGATGCAGTTCGGCGACGCCGTCGAGCAACAACGGGGTCGGATAGCGCTGAAAAGTCAGGCTGCCCAGCACGACGGCCGGCAGGTTGCAGCGATTGATCGGCAGCCGGGCATCGCGGGGCAGTGATGCTTTGTGAGTTGCCACGGCCTGAAGCTCGTGGCTGCTTGGCAACGAATCAGCGAGGAGACTGGCGTCGCCTGAGTACGGTTTTGTCTCGCTGGTGCTCGACGCGTTGTGAGTTGCTCCGGACAGAAGCCCGTCGCTGCCTCGCAACGAATCAGAGTGGAGGCTGGCGCCTCCTGAGTACAGTTTTGTCTCGCTTGTGCTCGACGCGTTGTCGTCACCCCTACAAAGGGTGGGGGAATTGTCGCATCCATCCACCCTGCCCAGTATCGGGCATTTTTCTATTTTCATTTTGTATTCAATCACTTGCTGTCTGTCAATCGACCTGGCACGCAACGTGCAGAAGGTGAGGTGCGACTCTCAATGATTCCTTCGCAAATCGACTGACAGATTAAGGAGATTACACCATGGCAAAACTGCGTCAATGCGCCATCTACGGCAAAGGCGGGATCGGCAAGTCAACCACCACCCAGAATCTGGTGGCGGCACTGGCCGAATCCGGCAAAAAAGTAATGATCGTGGGCTGCGACCCGAAGGCTGACTCGACCCGCCTCATCCTGCACTCCAAGGCTCAAACCACCGTCATGCACCTGGCTGCTGAAGCCGGCTCCGTGGAAGACCTCGAACTCGAGGACGTCCTCTCCGTTGGTTTCGGCGGCATCAAGTGCGTCGAATCCGGTGGCCCGGAACCCGGTGTCGGCTGTGCCGGCCGCGGCGTCATCACCGCCATCAACTTCCTTGAAGAAGAAGGCGCCTACGACGAAGACCTCGACTTCGTGTTCTACGACGTGCTGGGTGACGTGGTTTGCGGTGGCTTCGCCATGCCGATTCGCGAAAACAAGGCACAGGAAATCTACATCGTCTGTTCCGGCGAAATGATGGCGATGTACGCTGCCAACAACATTGCCAAGGGTATCGTGAAGTACGCGAACTCCGGCTCCGTCCGTCTGGCTGGCCTGATTTGCAACAGCCGCAACACCGACCGCGAAGACGAACTGATCATGGCCCTGGCTGCCCGCCTCGGCACCACGATGATCCACTTCGTGCCGCGTGACAACGCCGTGCAGCACGCTGAAATCCGCCGCATGACGATGGTCGAATACGATCCGAAGCACAAGCAGGCCGACGAATATCGCCAGCTCGCCAACAAGATCGTCAACAACACCAACTTCGTCATCCCGACCCCGATCGAGATGGAAGAGCTGGAAGAGCTGCTGATGGAATTCGGCATCATGGAAGCGGAAGACGAGTCCATCGTCGGCCAAACCGCCGCCGAACTGGCCGCTGCTGCTGCCTAAGCAAGACCCCGCCCTCTCCCCGGACGGGAGGGGGTACTTTCAACCAGCACGTCGGCCACAGATTGGTGGCGACGTCAGGAGGAAAACATGACGACTCTGTCTCGCGAAGAAACCGAAGCCCTCATCGCCGAGGTGCTCGAGGTTTATCCGGAAAAGGCCAAGAAGGACCGCCAAAAGCACCTTACGGCCAACGATCAAACTGTTGAACAATCCAAGAAGTGCATCACTTCCAACCGCAAGTCGCTGCCCGGCGTGATGACCATCCGTGGTTGCGCCTACGCCGGCTCCAAGGGCGTGGTCTGGGGTCCGATCAAGGACATGATCCACATCTCGCACGGCCCGGTCGGCTGCGGTCAGTATTCCCGCGCCGGTCGCCGTAACTACTACGTCGGCACGACCGGCGTCGATTCCTTCGGCACGATGAACTTCACTTCCGATTTCCAGGAAAAGGACATCGTCTTCGGCGGCGACAAGAAGCTCGCCAAGCTGATCGAGGAAGTCGAACAACTGTTCCCGCTGCACCGCGGCATCTCCGTTCAGTCGGAATGCCCGATCGGCCTGATCGGCGACGACATCGAGTCGGTCTCCAAGAAGGGTTCCGCCGCCATCGGCAAGCCCATCGTTCCGGTCCGCTGCGAAGGCTTCCGTGGTGTTTCCCAGTCCCTGGGTCACCACATCGCCAACGACGCGATCCGCGACTGGGTCATCGACAAGCGCGACGGCCAGCCTTATGAAGGCACCCCGTACGACGTGGCCATCATCGGCGACTACAACATCGGCGGCGACGCCTGGGCAACCCGCATCCTGCTCGAGGAAATGGGTCTGCGCGTGGTCGCTCAATGGTCCGGCGACGGCACCCTGGCGGAAATGATGAACACGCCGAAGGTCAAGCTGAACCTGCTGCACT
The DNA here is from genome assembly GCF_050368855.1 of Azonexus sp. IMCC34842. Classification (GTDB taxonomy): domain Bacteria; phylum Pseudomonadota; class Gammaproteobacteria; order Burkholderiales; family Rhodocyclaceae; genus Azonexus; species Azonexus denitrificans_A. Next base: position 1,190,048 of record NZ_CP178449.1, on the reverse strand, counting down.
GCTACCGTTCGATGAACTACATCAGCCGCCACATGGAAGAGAAGTACGGTATTCCATGGCTTGAGTACAACTTCTTCGGCCCGACCAAGATCATCGAATCGCTGCGCAAGATCGCCGCCTTCTTCGACGACTCGATCAAGGAAAAGACCGAACTGGTCATCGCCCGTTATCAGCCGATGATGGACGAGATCATCAACAAGTTCAAACCGCGTCTGCAGGGCAAGAAAGTCATGCTGTACGTCGGCGGCCTGCGCCCGCGTCACGTGATCGGCGCCTACGAAGATCTCGGCATGGAAGTGATCGGCACCGGCTACGAATTCGGCCACAACGACGACTACGACCGGACGATCAAGGAAATGGGCGATGCCACCCTGCTTTACGACGACGTCACCGGTTTCGAGCTGGAAGAGTTCGTCAAGAAGCTGAAGCCCGACCTCGTCGGCTCCGGCATCAAGGAAAAGTACATCTTCCAGAAGATGGGCATTCCGCTGCGCCAGATGCACTCCTGGGATTACTCCGGCCCCTACCACGGCTACGACGGCTTCGCCATCTTCGCCCGCGACATGGACATCGCTCTGTCCAGTCCGGTCTGGGGCAACCTCGTGCCGCCCTGGAAGAAGGCTGTTGCCGAAGAAGTGAAGAAGGCCGCCTGAGTTAGCTCAACGGCAAATCTTTTACCTTGCGCCCGTAGTCGCAGATGAGCGGCTCGGGCAAGGAGATAGCAATGCAAACCGCAGACAAGATCAAGCCCTGTTACCCGCTGTTCCGTGACGACGACTACAAGAAGAATCTCGCCGAAAAACGCGAGAAATTCGAAGAGGGTCACGCCCCCGAGAAGGTCTATGAGACCTTCATGTGGACGACGACACAGGAATATCAGGATCTCAATTTCAAGCGCGAAGCCCTGACCGTCGATCCGGCCAAGGCCTGCCAGCCGCTCGGCGCCGTTCTGTGTGCCACCGGCTTCCACAAGACCCTGCCTTACGTGCATGGCTCGCAAGGCTGTGTCGCCTACTTCCGCACCTACTTCAACCGTCACTTCAAGGAACCGTGCTCCTGCGTTTCCGACTCGATGACGGAAGATGCAGCCGTGTTCGGCGGTCAGAAGAACATGCACGACGGTCTGGCCAACGCCAAGGCGATCTACAAGCCGGACATGATCGCGGTGTCGACGACCTGCATGGCGGAAGTTATTGGTGACGACTTGAATGCGTTCATCAACAACTCCAAGAAGGACGGCCACATCCCCCAGGATTACCCGGTCCCCTACGCCCACACCCCGTCTTTCGTCGGTTCGCACACGACCGGCTGGGACAACATGGAAGAAGGCATCCTCCGTTACTTCACGCTGAACTACATGGACGGCAAGAAGGTCGGTTCGAATGGCCGGATCAACATCATTCCGGGCTTCGAGACCTACCTTGGCAACTACCGTGTCATCAAGCGCATGCTTGGTGAGATGGCTGTCGATTACACCTTCCTGTCCGATCCGAGCGAAGTCTTCGACACCCCGGCCGACGGCGAATTCCGCATGTACTCCGGCGGCACGACGATGGACGAAGTGAAGGACGCGCCGAACGCCATCACGACCGTGCTGCTGCAGCCGACCCAGCTGGAAAAGACGAAGAAATTCGTCGAAAACACCTGGAACCAGGAGATCCCCAAGCTGAGCGTCCCGATGGGCGTCGAGTGGACCGACGAGTTCCTGATGAAGGTCTCCGAGCTCACCGGCAAGGCGATTCCCGAATCGCTGGCCAAGGAACGCGGCCGCTGTATGGACCTGATTGCCGACAGCCACGCCTGGCTGCACGGCAAGAAGTTTGCCCTGTACGGCGACCCGGACTTCGTCCTCGGCATGGTCAAGATCCTGCTCGAGTGCGGTGCCGAACCGACGCACATCCTGGCCCACAACGGCAACAAGCGTTGGGCCAAGGCGGTCGAGAAGCTCCTCGCTTCCAGCCCGTTCGGCGTCAATGGCAAGGTCTATGCCGGCAACGACTTGTGGCACATGCGCAGCCTGTGCTTCACGGACAAGCCGGACTTCCTGATCGGCAACTCCTACGGCAAGTACATCCAGCGCGACACCAAGTACAAGGGTGAAGAGTTCGAAGTACCGCTGATCCGCCTCGGCTTCCCGCTGTTCGACCGTCATCACCTGCATCGTCAGACCACCATGGGCTACGAAGGCATGATGTCGGTAGTCACCCAGCTGACCAACGCCGTCCTTGAGCAACTCGACAAGGAAACGATCGGCATGGGTACGACCGACTTCAACTTCGACCTGGTTCGCTAAACGGACCGCCGGCGGAGCTTCGGCTCCGCCGGTCCTGCAGGAGAGTTACATGGCCAACATCATGATCAGTAAAGCGGATAGCGGCGGGTTGACGTTCTATCTCCCGAAGCGCGATCTGGAAGCCTCGATCGAGTCCATCGAATTCGACACCACGGAAAAATGGGGTGGCGAACTGAAGCTGGACAACGGCGGGCTTTATTACATTGATCCGATCGCCAAACCGTCCCGCCTGCCTATTTCCCTGCGTGCCAAGCGCCTCGGCGCGGCCGAAGACTGAGTGAAGCAGGATCGAGGATTCAGCTATTAGGATCGAGTAACCGCAAAAATCGACCCCTAAGCGCTAGGCAACTCAATCCTAACTACTAGGAGCTAACCATCATGGCAATGAAAATCGACCCCGACATGTGCACCGCCTGTGGCGATTGCAAACCGGTTTGTCCGACCAAGTCGATCTCGTCCGGCAAGATCTTTTTCAAGATCGATGCTGCCACCTGTACGGAATGCGACGGCCACAACGACTCCCCGTTGTGTGTCGATGTCTGCCCGTCGGGCTGCATCAGCCCGGCCTGAGTAAAGCCTTGAGCCGAGCGCCGGAGCAGTATTAGAACTGCACCGGCGTTCCACTGAAGTCTTTCCCTGGAGCCCATCATGTCCGACACCCCTATTGCTTCCCGCGAAGCTGCCCTGCGCATCGCCCTTGCTGCCCGCGCCCTGAATGGTCTGGATGTCCGCGCTTTGGTCGGCGCGCTGATCGCGAAACTGGAATCGCCGCTCACCGAGGCCAAGCTGGCCGCACTGACGGTTGAAGACCTGCGCCTGATCCTGGCCGGCGACTTCGCCGAACAGGGTTGCCATGTCGGCGTCGACGGCGAAGTCCTCAAGGAGGCGGTCCGCCTGCTCTGGGGTCAGGGCGTTGCCAACAGCGATTTTCCGACGGTCGATGCCTACCAGGAAGGCGAAATGCCCGGTTCGCTGCGCGTCGCCGTGGCCGCCAATCGTGGCGAAAATCTCGATGGTCACTTCGGCTCCTGCGAGCGCTTCCTGATTTACCAGGTCGGCCGCGACCTCATCAAGCTGATTGCCGTGCGCAGTACCGTCGAAGCGGACACCGCCGAAGACAAGAATGCCGCCCGCTCGGCGCTGATCAACGATTGCCAGATCGTCTATATCCAGTCGATCGGCGGCCCGGCCGCCGCCAAGGCGGTGCGTGCCGGTGTCCATCCGGTCAAGAAACCGGGCGGCGGCAAGGCCCGCGAAGTGCTGGTCGAACTACAGGGCCGGCTCGCCTCGCCGCCGCCCTGGCTGGCCCAGATCATGGGCGTCCCGTCGGCCTCGCTGGCCCGCTTCGAAGAAGACATGGCCAGCGAGGAATCGGCATGATCACCCCCGCCCAACTAGTCCAGGTCGCTGAAGCCACCCTGCTCGACGCCCGCGCCGCCTCATTACGCCAGCGCTTTCCCGACCTGCATTTCACCGAATGCGGCGAAGACGACGTCTCGCCGCGCTACAAACCGGCACTCAGCATCGAAGGCTACGACCTCTTCCTGATCAGCGGCGCCTCCGGTCACTGCCTGGAACTGGTCAACGAAGCCACCACCGCGACCGGCATTCTCGTTGCCGCCAAGGTCGATGACGAGTGAACAGGCTGGCGTTGGCCGGCTTGGGCTCTGTTCCGGCTGCTCCTACTATCCGGACTACCTGAACAGTCGGCGGTGCACGCCGGGCGACGCCTGCATCCGGGCCCACAGCGGCCGGCAGATCGACCGTTTCCTGCGCACCAACCCGGAACTGGCGCAGAACTATCTGACCGACATCTTCTGGGAACGGCGGGCGATTGCCGCCCGCTATGCTCCGGTAGACAGCATCTTCGGACTGAAATCGGACCACGACGAAGTGGTCCGCCGCGTCGTCGCCACCCGCCTGCCGGTCGACCAGCTGATCACGATGGCCCGCGATCCGGACCGCGAAGTCCGGCTGTCGGTGGCCGCCCGCCTGCCCGAGCCGCTGCTCATCGAACTGATCCACGACCCCGATTACCTGATTCGCGCCACCGTCGCCCGGCGCCTGCCGCATGGTCAGCTGGCCAAGTTGAGCAAGGATCCGGAGCGCGAAGTCCGCAAGGTGGTCGCCACCCGCCTGCCGCCCTTCGCCCTGCACATGCTGGCGGCCGACCCCGAGCCGGAGGTTCGCGCCATCGTCGCCGAGCGCGCCCTGCCCGGCCTGGCCGCCACGCTGCTCAACGATGCCGAATGGTGGGTCCGCCTGGCCGCCGTCGGCAACGCACCGCTCGAATTTCTGCCACCGCTGGCCGACGACCCCGAAACCGAAGTTCGCGAAGCCGCCCGAACCCGGCTAGCCGAAGAAACCGCCGCCTGATAACGAGGAAAATCCGATGAAACAAAACCTGGCCTGGCTGGAATACTGCAAATCGCTCGCCCCTGCCGTCGTCGAAACCTGTGCCAAGGTTCCGGTCAGCAGCGGTCCGGGCGCCCTGGTCAAGGCCTTGAGCCTTGCCCTGCCGGAATGGAAGTTTCGCCATGCGCTGAGTCGGGGCGGCTGGTATCGCCTCGGTGGCATTCTCGACCTCCAGGGCCAACGGGTTTCCGACAGCCTGGAAACCTGGGTCGAGAGCGCCCTGGACGAACGCGACGGCGATTTCGCCCGACTGATCGACGACTTTGCCGATCAGCGCCTCTTCGCCACCCGGCTGGTCGGCCAGACGCATTACCTGGTCGCCTCGGCCGATGACAGCAGCGATGGCTTTCTGCAACTGGAAATCGAAGACCTGCAGGAAATGCGCGTCCATCAACTATTCGTCAACGACCCGACATCGCAGGAAGAACTCGTCGATCCGCGCGGCGGTGCCGATATGCCGATCCCGGTCGGCCTGCCCTTCTACACTTTTCGCCGCATCCAGCACATCGGCGCCTTCCTGCAGCGCATGCTGGCCCAGAAACCCGAGCCGGCGGCCATCCATCGCATGCTCGACGACTGGCAGAAGAGCAGCGCCTCCGGCACCAGTGCCTATTACAACCACTGGGTCATCGCCACCCGCGAGCATCTCGACCGCTACCAGCAACCGGTCTTCCGTGCCCAGCCGATCGCCACGCTGGCCGGCGAACCGCCGGAATTCGAGGCGACGACGGGAAGCAGCGGCCTCAAGCTGAACGAAGCGCTGTCCCGCTTCGATCGCCAAAGCGGTTACCCGATGGCCTGGTACTTCCACATGCTGACCAGCAAGGCCGTGCCGCACTGGGTCGCCCAAAGCGTCGTCGAAGACTCGCTGGCCGGCTTCGCCTACCTGCCGCAACGCGACGTCAACGTCGTGCGCAGCTGGCTGCACCGGCCGTACGCCGTTTGAAGACCACAGCCCGCTGCAATGCGGGCTGTTCCGGCACCTCGTAGCCCCCGGGAAAACAGAAGCCTTCCGGGTTTGCCGACGCTCGCCCGGCAAGCCCGGAAGGACGGCAGGTACCCGCCCCCAAGCCACCACATAGAACGAAACACGCCGATCAACCCGGCTTTTCGCGGCGACTTCACGTCCACCGAAGAATAAAGACCGAATTTGACGTCAGTTAGGCCAAATGAGACAATGATAATCATTCGCAATTGAAAACATTTTCGATGATTGTCCCAGGAAGCCCACGTGAACCTTTCAGCCACTCCCTCCGCTGCTGTCGGTGAGCTTTACGCCAACCATCACGCCTGGCTGTGCGCCTGGTTGCGCCGAAAGATCGGCTGCAGCCACGGCGCCGCCGATCTGGCCCAGGATGTTTTCCTGCGCATTCTGGTCTCGCGCAACGCGCTGTGCGGGATGCGCGAGCCACGGGCCTATCTGACGACGACGGCGCAGCGTCTGATGGTGGACCGCATGCGCCGGGAAGTGCTGGAGAAAACCTATCTCGCCGAACTGGCGATCACCCTCGAAAATCTGCCGGCCCACCCGTCACCCGAGCAAACCCTGCTGACGCTGGAAGCGCTCGAGCAGATCGCGACGGTCCTCACCGGCGTCCCTGCCAAGGCCCGCCAGGCTTTCCTGTTGCACTACCTGGAAGGCTTGGCGCATGCCGAAATCGCCGCCCAACTCGGTGTTTCCACCCGCATGGTTCGTAAATACCTGGTGCACTGCCTGTTGCAGTGCGACCGGATTCGCGCCGACTGATCTGCGCCATGCCGACACGCTCCCCTGCCCGCGCTGATCCGGTCGCCCGTCAAGCGGCCGAATGGATCATCCGTCTGAGTGCCGACGAAGCGACGGAACGCGCTGCCGCACAGGCTGGATTCGCCGCCTGGAAAAATGCCGACCCGCGCCACGCCGAGGCGGCGGCGCGCATGGAGCAACTGGTCGGCAACCTGAACCAGGTCCGCGGCGGCGGCGGCGGCGTTGCCCAGCCGGCCCGGCGCGCCCTGAATGCCGCGCTGGCCGGAAACCGCCGAACAGGACGGCCGACGCGGCTGGCCTCGGCGCTGCTGCTCGCCGCCCTGTGCATTCTCCCGGCCTGGATCGGCATGCAGGCGCGCACGCCAAGCTACTGGCTGACCGACCTGCGGTCCGGCGAGGGCGAATGGCCGGAAACCACATTGGCCGACGGCAGCACCATCGCACTGGGCAGCCTGAGCGCAGTCAACATCGATTTCGGCCGCGCAGCGCGTACCGTCGAACTGGTGCAAGGCGAAATCCTGGTCGATGTTGCCAAGGACGCCGCCCGTCCGTTCATCGTCGAAACCGCGCACGGCCGCATCAAGGCGCTCGGCACCCGCTTTACCGTGCGGCGCGAAGCTGAATGGACCATCGTCACGATGCTGGAGTCGCGCATCGAGGTCAGCCCGGCCAGCCGGTCCGGTGCGGCGAGCGATGCGCCGCTGCTGGTCAGCGCCGGGCAGCAGGTGCGGATTGGCGCCGATGGTGTGCTCCCGGCCGAACCGATCGACGCGCCGAGCGTCAGCCAGGCCTGGTACAAACGCCAGTTCGTGGCGCAGGAAATGCCGTTGCCCGATGTCCTCGACGAACTCGACCGGCAGCGCCCGGGGCGCATTTTCTATGACCGGAAAGCGCTCGCCCGGATCAAGGTTTCTGCCGTACTGCCGCTGAACGACAGCGACCGCGCCGTGCAATTGCTGGTCAACAATTTCCCCGAGCTGCGGGTCCGCACGGTCACTCCCTATCTGCTCGCCGTCGACCTCGCGCCGCAGGCGCACAGCAGCTTCCCCGAAAAATAATTGGGCGGTCCGGTTCCGCTTTCCGCTTTTCGTTCGTCAATGGAAGTGAAGGGCATGATCGGCCGCCAGGCATTTCCTGTTGGACAGGTGCGTTAGCCAGTTTCGCTTTGCGTCCTTCGCCCCACCCGGGGAGATTCAACCGCCAACAGGAACCTGCCGATCATGCACAACACCCACCCAGCCGTCGCTGCCGACCCGGGCATCCGCGGCGCCATAAAACCCGTCGTCTTTGCCATTCATCTGGCCCTTGCCGTCATCGGCAGCCCCCCGGCCCTGGCCCAATCGAGCGGCATCGCCGCTACTTACAATATCCCGGCCGGCCCGCTGGGCGAGGCGCTCAACCGATTTGCCCTGCAGGCCGGCGTGGCAATTGCGGTCGACGCCGAAAAACTGCGCAACCTGCGGACAGAAGGTCTGCAGGGGCGCTACGAGGTCGAGGCCGGTTTCAGCGCCTTGCTGCGCAATACCGGCTACGGCATCAGCAAGACGGCCGCCGGCTACATGCTGGTGGCGCTCCCCAAGGCGGCCCCGACGAGCCGCAAGGAAGATGCCGGCGATCCGATGCTGGGAGAAACCCTGGTCGTCGAGCAGCGCGAATCGGCGGGAACCACGGTGGTCGATCGCCATGTGATCGATTCCCTGTCCGCCGGCAATGGCGACATCACCAGCATCCTGCGCGTCATGCCGAATGTGCAGTTCGACAACAAACAGCTGCACACCGGCCGCCAGGGCGAAATCTCGCCAGCCGACATCAGCATCAACGGCGCCAAGTTCTACCAGAACCTCTACCAGCTGGACGGCATGTCCTTCAACAACGACATCGATCCGGCGAGCGGCGACAAATCCTCATCGACGACCGAAGTCACCTCGGCCAGCCAGGGCTTTGCCATCGACAGCAGCCTGTTGTGCAAGATCACCGTCAGGGATTCCAACGTACCGGTCGAGTACGGCGCCTTTACCGGCGGCGTCGTTTCGGCCGATACCTGCGCGCCGACCAAGACCTTTGCCGGCCAGGCCTCGATCGGCACCACCCGGTCGACGTGGATGGAATACAAGATCGCGCCGGAAGAGCAGTCGGACTACAACGACACGACCAGTTCAGATTACGCCCGCAAGTTTGAGAAATGGACCTACAAGCTTTCCCTGCAGGGCAAACCGACCGAGAACCTCGGGCTGATCGGCAGTTTCATCCGGCGCACCTCGACCATCCCGCTGAACGGCGATTCGGGCTACAAGAACGGGGTCGGCTCGACCCCCGAAGAAACCCGGCAAACCGACAATTTCTTTATCAAGGCCTTCTGGAAACCAACGGTCGACCATGACGTCGACTTCTCGATCCAGTACGCACCGACCGCCGACAAACGCTTCATTTCCATGATCAAGGACAGCCAATTCAACTATACCGCCGGTGGCCTGGGGATCAACGCCGGCATAGTCAGCCGCTTCGACAGCTTCGTGGTGAGCCAGCGCCTGACTTCCACCGAAATGGAAAGCTCGCGCGATGGTGATTCGAGCACTTACAAGACCTGGCGTTATTCGGCCGCCGACAAGAACTGGGGCACCACGACCCTGAGCCTTGAAGGTGGCTATGGCGACGTCGAACAAAAGCAGAGTGTCCAGGCGTATCTGGCGAAAGTTGATTGGGAGCCGGTTTCGCTGCTCTCAATGGCGCACCGTTTCCAGGCCGGCTTTGAATTGAGCCAGAAGGAATCCTCATATCACCGCAAGACCCAATACGAGTCCTACTACACCCCGGCGACCTACAGCGGCAACTGCATCCGGGCTGACGGAACGGTCGATCCCTATTGCTCGACGGCCGATACCTCGAACGGCTGGGCAGGACAATATCTGAAAAGCCGCGTCGTCTACCTGGCCGGCAAGTTCACCGTCAAGGACGATACACGAAGCGTTTTTCTGCAGGACGAGATCAAAAAAGGCAACTTTACGGCCCGCCTCGGGGCCCGCTACGAGGACAGCGCCTTGGCGCCGGAGGCCACGCTGGCGCCGCGCAGCGCCTTCTTCTACGACCTGTTCGGCGACGGCAACACCAGGCTGGAAGCCGGCGCCAACCGTTACTACGGGCGTAATTTCATGGCCTATTACATGCAGGCCAACCGCCTGTCGCTGCAGTCGGCAACGACAGGCTCCGGATTTACGCGCAGCAGCCTGACCGACTGGGGGCCGTTGGTAATGAGCACAACCGCCGCCGGCTATCATTTCGAAGATCTCAAGGTACCTTACGACGACGAAGGCATGCTGGCCATCAAGCAACGGTGGGGCGGCGCCATCTGGGGGCTGAAGTACGTAGACCGGACGAGCCGCGACCAGGTGGTCCAGGTGTTGCGCAGCAGCGGCAACCGCTGGTTCGAGAATACCGGCAGCAGCGAGGCACAGACGCTGTCGATGACAATCGAAACGCAGCGCCCGATCAAGCTGTGGGGGACCATGACGTCGATCATGGCCGGGGCGGAAAAAATCAAGTCGCGGACTTCGCATGCCGACTATTACACCAGCGACCAGGATTACAACGACAACCGGGGCCTCGATTACGTCGTCTACAACGGCAGTCTGATCAGCGCCGGCGCCAAGCCGGCCGACAATTACAACCGGCCATGGACCGGACGGGTCCTATTCATGACCGAGATACCCCGGGCCAATCTCAGTATCGGCAACTTCTTCCGCTATCGCGCCGGCTATCAGAAGACCGTACAGAACGGGACCCAGGATGTCGGCGGCGTCTCGTACACCAATTACGACCGCCGTTCGTTCAAGCCGGCATTCACCTGGGACATGCGCATCAACTGGGATGTGCCGACGCCGACCGAGCAGAAGCCCTATGTCTCGCTGACCATCGACAACATCCTGAATGCGACCAATGCCATCGAGAACTCCGGGACCTATCTGGTTTATGAAAAGGGCCGTCAGTTCTGGTTCGAACTTGGGATCAAATTCTGAGGTGATGATGCGTCTATCGATCAAGTTGTTTGCCATGCTTGCCGCCGGCCTGGGCTCGGCGGCGGCCTTTTCCGCCGAACCTTGCCGCCAGGAGGCGACTTGGGACGTGACCTGCCTGCGCCAGCACTACGCCGTGCCGCTCAAGGCCTGGCCGGCACCGCGCATCGAGGGCGGCGGCGAGTGGCGGGAAATGGCCCCGGTCGCCCCGCCCGATTTGCCGAAAACCGTGCCCTATGGGCTGCTCCGCCTGGGCATCCGGCTGTTCTACGACAAGGCGCTGTCCGACTCGGGGGAAATTGCCTGCGCTTCCTGCCATCGCCCCGACCATGCCTTTGCCGACACGCTGCCGGTGACGCCCGGGCATGCCGGGCGCAAGGGCATGCGCAATGCGCCGGCCCTGGTCGGCGTCAGCCATGCGAGCAGCCTGTTCTGGGACGGCCGCTCGCCGACGCTCGAGCACCAGGCGCTCGGCCCGGTCGCCGATCCGGCCGAGATGGCGATGGCGCTCGACAAGCTGCCCGGCAAGCTTGCCGCCATTGCCGGCTACCGCGAGGATTTCCGCCGCGCCTACGGCGACGACGCGGTGACGCTGCCGCGTATCCAGTCGGCGCTGGCCGCCTACGAGCGGACGCTGGTGCCGACAGCGACCCGCTTCGACGCCTTCCTCAAGGGCCAGGCGCAGGCGCTCGACGACCAGGAACTGCTCGGCCTGCACCTGTTCCGCACCAAGGCCGGCTGCATGACCTGCCACCACGGCCCGGCGCTCAGCGACAACAAGTTCCACAATCTCGGCCTGACCTGGTTCGGGCGTAAGTACGAGGATCTCGGCCGCCACAAGGTGACCGGCGAGCCGCAGGATGTCGGCAAATTCAAGACCCCGACCCTGCGCAACGTGGCGCAGAGCGGGCCGTGGATGCACAACGGGCTGTTCCCGTCGCTGCGCGGCATCCTCAACATGTACAACGCCGGCATGCCCAGGCCCAAGCCGGCCAACGCGGTTCAGGCGGCCGACCCGCGCTTTCCGGTCAATTCCGAATTGCTCAAGCCGCTCGAGATGAGCGAAGCCGAAGTGCAAGCCCTCGCAGCATTTCTCAACGTACTTTGACCCGGCGCTCCGATTGATGACGATGCCCCTTATGTCCCGGCTGTTCCGTGCCGCTCCGCTCGCTCTCGCCATGCTGCTGCCCTTCCCCGGGTCGGCCGCGCCGCCGCCCGCATGGCAGCTTGAGGCAGAGGCCGGCGGCTTTTCGTCGTATCGGCTGGCCAACGGTTTCAAGATCATCCTCGCCCCCTTTCCGGCCGCCGCCACGGCCCGGATCGAGCTGCTGGTCAAGGTCGGCAGCAAGCAGGAGGGCTATGGCGAAAGCGGCATGGCCCACCTGCTCGAACACATGCTGTTCAAGAGTGCCGGCCGGCGCGCCGACCTGAAGAGCGAGCTGACCGCGCTGGGCGCGACCTGGAATGGAACGACGACGGCGGAACGGACCAATTATTTCGAAACCGTCGTCGGCGACCCTGACACGATCGACGAAGCGATCCGTATCGAGGCCGACCGCTTCATCCGGCCAACTTTCACCCGGGCACATCTGGTCAGCGAAATGACGGTGGTGCGCAACGAACTGGAGCGCAAAGACAACGATCCGAACAGCCTGGTAATCCGCGCCCTGCAACGCCAGAGCTATTTCTGGCACGGCTACGGCCGGTCGACCATCGGTGCCCGCAGCGACATCGAGGAAGCGCCGTTTGCCGCACTGCAAGCTTTTCACCAACGGCACTATCGGCCCGACAACGCGGCGCTGATCGTTTCCGGCAAATTCGACAGCCAGCGCGTGCTGAAGTTGGCCGGGCGCCTGTTCGCCGCGGCCCGCTTGCCGGCCACCCCGCGCCCCGCCACCTGGACGCGGGAAGAAGCCCGGGCGGTGACAAATCGCAGCGAACTGTTCCTGGCGGCCGGCAAGGTGATCGGCGCCGCCGCCTGGAAGTTGCCGGGCATGAACGAACGGGAGACCCTGGCGGTCGATCTGGCGAGCACTGCCCTCTGCGCCGAAAGCTGGGGCAGCCTGCGCCGCGCACTGGTCCTCGAACAGCGCCTGGCGATCGGCGTCTCCTGCGGCGTGCAGGCCCAGCCCGACTACAGCCTGTTGCTGGCTTCGGCCTCGGCCGGCCAGGCGGCCGATGCCGAAGCGCTGTCGCGCGCCTTGCTGGAACATGTCGAGCGCTTCGCCCAAAGCGGCATTTCGGCCGAGCAACTGGAGCGCGCCCGGCGCAATGAACTGAACGCCTTCGAACGCCTGGGCAGCGCCCACGAATCGTTCGCCGCCCGCCTGTCGCAGGCGGAAGTGGCCGGCGACTGGCGCCTCTTCTTCCGGCAGCGCGACATCGTCGCCGATCTGACGCTGGAAGAAGCCAATCAGGCCCTGAAGAAATGGCTGATCGGTATCAATCGCAGCGATGTCCTGTTGCGTCACGCCGAAGGTGCTACCCCGCCGACCATGCCCAAGGCCGAGCCGCTTGCCGCCCTGCTGGCCGGGCGGGACTGGGCGGCCATCGCCGCCTCGGCCGATCCGCTGCCGACATCGCTCGACGAACTGGCGGCGCAGGTTGTGGCCATCCCGCTCGACGGCCAGCGCGCCCGGGCCGAACTGATCGCCCGCCGGACCCAGGGCAATCTGGCCTGGGTGAGCATCGCCAACGACTACGGCAACGCCGCGGCGCTGAGCACTCGTCAAACGTCCTGCGCGCTGGCCAGCAGCCTGATGGCTTACGGCGGTGGCGGGCTGGATCGCGAAGCGCTGGCCGGTCGACTGGAGGCCTTGCAGGCGCGCGGGTCGATCGGCCTCGGCGGTATCTCGCTGGAGGCCCCGCGCGCCAATATCGAGGCGGGACTGGACCTGCTGCTGGCGGCCTGGAAAACGCCGCTGCTCCCGGTCGGCGAGTTCGAACGCCTGAAGGCGGCGCGGCTCGCCGGACTGGAAGCAGCCCTGAAAGATCCGGCACAGCTGGCCGGCAATGCCGTCGCCCGTCGATTCGACAATTACCCGGCCGACCATCCATTCCGGCCGCGTTCGCTGGCCCAGGCCCGGGCCGATGTCGAGGCCGTCGACATCGCCGAGATACGGCGCTGCATCGCCGATTTTTCAGGTATCTCGCAGATCAGGCTGGCGGTCGTCGGCGATTTTTCCCGAACGGATGTCGAGGCGATGTGGGCCAGGCTGGTCGAGCTGCCGCCGGCCCGGCAGCCCTACGAGCGGATCCGCGACATCGGCGCACCGACCGGCGTTGACGACCGCCCGGTCAGCGTCGCCAGGGCAGATCGGCCCAACGCCGATGTCCAGGGCATCGCCCTGCTGCGCATCACGGAAGACGACCCCGACTTTCCGGCCCTGCGCATCGCCGTCAGGCTGCTCGGCGGCGATACCGACAGCCGGATCCGAACCCGTCTGCGCGAACGCGAGGGCCTCGCCTACAGCGCCGGTGCAGCGCTGGCCGGAAGCAATTTCGAGCCGCGCAGCCGGCTCAGCATCAGCACCAGCGTGGCCAGCAGCAATGCCGAAAACGCATTGGCAATGCTCAAGGAAGAGTTGGCGCGCGCCTTGGCCGGAGGTTTCAGCGAAGCCGAGGTGACCCGGGCGAAATCACTGTGGAAGCAGGAGCGCAGCAAATCGCTGACGGCCGAGAATGGCCTGGTCCGGCAACTGTCCCAAGGCATGTACAGCGGTCGCGACTACGCATGGCTGGCGCGGTTCGACCGGCAGATCGAGCAGCTTGGCGCGGCCGCGGTGACCGAAGCTCTCCGCAAATACTTGGCCGATACTTCAATTGTCTGGAGCACGGGCAAGGGGCTGTAGATCGAATGCAGGCTGGCCGGCCTGCATTCGAAAATTACAACAGCGTCTTCATCACGAACCCGATCACTGCGCACAGGCCAATGATCTGGATGACATTCGTCTTGAAGCGGAACAAGGCAATGGCGGCGCCCAGTGCGATGACCGCCGATCCCCATTCGAACGCCCCGGCGAAGCCCTTCGGCCATAGGACGTGATAGCCGAAGAACAAGGCCAGGTTGAGGATGACGCCGACCACCGCAGCCGTAATGGCGGTCAGTGGTGCGGTGAATTTCAGGTCATTGTGGGTCGTCTCGATGAACGGCCCGCCGGTCAGAATAAAGATGAAGGACGGCAGGAAGGTAAACCAGGTGACCAGCATGGCGGCGACTGCGCCGGCCAGAAACAGGCTGTCCGGACCAAACACCGCCTTGACGTAACCTCCGACGAAGCCGACGAAGGTGACCACCATGATGAGTGGCCCCGGCGTGGTTTCGCCGAGAGCCAGACCGTCAATCATCTGGGTTGGCGTCAGCCAGTGGTAGTGCCCGACAGCGCCCTGATAGACATAGGGGAGGACCGCATAAGCACCGCCGAAGGTCAGCAAGGCGGCTTTGGTGAAGAACCAGCCCATCTGCGTCAGGGTGTGCTCCCAGCCGTAGGCGGCAACAAGCGTCCCCATTGGCATCAGCCAGAGCAAGCCACCCACGCCGGCGACTTGCCACAGGTGAGTCCAGCTGAACAGTGCATGCGCCGCGGTTGGGGTGTCGTCATCAATCAATGCGCGGCCAAACGACTGGTCCGCCTTGTCGTGTCCGCCCCCGGTTTTGAACTTGGCCGGGGCTATCCGCCCGCCGAAGTAACCGATCGTCGCAGCGGCCGCGACGATGGCGGGGAATGGCAGGTTGAGCGCGAAGATGGCGACGAAAGAGGCGGCGGCAATCGCCCAGAGCACGTTGTTCTTCAGGGCCCGCGAGCCGATGCGGTGGGCGGCCTGCACGACGATGGCGGTTACTGCCGGCTTGATGCCGTAGAACAGACCGGCCACCAACGGCATCTCGCCAAAGGCGATATAGATCCACGACAAACCAATCAGGGTGAAGAGTGACGGCAGCACGAACAGGCCGCCGGCCACGATGCCGCCCCACGTCCGGTGCATCAGCCAGCCGATGTAGGTGGCCAGTTGCTGGGCTTCCGGTCCGGGCAGCACCATGCAGTAGTTGAGGGCGTGGAGAAAGCGCCGTTCGGAAATCCAGCGGCGGCGCTCGACCAACTCCTGATGCATGATGGAAATCTGCCCCGCCGGGCCGCCAAAGCTGATGAAACCGAGCTTCAACCAGAACCGGAAGGCCTCCCAGAAGCTGACTTCAGCCGGTACGGCGGCGAGCGTTTCGGATGTTGCTGCCGGGGCTTGATTGATCATTTCGGGCCTTTCTCAAAGGAGGCCAGCAGTCCGTCAAAGATGATGCTGGCGAGCGCCTGCAACTGGTCATCGTCGGCGATGGTGTCGCGCAGGGCAGCCAGTGCGCTCTTGATACCGCTTGCTTCCGACGGCTGAGGGCTGGAAAAACTGCAACGCTTATCCGTAGCGATCGTAGGTTTGCCAGTTATTCCAACTTATCATGCCGGACGGCTCTATCCGCCAAATTAAGGCGGGCAGTATAGCGGCTGAATCAATGGAGAAATTATCGAATGGACATCGGTACCTGGCACGCCTGGTTCGACGGGGCGACGAAAGACACCAACCCAGGAATACGCGGCATCGGGGCAGTCCTTAAAGGACCGGCCGGCCAGATCGTGGAGATTGCCCAGGCGATTGGCGAAGGCACGAACAACGAGGCCGAATACTGTGCGCTGATGGCGGTACTCGATGCGGCCGTCGAGGCCGGGGTACAAAACCTCGTCGTCTACGGCGACAGCCAGCTGGTGATCAAGCAGGTCAGCGGCGAGTGGTTGATCAACGCACGGGGGCTGGTCCCGCTCTGCAAGACCGTAGTCGAACTGAAGGCGCTGATTCCCAACGTCAGTCTTTGCTGGATTCCGCGCGAAGAAAACACCGAAGCCGACGCCCTCTCGAAACGCGCCATCGGGGTTGCGACGGCGGCGCCCATCGACCGATCGGTGTGGATGAAAATCACGGAGATTGGCAAGCCGTTTGGCTTGTCCGGCGTGGCGCTGGGAAAACGGATGGACGCGGCAAAATTACGCGAAGGCGGCAAACCCACCCAACTGGCCCTGGATAAGGGATGCGCGCTGCAGGTCGAGAACAATTTCGGCCATGAGTATTTTTGGCACCGGAAGCTGCTCCCGGTTGCGTTGAAAGAAGCGCTGCTGCTCGATTGAGACCTTCGAGATGTCGGCCGGTAAAAACCAAGCAAGAACACCGCGCGCAGACTATCATATGAGCTACATTTAATATTTTTACAATATTGGAGACAGTCATGGCTTGGCTCGATAACCTGTCGCTACGCTACAAATTGCTGATCAACTTTCTCGCCAGCGGCGGTGTGCTGATCGTTGCCGTGCTCTTCTGCGTTCTGCAAATCCAGGCGGTCGGCAAGGACACCGAGCAGATCGCCAAAAACTGGCTGCCGTCGGTCCAGGCCGTGGGCGAAATCAGCCAGCTTCGCCTGCGCTACCGCGTGCGTAGCCTGGAATACATGCTGCCGGGGAGCGCCGAGGAAAAAGCCAAGATCGAAGGCAGTCTCGGCAAGCTCAACGAATCGCTCCAGGCCGCCTTGAAAACCTACGAAAAGCTGATCAGCTCCGATCAGGAACGGGCCATCTACCAGGACACCGTGAAGGCGGTGGAAGGCTACCAGGCCGCCGTCGACAAGGCGATCGCCCTGGCCCGCAGCGGCAAGGAAGACGAGGCCCAGCAATTGCGCCGGAGCGAATGGGTCAAGACCGCCAATGCCCTGCGCGACAAGACCGACGAACTGGCCAAGCTGAACCGGGACGGTGCGGACCAAGCCTCGGCGAGCGCCGAGAAGCGCGTCGGGACGGCCTTGGTTGGCGGCATCTCGGCCCTGCTGGCCGGCATTGCGCTGGCCCTGCTGGTTTCCTATCTGATCGCCCAGCGCATGGGTCACCAATTGGATACCGCGGTGGTCGCGGCGCGCCGCATCGCGGGCGGCGACCTGCGCGGCGAGATGGGGCCGACCAGTCGCGACGAGGTGGGCAAGCTGGTGGGCGCCGTCGGCGACATGCAGCAATCCTTGCGCTCGGCGATGGGCGAGACGCTGAGCAGCGCCGGCCAGATTCTCGAAGCCTCGAAGTCGCTGAACCATGCGGTGCAGTTGATCGACCAGTCATCCTCGGTCCAGAGCAGCGCCGCTTCGGCGATTGCCGCCAATGTCGAGGAACTGACCGTCTCGATCAATCATGTATCGGACAACACCAACGAAGCCTCGCGCCTGGCCAATGCGTCCGACGAACAGGCGGCCCAGGGCAACCAGGCCATCGTCGCGCTGGTCGGCCAGATCAACCAGTTGGCCAATGTCGTCCGCAACGCAGCGGAACAGATCCACGGACTCAAGCTGGAGTCGGAAAAGATTTCGAGCATCGTCGCGGTGATCCGCGACATTGCCGACCAGACCAACCTGCTCGCCCTGAATGCCGCGATCGAAGCGGCGCGGGCCGGCGAAACCGGGCGCGGCTTTGCCGTGGTGGCCGACGAGGTGCGCAAGCTGGCGGAACGGACGGCGGTATCGACCGGCGAGATCAGCGGCATGGTCAATGCCATCCAGCAATCGACCGGGCACGTCGTCAGCGGCGTCGCGCAAGGCGTCGAGCTGGCCGACAGCAGCGTCGAACTGGCGCAGCAGGCCGGCGCGTCGATTGCGCAATTGCGCCAGATGGCTCAACAGGTCGCCGATGTCGTGCGTGAGGTCGACAACGGCCTGCGCGAACAATCGACGGCATCGACCGATGTCGCGGTCCGGATCGAACAGATCGCGACCCAGTCGGAAGAGGCCAGCGCCATTGCCCACGAAACCTCGCAGGCCGCCGAGAGCATGGACCGGACAGCGCAGCGCATGCAGGAAATCGTCGGCCGATTCAGGATCTAGCCGGCGGCAGGCAGGGCGGCACCGGCCGGCGCGGCGCCCGACTAATCCTTCTCCTGAAGCAGGTAGATGTAGTCGATCAGCGCATGGATGCGCGACCGCACCGCGGCTTCGGCCGGGTAAGGATTGTTCGCGGCCGGCCCCGCCTGACGGGTGTAAACCTGCCCCCACAGCGGCATGTCGCGCGGGCCATGGGCTGCCACCGCCAGGCGGCCGTCGATGGTTTCGTAGACGCGGGCGGTCGGAAAATACCCGCCGTTCTTCTTCGACAATTGCGTCAAATCGGCGGGGGCCGGCTTGGCGGCCCCGGCAGCGGGAGTCCGCGCCTTGCCGTCGGAACCATGGCAGGTCGCGCAGCTCTTCAGGAATTCGCGTTGGCCGAGCGCGCCGCTGTCATCGGCGGCATTGGCCGCGCCAGCCAGGGAACAGAGCAGCAGCACGGCGATGGTGGAGATCTTTTGCATGATGGTTATCTTTGGTGATGTCCGGCTGGCCATCCTCATTCGGCAGCCGGCCTGGGCGAAATTGCGGCGACTGGCCTCGCCTACTTCATTTTCGATGGCAGCTTGATCGTCTCGCCGGCCACCATGAAAACGCCGTTGCCCCGATGATGAAGCGTGTGCGGCTCGGGGCCGGCCGGGTTACGCCAGGCCTTGACCACCTCGAGGACGAAAAAGTTGTAGCGATTGACCAGCCGCGTATCGACGATGCGACACTCGAGGTTGACGAAGCACTCGGCGATCAGCGGCGCGTCGACCAGATCGGCCGCCAGCGGGGTCAGCTTGAACTCGGCGAATTTGTCGGTATCAAGACCTGAGGTATTGCCGCAGCCGACGACCTGGGTCGCCAGTTCGACCGACGGGATGTTGAGGACGCACTGCTTGGTCGCCTTCAGCGCCTGAAAGCTGAAATCGTTGCCGCTGACGACACAGCCGACCAGCGGCGGCTCGAATTCCATCATCGTATGCCACGACATGGTCATCACGTTGGCCTTGCCCTTGTGGCGGGTGGACAGCAGCAGTACCGGCCCCGTTTCGAGGTGGCCATAGACTTCACCGAGAGGAAACTCGCTTTTGGTCATTTCGTTCTCCTTGCCAGCAATAAACTTCTTGAGCCGAGGCTCGAGTCATTATTCCCTATAACCCGCCTGCTCCGCTACATTCGCCCGGTCGAGCTCGGTTCTCAGCGTGTTGTAGCCGGACTTGACACTGAATTTACATTCGCCCTCACCCGCCTCGACCCCGCCGAGCAGCGGACAGGCGCCGAACAATTCGGCCACCCAGTCCACGAAGGCCCGGACTTTCGGCGACAAGTGACGATTCTGCATATAAGCCACCGAGATCGGCATCGGCGAGGGCGAGATGTGCGGCAGAACTTCCTGCAGCGCTCCCGATTCCAGATGCGGCAGCACCATGTAGAGCGGCGGCTGGATCAGCCCGAAACCCTGCAAGCCGCAGGCGACATAGGCTTCGCCGTCGTTGACCGAAACGCTGCCGCGCATCTTGACCGGCGTCGATACGCCATCGACGATGAAATCCCAGTCGATGGTGCGGCCAGTCTGGCTGGAGAAATAATGCACGGCCAGATGGCTTTGCAAATCATCGATGCTGGTCGGCACGCCATAGCGTTCGAGGTAGTCCGGGGCAGCGCAGGTAAGCGCCTTGAAGGTGCCGATGCGCCGGGCGACCAGCGTCGAATCCTGCAACTCGCCGACGCGGATGACGCAATCGACCGCCTCGCGGACCAGATCGACCTGACGATCGCCCATGCCGATCACCAGATCGACGTCCGGATAGCGGCTATGGAAGTCGCACAGCCGGGGAATCAGGATCAGCCGGCCGATGGTCGATGGCACGTCGATGCGCAGCCGTCCCTTCGGGCCGCGCGCCACGTCGCGAAACGCCGACTCGGTTTCCTCGACTTCACCGAGGATGCGGGCGCAGTGCTCGTAATAGGCGGCACCGTCCGGCGTCAGGCTGATCCGCCGCGTCGTCCGGTTGAGCAGGCGGACCTGAAGCAGGGCTTCCAGATTCTGGATGGTGGTCGTCACCGTCGCCCGGGGCATGCCCAGATTGTCGGCGGCACGGGAAAAACTGTTGGCATCCACCACCCCAGTGAACACCTGCATGGCTTGAAAACGGTCCATCGTCGCCCATCTTTGGTCGTTGATATTGTTCAATCTTACCGAATAATGTTGTCAGAATACATATCTTTATCCATTGGCGAATAATGCCCAAAATCGTCCCACTGGTACTTCTGCTTCAGCCCAAGCGGAACACGCCACTCATCAACTGACCGGATGCTTCCCCCTGAATTGCTCGCCTATGCTGAGCTTGAGCATCCGCACAGAAAGGACAGAGTAATGGCGTCAAACACAATGAAAGCGATTCGGCAGCACGAATTCGGTGGCCCTGAGGTGCTGCATTACGAGGATGCGCCGATGCCCGAGTTGCAGCCTGGCGAAGTACTCGTTCGCGTGCACGCGATTGGCCTGAACCCACCCGACTGGTACCTGCGCGGCGGGTACAAGATGCTGCCCCCTGAGTGGCAGCCGCAGGTATCCTTTCCCGTCATTCTGGGGACGGACGTGGCGGGCGTTGTCGCGGCAGTCGCTAATGATGTCAGGGAATTCTCCGTCGGCGACGAAGTGTATGCGATGGTTCGTTTTCCCAGTGGCCTTGCCGGTGACAGCAGGGGCTATGCCGAGTACGTCAGCGTGCCAGCATCGGAAGTTGCGTTCAAGCCGGCTGGCATCGATTACGTACATGCCGCCGGAGCGCCGATGTCGCTGCTCACCGCCTGGCAGTTCATGATCGAGCTGGGGCACGATGAAGCGAACCCGCTGCAGCCGAACAGGCATGAGCCAGTACCGCTCGCCGGCAAGACCGTGCTCGTCAACGGTGCCGCAGGCGGCGTCGGGCACTTCGCGGTGCAGATCGCAAAATTGAAAGGGGCGCACGTCATCGCGGTGGCATCGGGGGAGCACGAAGCGTTCCTGCGCGATCTCGGTGCCGACGAATTCATTGACTACACCAAAGTTGCTCCCGAGGCGGTCGCCCGCAACGTCGATCTCGTCATCGACGCAGTTGGCGGCCCGACCAGCGGTCGTTTCCTGCCCACGCTGAAGCCTGGTGGCGCCTTGTTCCCAATCTTTCCCCTCGGCTTTTCCGCTGCCGCGGAGGCCGAGAAGTTGGGCATCACGGTCTCGGCCACCCAGGTGCGCTCGAATGGCCCACAGCTTGCAGAACTCGGACGCTTGCTCGATAGCGGTGCAATTCGCGTCGCCATCGACAGCACGTTTCCGCTTGCCGATGCGCGCCAGGCCCACGAACGCGCTGCCCGCGGGCATATCCAGGGCAAGATCGTGCTCACCGTCCGGTGAGGCAGAGCCGTTCGCAACCCGATCTCGACCCCATCAACGACCCACCGGAAACGACCTCAATGAGCACCATCAAAGAAGCCATCGAAGACCTGTTCAACAACCCACAGCTTTCTGCAGAGGAAGCCATCAACCGGCACTTCGGCCCGGATTTTCGCCAACGCACAAACGGAAGCTGGGACAACCGCCCGACGTTTTTTGCGCGCATCATCCATCTCCGCGAGACGGTCAAGCAGGCCACGATCACGGTTCTCGATGAACTCGTTGATGGCGAACGCTACGCGGAACGGCATATCGTCGATCTGGTCAGGCACGACGGAGAGCGGATTCGCCAGGAAGTGTATGTTTTTGCGCAGCGAGACCCCGCTGGGCGCTTTGCCCGAATCGAGGAGACGACCCTGATTCTCGACAACCAACAGGAAACCCCATGACCCAGACCATCACTCGCATGAACCCGCCCTCCTTGCCGAACTCGGCAGCCATGGGCTACTCGCAGATATCCATCGTTGAACCGGGCCGCATGGCTTACATTTCCGGGCAAGTGGCCTGGCGTCCCAATGGCGAACCGGCGCCTGCCGATCTGGTTGAGCAAATGAAAATCGTCGCGGCTAACGCCAAAGCCGCTTTGCACGCTCTTGGCGCAACGCCCGAGGACATCGTGATCGCGCGCTGCTTCATGACCGATCTGACGCCCGACAGACTGAATCAGATATTCCCCCCGCTGCTGGCAATGTTTGACGGTGCGCAGCCCTGCATCACCGGCGTCGGCGTCGCGGCCCTGGCCGCGCCCGACCTGCAAGTCGAGCTGGAGTTGACCGTTCGTCTGCCGGATTGACCCCTTGCGTCTCGCCCGGTCTGGTGGATTCCCGCGATCTGCAGCCGGGCACACAGGCCGGGCCCTGGTTTTCATTAATCACGTTGAGGAAGAACAGAATGGACTTGATCGAGAAATTGAACTGGCGTTATGCAACGAAGAAAATGCTGCCGCAAAAAATCGTACCGCAGGAAAAGGTCGAGCGCATTCTCGAGGCCATACGGCTGGCCCCGACCTCCAGCGGCTTGCAGCCCTACGAGGTCATCGTCGTAACCAATCCCGGGATCAGGGAAAAGATCCAGGCCATCGCGAAGAATCAGGCGCAGGTCACTGACTGCTCGCACCTGCTGGTATTCGCCGCCTGGGACAACTACACGGCGGAGCGGATCAACATGATGTTCGATCTGACCAACGAAGAACGCGGCGGCGGGAACGAAGGCTGGGAAAACTACCGCGCCATGCTTCTGGGGATGTACCCGCCACGTAACGCCGAGGAAAACTACCAGCATGCGGCCCGACAGGCCTACATCGGCCTGGGGGTGGCGCTGGTCGCGGCGGCGTTCGAAGAAGTGGATAGCACGCCGATGGAAGGCTTCGATCCTAAGGCACTGGATGACATCCTTGGGCTGCCAGCCAAGGGGCTCAGGAGCGTGACCATCCTGCCGCTGGGTTATCGGGATGCCGATCAGGATTGGCTGGTCAATCTCAAAAAGATCAGAAGACCCCGCGACCGGTTCGTCAGCGAGGTGAAGTAAACCTCGGCGGGTGCCGCGCCCTGCCTCTTGCTGGTATTGAAGCTCGATCTGACGATTAGCGTGGACTTGACTATGCAATAGGGGCGAGGCCGGACTGGATCACCCGCCCGTACGGGGCGAGCCGTTTCCGCGACCAAGCGGCGCAACGCCCCGGCCTGAATGGCGCGCAGTGCCAATGGCACCAGAACGACCGCGAACTTGGCCGTTCCATGTCGCGCCATGAATAGTGTTCTCTCCTTTCTGGAAATGGCCAATCGTCCATAGCGTGTTGCAGCCCTACTTGCGGCAGACGGACCGTCTGCCTAAATATTGTGGGTAGCGGGAAAATGCGCGACACGATTGTTTGCTGACATTGAATAGTATTGTCGAAATACACCGGTTTATCCCGTTACAAATAATTCCGACAATAGCTCCATCCCAATTTCCGGCAGTTTTCGCTGCCCCGACCACGATGGAAGCAAGCCCCGCCACGCCGACCAGCCAGCCGGTGAATTTCACTATCGCCGGCCCGACCGCGCCGATTGCCCTGCGTCTGTACCGGCCGGCAGCCAGCGCGACGAGCCTGCCCGTCGTCCTCTACTTCCACGGCGGCGGCTTCATCGGCGGCTGCCTCGACGATGCCGACCGGCCGGCCCGTTTCATCGCCGAGCATTGCCCGGCGCTGGTGCTGGCCGTCGGCTACGCGCTGGCCCCGGCCCGTCCTTTCCCGGCAGCGCCGGAAGATGCCCACGCGGCGGCCTTGTGGCTGGCCGCGCATGCCGCCGGCCTGGGTGGCGATGCCCGCCGGCTGGCGGTGGCCGGCGACGATGCCGGCGGCAACCTGGCCGCCGCATTGACGCTGATCGCCCGCGACCGCAACGGCCCGGCTATCGTCGCCCAGGTGCTGGTCGGGCCGATGCTCGACCCGAACATGACCCGGCTCGGCGACGGTGCCAAGCTCAACTCCGATCTCAGCGCCGCGACCTGCGCCAGTTGCTACAGCCAGTACCTGCCGCAATCGCGCCAGCGCCTGCATCCCTACGCCTCGCCGCTGGCCTCGGTGCGCCAGGCCGGCTTGCCACCGGCGCTGATCGTCACCGCCGAATGCGACGTGCTGCACAACGAGGCCGAGAAATACGCCGCGGCACTGATCGCCGCCGGCGTGCCGACCCAGGTCGTGCGCTTTGCCAAGGTTACCCATGCGGCGCTTGCCGTGCACCAGCCGGCGCTCGATGAAATCGCCCACTTTCTCCGCCGCCGGCTGTGGGAAGCCCCGCCGCCCAGGCACCCACTGAATTTGTAGGATCAGGCAAGCAATGGCGAGGAACGGGTATCCCCTGAAAAGCCTTCCCCGCCTACGCTGAGCCACACCCCCGGCGAACGCTGAAATCGAAAACAGTCATTCAAAACTAAAGAGGAACCACCATGCCCCAACGTCAAAAACGCCTTATCCTGGCCGCCGCGCTAGCCGGCCTGTTCTCGGTCGGCGGCGGTCTCGCCGTCTACCATCAGGCCGCCGCCACCCCGGCCGTCGCTGCGCCGGCCGCCACGACGGTCGATGTCGCCGCTGTCGCCAGCCGTGCCGTCACCGAATGGCAGCAATACTCCGGCCGGCTCGAAGCGGTCGAGCGCGTCGAGATCCATCCGCAGGTGTCCGGCATCCTGACCGCCGTGCATTTCAAGGACGGCAGCCTGGTCAGGAAGGGTGAGCTGCTGTTCACCATCGACCCGCGCCCCTTCGCCGCCGAAGTCGCCCGCGCCGAAGCCCAGCTCGCCGCGATGGACGCCCGCGTCGCCTACACCGCCAGCGATCTGGCACGCGGCGAACGGCTGCTCGCCGAGAACGCCATCGCCCGCCGCGATTTCGACGAGAAGCAGAACGCCGCCCGCGAAGCCAAGGCCAACCTGCAGGCGGCCCGGGCGGCGCTCAAGGTCGCCCAGCTCAACCTCGAATACACCCGCATCACCGCGCCGATCGCCGGCCGCGTCTCGCGCGCCGAAGTCACCGTCGGCAACCTGGTCGCCCCCGGCAACGGCCCGGCCCTGACCTCGCTGGTCTCAGCCGACCGCATCTATGCCGCCTTCGACGTCGACGAGCAGAGCTACCTGAAAGTGGTCAACGGCAGCCAGGGCAAGGCCCTGCCGATCCATCTCGGGCTGGCCGACGACGAGGGCTATTCTCTGGAAGGCAAACTGAGTTCGGTGGACAACCGCCTCGACAGCAGTTCCGGCACCATCCGTCTGCGCGCCCTGGTCGACAACCCGGACGGCAAGCTGGTCCCCGGTCTCTATGCCCGCATCCGGCTCGGTGCCGCCAGCCAGCGCGACGCCCTGCTGATCGACGAAAAGGCGGTCGGCACCGACCAGGCCAAGCGCTTCGTGCTGGTCGTCGGCGAAGGCAACCAGACGGCTTACCGCGAAGTCCATCTAGGCAGCGTGCAGGACGGCCAGCGCATCGTCGAAAGCGGCCTCCAGGCCGGCGAACGCATCGTCGTCAATGGCCTGCAGCGTATCCGCCCGGGCGACACGGTCACCCCCAACATTGTGCCGATGGGCGGCAACGCGCCCGCGGTCAGCAAAGGCTAAGGACAGACGGCCATGAATATCTCGAAATTCTTCATCGACCGGCCGATCTTCGCCGGCGTGCTTTCCGTCCTGCTGCTGCTCGGCGGCGTGCTGGCGCTGTTCCAGCTGCCGATTTCCGAATATCCGGAAGTCGTGCCGCCCTCGGTGGTAGTCCGCGCCCAGTACCCGGGCGCCAATCCCAAGGTGATCGCCGAAACGGTGGCCTCGCCACTCGAAGAGTCGATCAACGGCGTCGAGAACATGCTTTACATGCAGTCGCAGGCCAACAGCGACGGCAACCTGACGGTGACGGTCAATTTCAAGCTCGGTGTCGATCCGGACAAGGCGCAGCAACTGGTCCAGAACCGCGTCGCCCAGGCCCTGCCGCGGCTGCCCGAGGATGTCCAGCGGCTCGGCGTGACGACGATCAAGAGTTCGCCGACACTGACCATGGTGGTGCACCTGATCTCGCCGGACAACCGCTACGACATGACCTACCTGCGCAATTACGGGGTGCTCAACGTCAAGGACCGGCTGGCCCGCATCCAGGGCGTCGGCGAGGTCGGCCTGTTCGGTTCCGGCAACTACGCCATGCGCGTCTGGCTCGACCCGCAGAAAGTCGCCCAGCGCGGCCTGACCGCCGCCGAGGTGGTGCGCGCCATCCGCGAGCAGAACGTCCAGGTCGCGGCCGGCGTCATCGGCGCTTCGCCGAGCGGCCCGGACGTCCCGCTGCAATTGAACGTCAATGCCCAGGGTCGGCTGCAAAGCGAGGCCGAGTTCGGCGAAATCGTTCTGAAGACCTCGCCGGACGGCGCCGTGACGCGCCTCGCCGACGTCGCCCGCATCGAGCTGGCGGCTTCCGAGTACGGCCTGCGTTCGCTGCTCGACAACAAGCCGGCGGTCGCCATCCCAATCTTCCAGGCACCGGGCGCCAACGCCCTCGACGTCTCGGCCAAGGTGCGCGAAACGATGGCGGAGTTGGCCAAGGAGTTTCCGGCCTCGGTCGAGTACCGCATCGTCTATGACCCGACGCAGTTCGTCCGGGCCAGCATCAAGGCCGTCGTCGTCACGCTGCTCGAAGCCATCGCGCTGGTCGTGCTGGTGGTGATCGTCTTCCTGCAGACCTGGCGCGCCTCGATCATCCCGCTGCTCGCCGTGCCGGTGTCCATCGTCGGCACCTTTTCGCTGATGCTCGGTTTTGGCTATTCGATCAACGCCCTATCGCTTTTCGGCATGGTGCTGGCGATCGGCATCGTCGTCGATGACGCCATCGTCGTCGTCGAAAACGTCGAGCGCAACATCGAAGCCGGCCTGACGCCGCGCGAAGCGACCTACCGGGCGATGCGCGAAGTCAGCGGACCGATCGTCGCCATCGCCCTCACGCTGGTCGCCGTCTTCGTGCCGCTCGCCTTCATGACCGGACTGACCGGCCAGTTCTACAAGCAGTTCGCGATGACCATCGCCATCTCGACGGTGATCTCGGCCTTCAACTCGCTGACCCTGTCGCCGGCCCTCGCCGCCATGCTGCTCAAAGGCCATGGTGCCGAACCCGACTGGCTGACCCGGCAGATGAACCGCTGGTTCGGCCGCTTCTTCGCCGCCTTCAACCGCTTCTTCGGCCGCGCTTCCGAGAACTACGGCCGCGGCGTCACCGGCGTGATCGGTCGCAAGGCTTCGGCGATGGGCGTCTATGCCGTGTTGCTCGGGCTGACCGTCGGCATCTCCTACCTGGTACCCGGCGGCTTCGTACCGGCCCAGGACAAGCAGTACCTGATCAGCTTCACGCAACTGCCGAACGGCGCCTCGCTCGACCGTACCGAGGCGGTGATCCGCAAGATGGGCGAGATCGCCCTGGCCCAGCCCGGCGTCGAAAGTGCCGTCGCCTTCCCCGGCCTGTCGATCAACGGCTTCACCAACAGCTCGAGCGCCGGCATCGTCTTCGTCACGCTGAAGCCTTTCGACGAACGGCACGGCCAGGAACTCTCGGCCGGCGCCATCGCCGGGGCGCTGAACCAGAAGTATTCGGCGATCCAGGAAGCCTTCATCGCCGTCTTCCCGCCACCGCCGGTGATGGGCCTCGGCACCGTGGGCGGCTTCAAGATGCAGATCGAGGATAGAGGCGCGGTCGGCTATGCCGAACTCAATGCCGCCGCCAACGCCTTCATGGCGGCCGCCGCCAAGGCGCCGGAACTGGGGCCGATGTTCTCCAGCTACCAGATCAACGTACCGCAGCTCGACGTCGATCTCGACCGCGTCAAGGCCAAGCAGCAAGGCGTTTCGGTAACCGACGTGTTCGACACCATGCAGATCTACCTCGGCTCGCTGTACGTCAACGACTTCAACCGCTTCGGCCGCACCTACCAGGTCCGCGCCCAGGCCGACGCGCCGTTCCGCGCTCACCCGGAGGACATCCTGGAACTGAAGACGCGCAACAACCTCGGCGAGATGGTGCCGCTCTCCTCGCTGGTCAAGGTGCACACCACTTTCGGCCCGGAAATGGTCGTCCGCTACAACGGCTACACCGCCGCCGACATCAACGGCGGCCCGGCCCCCGGCTTTTCGTCGGCGCAGGCCGAGGCGGCGGCCGAACGAATCGCGGCGGAAACCCTGCCGCGCGGCGTCAAGTTCGAGTGGACCGACCTGACCTACCAGAAGATCCTGGCCGGCAACGCCGGCATCTGGGTTTTCCCGATCAGCCTGCTGCTCGTCTTCCTGGTTCTCGCCGCGCAGTACGAAAGCCTGACCCTGCCGCTGGCCGTGATCATGATCGTGCCGATGAGCATCCTCGCCGCGCTGACCGGCGTCTGGCTGACCGGCGGCGACAACAACATCTTCACCCAGATCGGGCTGATGGTGCTGGTCGGCCTGGCTTGCAAGAACGCCATCCTGATCGTCGAGTTCGCCCGCGAGCTGGAACTGCAGGGGGCGACGCCGCTGCAGGCGGCAATCGACGCCAGCCGGCTGCGGCTGCGCCCGATCCTGATGACCTCGATCGCCTTCATCATGGGCGTCATCCCGCTCGTCACCTCGACCGGCGCCGGTTCGGAAATGCGCCACGCGATGGGCATCGCCGTCTTCTTCGGCATGCTCGGTGTGACCACTTTCGGCCTGTTCCTGACGCCGACCTTCTATGTCCTGCTCCGCACGCTGGACAAGCGCCACAAGCTGCACTCGGCCACCCACCACGAAGCGCCGATTGCTCCGGCCCACACCCCGGCTTAAGCCGCAGGAGAAACTGCCATGAACTATTTGCTCCCCTACCCACCCCACCCGGCCGCTTCGGCCGCGCCGCCTGCCCGGCCCGCCGGGCTAACCCGCCCGGCCCGGCTGTTCCCGTTGCTCGCCGCCCTGCTCACCCTGGCCGGCTGCTCGCTGGCCCCGACCTACCAGCCGCCGGTGGTCGATAGCCCGGCTGCCTTCAAGGAGGCCACGGCCAGCGGCCAGTGGAAAACCGCCGAACCGGCCGAGAACATCCCGCGCGGCGAATGGTGGAAGGCCTTTGCCGACCCGACGCTGGACCGCCTGGAAACCCAGGCTGCCGCCGCCAACCAGGACCTCAAGGCCGGCGCCGCCCGGCTGGCCCAGGCCCGGGCCTTGCAGCAGAACGCCCGCTCGGCGCTCTTCCCGCAGATCGGCATCGGTGCCGGGCCGACCCGCCAGCGCCCGTCGCCGGCCTCGCAAGGCCTGGCGGCCGACGCCGAGACCGGCATCGCGACGCTGTGGCGGGCCCAAGGCACCGTCGCCTACGAGGCCGACCTGTTCGGCCGGGTGAGCAGCGGCGTCGATGCTGCCAAGGCGACGACGGACCAGCGTGAAGCCCTGTTCCGCTCGCTGCAACTGGCCATCCAGGCCGATATCGCGCAAGCCTATTTTTCGCTGCGCGAGCTCGACGCCCTCGCCGCCTTGTACGCCGACACCGTCAAACTGCGCGAACAGGGCACCCAGCTCTTCCAGCGCCGCTTCGACGAAGGCGACATCAGCGAGCTGGAGCTGGCCACCGCCCGCACCGAGCTGGCCTCGGCCCGTTCCGAGGCCGTCGGCATCGCCCGCCAGCGCGCCGTCGCCGAACACAGCCTGGCCATTCTGCTCGGCCAGGCGCCGGCCGCCTTCGACCTGCCGGCGCAGCCGCTCAACCGGGTCAGCCTGCAAGTACCGGCCGGCCTGCCCTCGGCCCTGCTCGAACGGCGTCCCGACATCGCCGCCGCCGAACGGGCGATGGCCGCCGCCAATGCCCGGATCGGCACGGCGCGTGCCGCCTTTTTTCCGCGCCTGTCGCTGACCGGGGCGCTCGGTTACGAGTCGAATGAACTGGGCGACCTGTTCAAGTGGAGCAGCCGCGCCTTCGTCATGGGGCCGCTGGTCGGCACCCTGCTCTCGCTGCCGATCTTCGACGGCGGCGCCCGCCAGGCCGGCGTCGACCAGGCCCACGCGGCCTACGCCGAAGAGGCAGCCAACTACCAGCAGACGGTGCTGCGGGCTTTCAAGGAAGTTGAGGACAACCTCGCCCACCTGCGCCTGCTTGGCGACCAGACGCAAGCCCAGGACGAGGCGGTGAGCTCGTCGCGCCGCGCCGCCCGGCTGTCGCAGGTCCAGTACCGTGAAGGTTCGGTCGGCCATCTCAACGTCATCGATGCCGACCGCAGCGTGCTGTTGCAGCAACGCGTCGCCGTCCAGCTCGATGCCGAGCGGGCGCGGGCGACGGTCAATCTGATCCGCGCCATCGGCGGCGGCTGGGGTAGCGAATCGGGTAGCTGAGTCGCCACCAGCCCGGCGGACGCCATCGCGTGTCCGTCGGGCTGGCCAGACTATCGGCTTGTTTAACCAGGCGACCCTGGCGCCAGCGAGCGCTAGCGCATTTCAAACAATTCCTGATGGAAGCGTTCGCCCGGGAAGCCCAGCGAGCCCAGACCATCCCGGATGGCCTGACCGAACCTGGCCGGGCCGCAGAACCACACGTCGGCTTCGCGCCAATTGGGAACGCTCTTGGTCAGGCGCTGAAGATCGAGTCGCCCGTCGCGCTGATCCCACAGAACGTGCAGGCTGACCTTCGCGGCGGCGGCATCTCGCGTCAGTTTGTCGACCGCGGCCTGATCATAGTCCGCCGTGCAGTGGAACAGATCGACGGCTTTCCCGTCAGGCTGGCCGGCCAGGGCTTTCATCCGGGCGATGAAGGGCGTGATGCCAATACCGCCGCCAATCCAGATCTGGCGCGGCGCGTTGCCCTCGAAAGTGAATTGGCCGTAGGGTCCTTCCAGCTTGACGCTGTCGCCGACTTTCAGCCGCTTCGGCAAGGACCGCGTGTAATCGCCCAGGGCCTTGACCAGGAAGCGGATGCGCCCGTCTTCATGCCACGCCGAAGCGATCGTGAAGGGGTGCGGACCTTCGTCTTCATGGAAAGTGACAAAGGCAAACTGTCCGGGCTTATGGCCGGGCCAGCCGCTATCCAGTTGCACTTCGATCGCCGCGACGCCCAGCGCCGCCAACTGCTCGATGGCGAGAACCTTGCCCAGCGCCCGCTTGCCGCCAGCCCGCCGGTTAGTCAGCGACATCACCGCAGCGATGCTGCCGAGGGTCATGAGGACGATCAGGAGCGGCCCGACAAGGCCGCTCCAGTAGTCGAACTTGACCAGCACCACGGCGTGGAAGACCAGGGCCAGATAGGCAACGGCGAGAATCTTGTGGGTCTGGAAAAACCGCTTGTAGGGAAAGCGTTTGACCAGCGCCAGCACCATCAACAGCACCGCAGCGTAGAACGCCCACTCGCCAATGCCTTCGGCCAGACCGCGCTGCTCCAGAAAAAGCTGCTGCAAGGAACCCTCCGGGAATACCGGACGAGGCCCCCGGCCGCCGGGACGCGTCAGCCAGCCAAGCTGAACCAGCCACTTGGGGCCGTCGGCGATCAGCCAATGGCTGATCGAAATGACCAGAGCGGAAATGCCCAGCCACTTGTGCAGACGGTACATTTTGTCGAGACCGCCGAAGTAGCGTTCCAAAAAGACCGGCCTGGCCGAAAGAATCATCGCCAGGCTCATCACGCCAATGGCGATAACGCCGGTGTATTGGCTCAGGACATTTCGCCAGGGAAAAAACCCGGCCAGGTTGAACAAATCGGCTTGGTCGGTCAGCCACCAGGCGGCGCTGAGCAGCGCCAGGTAACCGACCAGCGTGTACTTGATGATTTTCATGATGCTCCCCACTTGCGTATCTACGTGTATGCAGACTAGCCGCCACTTATCTTTCTCGCAAGATAACTTACGAGACTTACAATCTGTAACGTGACGGCCGCATCAGATGACCCGAAGGAGAGTTTCGATCACATGGACAAGAACACCAGGATGGATAGTCATCAATGGGACAGCTCGCTCGATCCGCAGATTTCTCCGCTCTTTCTGGCGTTGCAATGGGCGCATCGCCGATCGATTGAGGTGATACAACCGCTGCTGGTCGAAAACGGCCTATCGACCGCCGAGTTCGATGTCCTCGCGACATTGCGCAACGCCCCCGCACCGCACGACATGACTCCGTCGCAGATCCAGCAGGAGGTGGTGATCACCTCTGGCGGTTTGACCAAGGTGATGCTTCAGCTGGAGGCTCGCGGTCTGGTCAAGCGCCTTCAACTGCCGCATGACCTGCGCGTCAAGCCCGTTCAGCTGACCGACGAAGGAAGGCAAAAAGTCGAAACGGCGATGACCGCGATGCTTGGCGCAACAAGAGCCTGGCTCAGGAACGCGCTGGATGCCGGGGAGATCGGGCAACTGACGACCCTGCTCAGCAAGGTCGTGGCGGTGCCGGTGCAGGCAAATCGGCAAACAGGATGAAACCCCTGGCCGCGTAATGTCCGGAAGCCAAATTCAATGACTTGACTTCACTTTTGGCGCGCCCCCTGGCGCCCCTGCTTCGCCCAATACGTGAAGGCCTCTTCGTACACCTCGACATCGAGCTCCATCACCCGCTCTTGCATTCGTGTCTGCGCATCGGCAACGCCCTTGTTGTAAACAACCGGGCCAATTTCCTTCAGGAAAAAGGAAAGTAGCGCGCCAGCCCCCAAGCCACCGATTTCTTCATTCAGGTTGGTCGCGAAATAGCGCTGAATGGAGGCGATTGCGGCGTTGGTAGCGTCTGTCGATATTTCAATTGCCATTTGTAGTAACCAGTTTTTCCGTTTTTTGACGGACGAATTGTCCGTCGATAAGCGGCGAACGACCAGTCTAGGCAAAGGGCAAAAAGTTTGTACAAATGAGGCATTCGGGGGAGATGGGAGACCGGAGCATGGAAGCCGTCCGCGGCCACCCAGACAGCCGATGCTCAGTGAATCGGTGGCCGAGCCCCCAACCTGGACTGTTCGGCCAATGCCAAACGATATGGCGATATTGCCGTCGTCATAATACAATGAGCACCCTTTTGGCATATCCGGTGCGCCGATGTCCCTCTCTTCCCTCTCCGACATCTTCCTCTCGCAGCACGCCCGCCTGCTGGAAATCACCACCGCGCTACCCGAGGCTTCGCTGCTCGTCGAACGCTTCTCCGGCCGGGAAGCCGTCTCGGAAACCTTCCGTTTCGAAATCGACTGCCTGTCCACCAACGCCTATCTCGATCTCAAGGCCCTGATCGGCGAGGAAATCACCCTGCGCCTGTTGCAAGCCGACGGCAGCAAACGGTCTTGGCACGGCTACGTCACCGAAGCCCTGCAGCTGGGGGCCGATGGCGGCCTGGCCCGCTACCGGGTGATCATGGAACCCTGGCTTGCCTTCCTCGGCCAGCGCCGCGACAACTACCTGTTCCAGGACAAGACGGTGATCGACATCCTGACCCAGATCTTCGCCGACTACCCGCCCGCTCACTGGACCAGCCAGGTCACCCAGAAACTGCGCCAGTACAGCACGGCAACGCAATACCGTGAGACTGATCTGGCCTTCATCCAGCGCCTGCTCGCCGAAGAAGGCCTGTCCTACCGCTTCACCCACGACCAGTCGGCCAGCGCCGGGGACGCCGCCAGCCACGCCCGCCATCAACTGGTCATCTTCGACCGCGACAGCGAACTGCCGGTTTCCGCCCAGCCGGAAATCCGCTTTCATCGCAGCGCCGCCAGCGAAGCGACCGACACGCTCCAGGTCTGGCAGGAAAGCCGCTCGGTCCAGCCCAATGCCGTGTCGCTTGCCGGCTGGGACTACAAGACCCTGGTCGCCACCGGCGCCGAAGCCAAGAGCACGCTGGATAACGGCGAACTGCCCCGGCTGGAAGTCCACGATGCCTCGCAAGCCTACCGCTTCGAAGACAGCACCGCCGCGCAGTTGCGCACCGACCTGTTGCTCGCCGCCCACGAAGCGAAATACCGTTCCTTCACCGGTGAAGGCAGCGTCCGCCAACTGGCCGAAGGCACCGTCTTCAC
This sequence comes from Azonexus sp. IMCC34842, assembly GCF_050368855.1. Classification (GTDB taxonomy): domain Bacteria; phylum Pseudomonadota; class Gammaproteobacteria; order Burkholderiales; family Rhodocyclaceae; genus Azonexus; species Azonexus denitrificans_A. The sequence goes on along the minus strand of NZ_CP178449.1, from coordinate 1,155,808 downwards.
GCTGACCCAGCATGCCTCCTATATCGGCGACGATGCCCGCTTCACCGTGCTCGGCATCGACCACCACGGCGCCAACAACCTCGGCGCCCAGGCCGCCGCCCTGCTCGGCAGTACCGACATCGAAAGCGGCAGCTACCGCAACCGCTGCATCGCCCAGCCGGCAGCGATTCCGGTCGTGCCGCTACCCATCGCCAAGCCGCAGGCCCGCTCGCAAACCGCCCATGTCGTCGGCCTGCCCGATGCCGTACTGACCACCGAGCGCGATCACCGGATCAAGATCCAGTTTCCCTGGCAACGCGGCGCCACCCCCAATGCCGGCGGCCTGACCGAAACCGCCGGGGCCGGCAAGACCGGCAACGCGCCTGGCAACGACCAGTCCGGCACCTGGGTGCGGGTCGCCGAATGGCTGTCCGGCGCCAACTGGGGCAGCCATTTCCTGCCGCGCATCGGCAGCGAAGTGCTGGTCGACTTCCTCGGCGCCGACATCGACCGCCCGATCATCGTCGGCCAAGCCTACAACGGCGCCGACCTGCCGCCCTTCAGCGCCGGCCACGAAGCCGGGGCCAACCACCCAGGCGTGCTCTCCGGTTGGATGAGCCACAACTTTGAAGAAGGCCATAACCAGTGGGTGCTCGACGACTCGCCCGGTCAGTCGCGCACGCGCCTGGCAACCAGCGAGAACGCCGGCCAGCTCAGTCTCGGCCACCTCATCCACCAGGCCCCGGAAAGCGCCAGCCGCGGTGCCTGGCGCGGCAGCGGCTTCGAACTCCGGAGCGATGCCTGGCTCGCCGTACGCGCCGGCGAGGGCATCCTGATCTCGGCCACCGCCCGCCCGAACGGGCAAAGCACGCAGCTCGATGTCGCCGAAACCGTCGCCCAACTGAAAGCCGCCGAAGAAACCGCCAAAGCCCTGTCCGATGCCGCCTGCGGCCAAACCGCCCTGCCGCTGAAAGCCAATGCCGAGCAGACGAAGTTCATCAAGACGATCGACCCCCAGCAGGACGGCAAATTCACCGCCAGCATCGGCGGTCAGCCGGCGCAGAAAGCCCGGCCCGGCAGCCGCGAACTCGGCGAGCCGACCGAACGCTTCGCCGAACCGATCATCCTCAACGAAGCGCCCAGCGACATCGGCCTGGCCAGCCCGGCCAGCACCCTGCTCTATGCCGGCGGCCACCTGCACGCCACCGTCCAGCAGGACTTCCATATCGCCAGCGCCCACACCGTCGCCACCACCGTCGGCGCCGGCGCCAGCTGGTTCAGCCACGGCGGCGGCATCAAGAGCATCGCCGCCGCCGGCAGCCACACCATCCAGGCCAATACCGACCAGATGGAAATCCTCGCCGACCAGTCGGTGACGATAACCAGCAGCAACGACGAGATTCATATCCTGGCCAAGGAGAAGATCGTGCTGCAGGCCGGGCAATCTTCGGTGACGCTGGAGGGGCAGAACATCACCTTCGCGTGTCCGGGGACGTTCTCGGTGAAGGGCAGCGGGAATGCGTTTGTGGGGCCGGGGCGAGGGAATGCCAATTTGGAGAGTTTGCCGACAGGGACAACAACACAGCAGACGGCTCCAGCCTTCACGGAAGCCTTGTGTACCGGACAATATGAGCTCTTCAAAACCGATAACCGGCCTTTTGAAAACTATGACTACGAAATCCGCAGCGGGCGAACCGGCAAAGTCCTTGCCAGTGGCAGGAGTAATGCCTCGGGCCAGACGAGCATGGTGACGACGCAGCAATCCGAATCGATCAGCGTCTACAAATCAGTCATGCGCGAAAGCGAACGCATTACCGAAAACTGGCAGGCCAAGCTGGCCTCGGTTGCATCTCGCCAATCCTGACCCGGGAACTCGACACATGCCCTTACCGCTTATTGCCGTAGCCATCATCGAGATCATCGAGCTCGTCGGCGTCGCACTGACTGCTTACGAGGCTTACGACGTCATCAAGGACATCTACGAAGGTCTCGACAAATATTACAAGAGCGTCGACGAAGCAAAAAAACAGCTGGAACATCTGATCCAGAACCTGAAAGACGAGATCGACAAGAAAATCAGCGAAAAGGAACAGGTTGCCATCCTCTTGGCCGCCGCTGGTGCCGATCCACAAAGCCAGGACACCAAGCACGCCAAAGGGCGAGGCGCCGATGGCGGTGTGATTAGTACCGCCATCCAGCAGAAAATCCCCTTCCGTCGCGTCATCAGCGAGGTCTGCGACAAGGCAAACGCCATGCCCGTGCTGCAACTGCGCAAGAAGAAAGACGTTTCCATCAAGGATTTGCCCAAGGTCAAGCGCAAGGCACTCGAAGAAATTCTCAAGAAATCGGTCGAAGAAATCGCCGATATTGAGCTTGAGCAATTCATCCTCGTCCGTCTCAAGCAGTTCGCTGCCAACCTGATGTTCGAGTTCGTCGACTACTGCCTTGACTGGGCTAGCCCCTTGAAGTGCGAGGTCAGTTTCGGACCCAAGCCGGGCTACTCTGATCATCCGATGGAGGGTGCAACCCGTCTCAAGCGAGTCGGCAAAGTCAGCCCCTTCTATCCCGTCCCGCCGCCCAACAATCGTGCCGGCAGCATCAGTGCCGATCTGGTCATCAACGAGTATCGCAAGAAACCCACCGGAAAAGCCAATATCTTCGCTATCGTCGAAATCAAGTTCGCGGGGGATAAGATTGACGGCAAGCAGTTCGAACAGTACCAGGCGGTGCTTGATGCCGCCGCCAACGTCAAGACAGGAAAAAGCCCCGCTCGCTTCGATAAACGCAATGTCAGTTCAGGTGGACGATTGTCGTTATTCCGCTATCCGGAAGATCGCGCAGTAGAGCATGGCCACGACCAGCATGACAAAGATGAGCCGAGCAAGAAAACACCGCACAAAGGAAGAAAGAATCGATGAGCACCTCCGAACTGTTTCTTCAACCCGAAGAAATTATTCCGTTTATCAATGACTCGCAGGCAACTGACTCACTGGAGGTCATCGGTGACGAAGGCCGCGAAATCGGTCTCTGCCCCTACATCACCTTCTATGTCTATCACCAGAAGAGCGACTACCTTCCCGTGGCCGACAAGATCATCGCCATCAGTAAGGAATTCGAGGCGTTGATCGACGAGCCGTTTCAGATCGTCTGGAAAGATGATACTCAGGACTGGTTGCCAGCGAACGACCCGCGCTTGCCAACAGACTTGCACCAGGAGGCCAAGGATCGACAGGACAACCTGCAGTCATTCTGGCTCATGGCCACCGATCAGGATAGCGATGCAACCACGGCGCGCTGGGCCATTTGTGCAAAGGTTGATGACGGTGTGATGCGTTACACCTCGCTCAAGCTGACTTTCCGGCACAAGTGGTACAACCAGAACAGGGCACGCTGGCAGGCGTTCGTTAAGGACTGTATCGCCCGCTTGCAACCCGAGCACTGCTACAGCGGCTTCGAAGTCGGCAACGGCGGTTTCAACATCCTCGGCGCTTATGAGTGCGACGTACTGGAACGCATCTGCGCCGACTATGTCTACGGTATGGATATCGACCATACGTCCACGATGGCCTTCCACAGCTTCCGTTACCATCGAGACGATGCGCAGTTCGAACCGGAACTCGTCGAGGGTCGTGATCCCTCGGTAAAGTACGTTAATCCGTCGAACCTTGGCGCCGGTTTGCGCACCCCCACTTGGTGTTTCCTGCTTACCCCGTACTGGCGTGCCAAACTGGGTAAGTCCGAGGCCGAAGTGCGCGCCGAACTCGACGATCCACGAATTGAAATCACGGCCATTCCATTTGCCGTCGGCCCGCATAATCCCAATGGCGGACCGGCACTCTGGATTCGCTTGGGTGAACTCGACCTCCATCCCGTCAAGAATGGCGTGCCAGACTTACAGGTCAAGGCCAATCGCCTGATTCGGCCGGTGCGCTGCGACGACCTCATGCTGCTGACGCTGGACCCTTGGGACGATGACCCGAACCCACGTTTCGACTACGAGTCGTCGTTGCGCTGGATGCGGCGCTTTGATGAGGATAGCGATTGGCCTAATGCCGAAATACGTGCCAAGTATGCGCTCGGCTATGTAAAGCGCCCTAACATCCTCGCCGGAAATCCCTGCCCCGAAGCCGGCTGGTGGTTCACCCCGGCTCAAGCCAACTCCCGCCGCTACTTCAAGCAGGGCGAGGTCATGCCTTCAGTGGGTGGTGATTACGGCCTGACCTTCTGGCAATGGTCGCCGGACCAGTCGACGCCGAAGCTGTAGGACGGTCTGCCACGAAGCCGGGGCCAACCACCCCGGCGTGCTCTCCGGCTGGATGAGCCACAACTTCGACGAAGGGCACAACCAGTGGGTGCTCGACGACTCGCCGGGCCAGTTGCGGACGCGCCTGGCAACCAGCGAGAACGCCGGCCAGCTCAGTCTCGGCCACCTCATCCACCAGGCCCCGGAAAGCGCCAGCCGCGGTGCCTGGCGCGGCAGCGGCTTCAAACTCCGGAGCGACGCCTGGCTCGCCGTACGCGCCGGTGAGGGCATCCTGATCTCGGCCACCACCCGCCCGAACGGGCAGAGCACGCAGCTCGATGTCGCCGAAACCGTCGCCCAACTGAAAGCCGCCGAAGAAACCGCCCAAGCGCTGTCCGATGCCGCCAGCGGCCAAACCGCCCTGCCGCTGAAAGCCAATGCCGAGCAGACGAAGTTCATCAAAACGATCGACCCCAAGCAGGACGGCAAATTCACCGGTAGCATCGGCGGTCAGCCAGCGCAGAAAGGCCAGCCCGGCAGCCGCGAACTCGGCGAGCCGACCGAACGCTTCGCCGAACCGATCATCCTCAACGAAGCCCCCTGCGACATCGGTATGTCCACTCCGGCCAGCACCCTGCTCTATGCCGGCGGCCACCTGCACGCCACCGTCCAGCAGGACTTGCATATCGCCAGCGCCCACACCGTCGCCACCACCGTCGGCGCCGGTGCCAGCTGGTTCAGCCATTCCGGCGGCATCAAGAGCATCGCCGCCGCCGGCAGCCACACCATCCAGGCCAATACCGACCAGATGGAAATCCTCGCCGACCAGTCGGTGACCATCACCAGCAGCAACGACGAGATTCACATCCTAGCCAAGGAGAAGATCGTGCTGCAGGCTGGGCAATCCTCGGTGACGCTGGAGGGATCAAACATCACCTTCGCGTGTCCGGGAACGTTCTCGGTGAAGGGGAGTGGGAATGCGTTTGTTGGGCCGGGGAATGGGGCGGCGAGTTTGGAGAGTTTGCCGGAGGGGAAAACCAGCGAGGCACCGCATTTCATTGAATTGAATTATCACGACGAATCGCTCCAGCCCGTCGCAAATGCCCCGTACCACCTAGTCTTCGAGGATGGAACGATGAAGGAAGGTATTCTGGACGCCAATGGCTACGCTCGTCTGGAAGGTGTGCCCAATCAGTCTGCCCGCGTGTATTACGGTGAAGACCCCAGTGCCCCGACCGCGCGCGTCGAGATGCCGGCAAACACCTTCAAGTCCGGTAGCACGACCAACGAGGAAGCTATCACCAACATCGAATGCCACTTGGCTGAAGTCGACGACTATTGGACGAAACAGGCGGATTCGGAACAACGCGAGGTATTTGCCGACTTCAACCCCAGCAAGCAAGAAGCCGATGGCGAAAACCTCTGGCATTACCTATCGGAGGCTGAGCAAAAAGCGCTGGAAGCCAAACTGCGCGGAGAGAATAGCTGATGGGTGGCGCAGCAGCGGTAGCCCGCCACACCGATGATGTGGCCAAAGGAGCAGGCAAAGCCGAACGCTCAAGCTGGCTGGCTGACCTGAAAGAGGAAAGCATCAGCTTTTTGAAAGGGGACAACAACTCCCCTTGGGCAATCTTCGCGGAAACCGTGATCGGTTGCGTACCGGTTCTCGGACAAATGGTTGACGCCCGCGACATCATCAAGGCGCTCATCGAAATTTCAGCGGCACCGGCCAGTCCGCTGGCCTGGTTCAATTTGATCACTGCGTTGATCGGCCTGATTCCCGGCGGAGGCGATCTGGTCAAGCGCAGCCTGCGCTCGGTCAAGATGGGCAGTACGCGCATCGAAGACTTGCTGGCGTTCATCCGCAAATACTACAAGGGAGACCCCGAACAACTGATCCGCGAGACGCTGGATCTCTCAAAAATTCGCGGCAAGTTCGACGAACTGCTAAGCAATAAGAGCCTGACAAAACAGTTCAGCCCCGAAGTCCAGAAAACCATCTCCACCATCAAGAGCAAGATGGACATCCAGTTTGCCGCCTTCCAGCAAGAAGTCGAAGGCTGGCTGGCCAAGGGGCGCAAGACCAGTGCCGAGGCACCGCACGGGGAAAAAGCACCGGGCACGCCGGAAGGCAAACCCAATAGCACTCATCAGGAAGGCAAGGGCACCAAGGCCGATCAGCACGATTCAGCCAGCGTCGATACGCCGAATGCCTCGAAATCGCGTACCGAGCGTTTGAAGGGACTGAGCCAGAAGGCAATGGGGGTGATCGGCGAACATCTGGCCGACTACCACTGCCAGGACGTCAAGGGCTGGGGGTTACCTGCCAAACACGATCTGGGTCAACACAATCCAGCCAAACTGAACGACAAACACGAAATGGTCCAGCTTTGGCCGATGCGAGCCCGCGGGCGCGGCATCGATGCGGTCTGGAAATGCAGTGGCGCCAAACCCTATGCCATCATCGAGGCCAAGGCCAGTTACGATCCCACTCGAACGCTCAACGCGCTACTAGGGGAGGCGGGGGATAAGACCGAGAAAAGCGAAGGTGCCGCACAAGGAGATCCAAATGCCAACAAATCAAGTCGGACAGGTAAGCGAGGATCAACAAAGCGCGTAGACGCAACCCGTCAGACTAACGGCAAGGTGACCCAGATGAGTCATGGATGGATTGAAAGTCGCTTGAAAAAAGCCGTTGGTTCTACTTCCAGCGACTGGCCAACTTTACGGGATAAAGGCATGTCGGTTTATACCCGCCACGTCTTGTTTTTCTCCATTCCCCAAGCAGCGGCCCATGCCGAAGCAGCCATCCTGCATACTGCTGGCAAATCCGTCGAACCTTCGATGCATGCCACCCACCAACTCACTCGAGAGTGGCGGGATAGCGACATAGAGAAAGTGGTGGATAACCGGGCCGGAAACACTGACGCTGGCCGCGACAAACGTGCACGTTAAATTGGATTTAGACATGGCATTTCATGAATTACGGCGGCAGCAATTCTTAGGTGAAGAAACTTACAAACATGAGCACCAAGACTGCAGTGATGGTATCCACAATATAGAAATCATCATATCTAAAGCGGTTGAAGACTCTGATTTAGATTACGCATCAAATCGAGCATCATTTCAGGCTCTGCTTAGGTTCCAGCGACTAGTCCTGAAATACACCGCCGGCGAACCCATCGAGCCATTGCGTACCGAACTGGAAGAAGTCGTCGCTGCCTACGAACGGTATGGGGAATATCTCTGGAAATACACCGGAGACCGGAACACTTTCGTTTTCGAGTTTTCAAGCATTGACGATTACTGCCAACTCATGCAACTCATTGGCCTATGCTTCCTACTCCATAGACGTGATCTGCTATCCAGAATCGCCGCTTTGCAGGATGGCGAAAATGGCGCGAACGGCGGCGCAGATAATTTGTACGAAGAATTCATGTCTCACGGTCTGGGTGCCGAGACTCGCTATGAGTCAGATTGGATTTTTGCTTCCAAACCATATCAATCTTTGTCCGACGCGCTCTATTCGGAAACGAATAACGACGCTCTGAAAAACATCGACTGCTTCCTCAAGCGTTGGTATAAGGACCTCGCCGGCACTGGGTGGCACGATGCCCATATTGAACAGGCTGGCTACTACGGCTACTGGAGTTTCGAAGCCGGGGCAGCCGTGCTCCTGCTCGGCATAGAGGACGATTCCAGCCTGCACAAATACTTGTATTACCCGAAACACCTCGTCGCCTGGGCAAAAGAGAATGCTCAACGCTTCCCCGATGGTGGCATGACGTCCCCAAAGACCACCCGCCTCAATGTCCATGCCGGCCAGCCCTGCCCAGAAGCCGGATGGTGGTTTACGCCGGCGCAAGCCAATTCCTGCCGCTACTTCAAACAGGGCGAAAACATGCCCTCACTCGGCGGCGATTACGGCCTGACCTTCTGGCAATGGTCGCCAGATCAATCGGTACCGACGCTGTAGGACGCCCTGCTGTGCCATAGCAGGACAAGAAAGCGTCCGTTGCAGCGGACTCTCGTCAAGCGCTGCTTGGCGGATCCCGCTGAATTCCCGCGCCGACCTGCCGCCCTTTAGTGCCGACCACGAAGCCGGGGCCAACCACCCGGGGGTGCTCTCCGGCTGGATGAGCCACAATTTCGAAGAAGGCCATAACCAGTGAGTGCTTGAGCAGGGGGTAACGTTATCGTTCTTTTTTTATGACGCGGACCTCTACGGTCACCAGAAACAGATACACCCGCTTTTTCGTGCCCCGCCGAAAAAACCCTTGTCGCATTCACGACATCGAGCCGACAGCCCTCTGCCCGAAAAACAAATAAGACAAACCATTCAATAGGTTACGAACTGGCACCCGCCTTGCTAGATACAAGCCAAGGAGAGTCCCATGACCCATCGGCAATTCGTCACCATCAACGACACCACCCTGCGCGACGGCGAGCAGTCGGCTGGCGTGGCGTTTTCGCTGGACGAAAAGCTGGGCATCGCCAGCCGGCTTGCCGCCATTGGCGTGCCCGAGCTGGAAGTCGGCATCCCGGCCATGGGCGAAGAGGAATGTGACTCAATCCGCGCCGTCGCCGCCCTCAAGCTGCCGGCCCGGCTGATGGTATGGAGCCGCATGCACCCGGCCGACATCGCCGCCTGCGCCGATCTCGGCGCGCACCTGATCGACATTTCGGTGCCGGCCTCGGACCAGCATCTGGCCTACAAGCTGAAACAGGATCGCACTTGGCTGCTGCGCGAACTGCCCAAATTCATCGGCGCCGCGCTCAGCCTCGGGCTGGAAGTCGGCCTCGGCTGCGAGGATGCCTCGCGCGCCGATCTCAACTTCCTCTGCGCCCTGGCCGAAACCGCCGAACGGGCCGGCGCCCGCCGCCTGCGTTTTGCCGACACGCTGGGCGTCCTCGAACCGTTCGGCACCTTCGACAAAATCAGCACACTGCGCCGCAACACCGGGCTGGAAATCGAAATGCACGCCCACGACGACATGGGCCTGGCCACCGCCAATACGCTGGCCGCCTGCAAGGCCGGGGCGACGCATGTCAATACCACGGTCAACGGCCTTGGCGAACGGGCCGGCAATGCGCCGCTCGAAGAAGTCGTGCTCGGCCTGACCAAGCTCTACGACATCGAAACTGGGGTCAGCCTGAAAGGCTTCCCGGCCCTCTCCAGCCAGGTCGCCACCGCCTCCGGCCGCGCCGTGCCGTGGCAGAAGAGCGTCGTCGGCGCCGGTGCCTTCACCCACGAAGCGGGCATCCACGTCGATGGGCTGCTCAAGCATCCGGACAATTACCAGGGCTTCGACCCGCAGGAAGTCGGCCAGGCGCACCGCATCGTGCTCGGCAAGCACTCCGGCTCGCGGGCGGTCCAGCTCGTCTATGGCGGCCTCGGCCTGACCGTCGATGAGCACGAGGCGCACGCCCTGCTGCCGCGGGTCCGCAACTTTGTCGCCGCCCACAAGCATCCACCGGAAATCAGCGATCTGCGCGAACTTCTGGCCGTGCTCCGGAGCCAACCCCATGTCTGAAGCGATGACCATGACCGCAATTGCGCCTGCCGTACCCGGCCTCTGGGCAACCCTCAAGGAAGACCTGGCCTGCGTCTTCCAGCGCGACCCGGCGGCCCGCTCGACGCTCGAGGTGCTGACCACCTACCCCGGCGTCCATGCCGTGCTCACCCATCGCCTGGCGCACCGGCTATGGCTGTCCGGCTGGCGCTTCCCGGCCCGCTTCCTGTCCTTCCTCGGGCGGACGCTGACCAATGTGGACATCCATCCCGGCGCCCGCATCGGCCGCCGCTTCTTCATCGACCACGGCGCCTGCGTGGTGATCGGCGAAACGGCGGAAATCGGCAACGACGTCACGCTCTACCACGGCGTCACGCTCGGCGGCACCTCCTGGAACAAGGGCAAGCGCCACCCGACCCTGGCCGACGGCGTCGTCGTCGGAGCCGGCGCCAAGATTCTCGGGCCGATCCTGATCGGCGAACGGGTCCGTGTTGGTGCCAATTCGGTGGTCGTCAAGAACGTTCCGGCCGACTGCACGGTGATCGGCGTGCCGGGCCGCATCGTCGATAACCGGATCAGCGGCCTGCGCCCGGAAAACGGCATCAATCTCGATCACAACGTGATGCCGGACCCGGTTGCCAAATCGATCGCCTGCCTGATCGAGCGCATCGAAACGATGGAAAAGGAACTCGCCGAACTGCGCCACGAACCGCCGCCGCCCGACCATAGCGGGCAATGTCAAACCTGTTCTGCCGGCGACTTGTGCTGCGAGCACGAGGCCATGCACTGAGACCATCATGGACCTGCTCGACTTCTCCGATTGCAAGCTCTACTTCGAGGACGCCCTGCCCGCCGAAGCCGAACGGCTGATCGCCCAGGCGGCCAGCGAATACGGCGAGCCGGCGGCCGAACTGTCGCTGCTGCGGGCCCACATGCACGCACCGGAGAACCTCAGCGTGCTGGTCGGCATCTACCGCTACTATTTTTACCAGCACCGGCTGGAGGATGCGCTGGTCGTCGCCGAACGCGCGATGCAGCTTTCCGGCCGCCATCTCGGCCTGCCGACCGACTGGAACCAGCTCGACGAAACCCGGCTCGGCTCGGCCGCCGCCAATTCCTTCGGGCTGCTGCGCTTCTACCTGCTCGCCCTGAAGGCGGCCAGCGTCGTGCTGCTCCGCCTCGGCCGGATTGCCGCCTCGCGAGCCCGGCTGATCAAGCTAGCCAGCCTCGACAGCCGCGACCAGTTGGGCGCCGCGAAATTGCTTGAAGTGGTCGACGAATTCCAGCAGCAAACCGATGAACCCGAACTGACACTTGCAGTCGCCTGAGGAGAAAACGATGGACGATACCCTGACCCTAGCCGAAGCCATGGAAGACCTGGTTTCCGCCGAAGATTTTCTCGACTATTTCGAGGTTCCCTACGAGCCCAGCGTGGTGCACGTCAACCGCCTGCACATCCTGCAGCGCTTCCACGACTACCTGGCCAAGCAGGCACCCAACCTGCCGCCCGAAGAATCCGCCCAGCGCGGCATCTACCGGTTGTGGCTGGAACGTGCCTACCTCGACTTCGTCACCTCGGACTCGCTGACCGAAAAGGTCTTCGCGGTGTTCCAGAACGTTGCCAAGCCGGATGGCGGCATGAGCTCCTTCGTGTCGCTCGACAAGGTCTTCCGGCAATGATGAACGCCCGCTGGGAGTACGGCGAGTCGGTGCGCCTGACGCGCAACGTCCGCAACGACGGGACCTATCCCGGCCTCGATCCGGGCGACCCGCTGGTCCGCCGCGGCAGCATCGGTTACGTAGTCGATGTCGGGACCTTCCTGCAGGATCAGATCATCTACTCGGTGAACTTTCTCGACGAAGGCAAGATCGTCGGTTGCCGCGAGGAAGAACTGATCGGTGCCGACGAGACCTGGACGCCGTCGCGCTTCGAGTTCCGCGAAAAAGTGCGCTCGGCCAAGGGCCTCTCGGTCAATGGCGAGGTGCTGGTCGCCCTCGGCGCCATCGGCGAAGTCATCAAGGTGATCCGCGATGCGCCGGGCGGCGTTGCTTACCACATCCACTTCGACAGCCTGCCGGGCCGCGTTCTGCAAATCCCGGAAGATGCACTGGACCCGACCGAACAAAAGGAATGACGCGATGTTGCACGGCTACCTCGAACTGAAACTCTCCTGGCAACTTTTCCAGAAGGCACCTGAAACGCTTTCCGAGCCGGAACGCAACCGACTGGTCGAAGTCGCCGAAAAACAGGACAGCATCGAGCAGCGCATCCTCGGTAGTTCGCCGGCAGCCAATGTCGTCATCCCGGCGGCGACGCTGACCACCCGGATTGCCGAGATCCGCAAGCGCTACGCCTCGGATGACGAGTTTGCCCAGGATCTGGAACGCAACGGCCTCAACGAGACGACGCTGGCCGCAGCGGTCGAGCGCGACGTTCGGGTCGAAAGCGTCCTCGAAAAAGTCGCCTCGGCCACCCCGGCGGTCAGCCTGATCGATGCCGAGATTTATTACCGGCTGCACCCGGAAGCCTTCGACCGCCCGGAAGCGCGCCGCCTCAGCCACATTCTGATCACCTTCGACAACCCCGGCGAACGCGCCAAAGCCGCGGCGCAACTCGCAACGCTGCGCTCGACACTGAAAACCGCCGAGCAATTCGGCCAGGCCGCCCATCAATACTCGCAGTGTCCGACCGCCATGGAAGGCGGCAAGCTCGGCATCGTCAAGCGCCAGCAGCTCTATGCCGAACTGGAGCCTGCGGCCTTTGCGCTGACCGAAGGCGACATCAGCGCCGTGCTGGAATCGCCGATCGGCCTGCACATCCTGCGCTGCGACGAAATTTTCCCGAGCGGCATGCTGCCCTTTGCCGAAGTCAGCCAACACATCGTCGAACGGCTGACCGACAAGCGCCGCCGCCAGGCCCAAAAAGACTGGATCAAGGCGCTGACCGCGCCGCGGGCACAAGGCTCCGCAATGAAACCGTCGCGGTGACCGGGCACCAGGAATGGAACCCGCAGGCCAACGACAACGAGCTTTGGCAGCAATGCTGGCGCGACAGCGAAACCGAGGATTTTCATCAGCCGGCGGTCAATGCCAACCTGGTCAAATTCTGGCCGGGTCTTGGGCTGTCGCCTAGCGACCGGGTTTTCGTCCCGCTCTGCGGCAAGAGTCTCGATCTGCTCTGGCTGGCCGGCCAGGGCCATCCGGTGGTCGGCGTCGAACTCAGTCCGATCGCCGTCGGCGCCTTCTTCGCGGAAAGCCGGCTGGCGGCGACCAGCAAGCGGGATGGCAAATTCACCCGCTGGCAAAGCGGCCGGATCGACATCCTGTGTGGCGATTTCTTCGACCTGACGGCGGCCGATCTCGGCGACATCACCGTCGTTTTCGACCGCGCTTCGCTGACCGCGCTGCCGGAAGAGCTCCGCCACGCCTACCTGGCGCATCTGCGCAAGATCCTGCCCGAGCAGTGCCGGATGTTCCTGCTCACCACCGAGGAACCGGACGATGGCGAGACACCGGACCAGGCCTTTGCCATCGCCGATGAAATCACCAGCCTGTACACGCTGGCCTTCGACATCCAGTTGCGCCACGTCGAGAGCATTTTCGAATCCGCTCCTGAGCAGTCCGGCGGACGGCCGGTTCGCATCGAGCACAAGGTCTATCTGCTGACCCCCAAAGCGGAAATCCTGCTCTGAAGGTTTCGCTCGCTGGTGGAACGAACCATTTACCGCGCCACTTGCCGAGCCCGGCTCCGCTTTAGGGCGCCGCGTGCGGGAATCCCTATATCGATTGTCATCGCAGCCGACAACGATCGTCATACCGCCCGACGTCGCTCCGCCTTGAACAATGGGAATATGCCGAGAAACAGCCAAAGGCTGCGAAGCGCGGCGAACTTCCCTTGGCGACGGCGACCAGGGTCACGCTGCCTCGATGTCGATTGGCCAACGGATTGAATCTGTCATAGCCATATGTTGGCTATCAAACAGACCGGGTTGCGCATCGCCATTAACTTGTCTAAACGAGGAAAAGCTTATCTTGGCAACAGGCCGACAAGAGCAACCGGAATGCTGGGTTGAGGAAAACGATGAAAAACGCGAGCATGGCCCAGGGTACATATGCCGGTTCGGCCCAAACAGACGGGGCGGCAGACGAAACCGACCCGCAAAGGTTGCTTCATGAGTTGCGGGTACATCAGATCGAACTCGAATCGCAGAACGATGAACTGCACTGCGCGCAGGACGAACTGGAAGCCTCGCGCCAGCTCTATTTCGACCTCTACGACCTGGCCCCGGTCGGTTACTGCACGCTGAGCGACTCGGGGCTGATCCTGCAGGCCAACCTGACTGCCGCCACGCTGCTTGGCGTGGCGCGCGACGATCTGGTCAAGCAGCAGATTCGCCGCTTCATTCCCCCGAATGAACACGACACCTTCCTCCGTCATAGCCAGCAGCTGTTTGCCACCGGCGAACAACATAGCTGCGATCTGCGCATGGTGAAAAAGGACGGCACGATCTTCTGGGCCCACCTGCTCTCACTCGGCCTCCAGGGCACCGACGGCAAGCGCGTCTGCCGCATGGCGCTTACCGACATCAGCGAGCGCAAGCTGGCGGAAGAGGCATTGCTCGAGCAGAAGGAATTCTTTCATCTGATCACCGACAATCTTTCCGACTTCATTGCCGTGCTCGACCTCGACGGACGGCGACTCTACAACAGTCCGTCGTACCAGCAGATTTTCGGCACGAAGGATCTGCACGACACCGATTCTTTCGCCGAAATTCACCCGGACGACCGCGAACGGGTCAAAAAAGTTTTCCGGGAAACCGTGCAGACCGGCGTCGGCAGCCAGATCGAATTTCGCTTCCAGATGGCCGACGGCAGCGTCCGCGACATGGAGTCGCGCGGCAGCGTGATCCGCGACCGGCAGGGGAATGTCATCCGCGTGGTTGTCGTCTCGCAGGACATTACCGAGCGCAAGCAGTTGCAGGAACAGGTCCGACAGATGGCCTTCCATGACTTGCTCACCCGCCTGCCCAACCGGCGCTTGTTCAATGACCGCTTGAGCCAAGCGATGGCAGCCAGCGCCCGCAGTTTCTGCCACGGCGCGCTGATGTTTATCGATCTGGACAATTTCAAGCCGCTCAACGACGCCCATGGGCACGATGTCGGCGACCTATTGTTGATCCAGGCCGCCGATCGGCTGAAACATAACGTCCGCGAAATCGACACCGTGGCCCGTTTCGGCGGCGACGAATTTGTCGTGATGCTCGGCCAGATGGATCAGGACAAGGCCGAGTCGATCGCCCAAGCCGGGATCATTGCCGAAAAATTGCGGGCCGCCATGGCCGAACCCTATCGCCTGACCATCAGCCACGACGGGGAAGCCGAACGGACCATCAACCACAGCTGTACCTCGAGCATCGGCGTAACCCTGTTCAACCAGCATGACGCCAGCCTGGGCGGCATCCTGAAGCGCGCCGATGCGGCGATGTATCGGGCCAAGCAGGCCGGCGGCAATCAGATTCGCTTTTCCGCCGCCCCGGCATGACCGGCGGCCGACACCCGCGAGGCGGGTGATCCGGGAACTCAGGCCAGCGGCACCGCCATCCTCGGCCCGCTCCCCAGCAAACGGGAGAAATCGCCGGCCGGTAGCGGGTAGCTGAATAAAAAACCCTGTCCCTCGTCGCACTGCTGGTTTTGCAGAAAAGCCAGTTGCTCGGCGGTTTCGACGCCTTCGGCGACCACCCGCTGCTTGAGGCTTTTCCCCATGCTGATGACCGCGCTG
Source organism: Azonexus sp. IMCC34842 (assembly GCF_050368855.1). GTDB lineage: Bacteria > Pseudomonadota > Gammaproteobacteria > Burkholderiales > Rhodocyclaceae > Azonexus > Azonexus denitrificans_A. Next base: position 1,140,294 of record NZ_CP178449.1, on the reverse strand, counting down.
ACAATCGCGGCATCGTCGGCATTGCCCGGGACATCGCGAACGAAGGACTGGTCGATCTTCAGCGTATCGATGGGAAAGCGATTGAGATAACTCAGGCTCGAATAGCCGGTTCCGAAGTCGTCGATCGCCAGTTGCACGCCCATCGCCTTGAGTTGCTCAAGAACCGAGGCCGACGCCTCCGCCTCATGCATCAGGATGCTTTCGGTCAGCTCCAGTTCGAGATAGCGCGGCGCCAGGCCGGTCTCCTCAAGGATCAGTGCCAGCTCTTCGATGAAATCGACGTGCCTGAACTCGATCGCCGAAATATTGACGGCCACCGGCACGGCGCGTAGTCCGTAATCGAGCCAGACCTGGACTTGGCGGCAGGCTTCGCGCAGCACCCAGCGGCCGATCGGCACAATCAGGCCGCACTCTTCGGCGATCCGCACGAACTGCCCTGGATAGACGATGCCAAGTTCCGGATCCTGCCAGCGAATCAGCGCCTCGGCACCAGTGATCTGGCCGGAAGCGATATTGATCTTCGGCTGGTAATGCAGTTCGAACTCCCCCTGGAGCAAAGCCCGGCGCAGACTGCTTTCGACAAACAGGCGCTGGACGGCGCGGGTATTCATGTCGGCGGTGAAGAACTGAAAATTGTTGCGGCCTTTGGCCTTGGCGAAATACATCGCCGTATCGGCGTTCTGCATCACCGCATCGGCACTGATCCCGTCATCGGGAAAGATGCTGATGCCGATGCTCAGCGTGATATGGAGTTCGTGCTTGTCAATGCTGTGCGGCACGGTCAGCGCGGCCAGCAGCTTTTCTGCGACCTGGGCGGCATCCTGCTGGTTCTCGATTTCCGCCAGCAGGATGACGAATTCGTCGCCACCCTGGCGACAAACCGTATCCGTTGTCCGCACGCAGTCAACCAGACGCACGGCTATCGATTTCAGCAAGCGGTCGCCGACCTCATGGCCCAGCGAATCGTTGATGTTCTTGAAGTAATCGAGATCGAGATAGAGCAGTGCAACCTGCTTGCGGTGGCGCATGGCCTGGGCAATGGCCTGGAGAAAGCGCTCGGTGAGCAGCAGGCGATTGGGCAAGCCGGTCAGGAAGTCATGCTGGGCCAGATGCGACATCTTCATGGCCATGGCGCGCGATTCGCTGACATCGTGAAAGACGATGACGGCACCGCTGACCTGGCCGTCCCGGTTGTGGATCGGCGCCGAGGAATCCTCGATCGGCGACTCATAGCCGTCGCGCCGGATCAACACGCTGTTCATCTCCAGTCCGACGATCCGGTTTTCGGTGATGGCCAGTTGCGCCGGATTGACGGTCGCTTCACGGGTCGTCCCGTCGACAATCCGGAATACTTCAGCCAACGGCTTGCCCTGCGCATCGTCGGCCGACCAGCCGGTCATCCTTTCGGCCACCCGGTTCAGATAGGTCACATTGCCCGCCAGATTGGTCGACAGCACCGCGTCGCCGATCGAGTTGAGCGTCACCTGGGCTCGCTCCTTTTCCTCGAACAGGGCTTCCGTCGCCTGTTGCAATTCCAGTTCGGTCGCCTTGCGCTCGGTAATGTCTTCAACTATCTGTACCCGACCGCGCAAGGTCGAGCCATCGTGCATGGGCGCCGCATTCAGACGGGTCCAGACGATACTTCCATCGCCCCGCATGAAGCGCACTTCGGTCTGATACGGCTCCTGGCCGCGCACCGCATCGCGCCACTCGGCGACGATACGCTGCCGGTCGGCCGCGTGAATAGCCGTACTCCATTTGGTGCCAAGGGCCTGCTCGAAGTCCAGCCCGGATATCTTGTGATACGCCGCATTGGTATAGACGCAATCGCCCTGCGCATCGGAGACGAAAATACCGAGCGGCGAGGCGTCGCTCATGGCGCGAAAACGCTCCTCGCTATCGAGCAAGGCATCGCGGCTCGCCTTGCGTTCCATGATGTAGCGCAGCGCATGGGGCAGCCAGTGGGCATCGACATGGCCCTTGGTGAAATAGTCGTGAGCCCCGAGCTGCACCGCCTGGTGCGCCAGTTCTTCGTCGCTGGCACCACTCAGCACCAGAATCAGGGCGCGCGGTGCCGCCTTGAAGACCTGATCGAAGACCGCGATGCCCTGGCCATCCGGCAAGGTCAGGTCAAGCAGGACAACGTCAACGGCCGACTGGGCCAGCCGAGCGAGTGCGGCGGAAAGCAGCGTCACGCATTCGACCTGATAGCTACGACCAACCGAACCGGCCAGCGCTTCCTTGATCAGTCGGGCATCGTCCGGTTCGTCCTCGACCAGCAGAACGCTGGTCGGCGGACTGCTCACGGCCGGACTACTCATGAAGAAACGGGATCGGGTTTGTCGGCAATCGGTTTGTCGCTAAACAGGAACTTCCTGAACTGCCGAGAAAACGTTTGGTCTTGGCGCTGGATCCACTCCAGCAACATCGCTGCGTGTTCCTTTTCCTCGTCCCGATTGTGTTCGAGGATGGCCTTCAATTCGGCATCGTCGCAGGCATCGCAGCGCTGGTTGTACCAATCGACGGCTTCCAGTTCCTCCATCAGGGAGACGATTGCCCGATGCATGTCGCGCGTTTTAGCGGAGAGCCTGTTTTCCGGCTCGTGATAACCAATACTGGCCATTCTTTACTCCTTCAGGGGATGTCCTTGCGCAGCAGCCGGCCTCGGCCTGTCCGCGGGCTGGGTGCGCTGTGCCGCACCCAGCGTGCTCTGATCAGGCAGGACTAGGGGCGGAAGTCCTTGTTGGCATCTTCAAAGCTCTTGATCTGCTTTTCAGCTTCGTCCTTGGTGATGCCGTAGCTTTCCTGCAGCTTGCCGGCCAGTTCGTCGCGCTTGCCGGCAATCACGTCGAGATGGTCATCGGTGAGCTTGCCCCACTGCGTTTTGACCTTGCCTTTGAACTGCTTCCAGTTCCCTTCAACGATATCCCAATTCATGTCCAACTCCTTTTGCCTGGGCTCCGACGGGCCGGATGGCCGATCGAGCACCCCTTGTCACATTTGAAGTAAACACAGGATGCAGAGGCTAGGTTATGCGGATACCCGGACTTGCTCTGTGCGCTCTCGTACATAGAACAGGCATTCAGCGCCGGCTGACAATGGCGCCGATGACGATCCCGGCGGCGGCGGCAATGCCGAGCACGGTCCAGGGATTCTCCCGGACATAGCGATCGGTGGCATCGACCGTACATCTGGCCCCGTCGCTGACCGCCGTGCGGGCATCGAGCAGCCGTGATTTCGCCTGCTCCAGCCGGGCTTCGAGTTTGCTGCGGGCGAGCGTGAATTCGTCGGCAGTCGCCCCGGCGACATTGTTGAGCAAGTCTTCGGCATCGCCGACGACGCGTTTGAGGTCATTGACGAGGGCTTGTTTGCTGCCTTCGACTGTCCCTTGCGGGGTGATCGTTTCGATGGTCATGGGTTTCTCCTGGTGCGTTTCCGGGTGGCAATTGCCGTAGGTGCGAAGGCATTCGGCGTGCGGCCTTGCCCTGCTCCGCATCCTCGACCTCACCCCGGCGCATGTCTGTGTGCTGGCGAACAGACGCAGCCGCCAGGCCGCGTAGGCTTGTTTACAAGCGAGAAACGCTGTCGGCCGCAAGGTCGGCATACAACCCGGAACAAGGAGAAATCAAATGTCATTAGGAACAATTCTGCTGATCGTGGTGGTTCTGCTATTGATTGGCGCCATTCCCAGCTGGCCGCACAGTCGCGGCTGGGGTTACGGCCCGAGCGGCGGGCTTGGGCTGGTACTGGTCATCTTGCTGGTCCTGGTTCTGCTCGGCCGGATCTAACCCGACAGATCGCCAGCCAGCCTGGCGGTCTGCCGAAAGCCCCTGAACCAGCAACGCAGGGGCGATTACCAAAGGAAATGCCATGTTGCGTTACGCCGTCATATTCTTCATCGTTGCGCTGATCGCCGCGCTGTTCGGCTTTACCGGCATCGCCGCCGGGGCCGTCGAAATCGCCAAGATCCTGTTCTTCATTTTCATCCTGCTCTTTGTCGTCTCGCTGGTCATGGGGCTGACGCGGGGCAAGTGAAGCCGCTCGCGCTAGATGCTGGCGAGAACCTTCCCGTAGGCCTCGGCCAAGCGGTGCAAGGCGTCGTGCTGCAAGGTTTCGCCAACCTCATTGAGGTCGACGCCCTGAACCGACAGCGCGACGATGTGGTAATGCGCCTTCTCGATGCCATCGGCCAGCAGGTCGAGGGCTTCGCCGCGCTGCCGGAAGGCCGACAAGGTCGTCTCCGGCAGCGTATTGATGGTTTTCGGACCGATCAGCGCCTCGACGTAAAGTAACTCGTCGTATTCCGGGTTCTTGTTGCCGGTACTGGCCCAGAGCAGCGTTTGCGGCCGCACGCCGGCCTCGCCAAGGGCAGCGAAATCCGGGCCGTGAAACAGCTCGAGATAACGGTGATAGCAGCGCTTGGCCAGGGAAATTCCGGTCCATCCCTGGAGCACCCGGGCAAGCGGTGTCGCGATGACCTCCAGACGCTGATCGACCAGCGTATCGAGGTCGCTCAAAAAGATACTCGCCACCGAGCGCAACTGCCCGCCATTCCCGCCATCGGCCAGCCAGCGTTGCGCCCCGCGCCCATAGGCTTGCGCCACCGCTTCGTAGTGGGCGAAGGAAAAAATCAGCGTGACGTTCACCCGGATGCCGGCGGCGGTCAGCTGTTCAAAAGCACGGATTCCCGCCGCGCTGGCCGGCACCTTGATGAGCAGGTTGTCGCGGGCGACCGCCCGGTGCAGGCGTAATACCGCCGCCTCGGTCGCCGCCGCGTCATGCGCCAGCGTCGGCGACACGTCGAGACTGAGATAACCGGTCTCGCCGGAACTGGCGACATAGGCAGGCCAGAGCAAGTCGCAGGCCGCCTGAATGTCGGGAATGATCAGCGACTCGTAGCGCCCTTCGGCATCGAGACCGGCGGCGCGCAGCCGTTGCAGATCGTCGGCATGTTGCGGACTGCCGGCCATGGCGTTGTGCAAGGTGGCGGGGTTGGTGATCACTCCGTCGATGCCGTCCGCGTCGATCAAGCGCTGCAAGCTGCCGTCCCGGAGCTGGCCCGGCGAAAGATCGTCGAGCCAGATGTGCTGACCGAGCGCCTTGAGCGCCCGCAGCGGATTTTTCTTCATGCTCAGAGAATGGCCGGCGTTTGGCCCGGCGTCGTCCGGTAATAGGCATGAATACCGGCCGCCCAGGTCGGGTCGGCCATATCCGGCCACTTGTTCTTGTCGAAGCCGGGCGCACTGTCAAGTTGCTCCTTGGTCACGTCAAGGACGAAGCGCTTGTTCTCGGTATCGAGCGTCAGCGCCTGCCACGGCACGGCAAAAAACTTCTCGCCGACGCCCATGAAGCCGCCGAACGACAGCACGGCATAGCTTACCTGGCCGTTGCCGCGCATATCGAGCATGATCTCCTTGATCTCGCCGAGATCCTCGCCGGCCTTGTTGTAAACATCGTTGCCGACGAGCGTATTGGCGCCCATCAGATAGGGGCCGGGGCCATGGCTGGTATCCGGCCCGGAAGCATTGTCCGTTGTCGCCTTGTAGATGCCGTACAGATCGCGTTCTTCATAGTTCATCAGTGTCTCCGGTCGAGGTAATCGGGAATCGTGCGGGCGGCGTGCCGTGGGCTGCTCACCGTTGATCGAGACTAGCCGCCCCTCGCGGCATGGTCTGTTCGACAGGCCACAGAGCCGGGCAAGCGGCGATCGGCCAAGCGAGCGGCGCCGACCGGTCGCCGGCGGCCGCGACTCAAGCGGCGAATTGCCGGGCCGCGAAGGCCCAGACCATGCGCGAGGCATCCGGTCCCTGCCCGTCGCTGTACGGCTGACTGGCGGCGCCGCCGCTCCAGGCATGGCCCAGTCGGCTGACGGCGACCAGCGTGGCGACCAATCGGCCCCGGCGCTTGTAGTCGGTTACCACCATCGGGTAGCGCTGGCCGCGCTGCACCGTGCGCGCTTCGCCGCTCCGCGCGCCAGCCGCGGCGGCCCAGGCCTGCACCGCGGCCAGGCCGTTGTGCAGCGAGACCACCGCATCTGCATCGCCGTGGATGACCAGCAGCGGCGGCCAGGAAATCGCCATGGTCAGCGGGGTGGCGGCGAGCGGCCGCGTCGCCCGGTGGCCGTGCATCGCCCCCAGCGCCGACAGCGGCGAATGGGCGGTCCCCGGCGGAATGCCCGAATGCATGACCACCGCCTTGAAGCGATCGGGATGCCGGGTGACCAGCAAGGCGGCCATGCTGGCCCCCGCCGACAACCCGGCGATTGCGATACGCGTACTGTCGACCGGATGGAGCAGGCAGACCTGATCGATGGCCTGCATGATCAGCGCCGCTTCGCCATAGGCCCGACCGGATGTCGTGTCGAACCAGTTCCAGCAGCCCTGACCGTTGGCCAGACGATCCTGTTCCGGGTAGAGGACGAGAAATCGCTCGCGCCGGGCAAGGCCGTTCATCCGCGTGCTCGTCGCAAAGGCATTGGCATCCTGCCCGCAGCCATGCAGCATGACGATCAGCGGCAACCGCTCGCCAAACTTGACGCCGGGCGGCCGATAAAGGCGGAAACGGCGTGCCCCGCTGGCGCCCAGCGCCAGGCCGAGACTCCAGCTGCCATCCCCGGTGGGCGGCTTGCTCTTGGCGACGACGGTATGCTTGAGCGCCTGCTTGAGCACCCGCACACCGGATTTGGTGGCACTACGGGTAGCCGTCGCCAGGCTGCGCTGGAAAATCTTCGCCCACGGCGAAGCGCGCAAGCGTTTTCTCATTGGCGAGTACCTGCCGCTGCCGCGCCGGATTGCGCGGGCTTCAGCGCCCGGCCGTCAGCCGCGAAAGCCCGAACCGGCCGGCGCGTCAGTGCCGATCCCCGGACGGGGTCGGCATCTCGCCAGCGGCAGCCGGCGTAGCGAGCGGATCGGTGGCGCTGCTGGGGTTTTCCGGCGCTGTATCAACTGCCGGGGGAATGATCGGCCGCCAGCAGCAACAGCCGGCTTCCTGCGCCCCGCGCATGACCGGCTGGCGGCGCGGCGTGGTTTCTTCTTTTGTCATGGATCGTTCCTCCCCGTTAAAGCTCAGTCGGCACGACTGCTTTTGACCAGCGCGGTCAGCGCCAGCAGGAGCTTCTGGATCTGTTTCCGGGTCGGCTCATCGGTCAGCTTGCCATCTTCGGTAAAGCGCCGTTCGGCATTGCCGATCATCACTTCCGGCTGATTGACGGTCGGCATGTTCAGCGCGACGAGGATTTGTCGCAGATGGTATTGCGCCCGCGCCGTTCCCAGACTGCCGATCGAAACGCCCATCACGGCCGCCGGCTTGCCCACCCAGGCGCTTTCGCCATAGGGCCGCGACGCCCAGTCGATGGCGTTCTTCAGACAACCCGGGACCGAGTAGTTGTATTCGGGAGTGGCGAACAGGATGGCGTCGGCCGACAGGATGCGCCGGCGGAACTCGACGACGGCCGGCGGTGGGGTCAGTTCGGTGCCCTGGTCATAAATCGGAATGCCATGCAGTTCGACCAGGCCGAGCATGGCGCCCTCGGGCAGCAGTTCATGCGCGGCCTTGAGGGCGAAGCGGTTGTACGAGTTCTTGCGCAGACTGCCGACGATCCCCAGAATTTTTATCTCGCTCATGTTCGCTGGCTCCTTGTTCAAGTCAGCCAAGGATGCCTGCCCCCGCGCTCGGCCGCTGTGCGCCAGCGCACATTGATAAAACGGCGATCTGTGTGCGCCAGCGAACTGTATTGCGCCGGCGCTCGGCGCAACGTAGGGATTCGCATGGTCCACCGACCAAGCCATAGCGGCCATGCCCATTGATAGCCAAGGAGATAGCCATGCTCAACCCGTCACATTCCCGCCGGCGCCCGCTCGTTCGCGCGGCCCAGTTTGCCCTGCTGCTTATCGCCTCGGCCAGTCTTCACGCGGAACCGTCGATAGCGATTCCGTTGAATGGCAGTGCCGAGGTACCGCCGGTCAGTACTACGGCGACGGGATCCAGCCAGATTACGGTGCTACCCGACCGTAGCGTGAATGGCAGCGTCAAGATTTCCGGCATGGTCCCGACCATGGCCCATATCCACGAGGCCGCCGTCGGAAAGAACGGGCCGCCGATCATCACGCTGCTGCCCGCGCCGAACGACAGCTATGCCGTGCCGGCCGGCGCCAAGCTGACGGAAGCGCAGTACGCCAGCTACACAGCCGGCAAGCTTTACGTGAATGTGCATAGCGCCAAATACCCGGATGGGGAAATCCGGGCGCAGTTACTCGGCAAGCCGATGCGGCTGGCCAACTGACTTGTCGTCAGGAGAAAACCCATGAACCTAACCGATTGCCCCGGCCACGTTGCCAGGCCAAGGGTATTTCCTTCCATTGCTTTTATTGCCAAGGACATGACATGAAAAAACTTGCCGTACTACTGATCGCCGTCGCCACGCTGCTCACCGGCTGCGTTGTCTATGATGGCCCCTACCGCGACGGCGAGCGCCGTGGCGACCGGGATGGCCCGCCACATCGCGGCGATCGGGATCGCGACCACGACCGCGATGGCGTGCCGGATCGTCAGGACCGGCGCCCGAACAACCCCGAGCGCTACTGAAACACCACCCCCGGTTGGCCGGGGCCACGCCGTCCGGCAAATTTGGAACCCTGTCGGCCAAGGGGTTTCCAACAGCGCGGGGCGGCTTTTTGCGCGCCACCCGCTTCATTCACCGACGGCGGCTGAACCGGCCATAATCACCATTCCCGGTTGCAAGGCCGGCCTTCAATGGCGGAGACAGGCATGAGCACAGCAGATATTGGCATCATCGGCCTTGGCGTGATGGGCGTAAATCTCGCGCTCAATCTCAGCGACAAGGGCTTCCGGCTCAGCGTTTACAACCGCACGACGGCCGTCACCAGCGAATTCGTCGCCGCTCACGGCGCCGGACGGGCGATCGCGGCGGCCGACAGCCCGCAACAACTGGTCAGCCAGCTGGCCAGGCCGCGCATCATCCTGCTGATGGTCACCGCCGGGCGGGCGGTCGAGGCGGTGATCGGGCAACTGCAGCCGCTGCTCGAACCGGGCGACATCGTGATCGACGGCGGCAACTCCAATTACCGCGACAGCCAGCGCCGGTGCCGCGAGCTGGCCGGCAAAGGCATTCATTTCGTCGGCATGGGCGTTTCCGGCGGCGAGGCCGGCGCCCGCCATGGTCCGTCGCTGATGCCGGGCGGCGCGGCGGCAGCCTGGCCGACCATCCGCCCGATGTTCCAGGCGATTGCCGCGGCGGTCGATGGCGTGCCTTGCTGCCAGTGGCTGGGCGACGGCGGGGCAGGCCATTACGTCAAGATGGTCCATAACGGCATCGAATACGGCGACATGCAGCTGATCGCCGAGGTCTGCCACCTGATGCAACACGCCCTCGGCATGAGCCATGCGGCGATGGCCGACACCTTTGCCGAGTGGAACGCCGGCCGCCTCGAGTCCTACCTGATCGAAATCACCAGCCACATCCTGCGCCAGCGCGATCGCGACGGCAGCCCGCTGGTCGACCATATCCTCGACCGGGCCGGGCAGAAAGGCACCGGCGTCTGGACAGCGCAGGACGCCCTCGACCACGCCGTACCGCTGACCCTGATCGGCGAGGCCGTGCATGCCCGGATGCTGTCGGCCCGCAAGGCCGAACGGGTCGCCGCCGCGGCCCTGCTCGGCAGCCCCCCGGCGAGGCTCCCGGAAGCGGTTCGCACCGCCAGCCTGGCGGCGCTACACGACGCGCTGTATGCGGCCAAGCTGGTTTCCTACACCCAGGGCTTCATGCTGCTCCAGGCCGCCGCCGAAGCCGAGGACTGGGTGCTGCCCTACGGCGACATCGCGCAACTCTGGCGCGCCGGCTGCATCATCCGCAGCCGCTTTCTCGACGACATCAAGACCAGTTTCGCGCGCCAGCCGGTGCCGCCCAGCCTGCTGCAGGACCCGTTTTTCGTCGCTGAGATCAAGGCCGTCGAACCCGGCTGGCGGCAGGCCGTGATGCTCGCCGTCGGCAGCGGCGTCGCCGCCCCGGCGCTGGCCTCGGCCCTCGCCTTCTACGATGGTTATCGCTGCGCCAACGGCTCGGCCAACATCCTGCAGGCGCAGCGCGACTTCTTTGGCGCCCACTCCTACCAGCGCACCGACCGTGACGGTTCGGAAAACTTCCATACCCGCTGGCAGGGCGACGGCGTCGAGGAGAAGCTGCCATGAGCTGCACCACCGAGTCGCATGCCTACGTGATTTTCGGGGCGACCGGCAATCTGGCGACGGTCAAATTGCTGCCGGCGCTCTACCAGCTGCACTGCCTCGGCTATCTGGCGCCCGACGTCAAGATCCTCGGCTGTGGCCGGACGCCGCATGACCGCGCCGGCTGGCGCGACGCCGTGCGGCAGTTGCTGGCGACAACCGCCAGCGTTGCGCCAAACTGTCTGGACGAGTTCATCGAGCGCCTCGACTACCTGCCCGGCAGCCTGCAGGATGCCGCCTTCTACCAGACGCTGGCCGGCTGGGTGGGGAGCGGCGAATGCGCCCGCAACGTCATCTTCTACCTCTCGGTCAGTCCCGAACTGTATGCTCCGGTGACCGTCGGGCTGGCCGCCGCCGGCCTGCTCGTCGAAGATAACGGCTGGCGCCGGATGGTCGTCGAAAAGCCCTTCGGCCACGACCTGCAATCGGCCCGCGACCTGCAGCACGAACTGAATACGCATCTCGGCGAGGAGCAGATTTACCGGATCGATCATTACGTCGGCAAGGAGTCGGTGCAGAACCTGCTGGTGCTGCGCTTCGCCAACATGATCCTGGAGCCGCTGTGGAACCGCCATTACATCGACCATGTGCAGATCACCCACGCCGAAACCGTCGGCGTCGACGGGCGCGCCAGCTATTACGACCGGCACGGCGGGGCGACGCGCGACATGATCCAGAGCCACCTGCTGCAGGTGCTCGCCCTGCTGGCGATGGAACCGCCGGTATCACTCGAAGCCGAGTCGCTGCGCGATGAAAAGGTCAAGGTGCTGCGCTCGATCCGCCCGGTGGATGTGACGCAACTGGCCAGCCACGCGGTGCGCGCCCAGTACGCCGGCTACCACCAGGAAGCCGGCATCACCCCGGGCAGCCATACCGAAACCTACGCGGCGCTCAAGCTCTATATCGACAACTGGCGCTGGCGCGACGTGCCCTTCTACCTGCGCACCGGCAAGTGCCTGAAGGAGCGCCGGTCGATGGTCGCCGTCCGTTTCCGCGAACCGCCGATGCAGCTCTTTCAAGGCACCGGTGCGGCCAGCGTCCATCCCAACTGGTTGCTGATCGGCATCCAGCCGGACGACGTCGTGCAGATTGAAATTTCCGCCAAAGTGCCGGGCACCGAAACGCGCACCCGCCAGATCGTCATGGACGCCACCGTCGGCAATCCCGGCGAGCGCAAGGCCGATGCCTACGAGGATTTGCTGCTCGATGTCATCGAAGGCAACCGCTCGCTGTTCCTGCGCTACGACGAAGTCAAGGCGGCCTGGAATGTCGTCGATCCGGTGATGCGCGCCTGGGCCGACGACGAGCAGCCGCCGCTGCAATACCCGGTGGGCAGCTGGGGGCCGAAGGCGGCCGGGCAGATCTTCGGCCGGGCCGATCAGGAATGGCGGCAGAGCCTCGGCTGCAACGGCAAGGCCGACGGCGAAGCGTGATGCTACCGGTCGATACCCGCATCCTCGCCGATCCCGAAGCGCTGGCGACAACGGCCTGCCGACTGATCGGCGACGCGGCGCAGGAGGCCATCCGGCAGCGCGGCGTCTTTCGCCTGGTGCTGGCCGGCGGCAACACGCCGAACCGGACCTATCAACGGCTGGCAACGACCCGGCAGCAGTGGGCCGCCTGGGAAATTTACTGGGGCGACGAACGCTGCCTGCCGGCCGACCATCCGCAGAGAAACTCCGACCAGGCCCAACGCGCCTGGCTGGCCGAAGTGCCGATTCCGCCCGGGCAGATTCACCCGATTCCGGCCGAACGCGGCGGCGCCGCGGCGGCGGCGATCTATGCCCGGCTGATCGGCGACCGCCAGCCGCTCGATCTGGTACTGCTCGGGATGGGCGAGGACGGGCATACCGCCGGCCTGTTTCCCGGCGCCGCAGACGACAGCGCCGCGGTGATTGCGGTGCACGATGCGCCGAAACCGCCGGCCGAGCGCGTCAGCCTCAATTTTCACACCCTGGGGGCCGGCCGCCAGCAGCTGGTACTGGTCAGCGGCGCCGAAAAAGCAGCGGCCGTGGCCGCCTGGCAGCAAGGCGAACAACTGCCCATCGCCCGCGCGACAAGCAGCCATGCCTGTTTGTTGCTCGATGCCCCGGCCAGCCACTCGGCCGGCCTTGCGACATCGCTGATCTGAAAAACGCGGCCGCCCGGACTCAGGTTGCGGCGACCGTGTCCTTTGATTCGCCGACCGCCGCCCCGATGATCTCGCGGGCAATCGCCGTCTCTTGCTCGCTCCGGGTCTGCACGACCAATACCACCTGACCGCTGGCGATGGCGTCGCGAACCAGGTCGGAAAGCCAGCCATCCTTGTGTTCGATACCGGTTTGGGCCCCGGCGGCGGCGCCGACGAAAGCCCCCAGACTGGCTCCCCAGCCGAGCATGACGAGCGGTGCGATCAACGGGCTGGCGATAAAGAGGCTGACGTTGGCCGCGACCAATGCCAGTTGCGCCAGGGCACCGACCCCCGTGCCGACGGCTGTGCCGATGGCGCCATCGACCAGGACATTGGTCAGTACCTCATTGCTCTCGCCTTTCGGCTTGGTGACTTCCGGCCCGGAGTCGGCGTCGAAAAGCTGCAACTGCTGGCGTGGCAAACCGCGCGCGACGATGCTGGCCAGCGCGCCTTCCGCTTCGGCCCGGTGGGCAAAAAAACCCGATACGTGGTGGCGATATTCATCCATGTTCATTCTCCTTGGGATGATCCGTCCGCGACGGATGAAACCTCAGGCTAGTCACCCGATCACCAGCGGTCTGTGCGTCACCGCACCCAACCGGAGGCGCCATGCCGGGAGCGCCGTGCATCTCGCACGGCCGGCGAAAAAATATTCACAATGAATAAACTTTTTTAACGATGCACTGTCCAACGTTTTGAATCCGGTGGGTTTCCGTCTCCACCATTAATACATCGAACTATGTTTGATGCCGCACATACCGGGCCGGTCGTTGCGCGCCATGCTATATGCATGGCCGAGATCGGATAGCACGCCGATCAGGCAGAAACCATTTACCGCAAGGGAAATAGATGCCGGATGAACTGACGCCAAACCCACAGCAAAACCGCATCCTGGCGGCCCTGACGCCGAACGACTATGCCCGGCTGCAGGACGACCTCGAACTCGTTTCACTGAAACTCGGCCAGACGCTCTTCGCCTCCGGCGACAGCACCGGGCATGTGTATTTTCCAACCAGCGCCATCGTTTCCCTGATGCTGACCACCAGCAAGGGCGCCTCGTCCGAACTGGCGGTCACCGGCAACGACGGTTTCGTTGGCACCCCGCTGGTCCTCGGCGGTTACAGCACGACGCACAGCGCGATATGCCGATGTTCGGGCAGCGCTTACCGTCTGAAAATCGAGGTGATGCGCTGGGAGCTCGACCAGGGCGGCGACCTGCAGCACCTCGCCTTGCGCTATACCCAGGCGCTGATGACCCAGATGGCACAGAGCGTCGTCTGCAATCGCCACCATACCGTGGTCCAGCGCCTGTGCCGCTGGCTGTTGCTGTGTCTCGACCGCATGCCGGGCAATCAGTTGAATATGACACAGGAACTGATCGCCGGCATGCTCGGCGTGCGCCGCGAAGCGGTAACCGATGCCGCCGGAAAATTGCAGAGCGCCGGGGCGATCCAGTACTGCCGGGGCCTGATCGAGATCATCGACCGCGCAGGCCTGGAGGCACTGGCCTGCGAATGCTACGCCGCGGTCAAGTCGGAATACGACCGTCTTTTTCAGTTGCCGACTACCCAGCAGCATTTCACCAGCCGCCTCAGGTCGAATCCGGAAACCTTGCGCAAGCGGGCCGAGGCACGTTTGCTGCAGGCTTTGCCGGAAGACTCGAAAACAGCCTGGGACAACGCGCAACTGGTGCATGAACTGCGCGTCAACCAGATCGAACTGGAGATGCACAACGAAGAACTCCGCCACGCCTATGACGAGGCCGACGCCTTGCTTGAGCGCTATGCCGACATCTACGATTTCGCCCCGCTCAGCTATTTCACGCTCAACCGGGACGGCATCATTGCCGACCTCAATCTCGCCGGCTCCATCCTTCTCGGGGTCAAGGGATCGCAAAAAGGGCGCTATCGCTTCGACACCCATGTCACCCCTGCCGACTTGCCGGCTTTCAATCTTTTTTTCGAACGCGTCTTCGCGGCCAAAGACAAAACGGTCGGCGAATTTGTGCTCTCGGCCAACATTTACCGGCCCGAGGCGAGCGTCAAGATCGAAGCCGTGCCCGATGAAAACGGCGAGGAATGCCGCATGGTGGTCATTGACATCTCGGCCGCCAAGCACGCGGAAAAGGCCTTGCGCGTACGCGAACAGTATCTGCGCGCCGTCGTCGACAATTTCCCCTTCATGGTCTGGCTGAAGGATCCGGGCGGTCGGTTTCTTGCGGTCAACAGCGCACTGGCAAGCAGTTTCGGCTGGCCCTCGGCGAATACCCTGATCGGCAAAACGGATTTCGATATCGCCAGCCAGGAACTCGCCGAGCGCTCTCTGGCCGGCGATCTTGCCGTTCTCCAGTCGGGCGAGCGGAAGACGCTGATCGACCTGATCGAAATGGACGGCGAGCAACGCTGGTTCGAGGTCTACAAGTCACCGGTCAGCCTGGAGGGAGAAGCGATCGGCACGGTCGGCTTCGCGCGAGACATCACCGAACGCTACAAGACCCAGCAGGCGTTGAAAAATTCGGAGAAGCAATACCGCCGCCTGATCGAGAAAATGCCGCTGAGCATTGCCATTCTGCAGGACGGCATCCTGAAATACATCAACCCCAAAGGCATCGAATTGCTCGGCTACCCGGCCGACGAGTGCCAGGGAAAATCTTTCCTGCCGCTGGTTTACGAGGCCGATCGCGAATGGGCCGGCACGGCGCACCAGACGCATTCGCTGGGCGGCCAGACCGCGCCCGGCTCCGAAATCCGGCTGCTCGGCAAGACGGGACAGGTGATCGACTGCCTGATGCACGTCAATAGCGTCGAATGGGAAGGACGCATCGCGGCCCTGGCGATCTTCGAGGATGTCACCGCCAAAAAGCAGATCGAGGCCGAGTTGCGCCGCATGGCGAGCATCGATCCGCTGACCGAGCTGGCCACCCGGCCACATTTCCTTATCCATATGGAGCAGGCGCAGTCGCGACTGATGCGCGGGATCGACCGCGAGGCGGCAGCGCTGCTGCTCGAGCTCGATGATTTCCAGACGATCCACGACGCCCTCGGCCATCTCGCCGGCGATGCGACGCTGCGCCTGTTCTCGGCGCTGTTGCGCGACGAATTGCGCCGGGTCGATTTTGCCGCCCGCGTCGACCACGAAAGATTCGCCGTCCTGCTTCCGGAATCCGATGCTGCGGCGGCCCGGGTATTTGCCGAGCGTCTGCGCGAGAAAGTCGCCGGCATGGCGATCATCATCGACGACCGGCAGGTATCGATCACCGTCAGTATCGGCATCGCGGCGCTGGATATCGCCGATCAATCGCCGGACGACGCCTTCCTGCGGGCCGAAAAGGCGCTGACCAGGGCCCGGCGCGCCGGTGGCGACCGGACGGCGCTGGCGCGCCGAGCCGGCCAGCGGGCGAACTGATCGGCGAGATAAGACCGTCGAGGCGAGGGTTGAACGCTTCGAGCAACAGGCGTTGTCCAGTTCTGGATGGCCAAGTAGCCCCAGCACAGTCTCCAACGACTCGCCCTCAGCCATAAAGCTTGGATGCAAACGTGCGGCGACCGCTATGGCCTGTCGCCATGCATTGCGGGCTGCTGACTAATCGCTGACGGAATTCACATCCTCGAAGTCATGTAGGCGCTTGACGATCTCTGGGATGTCTTTGTATTTGGCGAGCAGAGCTCGATACTGTTTCTTGGCTCGCGTGCAATACATGTTTGCCTTGCGCTCAATATCCCGCTGCTGAGCCTTCGGAAGCGAACTATCCCACTCGCCCGCGAGGTGCAAACAGGTGTCGGCAACATCAATGAAGCGTTCCACATCGGGCGGGCTGCTGCTATCGGCGCGCGATGACAGGGAAATGACTAGACAAAAAAGAAAAACCGCTACTTGGAGATTCATCGCCCGTCCGTCGACCAGTGGGGTTTATCAGCATCGCCCTTCCAAAACTTGATTACGCCGTAGCCCGCGCCAACAGTATGCAAGTCTTCATTCATGCCGCCGCGTGGCTCGGTTTTTATTGTTACCTCATTCCCGTCTGCCCCTGCAATCACCAAATCCTTCTTCCAGCTAATCGTCATGTCTATGGCCTTTCGTTCAGTGTGCCTGCTGCTCAGCGCAGGTGCGACCTTTAGGCCGCTCATGCCGTATTCTGCCACCATCGCTTTAGCTGCTACTTTCGAGGCTTCTGCGCTGCCATGATCCCAGTTGATATTCACCCCGGCTTTGGCCGGAACATTGGCAGCCTCCGTCTTACCATTGGCAATCATCCAGCTCCAGTGCATCAGATAGGCCCGCTCTGGCGGTCGATAGGTTGCAGCGATACTGACACTCGCCCCAGCTTGCTTTAACGCACTGATAAATGACTTAGTGCCAGTTTTGAAATCACCATCCAGATCGTCAGTTGAGCTACTGCCAGCAAAACGGGCGCACCAATCCGCGCCGCTTAATTCCCGCTCGGGAATTCGTGCAACCGCAGGGACCGTGTCGTTGGTTGGTGTCAGGGTTGCCCTAATCTCGAGCTGGGCATCTGTTGCTGGTATATCAGCAACAGCAGGAGTCGATTCCGCAGTATCCATTGGCGTTTGTCTCGTTGTCATGATGAGGGGCGATTAGGGTCGCTTGCGCTGGATAATCGGCACTGACCTTCTGGGTCAGACCGTTCTTGTCGGTCTTTCCGGTAAATTCTCGGCCATTATCCAGCGTGATTTTGTATGGCGTATTCGCCATGGGCTTGCCAGTTTTGTCGCCTTGAACAAGGAATTGCAAGTCGTAAGCATGATCTACTTCGTTGTCGGTCTCGACTGTCTCGGCAAACGAAGCAGCTGCAGATACTGCTGCCGACGCCGAAGAAGCGCCCTGCCCGCTGCCGTCCCCTTCGTCGACGTAAGTCAGCATCTGGCTTGAAATCAGGGTCGCCCCACAGGCTGTCATGTCTCCATGTCGAGCGATCGGACTGCCATCGACGATGTCGGTCACGTCTCCCGTAACGATAGTGGTGACGCTGCCATGCCCCTTCCTTGGACAAGTCACCCTATCCCCGATGCGAGCAATCGCTTTCCCGTCAACGTCGGAAAATGGAGATCCCGATATGACCACGCCGCCATGCGATGTTCGGTCACCCACAACGATTACAGGTCTTGACATCAGAACCTCCTCAATTAATTGGCAATTTCATCATTCAGCTGACCGTCGTTCGGTTGCTTCAGAACGTAATTGCGATCAAGAACGCCCTTGATCGGCTCTTCCTCGGCGTACCTGCAGTTGCGTCCAGTCGTTGCGCCACAGCATGGCTTTGATCCTCTCGATCAAGACTGCACGGACTTGTACGTTGACAGCCTCCTGCGGCTTGTTCTCGTCAGTGAAGGCCTGTAATTTAAATGTCATTTGGATATTTTTCCAGTGCCGGCATTACTGCGAAAGCATAGATCGATACGTGGGGCCGAAAAAGCGCAGACCAGAGCCCGGCGGACCGGTGGCGACCGGACGGCGCTGGCGCGCCGAGCCGGCCAACTGGCGAGCTGATCGGCCGACGGGCCGCACGACTGCGCAACCCTTACTTTGTGCGCTATCAGACAGAGCGAAATCGCGAAAGGAGAGAGCATGACGACAGGCATTCGTCCCCCCTGAAACGAATGCTCCTTACTTCGCCCGGCACGGCCAGCCCGTTCCGGGCTTTTTTTCGCTCGGTACCGCACCTCGGCCGCACGAAAAATAGCAGCACGGAACCCGACCGATCGATCGCCGGATCGCGGCAGATGCCGCCCTGCCGGGTTGGCATTATCAGCCTGCTACAATCCCCTGCATCTCAACACCGAAGTCGCATACCTGTCCGGTAACGGGCGACTTCTCGCATGGATCTAGCGCTGATTTTTCTCCTCATTCTGGTTAACGGCATATTTGCCATGTCCGAGATCGCCGTCGTTTCGTCCCGCAAGTCCAGACTGCAGAATCTGGCAGATGACGGCAGCCTGGGTGCCCAGGCGGCACTCACCCTGCATCAGGAACCCGCCAGTTTCTTTTCGACCATCCAGGTCGGCATCACCTCGGTCGGCATCCTCAGCGGCGCCATCGGCGAAGCCGCGGTAGCCGATCCCCTGACCGCATGGTTGGCCGGTCTGCCGATTCTCGCGCCCTACGCCAGAACCATCGCCTTGACGATCACCGTGGTCGGCCTGACCTACGTTTCCGTGGTGGTCGGCGAACTGGTGCCGAAACGCCTGGCCATGCTCGCCCCGGAAGGCATCGCCTCGCTGATCGCCCGACCGATGATCATGCTGGCCCGGCTTACTCATCCGCTGGTGGTGATCCTCTCCGGTTCCTGTACCGCCATCCTGCGCATCCTCGGCACCCGCCCGAAGGAAGAACAGCCGGTCACCAACGACGAAATCAACGTGCTGATGGAACAGGGCGCCGAGGCCGGGGTCTTTCACGAGAGCGAGCAGGAACTGGTTTCCAACGTGCTGCGCCTCGACGAACAGCGGATCGCCGCGATCATGACGCCGCGTCGCGAAATGTTCGTGATCGACCTCGACGAAGACGAGGAAACCGTCCGCCAACGCATCGTCGGCTCCACATACTCCCGGCTGGTGGTCTGCCGCGACGGCCTGGACAACATCCTCGGCATCCTGCAAACCGGCAATCTGCTGAAGAAAGCGCTACCCGGCCACTGCATCACGACGGGCGACATCGAATCGGTCCTGCATCCGCCGCTTTACGTGCCGGAAACGGTCACCACCACACAACTGCTGGAAAACTTCCGCGGCGCCCGCCTGCAGTTCGCCTTGATCGTCGATGAGTACGGCGACGTACAAGGCCTGGTCACGCTGACCGACGTTCTCGCGTCGATCGTCGGCGAGCTGTCGGTCCCCGAAGCGCCGGAGGATCGCGACATGGTGCAGCGCGAGGATGGTTCCTGGCTAGTCGATGGCGACGTCGGCGTCGAGCGCCTGAAATCCGTCCTCGACATCGACGACGATCTGCCGGGCGAAGACGAGCGCGGCTTTCACACGCTGGGCGGCTTCATCATGCACACCCTGGGCCGCATTCCATCGCCAGCCGACCACTTCAGCGCCGAGGGCTGGCGCTTCGAGGTGATGGACATGGATGGCAACCGGGTCGACAAGGTGCTGGTCTCGGCGCTGCCCGACTCGCCACCGACCTGATCGGCCGGCCGGGCGAACGGCCTCAAACGTCGAACGGGTCTTTGCCCAGTGCGTTGATCACGTGATCGACAAAACAGGTGATACGCGAAGCGAGCGCCGTATTGCGATAGTAAACGGCGTTGATCGGCTGGCGCACGTCAAGGGACTGCCCGGCCAACAGGGGCAGCAATTGCCCGTCTTTTTGATCCTGACGGGTCATGAAGTCCGACAGGCAGACGATGCCGAGGCCGGCCAGGGCGATCTGCCGGAGCGTCTCGCCGCTCGATGAGGCAATCGTCGGCTTGATGCGCACGGTAGTGCCGTCATCGTTGCGCAGCGGCCAGTCGTTCAGCGAATCGGGCTGGTTGAAGCCGAGCAGCACATGCCCGGCCAGTTCGGCCGGCGTCGTCGGGGCGCCGTGCCGTTGCAGGTAAGCCGGGCTGGCGAGCAGGCGCAGACGGCTGCTGCCGACCGGGCGGGCGTGCAGTGTCGAATCCTTCAGCGCGCCGATGCGGAATGCGACGTCGGTGCGCTTTTCGAGCAAGTCGGTAATCCCCTCGTTGGAGTTCAACTCCAGCTCGACTTCCGGGTAACGGGCGTAAAACCCGGCCAGCAGCGGAACGATCACATGCAGCATGAACGGCGTGGCGGCATCGACCCGCAGGCGCCCGATCGGGTGCATCCGGCGCGCTGCCAACTGTTCCTCGGCGGCGTCCACGGAGGCGAGAATGGCCCGGGCATTTTCCAGGAATACCGCCCCTTCCTCGGTCAGCTCCAGGCGCCGCGTCGTGCGCCGGAGCAGCGTGGTCTGCAGCTTCTCTTCCAGGCGGCCCAGCGTACGGCTGGTCGCCGAGACGGTCAGCCCAACCTGCTCAGAACCGGCGGTGATCGATCCCTGGTCAACGACGGCGACAAAGGCCTGCATTTCATCGAGGGTGGTTTTCATATTTGATTTTTAATCAATAATATTTTGTTTATACGCGGCTTTATCGACAAAAGTAAAGCCGGCACACTGCGCTTCATTCCTTAGCACCTGGAGCGCCACCATGCCCCCCGCACTACTTGCCTTGACTCTGGCCGCCTTCGCCATCGGCACCACCGAGTTCGTCATCGTCGGCTTGATCCCGAGCATCGCCGCCGACCTCGGCATCACCCTGCCCTCGGCCGGTCTGCTGGTCAGCCTTTATGCGCTGAGCGTCGCCGTGAGCGCGCCGCTGCTCACCGCGCTGACCGGCAAGGTGCCGCGCAAACCGTTGCTGCTCGGCCTGATGGCGCTGTTCACCGTGGGCAACCTGATCGCCTGGCAGGCGCCCGGCTACGGCACCTTGATCACGGCGCGCGTGCTGACCGGGCTGGCGCACGGCGTCTTTTTCT
The DNA here is from genome assembly GCF_050368855.1 of Azonexus sp. IMCC34842. Classification (GTDB taxonomy): domain Bacteria; phylum Pseudomonadota; class Gammaproteobacteria; order Burkholderiales; family Rhodocyclaceae; genus Azonexus; species Azonexus denitrificans_A. The sequence goes on along the minus strand of NZ_CP178449.1, from coordinate 1,119,381 downwards.
CGGTCGGCTCGATCATCGCGACCGGCCTGGTGCCGCGGGAAAAAGCGGCGAGCGCCATCGCCACGATGTTCAGCGGCATGACCGTGGCCTTCGTCACCAGCATTCCGCTCGGCACCTTCATCGGCCAGCGCTTCGGCTGGCCGGCCACCTTCCTCGCCGTATCGGCCTTCGGGCTGCTGGCCTTGCTTGGCGCCTGGGCCTTCGTCCCGAAGTCGATCGCCCATACGCCGCCGGCCCCGCTGCCACGTCAAATGCGCGTGCTGCTGCAACCGCGCCTGCTGCTGGTCTTTGCGATGACTGCGGTGGGCTACGGCGGTTCGCTGATCGCCTTCACTTTCCTGGCGCCCATCCTGCAGGATATCGCCGGCTTCACGCCGGAGATGGTCGGCGTGGTGCTGCTGGCCTATGGCGTTTCGGTCGCCGTCGGCAACGTCTGGGGCGGCCGCCTGGCCGACCGCCAGGGCGCGGTCAGCGCCCTGAAGACCATCTTCCTGCTGCTCGCCGCCGTGTTGCTGGTGCTGACCTTCACCGCAGCGCACAAATGGCTGGTCGTGCTGACCGTGTTAGCCTGGGGTGCGGTGGCCTTTGGCAACGTGCCGGCCCTCCAGGCGTACGTCGTGCAGCAAGCCGAAAAGGTCGCGCCGGACGCCGTCGATGTCGCCGCGGGGTTCAACATCGCCGCCTTCAACATCGGCGTGGCGGGCGGTTCCTGGGCCGGTTCGCTGGTCGTCGGTCAGCTTGGCCTGGCGCACACGCCGTGGATCGCCGCGCTGGTGACGCTCGGCGCTTTCGGCCTGACGGTGCTGAGCGGCCGCCTGGACGACCGCCGCGCACCCGTGCTGCGGCCGGCCGAAGCCTGATCGCGCGATTTCTCTTCCTTACTTTTACAGGAGTCATCCCATGAACATTCCTTCCTTCGGCGTCGGCACCTTCCGCCTGACCGGCCAGACCGTCATCGACTCGGTACGCAACGCCCTCGATCTCGGCTATCGCGCCGTCGATACCGCCCAGATCTACGGCAACGAGGCCGAGGTCGGCCAGGCCATTGCCGAGAGCGGCGTGGCGCGCGATCAACTGTTCATCACCACCAAGATCTGGCGGGACAACTACGCCAAAGACAAGCTGCTGCCGAGCCTGCGCGACAGCCTGCACAAGCTGCGTACCGACTACGTCGATCTGACCCTGATCCACTGGCCGGCGCCGGGCGGCCCGGTCGGACTGCCCGAGTACATGGCCGCGCTGGCCGAAGCCAAGGCGCTCGGCCTGACCCGCCAGATCGGCATTTCCAACTTCAATATCGAACTGACCCGGCAGGCCATGGCGGTGGTCGGCAAGGATGCCATCGCCACCAACCAGATCGAACTCAGCCCTTACCTGCAAAACCGCAAGCTGGCTGCCTTTCTCAAAGAACAGGGCATTGCCGTTACCTCGTACATGACCCTGGCTTATGGCAAGGTGCTCGAGGATCCGGTGCTCCACGACATTGCGGCCAAGCACCAGGCCACCCCGGCGCAGGTTGCGCTGGCCTGGGCACTGCAACTCGGCTACGCGGTGATCCCGTCGTCAACCAAGCGTGAACACCTGGCCAGCAACCTGCTCGCCCGCGATCTGCAGCTCGACGACGGCGATATGGCGAAGATTGCCAGCCTGGAGCGCAACGGCCGCGAAATCGACCCCAAGGGCCTGGCCCCCGCGTGGGACTGAGCAAACCATGGCCTGAATTCGCTCAACACCTGTTACCCCTTTTTATTCCACCGGCGCCGCAGCGCCAGTTTCGGAGATCCGCCATGTCTGACGACCCGCTATTTCAACCCCTGACGCTCGGCCATCTGTCCCTGCCCAATCGTATCGTGATGCCGCCGATGACGCGCTCGCGCGCCGCCCAGCCGGGCGACGTGCCGACGGCGCTGATGGCCGAGTATTACGCGCAGCGCGCCAGCGCCGGCCTGATCGTCAGCGAGGGCACCTGGATTTCGCCGCTTGGCAAGGGCTACGCCTGGACGCCGGGCATCCACACGCCGGACCAGATCGCCGGCTGGCGCCAGGTGACCGACGCGGTGCACGCCGCCGGCGGACGGATTTTTGCCCAGCTCTGGCACGTCGGCCGGCTCAGCCACAGCAGCCTGCTCGACGGCCAATCGCCGGTCTCTTCGTCGGCGATCCAGGCGGCCGGCGTCAACGTCTTCATCGCCGAAGCGGATGGCCAGCCGGCCTTCGTCCAGGCTTCCCAGCCGCGGGCGCTGTCAGTCGCCGAAATCCAGGAGATCGTCGGCCAATTTCGTCAGGCGGCGCGCCTGGCGCTCGAAGCCGGCTTCGACGGCGTCGAACTGCACGCGGCGAACGGCTACCTGGTCAACCAGTTCATCGACTCCAATGCCAACGCGCGGACCGACGAATACGGCGGTTCGCTGGAAAACCGCCTGCGCTTTCTCGGCGAAGTGGCCGGCGCCCTGGTTGAAGGCACCGGCGACAAGAGCCGCGTCGGGATTCGTCTTGCCCCATTGACCACCCTCAACGGCTGTGTCGATGCCGACCCGGAAACCACCTACCTGGGCGCCGCACGACTGCTCGGCGAAATCGGCGTGGCCTACATCCACATCGCCGAAGCCGACTGGGACGACGCGCCGTACATGCCCGTCGAATTCAAGCGGCAACTGCGCGCCGCCTTCCCCGGGACGTTGATCTACGCCGGCAAATACACCGCCGAACGGGCCCGCGCCGCGCTAAGCGAAGGCTGGGCCGACCTGATCGCCTTTGGCCGCCCCTTCGTCGCCAACCCCGACCTGACCGAACGCCTGCGCCACGGTGCGCCACTCGCCGCGCCGGACCGCGAAACCTTGTTTGGCGGCGGGGCGCACGGACTCACCGACTACCCGACGCTGGCCACCGCCTGAGCAAGGTGGTCAGACCGGAGGAGAAGCAATCGACAAAGATGCAAACCACGCATCGGTCGAACGAGGCCGCGGCCAGGACAACGGCCTTGGCCTCGTCGTAACCGAATACTCAGCGCGCCGGTTCGGGCGGTGCCGGCGGGACAACGATAACGGTGCCGCCGCCGGTCTTTCCCGTATCGCCGGTCGCGCCGGTTGCACCGGTTCCGCCCGTTGATCCGGTGGAGCCAGTCGAGCCAGTCGAGCCGGTATCGCCGGCCGCCCCGGTGGAGCCGGTCGATCCGGTCGATCCTGTGGCACCGGTCGGGCCAGCCGGGCCAGGCACCGGAACGGTGATGACGGCCGGAGTCGGGGAAACCGGCGCCGGTTTCTCACAGGCACTCAAGGCCAGGGCGGCGATTACCGCTGAAAAAACGATTGAATAGTTCATTTGAATTCCTTCTGGTTATTTAACGGAAAGCCCCTGCTCTTGCCTGTCGACCACGGGGAACCAGCGACTGAAAGTACGCCGACCGTCCAATGACTTCTGTTCGTTGCCGCACAGAGTGCGAGGAAAGGACCGGCGCGCTGCACGGCGGCCCGGCGGGAAATCCGCAAAAAACACTCTATGTTCGCCGGCGCACAGAATCCCCTGGCGGAGGGTGGTAAACCACCATTACGACCAATGGACAGGCAACTGCCCCCGGTTCGTGCAGGAACCATTTTTCAACGCAATAGAAGAGGACAGATCATGAACAACAAACTCACCACCAGTTTTCTCGTCGCCGGCCTGTTGCTGCTGCCCGTTGTCGGTCATACCGCCGATACCGGCAAGGCGGCGACGGAATATGTCAAGGATTCGGTCATCACCACCAAGGTCAAGGCTGAACTGGCCGCCGAGAAGATGTCCAGCCTGGTCAAGATCAATGTCGATACCGACAAGAATGGCGTCGTCACGCTGAGCGGCAGCGCTGCGAGCAAGACGGCGGTAGACAGGGCCGTGACGATCACCAAGGGGGTGGCGGGCGTCACTGCCGTGAAGAACGACATCAAGGTCGTCGCCGACAAGTAAGCAAGCGCTGCGGCCCGGCGTTCGTCCGGGCCACGGCGGCACAGCGCGCCGGCGCACCGCACGGGGCGTTGTGGTGCCTCGCCCGGGCCGGACCATTTATCGACAAGCAGTTTGGGCGACCCATGACTCTCATTTCGGCAGCACCGGCGGCAATCGCCCGGACGACAGCGCAGCAACTCGTCCTCTCGGGCTGCTGGACGGCGCGCGGCCTGGGCGGGATCGACGGGCAACTGGCGACGCTGTCGGCACCGTCCGGCGCGACCCTGCTCATCGACGCATCGGGCATTGTGGCGCTCGATACGGCGGGCGCTTGGGTCGTGCAAAAACTGCTGCGCCGGCTGCGCGACGCGTCGGCTGTCGTCGAACTACGTGAATTGCCGCCGGAATTTGCCAAACTGCTGGCGGTCGTTGGCCAGCAAGTCGACCAGCAAGACACCGACGCCAAGCCGGCTGCCGAGCCGCCGGCCAGCCGGCTTGAGAGCCTCGGCCGCAACACGGCCGCCGGCCTTGAACAGGGCCTCGCGCTGCTCAGCTTTATCGGCGAATGCACGCTCGCCTTCGCCGGCTGGCTGGCCCAGCCGCGCCGTATCCGCTGGCGCCCCATCCTCTACAACATCCGCAGCGCCGGCTTCGACGCCCTGCCGATCGTCGGCCTGCTTTCCTTCCTGCTCGGCATCGTCGTCGCCTACCAAGGCGCCGACCAGCTCAGGCAGTACGGCGCCAACATCTTCGTCGCCGATCTGGTCGGCCTGTCGATGTTGCGCGAGTTCGCCCCATTGATCACCGCGATCATCGTCGCCGGCCGTTCCGGTTCGGCCTACGCGGCGCAGATCGGGACCATGGCGGTGACCGAGGAAATCGACGCGATGCGCACCATCGGCATCGCGCCGCTCGAATTGCTGGTCCTCCCGAAAATCATCGCGCTGCTCATCGCGCTCCCCCTGCTGACAGTGTTCGCCGACCTGCTCGGCGTCTTCGGCGGCATGATCATGGCGCGCGCCCAGCTGGCGGTCAGCTACGGCGAATTTCTCGACCGCTTCGTCAAGAGCGTCAGCGTCACCGCCTATCTGATCGGCATCGGCAAGGCCCCGGTCTTTGCCGCGATCATCGTCAGCATCGGCTGCTTCCAGGGTTTCCGCACGCATGGCGGGGCCGATAGCGTCGGGCGGCAGACGACGCGCAGCGTCGTTCAGTCGATCTTCCTGGTCATCGTCGCCGACGCCCTGTTCTCGGTCGCCTTCAGCGCGCTGGATCTATGAGATGAGCGACCAGATTCCCAACGCGACGGCGGTCATCGAGATCAAGCAGCTGATCACCCGCTTTGGCACGCATGTCGTCCATTCCGGTCTCGATCTGAGCGTCCGCCAGGCCGAGATATTCGCGCTGGTCGGCGGCTCGGGTTCCGGGAAATCGACGCTGCTGCGCGAAATCATCCTGCTCCAGCAGCCCGAATCGGGCTCGATCCGGGTCCTCGGCGTCGATCTCGAAAACATCACCGATGCCGCGGCCCTTGATCTGCGCCGGCGCTGGGGCGTGATGTTCCAGAGCGGCGGCCTGTTCGGCTCGCTGACCGTCAGGGAAAACGTCGGCCTGCCGCTGCGCGAACATACCGGGCTGGCCGACCGGCTGATCGACGAAATCGCCGACTGGAAGCTGGCGATGACCGGCCTGCAGCCGGCAGTAGGCGCCCAATACCCGGCCGAATTGAGCGGCGGCATGATGAAACGCGCCTCGCTCGCCCGCGCCCTGGTCCTCGACCCGGAACTGCTCTTTCTCGACGAGCCGACGGCCGGCCTCGACCCCGAAAGCGCCGGCGAGATCGACCAGCTGATCTGCAGGCTGCGCGACCTGTTCGGCCTGAGCATCGTGATGATCACCCACGACCTCGACCTGCTCTGGCAGGTCGCCGACCGCGTCGCGGTACTGGCCGACGGCAAGGTGCAAGGCGTCGGCTCGATGGCCGAACTGGCGCAGCTCGACCACCCGGCGATCGGCAAATTCTTCGCCGGTCAGCGCGGACTGGCCGCTCGTCAGCGTAGCACCGGGCAAACCGATCAACCAACCGGAATCAAATGATGGAAACAAAAGTCAATTACGCGGCAGTCGGCGCCTTCGTCCTGGTCCTGGTCGCCGTGCTGATTGGCGCGACGCTCTGGCTGGCCTCGGGCGGCGCCTTCCAGAAGAAATACGATCTCTATCTGGCCATCGAAGAGGAATCGGTCGCCGGCCTGAACCTCAATGCGCCGGTCAAATACAACGGGGTCGACGTCGGCAAGGTGCGGCAGATCGAGCTCGACCCGGGCAACCCGCAACGGGTCAATCTGCTGTTCGCCATCGAGCGCGGCACGCCGATCAAGGAAGACACGGTGGCCGTGCTGAAAACCCAGGGCCTGACCGGCATCGCCTACGTCGAACTGAGCGGCGGCGCCGATCAGGTGCCGCTGCTGCAAGCGACGGCGGGCAACGAGTACCCGCAGATCCGGACCAAGCCGTCGCTCGGCACCCGCCTGGAAAATGTGCTGACCAACGTGCTGGCCAAGCTCGACAACACCTCGACCAACCTCAACGCCATGCTCAGCGCCGAAAACCAGGCGTCCTTCAAAAGCACCCTGGCCGATATCGCCAGCGTCGCCCACACTCTCGCGGCACGCAAGGAGAGCATCGATAGCGGCCTGGTCGACGCCGCCCGCACCTTCGAAAACGCGGCGCGGGCAACGGCCAGGCTGGAGCCGGCGATCGAGCGCCTCGGCCGGGGCGCCGACGCCGTCGAGAAAATGGGCAACGAAGTCGCCCGGACGAGCGCCAGCGCCGGCAAGACCATCAATTCGGTGGGCAGCGATGTCAATCGCTTCACGGCGGAAACGATGCCGCAACTGGAACGGCTGCTCAACGAATTGAGTGTCTTGACGACCTCGCTGCGCCGCCTCAGCGAACAGACCGAACGCAATCCATCCGGCCTGCTGTTCGGCCGCCAGCCGGTGCCGAACGGGCCGGGAGAAGCATCACGAAGAGGCCGCCAGCCATGACCCGCCTATCCTATTTACGCCTCGGCCGAGGCGCTGCCGCCGGCCTGTTGCTGACCATGCTCGGGGCCTGCGGCATTCTTGACACCGCCGGCGACGCGCAACCGTCCTTCTACACGCTGGACGGTGCGCCACGCGCCAGCCAAGCCGCCCCGCCGCGCCCGACGGCGGCCCCGACCCTGATCGTCAATCCGCCGCATGCCGCGGCGGGTTTTGACAGCCACCGCATCATCTATGTCCGCGAGCCGCATCAGCTGGAATACTTCGCCAACAGCGAATGGGCCGATACCCCGGCCCGGATGATCGCCCCGCTGATCGTTGCCGCCCTCGAACAGAGCGGCGCCTTCCGCGCCGTCGTCCCGACGCCCAGCACCGCTTCCGGCGACCTCCGCCTCGATGTCGAAATCGTCCGCCTGCAGCAGGAGTTCAACGACTCGCCGAGTCGGGTCCGCTTCACGCTGCGGGCCTACCTGGTCGATACCGGAAGCCGGCAGGTTCTTGCCTGGCGCGAATTCGACCAGTCCATAGCCGCCGCGCAAGACAATCCCTACGGCGGCGTGATGGCGGCGAACGGCGCGGTGCAGAAGGTACTCGACCAACTGGCCGCCTTTTCTGCCGAAGCAGCGCAAAACTGGCTGGCAACGGCGAAAAGCGGGCAAAAAACTGACGTACGACCCGTAACAGCAAATTAATGCTGTCCTTCCATGGCGATTACGCGTACTTTCACCCGGTAATTTTCAGCCGATAAATCCCATGGTCAAGACACCCAAAGCCAGTCCCGCCCAACAACCGCCAGCGCCATCGCCCAAAGCGCAGCCGCCGGTTGACGACACTCCCCCGCTGGATTTCCCGATTGTCGGGATTGGCTGTTCGGCCGGCGGCCTTGAAGCGCTCGAGAGGTTCCTGACCAATGTGCCGGCTGGCTGCGGTTTCGCATTCGTTATCGTCCAGCATCTCGATCCAACTCATCTCAGCGCCTTGCCCGATCTGTTGCAACGCTTCACCTCGATGCCCGTCACCGAGATCGAGGATGGCCTGCGCCTGCAGCCCGACAGCGTCTATGTCATCCCGCCGAACAAGGACCTGTCGCTGCTGCACGGCAAACTTCACCTGCTCGAGCCGGTGGCGACGCGCGGCCTGCGGCTGCCGATCGATTTCTTCCTGCGCACGCTGGCCGAGGATCTCAAGGAGAAAGCCATCGGCGTCATCCTTTCCGGGATGGGTTCCGATGGGGTCTTCGGCCTGCGCGCCATCAAGGAAAAAACCGGCCTGACACTGGCCCAGGACCCGGCCAGCGCCAAGGCCGACAGCATGCCGCACTCGGCCATCCAGGCCGGCGTGGTCGACATCGTCGCCCCGCCGGAAGCATTGCCCGGAAGGATTGCCGACTATCTCCGGCATCCGGCCCATGCCCAGCTGTTCGAGATCAATCCCCGAGTGGCTATTCTGACGGCGCTCGACAAGATCGTCATCCTGCTGCGTGACCGCTGCGGCAACGATTTCTCGCTGTACAAGACGAATACCCTGAACCGCCGCATCGAACGGCGGATGGCGGTCAACCAGATTGCCGGCATCGACGATTACGTGCGTTACCTGCGGGACAACGAGCACGAGCTGGACATCCTGTTCAAGGAACTGCTGATCGGCGTGACCAACTTCTTTCGCGATGCCGAAGCCTGGGAATACCTGCGCCACGAAGCGATCCCCGCCCTGCTCGCCCAGCACCCGGACGGCAAGTCGCTGCGGGCCTGGGTGGCCGCCTGCTCGACCGGAGAAGAAGCCTATTCACTGGCCATCGTCTTCAAGGAGGCGATCGCGGAAGCCCGGCCGGAACGCCGCTTCACGCTGCAGATCTACGCCACCGATCTCGATACGGACGCCATCGAGCAGGCGCGCAAGGGTTTCTACCCGGACAACATCGCGGCCGACGTCTCGGCCGAACGGCTGGCCCGCCACTTCACCCATGAAGAGAGCGGAGGCTATCGGATCAACAAGGATATTCGCGAAATGGTGGTGTTCGCACCGCAGAACATCATCTCCGACCCGCCCTTCACCAAGCTCGACATCCTCACCTGCCGCAATCTGCTGATCTACTTCGGCGCGCAGTTGCAGAGAAAGCTGCTCCCGCTCTTTTATTACGCCATTAACCCGGGCGGCATGCTGTTTCTCGGCAGCGCCGAGAGCATCGGCAATGCGGCCGGGCTGTTCGCACCGCTGACCAAGAAGGGGCGGCTGTTCCGCCGGTTGAACCAGCCATTGCCGTTAACCGCCCTGGAGTTTCCCCGCAAACTGCCGAGTGAAACGTCGGAGACCGGCCGGCCGGCGCAAACCGAGCGCCCCGACAACCTCGGCCAACTGACCGATCAACTGATCCAGCAGACCTGGGCGCCGGCGGCCGTGGTGGTGAACGGCGATGGCGACATCCTTTACTTCAGCGGCCGTACCGGCAAGTACCTGGAACCGGCGGCCGGCAAGACCAATATCAACATTCATGCGATGGCCCGCGAGGGCTTGCGCGAGGCGCTGACCGGGGTCATCCGCAATGCCCTGAACAATCCGCTACCGATCCTCATCAATGGCCTGCGGGTCGGCACCAACGGCGGCACGCAAATCGTCGATCTGGTCGTCCAGGCGCTCGACAAGCCGGAGCCGCTGCGCGGGCGGGTGATCATCGTCTTCAAGGACGTGCGCAAGCCACCGTCCCGCCGCAAGTCGGGCAAGCATGCCGAGGATGAGCCGAACAGCACGCTGCTGCAGGAATTACGGCAAGCCCGGGAGGCGCTGCAGGTAACGCATGAAGAAATGCAGACCAGCGTCGAGGAACTGAAGTCGAGCAACGAGGAATTGCAGTCGACCAACGAAGAGCTGCAATCGACCAACGAAGAACTGACGACATCGAAGGAAGAACTGCAGTCGCTCAATGAAGAACTGCAGACGGTGAATGCCGAACTGCAATCGAAACTCGACGACCTGACCTGGGTCCGCAACGACATGACGAACCTGCTCAACAGCACGGAAATCGCGACGATCTTCCTCGATAGCGCGATGAACCTGCGACGTTTCACGACGCATGCCACCAAGCTTTTCAAGCTGATTTCAGGCGATGTCGGGCGGCCGCTCTCGCACATCGTCACCGATCTCGACTATCCGAAATTGAAGGACGATGCACTCGAAGTGCTGAACACGCTGATTTTTCACGAAACGGTGACGGCCACCCATGACGGCCGTTGGTATCGCGTGCGGATCATGCCCTATCGCACCCAGGACAATGTGATCGACGGCGTGGTGATCACCTTCATCGACATCACCGAAATCAAGCTGCTCGAAGCCAAACTGCGCACGCAAGGGGCGTAGCCCGCCGACCACCGGTCACCGCCCGCCAGCAGCGGGCCGATGACCGACCAGGGCTAATACTGAAAAATCACTCGCCCTTGCCGACGAAGTTCACCCGGACCGGACGACCGGCCGGGCCGGCCTGGATTTGCCTGTTTTGCCAGGCTCCGTCGATTTTTACCGAAACCTTGTAGGTCCCCGCCGGCAGCTTGATGTAGAGCAGCGGCCCTTCGCTGACCCCGGCCACGACTTCCTGGCCATTGCGCCCGGTGACGGTGAACGGAATGTCGGCCAGGTAGCTGCCCTGGCGGTCGCTGAACACAATCAGGACATTGTAGGAGGCCGCTGCTTTGCGCATTTCGTCACGCGCATCGTCGCCGATGCCGCCGCTCAGCCAGGGAATCGTGGCTTGCGGCGCGCTGCTGGCATTGTGTTTGGCGTTGTCATCGATTTCGACGGCGAGCAGCGGCGTGCACAGCAAGGCCGCAACGAGGGCGACGAGCGGACGCGAAATGGACCGACGAATGGCTTGATGCTGCTGAACTGCGAATAAGGGATTGCCCATGATCTGCTCCAGAAATAAACCGTGTGCTTGCACGAAAACATCCTTGCCAGCACCGACTCGGCGATCTGCCGAACCCCATGGTCGTCGGTTGATTGTCGTATCCTGCGCCGGAGTCGTATGTACGCTGGCACACACAGACTAGACGCGAATTTCCGGTCTGGCTAGCACGAATATGGGGCCGTCTCGAAGTGCACCAGCTCCGCCCCCTTGGCCGCCGCGGGCGCACCCAGACTGAGCAGGCCCCGCCCGGAGAGCAGCAGTTCACCGCGCCGGACAAAAACCTCGGCCTGCCCCTCGAGGGTCACGAAGCTGCCGTTGGTGCTCCGGTCGACCCAGACGAAACGCTCGAGGCGCCGCTCGATCCGGCCGTGCTCCCGCGAACAGCGGAGATCGCGGACGATCAGATCGCAATCCGCCTGACGGCCGATGCGGGCAAACGGCTGATTTTCGTCCAGCCACGTTTCGATGCCCCGGTAACGGACGCAGAGGCGCCCCACCCCAGCGCCGGGATCGGCCAGCGCCAGCCTCAGTGTCTGTTGATCGGGCTGCTGCCATGCCACCTGAAAGACACCGAGACGCCGCTTGCCGCAATTGAGCTGCAGGTCGGGCACGCTGCTCGCCGCCAGCTGCAACAGGGGAAAGGCGGTCGCCCGTTGCGGCATGCTGAGCAGGATATGCCCCGGCGCGGCGACCGCGGATAGCCGGGCCGCCGGATTCACCCCGTCGCCGGGAAAATAACGCAGCTCCCTCGCCCGATGGCCGGTACACAGGCCGACGCTGACCGCCAGCGGAAAACCGGCCGGTGGCGGCAGGTCGGCAATCCGGCGCTGCATCTCGATGGCCGAGTGCAGCGCATCCTGGCCATCGGCGAAGAAGGCCATCAGCCGGTTGCCGCTCTGATGCACCAGGCGCCCGCCATGGGTTTCGACCGAGCGCCGGATGCGTTTCTCGCAACGCGCCACGGCGTAGCGCGCTTCCGCCTGGTCGAGCGATTGCACCAGACTGGCATCAGCCGCGACATCGGCACATAGCACGGACAAGGCGCCGTCATTCGTCATCATGCCTGGCCCTCCGGCAACCGGGCGGCCTCAGCGGCCGCGGCCCCGCTCGTGATCGTTGCCGCGATGGTCATTCCCCCGATAGTCGTTGTCCCGATGGTCGTTGCCTGAATCGCCGCGCGGTCCGTCGCGCCGCTGGTCATGCCGATCGCCATGGCGATCCCGGTAGCGCGGCACATATTCGCGTTGATACCAGTTGTCGCGGACGAAGTAGACCCGCTCGCCGCAAGCGTCATAGCGGCCACAGTAGCGGCGCCAGTCTCTGGCGTGGCCGGGCGGAACCCGCAGATAGACTGGCGGCCGGGATACCGGAACCCGCCGCACCATCCGCGGCTGCTGGTAGATCACTTGGGGCGGCGGGTAGTCGCCAATGTCGAGGCGACCGTAAAAGCCCGGCTGGCCAATGCTCACCGAGACGCCGACATCGGCGGCGCGGGCTGGGACGGTGGCCGCCGCCAGTAACAAGGCAATCAGAAATAATCGCATGCTGTACTCCTGTCATTCAGTAATGCGTTTGACGAGCCGACGAATGGCCTCGCCAAAACCAAAAATTCCCGCTGCCGATCAACCGGGGCGAGAATTTTCCTGCTCAGCCGCTACGGCGGAGGCGTTTAGCGCGCCGGAACGATGACCACCGTGCCATCGGTCGTTGTTGCACCGCGCGCCCCGGTGCTGCCCTTGGCGCCGGTATTACCGGTGTTGCCAGTGGCGCCGGTATTGCCCGTCGCGCCCGTATCGCCGGTCGCGCCAGCCGTTCCGGTGGCCCCGGTATAACCGGTCGCGCCGGTTGCGCCCGCGCCGCCGGTTGCCCCGGTATAGCCAGTGCTGCCCTTGGCGCCGGTGTTACCGGTATTGCCAGTGGCACCGGTCGCGCCTTGCGGTCCGGGCGGGCCGGCAGGCGCCGTAATACAGGCGCTCAGGGCAAAAGACATCAGCGCGACGACAGTCAGTTTCGAATAGTTCATGGTGTTTCCTTCTTGATGTCGCCGGAAAGAATCGCTTGCCGGATGGCGAACGATCTTTTCAGCGCCGGGCCTGATTTTTCTCAAGCCGCTGGTTTCCGGTAGTCGATGGCTGCCGGGATGCGACCTATTACTTGTGGAAATTCATCTTGGCCTTGTCCAGGCAACTATCCTTGGCTGCGCCGGAATAGGTGTCGCACTTTTCCTTGGCCACTGCGTACTGGGCATCGGTCTTGTCGGCCGTCGCATCCTGACGGGCGGCGACGCCCTTCTTGCTCGCATCGCTGCGCGCTTCGGCGGTTTTTTCACCGGCCGTCGCGTTGGCTTCAGCGGTCTTCATCTGCGCCTTGGCATCGGCCTTGGCGGCGGTTTCCGCAGCCTTGGCTTCCTTCAGGCAGACATCCTTGCCATTGCCGGCCTGGTCGTCACACTTTTCCTTGGCCACGTCATAGACGGCTTCCGCCTTGGCAACGCGGACTTCGTAATGGGCTTTCTGGCTCGGCTTGTAACGGGCCTGGAGTTCCGCCAGGGCGACCTTCTCGTTACCCTTGGCTTCGGCCGCACAGATGTCGCTTGCATTGCCCGACAAGGAGTCGCAACTTGCCCGGGCCGTCTTGAAATCGGCGGAGATCTTGTCCTTGCCTGCCTTGTACTCGGTTTTTGACATGCCTTCGGCCATTACCCCGGCACTGAAAGCCAGCGTGAAGGCGAGAGCGAGCGTATTGATGGTGAGTTTTTTCATTTTGTTCCGTTCCTTATGCTTTTGATCCTGAAACCGCGGCCCTGGCAAACCTTGCCCGGCATACGGTTTTCCTGGCGAAGACCCTGCGCTGGTTAGGCATCACGCATTACCGCAGTGCAGAAATTGCACCGCTTATTGGCTTCGATAGACCGAGCGTATTGGCGAATTCGTTTCCGTTCTGTCCGCTGCCGCACATAACCGGAGATCGCTATCGCCCGAGTCGCCTTGACGACCGGGCGCGGCGGCGGGCCGCGCATTTGGCGAGTCGGGTCCAAACCATGCCGGTGTTTTAGCGCCGAAATTCGCCCGAATTGGCTGTGTGCGCTATCGAACGGATGCCGGGTAATTTGCCGTCTAAGCTGAATGGCGGATATGACAAGGATGCATCGCTGTCCTTGCTCTCCGGTTGCGTATCGCAGCACTACTTAAAGGATATCGAAATGACCAAAATACAACGCTCCCTGCACCGCCTCCTGCTCGTCACGGCGGCCGCTCTTTCGCTGGCGACCATCGGCAACCAGGCCTATGCCGCTTCCGCCGAAGACCTCAACGCCGATGCCGCACAGGCGCTGCAAACCTTGTACAAGAACAATCCGGCAGCCGAAGCCATCGGCAAGAAGGCCAAAGCCATCCTGATTTTCCCGAAGATCATCAAGGCCGGTCTGGTCTTTGGCGGCAGCTACGGTGAAGGCGTTCTGAACAAGAATTCGCAGCCTGCCGGCTACTACAACTCGGTCTCCGCCTCCTGGGGCTGGCAAGCCGGCGCCGAATCCTATGGCTACGTGGTGTTCCTGATGAGCAACAAAGCCATCAAGTATCTCGACACTTCGAAGGGCTGGGAAATCGGCGTCGGTCCGACACTGGTCGTGGTCAATGAGGGCATTGCCAAGAACCTGTCGTCATCGACCCTGAAGGACGATGCCTATGCCTTCATTTTCGACCAGCAGGGTTTGATGGCCAGCCTCAGCATCGAAGGCACCAAGATCTCCCGCATCAAGCGTTAAGCGAGCAAAGCTCAGGATCGTCCCGGCCCGGTCGAGCGAAAGCCCGACCAGCGAGACTGATCACCGATGCGGCGGCAATCGCCGCATCGGGTTCGCGGAATCTCGATAGCCGTCGCGAGTCCGTTGCCGAGGATTTCCTCCGGTCGAAAAAGTTACCGGTTACCGCTAGACCCGCACCGAAATCGTCGCGTGCGTCAGCACCTGGTCGGTTTCGCTACCGAGCACCAGGCAGGTGCAACGCCGCCATAGACAGCAGCGTTGATCAGCCGGCGGCAAGCGCGCTGAGGCCCGGCGCGACGGAGAAGCGGCAAGCAGTTTTCGCCCTGACCTCGGCCACCGAAACGCCGGGCTGCAACTCGCGCAAGGTCAGGCCACCGCCCGGATTGACGGTGAACACGGCGAGGTCGGTGATGATCATCTCCACCACGCCCTTGCCGGTCAGCGGCAAGCTGCAGTCGGCCAGGATCTTCGGCGCGCCATCCCTGGCGGTGTGTTCCATCAGCACGATCACCCGGCCGACGCCGGAGACCAGATCCATTGCCCCGCCCGGCCCCTTGACCATCTTGCCGGGCACCATCCAGTTGGCCAGATCGCCGTTCTCCGACACCTCCAGACCGCCGAGGATGGAAAGATCGACGTGGCCGCCGCGAATCATCGCGAAGGAGTCGGCGCTGGAAAAGAAGCTGCTGCCCGGCAGGCTGGTGATGGTCTGCTTGCCGGCATTGATCAGGTCGGCATCGACGTCTTCGCTGTCGGGAAAGGGGCCGATGCCGAGCAAGCCGTTTTCCGATTGCAGCGTGACGTGCATGCCCTCGGGGATGTAATTGGCGACCAGGGTCGGAATGCCGATACCGAGATTGACGTAGTAACCGTTGCGCAATTCCTGGGCGGCGCGGCGCGCCATCCGCTCGCGTAGCGGATCCTGCTTGCCCGGCGACGCGCCACCGGCCGTGGTGCGGAATTCGATGCGTTTCTCGTAGCCGGCCCCCTGGACGATGCGATCCACGTAGATGCCCGGGGTGTGGATCTGGTCGGGATCGAGTTCGCCCGGCTCGACCAGCTCTTCGACTTCGGCGACGGTGACCCGGCCGCAGGTGGCGATCATCGGGTTGAAATTGCGTGCCGTCTTGCGAAAAACCAGGTTGCCCGTGCGGTCCCCCTTCCACGCCTTGACGATGGCGACGTCGGCCCGGATGGCCGGCTCCAGCACGTAATCCTGACCGTCGAACTGGCGGGTTTCCTTGCCTTCGGCCAGTCGCGTGCCGAATGCCGTGCGCGTGTAGAAGCCGGGGATGCCGGCCCCGCCGGCGCGCAGCCGTTCGGCCAGCGTGCCTTGCGGCACCAGTTCGAGCTCCAGCTCGCCAGCCAGCACCTGGCGCTCGAATTCCTTGTTCTCGCCAACGTAGGAGGCGACAACCTTCCTGACCTGCCGCGTCTTGAGCAACGGCCCCATGCCGAAATCGTCGACGCCGGCGTTGTTGCCGACGATGGTCAGGTCGCTGGTGCCGGCCTGCAACAGGCCGGCGATCAGGTTTTCCGGAATGCCGCACAGGCCGAAGCCGCCGGCGGCGACAGTCATGCCGTCGAAAAGCAAGCCGTCGAGTGCGGCCTGGCTTGTTGCATACACCTTGTTCATGTTGGGTTGTTCCCTGTTGGTTTCTCTGGTCTGCCGGGTGGAGCAGGCGGGGAACGGCATAGCGTTCCCCGCCTGGTTCAAGGCCTAATCAACCCGTTCCGGTACCGGCAGATGCACCCATTCCTTGTAGAAAGCCTCGATGTCCGGCTCGAAGTCATGGATCACCGGGTACCACGGGGTCGGCGCCTCGACGTCATGCAGCGTGCCGCAGCTCGGGCAGTAGTACTCGCGATAGACCTGCCACTGGGTATCCGGCGCCATCAGTTGCGGATAGACCTCGGTCATCGCCTCTTCGGTGTCGCGCACGTAGATCGCGGCGTGCAGCTTCCAGTTGTCCTTGTAGTCGCAGAACTCGTGGCCACAGTCGCACTTGATCAGCCACTGTTTGGTCTTCGCCGACTGCACGATGTACATGTGCGGGGCCAGCGGCAGCACGATACGATCCTTGAAGCTGACCTTGGCCTGCAGCGCCGCGACGTACTGCTCGAAACGGCTGTTGTCCTTGGGCATCGACAGCATGCGGAAGGTGGTTTCCCAATCCAACGTGCCTTCGACCAGATGTGAAACCTGTTCATTGGTATATGACATTTTTGTCTCCTTGATTCAGATGGTGGCTGGCGCGACTTACTCTTCGACCTGGACGACGGTGGTCACGTCGGGCATCAGCGAGAGGTCCATGCGGTGTTTCGAGCCGTAGGTCGGCACGCCCAGCTCGTCCTCGAGCAGTTGCCAGTCGGCCGGCAGGTTCCAGAAGTCCTTGAACTCCTTGGTGAACTTCTCGGACAGCCCAAAGCTGGTGGCGAACATGTGCTGGACCTGCACCGCGGCATGCTTGTTGATGATCCGTTCGCGTTCTTCCTTCATCCACTCGCGGGTCGGCAGGGCACGGGCCAGACGCTCCTGGCGCATTTCGGCGCGGCGGGTGGCGGTCTTCGCAGCATCGATACTGAACACGCCCTTGGCATCCTGGGCGAATACCGCGCCATAAACCTTTTCGGCGAATTCCGGCAGCAGGAACTTCTGGTTGAGGTCGTTCTCGATGGCCTTGACCTCGCGGTCGATCGGGTCGCCGAAGCCCGGACCACCGCGCAGGTAGTTCAGGTAGAGGTCATGGTTGTCATAGCAGTCCTCGGTCGTCATGCACTGCTTGTCGCGCTTGACCACGGCCGTTGCGTCGAGGTGGCGCTCGTAGTCGGGCGCCGTCGGATCGAGGTCGCCGCCGAGCGGCAGCGAGTCGCCGATGGCGATGCGTTCCTTGAGGCCGGTCTTGTGCGCTTCGAAACGGTAGCCGGTGGCCGACGGGTAGCCGCCCATCATGCCCCAGTCGCTGTTCATGTAGCCGTTGCCCATGAAGAACATCGTCCAGTCCTGGGCGTTCCAGACCATGCGCAGGGTCTCGAAACCACAGCCGCCACGGTACTTGCCGTAGCCGCCGGAGTTGGATTTGACGTTGCGCCCCAGGTACAACAACGGCTCGGCCATTTCCCAGATTTCGATGTCGCCCATGTCGCCTTCCGGATTCCAGATGGCGGCGGCGTGGTTCAGGCCATCCTTGACGGCGCAGGCGCCGGTGCCGCAGGACGAAGCCTCGAAGCTGTTGACCGCGTGGATCTCGCCGTCCTGGTTGATGCCGCCGCCCTGCAGCCAGTTGGAGGTATTGGCGTTGCCGGCATTGACCTCTTCCAGATAGCCGCGGCTGAAGTAGGACTGGCTGAGGCCGCGCCACAATGCCGCCCAGCCGGAGACCAGGAAGTGCCAGGCATAGGCGTGACCGGTGCGGCGGTCGTCCGGGTTGCACCAGGTGCCCTTGGGCAGGTGGAACTCGGTGGCGAAGTAGGCGCCGTCGTTGATCCGCTGGGTCGGCACCAGCGTCTGCGACATCATCACCCAGATGCCCGAGGTGAAGGCCACCTGGTGGGCATTGAAGGTATGCCAGCCCCAGCGGCTGGCGCCTTCGAAGTCGAGACGCCACTTGCCGTCCGGCTTGATGGTCATTTCGACCGGCGAGTGCATGATCGAGTCGAGCTTGGCGAAGGCGTTAGAAACCTGAATATCCTCGTGCTTGAACGGCACATCGACGAAGGACACCTTGCGATATTTGCCCGGCAGGGTCATCGCCTTGATCCGGCTCATCAGGCCGCGACGGCCTTCTTCGATCACTTCTCCCGAGAACTTCTCGTAAGCCTCCAGGCCATCGGCCCGGATCACTTCCTCGACCAGTTCGCGGATCATGTGGCAACCGGCGATCCGGGTCTTTTCGTCGAGAATCCAGTATTTCGGCGTGCGCACCGAGCGCTGGCTTTCATGCAGCCAGTCGCGCAGCGGCTCGTCGTTGATCCCGGTCTTGCGGCAGGTGATCATGTAACCGTCACCGAAACGTTGCGTCTGGCCGGTGGACATCGAACCCGGCGTCACGGCACCGGTATCGATGACGTGGGTAACGCCGCCGACCCAGCCGATCAGCTTGCCGGCCCAGAAGATCGGCACGATGGTGGCGATGTCGCAGGGATGCACGTTGCCGATGGCGCAGTCATTGGTCGTGAACATGTCGCCGGGGTTGATCGTCGGATTGGCTTCCCAGTTGTTCTCGATCATGTACTTGATCGCCGCGCCCATGGTGCCGACGTGGATGATGATCCCGGTCGAGGTCAGGATGCAGTCGCCCGCGGCGTTGTAGAGCGTGAAGCAGAGTTCGCCTTCCTGCTCGACGATGGGGCTGGCGGCGATTTTTTTCGCCGTTTCCCGGGCGTGGACCAAGCCGCCGCGCAGCTTGGAGAACAGCTTTTCGTAGCCGATCGGATCGGAGTCGCGGAATTCGAGATTTTCCAGGCCGTTGTAGTAGCCGGTGGACTTGGTCCGCTCGAGGATCGCGTCGCGATGCTGCTTCAGTGTCAGGCCGCTCTCGAGCAGGTTGCCGATACCGATTTCTTTGGTGCTCATCATATTCATGATTTATCTCCTCACTTGACTTCTTTGAGATGGAACAGGCGATGCTTGTCGATCGTGGTTTCGAAGCCGTCGGGCACGACGAAGGTCGTCGCGTCGGATTCGATGATGGCCGGGCCGACGACGTGGTTGCCCGCCTTCAGCGACTCCATCTTCCACAGTGCCGCCTCGACCCATTTCTTGTGGCGGTAGAACGGCCGGGTGCCGAGATAGGCCTCCTTGGGCGGCGTCGGTCCGGCATCGGCGTCTTCCGGCAGCACCGGCTTCTGGGTGACGACCATGCCGCGCAAGATGGCGCCGGTGACCGAAAAGCCCAATTCCGGCGAGCGCGCCGAATTGGCGTAGACGCGGCCATAGGTGTTCTCAAAGGACTCGATGATCTGCTGCCAGTCAGCGGCGGTGGCGGCGCTGGTGACCGGCGAGACGATTTCGAGGTCGTTCAACTGGCCCATGTACTGCATCTTGTAGCCGGGGATCAGCAGCACGTCTTCCGCCTTGTAGCCATTGATCACGAACTCGTCGATCACCTTGACCGCCAGCTCGCCCCAGGCTTCCTGCAGCGTGGCGCAGGCCGCCGCCTTCTTGTCGTCGCTGGCGAACTGGGCGACGCCGAGGTCGACCGATTTGTCGTAGCGGTACTCGAAGTCGGCACAGGCGCAGCCGAAAGCCGAGAAGCCGGCCGCCCAGGCTGGCACCACGACGTCCTTGAAGCCGACGCCCTCGGTATAGCCGTAGGTGTGCACCGGGCCGGCGCCGCCGTAGGAGAAGCAGGTGAATTCCGCCGGGTTGTAGCCCTTGGCGCTGATGTTGGCGCGCAGGTACTCGGAGAGCGTCAGGTCGAGCAGCTCGATGACGCCAGCCGCCGCATCTTCGACCGAGAGGCCGAGCGGATCGGCGATCTGCGCCTTGATGTGGTCACGAGCGCGCTGGACGTCGAGCTTGATGGCGCCGCCGAGGAAGTTCTGCGGATTGAGGTAGCCGAGCACGACGTGACAGTCGGAGACCGATACCGTATCCAGCCCGCTTTCCGGCCAGCAGGTGCCGACGCGATAGCCGGCGCTGTCCGGACCGAGCTTGATCGACTTGCTGTACGGATCGAGGCGGACGAAGCTGCCCGCCCCGGCGCCGACCGAATCCATCGCGACCAGCGGCAGCGAGAGGACCAGACGGGCCATGTCGGGATCGGATTTGATGGCGAAATTGCCCTTGGTGATCAGCGCCACGTCGAAGCTGGTGCCGCCGATGTCCGAGCAGGCGATGTTCTCGTCGCCGAGGTATTCGCCGAGCAATTTGGAACCGATGACCCCGCCGATCGGGCCGGAGACGATGGTGCGGGCCAGTTCCTTGGCTTTCCAGCTGATCGTGCCGCCGTGCGTCGCCATCACCCGCAGGTCGAACTTGGCGCCATGCTTCTTGAAGCGGTCGCTGACTTTCTTCAGCGTCTGGCGCGAGGGTTCGGCGCCGTAGGCTTCGAGGATGGTGGTGTTCATCCGGTGGCTTTCCTTGCGCGACGGGTAGTAATCGACCGAGGCAAAGACCGGGATGTCGGACTTCAACTTTTTCAGCTCCTCGCGGACGATATCGCGTGCCCGCTGCTCGCTGATTTCGTTCTTGTGCGATTGCAGCAGGCAGATGACGATGGCCTGGGACCCGGCCTCGACCAGTTCGCGAGTGGCCTGGCGCACTTCGTCTTCGCGCAGCGGGATGACGATCTTGCCCTGGACGTCGGTCCGTTCGGTGACGCCGCGGGTCCGGGAAACCGGCACCAGCGGCTCGTCGTAGCGGTGGGTGTTGAGGTGGATGCGATCTTCCAGCGCGTAGCCCAGGTAGCTCTGCAGGGCGCGGCCCATCGAGTGGATCTGCTCGAAGCCGCGATTGCAGATCAGGCCAACATCGAGGCCCTTGCGCATCAGGATGCGGTTGAGCATGGCGGTACCGGAATAGACGCAGGTCACCAGTTCCGGGTAAACGTCATCGACGTTGCGGCCCCAGTGTTCGAGGGCATCGACCGACGAGTTGTAGATGGCGAGCGATTCGTCGCCGGGATTGCTTTGGGCCTTGCCGACGACGAAACGGCCGTCGGCCCGGACGAAGAAGGTATCGGTCATCGTGCCGCCGGCATCGATTCCCATTACCTGGACGTTTGACTGCTGGATCTGCATATTGCCTCCTGTTTTTGGTGTGTTCGTGGTGAGTGATCCCACGCCGACTTAATGGCAAGGCCCGGGCCAGCCCCGGAAACATTCGCCACCATTCGAAATTCAATCTAAGAATCATAGACTTGGCGAAAACATGCAGAAATCGGGAGCTGTCCGACAAAAGACCGGAAAACGTCCTGAATCACGACGCTAATTTTCGACTGTCCGGAATCCGGACACTTCGTCGACGCTTTGCTGCGCCGCACAACACATTGATATATAAGGATTTTATTGACTTACAAATCGCCAGGCGCTACGGTTACGATTAGGTTGATTAATTGATCCGCCGTAATGGTTCCGGAGCCCGTCACGAGCCCAATGTGAGTCCCAACAGCAATCCCCTCATTCCGCGAATCGGCGACGAGTCGGTCGTCGCCAGCTCGTGGGAACGGTTCCTTCAGGACCGGCCGCTGCCCGGGGCCGGGGTGCGCAATGTCGTGCTTGATTCGTGGCGGCGCAGCCGTTCGGAAGCCGTCGATCCGAGCATCGGCAGCGCCCCGACGGCCGATGGCGACAAGATCAACCAGTTGCGGGCGCGCTCCCGCGATTTGTACGAAGCGGCCAAGCCGGTGCTCGAAACCCTGCGCGAGATCCTGCGCGAGTCCGGCACCCTGATCATGCTCAGCGACCCGAGCGGCACCATCCTCGACCTCAACGGCGAATCGCGGGCACGCGATGCCGGCGAGCAGATCAACCTGGCACCGGGCGGCTGCTGGAGCGAAGAACTGATCGGCACCAACGCTATCGGCACGACCATAGCCACCCATCAGGCGGTGCAGATCTACGCCAGCGAACACTACTGCATCGACGTCAAGCACTGGACCTGCGCCGCCGCGCCCATTCTCGACCCGCTGGGCAAGAACCTGCTGGGCGTCGTCGATGTTTCCGGCGTCAAGGAAACCTTCCATGGCCATACGCTGGGTCTGGTCATCTCGGCCGCCAAGCAGATCGAAGGCATTCTCGCCCAGCGCGATGCCGAAATGCATGGCCGCCTGCTCGAACACGCCATGGCAGGCTTCAGCCGCTACGGCAACGATTGCCTCGTGCTCTTCGACCAGCGCGGCCGCATCGTCAAGACCAGCGGCAGCATGCAGCAGGCGCGGGAGATGTACGGCGTGCGCTTGCCTTTCGAGGTCGGCGGCCAGGTCCCCGCCCTCGATTTCGCCATCCATCCGGCCGAGCGCCTGCGCCTGACCCCGCCATGGTTGCGCCCGGAATGGCTGCACCCGGTGCGCTCCCGCGACGGCGACCTGGGCACCCTGCTGGTCATCCCGATAGGCACCGCGCAGCGCCAGAGGAGCAGCAGCCAGACGGTGGCCGATAAAGCGACTGATGATGCATTCGATGAAATCATCGGCACCAGCCAGGCCATTGCGACGGCCAAAGCCCGGGCCCGCCGCATCGCCCCCCTCGATTTGCCGGTGCTGTTGCTTGGCGAAACCGGCGCCGGCAAGGAAATTTTCGCGCGCGCCATCCACAAGGCAAGCGGCAAGCCGGACGGTCCTTTCATCGCCGTCAATTGCGGCGCCCTGACCCGGGAACTGCTGGCCAGCGAATTGTTCGGCTATAGCGAAGGCGCCTTCACCGGCGCCCGGCGCGGCGGCCTGCCCGGCAAGTTCGAGCAGGCCGACCACGGCACCCTCTTCCTCGACGAAATCGGCGAAATGCCGCTCGACATGCAGCCGCAC
This sequence comes from Azonexus sp. IMCC34842, assembly GCF_050368855.1. GTDB lineage: Bacteria > Pseudomonadota > Gammaproteobacteria > Burkholderiales > Rhodocyclaceae > Azonexus > Azonexus denitrificans_A. Next base: position 1,096,284 of record NZ_CP178449.1, on the reverse strand, counting down.
CTGCTGCGCGTCCTCCAGGACGGCATTGTGGTCAGGCTGGGCGACACCAGGGAACGCAAAGTCGCGGTCCGCATCATTGCGGCGACCAATCGCGATCTGAAGGCAGACGCGGAGGCCGGCCGCTTCCGGGAAGATCTCTTTCACCGGCTCTGTGTCGTCAGCCTGAATTTGCCGCCCCTGCGCGACCGGCCGGCCGATACGGAGGCGATCATCGGCCGCCTCAACCAGCGCCTGGCGCAAAAATATGGCTGTCCGCCGAAAAGCCTGGCGCCAGACGTCCTGCACCACCTGCTGCGTTATCGCTGGCCGGGCAACATCCGCGAATTGCAGAATGTCTTCGAAGCGATGTTCGCGCTCAGTGACGGCGATTACATCGATGGTTCGCTGCTTCCCCCGCATATCGCCGCCAACGCCATCGATGCCGCCCTGCCGCCTGACGAAATCCGGCCGGCCATGACGGCGGGGCGACTGGCCGAGATGGAGCGCAGCGCAATCAACGCCGCCGTCGCCAGCGCCCACGGCAATCTCTCGATGGCGGCACGAACCCTGGGGATTTCGCGCAGCACGCTCTACGTCAAATTGGCCGCAATGCGGATGTGAAGGAAACGGCCGGCGGCGAATGAGCGGCCCCCGATAACGGACAGCGCACAAAAAAAGCCCCGGAATTGCTTCCGGGGCTAACCGAGGTTACTACAGAGAGAACGGTTTGCCGTCAGGCGTATGTCGGGGCGAAAGCGGCTTCCGGGTTGGCAGCCGGGCCCTTGTCGGTCCAGTACGGCGAAAGTTTGCGCAGTTGGGCGATGATCGGCGGCACGGCTGCGATCACGCGGTCGACTTCGGCTTCGGTGTTGTAACGGGACAGCGAGAAGCGGATCGTGCCGTGCGCCGCGGTGTAGGGAATGCCCATCGCCCGCATGACATGCGACGGTTCGAGCGAGCCCGAGGTACAGGCCGAGCCGGAACTGCCGGCGATGCCCATCTTGTTCAACAGCAACAGGATGGCCTCGCCCTCGATGTACTCGAAAGCGATGTTGCAGGTATTGGGCAGGCGGTTGCTCACGTCACCGGTCACGAAACAATGGGTGATCTGGCTCAACAGGCCTTTTTCCAGCTTGTCGCGCAGCGCCTTGACCGAGGTGTTTTCCTCGGCCATATGCTCCATGGCCAGTTCGCACGCCTTGCCGAGACCGACGATGGACGCCGAGTTCTCGGTGCCGGCGCGGCGACCGCGTTCCTGATGGCCGCCGCGCAGCAGCGGACGGAAACGGCAGCCGCGGCGCAGGTAGAGCACGCCGATGCCTTTCGGGGCATGCAGCTTGTGGCCGGACAGCGACAGCATGTCGATCTTGGTGTTCTTCAGGTCGATGGGAATCTTGCCGACCGCCTGCACCGCGTCGGTGTGGAACATGATGCCCTTGGCCGAAGCCAGTTCGGCCATTTCCTCGACCGGGAAGATGGTCCCGGTCTCATTGTTGGCCCACATCACCGAAACGATGGCGACCCGGTCGTTCAACAGGGACTTGTATTCGTCCATGTCGAGCCGGCCCTTCTTGTCCACCTTCAGCTTGTGGACGATGTAGCCCTCCTTCTCCAGCCACTCGCACAGCGTCAGGATAGCCGGGTGCTCGACGACGGTGGTGATCACCGTGTTGCGCTCCGGCTGGGCCTTGATGGCGGACAGGATGGCGGTGGAGTCGGACTCGGTGCCGCAGGAATTGAAGATGATTTCCGAGTCATGCTCGGCGCCGAGCAGCGCCTGGACCTGACTGCGGGCCTTCTTCAGCGCCTTGCCGACTTCACTGCCGAAGGCGTGAATCGAGGAGGCGTTGCCGAAATGCTCGGTGAAGAACGGAAGCATCGCTTCCACCACGGCGGGGTCGCAGCGCGTGGTGGCATTGTTGTCCAGATAGATCGGTTCCATGGCGGTTCCTTTAGCTGTTAGTTATTAGCTATTAGGATCGAGCAAAACCCAGCTCACTCGATCCTAATAGCTCGATCCTCGATCCTAGACTTCCGCCGGCATGTGCGAGGAAGGCAATACCTGCACCAGTTCGCCCAGAGCCTCGATCATCTTCTGCTGGATGCCGCCGAGGGTTGCCGCTTCCATCATGCAACCGGAGCAGGCACCCTTCAGATGGACGTAAATCTTCTTGCCCTGCACGTCGGCCAGTTCGACATCGCCGTGATCGCGTTGCAGCATCGGCCGGACGGACTCGAGAATTTCCTCGATCTTCTTGATCTTCTGGACCAGCGTCAGCTTGGCGCTCGGCGGCTTGGGGGCTTCCGGCGTCGCCGGGCAAGCCACCGGCGGCGAGGTTTCGCCGGAACCCGGGCGGGCCGCCTTGACCTTGGCCAGGATTTCCTCGATGCCTTCGTGGCAGGAAGCGCAACCGCCGCCGGCCTTGGTATAGAAAGTGACTTCCTCAACCGTGTGCAGATCGTTGGCCTTGACCACGTCCTCGATCATCACCGCATCGATGGCGAAGCACTTGCAGATCAGCGCGCCTTCTTCGTGATCGTCGCTCCACACTTCGCCCCGGTAGTTGGCGATGGCGGCTTGCAGCGCCTCGCGGCCCATTACCGAGCAGTGCATCTTTTCCGGCGGCAGGCCGTCGAGGAAATCGGCGATGTTCTGGTTGGAGATTTCCAGCGCCTGGTCGAGCGTCTTGCCCTTGACCATTTCGGTCAGCGCCGACGACGAGGCGATGGCCGAGCCGCAGCCGAAGGTCTGGAAGTGCGCGTCCTCGATGATCTCGGTTTCCGGGTCGACCTTGAGCATCAGGCGCAGCGCGTCGCCGCACTGGATCGAGCCGACGTCGCCGATGCCGTTGGCTTCTTCAAGCGGGCCGGAGTTGCGCGGGTTGAAGAAGTGCTCGCGAACCTTGTCAGAATATTCCCACATGCTATCTGCTCCTTAGACCGAGAACGACGAGCCGCAGGAACACTGCGCGCTGGCATTCGGATTGTCGAATTTGAAACCGGTGTGGGTCAGCGTATCGACGAAATCGACGGTGACGTTGTCGATCATCGGCATGGTCATCGCATCGACCAGGACCTTGACGCCTTCGACTTCCAGTTCCCAGTCGTCTTCGGCCTTGTCGGTTTCCAGCTTCATGCCGTATTGCAGTCCGGAGCAACCGCCCCCTGAGATGGTCAGGCGCAGACCGATCACGGGCGTTTCGGAACCGCGGATAAAGCGTTGAACAGCTTTGATGGCAGCAGGTGTCAGATTGATCATGGCGATTCTCCCAGAGTAGATGAGCACTTCATTGCAAGCCCTGTGCCATGCCGGAATAAATCGCTAACCAATTGAATATACTGGATTGTTGCGGCGAACGGCTTTGTCGTTTTTGCGACAATCAACCGAGAACGTGTTCGTAAGCCCGGCGCAGCAGGTTGCGCTCGACCTCGCTCAAGTGCCGCGATTCGGTAATCGCGATGAAGCGGCCGCCGGTCCGTTCGGCCGCGGCGAACGGCGGATCGATGCCGACGAACGAGGCGAGCAGCACCGGCACATCGCCGGTCGGCGTATCGACCCAGGCGCTGAACTCGGGCACCGGCTCGATGGCATCTTCCGGCAGGCCGAGATGGATTTCGGCTTCGCGAAGCAGCGCCGTCGGGTGAAACTGGATGGTCGGCGAGTAGTCTTCATCACGCAGCGCCGAGAGCGCCGGCAAGGGATGAAAAGCGACAATCCCCGAACTCAGGCACAAAAACCGGACACGGCCGCTGGTGCCATGTTTGTGCAGCAGGACGAGACGCGGCCGGAGCGGCATGGCTTAGCGGGCGAACTCGGCGAGCACGGCATCGCCGCGCAATTTCTCGGGAAGCCCCCAAACCTGCACGGCTTCGACATAGCTGCCCTCCTTCGCGGGGTGCGGCAGCAAGACCTGGTATTCGGCGAAGATCCGGCGATCGGGAAAAATCGTCACCGTGCCGTAGCGCGCCTGGCCACGCCAGGTCCCGATCAGGTTGATTTCCTGCGAATACGGATCGACCGTCTCGACGAAGGTCGCCTGGGCCCAGACCGGCTCGTCGCCGATCGACAGGCCGAGTTTTTCCACCTGCCAGCGCAAGGCGGCACAAACGATATCGCCGAGCGCCGGATCGGGCAGAGCCGCCATGTTCAGGCCGGCGCGTAGGTGTAGCAGTTCTTCGGACAGACGCGGCCGCAGGAACCGCAGCCGATGCAGTCGGCGGCATTGGCCAGCGACATGACCATCATGTTGTCGTCTTCGTTGTCATCGTCGTCATCGAGTTCGCGCTCGACCAGATCGAGGACATTGCGCGGACAGACCTTGTAACAGCGGCCGCAACCGATGCACTTGGACTGATCGAGGCTGGTGGCAAATTGCGGCGTCCATTCGGCGCCGCCACGGGTGAGTCCGGTAATCATGCAGGTTGTCCTTTCTGGGCGGCGGCCAGGCGGGCCGTCGCGTCGGCCCAGGCCTGGCAGGCCTCGTAAGTCGATTGGGAAAGCCCGGGAATCTCGTGGTAGCCCGCCGGCAGGCGGTCTTCCACGAGGTCGTGCATTTGCGAAGCCCATTCGGAGGCGATGCGCTTCAGTTTCCTGACCTCTTTGTCGAGGGCGGCGATTTCTTCGTCAGTCATGCTGCCCCCGCCGCTTACAGCCCGGCGACGGCCGGGTACTGGCCGATACGCTCGAGTGCGATGCCGAGCAACTTGTCGGCGTCATCCTTCATTTTCGACAGACTGGGGAAGCCGAAGCGATGCACATCGCGCAAGGTCTTTTCGACGGCGACCAGCTTGCCGACGGTGATGATCGCCCGGCCGAAACCTTCGTGCGTCAGATGGACCAGCGGCACGGCCAGCAGCTTGCATTCCTTCTCGATCAGCACGGCGATGGCGTTGTAGAACGCCTTGACGCGCGAAATCGTTTCGTCGTCCGGGTCGCCGATCAAGGGAATGGTCGCCTTGCGCTCCTTGGTCAGGATGTAGGGATCAAGGATCTTTTCGACGGTCCAGCCGGTATAGGTGCCGTAGGTGTCCAAGGCGCGCATCTGGCGGGCCATTTCCTTGACGAAATCGGTTTCGAAGATGGGATCAGCGCTCATGGTTAAACTCCTGTTGTGAAACATTGGTTTGGTTTGATACGGGAATAAGTTGCGGGGCGGGCGACAGGCCGGGGGTGTAGTCGATCGCGATGCGGGCGACGACCAGCGAGCCGGCGAAACCAGCCGCCCCGCCGAGCGCCATTGCCGCATCGCTGCCGGCGATGGAAGCACCGGCGGCGATGCCGACCAGCGTCGCCAGTGCCGGAAAGAAATAGCCGAGCAAGGCGGCCAGCGACAGGCCGGATTCCGGCAGGCCGATGTTTACGAAGTCGCCCTCCTTCAAGCCATTGGCTGCCGGCAGGTTGAGCATGGCGGCCAGCCCGCCGTTGGCCGCCTTGCAGATGCAGCAATGGCCGCCATGGCCGCAAACACCGCAGGCCGTGGTTTCGACGACGATGGTCGCGCGACCGTCGTCGATGCGCTTGACCATGCCCCAGTGTTCGATCAGTTTGGCGCTCATCCTTCCCACCCCTCTTCTTCCATGGTGCTGAAGCGGTCGTCGGCCTTGGCCTTGGCCTGGGCCGCCAGGGCGCGGTCGATCCAGGCGACGCCGCCCTCGCTCATGGCGCGGGAAATTTCGCCGAGCAGATCGTCCACCGCATCGACCTCGTTGATGCGGATCGGCTGAACGCCCTTGGCCATCAGCTTCTTGATCGCCGAGGCGCCGATCGCCATGACATAGACCGCGGCGCAGCCCGCGAGGAAATCGACCTTGGCGGCCAGCTTGTCCTCGTTGCCGTCCATCGCCTCTTCGGCGAATTCGGCAACGCCGACCAGCGTCGCCTTGTCCGGCGTCACTTCATAGACCGCAAACCCCTCGGCGGCGCCGAAGTGCTGATTGACGCGGGTCCGGTCGGTGGAGGCGAAGGCGACCTTGATCACGGCTTCCGGCTCCTGCTTAATGGACCAGACCAGCTGTAGCCGACGCGATGACATGTTGTTCAGCGGGGCGGGTATCGGCCCAGTAGATTGATCGATAGGGTTCGAGTTCATGGTGTTGTCCCAGCATCAGGTTGGCGAGGTCGAACAGGGCTTGCCGCGTGCCGCGGTAGCCCACCCAGGTGCGGGCATAACCGCCCACGTGGTCGTACTGCGGAAAACCGGCCCGCAACAACGGCAAGCCGAGCCGGCGAGCCGTTTCAGCGGCGTGCGAGTTGGCGACGATGAACTGCGCAGCGCCGGCCCGCGCCTCTTTTTCCATGTCTTCCAGATCGCCGATGATGACTTTGGCGATCGGCAGACTGCTCAGGCTGTCGTGCTTGTGCGGACTGACCGCGCTGACGATCTCGGCGCCCATGCCGGTCAGGAAGCGGGCCTGCATGCCGAGCAGGTCGGGATCAGCGGCCAGCGCGACGCGGGCGAAGCCGATCATGAAATGGCTGTCGACCATCGCGTCCTGCAACTGGGCGCGGTGGCGCTCGATCTTTTCGGGCACCGGCTTGCCGGAAATTTCGGCCAGCGCTTCGGTGAAGTCGTCGCAGTCTTCCAGCCCGAGCAGCCCGGCGAAACGGTAGTCGGGCACCGCGGTGCGGCTTTTCAGGATGTCGGCCGCCTTGTGCAGCGAGGGGCCGATGACCAGCGTTGCAACCGACTCGCCCATGATCTCGATTTCCGAGCGCGGCGTGCCGCCGATGGTCAGCGACGAGGTTTCCGCCTCGGTCAGGTGGCCGTCCAGCGAATCGCCGATATCCGGCACGACGATCGGGCGCAGACCGAACGCTTCGATCCACTCCTTGATCGCCTCGATATCGCCCGGTGTCAGCATCGCTGAAGCCAGCACATTGACCTGCTTGGGCCGCTTGCCAACGCTGCTACCTTGCGGGACCAGCGTCTCGATCAGCGATTCGATGGCCAGCGCATAACCGCTTTCCAGACAGCCGACGTAGTCCGGCGTATTGACCGGGACCACGGCGACATGGGCGAATTCGGGATGGGCCGTGCGAAAATCGCGGACGGCCCGGCGAATGTCGGTGCCCTGCGTTTCCGACAAGCCGGTGGTGACGAGGCCGATGATGTCCGGCTTGCTCTTGTCGGACAGCGTGCGCAAGGCCTCGATGATGTTCTCGTCGGCGCCCATGATGGTCGACACCTGATCCATCGCCGTCGTCTGCAGCGGAATCGGCTCGCGGAAGTGGCGCACGAAGAAGACTTTGCCGAACGCCGTGCAGCCTTGCGAACCATGCATCAGCGGCAGGCTGCGGGCGAGACCGAGAAAGGCCAGCGAGGCGCCGATCGGCTGGCTGACCTTCAGCGGATTAACCGCCAGTGCCTTCTTGGAATGGATGATTTCGGTCATTTGGACATCGCCCGGTTGAGAACACCCACTTCTCAGCAAGGAACGCGCCAAGCGACTATTCAATTAAAATCAGTTACTTGCAAAAACAGCACTGTGTAGCAAAGACAACAAATGCCAACCGAAGGCGAATGACACAGGCGACGCGGCGGCAATACACGAAATTCGGCATAGCCATCCGCAGCGCTTTGGTGCGATGCTTGACCCTGGCCGTTGCTGCCATGTCATGCGAATGATCGGCAAGGCCCCGCATATCAACCCGATGAGTTTGCCGTGACCACCGCTGCCAACGCTTCCCCCCTCGCCGACCATCGTCGTCTGGTGCTCAATCTGCAGAGCCCGGCGGCCTTCGACCAGCCGGTCGACGACATCGCCTGCATCGAGACGCACATCTCCTCGGTGGTGCTGGCCGGTCAGCATGCCTACAAACTGAAGAAACCGCTCGACCTCGGCTTTCTCAACTTCACCACGCTGGCCAAGCGCCAGGCGGCCTGCGCCGAGGAGGTCAGGCTGAACCGGCGGACGGCGCCCGACCTGTATCTCGACGTCGTGCCGATCACCGGCAGCCTGACAGCGCCGCGCCTCGGCGGCCGCGGCGAAGCCATCGACTACGCGGTGCGCATGCGGCGTTTCGCCCAATCCTGCCTGCTCACCGAGGTTTTGGCGGATCAGGGGCTGGCGCCGGAATTGATTGATCGCCTGGCCCACCACGTCGCCGCGTTCCATGACCAAGCGGCGGTCGCCCGGCGCGGAGACGGTTTTGGCGATGCGGCAGCTGTGCATTTCCCGGTCCGCCAGAACTTCAGGCAATTGCCTGAACTGGTCGACGACGCGGCACTGCTCGCCCTGGCCAAGCGCATCGAGAACTGGAGCGAGGCCCGCTTTGCCGACCTACAGGCAGTATTCGAGCGCCGCCTCGACCAGGGCCGGGTACGGGAATGCCACGGCGACCTGCATCTCGGCAACCTGATCCTGATCGACGGCGAACCGCAGTTGTTCGACGCCATCGAGTTCAACCCAGCCCTGCGCTGGATCGACGTGGCGGCCGACATCGCCTTTCTCTGCATGGATTTGCAGAAACGCGGCTGCGCCGGGCTCGCCCACCGCTTCCTGAATGCCTGGCTGGAGCGTAGCGGCGATTACGACAGCCTGCTCGTCCTGCCCTACTACATCGCCTACCGGGCGATGGTACGGGCCAAGATTGCCGCCATCCGCCTGAACCAGTTGGATGGCGCGGCGCGCGCCGCCGGCCTGGCCGAATGCCGCGACCATGTCGCGCTGGCAGCGGCGCAGATGCAGACGCCACGGCCTTTCCTGGCGATCACCTGCGGCCTCTCGGGGAGCGGCAAAACCAGTCAATCGCAAGCCTTGCTCGAAGCGCGCGGCATCATCCGGCTGCGCGCCGATGTCGAGCGCAAGCGGCTGTTCGGGCTGGCCCCGGAAGCGGCCAGCCATTCGCCGCCAAACGCCGGGCTGTATTCGGCCGAAGCCGGCAGCCGCACTTACGCCCGGCTCGGCGAACTGGCCCGCGCCGTCGTCGCCGCCGGCTATCCGGTTCTGGTCGATGCGACTTTCCTGAAACGCGCCCAGCGCGCTGCCTTCGCCGCGCTGGCCGGCGAATTGTCGCTGCCTTTCGTCATCCTGGCCTTCGCCGCGCCGCCCGCCGTGCTGCGCCAGCGCGTCCGGCAACGCCGCGCGGCCGGCCGCGATGCTTCCGAGGCCGATGAAGCCATTCTCGAAGACCAACTGGCCCACCACGAGATGCCCGGCGCCGACGAGGCCAGTCGGACGCTGTCGATCGATTCAAGCGCGGCACCGGACTGGAACGCCCTGCTGCCGCAATTCGACGAGCTGACTGGCGACCTCGCGTCGCCGGCCGATTAGTGCATTTTCTGCGGCGGCCAGGCGGGAATCTTCCAGCCGCGCGCCACGGCCAGCAAGCGCAAGCCGGTGATGATGCAGATGCCGGCACCGGTCGAGATTTGCGGCGCGACATCCAGTGCATGCAAGCCGAGGAAAACCGGGCAGCCGATGAAGATGCACAGCGTGTAAGGCCGGTGGTCATGGAAGACCTTGGGGATCTCGTTGCACAGCACGTCGCGCAATACGCCGCCGAAGACGGCGGTGATCGCCCCCATCAACACCGCGATGATCGCCGGCATGCCGGCGACCAGGGCGAGCGAGGCGCCGGAAATGGCGAACAGCCCGAGGCCGAAGGCGTCAGCCACCTCGGTCAGCTTGTCCACCAGCTGATGCCGGCGGGCCTGCAACAACAGCGGGGCGGTCAGAGTCAGGGCCAGGACCAGCCAGACGTATTCCTGGTGCTGCACCCAAAATAGCGGCCGTCGGTCGAGCAGCACGTCGCGCAGCGTACCGCCGCCGAAGGCGCTGACGAAGGTGACGGAAAACACGCCGATCACATCCATCCGCTTGCGCGTCGCCTCGATCAGGCCGGAAAGCGCAAAAGCAATGGTGGCGGCGACTTCAATCGCGATAAGAAGCGGTTCGATGTTCATTGATTCGATAAAAATGATTTACCCCCGGCGTCAGCCTGCGCCGACGCCGGGGGTATTTGGGCTGAATCCACCGACAGGCGGAGTCAAACGCTTGGCGGCAAATTACTCGTAGGTGTAAAAGCCCTTGCCAGCCTTGCGGCCGAGGTAGCCCGCCTCAACCATCTCGACCAGCAGCGGCGCCGGACGGTACTTCGGATCCTTGGTGCCCTCGAAGAGAACCTGCATCACGGCCAGCTCGACATCGAGGCCGATCATGTCGCACAGCGCCAAAGGGCCAATCGGGTGGTTGCAGCCCAGCTTCATCGCTTCGTCGATCGCCGCTGCCTCGGCCAGGCCTTCGCCCAAAGCGAAGATCGCCTCGTTGATCATCGGGCAAAGCAGGCGGTTGACCACAAAGCCCGGGTTGTTCTTCACCTCGACAGCCGTCTTGCCGACGGCCTTCGATAGCGTTTCGACGGCGGCGTAGGTGGCATCGGAGGTTTGCAGGCCACGGATCACTTCGACCAGAGCCATCATCGGCACCGGGTTGAAGAAGTGCATGCCGATGACCTGGCTCGGACGCTGGGTCGACGCCGCCAGCTTGGTGATCGAGATCGACGAGGTATTCGACGCGATGATCGCTTCCGGCTTGGCCAGCGCATCCAGTTGCTTGAAGATCTTGATCTTCAATTCGAGGTTTTCGGTCGCCGCCTCGATGATCAGGTCGACATCTTTCAAGGTCGCGACCTCAGTGGTGACGCTGATTTTGGCCAGCGCCGCCGCCTTTTGCTCGGCGCTCATTTTTTCCTTCTTGATCAGGCGATCGAGGCTGCCCGAAATGGTCGCCAGGCCCTTTTGCACGGCGCCTTCGGAGATGTCGGCCATGATCACATCAAAGCCGGACACGGCAAAAGCCTGGGCAATACCGTTACCCATGATGCCGGCGCCAACAATACCAATAGTCTTCACTTCCATGTGTATCTCTCCGAAAAGCGTTGCAGTTGATCATCCATACCGTAGCGTATGGCAGTCCGCTACTTTAACGCAGGTCGGCCAAGCAATCCAGTTCCCGAGCTTTTTTGCCACCACCGGCAGTGCACCGCAGCACGGCCGCCAGAACACTAGCTTGTGAGGCTGGCGCGCAGGACTTATACTATTTTGGTGCACTGCAACAACAAGCAAATAACCAGAAGGATTACCCATGCCCCATACGAACTCGAAGGCCGAAGCCATCCATGACGCCCTGGAAACATTTCAGGAAGAACATCAGCACACGCCCGACACCCACGAAAAGGCCCGCCTGCTGTCGGACACGATCAAGGAATGGGAACACGAACAGGTAGAAGCGATGCATACGCCGGACAACGCCGCCTGAGATCAAGATTCACGACAGGCAAGGAAAACCGTTTGCTTGCAGGAATCGCGGGCGGGAAGTGGCTAGAATACGCATCAATGAAATTCACCTTCCGGTCCATGACTTCACGTTGTCGTTCTTTGGCGTTCGCGGCGCTGGCCGGACTGCTGCTGTGCAGTTGCGCAGCCCCCAGAGGGACGCGTCCTTATCAGACGGAAACCTTCCCCAACGACACGCCGTTTCAGTATTACAGCAGCCGGCAACCGGACAGCGCCTGTGAAATCGCCAAGCGGGCTTTGCTCAGCCAGGGCTACCAGGTCGATGACAGCAAGCCGCTCAATATCCGCGGCGAGAAATTCTTCCGGCCGAAAACGGACGAGGCAACCCGGCTGACGATAACCCTGGTTTGTCTGCCGAGCAGCCTGGGTGCCGTCATCTACGCCAATGCGCTGGAAACCCAGTTTGAAATGAAATCCAAAGGCAACAGCGCCGGCCTCAGCGTTTCCGCGCTGGGTTCCGTCTCGCTGCCCTGGGCAATCGACAAGGACACGCTGGTCAAGGTCGGCGAAGAAACGGTGATTGCGCCGGAGTTTTACCAACGCTTGTTTGAACTGATCAAAACGCTGGATAGCTGACCACTTGACGCTTCAAGCAATCGTCCGCCCGTCTTCCTGCGGCTTTGACATGGCCGGCCAATGATTTCGCTGCGCTCACTGCCCCTTGCCCTAAAACAGGCCTTGGCCGGGCTTGCCGCCGATCCATCCAGCCGCCTCGCCGCCCTTCTCGGCCACCTGAGCCACCCGACCCGGCGCGGCGTCATCCGGAGCCTGGCCGTTGTGCCTTGCCTGCTGCTGCTCTATGTCCTCATCCTGATTCCATTCACCCCGAGCATCAGCAACATCCGCAAGGTGTCGTCGGAACTGCCGGCCCAGATTCTCTCGGCGGATGGCCGCAAGCTGGCCGAGTTCAAGCAGTCCAACCGCGAATGGGTGAAGCTTGCCGATATCTCGCCACAGGTGATCAACGCGCTGATCGCCACCGAGGACCACCGCTTCTATCAGCATTTCGGCCTCGACTGGCGGCGCACCGCCTCAGCCGCGCTCAATACCTTCAGCGGCGACCGCCAGGGCGGCTCGACCTTGACCCAGCAACTGGCCCGCAACCTCTACCCCGAGGCAATCGGCCGCGCCCCGACGCTGACGCGCAAGATCAAGGAAGCGATCACCGCGCTGAAGATCGAGGCCGTGCACAGCAAGGACGAAATCCTCGAAACCTACCTCAACACCGTACCTTTCCTATACAACGCCTACGGCATCGAGATGGCTGCCCGCACCTATTTCGACACCACGGCGGACCGCCTCGATGTGCTGCAAAGCGCAACGCTGGTCGGCATGCTCAAGGGCAACAGTTACTACAATCCGGTACTCAACCCCGAGCGCGCCCTGCTCCGCCGCAACATCGTGCTGGCGCAGATGGTCAAGCACCAGCATCTGACCCCGGCCAGCTTCGAATCCTTGAAGAAAAAACCGCTGCGCATCGATTTCGAGCGGCAAATCGAGCCGCCGGGACCGGCTCCGCATTTCGCCCGGCAGCTGCGTAAATGGCTGATCGTCTGGGCCGACCAGAACGGCTACAGCATCTACGGCGACGGGCTGGTGGTCCGCACCACCATCGATTCCCGCTTGCAGGCGGCGGCCAATCAGGCCGTGGCGCGGCAGGGCAAGCTATTGCAGAACGTCGCCAATACGGCCTGGGGCAAGCGCGCCGCGTGGAGTCCAGAGGCCAGTCTGGTACAGGCTTTCATCCGCGAAGCGCCGGAATACGGCGCCGCCGTCGCCAGCGGCCTGACGCCGGAACAGGCCATCAAGCATCTGGCGGCCGACAAGGTCTTCATGCAGACGCTGAAGCAGCAAAAGACGCTGATCCAGGCCGGCTTTCTCGCCCTCGACCCGGACAACGGCCACGTCAAGGCCTGGGTCGGCAGCCGCGATTTCGAGCAGGACGCCTTCGACCACGTCCAGCAGGCGCGCCGCCAGCCCGGCTCGACCTTCAAGCCTTTCGTCTATGGCGAGGCCTTCCGCCAGGGCGCCAGTCCGTCCGACACGCTGATCGACCAGGCCGTCGAAATCGCCGTCGGCGGCAACGAGATCTGGCGGCCGACTGACAGCGCGCCGCCAAGCGGCCAGCCGATCAGCCTGAGCGACGGGCTGGCCTATTCGAAGAACACCATTACCGCCCAGCTGATGCAACAGGTCGGCCCGGCCAAAGTGGCCAAACTGGCCCGCAACATGGGCGTCCGCCAGAGCAAGCTCGATCCGGTGCCGTCGCTGGCACTGGGCACCAGCCCGGTCACCCTGAAGGAAATGGTCGCCGCCTACGGCACCATCGCCAACGGTGGCGGCTATCTCGAACCGCTGCTGGTCACCCGCATCGAAGACCGCGACGGCCGGGTCATCGAGGAATTCAGCCCGGAAGAGCCGGCGCGTGCGCTGCCGCGCAGCGTCGCCTACACCCTGCTCGACAGCATGCGCGGCGTCATCGACCGGGGGACCGGCAGCAGCATCCGCAGCCGCTATGGCATCCGTGCCGACGTCGCCGGCAAGACCGGCACGACGCAGGACAACGCCGACGGCTGGTTCATCCTGATGCACCGGCAACTCGTCGCCGGGGCCTGGGTCGGCTTCAACGACAACCGCGTCACGCTGCGTAGCGACTACTGGGGCCAGGGCGCCCATAGCGCCCTGCCGATCGTCGGCGACTTTTTCGCCGGCGCCCTGCGGAGCCGCCTCATCGACCCGCGCATCCGCTTTGCGGCGCCGGAAGAAAACGGCCTGTTCAAGACCGTCAAGGACTGGGTCCTCAACCTGTTCTCGCCCAAGCCGGAGAGCGAGCCCAAACCGCAACGCGCCGTCAAGCCGCCCCCCAAACCGCAGCAGCCCGCCGAACCCGCGCCGCCGCCCGACGCGCCACCGGTTGAACCGCCGGTCGATCCATTACAGGAAAAGATCGATCAGATCATGGCAGAGGGCAAGAAAGACAAAGACGACTCACCCTCGTCGAATCAAGGCGTCGGCACACCTTCCTTGAGGTAGTGCGGCGAACGCGGCCCGAACAAGATTCCGTTCGGCCGGCCTGCAGCAAGGAGTCGCTGGCTGGTAATGCCGGCAATCGCATGTCCGCGATTGCTCAGGCTATCAGCGATTTGGCTGATCACGGCGGTGACCAGCATGCCGACCAGACCGCCGCCTGAGTTGTTGTTGCCTTCGTTGCTGGACGCCGTCGCACTGCCTTCCCACAGGGTTTTTCCGGTGCGTAGATCGACCAGCTTGGCCTCTGCCGTCACCCGGGTTTCGCTGACTATCACGGCATAGGTCGTGCCGTATTGCCTGACATTGACGTACAGCGCGGCATCGGCGCCGAAGATTTCGCGCAGCTTGGCCAGCGGCACTTGCTGGATATCCGTCGGGGCAGTGAGACCGTTCTGCTTGAAGGCCTCATCGACCAGCGTTACCGGCAGGACGTAGTAGCCCGACTCGGCCAAGGGCACGGTAGCCTGGGATAGCATGCTGTAGGTCGCATTGACATCCGGCGAACTGTTGACCGGCGGCAGAACCAGGATCGAGGCCGGACGGCTTGCCCGGAACTCGGCGTAGTCATACTTTGCCTGCGTCGCGCAGCCGCTGAGCAGGGAGATAGCCAAGAGGGTCAGTCCCAACTTGGCGGTCACGATATGTTTCATTGGAAACCTCTGATAAGCCATCAACGAGCAAATTTCTTGAGCAGGAAATCCATGAAAGTCGAGCTTTCCGGAAACTGGGTCTTTTCCGCCTCAAGGTTCTCGACCAAACGGTCAGAGCGCCCGGTCTTGCCGTAGAGCATGGCAAGGTGGGCCTGGAATCCGGGCGGCAGCGCCCGGCCTTTGGCCAGCGCCTGTTCGCGCTCAGCTTCGAGAGCCTGGATTTGCTCCTCGGGGCCTTTGTCGCCTTTGAAATGACCGTAAACCTCGGTTTGATAGCCGCCCCAGTAGTAAAGGGGTTGTTGTCGGGTAACGCAGCCGGCGAGTGCCGACATCGAGATTGCGGCGACGACGCAGAGTCGAACTTTTGTTAAGGATGTCATGATCAGTCTCCGCAGCCTTACTTGGCAGGCTGCCAGGCCCCTGCTTCGACACCGGTCACCAGCGTATCGACGGCTTCGCGAATGGCCAGATCAAGCACTTTGCCATTCAACGTCGAGTCATAACTGGCGGTGCCGCCAAAGCCGATGATTTCGCGATTCGACAGGCTGTATTCACCGGCCCCCTGGGCGGAATAGACGACCTCGGAGGTTTGGACATCAACCACGTTCAGCGCGACCTTGGCATAGGCGATCTGCTGCTTGCCACGCCCAAGAATCCCGAACAACTGGTGATCGCCGACTTCCTTGCGGCCGAACTCGGTCACGTCGCCCGTGATCACGTAGTGAGCGCCTTTCAGCGTTTGGCTGCTCTTGCTCAGTGCCGCCTCTTGCTTGATCTCGGACATGTTTTCGCGGTCCAGGACGTTGAAGCGATTGGTTTGTTGCAGGTGCGTAATCAGGATCGTTTTGGCCTGACTGCCAAGACGATCGACGCCATCGGTAAAAATGCCGCGCATGAAGCTCGAGCGGTTATCGAATTTGCCAACGGAAATCGGATTGCGCTGGCCGGTATAAGCGCGACTGGCGGATACCGACTTGGCAACCGGCAGGCTGCGAGAGTCTTCGGTCGCGCAGCCGGCCAGGTTACCCGTCAGGCCGGCGACGATCGCCATCGTCATGATCGTTTTGTTCATTTTTACACCCAGTATGGAATGGTTGCGATGCAAATCGACGCGGATTCTATCACCTTGATTGCCACTCATTTGCCCGCCCGGCGGTCATCTTGAGCAATTCACGGGAAAACCGCGGCAGCTCGTTGAATTCAATGTGAATACCCATTTCCGATGTTTCACGGACTGCCACCCCCGAGACTCCGGGCGATATTTATTGCCCGCGAAGGAAAGGCAGAGGATGTAGGCTAGCGGGCCTGGTAGCGGACCCCGCGCCAGGCTGGAGTCGGCTTGACCTCAGGCGTGCCGCCATCGTAGCGCAGCAATTTGCCACCGCCCGGCGTTGTCTCAAACTTGATTCTTAGCGTCTGTGGCTCATCGCCGGCCACGATAAAGTTGTTTTGTCCGGTTTCCCGGGCGTAACGTTGTGCGTACTCGTCTTCTTTCAGGCGCTTGATGCACCAAAGGCTTTCCCACCGGAATCCCTCGCGGAAGAGGCCGGTACACATGTAGGCCCAGGCACCCCGAAAACGTTGTTCGCTGGTATTGATCGGCGGACTGTCGGCAAGGAAAGCGTTTTCAAACGATGCAACGCTCTTCATCGAGCGCATCTGGCGCTGAATTTCGGCCTTGTGATACCAGGCTTTTCCGCTGTCCGGGAGCTGACGCAGCCATTCATCCACCGTGCGTTTCAAGGCCGGGGCGTTGCCCGTTTGCACGTATGCATCGACCCGCTGCAGGTATTCCTCATCGGAAATTCGGGTGCCTGTTTTGAGGTGGCGGTCCAGCCAACCGGGATGGCTGTCGGCGAGATGCGTCAAGGCATTTCCCTTGTTCAGTTCGAGCATCGTCGCGGCAAGCCGTTGAAAGCCCCGCGGATCGAACCCGGCTTTTGCGGCAATTGAAATCCCGACATCGTCAGCCTCGTCCTCATGGGCCCGGCTGTAAGACATCAGCTGGGTGGTCGCCCACTGGACGATTTGCGTCTTCTGATCCGGGCTGACATATCCCCGCCCGATATCCTTCCGAATCTTGCTCTCAAGGCTTTTCAACGCATTGATTTTCTGGGCCTTGTGGCCGCCCAGGATATGCGCGTACTCATGCCCCAACAACGCTCCCAAGGCATCGGCATCATCGGCCGTGGCTTCGAGGATGCCGATGGTTATAAAGACATCGTTGCCGTCGGTGTAGGCGTTGTAATCCGGTGAAAGCAGCAACTGGAGACTGGGGCTGACATTCGCCGCGTTTCGGATGCGCCGATTGACGTCGATCAAGTTCCTCAGCATACGGATCTTGGTTTTCATCTCGCTTCCGTCCGTGCCGGCCTTCGCCCTTTGTTCGAGATTCGCCAGGGCATCGCCAGCGCGCACGATCTGGAGTTCGCCAGCATGCACGGCAACGACGCTGGCCAATGAACAGGCAATAACAATCAACACCCGCCGGATATGCATAAACCTTAGTCCTTGCTATGAACAGACTGCGGCACTTTATCAGCAAAGCATGGCCAGATATTCCATACAGATGCCCGCCCCGGCACACCCGACTATGCGTTGTTGGAAAAAAACGGCAACAGCGCCTTGGCCGCCTCGATTCGGTGACGAGGGCTGGCCGACGAATCGTTCATCACGGCCAGCAGGAAGCTCTGCGGATCGCTGTAATGGTTGCCGACATTACGCAGTGAATTCAGGTGGCCCGCGTCAGGACTGCGCGGGCTGGCCGCTTCGTCCGGCTGATTTGCTGATTGCTCAAGGGAAGACAGGTCGGTAGCGTCCGATTCGGCCGGCGCCAGCAGAATGCCGAGCGCCCGCTGGAAATCGGCGACCTTGATGCTTGCCAGGCCGGCCAGGATGCTCGCCTGCCGGTCCATATTCGGCGCCATTTCCAGCCCGGGCTCTTCGATGAACATGCCGCCCAGGCTCGGGTCGATGAATGCCGACCATTTGCCGGTCACCGTGTGCCGGGCCGGCGCCAGATTGATCACGGCTGGCGCGATGTCATTGGGCAGATCGGCCGCCGGACGGAATTGACGATGGTTCAGCGGAATATCGGCCAGATATTTGCGGCCGAGGGCATCGAGAAAGCTCTGGACCTCTGCCACCGCCACCGGCTCGGCCAGCGAGAACCACAGCCGAAAACCCTTGCGCCCGGAAACCGCGATGGCCGGGGCCGGCAAATCCAGTTCATCCTGGACCGCCTGATAGAGATTTGCCACCTCGCCCCAATCGCCCGGCTTGTCGAAGACGACGACCATGGCCCGGGCCATCCCATCCGGGCTGACCAGTTGGAGCGCCACCGTTTTTTCGCCGGCCAGGCTTGCCGCGACGATTTCCGGCGTCAATGCGCCGGCGGCGGAATACGCCGGGTTGCCGCTGGCGTCGGCATGCTGACTGTGCCATTGCTGGTCGTCGAGAAAATAAAGCCGCTGCAGCTCGGTAATCAGTTTGCTCATGCATCACCCAAAGAGAAGGTCCGGAAGCGTTGGTGGCGCTTGCCAAGCAAATGCCACCAACCTGAGCTTACCTCAGACTCCGCGCTGCCACCTTCCCATACGCCGCCGGTCAGCCCGCCAGCACGCTGCCCGGACCGCTCTGCCTGGCCCACGGCGCCGGCTTGCGCACCGCGGCCCAGACCGGGCTTTCCATCGACAGCGCCAGCTGGCGGGCCAGTTCGACCATGCCGGTATAGCCGGCGTAGCCGAATTCGCGCTCCTGATTGATGTCGAGGAAGGGAATACGGGCCTTCAGGGCGGTGTAGAGGTTACGGCCGCCGGCGATCAGGATGTCGGCCTGGTACTCGTGATAGGTCGACAACAAGGCTTTCGGACTGCCGTCGTCGATCATCTTGGTATCCTCGCCCATCAGTTCGCGGATGCGCGCCTTGTCTTCCTCGGTCGATTTCTTGGTGCCGGTGGCCACCACTTTCATGCCGAGATCCTGCAGCGCGGAGACGATGGACCATGATTTGACGCCGCCGGTATAGAGCAGCACGCGCTTGTCCTTGAGGCGAACGCGCCAGGGTTCGAGGGCGGCGTGCGACCTCGCTTCCTCGCGGGCGATGACCGCCTCGGTGCGGGCCGTCAGGTCCGGATCGCCGATCAGCCGGGCGAAATCGCGCAGCGCGTTGGAAACATCCTGGACGCCGTAGAAACTGCCTTCGAAAAACGGAATGCCGAAATTGTCTTCCATCTTGCGCGCCACGTTGAGCAGCGCCTTGGCGCAAACCACCATATTCACCTTGGCGCGGTGCATGGTCTGCACTTCATGGAAGCGGGCATCGCCGGACAGGGTGCACAGGATGCGCAGGCCGAGTTCGTCGAACAGCGGCGCGACATGCCAGAACTCGCCGGCGATGTTGTATTCGCCGATCAGATTGACGTCGTAGGTCGGCAGACCGTCGGCGCGCGGCGCGGCAGGAGCTGGCTCGGCGGTACCGATGACGTGCTTGAACATGGCCTCGCCGGCCAGCCGGTTGCCGAGATTCTTGGTGCCGTAGAAGCCTGCGGCATCGACCGGCACCACCGGAATGCCGGCCCGCTCGCTGGCCGCCTTGCAGACGGCCTCGACATCGTCGCCGACCAGCGCAGTGACGCAGGTGTTATAGACGAAGACCGCCGTCGGCGCATAGCTGTCGATGGCCTGCTTGATGGCATGGAACAGCCGCTTCTCGCCGCGCCCCATCACCACATCGGTTTCCGACAGGTCGGTGGTCATGCCGATGCGGTACAGCGTCACGCCGGATGAACGGGTGCCGCGGTTGTCCCACGACGAGCCGGCACAGGCGATCGGCCCGTGCACGATGTGGGCGACGTCGGCAATCGGCAGCAGCGCGATCTGCGCGCCGTCGAAGGAACAACCGCCGGCCGTGGCGCCCGGCTTGGGCTTGGCGCAACCGGACTTTTCCTTCTTGTTGTGGCTACAGGCTGGCTCATCGAGCAAGGCCTGGATTTCGCTGGCTTTCATGCTGATCTCCCGAGGTCTGAACAGCATTTAGCAAGACGGGTGCCACCTTCAATTCATTGTTTTATATAACTTATCTACGGCTCAATATTGTCTCGAACACGACAAGCCACCGATCTTGCGACAAAAGCGGGGCAATGTTCGGTCAAGGGCTTGTCGAAGCTTGCCGCAAGGCTCTACAGTAAAAGCAAGGGGGATTTACCAACTTGTCATTGTTTCGCGAAAGGAAACAGAAATGCGCAGCGTATTGTTACCGGTTGACGGCTCCCGTCACGCCTTTGAAGCGGCTCTTTACGTGATCGGCTTTGCCCGGACGCACGGCGCGCCAGCCGTCCATGTCGTCACCGTCGAACCGGCGCCGGCCGCCTGGCAAACCCACGGCATGGAATCGGAAGAAATCCAGAGCCTGCTCTCGGCCCGGGCGCACAGTGCGATGAAGCCGGTAGTGAACGCGCTGAACGAAGCGGGGATTGCCCACCGCACTTACGTCAAGCTCGGCGACCCCGCGGAAACCATCGCCGCGCTGGCCGAAGAGCTCGGCTGCGACACCATCGTCATGGGCACCCGCGGCATCGGCGGCCTGGCCGCCCTGGCCCTCGGCTCGGTAACGCGCAAGGTGCTGCATCTGGCGACGGTGCCGGTGGTCTGCGTCAAGGCCAGCGGCGACTGAGACCTGGACCATCGTCGCCCCGGCGGCACTACCCGGCGGCGAATCGCCGCTTACTTTTCGACGAACGCCCGCTCGATCACGTAATCGCCCATTTCGCCGATATGCGGCGAAATCTTGAAGCCGTGCGCGTCGAGCATGGCCGAGGTGTCCTTCAGCATGGCCGGACTGCCACAGATCATGCCGCGGTCGTGCTCGGGATCGAGTGGCGGTTCGCCGATATCGGCGAAGAACTTTCCGGAATGGATCAGATCGGTCAACCGGCCTTCGTTGCGGAAAGGCTCGCGGGTGACGGTCGGGTAATAGATCAGCTTCTCGCGCACCCAGTCGCCGAAGAATTCGTGATCCGAAAGTTCTTCCTCGATGTAGTCGTGATAGGCCAGTTCATTGGTCCAGCGCACGCCGTGGATCAGGATCACCTTGTCGAAACGTTCGTAGGTTTCCGGTTCGTGGATCAGGCTCATGAACGGCGCCAGCCCGGTGCCGGTGGCGAACATGAACAGCCGCTTGCCCGGCTTGAGGTCGCGTAGGACCAGCGTCCCGGTCGGCTTGCGGCTGATCAGCACCGGGTCGCCGACCTGCAAATGCTGCAGGCGCGAAGTCAGCGGGCCGTTTTCGACCTTGATGCTGAAGAATTCCAGATGCTCTTCGTGACTGGCGCTGGCGATGCTGTAGGCCCGAGTCAGCGGCCGGCCATCGACTTCGAGACCGATCATGACAAATTGACCGCTGACGAAACGCAGGCTCTGGCTGCGCGTGCAACGGAAGGTAAACAAGGTGTCGTTCCAGTGGTGAACGGACAGGACGGTCTCGGTGCTATAGGCGCTCATAAAGGTAGTTCAGTCAGGTTAAAAATAATCAGGGTTGAAAACGGTAGCCGATGCCAATTTCAGTCAGGATATGGCGCGGCTGGGCAGGATGGATTTCGATCTTCTGGCGCAAATGGCCAACATAAACGCGGAGATATTCGTGGTTATCGGCGGCCTGGCCACCCCAGACCTGGACCAGCAACTGGCGATGCGTCAGGACCCGTCCCGGGTTGCCGGCCATTGCCAGGAGCAGGCGATATTCGATCTGGGAAAGCTTGATCGGCTGACCGGCCTTGCTCACCGTGCGGCCGACGCAGTCGATGATGAAATCGCCGAACTCGATGATCGGATTGCTCTCCAGGCGCTGAACCGGCGCCCGGCGCAGCAAGGCGCGAACGCGGGCAAGCAATTCGGGAACGCCAAACGGTTTGGTCAGATAGTCATCGGCCCCGCTATCGAGCGCCTCGACCTTGCCTTTCTCGTCGGCCCGGGCCGAAACGATCAGGATGGGCACCGTGGACCAGCCCCGAAAATCGCGGATGAATTCGCTGCCGTCGCGATCGGGCAAGCCGAGATCGAGCATTACCAGATGCGGCTTGTGCCTTGCCGCCTCGCTGGCGCCCCAGCCGGCCGTGCCGGCCTCGAAGACGCGATAGCCCTCGGCTTCCAGGGCCGAGGACACGAACTCGCGTATCCGCTTGTCGTCTTCGATCAACAGAATCCGTTCCGGCTCGCTCATGCCTCGTCCTCCAGTGCCAGACAGGGCGCCTGGCCAAGCGGCAGGCGGAGATGAAAGCAACTGCCGCCGCCTTCGCGCCGGTTCGCCGTCAATCTGCCGTGGTGCGCTTCGGCGATATTCTTGACGATCGCCAGCCCGAGTCCGGCGCCGGGAACGCTTGATTCGGCATGGCCGCGCTGGAAAAGCCCGAACAAGGCTTCGACATTCTCGGTCGGTAAGCCCTCCCCCCGGTCGCCGACGGCGATATCGAGCTCATCGCCGAGCCGCCGGATAGCCAGTTCGACCGGGCTGTCGGCAGGCGAGTACTTGATCGCGTTCTCGAGAAGATTCCACAGCGCCCGCTCGATCAACACCGCGTCGATCAGCACAGGGGGCAGATCCGGGTCAATGCTCAGGCCGATCTGCCGGGCCTCGGCGATCGACTTGATCTGCTGCAGCGTCACCCCGACCACCTCCTCGATCGGTTGCCAGGCCAGGTTCAGTTCGACGCCGCCCGATTGCAGACGGGCCATGTCGAGCAGATTATTGACGAACTGGAAGATCGATTGCGCCTGCTCGCGCAAGCCGGACAACAGGGCATGCTGCTTTTCCGGCGGCAGCATCGGCGCCAGCATCAGGGTGTCCGCCGTGCCGACCAGGGCGGTCAGCGGAGTCCGCATGTCATGCGACAACGAAGAAAGGATGGTGTTGCGCAAGGTCGCGGCGGCATGCCGCAGTTCGACTTCCTGAGCGACCTCGGCGTAATGCGTTCGCTCCAGCGCGACCGCGATCAGCGACCCGACGGTCTCCAGAAACTCCCGCTGAGACTGGGTTTCCAACTGGCTGGCAGCGACCTCGAAGCAAATCACCCCATGCCCGGACTCGGCTGTCAGCAGCGGCAATAATGCAACGACGTTGGCGGCGACGGCGGTCGGCCGGGTCAGCAATTGCCGGCGCTCCCGGCAGGCTTGAATCAGGGCGGCATCGGCCAAGACATTGGCGGCCGAATGCACCTGCTCCGGCCCGATCAGGTGGGCGTGCCGGGCAGCAAAGTTTCGTTCGAGAAAGCGCAAGCTGGTTTCGAGTACCGCTTCGCTCGAGCGCGTCGCGGTCAGTTGCCGGGCGAACTCGTAAAGCGCCTTGTTCTGCGCTGCCTGAGCCTCGACCACTTCGCTGTGGCTGCGCAGATTGGCCGTAACGTGGCCAACCAGCAATGCCACCACCAGCATGATGACCGCCGACAGCAGATACTGGACCTCCGTGATCGCCAGCGAAAAATGCGGCGGCACAAAGACATAGGCAAAAACGAGGGAACCAAAAACTGCCGCAAAAATGGCGACGCCCCGACCGTAGCGGACCCCGTTCAGAACCACGGCCAGAACGTAGAGCAGCGCGACATTCGAAAGATCGAGCACGCCGCGCAGCGGCGTCGTCAGCAGCGTTCCCGCCAGGACGTACAGCGTCGCGGCGAGATATCCCCGGATCGATCGTCGTTTGCCGATCAATCGAGAGAAGGCCACGTCTTCCTCGCTGCTGCTGTATTCATGGGGCACCCCAAACCGGAATGTTCCGATGCTAGTGGATGCGATATAAAAGCGCCGTAAAAAATTGGCGGCACCAAAAAAACGCCGCCCGCCGTTGCTTCGGCGGACGGCGTTAGC
This sequence comes from Azonexus sp. IMCC34842, assembly GCF_050368855.1. Lineage (GTDB taxonomy): Bacteria > Pseudomonadota > Gammaproteobacteria > Burkholderiales > Rhodocyclaceae > Azonexus > Azonexus denitrificans_A. The sequence goes on along the minus strand of NZ_CP178449.1, from coordinate 1,072,469 downwards.
CATCGCTGGCCGGCCTAGCCGGCCGGATCTATCAGCCTGTTGCTCAGTGCGCCACGGCCTCGCCGACGACCGGCGCGACAACGGCCTTGTGCGGTGCCTGGGGGTGCCAGCCGAGGACCGCCAGCATGAAGAAGAAGCCGACGACGTAAGCAAGCGTCACATGCCAGCCATGCTTCAGCCACTGGGCAGCCGACTTGGCCTCCGGGAACATGCTGGACAAGGCAACGCCGGCCGATGAGCCAAACCACAACAGCGACCCGCCGAAGCCGACGGCATAGGCCAGGAAGCCCCAGTCGAAACCACCCTGGCGTAGCGCCAGGGCCGTCAGCGGGATATTGTCGAAGACCGCGGAAACGAAACCCAGCGTCAGCGCGGACTGCCAGGAGGCGGCCGGGAGTGCTTCGACCGGCATCATCGAGGCGCAGGTGACCAGCGACAGCAGGAAGACGGAACCCTTGACGGCATCCGGCAGCAGCTCCCAGTCGTGGCGCCGCACCGGGATGGTCAGGATGATCGCAACCCAGACCGCAGCACCGATGAAGGGAAAGCTGTCGGCCAACACCGGAAATTTGATGTTGATGGTGACATTGGTGACGATCGCAAACGCCAGCATCAGGAAGACGATGAAAATGCGCCCCCAATCGACATGCGTATTGGCATGCGCATGTTTGATCATCGGCGAATAGGCATGCTGCTGCTTGGCAGCGAAGTAGGCGGTAATCAACAAGGCGACGCCGGCGGCGACATAGGCATGGAGAACTGCCGCGGGGCTGATGCCGTCGATCCACATCATCGTCGTCGTCGTATCGCCGACCACCGAACCCGAACCGCCGGCATTGGAAGCGGCGACGATGGCGGCCAGGAAACCGATATGGACCTTGGCCTTGAACAATTGATGAGCCATGGCACCGCCGATCAACGCCGCCGCGATATTGTCGAGAAAACTCGAAATCACGAAGACCATGACCAGCAAGACGAAACCGCCCTTCCAGTCATCCGGCAGGAACTTGGGCAGGACAACCGGCACATGGCTCTTCTCGAAGTGCCGGGCGAGCAGCGCGAAGCCGGTGAGCAGGCAAAACAGATTGGCCAGCGTCACCCACTCATGGCCGAGATGGCCGGCAAAGCCGGCGACGCCGACCCCGGTCTTGAAGCCGGTGACGATGATCTTGTACAGGCTGATCGTCGCCAGACCGGTCAGCGCCACGTAGAGCGTGGCGTTGTGGAACAGCGCGACGCCGAGCAAGGTCAGCGCGAACAGGATGAATTCCACCGGAATTCCACCCAGCGTCGGCAAATCGCCGGCGGCAAAGGCGGAAACGGGGAACAGGACCAGCAGGGACAACAAACGATACATGACTGTTCTCTCGTTGAAATATTTTTGAGTGCGACATTCTACGTGCCCCCAGTCACCCAACGAGAGAATCGCAGCCTTAGCCCATCGTCTTCAAATGCTGGATGATCTCGCCGGCCATCGGTTGGGCGTCGCCGTAGAGCATGCGGCAATTGTCGGTGTAGAACAGGGCATTCTCAACCCCGGAATAACCCGTACCCTTGCCGCGCTTGATCACGATGACGTTGTGCGCCTGATCGGCATTGAGGATCGGCATGCCGTAGATCGGGCTGGCCTTGTCGGTGCGGGCGCTCGGATTGACCACGTCGTTGGCGCCGATGATCAGCGCGACGTCGGCCTGGCCGAACTCGCCGTTGATTTCCTCGAGATCGAAGATCTTGTCGTAGGGCACGCCGGCCTCGGCCAAGAGCACGTTCATGTGGCCCGGCATGCGCCCGGCCACCGGGTGGATGGCGAACTTCACCTCGACCCCGGCTTCCTCGAGGATCGAAGTCATTTCCCAGACCTTGTGCTGGGCATGCGCCACCGCCATGCCGTAACCGGGCACGATGATGACCTTGCCGGCGTAGCGCATCAGCGCCGCGGCATCGAGGGCGGAGAGTTCCTTCATCGTCCCTTCGATCGCTTCGCCACCGCCACTCGCCACCATCGGGGTGAACAGGATGTTGGAGATCGGCCGGTTCATCGCTTTGGCCATCAGCTGGGTGAGCAGCGTGCCGGCCGCGCCGACGACGATGCCGGCAATGATCAGCGCCGGGTTGCCGAGGACGTAGCCCTCGAAGCCGACGGCCAGGCCGGTAAAGGCATTGAACAGCGAGATCACCACCGGCATGTCGGCGCCGCCGATCGGCAGCGTGACGATCAGGCCGAGGACCAGCGCGACGGCGAAGAAGATGTAGATCAGCTCGGGGTTGGCCGGAGCCAGCGCGATCATCGCCGCGCCGAGGCCGAGGGCACTGAGGGCGAGGACGACATTGACGACGTTCTGGGCCGGCAGCCGGTAGGCTTTCTTCATCAGGCCCTGCAGCTTGGCGTAAGCGACACAGGAGCCGGTGAAGGAGACCGAGCCGATCAGCGCGCCGAGCACGGCCAGCGTCGTGGCGACCGGGCTATGGACGTCGCCCTTGGCGAACTCGATGGCGGCAATCGCCGCCGCCGCCCCGCCGCCCATGCCGTTGTAGATGGCGACCATCTGCGGCATGTCGGTCATCTTGACCCGCTGGCCGGAAATCCAGGCGGCCGAAGCGCCGAGACCGAGGGCCAGGGCCATCAGCGCGAGGTTCTGCAGGCCGGGCACGAGGAAGGTGCCGGCGATGGCGACGAGCATGCCGTAGCCGGCCCAGACGATGCCTTTCCGGGCACTGGCCGGGGAACTCATGCCTTTCAGGCCGAGGATGAAGAGCAGTGCGCCGACAAACCAGGCGCCTTGGACGTAGATCGGGAGCGTCATGCTCAGGCTTCCTTTTTCTTGAACATGGCGAGCATGCGCTCGGTGACGACGTAGCCACCGGCGGCATTGGCCGCGCCGAGGGCGACGGCGAAGAAGCCGATGGCCTGTTGCACAACGGTGTCGGCGGTGCCGAGCATGAGCATGGCGCCGACGACGACGACGCCGTGGATGAAGTTGGAACCGGACATCAGCGGCGTGTGCAGGATGACCGGCACCTTGGCGATGATCTCGTAGCCGGTGAAGGCGGCGAGCATGAAGATGTATAAGGCGAGCAGGCCGTCCATCAGGCTTCTCCAAAAACTTGTTTGACGGTTGGATGAACGGTGACGCCATCCTTGCAGAGCAGCGTGCCAGCGACGACTTCGTCTTCCCAGTCGAACGCCAGTTCGCCGTCCTTGATCCATGGCGAGAGGAAGTTGTAGAGGTTCTTGGCGTACAGCTCGGAGGCATGGGTCGGCATGCGGGACGGCAGGTTCAAGGGGCCGTGGATGTTCACGTCGTTGGCGATGACGTGCTCGCCGGGCTGGGTCAGCGCGCAGTTGCCGCCGGATTCGGCGGCCATGTCGACGATGATGGCGCCGTATTTCATCCGGCCGATCATCTCGGTGGTGATGATGATCGGCGCGCGTCGGCCGGGAATCGCGGCGGTGCTGATCACGACGTCGGCGGCAGCGACCGCCTTGGCCAGTTTCTCGGTCTGCTGCGCCTTCTCCTCGGCGGTCAGGTCGCGGGCGTAGCCGCCGGCCCCGTCGGCCGAGACGCCGGTATCGACGAACTTGGCGCCGAGCGATTCGATCTGTTCCTTGGCGGCGGCGCGCACGTCATAGGCTTCGACCATCGCCCCAAGGCGTTTGCAGGTGGCGATCGCCTGCAGGCCGGCGACGCCGGCGCCGATCACCAGCACGCGGGCCGGCCTGATCGTCCCGGCGGCGGTGGTCAGCATCGGGAAGAACTTGGTACAGCGGGCAGCGGCGATCAGGCCGCATTGGTAGCCGGCACAGGCGCCCTGGCTGGACAGGGCGTCCATGCTCTGGGCGCGCGAGATGCGGGGGAGCAGTTCGAGCGAAAAGGCGGTGATCTTGCGAGCGTTGAGGGCGGCGAGGCGGGCTTGGTCTTCGAAGGGCTTCAACAGGCCGATCAGGACCGCGCCTTCCGGCAGCGCGGCGATCTCTGCCGCCGACGGCGGCGTGACGCGCAGGATCAGCTGGGCTTGGCCGTAAACCGCGGGCAAGTCCTGACCGAAGGATGCCTGCTCGAAGCCGCCATCCATGAAATGGCTGTCCAGTGCGACATTGTTTTCCAGTACTACTTTCGCCCCCAGTGCCTGAAACTTCTTGCTCGTTTCCGGCACGATGGCGACGCGATGTTCTCCTGGCGCGCTTTCGCGCACCACACCTATGGTTATCGACATATTGTTGTTTAGTCTTCTTCGTTCATGTCCCGACGCGGGACGGTTTCAGGGTCAGCAATGATTCCCCGGTAGATCTCGATCCGGTCGCCGGCCTTCAGCGCGGCATCGAGCTTGACCAGGCGGCCGAACACCCCGACTTTCTGGGCGCTCAGGTCAATGTGGGGAAACTGTTTGAGGATGCCGGAACGATCAATGGCCTCCTTGACCGACGATTCGTCCGGCACCTCGATGTTCAGCCAGATTTGCTGACCGGGTTCGGAATAGGCGACACCGATTTGCATCTCGATTACCTCCTTCAATTGGTCGTCTGCAAAGGTTTCCCCTTGCTGTCACGACCGTAGATACGCGGTTTGAAATAGGTATCGATGATCGGCGTCATCGAGTTCATCAGCAGCACCGCGAAAGCCACCCCTTCCGGATAGCCCGCCCAGGTTCGGATAACGTAGGTGAGTACGCCGCAACCGAAGCCGAAAATCAGCTGGCCGCGCGGCGAGTTCGGCGAAGTCACGTAGTCGGTGGCGATGAAGAAGGCGCCGAGCATCGCCCCGCCCGACAACAGGTGGGCGCCCATATCGAGATAACGCGCCGGATCGACGGCATGCAGGATGGCGGCGGGAAGCGCAATGCCGGCCAGCATCGCCAGCGGGATGTGCCAGGTGATGATGCGCAGGAACATCATCGCCACACCGCCGGCAATAACCAGCCAGGCGGCGGTTTCGCCGAGGCTGCCGGGACGGTTGCCGATGAACGACAGGGCCGGCGCATGCTGCAGCGACTCGAGCAGGCTGATGCCGCGCGACAGCTCGGTCTTGCCGAAGCCCAGCGTCGTCGCGCTGGTCACCGCGTCGAGGGCCGGCGGCATGCCCTTGAGGATGATCAGCAGGCCGTCCAGTACGCCCGGTGCGCCGACGCTGAACATCGGCAGCGGCGCAACCCATGCCGTCATCTGGACCGGAAACGAAATGAGCAGCGCCACCCGCGCCACCATGGCCGGATTGAACAGGTTCTGACCGAGCCCGCCGAACGCCTGCTTGCCCAGCATCGTCGCGAACAACCCGCCAAATACGCCGATCCACCACGGCGCCCAGGGCGGCAGCGAAACGGCGAGCAGCCAGCCGGTCAGGATCGCCGAGCCATCGAGCAGCACCGGCGCCGCGCTGCGATTCTGCCAGCGCAGGCTGAAGGCTTCGCCGAGCATCGCCGAGGCGATGGTGATGCCCCAAAGAAAGAAGGCCGGCCAGCCATAAAGCCAGAAGCCGTAAATGGTAGCCGGCGCCAGGGCGAGCATGACCAAGCTCATGATCCGCCCGGGGCTGTTGGTCGTCGTGGTATGCGGCGCGGCGACGGTCATTCCGTACGCTTGGCTCATGCTGAAGCTCCCTGAGTCTGTTCGGTAACTGGTGCCGCAGCAGTTGCCGCCTTGGCGGCTTCGCGCTCGGCCTTGCGGCGCGCCGCGGCTTCTGCCTTTTCCCGGTTCTCGCGTTCGATCCGGGCGGTCTTGGCTTCGGCCAGACGCCGGGTCGCTTCGGTGCGCAGCTTGGTCCGCTCGGCCGCCGTCAGTTCGCCTTTGGCGTGACTGAAATACTGGACCAGCGGGATATGCGACGGACAGACGTAGGCGCAGCAGCCGCAGGAGATGCAATCCTGCAAGGCATAGGCCTCGGCACCCTCAAGGTCGCCGACCCGGATGCGGGCCGCCATTTCGAGCGGCAGCAAGCCCATCGGACAGGCCTTGGTACAGCTGCCGCAGCGGATGCACGGGCCGGCTTCGGGAACGAAGGCCTCGGCCGCATTGAAGGCGAGGATGCCGGAAGCGCCCTTGACGATGGGAATCCGGTCGTGCAGCAGTGGCGTCCCCATCATCGGACCGCCGAGGATCAAGCGGGCCGGCGCCTCTCTCAGACCGACGAAGGCGAACAGGTCGCTGATCATCGTGCCGAGCGGCGCATAGAGATTGCCGGGATTGGCGATGGCACCGCCGTTCAGGGTGATGATGCGCTCGACCAGCGGCTGGCCGAGACGGATCGCCTTATGCACGGCGGCGCAGGTCGAGACGTTATGGACCAGCACGCCGACTTCGGCGGCCCGGGCGTCGGATGGCACTTCCTTGCCGGTCAGCGTCTGGATCAACTGCTTGTCCGAGCCCATCGGATACCAGGCCGGCACCGGCCGGATCTTGACTTCCGGGTAGGCTGCGGCGGCCCTGCGCATCGCCGCGATGGCTTCCGGCTTGTTGTCCTCGATGCCGACCAGCGCATCCGTCGCGCCGATGGCATGCATGACGAGGCGCGCGCCGTCGATCACCATCTCCGGGTAGTCGCGCATGATGCGGTCGTCGCTCGACAGGTAGGGTTCGCACTCGCCGCCATTGACGATCAGCGTCGACACTTTGAGGCGCTTGCCCAGCGCGAATTTCACGGCGGCCGGGAAGGTCGCGCCGCCGAGACCGACGACGCCGGCCAGTGCGGCGCGGCGGGCGATTTCCTCGGGCGCCGCCGAGAACGGATCGGCCAGCGGCTCGCTGTCGAACCAGCGGTCGGCCCCGTCGGAATCGATGGTGATCGCCTTGAAGGGCAGGCCGGACGGATGCGGCGCGGTGACTTCGCCGACCGCGCTGATCGTGCCGGAAACCGAGGCGTGAATCGGCGCCGAGATGTTGCCCTGGGCTTCGGCGATCAGTTGCCCCTTGAGCACTTTCTGGCCCACCAGCACGACGGGCCGGGCCGCACCGCCGACATGCTGGTGCAGCGGCATGAAGACGCGGGGGGGCGACGGGAAGAGGCGGAGCGGCGCATCGGCGGCCGGACGCTTGTGGTCTTCCGGATGGACGCCCCAGTTCGGCGTCTTCAGAAAGCGGTCGAGAAATCCCATCGTCGTGTCCTCAGTTGTGGGCGGACGCCGGCTTCGGCCAGGTCCAGTGTTGCAGCGTGACCGGAATGGGCGCCATGCCGAGCGCTTCGGTCGGACAGACGTCGATGCACGACGAACAGCCGGTGCAGGCTTCGCGGATGACGTTGTGAATCTGCTTGGCGGCGCCGATGATCGCGTCGGTCGGACAGACCTTCATGCAGCGGCAGCAGCCGATGCAGATTTCCTCGGTCACTTCGGCGATCTGCGGCCCGCTGTCGGAAACCTTGGAGAGATCGACCTTGACGCCGAGCTTGGCGGCCAGGGCTTCGACGGTCGCCTTGCCGCCCGGCGGACAGAGGGTGACCGGCGCTTCGCCCTTGGCCAGCGCTGCCGCCGCCTGGGCGCAGCCGACGTAACCGCACTGGCCGCACTGCGAGCCGGGCAGCATCGCCTGCAGCTCGGCCTCGATCGGGTTTTCTTCGACTGCCAGGTAGCGCGACGCGACACCGAGCACGCTCCCCAGGGTCAGGCCCATGACTGCGAGACTTCCTACGGACATCAACATGAGATTCTCCTTCCTGCCAAACTGGTTTAACGATTAGCTCGTGGCGATGCCCGAGAAGCCCATGAACGCCATGGCCAGCATGCCGGCGACGATGAAGGCGATCGGCGGACCGGCGAACAGGCGCGGCACGTTGGCCAACACGAGACGCTCGCGCAGGCCGGCGAAAATGATCATGACCAGGCTGTAGCCGACGGCCGAGGCAAAGGCGAACATCGTCGAACTCATGAAGCCCATCTTGCCTTCGACCAGCAGCAGCGCGACGCCGAGCACGGCGCAGTTGGTGGTGATCAGCGGCAGGTAGATGCCGAGCATCTGGAACAGCGTCGGCGACACCTTCTTGATCGTCATCTCGGTGAATTGCACGGCGCTGGCGATGACCAGGATAAAGGTCACCGTGCGCAGGAAACCCAGCCCGTAGGCATCGAGCAGGTAGGTCTGGACCGCCCAGTCGGCCATCGACGAGACGGTGATGACGAAGGTGGTCGCCAGCCCCATGCCGGCCGCCGTATCGACCCGGGTCGTCACCCCCATGAACGAGCAGAGTCCGAGGAAGCGGGCCAGGATCACGTTGTTCACCAGGGCCGCGCCGATCATCATCAAGGCAAAATCTCTCATCGTCTTCCCCTATTCCTAAACAGTTCCACAGGTTTCGTCAGCCCGCGCCCGGCGCAGGATGTGCGGCACCAGATCGCCCCGGGCGGCGAGACGCCGCGCATTGAAGCGCGCCGCGATCAGGCCGAGCAGCAAGCCGCCGGCCATCCCGAAAATCGTCGTCAGATCCTCGCCATAGGCGGCCTGGGTCAGCGAGCCGGCCGTCAGCGCAAAGAGCAGCGGCAAGCCGTAGGCGGTCAGCGACGCCTTGAGCAGCGAGCCTTCGCTGACCCCGACCACCAGGCGATCGCCTTCGCGATAGCCGGCGCCCGGGTTATCGACCACGAAGCGTCGTTGCTGCAGGCGGCTGGTCACCGTACCGATCCCCGCCGCTTCCCGGGCCTCGATGCCGCAACTGGCACTCGAGGCACAGTGGCCGCAGCTGGTCGTCTGTTCCGGCTCAAGCCAGAGCTGGTCGTCCGTCACGCGAACGACCCGGGCTATCCCCTCGACCGAGGGCTGGGCGGCATTCGCTATCACCGGTAATGAAGTCATGGTCTGGGTACTCATCGATCACACGGCATGCGCGCCGGTCATCTGGATTTCCTTGCCGGCCCGCAGGTCGAGCAGGCGTTTGACGACAACGAGCAGGCCGGTGACGATGAAGCCGCCGGGCGGCAGGATCATCATCAGGACACCCATGTCGGACGGCAGCAAACGCATTTCGATGACCTTGAAAGTCGGCCCGAGGAGCAGCGAGGCATCCGCGAACAGCGTGCCGGAGCCGATGATTTCGCGCACCGCGCCGACCGAGGTCAGGGCGATGGTGAACCCGAGGCCCATGAACAGGCCATCGAGCAAGGCGGGAACCGGCGACTGCTTGGCGGCAAAGGCTTCCAGCCGGGCCAGGGGCAGGCAGTTCGAGACGATCAGCGGAATGAACAGGCCGAGCACCTTGTACAGCTCGTGCATCCAGGCATTCATCCCGAGATCGACCACGGTGACCATGGCGGCGACGATCAGGATATAGACCGGAATCCGCACCTCCGTCGTGATCCGGTTACGGAAGATGGCCACCAGCCAGCTCGAAGCCGCCATCACCACCGCCGTCGCCAGGCCCATGCCGAAGCCGTTGGTGGCGCTGGTCGTCATCGCCATCGCCGGGCACATGCCGAGCAGCATGCTGAAGACGCCGTTGTTGTCCCACAGGCCGTCCTTGATGATCGTCTTGTAGTCGCTGTTTGCCATGTCAGTCAGCCTCCGTCAAACGGGTTTTGTTCTCTGCGAAAAATTCGAGTCCGCTGCGAATGGCGACCATCACGCCGCGCGGTGTGATCGTCGCGCCGGCGAACTGGTCGAAGTCGCCACCATCCTTTTTCACCTTCCAGCGCTCGAGCGGCGGATTGCCCATCGAGAGCCCGGTGAAGCGCTCGATCCACGGCCCTTTCTTGACCTCGATCTTGTCGCCCAGGCCCGGTGTTTCCTTGTGCGCCAGAACGCGCACGCCGAGCAGCTTGCCCTCGGCATCGATGCCCATCATCAGCTTGATTTCGCCGGCGTAGCCGGTGCCGAAAATCTCGTAAGCCACCCCGGTCACCTTGCCGTTCTTCCGGGCGCGAAAAACGGTCAAGGCCTTGCCCTCGGCATTCACCATGGCTAGCGTATCGGTCACCGGATTGTTGTCGTGCAACTCGTCCGGCAAGACCTGGCTCAACGAATTCTGCTTGTCCTCGATGGCCCGCGCCTCGATGTCGGCTAGCGTGATCTCGTTGGTGACGGCCAGGAGCAACCCGAATCCCAGACAGAACAGGCAGAGAATCACGCCATGTTTGAACATCTTGGCCTGGCTGGGGACGGGCACTTCGGTCGCAGTTTGGGAAGTAGTCATGATCGAAATGTGGGTTGGCTTGCTACCCATCTAGCAGCTTCTATGCCAATAACCGGAGAAGCGCCTTCACCCCCCGAAACCCGAAGAAATATTCCCGATTCCCAAAAATGGGGACAAGAAAAGGCCGCTTTCCCCCGCTTGGAAGCCTGACGCACGGAATTGGTGCGCTTTCAGCCCGCCAAAATGTCGTCAATCCGACAGAAATTACGTCGCTTTTCCTCCTTCCCTCGGCCAGCAGTGCATTTAGCTAAGCATTCCGAATCGACGGCATGGAATCTGCTTGGCTGGAACAAACATATTTCAGGAGTCATTCAATGACTGCACCAGAGCGTGTCAAGCAATCCAGCGAATCGTCGACCTGGCTCGTGCTGCCCTCCGAAGCCTATCGTCAGGCGGTAGACCAGGCCGACCTGGCGATTTCGATCACCGACGCCAAGGCCAACATCCTTTTTGCCAACGAAGCCTTCAGCCGGGTCACCGGTTACAGCCGCGAAGAAATCGTCGGCAAGAACGAAGCCGTCCTGTCCAACCACACGACGCCGGCCGCCACCTATCAGGCGATGTGGAAGGAGCTGGCGGCGCAGCGCCCGTGGTCGGGCAAGTTGCTCAACCGGCGCAAGGACGGCGATATCTATCTCGCCGAACTGAACATCTCACCGGTGGTGGACAGCAGCGGCAAGACTACCCACTACCTCGGCATGCACCGCGACGTCACCGAACTGCATCGCCTGGAACGCGTCGTCCGCAATCAGAAACAGCTGATCGAATCGGTCGTCGACGCGGCGCCGATCGCCTTTGCGCTGCTCGATCCGACCGGCCGCGTCGTTCTCGACAACCAGGAATACAAGAAGCTGGTCACCGACCTGCGCGTCAAGGAACCGGCCCACACGCTGCTCGACAGCCTGGCCCCGGCCTGGCGCGAGGCCCTCGCCGAAGACCCGGGGCAATGCACCTTCGTCAATCGCGAAGCGCGCATCGACCGCCCGGCCGGGCGCGCCCGCTGGCTCTCGGTGACTTCGTCCGTGATCGACATCCAGAGCGACTGTGCCGACAGCTATTTCTGCGCCGCCGGCCAACCCGGCCTGCTGCTCGCCATGGCCGACATCACCAACCTGCGCGACGAACAGGAGCGCACCCGCGCCGCCGTGCTGCAGGCGGTGCTGGCCGAAGAGGAACGTACCGCGGCGATCCGCGAAGGTCTGTCGGCGGCGATTTTCCGGCTGGAAGAGCCGATGAACGTGATGGCTTCCGCCCTCTCCGTCCTGCAGCGCCGCGACCCGGCTGCGGCCAGCGTGCTGCAGCAGGCGCTGACCGGCAGCCGCGAGCATCTCGAATCGCTGCGCCAGGTCATCCCGCCGCGCGCCCAGGAGATCGTGGTCAGCGTCAATCTCAATGAAATCCTGCGCGATGTGCTCGAAGTCAGCACGCCGCGCCTGCTCGGCGCCGGCATCACCGTCGACTGGCAGCCGGCGGCAACGCTGCCGACCATCCTCGGCCGCCCGCTGCAATTGCGCATGCTGTTCAAGGCGCTGATGGACAACGCCATCGAAGCGATGAACGTCAAGGGCTGGAAGCGGCGCGAGCTGACGCTGACCAGCGTCGTCGAACACGACCGCATCGTGATCATCGTCGCCGACAGCGGCCCCGGCATTCCCGAAGACTGGCGACACAAGGCGTTCGAGCCGTTCTTCACGGCCAAGGGCGGCAGCGGCCGGCATATCGGCACCGGCCTGTCGCGCGTCCAGCAGGTGGTCGCCGACCACGGCGGCATCATCGATCTCGACGAAAGCCCAAGCGGCGGCTGCGCGGCCATCGTCGAGTTTCGCCTCGACGGCGACCCGATCTAATAACAATAAATAGCGAGCACAGCATGCACGAACACATCATCCACAGCGCCGACGCCGAGTGCCCGCCCCCCGGGGGCTACTGCCGAACGCATGAACTCAACATCATGCTGCTCTCGGCGCTCTATGCCGTCAGCCGCGTGCTCAGCCGCTCGTTGGCCTTCAAGGAATCGCTCCGCGACGTGCTGCGCGTGCTGCATGACGAAGCCGGCCTGACGCGCGGCCTGATCAGCGTGGTCGATCCGGAAACCGGCAACCTGAACATCCATACCATCTACAACCCGAACGGCCCGGACTCGGACGACGCCCAGTACGGCCCGGGCGAAGGCATGATCGGCCTGGTCCTGGAGAAGCCGCGGACGATCAAGCTGGCGCGCGTCGCCGACGAGCCGCGCTTCCTCAACCGGCAGAAGGTCTATCAACCCGAACTGCCGTTCATCGCCGTGCCGATCAAGGTCGGCGGCAACCTGCAGGGCGTTCTCGCCGTCCAGCCGGAAGCCGAGGAAGACGGCCTACTCGAGGAACGCGCCCAGTTCGTCGAAATGGTCGCCAATCTGATCGGCCAGAGCCTGCGCCTGTCGCTCGAAGTGGCGCAGGAAAAATCGACCTTGGTCGAGGAGCGCGACCTGCTGCGCCGCACCGTCCGCCACCAGTTCGGTTTCGACAGCATGGTCGGCCGTTCGGCGGTGATGCGCCGGGTTTTCGACCAGGCGCGGATGGTCGCCAAGTGGAACACCACCGTGCTGATCCGCGGCGAGACCGGGACCGGCAAGGAACTGATCGCCAACGCCATCCACTACAACTCGCCGCGCGCCCGCAATGCGCTGGTCCGCCTGAACTGCGCCGCGCTGCCCGAAAACCTGCTCGAATCCGAACTGTTCGGCCACGAACGCGGCGCCTTCACCGGCGCAGTCGAATCGCGCAAGGGCCGCTTCGAACAGGCGCACGGCGGCACCCTGTTCCTCGACGAAATCGGCGAAGTCTCCTCGGCCTTCCAGGCCAAGCTGCTGCGCATCCTGCAGGAAGGCGAATTCGAGCGGGTCGGCGGCAGCCGAACGATCAAGGTCGATGTGCGGATCATCGCCGCGACGCACCGCGATCTGGAAACCGCCGTCGACATGGGCGACTTCCGGGAAGACTTGTTCTACCGACTGAACGTCATGCCGCTCTTCCTGCCGCCGCTGCGCGAGCGGATCGAGGACATTCCGGAAATCGCCCGCCACCTGCTGACCAAGATCGGCAACGACCAGAAGCGCAAGCTCAGCCTGACCGACATGGCCCAGCGCCGTCTGGCCAACCACGAGTGGCCGGGCAATGTGCGCGAACTGGAAAACTGTCTGGAACGCGCCGCCGTGCTCTCCGAGGACGGCCATATCGACGTCGATCTGATCCGTTTCCCGAGCGCCCGCGACCGCGCCCCCGGCAAGCCGGCGCGGGCCGGCGGCAGCGTCGCCCCGGCCCCGGTTTTCAGCCCGAACGCCGAGGTCGATATCGACGACCCCAACCTCTCGGAAAAGGAACGGGTCATCGCCGCGCTCGAACAGGCCGGCTGGGTCCAGGCCAAGGCGGCACGGATTCTCGGCATGACGCCACGGCAGATCGCCTACCGCATCCAGACGCTGAACATCGAGGTCAAGCAGTTCTGAAGGCCGCCCCCCCCCTGCCGGCGGGGTCGGCCCACCCTGCCGGTCTGTAACATTTCCCTCCTATAGTTTTCACTCCTCCGGTTTCCACCCCAACAAGCATATGCAACGCTCCTTCATTTCCAGCGCCGTCGTTGAAGTCATTTTCCTGAACATTTTGCTGCTCATCGCCGGACTGGTCGGCATGGCCACCCACGGCTGGCAACTTCTCGACGGTGTCTGGCTGATCCTGCTGACCGGCTTCGGCATCGGCAGCGGCCTTTTCTACCTGCACAAACTGAGGGTGGCGCTCAACCCTTTGCAACACATCACCCGAATTGCCGGAGAAATCGCCACCGGCGTGATCGGCGCGCGCATTCCGCCATCGGCGCGGAGCGACGAACTGGGCACCGTCTGCCGCAACGTAAATGCCATGCTCGACCAGATGGAAAGCTGCTTCCGCGAGCAACGCGAGGCGCTGGCCGCGGCCAGTGCCAACCAGTTCCACCGGCAGATGGAAAGCAGCGGCCTGCAGGGCGTCTTCCGCGAAGCCGTCGAGCAGGGCAACCAATCGCTGTGCATCCTGCTGCGCAACTATCATCAGGAAATGCGCAACAACCTGCTCTCCCGGCTCGGCCAGCTGAATGCCGAAAATCTGCTGAAAAACATGCGCACCAGCCAGCAGGACATGCTCGGCATCGTCGCCGCCACCGACCATCTGGCGGCCCTATCGACGGCCAACGTGACGGCTGCCGAGGAAAGCAACGGGGCCATCGCCCAGGTCATCGACGCGATGAACCGTCTGGTCGGGAAAATCGAGGAAACCAGCCAGGCGATCATCGAATTCAACGGCCACCGCGAAGAGATTGCCCGGTCGGTCAGCCTGATCGCCACCATTGCCGACCAGACCAATCTGCTGGCCCTGAATGCCGCCATCGAAGCCGCCCGAGCCGGGGAATACGGTCGGGGTTTTGCCGTTGTCGCCGCCGAAGTCCGCAAGCTGGCGGAAAACTCGAAGGATGCCTCATCCGGCATTTCGGGCACCATGCTGACGCTGCAGCACGATGCCGAGCGAATGCTCGCCAACTCGGAGGACATGCGCAGCATTGCCGCCGAATCCCGCCGGACCATCGGCGATTTCGACACCCGCTTCGCCGCCGTCGCCGAATCGTCGGCCAGCGCCCTCGACCAGATCCACTTCATCCACGACGTCAGCTTCGCCTCGCTGGCCAAGGTCGATCACTTCATCTACAAGCAGAACGGCTACATGGCGATCAACCGCGGCATGGAATCCGACAACGCCCAGGCGATCAAGGCCAATGAGCGCAACTGCCGTCTCGGCAAATGGCTGGACAACGAAGCCACCGTGGCAATGTTCGGCCGGCTCGGTTCGTTCAACCGGATCGCCTCGCCGCACCGCGACGTGCACCAGAACATGCACCGCGCCCTCGACTTGATGAGCCAGGGCTGGGAAACCGATTACCCCACCCAGAGCAAGCTGTTCGCCGCCTTCGAAACGGTCGAACTCGGCAGCGACGGCGTCATTGCAACGCTCGACGACATGGTTCGCGAGAAGCACGGCAATCGGCTCGCCGCCTAGACCAATCGAGCCGACCGGCCGGCGCCGGCCGTCTTCAGTTCACCCGGAACGGCAGGAACTGGGTGTTGATCCGCTCATAGACCCCGTTGCGCAGGATGGCATCGAGCGCCTTGTCGAGCGACACCTTGAGGTCGGCCCGGTGCGGATTGATGCCGAAGGAGGCAGCACCCTCCAGCTCGTTGGCGTGCAGCACGGTGGGGGTCAGGCCGAACTGCAGGAATTTGGGATTCTTCTGCAGCCCCAAACTGGTCATCAGGGGCACGACCACCGCCTGGGCGACGCCGGCCGACAATTGTTCGAGCATCTGGCCATCGCTTTGCGCACTGACCACGTCCCAGCCCTGCGCCTTGAGATAGCGCTCATGCGCCGAGCCGCGAAAGGTCGAAACGCGGACGCCGCGCTGCCCCGGCTCAACACCCGAGCGGGCGAACCACAGCGAAATCGAGCGATAGACGGATTTGCTGAAAAGGATCTTCTCGGCCCGCTCCGGCGTATTCAGCAAGCCGACCGCGGCGATATCGAAATTCCCGGCCGCCAGATCATCAATCAGATAGTCGAGGCGGGTCACCTGGAATTGGCACCGCACCTTCATTTCCTCGCACAACGCCTGGGCAATCGTGTAGCTGAAGCCGGTCAGATTGCCGCGGCTGTCGCGATAAGCCATCGGCGGCGCATCATCGAGGACGGCAACGCGCAGCGCCTTGTCTTCCGCCTGCGCCAGCGGCGCTGTCAGGCCACAGAGCAGCCCCAGGCTGACGGTCAAAAGGAATCGGCAAACAGCCATCGAGCGGGCCTGGCGACGTAATTAAAAGCACATCGTAGCATCGGAACGGGGGCCGGAAAAAAGCCCGGCAAATAATCCGGCAGACGCCGACTTTTTCGTTATAATGCGCGCCCCACGCGTTCTTAGCTCAGTTGGTAGAGCGTCTGCCTTACACGCAGAATGTCGGCGGTTCGAGCCCGTCAGGACGCACCAGGTTTGCCCATGTGGCTCAGTGGTAGAGCACTCCCTTGGTAAGGGAGAGGTCGGCAGTTCGATCCTGCCCATGGGCACCACCTTTTTTGGTTGGTGTCGCCGGTTTTGTCGCAAACATGACATAGCTGCAGCGCGGCAAGCCACTGAATCCATTGGATTCCGAGCTGGCATCACCCTTGCAATGACTCTCCCATCAACCAGGAGAGCTTCATGCCAAAACCCAAGAAACACGTACTCGTCTGCGTCCAGGGCCGCCCGGCAGGTCATCCGCGCGGTTCCTGCCAGGACAAAGCCTGCGCCCAGACCTGGCAGGCCTTCTCGGACGAATTCACCGCCCGCAACCTGTGGGCCTCCGGCTTCCAGCTGACCAACACCGGCTGTCTCGGCCCCTGCCACCTCGGCCCGAGCATCCTGGTCTATCCGGAAGGCGTGATGTACACCGGGGTCAAGCCGGAAGACGTCGGCGTGATCATCGACGAGCACCTGATGTTCGATCAACCGGTCGAGCGCCTGCTGGCGCCGGCTGATGTCTGGAGCTGAGGCGATGAGCGCGATTCCCTACGAAATTGGCGACATGGTCTATGCCGCCGAAGACATCCTGAACGATGGCGGCATGCCCGGCGTGGACGAGGAAGAAGGCCTGATCGCCGCGGCCGGATCACGCGGCGTGGTGGTGCATTTCGGGGTTGCCGAAATGGACGAGAGCAAGGAGATCTATCTGGTGCGCTTTGAAAGCGGCCCGGACGGCCTGCTCGGCAACCCCGTCGGTTGCCTGCCGGAAGAGCTGACCCAGGAAGAACCAATCAGCGCCTGAGGGACAGCGATGGCCAGAATCGGCATATTTTTCGGCACCGATACCGGGCGCACCCGGCTGGTCGCCAAGCAGATCGCCAAGAAACTGGGCGATGCGGCGGCGGCCCCGGTCAATATCGGGCGGACGACGCTTGATGACTTTCTCGCCTGCGAGCTGCTGATTCTCGGCAGCTCGACGCTCGGGGCTGGGGAATTGCCGGGGCTGTCGACCGGCCTCAGCCAGCCGAGCTGGGAGGAATTCCTGCCGCAACTGGCCACCGCCGATCTGGCCGGCAAGGTCGTCGCGATTTTCGGCCTGGGCGACCAGAAGAAGTACCCGGACGAATTCGTCGACGCCATCGGCATCATTCACGATGCGCTGGTAGCGCGCGGCGCCCGGGCCATCGGCTACTGGCCGACGGCCGGTTACCAGTTCGCCGCCTCGCAAGCCGTCGATGGCGAACATTTCCTCGGTCTGGCCCTCGACCAGATCAATCAGCCGCTGCTCAGCGAAGAACGGATCGATCGCTGGCTGGCGCAAATTCGACCGGAGCTGCAGCCATGAACGTCAATCCCTGGGCCGCGCCCAAGGCCCGCGAAATCCGCCGCGTCCTGGTCTCGCTCGACGAGCGCATCGCCCAGGCCTGCGATATCGCCGAAGACAGCGGCGACCCGAACATGGTCACCCTGCACCACACCGAGCTGAACAAATTGCGCGCCCATGTCTTCCTGCATGGTCAGCGTGCCGGCACCTACGGCATTTTCTACGAGTACCCGCACCCGGTACCGGGCATTCTGGAAAGCGAAGAAAACGTCCCGCTGCCCAAGGTGCTGGAAAGTCTCGCCCTGCATTTCGACGCCTGAGCGCTGACCCAGCCGACACCTTCTGTCGGCTTGTCGACATCGTTGTATAGTTAACAACATAACGAAGTCGCAAACCCCACCAAAACCCGCCCAAACCGATCTATTCAGCTTGCTTTCCGACTGGCACCGGACTTGCTAATACTGAGTATCGTTATATAACTTTGTATATCTTGCTTATGAAACCGGAAACGCCATCCGCCACCTGTTCGCCTGCCGCCAAACCCGGAAAAAGCCGGAAAAACCGCCAGGTGGAGCGCCTGCCGACCTGGATAAGCCACCTGCCGGACGAATGGTTGGATGCAGTGGCCCCGCCGCTCTATTTCGAGCAATACAGCGAATACGAAATCAGCGCCGATCGCACGGTGGGTTACGACGCCGACGATCAGGCCTGCTTCACCGCCTACCGTTTTGAACTGACCGAGTTGGCCTCGGACGATGACGAGGAGTTCTACGAAGTCGTCGCCTACAGCGAGGAGCTGGCCGCCTGGCGCCTGCGCGACGAGCGCTGGCTGGTCTATCGCCGGAGCAGTGCCAGCGACTGCCGCTCGCCCCGCGGCTTCTACGCCTTCAGCCAGACGATGCCGCGCTGAGCCGGAGCCTGGCCAGCATCTCAATTTGGGGAGGCTTACCGGTATTTGCTTGCTTACTGATTTTGTTATTTACAGCCACATCAACCGTTCTGGGGGAACGTATGTCAAGACTCATTTCTGAAAAACAAGCGATAGAGCATGGTCACAAGTTTGCTCTTCGACTACTACCTGCACTGCTGGCCGCAGCATTCTCAATGCAATCTGCCGCTGACACCACCGCCAGCAAGACTGGCAGCGCCGCAGCAGAGAGCAACGTATTTACACTTGGCCAGATCACCGTCAGTGCCAAACGTGAAGACGAGACGCCGCTTGGAACCGCTACGCTGGATCGTGAGCAGATTTGGGATTTCAGCCGGGATGCTCTGCCCGAAGCGTTGAATATCATCCCGGGGGTAACGACGACGGCTGGCTCGGGAAGCCGTAACGAATCGCTCATCAGTATTCGTGGCTTTGATCGCTGGCAGGTTCCATTGTTCATGGACGGTATTCGCCTGTATTTGCCGGCTGACAACCGGATCGACTTTGACCGCTTCCTGACGCCCGACTTGTCTGAAATCCAGGTGTCGAAAGGCTATGTCTCTGTCCTCAACGGCCCGGATGGGATGGGCGGCGCGATCAATCTGGTGACTCGAAAACCGGTTAAACCTTTCGAGGGAGAGGCGCGCGCTTCGGCCTCTTTCGGCAACGATGGCAAGTACAGCGGCAATACCGAGTACGTTAATGTCGGCGGACGGCAGGAGTCATATTATCTTCAGGCCAGCGTTGAACAACGCGACATGGACCACTGGCGGGTATCGAATGACTTCAAGCCGACGGTTGCCGAAAACGGCGGCGACCGTGACAACACCAGCAAGAAGGACTGGCGAGTCAATCTGAAAGCCGGCTTTACACCAAATGCCACCGATGAATATTCGCTGAATTTCGTCAAGCAGGAAGGTGAAAAACACGGCATCGGCGCGGTAACCGGGACATCGACGATCAGCACTTGGGACTGGCCGACCTGGGACACCTCCAGTCTTTATTGGTTGTCGCATACCCAGCTTACCGACAAGACCTATCTGAAGACCCGTGCGTACTACAACACCTTTGAAAACACCTTGGTTGCGTACACCAACGTTTCACTGAATACCCAGAATTTCGTCAGCTATTACGACGACAACGCCAAGGGCTTCAGCGTTGAAGTTGGCACCGATTATTTTGCTCAGCAGACCCTCAAGGCAGCTCTCCACTATCGTCGAGATGAGCATAAGGAGTGGCAATACACCCGTGCGGCGACGACGACCACGCCTGCCAACTTTACCGAACCAGCCCAAAAAACGGTTGAGGATACCGTCTCCGTGGCTCTTGAGGACACATGGCACATCACGTCGAAGTTCGATCTGGTTGGCGGGATCAGTCGCGATGCCCGTTATTCGAAGCAGGCGGAAGAGTTTGCAAGTCCCGGCGGATCGATTCCCTCGCGACTTTTCAATCAACCCATCTCGGACAGCTATGCGACGAATTATCAGGCTGCCGGTATCTATCGCTACAGCAATACGGGCAAGGCCCATCTTTCCGTTTCCGATCGCACACGATTCCCAACGATGTTCGAGCGCTTCAGTTCTCGCTTTGGTGGTGCCATTTCAAACCCCTGGATCAAGCCCGAACGGGCCACGAATATTGAACTGGGCATTGCCGATGTCCTGATGCCAGGCATTCGTGGTGAAGCGGCAATTTTCCATAGCGAAGTCAAGGATGCCATTCAGTCGGTTCCCATCGTCTATAACGGGACGACCTATAGTCAGAGTCAAAACATCGGCGAAGCAACATTCAAGGGCGTCGAACTGGGTCTAACGGCTGCCGTGTCGTCATCGCTCGAAGTGGGGGGAAACTACAGCTACATCGATACGCAGTTGAACAACCCGAACGATTCAACTGCCTGCCTGACGACCACGCCGCAGCACAAGGCTTTCATCTACGCCAAGTGGCGCCCGATCAGCGGACTGACCGTCATTCCGGCTTTGGAGCACGCCAGCGACCGTTGGTCCAGCAAGGCCGTCGGTACCGGCTATGTCAAAACAGGTGCCTACGATCTGCTGAGCCTCAAGTTGGAGTATCTGCTCATGCGCGACTGGTCGGTTTCTCTGACTGGCCGCAATCTGACCGACAAAAATTATCAGTTGGTCGATGGCTATCCGCAGGAAGGGCGCAATTTTGTCCTAGCCACCCGCTTCCAGTTCTAGGAGGTCACATGAACCACCTGACCAAACCCGCCATTGCTGCCGTCGTGCAACGTGACAACGGCGGTATCGACGACCTCTTCGCCGGCTTCGCCATTTCGCTGATCAACCGCGGCTGGCGGGTTCGCGGCCTGGTCCAGGAGATGCACCAGGGCCAGCACGGCTGCGCGTTTTCGCTGGTTGATCTCGACGACGGCAAGCTCTACCCGATCACTCACGATCTCGGCCAGCATTCCACTTCCTGCCGCCTCGACACCGCCGGCATCGCCGAGGCCAGCGCGGTTTTGCGGCGCATCGCCGAGGAAGGCGCCGACCTCGCCGTCTTCAACCGCTTTTCCGGACTGGAAGCGCATGGCGAAGGCTTCAGCGCCGAGATGCTGGAAATCATGAGCCGGGAGATTCCCTGCCTGTGCGTCGTGCCGGAAAAGCATCTGGCAGCCTGGCGCCAATTTACCGGCGGGCTGGCAATAGAACTCGAAGGCAACCGGGCCGCGCTGGAAAGCTGGTTTTTCGCGACACCGGCGCAGCCATCGGCAACGGCCGTTCAAACCACATTCGTCGGTCGGACAAAAACATTTCACACTGCGGGAGATCACGCATGAACACCCCCTTCAAGAAGAGCCGCCGGCATTTCATCCAGGGCGCCGGCCTGCTCAGCCTAAGTCTGGCCGGCCCGGCTTTCGCCGCACCGCAGACCGTGACCGTAGTCACCAGCTACGCCGACGAATTCGTCTCACGGATCGAAGCCGCTTTTGAAAAGGCTTACCCGCAATACCGCCTGCGCGTCGTCTGGCGCATGCCGAACGATGCCGCGCCCTACCTGCAGCAGCCCGGCCACGGCGGCGCCGACGTCTACTGGTCGGCCTCGCCGCGCACCTTCGCCCGCCTCGCCGCGGCGGGCGTCTGGCGCAAGCTGCCGATCGACCGCCAGGCGCTGCCCGACCATGTCGGCCAGACCGAACTGGCCGACCCGGCCGGCTTCTACACGGCCAGCGAAATCGCCGGCTTCGGCTTTGTCGTTTCGCCATCCGCGCTGGCCGCCCGCGGCCTGCCGCCGCCGACCGACTGGAACGATCTGACCGATCCGCGCCTGGCCGGGCTGATCGCCCTGCCCGTCCCGGCCCGCGTCGGCTTCGCCCCGCCGATGGTCGAAATCGTCCTCCAGGCCTACGGCTGGCAACGCGGCTGGGCGCTGTGGAGCGAAATTTCGGCCAATGCCCGCCAGGTCGACCGCGGCTCGACCTTCGTGACCGATGAGATCACCGCCGGTCACTGCGCCGTTGGCTTGTCGATCGATTTCTTCGTCAATTCGGCGATTGCCAACGGAGCACCGCTCAGCTTCATCTACCCGCGCCACACCGGCCTCAATCCGGCCCATGTCGCCGTCACCCGCGATTGCACCAACCCCGACGGCGCCGCCGCCTTCGTCAATTTCCTGCTGTCGACGGGCGGCCAGAAGCTGCTCGCCCACCCGGACATCCGCCGCCTGCCGATCCGCCCCGATGCCTATGCCGGCTTGCCGAAAACCTCCTTCAACCCCTTTGTCGCAGCCGCCGCCGGCGGCCTGCAATTCGACAGCGCGGCCGCCCGCCCACGCCTGTCCACGTCGGCCAGCCTGTTCCAGCAGATGCTGATCGAACCGCACGACGAATTAACCCAGCTGTGGCGCCGCCTCCAGGCTGCCGAGCAGGCCGGCAAACCAGTGCCGGCCGTCCGCACCTTGCTCGGCACGCCGCCGCTCGACGAAGCCGCCGCCAACGATCCGGCCCTCCACCGCCTGATCGGCCAGCGCCCGGAAGGCGAGAACCCGGGCACACCGACGCCGGTGGAAATCGCCTGGAGCGCAGCCGCCAGCCGCAACCGCATGGCGGCCCGCCAACTGCTCGACGAGGCCGGCGCATGAGAACGCCTGCCCTCCTTCTGCTTGGCGCCTGCCTGCTGGCAGCGCTGGCCCGCGCCGATGAAGCGTCCCCAGCCACCGACCGCGAAGTCCTCAGTCGGCCGTTGGCCGGCCTGACCGGCGAGGAAAACGAACGCTTCCGGCGGGGCCGCAGCCTGTTCCGCCAGAGCTGGGTGATCGCCCCGGCCAACGACACCACCGTCGACGGCCTCGGCCCGCTCTACAACCGCCTGGCCTGCATCTCCTGCCACGCCAAGAACGGCCGGGGCGGCGCCCCGGAACAGCCGGCCGAGCGCATGCAGTCGATGCTCGTCCGCCTCTCGATCCCCGGCCGTAATGCGCAGGGCGGGCCGCTGCCGCACCCGGCCTACGGCGACCAGTTGAACGAGGAAGGGATTCCCGGCGTGCCCGGCGAAGGCCGCGCCCATCTGCATTGGCGCCGCAAGCAGGTACGTCTGGCCGATAGCAGTTCGGTGGCCCTGCGCTGGCCGAGCGTGCGCTTCTCCGAACTGGCCTACGGCCCGCTCGGCAAGGTGCTGGTTTCGCTGCGCGTTTCGCCGCACGTCGCCGGTCTCGGCCTGCTCGATGCCGTCGACGACAAGACGCTGGCGGCCCTGGCCGCCGAGAAGAAAGCGGACGGCGTGCGCGGCACGGTCAATCGCGTCACCGACCAGGCGACCGGCCAGCAGGTGGCCGGTCGCTTCGGCCTCAAGGCCAACATGCCCAACCTGAAGCAGCAGATCGCCGGCGCCTTCGTCGGCGACATGGGCATTACTTCGCCACTGTTCGCCGGCGAAAACTGCACCCCGGCGCAATCGGCCTGCAGTACCGCGGCCAACGGCGGCAAGCCGGAGCTGAGCGAGGCGCAGCTGGCCGAGATCGAGTTCTATCTGGCCAACCTCGCCCCGCCACCCCGGCGGCAGAGCGACGACCCGATGGTGCAGAAAGGCGCCGCGTTATTCGCCGAACTGGGCTGCGCCACCTGTCATCGCCCGGCGCTGCTGACCGGCGAGGTGGCGCACAACCCGCGCCTGTCGCGCCAGGTCTTCGCGCCCTATACCGACCTGCTGCTGCACGACATGGGACCGCAACTGGCCGATGGCCGCCCCGACCATCTGGCCAGCGGCCGCCAGTGGCGCACGGCACCACTGTGGGGCCTCGGCACGCTGCAGGCGATCAACGAGAACACCGGCCTGCTGCACGACGGCCGGGCGAGGACCGCCGAGGAAGCCATTCTCTGGCACGGCGGCGAAGCCGACGCCGCCCGTCGCCGCTATGCCCGGGCCAGCCGGGAGCAACGCCAGACCTTGCTGGCCTTCCTGCAATCGCTGTAAGGCGCCGGAGCGGGGGACAAGCAATGGTTTTTTGGTTAGGCCGAGCGCGGCAGTTGTTTGTCCCGGGCCTGGCGAGCCCGAAGTTCCGGCTCGCGGTTAACCGCTGCCGCGGATTTCTGCATCAAGGTCACCAAGGCGGCCGTCAGAGCCGTCAGGCCCCAGAACATGAAAAACCCCACGGAATAGACCACCATCGGACTCCAGGAAACAGGCTCGCCGAACAGATAGAGGAGCTGCGGGTCGATCACCGCGAAAAATACCGTTTCACCAAGGATGGCGGTAAAGAACGACAGCGCCAGCAAGTTGATCCATTTCGACATAAGGGTCTCCCGAAGAGATTGATCGAAGCATGTTCAAACCGTGCCGGCAAATTGGCTTTCCGGCCCCGATTCGACAACGCCATGCGGCAAAGTTCCTGCAACAGCCAGAACGCCTCGCGCCAAGGCGGGAACGAGGCCCGATGGATCAATTCGCTATCAACCGCCGGGCAGCATCAAATACGTTTCCGGCCGCCGACAAAAAGGCGGCCGCGGCCGCCTTTTCCCGGTAAGCCAATAACCGTCAGGCCGGCACGCCAAGAATCACGTGGCTGGCCTTGATCAGCGCCGCGGCTTCGCTGCCTTCCTTCAAACCGAGTTCAAGCACCGCTTCGTTGGTCACCACGGCATAGACGATCGAACCACCGGGCAGAACGATGCCGACTTCGGTATTGACGGCGCCCTTCTGGATCTTGGCGACTTTTCCGGCCAACTGGTTGCGGGCCGAGAACTTCACATTGGCCGGCCCGGCCAGCAGCATGACCCACGGTGCCTTGACATAGGCGACGGCCTCCTTGCCGACCGCCAGACCGAGCGATTTGACGCTGCCCTCTGTCACGATTGCGACAATTTTGTCGCCGCCCGGCAGGGTCAGTTCGACTTCGGCATTGACGGCACCATCGACCAGGGCGCTGATCTTGCCCTTGAATACATTGCGTGCGCTGACGTTCATGAGGTTCTCCTGGCTGAGTTAAGGATTCTGGCCCGCTTTTCGCTATATACAAAATATACTAACGCTTTATTGTCGGGTCAGCGACACTGTAGTCGCCTCCGTCTGGTAAAGACAACCATAGCGCCACACCGTTTTTCGGGTATTTGATCGGAACGAAGCTGGGTTATAGTCATCGCTGTATAACTTACGACATTACGAAACCATGGATACGATCCTGCACCGCCTGCGCGGCAAACTTGAAGTCGATACCGAGTTCGGCACCTTTCTTGGCGACACCCGCATCCGCCTGCTCGAAGCCATCGATCAACACGGTTCGATTTCCCAGGCAGCAAAAGCCGTGCCGCTGTCCTACAAGGCCGCCTGGGATGCCGTCGATGCGATGAACAACCTGGCCGACCAGCCGCTGGTGGTCCGCTCGACCGGGGGCAAGAACGGCGGCGGCACGCTGCTCACCGAACACGGCCGCAAGACCATCGCGCTCTACCGCGCACTGGAGGCCGAATACCAGGCGGCGCTCGACCGCCTGTCGGCCAGCATGAACGACGGGCAAGCCAGCGACTTTCAGCAATTTCGCCAACTGCTCAAGCGCATGTCGATGAAAACCAGCGCCCGCAACCAGTTCGCCGGCCATATCGTCGGCCTGCGCGAAGGCCATGTCGATTACGAAGTCCGCATCAAGCTCGATGACGAAAACGAGATCGTCGCCATCATCACCATCGATTCCGCCGAAAACCTCGGACTGAGCATCGGCATGGAAATCAACGCCCTGGTCAAATCCTCGTCGGTGCTGCTGCTCAGCGACCCGACCGTGAAGACCAGCGCCCGCAATCAACTGTGGGGCGAAATCACCCGCATCCACGACGGCCCGGTCAATGCCGAAATAACGCTCAGCCTGAAAAGCGGCAAATCGGTCTGCGCCGTCGTCACCCACGACAGCGTCGAGCATCTCGGGCTGGTCGTCGGCGGCCAGGCCTGCGCGGTGTTCAAGGCGTCGGCCGTCATTCTTTGCAAGTATTCCTGAAGCAGCCCGTCATGGCCGATCAGCCGGGACGCCGCAAGGCGACTGAACGGTCGGCCGCCCCCGCCCATAACCCACTCCGGAGAACTCCATGCAACGTCTCGGCATCCTGATCCTTTCCCTGCTGGCCAGCGCCGGCGCCCTGGCCGACGAAGTCCAGGTCGCGGTCGCGGCCAACTTCACCGGCCCGATGCAGGTCATTTCGGCGCTCTTCGAGCGCGATACCGGGCACAAGGCGACGCTGTCCTTCGGCGCGACCGGCAAGTTCTATGCACAGATCAAGAACGGCGCACCCTTCGAAATCCTGCTCGCCGCCGACGACGAGACGCCAGCCCGACTGATCAAGGAAGGCAACGCGGTGGACGGCAGTGCCTTCACCTACGCGATCGGCACGCTGGTGCTGTGGTCGGCCACCCCCCAGCTGATCGACGGCAAGGGTGAAATCCTGAAAAAAGGCGGCTTCAAGCATCTCGCCATCGCCAACCCGAAAACCGCCCCCTACGGCGCGGCAGCCGTGCAGGCGATGGGCAAACTGGGCGTACTCGACAACCTGAAGCCGCTCTTCGTCCAAGGCGAAAACATCTCCCAGACCCATCAGTTCGTCTCCACCGGCGCCGCCGAACTCGGCTTCGTCGCCTACTCCCAGGTCATCAACAACGACAAGATCGCCGCCGGCTCGGGCTGGATCGTGCCGGCTAACCTCTACGACCCGATCCGCCAGGATGCGGTCATCCTCGCCAAGGGCAAGGACAAGGCGGCGGCAATTGCCCTGATGAGCTACCTGAAGAGCGAAGCCGCCCGGAAAGTCATCAAGTCCTTCGGCTACGCCCTGCGCTAAGCGCCCCGCCCGGCATGAATCCCTACACGCTGCCCGACAGCTTCCTGGAAAGCCTGCTGCTTGAAGATGTCCCCTGCGGCGATGCGACCAGCTTTGCCCTGGCCATCGACCGACAACCGGGAAGGCTGATCTGCCGCGCCCGCTACGCCATGCTGCTGTGCGGCAGCGAAGAAGCCGGGCGCCTGGCGCAACTGCGCGGCCTTCGCCTGATCGGCGCCAGCCGCGCAAGCGGCGAACGCCTGGCGGCCGGCGACGAGATACTGCGCCTCGAAGGCGAAGCCGGCGCCCTGCATGCCGTCTGGAAAACGGCGCAAACCCTGATGGAGTACCTGTCGGGAATCGCCACCAGCACCGCCGAGATCGTCGCCGCCGCCCGGCGCGGCAATCCGGCGGCCAGCGTCGTATGCACCCGGAAGAATTTCCCCGGCACCAAGGCCGCGGCGATGAAGGCCGTGCTCTGCGCCGGGGCCAGCCCGCACCGCCTAAGCCTGTCGGAAACCCTGCTGGTTTTCGCCGAGCATCGCACCTTTCTCGGCGACGAAGCACCACCGGCAACCGTAGCGCGGCTCCGCCGGCAGTGGCCGGAACGGGCCGTCGTCGTCGAAGTGTCGAGCGAGGCCGAAGCGGCGCTCTGGGCGGCGGCCGGCGCCGACATCCTGCAACTGGAAAAAATGCCGCCCGAGGCGGTCGACCGCCTGCATCGCCAGCTTCCGGGCACGCGACTTGCTGCGGCTGGTGGCGTCAATGCCGCCAACGCCGAAGCCTATGCCCGCGCCGGGGCGCACATCCTGGTCACCAGCGCGCCGTATTTCGCTCCGCCGCACGACGTGGCCGTGACGCTGACCGCCGCCCCGCCTGCCACTGAGCCCTGAACCATGAAAATCGCCATCGCCACCAAAGACTTCACCGCCGTCAGCGGCCATGCCGGACAAACCCGGCAATGGCTGGTTTACGACCTGACCGAGCACCGTGCCAACCAGATCCTGCCCGCACCAAAACGGGTCGATCTGGACAAGGAACAGATCCTCCACACGTTTGCCGACGACGGCCCGCACCCGCTCGACGGCATCGATCTGGTGGTCTGCGCCAGCGCCGGCGACGGCTTCATCCGCCACATGAAAAAACGCGGTGCCGACGTGCTGCTCACCGGCGAAGCCGAGCCGGCCGAGGCGATCGCCCGCATCCTGGCCGGCGAAGCGCTGGCCGATCCGCGCTTTGATATCACCACCAGCCTCTGTAAACTGCGCGATCTGTTTTCCCGCCATTGACCATGGAAAGTGCCGATCTCAACGCCGTCTGGCTGACCCTCAAGCTGGCCACGGTCGTGACCCTGCTGCTGCTCGTCATCGGCACGCCCATCGCCTGGTGGCTGGCCCGCACCCGTTCGGCCTTCAAGGGTGCGGTCGGGGCGCTGGTCGCCCTGCCGCTGGTCCTGCCGCCGACCGTACTCGGCTTCTACCTGCTCGTCACCATGGGGCCGCACGGCCCGCTCGGCCGGCTGACCGAAGCGCTCGGCCTCGGCCTGCTGCCCTTCACCTTCCCCGGCCTGGTCATTGCTTCGGTGTTCTATTCCCTGCCCTTCGTCGTCCAGCCGATCCAGAACGCCTTCGAGGCGATCGGCGAACGGCCGCTGGAAGTCGCCGCGACGCTGCGCGCCAGCCCGTGGGACACCTTCTGGTCGGTCGCCGTGCCGCTCGCCAAGCCCGGCTTCCTGAGCGGCGCCATTCTCGGCTTCGCCCACACCGTCGGCGAATTCGGCATCGTGCTGATGATCGGCGGCAATATTCCGGAGAAGACGCGCGTCGTCTCGGTGCAGATTTACGACCATGTCGAGGCGATGGAATACACCCAGGCCCACTGGCTGTCCGGCGCCATGGTGCTGTTCAGTTTCCTGGTGCTGCTCGCCCTCTACACCTTCAATCCGGCCCGGCACAAAGCCTTATGAGCGGTGA
This sequence comes from Azonexus sp. IMCC34842, assembly GCF_050368855.1. Taxonomy (GTDB): domain Bacteria; phylum Pseudomonadota; class Gammaproteobacteria; order Burkholderiales; family Rhodocyclaceae; genus Azonexus; species Azonexus denitrificans_A. The sequence continues at coordinate 1,043,821 of NZ_CP178449.1, read as the reverse complement.
AATCCAGGCCAGATTCCGCATCGACCGGCAGGACTTCACGCTGGATGTCGAGCTGACACTGCCCGGGCGCGGCATCAGCGGCCTGTTCGGCCACTCCGGTTCGGGCAAGACCACCGTGCTGCGCGCCCTGGCCGGACTGGAACGGGCGCCGGACGGCTACCTGGCGATCGGCGAGGCGGTCTGGCAGGACGAAAGCCGGGGTCATTTCGTTCCGCCGCACCAGCGGGCGCTCGGCGTGGTCTTTCAGGAAGCCAGCCTGTTCCCCCACCTGTCGGTGCGCCGCAACATCGAATTCGGCGAGCGCCGCGCCCCGGCCGGCGAACGCCGCTTCGCGCTGTCCGCGGTGGCCGAACTGCTCGGCATCGGCCATTTGCTCGACCGCCCGCCCGGCCAGTTGTCCGGCGGCGAATGCCAGCGCGTGGCGATTGCCCGCGCCCTGCTCGCCGCGCCGCAAATCCTGTTGATGGACGAACCGCTGGCGGCGCTCGACCTGAAGCGCAAGCTGGAAATCCTGCCCTATCTGGAACGCCTGCACCGCGAACTGTCGATCCCGATCATCTACGTCAGCCACAGCCCGGACGAAGTCGCCCGGCTGGCCGACCATCTGGTACTGCTCGACGCGGGCCGGGTGGTGGCCAGCGGGCCGCTCAACGCCGTGCTCAGCCGCATCGACCTGCCGGCCGTCTTCGCCGACGATGCCGGCGTGGTCATCGAAGCCCGCGTCGCGGCACACGAAGCCGACGACCTGACCCGCCTCGAATTCGCCGGCGGGGCGATTTTCGTCTCGCGCCACGACGAGCCGGTCGGCACGCCGCTGCGCTGCCGCATCCATGCCCGCGATGTCAGCCTGGCCCTGCTCCCCCAGGTGCAGACCAGCATCCTGAATTGCGTCGCCGCCGTCGTCGTCGATCAGGCGCCGACCGACACTCCGGGCCATGTGCTGGTCAAACTCGATGTCGCCGGCGAACCCTTGCTCGCCCGCATTACCCGGCGCTCGGCCGAGCGCCTCGATATCCGCCCCGGCCTGGCGCTGCGCGCCCAGATCAAGGCCGTGGCCTTGCTCGCCTAGGCGCCGAGCAGCTTGCGGATGAAATTCTCGACATAAGCCGGACGCAGCGGCTTGATGATGTAACCGACGGCACCGAGGCCAGCCGACTGGGCAACCAGCATCTTGTCGGCGCAGCCGGTGACCATGATCACCGCGGTCTGCGGGCTGGCCTCGACGATTTGCGGCAAGGCCTCCAGGCCGCCCATCACCGGCATGTTGATATCGAGACAGAGAATCCGTGGCTGGTGATTCTTGGCCGCCAGAATCGCTTCGCCACCGGTCGCCACCGACTGGACAACCTGCAGGCCGCAGGCTTCGAGCAGCCCCTTGAGCACCAGACGGACCGAGCCGTTATCGTCGGCAATCACCGCCGTGCCCCGCCGGCGCACCCTGACCTCACCAGGAGGCACTGCTCCCGCCTGGTTCACGGTCGTGCGCGTTTCTTCGACGGCACGCAGTTCGTCGATGATCTGCGCCTGGCTGAACGGCTTGCGGATGAAGCCCGAGGCGCCCGCATCGGCGGCTTTTTCCTCGATGTCGGACTCGCTGGAAGCGGTCATGAAGACGACGTCGATTTGCGGCATTTCGGCCTGGATGACCTTCAGGATGGTCAAGCCGTCGCGCCCCGGCATGTGGTAATCGAGACAGACGAGATCCGGCGCGGTCTGGCGGATCAGTTCCTCGATACCGTTGCCGTCGGCAAAAGCCCCGACGACCTCGTGCCCCGCGCTGGTAAACAACGCGGCCAGTACCTTGCGCATGGAAAGGTTGTCATCAACGATCAAGATCCGCAGCAAACCGAACTCCGAAAAACAGGTTTTTTTGGTGGGGTAACAGATTAACAGAAGTCGGCGGCGCCCATTGCACCATCTGGTGCGGGTTTCGGGTGTTTAGCCGAGGCTCCGCGCGGGGCGCGGCGACAGACACAAGGAAATCAGCGCATTCGCCTGATGCACGGTCAAACCGAACAGGATCAGGCCGCTCCCCAGCCACAGGCGCCAGCCGATCGTCTCGCCATTGAACAGATGACCGAGCAGCAGCGCCAGCACCGGCGTTATCAGCGTGATCAAGGCCACTTTCGAAGCCTCGAGGTGCTGGATGACGTAATAGTAGAGCGCAAAGCCGATCACCGAGCCGAAAACGCCGAGATAGACGATGGCCCCCGCCGAGCGCAGCGGCACCATGGCCGGCAACTGTCCGTCGGTGGCGGCCCAGAGCAGCGCAAACAACGGCAAGGAAACGAGCAGCGTACCGACCGTGGTGGCCAGCGGCGGACTGTCGTCGCCGATCCGCTTCAGCCAGACCAGACAGCCCGAGTAAATGAAGACGGCCAGCAACAGCACGAGCAGTCCGGCCAGCGCGTATTCGCCGCCCAGGCTGTCGCCATGGATGAAAATGACCGCCAGGCCGAGCGCTCCGAGCAGCATGCCGACCAGCTTGAGCGGCGTCAGCGCCCGTTCGCCCAGACACAGGGCGGCCAGCCCCCCGGCCATCAACGGCGACAGACCGAAGAGCACCGAAACCAACCCCGAGTGCACATAACGCGCCGCCCAGTAGGTCAAGGCCATCGAGCCGAACAGCCCGAGGCCGCCCACCAGATAGGCCCGACGCGCCCGCGCATGCAGCGGCAGGCCGATGCGCCAGGCGGCGACCAACAGCGCGGCGACAACGACGCCGATCAGCATGCGGGCCAGCACGGCGAAGGCAAAGCCGGCCCCTTGCGTACTCCACTGGATGGCCAGCGGCGTCGTGGACCAGATCAGGACGATGGCGAGATAGGCGACGGGAACAGGCATCGAACGCTCCTCTTATGGTGAGTAAAAAACAAAAAGGCCGCGGGGTTTAATCCGCGGCCTCTGGTGAATTCGGTATGAAACAGCTACCCCACTCCCGGCCCCGGATCGACGACAACGCGCCACGCACGCAGAACGCGGCGGCTAAGCGAAATCAAGGCGAAAGGACGATAGCTCATGGATTCATTGTGCGGGCATTTTGTGCAGTGCGTCAATAGTCGGAGCGAGCATCGCCGTTCATGCCGTTGGCACGTCACCTGCTTAGTCAACGGAACAATGCCCTGCCCGACCGAAAAGCGGCAAGAAAACGGACGGCATTCCCGAAAAACGGCAAAACTTACCGAAAGGAAACAGCATGGATGTCAGAAATGTCGGAGCGCCAATCACCACCTCCCAGCGTCTGGGCTACCGCGAAACGCCGGACAGCGGCTTCTACGCGGCCTATCAAGCCGCCTTCGCGGCGCAAAGCACGCCGACGCAAAACAGTAGCGGCAGCAGCGAGACCAACAGCCGGTCGCTCGCCGACATTCTCGGCAGTACGCATAGCGAACTCGCGGCCCGGCGCGGCGTCAGCACCGAAAGCCAGGCCCTCTATGCCGAGGTGCTGAACAAGGCCTACAGCTCGGGAGGGATCGAAAACGCCCGCGCCTTTCTCGGCACGCTGTCGGCCAAGGAGCTTGATGCCGTGCGCCAGAACCACTGCCTGGCCGAGCGCATCGACACCGGCTCACTGAGCGATGAAGGGGCGCAAAACCTGCTGCTGCCGGAAGGCTACAGCGTCGACCTGAACCATGACGGAATCGACGAGGTGGGCGCCGCCCGAACCATGTCCTTCCCGCCCAAGGATGCGCCGGATGCCTTCAAGGAAGCCTGGTTCCAGGCGACCGCCGGGATGGGCATGGGCGAGATGATGACCTACCAGTTGAGCATGCATATCGCCATCTACGGCCTGGAGGTTGACGGCAAGACTATGGGAACGCAGTACCCTCCCGACAAAATCGACAGCTACCGCCAGGCCGTCGACAACCTGCTGGCCACACTGGAAGCCAACAAGGGGCAGCTCGCCGATGGGCAATACGAACGCGACAAGACTTTCTACAGCAAGCTGCAAAGCCTGCTCGCCGCCTGAACCGCAGCAAAATCGGCCGGCCACGGACGGCGAGCGGGGAAATAAACGTGGCCGGATTTCAGCTGGCGCCCGCCAATGTCCAGTTGCCGACTCTTTTGAGCGCGCCAAAGATTGGCTATGCTGATCGCCCAGCCCACCGGAACCAACCATGTCTGCCACCGCTCCCAGCCGTCGTACCGAGATCAAGCGCAAAGCGCAGCGCGCCCATTACGAAACGCCGACCATCGCCGCCATCATCGATGCCGCTTTCCTCTGCCACATCGCCTTTACGGCGGAGGGCAGCGTCCATTGCCTGCCGACCGCCTGCTGGCGGAGCGGCGAACACCTCTATATCCACGGCGCCAACAACTCGCGGCTGATCAACGCCCTGCTCGCCACGGAATGCTCGGTCTGCATCAGCCACCTCGACGGGCTGGTGCTCGCCCGTTCGGCCTTTCACCATTCGATGAATTACCGCTCGGTGGTGATCTACGGGCAGTTTGCCGCGGTGGATGAAGCATCGGACAAGGCAGCGGCGATGGCCGCCTTTCTCGAACACGTCAGCCCCGGCCGCAACGCCCATGTCCGGGCAGCCAGCCCGGGCGAGCTGGCCGGCACGCGCATTCTCCGCCTGGCACTCAGCGAAGCGGTGGCCAAGGTCCGCAACTGGGGTGCCGAAGACAGCGCCGAGGATATGGACATCCCCGTCTGGGCCGGGGTGATTCCGTTAGCCAGTCAGGCCGGCGCATTGCAACCGGAAGCGGGGAGCGGTCATTTCCCGCCACCGGAACTGCCTTTGGCGCTGGCTGCGCAGCCAGCGCCGGCCGATGACGGTCTCTGACCGGACCAGGCAAGCCGTTTCCCGGGCGCCGGCCCGGGACTACTTTCTCAGCGCACTCCACTGCCCGGCCGACCGGGCGCCGATCAGCGCGACGCCGCCCGAGAGATACGGCCGGGAAAAATCGGCATCGAGCTTGGCGAGATCGGCAGGATCTTTCAGATACACGATGGCCCGGCTTTCCGGATGCCCGGCAAACCAAACCGCGAGTTCATCGCGGCTTATCTGCCGCAGCGGGCGTTCCAGCCGGCCATAGAAACGGTATTGATCGTTATAGGCGCTGACATGAACAAGCTCGACGCCTTGTTTCTCGAACTGACTCAACTTGGCCGCCAGCGGCGTCATGTCGAAGGCCGGACTGACGGGGCGAACCACCAACAACAGCAATACGCTGGTGACGGCCATCGCGAATAGCGCAAGAGTCGCCGGGAGTACGTCGCGGCGCAACCGGCTGACGACAGCCAGGACGAGAGCCAGAACGATCAGCAAGCCGCCGCCGATCGACCAACTCGGCCCGGCGTAGGCGGCGAACCAGTGTTTTCCCACCCATAACGGGAAGGCCAGCAGCGCGCCGCCCAGGCCGGCGACGACGACCGGCAGCAGCCACAAGCCGCCACGCCGCGCCGCGCCCTGCTCCCACCCGGCAGCCAGCAGCAGGGCGACGGCTGGCCATAGCGGAAGAACGTAATGAAACTGTTTGCCACCGGCCAGCGACAGGGCAATGAAGGCGGGAACACTCCAGCAGGCGAGAAAGCGCGTGCCACTGTCGGCTCGCTGACGCCCCTGCCCGATGGCGGCCCGCCAGGCCTGCCGGCTGAGCACAAGCGGGAAGACCAGCACGAGTCCGGCGGCGAAATAGAACCAGATCGGCTGACGGTGCGCCAGCTCGCCGGAGACCCGGCCGGCCACCTGGCCCCACAGGATGGCGTTGCGAAACTCTTCACCGCCAAAAATGGCGGCCGGGATGACCCACAGCAAGGCGATTGCCGCGCCCAGCCCACCGGCCGCCAGCATGCCGCGCCACCAGGCCTTGCCACTGGCTCGTTCGCCCCCCCACCACGGGCCGGCTACCGCGACCGGCAACACGAACAGCAACACGAAAGGGCCTTTGGTCAGCACGCCCAGCCCGAGTCCGACGCCGCACCACAGCCAGCCTCGCCAGCCGCCGCGCCGCCAGACATCGAGCACCCCGCGCAGCGCGAGCAAGGTGAAGGCCGTCAGCAGGACGTCAAACATCACCGAGGTACTGAACAGCAGCCAGTAAATGCCGGTCAGCAACAGCCAGCCGGCGGCCGCCGGCACCTTCTGGCGATCCGGCCAGAGCCGGGCGGCGATCTGCGCCGTGAGCAGCACGCAGGCCAGCGAGGCGAGCGCCGAAATGCTGCGCGGCCACCAGTCATTGACCCCGAACACCGACCAGCCCAAGCCGATCAACCAGAACAGCAATGGCGGCTTGTGATGATAGGGCTGGCCGTTCATGTGCATGATCAGCCAGTCGCCGCCCTGCCATGCTTCCCAGGCAACGCTCAGATAACGGGTTTCGTCGATCGGGATGTCCGGTCGCCCGAACAGCGAGGCGAGCAGCACGACGGCCAGGGACACCCCCCAAAGTGCCGGGTTGGCACGATTAGATGAACGCATGCGGACTACCGGATGACTGCTTTTTATTCAAAACTTCTTCAACCAAATCTGCTCCATCGACGCACCGGTTGCCGGCTCCACTGTTGCAACACTGGCCTGAGGTAATGCCGCCAGAAGCCGGCCAGTCCGAAACCGCACAAGGCACAGCGAAAGAGCAGCGACTCAGGATAACCCATGGCGTCAAAAGGCAAGCTGCAGACGGCCAACGCGGCAAGACAGACGAGTCCCCACTGCACTTTCGGACGCAAGCCCCAGCTCAGGCGAGGAGCCAGAACCAACCCGGCCCAGGCCGCCAGCGAACCGACCAGGGCGCCGGCCAGGACATCAATCGGCCAATGCGCCCCGACGGCAACGCGGGAAAAACTTGCCAGCGCGCCCAGCCCCAGTATCGGCAAGCCCCGTCGCCAACCCAACTGGGCCACCCAGACGGCGGCAAAGGCAAAAATCGTTGCGGCATGACTGGACGGAAAGCCATGCCCCGTGCGGCGCGCGCCAATCACGGTGATCTGGGCGGCATCGAGCACTTCGGCCGGTCGTGGCATGGGAACCGCCAGCTTCAACCCGCGAACAAGCAGCGCAGCGAGCAGCGAGGCAATGACGATAGCCCAGAACACGCGCGGAAAACGCAGAGAGAACGGCAGCAGCAGAGCCAGCAGCATGCGCTCGTCGCCGAGCGTCGTCAGCGCCCCCCAAAACCAGGGCGGCAGCACACCGCTCACCGACTGGGCGGTGAAGAATCCGGCATACCAACCATCGCCCCAAACCAGGATGCCCATAGCCACCGCAAGCAGCAGGCACCAAGTCGGGAGAAAGTCCTGGAACTGCGGACTTTGATTAGCAATGGATGGGCTCTCGATCATGTTCAGTCTCCCGGTCAAAACATGCCTGCGTTTAACAAATAACATAGTGCACACGCCAAATAAATTCCAGCGTAATGCATTGCATTATTTTAAAAACAGGCGATGACACGGGCGTGACAGCCGAGTGAAAACTCCATGACAAGCGGAGGGCCAGCCGGGCTGACTGCTGAACTGCTTTGTCCTATCGGGATCCCGGCCAGCGCGGGAGGCGCTGCTTAGCCGCGCGGATTTTTCACGGTGCCATAGCGGCGTGCCGCATCCACCGCCAGGCCGGCGCCGATGCTGCCGAACAGGTCGCCTTCGATGACGCGCGCCTGCGGCAGCAGTGCCGCGATGCGTCGGCGCAGCAGCGGGATGCCGCTTGAGCCGCCGGTGAAGAAGATGGTGTCGATGCCGTTCGCGGCCAGGCCGGCTTGGGGCAGCAGGCGGGCGACGGCGGCTTCGACGTTGTCAACGAGCATTCCGGTCGCCAGATCAAACTCGGTGCGCGTCAGCAGTTTCTGCTCGCCCGGCGCAAAACGCTCGAGCTGGAGGGTGGCCGTATCCTTGTCGGAGAGCGCAATCTTGGCCTCCTCGACCTGATGCGCCAGCCAATGCCCGGCGCGCTCGCGGATCAGGGCCAGCAGACGATTCAGGCGTTCCGGCTCGATGGCATCGAGGAGCAGGCGCTGCTGTTCGGTCCAGATCTGGCGGGCATAGGCAAAATTGATGGTGTGCCAGGTGGCGAGGTTGAAATAGATGCTCGATGGCATTTCGCGCCCGCCCTTGAGCTGGCTGCGGTAACCGAGCAGCGGCATGACGGTGGACAGGCTCAGCTGGCGGTCGAAATCGGTACCGCCGATATGGACGCCACCATTGGCCAGCACATCGCTCCAGCGCTCGGCAGCGCGAGCCCGTTCCGGGGAAAGCCGGACAATCGAGAAATCGGAAGTACCGCCGCCGATGTCGGCGACCAGCACCACTTCCTCATGAGCCAGCGTGGTTTCGTAGTGAAAGGCGGCGGCGATCGGTTCGTACTGGAAACTCACCTCCGACAAGCCGATGGCCCGGGCGATATCGGCCAGCGTCTCCTCGGCCACGCGGTCAGCCGCCGGGTCGTCATCGACAAAAAACACCGGGCGCCCGAGAACCGCCTGCTCGAAGGCACGCCCGCCTTGCTCCTCGGCGCGCGCCTTCAAAGTGGCGATGAACTGGGTGAGCAGATCGCGAAAAGCGACGACGCTGCCCTGCACATCGGTGCGCCCATCGATCAGGCTGCTGCCCAGCAGGCTCTTCAGCGAACGCATCAGCCGCCCCTCGTAACCGTCGAGATACTCGCGCAGCCCGGCCCGGCCGAAGCTGACCGAACTTTCCTCGGCGTTGAAGAAAACGACCGAAGGCAAGGTCGGCTTACCATCCTCCAGCGCCAGCAGGGTCGGCTGACCGGGCCGCAGCCAGCCGACAGTGGAGTTGGACGTGCCGAAATCGATACCGCAGGCGCGGGCGCAGGAAGAGTGGGACATTGGAGAGCTGTGCGGGAGGGGCGGCGATGCTACGCGGCGCCAGCCCGGCTGTCCAGCGGGAATTCAGATCGATCGATTGGCACGCCCGGTTGCAAGGCTGGACCAATATCGCCGCCGGCCTGCGCACCGAGCGCGGGACGAAAAAATGCACAGGAAGCGGCCTGCCGCGCGCCACCATCGGAGCCGAGGACCACGCAGCATTCAAGCGGAACAAGGCGAATATCGAGCCACCCCAAGCCATCGGCCCGATAGCTCGACCACGAAACGATGCACCCACTCGACATAACAACGCTCAGTCCCTATGCTGCAGCAGTTATAGCGAATCCCCCCTAACGCACCCAAGCAAGGTCGAGGATTGGTTCACTTCCACACCATATCTGCCAACCAAAAAACACTGTGCATAAATGCAGCAGTTCATCTTTAGTAATATGACAAGCACCTTTGGCGGCGCCATGTTCGCCAGCATAGACGACGCGGGTCCGGGATACATGGCGCTCAGGCCGCATATCCCGGCAGCACGCCATATTTCCCCGCCATCCATCCTCGAAAACAATCTGGCCAACTACTCCACAAGCCGCTCCGTTTGGCCTTCTTCGGCTGAAGCGCTGGCAAGGATGGATGGCTGTTTTCCAGAATACATGGCGAAAACGCCATCCGCTTTACGTTAGGTTTTTCTCCAAGAGGCCCCCATGCAAACCGATCCAATCGCAGCAGCCGCACGAGACCGTTTAGGAGCAACCGTAACAATTGCAACCCAGTTGTACGGGCTAACCGCCGCTGTCCGTGCATTGATAACGACTCATCCGGAGCCAGAGAAAATGCATGCCGTTTTTGACCAGTTGATTGGTCAAATGTTTGCGTACCCAGGATTTCTTGCGGCACCTGATCAAGGCGTTGTCCTTCGTGATTTCGCGGCAACCTTATTTCAGCCTCCTGTAGAGCTGTAAACGCGTCCTAAATTTTTTGAGCTGCATTTTCCATCGTGCACTTACCTCCTAAACCTAACATTCCAATCCACCGGACCTCCGGCAAGCTCCGCTTGCCGGAGGTCCGGTGATTTTCAACGTTAGCTTTCACTCTTATTCTTACTGGATACCAAATGGCCAAAGCATCCGCAAAAACCACAAAAACATCATCGCCTCCTATCGCAATGCCCGCCCAAAAACGCGCCTATTTGAAACAGTCGGATGTGCCAATGACGTCATTGGAGTATGCAATGCGTATGCCACAGGCAATACTAGATCACTATGCGGGCAAGTCAGTGTCCCCCCTGCAACTCGCGAAGGCAGTCGAAATGGATCCAAAGGGATCGCAGATTCGGGTTTTGTCTGGCGCAGCGATTGCATTTGGTCTGGTTGATGGTGGGGTACAAGCCACTTCCATCTCGGTCACACCTCTCGCGCGGAGGATTCTGCGTCCAGTCGTCGAGGGCGAGGACATAAAGGCAAAGCGCGAGGCCGTATTACTCCCTAGAGTATTCGGCGATTTCTTGCGCCAGTACGATGGCAACGCATTCCCTCGCCCGGACATCGCTCTCAATGTGCTTGAAGACATGGGGGTACCCCGCGAAAAGGCCGCAGAAGTGCTTGAGCGTATCGACTCAAGCGCGCGTTCGGTTGGATTCATCGAAGAAATTAAAGGCAAGACCTACGTAACGTTGGAAGGGACTGCTTCAACAGAAACCTCCGCCGAAACAGAAGCACCGGAAACCACAACCCCAATTAGAACCGCTTCAGTAACATCGGAGAACACGCCCACGGTTCCTCATTTACCCACAGCTGAAGCCAGAGTTACTGTGCCTCCTCCCGCAATAGAACCTCGCGGCGCAGCACTTTCAGCAGCAATTGCTGATGATCAACGCCGGCGACGAGTATTTATTACGCACGGGAAGAACCGCGATCTTGTTGATCCAATACGAAAACTTCTCGAATACGGAGAGTTGGAACCAGTAATCTCTGTCGAGCGGCAGTCTGTCTCTAAGCCCGTTCCTGAAAAGGTTATGGACGATATGAGAGCCTGTGGCGCTGCAATTATCCACGTCGACGCAGATCGAACTATTATTGATAAAGAAGGTAACGAACACGTACTGCTGAATCCAAACGTTCTTATCGAGATTGGTGCTGCAATGGCGTTTTACGGCCGCCGCTTCATCCTTCTTGTCCGAGATGGTGTCAAGCTCCCTTCAAACCTTCAAGGCTTGTATGAGGTTCGATACACGGGCGACAACCTCGATGCCCATGCGACGATAAAACTTCTGGAAGCGATGAAAGACATCAAAAACCATGCATTACCCACATCCGGCGATGGCGAAAGCTAACCCACCGATCGAGCGGGACTGCCGTCAAGCTGCGCTTGCCGGTTCCCTTCGCTTCGCTCCGGCCGCCCCTCAACTTAGACGTTGGGCGTAACAATGCTTCCTCTTAACGATCTTCGTTGGACTTCATATCGCGGTGGCTATCGCGACATCTACGACGCTTCAAAGGTATTGCGTGGTTTGCTTGAGAGCGAGCCCACAAAGGGGGCTTATCAAGAGTTGTGGGAAGAACTGCACCACCAAGGCGATTTGGGGGAAGCGTCCTATGCTTCGGTGCCTTGGCTCATCGAGATTACTCGCCGCAGTCCGTTACCCGACTGGAACCCTCTTGCCCTTGTTTGCACCATTGAACTTGCCCGGCCAAAGAATCAAGAAGTCCCAGAAGAGCTTCAAGACGGGTATTTCAAATCTCTCCTGAGCATTCCATCGGTTCTAGCTGAAAAGCCATGTCACGTTTGGAACGATCTTTTCACCCAAGTGGCATCTGCTTCACTCGCGCTATCGCGAGGGCATCGCGCTTTTGCTGAGATTTATCTGGAATTCAGCCTAACTGAGGCGAAGAAATGGCTTGCCGAACATTTCGATGTCGAGGAGTCCCAACTTGGCCCGCAATATCTGTAATTCGCCCAACACTGCAATCCACCAGATTGTCAAAAAGCTATGCTTTTTGCCGTCGGCTGAGCTAGCACGTTGGGCTTAGAAATAACATCGTTAGAGCCAGCCAGCCCTTACGGCAATCTGAATTCCGGATGTGGAATGGTCAGTTTTTTGCCGACGGCCCCCGTGTAGAAGACCACCAGCTTCACCGGCTGGTCATTCAGGGCCCGGCCGTTATGGAAGGTGTTCACCACTTCGGCCAGCGCCTCGCCCGGTTTCAGCCGCTTGACCGAACCGTCACGCCGGGTGACTTCCAGCTCGCCTTGCAGGATGTAGGCAAAGGAAGGGACCGGGTGCTCGTGCCAGCCCGTCTCGCCGTTGGCTGCCAATTCGATGATGAAGGCGGTGACCTCACCCTGCCCCTCCGGGTAGACGATCGGCTGGCCATCCCAGGTGCTGGTGGTTTTGAGCAGCGGCGTTACGGTGACGGCGCTGGTAGCGTCCAGCGCATGAACCGGCAGCGCAAGCAGCAAGATCGTGGTGGCAAAGATGGTACGGAATATTTTCGGCATGGCTTCGGGCTATCGGAACAAGAAAGGAAGACCGGCGCAGCGCGCGCCGCGAGCGATCAATTTACCGCCTCTTGCGACCACTGTCGCCTGCTTTGATCAATCCTGGCCGCGCGTCAGGCCGGGTGCTTGCCGGCCTTGCGCAGTACCGCGAGAAACTCGGCAAAGGAGATTTCGCTGACTTTCATGTCGTCCAGCGCATTGCGCAGGTCGAAATTGGACAGATCCTTTTCGCCGGACGCGGTCGCCCTGCCGTTAGCCGGCATGCGGCTGCGGGGTGGAGCGCTGGTTTTGGGATTAAGGAATGCCACGATGCACAACCTGTCGTAATAAGCTTCAACGACTACATGATGCCCGGCCGGTCGCCGGGTGTCTGTGAATGAATTCACGGCCCGCGGCATTCCCTTTTCCCTTGTCTAGACGGCCAGGCCGGCGGCCAGTGCGTCCATCAGCACGCGTACCCGGTGCGGCACATGGCGATTGCTCGGCAGCATGGCGTAGATGCCGAGTTCGGGCACCGGAAACTCGGTCAGAACGGCCTCGATGCGGCCGGCCGCGAGAAAACCGTCGATGATGAAATCGGGCTGCAGTGTAATGCCCAATCCCTGCGCCGCCGCTTCGGTCAGCACATCGCCATTGTTGGCGTGAATGCGGCTGCGTACCGGGAAACTCGCCAGTTGCCCATCGACCATGAACTGCCAGTTCTGCCCGGTGCCGCCCACCGTATAGCCGAGGCACTCGTGATGGGCCAGTTCCGCCGGATGCTGCGGCCGGCCGTGGCGGGCCAGATAATCCGGCGAGGCGACGGCCAGCATGCGGGCGGTGCCGATGCGCCGGGCGATGTCGCTGCCTTCCAGCCGGCGGGTGATGCGAATCGACAGATCGATGCCCTCCTCGATCAGATTGACCCGCCGGTCGCTGTAATCCATGTCCAGACCGACCTCCGGGTAGCGCCGGGAAAACTCGAGGAGCAGCGGCGCCAGCCGTTTCAGGCCGAAGCTGAGCGGCAGGCTGATGCGGATGTTGCCGCGCGGATTGACACGCTCTTCGGCGACATCGGTTTCGGCCGTTTCGACCAGATTCAGGATAACCCGGCATTTTTCCAGATAGGCCGTGCCGGCTGACGTCAGCGACAGGCGGCGGGTACTGCGCGCCATCAGCTTGACGCCGAGGTGCGCTTCGAGCGCGGCGATCTGCCGCGTCACCACCGAACGGGCCAGCCCGAGTTGCTGCGCCACGGCGGCAAAGCTGCCGAGTTCGGCGACCCGGACAAAAAGGTGCATTGCGTCAAGTCGGTCCATTGTTGCAATTCCGGCAATAAACATTTGCCGATTGTCGGCTATTTCGCTGCAAAAAGGAGGACTACAGTACGGTCATCGCATCAGGAGTTACCGCAATGAACCCGACCCCATCCGCTCTCTTCGTCCCCCACGGCGCGCCGACCTTTGCGCTGCGCCCGGGCGCCGCCGGGGCGGCGCTGGTCAGGCTGGCCGGATCGCTGGCCCTGCCCCGCGCCATCGTGATCGTCAGCGCCCATTGGGATACCGCCGTACCGACCGTCGGTTTCGCCGAGCGCCCGGAAACCATCCACGACTTCTCCGGCTTCCCGGACGAATTGTATGCCCTGCGCTACCCCGCCACCGGCTGCCGCGAAGCGGCCAGCGAAGTGGTCGCGGCGATCCGCGCTGCCGGCCTGCCGGTCGTCGAGGATGCCCAGCGCGGCCTCGACCATGGCGCCTGGGTGCCGTTGCGCCTGATGTTCCCGGAGGCCGACGTGCCGGTCATTCCGCTCTCCATCCAGAGCCGCGGCGGGCCGCAGCAGGCTTACCGGCTGGGTCAGGCGCTGGCGCCGCTGGCCGCCCGCGGCTTTCTGCTGATCGCCTCCGGCAACGTCACGCACAACCTGCGCGATTACCAGCTGGCCTGGCGCAACGGCGGTCAGACCCCGGATTATGTGCGGCCGTTTACCGACTGGCTGGCCGATCGCCTGCAAGCTCACGATATCGACGCACTACTCGATTACCGCCGGCAGGCCCCGGACGCCGTCCAGGCCCACCCGAGCGATGAACATTTGCTGCCCCTGTTTGTCGCACTCGGAGCGGGTGGCGACACCGCCCGGGCCGAACGCTTCCACGCCGGGATCGATGATTACGTCATCGCCATGGATGCCTACACGTTTTCGCCGCAACAAGGAGATCGACTGTGACCAACCGCTACACCGCCACCGCCAAAGGTCTGCACTGGCTGATGGCCATCCTGCTTTTCGGCCTGATCGGGCTGGGTTTCTACATGCATGACCTGCCGCTCTCGCCGACCAAGCTGCAACTCTACTCATGGCATAAATGGGCCGGCGTGACGGCATTCCTGCTCGTCTGGCTGCGCCTGTTCTGGCGAGTCACGCACCGCCCGCCGGAACTGCCGGCGAGCATGCCGAAACTGATGCAGCTGGCCGCCCACGCCGGGCACCTGATGCTCTACCTGCTGATGCTCGCCATCCCGCTGTCCGGCTGGCTGATGAGTTCGGCCAAGGGATTCCAGACGGTCTGGTTCGGCGTCTTGCCAATTCCCGACCTGCTGAGCAAAAACAAGGAACTCGGCGACCTGCTGCAGACCGTCCATATGAGCCTCAACCTGCTGTTCGTCGCGGTCATCGCCGGCCACATCGGGGCCGCCCTGAAACATCACTTCATCGACAAGGACGACATCCTGACCCGGATGCTGCCCAAGCACTCTTAGGAGAACGACATGAAAAGAATTGCCCTCGCATTGGCCCTGGCCGCCGCTTTTTCCGCCCACGCCGTCGAATACACCCAGGTCCAGCCCGAGAAGAGCGCCATCAACTTCGTCTACAAGCAGATGGGCGTGGCGGTGGACGGCAAGTTCAAGCGCTTTGCCAGCCAGCTCAATTTCGACCCGGCCAAGCCGGCGGCCGCCAAGGCGACCTTCGATGTCGAGCTGGCCAGCGTCGACACCGGTGCGCCGGAAGGCGACGATGAAGTCGCCGGCAAGCCATGGTTCAACACCAAGGCTTTCCCGACCGCCCGTTTCGTCTCCGGCAGCGTCAAGCCGCTCGGCGGCAACCGCTACGAAGTGGCCGGCCAATTGAGCATCAAGGGCAAGACGCAGGATGTCGTCGTCCCGGCCACCTTCACGGCCCAGGGCAAAACCGGCGTCTTCGACGGCGCCTTCACCATCCGCCGCGCCGATTTCTCGATCGGTGAAGGCACCTGGGCCAAGTTCGACATCGTCGCCAACGACGTCCAGATCAAGTTCCGCATCACCGCTTCAGCCAAGTAACCCCCCGACCCACAACAGGAGAATCACCATGCAAAAATTCAACAAGCTCACTGCCGCCCTCATCCTCGCCGCTGCCGCTGCAGCCCCGGCGATCGCCGCGCCGGAAACCTACGTTGCCGACAGCACCCACACTTTCTCGCGTTTCTCGTACAGCCACTTCGGCTACTCGACCCAGCTCTCGCGCTTCAACAAGAACAGCGGCAAGGTCGTTTTCGACAAGGTCGCCAAGACCGGCGCGGTCGACATCGTGATCGATGCCAAGTCCGTCGATACCGGCTACGACACCTTCAACGAACACATCCAGGGTGAAGACTTCCTCGACACCGCCAAGTACCCGACCGCCACCTTCAAGTCGACCAAGGTCGTCTTCGAAGGCGACAAGCCGGCCAGCATCGAAGGCAACCTGACGATCAAGGGCGTCACCAAGCCGGTGACCCTGACCGTCACCTCCTTCCAGGCCATGCCGCACCCGATGCTGAAGAAGGATGCGATCGGTGCCAACGCCTTTACCGTCATCAAACGCTCCGAATTCAACGCCGGCAAGTACGCGCCTTACGTCGGCGACGACGTGCGCATCGACGTCGCCATCGAAGCGATCAAGGAATAAGCTGCCCTAGCCAACGAAAAACGCCGCCCCGGAATCGGGCGGCGTTTTTTTTTGCCGGCTCGCCGGTCTAGAGCGCGAAATGCTGGCGGACGCGGTCTTCCAGCAAGTGACGGGCAGCATCCTCGTCGCACTCGGCCAGCCGATCGAAAATCTCCCGCGCCATCGGCTGGAAGACGGCCATCACCGCCGGATCGAAATGACTGCCGGTATCCTTTTCAAGAATCCGCATCGCCGCATCGAAACCCATCGGTTCCTTGTAGGGACGCCGCGAACAGAGGGCATCGAAGACATCGGCGACGGCAAAGATACGGGCCGCCAGCGGAATTTCCTTTCCTTTGCTGCGCCGCGGATAACCGCTGCCATCCCACTTCTCGTGATGCCCGGCGACCACCGCATTGGCGCCGTCCAGCCAGCCCATGCCGGTGACGATCTCCTCGCCCTGGCTGACATGCGTGCGCATGATCCCGAACTCCTCGTCGTCGAGCTTTCCGGGTTTGAGCAGGATGCCATCCGGAATGCCGATCTTGCCGACATCGTGCAGGAAGCTGCCGGCGATCAACGACTGCATCGCCGAATCGCGGATGCCCATTTTTTCGGCAATATTGGCCGCCACCCAGGCCACCCGGTAATTGTGCGCGCCGGTATCGGAATCGCGCTTGGCGATGGCGCGGCCGAGCGCGTCCATCATCGAAATATGCGAATCGAGAACCTCCCTCGCCTTGCGCTTGTTGTCTGCCGACAGGCGTACCACCACCGGATAGATGGCCGCCCCGCACAGCAAGGCGGCCAGCCCGGCCATCAGGGCGGCGGACAGCGCGCTGCCGAGCATTTGCTGACGTTGCCAATCGGGAACTACGCGCACCCCCTCGAAATAACCGTCGATCGGTGACTGGCTGCCGTCCGCCATGCGCAGCGGGATAAAGACGCGCATCACCCAGCGCCCGTCGGGCAGTTTCAGACTTTCATAAGACGCGGCGCTATAGGCTGGCCTGGCGTGATGGGGAATGATGCCCTCAACCAGCGTGCCATCGGCAGTCATCGCTTCGGCCAGCTTTTCGCCCTTGCCATCGTAGATTTCGGCAATATCGAACAGACCGCCGGCAATCGTCCCGGCCGCCCGGGTGGCATGCGCCACGGCATCGGGCTGGCGCATCGAGAACACATCGAAATGCCGCACCAGGCGTTGCGACTCCTCCATCGCCAGCAGAACCGTGCTTTCCTCAGCGCTTTCTCGGGCCACGAACCAGGCCACCGGACTGGCCACCGCCGCCAGCAGCAAGCTGACCGTGGCAATCCGCACGGCGGTAAGTCGATTAAATGAGTTCATCCTGTCCACTAACTTGCGCTATTCAAGTAGCCATTATCGGCGCCCAAGCTTAAGCAAGCCTGACCGGCCGAAAACAATGCCCGGCCCGCCGGTCACCGCGCAAAAACCCAGCAAAAACCCGCCACCGCCAAGCCAACAGAGGCCGCCTTCGCGTATCCTGTTCGGTGTTCCAGAGCATCGCTATCGGGAGTAGGAAATGCAGCCACATCAGTGGGATTGGGGTATCAATCAGTGGGTCGAATATCTCAAGGACAAGGACACTCCCGTCCTGCCGAGAACGCGGGCGATCCTGGCGGCCCTGCAGGCGGAAGGCGAAGAAGCGCGCGAACGCATGTCGGCGCTGGACCTGGTCAATATCGTTTATGCCGACCCCTATCTTGCCCTGAAGATCCTGCGCCGCGCCGAGGAGCGCCGCTCCCGGCAACTCGGCCACGACACCACGACACCGCTGGCCGCCATCCTGCAGACCGGCTATGACGAGTTGCAGGCCATCGTCGCAGCCAGCCCGGCTTTCGACGATGTCCTGCCCGGTTGCAATACCTGTGAATTCCGTTCGGTACTGGCCGCCGCCATCGCCCGCGCTTGGGCCAACTGCCGTTCCGACATTTCGCCGGACGAGGTGTCGATGGCCGCCCTGCTGGTCGAAATCGGCGAATTGCTGCTCTGGCATTTCGCCCCCGAGATGACCGACAAGGAAACCCAGGTCAGGGAATGGAACGAACGTTACTGGGCGCTGATGCAGCGCCCCTCGGAAATCGAATTCACCTTCCGCCAGCTGACCATGGCGCTGGCCCAGGCCTGGGAGCTTCCCGGCCTGATCGTCATCCTGATCAAGGGCACCGATACGCCGCGCGCCAATATCGCCCGCCTGGCCGCCGATGCCGCCAAGCTGATCACGATGGATCTCGAACTGCCGGCCGTGCTGAGCCTGCTTCAGGAAGTCCACAAAGTCGTTCCCGGGGCAACCCTCGTCGAACTGGCCGAACCCTTGCCATTGCCCGATGAAATTCGGGCCGAGCTGCTGAAAGCCATCGAATCGGGAGACTCAAATCAAGGAGCCAGCAATGCCTAATTCCTCACTTGACCAGGTCAGTCATGATGAGAAGCTCGCTTTGATCAATGCCTATCTGGCAATACAGAAACGCCTCGACGCCGAGTATCTGGTCAAACTGCGAGCCTCATGGCCGGCCAAGGCGAAACAGCCCGACATGAGGCTCAAGAACTCACCGGTACACGCAGCGGAATATCGCCGTTTGATGATGGTCGTTTTGTCCGAAGCCGGGAAAGTCGACTGGGACAGTCTCACCGAGAAGGAACGGCAAGCCGTGGCAAGATGCACCTGGCAGCTCGTTTCGCATCCCTTGCACCGGCGCCTGATCGCCGAGAAGGGCCTTGACTACGTCTGGGCGACAGTCAGGCAAGGCCCGAAACTCTACGGTCTCGATTAAAGAAACCGCCGAAAAAGGATCATTTGCGCGACGGCGCCGATGGCACGCCGCGCGGTACGCCGCCGGTCGATCCGCCGCGCGGTACTCCATCTGACGAATCAGAAGCAGAACCGCCCCCCGATCCGGAACTTGATCCGGGGAAGCTCAATCCCGCAGGTGAAGCCGGTGGCGGGCTGGACTCGTCCGGCAAGCTCGAGGCACCGGCTTTACTTCGCCGCGCGGCTTCGTTTTCTGCCGCCAAGCGCTCGGCATAGGCCTTCTGTTTATCCAATGCCCGGCGCGCCGCTTCGCTGTCCTGGGTAGACTCGCTCGGACGTATTTTGCTGAACCGCTCCCCATCGTCACACGGCGTGTCCGAAAAAACGATCTCGCCGCCTGACCCGACACATCGGAAAGCCTCCGCGCTGACGGTCGAAACACAGAGAAGCAGCAACACCCCCAATAAATAGCGCATGACAAGCTCCTTTTTGTTTCTTTCAATCTAGACCTGCATGCGCGACTCGGCAACAAAAAAACACCGGGAGAGAGTCGCCAGGTCATCGCTGCATCGGCCGTCGTGAAGTGGATCACGCTACCTGCAGCAGGCGGCGACGCTCGACAACCTCGATGTGCCGCCAAGCTTGGTTAAAATGCACACCCCGTCAATACCTCCGACAAACTCGATGAGCACTACGCCCAACCCCATCGTCGATGCGCTTTCCGCCCTGGCCGACGCCGCCAGCCAGCGGGCCACAGCACGCCTGGCGCAAGATATTTTTGGTGAAGTGTTTCGCCAGGCCCTGACGCCGGATGCCGAGCAACTCGGCAAGGCACTGCGCGAACTTGAAACGCGCTGCATCGAATGGTGCGAGGCCGGTGACAGCGGCGACCGACAGTTGTTACGTCTGGCCATGCTGATCAACGGCCTGGACCAATGGGGGCTGGCCTACACCCAGGCGTTCGAACTCACCGCCATCCCGGCGCTCTCGGCCCTCATCGCCTCCCTGCGCGGTCGCCTGGATCCCCAGTCGGATGCGTTGTTCGGACAATTCTTCGAAGCCATCGAGCAAGGCGAAACCAACGCGGTCGATTTCAAGGTCGATCTGCGCCGGGGCATTCACCTGGCCCTGTGGCATGCCATGCTGGCTTGCGACACGGTGGACGAGGCGCGTGGTCTGGTGAAGCATTTGGGCACCATGCTGCTGGCCGTCAACCAGCGCCTGCCGAAAATCGGCTGGCGGCTGGTGGCCGATGCCCTGGCCCATATGCAGATCGCCCTGCTCGACGACCCGGCCGCCGCGACCGTGGTAGCCAGGGAGAGTACGCAGTTGCTCTTCGAATCGCTGCAGCACGCCCTGCCCGCCGCCCACTACCAGACCATCCTGCGCCATTCGAGCCATGTCGTGATCGCCTGGCAGCAGGCTCGGCGCCCGGACGCCGTGCATTAAGACCGGCTTTCCCGAAGCGGCCGCTTACGGCAGCACGAAACTGCTTTTCTCCTGGACGCGAACGGCCGGGGTGTCCTTGCCGACGATCTCGAAATGGATCGGCTGGATGCCCGACAGCATTCCTTCGCCGGGCGCCGAAACGGTGATCGAGATCGGCCGGATGCTCCCCGGCTCGGCCGAGAACTCTTGTGCCCCGACGATTTCCAGCCCCGGCAGACCGCTGACCGCAATTTTGTAGTGACGCGGTGCGTCGTCGAGATTCATCAATTTCAGCGTGTAGGCATTCTCGATGCGCCCTTCCGGGGTTTCGCGCAGTAGCGCGCCACGGTCGCGCAGCACATCGACCAGCAACAGCGAGCGCTGGTTGAGCGTCCACCCGCCCAGCCCGACAAAAACCAGCAACAGAGCGGCATAGACGCCGACCCGCGGCCGCCCGCCCAGGCCCTGCGGTTTCGCCTGACCGGCCAGCTCCTGTTCGGAGGCAAAACGGATAAGGCCGCGTGGCGCGCCGATCTTGTCCATCACCTGATCGCAGGCGTCGATGCACAGGCCGCAGTTGATGCACTGGTATTGCAGGCCGTCGCGGATATCGATGCCGGTCGGGCAAACCTGCACGCAGATGCCGCAATCGATGCAGTCGCCGATCTGGCCGGCCTGCCGTCCGACATTGCGCGGCTCGCCACGCTGGCGGTCGTAGCCGACATTGGCCGTCGTCGGGTCGAACATGACGCCCTGGAAACGGGAGTAAGGACACATGTGCTGGCACACCGCCTCGCGCGCCAGACCGGCTTGGACGTAGGTAAACGACGCGTAGAAAATCAGCCAGAAGGCTTCCCACGGCCCGGTCGTCAGCGTGAACACCGTCGGCAGCAAATCACGGATCGGCGTGAAGTAACCGACGAAGGTGATCGCCGTCCATAGCGCAATCAGCCACCACAGCCCATGTTTCAGGGTTTTCAGCAGTAGCTTGCGGCCGCTCATCGGGCTCTGATCGAGCTTCAGGCGGGCCAGATGATCGCCTTCGACCTGCGCCTCGATCCAGGCGAAGATCGTCGTGTACACCGTCTGCGGACAGGCGAAGCCGCAGAACAGCCGGCCGGCCAGCGCCGTGACGAGAAACAGGGCGGTCGCCGCGAGGATCAGGACGAAGGCGAGCAGCAAGGCGTCCTGCGGCCAGAGCACCAGGCCAAACAGGTAGAGTTTTTCGTGGGCGATATCGAACAGGATGGCCTGGCGGCTCGCCCCGCCGGTTTCCCAGTTCAACCAGCAAGCGCCGTAGAAAACGATCTGGGTGAACCAGACCAGCGCCCAGCGCAGGCTATTGAACCGGCCATCGATGGCCTTGGCGTGGATTTTTCCCTTCTTGCGGTACAACTCCAGCTTTGCTTCACGAACCTTGCTGACCGGCTTGCTCATGTTTGCCTTCCTGATCGGTGACGGGCGCCAGTAAATCACCGGAGGCAAAACAGGAACAGTTCCAGATTGTTTGATTTTTCATAGGCACAGATTCGAAATCGAGCCGGCAACTGTGCAGGTTGAAAACTTTGATGTCTGTCGCTGTGATTCTTTTCCGATACTGAAACAATGGCGGCATCCAATCACGAGTCTGCAGCCATGACGGCCATCGCCATTCCCGCCCCCGAAACGCCGCAAGAATCATCCGGCCGGGGGCGCATTCCCGGCAACAAGGGCATCTGGGTCGGCATCACCTGCGAGTTCATCGAATTTCTCGTGCTGTTCATCGTCTATTTCGTTGCCCGTGCCCACTTTCCGGAATCTTTCGAGCAGGGGGCCGAACGACTGTCGCGGCTGTCCGGCACGCTGATCACGCTGCTGATGGTCACCAGCAGCTTCTTCATTGCCTGCTCGGTGACGACGATGCGCGCCGGCCAGCGCCGCCGTTCGGTGTACTGGCTGATCGCCGGACTGGTCGTCGCGCTCGGCTATCCGATCGCCAAATACCTCGAAATCCGCTGGAACCTGGCGCACGGGATCAACGGCGAGTCGGGCATTTTCTTCACCGTCTATTACTACCTGACCTTCAACCACCTGGTACACGCCATGTGGGGCATTCTCGGCATTCTCTGGGTGCTCGCCCGGCATCTGGCCGGCGGCTATTCGGCCGAGGATTACAGCGGCCTCGAATCGCTGGCCAGCTACTGGCACGCCACCGACATCATCTGGCTGATCATCTTCCCCTTCTTCTACGTACTGGCCTGAATCATGGATCACCCCAGCCAACAACCCGGCACCACGCTAACCCCGCTAACTCTCACCTGGCTTGCCCTGGTCGCGCTGACCCTGCTCAGTCTCGGCCTGGGTCAGTGGCTTCATGGCGCGGCCTGGCTGCAACTGCTGGTCGCCGGCATCGTCTGGATCAAGGGCTGGCTGGTCGCCCAGAAATTCATCGAGGCGGAACTGGCGCATCCGTTCATCCGCCGCGTGCTCAAGGGCTTCATCGCCTTCACGCCGGTGGCGCTGGTGCTGACCGCCTTTTACGGCCCGCAGTTCGCCCGCTGGGCGACTTTATAGCTGACTGACGATCAGCTGGCCGAGCGAGGCCATCGCTTCCTGCTGGCTCGGCGATTCGGGATGACCGAAATTGAGGCGCAGGTAGTGGCTGAATTCGCGCTTGGCCGAAAAGATCGGCCCCGGCGCGATGCTGATGCCCCGGCTCAGCGCCTGCTGGTGAAGCAGCAGCGTGTCGACCTGCGGCGGCAATTCGAGCCACAGGAAATAGCCGCCTTGCGGCCGGGCTAGGCGGGTGCCGGCCGGAAAATGCCGCTCGACCGCCGCCACCAGCATCGCCTCCTGCTCGGCCAGGCGGCGCCGTAACTGGCGCAGATGGTTTTCGTAGGCGCCGTGTTTCAGATACTCGGCCAGCGCGATCTGCACCGGCCCGGTGGTCGCCAGGCTGGTCGAGAGTTTCAGGCGCTGGATCTGCCGGGCGTATCGCCCGGCTGCCACCCAGCCCAGCCGATAACCGGGCGCCAGGCATTTCGAGAACGACGAGACATGCATCACCAGGCCGTCCGGGTCGGCGGCCTTACTGCACAGCGGTGCCTGCCGCCCGAAGTAGAGCTCGGCATAGACGTCGTCTTCGATCAGCGGCACCTGGTAACGATAGAGCAGTTCGAGCAGGGCTTTCTTGCGCTCGTCGGTGACCAGGCTCGCGGTCGGGTTGGCGAAATTGAGCATCAGCAGGCAGGCCTTGACCGGGTGCTGGCGCAACGCGTCGGCCAGCGCCGTCAGGCTGACACCCTCGCGCGGATGACTGGGAATCTCGATCACCTGCAAACCCAGCCGCTCGCTGGCCTGCAGCCCGGCATAAAAGGTCGGCGACTCGACGGCGATCAGGTCGCCCGGCTTGGTCACGGCCTGCAAGCACAGGTTGAGTCCTTCCATGGCGCCGGAGGTGATGACGATTTCCTGCGGCGAGACCGAGGCGCCATGCGCCAGATAGCGCAAGGCCAGTTGCCGGCGCAGTTCCTCGTTACCGGGCGGCAGATCGGTCACCGTCGCGAGCGGGTCGAATTTGCGCGCCGCGCTGGCCAGAAAGCGTCCGAGCTTGTCGAGCGGAAACAGGTAGGGGCTGGGAAAGCTGGAGCCGAGCGGGACGACCGACGGATCGCGGACGCTGTCGAGAATCTGGAAGATGAAATCGCTGACCTGCAACTGCGTCGAGCCGCCGACCGGATGCGTCATTCCGGGTTCCGGCAGGCTGCGACCAAGCCGGGCGCGCACGAAATAACCAGAGCGCGGACGCGCCTCGATCAGCCCGCGACTTTCCAGTTGATAGTAAGCCTGGGTGACGGTAATCGGACTGATGTCATGGATCCGGCAGGCTTGTCTGACCGATGGCAGGCGGTCACCGGCGCGCAGGGTGCCATCGACGATCAGCTTTTCCGTTTGCTCGGCAATGTCTTGGTAAAGGCTCATGGACAAATGTTAGCAGCGCCAACCGGACGGCACCTTGGCGCAGATCATTTTTCATCGATCGCGGCAATGCGGCCCGATAACCGATACGGGCCCTACCGGGCAATGAGTTGCCGTTCGTCATAAAACATCAAAATTATTTATATAGATTTTTAGAAACAAAAATCTTATAAATCGCTCCAATACAACGTTTTATCAACAAACAAATGCGAAACAAAAATGCTTTTCGCATGTGTAGGGTTTAACTTACAAGCCGTAGAAATGCCCTACAAATAAATCAGCCAAACCGACTCGATTGCGAATCTGTCATGGCGCAAGCTATCCGAACAAATTTTCTTTTCGGATAAAAAGCTTGGATCACTATCCTGATACCCCCCTCCTCCTGAAGCCGCTATTTTCAGAGGCTTTCGGCGAATCAAGGTTTTTATTCATACTGCCTTTCGCAGTGCTTGGCGCATTGTTTTTCGGCTGCTTGGTTTTTGTCGAGGGACTGACGCTGACCGCCATCGTCTGCGGCCTGACCCTTGCTCTCCTGAACCTCGGTCTTGGGCTGTGGTCGGCGCACACGGTAAGCCAACGCCATGCCAGCTTGATAGCGCTACTGGCAAAAAATGAAGCTGAACGCAGCGAAAAGAACCGGCACGGCATTGCCGGCCTCGACCAGCTTTGCCTGAGCGTCCTCCCGGTATGGTCCGGCCAGATTGAAATGGCCCAGACCCATACTGAAGAAGCGACGATCGCCCTGGCGCAACGCTTTGCCGACATTTCCCAACGGCTGGAGAGTGCCGTTTCGGCGACGCGCGGATCAGCCGGCGACGAACCCGGCAGCCACTTCCTGGTCACTTTGCTCAACGAAGCAAAAACCGACCTGGACTCGATCATCAGCTCCTTGCGCTCCGCCCTTGCCAGCAAGGAATCGCTGCTCAACGAAGTCACCACGCTGTCCAGCCATACCTCGGCGCTGCAGCGCATGGCCCAGGATGTCGGCGACATCGCCAAACAGACCAACCTGCTGGCGCTGAATGCCGCGATCGAGGCCGCCCGCGCCGGCGAAGTCGGGCGCGGCTTCGCCGTGGTGGCGGACGAAGTGCGGAAACTCTCGACGCTGTCCGGGGAAACCGGCAAGAAAATCAGCGAGACGGTCGACACCGTCAACAAGGCTATTGCCGACACCCTGATGGCCTCGCGCCAATACGCCGAACAGGACGAAGCCCTGGTGCAGGACTCGAGCACGGTGATCGGCCGGGTGGTCTCGCGCTTCGGCCAGACCGCGACCGATCTCTCCGACTCATCGGAAAACCTCCGCCAGCAAGGCGTCGTGATTGGCCAGGAAGTCGCCGAAGTATTGGTCGCCCTGCAGTTCCAGGACCGGGTGAGCCAGGTTCTGAACCATGTCACCAACGACCTGAAGAAACTGCAGCAAAACATCGCCGACGGGGACCGCCAGCTCTCGGACAGCCACGGCCTGGTCGCGGTAGACGCGGCGCAATGGCTCGCCGAGCTATCCCAAACCTACACCATGCCGGAACAACACGCCGTGCATAACGGCGGTGCCGCACAGAGCGACGCCGGCAGCAACGAAATCACCTTCTTCTAGAGAAAGCTCCCTATGGCCAAGACCATCATGATTGTGGACGACTCAGCCTCCTTGCGGCAGGTCGTCAGTATCGCCCTGAAGGGCGCCGGCTACGACGTGATTGACGCTTGCGACGGCAAGGATGCCCTCGGCAAGCTCGACGGCCGGAAGATCCACCTGATCATCAGCGACGTAAATATGCCGAACATGGACGGCATCAGCTTCGTCAAGGCGGCCAAGCAGCTGCCGGCCTACAAATTCACCCCGGTCATCATGCTCACCACCGAGGCCGGCGATGGCAAGAAGGCCGAGGGCCAGGCGGCCGGCGCCAAGGCCTGGGTCGTCAAGCCCTTCCAGCCGGCCCAGATGCTGGGCGCCGTTTCCAAACTCATCCTGCCTTAAGGAGTTCTGCCATGGCCGACACCCCGGAATCCGCTCGCCCTGCCCTCGCCATTGCCGGCGAGTTCACCATTTTCACCGCCAGCGCCCTCAAGGAGCAAATCCTCCAAACCATTCGCCAGGCCGAGATGACGGAGGTGGAAATCGACCTGTCCAACGTTACCGAGATCGACTCGGCCGGCCTGCAATTGATGATCCTGGCCAAGATCGAAGCGCTCGGCCGCGGCAAGAATATCCATTTCACCCGCCACAGCGACCCGGTGCTCGACCTGATCGACCTGTGCGACCTCGCCGGCTTCTTCGGCGACCCGGTCCTGATCCGCTCCAAAAATTAAGGCATTCCCCATGAACCTTGACGACGCACTCAAGACCTTTGTCATCGAAAGTCGCGAACTTCTCGAAAACATGGAGGAGGCCCTGCTCAAGGTCGAGCAGTCGCCGGACGACGCAGACCTGATCAACGCCATCTTTCGCGCCGCCCACACCATCAAGGGCTCGGCCGGCCTGTTCGGCCTCGATCACGTGGTGGTCTTCACCCATAACGCCGAAAACGTGCTGGACATGGTGCGCGCCGCCGAGTTGCGCATCACCAGCGAGCTGGTCGCCCTGCTGCTCGAAACCTGCGATCACATGGGCGCCCTGATCGACCATGTCGAGGCTGGCAACGCCCCGCCGGAAGAAGTCGGCAGCCGCAGCGACGAACTGATCGACCGGCTGAAAAGCCACGCCAACCAAGGCGCCGCCAGCGCACCGGAGAGCACCGCAATGGCGGTGAGCGAGCCGCCGCCCTTCATCCGCGAAGGCGATGCGGCGGGCAGCGGGGTCGAATCGGACAACTGGCACATTTCGCTGCGTTTCGGCCGCGACGTCCTGCGCAACGGCATGGACCCGGTATCGTTCATCCGCTACCTGACCACCTTCGGGCGCATCGTCAGCATCGTCACGCTGACCGAGGCGATTCCCGGTGCCGACCAGATGGATGCCGAAGATTGCTACCTGGGTTTTGAACTCAATTACCAGACCACGGCCGACAAGGCGACCATCGAGGGCGCCTTCGAATTCGTCCAGGACGATGCCCGCGTCCGCATCCTGCCGCCGCACAGCAAGGTCGTCGAGTACCACGACCTGATCCAGAGCCTGCCGGAAGAAGAGATGCGGCTCGGTGAAATTCTTGTCCGCTGCGGCACGCTGACCCAGGCCGAACTGGACCTCGCCCTGAAAGCCCAGACCGAAGCCCGCGCCGGCGGCGAACTCGAGCCGCCGATCGGCGAGGTTCTGGTTTCGCAACAGGTCGTGCGCCCGGCCGTCGTCGAAGCGGCGCTGCAAAAGCAAAAACAGGTCAAGGACAACAAGGGCGGCGATGCAGCCCTGATCCGGGTCAATGCCGAAACGCTCGACGAGCACATCAACCTGATCGGCGAACTGATCATCGCCAGCGCCAGCATCAACCTCCTGGCGCTGAAAAGCGGTGTTCCCGAGCAGATCGAAGCGGCCTCGGTGATGAACCGGCTGGTCGAGAACGTTCGCGACTCTGCCCTGCAACTGCGCATGGTGCAGATCGGCGCAACTTTCAACAAATTCCAGCGGGTGGTCCGCGATGTCTCCAAGGAAATCGGCAAGGACATCCAGCTCGAGATCAGCGGTGCCGAAACCGAGCTCGACAAGACCGTCGTCGAGAAGATCGGCGACCCGCTGACCCACCTGATCCGCAACTCGATGGACCATGGCATCGAGTCGGCCGAAGTGCGGCTGGCCCGCGGCAAGCCGGCGCAAGGCACGCTGCGCCTCAACGCTTACCATGACTCCGGCAGCATCGCCATCGAGGTCACCGACGACGGCGGCGGCTTGCCCAAGGAACGCATCCTGGCCAAGGCCATCGAACGCGGCCTGGTCAAGCCGGATCAGGCGCTCAGCGACAACGAGATCCACAACCTGATTTTCGAACCCGGCTTCTCGACCGCCGAACGAGTCAATAACCTGTCCGGCCGCGGCGTCGGCATGGATGTCGTGCGCCGCAACATTACCGCCCTGCGCGGCACTACCGAAATCGAAAGCGTCGAAGGCGCCGGCACAACGATCCGCATCCGGCTGCCGCTCACCTTGGCGATCATCGATGGTTTCCTGGTCGGTGTCGGCGCCTCGTCCTTCGTCGTGCCGCTGGAAATGGTCGAGGAATGCGTCGAACTGACGCAAGAGGAGATCGATGCCTCGCAAGGCCGGGACCACCTCAATCTGAGGGGCGAACTGCTGCCCTTCATCCGCCTCAAGGATCTTTTCGACATCCCAGAACCACCGGCTGCCATACAGGATGATGAGGAAGAAGAAGGCGAAAAACTGGCGATCGACCCGGAACTGGCTTTCCTCCTTCAGCCGGTCAAGCGAGAAAACGTCGTGGTGGTGAACTACGCAGGGCATCGCGCCGGCCTTGTCGTGGACACCCTGCAGGGCGAATACCAGACGGTCATTCGCCCACTCGGCGCAGTTTTCAACGGCATCGAGGGAATTAGCGGCTTCACCATCCTGGGTACCGGACATGTCGCGCTAATTCTCGACGTCCCCGGACTGGTCCGTCGTGTCGCCGGCCGCGACGTTCGTCGCCATGCCCTCGCCAGCAATTACGCCCCAAGCGAGCAAACGGCATGATGACTCGTTCTGTCTTGCCATCCACCACTGAACGCATTCACGAAATTTCCACGAACAGTGGCTTAACTAAACAGGCGAAGACACCTGAATCGGCGGTCTTCCTTCGGAAACATTTTTTCAAATCTAGGGGAAATTGATATGAAACTTACTGTCGCCCAAAAGATGTCCCTGCTGGCCGGTTCGGCCCTGCTCGGAATCGCCCTGCTCACCGGACTTGGCCAGTATCAGATGAGCAAGGTCTTCGATGCAGCCAATTACGGCAATACCAATGCCGTACCCAGCCTGGTCGTGCTCGACGAGCTGCGCAAACAGGTTCTGTTGCTCCGCGTCGGTGCTAACCGCTTCCTGATCAACTCGGATCCGGCCAAGCTGACCGAAATTGAAAACTCGATCAAGGGCATCCGCACCAACATTCACAGCGCCTTCAAGAAATACGAGAGCGACGGACTGGTTTCTGACGAGAAGGACAAGAGCCTCCTCGATCAGGAGAAGAAGCTGTTTGAACAGTATGACCCTCTGCTCGAACCCATTTTTGTCGAATCACGGGCAGGCAGGACGGAGCAAGCCCTCAAACTGGCCGAGAATGCTGCACCGCTGGTCAGGAAGCTATCCGAAGGCATCGACGAGCAATTTGAATACAACGTCAAACTGGCCCTGAAAGGTGCGGAAGAAGCAAAAGCCGTAAAAACCTCGGCGTTCTATATGTCTCTGCTGATCGCAGCGCTGACCCTGGCTGCTGTCGGCATCATCAGCTATACCATCGCCCGCGCCTTCCTCAAGCAGCTCGGCGGCGAACCCGATCATGCGGCCGAAATCGCCAACAAGATCGCGATCGGCGATCTGAGCAGCAAGATTGATCTCAATGCCGGCGACACCACCAGCCTGATGGCCTCGATGAAGCAGATGACCGCCTCGATCCAGAGCGTGCTCGGCGACACCGATGGGCTGATCCAGGCCGGCGCTGAAGGCAAGATCCATGTGCGGGTCGATACCAGCAAGCACCAGGGCGATTTCAAGAAACTCGTCGAGGGCATCAACAAGACCCTCGACGGCATCGTTATCCCGGTCGACGAGGCAATTTCCGTGCTGGTCGAAATGGAAAAGGGCGACCTGACCAAGATGGTCAAGGGCGACTACAAGGGCGAAATGAAGGACTTCAAGGAAACCGTCAATAACACGGTGGAGAAGCTGGCCCAGGCCATCTCCGAAGTCAACACGACGACCGAAGCGCTGTCCTCGGCAACCACCCAGGTTTCCTCCACCGCCCAGTCGCTGTCCCAGGCATCGAGCGAACAAGCGGCCTCGGTCGAGGAAACCTCGGCCTCGATCGAGCAGATGGCCTCCTCGATCCAGCAGAACACCGAGAACGCCAAGGTCGCCGACGGCATGTCGGCCCAGGGCAGCACCAAGGCCGCCGAGGGTGGTCAGGCGGTAAATGAAACCGTCGGCGCGATGAAGCAGATTGCCAAGAAGATCGGCATCATCGATGACATCGCCTACCAGACCAACCTGCTGGCCCTCAATGCCGCCATCGAAGCGGCCCGCGCCGGCGAGCACGGCAAGGGCTTCGCGGTGGTTGCCGCCGAAGTGCGCAAGCTCGCCGAACGCTCCGGCGTCGCCGCCCAGGAAATCGGCCAACTGGCGCTGAACAGCGTCGGCATGGCGGAAAAGGCCGGGCGCTTGCTCGACGAAATCGTTCCGGCCACCAAGAAGACGGCCGATCTGGTGCAGGAAATCACCTCCGCCTCCGAAGAGCAGACCGTCGGCGTCAATCAGGTCAATACGGCGATGAGCCAGCTCAGCCAGATTACCCAGCAGAACGCCAGCGCTTCGGAAGAACTCGCCGCCACCGCCGAGGAAATGTCCTCGCAGGCGACCAATCTCCAGGAAATCATGTCCTTCTTCAACGTCGGCAACGAACATGGCAGCTCCCGCCAGTTCGCCGGCAATCAGGCCAGCCGCCCGTCGCGGGCCAGCGCTGCCGGCAACATCAAGCCGTTCATGAAAAAGGATGGTGGCGCCGGGCATGCCGACGAAGCCAGCTTCGGTCGCTTTTAAGGATGAATGAGGTTCTCGCATGAGCAATCAGCCCAGCCAACTCGTCACCACGCCGGCCACGCCCCCCGCTCTTGCGACCGGGGCCAGCGGGGCGATCGAGCAGCAGCAATATCTGACCTTCAGTCTCGGTGAGGAAATGTTCGCCATCGGCATTCTCGCCATCCGCGAGATCATCGAATACGGCGCCCTGACCGAGGTACCGATGGTGCCGCCGTTCATTCGCGGCGTCATCAACCTGCGCGGCTCGGTCGTGCCGGTCATCGACATGGCGGTGCGTTTCGGCCGGCCGGCCAGCGAAGTCACCAAGCGCACCTGCATCGTCATTCTTGAAACCAGCGATGGCGGACAAACCGAGGGCCACGGCCAGCAGATGGGCATCGTCGTCGATGCCGTCTCGGAAGTGCTGGAAATCCCCCCCGAAGAAATCGAGCCGCCCCCCCAGTTCGGGGCACGGATCCGCATCGACTTCATCAGCGGCATGGGCAAGGTCAATGGCAAGTTCGTTGTCCTGCTCGAGGTCAACCGCATCCTCTCGCTTGGCGAAGTGGCCGTCCTGGCCAACCTCGCCCGTCAGGAAGCCGGCGGTTCATAGCCGGATTCCTGACGCCTTCTCAATCATCGAACGCAATCGCCATTCACTGATGACCGAACGACACACACCGCTGAATGGCTTGGGCAATCCGACCGAAAGTCTGCCGGATGCGGTGGCTCGCCATTACCGGGAGTGCCGTCAGACCTACATCAACTTGGGCGATGATCGGCTCGCTAGCCAGGCGATCTCCGGACCTTGCGCCACAACCCCGGCAGATTTCCCGGCCGACCGAGCCGATCAGGCAGCGCACCGGCTGTTCAGGAGAAACGGATGAAAACAAGGGAGGCAGACCACTGCGGCATGGCGCCAGCCGCCGCCGGGCAGGCCGACACCCGGCAGCAGCTGGCCCTGCTCCGGCTCGCCCTCGACCAGATAGGCGACGCCTTCTACCTGATCGACCGGGACGCCAGACTCCTCCATGTCAATGCCCAGGCGTGCAGCATGCTCGGTTATTCGTTCGACGAGCTATCGGGGATGACTGTTTTCGACATCGATACCGGAATTTCCCCGGAACGCTGGCGCGAACACTGGCAAGAGATGCTGAGCCTGAAGACGCAAACCCTGACCCGTCACAACAAGCGAAAGGATGGGCGGGTTGTGCCCGTCGAACTCAAGCTCAGTTGCCTTACCTGGGAAGGAGAAACCTACAACCTTGCCCTGGCGCGGGACATCAGCGAACGCGAGCATAGGGAAAAGGAGCTTGGTCGTCGGGTGCAGGAGTTTCACGCTTTTGTCGAGAACTCGCCGGACACCATTGCCCGCTATGACCGCGCCGGCTATCGCGTTTATGCCAACCCCGCCCTCGCCCGCCTGGCCGGTGTGCCGGCCGAGGCGCTGCTGGGGAAAAAGCCTTCGGACTACGCCCAGACTGCGGAAACCCAGGTCTACGAACTGGCCTTGCACAGCGTGATCGACAGCGGCCGCCGCAGCGAGTTCGACTACACCTGGCCGGCCAGCGATGGACGGATGATTTGCAGCCACATCATCATGACCCCCGAGTTTGGGCCGAATGGCGACGTGACCAGCGTTCTCGCCATCGGCCGCGACGTTTCGGCGATCAAGGAAACCGAACATCGACTGCGCCAGGCCGAGGCGATGGCCCAACTTGGTCACTGGCAATGGGACCACGTCGAAAAGAAGGCCGTCGCTTCCGGTGAAATGTGCCGGATTTTCGGGCAAGCGGCCGACTGGCAGCCGGCGATCGAGGATCTGCTCGCCATGAGCATCGACGAGGACCGCAAGCGTGTCCTCAAGGCGCTGCAGGACGCCTACGAACGAAGCGACGACGAGGTGACCATCGGCTACCGGATCAAGCATGGCGGACGGGTACATCACCTGCAGACCCATCTCCATATCGAATACGGCCCCGACCTGACACCGAGACGCTTGAACGGGACTACCCAGGACATCAGCGA
This sequence comes from Azonexus sp. IMCC34842, assembly GCF_050368855.1. Lineage (GTDB taxonomy): Bacteria > Pseudomonadota > Gammaproteobacteria > Burkholderiales > Rhodocyclaceae > Azonexus > Azonexus denitrificans_A. Next base: position 1,010,826 of record NZ_CP178449.1, on the reverse strand, counting down.
GCTGAAAAGCTACGAGTCACGCCTGCACGAGATGGCCTTTCACGACACCTTGACCGGCCTGCCCAACCGGGCGCTGCTGAATGACCGACTGAACCATGCGCTGGACAAAGCCGGGCGGCGCAACCAGGTGCTTGGCTTGCTGATTCTCGACATCGACCGGTTCAAGGAAGTCAATGACACGCACGGCCATAATCAGGGCGATCTGCTGCTGCATGAATCGGCCGAACGTTTGCGCCGCCAGATGCGCGACTACGACACCGTGGCCCGCCTCGGCGGCGACGAATTTGCCATCGTCCTGCCGGAGATTCGGGATGCCGCCGACCTGGGCGGCATTTCGCGCAAGATCCTCGATGCGCTGGCCCATCCCTTCCACTTGGCCAACCAGGAAGTATTCATCTCCGCCAGCATCGGCATTGCCGTCTTCCCGGCCGACGGCACGACCGCGACCGAACTGCTGCAGTACGCCGACTCCGCCCTCTATGATGCCAAGGCCCGCGGTCGGGCCGGCTTCCGCTTCTATTCCGCCGAACTAACCGCCAAGGCGCGCGAACGGGCGATGCTGGAAACCGCCCTGCGGCGGGCGGAAGTGGAGAATGAACTGGAAGTCTTCTACCAGCCGAAGATCGACTTGCGCAACAGCCGGCTGGTCGGTGGCGAGGCGCTGCTGCGCTGGCGGCATCCCAGCCTCGGCCTGGTGCAGCCCGACAAGTTCATCGGGATTGCCGAAGATACCGGCCTGATTGTCGGCATCGGTGCCTGGGTCTTGAAGCAGGCCTGCTTCGCGGCCCGCCGCTGGAACAAAGCGGGCGAGTGCGAACTGAAAATCGCCGTCAATCTCTCGTCGCGCCAGTTCCGCGACAACGATCTGGTGGCCACCGTCGAGCAAGCGCTGGCGGCGAGCGGCTGCCAGCCTGGCTGGCTCGAATTCGAGATCACCGAGAGCCTGCTGCTTGATAACGACGAGAGTATTGGCCGAACCCTGAATGCGTTCCGGGCGATGGGGATCAGCATCGCCATCGACGATTTCGGCACCGGCTATTCCTCGCTCGCCTACCTGAAGCGCTTCCCGATCAATGTGCTGAAGATCGACCGCTCGTTCATCAAGGATGTGATGCTCGACAACGACAGTACCGAACTGGTCAAGGGAATCATCACCATGGCGCTCAGCCTGCGTCTCGAACTGGTGGCGGAAGGCATCGAAACACAAATCCAGGAGGAATTTCTCCAGGCGCACGGCTGCCATCTCGGCCAGGGCTATCGCTACGGCAAACCGATGCCGGCCGATGAATTCGCCGCAATGCCTCTGATGCTCGAACGCTACTCCCTCCCCTTTTCCTGCGATGGCGTCCGGAGCAGCCCCTGGGTGGACTCGGTCGCAGCACCGTAGGCTTGCCTTATGAGTAATTGGATAGCGCAGTGACAGACTCCCCTTCGCTCGGCAACATCGCCATCACCAAAACGGAATTTGCCCAGTTCCAGAAACTGATCTTCCAGATTGCCGGTATCAGCCTGTCCGACGCCAAGCAGGTGCTGCTGGTCGGCCGCTTGTCAAAACGCCTGAAGGAACTCGATTACCGCACTTTCAGCGAGTATTTCCGCCATGTCACCAACGAAGCGGGAGCCGAGGAACGCCAGACGATGGTCGATTTACTGACGACCAACGAAACCTATTTTTTCCGCGAACCGAAACATTTCGACTTTCTTCGCGAGCGCGCGGCCAGCCATCGCAAAGGCGGCACCTTCCGGGTCTGGAGCGCCGCCTCGTCGAGTGGCGAGGAGGCCTACTCGATGGCCATGGTCTTGGCGGAAACCCTGGGCGACACCCCCTGGGAAATACTGGGCACCGACATCAGCACCAAGGTGCTGGCCAAGGCACAATACGGTCAGTATCCGCTCGAACGAACCGACGGCATTCCGATCAATTTGCTGAAAAAATACTGCCTCAAAGGCCTCGGCAAGCATACCGGGACCCTGCTCATTGCCAAGGAGTTGCGCCAACGGGTGCAGTTCCTGCACTGCAACCTGATGGCGCCGCGCCAAAGCCTTGGCCAATTCGACGTGATCTTTCTACGCAATGTGATGATTTATTTCGAGAGCGAGACCAAGCGCAAAGTAATCGCCAATCTTCTGCCCTATCTGAAGCGCGACGGTCACTTCGTCGTCGGTCATTCCGAATCGCTGAATGGACTGACCAAGCACTTGGTCCTCGCCAGTCCAACCATCTATCGCCATGCCGGAGCGCGATGAAGCTGCCCGCCGTCAAACCGGACGTATTTCTGCATCCCGGCGAGTTCTTCTTTGGCTCGGCCCCCGGACGGATCGGTACGCTGCTCGGTTCCTGCGTCTCGGTGACTCTCTGGTGCCCGCGTCATCAAATTGGCGGCATGTGCCACATTCTGCTGCCCAGTCGCCGGCGCCCCCCGGGCAGTCCGCTCGACGGACGCTATGCCGACGAAATACTCGAGCTGTTTGCCAACGAACTGCGCGCCCGCAATATTTCACCGAATACGTGCCAGGCCAAGCTCTTCGGCGGCGGCAACATGTTTGCCGGCAGCCGGGCCGGCACCCTTGAGATTGGCCCCCGCAACATCGAGGCGGCGCGGCGGGCGCTCGCCCGACACGGGCTGTGGGTGGTTGCCGAACACGTCGGCGGAACCCGCCACCGCCGGTTGTCTCTCGATCTCGCTACCGGCCACGTCTGGCTGGCCGCGCCCGGCAATCAACCGAGCCATGGAAAACTCTGCACATGAGCAAAAAAATCAAGGTAATGATCGTCGACGACTCGGCCCTGGTCCGGCAGGTGGTGACGCAAGCGATATCCAAGGATCCGACGATCGAGGTCATCGCCACGGCGCAGGATCCTGTCTACGCGCTGGAAAAAATGAAAGCCAACTGGCCGGACGTCCTGGTCCTCGATATCGAAATGCCGCGCATGGACGGCCTGACCTTCCTGAAAAAGATCATGGCCGAACACCCGACGCCGGTCATCATCTGCTCCTCTCTGGCCGAGCGCGGCGCCGAGGTGAGCATGGAGGCGCTGGCGGCCGGCGCGGTGTGCATCATCACCAAGCCGAAGATGGATCTCAAGTCCTTTCTCCAGGACTCGACCAACGACATCCTGAGCGCCATCAAGGCTGCCGCACGCGCCAACATCGGGGCGTTGCGCCGGCAGACGATGCACCCGAGCACGCCCGGGATTCCGCCAAGAATTCCGGTCGAGGCAATGCTGCCGAGCAGCCATCGCGGGGCAACGATGTACAGCACCACCGACAAACTGGTGGCCATCGGCACCTCGACCGGCGGCACCCAGGCGCTGGAAGCCGTATTAACCCGGCTGCCCGCCGTCTGTACCGGCATCGTCATCGTCCAGCACATGCCGGAAAAATTCACCGCGATGTTTGCCAGTCGCCTCAACGGGCTTTGCCAGCTGGAAGTGCGGGAAGCCCGGGATGGCGACCGGGTGCGCTCCGGACTGGCGCTGATTGCACCCGGCGGCCGGCACATGATGGTGAAGCGCAGCGGCGCCCAGTATTACGTCGAGGTCAAGGATGGCCCGCTGGTCAACCGTCACAAGCCGTCGGTCGATGTGCTTTTCCGTTCGGTCGCCCAGGTCGCCGGCAAGAACGCCTTGGGCATCATCATGACCGGCATGGGCGACGATGGCGCCCGCGGCTTGAAGGAAATGCGAGAGAGCGGCGCCAACACCATCGCCGAGGATGAATCGACCTGTGTCGTTTTTGGTATGCCGAAGGAGGCGATCAAGCTGGACGCAGCCGACAGAATCATCCCGCTTGATCAAATACCGCACGAGATCATTGCTTACAGCAATTAATTTTTTAAACCCGAAGATGGCCGCCCCGCCTGGCTTTTACCTTAAAATCGAGCGCAATTAACTACCAAATTCGTCATAAAAAACAAATTCACCGCGAGGCCAAAATTGTACCTACCTGAAGTCAGTTCAATCGACAGCGCGATCCTGTTCGTAAACGAGGCTTTGCCTGAGCATCGCCAACTGACAAAAATTCTCCGGCAACGCGGTTGCTTGACCCATGCGACAAGCGGTTTCCATGAAGCGATGAGCCACATCGAAAACGCCGAACCCGATCTGATCGTTTTCGACATCGACACGCTGGGCGTCAACGCCTACGACATATGCATCCGAATCAAGGCAACCCCAAAAACGCGCGACATTCCGATCATTTTCCTCGGTTCGAGCGGCAGCACCGAAGAGCGCAACAAAGTCTTCGCCAGCGGGGGAAGCGATTACATCAGCAAGCCCGTCATCGACCACGAACTGCATACCCGCATCGCGACACATCTGGCGCTCCGCAATCTGCGCCGCAAGCTTGGACAACCGGAAAACAAGCGAAAAAACCGGAGACCCGAAGAACAACTCCGGTCGGTCAAGAAATGCGTCGAACTCCAGCGCGACATAGAAGCACTTCGCGAGCGCAATGCCCTGCTGCAATGCATGGTTGACTCGAGCACCATCGGTATCGTCTTTTGGCACTTGAATGGCCGGCTAATCGAAGCCAACGGGGCGCTGCTCCAAATGCTCGAACTGAACCGGGAAGATGTCCAGTCCGGCCGGGTCAACCTGCTTCAGTTGTGCGTTCCCGAGGAACGCCTGGCGATGGCCCAAGATCTCGCCGCCGTTGTTTCTGGCCGGCGTTCCCCGCCTTGCGAAAGACAGGCCCTGCGGCCGGACGGCAGCATCATCCCGATTCTGACCGGCTGCGCCTGCCTGGATTTGGACGAGGCGCTCGGGGTGTCGTTCGTCTTCGATCTTTCCAACCAAAAGAACATGGAACGCAAACTCCTCGAATCGAAGAAGCAATTGCGCGATCTGGCGGCCCATAGCGAGCGGGCGATGGAAATGGAGCGCAAGCGGATCGCCCGGGAAGTCCATGACGAGCTGGGCTCGCAATTGATGGCCCTGAAGATGAATCTCGACTTGCTCCGCCGCGAATCGGACGGCCCGAAGGAAAACGTTCCGCAGCGCCTCGACTCGATGGAACACATCCTGAGCAAAGCCGTCCGGGTAATGCGTCAGATCGCCACCGAATTGCGCCCGGCGGTACTCAACATGGGCTTTCTGGCCTCTCTCGAGTGGTTGGCCGACAGCTTTCGCAAATACAGCAGCATCCCCTGCAGTATCAAGGCCTGCGGCGAAGTGCCACTAGACGAGATGCGGGCCACCGCCTTGTTCCGCATCGTCCAGGAATCGCTGATCAATATTGCCCGCCATGCCCAGGCGAGCCGGGTAGACATCGAACTGAGCCAGAACGACAAGCAGATCGACCTGCGCATCACCGACAATGGTCAGGGCTTTGAGCCGGAAAAGGTTGGCAGCCAGTCGTTCGGACTGCTCGGCATGGTCGAACGACTGGAGGTATTTGGCGGCAAGCTGGTCATCGACAGCGCCAGGGGCCGGGGGACCAAACTGTGCATCACCCTTCCCTTAGGAGAACCCGCATGCTCCGCATCCTGATCGCCGACGATCACAGCATCGTCCGCAGTGGTCTGAAGCAGATCATCGCCAGCGAGACCGATCTCGAAGTCGCGGACGAAGCCAGCCAGGGCAGAGAGATACTGTCCCGGCTGCGGCTGGGTGGAATTGACGTATTGCTGACGGATTTGTCGATGCCCGGTCTCAGCAACCTCGATCTGATTTCCCGGGTTCGTAGCGAAGCGCCCGATGTTCCGATCCTGGTCCTGAGCATGCACAATGAAGTGCAGCTGGTTTCGCGCGTCCTGCGCTCGGGAGCCGCCGGCTATGTCACCAAGGACTGCGCCCCGAGTACCTTGCTCGCCGCCATCCGCAAGGTGGGCAATGGCGGCCGCTTCATCGACCCGTGCCTGACCGATGCCATGATCTTTGACCCGCCCGAAGACAGCCCGCCGCATGCCAAACTGACCAACCGGGAATTTGCGGTACTGAAGTTCTGCTCCGAGGGGCTTTCCCTGACCGAAATCGGCGAGATGTTGCACTTGAGCGCCAAGACGGTCAGCACGTACAAGACGCGCCTGATGCAAAAACTCGGTATCGAAAACAATGCCGATCTGGTGCGTTATGCCTTGAGGCACGGCCTGATCATGGAATAAGACTTGCTCCGGAGAGATCGCTCAGTTGCTTCCCGAACGCTGCAGGCGGGCCCGCAGCGTGGCGATTTCGTCGAGCAGGTCGAGCGCCAGGGCCACCCCGGGCGGATTGATCTCGAGATCCTGCGCCAGCCGCCAGGCCAGCCGCGCCCGGCGCAGCGAGTCGCCGCTGAAACGCCATTCCGGCGGCGACGCACCAACCGGTTCGAGGACGCCTTCGATGACCCAGGCCAGCACATGTTCCTCGGCCACATTGCAGGCCTGACAAAGCTCGACCAGCGTCAGCCGAACGTCCTCTTCGACGATCACGCCCTGAATCAAAGTGATATTCGCTTGCGGCATGACGGATCACCCTTTCTGCTTGGTTCGCGGGTTGAACGCAAAAGCCCTGGCCATCGCCCGATAGGCCTCCCGGGCACTCTCCGTCTCGGCCGGCGGCAAGACAAGTTTCAGCACGACATAGAGATCGCCCGGCGGCGTCCCCGGAATGCCCCGGCCTTTCAGGCGCAGTTGACGACCGGCCGCCGAGTTGGGCGGAATCGTCAGTTGCACGGTGCCTTCCGGCGTCGGCGCGGCGATCGAGGCGCCGAGGGCGGCCTCCCAAGGGGCGAGCGGCAGATCCAGATAGACATCGCGGCCATCGACCCGAAACTGCGGATGGGGGTTGAAGGCAATTTCCAGATACAGATCGCCGGCCGCTCCGCCGCCCGTGCCGGGACCACCCTGCCCGGCCAGGCGCAGATGCTGCCCGGCCCGGATGCCCTTGGGAATGCTGACGTCGAGCTTGCGCTCCTGCAACGTGACATTGCCCTGCGCATCGAGCACCGGCATGCGCAGCGAAATGGCGCGCTGGGCTCCGGAGTAGGCATCGGCCAGATCGATCATGACCTTGGCGTGATGGTCCTGGCCGTGGGCCCGCATGTGGGCCCGCTGACCGGCCCCGGTCCGCCGGCCGAACAAGGCTTCGAAGAAGTCGCTGGGCTCGCTGCCCGGCCCCGTCGCAAAATCCCGGCCGCTGAATTCGAATCCGGCATCCCAGCCCGGCGGCGGCTGGAAGTCCTGCCCGGTCTTCCACTCGCTGCCCATCTGGTCGTAGGCGGCGCGTTTTTCGGGATCCTTGAGCACGGCGTAGGCCTCGCCGAGTTCCTTGAAACGAATCTCGGCATCGGCAACCTTGCTGACATCCGGATGGTACTTGCGGGCCAGCTTGCGGTAGGCGCGTTTGACATCGTCCTGCGTTGCGCTACGCGGCACACCGAGAATTTCGTAATAGTCCTTGAATTTCATGGTGCGAAGCTCGTTGCGGTCGACAAAATCAGAATCTACACCCGCGGCGCAACAACTGGCTATTCAAGCTGCGGCCGATACGCTACGGTAGCGACCAACCTAGTCCAATCACGGAGCGCCACGATGCCCGCCCATTCACTGCAAGACCGCGCGACTGGCGCATTGATCGGCGCCTTCATCGGCGATGCGCTGGCCCTCGGCCCGCATTGGTATTACGACCTGGATCAACTGCACGCTGACTATGGCCCCTGGATTTCCGATTACACCACGCCAAAAGCCGGGCGTTACCACGCCGGCATGAAGGCCGGCCAGGCATCGCAGTCCGGCGTGCTGCTGCGCCTGACCCTGGAATCCCTGGTCGCTTGCGACGGCTACGATGAAGCCGACTTCTGCCGGCGCATCGATACAACATTCTTCCCGCTGCTTGACGGCACGCCGATGCACGGCCCTGGCGGCTACACCAGCCAGTCGATCCGCGAAGCCTGGCGCAAGCGCGTCGGACAGGGCTTACCCTGGGGGCAGGTGGCGGGCAATGCCGACACCACCGAAGCCGCCGAACGGATCCTGGCCATCGCCGTCTGCCATGCCTTGCAGCCGGCCGAGCTGGCCTCGGCCGTCACCGGCAACACGCTGCTCACCCAGAACGACGGAACCGTCGTCGCGATGACGGTCGCCTTCGGCGCGGTCCTCGGCATGCTGGTCGAAGGCCAGCCGCTCGACACCACGCTGTCGGACAAGCTGATGGCCCGCGTCAAATCGGGAGCCTTGCCCTTCCATGCGGTAACCAGCGGCAATTTGCAGGCGCCCCGCCCAGGCGAGACGGAAGCGCCGAGCGCCGGCCGCTTCCCGTCGCCGGATGCCTTGCTCAGCCAGTCCTCGATCGCCCGGGCGGCGGTCGATCCCGACATTCGCATCGAACCGGCCTGGAAGGTGTCGCTGGTATACGGCATGCCCTGTGCGGTCTATCACCAGTTCCCCGCCGCCTACTATCTGGCGGCCCGCTTTGCCGACGACTTCGAATCGGCCGTACTGCACGCGGTAAACGGGGGCGGTCAGAATCTGGCGCGGGCCATGCTCACCGGGGCGCTGGCCGGCGCCCAGACGGGACTCTCGGGGATTCCGCAACGCTTCCTGGACGGACTGGAAAACGCTGCCGAACTGCTCAATTTGGCGACGCAACTGGCCAAACGGATCAATCAGCGACAGAATCGGACGGCACATGCCAAATAAGTCGCCGGCGCAGGATTGATGGCCGGCAGGCAATTTACACAGCGTGCGACTTAGCTGACACTATGCGTCGACAGAGATCGAAATTTTTCCTAATTAAAATACAGAATTCATGGCCCCCGCAGAGAACCACCAAGATCCAAACAAGCCGCAGTCGTTGTTCGCATCGCTAAAGCATTTTTTTCGCCGCTGGCGCAGGCCACTGGCCGGTCTGCTCCTGTTGCTGCTGCTGATCGGCGGTTTGCTGATCGCCAATGAGGTCAAGACCTCGCACTTCCAGGCGAGTTACCTCGCCAACTACGCCGCCGGACTCGATTACCGGCTGGTCGACGGGGCCAGCGATGCCATCCGCTTTCCGGCACATGGTCCGTTCGATCAGCGGATGGGCTACACCGAACTGCCGCAGACCATCGAGCGGCTCGGCAGCCGCGGCTTCGTACTCAAGCAGCAAGCCCGTTTTTCCGGAAAGCTGATGGATTACACCGAACGCGGCAACTTCCCGCCCTTTCACGAGAAATCGCGGGCCGGGCTGGACCTGGTCGACTGCCGCGGCGAGACGCTGCACCGCTTCCGCTATCCCTATCACGGCTACCCCGACTTCGCGGCGGTGCCGCCGAAAATGGCCGAGGCGCTGATGTTCATCGAAAACCGCGACCTGCTCGACGAATCACGGCCGAAAATGAATCCGGCTGTCGACTGGGTCCGCTTCACGCGGGCCGTGCTGGGTCGGCTCGGCCATCTGGTCAGCGAGGACTTCGATGCCCCGGGCGGCAGCACGCTGGCGACCCAGATCGAGAAATATCGCCATTCGCCCGACGGCGTGACTTACGACTCCCACGAAAAGCTGCGCCAGATGCTGTCGGCCAGCGTCCGCGCCTATCTGGATGGCGAAGAGACGCTGCCGGTACGCCGCCGGGTCCTGCTCGACTACCTGAACACCGTGCCACTCTCTGCGGCGCCCGGCTACGGCGAAGTCAATGGCATCGCCGACGGGTTGTGGGTGTGGTTTGCCGCCGATTTCGACCAGGTCAATGCGCTGCTCGCCGCGCCGGAAGGCAGTGGCGCCACCCTGGCGGCACAAGGAACGGCACTGCACCAGTCGGTGGCGCTGATGATCGCCCACCGGCGGCCTTCGTACTACCTGTCGCGGGCCGGCCGCGACAACCTCGAACGCCTCTCCCAGAGCTATGTCCGTCTGCTGGCTGACAGCGGCCTGGTCAGCCCGGCCCTGCGCGACGCCGCCCTGGCCGAACCGCTGAAGTTCCGCGACATGAAGGCAAACCCGGCCCGCCTGCCAACCGACATTGGCAAGGGAACGACGGCGATCCGCAACCGGCTAGCCGGCATGCTCGACGCGTCGCTCTACGAGCTCGACCGCTTTGACGCCCATGTCTCGACGACGCTGAACGGCGCACTGCAACAACAGGTCAGCGAATTCCTGGAAAAACTGGGCGATCCCGACTTTGCCCGGCGCCAGGGGCTGCTCGGCGAGCGCATGCTCAACCCGGCCAAGCTCGGGCTGGTCCGCTACAGCTTCAACCTGGTCGAACGCACGGCGGACGGCAACCGCGTCCGCGTGCAGACCGACACGACCGACCAGCCGCTCGACATCAACGAGGGGAGCAAACTCGAACTCGGCTCCACCGCCAAGCTGCGGGTGCTGACCACCTATCTCGAAATCGTCGCCGAACTGCATCAGCGCCTGACCGAGCGGCCCGCTGCCGACCTGCGCCGGATGCGCAGCGAACAACACGACCGTCTGACGCTGTGGGCGATCGAACACCTGAGCACGGCGACCGATCGCAGCCTGCCGGCAATGTTGCAGGCGGCACTCGAGCGCCACTATTCGGCCAGCCCGGGCGAGAGCTTCTTCACCGGCGGCGGCGCCCATGAATTCAACAATTTCCGCCACGAGGACGACGGGCGCATGCCGACCGTGCGCGAGGCGCTGCAAGGTTCGATCAACCTGGTTTTCGTCCGCCTGATGCGCGATGTGGTGCGCTATGCGATGTACCAGGTGCCGGGCAGTTCGGCGCAACTGCTGAAGAACGACAACGATCCGCGACGACTGGAATATCTCGCCCGTTTCGCCGATCGCGAAGGACAGGTTTTCCTGCGCCGCTTCTGGCACAAGTATCAGGGCAAGAAGCCGGAGGAAATCCGTGACGTCTTCCTCGACGGCTTGCGCCCGGGCGCCGATCGCCTGGCCGCGGTGTTCCGCTACCTGTCGCCGCAGGCCTCGCCCGAGGCGCTCAAGCAGTTCCTCAGCCAGCGTCTGAACGGCGAGGCGCTGTCCGCCGAGCGGATTGACAAGCTGTATGCGCGCAACGCCCCCGAGATCTACGATCTGCCGGACCGCGGCTATGTCGCCCGCGTTCATCCGCTGGAGCTCTGGCTGGTCGGCTTCCTTTCCGCCAAACCGCAAGCGAGCTGGACCGAGACCGTGCAGGCCAGCGCCAACGAGCGGCAGGCGGTCTATGGCTGGCTGTTCCGTACCCGCTTCAAAGGCGCCCAGGACTCGCGCATCTACACCATGCTGGAAGTTGAAGCCTTCCTCGACATTCATCGGCGCTGGGCCCGCCTCGGCTACCCCTTCGGTCATCTGGTGCCGTCGCTGGCCACTGCACTCGGCAGTTCGGGCGACCGTCCGGCAGCGCTGGCCGACCTGATGGGCATCATTGTCAATGATGGCGTACAGCTGCCGACGCAACGCATCGACAAGCTGGCGTTCGCCGTCGATACGCCATACGAAACCCGCTTTGCGCGGGAAACCGGCGAAGGCAAACGGGTGATGGCGCCGGAAGTCGCTGCTGCGCTGCGCAACGCGCTGTCCGAAGTGGTCGAAGGCGGCACCGCCCGCCGTCTGTCCGGCGCCTTCAAACTGGCCGACGGCTCGTCGCTGGCCCTCGGCGGCAAAACCGGCACCGGCGACAACCGCATCGTGATCAGCGGCAACAACACGCGCGGCGTGGCGATGAACCGCACCGCCACCTTCGTCTTTTATATCGGCCCGAATCATTTCGGCACCCTGACCGCCTATGTCATCGGCCCGGAGGCCGCCAGCTACAATTTCACCTCGGCGCTGCCGGTGCAGATCCTCAAGTCGATGGGGCCGGTATTGCTGCCGCATCTCGAGCCGAACGCCACAGGCTGTACTTTGTAATCGGGCGGCACGACGATTGAAGCCGGTCGTAAATCAAAACAAGGGGGTGTTCCATGGATAAGTCACTACAGTCACTCGACCAGATCAAGTCTTCCGCGCTGGACATGGCCGTTCGCTTCGGGCCGAAGCTGGTCGTCGCGATCATCATCCTGGTGGCCGGCTACATGGTCGGCCGCTGGGTCGGGAACCTGCTCGAACGCCTGCTGGTTCGCCTGAATCTTGAAGCGCCGGTCCGCTCGCTGCTGGTCCGCATCGCCCAGCTGGTGATCCTGGCGCTCTTCGCCATCATGGCCCTGCAAAATCTCGGCGTCGAGCTTCTGCCGCTGATTGCCGGCCTCGGCGTCGCCGGCGCCGGCGTTGCGCTGGCCATGCAGGGCATACTCGGCAACATCGTGGCGGGCCTGACCATCATCTTCACCCGGCCCTTTCATGTCGGCGATTACATTTCCATCGCCAAGGAAGAAGGCGAGGTGCTCGACATCAGCCTGTTCAGCACGACGCTCGGGCATACCGACCTGTCGAAGGTGGTGATCCCGAACCGCAAGATCGTCGGCGAGATTCTCCACAACTATGGCCGGATACGGCGCCTGAACATTGCACTGGGCGTTTCCTACCAAACCGATGTAAACGTCGCCTTGCACCTGATAACCGAGATTCTGCAAGCCAATCCGCGCGTCCTGAAAGACCCGGTGCCGCAACTCGGGGTTACCCGTCTTGCCGAGTCCGGCGTGACGATCGGCGTCACCCCGTGGGTCAACGTACCGGACTACGATGCAGCGATCAGCGAGGTCAACCAGACGATACTCGAGACCTTCGCCGCACGGAACATCGTCATCGCCCTGCCGCAATGTGAAATCAGGATGCTCGGCAACAGCGCCTGACTCAACGAAATCAGCGATGCCGCGATCCGGACCTTGCTACCGTCACCGGCTCACCCGAGCCTGCCGGACGGCACTGTTGATCGGCCTGATGGCCGTCATTTCGGGTTGCGGCATCAAATACGCCCAGGACGACGGTCGCCGGCTCGATGACAAGCTGGTCTCGGCAATCCGGGCCACCGGGAACGGCCTGGCCGTTCTGCGCCCGGCCATCGAGAAAAGCAGCCGCTCCCGCCCCGCCGAGTGCGAGCGGCAATGGGAGCTACCCTTCGTGACCGTCAGCAGCGAAGCTTTGACACCGGATGAAAAAGTCGCCTGGGTGCGGTTCTTTGGCGTCGATGAGCGGCCAACCGTCGTTGGCGCCGCACCGGGATCGAGCCTGGGCTGGGGCGAAAAAATAGCCAGGATCAATCGCTACTCGAGTTCGGATGGCAACGAGATGCAAAGCTATCTGCTCGAACTGCGCGATCTTGGCGCCCCGTTTACCGTGACCAATGCCCGCGGCAAGCGGGTCTCCGTCGAGCCGTTTGAAGTCTGCCGCGGCCGGGTCCGGATCGCCCCGCGCGATGCGCCCGACACCCAAAATTACCACTGGCTGGAAAGCACCCACCCCCTCCCCGTCTTCAGCACCGAGCCGTCAGCCGACGAAGCGCTGTGGATCGTGCTGTGGACCCAGGGCCTCTCCGAAACCGCCGGGGCGCGGATGAAGGCCTATCACTACGCCTATCTCCCGCTACGCGCCCTGATCAAGGCGGCCTTGCTGCTGAACAGCGTCAATGCCATAGCCAAGGCGGCCGAAATCTCCGGGGCCGCGCTGGCCAACCAGGCGGGATCGGCGATTGGCGGCTCGGTCTTGTCGGGAGCGGCGCAAACGCGCTCCAGTTCGATCCTCTTCGATTCGTCGAAAAACCGCGAAGCGCTGGAAGGCGTGTCGTGGGTTGCCGGCACCCAGTTCGAAGAGGCCGATGCCTGGGCCCTCGAACGGATCCTCGAACTCGGCGCCAATCCGGCGGCGGCGATCGGTTTGCACCACAAGCTGACGGCGATCGGCCACGGCCAGAACGCCTTTGTGTTCGACGAGCCGCGCCTGCACGCCTTGCAGAAGCTGAGCGATGAGAAAAAACTGAACATCCGGTGGACCAGCCTGCTCGACCCGCAGATAAAAAAGCCGGCCGACGAAAACCCGCTTGATCGATGAAGACAAAGCCAAGCAGCCCGCGCCGATGGGCCGACTGGCCAAACATTGCGGCATATGGAAAGAAATAAACGGTATTTCACAAGCCGCCGCGCCATCGGCTAAATTGCCCGGATGCGGTCTTTCCGATGCCGGACAACGCAATACCCATCATTACAATCAGGTTGCAATGCCGCGGTCCGGCTTTTAAAGTCCCACCCTTGCCTCTTTCCGGACGGCGCCAGGCGGCATCAAGCCACCCCGCCGGGCAAGGTCGGTGGCACTTTCGAAGTAGCCGAGTACGGCGCCCCAAATTATCAGAACAGCGTTTTCCCCCTAATGACAACTCAAAAAACCGACACCCCGGCCATTGCGCTGCGCGGTGTCAGCAAAAGCTTCCGCACCCCGGATGGCCAGCAGGTCGGCGTCCAGCCGACCGACCTCGATGTCGCACCCGGCGAAATCCACGGCATCATCGGCTTTTCCGGCGCCGGCAAATCGACCTTGCTCCGTCTGGCCAACCTGCTCGAACGCCCGGACGGCGGCCAGGTCATCGTCCACGGCGAAGACCTGATGACGATGCGCCCGGCCGCACTGCGCGCCGCTCGCCAGCGCATCGGCATGATCTTCCAGCACTTCAACCTGCTGCATAACCGCACCGTCGCCGACAACGTCGCCTTCCCGCTGCGCATCGGCGGCGCCGCCGAAGCGCGGATCGCCGAACGGGTCAAGACCTGCCTCGAATTCGTCGGTCTGTCGGACAAAGCCGACGCCTACCCGGCCCAGCTCTCCGGTGGTCAGAAGCAGCGGGTCGCCATCGCCCGCGCCCTGGCCCCCGAACCGCATGTCTTGCTGGCCGACGAACCGACGTCGGCCCTCGACCCGCGCACCACGCAGTCGCTGCTCGAAGTGCTGGCCGACGTCAATCGCCGGCTCGGCGTCACCATCCTGCTGGTCAGCCACGAGATGGGCGTCATCCGCCGCCTCTGCCACCGCGTTTCGGTGATGGAAGGCGGCCGCATCGTCGAGCGCCTGACCATCGACAACGGCCGGATCCCGCCCGAATCGCAACTCGCCCAGTGGCTGCGCGACTTCGGCGAAGGCGAGGCCAGCCCGGACGAACCCGCAACCACCGGCAGCCATCTGGCAGAGGTGCCCAATGTTTGACACCATCCTCGACACCTTCATCGAACTGATGCCGGAAATCGGCAAGGCGGCCGGCGAAACCGGCCTGATGATGCTGATCTGCCTGACCGCCGCGATCACCATCGGCGGCGCCCTCGGCATCCTGGTCTTCCTGACCAGCAGCGGCCAGGTACTCGGCCGTTATCGCCGCTTCAACCTGGTAGCCAACGGCTTCATCAACGTTTTCCGCTCCTTCCCCTTCATCATCCTGCTGGTCGCCGTGTCGCCCTTCACCCGCCACATCGTCGGCACCTCGATCGGCCCGCTGGCCGCCAGCGTGCCGCTGTCGCTCGCCGCCATCTTCTATTTCGCCCGGATCATCGAGCAGACGCTGCGCGACGTGCCGCGCGGCGTCATCGAGGCGGCCGAGGCGATGGGCGCCTCGCCGCTGCAGATCGTCAACCAGGTGCTGCTGGTCGAGGCCCGTTCCGGCCTGATCCTCGCCGTCACCATCACCGCCGTCAGCTTCCTGTCCTACTCGGCGGTGGCCGGGGTGGTCGGCGGCGGCGGCATTGGCGACCTGGCGATCCGCTACGGCTACTACCGCTTCCAGACCGACGTGATGCTGATCACCATCGTGCTGCTCGTCGTCCTCGTCCAGGGCATCCAGTTCCTCGGCCAGTGGCTGGCCCGCCGCGTCGACAAACGCTAAACCTTTCCCCCCAAACCACGGAGTTCCCACAAAAATGAAACTGATCCGTTCCCTGTTCATCGCCAGCCTGGCCCTCGGCCTGATTGCCGGTGCCGCCGCCCAGGAAAAGAAGACGCTGACCATCGGCGCCACCGCCGGCCCCAATTTCGACCAGGTCAAGCTGGGCATCAAGCCGATCCTCGAAAAGAAGGGCTACACGGTCAAGCTGGTCGAGTTCAACGACTACGTCCAGCCCAACCTCGCGCTGGCCCAGGGCTCGCTCGACGCCAACGTGTTCCAGCACGTCATCTACCTGAAGAAATTCTCGGCCGACAAGGGTCTCAACCTGACCGACGTGGTCAAGGTGCCGGTCGCCCCGATGGGTCTCTACGCCAAGAAGCTGAAGAACCTCAACGAGCTGAAGGGCGGCGAACGCGTCACCCTGCCCAACGACCCGGCCAACCTGGCCCGCGCCCTGCACTTCCTGGAGCAGAACGGCCTGATCAAGGTCAAGGCCGGCATCGACGCGCTGAAGGCGACCGAGAAGGACGTCGCCGAGAATCCGCGCAAGCTGCAACTGACCCCGATCGAAGCCGCCCAGTTGCCGCGCACGCTGGATGACGCCGCCCTGGTCGTGGTGCCCGGCAACTTCGCCATCGCCTCCGGCCTCAAGCTGAACGAAGCCCTGGCCCTGGAAAAGACCCCGGACCACTACCTGAACGTCGTTGCCGTCAAGACCGAAGACCAGAACAAGGCCTGGACGCAGGATCTGGTCGCCGCCTTCAAGTCGCCCGAATACAAGGCCGTCCTCGACAAGCACTTCCAAGGCTATTCCCGCCCGGCCTACCTGCAGTAAGCGAGCGGCGCGAGATCAGCCGGCAGCGCACGACGACCGGCATGAAACAAAGGCCCGGAGAGCAATCTCCGGGCCTTTTTTTGGCCATCGGCGGAGCATGCGGCGTGGCGCGACAAGTCGCGGAAAGGCTGGCCGACGGCAAATTTGATCCGTGTCATGAGCGCACTGGAAATACCAGAGTAAATTACTCAACAATTAGACAGATCAGCGAAGGGCTGCACCATGTTCGGATTGAAGAGTAAAAAGATGCTGGCTGCGGCGCTCGCCGAAAATGCGGCCCTGAAGGCGCACGCGGCAGCGCAGCAGGAAGAACTGGCGGTCACCCGGCAACAGCTGGCCGAGTCGGCAGAACAGCAACAACAGTTGCGCCGGCACCAGGCATTGCTCGATGGCGTACTCGGCAACATTCCCCGCTTCGGCGACTCCCTCTCCGGCATTCGCCAATCCTTCTCGGGGCTGTCGGCCCAGTTGAACGAAGATTCAGCCACGGCCCAGACCGCGGCGACCGAATCCGATGCGAATCGCGCCGCCTTCGAGCAGATCGCCGGCAACCTGCACGCCATGGTCGAACGCATCAGCTCGGCCGGCCAGAGCGTCGAAGGTTTGTCGCAACGGGCCGGGGAAATCGGCGGCATCGTCCAGTTAATCAAGGAAATTGCCGAGCAGACCAACCTGCTGGCGCTCAATGCCGCCATCGAGGCAGCCCGGGCCGGCGAGGCGGGGCGTGGCTTTGCCGTCGTCGCCGACGAAGTCAGGAAACTGGCCGAACGCACCGCCAAGGCGACAACCGAAATCAGCGGACTGGTCAGCGGTATCCAGCAGGAAACCAACCAGGCCAAGGCGATCATGGATCTCGGCGCGGGTAGCGCCGCCAGCCAAGGCGCCGAGAGCGAAGCGGCGATGCACAGCATGCAGCGCCTGCTCGGCCTGT
Organism: Azonexus sp. IMCC34842; assembly: GCF_050368855.1. GTDB lineage: Bacteria > Pseudomonadota > Gammaproteobacteria > Burkholderiales > Rhodocyclaceae > Azonexus > Azonexus denitrificans_A. The sequence continues at coordinate 993,392 of NZ_CP178449.1, read as the reverse complement.
CGCAGCACATGCAGGACAGCATTGCCTCGTCCTCTCGGCTGGCCAATGCCGAACTCGCCAACATCGAGGAACTGACGCTCAAGCTCGAGGTGTACAAAGTGCTGCTTGGCCTTTCCAACCTCACACCGAACGAACTGCCAGACGAAACCCAATGCCGGCTGGGCCGCTGGTACTACGAAGGGGAAGGCCGGGCCGAATTCTCGCGCCTACCGGGCTACCGGGAAATGGAAGCGCCGCACAAGGCGGTGCACGACCATGCCAAAAAGGCGGTCCAGCGCTACCTCGTCGGTGACTTTGCCGGCGCCCTGGATGCGCTGAGCCGGATGGAAGATGCCAACCTGACGGTGATGGCCGGCATGGAACGCATTCTTGCCCACGGACCGGGACGGCCGACCAGCTGATCGGTTCGCCACCAACCACCGCGCTTTCGCCCTGAATTCTTCGAACCGGACAGAATATGGCCAAAAAATTTCCGCTCCACCCGAAACATCCCGAGCGTGTTTGCTGGGGTTGTGACAAGTATTGCCCCGCCGATTCGCTGCAATGCGGCAACGGTTCGGGGCGTACCCAACACCCCGCCGAGATGCTCGGCGACGACTGGTACAAGTGGGGAGACTGGGGTCTCGACACCGAGGCCGGATCGGAAGAACCCGATGGCGGGTCGTGATACTGCCCGGGGCACAGCCCCCTACTTTTTTGGCTGGATCGGCCCGCCAGCCGTAAAAACACCGCCCGGCTATTTGTCGCCGGCTGAATGCGGCGCCAGCAGCTGAGAACTTTCCCCTCTTAAGGAAGGATTAAGATCGCCAGCCTAGACTCGGTCGTAACCATCCGAAAGCCGAGCCATGCACTTTCTTACCCGACTGACCGTTACTGCCGCCCTCCTGGCCGGCAACCTCGCCTGCGCTGCCGAACCCATGCTGCTGCAGCCCGCCCAGATCAAGGCCCTGGGCATTGAAACAGCCGTCGTCGGCGAAGGCGGCCCGGGCAAGACCGGCACCCTGCCCGGCCGCGTGCTGGTTCCCAACGAACAGATGCGCGTCGTCGCCGCACCGGTCGGCGGCATGGTTGAAATGCTCGCCGTGGCACCCGGCTCGACGGTCAAGCGCGGCCAGGTCGTCGCCCATCTGGCCAGCCCGCAGGCCCTCGAACTGCAACGCGATGCGCTGCAGTCGGGCAGCCAGGCTGCCCTGCTGCAACAAAGTCTGAAGCGCGACGAACAACTGTTCGCCGAAGGCCTGATCGCCGAGTCCCGCCTCCAGGCAACCCGCGCCACCGCCGCCCAGGCGGCGGCGCAGTCCAGCCAGCAGCGCCAGAGCCTGGCGCTGGCCGGTGTCGCCCCGGGCAAACTGGGCGGGCCGCTGGCCTTGACCACACCGATCGACGGGGTGGTCCTCGAACAGGGCGTCCAACTCGGTCAACGCGTCGAGACCTCGGCGTTGATCTACCGAATCGCCAAGCTTTCGCCGCTCTGGCTGGAAATCCAGGCACCGCTCGCCCTGGCCGCCGGCCTGAAGGAAGGCGGCAGCATCAAGATCGCCAACAGCGAGGTCAGCGGCAAACTGATCGCCATCGGCCGTGCCGTCGACCCGGCCAGCCAGACCGTGCTGCTCCGCGCCGCGGTCAGCCAGGGCACCGCAACCCTCTATCCCGGCCAGGTCGTCGAAGTCGAAATCGCCGCGTCGCCCGGCCAGGGCCAGCGGCTGCCCGCCTCGGCACTGGCCCGCAATGCCGGCAAAACCCTGGTCTTCGTCCAAACGGCGGCCAGCGACAAGGGACTGAGCTTCACGGCGCGGCCGCTCCGGGTGATCAGCCAGGGTGGCGACTCGGTGCTGGTCGATGGCCTGCAGGCCGGCGAACGCGTCGCCGTCAAAGGCGTTTCCGGGCTGAAAGCCCTGCTCACCGGCGTGGGTAGCGAATAATGCTCGACGCCCTTATCCGTTTCTCGCTGACCCAGCGCCTGCTCATGCTGGTGCTCACCGTCATGTTGATCGGCGCCGGCGTGCAGGCTTTTCTCGGCCTGCCGATCGACGCTTTTCCCGATGTCTCGACGACCCAGGTCAAGATCATCCTGAAAGCCCCGGGGATGACGCCGGAAGAAGTCGAGACGCGCCTCGCCGTGCCGGTCGAGCAGGAACTGCTCGGCATTCCGCATCAGCGCCTGCTGCGCTCGACCTCCAAGTACGCGCTGACCGACATCACCATCGACTTCGAGGACGGCACCGACATCTACTGGGCCCGTCAGCAGGTCGGCGAACGCCTGGCGGCGGCGATGGGCAACCTGCCGCCCGGCGCCACCGGCGGCATGGCGCCGATCACCACGCCGCTCGGCGAAATGTTCATGTTCACCATCGAGGGCGATCTGCCGCTGGCCGAGAAACGCGCCCTGCTCGACTGGGTGATCCGGCCGCAACTGCGCACCGTGCCGGGCGTCGCCGACGTCAATAGCCTGGGCGGCGAAGTCCGTACCTTCGAAGTCGTGCCGCAGCCGCAAAGCCTTGCCGCCCGTGGCCTGGCACTCGCCGACCTGCAGGCGGTGCTGGAAAGCAACAACCGCAACGACGGCGCCGGCCGCCTGAACGACGGCGAGGAATCGCTGCTGGTCCGGGCCGAAGGGGCAATCCGCACGGTCGATGACCTCAAGAACATCGTTTTGCAGGCAAAAGACGGCAACGTGACGCGGGTCGGCGATGTCGCCGAGGTCCGTTTCGGCGCCCTGACCCGCTATGGCGCGGTGACCAAGAGTGGCCAGGGCGAAGCCGTCCAGGGCCTGGTCCTTGGCCTGCGCGGCGCCAATGCCCAGAGTGTGGTGGCCGGGGTCAAGGCGCGGCTGGCTGAAATCGCCCCGACCCTGCCGGCCGGTGTCAGCATCGAGCCTTTCTACGACCGCAGCAATCTGGTCGGGCGCGCCGTCGGCACCGTCTCGAAAGCCCTGCTCGAAGCCATCGTCCTCGTCGTGCTGCTGCTCCTCGCCTTCCTCGGCAACCTGCGCGCCGCGCTGGTCGTCGCCCTGATGCTGCCGCTGTCGGCGCTCGCCACCTTCATCATGATGCGGATGTACGGCCTGTCGGCCAATCTGATGAGCCTCGGCGGCCTGGCCATCGCCATCGGTATGCTGGTCGATGCCGCCGTGGTCGTCGTCGAGAATGTCGAAAGCCAGCTGGCCGATGCCCAGGAGAACCTGCCGACGCTGCACCTGATCTACCGCGCGGCGCGCGAAGTCGCCTCGCCGGTCACTTCCGGCATCGTCATCATCATCATCGTCTTCCTGCCGCTGCTCACCTTGCAGGGCCTCGAGGGCAAGATGTTCGGGCCGGTCGCCCTGACCATCGTCTTCGCGCTGGCTTCCTCGCTGTTGCTGTCGCTGACCGTGGTGCCGGTGCTCGCCTCCTACCTGATCAAGCGCGGCGTCCATCACGAGCCGTGGCTGGTGAAAAAACTGTCGGCGCTCTACGACCGCATCCTGACCACCGCCCTCGCCAACAGCCGGACCTTCGTCATCGGCGCCAGCATCGCGCTGGTCGCCGCCGCCGGCGCCTTCATGCTGCTCGGCAAGAGCTTCATGCCGACGATGGACGAAGGCGACATGATCATGCAGCTCGAAAAGCTGCCGTCGATCGGCCTCGACCAGACCATCGCCATCGACAGCCGGGTCCAGCAGGCGATCCTCGCCCAGGTGCCCGAGGTCAAGGCGATCGTCGCCCGGGCCGGGGCGGACGAACTCGGCCTCGACCCGATGGGCCTCAACCAGACCGATACCTTCATGGTGCTCCAGCCGCGCGATACCTGGCGCAACCCCGACCCGGCCTGGCTGGCCGACCAACTGCGCGCTGTGATGGCCGACTTCCCGGGCATCGGCTTCTCGTTCACCCAGCCAATTGACATGCGGGTTTCCGAAATGCTGACCGGCGTGCGCGGCGATCTGGCGATCAAGATCTACGGCCCGGAGCTCGCCACGCTGAATCGGCTGGCCGGCGAAGTGGTGGCGACTATCAAGAAAGTCCAGGGTGCCGAAGACACCTTCACGCTGAAGAACGACGGCGTGCAATACCTGAAGATTGCCGTCGACCGCCTGGCCGCCGGCCGCTTCGGACTGAACATCGACGACATCCAGAACGATCTGAAGTCGCTGCTCGAAGGCCGCAATGTCGGCATCGTCATCGACCAGGGGCGGCGCGTGCCGGTCGTGCTGCGCGGCCCAAGCAGCCTGCTCAACTCGCCGGCCGACTTCGCCGCCCTGCGCCTGACCTTGCCGAGCGGCGCCAGCGTGCCGCTGGCCAGCATTGCCAAAATCGAGCGCATCGACGGTCCGGTCAAGGTCGACCGCGAAAATGCCCAGCGTTACGTCGTCGTCCAGTCGAATGTCCGCGACCGCGATCTGGTCGGTTTCGTCGAAGATGCCAAGGCCGCGGTCGGCCGCGACGTCAAGCTGCCGCAGGGCTACCAGTTGGCCTGGGGCGGCCAGTTCGAGAACCAGCAACGGGCCGCGGCGCGGCTGATGGTCGTCGTCCCGGTGGCGCTGGCGCTGATCTTCTTCCTGCTCTTCTCAACCTTCCGCTCGGTCCGCCAGGCGCTGCTGGTCCTCTCCAACGTACCGTTCGCGATGATCGGCGGCGTCTTCGGCCTGTTGATTGCCGGCGAATACCTGTCGGTCCCGGCCTCGGTCGGCTTCATCGCGCTGCTCGGCATTGCCGTGCTCAACGGCGTCGTCATGGTGACCTATTTCAACCAGCTGCTGGCCCGTGGCCTGGCCGTCGGCGACGTCGTCGTCGAAGGCGCCAAGCGCCGCCTGCGGCCGGTGCTGATGACCGCCAGCATCGCTGCCTTCGGCCTGTTGCCGATGCTCTTCGCGACCGGCCCCGGCTCCGAAGTGCAGCGCCCGCTGGCCATCGTCGTCATCGGCGGCCTGGTCACCTCGACCGCCCTGACGCTGGTCCTCCTCCCCATCCTGTTCCGTCGCTTCGGTGTCAAAGACACCGTCGCCTTTAGCGAGGCCCGCCATGGCTGATGTCCTGCTCACCCTGATCATGCCCAACGATGTCGCCCAGCATGTCGAGGACCTGCTGCTCTCCCGCCCGGATCTCGTCCCGGGTTTCACCGCCAATTTGGCCGAAGGACACGGTTCCGTCGTGCCGCTGGTCGAACCGGCCGAACTGGTCAGCGGCCACGCGCCGCGCACCGTCATCCGCACCGTCGGCCCGGAAGCGGACAAGCGCGAGATGCTGGCGCTGATCAAGCAGGAACTGCCGCAAGCCAACATCTTCTTCTGGCTGGTGCCGGTCATCGACAAGGGGCGGCTATGAACAAGATCCTCGCCCTCCTCCTCGCCGGCCTGGCCGGCCTGGCCGGCTCGGCCGGCTCGGCCGGCGCCGCCGAACCGGCGCCCAACCTGCCACCGGCCGAAATCGTCGCCCGCGTCCTCGCCGCCCATCCGACGGTGCAGGCCGCCGGCAGCCAGATCCAGGTCGAGGAAGCCAACCGCCAGCGCCTGGAAGCCGGCCCCTACGAATGGAGCATCCGGCTCGGCGGCCAGCAGCGCAAGGCCTACCCGAGCACCGGCCCGAACGAGCGCTTCAACGAATGGAATGCCGCCATCGAGCGACCGCTGCGCTTGCCCGGCAAATCCTCGCTCGATGGCGAGCTGGGTGCGGCCGGCGTCGCCCTGGCCGAAACCGCGCGCGGCGATGCCCGCCATGAAACCAGCCGCAACCTGTTGAAGTCCTGGTTCGTCTGGCTCAAGGAAAATGCCTCGGCCACCCAGTGGAGCGAACAGGTCGCGTTGCTGGAAAAGCAAAGCAAGGCCGTGCAACGGCGCCAGCAACTCGGCGACGCCGCCCGCCTCGAAGCCATCCAGAGCGAGGCGGCGCTCGCCCAGGCCGCCGCCCAACAGGCCCAGGCCCAGGCTCGCCAACGCACGGCGGGCGAAGATCTGAGCCGGCGCTTTCCCGGTCTGCCGCTCGTTGCGCCGCGCAGCATCGCCGAGCCGGTGCCGATTGCCGGCGACGCCAACGAGTGGATCAACGCCATTCTCGAACACAACCATGAACTCGGCGTGGCGCGCGGCGAAGTGCAGCGCGCCCAGATTCTTGCCGGGCGCAGCGGCCGCGACCGGGTGCCCGACCCGACCTTCGGTCTGCATGTCGCGCGCGAACGCGGCGGCGAGGATCAGATCGTCGGCGCCTACATCAACATCCCGCTACCGGGCGGCGCCCGCCGCGCCACCGCCAATGCCGCGCTGGCCCAGGCCGATGTCGCCGGCCGCCAGGAAGCGGCCACCTTGCAACGCATCACCGCCGAGGCGGCGGCGCTCTATCACACGGCCAGCGCCGCGCATGCAAGCTGGCAATCCAGCCGCAGCGCGGCCGAACGGCTCGGCCAGGCCGCCGACCTGACGGCCCGCGCCTACCAGCTCGGCGAAGGCAGCCTGAACGACCTGCTGGCCGCTCGTCGCCTGGCCAACGAAGCGCAGCTGGCGACCCGCCTGCTCCAGCTCGAAGCGCTGGAACTGCGCTACCGCCTGCTGCTCGATACACACCAATTGTGGGATCTCGACGAGGACACGCCGGCCGGCGAATAAGCCATGCACAAGATACTGGTCTGGGACTGGCCGGTCCGCCTCGGTCACTGGCTGATGGTCGGCGGCTTCATCGTCGCCTGGCTGACCGGCGACAGCGAATATTTCCGCCGCCTCCATGTCGGCGCTGGCGCGACGGTACTGGCGGTCGCCATCTTTCGCCTGCCCTGGGGCTTCATCGGCACCCGTTATGCCCGCTTTGCCGATTTCGTGCGCGGCCCGACCGCCGTCCGGGACTATCTGGCCAACCTGCTCAAACTCGAACCGGCCCACCAAGTCGGCCACAATCCGGCCGGCGGCTGGGCCATCGTCCTGCTGCTCGGCCTCGCCATCCTGACCGGCCTGACCGGCTGGGCAACGGTCAACGAGCTCGGCGGCCACTGGCTGGAAGAAGTGCACGAAGGCCTGGCGACGGCGATGCTGACCGTCGTCTTCATACACCTCGCCGGCGTCCTCTCGGGCAGCCTGCTGCACGAGGAAAACCTGGTGCGCGCGATGCTGACCGGCCGCAAAAAGGGGAATGCCGACGAGGCCATTCCCTCGGCCCGGCCGCTCGCCGCCGTTGTGCTGCTGGCCTGGGTGGTCGCCGCCGGCTGGCTGATCGCCAGCTGATAGAATCCGGCCATGCGCATCCTGCTTGTTGAAGACGATCCCCAGCTCGGCGACGGCCTGACCATCGGCCTGCGCCAGGCCGGTTTCGCGGTCGACTGGGTGCAAGATGGCATGGCCGCCGACCACGCCTTGCAGAGCGAGATTTTCGATCTCGTCGTCCTCGACCTCGGCCTGCCCAAGCTCTCCGGCATGGAAGTGCTGAGCCGGGCCCGCGGACGCGGCCAGACCATGCCCATCCTCATCCTGACCGCCCGCGACGCCACCGGCGACAAGGTTTCCGGGCTCGATGCCGGGGCCGACGATTACCTCGTCAAGCCGATCGACCTCGACGAACTGACCGCCCGCCTCCGCGCCCTGACCCGGCGCAGCGCCGGGCGCGCCGACCCGCTGCTGACGCACGGTTCTATCGTCGTCGACCCCGCCGCCCACAGCGTCACGCTGGCCGGCCAGGCGGTCGAACTGTCGAGCCGCGAATTCTCGCTGCTCCAGATGCTGCTCGAAAGCGCCGGCCGGGTGCTGACCCGCAGCCAGCTCGAACAATCGATCTATGGCTGGCGCGACGAGCCGGACAGCAATGCTCTCGAAGTCCATATCCACCACCTGCGCAAGAAACTGGGCAGCGATCTGATCCGCACGCTGCGCGGCGTCGGCTACACCATCGCCAAGTGACCACCGCCTGGTTCTCGCTGCGCCGCCGCCTGCTCGGCCTCCTGCTCGGCGGCGTCGCCGCCGCCTGGCTGGTGACCATGGTCTTCAGCTACCTCGATGCGCACCATGAAGTCGACGAACTGTTCGACGCCCAGCTCGCCCAGGCCGCGCAAACCCTGCTCGCCCTGGCCAGTCATGACGGCGGCGACGGCATCGAGGATCTCGGCGACATTACCCACAAATATCAGCGCCGCCTGCGTTTCCAGATCTGGCAAGCCGACGGCAAATTGCTGATGCGCTCGAAAAATGCACCGACCACCCCGCTCACCGAAGCCTACGGCTTCTCCGAGACGCGCGGTCCGGAAGGTCACTGGCGGCATTTCAGCCAGTGGAACGAGGCGCATGGCCTGCAGGTTCAGGTCAGCGAAAACCACCACATCCGCGACGACCTGATTGGCCACATCGCCTGGCGCCTGCTCTTCCCGGCCCTTTTCGGGCTGCCGTTGATCGGCTTCTGGGTCTGGCTGGCGACCCGCCAGGGACTGGCCTCGCTCGACGGTATCGCCCGCCAGATCGCCAGCCGCGCCCCGCAGCAGTTGCAGCCGCTCTGCCCGGCCTCGGCACCGGAAGAAATCCGGACCATGCTCGAAGCGCTGAACGGCCTGTTTCAACGGGTCGAAACGGCGCTCGAAGGCGAGCGCCGGTTTACCGCCGACGCCGCCCACGAACTGCGCACCCCGCTCGCCGCCCTGCAGACCCAGTTGCAGGTCGCCCTGCGCGCCCGCGACGGCGACGAACGCGACCGTTCGCTGCAGCAGCTGCAAAGCGGCCTGAGCCGCGCCTCCCATCTGGTCGACCAGATGCTGCAACTGGCCCGCCTCGACCCGGAATCCGGCCTGCCCGATCCGCAAACGGTCGATCTCGGCCGGCTGGCCGAAGCGGTCTGCGCCGACCTCGGTCCGCTGATCCTCGGCAAGAATATCGACTTCGACCTCGACGCCGCGGACGACTGCATAGTCATCGGCCAGAACGAATGGCTGCGCGTGCTGATCCGCAACCTCGTCGACAACGCCATCCGCTATACCCCGGATGGTGGCGCGGTACGCGTCAGCCTGACCCGAGCCGATGGACATTGCCGGCTATCGGTGCAGGACAGCGGTCCGGGCATCCCGGTCAACGACCGGGCCGCCGTGCTGCGCCGTTTTCATCGCCTCGACCAGGGCGGCCAGCCGGGCAGCGGACTGGGGCTGGCAATTGTCGCGCGCATCGCCGAATTGCATGGCGCCCGGCTCGAACTGGGCGAAACGGCAGTCACCGGCGGCCTGACGGTGACGGTGCACTGGCCGGCTTGAGCGGCCCCGGCATGCCCCGAACTGGAGCATGGCGCACCAAAAGGATTCACTGCGGTCCTACCCGACGCGGCAAGCCCGAACATAAACCGTTGATAATCAAGATCTAGCAAAACAGTCGACGCGCAGCACGAGTTTTGCTTCAGAATATCGGCCTGCTTATTACCAAAGTCGTAATCGATGACCATCGTGCACCTCCTTGACCGCGCCCCGATCTCCGATGAAACCCCGCCCGAGGGAACTCGCCGGCTCATCAACGGCGAGGAACGTGTGTTCTACGATGGCTACTGGATCAAGAGCTACCCGGTTCCGGCCGATTCACTCGATGCCAAGAAGCGCCTGATCGAAGCGCTGACCCGCCGCCTGTTCAACCATACCGAACACGGCCTGAACATTCCGGGCACCCGGCTGGCCGAAGCGCGCCAGGCCTATACCGAAGAAACCGATCCCGGTCGGCGGCGCGTCAAGGGAGCGATGCTGGCCGGTACGCTGTTCAACCGGGCAACCGACATTTTCCGGAAACTGGTCGAACTGCAGGGCGACGGTATCGAAATCCGCAGTGACGATGCGCTGATGCGCGAATGTGGCAATTGCCTGCTCGAAGCCATGGAACTCGGCCGCTTCGTGCTGCACCGCAGCGGCGACGAGGGGATCGACGAGCTGTGGGGCGAACCGTTCCGCGCTTTTTCGATTCCGGTCGAAGATTTCTACGAAAGCCGCTACATCAAGATCGGCCAGAGCATGCGCGACATCGACAAAATCGCCAATGCGATGGTCGCCAACTTCACGCAGATTGCGCCCTTTGCCACCATCGAGTCGCCGATTCGCGACTTCGCCAACGCCGCCAAGGTGAAGACCGAAACCCTGCGCACCGACCCGGACATTTTCGAGGTCTGGTCCCGCTTGGTCACGGCAGCCGAACGCCTGGCCAACTATGCGCCGCAGCCGGCCCTGGTCGATCAGGCTTGCGCCGCCCACAATATTTCGGATGGCCTGCAATTGATTCGCAACGGCCGCGATCTGGTTTTTTACATCACGCGCGCCAGAACCCCGATGCCGAAAAGCACCCGCGAATACATCGAGCGCTGCGAGGTCTACCTGAAAACAGGCCTGGTGCCGATGATCCCGGCGCCGCTCCCGGCCTGAAGCCGTTCCTGGCGGAGCGCCCCGGCTACGGGCCGGCCAGCCGCCTCAGCGACTTTCCCGGACGGCCCGCAAGACGTCGGCCTCAAGCACCTGCGTATCAGTACCGAAGCAGCTCTGCGCTTCGATTTCCTCGATGACCGGCGCCTCGTCGACGCCGCTCTCGGCAGCTCCGACCAGATAACCGTCGCGCTGCGCCTTCCATTGCGCCAGCGTCAATTCCTGTTCGGTCAGGCCGCCGCTCATGCCGGCCGGCACTTCGGCCCCCAATTCAACCAGCGTCCGGAAAACCTCGGTCCGCCCGCCACGCAGCGCCATGCTCAAGGGCGATGTCGGCAGCCGGTTGTCGCCCAGATTGACCTTGCCACCGTGTTTGACCAGTTCGCGCACAATATCGCCAAAGCCCATGAAACAGGCGATCCCCATCGGCAAGCCCGGATCGCCCTGGCCATCGGCCAGTTCGGCCGGTGCACCGGCCGCCAGCGCCGCCTGCACGTCGGCCAGGCGACCGGAACGAATCGCCTTGAGCAGTAATAATTCCGAGCTCACGCTAGCCACCCCCATCGATAGAATGCTGTTGGTTGATGTCTGCATGGTACCGGCTCGCGTCGCTCGTGTCAGTCGCGGTGCGCTCAAGTCAGTTAAAGTCTTGCCGATAGGGCTAATCCGCCGCAATTATTGATCTGCCTCGCCTTGCGCCGGCCGGCGGCTTTGTATAATCGATCGCTTATGGCAATCCATAATTCACTCGCGCAACACCTGCACCGGGCGGCAGGCCAATCCCCTGACGCCCCCGCCCTGCTGGCCGCCGAACGATCCTGGTCGTTCGGCGAACTGCTGACCGAGATGCAGCATCGGGCCGCACCGCACGGCGGCGCGCAAGACGCCGCGGTCGAACGCGGCGACAGCCTGCACCTGGCCCACCAGGCCTATGCCTGCAGCCAGGCAAAGCGGCCATTCTGGCCGGTCGATCGAGTCCCGCTGGCGACCGACGCCAAGCTGCCCGGCGTCGCCCTGATCATCTCGACCAGCGGCAGCGAAGGCCAGCCGCGCGCCGTGCTGCTCGGCAATGCCCAGCTCGACGCCGCCGCCGCGGCCTCCAACCAACATCTGCCGCTCGGCCCCGGCGACCGCTGGCTGAACTGCCTGCCGCTCTATCACATCGGCGGCCAGTCGATTCTCTGGCGCTGCGCCCGGGCGGCGGCGACGGTCCTGCTGCACGATGGCTTCGCCGCCCAGGCGGTGGCCGACGACCTGGCCCGCCAGCCGGTAACCCACATCTCGCTGGTCCCGGCCATGCTCGCCCGCCTGCTCGAACTCGGCGTAAAGCCGCCGCCCAGTCTGCGCGTCACGCTGATCGGCGGCGCCGCGCTGTCGCTGCCGCTCTATCAGGCGGCCAGCGCCGCCGGCTGGCCGCTGTTTCCCAGCTACGGCATGAGCGAAACGGCGGCCCAACTGGCCACCCATGCGCCGACCGACGGCCCGTGGCGCGAAGGCCTGGTCGGCCGGCCGATGCCGGGCCACGAAATCCGCATCGGCGACGATGGCCGCATCCGGCTGCGCGGCCCGCAGGTGATGCTCGGCTACCTCAACGGCGGCGGAGCCGATGCCGACGGCTGGCTGACCACCGGCGACCTCGGCGAACTCGCGGCCGACGGCCGGCTGACCGTCACCGGGCGGGCCGACGACATGCTGGTCAGCGGTGGCCGCAATGTTCATCCGCTGGAAGTCGAATCCTGTCTCGCCGCCTGCCCGGGCGTCCGCGATGTCGCCGTCACCGGCCGCCCCGACCCGATCTGGGGCGACCTGGTAGTCGCCCTGATCGTCGGACCGGCCGAACCGGCGGCCCTGCTCGCCCATGCCCGCCAGCACCTGCCGGCCGCCGCCGTGCCGCGCCAGCTGGTGTTTCTCGAACGCCTGCCGCGCAATCCGACCGGCAAGCTGGAGCGCGCCGCCCTGCGCCGCCTGGCGGCCGAAACCAGGAGCGCGACGTGATCGACCGACTGCGCCGGCAACTGGCCACGCCGGAACTGCTCAACCGCCTGCACCAGCTGGCCGGCGGCGCCCCCGCTGCGGCCCCGCTCAGCCTGCATCTCGATCTCGGCAAGCTCGACACCGACTGGCAGGACCAATTGCCGGGCGGCTTACCCTTCTGGTATCGCGCGCTGCCCGCCCGGAACGAATTCCGGCTCGGCATCGGCCACGCCTTTCAGCTGGCCAGCGCCGGGGCCAACCGCTTTGCCGCCCTCGACAGCGCCTTTGCCGGGCTTTGCCAGCACTGGCGACATGAACGGCGACCGCTGGCCTTTGCCGGCTTCGCCTTCGATGCCACCAGCAATGGCCCGCTACCCAACGCCCTGCTCGCTGTTCCGGCCATCCTGCTGGAGTGCATCGACGGGGCCTGCTCGGCCACCCTGAGCGTTCCGGCCGGGCGCATCGGGCAAGCGGTAGCCGACTGGCAGCTGTGCTTGAGTTCTCCGGCCCGGCCCTATGCCGCCGAACTGCTGGAAAGACGCCCGGAAACGCTCGCCGAGCGCGCCTGGGTGGCCCGGGTAAACATCGCCTTGCGCGACATCGCAGGCGGCCGCATCGACAAGCTGGTCCTTGCCCGCAGCCGAAAAATCAAGGCCAGCCGGTCCTTTTCGCCCGCCCACATTCTCGGCTGCCTGGTCGGCCAACAACCGGACAGCCTGATCTATGCGCACGGCAACGGCCAGCAGACCTTCCTCGGAGCGACGCCGGAACGGCTGGTTCGCCTGGCCGACCGGCGAGTCGATGCCGATGCGCTGGCCGGCACCGCCTGGCCTGGCTCGATGGCGCTCGCCGAACAGAAAAACCGGCGCGAACAGGCATTCGTCGTGCACGCGGTTTGCACGGCCCTCGCCCCGCTTTGCCTCGCCCCGCCCGAAGTCGGCGCGGCGCGCGAGCACCCGGCCGGCGAGTTGCGGCATTTGCGCAGCCGGATCTCGGCCACGGTAAAAACGGGAACCACCCTCTTCGACCTTGTCCGCACCCTGCACCCGACACCGGCCGTCGGCGGTTTTCCCGCCGCCCCGGCCCTCGACTGGCTGAGCGACCACCAAGAGCAACGCCAGGGCTGGTACAGCGGCGGCTTCGGGCAATTGAGCGCTGATGGCAACGGCGAGTTTTCGGTCGCCCTGCGCAGCGTCCTGCTCGATGGCAACACCGCCGAACTGCAGGCCGGCGCCGGCATCGTCGCCGGTTCCGACGCCTGGCTCGAACTGGCCGAGACCGAGGCCAAACTCGGCACCATGCTGGCCGCGCTCAGCCCGGCCGAACCGAACGGCATCCGCCAGTCCCGTTAGCCGGGACTGGCGGATGCGTCACCCGGGCCTTAACGATTCACATCGACCACGACGCGACCGCGCACCTTGCCCTCGAGCAGTTCGGCCCCGACGGCTAGCACCTCGTTCAGCCCGATTTCGCGGCTGATCTCATCGAGCTTGGCGATATCGAGGTCTTGCGCCAGACGTTGCCAGGCTTCCAGACGCACGGCCAGCGGCGCCATCACGCTATCGATCCCGTACAGCGTCACGCCGCGCAGGATGAAGGGCGCGACACTCGACGGGAAATCCATGCCCTGAGCCAGACCGCAGGCGGCCACGGCGCCGCGGTACTTGGTCGTGGCGCAGGCATTGGCCAGCGTATGGCTGCCGACGGCATCGACGACCCCGGCCCAGCGTTCCTTGCCGAGCGGCTTGCCCGGCGCCGACAGTTCGTTGCGATCGATGATGGCGGCGGCGCCGAGCGCCTTCAGATGCGCCTCTTCGGCCGCCCGGCCGGTCGATGCGACAACCTGATAGCCGAGCTTGGCGAGCAGCGCGATGGCGACACTGCCGACCCCGCCATTGGCGCCGGTGACCAGTATTTCGCCGTCAGCCGGCTTGATGCCGTGGCGTTCCAGCGCCAGAACACAAAGCATCGCGGTATAGCCGGCGGTGCCAATGGCCATCGCCTGACGGGTGCTGAAGGCCTTGGGCAGCGGCACCAGCCAGTCGCCGCGGACGCGCGCCACCTGGGCCAGCCCGCCCCAGTGCGTTTCACCGACGCCCCAGCCGTTCAGGATGACCTGGTCGCCGACCTGCCATTTCGGATGGCTGCTGGCGCTCACTGTACCGGCAAAGTCGATCCCCGGGACCATCGGAAAGCGGCGGACGACCGGCGATTTGCCGGTGATCGCCAGACCGTCCTTGTAATTGAGCGTCGACCACTCGACCCGGACCGTGACGTCGCCTTCCGGCAACTGCGCTTCGTCGATTTCCTGGAGGGCGGCGCGATAGCCAGCGTCATCCTTGTTGATCAGTATTCCCTTGAACATATGTCTCTCCATCGGTGGCTCTGAATCGGTGACTATAAATCAGCACGGCGGAAAATGGCCTTTCCGGGCGGTTTGCCAAATCAATCCGGGGAAGGCATCGATGGCCTCGGCAAGCCGCCAACCGTCATCGAACTGAAACATTAATGCAACAAAATGATGGGCTTGAGGCATATACTTTATAAATAACATGGAGCGCGCGATGACCCATCCCCACCCAAAACCCCGCTTCCCGACCGAGAATTATCTCAACCGCGAACTTGGGCTGCTCGCTTTCAATCGTCGGGTTCTTGCCCAAGCCGAAGACGAGCGCGTCCCGCTGCTCGAACGCTTGCGCTTTCTGTGCATCGTCTCGAGCAATCTCGACGAATTCTTCGAAATCCGCATGGCCGGTCTGAAGGAACAGGTCCGCGCCAAGGCGCCGATCGTCACCACTGACGGCAAGACCCCTCAGGAAGCCTACCGGATGGTCTCGGCCGAGGCGCATGCCATCGTCACCGAGCAGTACCAGCACCTGAACGACGTCATCCTGCCGGCCCTGGCCGACCAGGGCATCCGTTTCCTGCGCCGGTCGACCTGGAACGAGGCGCAGCGCGAGTGGATCCGCAATTACTTCATCCGCGAAATGGTGCCGGTACTGACGCCGATCGGACTCGACCCGTCGCACCCGTTCCCGAAGGTGCTCAACAAGAGCCTCAATTTCGCCATCGAACTGGAAGGCAAGGATGCCTTTGGCCGCAGTTCCAACTCGGCCATCGTCCAGGCGCCGCGCGTCCTGCCGCGCGTCATCCAGCTGCCGGAAGAACTGGCCGGCTGCGAATACGGTTTCGTCTTCCTGTCATCGATCCTGCACGAGTTCGTCGGTGAGCTATTCACCGGCATGACGGTGCTCGGCTGCTACCAGTTCCGCGCCACGCGCAACTCCGACCTGTTCGTCGACGAGGAAGAAGTCACCAATCTGCGGACCAAGCTGCAGGGCGAACTGCCGCACCGCCATTTCGGCGACGCCGTCCGCCTTGAAGTCGCCGACAACTGCTCGCCGGCGATGACCGAATTCCTGCTGGCCCAGTTCGCACTCAAGAACGGCGACCTTTACCGCGTCCAGGGGCCGGTCAACCTCGTCCGCCTGATGCAGGTGCCGGATTGGGTGGACCGCCCGGACATGAAATTTCCTTCGTTCGCTCCCGGCCTGCCCAAGGCGGTCGGCAAGGGCGCCAACATTTTCGACAGCGTCCGGCGCAACGACATCCTGCTGCACCACCCGTACCAGTCCTTTGCGCCGGTCATCGAACTGCTGAATCAGGCAGCCCTCGACCCGCAGGTCGTCGCCATCAAGATGACCGTTTACCGCACCGGTACCGATTCGGTATTGATGCAGTCGCTGATCCGCGCTGCCCAGAACGGCAAGGAAGTCACCGTCGTCGTCGAGCTGATGGCGCGCTTCGACGAGGAAGCCAACATCAGTTGGGCAACCAAGCTGGAAGAAGTCGGCGCCCATGTCGTCTATGGCGTGGTCGGCTACAAGACGCACGCCAAGGCGCTGCTCATCGTCCGCCGCGAGGACAGCGGCCTGAAACGCTACGCCCACCTCGGCACCGGCAACTACCACCCGCGCACCGCCCGGCTTTACTCCGACTTCGGGCTGATGACCGCCAACGAGGAAATCACCCACGACGTCAGCGAGGTTTTCAAGCAACTGACCGGACTGGGCAAGGCGCGCACGCTGAAGCATTTGTGGCAGGCGCCGTTTACACTGCAGCCGAATGTCGTCGCTGCCATCCGCGGCGAAACCGAAGCGGCCCGCGCCGGCAAGAAGGCGCTGATCGTCGCCAAGATGAACTCGCTGCTCGAACCGGAAGTGATCAACGCGCTCTATGAAGCGTCGCAGGCCGGCGTCAAGGTCGATCTTATCGTCCGTGGCGTCTGCGCGCTGCGCCCGGGCGTGCCGGGGCTATCGGAAAACATCCGCGTCCGTTCGATCATCGGACGCTTTCTCGAACATCACCGGATCTCCTACTTCTACGCCGGAGGCAAGGAAAACGTCTATCTGTCGAGCGCCGACTGGATGGAGCGCAACTTCTTCAAACGCATCGAACTGGCCTTCCCGGTCCTCGATCCCAAGCTGAAAAAACGAGTCATCACCGAAGGCTTGAAGTTCTACCTGGCCGACAACCAGCAGGGCTGGGACATGAACAGCCAGGGCACCTACCAGCGCCGCCGTTCGGTCCGGGCCAAGCCGCACCATGCCCAGGGCGAACTGATGCTGACGCTGGGTGGCGGCTGAAAGTCGATCATTGACCAGCGCAAGAAACACCTCTGGCGCACCCGATGCGACATCCGGGGCGCCGCTTGCAGCCGATCAGCCGGCCCGCTGCAACAACTGTGCGCACTATTTCATCACCCACGAAGTGCATTTCCGCTACGGTTGCCGGGCCTTGGGCTTCAAGAGCCAGCAGCAACCGATCCGCGTCGTCATGGCAGCATCGGCACAACAGTGCCTCTATTTCCAGGCTAAAAAATAGCCCGGTAACAAAAGGGCGGGATGACCCGCCCGCTTCCTAGCGCGCCGGCTCGGCCACGAAAATCTCGACCCGGCGGTTAGCCGCCCGCCCGGCCGGCGTGCCGTTGTCCGCCACGGGATCGTGCGCACCACGCCCATCGATCGCCATACGATTCATCGCCACGCCACGACCCGCCAGGTAATCGCGGGTAGCGCTGGCGCGATTGATCGAAAGCGGATTATTCACCGCGTCGCTCCCCGTATTGTCGGTATGCCCGATGATTTTCACCGTGGTCACCGGGTTCTGGTTCAAGGTCGTCGCAAAGCGATCGAGGATCGGCCGCAGGTTGGACTTGATATCGTAGCGCCCGGAGTCGAAGGAAATGTCGCTCGGAATGTCGAGCTTGAGCTGGTTGTCGGCAGTCTGGCTAACCCCCACGCCGGTTCCAGCCGTTGCCTGTTCCATTGCCGCCTTCTGCTCCTGCATGTGGCGCGACCAAAGATATCCGCCGCCAGCCCCCAGCGCCCCGCCGATTACAGCACCGGTCGCCACACCCTTGCCACCGTGCCCGGTCACCCCGCCCAGCAAGGCACCAGCGGCGGCGCCGATCGCCGCACCGGTCGCCGTAGTCCGCTGCGATTCATCCATGCTGGCGCAACCGACCAGTCCGCTTGAGCTTACTGCGATGACGATTAAAGAAACAATGATCTTTTTCATGGCTTTGACTCCCATCCACTCTGCAATTTTTCAACCTATCCGCTGGGTACGAAACCGGCAGTTCCGGCTTCGAAGCGCTGGCCAGAGGGAGTTCATCCAACCGCCTGGCAAGCTCTTTTGAGTATAGACAGGCGACTGGCGACGGCAATGTACCCTGGCACTCATAGGCTTCACATCGGGGGTACCGACAGGTCTTTTTAAATGAGATTTTTCACTGTCAAGACTTGACTTATGCACAAAGTGAAAAAAATGACATCGCCGCAGCCGAACGAAAAACGGGACTTCGAAACATGTCAAGGAAAATAATAAAGTCACATATATTCATATAGATAGAACTATGCATAGAGTTTTTGCACAGTAAGGCAAAGCCTTTAGCGACGGGAGTTTAAGCCCACTTTTTACAGCTTATCCCCATAGTTATCCACAGGTTTTGTGGGTAATCCGAATTTCTCCTTTGCTGTTATGAACTTAGCTGATGTTCTTAAGCCATGGGGTCAGCCAACAGCGGTCCCAGGTGAGCTCCTGACCGATCACGTGCAGAGGGGACCGGCAGAATATATGCAAGCGACATTCTCTTCGATGCGCGGCAGCCGGCGTTCCCCCAGCCACCTGAATTAACGGCCGGTACGTAATCACAGAGGAAGTGATCCGCCTAACACCAACGCCCGGCGATCAGTAAGGCAAAAGGGGGGCACAAAAGAAAAAAGCCTGAATATTCAGGCTTTTGACTATCTCGATCGTGGTGGGCGGTACTGGGATCGAACCAGTGACCCCTGCCGTGTGAAGGCAGTGCTCTACCGCTGAGCTAACCGCCCACTTGAGAGGCGCGCATTTAACCATAAGTCTCGCAGAGGGTCAAACCAGTCGGCTAAAATAGCCGCCTTTGCACCCGTATGGATTCCGCCCCCCAATGAAGCCAGTCCGCACCCGTTTTGCCCCCAGCCCCACCGGTTACCTCCACATCGGCGGCGCGCGCACCGCTCTCTTCTCCTGGGCGTTTGCCCGTCGTCATGGTGGCACCTTCATTCTGCGCATCGAAGACACCGATGTCGCCCGCTCGACCCCGGAAGCCGTGCAGGCGATTCTGGACGGCATGCAGTGGCTCGAACTGGGCCACGATGAAGGGCCGTTCTACCAGATGCAGCGCATGGATCGCTACAAGGAAGTAATCCAGCAGATGCTGGCCAGCGGCGCGGCTTACCAGTGCTACACGACGCGCGAGGAACTCGATGCCCTGCGCGCCGAGCAGGAAGCGCGCAAGGAAAAGCCGCGTTACGATGGGCGCTGGCGTCCGGAAGCCGGCAAGGTCTTGCCGACGCCGCCGGCCGATGTGCCGCCGGTCATCCGTTTCAAGAACCCGAAGGACGGCGTCGTGGCCTGGGACGACCAGGTCAAGGGCCGCATCGAGATTGCCAACTGCGAACTCGACGACCTTATCATCGCCCGGGCCGACGGTACGCCGACCTACAATTTCTGCGTCTGCGTCGACGACTGGGACATGGGCATCACCCACGTCATTCGCGGTGACGACCACGTCAACAACACGCCGCGCCAGATCAACATCCTGCAGGCTCTCGGCGCCGAAGTGCCGCAATACGCCCACCTGTCGATGATCCTCGGCGACGATGGCGCCAAGCTGTCGAAGCGCCATGGCGCGGTATCCGTGATGCAGTACGACGACGAGGGCTTCCTGCCGGAAGCCGTCATCAACTACCTGGCGCGTCTCGGCTGGTCGCATGGCGATGACGAAGTATTCACCCGCCAGCAATTCATCGAGTGGTTCGATCTCGACCACATTACCGCTTCGGCGGCCCAGTTCAATACCGAAAAGCTGCTCTGGCTGAACCAGCATTACATGAAGCTGATGCCGCCGGCCGAGTTGTCCGCCAAGATCAAGGCTCGCCTCGCCGCGCGCGGCGTCGATACCGATGCCGGCCCCGACCTGGAAAAAGCGGTGACGCTGTATGTCGATCGCAGCAACACGCTGAACGTTCTGGCCGATGCCGTCGAAGTGTTCTACGCCCACGTCACGCCGAATCCGGAACTGCTTGCCCAGCACCTGCCGGATGAAGCCCGCCCGGCACTGGCCGATTTTGCCGCAGGCATTGCCACTGTTGCTTGGGAGGCACCGGCGATCAATGCGCTGATCAAGGAAACGGTGACCAAACATGGCTTGAAAATGCCGAAGCTGGCGATGCCGCTGCGCGTCATCCTGACCGGCCAGGCACAGACCCCTTCCGTCGATGCCGTAATCGCGCTGATCGGCCGCGACAAGGTCATCGCCGCATTGAGACAAAATATCTAAAAAACGGAGAAGGCCTATTTACAAGGGTCGGTGAGATCCCTATAATGCGGCCTTCTTTCGCGGCGGGGGTATAGCTCAGCTGGGAGAGCGCTTGCATGGCATGCAAGAGGTCCGCGGTTCGATCCCGCGTACCTCCACCAAAGTGCGAAAGAAGTTGGTCCAGGGTCCCCATCGTCTAGAGGCCTAGGACACCGCCCTTTCACGGCGGTAACCGGGGTTCGAATCCCCGTGGGGACGCCAAGAATTTGGCAGTAAAGGTTTTGCAGTACTGGAGTGGTAGTTCAGTTGGTTAGAATACCGGCCTGTCACGCCGGGGGTCGCGGGTTCGAGTCCCGTCCACTCCGCCAATATTTTGAAGCCGGATTATCCCGGCTTTTTTATGCAGGTTGCCAACCTCGGTTGGCAGTCTGGACCGAAAGGTCGAAGTTGGTTCGGCTATCTCTCGAATGGGGGTATAGCTCAGCTGGGAGAGCGCTTGCATGGCATGCAAGAGGTCCGCGGTTCGATCCCGCGTACCTCCACCAGATACCGAACCGGCAGTGTTGTAATGTTACAGGTAACGTCCGGGTCCCCATCGTCTAGAGGCCTAGGACACCGCCCTTTCACGGCGGTAACCGGGGTTCGAATCCCCGTGGGGACGCCAAGAATTTGGCAGTAAAGGTTTTGCAGTACTGGAGTGGTAGTTCAGTTGGTTAGAATACCGGCCTGTCACGCCGGGGGTCGCGGGTTCGAGTCCCGTCCACTCCGCCAACCATTAAAAAAGCCGTTGAAATCGATGATTTCAACGGCTTTTTTCTTTGCTGCCCGGGCTGCCTATTTCTCGACGAAAGCCCGCTCGATGACGTAATCGCCGAGTTCCCCGGTGTGGTGGTGGCCGACCTTGAATCCCCGCGCATCGAGCATGGCCGCGGTGTCGGCCAGCATGGCCGGGCTCCCGCAGATCATCGCCCGGTCGGTGACCGGATCGAGCGATGGCAAGCCGATATCGGCGAAGAGCTTGCCGGATTCGATCAGGTCGGTCAGCCGGCCTTCGTTGCGGAATGGCTCGCGAGTCACCGTCGGGTAGTACACCAGCTTTTCACGCGCCCAATCGCCAAAGAACTCGTGCTGCCTGATTTCGTGCTCGATATAGTCGTGATAGGCCAGTTCATTGGTCCAGCGAACGCCGTGAATCAGGATGATTTTCTCGAACTTTTCGTACACCTCGGGATCGTGAATCAGGCTCATGAAGGGCGCCAGACCGGTACCGGTGGCGAACATGAACAGGCGCTTGCCCGGTTTCAGGTCATGCAGAACCAGCGTTCCGGTCGGCTTCTTGCTGACGATGATCGGGTCACCCGGTTGCAGGTGCTGCAGGCGCGAGGTCAGCGGTCCGTTCGGTACCTTGATGCTGAAAAACTCCAGATGCTCTTCATGATTGGCGCTGGCGATGCTGTAAGCGCGGGTCAGCGGCCGGCCATTCACTTCCAGTCCGATCATCACGAACTGACCGTTGATGAAGCGCAGACCGGGATCGCGCGTCGTGCGGAAAGAAAACAGCGTGTCGTTCCAGTGATGGACGGAGATGATTTTCTCGGTAGCAAGGTTGCTCATGGCGGATGTTCTCGGCGGTATTTTGTATGTCTTGAATAATAGGCTTCGCACCTTATATATATAAGCGGATAATTTCGCTAACAATTACCCACCAGATCGATATGCGAATCACCCTGCGCCAGATTGAAGTTTTTGCCGCCATCGCCCGGAGCGAAAACGTCTCGCGCGCCGCCCGACAGCTGTCGATGTCGCAGTCGGCGGCAAGCAGCGCGCTGGTCGAACTGGAGCGCCAGTTCGACTGCCCGCTGTTCGACCGTATCGGCAAGTCGCTGCGCCTCAACAGCACCGGACGCGGCCTGCTCCCCCAGGCGCAGGACATGCTGGCTCGCGCGACGGACATCGAAGCCTATCTGGCCGGCGGCGTCCTCGGGCCGCTGGCAGTCGGCGCCACCTTGACCATCGGCAACTACCTGGCCACTCTGGTTGTCGCCGAATACCTGCGCCGCCATCCGGCATCAAAGGTCAGCCTGCATGTCGCCAACACCCACAGCATCGTCGAACAACTCATCCGCTTTGAACTCGATATCGGCCTGATCGAAGGCGAAGCCGACGATCCCAACCTGTTGCTCGAGCCTTGGCTGGACGACACGCTGGTTGCCTTTTGCGCCCCGCAGCATCCGCTGGCCTCGGCCGGCGAGGTCAGCCGGCAACTGCTGAGCGAACAGAAGTGGATCGTCCGCGAGCATGGCTCGGGAACCCGCGCCCTGTTCGACCGCGTCATTGCCAAAGCCTTGCCGGATATCCACATCCAGCTCGAACTGGAACATACGGAAGCGATCAAGCGGGCCGTCGAGTCCGGGCTGGGCATCGGCTGCCTGTCCCGCCTGTCGCTGCGCGAGGCTTTTCGGCGCGGCAGCCTGGTCGAAATCGCGACCCCGCAGTTCGACCTGCGCCGCCATTTTTATTTTGCCCGTCACCGGCAGCGCCCGATCAGTCCGGCGGCCCGGACCCTCCTCGAGCTGTGCCGGGAAACCAGCGGCGCCGCCCAGGGAACCGACACCTTGCAACTGCCGTTTATCAGCTGATTCCCGCACCGGGGCGCCGACAATCCAGTTTTTGCCGACCGGACGAAGCGACCCCCAGATGTAACAAGGCCTTCAGACAGGCCAAAGCCCTGGCGGGGGTCGGGTATAATCGCTGGTTTAGTCGACCCCGTTCGCGCCAGGAGTTACCCATTCAACACCGCAACGTTCTGTCGCTGTTTCGCCGTTTTGCCGGCGCCTGCCTGGGCGCTACTGCCCTGACGCTCGCCCTGCCGATGCTGGCTGATGCAGCCGACAACACCCCGCTGGATTCCCTGCAAATGTCCTCACCGAGCGACGCAGAAACCGGATCCCCGGACGGCGCCCTGACCATCCATGAAGTGCGTGCTGCGCTGCAGCCGCCAACGACCATCGACCTGACGGCCGAGACCGACAATCTGTGGGATCGCATCCGCAACGGTTTTGCGATGACCAATCTCAATGATGACCTGGTGCTGCGCCACCAGCACTGGTATCAGAGTCATCCGGATGCCCTGCGCCGGATGGTCGAACGCAGTCGCCCCTATCTGCATCACATCGTCGAAGAACTCGAAGCGCGTGGCATGCCGACCGAACTGGCGCTGCTGCCGATGGTCGAAAGCTCGTTCAACCCGATGGCCTACTCGCGGTCGCATGCCTCGGGCCTGTGGCAGTTCATTCCGGCAACCGGCAAGCGTTTCAATCTGGAACAGAACTGGTGGCAGGACCAACGCCGCGATATCGTCGCCTCGACCGATGCGGCGCTCGAATACCTGCAAACCATTTACGACATGCATGGCGACTGGCATCTGGCGCTGGCTTCCTACAACTGGGGCGAAGGCGCCGTCAAACGCGCCGTCGACAAAAACAACGCCCGGGGCCTGCCGGCCGATTACGCCAGCCTGACCATGCCGAACGAAACCCGGAACTACGTCCCCAAGCTGCAGGCCCTGAAGAACATCTTCGGCAACCCGGTCCTGATGGTCCAGCTCGGCCTGCCGGAAATCCTCAACCGTCCGTATTTCGCGACCATCGATACCGAACGGGCGATCGATGTAAAAACCGCCGCCCGGCTGGCCAACATGCCGGTCGAGGATTTCCTGGCGCTCAACCCGTCACATAACCGCCCCGTCATCCACGCGGATTCGGCAGTTGTGCTGCCGGCCGACAAACTGGCGATTTTCCGCAGCAACCTCGAAAAAAATTCAGCGCGGCTGACCGAATGGCAGACCTACACGCTGAAGAATGGCGAAAAGCTCGACAAGGTCGCGCCACGCTTCGGTATCGCCTTGCCCGAATTGCTGCGGATCAACGGCCTGCCGGTCAAGGTTCGTCTGGGGGCCGGCTCGACGCTGCTCGTCCCGGCCGGCGACGGAGCCGAGGACCTGGGTAATCTGCAAAGCGTCGCCGCCCCGCAACAGATCATCGAACCGGAACCGGTCGCCCCGACGCGCAACAGCCGGGCGGCCACCGGCAAGACCGCCAAGGCGCCGGCCAAGGGCGGCGGCAAGGCGACCATCCAGGTCAGCAGCAAAGGCGCCAAGCCGCTCGCCAAAGCGCCTGCCAAGCTGCCCACCAAGCCAGCCGCCAAGGCCGACACCAGCAAAAAAGCTGCCCCGGCCAAGCCGGCCACGCCAAGCAAGGGTGGCAAGCCGGGCAAAGGGCGACGCAACTGATTTTTGCCGGCGATCGATAAGCGAAAAGCTGCCTTAAACCGCCCGCCAATGGCAGTTGACCGTATGGGTCGCTGAAACCTCGCTGCTTTCCGGGTAGCTCTCCCGGCAGACCGCCATGACGTGCGGACAGCGCGGATGAAAGTGGCAGCCCGACGGCGGATTGGCCGGCGACGGCGTTTCTCCCGGCAAACGGACGACCGCACTTTGGCCATCGAGGCGAGGCACCGGCACCGCCGACAACAGGGCCCGGGTGTAAGGATGGCGCGGTGAGCGCAGCACTTCTTCCGCCCTGCCCCGTTCGACAATGCGGCCGAGATACATCACCGCCACATCGTGCGCCAGATATTCGACCACCGCGAAGTTATGGGTGATGAACAGGTAGGCGACGCCCAGTTCTTCCTGCAACTTCTTCAACAGATTGAGAATCTGCGCCTGCACCGAGACATCGAGCGCCGAGGTCGGCTCATCGCAGATCAGCAGTTCCGGCTGCACGGCCAGGGCGCGGGCAATGGCGATGCGCTGCCGCTGGCCGCCGGAGAACTCATGCGGATAACGCCCGGCTGCTTCGTCCGGCAGCCCGACCTGGCTGAGCAAGGCGGACAGCGCTTCCGCCTGCGTCGCCCGGTCGGCGGTCAGAGCCAGCGCCGCCATCCCCTCGGCAATGATCTCGCCGACCCGCATCCGTGGATTGAGCGACGCGAACGGATCCTGGAACACCATCTGCATGTGTCGCCGGGCGGCGCGCAGGCGCTTTGGCTTCATGCCGACCAGCTCGCGGTTAGCGAGCTTGACGCTGCCGGCCGTCGGCTGGATCAGTTGCAACAAGGCCTTGCCGACCGTCGTCTTGCCGCAGCCGGATTCGCCGACCAGGGCCAGCGTGCGGCCGGCCGAGATGGCCAGCGACACGCCATCGACTGCCCGCACATGGCCGACCGTCCGTTGCAGCAAGCCGCGGCGGATCGGGAAATGGACTTTCAAGGCATCGACTTCGAGGAACGGCCGGGCCGGTTCGATTTCCAGCTCGCTGACGGCGTGACGCGCCGGTCCTGCCCCGGCCGCCTCGCCGGTCCAGTGGCAACGGACGACATGGCCTTCGCCGACCGCGCGCCAGGCGGGCGACTCGCTGCGGCACTGGGCCATGACATGGGTGCAGCGGTCGGCAAAACGACAGCCGGCGGGCATGGCCGAAAGCACTGGCACCTGACCAGGAATCGTGGTCAGCCGCAAGCCGCGCCGCGACACTTCCGGCAAGGCGGCAAACAGCGCCTGGGTGTAGGGATGCCGCGGCCGGGTGAAAAATTCCTGGCGACTGGCCACCTCGACCAGTTCGCCGGCGTACATGACGCCAATGCGCTGCGCCATGCGGGCGACGACGCCGAGATCGTGGGTGATCAGCAGCATGCCCATGCCACGCTCCGCCTGCAGGCCGGCCAGCAGGTCGAGGATCTGCGCCTGGACGGTAACGTCGAGGGCGGTGGTCGGCTCGTCGGCGATCAGCAGCTCCGGCTCGCCGGCTAGTGCGATGGCAATCATCACCCGTTGCTTCATGCCGCCCGAGAGCTGGAAGGGATATTCGCCAAGCCGCCGTTCCGGGTCGGCGATGCCGACCAGACGCAGCAATTCGAGCATCCGCCCGGTCGCCGCCTGGCCGACCAGTTGGCGATGGCGTTCGAGCACCTCGCCAATCTGCCGGCCGACGGTGAGCACCGGGTTCAGGCTGGTCGCCGGCTCCTGAAAAATCATCGCCATCCGGCTGCCGCGATAGACGCGCATGTCGGCCTCCGGCAGGGTCAGCAAGGCCTCGCCATCGAGCCGGATGCTGCCGTCGAGAATGCGGCCGGCGGCCGGCAGCAGGCGCATGATGCCCTGCGCCGTGGCCGACTTGCCACAGCCCGACTCGCCGAGCAGGGCAAAGGTTTCGCCTTTGGCAATGGCGAAGGAAATACCGTCCACCGCGGCAAAGGTCTGGCCATTGGCCGTGAAGCCGAGACGGAGATTTTCGACCTGTAACATTTACGCCGCCCTCGGATCGAATGCATCGCGGATCGCGTCGGCGAACAGGTTGGCCGCCAGCACCAGCGTGAACATCGCGACGAAGGCCGCGGCCAGCGACCACCAGACGACCGGTTCGCGGCCCAGTTCCATGCGGGCGTTGTTGATCATCGTGCCGAAACTGTTCATGTTTGGATCGACCCCAATGCCGACGTAGGAGAGTACCGCTTCGGCCAGCACCAGGCCGGAGAAATCCATGACCAGTGCGATGATCACGATGTGCATCAGGTTGGGCAGGATGTGCCGGACGATGATCCGCCAGTTCGAGACGCCGAAAGCCTGCGCCGCCTGGATGTATTCGAGTTCGCGCAGCTTCAGCGTTTCGCCGCGCAGCAGCCGGCACAAGCCGGTCCAGCTGGTGATGCCGAGGATGAAACAGAGCGCCAGCAGGCGCAGATCAGCGCGTTCCGCGGCGGTCGAGAACCATTGCGGGTGGGTGTCGATGACTACCTGCATCATCAGCACGGCGGCGGCGATCAGCAGCACGCCGGGAATCGAGTTGAGCACGGTATAGACGTACTGGATCAGGTCGTCGATCCAGCCGCGAAAATAGCCGGCGACGATGCCGAGCAGCACGGCCATCGGCAGCATCACCAGGGTCGTCACCAGGCCGATGATCAACCCGGTGCGCACGCTTTTCAGCACCTGATAGAGCACGTCCTGGCCGACCTTGTCGGTGCCGAAGACGTGGTACTGACCGGCCAGCCAGAGCAGCGGCACGACAAGCAGCAGGATGAAGCCGAGCGCGATCAGCACGGCATTCCAGGCGAACGCCGTTTCGCCGCGCCAGATCTTGCGCCAGCCCGAACCGCCAGCCGCGCCACGACCGGCGACGAGCGAGGCGATGCCGGCCAGGGCCAGCCAGCCGATGCAAGCGGCCAGCCCGGCCCGCAGCGCGGTGAATCCGGCATCGGCCGCCACCTCGGCCTCACGCTCACCGAGATGGACGCCGCCATGCTTCAGGCGCGGGTAGTCGCGGACCGTACCGCCGCCCGGCAGATCGATGCTTTCCTTGGCATAGAGACGGGTGGCAAAGGGTTCGGAATAGGTTTTCTCATTGCGCAAACGCAGCGGTGCAGCGAGCGCATCGAGTACCGACAGCACTTCGATGGCGTAAGTGACTTTCTGCCCCGCCTCGCTGTTCATCTGCACCCGGTAGTGCAGCGAATCGAGCAGGCCGATCAGGACGAAAGCCAGCAGTACGGTGGCCGAGGCCATGCCGACCCGGTTCGCCCCGACCCGACGCCAGGCGGCGAGCAGCGGCGGACTCTTCGCAATCAGCACGCCCAGCCCCAGGGTGGCAGCAACCAGCAGCCAGATCAGCATGTCCGACCACAGCACGACGATCTGGAAGCCGCTCATTCGAAGCGGATCCGCGGATCGACCACGGTATAGGAAATGTCGGTCAGGATCAGGCCGACGATATAGAGCACCGAACCGATGAAGACCATCGACCGGACGACTGCGAAATCCTGCGCATTGATCGCGTCGATGGTGTAACTGCCGAGGCCGGGTATGCCGAAAAAGGACTCGGTGAGCAGCGAGCCCATGAAGAGCAGCGGAATGACGACGACAACCCCGGTCAGGATCGGGATCAACGCGTTGCGCAAGATATGCCGGAAGAACACCACCGTTTCGGGCAGGCCCTTGGCGCGGGCGGTCCGCACGTAATCCTTGCTGACTTCCTCAAGGAAAATGGTGCGATACCAGCGGCTCGATGAGCCGATGCCGGAAACCACCCCGATCAGCACCGGCAGGACCAGGAAGCGCCAAGCCTCCAGCCCGGCGCCATAGCCGGAAATCGGCACCAGCCGCCAGATCTTGCTGATCAGGTACTGGCCGCCGATGATGTAGAACAGGCCGGAAATCGACATCATCGCGACACACAACACGACACCCCAGAAGTCGAAGGCGGTGGCGCGGAAGAAGGCCAGCGTCAGCGCGAAACTGATCGAGGCGAACAACCCGAGAATAAACGTGGGCAGCGCAATGGCCAGCGACGGACCCATCCGCGCCGAAATTTCCCGGGCGATGTCGCGGCCGTCCTCGGCGCGCCCGAAATCGCCGGCGAACATGCGCGCCGATTTCGCGAAGAACACGGTGTCGGTGACGACCGCCAGCCCGCTGGCCGCCGCATTGATCATCAGCGGCTTGTCGTAGCCGCGCTCGATTTTCCATTTTTCGATCGCCTCCGGCGTCACCCGCTTCACCCCGAGTTGCATGCGCGCCATGTCATCCGGCGTATTGACGACGAAGAACAGCGCGAAGGTGATCAGATTCACCCCGATCAGAATCGGGATGGCGTAGAGGAGGCGACGAACGATGTAGGCAAGCACAGACGGATTATGCCAAGAGCCGGCCCAGGATGAGCACAATCAGCACAACAATCGCCGCAACCCAGGCGGCCACCGCGTAATCCGAACGCAAGGGTGGCGGGGGCGGCGCCTGCGGATCGCGCAAGGCGTCGGGAAAGACGCGCCGCGGCACCGGGATGATCTGCTGCTCGGCCGGGTCTTGCGGCAGCCGCGCCCGGTATTCGACACTGGTTTCCACCGGGTAATCGCCCCAGGCCCGACTGGAGGGAAACTGCGGCACGCGGACCAGCAGGATTTCGGCGACATCCTCGGCCAGAAAATGCTCGAATGCCGTCAGTGGGCGACCGGCCTGCCCACTCGCCAGCTTCAGTAGATCGGCGGCCATTTCCTCGAAGGCGGCAGCCGGATAAAGCCGGGTCCGATCTTCCGTCAGATAATCGAAAATCGCCTTGCCCTTGCTCAGGCTTCGTTCCCGGAGCGTCCGCCAGGGCAGAGCGAACACCGCCTTGAGCCAGCTTTCGGCGCCTCTCGCCGGCACCCGCCAGCCAAGAATGCGCGATGTCGTCACACTGATGCCGGTGCAATTGGCACGGGCATGCTGATAAGCCAGCCGGTGCCGATAGAGCTGCTCGTAAACGCGCGCCATCGCCGATTGCAGGTGCAGCGCCGTGCGCTCTTCCTTGAGCGTCGCCACCAGCATGTAGGACGGCCGATACCAGGCCTGGCCGCTGTTCAGGTCGGCGAGGTAATTGTCGAGCGGCACCGGCGCTGCGATGATGCCCTTCTCGCTTTCCGAATCCAGCGTGTAGAAGTTATTCACCAGCCAGTCGTCGATTGCGCCCTGTTCGCCGATCCGCCCGGTCATCAAGGCGAAATGGCCGCTGTGCGCTTCGTCGTCATCGCCCTGGGCGCCATTCAGCATCAAGCCGAGAACCGGCTGACCGGCCCGCGGCCCGATCAGGCCCGGCCGCCGCCAGAGCGATTCGACGGCAAACGGGCTTTGCGCGCCGCCTCTGGGCTGCGCCCGCAACCACTGACGCACGGCCGCCGGCTCGGGAGCCAGCGCGCTGCTGACCGGGTTTTCCGGCAACCGGAAATCCTCGGGCCACACGGTGTGCGCCACAAAAGCATCTGTCGCAAGGCTTCCCCGGATTTTTACCGGGCGACCGCCGAAGAAGGCCAGGCTACTCGCGTCGAACCAGGATTTGTTGAGCGGCAACCTGGGGACCAGACGCCACGCCAGCGAGTCAGTCCCAACCGCGATCGACCGGCCATCCGCCGCCAGCACGGCATGCTGCAGCACATCGGGCGCCCCGAGCCAGACCAGCGGCGGATAGTGCGGCGCCCCGCCGAGCGGATTCGCCTGGCTCCAGGCCGCCAGATCGGCCCAGACCGGCAAATCGCCCGGAAGACAGGCAGCGGACCAGCCGCGGTGCGGCACGGCGATGGTCTCGTCCTGGAAATACCAGAGTATCTGGGGCGCCACCTCGCCATCCAGCGTACGGCCGGTGGCAATGACGAAGTGCTCGGCGGGAAAAATACCGTAATAAGGCATCAGGTCATTCTGGCCGATCCGGACCATTTGTGGGTTACAATGCGGCCCCTCAAAACAAAAAAGCCCGTGAAATCACGGGCTTATCTGTAATAGCTTTGGCGGAGAGGGTGGGATTCGAACCCACGGTACCTTGCAGTACGCCTGATTTCGAATCAGGTACATTCGACCACTCTGCCACCTCTCCAAAGCGGGCAAGATAATAGCACAAGAGATGCGCTGGACGACAAGATTACTACTACTGATTTTGGTTTTTTTCCCTGCCGCCTGCGGCGAGTGGGGAAGTATGCCGCTGCCTTTTCCGACCCCCGCCCAGCACGACCTCGTCGTTCTGACCAATTCGGGGCCGCTGACCCGCGTCGCCGACGACAACGGCAACGTCAATGGCCTTGAGCACGACCTCGCCGAAGCCTTCGCCCGGGAACTCGGGGTTGCGGTAAAGCATGTCGTTGTTCCGCAAGAAGAAATGGATACCTATCTGGCCCGGGGCAATTACCATCTGGCGGCCGGCTGGCTGTCGCCAGTCGCCGATCGACAGATTCAGGCGACGCCGCCGATTTTCCAGACTCACGACGTTCTGGCCCAGAACGATGCCTCGCTGCCGCTGACCGAACTCGGCCAACTGAGCGGCAAGACCGTGCATGCGATGGCCGGATCGCGTCAGGCCACCAACCTGCATCGGCTGGCCAAAACCATTCCAGAACTCACGGTCGTCGAAGTCCGGGAGGGCGACATTCTCGATCTGCTCGAATCGCTCGGCAATAGCGAGGTCGAACTGGTCGCGATGGACAACAATCTGGAAGACATCGCCAATCAGTTTGTCCCGAACCTGCGGACCTCGCTGATGCTCAGCGAGGAGCAACCGATTGTCTGGCTGCTCGGGCCGCACCCGAACCCGGAACTGGCCGCCCGGGCCAACGCCTTCATCGAGCGCATTCAGCTCGACGGCACGCTGGCCAAGCTGGAAGATCGCTACTTCGGTCACGTTCGCCGCCTGAACCAGGCCGATGTCATCAAGTTCCTCGGGGAGATCGAGACCACCCTGCCGGACCTGCGCAAATTCTTTTACGCCGCGGAAGTCATCAGCGGCATCGACTGGCGACTGATTGCCGCAGTTGCCTATCATGAGTCGCATTGGGATGCGAACGCGACCAGCCCGACCGGCGTGCGCGGCATCATGATGCTGACCGAAGAAACCGCCGACCGGATGAAGGTGAGCAATCGCCTGAATCCGCGCGAGAGCATCGTGGCCGGCGCCCGCTACATCAACCAGCTCAAGGAAATGCAGCCGGACGAGGCACGCGAACCGGACCGCACCTGGCTGGCCCTCGCCTCCTACAACATCGGCCCCGGCCACTTTAACGCGGCCCGCACCATTGCCCGGCAACTCGGCGCCGACCCGACCGCCTGGTTTGAAATGAAACGGATCCTGCCGCTACTGGCCAAGCCCAAATACTACGAGCGGCTGAAATCCGGCCGGGCGCGCGGCGGCGAGGCGGTGATCCTGGTCGAGAACATTCGCAGCTATTACGACATTCTGGTGCGCAACGAGCCGGCCCTGCAGTCGATCTCCAGCAAGATGGAAAAGATGATCGGCCTGCAGGGCGACGGCCCCGGGCTGAAACTCAAGCGCTGAGCTTCTCCAGCCCGCCCATGTAGGGACGGAGCACGGCGGGAACGGTAACGCTGCCATCGGCGTTCTGGAAATTCTCCAGGATGGCGACCAGCGTGCGACCGACGGCCAGGCCGGAACCGTTCAGCGTGTGCACCAGTTCGGTCTTGTTCTTGTCGTTGCGGAAACGCGTCTGCATGCGGCGGGCCTGGAAGGCGCCGAAGTTGGAACACGACGAGATTTCGCGATAGGTATTCTGGGCCGGCAGCCAGACTTCGAGATCGTAGGTCTTGGCGGCGGAGAAACCCATGTCGCCGGAACACAGCGCCATGCGGCGATACGGCAGTTCGAGCTTTTCGAGAATGGTCTCGGCCTGGCGGGTCAGTTCCTCATGCGCTGCGGCGGATTGGTCCGGGTGCACGATCTGCACCAATTCCACCTTGTCGAACTGGTGCTGGCGGATCATGCCGCGCACGTCGCGGCCGCCGGAACCGGCTTCCGAACGGAAGCACGGGGTGTGGCTGACGAACTTCAGCGGCAACGCCTCGGCGGCGAGAATTTCGTCGCGTACGATGTTGGTCACCGGCACTTCGGCGGTCGGGATCAGGTAGAGCGGATCCTGATCGCCGCGCAGCACCTTGAACAGGTCTTCCTCGAACTTCGGCAACTGGCCGGTACCGTTCAGGCTGGCGGCATTGACCAGGTAAGGGACATAGACTTCGGTGTAGCCATGTTCGGCGGTGTGCGTGTCGAGCATGAACTGGGCAAGCGCCCGATGCAGGCGGGCAACGCCGCCCTTGAGCAGCGAGAAGCGGGCACCGGAAATTTTGGCGGCGGTGGCGAAGTCGAGCTGACCGAGTTGCTCGCCGACATCGGTGTGATCCTTGACCGGGAAGTCGAAAACGCGCGGCGTACCCCAGCGCTTGATTTCGACATTGCCGCTTTCATCACTGCCGACCGGCACCGATTCATCGGGAATATTCGGCAACGCGGCGAGGATCGCGTTGAATTTTTCCAGCAGTTCGGCAAGACGGGCTTCCGAAGCCTTCAACTCGTCGCCCAGCGTGCCGACCTGAGCCATCACCTCGGAGGCGTCCTGGCCCTTGCCCTTCAACATGCCGATCTGCTTGGACAGGCTGTTGCGCTGCGCCTGCAAGTCCTGGGTGCGGGTCTGCAGCGTCTTGCGCTCGGCCTCCAGCGCCTTGAATTCGGAAAAGTCGATCGGCTTGCCGCGCTTGGCGAGGCCCTCGGCCACGGCGTCGAGATTGGAGCGAAGTTGTTGGATGTCGAGCATGTTTTTTCCTGATTTTGGTCGGTCGACCGCAGCAATTATGGCAAAAGGCCGATTATACGCGATGCGACTGGAGGCCCGCGGCACGTGGGACAAGCGCCCGTTCGGGGATTATCATGGTCGGCACGAATGCCGTCCGCCCCCCTCATGCCCAAGCCCTTCCGCCACTACCTGCCAGCCCTCACCCTGCTTCTTCCCGTCACCTGCTTTCCGGCGGCCCCGGCGAGCACGCCGCAGCAATGGTGCGCGGCGATCGGCGAGCGCCTCGGCAGCGTCCCGCCGGCGCTTTGCCACAAGCTTCAGTTGCAGGCCGCCCCGATCCAGTCCGTCAGGCACAACGCCCTGATGTTCCGCGACCTGCCACCAGCTCCGCGCAAAATTGCCAGCCTTGGCGCCCCACCGAAACGGCCACTACGCATCCTGCTGGTCGGGGGCATCCACGGCGACGAACTGACTTCGGCGTCGATTGTCTTCCGCTGGCTGCAATGGGTCGATGAAGCCGAACCCGGGCAGTACCACTGGCGGGTCATTCCGGTGGCCAACCCGGACGGCCTTCTGGCCAGCCCGGCGCAACGGATGAATGCCAACGGCGTCGATCTCAACCGTAACTTCCCGACCCCCGACTGGCACAGCAACGCCCACAACTACTGGGCCAGCAAGACCCAGCGCGACCCGCGCCGCTTCCCCGGCAAGGACGCGATGTCGGAGCAGGAAACCCGCTGGCTGCACGACCAGATCGAAAGCTTCAAGCCGAACCTGATTGTCAGTGTCCACGCCCCGTTCGGCATCCTCGACTTCGACGGCCCGGCCCGCCAGCCGCGCCGCTTCGGCAGCCTCAGCCTCAACCGGCTGGGCATCTATCCGGGTTCGCTCGGCAATTACGGCGGGGAGCACAAAAACACCCCGGTCATCACCATCGAGCTGCCGCACGCGACCAGCATGCCGCCGCTGCGCGAACAGCGGAAAATATGGGACGACATGCTGAGCTGGATACGGCAGAACCTGGCCAACAAGAATCTTTCGTGATTTAGCCAAGAACTTTGGCACCGGCCGGCCCTGATCGAGCCGCCGACCGGGCAATGGTTTGCCCCTGATCCCTTATTTCTTGCGGGCCTGGCGATCCAGTTCGCGCAGGTGCTGCAGCTTCTCGCCGATCTTGCCTTCCAGACCGCGCGGCGTCGGCTGATACCAGCCCGGCTCCGGCATGCCTTCCGGCAGGTAGCTTTCGCCAGCGGCATAGGCTTCCGGCTCGTCGTGCGCATAGCGGTAGGCATGGCCGTAGCCGAGTTCCTTCATCAGCTTGGTCGGCGCATTGCGCAGATGCACCGGCACCGGCTGCGAACCGGCCTTGCTGACAAAGGCCCGCGCCTGGTTGTAGGCCATGTAGCCGGCATTCGACTTGGCGGCGACGGCCAGGTAGATCACCGCCTGACCGAGCGCCAGTTCGCCTTCCGGCGAGCCGAGCCGTTCGTAGGTTGCTGCCGCATCGTTGGCAATCTGCATGGCGCGCGGGTCGGCCAGACCGATGTCTTCCCAGGCCATGCGGATGATCCGCCGGGCCAGGTAGCGCGGGTCGGCGCCACCGTCGAGCATGCGGGTGAACCAGTAGAGCGCCGCATCCGGATTGGAACCGCGCACCGACTTGTGCAGGGCCGAAATCTGGTCGTAGAAGGCATCGCCGCCCTTGTCGAAACGGCGCAAGCTCTGGGCCAGCGCGGCCTCGATAAAAGCCCCGTCCACCAGGGTCAAACCCGCCGCATGGGCCGCCGTGCGGACCTGTTCGAGCAGATTGAGCAGACGCCGGGCATCGCCGTCGGCCAAGCCGACCAGGCGTTCGCGAGCGCTTGCGTCGAATTCGAGATCGGCCAGCGCCCGTTCGCGGGCCCGGTCGAAGAGCTGCCCCATTTCGCTCTCGTCGAGCGATTTCAGCACATAGACCGAAGCCCTGGAGAGCAGCGCCGAGTTGACCTCGAACGAGGGGTTCTCGGTCGTCGCACCGATGAAGGTAAACAAGCCGGATTCGACGAAAGGCAAGAAGCCGTCCTGCTGCGCCTTGTTGAAGCGGTGGATTTCATCGACGAAGAGGATGGTGCGCTTGCCCTGGGCCCGCCACATCTCGGCCTGCACCACCGCCTCGCGCACTTCCTTGATGCCGGAAAACACTGCCGACAAGGCAATGAACTCGCACTTGAACTGCGTCGCCATCATCCGCGCCAGCGTCGTCTTGCCCACCCCGGGCGGCCCCCACAGGATCATCGAATGCGGCTGGCCGGATGCAAACGCCAGGCGCAGCGGCTTGCCGGGGCCGAGCAGATGCTGCTGCCCGATCACCTCGTCCGGCGTTTGCGGGCGCAGTTGCTCGGCCAGCGGCTGGTTGAGAGTTGGATCGACGGTGGGGGGAAAAAGGTCTTCAGACATTGTTCTTTAAATGGTATCGAGCGGTGAAGTCACGCCGCGCCCTCCCTTGTTCAGCACATGCGTATAAATCATCGTGGTAGCCACGTCCGCATGCCCGAGCAATTCCTGCACGGTGCGGATATCGTAACCGGACTGCAGCAGATGCGTCGCGAAAGAATGGCGCAAGGTATGCGGCGTCGCCAGCTTGACCAGGCCGCTGGCCTGCACCGCCTTCTTCACTGCCCGCTGCACCGCCTTCTCGTCGAGATGATGGCGGCGCTCCTCGCCACTGCGCGGATCGAGCGAATAGCCCAAGGCTGGAAAGACGTACTGCCAGGACCACTCACTGGCCGCATGCGGATATTTCCTGTCGAGCGCATCCGGCATATATACCGCCGCCCGCCGGTCTGGTCATCCAGATACAACTGGCGGCGCCAGCGCAAATGATCTTGCAGGGGCGGAATCAGCGATTGCGGCAGCATATTCACCCGATCCTTCGCCCCCTTGCCATCGCGTACCACGATCTCGGCCCGCTCAAAATCGACATCGTTGACCCGCAGACGAACACATTCCATCAAACGCATGCCAGTGCCGTAAAGCAGACGCGCCATCAGCCCGGGCAAGCCGCTCATGCGATCGAGCAAGGCGCCAACTTCCCTGCCGCGTCAACACCACCGGCAAGCGCTGCGGCTGCTTGGCCCGCACCACGCCATCCAGCCAGGGCAGATTGATCCCCAGCACCTCGCGATAGAGGAAAAGCAAGGCGGACAAGGCCTGATTCTGTGTCGATGCCGCCACCCGCCCATCGACGGCAAGATATGTCAAAAAAGCCTCCACCTCCGCCACCCCCATCTCCATCGATGTCGTTTGCCATGAAACAGGATGAAACGCCGTATCCATTGCAGATATTGTGTTTCGGTTCGAATGCTGTAATGCTTCAACCGCAAGCGATCGCGTACCAGATCCAACAATTTCGGTGCCGGTGGTGCAGAATTTATTTCGCCAGCCATGATATTCCCCCAAAGAACTAGACAAATCATGATGTTAGCATTCACCATCCGATCATATACACCACCACTGCAGGAAGTAGGCACCTGCATAGGTGCCTACTGAACGTTGGAACCTATGCGCCAGCTATCACTGCCAGTCTCTCTTTGCCACGTAAACTGTGCCAAGTGCGGGTTTCCGGTTGAGTTTCAGTTTTTTGAAAGTGGCGCCGGTGGTGACTTCGCCACTTTTCTTGGGCGAACGACGCAAAGTGTTTATCGGTTAGATTTGGGGCAAATAGGTTATCTCGGTAAGAGCAAGAGCGAGTTGCTTGCCCCTGCTATTGAGCAAGAGCAAGGTGCCAATAACTTGCTTCGTGTCCCAGGGCAATTGAATTGCAAGTTCTGTGGGACTCCAGTCGCAACAAAAAACTATGCAATTGACAGTGAGATCAATATCAATGCCTACCTGCTATAGGACCGTCGGTTCTAACCCTGCAATCAACCCGACCGGCCTGACGGCCGTCGGGTTATTTCCACGTTATGCATAAAGGTCTGCGCATACTTCTGGCATCAACTGCCGCTCTCTGCAGCTTGCCTGCATTTGCATGGCTTGCGGCAGAGCTTGCTGCCTACTACGAGATGTTCTCGACCGGTATGAACTCTCAGGCCGAGTTGGGTGAAGACCTAGGGTTTGGCATTCTCTTATTCATGGTCGTCCCGCCATTCACATTGGCTGGCGCAGCGTTTGTCTGGTGGATTGTTTGGTCTCGCACTGGGCACTCGAACCCCCCCCTCTCGAATGGAGACACCAATGCATAACATCCCGCTCCAGCCGACCGTCAAAAAGCTGCGCTTTTTGCCGTCGGCTGATCTGCGTTAGAGGGCAAACCCATTCCCATGCCTACACCTAGCTTCACGATGCGGACATGAACACTATTTTTCTACAACGTCGCTCGGCACCTTGATGCAGCCTTCATTATTTCCATCCGATGAAGCATTACCGACATGGCTTCATACTTTATTGCTCATTCTTATTGTTTCGCCGTTCGCAGGTTTCCTGTTTTGGTTTGGCGTCAGCGCGATTACTAGCGCACACCTGGACCCGTTGAGCGGTCCGGAATTTGGGCAGTTCTTTTTCGGACCTTCTCCGCTTGAAGGCAAGGCGGCCAGGGTGGCCGGAGTCTCTTTGATCGCCTTTGGCGGTTCTTTCATGGCGATCGCCTTTAGGTTTTCACGCCTTGCAGGCGATAACAGACTGCCACGTTTACTGCCGTGGATTTTGCTGGCCATATCCCAGATATTGTCGCTATGGGCAAAGTCAATCGCATAAATTGTCATGCCTGATCCATTGTCCAAGGGACGCGTCGCGATGGAGCAGCCTCACTTACCTTGAACATTGGGCGTCACAAGGCAACATTGCAACCTCCATCACCGCAATCACCAAACCCGGAAATGAAAGGAGCTAGACAATGATCTACAAAGGCAGTTGTCACTGTGGGCAAATTGCATTCGAGGTCGAGGGCGAACTGACCCAGGTCGCCGATTGCAACTGTTCAATCTGCTCCCGGATTGGGGCGCTGCACTGGTTCGTCGCAAGAGATGCGCTGCGCTTGCTGACGCCGGAAAGCAACCTTGCTACCTACACCTTCGGAAAGCACGTCATCAAGCATCACTTCTGCCCGAAATGCGGCATTCATCCTTTCGGCGAAGGAACTGATCCTTCGGGGAATCGCAAGGCGGCGGTCAATGCTCGCTGCCTTGAGGACGTCGACCTTTCGTCGCTCCCGGTGATGCACCTTGATGGCCGCTCGCGCTAGGCCATTGTCGAAACACCAAACCGAGCAGCGCAGGAGACCTTATGCCGAGGAATAAATGAACGAGTCTGCGAATCGGATGACCGAACCCGGCACCCCGCCAACCAATTCGGCAGTTGCCGACTGGCTTGGCGAGGATGCTTACCGATACTGGGAACTGATCAGGCAATTGATTGAGCAGAGCTACCCGGGCGTATTTACGCCCGAGTGGCTGTATGGCGGGAAGAAACACGGCTGGTCGCTACGGTACAAGAAGAGCCGCTCATTTTGTACGTTGGTCCCGGAGAAGAATCGCTGTGCGTTGGTAATAGTTTTTGGAACGGACGAGCGGGCAAAAGTTGAAGCAATCAAGAGTGGCCTGACAACCAAGACCCGGATGGAATACGACCGGACGGCCACCTATCATGATGGAAAATGGCTGCTGCTGGTGATCGACACTGACAGCGTCGTAAAGGATGTCATGCTGCTCCTGGCCGTGAAACGGCGACCAATAAATGCCAAGAATGCATAGCCAACCGAGCGAAACGCGAGGCAAATGGCTGGATGCTCTCAGGCGACAGCCGGATGGCTCATGGAAAGCATTTCGCGCCACTTGGAGCAAGCAGGAATGAAACCGAGAATCCGCGTCGAAATCGAGAGCGATCGCCTGTTGCCCAGTTGGGCGGTGACGCATTATCTGCAGCAAACCGAAATCAATTACCTGCGGCTGGTGACGACCCAGGAAATATCGCTGTACGCCCAGCGTGGCTATGACCTCAATCGCCTGGTCGTCGCCACCGAGTCGGCCGATCTTTTTCCCAAGGAGCGGATCTCGATCTCGTCGTTCAAGGGCCAGATCGCGTTGACCGAAACACCCGAAGCGGCCGACCGCTTCTGGAAAATCATCGGCCGCCATGCCCGGCCGATGGTTTTCGTCGCCGATGCCGACAGCGCCGCCTATATCCCGCTCTATGACTACCTGGAATCGGAAGCGCTGGTCATTCGTCGCCTTGAAACCAACTCGCCTTTCAATGCCACACTGGAAGGCATGGCATCGGCCTTGCCCGATCTGATTTACGCCCGGGAGCGGGAGCAGCGGGCGCGCGACGAATGGCGAAATCAGCAAATCGGCCAGGCCGCAAGAAACATTCAGGACATCGCTACCGCCAGCCAGATCATCAACAGCCAGAACGCCCACCCCGGCCTTCGGTCTTATGCCAATCATATGCTTGAGCTGTTGCTGGAAAATCAACAGAAACTCAACGAGTCGGCTGGCATTACCGTGCGCCGAATCGACCAGGTTGTTTAATCACCCAACCGGGCGTCCACACCAGACCCAACGCCACGCTCGTGGACCATTTTTTGTGCATCGCGGAGGTATACCCCATGAGCGCCAAGGCATCCGTGTTCATCGCCACCAGCCTGGACGGATTCATCGCCAGAGCCGATGGCAGTATCGACTGGCTCGATGCGGCAAACACCCTCGTACCGAGCGGCGAGGACTGTGGATACAGCGCGTTCATGGAAACGGTCGATGTCCTGGTCATGGGAAAAAATACCTTCGCCACAGTGTCGTCGTTTGGTGCATGGCCCTATGCGGACAAGAAAGTCGTGGTGTTGAGCAGCAAGCCGCTCCAGGTTCCGGTCGAACTGTCAGGCAAGGTCTCGACGTCCGCCGAATCGCCCGCCGTATTGCTTGAGCGGTTGTCCGCAGCTGGTGCCAAACGCCTGTATGTCGATGGCGGCATGACCATTCAGCGCTTCCTGGCCGCCGGACTGATCGACGACATCACCATCACCCTGATCCCGGTGCTGCTCGGCCACGGCAGGCCGCTGTTCGGCCCGATGAAAAACGACGTCCCACTGGTGCACGTTGCCACCAAGACATTCGAGTTCGGGTTTGTCCAGCTTCAGTATCGCGTCGCACGCCACACTTGAGGCGGCGCGCATTCCTGCCCCATTGTGCGAGGTATCTGGTAGGCTTCGCCCCTTGCCTGATCCGGCGAGCTTGCCCAGAAAAGCGGTAGCAAGCCCAGCGCCAGAATGCCTCCTTGAATTTGAAGGAGGAACAGCAAAGTTACCAGCCAGCGTTTTGTAGTGCGGAATATCCAGTGCCTGTCGCCGACCTGGCCCGGCACCAAGCTTCCTCATTCGACGCCTTTTTTTCCTGTTTCATCTGCCATTTTGGCGATTAGAGGAGGCCTCTTGGCCAAACCAAACTACCAGTTCGAAAAACGCCAACGAGATCTCGCCAAGAAAAACAAGCAGGAAGAAAAGCGACGCCAGAAGCTGGCCGGCAACGCGGCCGACAAACCGGCGGACGATGAATCGGAAAACCCGGCCGACAGCGCCAGCCCGACGCCGGGCGATGCCAGCGCCAGCGAAAGCGACACCAGCCCGAAGTAGCACTACCCTGTTGCCGGGAACCGCGCTGGAGTCAGGACACCCAGCCGTTCCGCCGCGGCAACAGCGAGGCACCCCCGCCAGACGGGCGGGACTGAAACAGAGATAGCACGTGACCGACGACACCCAGGCAAAAATTCGCATCGAGGCAATGGCCCCGGAGTTTTCCGACGCGGCACGCGCCCTGGCCGATCAACTCGGCTTGCCGCTCGCCGGCGAAAGCGAATTTGCCCTGCAACTTGGCGCCCACGGCCTGCAATTGCAGGCGCTGGGCGTCGAGCCATCCGGGCCGGTGCGCGTCGATTTCGTCGAGGGACCGTTGGCCCACCGCCGTCAGCAAGGCGGCGGCAGCGGCCAGATGATTGCCAAGGCGGTCGGCATCCAGCCGGGTATTCGCCCGGTCATCCTCGATGTGACCGCTGGTCTCGGCCGCGATGCCTTTGTGTTGGCCCAGCTCGGTTGTCAGGTCACGCTGATCGAACGCCAGCCGCTGGTCGTCGCCTTGCTCGCCGACGGCCTGCGGCGCGGCCTTGTCGACCAGGAAGTCCGGCCGATTATCGAGCGCATGGATTTGCGCGCCGGCAATGCCATTGAACTGATGCAGGCCTGGTCGGGAGAACCGCCGCAGGTCATCTATCTCGACCCAATGTTCCCGCACCGCGAAAAAAGCTCGCTGGTCAAAAAGGAAATGCGCATCTTTCGTTCCCTGGTCGGCGCTGACGACGATGCGCCGGAACTGCTTCAAGCCGCGCTGGCCCTGGCGAGCCATCGGGTGGTCATCAAGCGGCCGCGCAAGGCGCCGAGCGTCGCCGGTCCGGCGCCGGGCTATACGCTGGAAGGCAAGTCGAGCCGCTTCGACATTTACCCGAAAAAAGCCCTGAAACAGGCCCCCACGCCGGCGACGGCCTGAACGACAGCCGACGGCGCAGGGCTACGCAATCTAACGTATTCCGCCAAAACCGCCCGCTCCTTAATCTGGCGCTGCACTGCAACAACGCAGTAAGACCAGACCCCCAAACCGAGGAGCTTCCATGAGCAACCGTCGCAACTTCATCAAGGCAACCGTACTTTCCGCCGCCCTGGCTTCCATCGGCATGACGGCCCACGCCGCCGACACCATCAAGGTCGGCGTGCTGCACTCCCTGTCCGGCACCATGGCCATTTCCGAGACCGCGCTCAAGGAAACCGTGCTGATGACCATCGAGGAAATCAACAAGTCGGGCGGCGTGCTCGGCAAGAAGCTCGAACCAGTCGTTGTCGACCCGGCCTCCAACTGGCCGCTGTTCGCCGAAAAGGCCCGCCAGCTGCTGACCAAGGACAAGGTCGCCGTGACCTTCGGCTGCTGGACCTCGGTGTCCCGCAAGTCGGTGCTGCCGGTTTACAAGGAACTGAACGGCCTGCTCTTCTACCCGGTCCAGTACGAAGGTGAAGAACTCGAAAAGAACGTCTTCTACACCGGCGCCGCGCCCAACCAGCAAGCCATCCCAGCCGTTGAATACCTGATGTCCAAGGACGGCGGCGAAGCCAAGCGCTTCGTGCTGCTCGGCACCGACTACGTCTATCCGCGCACCACCAACAAGATCCTGCGCGCCTTCCTGAAGTCCAAGGGTGTCGCCGACGCCGACATCATGGAAGACTACACGCCGTTCGGCCACAGCGATTACCAGACCATCATCGCCAAGATCAAGAAGTTCGCCTCCGAAGGCAAGAAGACCGCCGTGGTGTCGACCATCAACGGCGACTCCAACGTGCCGTTCTACAAGGAACTGGGCAATGCCGGCCTGAAGGCCACCGATGTGCCGGTCGTCGCCTTCTCGGTCGGCGAGGAAGAACTGCGTGGCGTCGATACCAAGCCGCTGGTCGGTCATCTGGCTTCGTGGAACTACTTCATGTCGCTGAAGAACCCGGAGAACGACAAGTTCGTGAAGTTGTATCGTGACTGGGCCAAGAAGGCCAAGCTGCCGAACGCCGACAAGGTGGTGACGAATGACCCGATGGAAGCCACCTACATCGGCATCCACATGTGGAAGCAGGCTGTCGAGAAGGCCAAGTCGACCGACACCGACAAGGTCATCGCGGCGATGGCCGGCCAGACCTTCAAGGCGCCGAGCGGCATCGTTTCCAAGATGGACGAAAAGAATCACCACCTGCACAAGTCGGTATTCATCGGCGAAGTGAAGGCCGACGGCCAGTTCAACGTCGTCTGGAAAACGCCCGGCCCGGTCAAGGCCCAGCCGTGGAGCCCGTTCATCACCGGCAACGACAAGAAGAAGGACGAGCCGGAAGTGAAGTAAGCCGGTCGCACTGTCAGTCGCAACAACGGGAGCTTCGGCTCCCGTTTGTCAATTGATGGCAAGCCATGCCGGCGCAGGCCGGCGACCAGCGATGACAATATCCTTTCGATAGGGCATAGTCGCCTCCCCCCGCTTACTCCGACTCAAGATGGCTTCCATGACGACAGACTCACGAATGGGCATTCGGCTCGCCCAGCTGCATCTCTACGTCGATATCCATCTGCACGACCGCTATCTGGCGCCGCCGCTGGCCGTGGTGGTCGCCGCGCTGCTGACCAATTGGGTCCCGGTAATGTGGGCCGTCTTGTGGGCGGTGGTGGAACTGCTGATCATCGCCAACTACATCCGCGTCTATCGGGCCTTCAAACGCAGCGACGTTCAGCCGCGCGACGAGCGGCGCTGGGCCAGGCGCATTGCGCTGGCGCACGGGGCGCACATGCTGGCGTGGTCGTCGCTGGTTTTCTGGGCCTGGCACCCGGACAGTTTCCCCAGCCTGGTCTTCATCATGCTGGTGCATATGGGCCTGATCGCGCTGACCACCTCGATGAGCAACGCGCATATGCGCCTACTCTCGCTCGACATGATCTTCCCGGTGCTCGCCCTGCTCGGCCCGCCGCTGGTCGATCCGAGCTGGTTCAATATCGGCCTGAGCCTGCTGGGCGGCGGCTTCAGCGCCCTGATGATCCAGGTCGGCCGGCAGATCAACGCCTACTCGACCGAAGCCCTGGATCTGCGCCAGCGCAACGAAATCCTGATTCAGGAGCTGGAGTCGCAGGCCTCCCGGGATTCGTTGACCGGCATCGTCAATCGCCGTTATTTCCTGGCGACCGCCGGCAAACATCTGCAGGCCGCGCATCAACACGGCAACCCGCTGGCCCTGATGATCATCGACCTCGATCACTTCAAACAGGTCAATGACCAGTACGGTCACCTCGGCGGCGACGAAGTGCTGGTCGCCGTCGTCGATGCCTGCGTCGGGCACCTGCGGACCGGCGATTGTTTCGGCCGCCTAGGCGGCGAGGAGTTCGCGCTGCTCTTGCCCGATTCGTCCTTGCCGGAAGCGCTGGAAACGGCGGAGCGCCTGCGCCAGGCGACCGCAGCGCTGGCGCTGACGGTGCAAGGCAATATTGTCCGGCCGACCATCAGCATCGGCATCACGCTGCTGCAAGCCGGCGACGACAGCCTGTCCAGCCTGCTGCACCGGGCCGACCTGGCGATGTATGCGGCCAAGATGCAGGGGCGCAACCGGGTCGTCTGCGCCGAGCAGTGCCCCCCGGAAAATACGCCGGATCTGCTGCCGGCCCTGCAGCCCCAGCCTTAGCCGCCGGGACGGCAGCGGCCGGAGATCCGGCACCCCTTGGGTCATATCCGGCGCATTCCGTTGTCCTGTCTGAATCTCCAGCCGTCACCCCGGCAAAAAAAGACTGAACTATCCCGGGTAAACCCTGACCAATGCCCGACCGGTAAGCCGGCCCGACACGATGCTCGATGGCGTCGGTCGCGTCCGTCAGCACCCCGGGTGCCGGCGGCAATCATTCATCAACAGGGATTGGTTCATGTCTGAAATACAAAAAACATACAACGACAAGGTCGTCCGGCAATTTGCCGTCATGACCGTTATCTGGGGCATCGTCGGCATGCTCGTCGGCGTCATCATCG
Source organism: Azonexus sp. IMCC34842 (assembly GCF_050368855.1). Classification (GTDB taxonomy): domain Bacteria; phylum Pseudomonadota; class Gammaproteobacteria; order Burkholderiales; family Rhodocyclaceae; genus Azonexus; species Azonexus denitrificans_A. Next base: position 948,580 of record NZ_CP178449.1, on the reverse strand, counting down.
CCGCCCAACTGGTCTGGCCGGAGTTGAACGTCGGACCGTACTTCCATTTCGGCCGCCTGCGTCCGCTGCACACCAACGCGGTCATTTTCGCCTTCGGCGGCAGCGCGCTGTTCGCCACCTCCTACTATGTCGTGCAGCGCACCTGCCATGCCCGACTGTGGGGCGGCCCGCTGATCCCGCTGACCTTCTGGGGCTGGCAACTGGTCATCGTGCTGGCGGCGATCACGCTGCCGCTCGGCATGACGCAGGGCAAGGAATACGCCGAACTCGAATGGCCGATCGACCTGCTGATCGCCGTCGTCTGGATCTCCTACGCCGTGGTTTTCTTCGGCACGGTGGCCAAGCGCACGGTGTCGCACATTTATGTCGCCAACTGGTTCTACGGCGCCTTCATCATTGCCGTCGCCCTGCTCCACATCGTCAACAGCATGGCGGTGCCGGTCTCGCTGACCAAGTCCTACTCGATGTACTCCGGGGCGCAGGATGCGATGATCCAGTGGTGGTACGGCCACAACGCGGTCGGCTTCTTCCTGACCGCCGGCTTCCTCGGCATGATGTATTACTTCGTGCCGAAGCAGGCCGGGCGCCCGGTGTATTCCTACCGCCTGTCGATCGTGCACTTCTGGGCGCTGATCTTCACCTACATGTGGGCCGGCCCGCACCACCTGCACTACACCGCCCTGCCCGACTGGACCCAGTCGGTCGGCATGGTCTTCTCGCTGATCCTGCTGGCGCCGTCCTGGGGCGGCATGATCAACGGCATCATGACGCTGTCCGGTGCCTGGCATAAGCTGCGCGACGATCCCATCCTGAAGTTTCTGATCACCTCGCTGTCCTTCTACGGTATGTCCACCTTCGAAGGCCCGATGATGGCCATCAAGTCGGTCAATGCGCTGTCGCATTACACCGACTGGACGATCGGCCACGTGCACTCCGGCGCCCTCGGCTGGGTGGCGATGGTCTCGATCGGCTCGATCTACTTCCTGCTGCCCAAGCTGTTCGGCCGCACCGAGATGTACAACCACCAGCTGGTGACCGTCCATTTCTGGCTGGCCACCATCGGCACCGTGCTCTACATCGCCTCGATGTGGATTGCCGGCGTGATGCAGGGCCTGATGTGGCGGGCGGTCAATATCGACGGCACGCTGGCCTACAGCTTCGTCGAAGGGGTCAAAGGCTCCTACCCGTTCTGGGCGATTCGCTGGCTGGGCGGGATTTTCTTCCTGTCCGGCATGCTGATGATGGCCTACAACATGTTCCGCACCATCGCCGTCGGCAAGATCGTCGCCGTGCCGGTCCTGGTGCCGGCCCAACACCACGCCTGATTTCCTTCGAAAGGTCAGCACCATGGATATCAACGAACTGCGCTCGCTCCTTACCGTCGCCGGCTTGCTGTGTTTTCTGGCGATCGTCGCCTGGGCCTACAGCAACAAGCGGCAGAAGGAGTTCGACGAAGCGGCCAACCTGCCCTTCACCGACCCCGAAGAACTCGACCAGCAGCGCAAGCAACTGCTGCTCCGCCACTGATCCTGGCGTAACGGTGATTGCCGCGCAAGCGCGCGGCAATCACCAGGCCGGCGCCCAGCGCCGGCCAATCAAGGCCGTTCATCATGAACAGCCAACCCGGCGTGGCGCCGACGCGTGTATATTCCGCCCTCGGCCGACAGCCCGCTCCGTTCGCCTCAGCGCGGACCCGGTCGTTTCCAGAACATTGTCCCGAAACAGCCTTTCCATCGCCCAAAACCATGCCGCTACAGAATATCGTTCCTGCCGAGTACGACTCGCAACTGGCCGAGAAGGTCGCCCAGTTCAAACAGGCTTTTGCCCCCTTCGGTGTTGCCGAACTCACCATTGCCGCCTCGACGCCGCTGCATTACCGCCTGCGCGCCGAGTTCCGGATGTTCCACGACAAGGGACGGGTCGATTACGCGATGTTCGCCCCGGCCGACCGGAAGGTGCCGGTGGTCATCGAGACTTTCCCGGTCGCCGCCGAATCGATCTGTGAGCTGATGCCGCGCCTGCGCGACCGCCTGCAAGCCAGCAACACCTTGAAGGATGGCCTTTTCCAGGTCGATTTTCTGGCTACGCTGAGCGGCGAAATGCTCGTCACGCTGATCTACCACCGTCCGCTCGCCCAGCGCTGGGAGGCCGCCGCCCGGGGACTGGCCGCCGACCTCAAGGTGCAGATTATCGGGCGGAGCAGAAAGCAGAAGGTCGTGCTCGAACGCGACTGGGTCATCGAACAATTCGAGCTGAATGGCCGCCAGCTCAGCTACCAGCAAATCGAGGCCAGTTTCACCCAGCCCAACGGCCAGGTGAACCGCCAGATGCTGGCCTGGGCCTGCCAGCAAGCGACCGGCCTTGGTGGCGACCTGCTTGAACTGTACTGCGGCAACGGCAATTTCACCGTGGCGCTGGCGCCGCTCTTCGCGCGCGTCCTCGCCACCGAAGTCAGCACCTCGTCGGTCAAGGCGGCGCAGTACAACATGGCAGCCAATCAGCTCGCCAATGTGGCGGTAGTCCGCCTGGCCAGCGAAGACATCAGCGCCGCACTGGCCGGCAGCAAGGTTCTCAAGGAACTGCAGGGCATCGAGCTGAGCGACTACCGCTTTTCAACCCTGTTCGTCGATCCGCCGCGCGCCGGGCTCGACGCGCAAACCCTTGAACTGGCGAGCCGCTTCGACAATATCCTGTATATCTCGTGCAATCCGCAATCGCTGCAGGACAACGTCAGCGCGCTGCAGGCCACGCACGAAATCGCGGCCGCCGCGGTGTTCGACCAGTTCCCCTACACCCATCATCTGGAGAGCGGGCTGCTGCTCAAACGGCGGCCCTGAGCGGCGGGCCGCAGCGTGCTGAAAGCCGGCTAGCCGGCTTTCTTGCTGTCGCTATCGTCCGGCGTGAAATACAGCGCAATGCCGAGGACGACGAGCCCCATCGGCCACCATTTGCGCAGCAGGGTCATGACATCGATATCCAGCCAGTCGAGATTGACGGCCAGGACGAGCGCCCCGCTCAGGATCAGGGCAATCGCTGCGAAATTCCCTTTCATCTCCGCTCCTTGAGGCTCAGGCCCGCCGGACGCCAACCACGCCTTCGACGTCGTGGATCAGCGTCAGGGTTCGCTGCATCTGTTGCAGATTGGTCACTTCGACGGTAAAGCTCATGTGCGCCTTGCCCTGCTTGGACTGCGTATTGACACCGACGACGTTGAGCTTTTCACGGGTGAAGATTTCGGAAATATCGCGCAACAGCCCCTGCCGGTCGTGCGCATCGACCACGATGTCGGTGGCGAAGACGCCGGTGGTCTGGACGCCCCAGTCGGTTTCGATAACGCGCTCGGGATGCAGCGCGGCGAGATTGGCGAAATTGGGGCAATCCATGCGGTGGATCGAAATGCCTTTGCCGCGCGTGATGAAGCCCTGTATCTCGTCGGGCGGCGCCGGCTTGCAGCAGCGCGCCAACTGGGTCAGCAGCTTGTCTACACCGACGATCAGGATGCCCTGATTGCCTTCGACCGGCTTGCTCGGCTTAGTCCGCACCTCGTCCGGCAGCAGGGTTTCGGCCAGCAGGTCGCCGCCGCGCGCCACCGACTGGAATTGCCGCTGGTTGAGCTCGCCGCGCGCCGCCGCGATATACATGTCGTCGGCCCGCGAAAAGCCCAGCTTGTGCGAGAGTTCCTCGATATTCGCGCCGGTCTGGCCGGAGCGTTGCAGTTCCTTGCCGACCAGGGCCCGCCCTTCGACCAGCGTTTCTTCCAGCGCCAGGTTCGAGAACCAGGTCCGCACCTTGACCCGCGCGCTCTTGGTATGGATGTAGCCGAGCGTCGGATTCAGCCAGTCGCGCGACGGGCCGCCGACCTTGGCGGTAATGATCTCGATCTGCTGGCCGGTTTCGAGCGGCGTATTGAGCGGCACCAGCTGGCCGCCGACCCGGGCGCCCCGGCAGCGATGGCCGAGATCGGTATGGACGCGGTAGGCGAAATCGACCGGCGTCGAGCCTTGCGGCAGATCGACGACCTTGCCCTGCGGCGTGATGACGTAGAGGGTTTCATCGAGCGCCGCCTGCTTGTAATGGGAGATCCAGTCGGAACTGTCAGCGACTTCGTCCTTCCAAGTCAGCAGTTGGCGCAGCCAGGCGATCTTCTCGTCGTAATCGTCCTCGTTCGTCCGCTTGCTGCCTTCCTTGTAACGCCAGTGGGCGGCGACACCCAGTTCGGCGTGACGGTGCATTTCGGTGGTGCGAATCTGGACTTCCAGGTTGCGCCCGTCCGGGCATTGCACGGCGGTATGCAGCGAGCGGTATTGATTACCCTTGGGGTTCGAGATGTAGTCATCGAACTCCTTGGAGATCGGCGACCACAGGTTGTGCACAATGCCGAGGGCGGTATAGCAGTCCTTCAGGTCGTCGACAATGATGCGCAGGGCACGGATGTCGTAGACCTCGGAGAACTCGACGCCCTTCTTCCGCATCTTGTTCCAGATGCTGTAGATGTGCTTCGGCCGACCGTAAATCTCGGCCTTTTTGACCCCCGCCGCTTCCAGTTCCTCGCGCACCTTGGCGACGGCTTCGGTAATGAACTGCTCGCGCTCGCTCCGCTTTTCGTCGAGCATCTTGGCGATTTTCTTGTAGGTATCCGGGTGCAGGAAGCGGAACGACAGGTCTTCCAGCTCCCACTTCAATTCCCAGACCCCGAGCCGGTTGGCGAGCGGCGAATAGAGTTCCAGCGTTTCGCGCGCAACATGGACGCGCAGGTCATCCGGATTGGCCGCGTAATAGCGCAAGGTCTGCGTCCGGCTGGCCAGGCGCAACAGCACGACGCGGATGTCCTCGACCATGGCCAGCAGCATCTTGCGCAGCACTTCGATCTGCGCCTTCATTTCGGCCGGATTGACTTCACCGGCTTCGATGTTGGCCGCGACGAAGCCCTTGGTGATCGGCCGCAACTTGTCGAGCCGGGAAATGCCATTGACCAGATGCGCCGCCGCCTTGCCGAAGCGCTCCTCGATCTGGACGATGCCGTGTTCGGCATGCGACGGCACCGCGAACAGCACGGCGGCCATCCGCGAATCAGCGTCGAGCCGCAGCCCGGCAACGATGACCGCCATGCCCAGCGCGTGCGACCAGATGCGCTCGCCACTACCCAGCGTCTTGTCGCCGTAAACCTCCCAGGCGTACTCGACGGCCTTTTGCAGACGCGTCGCGTCGTCGGCGGAAATACCGACCGACAGAATCGCCAGGAACTGATCGAAGTCGCTTTGGGCAGCGACGGAATGAACGACGGAAACCATGTTAGGGATTATACCGTCTGAGCAGCGCTTGCCTGCTCAGGCATAATCCGCGACATGACCTCCAAGCACTCAAATTTTCTGACCAACCCCTATCTGTTGCTCACCCTGACCGCCCTCTTCTGGTCGGGCAACATGGTGATCGGCCGCGGTGTCCGGGCCGACGTCCCCCCGATGGCGCTGGCCTTCTGGCGTTGGGCGATTGCCTTCCTGCTGATCCTGCCGCTCGCCCTGCCGCACTTGAAGAGCCAGTGGCCGCTGCTGAAAAAAGGCTGGCCACCGATCCTGATCCTCGGCCTGGTCGGTGTCGGCGGTTACAACACCTTCGCTTACATCGCCCTGCAGTACACCTCGGCGACCAACGCGGTGCTGCTCAACTCCTTCATCCCGGTCGCCACCATCGCCATTTCCTGGGCCTTTCTCGGCAAACATCTGCGCCGCCTCGAAGCCATCGGCGTCGTCGTCTCGCTGTGCGGCGTGATGACCATCGTCGCCCGCGGCGACCTCAATGTGCTGACCCACCTCAACCTCAATCTCGGCGACGCCTGGATGCTCGGCGCGGTACTGATCTGGGCCGTGTATACCGTCGGTCTCGCCTGGCGCCCGGCCGGCGTGCACCCGATGCTGATGCTCGCGGCGATGACCCTGGTCGGCCTGGCCGCACTATTCCCGGCCTACCTATGGGAAATCGGCCAGGGTCGCCAGATCAACGTCAATCTCGGTTCGCTGGCCTCGCTGGCTTATATCGGGATATTCCCCAGCTTCCTCGGCTACATCTTCTACAACCGCGGCGTCGGCGAGGTCGGCGCCAACAAGGGCAGCCTGTTCATCCACCTGATGCCGGTCTTCGGCACGCTACTCTCGGTCATCTTTCTCCACGAGATACCGTTCTGGTACCACTATCTCGGCATCGCGCTGATCTTCGCCGGCATCTGGCTGACCACGAAAAAGTGATGGGCCTGTTCGACTGGTTCAAGCGCGACAAAGCCGGCGCCATTCCCGACGAACTGTGGGCGCAAACCATCGCCGGGCTGCCCTTTCTCGGCGATCTGACGGTCGACGAGCAAGCCAGCCTGAAATTGCTCGCCGAGCAATTCCTCGCGGAAAAGGAATTCAGCACTGCCGGCGGACTCGAACTCACCGACGAAATCTGCGTCGCCATCGCCGCCCAAGGCTGCCTGCCCATCCTCCATCTCGGCCTCGCCGCCTATCGCGACTGGGTCGGCATCATCGTCTATCCCAACGAATTCGTTGTGCCGCGCCACGTCCAGGATGAGGCCGGCGTCGTCCATGAATACGCCGACGTACTCTCCGGCGAAGCCTGGCAGGGCGGGCCGTTGCTCGTCTCCTGGCACGACGTGCAGATGGCCGGCGACGGCTACAACGTGGTCATCCACGAATTCGCCCACAAGCTGGACATGCTGAACGGCGAAGCCGACGGCATGCCGGCCCTGCACTCCGGCATCGGCGAAGCCGAGTGGCAGCGCATCTTCACCGCCGCCTACGACGATTTCTGCCACCGCGTCGACGCCGATGAAGAGACGATCATCGACCCCTACGCCAGCGACAGCCCGGCCGAATTCTTCGCCGTGCTCTCGGAAAGCTTCTTCGAATTGCCGGACGTGGTGAATGCCGAATACCCGGCGCTCTACGCCCTGCTCAAACGCTACTACCGGCAGGACCCGCTGCAGCGCTGGCCAACCGGCGCATGACGCTAGCCGGACAGGGGATGCGGCGCCCCGGCCAGGCTGTAGGATGATGCCGCTATCAACCACCGGATGAAAACCATGGACGAATTCATGCAAGCGGCAATCGACGAGGCCAGGCTTGGCCTAGCCGAAGGCGGCATCCCGATCGGCTCGGTCATCGTTCATCAAGGGCGCATCATCGGCTGCGGACACAACCGCCGGGTCCAGCAAGGCAGCGCCATCCTGCACGGCGAAATGGACGCCTTTGAAAATGCCGGCCGTCAGCCGCCGCAGGTCTATCGCGAGGCGGTGCTCTACACCACGCTGTCGCCCTGCGCCATGTGCAGCGGCGCCATCCTGCTCTACGGCATCCCGCGAATCGTCATCGGCGAAAATAGGACCTTCCTCGGCGAAGAAGAATTGCTCCGGGCACGCGGGGTAAAGCTTGAAATCCTCCAGAACCCGGCTTGCATCGCGCTGATGCAGGACTTCATCGCCGCCAAGCCCGAACTCTGGAACGAGGATATCGGCCAGCCGACGACGGGTTGTTAAGCGGGGCGGGGGCTTGGCTGAAGAGGTGTTCATCGAGTTTGAGCGCTCGACCGGAAATATCTCGGTAGCTGCGATATGGCAACTATGCCGACCAGGCGCTCCCGGTCAGGAGTGGACCTAGGGCAAATTTGCTGCACCTCCCCCCCATCTCCTTCGGATGTCGTTTGCCATGAAACATGGATCAAACGCCGTATCCATTGCAGATATTGTGTTTCGCTACGAATGCTGCAATGCTTCAACCGCAAGCAATCACGTACCAGATCCAACAATTTCGGCGCCGGTGGTGCAGAATTTATTTCGCCAGCCATGATATTCACCCAAAGAGCTAGACGAATCATGATGTTAGCACTCCCCATCCGACCATATACACCACTGCTGCAGGAAGTAGGCACCTGCATAGGTGCCTACTGAACGTTAGGCCAACCAAGATGGCGATATTCCGCATATTTCTCAACATCATTCAGGCTTACATTTTTCTTGTGGGAGCGGTGATTGCTTTACTTGTTACCTTTTGGTGGTTGATACCATCCCACATCCAAAAGCAACTGCACTTTCCATTCCAAGCAGGTTTTTGGCTGTTCATGATGTATATCTGGGCACTAAATCGCTTGCCCACACAAGGTCGCCTTCTATTCCGTCAAAACACTTTTCGTTTCATTCATGCACCTGTTCTTCTTATCGCAACAGTTGGTTTTGGGCTTGGCTTCTTATTCAACTAAGCCTAACTCGGCAGTCAAGCGGGACGCGCCTTCGGCGCGCCCCTTACTTTCACGTTAGGCGCTATGGATATTGTCGCAATCGAAGCATTGCTCAAAGAAATCCTGAAGGAGGTCTCCGTGCACATGGTGGCGGCCTATGCGGAGGCTGGCCCCATAGACACTGACCATCCTCTTGCGCAAGAGGGCCTATCAAATGGCACGTCCATCGTTCTTGATTATCTTGAGCACAATGAGCCCAAAATTGCGCTTGAGCATTTGCTCTATATGGTGAACGAACCTCCGCTCACGCTGTCAGCAACGACCGAGGCTGCCCTGGCGCGGCTTTGTACAGTTTACGAAATTCGCCGTTAGCACTTAACGTGGCCGCGCCTAACATTCCGCTCCAGCCGACCGTCAGCCAGCTTCGCTGTCTGCCGTCGGCTGAGCTAGCACGTTAGCGATCATCTCTTTCCCGCTCCACACTTTTTATTGGAAATTCCATGACCATATTTCGCAGTGCTCTTGCATGTCTGTTGATATTCCTAAGTGCATGTGCCACCACATCGAACAGCACTTCGAACAACCAATTATTGGAGCTATCTCAGCAGGCATTAACGGCATATTCAAACGGAGACTATCGAAATTGGGAGAGACTGGTCTGTGGTCGCGATGCAGCAGGCAAACTGCTAGTCAATCTGGACGATCTACGAAAAATACTTGGTGAAGTATCTGTCCTGGCAACAGTCAACGTTCGAGGCGATACAAAGACCATGCCTATGGTGGCATACAAGATTAGTGCCTCTAACCATCCAGCAAAGGAAGCGGTATTGAAGTTCTTCCTTTCCGACCAGCCCAACTGCGTAGGGTTACTCTATTAACCTTCCTGGCTTGTTGGGGCCTTTAGTCATGTGCCATCCAATCGCTAACACTGCGGTCAAGGCGCAGCCTTCGGCTGCTGGGACGTCCCGCAAGCGGGCCGCCCCTTACCTAAAACGTTAGGCTGTTCAAAACATACCTAGAAGAGAGCTATGTCATTAAGCGATATAAAACACCCAGTGCTGTATTCAACGATGACCGCTGTTGCGTACAACATAAACACAAAGTATTACGGGGGTCTGCATTACATGTGGTGCACGCCATATTTTGGCTCCGATTTTCAATCGCCACATTTCACTGTCCCTCCCAGCTCGTCGCCACTTGAGATATACAGCACAATACAAAAAGAGATAAACGGCAGCGATTTGCACGAAACAAAAATTAAGCTAAACAGAATGGGCATCCGAAAAGGTGCCGAGGCAATGAAGAAACTCGGAAAAATATCTGAGGATGCCTACAAAGAGATTATTGCCATATCAAAATTAACTCCAATGCACCAGTTCAGGCCGCTTCTCTGTGTGATATCGAGGATCGAAGCAATACCGTACTACAAGAAAGTTGACGTCAGAGATAGAGCCAATCCGCTATCGCATGAATATATTGTCGCAGACCTTCCTCAGGCTGCCTTTGATGTAATTAGATTGGGGTGACAATGGAAATCCTTTCAAAAATTATCTCGGGTGTTGGCATAAGTGACGCCCGTTCCGTGCTCTATTACCTAAGCCGCTATTTGAAGCAAGCATCACATTACGATGAATACAAGAAGGACATTTTCGAAGACGACAGCCGAAGCTATCCGAGCGAACAGGTAAGATCCCTAACTTGGGCTGCTGTCGCAGTAATTGAAGAGGCTGAAGGTTGCCAGATTGCCGATTTTGAAGACCCGACGTATATCAAGTGGTCGGAGCTGGTTGATTCGCTGGAAAGTTCACTCGACCCAGCCCCATCACTCAACGAAGTGGCAAAAGCTTCTGCGTTTTCAGAATCACTGATACTGCCCAAGGCAAACCCCACCGATTAATGCAATATGGTTATGCAATTCGAGGTGGCGCATTAACGTCAAAAGCAATAGTCGTATGGTTTCGCCTAACAAATCCGTCGAGAGGGACCGCCTTCAAGCTGCGCTTGCAGGTTCCCTTCGCGGCTTAGCCGCTTCGGCGGCCCCTCACGTCAAACGTTAGGCGGCCTCAATAATGTGGGAGATAGCGGGAGACACTGTTCTTACCAAATACTTTGAGCTTGAAAATATTTCGCAAAAAAAATTGGATACCAACCGATGAAGTAGTCGTTATAAAGAACTATTGGATCAATGGTAACGATCGAGATCTAACCCTTCGGGTTTGGAATACTGATATTCACGGGAAAAATAAATTATTTGCCGCAGGCGAAGCCGGCGGAATGGAGCGATGGGTTTTTGCACTTCCTCCAGGTGAAGCTGCTTCGCTTGCTCATACAACAAATGCAACACCAAACTCATAGTTACCCGCCGCCTAACACTACAGTCGAGCGGACCTGCGCAAAAAGCCGCGCACTCCGCTCACTTCCACGTTCCTGAACGCCCGCTTTCCATTTCTGGCTATGGCAACCATAGGCACATTCGAGCCATCCACAAAGTGCAATGACGGCCATTCGTTTTTGGCCGCCAAGCAAACTCGCGATCACCGCTAACCCGGCGACAGCCTCCCGACGAAAGCCCCCAATGCCACCAGTACCGCGGCCTCCTGATCGCGTTGCGGGGTGTGGCCGCAGTGGGCGAGTTTGAGCAATTGCGTGCCGGGCACTTGTTCGGCGATTGTATCGATCTGGCGCAACGTTGCGTATTCGTCGTCTTCGCCCTGGATGGCCAGCACCGGGCAGCGGATTTTTGCCAGGTAGGCCTCGATGTTCCAGTCGCGGAAGGCCGGCGATAGCCAGGTGTCGTTCCAGTCGCTGAAGACCTGCGGCGTCTGCTCGTGGTGGTAGCGGGCCAGCTTCTTGGCCAGGTCGGTGGTTTCCCAGGCCGTGCGGGCGGCGCGAATGCCGGCCAGTGTCACTTCCTCGACGAATTCGTGCGGCGCCATGACGGCGATGCCGAGCGGCACGGACGGGAAAGCTCCGGCGAAGATCAGGGCGATGCTGCCGCCGTCGCTGTGGCCGATCAGGATCGGCCGCTCGATGTGCAGGGCGGCGAGCAAGGCGGGCAGCGCTTCCTCGGCTTCGCGGTGCATGTAGTTCGGCGTGCGCGGCGCGGCGTAGGGCTGCGAGCCGCCGTAACCGGCCCGCGACCAGACGATTACCCGGCAGCCGGTGGCCGCCGCCAGTTTGGCCGGAAAGTCGCGCCACATGGCGACGCAGCCCAGGCCTTCGTGGAGCAGCAGCAGGGTCGGCCGGCCGTCATCGGCGGCGGGAAGGTCGCGGTATTCGAGGCGCAGGCCATTGACGACTATATGTTTCATGGTTTCAAGAGGAAATCGCGCGCCACGGAAATTTGCGCTTCGTTGAGGAACATCGGCGCATGGCCGACATCGGGAATTTCAGCCAGTTGCGCACGCGGCCCGCGCGCCCCCATTTGCTGCCAGGTTTCGCGCGGCAGCAGGTCGGACTGGGCGCCGCGCACGACCAGCGTTGGACAACGCAGTTGCTCGTAGATCGGCCACAAATCGATATCCTTATCGACGAAGGTCGCCTTGAACGGGGCGGCAATCGCCGGGTCGTAGAGAAAGCCCCAGCGGCCGTCGGCCCGTTGGGCGACGGTGTTTTCGGTCAGGAACCACCATTCGGCCTCGCTCAGATTGCCGAACGGCGCGCTGATCAGTTTGACGTAGGCCAGGGCGTCGGCGAACGTCGCCCAGGTCGGGTCGGCGCCGACATAGGCTGCGATCCGGTGCAAAGAATCGACGGTGATGATCGGCCCGACGTCATTGAGCAGCAGCTTGCCGATCGGCGTCCCTTCCTGGGCCGCCAGCGCGATGCCGATCAGGCCGCCCATCGAGGTGCCGACCCAGTCGACCCGCTCGACGCCGAGACGGGCGATCAGCGTGACCATGTCGGCGACGTATTGCGGCACCTGATAGCCGGCCGGATTGCGCAGGTGAGCGCTCTTGCCGCGCCCGACGACATCCGGGCAAACCACCCGGTAATGCCCCGACATGGCCTTGGCCAGGGCGTCGAAATCGCGCCCGTTGCGGGTCAGGCCATGGACGCAGACCAGCACGCGCGGATTGTGCGGGTCGCCCCACTCCGTATAGGCCATCCGGTGCAGGCCGGACGGACTGATGCATTGCACCTGCTGTTGCCGATATTCCATGCTGGCACCTCCGCCAAAAATACATCACTTGTCATACCAATAGCGCCGATAGGCCCGCCGCCAGGCAGTTAGCGTAACACTTTCCGCGCCCAGTCCAATCTCCACCGCGCCATCGCGATCGGTACGCCAGAGGGTCATCGGCAAGGCCTCGTAGCGGGCGAGCACAGCTTCTTTCGGATGGCCGAAACGGTTGCGATAACCGACCGGGATAACCGCCGCCCGCGCTCCGACGGCGTGCAGGAAAGCCGGCGTCGAGGAGGTCTTCGAACCGTGGTGCGGCACCAGCAGGACATCCGCCGCCAGCTTCCCGGCGTCACGGGCGAGCAGCGCCGCCTCGTCGGGTGCCTCGATATCGGAAGTCAGCAAAGCTGCCCGGCCGCCGGCTTCGATGCGCAGCACGCAGGATAGATGATTGGTCTTGCTGTCCCGCTGATAGGCCTCGGCCGACGGATGCATGACCTCGAAAACGACGCCGTCCCACGCCCAGCGCTGGCCGGCCAGACAGGGTTCGCCACCGATTTCGGGCAGCGACGAACGCAGTTCGCCGACGGCCAGCGCCGCGCGCACCGATGCCGTGCCGCCCGAATGGTCGCTGTCACGATGCGTCACCATCAGCATGTCGACCCGGTTGATGCCGAGCCAGCGCAGATAGGGCACGACGACGCGCTGGCCGGCGTCCGATTCGGCGCTGTAGAGCGGGCCGGGGTCGTAGATCAGCGTGTGTTCGCGGGTCCGCACGACGCTCGCCAGCCCCTGCCCGACATCGAGCACGGTAATCCACGCCTCGCCTGCACCAGGCTTGTCGACCGGCCAGAACAGCGCCGGAATCAGCAGCGGGACGCCGAGCAGCCGGCCGGGCACGCCACGCGGCAGCAGGCAGATGGCGACGCCCAGGCCGGCCGCGATGGCGGCCCACAGCGGCGGCGCCGGCGCCTGCCAGATCGGCCAGGCGGCGCACCAGATCAAAAATGACATCAGCCAATCCAGCACCCCGTGCGCCAACGCGGCAATCGGCCACCATGGGACCAGCGCCGCAAGCAAGGCAAGCGGCGTGACGACGAAACTGACCAAGGGAATGGCCAGCGCATTGGCCAGCGGTGAGACCAGCGAGAACTGCTGGAAGACGAGCAGCAGTACCGGCAGCGAGGCCAGCGTCGCGGCCCACTGGATGACGCCCCAGGCGCGCACTTGCTGGCGCCAGCCGCGGCCCTCGCCGAGCCGCGCCGAACCGATGTAGAGCAAGGCGCCAACCGCCCCGAACGACAGCCAGAAACCGGCGGCCAAGACTGACCAGGGGTCGTAAAGAAGGACCACCAGCAGGGCCAGCAACAGCGTCCGGCTGGGCGCGATCAGCCGCCCGGAAAGCAGCGCCAGCGCGGCGACCAGCAGCATGTACAGGGTCCGCTGGGCCGGCACGGCGAAGCCGGCCAGCAAGGCGTAGACGAAGGCCGCCAGACACGCCGCCAGCAGACCGGCTTTCTGGGCCGGCAAGCGCAGCGCCAGAGCCGGCACCCGGCGCCAGCCGAAATTGACCAGCCAGCCGAACAGCGCGGCGACCATCGTGACATGCAGGCCGGAGATCGACATCAGGTGCGTCGTGCCGGTGCGGTTGAAGGTCGTCCATAGATCGCCCTGGATCGCCCGCTGGTCGCCGACCGCCAGGGCCACCAGGATGCCAGCCCAGGGGTAGCGGTCGGCCGGCAGCATGTCGGTATAGCGGGCGCGCACCGCAAAACGCAGACGCTCGATCAGGTAGTCCGGCTGCCAGACCATCTCGGCGAGTCGCTGCGGCGGGTCGGGGCGGATGTAGCCGGTGGCCCGGATGTCGCGTTCGAGCAGCCAGGCCTCGTAATCGAAACCGCCCGGGTTGGCGTTGCCGTGCGGCCGCTTCAAGCGCACTGTGAAGTGCCAGCGCTCGCCGGGACGCAGCGGCGGGCGGTCCGCCTGATCGGCGCCACGCCCCTGATACCAGGATAGCTGCAGCCGGTGCGGAACGACCGCCCCCTCGGTCAGCACCTTATCGACGACGAATTCGAAACGCGTGCCGCTACTGAAATCCTGCGGCAGCGCGGCGATCACGCCGACCACCTCGATATCCCGGCCTTCCCACGCGGCGGGCAGTTGCTCGGCGAGCCGCAGATCGGCCCGCCAGCCGGCCCAGGCAAAGCCCAGCGCGCAGCACCCGACGATGGCCAGCAGCCGGCTCGGCCAGCTCGGCCAACGCCAGCCGGGCAAGGTCAACAGCCCGCCGGCCAAGGCCCACTGCGGCCAGACCGGCAGCTCCGGCTGCATTTGCAGCACCAGCACGCCAGCCGCAAAAGCGAGAATAAAAAGACGCATGCTGCAATAATAAGTGCATGCGTCACTACCTGAAAAAATACCTGCCCGACCACGAAACGATCCGCCGCAACCCGTGGCTGCGGCCGTTCGAATCAACCTTGTTGCACCCGCGCCTGTGGCATCTGAACCGTCACTCGGTGGCCGGGGGCGTTGCCGCCGGCCTGTTCTGCGGCCTGATTCCCGGACCGTTGCAGATGCTCGCGGCGGCCATCTGCGCCGTGGTTTTTCGCGTCAACCTGCCGCTCGCGCTGCTCGTCACCGTCTATACCAACCCGCTGACCATCGTTCCGCTCTATCTGCTGGCTTACCAGCTGGGCCGGCTGGCGACCGGCCAAAGCAACGGCTTCATCGCTCCGCCGGAATTCAGCCTGACCGACTTTGTCGGCTGGACCGAGGCCATGCAGGCCTGGATGCTGGTCGTCGCCAAGCCGCTCGGCGTCGGACTGGTCGTCCTCGCCGCCGGCCTGGCGGTCATCGGCTACTTCGCCACCAAGGCGGTCTGGCGCGCCCACCTGATTGCCGCCTGGCGGCGGCGTAAAGCGCTCAGGTCCTGAAGCGGGCCATTTCGCCGCTCAGGGTTTCCGCCAGCTGGCGAAGGCTGTCCGCGGTAACTGCGTTGCCGTCGGCCGCCGCATTGTTCTCTTCGGCCATCTGGGCGATGCGCTCGACGTTCTGGGCGATTTCGGTACTCGCCGAGGTCTGTTCGCGCAGCGCCACGGAAATTTCCGATACGGCATCGGCAACCTGATGCGAGCGGGCTTGCACCTTGCCGATCGCGTCGCCGGCCAGCATGGCCTGTTCGACACCGCTCGCCACGCGCTCGACGCCACGCTTCATGCTGGTCACCGCGGTTGCCGTGCCGGACTGGATGGCGCCGATCATGCCGGCGATTTCCTGGGTCGATTTGGCGGTTCGTTCGGCCAGCTTGCGCACCTCGTCGGCGACCACGGCAAAGCCGCGCCCGGACTCACCGGCCCGCGCCGCTTCGATGGCGGCGTTAAGGGCGAGCAGATTGGTCTGATCGGCAATATCCTTGATCGTCCCGACGATGGCCGAAATCCGGTCCGATTGCTGACCGAGTTCCTCGACCGCCGCGGCCGACTGATTGACCGTTTCGGCAATGGCCTGGATCTCGCTGGCGACATCCGCGACGATACGACCACCTTCGGTCGCCAGCTGATCGGAGGCGCGCGAATGGTCCTGCGCATCCTGGGCGTTCTTGGCAATGTGATCGACCCCGACCGTCATCTGCTCGACCGCGGCGGCCATGCTCGAGGCGGAATCGCTTTGCGCACTGGTGCTGGTGGAAATCTGATGGCTTGAGGAAGCGAGCTGCTCGGCCGCCGCCCGCAAGTTTTGCACGTCGCTCTGAATGCGCCCGAGCAACTGGCGGAAAGCCACCGCCATGTCGTTGAAATCGCGACCGGCCGCGTGCAGCTCATCCGAACCGGTGCACTCGAAGCGCGTCGTCAAATCGCCATCGGCCAAGCGACGGGCGCCACTGGAAAAGATATTGACGCTGCCGATCACCGAATAATAGGTCCCGATACTCAGGTAACCGACCAGCGCCATGATCACCACCGCCAGGCCGAGATCGAAAATCAGCACCTGCTGCGCCGCCGTCTTGCGGCTCTGCAATTGCTGCTCGAACTGCGGAATCAGCGTCTCGAACATCATCTTGTAGCCGAGGTCGATGATCTCGGTGGTCATCGCAAAATAATCCTGCGGCGGCGTGACGAACTTTTCGCCGAGGATATCGTCACGCACCAGCGCCAGGGTCTTGTCGACGCCATCGGTAAACTGCTTGGCCGGTCCGCTCAGGCTGCCCTGCAGCCCGGGGTTGTAGCGCCCGACCTTGTCGAGGTTGTTGTTCTGGGCACGCAGGGTGTTGGCCATCTGCGCATTGAGCGAAGCGATGTCGATCCGCAACTGCGCCGACAGCTCCTTCCGGGTCAGCACACCGGTGCCGCGGGCCCGGGTAATGCCCAGCGGTTCAAGCATGGCCGGCATCTTGGACACCACGGTATCCATGAAATAGTAGGTATCCATCACCGGGTCGAGCGTCAGTTCGGTGGCATCGGCAACATCGATCATGAAGACCAGAACCTTGTCGATCATTGCCGTATGGCGTTTGAGATTATCCGGCGGCGCCCAGCCCATACCCTGCGTGCGGATTTGCTCCCAGTCCTGACGGATGGCTTGCCAGGCCGCCGACTGCCGCAGTTGCGGCGAGAGTTCGGCATCCGTCGCGGCCAGCGCGGCGACGACATCGTTTTCCTTGGCCGCGCGCTTTTCCTTCATCGCCTCGTTGCCGTTCAGCACGCCGGACGACAGACCCCGGTGTTGCTGCATCGACTGCGTCAGACGGTTCATCGGCTTGAGCATCTGCAGGCCCGCCAGTTCCTTGCTGGCCGTTTCGATATCGCGACTCAGATTGATATAAACGGTGAACAACAAAACCAGCATGACGGCAGCAACCGCCGCACCGAGCACGAAAAATTTGCTGGTGTAGCGCAACCGGTTCATCAGGGCGATGGCGGGGGAAAACAGGGCTTGCATGTACTTTTCTCCTGACCAGCTCAGAGGGCTGGATCATTTGCTGCAAAATCGAGCGCCGCAGCTTAAGCGCAAAAATTTCCGTCGTTCAGCATCAACACGCGGTCGGCGCGCGCCGCCAGGCTTCGGTCGTGGGTCACCATGACCAGGCTGGCCTGCTGGGTACGTACCCGCTCGAACAGCAAATCGAAGACCACCGATGCCGTATGACTATCGAGATTGCCGGTTGGTTCATCGGCCAGCAAACAGGACGGATTGCTGACCATCGCCCGGGCGATCGCCGCCCGCTGCCGCTCGCCGCCCGACAATTCACCGGGCCGGTGTTCCAGCCGATGGCCGAGACCGACCGCAGCGAGCATTTCGGCCGCCTTGGCCAGCGCGGCCTGGCGCTCGGTGCGCCGGATCAGCAGCGGCATGGCGACGTTTTCGAGGGCCGAGAACTCGGCCAGCAAATGATGAAACTGGTAAACAAAACCGAGATGCCGGTTTCGCCAATCGCCGCGCGCCACCTCGCCGAGCGCCGAAAAATCCCGGCCCATCAGCTTGACGCCGCCGGCCGAGGGCGCATCCAGGCCGCCCAGCAAATGCAGCAGCGTGCTCTTGCCGGAACCGGAGGCGCCGACGATGGCCACCGTCTCGCCCGGCATGATCGCCAGGTCGATGCCGGCAAGGACCGAGACGTCCAGCCCGCCGCCGCGAAAAACCTTGGCCAGCCCGCTGGCCTGCAGAATCGGCTCACTCATAGCGCAGCGCCTCCGCCGGATTGACGCGCGATGCGCGCCAGCTCGGATAAAGAGTGGCCAGCAAGGCGAGTACGAAGGCGATCAACGTGACCCCCCAGACGTCGCTCCATTGCAGCTCGGACGGCAGATCGGAAATGTAATAAACCTCTTTCGACAGGAAATGCACACCCAAAATTCTTTCAATGAACGGCACCACGACATCGATATTCAGCGCCAGCGCGACACCGCCGACGATACCCAGACCGAGGCCGATGAATCCGACCAGCGCACCCTGCACGACGAAAATCGCCATGATCGACCGCGGCCGCGCCCCGAGGGTGCGCAAAATGGCGATATCCGCCTGCTTGTCGGTCACCGCCATGACCAGCGTCGAGACCAGATTGAATGCTGCCACGGCGACGATAAGCGACAAAATGATAAACATCATATTTTTCTCAATTTGGACCGCCCGGAAGAAATTGGCGTGGCTCTTCGTCCAATCGCTCAAATAGGCGTCGGCGTCGATGAACCGGGCCAGTTCGCGGGTGATGCGCGGCGCCTGAAAGAGATCGTCCACCTTGAGCCGCACGCCGGTCACCCGGTCGCCCATCTGGTACAGGGTTTGCGCATCGGCCAGATGAATCAGCGCCAGGCCGCTGTCGTACTCGAACATCCCCACTTCGAAAATGCCGACCACGCGGAAAGACTTCAGCCGCGGCACGACGCCGGCCGGCGTCACGGTACCCTGCGGGGCGATCACGGTGACCTTGTCGCCGGTAAAAACCCGTAGCGAACGGGCCAAATCGGCCCCCAGCACGACGCCGAACTCGCCGGGCCGCAGGTCGTCCAGACTGCCGCTTTTGATCGTCGCGCGGAAATCGGCGACGCGATCCTCCTGGTCGGGCAGGATGCCGCGGATCAGCGCTCCCTTGACGCCGTTTTCCACGGTAAACATCGCCTGCGACTGGACGAAAGGCGCGCTGGCCTTGACCTCCGGATGGTTCATCGCCTGTGCGGCAAGGGCCGGCCAGTTTTCCAGTTCGCCATTGACGCCGGTAATCTGGATGTGCGAGGCGACCCCGAGAATGCGGGTGCGCAGTTCTTTCTGGAAACCGTTCATCACCGACAGCACGACGATCAGTGCGGCCACGCCGAGGCCGATGCCGAGCATGGAGATCATCGAGATAAAGGAAATGAAGTGATTACGGCGTTTGGCCCGCGTGTAACGCAGACCGATCAGCAATTCGTAAGGCAAGGCCATGAACGAGGGCAGTCGGTAAAAGACGCTATGGTACACTTTTCCACCCTGAACCCCGCCCTCCCCTCCCTGTGCGCCTCACCCTGCTCGTTCCCGAACTGATCTGGCCAGAACCCGCCGACCAGCTGACCCTCGGGCAGCTGCACGCGCCCGGTTTGGCGTGGTTGCTGGCCCACGCGACCGGCGAGCGCCGGCCGCGCCGCCCCTTTGAAGCCGCCCTGGCCGGCCAGTTCGGCCTGGCCAACCCGACCTACGGGGCACTCCGCCTGCTCGGCGAAGACGTCAGCGAGGCCGCGGTGGACGGACACTGGTTATGTGCCGACCCGGTACATCTGCGCTTTCACCAGGAACGCATCATTCTCGCCGATGCCGGCGCCTTCGAAGTCGAGGACGACGAAGCCCGGGCCATCGTCAGCGCGCTAAATGCCGAATTTGCCGATATTGGCGAATTTCGCATGGCCACTGCGCGGCGCTGGTATCTGCGCCTGAAGAACGCCGTCGACCACGTCGCCGAGCCGATTTCCGCCGTCGCCGGCCGCCGGGTCGATAGCACGATTTCCGACAAGAACGCCACGCTGACCCGCTGGCTGAACGAAGTGCAGATGTTCCTGCACGGCCACCCGATCAACGAAAGCCGGCAAGCCGCCGGCAAGCCGGTGATCAACAGCCTCTGGCTGTGGGGCGGCGGCGCCCTGCAACGCCCGGGTCCCGGCCATTTCACCGCGGCCTGGTGCGACATCCCGCTGGCCACCGGCCTGGCCCGCGCCGCCGGCACGCCGGTGCATCCGGCGCCAGCCGGACTGGCCAAATTGCTCGCCCTGGCCTCCCGCAAGACCAACCAGCTAGTCGTTCTCGACGCTCTGCTGCCGCCGGTTCTCTACGAAGACAGCGAAGGCTGGCGGGCGGCGCTGCTCGCCCTTGAAGCCAACTGGTTCGCGCCGTTGCGCGGCGCCCTCGGCCACCGGATCCACACCCTGACCATCGTTGCCCCAACCATCTACGGCGAATTGACCTGGACCTTGCGCGGCAGCGACCGCTGGAAGTTCTGGCGCCAGAGTCGCCCGCTCGCTGCACTGGCCGCTCAACTGGCCGAAGGAAAGTCGTGACCCGCATCGTCAACCGCAGCATTCCGCAACGCGTCGTCTGGCAACTGGAACAACAGGGCCTGCATCCGCTGCTCGCCCGCCTCTACGCGGCGCGCGGCGTCAAGGACAAGGCCGAACTCGACTATGAACTGAAATCGCTGATCCCGCCGAGCGCCCTGACCCACGCCACGGACGCCGCCCACATGCTGGCCGACGCCATCGAGGCCGAAGCCCGCCTGCTGATCATCGGCGATTACGACTGCGACGGCGCCACCGCCACGGCGGTCGGCATGCGCGCCCTGAAAATGCTCGGTGCCGACGTCGATTTCCTGCTCCCCGACCGCTTCAAGCTGGGCTACGGCCTGTCGCCGGAAATCGTCGATGTCGCGGCGCAACAGTCGCCCGACCTGATCATCACCGTCGACAACGGCATCGCCAGCATCGAAGGCGTGAACCGCGCCCGCGAACACGGCATCGCAACCCTGATCACCGACCACCACCTGCCGGCCGAAACGCTGCCCGAGGCCGATTGCATCGTCAATCCGAACCAGCCCGGCTGCGACTTCCCGTCGAAATGCATCGCCGGCGTCGGCGTGATGTTCTACGTCATGCTCGCCCTGCGCGCCGAACTGCGCGAACGCGGCTTTTTCGCCGAGCAGCCGGAACCCAATTTTGCCAGCCTGCTCGACCTGGTCGCCCTCGGCACCGTCGCCGACGTCGTCAAGCTCGACCGCAACAACCGTATCCTCGTCAGCCAGGGCCTCAAACGCATGCGCGCCGGCCAGTTGCACGCCGGCCTGGCGGCGCTGTTCAAGGCGGCCGGCCGCGACCCGAAAAAAGCCACGGCGATGGATCTCGGCTTCATCCTCGGGCCACGCCTGAATGCCGCCGGCCGGCTGGCCGACATGCGCCTCGGCGTCGAATGCCTGCTCACCGACGATCCGGCCCGCGCCCTCAACATCGCCCAGCAGCTCGACGCGCTGAACCGCGAACGGCGCGAAATCGAATCGGGCATGCAGGAACAGGCGCTGATCCTGCTTGAGTCGCTCGATGCCAACGACAGCGCCTCGGGTATCGCGCTGTTCGACGAAGGCTGGCACGAAGGCGTCGTCGGCATCCTCGCCTCGCGCATCAAGGACAAACTGCACCGCCCGGTGTTTGCCTTCGCCCCCGGCGAAGGCGGCATCGTCAAGGGTTCCGGCCGCTCGATTCCCGGCCTGCACCTGCGCGATGCGCTCGATCTGGTCGCCAAGCGCGCCCCCGGCCTCCTTGTCCGCTTCGGCGGCCACGCCATGGCGGCCGGCGCCACGCTGCGCGCCGAAAACTTCGAGCAATTCCGCGAACTGTTCGCCCAGGTCGCCGGCGAACTGCTCTCGCCAGCCGACCTGACCCGCACGCTGGAAACCGACGGCGCCCTGGAAGGCAGCTATTTCTCGCTGGAAACGGCCCGCCTGCTGGACAACGAGATCTGGGGCCAGGGCTTTCCGGCGCCGCTGTTCATCGATGAATTCGAGGTCGAGCAGCAACGCGTGCTCAAGGAAAAACACCTCAAGCTGCGCCTGCGCAAGGGCGAGACGCGGATCGACGCGATCCAGTTCAACTTCAGCAACCAGCCGGGAAACAATACCCGGGTAGCTTACCGGCTCGCCATCAATGAATACATGGGCGTCGAAACGACCCAGTTGATGGTCGAGCATCTGGAATAACGGGGCGATGCCCCTTTCCGAAACGCCCTGCCGACGCCAGCTGCCGATCCGCGCGATCGCGCTGTCGCTGCTCTTGCACGGCCTGGTCCTGGTCATCCCGCAGCACGCGCCGGAGGGCACGGATCGGCCGGCCCGGCGCATCGAAGCCAGGCTGGCCCAACCTGCCCCGGCCACCCCGGCGGCGGCCGCGCCGGCAAAATCGGCGAGCAAGGCAGCGCCGGTCAAGCCGCGGGCGGAAAAACGGGTGATCGCGCTCGAGCGCGGCAAATCCGCGGCAACCAGCCCGCCGGCCCGCCAGTGGTCGGTCAAAGAGCGGGAAGAAATGAACAACTTCCTCAACGAGCTCGGCGCCCAGGCCCGCCCCGCCCCGACGCTGGCCCAGCGCTCGCTGGCCATGGCCCGCGAACTGGGCCGCGAACAGGCCCGCCAGGACGGCGAGGACAACGTCGAGCTGGAGCGCCTGCCGAACGGACCGCCGGCCGATCCATTCAGTCTCGAAATGTATCTCGATGCGATGGTCAAAAAACTCAACCGCAGCGCCGCTTTCGTCAGGAACGACCCGCGCGCCAAGGGCGTGCGCAGCGCGCTGGTCCGGGTCCGTCTCAAACCGGACGGCTCGCTGCACAGTTTTCAGGTGCTCAACGCCGCCGACCAGCAGGACGAAATCGCCTTCATCAAGGCCGTCGTCGAGCAGGCCGTTCCCTTCGCCGCCTTCCCGGCCGACTTGCGGAAATCGGCAAAATCGCTCGGCCTGCTGATCTGCATCCGGCCGCCGAGCAGCAGCGGCGGCTTCGGCTTCAGCCGCGACACCTCGGGACGAGGCTGCTGAAACGACAGGGCCGGCCTTCTCGCGAAGGCCGGCCCTGAATACGATCAACGAAGATCGACTGGTTCTAGCTGGCGCTGGCCGAGCGCTTGCGAGCAACGGCAATACCGACCAAGGCTGCGCCGAACAAGACCAGCGTGCCAGGTTCCGGAACATTCTGATCGCCGCCCGGATCGCGCGCCCACAGTGCGATGTGGGAAATGCTCTTCTGACCGTTAAAGACGGTCGTCAGATCCCAGTTACCCTCGAAATTAAGGATGGGATCGAGATAGCTCGGCGGCGGTGCGACGCCGAACTGATCCGAGGTGAAGTCATAGACCGCGAAGCCGCCTTTGTCCCCACCGCCCTGCTTGAAAACCAGGGCAAACTGGTCGAAATAGTTCTTGCCGAACAAGGGCGCGGCATCGATCGCGATATTTTTGTCCGGGGTGAATTTCCAGGAACCGACGCCCGTAGTGGTGTTGTAGGAGGCCGAGAATATTTCGCTGCCGAACAGCGTATTCGCCAAGCCGGCAATGCTGGCGACCGCCTGGAAGGTGCCCGTGCCATTGTCACCAAAATTGAGGCTGCCGAGGTAGATCCAGCCCGGATCGGGTTTGTTGTCACCGTTCAGATTTGACGCCGGATACTGGGCTGAAGTGAACTCATAGCCGGTAAAAAAGCTGCCCTGCTTGTTCGGTTCGCCATTCATGTAGCCATCGCCATACCAGCCCAGATTGGTCGTCGGCAAGGCATTACCCGGCGCAACACCGGGTACGTCATTGCCGGGATAGACACCGACGCAACTGTTGTATCCGATGGTTCCGCTTACGGTGGTAGCGCCAGGATTTTGCGCCTGGTAGTACTCCGTGACATTGACGTAGGAACCGCTCTGGTTGCACGCGAGTTGAGCCGCAAAGGCAACCGTCGAGCCGATGCTCAAGGCAAAGCCGACAGCCAGAAACTTCTTGTTGATCATGATTTGTTCCTCCGACACGATTGCTGGCCGCAAAGCGCAGCGATTACCAATTTTTACGCCAATGAAAATACGCATCGGCGCGTCAGCAAGATCGGCTTACCGCCAGTGGCGATGAACACAAGATCGCCCCGCAACCTTACTTTGGTAATAGCAAATCGGGTGCCACTTCAACAAATCACTGATTTTTAACAAATAAAATATGACAACACTAAAAATCGCCAAAAACTGTAAAAAATGTCGACACTGACAAAGCACTGGTCAGCGATCGCTCAGTAGCGCACCCCGGCCGGCGGGGTGAACGAATCGAGCGCATGCAGATAGGCGGCGCGGGCGAAGGCACTCGGATCGGGCAGGTTTTGCTGGCTCATCGAACCCTTGAGCTGCCTCACCGATTCGTACTCCCGGACCTCCATCCAGTGCTTCAGGCCATCCAGCACCTCCATCAGGGCCGGCGGTCCGGATTGCAGCAGGGCGCTCGCCATATGCACGACGTCGGCCCCGGCGAGCAGCATTTTGAGCGCGTCTTCGGCGGTATGCACGCCACCGCTGGCCGCCAGCGTCAGTTCGGTCCGGCCACGCAGAATGGCGATCCAGCGCATGGTCAACAGGCCGTCGGCCGAACTCGACAGCTGGACGCGGTCGACGACGCTCAGGCTGGCCAGATCGATATCCGGCTGGAAGAAGCGGTTGAACAAGGAGACGCCGGCCGCCCCGGCCTGCCTGGCCCGGTGTACGAAATTCGGCAGCGACGTGAAGAACGGCGACAGCTTCATGCTAACCGGAATGCCGACCACCGCCTTCAGTTCGCCGAGCAGCGACAGGTAGCGATCTTCCAGTTCCTCGCCGCCGAGCATCGGGTCGCCCGGCATGAACCAGGCGTTGAGTTCCAGCGCATCGGCCCCGGCCTCCTGCATTTCCTTGCCGAGTTCGACCCAGCCATTGAGCGAGGAGCCGTTCAGGCTGGCGATCACCGGAATATCGAGCCGCGCCTTGAGCGCCTGCAATTGTTCGAGATAGCCGTCGAGCTGGCTGCGGTAATCGCGGCCGGCCGGCAGGTGGCCGCTCGCTTCGCCAAAGCTGTCCGGATGGACGAGAAAGCGGTCGATCATCCGTTCGTCGTTACGCACTTCTTCTTCGAACAGCGAGTGCATGACGATGGCCGCAGCGCCGGCATCTTCCAGATGCAGCACCGCGTCGAGGTGGCGGCTGAGCGGCGTCGACGACGGCACCAGCGGGTTCTTCAGCGCCAGGCCGAGGTAGGTGGTGGACAGATCAGGCATTGGGCGTCTCCTTTTGTTCGGCGGCTTCCTGGGCTTTTTCCTCGATCAGCGCCTCGGGCAAGGCCAGTTCGGCCAGCTCGACATATTCCTGGTGGCGCAGTCGGGCATCGGCTTCGGCCTGGACCATGAAGCGTTCGGCGGCCTCAGGATGCTGGCGCTCGAGCACGGTAAAGCGCGCTTCGTTGCGGGCAAAATCGCGGAAAGGAATGCTCGGCGCCGCGCTATCGACCGACATCGGATTCCTGCCCTGCTCGCGCAGCCGCGGATCGTAGCGCAACAGCGGCCAGTGGCCGGCCTTGACCGCCAGATCCTGCTGACTGTGGTTGTGCGACATATCGACGCCATGCGCGATGCACGGGCTGTAGGCGATGATGATCGAGACCCCGGGATAGCTCTCGGCATCGAGGAAAGCCTTCAGCGTATGGGTATCCTTGGCGCCGTAGGCGACCTTGGCGACGAAGACGTTTTCGTAATCCATGGCGATGCGCGCCAGATCCTTCTTGCGGTTCGGCTGGCCGCCGGCGGCGAACTTGGCGACCGCACCGCGCGGCGTCGCCTTGGAGTTCTGGCCGCCGGTGTTGGAATAGACCTCGGTATCGAGGACCAGGATATTGACGTCCGCCCCCGAGGACAGCACGTGGTCAAGGCCGCCGAAGCCGATGTCGTAGGCCCAGCCGTCGCCGCCGATGATCCACACGCTGCGCCGGATCAGGTATTCGGCGACGGCGGCCAGTTGGGCCGCGGCCGGCGTGGCGATGTGGGCCAGCTTGGCGAGCAAGGCGGCGACCCGCTCGCGCTGCTCGTGGATGCCGGCTTCGCTGCTCTGGTCGGCATTGAGCAGCGCGGCAATGACGCTGTCGCCGACTTCCAGCGCCATCGCCTTCAATTGCGTGCGTGCCGCATCGGCCAGTTGGTCGGTAGCCAGCCGCATGCCGAGGCCGAATTCGGCGTTGTCCTCGAACAGCGAATTGTTCCAGGCCGGCCCGCGCCCTTCGGCATTGGTGCAGTACGGCGTGGTCGGCAGGTTGCCGCCGTAGATCGACGAGCAGCCGGTAGCGTTGGCGACCAGCATGCGGTCGCCGAACAGTTGCGTGGCGAGCCGGATATAGGGCGTTTCGCCGCACCCGACGCAGGCCCCGGAAAACTCGAAAAGCGGCGGCAGCAGCATCGAACCGGGAATGGTGTTGCGCTTGATAATGTTGCGGTTGTAATCGGGCAGTTTCAGGAAGAAGGCCCAATTCTCGGCCTCCTGGGCGCGCAGCGGCGGCTGCTCGGCCATGTTCAGCGCCTTGCGCGAGACGTTGCTCTTGTCGCGGATCGGGCAGATATCGACGCACAGCGTGCAGCCGGTGCAGTCTTCCGGCGCGACCTGGTAGCTCATCTGCCAGCCGGCCGGGTAATCCTTGCTGCGCGGTGTCATGTGCTTGAAGGTCGGCGGTGCCTGCTCGGCCAGTTCGGCCGGGAACAGCTTGGCGCGGATGGCCGAATGCGGGCAGACGAAAACGCACTTGCCGCATTGCGTGCATAGATCGGTTTCGA
The DNA here is from genome assembly GCF_050368855.1 of Azonexus sp. IMCC34842. Lineage (GTDB taxonomy): Bacteria > Pseudomonadota > Gammaproteobacteria > Burkholderiales > Rhodocyclaceae > Azonexus > Azonexus denitrificans_A. The sequence continues at coordinate 921,922 of NZ_CP178449.1, read as the reverse complement.
CGACCGGAATCTGCAGCGCCAGATTGCGCTTCTCGTATTTGGCGGTGCCGGTCGGCCAGGTGCCGTCGGCCGGGAATAGCGAAACCGGCAGCGCATCGCCATGGCCGGCGATCAGCGGGATGGTCAGCTTGCGGACGAAATCGCTGAGCTGCGGCGCGGCGATGGCCGGCGCCGGAGCGCTGAGCGGCGCGCCGGCAAACGTCACCTGGTGCAGGCAGGCCAGCGTCTTGTCGATGGCCCGGAAGTTCAGCTCGGCGATACGGCGGCCCTTGCGGCCATAGGTCTTCTCGACGGCGCGCTTGATCGCGGCAATCGCATCGTCGGCCGGCAGGATGCCGGAAATGGCGAAGAAACAGGCCTGCATCACCGTATTGATGCGCCGCCCCATGTCGGCTTCGAGCGCCACCTGATAGGCATCTATGACGTAGAAAGTGATCTTCTTTTCCACCATCTGCCGCTGCATGGCCGGCGGCAGCGTGGCCCACACGCGGTCGGGCGGCAGATGGGTGTTGAGCAGGAAGACGGCGCCCGGCGCGGCATGCACCAGCAGATCGTGGGTTTCGAGAAAGAGCGGCTGATGGCAGGCGACGAATTTCGCATCGCCCGCCCCGGTCAGGTAAGCCGAGCGGATCGGCTGCGGGCCGAAGCGCAGGTGCGAAACGGTCATCGCCCCCGACTTCTTGGAGTCGTAAACGAAATAGCCCTGAACGAAGAGATCGGTCTCGTCGCCGATGATCTTGATCGAGTTCTTGTTGGCCGACACCGTGCCGTCCGAGCCGAGGCCGTAAAAGACGGCGGCGAAGGTCTGCTGCGCGGCGTCGGTGCGAAAAGCCGGATCGAACGGCAGCGACAGGCCGCTGACGTCGTCGCGAATGCCGACGGTGAAGGCGCGCCGTGGCCGGGCCTGGGCCAAGGCGTCAAAAATCCCGACGACCATGGCCGGGTTGAATTCCTTGGAACCCAGCCCGTAACGCCCACCGATGACTTTCGGCAGGCTTGTGAAATGCGGCGCCTCACCGGTGAAATCTTCGGCCAGCGCGACCAGCACGTCCTTGAACAGCGGCTCGCCATCGGCCCCCGGCTCCTTGCAGCGGTCGAGCACGGCGATGCCTTTGGTCGTCGCCGGCAAGGCGGCGAGCAAGGCGACCGGCGCCCACGGCCGGAACAGCCGGACTTTCAGCAGGCCGACCTTGGCGCCCTGGCGATTGAGATGCTCCACCGTCTCCTGCACCGTCTCGGCGCCGGAACCCATCAGCACGATGACCCGCTCGGCGTCCGGCGCGCCGACATAGTCGAACAACTTGTAGTGCCGGCCGGTCAGCTTGGCGAACTGGTCCATGCGCTGCTGGACGATGCCCGGGAAGGCGTCGAACCACGGATTCTGCGCTTCGCGGGCCTGGAAGAAGACGTCCGGATTCTGCGACGTGCCGCGCAGCACCGGGTGTTCTGGCGACAGCGCGCGGCCGCGCAGGGCACCGATCAGCTCCGGCGGCAGCATTTTCGTCAGGACGGCATCGTCCACCGCGGTGATCTTGGCCACTTCATGCGAGGTGCGGAAACCATCGAAGAAATGCAGCACCGGGATGCGTCCGGCCAGCGTCGCGGCGGTGGCGATGACCGCCATGTCGTGCGCTTCCTGCACCGAGTTGGAGGCCAGCATGGCAAAGCCGGTGGCGCGCGTCGCCATCACGTCGGAATGATCGCCGAAGATCGACAGGGCATGCGTCGCGACGGCCCGGGCGGCGACATGGAAGACGGTCGGCGTCAGTTCGCCGGCAATCTTGTACATGTTGGGGATCATCAGCAGCAGGCCTTGCGAGGCCGTGAATGTGGTGGCCAGCGCCCCGGCCTGCAAGGCGCCATGCACGGTGCCGGCGGCGCCGCCTTCCGATTGCAGTTCGACGACCTTGGGAATGCTGCCCCAGATATTGGTTTTGCCCTCTGCCGCCCATTCGTCGGAGAGTTCGCCCATGCCGGACGAGGGGGTGATCGGGTAGATCGCGATCACTTCGGAGACGCGGAAGGCAACCGAGGCAACGGCCTCGTTACCATCGATGGTAAATATCTTGTTCATGATAATTCCTGGCGAAACGGGCTGGATGCTGCAATGCAACATCCTGATTTTACGCCTAACGACCGCAACTTATGCCGGACCGGAGATATTTTGGCCGGCGTCAGGCGCCGCCCGGCAAGCGACCAGCCGGCGTCAGGCGCCGGCGGTTAGCTGCGCCGCCGCAAGCCGCGCCGCGTTGTCCTGGAGAAAGGCCGGCACGGTGTCGGCCGGCAGGGCCTGCGAGAACAGGTAGCCCTGAAATTCCTCGCAGCCGAGGCAGCGCAGGATTTCGAACTGCCCCTGGCGCTCGACGCCTTCGGCGACAATGCTCAAGCCGAGGCTTTGGCCGAGCGAAATGACGGCGCGCGGAATGGCCATCGCATCGGCATCGCGGTCGCACTCCATGACGAAGGAGCGGTCGATTTTCAGGATGTCGAGCGGAAAGCGCTTCAGATAGGCCAGCGAGGAATACCCGGTGCCGAAATCATCGACCGCGATGCGCACCCCGAGCGCCTTCAGATCGGACAGCGTGCGCACCGTCAGCTCGACATCGCCGGCCAGCATCGTCTCGGTCAGTTCCAGTTGCAGACAGGCTGCCGGCAGGCCGGTTTCAGCCAGCACCGTGCGGATCTTGCTCGCCAGATCCTGATCGGCGTACTCGCGGGCCGACAGATTGACCGCCATGGTCAAGCCGGCCCACCCGGCCGCCGCCCATTTGGCTGCCTGCTGGCAGGCGGCGCGCAGCACCAGAGCGGAAATCGGAATGATCAGGCCGGTTTCCTCGGCAAGGGGGATGAAACGCGCCGGCGAGACGCTGCCCAGGGTCGGACTCTGCCAGCGGACCAGCGCCTCGAAACCGGAGACCCGGCCGGTCGCGTCGACCTTCGGCTGGTAGTGCACGCACAGCTCGTCGGCCGCCAGCGCGCTGCGCAGCGCCATCTCCATCTCGAGCCGCTCGTAGGCGGCGCTGTTCAATTCCGGCGTGTAGAAGCGGAACTGCCCCTTGCCGCCGGCCTTGGCGTGGTACATCGCGGCATCGGCCTGGCTGAGCAGCGTAGCGAAATCCTTGCCGTCGTGCGGGTAGACCGTCACGCCGATCGACGCCCCGACCCGCAGATCGTGGCCGTCGAGGAGGACCGGCTCGGCAATGCATTCCTGAATGCGCTCCAGTGTTTGCGCCAGATCACGGACGCTGGCCTGATCGGCCAGGATCAGCACGAATTCGTCGCCGCCGTAACGCGCCACGGTATCGACTTCGCGCAGGCTGCGACTGAGGCGCCGGGCGACGACCTGGAGCAGGCGGTCGCCGACGGCATGGCCGAGACTATCGTTGATGACCTTGAAATTATCGAGGTCGACAAAGGCCACCGCCACCTGCCGACCGCTCCGCCGGGAACCGCCCATCGCCTGATTCAAGCGGTCCTGCAACAGATTGCGGTTGGGCAGACCGGTCAATGGATCGTGCGTCGCCTGATACTCCAGCTCGGCCTGATGCTGGCGACGCTGGGTGATGTCCTCGACGGTGCCTTCGTAATACAGCAGCGCGCCCTCCGGACTGAGCACGGCATGGGCGTTTTCGGAAATCCAGATGCGGCTGCCGTCGCGCCGATAGACTTCCGATTCGAAATCGCGGACCAGACCATTGCGCCGGATTTCGCCGGAAAACGCGGCGCGCCGCGCCGGATCGACATACAGGCGGTGGGCGATATCGGCAATTTCATCGATCAGTTCGCGCGGCGTCCGATAACCGTACAGATCGGCCAGCGCCTGGTTGGCCGCCAGATAGTGGCCGTCGCTGGTGGTCTGGAACATGCCGACCACCGATTTCTCGAAGACGCTGCGAAAACGCATCTCCGCCTCGGCCAGCCGGAGCTGCCCGGCAACCCGCTCGGTAATGTCCTCGATAAAGCCTTCCAGCACCCGGCCGCCGAATTCGTCGATGACGCAGGTGCCGCGCTCCATCACCCACTTGTGCGCGCCGTCGCGGCAAACGATGCGGTATTCGATGCGATAGGGGGCGCTCCCTTCGACCGCTGTCATCACCGACTGCCGGACCGCTTGCCGGTCTTCCGGATGAATCAGGCCTTCCAGCGAGATGCGCTGGCTGCGTTGAAGTTCGTCCGCCGTGTAGCCAGTCAATTCGTGACAGCCGGCGCTGACGAAATGGACCGTCCAATCGGCATCGATGGCGCAGCGGAAGAGCATCCCGTCGAGATTGCCGACCAGCACCTTGAGCACCCGTTCGCTGTCGATCTGCTGCCAGACGCTGGTCTTGCCGGCCAGTTGGCTGGAAAAAAATGCCGAGAGGGAATTGACGCCTTGTTTCATCCGGCGACCGCACTGGTCATTTCCGCCATCGCCGCCTGGCGCAGCAAGCCTTGCAGCCGGCCGCCGCTGTCGTCCATCCAGGCCACCACCGCATCGATCGCCCGACTGGCAATGACGAAATAAGCATCCGGCGAAACACTGACTCCATCGTTGAGCAGCATGCTGGTGCGCACGACATGGGTCAGATCGCCGATCGCCGAGCGGGCCTGCCGGCTGACCCGGCCGCCGTCATCGGCCTGGGTTGCCTGATCGAGCAAGGCTTCGGCCCGGCCGACCAGGAACATCAGGCGGACCCGCGCCACCGCCGAACAGGCCTGGCGCGCCGCGACGCTGCTGCCGATCGCCCGGGCCTGTCCGAGACACTCGGTGAGCAACGGCAGGCGATGGGCAAAGTTGCGCACCCGGCCGAGCTGATCGCCGGCGAATAGCGGTTCGATCCGCCGTTCGCCGAGCGCCGACAGCCAGCGCAAAAGCTGGGCAATCAGCTGGCCATGCTCGGCAATGCTCTGCTCGGCCTGCTTGCCAGCCTGCGACTCGACCAGATTGCGCCAGTGGAAAATAAACAGCCCCACCTCATTGGCGGTAAAGCACGGCAGGGGCCGGGCGCCTTCAAGACGGGCGTGAGCTTGTAAGGCCGGCAACAAGGTTTCGACCAGAACCGCCTGGTCGCGCAGGCACGGCAGGAATCCGGCATCGCCGGCCAGCCAGGCGCTGCTCATCCCACGATGTTTCTGGACATGGATCAGCAGCGTCAAGAGGTGACGACTGACGGCCAGCGTCGCCTCGAATCCGGGCAGATCCTTGCGCGCGCGCCCGCGCTGGCGCTGCCAGAAGACCAGCAGCACGGCACTCGGCGCGAGAGTGGAAAGCATCAGGATCAATGGTGAGGTCATAGGCATTTTGATGCCGTGGTCGCATTGGCCGGCCACGGCCTGATTCAGCGTCGATAGCAGACATTGCACGACGCAAGCACAGCACTAGCAAGCCTTGTACCAGACCGACAGAAATAGCGGACCCTATTGAATAGAATGACATTTTTCCCGGCAAGGCGACTGGCACCTGATCGCCACCGGAAAATTTGCACCAATCCGGTGCAATCACCCCCATTTACATCGCCAGCCATTCCGTTGACTATGCTGTTGACGCTCACCAGCTTGGAGCATAGATACCGCAATGGCACCCTCCAGCTTCTCCCTGAGTAGCCGACTCTGGCTGGTATTGGCACTGGCCATGCTGCCGTTGTTCGCCTTGACGATTTACGACTATCGCCACCAGCGCCGCAATGCCATTGCCGACATCGAGAAAAATGCGCGGCAGATGCTGCAGGCGACGCGCATCGAGGAACAGGCGGCATTGCGCCAAGTCCGCCAGATGCTCCGCATCATGGCGGCGTCCGACAACCTGAAGCAGCTCGATCCGGCCGATTGCACCGGCCTCGTTCAGCGCCTGCTGCAGTCGTCGGAGCACGTTTCCAACCTTGGCGCGGCCTACCCGAACGGCGATGTCTTCTGCTCGGCCATCCCCTCACCCACCCCGATCAACGTTGCCGATCGTCCATGGTTCCAGAACTCGCTGACCAACCACGACGTCTCCGATGGCCAGTTCCTGATCGGCCGTTTTTCCGGAAAGCCCGGCATCACCTTCGGTTTGCCGATGCGCGATGCTACCGGCAAGTTGCAGGCGGTTCTCTTTATCGCCAGCGACATCACCTGGTTCGATCGGCTGACCGAAAACTACCAGTTACCGCCGGGCTGGATCTCTACCCTCTTTTCCAGCGACGGCGCACTCATCTCGCGCTTTCCCGACCCGGACACCTGGCGCGGCAAGCCGTTGAGCGCCGACAGCAAGGCACGCCTGCTCGACGCCCTGCAGAATTACCGGGGCAGCGTCGTGCTGACCGGCCTCGACGGGATCGAGCGGCTGTACATCCTGTTGCCGATAAAAATCGCCAGCCAGTCACTGATCGTCAGCATTGCCGCACCGGTCAACAAAACGCTGAAAATCGTCGAGCGCCAGTTCTGGCTGCGCCTGGCCGTTCTGTCCGTCGTCAGCCTGCTTTCCATACTGCTGGCGCGCTATTACCTGCACAATCTGGTCGAGCGCTGGATTGTCCAGATCAAGGAAGCCAGCCGCAAAGTCGCCGACGGCGATTATGCGACACGGATTGTTTCCGACAAGGTACCAATCGAACTGGACGAGCTGTCGAGACACTTCAACGACATGACAGCGGCCCTGGAGCTGCGGGAAATCGAGTACCAGGAAGGGCGCCAGGCGATCGAAGCACTCAACCAGTTGCTCGCCACCAAGCTTGCCGAGCTGGAAAGCGCCGATCTCGATCTGCGCCAACTGTCGGCAGCGGTCGAGCAAAGTGCGGCGAGTATCGTCATTACCGACGTCAACGCCCGGATCATCTACGTCAATCAGGCATTCACCAGGGCCAGCGGCTATACCGCCGCCGAGGTTATCGGCCGGAACCCCAAGGTGCTGCAGTCCGGCGACACGCCGCCAGCGACCTACCGGGAGATGTGGGCGACGCTGTCGGCCGGCCATATCTGGCGCGGCGAATTCCTAAACCGGCACAAGAACGGTTCGCAGTACGTCGAAATGGCAACGATCTCGCCGATCCGCCAGAGCGACGGCCAGATCAGCCAGTACGTCGCGGTCAAGGACGATATTACCGAGCGGCGCAAGAACGAGATCGAGCTCGAGTCGTATCGCCACCACCTCGAGCAACTGGTTGAACTGCGAACCAGCGAACTGGCCGTCGCCAAGGACGCCGCCGAACGGGCCAACCGGGCCAAATCGGAATTCCTGGCCAACATGAGCCACGAAATCCGCACGCCGATGAACGCCATCATCGGCCTCAACTACCTGCTGACGCGCAGCTCGCTGACCCCGGAGCAGCGCGACAAGCTGCAGAAGGTAGCGGCGGCCTCGAACCACCTGTTGCAGATCATCAACGACATTCTCGACCTGGCAAAAATCGAAGCCGGCAAAATCGTCCTTGAGCGCCAGGTCTTTTCTCCTGCCGAACTGCTCAATTCGGTGGCCGACGTGATCCGCGACCAGGCCGCCGACAAGGGAGTGCAACTGCTTGTCGCCAGCGACGACCTGCCGGCCCAGGCGGTCGGCGATGCCACCCGGCTCGGCCAAGTGTTGCTCAATCTTGCCGGCAATGCCCTCAAATTCACGACGCACGGATCGATCACGCTATCCGGCCAACTGCTGGCCGAGCGCGACGGCCGGCTGCTCTGTCGCTTTGCCGTATGCGATACCGGCATCGGCATCCAGCCGCAGGACATTCCCCGACTGTTCCACCCCTTCGAGCAGATTGATGCGTCGACGACACGGCGCTTCGGCGGTACCGGTCTGGGTCTGGCCATCGCCCGCCAACTGGCCGAACTGATGGGCGGCGAAGTCGGGGCCGACAGCACGCCCGGCGTCGGCAGCACCTTCTGGATCAGCGCCAGCCTCGAAGCAGCGCCGGGCGATTCCGTCCTGCCCCGGCCCAACGCCAGCGCCCCGAATGACGAAAGCCGGGTGCATGGCCGTATCCTGCTGGTCGAGGATGACCCGATCAACCGCGACATCGGTGTCGACCTGCTCAGTCTGGCCGGCGCCGAGGTGATAACCGCCGAAGACGGGCTGGCCGCAGTCGAACGCTGCCAGCAGCAGCGTTTCGATCTGATCCTGATGGACATCCAGATGCCCCGGCTCGACGGCCTCGACGCCACCCGGCAAATTCGCGCCCTGCCCGGCTGCCAGTCCACGCCGATCGTCGCCCTGACGGCCAACGCCTTTGTCGAGGACAAGAACCGCTGCCTGGAAGCCGGCATGAACGACTTTCTCGCCAAGCCGGTGAAAACCGAGGCCCTTGCCGCAATCTTGCGCAAATACCTGAAACGCGGCCCAGCCGAGCGCCCCGAAAGCCCTGCCGCGGCAACTGAAACCCCGCCCGACCTGAGCCTGCTGGCCACCGAGCTCGAAGCGCTGATTCCCTTGTTAATGACTGGCGATGTCGAAGCCAGCCGGAAATTCTCCGCGCTGAAGCAGCCGCTGCGCGCTGCCTTCCCAGGCGAATTCAGCGCGCTGCAACGAGCCATTGCCGCCTTCCATTACGAGCAGGCGCTGACCATTGTCGATTCGCTGTTCGCCCGGCTGCGCTGAGCACAATATCACGCCCGACTGCTCGTCTCCCTTGCTTGCTGGCCCGTGGCGGGGGAAACTATCCGCTACCAATAAATTATATCCACCGAGGAGTGCCGAATGAACGATCTGGAGCGGGAATCAAAGGGCGAATCACGGCCCGTCGTTCTCGCCGTGGATGACGTTCCCGACAACCTGAGCACCCTTTCGGAGTTATTGCGCGAGCTTGATGTCAGCGTCCGGGTTGCCAGCTGTGGCACGACAGCGCTCCGCTACGCCAATCTCGAGCCGCGCCCCGATCTCATTCTGCTCGACGTGATGATGCCGGGCATGGATGGCTATGAAGTGCTGAAGGAATTGCAGGCCAAGCCGGAGACGCGAAATATTCCGGTCATTTTCGTCACCGCCCTCGACAGTTCCAGCGAAGAGGAAGTCGGCCTGCGCCAGGGCGCCGCCGATTACATCGCCAAGCCGATCCGGCCGGCCGTCCTCAAGGCCCGGGTTCTCGCGCAACTCGAACTGAAACGTTCGCGCGACCGGCAAGCCAATCAGCAAGCCGAACTGGAAAAGGAAGTCAGCCGCCGGGTCGCCGAAAACACCAGGTTGCAAGTCCACCTGCAACTGGCGCTGGCCGCCGTCGGTTTCGGCACCTGGGAGCTGAACCATCAAACCGGATTCACCGAATGGAACCAGTCGCTGTGCCAGATTTTCGGCCTCGAGCACAGTCCGTCCAGGGTTTCCGAGTTTCTCGACATGGTGTACCCGGATGACCGTCCGAGCCTGGAAAGCCGGCTTGCCGACTTGCGCCGTCCGGGCGACGAACTGTATTTCGAAGAATTCCGGATGCGCCACCAGGATGGCCACTGGGTCTGGATCGAAGCGCGTGGCCGGACGATCGACCGCGACGCTCAGGGCGCGGCCCGAATTGCCGTCGGCAGCATGACCGACATCAGCCGACGCAAGCAGGCCGAAGTCGAACAGCAGCTTTCCTCGGTAGTTTTTACCAGCATCAGCGACGGTATCTGCATCACCGACCCGGACTGCCGGATTCTGCTGGTCAATGAGGCGTTCTCGCGGATGACCGGCTATGCGGCCAGCGAAGTGAAGGGCGAGAAGCCCAGCGTGCTCAGATCCGGCACCCATGGCCCGGCCTTCTTCCAGGCGATGTGGGCGGCGATCGATCGGCACGACAGCTGGCAGGGCGAAATCACCAACCGCCGCAAGGATGGCGAACTGAGCACCGAATGGCTAAGCATCTCGGCCGTGCGCGACGCCGGCCGGCACCTGACCCATTACGTCGGCATATTCAGCGACCTCTCGGAGCGCAAGTCGGCGGCCGAACGTATCCAGTACCTGTCGAGCTTCGATGCGCTGACCAACCTGCCCAACCGCAACCTCTTCGCCGACCGCCTGACCCAGGCCCTGATCGGCGCCCGCCGCTTCGGCCGGCAAACGGCGACCATCCTGCTCGATCTCGACCGTTTCCGCTTCATCAACGAAACGCTCGGCCCGCCGGCCGGCGACGAAGTCCTGCTCGAAGTGACCCGCCGCCTCAACCTGCAGGTGCGCGATGGCGATACGGTCGGCCGCCGGTCCGGCAACGAGTTCGGCTTCGTGATGGCCAACCTGAGCCAGGAACACGATGCGATCGCTCTCGCCCAGCGCATCCTCGAGGCGATCTCGGTACCTTTCGTGGTGGCCGGGCAAACGCTGGTCATTACTGCCAGCATCGGCATCAGCGTCGCGCCGCGCGACGGCGCGACGGCCGACGAACTGCTCAAGACGGCCGACACTGCGCTGACCCGGGCCAAGGCGGCGGGTCGCAATACCTTCCGCTTCTATTCGCCGGAAATGGATGCCGACGCGGCGCGCCGGCTCGGCCTCGAAGCGGCGCTGCGCACCGCCCTGCAGAACGATGAGCTGAAAGTCTTCTACCAGCCGCAGATCAGCCTGGAGAGCGGCAACATCATCGGCATGGAGGCGCTGCTGCGCTGGAACAGCCCGCTGTTCGGCGCCGTCTCGCCGGCCGAGTTCATCCCGATTGCCGAAGAGACCGGCCTGATCCTGCCGATCGGCGAATGGGTCCTGCGTACCGCCTGCCTGCAAACCCGCCAGTGGCTCGATCTCGGGCTGGCCTCGTTGCGCATTGCGGTCAACCTGTCGACGCGGCAATTTCGCCAGGCCAATCTGGTCCTGGTCGTCCGCCAGACGCTGGCCGACACCGGCCTGCCGGCCGCCGCACTCGAACTGGAAATCACCGAAAGCGCCTTCATCGACGATGCCGAGGAAGCCATCGCCATGTGCCGCGCCCTGAAAGTCCTCGGCATCAAGCTGTCGCTCGACGACTTCGGCACCGGCTACTCGTCGCTGGCCTATCTTTCCCGCTTCCCCTTCGACAAGCTGAAGATCGACCAGGCTTTCGTCCGCGACATCACCGAAAACCCGGTCAATGCGGCGATTGCCACGGCCGCCATCGTCATGGCTCGCAGCCTCAACCTGTCGGTCCTCGCCGAAGGGGTCGAGACCGAAGCCCAGGCCAGCTTCCTGCGCGGCCGGCGCTGCGATGCGATGCAGGGTTTCCTGTTCAGCCGGGCGCTGCCGCCCGACGAGTTCGAGCAATTGCTGGCCGGCAACAAGCGCCTGCCGATCGCCGACATGCCGACCGACAGCGGCCAGACCCTGCTCCTCGTCGATGACGAGCCGAACATCCTGAATTCGCTGAGCCGCCTGCTGCGCCGCGAGGGCTACACGATATTGACGGCGACCTCGCCGCTCGACGCTTTCGAATTGCTCGCCCAGCAACCGGTACATGTCATTCTGTCCGACCAGCGCATGCCGGAGATGTCGGGGACCGAATTCTTTTCCCGCGTCCGCCAGCTTTACCCGGACACCATCCGCATCGTCCTGACCGGCTACACCGATCTCGACTCGGTGACCGGCGCAATCAATCGCGGCGCCATCTACAAATTCCTGACCAAACCCTGGGATGACGATCTGTTGCGCGAGCAAATCCGCGAAGCCTTCCGGCTGGTCAAGGAAACACGCCACAACCGCCGTCTGCCGGGGCAATGATGAGCCTGCCGCTGCCCAGCGCTCCCGAACACTACCTGGCGCTGGCCATTGCCATCCTGCTATGCGGTATCGCCATCGGCCGCCTGCTCCGGCGGCCGGCGCGGGAACGGGAGGCCGAGCAGCATTTCCATGCGATCTTCGACCATGCCATGCTCGGCATGGCCCGCTCGGGGCTCGACAAATGCTGGATCGAGGTCAACCCGGCGTTGTGCAAGATGCTCGGCTACTCGGCCGCCGAACTGACCGGCAAGACCTGGTCTGAAGTGACTCACCCCGACGACCTGCCGGAAAACGCCGCCAAGTTCGATGCCGTGCTGCGCGGCGAAGCCGACGGCTACGAGATGGAAAAGCGTTTCATCCGGCCGGACGGCGCCGTCGTCCATACGGCGATTGCCGCACGCGGCATCCGCAAGGCCAACGGGGCAATCGATTCCTTCTCGGTGGTCATCGAGGACATCACGCAACGCCGCGAAATCGAACGGCAACTGGCCCGCCAGGTGGAGCGCTCGCGGGTTTTGCTCGAACTGCCGCTCAAGGCCGAGCAACTGGCCGAGCGGGAATTCGTCCAATTCGCGCTGGAACAGGCCGAAACGCTGACCGGCAGCAGCATCGGCTTCCTGCACTTCGTCAATGCCGATGGCGAAAGCATCGAACTGGTCGCCTGGTCACGCAACACGCTGGAGAAATACTGCAGCGCGGCCTTCGACTGCCATTACCCGATCACCCAAGCCGGCATCTGGGCCGATGCCGCGCGGACCAAAGCGCCGGTCACCATCAACGATTACGCCACGGCAACCAATAAACGCGGCCTGCCCGACGGTCACTCGACCCTGACCCGACTGCTCAGCGTGCCGGTCATGGAGGACGGCGCCGTGCGGATGATGACCGGAGTCGGCAACAAGGCAACAAACTACACCCCCTTTGATGTCGAAACACTGCAACTGATCGGCAACGAAACCTGGCGCATCGTCCGCCGGCAACGCGCCGACGTTGCCTTGCGCCAGGCGACGCAGGTCGTCAATGCCAGCCCGGTGGTCTGTTTCCGCTGGGCGGCGAGCGACGGCTGGCCGGTCGTTTTCGTCTCCGACAATGTGCAGCAATGGGGTTATAGCGCCGACGATCTGAAGGCCGGCCGACCGGCTTTTGCCGAACTGGTGCATCCCGACGATCTCGCGCGCGTCGCCGCCGAGGTGGCGCGCCACACGGCGGCCGGCCTGGCCAGTTACGAGCAGGAATACCGCCTGATCACCGCCGATAACCAGGTGATCTGGGTCGTCGACCGGACGCAAGTCCTGCGCAACGACGACGGCCAGGTCGCCTTCTACGACGGGGTGCTGACCGACATCACCGAACGCAAGCAACAGCAACTGAAAATCTCGGAAAATCTCTTCCAGCAGCAAAAACTCAACAAGCGCCTGGAAGAAGCCAACAACCAGTTGCTGCAGTCGGAAAAAATGGCCTCGATCGGCCAACTGGCGGCCGGCATTGCCCACGAACTGAACAATCCGATCGGCTTCGTGCATTCCAATCTCGGCACCCTGGATGGCTACCTGCGCGACCTGATGGACATCATCGATACCTACGAGCGGATCATCAACGCCCCCGACAGCACTTGCCAGCAATCGCCGGCTCTCGAACACATCAAGGAAGAACGCGACTTCGCCTTCCTGAGGACCGATATCTTCAACCTGGTCGCCGAATCGAAGGACGGCCTCGGCCGGGTCCGCAAGATCGTCCAGGATCTGAAGAGTTTCTCGCGCGTCGGCGAGCAGGAATGGCAGGAAGCCGACCTGCACCAGGGGCTCGACTCGACGCTGAACATCGTCTGGAACGAACTGAAATACAAGTGCAAGGTGGTCAAGGAGTACGGCGTCATCCCGCACATCCATTGCCTGATCTCCCAGCTCAACCAGGTCTTCATGAATCTGCTGGTCAATGCCGGGCACGCCATCGAAAGCGAAGGGACGATCACCATCCGCACCGGCTGCACCGGCGAGGACCGGGTGTGGGTCGAGGTCAGCGATACCGGCAAGGGCATCGCCCCGGAAAACATCAGCCGGATTTTCGAGCCCTTCTTCACGACCAAGCCGGTCGGCAAGGGCACCGGACTCGGCCTGTCGCTCTCCTACAGCATCGTCGAGCGGCACCACGGGCGCATCGAGGTCGACAGCGAACCGGGCCGCGGCTCGACCTTCCGGGTCGTGCTACCGATCCACCCGCCGTTTGCGCCGAGCGATAAAACGGCAGCCGAAACGCCGGCCGGCTGACGCTTCGGCAAAATACCGGGCAAGGGCCGATCCTGCCGTTGCCAACCGCCGCTCAAAACGAATGCGCATACCCTGCGGGGCGACCGGACTGCCCGGACCAGCCATCGCCGGCCAGTTGCCGGCCACACTCGTCAATCAAGCCAAAGACGGCATCGACGGCCCGCGTTGCCCCCGCGAAGTACTCCGCCACCGTCACGGAAATTTCGGCACTGACCAGCATCCGGGTGCGCACCAGCTCGGCCATCTGCTGCACCGCAAGCCTGGCGCCCGCCGCCTGCACACTGCGCATGTCGCCCTCGGCAGCCTGCTTGAGCAAGGTCTCGGCGCGGGCGATCAGGAACATCAGGCGGACCCGGGCTACGGCGGAGCAAGTCTTGCGGGTCACCACGCTCAACCCGACAGCGCGCGCCTGACCAAGACATTCGGTAAGCGCTGGCAGGCGGCTGGCATAGTTGCGCACCATGTCGCGTGCGCCGCGGTCGCCGACCAACGGTTCGAGCCGCGCCTCGCCGAGGGCGGCCAGCCACTGCAGCAGTTGCTCGATCAGCAGACTGTGCTCGACGATGCTTTGCTCGACCGACAGGCCGGCCAGTTTTTCCCGCAATTCCTGCCAGCGGCGCTGAAACAGAGAAAGGTCGTTGGGCGTCAGACAGGGATGGGGTTTGTCGCTTTCACTGCGGGCCACCGGGCGCAACGACTGGAACAGGGCATCGATTTCCCGCCCCTTGCTGTCGAGCTTGCTGGCGAAGCTGCGGTCGCCGGACAACCACGCCGAACTCATGCCGCGATGCTGCTGAAAGTGCGCGGTCAGCGCCAGCAACGAACGGCAGCCGGCCAGCGAAGTATCCAGCGAGCGCCCGGCATCGACCCAGCGCCGGCGCCGCTGAAGCAGCAGAGAAAGGCCGGCAATCACCACGGCCGCCCCGAGCATCGGATAAAAGATCCATTCCATCGCCATACCTCATTCGTATTGGTAGTTGTTCAGGGCGCCAGTCAATTGCACGGCCAAATCGCTCAGATAGCGCGACAGTTCGCTGTTTTCGCTGACCAGGTGTTCGTTGGCATCGGCCAGTTGGGCGACCTTCTCGATATCGCGCGCGATGTTCTGGCCGGCTTCGCTCTGCTCCCGGCTCGCCGCGGCGATGTCGCGAATCAGGTCGAGCGTGCGCTGGGCGTTTTCCTCGACCCGCCGCAGATCTCCAACCGCCTCGCCGGCATCGGCCAGGCTGTGGGCCGCCTCGCGGTTGGTCTGGGTCATCGCCGCGATCATGCCGGCGACTTCGCCATGCACGCCTTCGATCCGTTCGCCGATTTCGCGGGTTGCGCTGCTCGTCCGCTCGGCCAGCTTGCGCACCTCGTCGGCCACCACCGCGAAGCCCCGCCCCTGCTCACCGGCCCGCGCTGCCTCGATGGCGGCATTGAGCGCCAGCAGATTGGTCTGGGCGGCAATTTCCGAAATCAGCCCGACAATCGTGTCGATTTCCCGCGAACGCTCGCCCAGCCGTGCCGCGCTGCCCGCCGTCCGATCCACCGTCGCCGCCAGACCCTGCAGGCTGGCGGCCAGTCCACCCACCCGCTCGGCCCCGGCCAAGGCCATCCGGCGCGACGCCTCGGCCACCTCGGCGGCGCCCTGCGCGCTGTCGCTGGTCATCCCCAGGCTGACCGTCAGTTCTTCCAGCGTGGCCGACGACGAGAAGGTGATGTCGCGCTGGCGACGCACGCCGGCATCGCCGCCGCTGGCGTTCTGCCGGCTTTCACTGGCGACGCTGGAGATTTCCTGCGACATCCGGGCGAAGTTCAGGAACAAGCCGGCCAGCGAACGCGCCATGCCGTTCAGACGCTCGGCCAGCGGCGCCAGCACGCCGCACTGCAGCGTATCCAACCGCGCCACCAGCTTGCCGGCGGCTAGATCGTGGGCGAAGGCATCGATCATCGCCAAACCGCGCTCCAGGCTGCTCACCAGACGACTGGCGAGCAGCGCCGAAATCGCCAGCCCGAGACAGCCCAGCCAGCCAAGGTAAAGAGAACCACCGCCGGCAAAACCGCAGGCCATGGCGGCCCCGGCAAGCACGGCGAACAGCCAGGAAATCAGTAGAGGCAGACGCAGCCTGGCCTGAAAGGGTTGGGCAACAAACGAATCACGGTCGGTCATGGGGAGTCTCGGGCGTTATTGATATTGTTGCGATGCAATATGCAAAACCCTTGCCACGTCGAAGGTGACGATATTTCTCATACGAATCAACAAAGCGCCAAAGGCCAGCTATCAGCAAGGCTGGCACGAATCCCAAAATGAGGCGCCCCTCGGCCAACCCGCGCCGACCGCGCACCGGTCTGGTGCCTGTCGATCTCGCCGCAGCCCCGGCCGCATGCCCTGAGTAACAGGCCGGTCATATTCCGGGCGCCCGGCGGCTATAATCTCGCCTTTGCAATGCACTGGAATTAGCCTCATGGAAGCCGAACAACTCAACAGCATCTCCAACAAGCTCGACGATCTGGCGCAACGCGCCGCCGAGCTGCGGAGGTATCTTTGACTACGATCACAAACGCGAACGCCTGACCCTCCTCAACCAGGAGATGGAAGATCCCAAGATCTGGGACGATCCGAAACGCGCCCAGGAACTGGGCCGCGAGAAAAAAGCGCTGGAAGACATCGTGCTCGTTCTGGAGGCCGTGCAAGGCAGCCTCGACGACGGCCGCGAACTGTTCGCCATGGGCAAGGAAGAAGGCGACGACGAGACGCTGCATGCGGTCGAGGCCGATAACGCCGAAACCGAAAAGAAGATTGCCGCCCTCGAATTCCGCCGGATGTTCAACAACCCGATGGATCCCAGCCCCTGCTTCCTGGAAATCCAGGCCGGGGCCGGTGGTACCGAAGCCCAGGACTGGGCCTCGATGTTGCTGCGCATGTACCTGAAGTACGGCGAAAAAAAGGGCTTCACGGTCGAAGTGATGGAAGAATCGGAAGGTGAAGTCGCCGGCATCAAGGGCGCCACCATCAAGTTCACCGGCGACTACGCCTACGGCACGCTGCGTACCGAAACCGGCATCCACCGGCTGGTCCGCAAGTCGCCGTTCGACTCGGCCGCCCGGCGCCACACTTCGTTCACCAGCATTTTCGTGTTCCCGGAAGTCGATGACTCGATCGAGATCAACATCAACCCGTCCGACGTGCGTACCGACACCTACCGCGCCTCCGGCGCCGGCGGTCAGCACATCAACAAGACCGACTCCGCCGTCCGTCTGACCCACGTGCCAACCGGCATCGTCGTCCAGTGCCAGAACGACCGTTCGCAGCACCGCAACCGCGACGAAGCCTGGCAGATGCTGCGCGCCCGGATCTACGAGTTCGAACTGCGCAAGCAGCAGGCCGAACAGCAAAAGCTGGAAGATGCCAAGTCCGACATCGGCTGGGGTCACCAGATCCGTTCCTACGTGCTCGACCAGTCGCGCATCAAGGATCTGCGCACCAACTACGAAACCGGCAATACCCAGGGTGTCCTCGATGGCGACCTCGATCCCTTTATCGAGGCCAGCCTGAAACAGGGCGTTTAAGGCCGTCGCGGCCATCGCTCCGTGAGGCGCCTCCTCGCCTGGCTGGCCGGCACGCTGCTTCTGCTCGTGCTGGCCGCCATCCTGCTGGTCCTGACGGCGCTCGACAGCACGCCGCTGGTCAGCCGCAGCGCGACCATCTCGCCGCAATCGGTGGCCGAGGCCCGCTGGCTGTTGCTGACCAACGATCCGCGCCGGCTGCGCTCCGGCGAGGCGCGTCGCACCGCCATTCCCGCCGCGCTGATTGACGAAGGCATCAACCATGTCGCGACGCGTTTTCTGCATGGTCGGGGCGCCTTGCTGCTCGGCGAAAATTCGGCCGAGATCCGCCTGACGCTGCAACCGCCGCAGTTGTCCGGCAATCGCTTCCTGAACATCAGCGCGACGGTGCAGGAAGTCGCCGGCCAGCCGCACATTTCCAGCGCCCGTCTCGGCCGCCTGCCGATCCCGCCGGCCTTGCTTGAACTGGCGCTGCATGGCGGATTTCGCCTGGCCGGCTACCAGCGGGAACTGACCCTCGCCCTGGCCGCCGTCCAGGAACTCCGCTTCGAACCCGAGCGCCGCCGCGTCATCGTCGGCTACATCTGGGAACCGGCCCTGCTTGAGCGGGCCCGCTCGATCGCCGTCAACCCCGAGGATCTGGCCCGTATCCGCTCGGCCCACGAAATGCTGGCCGGCCTCCTTGACCACCATCGCCCCGGCGCCCGGGTCGACCTGCCAGCCCTCCTTGGCCCGCTGCTCGACATCGACGGCAGCGACCAGCGCGCCAACCGGCGGGCCGCCATCTTCGTGCTGGCCGCCTATCTATCCGAAAAAAATCTCGCCGCGCTGATCCCGGAAGCCGCCAACTGGCCGAAGGTTCGCCCGGTCATGCCGACGCTGCTCGGGCGCGGCGACAGCGCCCAGCATTTCGTCGTCTCGGCAGCGCTGGCCGCCTGGGCCGGCGAACCGATTGCCGAGGCGATCGGGCTCTACAAGGAAATTGCCGATGCCCACCACGGCAGCGGCTTCTCCTTTGCCGACCTAGCCGCCGACCGGGCCGGAACGGCCTTTGGCGAGCTGCTGCTCGGCCCGCCGGACAAGCTAGACCGGTTGCTGAAAACGCCCTTCGTAGACAGCGATCTTGCGCCGTCGCTGGCCGGTTTGCCGGAAGGCCTCGGCCAACGCGAGTTCCGCCAGCGCTTTGGCGACACCGGCAGCCCGGCCTACCGGCAGATCGTCGCCGAAATCGACCGCCGCCTCGCCGCGCTGCCGCTCTATCGCCCCGGCGGAAAATCCTGAGCATGCTGACCAATCTTCTCGCCGCCCTGCCGACCCAGCTGGCCACCGAGCAGTTCGCCGAACTGCTCGCCCGGCCGGGGCTGCGCATCGAGCGCATCGTATCGACCGGACACCGCAGCCCACCCGACTTCTGGTACGACCAGCCGGACGGCGAGTGGGTGCTCCTCCTGCAGGGCGAAGCGCAGCTCCGTTTTGCCGACGAAACCACCGCGCGCCGCTTGCTGGCCGGCGACTTCATCGATATCGCGCCACACCGCCGACACCGCGTCGACTGGACG
Source organism: Azonexus sp. IMCC34842 (assembly GCF_050368855.1). Classification (GTDB taxonomy): domain Bacteria; phylum Pseudomonadota; class Gammaproteobacteria; order Burkholderiales; family Rhodocyclaceae; genus Azonexus; species Azonexus denitrificans_A. The sequence continues at coordinate 902,948 of NZ_CP178449.1, read as the reverse complement.
CTGCCGGACCAGCCGACGGTCTGGCTGGCCATTCATTACGCGGCCAACTAACGCGGCACGCTTTCCCTGAACGGCCAAATCGGCGAAAATTCAGGGTTCTACGCGGTCCACCGCAGCAACCCCCCATTTCCAAGGACTATCCGCATGGCCACCACCGACAACGCCGAACAGCAAGTCCCGGTTCAACAGGACGAAAACCAGCTCATCGCCGAGCGCCGTGCCAAGCTCGCCGAATGGCGCAAGACCGGAAAAGCCTTCCCGAACGACTTCCAGCGCGAGAACACCGCCGCCAAGCTGCTCGAAGGCTACGATGGCAAGACGACCGAAGAACTGGCCGAACTGCCGGTCGAAGTGAAGGTCGCCGGCCGCATGATGCTGAAGCGCGTCATGGGCAAGGCCTCGTTCGCCACGTTGCAGGATCTCTCCGGCCGCATCCAGATTTACGTCACCCGCGACCGGGTCGGCGAAGAAGTCTATGCCGACTTCAAGACTTGGGATCTCGGCGACATCGTCGGCGTCGTCGGTACGCTGATGAAGACCAAGACCGGCGAGCTGAGCATTCAGGCCGCCGAAATCCGCCTGCTGACCAAGTCGCTGCGCCCGCTGCCGGACAAGTTCCACGGCCTGGCCGACCAGGAAATGAAATACCGCCAGCGTTACGTCGATCTGATCATGAACGAGGAAACCCGCTTCACCTTCCTCGCCCGCAGCCGCATCGTCGCCTCGATCCGCAATTACATGAACGGCCACGGCTTCCTCGAAGTCGAAACGCCGATGATGCACCCGATCCCCGGCGGCGCCTCGGCCAAGCCCTTCGTCACGCACCACAACGCGCTCGACATGCAGCAGTTCCTGCGCATCGCCCCCGAGCTGTACCTGAAGCGCCTGGTCGTCGGCGGTTTCGAGAAGGTCTTCGAAATCAACCGCAACTTCCGCAACGAAGGCCTCAGCCCGCGCCACAATCCGGAATTCACGATGATGGAATTCTATGAAGCGTATGCCAACTACCAGACGCTGATGAATTTCACCGAAGGCCTGCTGCGCCACGCCGCCCGCGAGGCGCTGGACCGCGAAGTGTTCACCTATCAGGGCCGCGAACTCGATCTGTCCAAGCCCTTCCATCGCCTGACCATGGTCCAGGCCGTGCTGAAATATTGCCCGCAGTACAGCGAATCCCAGCTCAACGACGCCGACTGGCTGCGCGAGCAGCTGACCGCCCGCAAGGTCGAGATGCGCGGCACGCCGGGCCTCGGCAGCCTGCAATTGCTGTTCTTCGAGGAAACCGCCGAAGCCCTGCTCTGGGAGCCGACCTTCATCATCGACTACCCGGTCGAAGTGTCGCCGCTGGCCCGTGCCTCGGACAGCAACCCGGACATCACCGAACGCTTCGAACTGTTCATCGTCGGCCGCGAAATCGCCAATGGCTTCTCCGAGCTGAACGACGCTGAAGACCAGGCGGCGCGCTTTGCCGAACAGGCCAAGGCCAAGGATGCCGGCGACGAGGAAGCGATGTACTACGACGCCGACTTCATCCGCGCCCTCGAATACGGCCTGCCGCCGACCGGCGGTTGCGGCATCGGCATCGACCGGCTGATCATGCTGCTGACCGATGCGGCAGCGATTCGCGATGTAATTCTCTTCCCCCAGATGCGTCCCGAGTAAACGTGGCTGCGCTTGCCAATACTGCGTTGCAAGCGGCCTTGCATAGCGCTGCTATGCGACGGTCGCTTGCGCCTTGTCTTGCCTGCGCTCGCGCACGTTTCGCATTGCAGTGAACGAAAACCAAGGACTCGAAACCGCCGCCCGGGCGGCTTTGGCGGCCCACCCCAGTCGCGCCCTGGTGTTCGACCACGCCGGTCGACGCTATGTCGTCAAGAAGCTGGCGGCAAAGCCGCGCAAGCTGCTGCAGACGCTGTTCATGCGCTGGCTGGTCAAGCGCCTGACCGGCCAGCCCTTGCCGCTGAGCACCCTGGCCCTGGCGGAAGCAGCCGGGAGCATGGATTTCGAAGCCAATCGCCTGAAGGCGCTGGCCAAAGCCGACGTCCGCGTGCCACAGGTGGCGCTGGTCACCCCGGAATTCTTTATCCTTGACTACTGCGGCACGGTCGTTGCCACGCTACTGGAAGACTGGCCGGCGGCCACCTGGCGTAGCGAGCTGGCCAAGCTGGCCGGCGAACTGGGCGAATTTCACCGGGCCGGTCAGTGGCATGGCGGCGCCCAGATCAAGAACATCACGCTGCACGACGGTCTGAGCTACCGCATCGACTTCGAAGAGAATTTCGGCGAATTCCTGCCCTTGAGCGCCGCCCAGACGGCCGACCTCGTGCTGTTCCTGAATTCAATCTCGCTGGCCGGGCCGATAACCGAAAGCGAATCCCGTCAGTTGCTGCCGCAACTGCTCGACAGCTATTTCGCAGCCAACCCGGACCCGGAAATCAAACAAGTTATTTGCCGTGCCCGGCCGGTGCTCAAGCGACTTGCCACGGTCGCCGGCCTCTTTCAGCGCAGGTCGAAGAAAGGCATCCGCCGGGTACTGATTCTGGTCGACGTGCTGGATGGCGTGAAATAAATGGACCTGCATCAGCTCCAGATAGCCAACGACAGTGTCCAGGATCGCCTGGTGCTGCGCATCGGCACCGAGGCCAACGAAGAGTTCCGGATCTATTTCACCCGCCACTTCCTGCGTGAAATCTGGCCACACCTGACCGCCATGCTGAGCGGCCATCTCGGCGCAAACGCGCCGGCCGCCCTGCCCGAGAGAGAACCGGAGGCCGAAGCTGCCGGCTTCGCCGAACCGTTCCGCGAGGATCACCCCAGCTATCCACTCGGCAGCACGCCGTTGCTGGCCAGCGAGGCGACGCTCGAAGCCGGCGCGCCAGGCGAGGCCCGATTCACGCTGCGCGAAGGCCGGGAACGCAGTTTCACGCTGGACCTCGACGCCGAGCTGCTGCAGATCCTGTGCGCCATGCTCCACGCCGCCAGCGAGCAGGCGCAATGGGATCTGGTCCTCGACTACGATGCCCCGGCCGCGATTGCCGGCCCCAGCGGGCCATCATCCCTGCTCCATTAGTGGACAAGCTGCAACCCGCCCGCCTCGAATACGCCACCTGTGGCACGCCGTACTCGGCGGCCTATGACGATCAGTATCACTCGGCCTACGGCGGCCCGGCCCAGTCGCGCTACGTCTTCCTCGGCGGCAACGAACTGCCTCAGCGCTGGCAGGGTAAGGACCGCTTCGTCATTCTCGAAACCGGCTTCGGACTCGGCCTGAATTTCCTGGCCACCTGGCAGGCCTGGCGTGCCGATCCGCAGCGCAGCCGCCGCCTGCACTTCGTCTCCTTCGAGAAACACCCGTTCACTGCCGCCGACCTCGCCATTGCCCACCAGGCCTGGCCGGAGTTCGCCGAGTGCGCCGGCCAACTGCAACAGCACTGGCCGGTCCTGACGCCGGGCATGCACCGCCTGCACCTCGATGCCGGCCAGGTCATCCTGACCCTGATCTTCGGCGATGCCTCGACGCAGTTGCGCACGGTCAATGCCTCGGTGGACGCCTTCTTTCTCGACGGGTTCTCGCCGGCCAAGAATCCGGAATTGTGGTCGCCCTATCTGTGCCGGGCGCTCACCCGGCTGGCCGCCCCGGGCGCCACGCTGGCCACCTGGACGGTGGCCGGCGCGGTGCGCGCCGCACTGAACGACGCCGAATTCGAAGTCCGGAAACGCCCCGGCTTTGCCGGCAAACGGCAGATGCTGGTCGGCCGTTTCCGCTCGCAACGCCCGAACCGCCACGCCGCACCGACCGACCGCCGGGCCATCGTCATCGGGGCCGGGATCGCCGGCAGCACGACGGCCTACCGCCTGGCTGCCGCCGGCTGGCAGGTCACCGTACTGGAACAGGCCGCCGCCCCGGCCAGCGGCGCCTCCAGCAACCTGGCCGGGGTCTTCCGGCCACTGCCCAGCGCCGACGACAACCGGTTATCGCGTCTAACCCGCGCCGGCTACCTGGCGACCCGCGCCCTGCTGACCGAACTGCCGGGCGCCCGCTGGGCCGCCTGCGGCGTCTTGCATGTCGGGCGCGATGCCGAGCATGAAGCGCAGCAACGCCGCGCCGTCGAGGCGCTCGGCTGGCCGCCCGAACTATTGCAATTCGCCGATCGTGCGGCCGCCAGCCGCCACCTCGGCTGGCCGGTCACGGCCGGCGGCTGGTGGTTCCCGGACGGTGGCTGGGTGCAACCGCCATCGGTCTGCCGGGCCGCACTGGCCGCCTTTCCCGAACGCATCACGGTACATTTCAATGCGCCGGTGGAACGCCTGGAGAAGACCGCTACCGGCTGGCAGGCCCGCGCCGCATCCGGCGCCGTACTGGCCGAAGCGCCGGTACTGATCATGGCGAGCGGAGCAGCCGCGCCGCGCTTCGCTCAATTCGCCTGGCTGCCGCAGTATGCCGCCCGCGGTCAGGTCAGTCACCTGCCGGCCCGGGCCACCACGTCGCTGGCCGCCGTCGTCGTCGGCAAACCGGGCTATGCCATGCCCGAGGTCGACGGCCTCTGCCTGATCGGCGCCACCCAGCAGGACGGCGACCTCGATCCGAATGAACGACAGGCCGACCATCGCGCCAACCTCGAACGCATCAACCGCCTGCTGCCGAGCTTCGCCGACGCCATCGAACCGGCCGGCCTGCATGGCCGCGTCGGCTTCCGCCCGATGTCGCCCGACCGCATGCCGATCGTTGGCCCGGTACCGGAGGCCAGCGCTGCCGGCCACGGCCATCACCGTCTGCATACCCTGCCCCGCCAGCCCGGCCTGTGGTGCGTGCAGGGCTTCGGGGCACGCGGCATCGTCTGGTCGGCGCTGATGGCCGACCTGCTGGTCAGCCAGATCGAAGGCGAACCGCTGCCGCTGGCCAACGACCTGGTCGATGCGCTCGCCCCCGGCCGCTTCCTGCTCAAGGCCAAGCAAGCACCAAGCGAAGCGGGCGACGATACCTGAGACGAGCCGCTTCGCCTTGACATTGGCATTGACAGAGCGGTCCTCGTGTAATAAAACCTCACTCGCTGCAGACCATTCCCCGATAACGACAAAGTTGCCATACCCAGCGCTGCAGCAGGCGTAGCGCCGGTCAGGCAGCGTTTTCCTCCCCAGCCCCTCGAAAGCGATCGTTTCATTTCAGGAGTTGTACGACGATGTTCGGCAAAATTGCTCGTTTCATTCGCGTCGGCGAACCTGCCGCCGCGCAGCAACATCCCCTGCTTGCCCAAGTCATTGCTACCGTCGGCGGCAATATCGAGGAGGCCCGCGACTTTACCAAGCTGGTGATACCGGCCATCGAGGGTATGCTCGCCTACCTTGACCGACAGATTGCCGCGCTGCCCGGCCCGGCTGCCGTCTCCGAACAGTTGTTCGGCACCGATCCGGTGGTCTCCACGCTGTTCCCCGAGGCCGACGAGATCGGCCGCGCATTCGGGCGCAGCCTGGCCGTCAAGGAAACCCTGCCGGAGCTGGCGCGCGGTGGCCACGACGAGATTCACGCCCTGCTCGGCATGCGCTGCAAGCCGGCCAATGGTGCGGTGGCCGGCTTTGCCGACCATGTGCTGCACAGTCTGGCGCCCAGCGATTCCGATGCCCGGGAAGCGCTGCGCCAGGCAGCCTTCGACCGGCTGTTGCGGAACTTTACCGAACATGTCGAGAAACTCCGACGCAAGGAACGCCTGCTCAAGCTCGAATGGGAATGGAACCTCCGCCATGACGTGGCCAAAACCATCGAAACGGCCGACGAGCCGGAATTCGTCTATGCCGCCCAGGAACTGACTCCCGACAACCTGCTGCGCGGCCTGATCGCCTGGCTGAACACGCCGGAACGCTTCTTCCGCCTCGAAGGCAGCGGGATCAGCATGCCCGGGGCACCGGCCGCGGCATCCAGCGAGCCGCCGGCCAGCCTGCCGATGCTCCACTGCAGCGACCGGCGCCAATGGCTGGTCTGCTTCATCCGTTTTTCCGCGGCCGACGCCTTGCAGGCACTGCAGCGGGAAACCCACACCCATCGCTACATTTTCATCTAAAGCACGCTCTCCGCCCGGCTGGCGGCCCTGCTAAACTCTTCCTTTTCACGCCGACAAAGAAGAGAGACACGCATGAAGATTGAAACCATTGCCGTCCACGGGGGCTACTCGCCCGATCCGACCACCAAGGCCGTCGCGGTGCCGATTTACCAGACGACCTCCTATGCCTTCGACAGCACCCAGCACGGTGCCGACCTGTTCGACCTGAAAGTTCCCGGCAACATCTACACCCGGATCATGAATCCGACCCAGGACGTGCTGGAAAAGCGCGTGGCCGAGATGGAAGGCGGCATCGCCGCACTGGCCATGGCATCCGGCATGGCGGCGATCACCGCCGCGATCATGACCATCACCGAAGCCGGCGACAATATCGTCACCTCAAGTACGCTGTACGGCGGGACCTACAACCTGTTCGCCCATACCCTGCCGCAATACGGCATCGACGTCCGCTTCGCCGACTACCGCGACCCGGATGCCTTCGAAAAGTTGATCGACGGCAAGACCAAGGCCGTCTTCTGCGAATCGGTCGGCAATCCGCTGGGCAATGTCACCGATTTCGAAAAGCTCGCCGAAATCGCCCACAAACATGGCGTGCCGGTCATTGTCGACAACACCGTGCCATCACCCTACCTGTGCCGCCCGTTCGAGCATGGCGCCGACATCGTCGTGCACGCGCTGACCAAGTACCTCGGCGGCCACGGCAACAGCATCGGCGGCATCATCGTCGATAGCGGCAAATTCCCGTGGGCCGAGCACAAGACCAAATTCAAGCGCCTCAACGAGCCGGACGTTTCGTACCATGGCGTCGTCTATACCGAAGCCCTCGGCGCCGCCGCCTACATCGGCCGCGCCCGCGTCGTGCCGCTGCGCAACATGGGCGCCGCGATCAGCCCGTTCAACGCCTTCCTGATCCTCCAGGGCATCGAAACGCTGGCCCTGCGCATGGACCGCACCTGCGAAAACACGCTGGCCATCGCCAAGTTCCTGCAAAACCATCCGAAGGTCGGCTGGGTCAATTACGCCGGCCTGCCCGATCACAAGGACCACGCATTGGTCCAGAAGTACATGGGCGGCCGCGCTTCCGGCATTCTGAATTTCGGCGTCAAGGGTGGCAGTGTGGCCGGCGGCAAATTCCAGGATGCGTTGCAACTGGTAACCCGGCTGGTCAACATCGGCGATTGCAAGACGCTGGCCTGCCATCCGGCGTCGACCACGCACCGCCAGTTGTCGCCGGCCGAACTGACCAAGGCCGGCGTGTCCGAAGACATGATCCGGCTCTCGGTCGGCATCGAGCATATCGACGACCTGATCGCCGATCTCGATCAGGCCTTGAACGCCGCCTGATCTTTCAGCACCGCACAAAACAAAACCCGGCCTGGCGCCGGGTTTTGTTTTTGCAACTCGAATTATTTCAGCCGTCGACCGCGCCGTTCGACGCCGGCAATGGCGGCTGCGGCCGGCTCACCACGTAGAGCACGATGGCGCAGAAGCCGAGGAAGATAACCGTGGTCAGCGCACTCGGCGTCCACGTATCAGTCAGACCGCGCTCGCGCCACAACCAGAAAAAAATACCGAAAACCGGCAGAGCCAGCACAGCACAAAAAACCGCCGCGACGAGCGCCACTTTTTGTCCGATGTGACGTTTCAGATTATTCACTCCACTTTCTCCACCATGAGCCAGATTGAGCGATTGTCGCGGGCATCGCTCGTTGACAGGCTGAGCGTTCCGCTCTGCTTGCCGGTTGCCTGGCGGCCGCCACCACCCAGTTCGATCCATTCGCCGAGCCGACCGGAAACGGTGGTCGACAACCGCTGGGTATCGATAGTACCTCGGCCGTAGCCCGCCGGGCGGTCGGCCTGCTGGGTAATATCGAGGGTCACCCGATTGCCGTTCAAGCGCGGCGTCGCGTAAAACCCGCGCCCGACATCGCGGTAGAGCACGGTCTCGTTGATCACAGCGCCACCGGGACCGATCACCACCTGGCGCATCGGAATCGGCAAGGACCGGCCAATCTGGATGAAGGCCTCGCCGCCTTCGATGGTCTGCACCATTTGCCCGGCACTATCGCCTCTGACGCTCTTGGTGTCCCAGACGCGGGCGTCGACATTCGAACGGCGCGTGCTGCCGAGCACCACCTGCCCGCTGGCCACCGCACCGCGCTCGGCATCCTCGGCTTGCCGGTTTTCGGCGATGCGGATGATCAGCCGCCGCGTCGGCTTGTCGATCGCCGCCAGCGCCCGCTTGATCTCGGCCCGATTCCTCGGCGAAGCGCGCAGAAAGAGCTGGTTGTTCGTCCCGCTCAGCGTCCCACCCGGCTCGACCAGCGGCAGCAGGATAGGCAATACCTGGTCGACGGTCTGGCTCTTCAGTTCGATGACCTCCAGTTGCTGGGCGGCGACCAAGCCGACCCACAGCGCGATGGCGGCGGACAACAGCATTTTCAGGGCGAATTTCATCGGTAACTCCTCACGTCGTCGTCAGGTGCGGCAAGGCGAGATATTCCTTCGAATGCATCTCGGTCAGGCGGCTGACCGTGCGGGCGAACTCGCTGGCCTGCGTGCCTTCCGTATAGAGCGCCTCGGGAGCGCAATCGGCGGTGGCGATCAGCTTCACCTTGTGATCATAGAAGACATCGACCAGCCAGGTGAAACGGCGGGCTTCCGAGGCCTGATGCTGGGTCATTTTCGGGATATGCGAGAGCAGTACCGTATGGTAAGCCCGGGCGATTTCGAGGTAGTCATTCTGCGAGCGCGGGCCGCCGCACAGGGTCCGGAAATCGAACCAGATCACACCATGCCCGCGGCGCAACGTCTCGACGTTCCGGCCGAGGATTTCGACCTGCCCGCCCTTCTTGCCATCCTCACCAGCCACCATGCGGAAGTATTCGAACATTTTCTTTTCGGCAGCCGCATCGGCCGGGTAGTGAAAGATTTCGACCTGCTCCAGGGCGCGCAGCCGATAGTCGACACCGGCCTCGACTTCGAAGACATCGAGATGCGTGTTGAGCAGCGCAATGGTCGGCAGAAAGCTCTCGCGATGCAGGCCGTTCGGATAAAGCCGGTCAGGCGGGTAATTCGAGGTCATGACCAGGATCACTCCCTTGGCGAACAGGCCTTCCATCAGGCGGCCGAGGATCATCGCATCGGCGATGTCCGAGACGTGGAATTCGTCGAAGCAGAGCAACCGGACCTCGCGGGCGATTTGCTCGGCGACCTTGACGACCGGGTCGGCTTCGCCCTTGTATTGCTCCAGATCACGGTGAATCTGCTGCATGAAGGCATGGAAATGGATGCGTCTTTTCCGGCGATAAGGCACGGAATCGTAAAAGCAGTCCATCAGGAAACTCTTGCCGCGTCCGACGCCGCCCCAGAAATAGACGCCCTTCGGCGGCTTCGGCGGGGTCAGCAGGCGTTTGAAGGTACTGCTGCGGTTTACCTTGAAGGAGAGCAGATTTGTATAGAGGTCCTGCAAGGCGCTGGCAGCCGTCAGCTGGGCAGCATCGGCGATATAGCCGCGGGCATCGAGAAGATTTTTGTAGGCGTCGAGCATGCCCTGCGCGGCGACATTGAGTTTTCTGTGGGGCATCGGGGGCAATTCAGGGATAACGAAAGATGTATTGTCGCAAAATAAAAGGGCGGGTGCGTTGCCGCAACCCGCCCTGAAGGCTTGGAACGTCGTGCTTAGAAGTGCAGCGGACGCTTGTCGCAAGCCAGCGCGGCTTCGTGCACCGCTTCCGACAGCGTCGGGTGAGCGTGGCAGATGCGCGCCAGGTCTTCGGAGGCACCACCGAATTCCATCGCCACCACGGCTTCGGAAATCAGTTCGGAGGCATTGGCACCGATGATATGGACGCCGAGGATGCGGTCGGTCTGCGCACACGCCAGCATCTTGACGAAGCCGGACGGTTCGCCCATACCGAGCGCCCGGCCGTTGGCCATGAACGGGATCTTGCCGACCTTGTAGGCCACGCCATCGGCCTTCAGTTGCTGCTCGCTCTTGCCGACCCAGGCGATTTCCGGTGCGGTGTAGATGACGCCAGGAATGGTGTCGAAATTGCAATGACCGGACTGGCCAGCCATCAATTCGGCCACCATGACGCCTTCTTCCATCGCCTTGTGGGCCAGCATCGGGCCGCGCACCACGTCGCCGACCGCCCAGACACCCGGCAGATTCGACTTGCAGTGGCCATCGACCTCGACAAAGCCGCGGCCATCGAGCTTCAGACCGACCGCTTCGGCATTCAAGCCGTCGGTATTGGGCACCCGGCCGATCGAAACGATCAGGCGATCGGCATCGAGCTTCTCGGCTTTGCCGTCCTTGGTTTCGTAGGCAATCGAAACGCCCTTCTTGGTCGTCTTGATCTCGCCTATCTTGACGCCGGTATGAATGTTCAGACCCTGCTTGCCAAACAGCTTGGCCGCTTCCTTGGCGATATCCTGATCGGCAAACGACAGGAAGTCAGGCATCGCTTCGAGGATGGTCACTTCCGCGCCAACCCGCCGCCACACCGAACCCATTTCCAGACCGATGACGCCGGCACCGATAATGGCCAGCTTCTTCGGCACGGATTCCTGATTCAGCGCGCCTTCGTTGTCCATGACGATTTTCTGGTCGACCGGGACGTTCGGCAGATGCCGGGGCTTCGAGCCGGTCGCCACGATGACCTGCTTGGCCAGCACTTCCTCGCCACCAACCTTGACCTTCCACAGGTCGCCTTCCTTGGCGACGAATGAGCCATGGCCGGGCAGCATGGTGACCTTGTTCTTCTTGAACAGGCCTTTGATACCGGAGGTCAGCTGGGTAACGATGGTGTCCTTGCGGCCCTTCATCACCGGCACGTCGATGCTCGGCTTGCCGACCTTGATGCCCTGGGCTTCAAAGCTGTGACCGGCTTCTTCAAACAGGTGCGAGGTGTGGAGCAGCGCCTTCGATGGAATGCAGCCAACGTTCAGGCAGGTGCCGCCGAGGCGCGGTTCGCCCTTCGGATCGGCATAGGGATTGGATTCGCAGCAGGCGGTAGCAAAACCGAGTTGGGCAGCGCGGATCGCCGCGACATAACCACCGGGGCCACCACCAATGACGAGGACGTCGAATTGCTTGGACATGAATATCCTTTCAGATCTCAGATGTGCAAAAGGCGCCAGCCCCCTCCGGGAACTGGCGCCGGCGCAGAATGATTAGACGCCGAGGAGCAGGCGTGAAGGATCTTCCAGCGCTTCCTTCATGGTCACCAGACCAAGCACGGCTTCGCGGCCGTCGATGATGCGGTGGTCGTAGGACATCGCGAGATAGTTGATCGGGCGGACGACAACCTGACCGTTTTCAACCATCGCCCGGTCCTTGGTGGCATGAATGCCGAGAATCGCGGATTGCGGCGGATTGATGATCGGCGTCGACATCATCGAACCGAAAATGCCACCGTTGGAGATCGAGAACGTGCCGCCGGTCAGGTCTTCGATGGACAGCTTGCCATCCTTGGCCTTGGCGCCGAATTCGGCAATCTTCTTCTCGATTTCGGCGATGCTCATCTGGTCGGCATTGCGGATGATCGGCACGACCAGGCCGCGCGGCGAACCGACCGCGATACCGATGTCGATGTAGCCGTGATAGACCACGTCATTGCCGTCGACCGAAGCGTTGAGAACCGGGAACTTCTGCAGGGCGGCACAGGCAGCCTTGACGAAGAAACCCATGAAGCCGAGGCGAACGCCGTGGGCCTTCTCGAACTTCTCGCCATATTGCTTGCGCAGCGCCATGATCGGGCCCATGTTCACTTCGTTGAACGTGGTCAGGATGGCGTTGGTCGCCTGCGACTGCAGCAGGCGTTCGGCGATGCGGGCGCGCAGACGCGACATCGGGACGCGCTGTTCGGTGCGCGGACCGGTATCGACACCGGTTGCCGGGGTCGGCAGGGCTACCGTAGCGGCAGTTGCTGCGACGACCGGGCCAGACGGCGCGGCAGATTTCGGCTGGGCAGCCACGGCATCTTCCTTGGTGACCCGGCCGCCACGGCCGGAACCGGTGACATCGGCGGCGGCAACACCCTTTTCGTCAAGGATCTTGCGAGCTGACGGGCTGGCCGTACCAGCCGGCGCGGCCGCAGCCGGGGCCGGGGCAGCAGCGGCCGCCGCAGCCTTCGGCGCTTCAGCCGCCGGAGCGGTTGCCCCAGCCTTGGCTTCGGTATCGATGCGGGCAATCAGTTCGCCGGAGACGACCGTCTCACCGTCCGCCTTGACGATCTCGACCAGCACGCCAGCACCCGGCGACGGAACTTCGAGGACAACCTTGTCGGTCTCGATATCGATGAGGATTTCGTCGCGAGCAACGGCATCGCCGATTTTCTTTTTCCACGAGGCCAGCGTGCCTTCGGCAACGGATTCGGACAGTTGCGGAACTTGTACTTCGATGATCATAGTGACTCCACTCTGCTTTAGTTATTAGTACTCGATCTTGCCCAGTGCGGACTCGATCAGTGCCTTTTGTTGCTCGTTATGCTTGGCCAGGTAACCGACAGCCGGCGACGGCGATGCCGGACGGGCGACCAGCAGTAGCTTCTTGGCACCCAAAGCAGTGTCAAGATGGTGACGCGAGGCGAACCAGTACCAGGCGCCCTGGTTGCGCGGCTCTTCCTGACACCAGACGACTTCGCTGGCTTTCGGATACTTCGCCATTTCCTTCTCGAGAGAATCCTTCGGGAAGGGATAGAGCTGCTCGATACGGACGATGGCGATGTCGCTGATCTTCTTCTCGCGACGGGCGGCGACCAGGTCGTAATAAACTTTGCCGGAACAGAGGATGACGCGCTTGACCTTCTTGGCGTCAATCGCATCGACTTCACCGATGACCCGCTGGAACTCGCCGTTGGCCAGTTCTTCCAGCGATGAGGCGGCATCCTTGTGACGGAGCAGCGACTTCGGCGTCATGACGATCAACGGCTTGCGCTGCATGCGCACGGCTTGACGGCGCAGCATGTGGAATACCTGGGCGGCATTGGACGGCACGCAGACTTCCATGTTCATCTCGGCGCAGGCCTGCATGTAGCGCTCGAGGCGAGCCGACGAGTGCTCCGGACCCTGACCTTCGTAACCATGCGGCAACAACATGACCAGGCCGCAGGCCCGACCCCACTTTGCCTCACCGGAAGAAATAAACTGGTCGATGACGACTTGGGCGCCGTTGGCGAAGTCGCCAAACTGGCCTTCCCAGATAACCAGCTCGTACGGATTGGCGGTGGCGTAACCGTAATCGAAGGCGAGCACGGCTTCTTCGGACAGCACCGAGTCGAAGCACTGGAAACCGGCCTGCTTTTCCTGCAGGTTCTGCAGCGGCAGGTAGGTGCCTTCGTCCCAGTTTTCGCGGTTCTGATCGTGGAAAGCTGCATGGCGGTGGAAGAAAGTGCCACGGCCGACGTCTTCACCGGAGATGCGAACACCGTAGCCGGAAACCAGCAGCGAGGCGTACGCCAGATTTTCGGCCATGCCCCAGTCAACCGGCAGCTTGCCCTCGCCCATCGCGGCGCGGTCTTCGGCGATCTTCTTGACACGGGAGTGCAGCGTGAAACCTTCCGGCAGGGTCGTCAGACGCTGGGAAAGACGCTGCAGCTCCTTCATCGGCACCGTCGTATCGCAGGTCTCGATATATTTTTTCGGCAGGAACGGCGTCCAGTCGATCATGTTCGGATGCTTGTAGCCGGCCAGTACCGGGTTGTACAGCAGCTCGCCCTTGTCCAGATGTTCGCGGTACTCCTTGATCATCAGGTCCGGGCCATCAGCCGGCAGCACGCCTTCAGCAATCAGCTTGTCGCCGTAAACCTTGCGGGTACCCGGATGCTTGGCAATCTTCTTGTACATCAGCGGCTGGGTGACCATCGGCTCGTCCTGCTCGTTGTGGCCGAGCTTGCGGAAGCACAGGATGTCGATCACGACATCCTTCTTGAAGGTCTGGCGGAACTCGACGGCAAGCTGGGTAACCAGCGCGACGGCTTCCGGGTCATCACCATTGACGTGGAAGATCGGCGCGTCGGCCATCTTGAAGATGTCGGTACAGTAATGGCCGGAACGATAGTCGCGCGGGTCGCTGGTAGTAAAACCGATCTGGTTGTTCACCACGATATGCAGCGTGCCGCCCGTGCCGTAGCCGCGGGTCTGCGCGAAGTTGAGCATTTCCTGATTGACGCCCTGGCCGGCAACAGCGGAGTCGCCGTGGATGATGACCGGCAGAACCTTGGACTTGCTGCCTTTGCCACGGCGAACCTGACGGGCGTAGACCGAGCCTTCGACCACCGGGTTGACGATTTCCAGGTGCGACGGGTTGAAGGCAAGCGTCAGGTGGCATGGGCCGGTCGATGTCGACACGTCGGACGAGAAACCCATGTGGTACTTGACGTCGCCAGCCGACAGATCGCTCTTCTTCTTGCCTTCGAATTCGGAGAACAACATGGACGGGGCCTTGCCCAGCGTATTGACCAGCACGTTGAGACGACCGCGGTGAGCCATGCCGATGACGATTTCGTCGACGCCGAAGTTGCCGCCGGCCCGAATGGTTTCGTCCATGGCGACGATCAGCGATTCACCGCCTTCGAGAGAGAAACGCTTCTGGCCGACATACTTGGTGTGCAGGTAACGCTCCAGCGTTTCGGCCGCGGTCAAACGTTCGAGAATACGTTTCTTCTGGTCAGCCGAATAGGTCGGGCGCGAGCGGATGGTCTCGAGACGCTCCTGCAACCAGCGCTTTTCGGTGTACTCGGTCATGTACATGTACTCAATGCCGACCGAACCACAATAGGTTTGTTTCAGCGTTTCGAGAATGTCGCCGAGCTTGGCGTTGTCCGGCAGGCCTTTCAGGGAACCGACGCTGAAGGTCTGGTTCAGATCGGCATCGGAAAACCCGTAAAAACCCAGTTCGAGTTCTTCGATCTTCGGACGCGGCAAGCGCTTCAGCGGATCGAGATCGGCCCAACGGGTGCCCATCGAGCGGTAAGCAGTAACCAACTGCCCCACTGCGGATTGTTTCTTGTTGTCGCCACCAGTCGCCGCGGCCGGACGGAAACCACCATCCTTGGCCAGCTCGGCAAAGGCTGCAATGACCGGCGCATGCGCCACATCACGAGCAACAAAGCCAGGCATCTGGGCCAGGCGGTCAAAATAATCACGCCACTCAGCCGGCACAGCGGTCGGATTGTCGAGATAATTTTCGTACAGTTCTTCAACAAACGGCGCATTGCCGCCGAAGAACATCGTGCTGTCGAACAGTTGATTCATCGTAGTCATTGGCGTCCCCTTGAGGGTGTTGTCTTTTTGGGTAGCTGCGGGTCGCGGAGTGACAGGACTCCGCAGGTAGAAAAAGGGCGACCAAACGGCCGCCCGATTTTCAACTTAGCCGCGTTGGGCGAGCGGTACCACGTTGCGCTTGGCGGCGCCGATGTACAGCTGGCGCGGCCGGCCGATCTTGTATTCCGGATCGGTGATCATTTCTTCCCACTGCGTCATCCAGCCAACCGTACGGGCCAACGCGAAGATACAGGTGAACATTTCGGTCGGAATGCCGATCGCCTTTTGGACGATGCCGGAGTAGAAGTCGACGTTCGGGTAGAGTTTCTTCTCGACGAAGTACGGATCTTCCAGAGCGATCTTTTCCAGTTCCATGGCCAGCTTGAACAGGCGATCGTTTTCCAGGCCCAGTTCGGACAGGACTTCGAAACAAACTTTGCGCATCAGCTTGGCACGTGGGTCGAAGTTCTTGTAGACACGGTGACCGAAACCCATCAGCTTGAAGGAGTCGTTCTTGTCCTTGGCGCGGTTGATGTACTCGCCAACACGGGAAACGTCACCGATCTGTTCCAGCATCTGCAGACAGGCTTCGTTTGCCCCACCGTGCGCCGGGCCCCACAGGCAAGCGATACCGGCAGCGATACAGGCGAACGGGTTGGCACCAGAGGAACCAGCCAGGCGCACCGTCGAGGTCGAGGCGTTCTGCTCGTGATCGGCGTGCAGCGTGAAAATGGTGTCGAGCGCATTGACCAGCACCGGGTTCGGCACATATTTCTCGCACGGGTTACCGAACATCATGCGCATGAAATTGGCGGTGTAGTCCAGATCGTTGTCCGGATACATGAACGGCGCGCCGGTATTGTATTTGTAAGCCATGGCAACGATGGTCGGCAACTTGGCGACCAGGCGATTGAAGCTGATGTTGCGGTGCTCGGAATCCGAGAAGTCCATCGCATCGTGGTAGAAGGCGGACAGCGCGCCAACCACACCGGTCATCACGGCCATCGGGTGGGCATCGCGACGGAAGCCGGAGAAGAACTTGGTCAGTTGCTCATGCACCATCGTGTGCTTCTTGATGGTGGTTTCGAAATCGGTCTTTTGCTTGGCGTTCGGCAGCTCACCATTCTTCAACAGATAGGTGACTTCAAGGAAGTTGCAGTTTTCGGCCAGTTGTTCGATCGGATAACCGCGATACAGCAGCTCGCCTTTGTCACCGTCGATGAAGGTAATCGTGGACTTGCAGCTGGCGGTGGAGAGGAAACCGGAGTCGTAGGTGAACAAGCCGGTCTTGCCGCCCAGCGTACGAATATCGACGCAGTCATTGCCGTGCGTCGGGGACATGATCGGGAAATCGACGGGCGCCAGTCCATCGATTGTCAAAGTTGCCTTGCGTTCGGTCGTCATGGTTCTATTCCCTGTTCAGGTGTTGGTTATCACTGCACTGCCAAAAAAAGCGGTCAACGTTCCTAAGTTAAAACGCCAACCTTACTCAACTCTTACGAAGCATTGCCACGATCGGCTCCAACCGGGGATCATCACACTCGGCCTGACCGCTGATCAGGTGCCAGAGGTCATGATCCTCCATGTCGGCAAGTTCCACGAACGCCTGCTGCTGTTCGTCGTTCAGCTGCTCGAACTGCTGGTCGAGAAAGCGCGTCAGCGCAATATCGACCTCAAGCAGGCCGCGACGGATACAGCGCCAACGCAGGCGTTCGTAGTCTTTTCTTTCCATCAGACAGCGCGACGAACCATCATGTCCTTGATCTTGCCGATGGCCTTGGTCGGATTCAGACCCTTCGGACATACGTCAACACAGTTCATGATGGTATGGCAACGGAACAGGCGATACGGGTCTTCGAGGTTGTCGAGACGCTCGTTGGTCGCCTGGTCGCGCGTATCGGCGATGAAGCGGTAAGCAGCCAGCAGGCCGGCCGGGCCGACGAACTTGTCCGGGTTCCACCAGAACGACGGACAAGCCGTCGAACAGCAGGCACACAGGATGCACTCGTAGAGACCATTCAGTTCTTCACGGTCTTCCGGCGACTGCAGACGTTCGCGTTCCGGCGGCGGATCGTTGTTGATCAGGTACGGCTTGATCGAGTGGTACTGCTTGAAGAACTGCGTCATGTCGACGATCAGGTCGCGGATGACCGGCAGCGCCGGCAGCGGCCGCAGCACGATCGGCTGCTTCAGGCTGTCGATGTCGGTCAGGCAGGCCAGGCCGTTCTTGCCGTTGATGTTCATGGCATCGGAGCCACAGACACCTTCGCGACAGGAGCGCCGGTAGGAGATCGTATCGTCCTTGGCCTTCAGCTTGGTCAGCGCGTCCAGCAGCTTGCGGTCGGTCGGATCAAGCTCGACCGAGATGTCCTGCATGTAGGGCGCGTCGTCCTTGTCCGGATCGTAGCGATAGATACTGAATTGAACCATGCGTTTGCTCATTCTGAACTCCAATTAGTACGAGCGCGTCTTGAGCTCGACAGGCTCGACGGTGTGGGGTTGCATGTTGACCGGCTTGTAGCTGATCGAATTATCGACCGGCGAAAACAGGGTGTGCTTGAGCCACACCTTGTCGTTCCGGCCATTCGGGAATTCAGCAGTATCCGGGGCATCGTCGCGCACGTGGGCGCCGCGCGACTCCTTGCGTGCCTCGGCAGAGATCATCGTGGCCTTGGCAACCTCGATCAGGTTTTCCATCTCGAGCGCTTCGGTACGAGCCGTATTCCAGGCCATGGACTTGTCCTTGATTTCGAGATTGCGGGCAGCCTTCTCGATTTCAAGGATCTTCTCGACACCCTGTTTGAGCATGTCGTCAAAACGGAAAACGCCAGCATGATCCTGCATGGTGCGCTGCATTGCCAGACGGGTTTCGTGCACGTTGGCACCACCCTTGCGGTTGTCCAGCGCGCTGATCCGGGCCAGGGTCTTGTCGGCAACATCCTTCGGCAGATCGCGGTGGGCGCGGCCGGCCTTGAGATCTTCCACCGCGGCATCGCCGGCCGATTTGCCAAAGACCAGCAGATCGAGCAGCGAGTTGGTACCGAGGCGATTGGCGCCATGCACCGAAGCGCAGGCACATTCGCCGCCGGCATAGAAACCGGGCACTACGGCACTCATGTCACCACCTTGCGGCATCACGACACGACCGGAGTAATGCGTCGGGATACCACCCATCATGTAGTGACAGGTCGGCACCACCGGCAGCGGCTCCTTGATGCAGTCAACGCCGGCAAACTGGATACCGATTTCGCGGATACCCGGCAGACGCTTCATGATATTGGCAGGATCGAGGTGGGTGATGTCGAGCAGGACGTAGTCCTTGTTGACGCCGCAGCCACGGCCTTCCTTGATTTCGGTGGTCATGGCGCGGGAAACCACGTCACGCGACGCCAGATCCTTGGCGTTCGGCGCATAGCGTTCCATGAAGCGCTCCTTGCTGCTGTTACGCAGGATGCCGCCTTCGCCGCGCACGCCTTCGGTAATCAGCACCCCGGCACCGGCCACGCCGGTCGGGTGGAACTGCCAGAATTCCATGTCTTCGAGCGGAATGCCGGCACGCGCCGCCATACCCAGGCCGTCACCGGTATTGATGAAAGCATTGGTCGAGGAGTAATAGATACGGCCGGCACCGCCGGTCGCGAAAATGGTGGCACGAGCGTGGAAAATCACGATCTGGCCGGTTTCCATTTCCATGGCGGTCACGCCGAGGACGTGGCCTTCTTCGTCGCGAATAAGATCAAGGGCCATCCATTCAACGAAGAACTGGGTATTGGCCTTGACGTTGCGCTGATACATGGCGTGCAGCATGGCGTGACCGGTACGGTCAGCGGCAGCGCAGGAACGACGCACCGGCTTTTCGCCGAAGTTGGACATGTGTCCACCGAACGGACGCTGATAGATCTTGCCGTCGTCGGTCCGGTCAAACGGCATGCCGTAGTGTTCGAGCTCAACGACCACTTCGTTGGCCTTCTTGCACATGAACTCGATCGCGTCCTGGTCGCCGAGCCAGTCGGAGCCCTTGACGGTATCGTACATGTGCCACGTCCAGTGATCTTCCTCGGAATTACCGAGGGAAGCGGCAACACCACCCTGCGCCGCAACCGTGTGCGAGCGGGTCGGGAAAACCTTGGACAGCACGGCCGTCTTCAGGCCGGCTTCGGACAATTGAATCGCGGAACGCAGACCGGCACCACCGGCACCGACGATCACCGCATCAAACTTGAGAACAGGAATACTCACGCTTACAGCCTCCAGAGAATCGCAGCAGCCCACGCGGTGTAACCCACCAGCGCAGCAATGGTCAGAACGTGCAAGGTCAGGCGAACGCCCGTCGGCTTGACGTAATCCATCCAGATATCACGCACGCCAATCCAGGCGTGGTAGAAAAGGCTAACGAAGAAGAGGAAGGTCAGGAACTTGATCACGCCATTGGCAAAGACCCCCTGCCAAGCCTCGAAAGTCCCCGGACGGACAATCAACAGAACCGCGGCAATCAGGACCGAATAAACGGCCATGATGACAGCCGTCGCGCGCTGGGCGATCCAGTCCTTGAGGCCGTAATGAGCACCAACAACAGTACGGTTAATCACAACAACACCCCCCAGAGAACCAGGGTCAGCGGAATGCTGACAGCGAGCACGATGCCAGCCGACTTGGCGGCAGCTTCCTTCTCGATACCGACATGCAGATCGAGCAGCAGAAAGCGGATACCGGCGCAGAAATGGTGCACAAAGGCCCAGATCAAACCGGCCATCACAACTTTTGCCGGCAGCGTCGAAAACACCGACTTAAAGGTGGCGAAAGTCTCCGCCGAAGTCAGGCTGGCCGAAAAAAGCCAGAGCATTACCGGCAAAAAAAGGAACAAGCCGGCACCGCTAACGCGATGAAGGATTGAAACCTTGCCAGCCAAAGGCAACCTGATAGTGGTCAAGTCCAAATTCTTTGGACGCTTCTTGATGGTCATTTCTGCCATGAACGTCATCCCTCGCGTGAGTGTGCGGTTTTCCGCTTGTACGTGGTTCGAAAAGAACCGTAATTATACAATCAAAACCAGGCCGGACACGCCGGCCCGGGCTATTTCAAGCCGATCGGCAAGCCTGCCACTGCTAACCCAAATCATTGCGGTAATAGTGGTGGCGCGTGCAATAAAGACCACGTCGCCACTCAACCGGCTTGTTTCCATAGGTGTAGGCAGTCCGCTCGACAAGGAGCAGCGGATCACCCTCACCAACGCCCAACAGACCGGCGCTGCGAGCATCGGCGGCAATTGCCCGGAGATGCTCTTCGGCCCGAATCATGCGAACACCGAAATCGCTTTCAAACAAGCTGTACAGCGAGCGCTCCCCGCTTCGCAAGAGCTCCAGCGTCAGCCCGTCGAACAACTCGCTGGCCAGATAGATCTGATCAAACACCACCGGCTCGCCGCCGACCCGCAGCAGACGCTCGACACAAATCACCGGATCGCCTACTGCCACGCCCAGCGCGGCAGCGACATCGACCGATGCGGGAATCGCCTGACAGGAAAAGGGATCACTGACCGAATGCGCCACGCCACCACCGTCCGGAACCAGGCGCAAAAAGCGATAGAACGAACGCGGGTCGTTGTGGGTGGCGACAAAGGTGCCCTTGCCCTGCCGACGGACCAGCATGTTCTCGGCAGAGAGTTCATCGATCGCCTTGCGCACGGTCCCCTGGCTGACGTTGAAACGCCCGGCCAACTCGCCTTCACTGGGAATGGCATCGCCTGGCCCCCACTCCCCTTCTTGCAGACTGTGGATCAAAAAATCCTTGATCTGGCGATAAAGCGGACTGAAAGTCGGCGACGGAGGGCGAACGGCAGGACGGGAAGCGTCAGAAGTCATAGGGGTGAAATTTCAGCACAATTCCGGCATAGCGTCCACGAAAAGTTGTCTTATATAAGACAGATGATGATTTGACAGTGGCCCGCTGAACTTCTAACATCTTTGTCTCTCGCGCTTGCTGACGCAAGGTGCACTACCAAAGCCGGCGTTTGAGCAGACACGAACAATTTCAATCACGCTGTTTCATACAGGAGCGACATATGTCCAAAGCCCCCATGCGCGTTGCCATTACCGGCGCCGCCGGCCAGATCGGTTATAGCCTGCTGTTCCGCATCGCCTCCGGCGAAATGCTCGGCAAAGACCAGCCGGTCATCCTCCAGTTGCTCGACCTGCCGCAAGCTCAGCAAGCCGTGAAGGGCGTCATGATGGAGCTGGAAGACTGTGCCTTCCCGCTGCTCGCCGGCATGGTTGCCACCGATGACCCGAACGTTGCCTTCAAGGACGCCGACGTCTGCCTGCTGGTCGGCGCCCGTCCGCGCACCAAGGGTATGGAACGCGCCGACCTGCTGACCGCCAACGGCGCCATCTTCACGGTGCAAGGCAAGGCCATCGCCGAAAACGCCAAGGAAGACGTCAAGGTCCTGGTCGTCGGCAATCCCTGCAACACCAACGCCTTCATCGCTGCTGCTGCCGCCAAGAAGGTTGGCCGCACCAACCCGAACAACTACCACGGCATGCTGCGCCTCGACCACAACCGCGCCCTGTCGCAACTGGCCGGCAAGGCTGGCCGCGACGTTTCTTCGCTGAAGAAGCTGGTCGTCTGGGGTAACCACTCGCCGACGATGTACGCCGACTACCGCTACACCACCTCGAACGGCGACAGCGTCAAAGCCCTGATCAACGATCACGCCTGGAACAACGACGTCTTCCTGCCGACCGTCGGCAAGCGCGGCGCCGCCATCATCGAAGCCCGTGGCCTGTCGTCCGCCGCTTCCGCCGCCAACGCCGCCATCGACCACGTGCATGACTGGGTCCTCGGTTCCGACGAATGGGTCACCATGGGCGTTCCTTCCGATGGTTCCTACGGCATCCCGGCCGGTATCGTCTTCGGCTTCCCGTGCGAGTGCAAGGGTGGTTCGTTCAAGATCATCCAGGGTCTGGAAATCGACGAGTACAGCCGTGAGAAGATCAACATCACGCTCAAGGAACTGACCGACGAAGCCGAAGCCGTCAAGGACATGCTCTGAGAGTCGTTAGCTGCTAGTGATTAGTCGCTAGCAAAAGCAAGCAAGGGCCGCGGTAAAATACCGCGGCCTTTTTCGTTTCCAGATCAAGAATAGCCAACAACCGATAACCAGCGACCAATCACCACCATGCGCCATCCTAACGCGGTTCTTTTTGCCGGCGAGAAGCCCTTTCCCATCCTGCCCGCGGTCGACCACTACGCCGGCTCGGAAAAGCTGATGAAGAAGGCACTGCAACTGCAGAAGGAACTCGGCCCGATCTTCGACATCACCTGCGACTGCGAAGACGGCGCCCATGCCGGCGCCGAGCGCGAGCATGCCGAAATGGCTGCCGCCGTCATCATGTCCGACGACAATCTGTTCAATCGGGTTGGCGCCCGCGTGCATGACGTGACCCACCCGCACTGGCGCCAGGACATGGAAATTCTCGTCCGCCTAGCCGGCAACCGCCTGCCCTTCATTACTCTGCCAAAGCCATGCAGCGCCGGTGACGTTCGCGTCCAGATCGAAGCACTGCGCGAGATCGAGGGCGAATTCGGCGTCGAACGCAGCATTCCGTTGCACGTACTGATCGAAACCCACGGCGCCCTGCGCGAGGTCTGGGAAATCGCCGCCCTGCCCGGCGTCGAGAGCCTTGACTTCGGCCTGATGGATTTCGTCTCCGGCCACCACGGCGCGATTCCCGGCAGCGCCATGCAGAGTCCAGGCCAGTTCGATCATCCGCTGGTCGCCCGCGCCAAGTGCGAAATCAGCGCCGCCGCCCTGGCCTGCGGCGTGGTGCCATCGCACAACGTAACGACCGAACTGAAGGACATCGACTACATCCGGAACGACGCCCGGCGCGCCCGCAGCGAATTCGGCTTCCTGCGCATGTGGAGCATCCACCCGAACCAGATTATCCCCATTATCGAAGCCATGCGCCCCGACTTCTCCGAGGTCCAGGCCGCCACGGAAATACTGAGCGCCGCCCAGGACACGGACTGGGGACCAACCCAGCACGATGGCAAGCTGCATGACCGGGCCTCCTACCGCTACTACTGGGAACTGCTCGAGCGGGCACACATAACCGGGATGGCGATCTCGGCCGCGGCGAAGAGCCGGTTCTTTGGCTGAGCAGCTAGATATCCTTTATCGCGACGAACACATCGTCGTCATCGACAAGTCGCCCGGCCTGCTCGTCCACCGTTCGGAAATCGACCGCCACGAAACGCGTTTTGCCATCCAGATCCTGCGCGACCAGATCGGCCAGCGCGTCTGGCCGGCCCATCGACTCGACCGGGGCACTTCGGGCGTGCTGTTGTTCGGCTTGAGTAGCGAAATTGCCAGCCAGCTCGGCCGGCAGTTCGCAGC
Organism: Azonexus sp. IMCC34842; assembly: GCF_050368855.1. Classification (GTDB taxonomy): domain Bacteria; phylum Pseudomonadota; class Gammaproteobacteria; order Burkholderiales; family Rhodocyclaceae; genus Azonexus; species Azonexus denitrificans_A. The sequence goes on along the minus strand of NZ_CP178449.1, from coordinate 879,227 downwards.
CGGTACGGTCGAAAAGCGCTACTGGGCCATCGTCCGCGGCTATCCGCCAGCCGCCGGCAGCATCGATCATGCCCTCAGCCGGCAGCGCGACGCCTACGAATTCAGTGGCGAGCGAAGCAGCAGCGAAGCCCAGCCGGCGCTGACCCATTTCCGGAAACTGGCCGAAATCGAATTGCCCGTCGCCGTCGACTGCTATCCGTGCAGCCGTTACGCCCTGCTCGAACTCGACCCGATTACCGGCCGGCGCCATCAATTGCGCCGCCACCTGAAACATCTGGCCCACCCGATCATCGGCGACGCAACCTACGGCAAGGGGCGGCACAACCGCTATTTCGCCGAACATCTCGATTGCCACCGACTGTTGCTGGCCTGTACCGAATTGACGTTCGAGCACCCGCTCAGCGGCCAGCGGCAACAAATAAAAGCGCCAGTATCGGGCGAGTTTGCCGCGATACTGGCGCGTTTTGGCTGGCAGCCGGTTCAGTAGCCGATCGAACTCTCGAGGCTTTCCTGACGACTGAGTTCGCGCTCAAGCTCGACAATATCCTGGCCGAGCGCATCGCGGGCCGAGACCATACCGACCGGAGCGCCATTGCCATCGATCACCGGCACGTGACGAAAGCCGCCTTCCGCCATCATGAGTAAGGCGTAGGCCAATGGTTTGTCGAGCCGGATCGTTTGCGGGTTGGCCACCATCACCCGGGATAGCGGCGTTGCTTCCGGATCGAGGCGGCCCGCCAGAACCTTGTTCAGCGCATCGCGCTCGGTGAAGATGCCGGCGATGCGCCCGTCTTCGACGACCAGCAGGGCACCGATTTTCTTCTCGGCCATCAGGCACGATGCGGCACGCACGCTCATTTCCTTATTTGCCGTAATCAGGGTGTGGCCGACGAGAATGTCACTGATCATTTTCCTGGGCATGTTTGTCTCCTTTTATTGATTGATGGGTGAAGATATTGTGACCAATTCTGCGCAAAAGGCACAGCCTGCCGGCGCACTATTTCGACTTGATGACAATCACCGCGATGGCCACAAAGATGATGACCATACCAATCAGCTCCAGGTTCAATGACCACCTCGAGCAAGGAAAACCCGCTCAGGGAGCGAATTCATGAACCACCCGGACGCGCGCGTCGGCCTTGGTCAATTCGACAAAGCCGATACCGCCCGGATGCGACGCCACCCATTTGAGGATTTCATCCGGCGTATTGACCTTCTCTGGCGGTTGCATGCGACCGGAGAAGACCTGCCGCGACCAGTACGCATTGACGTCGGATAAGTCCTTGCCGACCAGCGCCTTATAGAAACGCGCCCGATCGGGATGCGAGTCGACCAGATCGACCGGCTGCGCTTCAACCCCGTTGAAAAACTGCCGATAGCGACCGAAGAAAATATTCACGATTTCATTGCGCGTCATCACCGCGACGCCGGATCTTGCATTGACGATGACAACCAGTTCGGCCTGCGCCTCGCCCGCCGGCATCAGCGCCAGCCAGATACTCAGCAACAGGAAGCGAAGTTGGCCTTTGGTCATCGTTTTAAAAAACAAAATCCATGGTCAGCGAAAATACATCCATTCTGCCTGTCCACTCGCCTGTTTCGCGACGGTAGGGAAAAATCGACCGGGCATCGCCACGAATGGCATCCCACTGGGCCTTGAGGGCGACGTTGCGCACCACATCCCAGCGGGCGCCGACTATCGCCGTTTTCTGATCGGACGCGGAATCGGCCATGACGTGCGCCACCGCCGGGTTCATGGTATTTCCGCGCCGCTTTGATTCGACCCGTGAATAGCCCAGATAAGGCGTCACCGGGCCGATCCGATAGCCGGCCAGGAGATAGCCGGCATCGGAACTCTGGAAGGCATTGCTGCCCTGCTCGACATGGTTGAGCATCAACTGGAACTGCCACGGACCATCATCGTAAACAACGCCGAACGAGTAATAGTGGCTGCGCGTGCCGGCGGTTTCGAGATAGTCGAGCGAGGCACGGACGTCGGCCGGCGAAAACTGGGCAGCCGGAATGGCATAAAAATCCCGCGCTATCGGCAGGCTGTTATGGAATTTGATATTGGCGTAACCGAGACGGAACTGCCACGCCGCAAGCTGGTAATCCAGATATCCGCCGACCATCGGCGAACCATCCAGCTTCCATTGCTGATCGGCCAACGGAATATTGCCGTCGGAAATGCCGTAATAGAGCTTGCCGCGCAACACGTTGTCGCCAAGCGGCACGGTCAGGGCGACATCGGCCCCGTCGATGCTGGAAAAGGGCAGATACCAGAAATAATCGCCAAGCGGGCGGACCGTCAGGAAGGAATAGCCGACCTGGCGCGAATCAGCCAGCATGAAGAATTCCGTGCCTAGGCGCCCAGCCCGCAAACTGAGCGTTGGCGTCGGATCGTATTTGAGATAAGCCCAGGCAATATCCGGCGTAAAGGTCCGGTCGTAGCGATAACGGCTAACCCCCTGAACAACGGCCTCCAGCCCGGGAATAATGCGCCAGTTGGCCTGCAGGCCGAGCACGCTATCGACCCGCCCGTCCCACTGCGTCCGCGCCCCGCGCGGCTGCGAGATATCGCGGACGAATTCGACCTCTTCGCTGGTCGTGCGCGCCATCCCGAGCGTACCGAAGCCGTGGACGGTCAGCGCTTGCGAATGCCCGTCCTCATGGTCGGCCCGGACACCGGCGGAAAAGAAGGCAAAGCCGATGCCCGCCACGATGGCGTACAACACCCCGCGCCCCCGACGCGCTCGCTGACAAGCCGCTGCCAATAACGTACGAATCACAACCCCCAAGAAAAAACCCGACATCAACGCAGCCGGGTTTTTATTTTTCTCAAATCCCCGACTCAGGCGACCTGCGCCTCCGGCAACGCCACCTTCTGATCGACACTGAACTGGTAGTCCTTGAAGATATGCTCGGCCGACAGGAGCTGATAGCTGCCGTCAGCCAGACGATGCGTCGTGTCCTTCAGACGGTAGGTCAATTGACCACAGGTCCACAGGTCAAAATTGCGCATGTGGGTACACAGACAGGTCTTGTCCATCACCGTCACCTTGCGCGCCTCCGGATGGGCCAGCACTTCGCGGTTGTAGGCCGTGACATAGGCGCACTTGCCATTGGCGTCGAGCAGGTAGCCATACGCCTCGCAATTCGGACGGATGCCATCGCCGATCGCCGGACTGCCCTTGAGCATGCGCATCGGATAGCCGGTCGGGGATATCTGATTGACTTCGATATCGTCTTCGCTGGCCTTGAAATATTCCTGCTGGACCTTTTCCGGCAGGCCGCACTCCTTGGCGACGGTAAACCGCGTCGCCACCTGGACGGCGGCGGCGCCGTGTTCGAGAAAACCGGTGGCATCGCTACCGGTAAAGATGCCGCCGGCGGCAATCACCGGAATGTCCAGATGCTCGTCCCGCAGGTACTTGACGACTTCGGCGATGATGGTCGCCAGATCGTACTGCGCCCAGTCCATGCCGAAACCGAGGTGACCGCCGGCCAGCGGGCCTTCGACGACGATATAGTCGGGCATGCGGTTGGTCCGGGCACTCTTCTTCAAGAACAGTTGCAGCGCCCGCAGCGACGACACGATGATGCCCAGCTTGGCATCGCGGAAGCGCGGGTGATCCTCGATCAGCGCGAAAGAGCCGAGGTGCAAACCGGCAGCCAGCGTGATGCCGTCGATGCCGGCATCGAGCGCCGCATTCATGCGAACCTTGAGCGTCTCTTTCGGCGCATTCATGGTCAGCTTTTCCATGCAGTTGATGAAGACCAGCCCTGAACCCTGCTTGCGCTCCATGGTGCCCTGAACGTGCAGGCGGGTGGCTTCAACCAGCTTGCCGAGGTCGAACTTGACCACGGACTTGTCTTCGTTCTTGACGTTGTACTTGTAGATCGCGAGCTTTTCCTTGACGAACTTGGTGTCGTAGCGCCGGTCGGCAACGGTCTTGATCATCGCGTCGGAAATGTGGCCGACGCCGCCCAGACGGGCCGCCTCCAAAGCCAGATCGGCGGTCGAAATATCAACACCCATGCCGCCGATCATGATCGGCACAAGTTCATGCTTGCCAAGCCGCAAGCGGAAATCATCCACACGCTTCATCTTCATCCTTCAGGAAAGTAGCCAGGCCCGGATTGCGCAATCGTAACTATGGCTAAGGGCAGAATTTTACGCGAATGTAGGGCTTCTTGCTTGCCCGCTCTGGGATAAATCAAGTCGACACGCACCGGACATCGCTAGACTTGCTGCTTTGAACACCAGTCGCCGTGAAAGGTTCGCCATGCGCTTCATCAACCCCCCCCTCTGGCTGGTCGGCTTTCGTCCGTTTTTCGCGCTGGCCTGCCTGGCCGGGATGACCCTGCCGGTCGCCTGGGCACTGATCTTCAGCGGCCTGATGCCGGCCCCGGCCGCCACCTTCACCGCCGTTCAGTGGCACGCCCACGAAATGTTTTTCGGCTTCGGCTGGGCGGTGCTCGGCGGCTTTCTGCTGACCTCGACCAAGAACTGGGTGAATATTCGCGGCTACCATGGGCCGGCGCTGATGCTGCTGGCCGGGACCTGGATCCTCGAGCGAATCGGCATGAGCTTTGGCGGCAACTGGCCGGCGCCGTTGCCGGCAATCGCCAACAATCTGTTTCTCGGCAGCATCGTCGCCATGCTGCTGTGGACGCTGATCCGCCACCGCGCCCGCGACAGCTATCGCGACAACGTATTTTTCCTAGTGTTGCTGCCGGCCTTCCTGGTCGCCAAATACCTGATGCTCTACGGCAACGATTTCCCGGCCGGCTACAGCATGGCCATCGGCCTGTTCCGGCTGGCCTTGCTGGTGATGCTCGAACGTACCCTGACCGGTTTCATGAAAGCCGCCTTCCAGGCCAACATCCTGCGCCAGCCGAAACTGGACATGCCGATCAAGCTGCTCGGCCTGCTGCTGGTCGTCGAATTCGCCTTGCCCCGGCCATTGACCGCGGCAATCGCCTTCGCGCTGGCGATTCTGCTCGGCATCCGCTTCGTGTTCTGGAAACCGCAACTGGCCTGTAAACGGATCGACATCGGCATCATGTACGTCGGCTATCTGGCCATCGTCGGCCAGTTGCTGATCGAGGCGCTCGGGCATGTCTGGCAGTTCGTCTGGATCGGCTCACTGTCCGTCCATCTATTCACTTTCGGCGCGATGGGCACGGTCATTCCGGCGATGATCATCCGCATTTCCAAGGGCCACACCGGGCGCAAGGTGGTTTTCGACCGGCTCGACAAGCTGGCACTGTACATCATGCTGGCCGCCCTGCTGGTCCGCGTCGTCGTGCCGCAGATCTACCCGGCCGGCTACCTGCTGTGGATACAATTGTCGGCCGCCTGCTGGCTGGCCTGCTTCGGCATCCTCGGCTGGCGTTATATTCCGATTCTTTTCCAGGCCCGCCTGGACGGCAAGGAGCACTGATGCAGATCTGGGTCGATGCCGACGCCTGCCCCGGCGTCATCAAGGAAATCATCTTTCGCGCCGCCGAGCGGCTGAAAATCCGGACCATCCTGGTCGCCAACCAGATGTTGCGGACGCCGCCGTCGCGTTACATCCGCGCCATCCAGGTGCCTTCCGGCTTCGATGTCGCCGATCGCCATATCGTCGACCAGCTCGCCCCGGGCGATCTCGTCGTCACTGCCGACATCCCGCTCGCCTCGGGCGTCATCGCGCGTGGTGCCCATGCGTTGAATCCGCGCGGCGAGCTGTACACCACGGCCAACATCCAGGAACGCCTGACCATGCGCAACTTCATGGAAGAACTGCGCAGTGCCGGCATCGAAACCGGCGGTCCGGCGGCGCTCGGCCAGGCCGACCGGCAAGCCTTCGGCAATGCGCTCGACCGTTTTCTGGCGAAATACGCCGGCCAGTAATCAGGCAGCCACTTCCATACCGCGAAAGATCGAACAGCGCCGGAAAACGTCGACCGTCGGCGGCAGCGCTTTCTGATTGCAGTATTTGGTCACCAGCTTGGCCAGCCCCTTGATGTCGCGGCCGGTAGCTTCGGGAAAGATATCCGGCAGGCGTTCGAGCAAGTCGGGTTCGATCAGCAGGCCGAACTGCTCGGTCATCACGCCCCAGATTCGTCGGCGATCTTCACGCCCCGGCGGATGGAACTTGATCAACGCGATGCAGCGCGAAACGATCGCCTCGTCGATATCGTCGACCCGGTTGGTGGTCAGGAACAACAGCCCGTTGAAATATTCCAGCACACGCAGAAAGACGCCGACCACGGCATTCATCGTGATGTTGTCGTCACGCTTCTTGATGTAAACATCGGCCTCGTCGATCAGCATCACTGCGCCCCAGCGCTGGGCACGGGTCAGCACTTCCTTGAGCGCCGTTTCCATCGCCGCGACGTTCAGCCCCAACTGCCCGGAATGCACGCGGTAAAGCGGCCGCTTGATGATTTCCGAGTACACCTCGGCGGTCAGCGTCTTGCCAACCCCGGCCGGCCCGGCACAGAGCACGGTGGTGCCGCCCGACTTGCCGGCGACGATGTCGTCCATCAGCACGTCCATCTCGGCGGTCAGGATGTCGATCAGGTCGGTCTGCTCGGGCGGCAGCACCAGCTTGTCCTTGAGTTCCGGCTGGTAACGATAGGGCTGCATGTCGTCGACATGCACCCACAGGTAATGGTGCAGTTCGAGGTGGAACATCAGCATGTAGAAATGCACTGGCAGTTCGGTGAACATACCCTTCGGCAGCGTCGCCTGGGTCGCCTCGACCTCGGCTTCGTCCTTGCCGGACAGCCGCGAATTGCGGGCGACCCGGCGGACGAACTTGCTCATGATGTCGCCGGTCGCATCGAGCGCCAGCACCCGTTCGCCGAGAATGCTCTCGTCGTTCACCAGGCGAGCCGCCGAGCCGGTCGACGACAGGATGATCAGGTCCTTGCGCGAATAATCGGTGTCGCGATGCGTCGCCGTCGGGTTTTCGGCAAAGTAGCCGACGCCGGAGCCGGAGAATTGCGCGCCGTATTGCGCCCGCCAGTCGAAATAGCGCACAGCCGTTTCGTCGTAGCTTTTGAGCAGGGCCGGCGTTTCCTTGACGAAGCCCTTGGCGGCGAAGATTTCGGCCACCGTCCGGCCGGCCACATCCGGCCCGGCAATGCGCAGCGTCGCCGTGGCCAGCCGCGCCTTGGCGTTGGCCTTCAATTCGATGAAAACCTTGCCGGTTTCCTCGTCCGACGGCGGCGTGAAGTCGAGCCGGGTCACGACGTAGGCCAGCGGCTTGCCGGTGACGTGGGCGGAAAACACCCAGCCGCGGCTTGAATCTTCCGCCAGGTAACGGGCGATGGCCGGGACCAGCATTTCCAGGTCTTCGGCTGCAAACCGGGTACCAGCATCGTGCAGGGCTTTCTGAAGGGTGGCGATCTGCGCGGCGCGGGCGCGCAATTCCGGGCCGCCGTCGGCATACAGGCCGCGGAGAAAATCGAGTTCCCCATCGCTCAGCAGGTTGAACGCCAATTCGACCTTGTTGCCGAAGCGCAACTGCTCCTGCACGAAAGCCAGCCGCGGAAAGGCCTCGATCATCGCGGCGATGTGCGGCCGCTCGATTTGCAACTTCATGCTGGTCACTCCCTAGAGCATCGTTGCCTGACCTTCAGCGAATTCCATGCCGAGCGGATTACGCGGCGAAAACCGCTTTCAAACAATAACTTGCCGCAAAACGGGCTTTGTCGTTCTTGCGACAATCATTCCGTGGGATACTCCGCCCCCTCCCCAAAAATCGGAAAAACGCAATGACGGCCCCCGCCCAGAAACCCGGACTGCACCCCCGCAACAAGAATGCGGCCGGCTACGATTTCGCCGCGCTGACTGCGGTCGCGCCGGGCCTCGTCAAGTTCGTGATCACCACCAAGGCGGGCACGCCAAGCATCGATTTCGCCAACCCGAGCGCCGTCAAGGCCTTCAACCGCGCCCTGCTCGCCCTGCACTACGGCATCAAGGGTTGGGAAATTCCGGCCGGCTACCTGTGCCCACCGATTCCCGGCCGCGCCGACTACATCCACCATGCCGCCGACCTGCTCGCCACCTGCAACAAGAAAGTCATCCCGACCGGGGCCGGCGTCCGCGTCCTCGACATCGGCGTCGGCGCCAACTGCGTCTATCCGCTGATCGGTGCCGCCGAATACGGCTGGCACTTCCTCGGCGTCGATATCGACGAAGCGGCGCTGGCCAATGCCCAGATGATTCTCGGCAAAAACGAGCAGTTGGCCGGCATGATCGAACTGCGCCACCAACCGGTGTGGGACAACATCTTCACCGGCCTGCTGCGTTCCGGCGAAAACTTCGAATTGAGCATCTGCAACCCGCCCTTCCACAATTCGCCGGATGACGTACATGCGGTCAGCCAGCGCAAGTGGAACAATCTGAACAAGCCCGGCGCCAAGAAGGGTGCGGTGCAGCAGCCCCGCCTCAATTTCGGCGGTGGCGGCACCGAACTGTGGTGCAACGGCGGCGAGCGCGCCTTCGTCAAGAACATGATCGAACAGAGCGCCAATATTCCGAAGCGGGTGATGTGGTTCACCAGCCTGGTCTCGCAAGCCGACAACCTGGTGCATATCGAAGCCGCGCTGAAAAAGGCCCGGGTCGTCGAATCGCGCACCATCGCCATGGCCCAGGGCCAGAAGCAGAGCCGCTTCGTCGCCTGGACCTTCTGCGGCAACGGCGAACGCGAGAAATGGCGCAAGGAACGCTGGTCGGTTGCAGCGCCCACCGCCGACCAGGCACCGCGCTTCCCGGTCAGCGTCAGTGCCGAACCGGCCACCGCGACGCCGCCGACGGAACTGCCGCTGGCTGGGAATACCGACTAGGCTTCACCCTCGCCGCGCGCCGTGCTCAGGTAGTCGCGCCAGAGATGGCCGTACCGGTCGTCGAAAGTTTCGCTGAGCAGTTCGACGCTCTTGATCCGGTCGACCCGGAAAGTCCGGAAGGCCTGGCGCAGCTCGCACCAGGCCCCGAGCGTCCAGCAATGCCCCCAGAAAACCAGACCGAGCGGCAGCAGCGTGCGTTGTGACAGCTCACCGTCGGCCCGCCGGTAGCTGACCAGCACCTTGCGGCCGCTTTCCATGCCGGCCCGCAACTGCGCCATCGGTTCGCGCAGCGGCGCCGGCTGCAGGCAATCGAGCGCCAGGAAGCGCCGGCTCGCCGCGCCGACCTTCTCCTCCAGCGCCCGCGGCAGAACGGCCTCGATGCGCGCCATCGCTTGTTCCGCCGCCTTGCCCAGCGCAGAATCGCCCCAGGCTTGGACCAGCTTGGCGCCGACCACCAGGGCTTCCAGCTCGTCGCCGGCAAACATCAACGGCGGCACCTGGTAGCCGCGGCGCAGGCGATAGCCGACGCCGGCCTCGCCATCGATCGGCGCCCCGGATTTCACCAGATCGGCGATATCGCGGTAGATGGTCCGCTCGGAAACCTCGAGCGTCGTGGCCAGCGTGGCGGCCGTAACGACGCGGCCGTGGCGGAGCAGCAGGATGATCTGGAACAGTCGGTCGGCCGGGCGCATGTCATGACGGGGAAAACGGGAATTTCAGCATAGCACGCCGTTTCGCAGGGCCGGCAATGCCTCCTGACACTATGCTGTCAGGAGCCCCCGGCCAGAATGCACGGCATCAACGGCATCCCGCCGCTGAATTACCAAGGAGCACATCATGGACAATCCGCTACGCTGGTTCGAAATCCCCACCGCCGACCTCGACCGGGCCGTCACCTTTTACCAGACCATCCTCGCCATCGAACTGCGCCGAGAACACTGTGGTGGCGGCAACATGGCCATCTTTCCCTACGCCGAGCCCTACCCAAGCGGTGCGCTGGTCGCCATGCCGCAGCTCGAACCGCGCGACAACGGCACGCTGATCTACCTCGACGGCGGCGCCGACCTCAATGCCGTTCTCGAACGCATTCCGGCGGCCGGCGGGACGATCGTCATGGCCAAGACCGACCTCGGCAACGGCATCGGCCACATCGGCCTGTTCATCGACAGCGAAGGCAACCGGGTCGGGGTCTACTCGCTGCACTGAGCCCCGGTCGCCCGGCGGCAGGGCGAAGGTAGGATGCAGGGCGGCTAGCCCTTATAATCGCGGGCTCCCGTTTTCATGGCTGCCACTGTGTCCGATCGCCTTGCCGTCCTGCCCCAATACCTGCTGCCGAAACAGGCGCTGACCATCCTCGCCGGCAAGCTCGCCGCCAAGGAGGCTGGCAAATTGACGACCAGCGTCATCCGCTGGTTCGTCCGCCGCTACAACGTGAACATGGCCGAAGCGGCCAATCCGGACATCGCCGGCTACCAGAGTTTCAACGAATTCTTCACCCGGCCACTGCAGGCCGGGGCCCGGCCGCTTGCCGATGCGGATTTCCTCTGCCCGGTCGATGGCGCGATCAGCCAGTTCGGCGCCATCGAGCGCGACCAGATTTTCCAGGCCAAAGGCCACAGCTATTCGACCACCGCGCTGGTCGGCGGCGACCGCGAGCTGGCGAAGAAATTCGAGAATGGCAGCTTCGCGACGCTCTATCTCTCGCCGCGCGACTACCACCGCATCCACATGCCCTGCACCGGCAAGCTGCTGCGCATGATCTACGTGCCCGGCGCGCTGTTCTCGGTCAATCCGACCACGGCGCGCGGCGTACCCGGCCTGTTCGCCCGCAACGAGCGCGTCGTCTGCGTTTTCGAGACGGCGAGCGGTCCCTTCGTGCTGACCCTGGTCGGCGCCACCATCGTCGGCAGCATGGCCACCGTCTGGCACGGCATGGTCAATCCGCCGCGCCCGGGCGTCGTCCGCGAATGGCGTTACGACGACCGCAACATCGTGCTGCAGAAAGGCGACGAGATGGGCCGTTTCCTGCTCGGTTCGACGGTCGTCATGCTCTTTCCGAAAGCGGCCCTGACCTTCAATCCGGACTGGGCGCCGGCCGGCCCGGTGCGCATGGGCGAAACGATGGGCCGCACGCCAACCCAGGTCTGAACCCGCTCGCTAACCGGCGGAGCCGCGGCCAGCGGCTTACTCCGCCGGTTTTTCCTGGATGAGGCGGACTTCGCGCTGCGGGAACGGAATCTCGATGGCGTGGGCGCGGAAAATGCGCCAGATGGCGAGGTTGATGTCGGACACGACATTGCCCTTGCCCTCCTCCGGATCGCTGATCCAGAAGCCGAGTTCGAGGTTGATGCTGCTGTCGGCGAACTGCGTCAGAAACACCTTGGGCGGCGGATCGGCCAGGACGCGATCCTGGGCGCTGGCGGCCTCGGTCATCAAACGCATCGCCAGGTCGATATCGCTGTCGTAGGCAACCCCGACCACCGTCGTCAGACGCATCCGGGTATCCGAATAGCTCTGGTTCTGGACCACGCTGCTGATCAGCGTCTCGTTCGGCACGATGAACTCGGTACCGCCCGGGTGCTTGAGCACTGTGTAGCGCGTCGTGATCTGCGTCACCTGCCCGACATCGCTGCCGACCTGGACGATGTTGCCGAGCCGGATCGAGCGGTCGAGCAGGATGATGAAGCCCGAGACATAGTTGCTGGCGATTTTCTGCAAGCCGAAGCCGAGGCCGACACCGAGCGCCCCGGTGAATACCGACAAGGCCGTCATGTCGATGCCGACCAGCGACAGACTGGCGACCAGCGCGATCACCGTCAGCAAGGCCCGGGTAACCCGGATGCCGACGATGCGCAGGCTGGAATCCATCGATTCGACACGCATCAGCCGGGCTTCGATGACGCCGGCCACCCACAAGGCAAAAACCACGGTCAGGAAGACGGTGACCACGCCGTGCGAGATGGTCCACAAATCGAAGCGCTGCTTGCCGATGGCGAAGTCGACCTGCTCCAGCGCTTCGATCGCATACGGTGCCAGATCGGTGATGTAGAGCGCCATCCAGCTCCAGACCACGGCGGCGATGATGCGCTCCCAGGCGGTCAGCCAGGTGGCGCGAGGGAAGGCCTGGCGAAGCACGAAAACCACGCTGCGCACCAGGGCCATCGAGCCAAGCAGCGGCAGCGCCAGCTTGAGCAGATTGACGTGGAAAAAAGGTTTCAGGGCCAGCCGGGTCAGGCCGACCAGGACCATGCCGGACAACGGGAAAGCCAGCCGTGATCCGGCATCGCTCAGCCGTCCGGCGCCCTCGACATGGCGCCCGCGCCACCAGCGCTCGATCAGGAAAGCGGCAGCCAGACAGACGAGAAGGGCAATGACCTGCCAGATGAAATCGGGATCCCGAAAATCATCCCGCAGATCGTTGAACAGCCTCAGCGCCTCGCTGGCCTGACTCATGCCTTCTTGTCCAGAACGGCGGCAAAGAAGCCATCGGTGTTGTGCTGATGGGGCAACAGGCGCAGATAGTCGCCTTCCAGCGCGATGCCGTGCCTGGCCAGCACCGTCGCGGCCGGGGTCAGCGTGAATTCCGGATGGCTGGCCAGGAAGGCTTCGATGATCGCGTCGTTCTCGGCGGTCAACAAGCTGCACGTGGCATAAACCAGGCGACCGCCCGGGCGCACCATCTTGGCCGCGGCATCGAGGATGGATGCTTGCTTGACGGTCAGCTCGGCGACCGAGGCTTCACTCTGCCGCCATTTCAGATCCGGATTGCGGCGCAGGGTGCCGAGACCGGAACACGGGGCATCGACCAGTACGCGATCGGCCTTGCCGGCCAGGCGCTTGATCTTGGTATCGCGTTCATTCTCGATGCGCGCCGGATGGACGTTGGACAGGCCGGAGCGGGCCAGCCGCGGCTTCAGCTTGGCGAGGCGCTTGTCGGACACATCGTAGGCGTAGAGGCGGCCGGTATTTTTCATCATTGCGCCGAGCAACAGGGTCTTGCCACCGGCGCCGGCACAGAAATCGACGACCAGCTCGCCGCGTTTCGGCTCCATCAGGTAGCCGAGCAACTGGCTGCCTTCGTCCTGAACCTCGAAGGTCCCTTCAAGAAACAGCGCATGCTTGGCCAGCGCCGGCTTTTCGCGCAGGCGCACGGCAATCGGCGACAACGGGCCGGGAATGGCGGCGATGCCCTCCTCGGCAAAACGGGCCAGCAGGTCTTCCCGGTTGGTCTTCAGCGTATTGACGCGCAGATCGAGCGGCGCCGGCAGGTTCAGCGCGGTCGCCAGCTTGACCACTTCCTCGGCGCCGAATTGCGCTTCCAGCGCGGCATACAGCCATTCCGGCAAATCGCAGCGAACGGCCGGTGAAAACTCGCTTTCCGGCATTGCCCGGGCGGCGGCCAGCCATTCCTCTTCGTTCGCCTTCAGCACCGGCGCCAGTTCGCGCTGGCTCCAGCCGCGAATCACCGTCAGCGCGACAAGCAAGCGGCGGCGATCCGACAACTGGCCGGCGCACCGCGCTTCCAGGCTGCGCCCCCGGCGCAACACGGCAAAGACCGTTTCGGCGACAAAAGCCCGGTCGGCATGGCCGAGTTCGCGGTGCTCGCGGAAATAACGCGAGACGACGGCATCGGCCGGATGCTCGAAATTCAGCAACTGGCCGAGTACGGCTTCGGCATGGGCAAACAGGGCGGGGGTAAAACGAGCTTTCATGGCAATCCTAATTCGGTGGCGACCTGCTCAAAGCTTTCGCCCTTTTTATCTGTAAAACGAATTTTAACCGGCAAGCGGTGATGATCGAGCGCGATCCAGATTTCGGTGACGTTATCGGTCTGCGCCCGCAGATGCAGCGTACGGAAATGGCCGGCCGGCACGTCGATCTCCTCTTCGCCGAGCGAATCGAGCCCGTAGCGCTCGTATTTCTTGCCGGTGACGACACCGATCGAACTGCCATCCTCCGGCTTCTTCAGGTAGGCGAGCTGGAAATTGAGCGACAGGATGTCCTGGGCGCCGGGCGCAATCGGCCGGACGCTGCCATCCCGGGACAGGCGCACGGCGCCGGACGACCAGTCGAAATCGGCATTTTCGTTGGCGTCCTGGCCATTCTTCAGGCTGCGCAGGGTTTCCGGCTGCAAACCGCCGGCCACCAGCCGGCCGCGGCTTTCGATCTCGAGGCGCACCGGCTTCAACAGGGCGGCCAGACCACTCGTTTCGGTCGTCCCGGTCAGCCGATAGCTGCCATCCTCGGCGAAGACCCAGCGATGTTCGGCGCGGCCGACCTGGAAGCCGAGCGACTCCTTGAAGATGGCGAAGCGGATCACGCCCTCCGCCGGAAGCACCGGCCTGGCCGGTGGCGGCGGAGACGGCACGACGGGTTCGGCAACGGACGTTGCCGGGACGGTTTCCGGCACCACATCAGGCTCGGGTTGCGCCGGCACGGTGGCCGGTGCCGGCCGGGCACTCGCCAGAGTATGTTTTTTTGCCGCCTTGGTCCGCGGCGGTTTGCTTTTTAACCGTGGCGCTTCGACCGGCGCGGCGGGCGGTGGCGGCTGCAACTCGGCCTGTAGCGGCGCCGGCTCCGGGCCGCCGCCGAACAACTCGACATCCGTCCCGAACAAGGCCGCCCCGTGGATCGCCAACGAGCCGATCAGGGCCAGGACGAAGACGATCGGCATTGCCGCTCAGCGCACCTCGGGCGAAATCAGCACGGCGCTGTCGGCCGTATCGGCCGCCAGACGTACCCGCCCGTTTGCCAGCTGCAATCTGTCTTCGGCAAACCAGCGCACCGCCTGCGGGTAGATCCGGTGTTCCTGCTCGAGCACCCGGGCGGCCAGGCTGCTTTCGCTGTCGCCGTCGAGCACCGGCACGGCGGCCTGGATGATCACCGGACCGTGATCGAGCGCCGGGGTGACGAAATGCACGGTGCAGCCATGAATCCGCACGCCTTCGTCGAGCGCCCGCTGGTGGGTGTGCAGACCGGGGAAGGCCGGAAGCAGCGACGGATGGATGTTGATCAGTCGGCCGGCGTAATGGGAGACGAAGCCATCGCTGAGGATGCGCATGAAGCCGGCCAGCACCACCAGATCGGGCGAAAATTGATCGATGCACTCGGCCAGCGCGGCGTCGAACGCCTCGCGCCCGGCAAAGCCCTTGTGGTTGATGAAATGCGTGACGATCCCGGCCCGGGCCGCCGTCTCCAGCCCCGGAGCATCCGGCCGGTTGCTGATCACGGCGGCGATGCGGACCGGCAGATTGCCGGCATCGCGGGCGGCGATCAAGGCTTCCATGTTGCTGCCGCGGCCGGAAATCAGGATGACGATATTCTTCATTTCAAAAAACTCACCGGTAAAAAAATTGTGCTGACGACCGAATGGCCCAGCCGGGAAACGGTTCGGCCATTGCGGTCGGCAACGACCTTGGCCATGAAATCGAGCAGGCCCATCAGGCGGCCGAATTCGCGCTCGAAGGACAGGTTGCGGTTGGCCGGATCAAGCTCGTTGGCGAGCAGGAACAGTTCGCCCGCCGCATTGCGGTCGTTGCCGAGTTTCCACACCGCCACTTCCATATTGCGGGCGCAGTTGAACAGCTTAGTTTCGTCGAGGCTGTCGAGCACGTAGAACTCCGCCTTGTGGTCGAAAGCGGCGTCGGCCATGGTCAGCAAGCCGAGCATCAGCGCCGCCACCCGGTCGCCGCTGTAGGTTTCGCTGAAAGCCAGCGCCGCCGCCTTGCCTTCGCGCAGGCCGCCGAGCTCGGGCAGGCTGCGGTAATGGCGCATTTTCAGCCGTTCCAGCGCCGCCTCGCGGCTGTCGACGCCGGCTTTCTTCCATTCCTTCGGATTGCGCCGATACAGTTTGTCGGCGATCAGCATCAGGCCGCCCATCACCTCGGCGCGATTGGTATCGGCGAAGCGATCGACCTCGGTCTTGGCCAGGTATTTGACATCCATCTCGGACGTCGTCCGGCCATCCTTGCCCAACTTGGTGGTGCACGCCGGCAGCGCCAGGATGAGCAGGACGGCCAGCCAGGCGGTCATCAGGCCGCCTTGCTCTTGAGGTACCCGACGCCAACCGGAATCAGCGAGAAAACGACGATGCCGATGATGATCAGCGACAGATTGGTCTTCACCCAGGCGATGTTGCCGAGCCAGAAACCGGCCAGACAGAGCGAGGCCACCCAGGCCAGCGCACCGATCAGGTTGAACAGCGTGAATTTGGCGTAGGACATCGCACCGATCCCGGCGACAAACGGCGCGAAGGTGCGGAACAGCGGCAGAAAGCGCGAAATGACTAGCGTTTTGCCGCCGTGTTTTTCATAGAAGGCATGCGTCTTGATCAAGGCATCGCGATTGAAGAAACGCGAGTTTTCCCAGTGGAAGACTTTCGGCCCGAGAAAACGGCCGATCTGGTAATTGACCGTATTGCCGAGGATGGCCGCCGCCGCCAGCACGCCCATCAGCACGAAGATATCCATGCCGCCCTCGCCCAGCGCGGCCAGTGCGCCGGCCACGAAGAGCAACGAATCGCCGGGCAGGAAAGGGGTCACGACAAAACCCGTTTCGGCGAAGATGATGAAGAACAGAATGCCGTAGATCCACAAGCCGTATTGCTGAACCAGCAGCATCAGATGCTTGTCGAGGTGCAGGATGATTTCGATGAACTGCGCGATGAATTCCATACGGGTAACCGGGGTCTGGGAACAGACCGGAATTTTACCCCAAGGGTTGGCCGCCGGCCGTAGCGAAGCGACAGCCAGCCCCGGCCATCGCCGAGCCTGACTATGGACGTCTAGACCGCGCGGGAAGCCGAGGCCGAATCGAGCAGTTCCCGGAAGCGGCCAAGCGCCGTGGCGCAGGCGCTGCCCCCGGTTTCGGCCGCCGACTCGCCGACGGCGCGCTGCCATAGACGCAAGGCGGCTTCGTCATCGAGCCCGGCCTGGCGGGCAAACCAGGGCAATACTTTCGGGGCGCGCAGAGCCGTCAGCTGACGCTGGAACTCGCCCACTTAAAACACCGGATTGATGAATACGTCTTTGAAGTAGGCATCGACGTCGTTCTTCAGCGGACGGAGACCCGGCAGGAAGTTGCGCGAGTCGCCGGCAATGGCGAGCGGCGCGTCGGCTTCGCCGTTGAAAATGCTGGCATAGTCGACGGTTTCCGCGTCCTTGCAGCTCTGCTGGCCGAACGCATGAGCGAAAAATGATTTGATGGACATTTGCTGTACTCCTTTTATGACCTGCTTTGTTTGCTAATGGAAATATAGGAGTTATGCTGCACTGCAGCAAACAATCGTTTATTATGTTCGACATTAGATATACTTAACTCGATGCCTGCCTTGGGAGTTTGTCGTGGCCTACCGTCTACCTCCCCTTTCCACCTTCCGGACCTTTGAAGCGGCAGCCCGCCAGCTCAGTTTCAAGTTGGCGGCGGCCGAGCTGCACGTCACCCCGGCGGCGGTAAGCCAGCAGATCAAGGCGCTCGAAAGCTATCTCGGCGTCTCGCTGTTTGTCCGCCGGCCGAACGGACTGCGGCTGACCGAAGACGGATCGGCGATGTACCCGAAAATCCGCGATGGCCTCGACTCCTTCGCGGCGGCCGTCGAAGCGACCCAGCATCGGCGCCCCCCGGCGCTCAACGTCACCGCCCCGCCGGCCTTTGCGACGCGCTGGCTGGTACCGCGCCTGGCCCGCTATTCCGCCGCCAACCCGGCGGTAGCGATCCGCATTTCGAGCAACCCGGACAACATCGATGGCCAGTCAAGCCAGCCCGTGCCGCACAAGGAACTGATCGACCCGCGCCGCGACACATGCGAGGTCGAGATCCGCTACGGCAACGGTCATTACCCCGATCTGCTGGTGGAAAAGATGCTGACCCCGGACTACGTACTGGTCTGCAGCCCGCGCCTGCTCGAGGGCGAAGGGGCGCTGCGCACGCCGCAGGATTTGCACCGGTATACCCTGATCCACGACGAATCGATTCCCGCCGTCGACCAGCGGCCGAGCTGGCGGCTATGGCTGAAGCTGGCGGGCGTCAGCGGTATCGACAGCGAACGCGGGCCGCGCTTTTCCAACTCGATCATGGTTCTCGAAGCCGTTATCGAAGGTCAGGGCGTTGCCCTCGCCCTCCGCCAGCAGGTCGAGGCGGACGTCCTGGCCGAACGCCTGGCCATCCCGTTCGGCATCAGCATGCGCTCGGCCTATTCCTACTACCTCGTGATGGCCAAAGCGGTGGCCGAACAGCCGGTGGTGCAGAGCTTTCGACAATGGTTGCGGGCCGAGATCGGTCCGCTCTACGGCGACTGAGGCGGCCGGCGCGCGAAATCGCGTTCGTCCTTGCCGGGCAATCTGGGATAATCCCGGCATGCCGACGATTGCCCGCCTCCCCGACCTGCTGATCAGCCAGATTGCTGCCGGCGAAGTGGTCGAAAGACCCGCCTCCGTTCTCAAGGAACTGCTCGAAAACAGCCTCGATGCGGGCAGCAAGGCCGTCCAGGTGCATCTCGAGGAAGGCGGCGTCAAGCTGATCCGCATCACCGACGACGGCTGCGGCATCGCCAAGGACCAACTGGCCCTGGCCCTGACCCGGCATGCCACCTCGAAGATCGTCTCGCTCGACGACCTGGAACGGGTCGGCACCCTCGGTTTTCGCGGCGAGGCGCTGGCTTCGGTCGCCTCGGTCGCCCGCCTGGCGATCAGCAGCCGCGAGCGCGGCGCCAGTCATGCCTGGAAGCTGAAAGCCGAAAGCGGTGCCGAGCCGGAACCGGCGGCGCTGATGGCCGGCACCGTCGTCGAGATGCGCGACCTCTATTACAACACCCCGGCCCGCCGCAAGTTCTTGAAGGCCGAGGGCACCGAATTCGCCCACTGCGCCGACGCCGTCAAGCGCCTGGCACTGACTCGCCCGGATGTCGCCTTCAGCCTGACCCACAACGGCCGCAACCTGTTCCAGCTGGCCCCGGCCGACAGTGCCCGGCGCATCGCCGACATCCTCGGCGACGAATTCCTCGGCGCCGCCCGCCGCCTCGAAGCGGCCGCCGGGCCGCTGGCCATCGCCGGTTTCGCCGTCGACCCGACGCGCGCCACCGATACCAAGGACGGCCAGTATGTCTTCGTCAATGGCCGCTACGTGCGCGACAAGATCATCAGCCACGCCCTGCGCGAAGCCTACCGCGACGTGCTGCACGGCAGCCGCCAGCCGGCCGTCTGCCTGTTCATCAACATCGACCCGGCCCTGGTCGACGTCAATGTGCACCCGGCCAAAACCGAAGTCCGCTTCCGCGATTCGCGCGCCATGCACCAGTTCGTCTTCCATGCCATCCAGCGCACGCTGGCGACGGCGGTGACCGCGGAAAACCGCGAATTCTCGGCCCCGACCGGCGCTTTTCCCGAGGCTCCAGCGGACCTCCGGCAAGCGGCGACCGTGCCGAGCAGCTCCAGCTACGCCGCGAACTACCCGCCACCGCTGCGCCACCAGATCAGCCTTGGCGTCGCCGAACCGGCCGCCGCCGCTTACCTCGCCTTCGCCAAGGCCACCCAGCATCTTGGCAGCCCGGCCTATGCCTCGGCCAATCCGGCCGGCGCCCCGCAGTTCAGTCCGGCCGAACCGGCAGAGCAAGACGGCCCGCCGCTCGGCTACGCACTGGCCCAGCTGCACGGCATCTACGTGCTGGCCCAGAACGCCCGCGGCCTGGTGCTGGTCGACATGCACGCGGCGCACGAACGCATCCTTTACGAAAAGCTGAAGACCGCCTTCGACAACCGCCAGATCGCCACCCAGGCGCTGTTGATCCCGGCCGTCTTCTCGGCTGAGGCGCTCGATATCGCCGCCGTCGAGGAACACGCGGAAGCGCTGGCCGAGCTCGGTTTCCAGATTGCCCCGCTCGGCCCCAACCAGCTCGGCGTGCGCGCCGTGCCCGCCCTGCTCCAGTCCGGCGATCCGGCCGCCCTCGCCCGCTCGCTGATCGGCGAACTGCGCGAGCATGGCATCACCCAGCAGGCCACCGCCCGGCGCAACGAACTGCTCGCCACCATGGCCTGCCATGGCGCGGTGCGGGCCCGCCGGCAACTCACCGTGCCGGAAATGAATGCCCTGCTGCGGCAAATGGAAGAAACCGAGCGCGCCGGCCAGTGCAATCACGGTCGGCCGACATGGACCGAACTTGCGCTGGATCAACTCGACAAACTTTTTCTGCGCGGACAATAGGCCCATTTTTCGCCTATGACCGCCATGGATAGCGAACCGCCCCACCCGCATTCATCGGCCGACCGCAGCACCGAGTCTTCGCGACGTATCGTCATCATTGCCCTCGGGGTGGCGGCTTTCTGCACCTACGTCGGGCTCGGCCTGGTCGGCCTCAAGCAATCCTACGACCGCGAAATGGAGTTCGCCCGGCGCAGCCAGGAAAACCTGGCCAAGGTGCTGGAAGGCCATGCCCGGAGCACGGTAGACAAGGTCGACACGGTACTGATGGCCGGCCAGTTGCGGCTGAACCAGGCCTTCGCCGGCGAAGCGATGGATACGGCGACGATCAATGCAACGCTGTCCCGCTACCTGGCGCTGATCGACGAATCACAAAGCCTGCGCATCGCCAATCGGGACGGTCGTTTCATTTACGATTCCTCGGGCGAAATCGCCACGGCCCGGATTGCCGACCGCGCCTATTTCCTGCGCAACCAGGCCGAGAACAGCGGAAAACTGGTGATCTCCGAACCGCTGTTCGCCCGCATCACCAAGAACTGGGTGATCACCCTGAGCCGGCGCCTCAACGACCGCCACGGCAATTTTGCCGGTCTGGTCCAGGCCGCCGTGCGCGCCGACCATTTCGAGGCCTTCTACGCGGCCCTGCATCTCGGCCCGAGCCACAGCGTCACGCTGATCGATGACCAACTGCGGCTGGTCGCCCGCTACCCGGCGGCAGCCGAAAAACTCGGCCAGGCGATCGACAGCGCCACACTGCGCCAGCTGGTCAACGGCGGCAGCGGCCAGGGCGGCCTGTACACCGCGCACTCCGGCGTCGATGGCGTCGAACGCCTGTACGCCCTGCGCAAGGTCGGCGACTACCCGCTCTATGTGCTGATCGGCCACGCCACCACCGATTACCTCGCCAACTGGTATCAGCAGGTTTTCTGGGGCGCCGTCAGCGCCTGCATTCTGGCCGTCGTGCTGGCCGGCTGGATCATCGTCTGGCTGCGCACCTACGACAACGCCCGACGCCTGGCGCGCGGCATGACCGAAGCCTACGAAACGACCATGCGGCGGACCCGGGCGCTGCTCGATAGCCTCCCCGACCCAGCCTGGCTGACCGACCGCAACCAGCGGATGATCGCCGTCAACGAGGCCTACTGCCAGGTCAGCGGCCGGCGCGAGACGGAAATACTCGGCCGCACCAGCGCCGAAATCTGGCCGGAAGAAACCGCCCGCGCCCTGCAACAGCAGGATGCCGAGGCCCTGAGCAGCCGCCGGCAGCAACGTCGCGAAGCCAGCCAGGAAGTATTCACCGGCGGCCGGCGCCACTTCGAATACATCTCCACCCCGGTTCTCGACAAGGCCGGCGGACTGGCCGGCGTCGCTGGCGTGGCGCGCGACATCACGCAGTTGCACGAAGATCAGCAGCGCATCCGCTACCTGGCCGAACACGACATTCTCACCGACCTGCCGAATCGGGCGATGCTCGGCACCAGCATGGCGCTGGCGCTGGCCGATGCGCTCGGCGAGCAGGCGCAAATTGCGCTGCTGTTCCTCGATCTCGATAACTTCAAGTTCATCAACGACACGCTCGGCCACGAAGCCGGCGACCAGTTGCTTCTGCTGGTGGCGCAACGCATGCGCGCCAATCTCGACGAGCGCGACACGATCAGCCGCCAGGGCGGCGACGAATTCGCCGTTCTGCTGCAGGGCTTCAGCAACCTGTCCCGCGTCGCGATCATCGCCCAACGGCTGATCGACTGCATCAACCAGCCGTTCCAGATCGCCGGCCAGGAACTGCTGGTCGGCGCCAGCATCGGGATCAGCGCCTACCCGCAGGACGGCGCCGACATCGGCACGCTGCTGAAAAATGCCGATACCGCGATGTACCAGGCGAAAGAAGCCGGCGGCAATGCCTACCGCTTCTTCACACCGGAGATGAATATCCGCATTTCCGAACGCGTCGCACTGGAAAACAGCCTGCGCCGCGCCATCCTCGGTCAGGAATTCCGTCTCCACTACCAGCCGCAGGTCGATGGCGCGAACGGCAAACTGATCGGCCTGGAAGCCCTGATCCGCTGGCAGCACCCGGAACGCGGCGAAATACCGCCCGGCCGTTTCATTCCGATCGCCGAGGAAAGCAACCTGATCAACACCATCGGCGAGTGGGTGCTGCGCGAAGCCTGCCGGCAGAGTCGGAGCTGGCTGGATCAGGGCTATCCGCCGGTGGTCATGGCCGTCAACCTGTCGGCCGTGCAGCTTCGTCAGCGCAACCTGACCGCCCAGGTCAGCGCCGCCCTGAGCGATTTCGGCCTTGAAGCGCACTGGCTGGAACTGGAAATCACCGAAAGCGCCTTCATTCGCGACACCGAACTGATCATCGAGATGCTGCACGAACTCAGCAAACTGGGCGTCAAGCTGTCGGTCGACGATTTCGGCACCGGTTATTCCAGTCTCGGTTACCTGAAACAGCTGCCCTTCACCCGGATCAAGATCGACCAGTCCTTTGTCCGCGAACTGCCAAACAACGAGGACGACGCCGCCATCATCCGGGCCATCGTCGGTATCGCCGACAGCCTGCAGAAGGAAGTCATCGCCGAAGGCGTCGAGCATCCGGCGCAGCGGGATTTCCTGCTCAGCCACGGCTGCCGGCTGATGCAGGGCTTCTATTTTGCCCGCCCGCTGACCGCTGCCGCCCTTGAACCCTGGCTGGCCGGCGAGCAGACCTTTCCCCCAGGCTAAGCGGCCAACCCTTCCTCGACCACTCTACCGGGCCGTCACTGCCCGGCTTCCTGACGCAGCAGGCGATGCACCTCGCCGATATCCGGATTGCCCGGCAACACCTTGCCGTTCACTTCCAGCACCGGCAGATTGATCCGGGCCTGCCCGTCGCCGGCAATGATCGAATGCAGGCGCTCGGCCGCCCCGTTGTCGCTATCGACCGCGTACAAGGTGTAAGCCAACCGGTTGGCATCGAGCCAGGCGCGCATCCGCTCGCAATCGGTGCAACCCGCGATAACGTAGAGGTCAATCCGGTTGTTCCGGGCGTAATTGACCGGCGCTCCCGGCTCGGCCGAATCTTCCTCGGCCTCCGCGGCGACGGCATCGCCCTGGCCAACCCGCATCGCCTGCAGGAAGCGCCCGGTCATTTCCGGATTCTGCCCGATACCGCGGAAGGTCAGGCCGGACAGCACGGCCAGGGCGAGCAGGGCCATCATCACCCGCGCCCCGCCGCCGGCCGGCACCATGCCATGATCGTTTTCGTCCTCATCGCCGCCGATGAAAAGCAACGCCAGCGCCATCAGGGCGCCGAGCAGCGGCACCAGCGCAACCAGCGCCAGCCAGCCGGTCCGTCCGGTATCGTGCAGACGCAGCGCGATGCAGCGCAGACTGTAAATCAGCGACAAAAACAGTCCGAAGCCAACAAACGCCGGTTTTCCGACGTATACCGCGAGCACTACGAAAGCCAGCCACAGCGCACTGCTGACCAGCGAGCCGGCGAAATAGTCGAGACGACCGAGCCGCCCGGCGAAGCCGATGCCGATGACGGCCGCCTGCACTGCGCCGCTGGCCGGCCGTGAGCCGCCCGGGGTCGACCGGCGGGCCGCCAGCTCGGCCGCCCGTTCCTCGCGCGCCTGCGCATCGGCCGCCGCCTGGGCGGCGAGAAAGCGCGGCATGTCGAGGCCGCATTGCCGACATAGCGTGCGCTTCGGCTGTGCCGCGCCACATTTCGGACAGACCACTTCGCCACCGGCCGCAGCCGCCGGGGCCGCCCCGTCTTGTACGCCGGCCGGCGAGGCGCTCGCCTCGGCGACCGGGCGGGGAGCGATCAGTGCAAACAATTCGTCGCTGGTAGCGGTAACCGCCGGCGGTAGCTGCGGATCAGCCGGCGAGACAGGCGGCAATTCGGGGGGCCGTTCCGGCGTCGCGGCGACCGGTGTCGGCACGATGGCCGCGGCAAGCGGCTCGATGCTCGCTTGCAGATCGACTGAACGCAAGCGGGAAGCCAGTTTTTCGGCCGCCTCGGCGGTCGCGCTACGGGCCACGACGACCGGCTTGCCGCTGAGCATGCGATCGAGTTGCTCGCCCTGCAGACGGAATTCCCGCCCGACCTTGTCTTTGATATCGGCAAGCGCGCCGCCGGAAAGCGTCCGCCCGGACAAAACCACCCTGTATTGTTGTGTCATTTTTTTGAATTTGGATACCCGACCAGCCGGCATTCTGCGCCGAATCATGCAGTTTGACTAATGGGCGGGCAGCGGCCACGTATAATCCGCGGACTTCCCCGCCATCCCGCCTGTCATGCTGATTCTCCCACTTCCGGCCCGTCACGACTGGACTCGCCCGCCGCTGGCGACCATCCTGATCATGATCCTGTGCCTGATCGCCTTCCTGATGCAGGGCAGCGACCAAAAACGTTCGGCCGACGCCTGGCGCTTCTACCAGCAATCCGGCACGGCGCAGCACGAAATGACCGCCTACCTGGCCGACCTCGAACAACGTGGCAAGACGGCCAAGGCCGCCGAAGTGCGGCAGCAGGCAGCGCGTCACGATCCCGCCGTCTTCCAGACAATGGAACGCGACTCCGATTTCATGCAGCGCCTGCGCAGCAATCGGGTGATCACCGCAAGCCATGCCGATTTCCCGATCTGGCGATCCAACCGGACCCGTTTTGAAGCCTTGCGCGCCCGCATCGTTACGGAGCGCTTCAGTCTGAACGGACACGACCCGAGCCTGGCGTCGCTGTTTACCCACATGTTCCTGCATGGCGACATCATGCATCTGAGCGGCAACATGGCCGTGCTCTTCGTCGTCGGTTATACCGTCGAAGCGGCGCTCGGCCCGCTCGGCTTCCTCGGCCTCTACCTGATCGGCGGCCTGGGGGCGGCGCTGCCCGACCTGCTGGTGCCGGCCACCGCCTACAGCTATTCGCTCGGTGCCTCAGGCGCCATTTCGGCGGTGATGGCAGCCTACCTGGTGTTGTTCGGCCGGCGGCGAATCGATTTCTTCTACTGGCTGTTTTTCGTTTTCGGTACGGCCCGCTGGCCGGCACTGGCCATTCTGCCAGTATGGCTGGCCAACGAATTGCTGCAGAATTTCGTCTTCGACCGCGGCGGCCACGTCAATTACATGGCGCATTTCGCCGGTTTGCTGAGCGGCGCGCTATTGATCGGCGCTTACCGCTGGCGCCGCCAGGGCCAGAGCGCCGCGCTGGTGCACCGCCAGGACGCCGACCAGGCACGCCTGCTCCAGCAGCGAAAAGCCGAACAACTGGTCGCCGAAATGCAGTTCGGGCCGGCCGCACTGGCTTACCGCAAACTGCTCGCCGAACACACAGCGACCGATCCGCGAATCGTCGAGGAATACCTGCGCATCGCCCGTCTTGCCCGCCAACCGGAACTGCTGACCGACGCCCAGCGGCAGCTGCTGAAGGCCGCCGCCGACCAGCCGCGATCGGTCGATCCGACACTGCTGGCCGAGGCACTCGACGCCATGCCGCGCGCCTTGCCGAAACTGACCGTGGCGCAGTGGGAAGGCATTGCCGGACGACTGATCGTCAGCGGCCAGCTGGATACCGCCGAACGCCTGTTGCTTCGCCTGATGTCCCATCCGGACAACCGGAGCGCCGCGCTGCGTCAGGCCGACCGTCTGGCCGACGCCTTCATCGCCATCGGCGATGCCGAGCGGGCCGCGCTGATGCGCCGTCTTTCCGGCAGTCGGCTCGCCGCGCCGGCCGCGTCCGCCGAATAAGGCACGGTCTGCTGCGGCCCTGCCGGCGAGTCAGACGGCCGGCGTTGCCGCCAGCCGATCGAGCAGCTCATTCAGGCGGGCGGCCTCGGCCGCCGCCGGCGTCTCCGGATAATGCGCGCGGATGGCAGCCAGCACCCGCCGGGCCTGCGCTTCGTCGCGCTGATGCTCGATCAGCAGGCGGGCGCCCAGGACATAGATCGACGCGGTGTCGGCATGCCCGGGAAAACGCCGGTCGAAGCCCTTGATCAGGCGCGCCGCCCCTTGCGGCCGGCGCGTTTCGAGAAAAGCTTCGGCGAGTGGCAGGATACAGCTGCCCTGGGCCGGCAGATAATCGGCTTGCTGCTGCCAGATGGCTTCGATCACCTCGATTGCCTGGTGCGTCCGCCCGGCTTGCAGCAACCCGGGCAGCCAGCCGATGGCATGGGCCAGCATCGCTTTTTCCTGACCGGGAACCGCCAGCAGCAAGCGATGCAGGCGCAGATTGCCGGCCAGATCGCCCGGCTGCTCGACCAGCTCGGCCCTGGCCAGGCTTATCGCCGCCTCGTAGCGCCCTTCCTTGAGCAAGGCGGCGGTCTGCGCGGCGCGCCGTTTCACCGGGTCTTCGGCGACGCCAATCGTCGTTTGTCGCTCAAAGTCGATATCGACAGCCAGCCCGACGGTATCGTGATACTGGTAAAGGGCGTAACCCATCAGCCGGAACATCACGAGGATGAAATAGGCGCCGAAGAAGCCGGCCAGCAGGCCGACCAGCGCCTGCGGCACGATCGGCATCAGCAGTTTGAGCAGACCGCCGCTGCTTGAGGTGAGCAACAGCAGGCAGGCACAGAGCCCGAGATAGGGGCGACCGATGCCGTGCATCAGGGCCCACAGGTGGCCCGGCGACATCGACTCGCCGAGATCGTCGGTGACCGCCAGCACCATCACATTGGCCGGCAGAACCAGCGCAAAGAGGACAAACAGCACCGTCGCCAGCTGGTAACCGGCAATCGCCGCGACGTAGGCGCAGATCGTCAGGCCGACGGCGATCACGACGAGTTGCTTGTAGGGCCGGTACTTGCCGCCCCCGGCCGCAGCGTCGAACGCCGGACTATCGTCGAGATGGCCGCGCGCCGTGCGTTCGAGGACCCGGTAGCCGTGGCGCAGCGTGGCGATGAAGATGAGCAGTTCGAGCAGCAGGTCGGCCGGCGTGAACAACATCGTGGCCAGAGCGGAAAGCAGCCCGAACGCGGCGCAGGCGAGCAGCGGCTCGATCGACAGCGGATAGAGGAAAAAACTGCCGAGTCGGGTCCAGTACGGCGGAACGGCGGATGGAGGTGCGATCATGAGGGCAAACCAGAAGTGGCGAGGCGGAAAATATCGGCGGCTATTCGATATGGATTTTTCGCCCCATTATCGCCTACCGGGAAGGCCGCAGCCCGGACAATTCCGCACATTCGTCAAGCGAGCGGCACTGCCTCGATTTGCCGAATCGGCAGCCAGACGGTAAACGTCGTGCCCCGCCCAAGCTCGCTGGCCACCTCGATCTTGCCGCCGTGCTTTTCGACGATGCCGTAGGAAACCGACAAGCCGAGCCCTGTGCCCTTGCCGACCGGCTTGGTGGTGAAGAACGGATCGAAGATGCGATCGACGATTTCCGGCGAGATGCCGCTGCCGGTGTCGCCAATGGCAATCCACACCTTGTTCTCGGCACAGCCGCTGCGCAGCGTGATTTTGCCTTGCTGGGAGATGGCCTGGGCGGCGTTGACCAGCAGATTCATGAAGACCTGGTTGATCTGCGACGGCCGGCACTCGACCTGGGGCAGCGTGCCGTACTCGCGCACCACTTCGGCCTTGTACTTGATCTCGTTGGCGACGACGTTCAGCGTGCTTTCCAGGCCGGCATGCAGATCGACCCACTCGAGGTCGACTTCGCCGGTCCGCGAAAAATCGCGCAAGTCCTGCACGATCCGGCGAACCCGGGCGGTCCCGTCGATCGATTCGGTGATCAGGCTGCCGATGTCCTCGCGCAGAAAATCGAGATCGGCCTTGCGGTGCAGTTCCTCAAGGCGCTCCTTGATGGCCGGATCGCTGGCGAGCAGCGGTTCGACCGTCAGCAGCGCGTCGTCGATCAGGTTCAACAGTTGGCCGACGTAGTTCTTCAGCGTGCCCAGGTTGGAATTGACGAAACCGATCGGATTATTTATTTCGTGTGCCACGCCGGCCGCCAGCTGGCCGATCGAGGCAAGCTTTTCCGATTGCAGCAACTGGTTATGGGCCTCCTCCAGCTTCAGGATCAGGGCGTGCTGCTCTTCCTTTTCGCGCTGCAAGGCACGGTTGATCCGTTCGTTCTCGCGGAAGGCCGTTTCCAGCGCCTGCGTCCGTTCGCGTATCTGATTTTCCAGCGTGACCGCATTCTGGAACATGCTGAAAGCCGAGCCCTTGGCGCCCATGTCGCGCTCGGCCCGGTTCATCAACGAGGTGATGATCTTGTTCAGACGGGCGATTTCGGCCCGCAGTGCCGCCTCATCGGGCGGCAAAGCAGTGCCAGCCGGTTCAGTCATCGATTTTCCCGAGCGGAGTGCCAATCGCAATGCCGGTAAAAGTCTGATTGACGTGGACACCGCCGTACTGTTCGCCATAGGTACTGAAACCGATCGTGTTGTGGTGATCGAACAGTTCGCCGGTTTTCCCGGTGAGCTGTTTGCGGACGAGTTCCAGATTGCGCAGGATACAGTCGCAACCGATGCACAGCTGAAGCGGGCCGATTTCTTCCTGAACATGCTCGAACGCCTGTTGCAGATTGGCCAGGATATCGACGCCGCGCGCCACGCGCAGAACCAGTCCTTCCTCGATGGCGCAATAGAAGGTCAGGCTGCCGTCCGGGTTGGCCTTCTGGATCGAACGCACATAATCGGTGCCGTCGATGACGACGACGATGGGCGTTTCGGCAAAGCGCTCCGGCGTCAGGTCCTCGACCGCCACGCCGAGAACGCGGGCGTATTCCCCGGCGGCCGGCAGACCGTTGATTTCCTTGACGATGCGATGTGTCGCATCGGCCTCGGTGACGACCAGCCTTTCGTTCTCGCTGATGAAATGCTGGGTTTTGAAAATACGGAATGGCAAAGGCGTACTGATCAGCACCAGCAGGGCGCTATCGTTATGGAAAGCCCCGTCGTGGAAAATCCAGGTGCTGACAAATTTGAGGTCGTCGCCGGCCGAACCGCCACATAACGGGATGTTGCCGAGCACCGATTGCAGGGTGTAGACCACCGGCTCTTCACGCACCGACAGACCGTCGATCAGCAACAGGGCGAAGGTGTTGGCCGACGACACCGTAGGTGAACGGCCACCCAGGCGGTCGACCAGTCCCTTGGCAAAGGCTTGCCCCTGCGCCATGTTGAAATTCTGCAGTTGCGGATAGCGATCGACGGCCGCGACGCAGACCGTCGAGGAAAAACTGACGCCGGACAGGCTATGGCCGCAATAACCGCCGGGACCGATTTCCCCCGCCGTGGTACAGCCGACCAGCAGCACATCGCCGAACAGGCACTTCAATTCATCGGCCAGCGCAGCGAGATCGTAGGCGCTGGAACAAAAAAATATCACCAGGGCCATGTCGGGCTGAATGACCCCGGCGTGGAACTCGCGTGCCGCCTGGCGCGCCTCGCTGGCGCGCGAATGGGCTCGGCGGAAGAAGCTATCGGTCGGCATGGTGTCTCCAGTATTTTCCGGTATTTATATCGAGCTTTTTTGCTTTGACGCACAGCCAATTATCCTGAATTTCGGTCTCGTTTCGCGCCTTTTTTTGTTCTGACGGCCTGCTGCTCGCCAGCCGGCGCAACGGCCTATTCATGCGAAAATACAAGGATCGCTCAGGGGAAGTTTCCTCCTGACTTTTCCGGCGAGGCCGCGATAATTTAAGAATGATCCCTGAATGGCACATGACGTTTCCCTGATTACCACGATAGCTGCCGCCTTCGGCTTTGCCCTGATCCTCGGCTTTGTCGCCGAGCGCCTGAAGATGCCGGCGCTGGTCGGCTATCTGCTGGCCGGGATACTGATCGGCCCGGCGACCCCGGGCTTCGTCGCCGACGTCAATACGGCTTCCCAGTTGTCGGAAATCGGCGTGATGTTGCTGATGTTCGGGGTCGGCCTGCATTTTTCGCTCGGCGACCTGCTCTCGGTAAAACGCATCGCCCTGCCCGGCGCAGTGGTCCAGATGAGTCTGGCCACCGCACTGGGCACCGGGATCGGTTGGTGGTGGGGATGGGATTTGGGCGCCGCGCTGATCTTCGGCTTGTCGCTGTCCTGCGCCAGCACGGTGGTTCTGCTCAAGGCGCTGGAGGCGCGCGGCATACTGGAGTCGATGAACGGGCGGATCGCCGTCGGCTGGCTGGTCGTCGAGGATCTGGCGACGGTCCTCATCCTCGTGTTGCTGCCGCCGCTCGCCGGCGTCCTCGGCGGCACCGGTGGGCCGGTCGAAGGCGCCGCGCCGCTCTGGCAGACGATCGGCAAAACACTGTTCCAGGTGGCGGCGTTCATCGCCCTGATGCTGATCGTCGGCCGCCGCGCCCTGCCCTGGCTGCTCTGGCAGGTCGCCCGTACCGGTTCGCGTGAGCTGTTTACGCTGGCCGTGATCGCCAGCGCGATCAGCATCGCCTACGGCGCCGCCCAATTGTTCACCGTGTCCTTCGCCCTCGGCGCCTTCTTTGCCGGCACCGTGATGCGCAATTCGGAATTCAGCCATCGGGCGGCTGAGGAATCGCTGCCGCTGCGCGACGCCTTTTCGGTGCTGTTCTTCGTCGCGGTCGGGATGCTCTTCGATCCCCTGGTTCTGGTCGAAAAACCCGGTCACGTCTTCGGCACGGTGGCGATTATCATCGTCGGCAAATCGATTGCCGCGCTGGCTCTGGTGCTGACGCTGCGTTACCCACTCAACACGGCGCTGGTCGTCGCCGCCAGCCTGGCCCAGATCGGCGAATTCTCGTTCATCCTGGCCGGCCTCGGCATGTCGCTCGGCCTGTTCTCGCAGGAAGGCATGAGTCTGGTGCTGGCCGGCGCCTTGATTTCGATTGCCCTTAATCCGTTCGTCTTCGCCGCCGTCACCCCCTTCCGCAACTGGGCGCTCAAACGCTCGGAACTGGCCCGGAATCTCGAGTGCCGGGAAGACCCCTACGCCGAACTGCCGACCAGCACGGAAGGCAAGTATCTCGCCGGTCAGGTCGTGCTGGTCGGTTTCGGCCGGGTCGGGCGGCGCATCGCCGACGCCTTGAGCGAGCTCGGCATTCCCTATGTCGTCGTCGAGCAGAACCGCGAACTGGTCGATGCCTTGCGCAAACGCGGCGGCGCAGCCGTATCGGGCAATGCCGCCGATCCGGCGGTACTGATCCAGGCCCACATCGCGCACGCCGCGATGCTGGTCATCGCCACGCCGGACACCATCAATGTGCGCCAGATGTCCGATACGGCGCGCACGCTGAATCCGGCCATCGAGATCGTCCTGCGCACCCACAGCGAGGACGAAGCGGCATTGCTCGACAAGGAAGGCATCGGTACCGTCTTCTTTGGCGAAGAGGAGCTGGCCAAAGGCATGACCAACCATGTCCGGCAACGTTTCTCGCCGCAGCTGGCGACGACCGATTCCTGACCGCACCGCGGCCGGGGCGCCTTACTGGATCGGCTTGGCAAGCTGGCTCTTGACGATCGGGCCGACTGCCTGCCAGACCATGCTGCCGCCACCGACCAGCACGGCCAGGCCGACGATCAGCTGAATCAGCAGGATGATCAGATCCGACTGCTGGCGGCTCATCTTGCGTCCGGGGTTGGTGGCCCCGCAATCGGGACAGGCTTCAGCCGAGGTATCGACTTGGTATCCGCAGGCGCGGCAGGGTACGAGCGACATGAGAACTCCCGAGGTTTTGTGCCGATTATAGGCCGGAGCGGCGGGCGGGCTGCGTGGTAGCATTCGCCGCCATGAATTCGCCCCGCCTCCCCCCCGCCATCCTGATCATGGGCCCGACCGCCTCGGGCAAGACCGCTGTCGCCCTCGAACTGGCCGACCGTTTCCCGGTCGAGCTGATCAGCGTCGATTCGGCCCAGGTTTTCCGCGACATGAATGTCGGCACGGCCAAGCCCGACCGGGCCACGCTGGAACGCTATCCGCACCGCCTGATCGACCTGATTTCGCCGGAGGAAAGCTATTCCGCCGCCCGCTTTTGCCACGATGCGCAGGCCGCGATGGCCGAGATCAGCGCAGCCGGCAAGGTGCCGCTGCTGGTCGGCGGAACGATGCTCTATTTCCGCGCCCTGTTGCAGGGACTGGCCGACCTGCCGCAGGCCGATGCCGCGCTGCGCGCCGAGATCGATGCTGCGGCGGCGACCGACGGTTGGCCGTCGATCCACGCCAAGCTGGCCCAGCTCGACCCGGTCACCGCGGCCCGTCTGCACAGTACCGACAGTCAGCGCCTGCAACGGGCCCTCGAGATCTGCCTGCTCACCGGCCGGCCGATGTCGGCCTTGCTGGCCGAAAGCGAGCACCAGCGGCCGGCCTACGATTTCCTGTCGATCGGCCTGTTGCCGTCCGACCGCGCCGTGCTGCACGAGCGCATTGCCCGGCGCTTCGACGAAATGCTGCTGGCCGGGCTGGCTGACGAAGTGCGGATGCTGCGCGAGAAATACACGCTGCGTCCCGATCTGCCGTCGATGCGCTGCGTCGGCTATCGCCAGGCCTGGGAAGCGCAGGATGGCACGATCAGCAAACGGGAATTGCGCGAGCGCGGCATCTTCGCGACCCGCCAATTGGCCAAGCGCCAGATCACCTGGCTGACCAATTCCTTCGCGGCGGAAAATTTCGACTGCCTGGAGCCGGCGCTCGGCGGCCGGATCGCCGCCCGCGTCGCCGCCTTCATCAACTCCTGAGCAGCCCTTCAAGACTGCCCGCCAGGCCCTGCAGTTGTTCGATGGTGACCAGGCTGGCGTCCTGGGCGCCAACCATGCGCTGCATGAAACCGCCGGCCAGCGCGGTCATCTCGTCTTCCTGCTGCTCGGTCAGCCCGAGGCTGACGAAGGACTTGATCAGCGCCTCCTGGAACTCGATCATCACCTGGGTCAATTCCAGCGAATTGCGCCGGTAGTTGGCTTGCACCGCCTCGAGCGTCGCGTGCACCCGCGGCAGCGCGGCTTCGATGCCGGCCCGTCGGCGCTGGGCCAGCGAATCGACCTCGATGGCCTGCATCCGCGCATCGGCCCCTTCGGCCAGCAAGGCGCCGTTGTCCCGGATGCGGCCGCAGCGATCGGGATCGTCGAGCGGCATGTTCTTGACCATCAGCGTCACCCGACCGTAATTGAAGACGCAGCGCGAACTGAACTGGAATATCCGTCCGGACTGCCGGACATGGTTGAGCACCGACACTTCGAGCGGCAAATCGTGGCCGTGCTGGCTCAGCGAATAAGTCTCCTCGCCGAGGCGGAGCTGCACCGCTGCATCGAGCTCGTATTGGCGCATCGAATCGAGCAGCGCCGCGGCCAGTTCGGCGACGCTGCCGCAAGCGAAAGACTTGCTGAGAAACTGCAGCACGACGCCCAGCTCGCCCATGCTGACCATCGCCGACATCGCCGTGCGCTGGGCGTAGCCGGCCTGTTCGTGCAAGGCCTTTTTCTCGGCTAGGATGCGCTTGGAAACCTGCAGCTTGCGCAATAGCTCGGTCGGCTCGAAAGGCTTCTGGATGAAGTCATCGCCGCCGGCCTCGTAACACAGCAGCCGGGTATCGATGTCGTCGCTCGCCGAAACGAAGACGACCTGAATATCCTGGGTGTCCCAGTCATTCTTCAAACGGTGGCACAGATCGAGGCCGTCGATGCCGGGCCGCGCCATTTCGAGCAGGACGATTTCGGGCTTGTCGGCGGCGATTGCCGCGAGGCAGTCTTCGCCGTTGGTAAAGCAGGTGCGGCGAAAGTCATCCTCCAGGATGCCATCGATGGTTTTAAGGACGATCGGATCGTCATCGACGATATATACGCGCAATCTGGACTCCATTCGGTTCTTGATATTGTAGTGAGGGTACAGCGAGCATCCCGGCCATGTCGATGCCAATCGATTATTCTGCGACAGCCTCCTTGCGCTCGGCCAGCAGCGAATACACCGTCGGCACGACGAACAGCGTGAAGAAGGTCCCGAGCAACATGCCGCCGACAATGACCCAGCCGATCTGCTGGCGCGACTCGGCACCGGCACCGCTGGCCAGCGCCAGCGGCACGGCGCCGAGGACCATCGCCCCGGTGGTCATCAAGATCGGCCGCAGACGCAGCGTCGATGACTCGATGACCGCTTCCTTCAGGCCGCGCCCCTTCTCCTGCAACTGGTTGGCGAATTCGACGATGAGGATGCCGTGCTTGGTGATCAGGCCGACCAGCGTCACCAGACCGATCTGGCTGTAAACATTGAGCGTGCCGCCGCTCAGCCACAGCGCAAGCAGCGCCCCGGCGATCGACAGCGGCACGCTGAGCATGATGATGAAGGGATCGCGGAAGCTTTCGAATTGCGCCGCCAGCACCAGGTAAATGAAGGCTAGCGCCAGGCCGAAAGTGAGCAGCAGCGAGGATGACGACTGGCGGAATTCGCGCGACTGGCCGTTGTAATCGACGGCATAGCCCGGCTGCAGGATCCGCCCGGCGACGCCGTCCATGTACGTCAGGGCTTCGCCCATCGTGTAGTTGGGTGCCAGATTGGCGGTGATGGTCACGGCGCGGCGCTGACCGAAGTGATTCAGTTCGCGCGGCGCAATCGTCTCCGAGACGCTGACCAGATTGTCGAGCGAGATCATGCTGCCGTCGCGACCGCGGGCGTAGATGTCGCGAATGTCGTCCGGATTGCTGCGGTCGACGTCCGCCACCTGGACGATCACGTCGTACTGTTCGCCGTCGCGCTTGAAGCGGGTGACCTGACGGCCGCCGAGCAGGGTTTCCAGCGTCCGCCCGATGTTTTCCACGGAAACCCCCATGTCGGCGGCCTGGTCGCGCTTGACCACCACCGACAACTCCGGCTTGTTCAGCTTGAGGTCGGTATCGACATTGGTCAGCCCCGGGTTCTTCGCCAGTTCGCCAAGGAACTGGCTGGTCACCTGCTCCAGCTCCTCATAAGAGGCCGACGTCGCGATGACGAAATTGATCGGCCGTTCGCGCGGGCTCTGGCCGAGCGAGGGCGGCGTCACCGGGAAGGCCAGGACACCGGGAACGGCCTGGAATTTCGGGAACAATTCCTTGGCGATATCCGGCGAACGCCGGCTGCGCTGACTCCAGTCGGTCAGGCCGACGAAGGAAATCCCCTGACTGACGATCGGGTTGCCGGCGACCACGAAATAACGGTCGATCTCCTTGGTCTGGCTGTAGATGTCTTCGAGCTGGCGGGCGTATTTTTCGGTGTAGTCGAGGGTCGCGCCATCCGGGCCGGAGAAAATGCCGAGAATGACGCCGCGATCCTCGATCGGCGCCAGTTCCGACTTCAATGCCTTGAGCAGGAAGCCGCTCGAGGCCGCCACCACGACGAAGCCGAGCATGACGATCCAGCGCCGCTGCAAGGCGGCAGTCAATACCCGCTGGTAACCGGCATTCAGCCAGTTCAGGAAAGTCTCGATGAGGAGAAAGACCTTGCTGTGCTTTTCCTCATGCTTGAGCAAGGCGCCGCACATCATCGGCGACAGGGTCAGCGCGACGAAGCCGGAAACCAGCACGGCGCCGGCCAGGGTCAGCGCAAATTCGATGAACAGCTTGCCGGTCCGGCCGGTCATGAAAGCAACCGGGGCATAGACGGCGGCCAAGGTCAGCGTCATCGCCACCACGGCGAAGCCGATCTCCTGTGCCCCCTGCAAGGCGGCCTGGCGGCGCGGCATGCCGTCCTCGATGTGGCGATAGATGTTCTCCAGCACGACGATCGCATCGTCGACGACCAGACCGATTGCCAGCA
Organism: Azonexus sp. IMCC34842; assembly: GCF_050368855.1. Lineage (GTDB taxonomy): Bacteria > Pseudomonadota > Gammaproteobacteria > Burkholderiales > Rhodocyclaceae > Azonexus > Azonexus denitrificans_A. Next base: position 843,514 of record NZ_CP178449.1, on the reverse strand, counting down.
CCAGGGCGAGCAGGGTCAGCGTGTTGATCGTGAAGCCGAGGGTGAACATGATGGCGAAAGCGCCGACCAGCGACACCGGAATGGTGACCAGCGGAATCAGCGTCGCCCGCAAATTGCGCAGGAAGAAGAAGATGATCGCCAGGACCAGCAGGATCGCTTCGCCGATGGTCTTGAACACGGACTGGATCGAACGGTCGATAAAGATCGACGAATCGTAGGAAATATCGGCCGTCATGCCGGGCGGCAATTCGCTGATCAGCTTCGGCAACTCCTTGCGCAAGGCCTGCGAGATCTCCAGCGGATTGGCCGTCGCCTGCTTGATGACGCCGAGCGACACCGCCGAACGGCCCTTGAAGCGCACCGAGGTGCGCTCGGCGGCCGGGCCGATTTCGACGCGCCCGAGGTCGCTGATACGGACCGGGTAGCCATTCGCCGTCTTGACGATGACCGCGCCGAACTCTTCCGGCGTTTTCAGATCGCTGTTGGCAACTACCGAAAACTCGCGCTCGCGGCTCTCGATGCGGCCGGCCGGCACTTCGACGTTCTGCTTGCGCAGCGCGTCCTCGACGTCGGCCGGGGTCAGCTGGTAGGCGGCCAGGCGCTGGCGATCCAGCCAGATCCGCATGGCGAAGCGGCGGTCGCCGAAAATCCGCACATCGGCCGCCCCCGGCAAGGTCTGCAGCTTGGGCTTGACGATACGGTTGGCAATATCGGTGACTTCCAGCGCCGAATGCTTGTCGGAGGAAAAGGCGACCCAGATGATCGGATTGGCGTCGGCCTCGACCTTGGCGATCACCGGCTCGTCGGTTTCATCGGGCAGCTTGTTGCGGACCCGGGAAACCCGGTCGCGCACGTCGGCCGCCGCCGAATCGGGCGCCTGTTCGAGCTTGAAACGCACCGAAATCTGGCTGTTTTCGGCCCGCGAAATCGAGGTAATCACTTCGACGCCTTCGATGCCGGCCAGCGAATCCTCGAGCGGCTTGGTCACCTGCGATTCGATGATGTCGGCCGACGCACCGCGGTAGGTGGTGCTCACCGTCACCACCGGCTCGTCGATCTTCGGATACTCGCGGACCGGCAAACGGTCGTAGGAAACGATGCCGAGCAGCATCACCACCAGCGACAGTACGGTGGCGAACACCGGCCGCTTGATGCAGACCTCGGAAATCTTCATTTGGCGGCAGCCCCGGCCGCCGGCGTGTCCGCCCCGACGGCGCGCACCGCAGCGCCTTCGCGCAGCTTCAACTGACCGGCCGTGACCACCACATCGTCGGCCGCCAGCCCATCCACCACTTCGACCTGGGCGGCACGGCGAATGCCGAGCTTGACCTTGACCAGCACCGCCTTGCCATCGACCACCCGGTACACCGCCGGCTGGGCGCCGGGAACGATCGCCTGCTCCGGCACCATCAGCACCGCCTGGCGCTCGCCAAAGAGCAGGCGGACACGGACGAACAGGCCGGGCCGCAGCTTGCCGGCCGCATTATCGAGCCGGGCCCGGGCGGAAATCGCCCGGCCGCCCTGATCGACCAGCGGATCGACGGCTTCGAGCAGTGCCGGGAAATGCTCGCCTGGCAAGGCATCGCTGGTTACTTCGACGCTCTGGCCCGGCTTCAACCGGCCGAGATAACTTTCCGGCAAGCGAAAATCGACGCGCAGCGTGGCGATGTCTTCTATGTTGATCAAGTCCTGGCCTTCCTTGACGTAATCGCCGACGCTGATATTGCGCAAGCCGACCATGCCCTTGAACGGTGCCACGATGCGGGTCCTCGCTACCTTGGCGGCCGCCAGCTGGACGGCGGCTTCCTGAATCTTCAGCGTGGCGGCTGAACTTTCCACGGCCTGCTCGCTGAGAAATTTCTTGCCGAGCAATTCCTGATTGCGCTGATGATTGCTTTTGGCCAGGGCCAGATTGGCCGTGGCCTGCGCCAGTTCGGCCTCGGGAATCGCCGCGTCGAGCGCCACCAGCAAGGCGCCGCGGGCGACGATGGAGCCATCCTTGAAGCCGATCGCCGACACCCGCCCGGGCGTCTCCGGGCGCAGCACGACGGATTCGCGGGATTTCAAGGTACCGACCGCCGCAACATCGTCGGCAAAGTCGCTGGCCTTGACCCGGGCCACTTCGATGGCCATCGCCGAACCGCCAGGCTTGCCCCCGGCGCCACCCGCTCCTGGCGCTGCGGCTGCCGGCACCGGCCCGTTGGTCGGCGCCCGGTTGGCGACATAGGCGAAATAGCCGACCGCCAGCAAGCCGGCAAGCGCCAGCGCGACGATTCCTAAATGGTTTTTTTTCTTCATGAGAGTGGCCAAGGCAGCACGCGGACCCGGTGGTCAGGCGAAAAACGGATTGTAACGAAGTGCCCGGCGGGCCAAAAATAAATCTGCCCGACCGACGCCAAACCCTCTAGTCGCCGGCCACTTGGTCGAAATCGGGCAAGCGCGGCGGGCGGCCGCAGGAGGCACATTCGACTTCCGGCTCGAAGGCGGCGCGACAGACATCCGCCCCCAGCCCCTCGGCACCTTTGCGCAACGCCGCAACGCGGACCAGCACGACGCCGGCACTGAGCATTTGCAGATATTCAGCGACGCCACGCGAGACGTCGATGACCCGCCGCCGGTGCTTGACGTGCATCCGGTCGTTGACCTTGACGATGGCGCACAGGTCGCTATCCAGGCGATGCACGGCGACCAGGCTGCCGAGCGGGAAGTGATTGCTCGCCCCGGTGAATTGCTGGACATCGAAGGCTTCGCCGGTCGCCGTCTTGCGCCCCTGGAAACCGTGGCCGTAAAAACTGGCATGGCCATGCAGACCGACGGTGTCGGCGTCGAGAATTTCGGCCGGCCCGATGGCCGGAAGTACGGATTTTTTTGGCGGAGCACCTTTGCCGGCAGCCTTGACCGGCTTCTTGACCACCTTGCCGGCCAGCGGCTTGGCGGATGGCGTCTTGCTCGCCGCCCAGACGGTCGACGAGACTTGCCACAACAGCAGGCTGCACGCCAGGGCGGCAGCCCGCCGCAGGCTGTCAGACCACGAGGGTCTGCGCTTCGTCACCCTGACGTGCCCGAATCTTGCCGATGTTATAGACGGCTTCGCCCTGCGCCTTCAGTTCGGCGATGGCGGCATCGGCATCGGCCGCCGCAACGACGATGACCAGGCCGATACCGCAGTTGAAAACGCGGTGCATTTCGTTCTCGGCGACATTGCCTTCGGCCTGCATCCAGTCGAACAGCTTCGGACGCGGCCAGGCAGCCTTGGTCAGTTCGGCGACGGTGTTTTCCGGCAGGACGCGCGGCACATTTTCGAGCAGGCCGCCGCCGGTGATATGGGCCATGCCCTTGACCGCGACCTTTTCGAGCAGCGCCAGCACCTGCTTGACATAAATGCGGGTCGGCGCCATCACGACGTCGGCCAGCGTGCGTTCACCGTCGAACTTGGCATTCATGTCCGGGTTGGAACGTTCGATGATCTTGCGGACCAGCGAGTAGCCGTTGGAGTGGGCGCCCGAGGAAGCCAGGCCGAGCACGACGTCGCCGGCGGCGATCGACTTGCCGTCGATGGCTTTCGATTTCTCGACGACGCCGACCGCGAAACCGGCCAGGTCGTATTCGCCGGCCGGGTACATGCCCGGCATTTCGGCGGTTTCGCCGCCGATCAGCGCGCAGCCGGCCAGTTCGCAGCCCTTGGCGATGCCGCCGACGACGGCAGCGGCGGTATCGACGTCGAGCTTGCCGCAGGCAAAGTAGTCGAGGAAAAACAGCGATTCGGCGCCGAGCACCAGAATGTCGTTGACGCTCATCGCCACCAGATCCTGGCCAACGGTGTCATGGCGGTTCAGATCGAAAGCCAGACGCAGCTTGGTGCCAACGCCGTCGGTACCGGAAACCAGCACCGGCTCCTGGTAACGTTTCGGCACTTCGAACAGCGCACCGAAGCCGCCGATGCCGCCGAGCACGCCTTCGCGCAGGGTCTTCCTGGCCAGCGGCTTGATACGTTCGACAAGGGCATCGCCCGCATCGATATCGACGCCGGCATCACGGTAGGAGAGAGAAGTAGTCTGGGTCATGGTCTGGGGAACTCGCCGGGCGCGGCGGTCAGCCGCTGGAAAAAAAGGCGATTTTACCCGAAACCGGCAGGCGCCCCTAACCTGCCGGCAGGCCGGGAGATTTCGGCCGCCGCCAATGGCAACGGGATGAATTATCATGGCGCCCATGAAAATCCTGATCGTCGACGACGAACCGGCCATCTCCGACACGCTGGCCTACGCCCTGCGCGGCGACGGCTTCACCGCCGAAAGCTGCACCCTCGGCGCCGAGGCCCTGGCCTTGCTCGGGGCCGGCGGACATGATCTGGTCGTGCTCGACGTCGGCCTGCCCGACATGAGTGGTTTCGACGTTTGCCGCGCCCTGCGCCGCCATTCCGACGTGCCGGTGCTGTTCCTGACCGCCCGCTCCGACGAGGTGGATCGCATCGTCGGCCTCGAACTCGGCGGCGACGACTATGTCGCCAAACCGTTCAGCCCGCGCGAAGTGGTGTCGCGCATCCGTGCCATCCTGCGCCGGCTGCATCCCGAACCGCGCCGGGCGCCGCCGGCCAGTCCGCCGACCGGACGTTTCGCGGTCGATCGCGACGGGCAGCGTATCGCCTACCGTGGCACCTGGCTCAACCTGACGCGCTACGAATATCAACTGCTCGCCCTGCTGCTGACCCGCCCGGGCCGCATCCTGAGCCGCGGCCAGATCATGGAAGCGATCTGGCAGGACGGCGGCGAAAGTCTCGAACGGACGGTCGACACCCATATCAAGACGCTGCGCGGCAAGCTGCGCAGCGTGCACGCCGACGAGGAAACCATCCTCACCCATCGCGGCCTCGGTTACAGCGTTGTCGCCGGATAAGGTCGTAATGAACATTTCCGTCCGGCTGTTTTTCGGCTATTTCCTGGTGGTCGGTCTGGCCGCCTGGTTCGTGCTCAACACCTTCACCCACGAAACCGAACCCGGCATCCGCCAGGCCACCGAGGAAACCCTGGTCGATACCGCCCACGTCCTCGCCGAGATGGCCGCCATGGAATTGTCGGCCGGCCGCATCGGCCAAGGCGCCTTTGCCGACTCGCTGCGCGCCGCCACCCGGCGCAGTCCGCGCGCCAACATTTCCGGCGTCGAGAAGGAAACCATCGACTTCCGCGTGTATGTCACCGATCCGCACGGCATCGTCGTCTACGATTCCGAAGGCACCGCCGTCGGGGCCGATTACGCGCAGTGGCGCGACATCGCCCGCGTCCTGCGCGGCGAATACGGCGCCCGCAACACCCTTGAAAACCCAGCCGATCCGAACTCCTCGGTGATGTACGTCGCCGCCCCGATCTTCTGGCAGGGCGAACTGATCGGCGTACTGTCGCTGGCCAAGCCGCTCGCCTCGCTGCACCCCTACATCGCCCGCGCCGAGCAGCGCGTCAAGCAGTCCGGCCTGTTGCTGCTCGCCGCCACCGCGGCGATCGGCCTGTTCTTCTCCGGCTGGCTGAGCTGGTCGATCAACCGGCTGCGTGCCTACGCCCGCGATGTCGCCGACGGCCGCAAGGCGGAACCGCCGACCAGCGGCGGCCGGCAGTTTTCCGAGCTGGCCCGCGCCCTGGCCGAGATGCGCGAACGACTGGAAGGCAAGCAGTACGTCGAAAGATACGTGCAAAACCTGGCGCATGAAATGAAAAGCCCGCTGACCGCGGTGATCGGCGCCGCCGAAATCCTCGAAGGCGATCCGCCGGCCGCCGACCGCCGCCGCTTTGCCGACAGCATCGGCGAGCAGGCGCGCCGCCTGCAGGCGATCATCGACCGCATGCTGATGCTGGCCCGCGTCGAACAATTGCAGGCGCCGGAAGGGATTGCCACGGTCGATCTGGCCGAACTCCTGAAAACCTGCATCGAACTGCGCCGCCAGCAACTCGACGCCCGCCGCCTCGATTGCCGGCTGAGCGCTACGCCGGTCAGCATCCGGGGCGACGCCTTCTTGCTGCAACAGGCCATCCTCAACCTGCTCGACAACGCCATCGAATTCTCGCCGGAAGGCGGCCTGATCGAGCTTGCCCTGAGCCACACCGAGGAAGCCAGCGAAATCACCGTGCGCGACCACGGCGCCGGCGCCCCCGACTATGCGCTGCGGCAACTGTTCGACCGCTTCTACTCGCTGCCCCGCCCGGCCACCGGCCGCAAAAGCACCGGTCTCGGCCTGGCGCTGGTCAGGGAGGTGGCGCGGCTGCATGACGGTGATGCGGAGTTCGCCAATCACCCGGACGGCGGCGGGGTCGGACGGATTCGGCTACCGCCTGGTTAAGGCGAAAAAAGGCGGCGAGTGTGAAATTTCTCCTTGCCTTCGCCCCAAAAACCCCTGGCGAAATGCAACGTAAGCCACTGTTTTTAAAAGAAATTTGTGTCGATATTGCTTACACTTGCCGGGCCGGCATTTGGCTGAAACTATCTGAATAGTTAAAAAATCAAGGGCTTGTCTTCGGTGGCCCCGTTTTTGCTGATAGCTGGTTTTTCCCGGACCAGCCTGACCATGAAAATTCTCAAATACGCCCTTCTCGCCGGCCTGATTGCCACCGCCGGTGCCGCCCAGGCCGCTGCGGTCACGATTACCTTCGCCAACCCGATCTTCGACAGCCTGCCCGGGGCCGACTACGACGCGGTGCGGGCGACCTACAAGTCAGGCAACAGCACGCAGAACTTCTCGGCAAACGTCGGGCTGTTCACCGGTTCAGCCAGCAAATTGAGCGGCGTCGAAGCCGGCATCTTCATCAACGGGGTCAATGACGTACTGATGTACTGCTACGACATTTTTCAGTCGATCTCGGGTGGCAACAAGGTCGATTACACGATCAACTTCAATGGCCCGACCCAACGCACGCTCGATTTCCTCGGTGCGGTGAACTACGTGATGAACGGAAACTCGAACAGCTGGAACGACCCCTTCGCCTGGGTGCGGCCGCTGACCGGGTTGCAGGGCTCGGCCATCCAGCTCGGCATCTGGGAAAGCCTGTACGAAAATCCGTCGAAGAATTGGGACATCACTAAGGACGGCTTCACGGCCACCGATTTGCAGGCCGAGACCAAAGACTGGCTGACCAATTTCTTCAACGCCATTCCGGCGGCCAAGAGCCTCGACAAGAAATACGCAATGACGCTCACCTCGCCGTATTACCAGGACATAATCACCGCCGACCCACCGGTCGCTGCCGTCCCGGAACCCGAGTCGCTGGCCCTGCTTGGCCTGGCCCTTGGTGCTCTGGCTCTGACGCGCCGCAAAACTCGCCTCTGAACGGTCGTCCGGCGCCAGCTTGCTGGTGCCGCCCGAGCAAGGCCCCGGCCGCACTGGTGCCGGGCCTTTTCCATTTCAAGTCCGGCCCGCCTCGTTGGCTGGCAGCACGGCGCAGCGCAATCACGCCGGCCGGACGCCGGCCATCCAGCGATAGAACATCCGCTTGGCCAGTTCGACGACCAGCAGGTAGGCGACGACCATCGCCCCGAGGATCGCGTAGAACTTGAGGGGTGGCGCGACAAAGCCGAAGTAGCTGCCGACCGGCGTGAAAGGCAGAATCACCGCCAGGCCGACGATCAGCAACGAGGATGCGAAGAGCACCGGATGCGGACGGCTTTTCAGCAGGTTTCCCCGGGTCCGGATAATGAAGATGACCAGCACCTGGGTGCAGAGCGATTCGACGAACCAGCCGGTCTGGAACAGCTTTTCATCGGCCTGCAGAACCGACAGCAGGATGTAGAAGGTCAGGAAGTCGAACAGCGAGCTGATCGAGCCGATGACCAGCATGAAATTGCGCACGAAGGCCATGTCCATGACGCGCGGCGTGCGGATATCGACGGCATCGACCTTGTCCAGCGGAATGGGGATTTCCGACAGGTCGTAGAGGATGTTGTTGAGCAGGATCTGGGTCGGCAACATTGGCAGGAAGGGAAGGAACAGCGCCGCGCCGGCCATGCTGAACATGTTGCCGAAATTGGAACTGGTGCCCATCAGGATGTACTTCATGATGTTGCCGAAAGTCCGCCGCCCTTCCTCAACCCCGGCATGCAGGACATGCAGGTCATGGCGCATGAGGATCATGTCGGCCGCTTCCTTGGCCACGTCGACGGCCGAATCGACCGATAGCCCGACGTCGGCCGAATGAAGCGACGGCGCGTCGTTGATGCCGTCGCCAAGATAGCCGACGACATGGCCGCGCGCCCTCAGGGCGCGAATGACCCGTTCCTTCTGGGCCGGATTGACCCGGCAGAACAGGTTGTTGTTATCGACCCGCGCCTGCAGCGCATGATCGTCCATCTCGGCGATTTCCCTGCCGAGCAATATTCCGCTGACCGGTATTTTCAACTCGCCGCAGACATGCCGGGTGACCAGTTCGCTGTCGCCGGTCACCACCTTGATACTCACCCCGAGCCGGTTCAGCCCGGCCAGCGCGGCAGCGGCACTGGCCTTCGGCGGATCGAGAAAGGCGGCAAAGCCAGCCAGCACCAGTTCGCTTTCGTCGCTGACCACGGCATGCGGATGATCGAGCGGCACCTCCCGCCAGGCGATCCCCAGCGCCCGGAAGCCCTCTTCCTCGAGCGCATGGAACTGCCCGGCAATGGCGGTTCGCGCGGCGTCATCGATGGCCAGCGGACTTTCGCTGGCGGCCGTCTGGTACTGCGTGCACAGCCCGACGATCTCGTCCGGCGCGCCCTTGACCACCAGCCAGCGGGTCTTGCCGTTGTCGATCAGCACCGAGACACGACGCCGCTCGAAGTCGAAGGGAACCTCGTCGATCTTTTTCCACTGGCTGCTATCGATCTGTTGATGCGCCAGGATCGCCTCATCGAGCGGGCTTTTCAGGCCGGTCTCGAAAAAACTGTTGAAATAGGCCAGTTCAAGGACGCGTTCGCTCGGCTTGCCGTCGGCATCGAGATGCTTTTCCAGACGAATCTTCGCTTCAGTCAGCGTGCCGGTCTTGTCGGTGCACAACACGTCCATTGAGCCGAGATCCTGGATCGCCGACAGGCGTTTGACGATCATGTGCCGCTTGGCCATCCGCAACGCGCCGCGCGACAAGGTCACCGAGACCACCATCGGCAGCAGCTCCGGCGTCAGGCCGACGGCCAGTGCCACGGCGAAGAGAAAGGATTCCAGCCAGGGCTTGTCGAAGAACATATTGACGAAAAGGACGAACATCACCATGAGGACCGTCAGGCGCATGATCAGCATGCCGAAACGGCGGGTCCCCAGCTCGAAGGAGGTGGCTTCCGCCGGTTTGGCAACGCTGTCGGCAATCTCGCCGATCGCCGTTGCCGCGCCGGTCTTGACCACCACCACCCGGGCGCTGCCGCTGATTACCGAGGTGCCCATGAAGACCGCGTTGGTCGCCTCCTGCAGGTCATCGCCCGTGCCGGACGGCGGACCGGGCCGCTTCTCGACCGGGTAGGTCTCGCCGGTCAACAGCGACTGTTTGACGAAAAGATCGCGTGCCTCGAGCACCAGCCCGTCGGCCGGAATCAGGTCGCCGGCCGACAGCAGGACGAGGTCGCCGGGCACCAGTTCGCTGACCGGGACATCCCTGGACACACCATCGCGCACCACGGTGGCCCGCACCGAGACCGACTGCCGCAACTTGTCGGCGGCGGCATTGGCCCGGTGCTCCTGGACAAAATCCAGGGTGACGCTGAGCAGTACGATGCTGCCGATGATGACGAAGTTGGTCACCTCGCCGGTCAGCGCCGAAACGGCACTGGCGATCAACAAGATCAGGACCAGCGGATTCTTGAAACGGGCCAGGTACTGTCGCCACAAGGATTTCTGGGGACGGTCGCGGAATATGTTGGGACCGAACTGGTCCAGACGCGCCTTCGCCTCGGCCCCGGACAACCCCGCCGCAACGACTGTCGCCCCCTGCTCCCCGGGCGTTTGCGGCGCAAGCCACCACGGCCGAACTTTTGAATCTGCTGGCATTTGACATCTCCTGACTGGCAAGCTGAGCACAGGCGTTCAGCATAGGCCGAATTGGCCGACCCGGCAGCACTATGAGCACGGCCGAAAGCCCGACTTCACGCCCGCTTCACACGCCTTCACCCTGCCTTCGACAGGCGTTCACGTGGCGCGCCGAAACTTGGCTCACTTTCAAACAAGGGAGCCTGAAATGGACAAGAGACTGTTCTACAAGATTGCCGCGATCTGCATCATGTCGCTTTTGCTGCTGGTGCCGCTGGCCCTGATCAAGGACCAGATCCGCGAGCGCAGCCAGCGCCAGAACGAAGTGCAGGCGAGCATCGCCAACAGTGCGGCCGGGCCGCAGACGCTGGTCGGGCCGGTACTTGCCGTGCATTACCGCGAACAGGTCGAGATCGCCGTGCCCAAGGAAGAGCAGTCCGGGCGGGGCGAAACCCGCCTGCAGGTGGTCGAGCGGACCCTGCTGTTGCCGCCGGAAAGCCTCAACATGGCCGGCGAAACGGTGGTCGAAACGCGCAACCGGGGCATCTACCAGGCCCGGCTGTTCCGACTCGGGCTGATCAGCAGCGGGCGTTTCGTCGTCAAGCCCCTGGCCGAGACGCGCACCGCCGGCCGTATCCTCGAGGCACGAGCCGAACTGGTGCTTGGCATTTCCGATCCGCGCGGCGTCAATAATGATCCCGAGGCGATCATCAACGGCAAGCCGCAGCGTTTCGCCTCGCCCGGCGCCACTGGCGCGGATGGCAAGGAGTCGCCGGTACGCCGCCTGAGCATCAACCTCGGCCCGCTCGATGTGCAGCGCGAAAACCGCTTCGACTTCAGTTTTCCGCTGCAATTGACCGGCACCGCCCGACTGGCCATCGCGCCGACCGGCGAAGCGAACCACATCGAGTTGAAATCGGCCTGGCCGCACCCGAATTTTGCCGGCCGTTTTCTGCCCACCACCCGCACGGTGAGCAAGGACGGCTTTACCGCCGATTGGCAAATCTCGCATCTGGCGCGCAACTTCGAGGCGACGCTGAACCCGGCGCGCGGCGAATTTCTGAGCATCGATTTCGTCGATCCGGTCAATGTCTATCTGCAGTCCGAACGCGCCGTCAAATATGGCGTGCTGTTCATTGCCCTAACTTTCGCCGGCTTTTTCCTGACCGAAATCCTGCGCCGTTCGCCGATCCACCCGATGCAGTACCTGCTGGTCGGTCTGGCCCTGGCCATCTTCTTCCTGCTGCTCATCGCCTTCTCGGAACATCTGCCCTTCCACCTCGCCTACGGCCTGTCGGCGGTGGCCTGTATCGGGCTGATCGCCACCTACCTTTCCGGCGCGCTGGGCGGCATCCGCCAGGGCTTTGCCTTCGGCGCCGGACTGACCGGCCTCTATGGTGTGCTGTACGGCGTCCTGCTCTCCGAAGACAACGCGCTGCTGATGGGCAGCCTGCTGCTCTTCCTCGCCCTCGGCGCCACCATGCTCGCCACCCGCCGCCTCGACTGGTATCGCCTCGGCGCCCAGCTCAACGGCCAGGCCGAACAATGAACTGCCAACCGACCCGGCGGCTGGCCGGCGCCGCCGCCCTCCTTTTTCCGCTGCTGCTGCTCGGCCTCGCCTGGCACCTGAAGCACCCGCTGCTGTACTGGCTGCGTCACGTCGAAATGCCGCTGCTGCTGGTCCTGGCGACCGGCGGCCTGGTCTGGCGACGCGGCTTTCCAGGCCGCCTGCCGGTGGCCTTGCTGCTTGCCGTCATCGTTGTCACGCTGGCCCGCGAAGGCGAGTATCAAGCCCAGCGCGCCGCCGTGCTGGCCGGCGGCGACAGCCTGCGAACGGTGGGTGAGCATTTCATCGTCGGCTTCACCGACTTTGCCGAACTGCAGCCGCTGGCCGCCGGCGGCCTGATCGGCGGCATCTACCTCGGCAAACGCAATCTGCGCGGTCGCAGCATGGCCGCCGTGGCGGCCGACATCGCCGCCCTGCAGGTCGTCCGCCAGCGGGCCGAGCTGCCGCCGCTGATCGTTGCCGGCGACCAGGAGGGCGGCCCGGTGTCGCACCTCTCGCCGCTGCTCGAAGCGATGCCGCCGCTGGCCAGCCTGGTCGCTGGTAACGATCCGCCGGCCGCGGCCCGGTGCTACGGCGCCCGCCAGGGACGCGGTCTGGCGGCGCTCGGCGTCAATCTGAACTTCGGCCCGGTACTCGATCTGCGGCCAGCTGGTGAGGACCAGCCGCACGATCGGTTGACCCGGATTTCAGCCCGCGCCATCGCCGCCGACCCGGCCACCGTCGGCGCGGTGGCCGCCGGGTACATCGACGGCCTGGCCGACAGCGGCGTGCGTGCCACGCTGAAGCACTTTCCCGGCCTCGGCCGGGTGCGACAGGACACCCACCTGCGGGCCGCCCGGCTCGACGACTCGCCGGCAATCCTGGCCGCCGATTGGCAACCGTTCCGCCAACTGGCCGGCCATTCCGGCGCAGCGATGATGCTCGGTCATGTGACGCTGGCTACCATCGACCGGCAACGCGCCGCCTCGCATTCGGCGGCGGTGATCGACGGCCTGCTGCGTAGCGCGTGGGGCTACGACGGCGTACTGATCACCGACGACCTCAACATGGGCGCCGTCTACGATCTGGGCATTGGCCGGGTGGCGAGCGAAGCGCTGGCAGCCGGCGTCGATCTGGTGCTGGTTTCCTACGACCCGCGCCAGTTTTACCGGGCCGTGTACGCGGCGGCCGAGGCGCTGGAGCGCGGCGCAATCGCCCATTCCCGCTTGCGGCACAGCGCCCGGCGGCTGGCCGAGTTGATCCCGCCGGCCGAAAGCCGAGCCGAGTTCCGGAGCAATGCTAAAATCGCGGCCCCTGTTTCATTCCCATGTCCCGATGCGCCAGCTGATTCTCGATTTGCTGCCGGAAAGCCCGCCCACGCTGGATAACTTCGTGCCCGGCGGCAATGCCGAAACGCTGGCGGCGCTGACCGGCTGGCTGGCCGGCGCCCGCGCCGAAACCTCGTTCTGCCTGTGGGGCGAAGCCGGCTCGGGATGCTCCCACCTGTTGCTCGCCAGCGGTTTTGCCTACGTCGATGCGGTCAGCGATCCATCACTGGCCAAGGCCCCGGCCAGCGGACAACTGGCCGTGGACCACGTAGACGAATTGAACGACGCCGGCCAGATCGCGCTGTTCAATCACTTCAACCGCCTGAAAATGGCCGGCGGCATGCTGCTCACCGCCGCCCCCCAGCCGCCGGTGCATCTGGCCCTGCGCGAAGACCTGCGAACCCGGCTCGGTTCGGGCCTGATCTACCGCCTGCAACCGCTGTCCGACACCGAAAAGGCCGCCGCCATCGCCACCCAGGCCAAGGAACGCGCCTTGAAGCTGTCGCCGGAAGCGATCAACTACCTGCTGCGCCACGCGCCGCGCGACATGCGCACGCTGTCGATGCTGGTCGTCGCGCTCGACCAATACACCCTCGAACAAAAACGCCCCGTCACGCTGCCGCTGCTGCGCGAACTGCTCAACCTGGAAACGAACGCATGAACCTCGCCCTCTTCGACCTCGACAACACCCTGCTGATCGGCGATTCCGATTTCGAATGGGCGCAATTCCTGATCAGCAAGGGCGTCGTCGATCGCGAGTTGCAGGAAGCCAAGAACATCGAGTTCTACGAGCATTACAAGGCCGGGACGCTCGACATCTACGAATTCCTGATCTTCCAGTTGGCGCCGCTGACCCGCCACAGCCGGGCCGAACTCGATGCCTGGCACCGCGAATACATGGACCGCCACATCCGCCCGATCATCAGCCAACCGGCCCGCCAACTGGTCGCTGAACACCTGGCCAATGGCGACCTGTGCGCCATCGTCACCGCCACCAACAGTTTCGTCACCGGGCCAATCGCCCGCGAACTCGGCGTGCCGCACCTGATCGCCACGACCGCTGCAGTCGATGCCGCGAACGGCGCCTTTTCCGGCGGCCCGCGCGGCACGCCATCCTTCCGCGACGGCAAGATCGTCCGCGTCGAAAGCTGGCTCGAATCGCTCGGCCTGTGGTGGGGCAGCTTCGACGACAGCTTTTTCTACAGCGACTCGCACAACGACTTGCCGTTGATGGGCAAGGTGAAGACGCCGGTGGCCGTCGATCCGGACGACAAACTGCGTCAGCACAGCAGCGAATTGGGCTGGAAGATCATTACATTGCGGTAAAATCCGCCTTTTCCCGTAGCGCCTCGGGCGCTCATTGAACGGTAATACGTGATCCGCAAACTCATTTCCCGCGTTTTTGGTGGCAAGAAGCCCTCGGCCAACCACCACGAGCCCGCTGTCATTCCCGTCTCCACCCACGGCATCACCCGTGACCGCATCAGCGTCGGCAGCCGGCGCACCTGCGAAACCCTGCAGCAGCATGGCCACAAGGCCTACGTCGTCGGCGGCGCCGTGCGCGACCTGCTGATCGGCGCCGAGCCGAAGGATTTCGACATCGCCACCGATGCCACGCCGGAAGAAGTGCGCCACGCCTTCCGGCGCTCGCGCATCATCGGCCGCCGCTTCCAGATCGTCCATGTGATGATGGGTCAGGAGACGATGGAGGTCACCACCTTCCGCGGCACGCTGGGCGCCGACACCAAGACCGACGAACACGGCCGGGTGCTGCACGACAACGTCTTCGGCAGCCAGTCCGAAGATGCCGCCCGCCGCGATTTCACGGCCAACGCGCTGTATTACGATCCGATCACCGAGGCGGTCATCGACTATCACCATGGCGTCGGCGACCTCAAGCAAAGAACCCTGCGCATGATCGGCGAGCCGCGCGCCCGCTACCGCGAAGACCCGGTGCGCATGCTGCGCGCCGTGCGCCTCGCCGCCAAGCTCGGCCTGACGATCGACCCGGCGGCCAGCAAGCCGATCCGCGAAATGGCCGGCCTGCTCGAAAACGTGCCGGCCGCCCGCCTGTTCGACGAAATGTTGAAGCTGCTGACCTCCGGCCACTCGGTCAAATGCATCACCCAGTTGCGCGACGAAGGCCTGCATCACGGCCTGCTGCCGATGCTTGACGTGATTCTCGAACAGCCGATGGGCGAAAAGTTCGTGATGGCCTCGCTGGCCAATACCGATGCCCGCGTCCGTCAGGGCAAGGGCGTCTCGCCGGGCTTCCTGTTCGCCACGCTGCTCTGGCACGAAGTGCTGGCGCACTGGGAAAAGCTCAAGGCCAAGGGCGAGCCGAAGATCCCGGCGCTGCATCAGGCGATGGATACGGTGATCGAGGTGCAGGGCGAGAAGCTCGCCATCACCCGCCGTATCGCCGGCGATATCAAAGACATCTGGGCCCTCCAGCCGCGTTTTGAAGCACGCGCCGGCAAACGGCCGTACGGCCTGCTCGAACAGCCACGCTTCCGGGCCGGTTACGACTTCCTTCTGCTGCGTGCCGAATCCGGCGAAATCGACATGGAACTGGCCGAGTGGTGGACACGCTTCCAGAATGTCGATGGCGACAAGCGCGCCGAAATGCTGATGCCGGAACAGGCGGCCGACAAGAAACGCCGGCGCCGCCGCAAGAAACCGGCCGAAACCGCCGCCGAATGAACACGGCCTACGTCGCGCTCGGCGCCAATCTCGGCGACCCGGCCGCCACTGTCCGCGCCGCCTTCGGGGCGCTGGCCAATCTGCCGGAAAGCCGTGTCGCGCAATGCTCCTCGCTGTATCGCACGGCGCCGGTCGGCAAGCTCGATCAGCCGGAGTTCGTCAATGCCGTCGCCCGGCTCGAAACGACATTGGCCCCGGAAGCGCTGCTCGATGCGCTGCTGGAAATCGAACAGCGCTTCGGCCGCATCCGCGCCGAAAAAGATGGCCCACGGACGCTCGATCTCGACCTGCTGCTCTACAACGACTACTTCCTTGATCTGCCGCGCCTGACCCTGCCGCACCCGCGCCTGCACCTGCGCGCCTTCGTCCTCTACCCGCTGGCCGAAATCGCCCCCCAGCTAATCATTCCCGGGCGCGGCGCCATCGCCGCCTGGCTGCCGGCCGTCGCCAACCAGGGTATCGTCAAGCTGTGAACCTGTTCGGTTTCAACATCCCCGTGCTCTGGCAGACGGTGGTGCTGCTGGCCCTGTCGAACGTCTTCATGACTTTCGCCTGGTATTCGCACCTCAAGCATCTCAACGAAAAACCGTGGTGGATCGCCGCGCTGATTTCCTGGGGCATCGCGCTCTTCGAATACCTGATCCAGGTGCCGGCCAATCGCATCGGCCACACCGAAATGAGCCTCGGCCAGTTGAAGATTCTGCAGGAAGTCATCACCCTTGCCGTCTTCGTTCCCTTCGTCGTTTTTTACATGGACCAGCCACTCAAGCTTGACTACTTGTGGGCGGCTCTGTGTATCCTAGGCGCCGTCTATTTCGTTTTCAGGACTTGAATGTCTGCCCAAACCATCACCCGCCGCCTGACCCAGGCCGACCTCGCCAAGCTCTACGCCGCCGGCGAAAAAGTCGTCATGTTCACCTGCTACGACGCCAGCTTCGCCCGTCTGCTTGATGGCGCCGGCGTCGAATCCCTGCTGATCGGCGACTCGCTGGGCAATGTCATCCAGGGCCACGACACCACGCTGCCGGTCACCATCGCCGACATCGCCTACCATACCGCCGCCGTCAAGCGCGGCTCGGATCGCGCCTTCATCATTGCCGACATGCCGTTCGGCAGCTATCAGGAATCGCCGGAACAGGCCTTCCGCAACGCCGTCACGCTGATGGCGGCCGGCGCCCAGATGGTCAAGCTGGAAGGCGGCCAGGACATGGCCCGGACCGTCGAATTCCTCACCCAGCGCGGCATCCCGGTCTGCGGCCACCTCGGCCTGACACCGCAATCGGTGCATGCGCTGGGCGGCTACAAGGTCCAGGGCAAGGGCGAAGCGGCCGCGCAACGCCTGAAGGACGACGCCCTGGCCCTGCAAAATGCCGGCGCGACGATGCTCGTTCTCGAAGCCATTCCCGCCGTGCTGGCCGGCGAAGTCACCGCCGGCCTGGCCATCATCACCATCGGCATCGGCGCCGGCAAGGATTGTTCCGGCCAGGTCCTGGTGGTGCACGACGCGTTCGACATCCCGCCGGGCAAGAAAGCCAAATTCGTCCGCAATTTCATGGCCGGCGCCAGCAGCATCGCCGATGCCGCCAGCCTCGCCGTCGCCGCCATCAAGGACGGCAGCTACCCCGCCCCCGAACACACTTACGCCGCTTAACACCATGCAAATCCATTCCTCCGTCGCCGACCTGCGGGCGGCGCTCCAGGGGCGCGCTCGCGTCGTTTTTGTGCCGACCATGGGCAACCTCCACGCCGGCCACATCAGCCTGATGGAACAGGCGCGCGCCCACGGCGACACCGTGGTCGCCAGCATCTTCGTCAATCGCCTGCAATTCGGCCCGAACGAGGATTTCGACCAATACCCGCGGACCCTGCAGGCCGATGCCGACAAGCTGGCCGCGGCCGGCGTCGACGTGCTGTTCGCGCCGAGCGAGGCCGATCTCTACCCCGAGCCGCAGGAATATGTCGTCGAACCGCCGGCCATCCAGCATCAACTCGACGGTGAATTCCGCCCCGGCCATTTCCGCGGCGTCGCCACCGTGGTGCTCAAGCTGTTCAACATCGTGCAGCCGCAGGCCGCCCTGTTCGGCAAGAAGGACTACCAGCAGTTGATGGTCCTGCGTAATATGGCCCGTCAGCTGGCGCTGCCGATCAACATCGTCGGCGGCGAAACGGTACGGGCCGAAGACGGCCTCGCCCTGTCGTCGCGCAATGCCTACCTGAGCCCGGCCGAGCGCAACGAGGCGCCGCGCCTGTATCGCGAGCTGAACAAGATCCGCGACGCCATCCGGGCCGGCGAAAGCGACACCACCAAGCTGGAAGAAGCCGCCGTGGCTGCATTGACCGCCGCCGGCTGGAAACCCGACTATGTTGCAGTGCGGCAACAGTCCGACCTGGCCGTGCCCACGGGCACAAACCTCCCGCTGGTGGCGCTGGCCGCCTCCCGGCTCGGGACCACCCGGCTCATTGATAACATTGAAATTTAAGGCGTTTTTTGGCGCCGACCAAAGCCGTTGACAGGGGGGCTATTGTCGCTACAATGCCCTTCCCCCAACTTCTGGATGAGTGGAACCATGCAGAGAACGATGCTGAAATCCAAGTTGCACCGCGTGACGACCACCCACGCCGACCTGCACTACGAGGGTTCCTGCGCCATTGATGAAGACCTGCTCGAAGCGGCCAACATCAAGGAATACGAACAGATCGACATCTGGAACGTAAACAACGGTGAGCGTTTCACCACCTATGCCATTCGCGCCGAGCGCGGTTCCGGCGTCATCTCCGTCAACGGTTCGGCCGCCCGCCGCGCCGCCCCGGGCGACATCCTGATCATCGCCACCTTTGCCGTATACAACGAGATCGAACTGGCCAAGCACGAGCCGGATCTGATCTACGTCGATACGCAGAACCGCATCACCCGCCACGGCCACAAGATCCCGACGCAAGCTGCCGCTGCCTGATCGCTCGGCCGCAATACCCGCCGCCAGTCATTTGCCGGACAAGGCCGAACCAAGTGGTTCGGCCTTTTTTGTCTGGCCGGTCCGGCAAGGTGGACCGCCGACCGCCCGGCCGTTAAGATTGGCGGATGAACACACGTATCCTGCTCGTCGAAGACGACGAACGGCTGGCCGAACTGACCGCCGAATACCTCACCAAGAATGACCTGACGGTCAGCATCGAGCCCCGTGGCGACACGGCCGAGACGCGCATTCTGGCCGAACAGCCCGACTTGGTCATTCTCGACGTCATGCTGCCGGGCAAGGACGGCTTCGAGGTCTGCCGGGCCGTCCGGCCGCAATACCGCGGCGTGATCCTGATGCTGACCGCCCGCGACGAAGATTTCGACCAGATTCTCGGCCTCGAAATGGGCGCCGACGACTACATCGCCAAGCCGGTTCAGCCGCGCGTGCTGCTCGCTCGCATCAAAGCGCTGTTGCGCCGCCTGCCGGTGGCCAGCGACAGCCAGGGCAGCGAAACCGAAACGATGGTCTTCGGCCAGTTCCGGATCAGCCAGTCAACGCGGACCGCCTCGCTGGGCGGTACCAGCATCGACCTGACCACCGCCGAATTCGACCTGCTCTGGCTGCTCGCCTCACATGCCGGCAACGTGCTGTCGCGCGACGACCTGCTGCAGGAACTGCGCGGTATCGGCTTCGACGGCCTGGATCGTTCGATCGACGCGCGCATCTCCCGGCTGCGCAAGAAACTGAACGACGACCCGGACAATCCGACCCGCATCAAGACGGTGCGCGGCAAAGGCTACCTGTTCAGCAAGCATGACTGGAACTGATTCCGGCGAGCTGGCCGAGAAAGAGCGCAATCACGGCCTCGCCCGCTCGCTCTTTCGCGTTTCGCTGCCGCGCTGGCGGGGTGGGCGCTACAGCCTGTCGAAGCTGTTCTTCAATTTCTACCTGCTGGCGATGGGCTCCTTCGTGGCCATCGCCTTCACCGCCGACTTCGTCATTTCGACCGCCCAGCGCGGCATCACCGACGACTATGCGCGGCGCTTCATGCGCGGCACGATCACGCTGATCGAAGACGAACTGGCGCGCCAACCGCGCAGCACCTGGCCGCACAAGATCAAGCAGATCGACGACAAGTTCTCCTATCGCCTCGGCATCGTCGAGCGCATCACGCTCGACCGGACGCTGACCCCCTACCAGGTCGACAAGCTCGACGCCGGCGACATCGCCATCGATCACGATGGCGACATCATGTACCACCGGCTGGGTACCAGCAGCCAGGTTCTCGTGGTCGGGCCGCTCGCCTCGAACCGCAACCCGGAGCTGAAGGACCGCCTGCCGCTCGAATTGCGCCTGCGGTTGCTGACCTGGAGCCTGACCGGCCTGATTTTCGGTATCGCCCTGTGGTTCTGGGTCCGCCCGGTCTGGCGCGACCTCGAATCCCTGCGCCAGACGGCCCGCGACCTGGGCGACGGCGATTTCGAGGCACGCTCCCCGCCGGCCCGCAGCCAGCTCTTCTCGTCGCTCTCGGAAACCATGAACAGCATGGCCGAACGCGTCCAGCAACTGCTTGCCACGCACCGCGAACTCGCCTGCGGCATCTCGCACGAATTGCGCACGCCGATCGCCCGCATGCGCTTTGCGCTGGAAATGTTGGCCGAAACCGACGAACTGGCCGAGCGCCAGCGGCTATGGACGATGATGGAGGACGACCTCGACGAGCTCGACCACCTGATCGACACCAGCCTGACCTATGCCCGTTTCGAGCGGGAGGCGCCGGAACCGCATTTTTCCAGCGTGCGCTTCGCCGAGTGGCTGACCGAAGAGGTCGATTCGGTACGCCTGCTCGGCCGCAAGCTGGCAGTCACGGTGGATACCGGAAAGCTGCCGGACAACCTCAACGTCGATCTCGATCGCAAGGCCATGCCCTACGCCCTGCGCAATCTGCTGCGCAACGCGTTCAAATACGCCAGCCGGCAGATCCGGGTCAGTGCCGAAATGATCGACGACCGCATCCTGATCCATGTCGACGACGACGGCATCGGCATCCCACCGGCCGAACGCGAGCATATTTTCTCGGCGTTCACCCGCCTCGACCGGTCGCGCGACCGCGCCACCGGCGGCTATGGCCTCGGCCTGGCGATTGCCCGCCGGGTACTCGAACTCCACGGCGGCAGCGCCACGGCGGATGCCGCACCGCTCGGCGGCGCGCGCTTTACGCTGTGCTGGAAAGCGCACCAGTAACGCCCCAGCCGGCGCCGTTACAAAGCGTCATCAAAGATCAAACCCTGTTACGGCGCGGCAACGCTTGCGCAACAGACGCCTGGCCGGCACCTCCGTAAAATGCAAGGCATTGAAGAACAACAAGCCCAGCAAGAGGAGAAACAGGAAATGATCGAAATGACTATCAAAGAATTTATGGATGCCGCCCGCCTCTACCTTTTCGGCATGCCGCCGGCTCCCCAGCCGGTCCTCGCCAGAATTCCGGCCCGCCCGATCCGCTAATGTCCATGGCCGACCATCTGCCCATCAGCGAAAGCCTGGGCGTCTTTGTCGGAGTTTCCGGCTTTGACTGGCTGGCAGAAGGGCAGGCCGAACCGCTGAAGGCGGTCCTTGCGGCGATTGCCACCGGGGCGGTGATCATGGTCAGGCGACACTGGTTGCAAAAGCATCGCAAGGATTAAGCGACAGATTTACCCCCTCGAAATCCCCCTTTCGAGACCTCCCTGTTACCCCGCCTTCGTGGCGGGGTTTTTTTTGCTGGAGGTCGGGCAGGAAATTGCTCTTGCATTTTGCCGGGGATCATCCAACATCACCCGTAACCCGCAAACAGGAGGCTCCCCCAATGAAATCCCGACTTGTCGTCTTTCTGCTGTTGATCACCACGCTGCTCTCGGGCTGCGGTTACAACCAGGTTCAGACCAATGACGAGGCGGTCACTGCAGCCTGGTCCGAAGTGCTCAACCAGTACAAGCGGCGCGCCGACCTGATTCCCAATCTGGTGTCCATCGTCCAGGGCTATGCCGCGCATGAGAAGGAAGTCCTGACCAAGGTTACCGAAGCGCGCGCCAGTGTTGCCGGAATGAAGGCAACGCCGGAACTGGTCAATGACGAAGCCGCTTTCGCCAAATTCCAGAAGGCCCAGGCCGATCTCGGCGGCGCCCTGGCACGGCTGCTGGTGGTTGCCGAAAACTATCCACAGCTGAAGGCCGACGCCAATTTCCGCGACTTGCAAGCGCAAGTCGAAGGCACGGAAAACCGCATCGCCGTTGCCCGCAATCGCTATATCAAGACCGTCCAGGAGTACAACGTTTCGGTGCGCACTTTCCCGAACAACCTGACGGCGATGGCGATGGGCTGGAAACCGAAAGCCAACTTCACGGTTGAGGACGAGAAGGCCGTGGCGACGCCGCCGACCATCCATTTCGACAACCCCGCCCCGGCGCCCGCCCGCTAAGTCTGTCGCATGCGCCGCCTGCTGGCCCTTCTGGCGCTCTGCCTGCCCGCCCTGCTGGCGGTTGCGGCGGCAGAAGCGGTGCCGATTCCGGCCCTGACGGCACGGGTCACCGATCTGACCGCCAGCCTCTCGGCGGCCCAGGCCGGCGAACTGGAAGCCCGGCTGGCCGCCTTCGAGGCCAAAAAGGGCAGCCAGGTCGTCGTCCTGGTGCTGCCGACGACGCAGCCGGAGCCGATCGAGCAATTCGGCATTCGCCTGCTCGATGCCTGGAAGATCGGCCGCAAGGGCATCGATGACGGGGCGATCCTGATCGTCGCCAAGAATGACCGGCGCCTGCGCATCGAAGTCGGCTACGGACTGGAAGGCGTCCTCAACGACGCCACCGCCAAACGGATCATCGACGAAACCATTACGCCGAAATTCAAGGCCGGCGACCTGCCGGGCGGCATCGCCGCCGGCGTCGACGCCATCCTTGCCGTCGTCGATCGGGAAGAGCTGCCGGCCGCCGCAACTCGCACCGGCAGCGCCGCCTCGGGTGGTGGCCGGCTGAATATCGACAGCTTCGGCGAAAATGGCTGGCTGTTCGGCCTCGGGATCATTGCCGTCGGCGGCGCCATCATCCGCTATTTTCTCGGCAACCTGCTCGGCTCGGGCGTCGTCGGCGGCGTCACGGCGGGGCTCGGCTGGCTGTTGACCGGAAGTATTCTCGGCGCCCTGGCCGGCGCGGCCATCGGCTTTTTTGTCGCCTTGCTCGGTCTCGATCTGTTGCTCAGCGGCCTGGCCAGTGGGGGGCGGGGCGGCAGTTCAGGGGGCGGCGGCTTCGGCGGTGGCGGTGGTTCGGGCGGCGGCGGTGGCGCCTCGGGGAGTTGGTAAATGACGATTAAACGCATTCTGCGGCACTGGCTGCTCCCGCCCTGGCTGGTCAGGCGCCGTTTTGGACCGGCCCTGCTGGCGACCATCGCCGCGGCGATTGGCGAATCGGAAAAACTGCACCGCGGCGAACTGCGTTTCGTCATCGAAGGTCGCCTGTCGCTACTCCAGCTATTGCGCGGACTGAGCACGCGGCAACGGGCAATCGAGCAATTCGCCGACCAGGGGGTCGGCCATACCGCGGAACATAGCGGCATCCTGATTTACCTGCTGCTCGCCGAACGGCAGGTCGAAATCGTCGCCGATAGCGGCATTACGGCGAAGGTCGGACAGGCCGAGTGGGACGCGCTGTGCCACGGCATGACTGCACAGTTTGCCCAAGGGCATTACCGCGAGGGCGCGCTGCAGGGCATCGCGCAAGCCACCCGCCTGCTCTCCCGACACTTTCCGGCCGGGGCCGACAACCCGAACGAACTGGCCGACCCACCGCTACTCGTCTAATGCCGGTCATTCTTGGCCTCCGCCCAGGCTTGGCGCCGCTCCTGGCGCTGTGCCTGCTGCTGCCGCTGCCGGCCGGCGCGCTGCCCGGGCTGGCCGAGGTCAAGGCCGCCTACACCGCCTCCGAAGCCACGCTGCAGGCGCGCGACGGCCGGCCGGTGCACCGCCTGCGCCTCGACAAAACGGTGCGGCGCCTTGCCTGGACGCCGTATGGCGAGATTTCGCCGGCCCTGATCCGGGCGGTCATCGTGTCGGAAGACCAGCGTTTTCTCGAACACGAGGGAATCGACTGGCGGGCGGCCGGCAAGGCGGCCTGGACCAACTTCTGGGGCGGCCGGACGCGGGGCGCCAGTACCCTGACCATGCAACTGGCCGGGCTGATCGACGATGATCGCCAGCAACGCGGCCGTCGCTCGGTTTTCGGCAAAATTTCGCAGTCCGCCGCTGCGCTGCGTCTCGAAAGTTTCTGGAGCAAGCGGCAGATCATCGAGGCTTACCTCAATCTGGTCAGCTTCCGCGGCGAATTGCAGGGGGTCGGCGCAATGAGCCGGCAGTTGTTCGGCAAATGGCCGCACGGCCTGGACGAGCGCGAAGCGGCGCTGGCCGCCGCCCTGCTCCGCTCGCCGAACGCGGCACCGGGGCTGGTCGTCAAACGCGCCTGCAAGCTGCTGCAGGAAATGGGCCGGGCCGGCGAATGCGCCGGCCTCGAAGGCTTTGCCGCACAGGCCCTGAACGGCGGTCTGCAGGAGACGACTTCCGGCGACGGCGAACAGCTGGCGCCGCATCTGGCGCGCAAGCTGCTCCAGCAGCCCGGCCAGGCCATCCGCTCGAGCCTCGATGCCGATTTGCAACGTTTTGCCAGCGCCGCGCTGCGCCGCCACCTCGCCGCCCTGAACCGGCAGAACGTCGAGGATGGCGCGCTGCTGGTCATCGACAACGCCAGCGGCGAGATTCTCGCCTGGGTCGGTTCGAGCGGCGATCTGTCGGGCGCCGCCGAAGTCGATGGCGTGACGGCACTGCGCCAGGCCGGCTCGACGCTGAAGCCTTTCCTCTACGCGCAGGCCTTCGAGGCCCGCCAGCTGACGCCGGCCTCGCTGATCGAAGATGCCCCGCTGAGTCTCGATACCGGCAACGGTCTATACACCCCGCAAAATTACCAAGCGCAATACCAGGGCTGGGTCTCGGCGCGCCGCGCGCTGGCCGGCTCGTTGAATGTGCCGGCGGTAAAAACGCTCGTCCGCCTCGGGCCGGACCGCTTCCAGCAGCGCCTGAAAGAGACCGGCTTTGCCAGCCTGACGGAAAGCGGCGACTGGTACGGCTACAGCCTGGCTCTCGGTTCGGCCGACATTTCGCTGCTGATGCTGGCCAACGGCTACCGGACGCTGGCCAACGGCGGCGTCTGGTCGCCGCTGCGCGCCACGCCGGGCCCGGTTCCGCCCGCACAACCCTGCCGAAACCAAGGCTGCGCAGGCGTTTTCAGTGGCAAGGCGCACGCCGCCTATCGGCCGGCCAGCGCTTTTCTGGTCGGCGACATCCTGGCCGACCGCAGCGCCCGCGCCGCCACCTTCGGCCTCGAATCCTGGCTCGCCACGCCCTATTGGGCGGCCGTCAAGACTGGCACCAGCAAGGATATGCGCGACAACTGGTGTGCCGGCTATTCGCGTCGTTACACGGTCGCCGTCTGGGTCGGCAATGCCGGTGGCAGCCCGATGCACGACGTTTCCGGGATGTCCGGGGCGGCGCCGGTATGGCGCGAGGTGATGGACTGGCTGCACCGCGGCGAGGCGACCAGCGGCCGCCCCCGCCAGAGCAGCCGGCCGCCCGCCGCGCCGGCCGGGGTCGTGCGGATACCGATCCGCTTCGTGCCGGCGCACGAGCCGGCCCGCGACGAATGGTTTGTCGCCGGCAGCGAAATGCCGGTGATCCGCGCCGCCCAGGCCAGTGCGCTGGCCCGCATCAGCTACCCGGCGGCCGGCAGCATCATCGCTCTCGACCCGGACATTCCGCCCCATCTGCAACGGCTACCGCTACGCCTCTCGGTGCCGGCCGCCCCGGACTGGATCTGGCGCATCGATGGTCAACGGCTCGGCACCGCCAGTGCCAACAACCGCTGGCTGCCGCAACCGGGGCGACACCGCCTGACGCTGGAGAACGGCGCCGGCGAGACACTCGACAGCGTCGTCGTCGACGTCCGCTCCCTGAAGGGCCACGGACGATAGCGCGGTATATCCAGAACGCTTAACGGTGTAAATTGAGGTTACAAAATATCCATAACCTCAAGAAGGGGAATAATCATGTTCAACATGAGCATTCGCGGGCGCCTGATCGCCCTCGTCACATTTCTTGCCGCCGCCCTGATCGTCACCGGCAGCATCAGTTTCTACATTGCCCGCAGCGCCGAGGCCGAAATCGAATCGATTTTCAAGCACGAGGCAGTGCCGATGCGCGAACTGGCCCGGATTCGCCGCCTGGTCGTCGAAAACAGCGGCCAGATATTCCGGGCCATGCAGCACAACCCCGGCACCGACTATGCCAAGCTGCACGACCACCCGGTCAACACGCACCTTGAAGTGATCGAGAAGAACCTGAAATGGATGGACGAGACCTTCGTTTCCTTCAAAGCCAATCTGCTGCCGGATAGCGAGGAACTGAAGCTTTTTCAGGAATTCGAGCCGCTCTACGCCCGCTATGCCAGCGAAGTCGTCCGGCCAACGATGACGGCGCTGGTCAACAGTGACTACTCGGCCGCTACCGTGGCACATTTTCTGAAGGCCAACGCCCAGTTTGAAGCCAAAATAAATCCGTTGATGCGCAGCATCGCCGAGGCGCAGGAAAAGGCGGTCAAGGCAAGTTACGAAACCTCGACCGTCCAGAACCGGCGTTTCATCTGGATCTCCGCGATCACGCTGGGTCTTGGCCTGCTGATCGGGCTGGTCATCGCCGTCCACACCATCCGTTCGACCACCCTGCCGCTCGACGAGATGCAGGCGCTGATCACCCGTGCCGCGCGCGACAAGGATTTCACCGGCAGCATTCGGATCCGCAGCCGGGATGAGGTCGGACTGACGGCCGAAGCGTTCAACGATTTGCTCAAGGCGTTGCAGCAAAGCCTGGGCGATGTCCGCCACGAAATAATCAAGGTCGACGAAGCGACGGCCACGCTCTCCCAGGCTGCCAGTCAGGCGGCCCAGGCGTCGGCGGCGACCAGCGAGTCGTCGTCATCGATGGCGGCCTCGCTGGAAGAACTTTCGGTCAGCATCACCTCGGTATCCGACCACACCCGCGAGGCCCTGGCCCTGGCCAACCAGGCCGGGGAGCACTCGGAAACCGGGGGCAGCGTGATCGGCAGCGCAGTTTCCGCGATGGCCGCTATCGCCGTCGAGGTACGCAGCGTCGGCGCGACGATCAGCGAACTGGGCCAGCACTCCGATCGCATCTCCTCGGTGGTACAGGTGATCAAGGATGTCGCCGACCAGACCAACCTGCTCGCCCTCAATGCCGCCATCGAGGCGGCCCGGGCCGGCGAACAGGGACGCGGATTCGCGGTGGTGGCCGACGAGGTGCGCAAGCTTGCCGAACGGACGAGCAAGGCCACCGGCGAGATCGGCGGCATGATTGGCGACATCCAGAGCCGTTCGAAGAGCGCCGTGCTCGCCATGGACGGCGCCATCAGCCGGCTGGAAAATGGCTCGGAGCTGGCCAACCGGGCCGGCCAAGCGATTGCCGCGATTCGCAGCGCCAACAGCGAGGTCCAGCGCGTCTTTGCCGATATCGACGAGGCCATGCACGAGCAGGGCGCCGCCAGTTACGACATTGCCCAGAAGGTCGAGCAGGTCGCCCAGGCCTCTGAACAAAGCAGCGTCAGCGTCGGCATCTCGGCCAGCGAGGCGGCCAATATTCGCAATCTGACCAACAGCATGCGGGCCACCGTCGCACGCTTCAAGATCTAGGGCCCCGCCAAGGCAGCCCACGCGCCGGCTGCCTTGTGGCAAACTCCGGCCCATGCACGCGCTCCCCCACCTCACCGCGATCGACTGGCTTTCGATAGCCATTTTCTTTGCCTGCTGGGCCGGCTATGCCTGGTTTTCCGAGCATAGCCAGAGCGGCTCCGCCGGCCTGATCGGAACCAGCCAGAGCTACCGCCTGCTGTGGGCCTTCCGCATGCTGGAACGGGACAACCGGGTGATGGATTCGACGCTGATCGGCAACCTGGTGACCAGCGTCTCCTTTTACGCCAACACCACCATCTACATCATCGCCGGCCTGGTCGCGGCGCTCGGCGCTTCCGACCGGCTGCTCAGTTTCACCACCGAGTTGCCTTTCGGCGGCGCCGGCAACCGCGAACTGCTCGAAATCAAGCTGATGCTGCTGCTGGCTTCCTTCGTCTTTGCCTATTTCAAATTCACCTGGTCGCTACGCCAGTTCAACCTGCTTTCCATCCTCGTCGGGGCCGCACCGCTGGGCAAGGCAGGCGAGCCCGGGATCGACACTTACGCCCACCAACTGGCGATCGCCAACAATCTGGCCGGCGACGATTTCAATCGCGGCATCCGCGCCTATTACTTCGGCCTGGCCGCTTCCGGCTGGTTGCTCCATCCGCTGGCCCTGGCCACACTGGCCATCCTGGTGCTGATCGTGCTCTATCGCCGCGATTACCGCTCGGCCGCGCTGGCCATGTTGCGCAGCGGGCTCTGAAGGCATGCAACGGCAAAGCCAGCTGGCCGGTATCGGCTTCGGCCTGCTGGCTTACGTCATCTGGGGCTTTTTCCCGCTCTATTTTCGGCAGCTGACGCACATTCTGCCGATGGATGTGCTGTCCAATCGTGCCGTCTGGGCCTGCGTCTTCGTCGGCATCCTGCTGACGCTGCGCGGCAGCTGGTCGAAAGTGGTCGCGGTTTTCCGAACGCCGCGCCAGTTCGCCATGCTGACGCTGGCCGCCCTGCTGGTCGGCAGCAACTGGCTGATCTTTCTCTGGGCGGTCGCCAATCAGCAGGTCGTCGCGTCCAGCCTCGGCTATTTCCTGACGCCGCTAATCAATGTCCTGCTCGGCCTCTTCGTGCTCAAGGAACGCCTGAACCGGCTGGAATGGATTTCGGTCGCCTTCGCCATTGCCGCGATCGCCAACGAGATCATCACCCTCGGCAGCCTGCCCTGGGTTTCGCTCCTGCTCGCCGCCACCTTCGGCACCTACGGGCTGGTGCGCAAGCAGGTGCCGGTCGACCCGCTTTCCGGTCTCTGGCTGGAAACGCTGGCCATGCTGCCGATCTGCGGCATTTACGCGCTCTGGCAGGCGGACAACGGCCATCTGGTTTTTGCCACACACGACACCGCTACCGCCGCCTTGCTGATCGGCGCCGGCATCGTCACCGCCTTTCCGCTGATGGCCTTCGCCGCCGCCACTCAGCGCCTCGGCCTGGCCACCCTGGGCATGCTGATGTACATCAATCCGACCCTGCAATTCGTCACCGCCGTGTGGATCTTCGGCGAACAGATGCAGACGGAGCGGCTGATCAGTTTCGCCCTGATCTGGCTCGGCCTTTTCGTTTACAGCTGGAGTCTGTGGCAGAAATTCCGGCGACCGGCCTGATGCACCGTCAGCTGATCTACGCCATCGTCTTCATCGAAGGCTTCTGCTCGCTCGGCGCCGAAGTAATCGCACTGCGCCGGCTGGTGCCGCATATCGGCAGCGCCATCGTCGTCACCGCGCCGACCATCGGCTTCTTCCTGCTCGCCCTGGCTCTCGGCTACGCCTCCGGCGCCAAGGTGGCGGCCAACTATCCGGCAGTCGTCGCCCGCAATTTCCTGATCTCGGCCGGTCTGGCCGGCCTCGGTCTGGCCGGCGTCACCGTCGATGGGCTGTTCGCCCACCTGCAACCGTCCTGGATCGCCTACCTCTTCTTCATCGGCGGCGTGCTCTGCCCGCTGGCCTGGCTGCTCGGTCAGACCGTGCCCATCCTGACCAACCTGATGAAGCATCAGCGCCCCGGCGAGGCAAGCGGCATGGCCCTGTACTGGTCCACCCTCGGCTCCTTTCTCGGCTCGCTGAGCCTGTCGCTACTGGTCATGCAGTGGCTCGGCGTTTCGGCCGCCGCTTTCGCCTGCACGCTGGGGCTGCTGATCGGCAGGCTGCTGCTCACCGGTTTGCAGTGGAAAACGGTCTTTTTCTCGCTGGCGATCGCCGCCCTCGCCGCCGCGGTCAACCTGCAGCATGCAGTGACCGCCGATACCGCCTACGCCGAATACATCATCGGCAATGTCGACCTGCTGGGCCAGCAAAATCCTCGCGTCTTGTGGGTGAACAAATCGGTGGCCTCGTTGCTCGACGATTCGCAACCGCCCAATTACACGCGCTACATCACGCACCTGCGGCAGATCCTGCTCGACGATCTCGGCTTCAAAGACAAGGAAATACTCGTTCTCGGCGCCGGCGGCTTCACGCTATCCCACCGGGAGCCGCTGAATCGCTACACCTATGTCGATATCGACCCGGCGATCAGGGAGATCGCCGAGCGACACTTCCTGCACGAACCGGCGCGTGGCGAGTTCATCGTCGACGATGCCCGCCGCTTCGTCGCGACCAGCGAGCGGCACTTTGACGCCGTGGTGGTCGATGTTTACAGCTCGCACACCTCGATCCCCAGCCACCTCGTGACCCGCGAATTCTGGGCCGGCACCCGTCGCGTGCTAAAGCCGGACGGCATCCTGCTGGCCAACCTGATCCTCGACGGAAAGCTGGAAAGCCCCTACGCCCGCAACCTGCTGGCCACCATCGACAGCGTTTTCGGCCGTTGCGCCATTGCCGTGCTGCACAAGGTCAAGCCTCTGGCCAACGTCGAAGTCAGCTGTTTCGCCAGCAGCCGCCCCGGGGAAACCGGCATCTATGTCGATGAGAAAAACCGGGCTGATCTCGACCGGGCAAGGTGAGTTCAGCCGAGTCGGCAGCCTCCGGGTTCATCCCCGGCGGCGCAAGGCCATGTGGGCCGTAACCATCTGCGGGATCTGCCGGTCGAGATCGGAATCCCTCTGGCAACCGAGCATCAGATACAGCAAGCCGCGCGCAAACGCCCAGGTATCGCGCGCCGCAGCCGACGGTTCGAGGCCTTCGCGCAAAAAACCCTGTTCAGCAGCCCGGCGATAGACCCGCTCCATTTTTTCCAGGAACTCCTTGGCCGGACGGGAAACATCCTCCTGCACACTGGCGAACTCATCGACATATTCGCAACGCGAGATCATGATTTCAAAAACCTCGCGCAGTGCCGCACAGTCATCCAGCATTCGGTAAAAATCCTTCAACGAGGCCTCGATGGCATCGAGCGGATTGTCATAGGCCTCGGACTGCATCAACGCATCGGTCCGTTGGACCATCGGCCCAAAGACATCATCACGCATGGCAAAGAACAACTCGGCCTTGTCCTTGAAATGCCAGTACACCGCCCCGCGCGTGACACCGGCTTCCTTGGCGATCTTATCCAGTGTTGACCGGCTGACGCCGCACTGGTGAAATACCGCACGCGCCGAATCGATGATGTCCTTGCGGGTTTTCTCCGCATCTTCCTTGGTTTTTCTAGCCATTGTCTCCCTCTCGGCCCAGTCGCATCACTCGGCCTCTGCAAACATCTCAAGTCGATCGGTTGATCGCCGAAAGAAATTTACATACATTCGTGATTGTATATAATAGCTCAAAATAACTCTCAATGGAGTACCCCAATGACTTCCGGAAACCTGCCGCGGCGCAAAGCCCTGTCACTCATCATCGGGGCCACCGCCCTCAGCGCCGCACTGCTCGCCAGCTGCTCGGACAAAAAACCCGCCGCCCCGGCGATGGGTCCGATGCCGGTCACCGTGCTCGAAGTCCAGCCGCAGCGCGTACCGTCCTCCATCGAAGTCATGGCGCAAACCGAAGGGGCGCGCGAAACCGAAGTGCGCGCCCGGGTTGGCGGCATTCTCGTCAAGCGCCTTTATCAGGAAGGCGAAACGGTCAAGGCCGGCCAGCCACTGTTCCAGATTGACCGTTCGACCTACGAAATCGCACTGGCCGACGCCAAGGCCAAGGCCGAGCAGGCCAGCCGCGAAATGCATCGTCTGAAAGGCCTGATCGAGGCCAAGGCAATCAGTCAGCGCGAATACGACGACACCGTTTCTGCCAATGCCATTGCCCAGGCGGCACTGCATCAAGCCGAGCTGAACCTGTCCTGGACGACCGTCACCGCCCCGGTAGCCGGCACCACCGGCCGGGCCACGAAGTCGGAAGGCAGCCTGATCAGCATCGGTGCCGACAGCCTGCTCACATCGGTCTATCAGAGCAATCCGATCTGGGTCAGTTTCAGTCTGGGTGACAGCGATCTGGCCAAGCTGCCGAACGGCCGGGTCACTGCTACTAATGTCAGCGGCGTCGAACTGATCCAGGGCAATGGCACGGTCTATCCGAAGCCTGGCAAACTGAATTTCCTGGCCAGCAACATCGACACCACGCTCGGCACCCAGCAATTGCGGGCCGAATTCGAGAACCGCGACAACCAGCTGCTGCCCGGCCAATTCGTCCGCATCCGCCTGCTGACCGGCGAGCGCGACGGCGTCTTCCTGGTGCCGCAATCGGCCGTGGTGCAGACCGAGCAAGGCCCGATCCTGATGCTGGTCGGCGAAGGCGACAAGGTTGCGCCACGCCCGGTGCAAGCCGGCGAGTGGTACGGCAAGGACTGGGTCATCCTCGGCGGACTGAAAGCCGGCGACAAGGTGATCATCGACAACCTGATCAAGCTGCGTCCCGGTGCTCCGGTCGCCCCGCACCCGCCCGCCGCCCCTGCGGCGCCAGGCGCGCCTGCCGCTGAAAGTGCTGCCAAGCCGGCGGCCAAGGGCTAAGGGGTCGCCATGTCAAAATTCTTTATTAATCGACCTATTTTTGCGTCGGTCATCTCGATCATCATCGTCATCGCCGGGCTGGTCGCCGCCCAGGTGCTGCCGATTGCCCAATACCCGCAGATCGCCCCACCGACGGTACTGATTACCGCCACCTACCCGGGCGCTTCGGCTGAAACGCTGGCCAAGACGGTCGCTGCACCAATCGAGGAGCAGTTGAACGGGGTCGAAAATCTGCTTTATTTCACCTCCTCGGCCTCGGCCAACGGTTCGATGACGATCACTGCGACCTTCGAGGTCGGCACCAATGTTGACATGGCCTCGGTCAACGTCAACAACCGGGTGAAAGCCGCTGAACCGCGCCTGCCAGAGGAAGTCCGCCGTAACGGCGTGATCGTCCAGAAGCGTTCGAACGACATTCTGCAAGTCATCGCGCTCGACTCTGAAAAGGGCAAATACAACACCCTGTTCCTCTCCAACTACGCCAGCCTGAACATCGTTGACGAATTGAAGCGGGTCAAGGGGGTCGGCGACGTCACGGTTTTCGGTGCCCAGGATTACTCGATGCGCATCTGGCTAAAACCGGACCGCATGGCCCAGCTTGGCCTGACAACGACCGACGTATCGAACGCGATCAAGGCTCAGAACGCCCAGAACGCGGCCGGCAAGATCGGCCAGGAACCGGCGCCGACCGACCAACAACTGGTCTACACGGTCACCGCCAAAGGGCGCCTGCTGACGCCTGAAGAGTTCGGCAATATCGTCATCCGCGCCAGCGGTCCGAACGGCGCCCTGCGCCTGAAGGACGTCGCCCGCATTGAACTCGGGGCTTACAGCTACGATCAATCGGTCAGCCTCGACGGCCAACCGACCATCGCCATGGGCGTTTTCCTGCAAACCGGCGCCAACGCGCTGGAGGTCGCCGACAGCGTCCGCAAAAAGATGGACGAGTTGAAGATGAAGTTCCCGGAGGGCATGGCTTACGTCATCCCCTTCGATACGACACGCTTCGTTTCCGCCTCGATCCATGAAGTGGTCAAGACCCTCATCGAAGCGATGGTCCTTGTGCTGGCGGTGGTTTATCTCTTCCTGCAAAGCTGGCGCGCCACGCTGATCCCGATGGTCGCCGTGCCGATCTCGCTGATCGGCACCTTTGCCGGCCTCTGGCTGTTCGGCTTCTCGATCAATACGCTGACACTGTTCGCGATGGTGCTGGCCATCGGCATCGTCGTCGACGATGCGATCGTCGTGCTGGAGAATGTCGAACGCCTGATGGCCGAGGAAAAGCTGTCCCCCCGGGATGCCGCCATCAAGGCCATGCATCAGGTTCAGGGCGCCCTGGTCGCCATCGTGCTGGTCCTCTGCGCGGTGTTTATTCCGGTCGCCTTCCTGGGCGGTATTGCCGGCCAGCTCTACAAACAGTTTGCCGTCACCGTCGCGGTCTCCGTCGTTCTTTCTGGCGTCGTCGCACTAACCCTGACGCCGGCGCTGTGCGCCCTGCTGCTCAAGGCGCAGCATACGGAAAGCAAGCTGTTTGCGCCGTTCAACCGCCTGTTCGAGCGCTTTACCCGCTCCTACACCACAACAGTCGGCCTGACGCTGAAGCACGGCATCATCGGTAGCGTGATTTTTGCGCTGGTGATCGGCATAACGGTCTTTTTCTTCCGCATCATCCCCGGCAGTTTCGTGCCGGCCGAAGACCAGGGCTACCTGATTTCGGCACTGATGCTGCCGGATGGCGCAACCCTGAAACGGACGCAAACAACGGGCGAAAAAATGCGCCAGATGGTCGCCAGCGACCCTGCAGTCAAGCACACCTTCGTCGTTTCCGGATTCGACTTGATCGGCGGTGGCAACAAGCCCAACGCCGGCACCATCTTCATCCCGCTCAAGGACTGGTCGGAACGTGATGCCAAGGCGCAGGACCTGGCCGGCAAGTTCATGGGCATGGGCATGATGCAGTCCGATGGCATGGCGCTGGTTTTCAACCCGCCACCGATCATGGGTCTGGGTACCGCCGGCGGTTTCGAGGTCTACGTGCAGAACCGTGTCGATGGCGACACGCGGAAGCTCAACGAGGTCACCCAGACATTTATGGCCGAGTTGCAGAAGCATCCCGAATTTACCCGGGTCAGCACCTTTTTCCGCCCGACCGTGCCGCAACTGTTCGTCGAGGTCGACGAACCGAAGGCAATCGCCCTCGGCATCCCGCTGACTGACATTTACAGCACGCTGCAAAGCACGATGGGCGCGTTGTACGTCAATGACTTCAACAAGGCCGGCCGCGTCTATCGCGTCCAGTTGCAGGCCGAAGCCAATTACCGAATGAAGCCGGATGACCTGGGCAAAGTATACGTGCGCAGCACAACCAGCAATGCGATGATCCCGCTGTCCGCAGTCAGCACGATCAAGCGCATCGTCGGTCCGGAGCAGGTCGAGCGCTTCAACGGCTTTGTCGCCGCCAAGGTCATGGGCGACAGCAAGCCCGGCGTCAGTTCCGGCGACGCCATCAAGATTGTCGAGGATGTCGCCGCCGCCACACTGCCCAGCGGCTTTGAAATTTCGTGGACCGGCCAGGCCTTCCAGGAAAAGCGCAGCTCCGGCTCCTCACTCTACGCCTTCGGCTTCGCCATCATCATGGTCTTCCTGATCCTTGCCGCCCAGTATGAAAAATGGTCGCTGCCGCTGGCCGTTGTCATGGCCGTGCCTTTTGCGCTGATGGGCGCCCTGACGGCAATCTGGCTGCGCAACATGCCGAACGACATCTACTTCCAGATCGGCCTCGTCGTACTGATCGGGCTAGCGTCGAAAAACGCCATCCTGATCGTCGAATTTGCCGCCCAGAAGTACGCCGAAGGGATGAACGTCGTCGATGCCGCACTGGAAGCCGCCCGTCTGCGCCTGCGGCCGATCGTCATGACTTCGCTCGCCTTCGTGCTCGGCGTCTTCCCGCTGGTCAAGGCCAGCGGGGCCGGCGCCGCGGCCCGCCAGTCGATGGGGACCGGCGTCTTCGCCGGGATGATCGCCGCCACCTTCATCGCCACGATTTTCATTCCCCTCTTCTTCATGTGGCTGGAGCGCGGCAAGCAGATACTGCCGGCCGGCCACGACGATGTCGCCCACGCGGAGGAAAACTAAGATGCGTACCCTGCCTCCCCCCCTGCCGAAAATCCGCCTCGCCGCGGCATTGGCCGCCGCCCTTGCCCTCAGCGGCTGCGCCATCGGCCCGGATTACCTGCGACCGAGCAGCTGGCTGCCCGCCGCCTTCAGTGAAGCAGCCCCCGTCGCTGCCCAGCAAGATGCCGCGCCGAACAGCGCGGTCGACGCGCAGTGGTGGTCGCTGTTCGCCGATGCCACGCTGAATGAGCTGGTCGATCAGGCACTCGCGAACAATGCCGACCTGCGCACCGCGATTGCCCGCCTCGAACAGGCCAACGCCCTGGCCCGTGAGGCCGGTGCCGCCTTCTTCCCGGAAATTGACGGCGAAGCCAGCGGCAGCAACCGGAAACTGAGCACCAAGACAGCCACCTGGACGAGCAGTTCGCCGAAGTTCCAGCACGCCCGCAGTGCGGCGCTGACGACGTCCTACGAGCTGGATATCTGGGGCCGCGTCCGGCGCGCCAACGAATCGGTTCAGGCCAGCCTGCTGGCCAGCCAGTATTCGCGGGACGCCATCCGGCTGACCGTGGCCGGTCTGGTTACCAGCAATTACCTGGCCCTGCGCGCCTACGATGCGGAACTGGCCGTTACGGCCGAGTCGCTGGCCAGTCGCGAAGCCAGCCTCAAGCTGGTGAAGACGCGGGTCGACGCCGGCCTCGTTTCGCCGCTCGATCTCTATCAGGCCGAAGGCGCGCAAGCCGCCCTCCAGGCCCAGCAAGCCGACCTGCGGCGCCTGCGGGCCCTGGCCGAGCACCAGCTGGCCCTGCTCACCGCCAAACCGGACCTGACGATCGCGGCCGGCGACATCCGCCAGTTGCCGCTGCCACCGACTCCACCGGCCGGACTGCCGGCCGACCTGATCGAAAGCCGGCCCGACGTCCGCGAAGCCGAGCAAAAGCTGATCGCCGCCAACGCCAATATCGGCGTCGCCAAAGCCGGCTACTACCCGAAATTCTCGCTGACCGGTAGCGTCGGCACGGAAAGCAAGACGCTCGGCGATCTGTTCGGCGCCGGCGCCAACACCTGGTCGATCGGCCTCGGACTGCTCATGCCGATCATCGATTTCGGCCGCACCTCGGCCCGTGTCGATCAGGCCAAGGCGCTCAACGAGCAGTCGCTGATCGCCTGGCAGAACACGCTGCAGACCGCCTACAAGGAAGTCCGCGATGCACTGGTCAACCTGCGCGAAAACGGCAACGCCGAAACGGCGCAGAACGTCCGGGTCTACAACACCCAACAGGCGCTCGACATCGCCAACCGGCGCTACGACGCGGGTTATTCCGGTTACCTGGAAGTACTCGATGCCCAGCGCAGCAACAACGATGCGCTGCTCGCCATGATCGCCACCCGCCAGGCCCGGCTGGTCGCCGCGGTCGAGTTGTTCAAGGCGATTGGCGGCGGCTGGAAGGACCAAGCGCCGAAGCGCGGTTAAGGCCGACCATGCCACCGCTGCCCGCCCAGGCAGCACGGCTGAAACCTGCCCGTAGTCGGCCGCAAGGCCAACTGCCGGCAGGTTTTTTTTATGTACAATGGCTCACAAAAAATTGACAAATAATGGAGACAAATGATGGGCGTCGTATTCGCCAAAACCCCCAAGGGTCAGGATGAAATCATCAGTAAAGCGGGCGGACTGACGCCACGCGTTCGTCGCGTGCTGATTTTCGTCGATGGCAAGCGGACCGTCGATGAAATGCGCGGCATGTTGCAGGCCGACGATCTGCAGCACACTCTGGGCATGCTCGAGGAGGCCGGTTACATCGCTCTGGCCAATGCCGCTTCAAGCCAGCCGCTGCCCTCGATCACCGCTTTCGGCGAATTGCCGACAACGCACGATCCGGTTCGCCTGCAACAGGCGCGTAATTTCATGATGAACACGGTGAACGCCTTTGTCGGCGCGCTCGGTGCCAGTTCCCTGCTTGATCGCATCGAGAAAGCCGACAGTCACCCCAGCCTGCGCGACCTGTACGACGAGTGGTATCACGCCATCGTGATGTCGCGCGATGGCAAGCGCGAAGCCGAAGCCTTGCGCAGCAAGCTGCTCAACGTCATTTAAGCCGCAGCTCCGCTGCGTTCAGGGCGAAACAAGCTGCGCCCTGAACGCCTCGCTCACTCGCTCACTCGCTGCTGGCTTTCGGCTTGCGGCTGCGCGGCTTGCGCGCTTTCGGCGCCTCGGCCGCCTGCACGGCCTCAACCACCACGGCCGGCGGGGTGCTTTCCGTCTCCTGACGCGGCCGGCGACCACCGCGCCGACGCGGACTGGCTGCTACCGGCTCATCGACTGATGGGGCCGGCGTTTCGACAACGACCGCCGGCGCCACTTCGACTGGCGCCGCTTCAGGCTGCACCGCCACCGCCGGCTCCTTGCGCGGCCGGCGACCGCGCCGGCGCGAGGCCTGGCCGGCCACCGCCGGCTCGTCGACAGCGCTTTCGGCCTTGGCCGATTTTGCCTGGTCGACCGCAGCCGGCGCGATGTCCGCTGACGGGGCGACAGGCTCAGTCACGGCTTCTGTCACACCGCTGGCCAGCTCCGCTTCCGGCGCAGCGGGACGCGCTTGCACCCGCGTCACGTAAGCACCGGATTTATCGTCACGCCCGAAGCCGAGCAGACCGCGATTGGCCGCTTCTTCCAGCAGGTTGCCAAAACTGCGGAAGCCGTAATAGTTTTCGTTGAACCCGGGGTTGCGGCGCTTGATGACTTCCTTCAGCACCGAGGCCCAGATCCGTTCGGTTTCGCCGCGATCGGCGATCAGGTCGGCGAAGGTGGCGGTGGCCAGTTCGATGGCCTTGGCCTTGCGCGCTTCGAGCTTTTCGCGGCGGCCCTTTTCCTCTTCCGGCGAACGGCGCGGCGCCGGCTCGCGATTTTCACGGCGGCCGGCATGGTTGCGTTCGCCCTCGCGGTCGCGCACCAGATCGTCGTAGTAGATGAATTCGTCGCAGTTGGCGATCAGCAGATCGGAACACGACTGCTTGACGCCGACGCCGATCACCCGCTTGGCGTTCTCGCGCAGCTTGGAGACCAATGGCGAAAAATCCGAATCGCCGCTGATGATGACGAAAGTATCGACATGCGACTTGGTGTAGCAAAGATCCAGCGCATCGACGACGAGACGGATGTCGGCCGAATTCTTGCCGGACTGGCGGACATGCGGAATTTCGATCAGTTCGAAATTCGCTTCATGCATCGCCGCCTTGAAAGTCTTGTAGCGATCCCAGTCGCAATACGCCTTTTTCACCACGATGCTGCCTTTGGCGAGCAGCCGCTCAAGCACCGGCTTGATGTCGAACTTCTCGTACTGGGCATCGCGCACGCCAAGGGCGACGTTCTCGAAATCACAAAAAAGCGCCATGCTGGCGGTATCGTTGGGGGCGGCCATGGAATTTAGTCAGTTATCAGGAAAGGCCGAGTATACCTGCCTGCCGGATGCCGATGCACCGTAATGCCGAGAGGCCGGTATCATGGCGGCTCACCGAACCGATCGCCCCGATGCCCGACTCACCTCCTCCGCCACCCCGCCTGTACGATCTGCTGCTGGCAAGAACCACCCGACTTCCCGTTACGCTGCTGCTGATCGCGACCAATGCGCTGATTTTCGGACTGATGCTCAATGCCGGCGCCGGGCTTTGGCATTCGAACAATGGCGTGCAACTGGCCTGGGGGGCCAATTTCGGACCGGCCACGCAGGACGGCCAGTGGTGGCGGCTGGGCAGCGCGCTGTTCCTGCATTTCGGCCTGATCCACATCGTTATGAACCTGTGGGCGCTGTGGGATGGCGGACAGCTGGTCGAACGCATCTACGGCCACCTGCGCTTTGCCGTCATCTATTTCGTCAGTGGCCTGAGCGGCAACCTGCTGTCGCTGGTCATCCAGGGTAACGATGCCGTTTCCGGCGGTGCCTCCGGCGCCATTTTCGGGATTTACGGGGCCTTGCTGATCTACGTCTGGCGCGAACGCAAGCTGCTCGATCCGCATGAGTTTCGCTGGCTGTTCTGGGCCGGCGCCGCCTTTACCTGCGTCAGCATCGGGCTGGGTCTGATCGTTCCGGGCATCGACAACAGCGCGCACATTGGCGGCCTGCTCGCCGGCGTCCTGCTCGGCACGCTGCTCGGCCGACCGGTGCTGGGCGACAGCCCCTGGCCGCGGTGGCTGCGTGGTGCCGCCGGCTTGTCGTGGGCGGCCGCGATCGCTGGCCTGCTGACCCACATCCCGCCACCAAGCTATCGGTGGAGCGAGGAAATCGCCGCCCGCCAGGAAATCCGCGAATTCCTCGAACGGGAAACGCGGATCCAGGCCAGCTGGCAGGACATCATCCGGCAGGACCGGCTGAATGCCGAGTCCATTCAGGAACTAGCGAAACGCATCGAATTCGAGATTACCGAACCGTACGGCGAGAGCCTCGAGCAATTCTCCCAATTGACCCTTGACGAATCCGCCCCGTCGGCCGAGCAGCTCGAGTCGCTACGGGCTTATAGCGAAAAACGCCGCGACGTTTCGCAAGCCCTGGTCGATCAACTGCGGGCGAGAAGCCAGTTCGGCCCCACCCTGCCGAATCGGCGCAGCCTACCACCGGCTGCGCCAGCCAGCCCGGGCGCCGCCGAGCAGTAGGTAAATCCGGCCAACCGGCAGCCATTCTCCGGGCAAAATTCAAGCTGCCAGTGCTTGCCGTCTATTTCAACTGCATTCTGCTTTTTTAGCCGACATCAAAGCCCCCCGCCGGCGTCGCCGCCTAACATCGGCCCGCCAAACAATTTCCGAAAGGGGGAATAAACATGAGCGGCGCGTTCACCAAATCGATGGCGCGGAACATTTTTTACGGGGGGACGGTTTTCTTCTTCCTGTTGTTCCTGGCGTTGTCATTCGACACTCACTCGCAACTTCCCAAACGCGACATGCGGCAGAACATCACGCCGCAGATCGCCGAGGGCAAGAAGCTGTGGGAAGTAAATAACTGCATCGGCTGTCACACCCTGATGGGTGAAGGGGCCTACTTCGCACCGGAACTGGGCAATGTCATCGTCCGTTACGGCGACGAAGGCGTCAAAGCGTTCATCCAGAGTCGCCCGAAAGAAGGCATCCCGGGTCGCCGCAGCATGCCGCAGTTCAACTTCACCGACGAGCAATTGAATGCCATCGTGGCCTTCCTGAAGCACGTCAATTCGATCAACGATGCCAACTGGCCGCCCAACGACCAAGGCTGATCGAGAGGAGAAACTGAACATGCAATTCAAATCGCAAGCGGTTGCAAAACCCTACTTCATCGCGGCAATCGGCCTTTTCGTCGGCCAGATCCTGTTCGGCCTGGTTCTTGGCCTGCAGTATGTGATCGGCGACTTCCTGTTCCCCGCCATTCCCTTCAACGTGGCCCGCATGGTCCACACCAACCTGCTCATCGTGTGGCTGCTGTTCGGCTTCATGGGTGGCGCGTACTACATGATCCCGGAAGAATCCGAGACCGAACTGTTCAGCCCGAAACTGGCGCTGCTGATGTTCTGGATCTTCCTGGTCGCCGGCGCGCTGACCATTGTCGGTTACCTGACCGTACCGTACGCGACGCTGGCTGAAATGACCGGCAACAACCTGCTCGAAACGATGGGCCGCGAGTTCCTCGAACAGCCGTTGCCGACCAAACTCGGTATCGTCGTCGTCGCCCTGGTCTTCCTGTTCAACATCACCATGACGGTGCTGAAGGGCAAGAAAACCTCGATCTCGATCGTGCTGCTGCTCGGCCTGTGGGGACTGGCCGTCTTCTTCCTGTTCTCCTTCTACAACCCGGTGAACGTCGTTCTCGACAAGTTCTTCTGGTGGTGGACGGTGCACCTCTGGGTGGAAGGCGTCTGGGAACTGATCCTCGGTTCGTTCCTGGCCTTCGTGCTGATCAAGACCACCGGCGTCGACCGGGAAGTCATCGAAAAGTGGCTGTACGTGATTGTCACCATGACGCTGATCACCGGCATCATCGGTACCGGTCACCACTACTACTGGATCGGCACGCCGGAATACTGGCAGTGGTGGGGTTCCATCTTCTCCGCTCTGGAACCGATTCCGTTCTTCGCCATGACCGTGTTTGCCTTCAACATGGTGAACCGTCGCCGCCGCGAGCATCCGAACAAGGTTGCCGTATTGTGGGCGCTGGGCACCGGCGTGATGTCCTTCCTCGGCGCTGGCGTGTGGGGCTTCCTGCACACCCTGGCTCCGGTGAACTACTACACGCACGGCACGCAGATCACTGCCGCTCACGGTCACATGGCGTTCTATGGCGCCTACGTGATGGTGGTGCTGATGATGATCTCCTACGCCATGCCCATCCTGCGCGGCCGTGCTGCCAACAGCAACAAGTCGCAAGTGCTGGAAATGTGGGCGTTCTGGTTGATGACCATCGCGATGACTTTCATCACGCTGTTCCTGACCGCTGCCGGCATCCTGCAAGTCTGGCTGCAACGCGCTTCCGACAGCCCGCTGCCATTCATGGTGGCGCAGGACAAGATCGCGATCTTCTACTGGTTGCGTGAAGGAACCGGCGTCATCTTCCTGATCGGCCTGCTGCTCTATGTCTCCAGTTTCTTTGTGGGTGGAGACAAGAAGGAAGCCGTTTAAGACTGATTCCTCCTCAAGTAGCATTTATGGCGCGGGTTGCGAAACCCGCGCTTTTTTTATGGTCGTTCCCCGCCTAGCCCGGCCAACGGCCAGCCCAATCCGCTGTCGGATTTCTTTACAGTCAAAAGCGGTTATTAGTCACATTTATGTAACCTGCCGTGAATCTATTCACGCTTGCTTTTTCCTCTCCGTGAAATAAATCACGTTTTTTTATTCGGCAACAGCCACTACTGTCGTCTATTTTTACAATAATGCGACCCTGCTTCCAATCACCCCACAGCTAATGCCGATTTAATTATTTTATAAATACAATGCCTTGTTTTTAAACAAAATAAATAAACTGGCACGTACATTGCTTTTACTCCGAAAACAATTTCTTTGGGAGTAAAAAATGAAAAAATCTCTATCCATTATCAGCTTGGCCCTGGGCATGCTCGGTAGCCAGTCGGCCACCGCACTGCCTTACACCGAAGTCGGCGATGCAGGTTATTCGCTGGCCACCGCGCAATTGCTGCCCGGTGCCACAACATCCATTTCCGGCACGCTGGATACCGTCGATATCTACCGTTTCTCCTGGGGCGGCGGCCTGTTCTCGGCGTCAACCAGCAGCAACTTCGACCCGATGCTTTATGTCTTCAATCTGGCCGGCAACACCCTGGCATTCAACGACGATTATTATTCGCTCCAGTCCTACGTATCGGTGTCCCTGGCCCAGGGCGACTATCTGCTGGCGATCGATCACTACTCCTACAACTACGGTGGCAACCTTGGCGGATTTGCCAATGCCGGCAGCAGCATTGGCGGGCAGTCCTACACCATCAACATCGGGCAGCCGACCGTTTCGTCGACTGTTCCCGAGCCGGCCTCCCTGGCCCTGGCTGGTCTCGCCCTGGCTGGACTGGCCTTCAGCCGGCGCAAAAGCCGCTAATCATTGGCGCCTCCGCAAACCCCGCCTCGGCGGGGTTTTTTATTGTCTGATGCTTTCCCGACGCTCTCGGCAAGCGTTTCGCACAGCGGGCGCCTTGGCTGTTCGACCAGACATGCCGAGTTCTCCGGTCGTTACTTAGGACACATCAAGTTATCGCCAGGCAACGCTCGCTATGATCTGCCGCATGACTGCAATCACCCTGCCTGTAACCGCGAGTCCGGACAAACGCCTGCCGGGCGATCTGGCCATCTGGTTCTTCATCCTGGCCGAGATGCTGGCGTTTGCCGTGTTCTTCGCGTCCTACGCTTTCGCCCGCGCCCACGACGTCGAGCTGTTCAATACCTACCAGCGGACGCTGGATCGCAATGCCGGGGCGCTCAATACGCTGCTCCTGATCACCGGCTCGTGGTTCGTCGTGCTCGCCGTCCAGGCGGCGCATCGCGACGATCGGCCGGCGATCAGCCGCAATATCCTGCTCGGCTTTCTCTGTGGCGGCGGCTTCCTGACCGTCAAAGTCTTCGAATATGCGGAAAAGTTCGGCGCCGGCATTTCGCTGTCGACCAATACCTTCTACATGTTCTACATCTCGCTGACCTTCTTCCACTTCATGCACGTCATCCTCGGCATGGTGATTCTCACCGTGCTCTGGGTGCAGTCGCGCAACGGCGCCTACGGCAGCCATAACGCGCATGGCCTGGAAAGCGGCGCGGCCTACTGGCACATGGTCGATCTGCTGTGGATCATCCTTTTCCCGCTCGTTTATGTGATGCGCTGATGAATGCCCTGAAAAACCCCGCCCACCGCGCCTGGCTGGTGCTCATCGTCGCCACCGGCGTCACCTGGTATCTCGGTGAAGTCGGCGCCGCCGGCACCTCGGCCATCGTCGCCATGCTGGTCATCGCCTTCATCAAGGGCCGGCTGGTCATTCTCGATTTCATGGAGTTGCGCAGTGCGCCGCTGATGTGGCGCCTGCTGCTCGAAGGCTGGCTGATTCTCGTCTCCAGCCTGATTCTGCTGGCTTACTGGATGTCTCTCAAATGAACGATCTGCCCTTCTACGAACCTTCCGGCAACGAAATCGCGCTGTTCGAGCACGCCTTCCAACAGCGCCTGCCCCTGCTCATCAAAGGCCCGACCGGCTGCGGCAAGACGCGTTTCGTCTCGCACATGGCAGCCCGCCTGAAACTGCCGCTGTATACCGTGGCCTGCCACGACGATCTGACCGCCGCCGATCTGGTCGGCCGCCACCTGATTTCCGACAAAGGCACCTACTGGTGCGACGGCCCGCTGACCCGTGCCGT
This sequence comes from Azonexus sp. IMCC34842, assembly GCF_050368855.1. Taxonomy (GTDB): domain Bacteria; phylum Pseudomonadota; class Gammaproteobacteria; order Burkholderiales; family Rhodocyclaceae; genus Azonexus; species Azonexus denitrificans_A. The sequence goes on along the minus strand of NZ_CP178449.1, from coordinate 799,359 downwards.
CCGCGAAGGCGGCATCTGCTACCTCGACGAAGTGGTCGAGGCACGCAAGGACACCACCGTCGTGCTGCATCCGCTGGCCGACGACCGGCGCATCCTGCCCATCGACCGGACCGGCGAAACGCTGGAAGCACCGGCCAATTTCATGCTGGTCGTCTCCTACAACCCCGGTTACCAGAATCTGATGAAGGGCCTGAAACCCTCGACCCGCCAGCGCTTCGTCTCGATGCGCTTCGATTTCCCGGGCGCCGAGCGCGAACGTTCCATCCTGATCGGCGAAACCGGCTGCGATGCCGATCTCGCCACCCGCCTGGTCGGCATCGCCAAATCCTTCCGCGCCCTCAAGGATCGCGATCTCGAGGAAGTCGCCAGTACCCGCCTGCTGGTCTATGCCGCGACATTGATCAAATCCGGCTTCGATGTCTCCGCCGCCTGCCGCGCCGCCTTGGTCGAAAGCCTGACCGACGACGAGGAAACGGTCGAGGCGTTGATGGAAATCGTCAATGCCACTTTCGGCCGATAAACCGGCGGCCGATGGCCAGACCCTGGCCATCCTCGCCGAAGCGCTCTACCTGGCCAACCTGCTGGTCGCGCCGGGCATCGCCTTCGGCGTGCTGTGGTGGCTGTGGCACAAGAACAAGGACAGCGCCCCGCCGCTCGCCCGACAACATCTCAAGCAAACCACTTTCGTCAGCCTGTACGGCGGCATCCTGATCGTCGCGCTGACCGCCATCTTCCTGGCCGTCGGCGGGCTCGACTGGGAATGGACCTGGGTCGTGGTCATCCTCTATTTCACCTGCTTCCATTCGACCCTGGTCATGTTCGGCATGTTCGGGCTGGCCAAGGCAATGGCCGGGCAAGTCTGGCGCTTCCCGCTGATCGGTCCATCCCTCAAGTGAGCAAACCGGCCCTGCAGCGCTACCGTGTGCTGGCGCAAATCGACTTCTTTGCGCTCTTCACGCTGACGCCGATTTTCGACCTTTTCCGTTACGACCTGACCGAGAAGCACGCCTACTTCCTGACCATGCCCTGGCACCTCGGCATCGACGACCTGATCGCCGGCCGGGTCGACGCCGGGGCAGCGGCGCTCAACCTCGTCCTGTATCTGTTCCTGCCGATCCTCGGCACCTTGGCGCTGATCGTCGGGGTCGCCTGGAAATGGGGCCGGCTGTACTGCGGCTGGCTGTGCCCGCATTTTTCGGTAGTCGAAACGATCAACCGGCTGATGCTCGCCGCCACCGGCAAGCATTCGGTCTGGGACCGCAACAAGACGCCGCCCTGGGAGCCGGACGGCAGCCCGGCCCGGCGCGACAAACGCTATTGGCTGCTGGTCGTCCCGGCGGCCATCGGCTTCGCCTTCGCCTGGGCGGTCGTCGGGCTGACTTACCTGATGCCGCCGTTTCAGGTTTATGGCGGCCTGATCACCGGCACGCTGTACCGCGGCGAAGTGATTTTCCTCAGCGCCGCGACGACGGTACTGAGCCTCGAATTCCTTTTCGCCCGCCATCTGTTCTGCCGCTACGCCTGCGCCATCGGCATCTTCCAAAGCTTTGCCTGGATGGGCAACAAGCAGGCGATGGTCGTCGGTTTCGAACGCGAACGGCTGACCGATTGTGCCTCCTGTCTCGACGGCAAGGGGTCGGCCTGCGACGCGGTCTGCCCGATGCGGCTGAAGCCGCGCAACGTCAAGCGCTGGATGTTTGCCTGCACGCAATGCGGCCAGTGCCTTTCGGCCTGCGGCACGGTCAACAAGGGCAACCCGAACGGCGCCTTGCTGCATTGGGTGAAGAACGACGAAGCGCGGCGCAATGAGGCGCGTTTTTCGGTTCTATCAAATACCGACGAAGACGCTGGCGGGAAAATATAGGCATGGAAGAATTTGTCGGAAAAGTCTGGCACAACTGGGTCACCCGTACCGCCGCCGGGCACTACCCGGAAGCAGCCGTCAAACTGGCCGAAGTCGAAAAGACCGTCGGCATCCTGTTTCGTGCCTTCGGTGGCGACCCCGGCCTGAAGGTCGCGGCGGCGACGGCCGAAACGCACGGCGCCCGGCGGCGTTGGCTGCAGCGGCTGGCCGGCACCGGCGAGAAACAGGCGCTGGCCCGACGCGATGCCGAAACCCTGCGCCTGCCGCCGGAAATCACCGCCTTTCCCGACAAGACGCTGAATCGCGATCTTTATCTGTGGCTGGCCGCCCTCGCCGCCAGCGACGTCGCTCCCGAGCAGCCGTGGTTCATCCGCAACCAGCGCGCCAGCCAGGCCGCGCTGACCAACTACCCGGGACTGGCCGCCCGCTATAGCCGACTGGTCGCCGCCCACCTGGCCGCCCGCATCGCCCCAGCCGAACTGCAAGCCGACGAAGCGGCCCAGGAATCGGCAATCCGCCAGGCCCTGCTCGAACCGGCCTCGGTCGACGGCCTGCCGCCGCTGAATTCCCGCCAGTCCAGACCACCGCAGCCGGTACTGCTCTGGCTGATCGCCGCCGAGGCGCCTGCCACCGGCCAGGTTGCCGACCCTGGCGAGCATCTGCCGCCGGAAGGCAGCAGCAGTTCCGAGCCGGGTAAAGATGCCCACAAGGCTGAACAGGTCGAGACGCCGGACAACAAGGCGCCGATGCTCGCCAGTTTCCGCGCCGAAAGCCTGCCGACCTGGGCCGAGTACGTGCGGGTCAACCGGGCCTACGACGACGACGAAGATCCGAACGCCCGCAATGTCGCCAACGATCTCGACAAGCTGTCGCTGACCCGCGACGGCCAGACCGCCGTTTCCCGCGTCAAGTTCGACCTCGACCTGCCCTCCGCTGCCGAGGATGACACGCCGATCGGCCCCGGTATCGCGCTGCCGGAATGGGATTACCGCAAGGCCCTGCTGCTGCCGAAACACTGCCATCTGCAGCCGATGATCGCCCATGATGCCGGGCGGGCCGCCTTGCCGCCCGAACTAGCGGCCACCGCTAGGAAGCTGCGCGGCCAGTTCGCCGCCCTTGCGCCACAACGGCGCTGGCTGAAAGCGCAGCCGGACGGCGCCGAACTCGACGTCGATGCCTGCGTCCGCAACCACGCCGATCGCCACTCCGGCCATACGCCGGAAACCGGCGGCTATCTCGCCCAGGCCCGCTGCGAGCGCGATCTGGCCTGCCTGCTGCTGGCCGACCTGTCGATGTCCACCGATGCCTGGATTTCCGACACGCACCGCATCGTCGATGTCATCCGCGATTCGCTGCTGCTCTTTTCCGAGGCGATGACCGCCACCGGCGACCGCTTCGGCATCTACGGCTTTTCGTCGCTGCGCCGGCAGAACATCCGCTTTCATCTGCTCAAGGATTTCAACGGCCGTTACGACGACGCCGCCCGCGCCCGCATCCTGGCCATCAAGCCCGGCTTCTACACCCGGATGGGTGCCGCGCTGCGTCAGGCAGCCAGCATCCTCTACGAACAGCAGGCCGGCCGCCGGTTGCTGCTGATCATTACCGACGGCAAGCCGAACGATCTCGACCTCTATGATTCGCGCTACGGCATCGAAGACACCCGGATGGCCGTCTATGAGGCCCGGCGCATAGGACTGACGCCGTTCTGCGTGACCATCGACCGCGAGGCCGGGACCTACCTGCCCTACCTGTTCGGCCCGGCCGGTTTTTGCGTCATCCGCAAGCCGGAGGAACTACCGCGCCGCCTGCCCCTGCTCTACGCCCAATTGACTAGGGATTAGTCCCTACGTCGTATTGCTGCTGAACTAGCCCGATGCCACCATCGGCCGGTCACTTTGAGGCAGCAAACTACATGCAGGCTAATCACCCGATCAATATCGAGGCCCTTTTAACCCACGTTCCACTGTTCAACGGCCTGGCTGCCGAAGAAATCGCCCGCATCGCCCGCTCGACCCGGGAAAGCCACGCCAGCAAGGGCGACATCCTGTTTCACAAGGGTGATCCCTGCAATGGCTTCCATCTGCTGGTCTATGGCCAGGTCAAGCTGGCCTTCACCTCGTCGCAAGGCACCGAAAAAGTCGTTGAAATCCTGACCCAGGGCCAAAGTTTCGGCGAAGCGCTGATGTTCCTGGAAAAACCCTACATCGTCTTTGCTCAGGCACTGACCGACTCGCTGCTGCTGCATGTCTCGAAAGCGGCGGTCTTCGAGGAATTGCAGCGCGACCACAACCTGTGCCGCAAGATGCTGGCCGGCATGGCAATGCGTCTGCACGAACTGATGAGCGATGTCGAATCCTATTCGCTGCACTCCGGTAAACAGCGCATCATCGGCTACCTGCTGCGCGAACTGCCGGATGAGGACCTCAAGGGTACCAATGTCGCGATCACCCTGCCGACCAACAAGGGGGTCATCGCCTCCCGTCTCAACCTGACCCAGGAACATTTTTCGCGCATCCTGCACGAACTGACCGAACTCGGGCTGATCGTCGTCGAGGGACGGAAAATCCACATTCCCTGCGTTGCCAATCTGCGCAAGCACGAGTAGAGCGAGGCACGGCACGCAGCAAAAAGGGGCGGAAAACCGCCCCTTTTTCATGCTTTGGCGCGGTCCATCAGTCGGTCAGCAGCTTGCCCTTGGTCAGCAGGTCCTGAATGATCGCCACATCGTTGAGCGTACCGCTCGACGTCAGATCGACGTTGGACAGCACGATCTGCTGCGTAACGCCACCGGCCGCCCCGGTCGGGCGGACATCGATCACCGTATCGAGGCCCGACTTCGAGAAGTTCAGATAGTTGTCGAGCGTCGCCGCATCGGTCGCACTCGGCAGCAGATCGCGTAGATCGAGCACATCGCCGCCGGCCGCTTGCGCCGCCGGAGAGAAATCGGTAATCGTATCGCGGGCCGGAATGGTCACTGTTCCCTGATCGGCCAACGACCAGGCAAAGGTATCCGAACCCAGGCCACCGGTCAGCGCATCGCTGCCAGATCCCCCGATCAGCCGGTCGTCGCCAGTGCCGCCGATCAGCATGTCATTGCCAGCCAACCCGGACAGCACATCGTTACCGTCGCCACCGGCCAGGACATTGTGATTGGCGTTGCCGACCAGACTATCCGCCGCTGCCGTACCGACGACTGAATCGCTGTCATTGACCACGGACAGCAGCTTGCTGACCGTGCCGTTGGTGGCATTGGTGGCGCTTACCGTGACCATGAAAGAGCCGCTGCCGTAGCCACTGAGCGCCACTTCGGCGGCATTCCATCCGGAAATATCGACCGTGCCGGAGGCATCGACCAAAGCGGAATGGGCGCCGGAAGAAACCACCGTGCCACTCACCAGACCGGACAAAACAGTACTGACCGCATCATGGACGTCCAGGGCGAAACGAATCGTCTGACCATCATTGGCAATCACGTTGCTTTGATTGCCCATCAATTCAGTCTCGTAGATCGCCTGGATCTGGCTGGCCGTCAGCGTCTGGTCGTAGATTCGAACGTCTTCCAGACTGCCGTTGAGGAAGCGGTGCGCCGCCCCGCCGTCATCCGCGGTAACGCCCAGCCCAAGGAAATTGTTCGGTACGATAACGCCGGGATTGAACGTACCAGCGGCTTCTTGCACGCCATCGACAAAGATCAAGGTCGCCCCGGTCGCAAAATCATGCGTGACGACAACCTGGTGCCACACGCCATCATTGATTGCTTTCGTGCTCATCACCCCGGTATCGTCGCGCATGCCAAGACCAATCTGGCCGGCGGCGTTGATTGAGCCCCACTGGATGTCGGCAATCCCGCCGTTGTTTTCCGTGCCGATGACCGATGGCGAATCCCAACCAATATTGCTACCCACCTGGGTCGTCTTGATCCAGAACGATAGGCTGGCTTCCTTCGATGCGGCATGCCCGGCGAGCGCTTCCGTCGCACTCGGCGCGAGCGCCAGCCAACCGCCATCCCGTTGTGCCGAAGCCCCACCAACGCCATGAAACTCGAGGGCAGTCGAGCCGTTTCGTCCCGTCGTCCAGGTCGGAGAAAGATCGGCAGCCGGATTCAAGCCCGCCTTGTTGTTGTCGGTAATCGTACCGACCTGATCGGCAACTGGATTGTGGTTTGTGGTCGTCGCACCAGTCCCTTCATTAAATTGCCAGTAATCCACCCAACTGGCGGAAAGGGTTGGCTGCGGCGCGGCGGTGTCGATACCGACCGTGTCGCTGCCTGCCGTGCCCGGGTTGCCGAGCGCGTTGCTGTAGCTGCCGGCGCCAACCGAGACGCTGCCCACGCCGGTGTAGCCGGGGTCCGCCGTGAAGGTGGCGGTGAACACTTTCGGGTCGGCCGTGGCGGTCAGGCCGCTGACCGTGCCGCCGCTGGCGACGATGTCGATGGCCGTGAAGCCGAAGGGCACTTCGCTGAAGGTGAAGGTGACGGTGGAGACGTGGTCGGCGACGTTGAGGACGGGATCGACGATGTCTACCACGACGCTCGGGCTGCCGGTGGCGACGCTGTAGCCTTCGGTGTCGACGCCGGTGGCGCTGTTGCCGCCGGCGTCGGTGGTCGTCACGCTGGCCTCGATGGTGCGGTCCGGATCGGCGGCCAGGGCACTGCCCGGGACGTCGATGCTGAAGGTGTGGCCGGTCAGCACCGGGCCGGTGTAGGCCGTGCCGTTGATCGTCAGGGTGACGGTGTCGCCGACCTGGACGTCGCCGCCGACCGTGCCGGTGATGGCGATGGTCTGGCCGGCTTCGGCGGCGTTGATGATGTCGTCGGCCGTGATGTTCGGGTCGAGCGTGATGCTGGCGACCGGCGCGGCGGTGTCGATGCCGACCGTGTCGCTGCCTGCCGTGCCCGGGTTGCCGAGCGCGTTGCTGTAGCTGCCGGCGCCAACCGAGACGCTGCCCACGCCGGTGTAGCCGGGGTCGGCGGTGAAGGTGGCGGTGAACACTTTCGGGTCGGCCGTGGCAGTCAGGCCGCTGACCGTGCCGCCGGTGGCGCTGATGTCGACCGCCGTGAAGCCGACCGGGGCTTCGCTGAAGGTGAAGGTGACGGTGGAGACGTTGTCGGCAACGTTGAGCGCGGTGTCGACGATGTTCACCACGACGCTCGGGCTGCCGGTGGCGACGCTGTAGCCTTCGGTGTCTACGCCGGTGGCGCTGTTGCCGCCGGCATCGGTGGTCGTCACGCTGGCCTCGATGGTGCGGTCCGGATCGGCGGCCAGGGCGCTGCCCGGGACGTCGATGCTGAAGGTGTGGCCGGTCAGCACCGGGCCGGTGTAGGCCGTGCCGTTGATCGTCAGGGTGACGGTGTCGCCGACCTGGACGTCGCCGCCGACCGTGCCGGTGATGGCGATGGTCTGGCCGGCTTCGGCGGCGTTGATGATGTCGTCGGCCGTGATGTTCGGGTCGAGCGTGATGCTGGCGACCGGCGCGGCGGTGTCGATGCCGACCGTGTCGCTGCCTGCCGTGCCCGGGTTGCCGAGCGCGTTGCTGTAGCTGCCGGCGCCAACCGAGACGCTGCCCACGCCGGTGTAGCCGGGGTCGGCGGTGAAGGTGGCGGTGAACACTTTCGGGTCGGCCGTGGCGGTCAGGCCGCTGACCGTGCCGCCGCTGGCGCTGATGTCGACCGCCGTGAAGCCGAAGGGCACTTCGCTGAAGGTGAAGGTGACGGTGGAGACGTGGTCGGCGACGTTGAGGACGGGATCGACGATGTCTACCACGACGCTCGGGCTGCCGGTGGCGACGCTGTAGCCTTCGGTGTCGACGCCGGTGGCGCTGTTGCCGCCGGCGTCGGTGGTCGTCACGCTGGCCTCGATGGTGCGGTCCGGATCGGCGGCCAGGGCACTGCCCGGGACGTCGATGCTGAAGGTGTGGCCGGTCAGCACCGGGCCGGTGTAGGCCGTGCCGTTGATCGTCAGGGTGACGGTGTCGCCGACCTGGACGTCGCCGCCGACCGTGCCGGTGATGGCGATGGTCTGGCCGGCTTCGGCGGCGTTGATGATGTCGTCGGCCGTGATGTTCGGGTCGAGCGTGATGCTGGCGACCGGCGCGGCGGTGTCGATGCCGACCGTGTCGCTGCCTGCCGTGCCCGGGTTGCCGAGCGCGTTGCTGTAGCTGCCGGCGCCAACCGAGACGCTGCCCACGCCGGTGTAGCCGGGGTCGGCGGTGAAGGTGGCGGTGAACACTTTCGGGTCGGCCGTGGCGGTCAGGCCGCTGACCGTGCCGCCGCTGGCGCTGATGTCGACCGCCGTGAAGCCGAAGGGCACTTCGCTGAAGGTGAAGGTGACGGTGGAGACGTGGTCGGCGACGTTGAGGACGGGATCGACGATGTCCACCACGACGCTCGGGCTGCCGGTGGCGACGCTGTAGCCTTCGGTGTCGACGCCGGTGGCGCTGTTGCCGCCGGCGTCGGTGGTCGTCACGCTGGCCTCGATGGTGCGGTCCGGATCGGCGGCCAGGGCACTGCCCGGGACGTCGATGCTGAAGGTGTGGCCGGTCAGCACCGGGCCGGTGTAGGCCGTGCCGTTGATCGTCAGGGTGACGGTGTCGCCGACCTGGACGTCGCCGCCGACCGTGCCGGTGATGGCGATGGTCTGGCCGGCTTCGGCGGCGTTGATGATGTCGTCGGCCGTGATGTTCGGGTCGAGCGTGATGCTGGCGACCGGCGCGGCGGTGTCGATGCCGACCGTGTCGCTGCCTGCCGTGCCCGGGTTGCCGAGCGCGTTGCTGTAGCTGCCGGCGCCAACCGAGACGCTGCCCACGCCGGTGTAGCCGGGGTCGGCGGTGAAGGTGGCGGTGAACACTTTCGGGTCGGCCGTGGCGGTCAGGCCGCTGACCGTGCCGCCGCTGGCGACGATGTCGATGGCCGTGAAGCCGAAGGGCACTTCGCTGAAGGTGAAGGTGACGGTGGAGACGTGGTCGGCGACGTTGAGGACGGGATCGACGATGTCCACCACGACGCTCGGGCTGCCGGTGGCGACGCTGTAGCCTTCGGTGTCGACGCCGGTGGCGCTGTTGCCGCCGGCGTCGGTGGTCGTCACGCTGGCCTCGATGGTGCGGTCCGGATCGGCGGCCAGGGCACTGCCCGGGACGTCGATGCTGAAGGTGTGGCCGGTCAGCACCGGGCCGGTGTAGGCCGTGCCGTTGATCGTCAGGGTGACGGTGTCGCCGACCTGGACGTCGCCGCCGACCGTGCCGGTGATGGCGATGGTCTGGCCGGCTTCGGCGGCGTTGATGATGTCGTCGGCCGTGATGTTCGGGTCGAGCGTGATGCTGGCGACCGGCGCGGCGGTGTCGATGCCGACCGTGTCGCTGCCTGCCGTGCCCGGGTTGCCGAGCGCGTTGCTGTAGCTGCCGGCGCCAACCGAGACGCTGCCCACGCCGGTGTAGCCGGGGTCGGCGGTGAAGGTGGCGGTGAACACTTTCGGGTCGGCCGTGGCAGTCAGGCCGCTGACCGTGCCGCCGGTGGCGCTGATGTCGACCGCCGTGAAGCCGACCGGGGCTTCGCTGAAGGTGAAGGTGACGGTGGAGACGTTGTCGGCAACGTTGAGCGCGGTGTCGACGATGTTCACCACGACGCTCGGGGTTCCAGGAGTTCCAGGAGTTCCAGGAGTTCCAGGGGTGCCAGGGGTGCCAGGGGTACCGGCCACATCAACGGTTCCCCCTGTCGGAACCAATGCGCCACCATCGAAAGTCTCGACGGTACGGCTCTGCGGCGTGCCAAACTGGAAGGCCAGCGGATCGACCGTTTCGACAATGCGCAGGAATTCGACGAACGAATGTCCTTCGTTGCCGCCCGGGCCAGCCACCCCGGCTGCCGGATCTTCCAGCAAGGCATCGAGATCGCCGCCGGTGGTCAGGGCCTTGGCAATTTTCTCGAAGCCTTTTTGATCGTTGACCACGGCGCTATCGAAAGCATCCGGTTTTTCCAGCGCCACGACTTCGGCGTCGAGGCTGACCGTTTCGCCCGGCGCGACGATCATCTGGCGGCCATCGGCCAGCAACAGCGTTACTTCGCCACCATCCGCCGCGACCACCGCTTCGCCTTCGCGTATCGCATCCCCCGCTTTGAGGCGCCGCATCTTGCCATCCTGGTCGCGGGCGAATGCCGCACCGGAAATGGAAGCGACGGTGGCAACGATTTGGGCTTGAGCCATGGTGATACTCCGGACACTGTTAGCGATTCGGCCAGTGTACGGAGCCTGGGACTGGAGGGCTATTGCACCAAAGTACAGTTCGCCACGGCAGCGTGAAATACCTCACGCCGGCCAGCCATGCTCAGCTGTTTATTTTCAGCGAAAGCTGGAGGCGATCGCGCAGACCGAGTTTTTCGAAAATCGAGGTCAAATGCGCCTTGACCGTTCTTTCCGAGATCGACAGCTGGCTGGCGATTTCCTTGTTGCTGGCCCCGCCGGCAACCTGTTGCGCAACCTGGGTTTCGCGCTCGGAAAGCAGTGCTGCCCAATCGTCATTTCTGGCGTCGCCGGCGCGCTGACCGAGGAGACGGGCGGTACTCCCAACCAGCCGCTGCAACAGCGACTGCCCGATCCACAATCCACCATTGCCGACGACGATGGCGACCTGCTTCAGCACCTCAGGCGCCGCGTGGGTGTTGCAACAACCCGCCGCACCGGCGCTCAAAGCCTGCATCACCAGGCCCTCATCCGGCTCGTCGCAAAGCAGTACCAGATGCTGCCGCTCGGCCAGGCCAAGCCTGGGCAGTACCGCGCCGATCACTTCGCCGGCCCGCAGCCGAAACCACAGGATGCCCGGCTGGCTGGCCGGAATGCCGTGCACCTCGGCGCGTGCCAGCAATTTTGCCGCCGGCATTGCCTCCAGCCAGGTGGCAACCGGCCGCGTGCCGCTATCGCATATCCAGTGCTGCATCAGCGCTCCGTCATGGCGACGCTCTTGGCGCGCAGTACCGGTTTCAACAGATAGGCCAGGACGCTTTTCTTGCCGGTCAGGATATCGACTTCGGCGATCATCCCGGGAATGATCGGCAGATTGGCGTCGCCAAAGCCGGGCCGGTTGGTTCTGACCCGAACTGTGTAAAAGGCATTGCCCTTGTCGTCGGTGACGGTATCAGCGCCGATATGCTCGAGCGTGCCCTCCAGCCCGCCGTAGATCGAGAAATCGTAGGCGGTGAATTTGACCATGGCCGGCTGGCCCGGACGCAGGAAGGCGATGTCGCGCGGCTGAACGCGCGCTTCCAGCAACAAGGCATCCTCCAGCGGCACGATCTCGATCATGTCCTTGCCCGGCTGCACCACCCCGCCAACGGTATTGACCAGCAGACGCTTGACCGTGCCCTTGACCGGCGAACGGATCGACGACTGCTTGACCCGGTCGGACAGTGCAACGCCGCCCTCGGTCAGGCTGTTCAGCTTGGCCACCGTTTCCGAAAGCTCCTTGCCGGCGTCGTTGCGGAAGCTCAGCTCGACCTCTTCGATCTTGCGATGCGCCTCGTTGATCGCCGCCTGGACGCGGGTTATCTGCGCCGAAGCCATGTCACGCTCGCCCCGGTAACGGGATACGTCGCGCTCCAGGCGTAACAGTTCGACTTCTGAGACGGCGCCGGAATTGATCAAGGGCCGGGTCACCGTCAATTCCCGGGAAGTCAGGTCGTAGCCTTGGGCCGCCTGGGCCCGCCTGGCCTGCGCCTCGTTCAGTTCTTGCTGACGCTGGGCAAGCTGCTGGCGGGCAATGGACACCGCGGCATTCATTTCGTCCCGCTTGGCCTCGTAAAGCTGCAGTTCCTGCTGGACGATTTCCGGCGCCCCCTTGGCGACCTCGGCCGGCGGAATGAAGGCCTTGCCGTCGGACAAGGCCTTCAGGCGGGCCGCCCGGGCCATCAGGCCGAGGGATTGCGACTGGTTTTCCTTGACTGACGAGGCGAAGCGCGTTTCATCGATCTTGATCAGCAACTGGTTGGCCTGAACGATATCGCCTTCGCGCACGAGAATTTCCGAAACCAGGCCACCATCGATGCTCTGCAGCACCTGCAACTGGCGCGATGGAATCACCTTGCCCTCGCCGCGCGTCACCTCGTCGAGCTGCGCCACGGCGGCCCAGAGCACGAAGATCGCGAAGACGATGCCGATCGAGCGCAACAACACGCGGGCCCGCAACGGCTCCTGGCGCAGCATGGCCAGATCGGCGTCGGTGGCGAAATCGACCGCTTCGATTTCTTCCCGGCTCGGCAAACGCCCGAGAATCCGCTCGACCCGCGGCGCATTCCTTTCGGCGACCCGTTCCAGCCAGCCATGCACGGCGGCCAGCATCGACTTCAGGCGACTCATGATGCCCTCCCGACCCGGCCGCTCTGCAGGGCCTGGATGACCTGATCGCGCGGACCGTCAGCAACGATGCGGCCATCGTCCACGACGATCACGCGACTGGCCAGATCGAGCAGGCTGTTCCGGTGCGTGACGATGAGCACGGTTTTGTGGGCGGCAGTCGCCTTCAGACGCTGCTTGAACTGTTGTTCGGACGAAAAATCCATCGCGCTGGTCGGTTCGTCGAGCAGCAAGATCGGCGGATCCATCAGCAGCGCACGAGCAATAGCGACGCCCTGACGCTGTCCACCGGACAGCGATTCGCCGCGCTCGCCGATCATCATCTCGAAGCCGTCCGGATGGCGATTGACGAAGTCGCTCAGGCCGGCCGCTTCGGCTGCGGCGAGGATGGTCGCATCGTCGGCATAGGGGGCGCCAATCGCGATGTTGTCGCGCAAGGTGCCGTAAAACAGCGTGACATCCTGGGCGACGTAGCCGATATTGCGCCGCAGATCGGCCGGATCCAGCTGGCGCAGATCGACGCCGTCGATCGTCACCGCCCCGCCGGTTGGCTGGTAGAGACCGAGCAGCAGCTTCTGCAGCGTGGTCTTGCCGGAGCCGATGCGGCCGATCACCACCACTTTCTCGCCGGCCGCGATCTTGCAGCTGAAACCCTTGAGCGCCGTCACCGAACAGTTCGGGTAAGAAAACTCGACGTCGCGAAACTCGATATTGCCCTTCAGCTCGGGGCGATGGACAAAAGCCGCATCGGCCGGCCGCTCGACCGGCCTGGTCATCACCTGTTCCAGCGAGGCCAGAGACACCTTGGCGTTGTGATACTGCATCAGCAGACCGACCATCTGGCCAAGCGGGGCAACCGCCCGCGAGGTCAGCATGGTGCAGGCGATCAGGCCGCCCATGCTGAGCCGGCCGTCGCCGATCAGGTACACCCCGGCGATGACCACCACGACATTGACCAGTTGCTGGATTTCCATGGCGCCGTTGGTCGCGGCGGCCGACAGAAAACGCATCTGGTTATTGACCCGGGAAACGAAAGCGACCGATTTCTCCCACTTCGACTGCATCACGCTTTCCGCACCCTGGGTCTTGATCGTTTCCAGCGCGGTCAGACTCTCGATCAGCGTCGCGTTGCGCAGGGCGCCCGCCCGATAGGTCGTTTCCGACAGTTCGTGCATCTTGTGCTGCAGGATATAGGCGTAGATCGCCACGGCGACGATGGCGAGCAAGACCGGAATGACCAGTTGCCAGGCAATGATGGCAATGACGAAGACGAAGAGAAAGGCAAACGGCAGGTCGATAAAGGCAGTGACCGAAGCCGAGGTGATGAAATCGCGCACCGATTCGAAAGAGCGCAGATTGGCGGCGAACGCCCCGACCGCCGCCGGCCGCGACTCCATGCGGACGCCCAGCACCCGTTCCATGATCGTCGCCGACAGTTGCATGTCGATGCGCGCACTGGCCAGATCGATGAAATAGCCGCGCAAGGAACGCAGCATCATGTCGATGCCGATCAGCAGCACGACGCCGAGACCGAGCACCCACAGCGTCTCGAGGGCACGATTCGGAATGACCCGGTCGTACACATTCATCGTGAACAGCGGCATGGCCAGAGCCATGACGTTGATCAGCAGGGCGGCTCCGAGGACATCACGGTAAACCTGCCACTGGTCGGACAAGGCGCCCCAGAACCAGTGACGGAGCTTGATCTCGCCGACCTGCGGCGTCCGTTTGTCGAACCGGAAATGTGGCCGGGAAAAAATCGCGACCCCGGTGTAACGGCTAGCCAGCGCCGCACGCGACAACAGGACGGAACCCTGCCCGGTTTCCGGGAAAAGAAGCCGGGCGTTTTCGCCCGATTCGTCCCAACCGAGCAGGACGCAGGCCTCTTCGCCCTTGAGCAGCAGAATGGCGGGCAGCAGCACCGCGTCGATGCGATCCAGCGCACGCCTGACCAGTTTGGCGGAAAGACCGGCCCGACTGGCCGCCCGACCGAACAACGACGGGGTCAGCGCGCCTTTTTCGAGGGGCAGTCCGGCGACCAGCGCGGCGCGGGTGCTTGGCCGGCCATGGATGCGGGTGAGTTCGACCAGGCAGTCGAGCAGTGGGTCATGGTGCAAAACATCCTCCCGCACCCCGGAATTGCCTGCCTCAGCCAGGCTGCTCATATCCTCCACCATGCCGCTGCTCTACGCTTCTGATTTGGCCAAAAAACGGAGTCTAAAGAAATCAAAATAAAAAAGGCGGTCGAAACCGCCTTTTTCAATTGGAGTGTGAAATTTCACACCATTAACGGCACGATCAGGAGCGCTACCAGGTTGATGATCTTGATCAACGGATTGACCGCCGGCCCCGCCGTATCCTTGTAGGGATCGCCAACGGTGTCGCCGGTCACAGCAGCTTTATGTGCATCCGAGCCTTTTCCGCCGAAATGTCCATCTTCGATGTATTTCTTGGCGTTATCCCAGGCCCCGCCGCCCGTCGTCATCGAAATGGCGACGAACAGCCCGGTGACGATGGTCCCGACCAGCAGACCACCCAGCGCCACCGGGCCGAGAAGCAGACCAACGACGATGGGCACGGCGACCGGCAGAATCGACGGGATCATCATTTCCTTGATGGCCGCCACGGTCAGCATATCGACAGCCTTGGAATAATCCGGCTTGGCCGTGCCTTCCATGATGCCGGGGATTTCCTTGAACTGGCGACGCACTTCGACGACCACGGCACCAGCCGAACGGCCAACTGCTTCCATCGCCATCGCGCCAAACAGGTAGGGAATCAGACCGCCGATGATCAGACCGATGATCACCATGTGGTTCGACAGGTCGAAGGTAAAGGGCAAGCCCGTGGTTTTGTCGAGGCCGAGCGCATGCGTGTAATCGGCGAAGAGCACCAGCGCGGCCAGACCGGCCGAACCGATAGCATAGCCCTTGGTCACCGCCTTGGTGGTGTTGCCCACCGCATCGAGTGGATCGGTGACATTGCGCACCTCCTCGGGCAAACCGGCCATTTCGGCGATACCACCGGCATTGTCGGTAATCGGACCATAGGCATCGAGGGCGACGACGATACCGGCCATCGACAGCATCGAGGTGGCAGCGATGGCGATACCGAACAGCCCGCCCAGTGCATAGGCGGCGTAGATCGAGGCGCAAACCGAAAGCACCGGCAGCGCCGTCGACTTCATCGACACGCCGAGACCGGCGATGATGTTGGTCCCGTGCCCGGTGGTCGAGGCTTCGGCAACATGCTTGACCGGCGCATAATCGGTACCGGTGTAGTACTCGGTAATCCAGACCAGCGCGGCAGTCAGCACCAGGCCAACGAGAGAACAACCGAACATCGTTGCCGTGTTGATCGTCGAGCCATCCGGCAGCACCGCCCCGGCGCCGATCAGCCAGGAAGTCACCGGATAGTAGGCAGCCAGCGCCAGCACCCCGGCGACGATCAGGCCGCGATAAAGAGCGCCCATGATCTTGCCGCCCTCGGTGGCCTTGACGAAATAGCAACCGATGATCGAGGCGATGATCGAGACACCGCCCAGGGCCAGCGGATAGAGCAACAAGTTTTCACCCAGCGCCGGCGTCGCCTTAATCGTCAACGCCGCCAGGACCATGGTCGCAACCACGGTCACGGCGTAGGTTTCGAACAGGTCGGCCGCCATGCCGGCGCAGTCACCGACGTTGTCGCCGACGTTGTCGGCGATCACCGCCGGATTGCGCGGGTCGTCTTCCGGAATACCGGCTTCAACCTTGCCGACCAGGTCGGCACCGACGTCGGCGCCCTTGGTAAAGATGCCACCACCCAAACGGGCGAAGATGGAAATCAGCGAGGAACCGAAGGCCAAACCAACCAGCGGCTCGATGACATGACTCAATTCGGCACCCGGTGCATTAACCGACTTGAGGAAGACAAAGTAGCCGGCCACGCCGAGCAGCCCGAGCCCGACCACCAGCATCCCGGTAATCGCGCCACCCTTGAAGGCGACATCGAGCGCCGCCGCAATGCCACCGCGGGCGGCTTCTGCCGTCCGCACATTGGCGCGCACCGAAACGTTCATGCCGATGAACCCGGCCGCCCCCGACAGCACGGCGCCGATCAGAAAGCCGATGGCCGTCAGCCAGCCCAGCTTGGGCACGAAGCCAATGACCAGGAAGAGAACAATGCCGACCATGGCGATGGTTTTGTACTGTCGGCTGAGATAAGCCTCGGCGCCTTCCTGGATCGCCTTGGCGATCTCCTGCATGCGGTCGTTGCCGGCCGGTAACGCGAGAATCTGTCGACTGGAAACCCAGCCATAAAGTACTGCCAAAACGGCGCACCCAAGCGCCAACCACAACGCTTCAGACATATTCACCCTCCCTTGGCTAAAAAATCAAACCTTGAACGCGCCCAGTTTTTTTGTGACGGTCACGTTCTTCAGACGAACATAATCAGGTAGCCCGTTGCGATACGGCGGCGGATCCTCGCCTTCGATCAGCGGCTGCAAATAGGCGCGGCAGGCATCGGTAATGTGAAAACCGTCGGCCGAAATGAATTCAGCCGGCATCTTGCGTTCGACGTTGGCGATATCCTTCAGCGGTGCATCGCCGATTTCCCAGCGGTAGGGCTTGTCCGAAAGGCGTTTGATGGTGGCCATCACCGCATTCTTGCCCTGCAGGGCGAGATCGACCGCCGCCACACCCAGTGCATGCGCCTGCTCGACATCGGTCCGCGAAGCGAGATGGCGGGCCGAGCGCTGCAGATAGTCGGCCAGCGCCCAGTGATACTTGTAGCCGAGCCTGTCCTTGATCAGTTGGGCAACGATCTGACCAACGCCGCCCAACTGCGAATGACCGAAGGCATCCTTGCTGCCGGACTCGGCAATCAGCTTGCCCGCGGCATCCGACAAGCCCTCGGAGACGGCAACGGTGCAATAACCGTAGCGCTTGACGCATTCGTCCGCCCGCGCCAGGAAACGCTCGGGATCGAAAGGCACTTCGGGGAACAGCAGAATGTGCGGCGGTTCGCCGGCATTCTCGGCAGCCAGCCCGCAGGCGGCGGTGATCCAGCCAGCATGACGGCCCATCACTTCAAGAACGAAAATCTTGGTCGAAGTGCGGGCCATCGAGGCCACGTCATAGCCCGCTTCGCGGCTCGAAGTGGCGACATATTTGGCGACCGAACCGAAACCGGGGCAGCAATCGGTCAACGGCAGATCGTTATCGACGGTCTTGGGAACGCCGACGCAAACCACCGGGTAACCCATTTTTTCGGCGATCTGCGACACCTTCCAGGCGGTGTCCATCGAATCGTTGCCGCCGTTGTAGAAGAAGTAACCGATGTCGTGCGCCTTGAATACCTCGATCAGGCGTTCGTACTGGGCACGATGCTCGTCCACGCTTTTCAGTTTGTAGCGGCAGGAACCGAAGGCGCCGCCCGGCGTAGAACGCAGACGGGCAATATCGGCGTCGGATTCGAGGCTGGTGTCGATCAGGTCTTCCGTCAGCGCACCGATGATGCCATCGCGACCGGCCAGCACTTTCCCGATTTTATCGGGATGGCGGCGCGCTTCCTGGATGAGGCCGCACGCCGTCGCATTGATGACGGCGGTGACGCCCCCCGACTGCGCGTAGAAGGCGTTTTTCACCGTCATTTTCCTTCTCCTATTTCAGCGCGTCAAAAACGCTCTTGGTGATGCCATCGACGCTGCCGACGCCAGCCACCTTGCGCACTTTCGGTGCCTTGGCATCGCCGGCGGCCGCCCACTGGCTGTAGAAATCGACCAGCGGCTTGGTCTGCGAATGGTAGATTTCCAGACGCTTGAGGACCGTTTCTTCCTTGTCGTCGTCGCGCTGGACCAGATCTTCACCGGTCACATCGTCCTTGCCAGCCACCTTCGGCGGGTTGAACTTGACGTGATAGGTGCGACCGGAAGCCAGGTGAGCCCGGCGACCCGCCATGCGTTCGACGATATCGCTGTCCGGCACATCGATTTCGAGCACGAAATCGAGCGGAACGCCGGCATCCTTCATTGCCTGAGCCTGCGGAATGGTGCGCGGAAAACCGTCGAACAGGTAACCGTTCTTGCAGTCGTCCTGGGTCAGGCGGTCCTTGACCATTCCGATGATCACGGCATCGGGCACCAGGCCGCCGGCATCCATGTGTTTCTTCGCTTCCAGACCAAGCGGCGTACCGGCCTTGACCTGGGCGCGCAGCATATCGCCTGTGGAAATTTGCGGGATGCCGAATTCTTTAGAGATGAATGTGGCTTGCGTACCCTTGCCGGCGCCGGGTGCGCCCAACAGAATCAATTTCATTAACAGTCCCTCGGATTTAACTATCGAAAAATATTATTATCGGCTTCGAAAAGCCTTGTTGGCAGCCGTTCTCTAAAAGAGAAAAATTACTCGCTATTTCAAACTCGGTCAAACAGTTTGCGCATCCGCTCAGCATCTTCGGGGGTATCGACCCCCGCTGCCGGCGCCGCGTCGATCAGCGCGACACTGATCCGATAGCCATGCCAAAGCGCCCGCAATTGCTCGAGCGATTCGAACTGCTCGGTCGGCGCTACGCTCAATCCGGCATAAGCCTTCAAAAAGCTGGCCCGATAGGCATAAAGCCCGACGTGGCGATAGGCCGGAAAACCGGCCGGCAAGGTCTCGCCGCCATTTTCGCGGGCGAAGTGATCGCGGGCATATGGAATCGGCGCCCGCGAAAAGTAAGCGGCATCGCCATCGGCGCGACAGACCACCTTGACGACGTTCGGATTGAAGAAATCGCCGGCCTCGGTGATCGGATGCGCCACCGTCGCGATGTCGGCGCCACTGGTCGCCAGTTGCCGGGCCGTCTGGATGATGATTTCCGGATCGATCAGCGGCTCATCGCCCTGCACATTGACGACGATGGTCTCGCCACTCCAGCCACGCTGTTCGACCACTTCGGCCAGGCGATCGGTACCGGTCGGATGGTCGGCCCGCGTCATTAGCGCGGCGACTTCATAAGCCTCGGCCGCGGCACGCACTTCCAGGTTGTCGGTCGCCACCCATATCTCTTCCGCCCCGGCAAGCCGGGCCCGCTCGGCGACCCGGACGATCATCGGCTTGCCGCCGAGATCGAGCAGCGGCTTGCCCGGCAAGCGGGTCGACGCGTAGCGCGCCGGGATGACGATCTTGAAGGCCAGAGCAGACATTACTGACCGTCCGCCGACAGTTGTCTCGCCTCGTCCTCAAGCATGATCGGAATGTCGTCGCGAATAGGGAAGGCCAGTTTGCACGGCTTGCAGACCAATTCCTTTTCGGCTTTGCGGTGTTCGAGATTGCCCTTGCAAATCGGGCAGACGAGGATATCAAGCAGCCTGGCGTCCATGGAGTTTCTCCAGAATAAGTTCAATGAGGGCCGGCGACAGCTCGGCCTCGACGGGCAAAACCCAGGTTTCGCCTGCCGTCAGACCGGCGCATTTTACTGCATCCTTCTCGGTCATCAGCAGGATGCCGTCACCGGCGAAAGCCAGATCGGCAGCCGAATAGGCGTGATGATCGGGAAACGGGTGTTCTTCGCAAGCCAGTCCCAGGCCTGCCAGGGTGCGGAAAAATCGCCCCGGGTCGCCAATCCCGGCAAGGGCGTAGAGCTTTCGTCCGACCAAGGACCCGGCGCCGCAGGTCTGCCGGGAATCGTCAAGCCGGTAGAAATTTTCAGCCCGCAGGCGCATGGCGAACTGCGTCACCGCTTCGGCAATCCGGCTGTCAGGCAAGCCATTGCAGACAACGGCGTCGACCGTCGCCAGACGGCTCAAGGATTCGCGCAACGGCCCGAGCGGCAAACGCCAGCCGTTGCCGGCGCCCCGACCGTCGAAGACGGCCAGCTCGACATCGCGTGCCAGCCGGTAATGCTGCAGACCATCGTCGCACAGCACGATATTCACTTCGGGATGCGCGGCCAGCAAGGCTTGGCCAGCCGCCACCCGATCACGTCCGACCCAGACCGGCCGGCCGCTGCGGCGGGCCAGCAGAATCGGCTCGTCGCCGACTTCGGCGGGCGACGAAGTCGGCAGCACCGGACGGGCTTGCGCGTTGCTGGCGCCGTACCCCCGGCTGACGATGCCCGGTCGCCAGCCGCCAGCGCTCAACTGGCCGGCCAGCCAGATGGTCAGCGGCGTCTTGCCGGCGCCCCCGACGGTGATATTGCCAACCACGACGACCGGCACCGGCAAGCGCACCGGCCGGGCCTGCCGACGATTCACCCAGGCGAGAAAAACGAACAGCCCGGCGAGCGGCAAAAGCAGCGGCAGCAAAAGCCACAACGCCGGCGAAAGCCGGCGTTGCTCAAACCATTGACGCTGCAGCCAGCCTGCCAGCATCAGCGTGGCGCTTGGGTGGCGAACGAAATATGCGGGTAGCCAGCGGTCTGCGCCGCCTGCATGACATCAACCACGCTCTGGTGCGTCGCCTTGGCATCGGCATTGATGACGATCACCGGATCGGCGCGCGTCCCGGCGGCCCGCTGCAGGGCTTCGGAAATCCCCTTGACGTCGGTGGCGGCCAACGGCGACTTATTGACGAGAATCTGACCGGAGGCCGTTACCGCCACATCGATCTCGTTCGGCTGTTCCGCCTGCTTGCTGGCGTCCGCCGTCGGCAGGTTGATTTCCAGACCGGAGAATTTCGAATAGGTCGTCGTCAGCATCAGAAAAATGATGATGACCAGCAACACGTCGATCATCGGGATCAAATTGATTTCCGGCTCTTCCCGGCTACGCCCACGCTGGAAATTCATGGCTTACTTCCGGTCACCATGCATGTATTCGACAAGACGGACCGCCTGCTGCTCCATCTCCACCACGTAGCCATCGACCAGCGCGCGGAAATGCCGCCAGAAGATCATGCTCGGAATGGCAATGAAGATACCGAAACCGGTGTTGTAGAGCGCCATCGCGATGCCGTGTGCCAGTTGCTGCGGATTACCGCCGGTCGGGGCCTGCGAACCGAAAATCTCGATCATCCCGACAACCGTGCCAAAAAGCCCCATCAGCGGGCTGATCGAAGCGATGGTGCCGAGCGTCGTCAGATAGCGGCTCAACTCGTGAGCAACCGCCGCGCCGGCTTCCTCGATCGATTCCTTCATGATCTCGCGGGAATTGCCAACGTTGCGCAAGCCGGCCGACAACACGCGGCCGAGCGGCGAATGGCGCTCCAGATCGTCGAGCAGCTTGTCGTTATTGGCACCGCGCTTGAATTCGCCGACCGAGCGCTGGAGCAGGCCATGCGGCACGACCTTGCTCCGCCGCAAGGCAACCAGGCGTTCGATAATCAGGGCAACGGAAATGATGGAGGCCAAAAGCAGAGGCCAGATGGGCCAACCGGCAGCCTGAACGATTGCAAACACGTGGGGAATCCTCGCTGGAAATTTAACCCGGGATTTTGCCTCGCCTGAGTAACAGGGGCAAGCGACAATTTGCCGCAGCAAAATCCGGGCGTATACCGCTTATCCCCAAAAGCTGTGGATAAGTCTGTGAATGACTTGTCATCAACTGCGCTAAACCCAGCCCGGCAAAGGATTTTTCTTGCTCTGCCAAAAAACAAGGCAACTAGTTTAAATCTATAATAATCAATAACTTGAAAAATTCACGCCGTGTCAAGGCCACGCCCACCAAGGAGGCCTTCGGGTTACAATCGGCCGATGGTCAGCCCTATACCACCTGTCAATAATTCCATACTCTCCGTCTCCGCCCTGAACCGTCTGGTTCGCGAATGCCTGGAGAGCGCCTTTCCGCTCACCTGGATTGGCGGCGAAATTTCCAACCTGACATACGCGGCGTCGGGTCACGTCTATTTTTCACTGAAGGATGCCAGCGCCCAGGTGCGCTGCGTCATGTGGCGCAGCCGGGCACAACTGCTCGGCTGGCGCCTGGAAAACGGCCAGAAGATCGAAGCGCGCGTCCTCGTCTCGTTTTACGAACCGCGCGGCGAATTCCAGCTGAATGTCGAAGCCATTCGCCGGGCCGGCCAGGGCGACCTGTTCGAGCGCTTCCTGCGCCTCAAGGCCCAACTGGAAAGCGAAGGCCTGTTTGCCGCGGAAAACAAGCGACCACTGCCCGACTTCCCCCGCCATCTGGCCATCGTCACCAGTCTGCAGGCTGCGGCACTGCGTGATGTCCTGAGCACACTCCACCGCCGGGCGCCGCATCTGCGCCTGACGCTCTTCCCCTGCCCGGTTCAGGGCGAAGGAGCCGGCGAAAAGATTGCCGCCGCACTGGCCCAGGGCAACGCCCTGGACTGCGACGCCATCATCCTCTGTCGCGGTGGCGGCAGCATTGAAGACCTCTGGGCCTTCAACGAGGAGTGCGTCGCCCGGGCCATTCGCGCCTCGACCATCCCGGTCATTACCGGTGTCGGGCACGAAACCGATTTCACCATTGCCGACTTCGCGGCCGACCTGCGCGCCCCGACCCCGACCGCCGCAGCCGAATTGGTCAGCCCCGACCGCGACGCCCTGCTCGCCCGGCTGGACGGGCTGCAAAGCCAGTTATTCCGGCGCCTGGAACGCTCTTTGGCCGAACGCCAGCAGCGCCTCGACTGGCTCGCCACCCGACTGCTTCACCCGGCCGAGCGTATCGCCCAGCGCAAGCTCGACCTTCAGGCGCTTACCCATCGTCTGCACCACGCGCTGCGCTACCGGAGCGAAGCCGGCCAGCTGCGCCTGAACATTTTCCGGCAACGCCTCAACGCCGCCCGGCCGCAGCCGCGCAAGCAGGGCGAACACCTTACACACCTGCACTACCGCTTGAATCATCTGACCCACTGGCAAATTTCCCAGCATGCGGCGAAACTTAATTCCCTGACCAGTGGTCTCAGCCAACTTGACCCGAGCGCAGTACTCGCCCGGGGTTATGCTCTGGCCATTGACCGGAACGGGCGCGCCGTTCGCGACGCTACCGCCTTGACTCCCGGCGAGATGCTCCGCCTGAGCTTTGCCCGGGGAGCGGCCAGCGTCGTCGTCGATAAAGTTGTCGCACCGCCCGAAGCTGACTAGAATTTTTGATTTACCCCTCAATACAACGGAGAAAATAAATGGAACACCAACTGCCCCAGCTACCGTTCGCCAAAGATGCCCTCGCCCCGCACATGTCGGCCGAGACCTTTGATTACCACTACGCCAAGCACCACCAGGCCTACGTCACCAACCTGAACAACCTGATCAAGGGTACCGAGTACGAAAACCTCGATCTCGAAGCCATCGTCAAGAAGGCTCCGGCTGGCGGCGTGTACAACAACGCAGCGCAGGTCTGGAACCACACCTTCTTCTGGAACTGTCTGAAGCCGAACGGTGGTGGCGCACCGGCCGGCGCGCTGGCTGCCGCAATCGACGCCAAGTGGGGTTCGCTGGACGCCTTCAAAACCGCCTTCCAGACCTCCGCCGTCGGCAACTTCGGTTCCGGCTGGACCTGGCTGGTCAAGAAGGCTGACGGCTCCATCGACATCGTCAACATGGGCGCCGCCGGCACCCCGCTGACCACCGGCGACAAGGCCCTGCTCTGTGTCGATGTCTGGGAACACGCCTACTACATCGATTACCGCAATGCCCGTCCGAAGTTTGTCGAAACCTTCCTGAACAACCTGGTCAACTGGTCGTTCGCGGAAGCCAATTTCGCCTGATTCGGCTCAGCTAAAAGACAAAACCCTCGCCGCGGCGAGGGTTTTTCATTTCAGGCGAAGAATTTCCGGCAGAAAGACTTCGGTGACCAGCACCTGCTGCCCGCCGAAACGGTGCGCTGAGCGGCGCGCCCAGAGATACTCGCCGAATGCCCCGAGCGTGGCGGCCCGCCGATAAAGCGGATGACGCCGGTCCAACCGCCGATACTCGATCACCCCGCGCTGAAAGCCGGGAAAGAAAAACAGCAGCGAACCCAGCGAACGCGTGCCGAGACGGGACAGCCAGCGGGTCAGACGACCATTGGCGGCGGCAGACAGCGTGGTGTGGGCAAAAATCACCGGGACGCCGTCGCATTCGAGAACGACTTCGCGTACCTCGACCAATGCCCGGTCGCCCCCTTCGTCGGCCAGCGTCGCCCCTCTGCCCTGAGCCAGCAGGCGCACCCGGAAATCAGTGCACTGGCGCTGGCAGCGGGCGGTCAGCGAGCCCGGCTCGGTTAGCCAGGAACGCAGGCAGGGTTCCGGGGCGGCACCGCGAAAGCGTCGATACCAGCCACTGCGCCGGCTCACTGCGGACGTGGCGCCTTGTCGATCCCCTTCAGCTTGGCGCCGGGCTTGATGCCGCGCTGGGCGAACCAGCCGAGATTCATTTCCAGCGCATAGCGGGCCGGCACCTTGGCGCAGTGGTTGTTCTCGGTCTGCGGCTGCATGTTCTCGATATTGATGATGGTGCCCTCGGCATCGAGGAAGGCCACCGAAAGCGGGATCAGCGTGTTGCGCATCCACATGCAGTGGGTGTTTTCCTGCGGGAAGACGAAGAGCATGCCGCGCTGCGGCGCCATCGCCGTGCGATTCATCAGGCCGATCTGGCGGTTCTGGTCGCTCGCCGCCACTTCGGCCTCGATGCGGTGAAGACCGGCATTCAGCTCCAACACCGGCATGGCGCTCTGCCCCCAGCCGGCGGCACTGAACGTTAGGCCGCAAAGCGCTGCCAAGACGATTTTATTCATTGAATTTTCCTTGCAAATCCTGGTAACTGCCGTCGATCCGTCGCCATTCACCGAGCGCCAGACCGTCCAGCGTCGCCGCCCCGATGGCAGCCCGTATCAGACGCAGCGTAGGATAACCGATGGCTGCTGTCATTCGCCTGACCTGGCGATTCTTGCCTTCACTGATACGGATTTCCAGCCATGAAGTCGGGATCGCCGCGCGAAAGCGGATCGGCGGATCGCGCGGCCACAACCCGGCCGGTTCGTCGATCAGCCTGGCCCTGGCCGGCCGCGCGGTGAAATCCGAAAGCTTGATACCGGCGCGCAGCCGGTCCAGCGCCGCCTCGTCCGGCACGCCCTCGACCTGCACCCAATAGGTCTTTTCCAGCTTGTGTTTCGGGTCGGCGATCTTCGCCTGCAGCTTGCCGTCGTCGGTCAGGATCAGCAGCCCTTCGCTGTCGGCATCGAGCCGACCGGCTACGTACACATCCTTGACCGGAATGAACGCGTCGAGCGCCCGCCACTTGCCTTCCGGCGTGAACTGGCTGAGAACACCGTAGGGCTTGTTGAACAAGACGATGGAAGACACGGCTGCAGGGCTTCTCGGGCTAAGGGGACTGCAATTTTCGCCGATTTTTACGGTTACCGATGGAATCCGGACAAAAAGGCCGGTCGGCCTGAGACGTAAAGCATTTGGTGCCTTGGGCGAGACTCGAACTCGCACAGCTTGCGCCACTACCCCCTCAAGATAGCGTGTCTACCAATTTCACCACCAAGGCTGCGGCATCCGGAGATGCACTTGCTTCATACGTCGACGAAGGGGCGCGATTGTAACGGGGAATTGGCCTCCCGTTAAGCCCCCCTTCAATGATAGAAGGCGTAACCGATGAGAATCGCCCCGACCAGCCCGACGGCGTCGGCGATCAGGCCGCAGGCCAGGGCGTAGCGGGTCTTGGTGATATTGACGCTGCCGAAATAGACGGCCAGCACGTAGAAGGTCGTTTCCGTCGAACCCTGGATGATCGCCGCCAGCTTGCCCTGGAAGGAATCGACGCCGTAGGTCGTCATCACATCGACCATCAGGCCGCGCGCGCCGCTGCCGCTCAGCGTCTTCATCAGGCCGACCGGCAGCGCCGGCACGAAATCGTCGTTCAGGCCGACCGCCAGCACGGCGCGGCGGATGGCCTCGATGACGTAATCCATGCAGCCGGTGGTACGAAAAACCGAAATCGCCACCAGCATGGCGATCAGGTAGGGAATGATCTGCACCGCGACGCCAAAGCCCTCCTTGGCCCCCTCGACAAAACTCTCGTAGGCATCGATGCCGCGCCAGGCCGCGACGACAACGAACAGCACGATGATCGAGACGATCAGGCCGCTACCAAGCAGGCCGATCATCTGCGCCATCTGCTCCGGCGGCAGACTGCCCAGCCACCAGTACAGCCCGCCCATCAACCCGACAAAGCCGGCGAAGAAGGCCAGCACCGGCCGGCAGAACAAGTTGATGCGCTGCCAGATGGCGACCGCCACCAGCCCGGCGCAGAACGAGACGAAGGTGCCGAGCAGGGTCGGCAAAAAGATGTCGGCGGCGTTGAAGCCGACCAGCCCCTGCTTCAGCGCGATGCTCTGGCGGATGGCGATCACCGAGGTCGGAATCAGCGTGATGCCGGCCGTGTTGAGGACCAGGAACATGATCATCGGGTTGCTCGCCGTGTCCTTGTGCGGATTGATCTCCTGCAACTCGCGCATCGCCTTCAGGCCAAGCGGCGTCGCCGCGTTGTCGAGGCCGAGGATATTGGCGCTGACATTCATCACGATGCTGCCACTGGCCGGATGGCCGCCCGGGATATCGGGAAAGACGCGGCGAAAGAACGGCCCCAGCGCCCGACCGAAAAGCTGGATCAGCCCGCCCCGTTCGCCGATCTTCATCACCCCCAGCCACAGGCTCATCACGCCGACCAGCCCGAGCGAAATATCGAAACCGGTCTTCGCCGTATCGAACAACCCGGTCAGCACACGCGTGAAGATTTCCAGGTCGCCTTGCAGCAACTGGACCACCGCCGCAGCAAAGCCGACGAGGATGAAAGCGACCCAGATTCGATTGAGCACTGGCGGACCGGCGGGAAAGTTGAAAGGCCGCCAGTCTAGCCGGCTAGCCAGAGGCTGTCACCGCGCCGCCCTGGCGCGGTTCGAGGCTCGGCCCTATGACACGAACTGCGGTAATCCCCAGGCCTCGCGCCAGCGCTCGTACTCGGCTTGCGGCAACTGCACCAGCAGCGGCGCCGCCGCACCGTCCAGCCAACCGGCAATCGCCGTCATGTCGGCCAGCGACATCGCCGTACACCCGGCCGTCGGCACACCTTCGGACTCCCAAACATGCAGAAAAATGCACGACCCGGCACCCGGCGCCGGCGGCTCGCTGTTATGCGCCACCACCGCCCCCACGGCATAGCGCTGGTCGCTACGCAACATGTCCTCACAGGAAGCCCAGTCGGGCTGCGCTATGGATGACTGATCGACGATGCGGTTGTAATGCGCCGAAGCCGGGTCGTCGATAGCCTTGAGGTCCGGTGTGGCCTGCCGGTAAGGCAGCTTGGCGGCGCGAGCGAAAGCGCTGTCCGGCGCGGCATCACCGAACAACGCGGTGATCGCGAAAATACCGGCCGGCGCGCAGCTATCGCCTTCGCGCTTCTGGCGCTCTCCCTCAATGACCTGCCGGGAATGCAGCCCCCGCCCCCAAGCAAGCCCCGAGCGCCCGAGTACCACGGCAACCGGCAGCCCAACAGTCTGCCAGTCATCGGCGGAACAGGAACGCGCAAAGCGCAGAAGCCGAGCGCACGTTCCATTCCAATCAGCTCCAACACATAGCAATAGCTGATTCGATGGCAGCGCGGATTTTGAAGACGAATCCATCATAGAAGACAGAAGATCACTATAAATTGAAGTGATTGGACAAGCCGCAATTTGGCTGAGTATCCGCCAATGATCCAAGGAATGCGCCAATCTCAAGTATTAGGAGCCCATTCTGACTATTCTTGAGCGACGTCGCAAACCGGCCAGGAGCGGTCTCTCAAGAAAACTCTCCAAAACGGACATCGGCTCTGTCCGTATGATTGCTGATTGATAAGGAGACCCGCATGGAATAATCCCTATGTCATTCAAAGCCTTACCGGCGACTCAATCGTGTCCGTATTATTGGCAATAACCCGGACGTTTCTGCTCGTGAATAACTGTTAGGCTTCTCAACATTGCTCACTCCTCCATCTCACAAAATGGCAAAAACAAAATATCTTCATAAATTTCTGAGCCGCGCGGATCATTTTGTTGCGGACATAGAGTTAGTTGATGTGCTCGCAATTGCATCTGGAAACGGTGCATTGCATTCAGCCAACGGCCCACACCTATTTGATGCAGTTAATCAAAATCAGCATCCGACTCTTGCTAAAAGAAAAAGCAATGACCATAACCGACGTCTTGCTGTTAGGCACCTTAAAGCCAGCTTATGTTCTGGCTACATCAAAGACTTATACGAAGACTTTAGCGAGTACATGCAAGAAATTTTGGAATTAGCTGCGCGTAATGGAATTAATCCAAACCGCTTGGTTGGCTCCCACAAAGTGTCAGTAGAGGCCAATGATTTACTCGCCGCTGGAAACTGGGACAACGTAGTTCATATTGTTGCAAGGTCAATATTCCGCAAGCTTGAAGACGAAAAAAATACAAAATCTCTCATTCAGTCCATGGATTCAAAACTTGGACTGGGAATTACCCCTGCCATTCTTGATGCAGCACTTCCCTACTTCGAGTTACGCCATTTACTCGTACATCATGGTGGAATTGCCGACGCTGATTTCTGTCAGCGCTTCCCAACTTTTGGGGCAACTGCGGGACAAAAAATATCCGTCGAATTTACTGTTGTGTCCAATGCCCGAACGGCAATAGTCGCACTCGCTAAGCACTTTGATTCAAAAGTTATTCAAAACCTTCAGCCCCCCGCTGCCGAATTACATTAAGTGATCCATGTGCACTAAGCCTAACCCTTCGTTCGAGGCGACCTGCGCGAAAAGCCGCGCAGGCGCCTCAACTCCACGTTGGGCTGCTTGACCTAGCGATGACCGAGCAACGAAAGCTGCTTGCACAGAACCCGCCTCTGATAGAGAGGTACGTCCGGCTCCGCATGCGTGCTAACGGCAGAAGTGTCGCTCGGTTCATGATGCGGCGCGTACTCCCGTTCAAGGAACGGGAAAGGGAGAGGGCTGTTGCGAGCGCGCTCGCTGAACTTGCAAGGCAGACCGCGAAGAGCCGGAGATACGGCTTTGAATCCTCTGCCATCCTACTCAATCTCGGATTATTCTTTCTCATCGCAGACAGAGACATGCAGTCCGTAAAGATCGATGCGCTTACTCACCCAGATCCATGGAAGCGCTCTCTTTGTGCCCGAATCATTCTCCTTACCATTCATGAACTCGACATGGATAAGGTGGCGGGCGCGAAATTGCGAACCGCACTTGAAAATGCAGGTGTTCCTGATGAGGCTAAACGTCTGGCTACGCAAGCACTCCGGACGGTTCGCACTGCTCAGCAGAAGGCGCAAAAGCAGTTCTCGTTCTTACGAAACGCCACCATTGCCCACCGAGACCCGGATGCTCTGCTTCAGTATCGTTCAATCAGGCAACTCGATGAAAGGGAAGTCATGCGAATTGCTAGCGAGTTCTATGACGGTACACACCTGTTCCTAAGCGTTCTGCCACTGCTGATACGCCAGGTTGGCACGTGGCCTGGATTATTGAACCAATTGAAGTCGCGCCCTCGTTTGGCTACTGAAAATGGAAATGCAAAAAGCATTTAGCGCAAGCAGCCCCCTCATTTCACCGGGCCTGCGCGAAAAGCCGCGCAGGCCCTCATTTCAAATGTTCCTGAACGACCGCTTTCCAAATCTGCCTACGTCTGCAAAGGGCACAGAGCCGTCCCAAATAACTCTCTGACCGCCCGCGGCCGCAACAAGCTCAGGCCGCCGCCGATCATCCGTCCTCAGTGACTCGTCCCCTCCGACTTGCTGATCTTGTTCCACACGTTGTACTTGCCGACCGGCTTGTTCATCGGCAAGCGCTTCACTTCCTTCAGCGTCGCGGCGTCGTAGATGATCAGCGCGCCGTCGTTTTCCCACAGGCTGGCCAGCACGTATTTGCCGTCGCGGGTGAATTCGACGTGGGCAAAAGTCTTGCCTGGCTCGGGCTTGAGTTCGGCGACGATTTCGAGCTTTTCCTTGTCGATGATCTGCATGGTGTCCTTGAACTCCTTGCTCATCATCGAATCGGTCCAGGCGTAGCGGCTGTTTTCGTGGCTGCGCATGAAGAAGCCGGGGCCGCGCGTCTTGATCTGCTTGATGGTCTGCCAGGTCTGCATGTCGATGATGCTGATCAGGCCCTCGTTGAGATTCGGCGTCGCCATCACGGTTTTACCTTGCCAGGCCCAGCTGATGCCAGAACCGAGGTGCGGCATGCCGGGCAGTTCGAGATCGGCGATTTTCTTGCGCGCATCGAGATTGACTACCTGGCCGCTGACGGCGCTCTTGGCGTCGTTACGCGAGGCGCCCATCACCTCGTCGTAACCCTGCGTGAAGTAGAAGTCGTCGAGGTAATCGTCGAGCTGCGTGCGCTGCGGGTTCAGAAAACCGGGAATGAAGGCGCCTTCGCGGTACTTGAAGTCATGGATCATGCCGGCCGGAATGTCATCCGCCTTCGGGTTGTAGGAGACCTCCCACACCTCCTTGACGTCCTTCAACGCGGCGACGAAGCTCTGGCGCGGCGCCGCATCATAGACGGCGGAAACCCGCGAGCTCACCTTGCCGTCCTTGTCGGCGACCGGCAGGATTTTCTTCAGATTGAGGTCGGCATCGAGGATGACCAGGCTGTGCGGCAGGTAGTTGGCCACCGCCACCCACTTGCCGTCGCCGGAGACCGCCGCGTTGCGGGTGTTGATGCCGGCCCGCACTTCGGCGATGACCTTGAGGTTCCACAGGTCGAACTTGGTGATCCAGCCGTCGCGTGAGGCGAAGAAGACGTAGCGCCCGTCCGGCGTGAATTTCGGCCCGCCGTGCAGGGCGAAGCGCGACTGGAAGCGATGGATCGGTTCGAGCTTGTCGCCGTCGAGAATGGATACGTGGTGATCGCCGGTTTCGACGACGACAAACAGGTTGAGCGGATCGGCGGCGAATTGCGGCTTGTCGGGCAGGCTGCCCGGTGCGTAATTGACGATCCGCGAGGCGGTGATTTCCTTCTCGCCCCAGGCCGGCATCGGCTTGATCGGGGCATAGGCGTAATCGACCAGCGCCTTGATTTCGTCGGCCGACAGCTTGTCGCCAACGCCCAGCATCTGGGTCGCCGGGCGGCCGTCACGAATGACTTTCTCGGCCTCCGGTTTGCGCAGGCGGCCGAGGTTTTCCGGCAGCAGGGCCGGGCCGATGCCGCCCAGACGGTCGGCGCCATGGCAGGAAGCACAATGCTGTTTGAAATTGGCCGGGGCATCGGCCGCTTCCGCCAGCTGCGCCATGCCGAACAGGAAATAGACGGCAAAGCCGGCTGGAATCAGGATCTTCCAGTTCATGATGCAATTTCCTCATCGGCCAGGTAGCAGCCCGGGTCTTCCGCCCAGGCATCACCGGTCATTTGTTGCGCCCGCACCCGAGTGTTGCCGTTGCAGATCTGCCGGTAGGCGCATTCGCCGCAGCGTCCCTTGACCGCCCGCGGGTGCTGCTTGAGGCCGGCCATCAGCGGATCCGAGGTGTCCGGCCAGATCTGCGAGAACGGCCGCTCCTTGACGTTGCCCAGATTGTGGTGCCACCACATGGTGTCCGGATGCACATTGCCGAGGTTATCGATGTTGGCGACATTGACGCCCGATGAGTTGCCGCCCCACTGGCGCAGCTTGGCCTCGACATGCGCCGCCTGCTCCGGAAAACGCCGGCGTACCCAGTGCAGAAAATAGACGCCGTCGGCGTCGTTGTTGCCGGTGGTGAATTCCTTGTTCAGCCCGCGCTGCTGGTAATCCCAGCAGGTATCGAACAACAGGTCCATCGCCTGCCGCGTCAGCTGGTGCTGCGCGTCGTCCTTGCGGTTCTTGTTGCCGCGCCCGGCGTAATTCAGATGCGAGAAATAGAAGCGGTCGATGCCCTCGTCCTCGACCAGCCTGAGCAGGCCCGGCAGGTCGTGCGCGTTGTCCTGCGTCATCGTGTAGCGGACGCCGATTTTCAGGCCGAGGTCGCGGCACAGCCGGATACCCTTCAGCGAGGCAGCAAAGGCGCCGTCCAGACGGCGGAACTTGTCGTGCGTCGCGCCGATGCCGTCGAGCGATACCCCGACGTAGTTGAAGTCGCATTCGGCAATCCGGGCAATATTGCTTTCGTCGATCAGCGTACCGTTCGACGACAAGCCAACGTAGAACCCCTTGGCCTTGGCCCGCTTGGCGATATCGAAAATATCCGGCCGCAGCAAAGGCTCGCCGCCGGAGAGGATGAGCACCGGGACGTGGAATGCCTTGAGGTCGTCCATCACCGTGAAAACCTGATCGGTGGTCAGCTCGCCGGGAAAGTTGGTGTCGGCCGAGATCGAATAACAATGCTTGCAGGTCAGGTTGCAGCGCCGGATCAGGTTCCAGATCACCACCGGGCCGGGCGGATTGCGCTTCGGGCCGAGCGGCGTCGGATCGGCAATTTCCTGCATGTACTGGGAGATGCGGAACATGGATTTCTTCCTTTTGGACGTGCTGTATTCAACGGCAGGCTGCCGGCCAACTCCTTGATGCGCGTCAACCGCCGAAAAATTCAGGCGTTACAGAGGCACCCGGCCCTTGCGATATACTCTTTCAATGACCCTCAACGCCTCGAACACCATCGCTAGCGAACCGACGCTACCGACTACCTGGTCCGGACAGCTCAACGGCCAATTGCAGGACGGCGAAACACTGCAGGCCTGGCTTGAAATCGACCTCGACAGCCGTTTGCACTTTGCCAGCGGCCTGGTCGCCGTCACCGACCGCCGTCTGCTTGCCCGCGCCACCGATGGCAGCGCCTGGCTGAGCTGGCCGCTGCGCGCCGGCCTCCATCTCAACCATCTCGATCACGCCGGCGTCGGCACGCTGGAACTGGTCGACGAGCAGGGCCGCCTCGCCTGCTGGCGCTACACGCTCGGCCACAACCTCGCGGCCCTGCGCATCATCACCGAATTCGACCTGCACGTAAAAAGTCTCGTCAGCGGCCAGCCGATCGTCCGCCTGAGCGACGATTTTTGCCCGAAGTGCAAGGCGCCGCTCGAACCCGGGCAAGATGAATGCCCGATCTGCACCCGCGAAATCTCGACGCCGCCGTCGACCTGGACGCTGTTCCGCCTGTGGCGCTTCGCCCGTCCCTATAAATGGAAGCTGCTCGCCGGGTTTTCGCTGACCCTGCTATCCACCGCCGCCACGCTGGTCGCCCCCTACCTGACCATGCCGCTGATGGACAAGGTACTGATTCCCTTCCAGAACGGCCAGCCGATCGACTGGGATCTGGTCAGCCTTTACCTCGGCGGCCTGTTCGGTGCGGCCTTCTTCGCCTGGCTGCTCGGCTGGCTGCGCACCTACATCCTGGCGCTGGTTTCCGAGCGCATCGGTCGCGATCTGCGGACGACGACCTACGAACACCTGCTCAACCTGTCGCTCGAATATTTCGGCGGCAAGCGCACCGGCGACCTGATGGCGCGCATCGGCACCGAAACCGACCGGATCAATGTCTTCCTGTCGCTGCACCTGCTCGATTTTGCGACCGACGTGCTGATGATCGTGATGACCGCCGGCATCCTGTTCTCGATCAATCCGTGGCTCGCGCTGGTCACGCTGGTGCCGCTGCCCTTCATCGCCTACATGATCCATTACGTACGCGACAAGCTGCGCACCGGCTTCGAGAAGGTCGACCGCGTCTGGGCCGAAGTGACCAATGTGCTGGCCGACACCATTCCCGGCATTCGCGTCGTCAAGGCCTTCGCCCAGGAAAAGCGCGAAGCCGAGCGCTTCCGTGAAGCCAACGGCCGCAACTTGGCGATCAACGACCGGCTGAACAAGACCTGGTCGCTGTTCTCGCCGACCGTCACGCTGCTCACCGAAGTCGGCCTGCTGGTGGTCTGGGCCTTCGGTATCTGGCAGATTTCCAAGGGCGACATCACGGTCGGCGTGCTGACCGCTTTCCTCGCCTATATCAGCCGCTTCTATACCCGCCTCGATTCGATGAGCCGCATCGTCTCGGTCACCCAGAAAGCGGCGGCCGGCGCCAAGCGGATTTTCGACATCCTGGATCACGTCTCCAGCGTGCCCGAGCCAACCAACCCGGTGCATCTGGGCAAAGTCGAAGGCCGCCTCGAATTGAAGAAGGCCAGCTTCCGCTACGGCACCCGCGCCGTCACCCGCGATGTCGATCTGGTCATCGAGCCAGGCGAAATGATCGGTCTCGTCGGACACAGCGGTTCCGGCAAGAGCACGCTGGTCAACCTGATCTGCCGCTTCTACGACGTCACCGAAGGCGCGGTTTTCATCGACGGCGTCGATGTCCGCTCGGTGCCGATCGCTGAATTCCGCCAGAACATCGGCCTGGTGCTGCAGGAGCCCTTCCTGTTCTTCGGCACGATTGCCGAGAACATCGCCTACGGCAAGCCCGATGCCAGCCGCGCCGAGATCATCGCCGCAGCGCGCGCCGCGCACGCACACGAATTCATCCTGCGCCTGCCGCACGGCTACGATTCGCTGGTCGGCGAACGCGGCCAGGGCCTCTCCGGTGGCGAGCGCCAGCGCATCTCGATCGCCCGCGCCCTGCTGATCAATCCGAAAATTCTGATCCTTGACGAAGCGACCTCCTCGGTCGACACCGAAACCGAGAAGGAAATCCAGAAGGCGCTCGACAACCTGGTACGCGGCCGAACCACCATCGCCATCGCCCACCGCCTGTCCACGCTCAGGAAGGCCGACCGGCTGGTCGTCATGGATCGCGGCCGGATCGTCGAAGTCGGCAACCACGACGCCCTGATGGCGGTCGAAGGCCACTACTACAAGCTTTATCAGGCGCAGGCGCGCAACGTCGATACCGAACAGGAAAGTCGCCGGGGCGGTGACACGGCCAGCAAGGAAAACACCAAATGACAACGCCGGATTTCACCCTGGAACGCAACGCCTACGGTCAACTCGTGCTGACCAGCCCAACCGGCGATCGCCACGTCGGCATTGTTCCCGTCCGTGCCTTCCCGATTGCCGCACCCGATGAAGGCATCGCCTTGGTCAACGCCGAAGGCCACGAAGTCGGCTGGATCGACAGCATCGCCAGCCTGCCGCCGGCGCTCGGCCAGCTGGTCGACGAAGAGCTGGCCAGCCGCGAATTCGTGCCGGAAATCGAGCAGATCGTCGAGGTCTCCAGCTTTGCCTGCCCGAGCACCTGGCAGGTCGTCACCAGCCGCGGCCAGGCCGCTGTGGTGTTGAAGGGCGAGGAGGACATCCGGCGTCTTTCGCAAACCCGGCTGATGATCGCCGACACGCACGGCATCCAGTTCCTGATTCGCGATATCGGCAAGCTCGACCGCCACAGCCGCAAGCTGCTCGACCGCTTTCTCTAACGCAGCCAGCCGGACAGCAACATTTTTTTGCCGGCAGTCAGCCGGGCGCTGACGAAAGCGTTAATAATTGTCAGCTGCCCCAACAATTACTACAGCCAACGACGGAGCTGGGCGAAACAAGCATGAAGAAAAACGAAATCATCATTCGGGACATCATTACCCTGCGTGGCCCGAACATCTGGACCTATCGGCCGGTACTCGAAGCCTGGGTCGACATCGGCGAACTGGAAGACTTTCCCTCCAACAAGATTCCCGGTTTTTACGAACGCCTCGCGGCCTTGCTCCCCTCGCTGGTCGAGCATCGCTGCAGTTACCAGGAACACGGCGGCTTCCTGCGCCGCGTTCAGGAAGGCACCTGGGCCGGCCACATTCTCGAACACGTAACGCTTGAATTGCAGAACCTGGCCGGCCTGCCCGGCGGCTTCGGCAAAACACGCGAAACCTCCGAGCGTGGCGTGTACAAGGTTGCCGTCCGCGCCTGGCACGAGGAAGTCACCCGCACCGCGCTGTACACCGCCCGCGATCTGGTGATGGCGGCGATCAACGACACACCCTTCGACATCGAAAGCACGGTCGAGAACCTCGGCGACATGGTCGACTCCAAATGTCTCGGCCCCTCGACCGCCAGCATCGTCGATGCCGCCGACGAGCGCGACATTCCGGCCATCCGCCTGCTCGACGACGGCAATCTGGTGCAGATCGGCTACGGCGCCGCGATGCGCCGCATCTGGACGGCGGAAACCGACCGGACCAGCGCCATCGCCGAAACCATTTCGCGCGACAAGGACCTGACCAAGGAATTGCTCTCCTCCTGCGGCGTGCCGATCCCCGAAGGGCGCGAAGTGCGCAGCGCCGAAGATGCCTGGGACGCCGCCGAAGACATCGGTCTGCCGGTGTGCATCAAGCCGGTCGACGGCAACCATGGGCGCGGCGTCTTCATCGACGTCAAGACCCGTGAAGAAGTCGAAAAAGCCTACGCCATCGCCGTCGAGGAAGGCAGCGCGGTCCTCGTCGAGCGCTCCCTGCCCGGCACCGAACACCGCCTGCTGGTCATCGGCAACAAGCTGGTCGCCGCCAACCGGGGCGACATGGTGATGGTCACCGGCGACGGCCAGTCGACGGTCCGCGAACTGATAGAAATCCAGGTCAATTCCGACCCGCGCCGCGGCCCGACCGAACTGCATCCGCTGTCGATCATCCGCCTCGATTCCGCCGCCCGGATGGAACTCGAACGTCAGAACCTGACCGCCGATGCGGTACCGGCCAGCGGTCGCGAAGTGCTGATCCAGCGCAACGCCAACCATGCCTTCGACGTCACCGACGACGTGCATCCGGAAACGGCTGCCCTGGCCTCGCTCGCCGCCCGCGTCATCGGCCTCGACATCGCCGGCATCGATCTGGTCTGCGAAGACATTTCCAAGCCGCTGGCCGCCCAGGGCGGCGCCATCGTCGAAGTCAATGCCGGCCCCAGCCTGCTGATGCACCTCCGCCCGGGCGTCGGCAAGCCGCGCCCGGTAGGCAAGGCGATTGTCGCCAATCTGTTCGGCGAAAAGGAAAACGGCCGCATCCCGGTGGTCGGCATCACCGGCACGCACGGCAAGACCTCGGTCGCCAAGCTGGTCGCCCATCTGATTTACATGTCCGGCAAGCGCGTCGGCCTGGCCTGCAGCGACGGCGTCCATCTCGACCGGCGGCACGTCCAGAAGGCCGATGCCGCCAACTGGACGGCCGGCCATCGCCTGCTGCTCAACCGCGCGGTCGATGCGGCGGTGATCGAGAACGGTGCCCGCACCATTCTCGGCGAAGGTCTGGCCTACGACCGCTGCCAGGTCGGCATCGTCACCAACATCGACCAGGCCGCCGAAGATCTGGCGCGCTGGGACGTCCATCCGAGCGGCGGCGAGTTCTACACGACTTACCGCAACACCTATCGCACCCAGGTCGATGTCGTGCTGAGCAAGGGTTATGCCGTGCTCAATGCCGAAGACCCGGTGGTCGCCGACCTCGCCGAACTGTGCGACGGGGAAGTGATCCTGTTCGCCGCCAATCCGGCCTGCCCGGCCCTGGCCGCCCACCTGGCCGCCGGCCAGCGCGGCGTCTTCGTCCGCGAGGGGCGGATCACCGTCGCCACCGGCAATGACGAAGCCTGGCTGCTGTGCCGCCTCGGCGACGTACCGGTGATCGGCAAGCAGAAAGATCCGGAAACCATCGCCAACGTTCTGGCCGCCGTCGCCGCCGGTTGGGCGCTCGGCATCACCTTCGATGCGATCGGCACCGGCCTCAAGACCTATGGTCTGGAACTGCCGGCCCTCTCCTCGCTGCTCACCCAGACAGCCAAGAAGCCGCGCAAAGCGGCAACCCGAAAATAACAAGGATTCAGCGTCATGGACGTTACCCGTATTCGTGCCCTGCGCGGCCCCAACCTGTGGAGCCGGCACACGGCGATTCAAGCCATCGTCACCTGCCAGGATGCCGAATGTGCCATCGCCAATTTGCCAGGCTTTGAAGCCCGCCTGCGCGAGCGTTTCCCGGAACTCGGCGACCTGATCCCGGCCGACCATCTCGACACCGTCTCGATGGCCCATGCGCTGGAATTCGCTGCCCTCGGCCTGCAGGCCCAGGCCGGCTGCCCGGTCACCTTCAGCCGGACGGCCCAGACGGTCGACAGCGGCGTTCTCCAGGTCGTCGTCGAATATACCGAAGAGGATGTCGGCCGACTGGCCTTCGAGCGCGCCGAGCAACTCTGCCTCGCCGCCCTCAACGACACGCCGTTCGACCTCGACGCCACCCTGAAGGAGCTGCGCGATCTCGACGAAGACATTCGCCTCGGCCCATCGACCGGCGCCATCGTCTCGGCCGCCGTGGCACGCGGCATTCCCTATCGTCGCCTGACGCAGGGCAGCCTCGTCCAGTTCGGCTGGGGCAGCAAGCAGAAGCGCATCCAAGCGGCGGAAACCTGTTTCACCAGCGCCATTGCCGAATCGATCGCGCAGGACAAGGAACTGACCAAGAAACTGCTGCACGCCGCCGGCGTCGCCGTACCGCTCGGCCGGCCGGTCGAGAATGAGGACGACGCCTGGGCCGCCGCCCAGGAAATCGGCCTGCCGATCGTCGTCAAGCCGCGCGACGGCAACCAGGGCAAGGGCATTTCGGTCAATCTGACGAGCGAGGAACAAGTCCGCCGCGCCTACCGCGTCGCCATCGAGTTCCGCGACGACATCCTGGTCGAAAAATACCTGCCGGGCCACGACTATCGCCTGCTGGTCATCGGCGACAAACTGATCGCCGCCGCCCGGCGCGACCCGCCGCTGGTCATCGGCGACGGCGTGCACACCGTCCGCGAGCTGGTCGATATCGTCAATCGCGACCCCCGCCGTTCCGACGGCCACGCCACCTCGCTGACCAAGATCCGTTTCGACGAAATCGCCCTCGCCCGCCTCGCCGAGCAGGGTTTGGAGGCGAGCACCGTGCCGCCGCGCGGGACGCGCGTCATCCTGCGCAACAACGCCAATCTGTCGACCGGCGGCACCGCCACCGACGTCACCGACGACGTTCACCCGGAACTCGCCGCCTGCGCCGTCACCGCCGCCCAGACTGTCGGTCTCGACATCTGCGGTATCGACGTCGTCTGCGACACGATGTTGAAGCCGCTCGAAGACCAGGGCGGCGGCATCGTCGAAGTCAATGCCGCGCCCGGCCTGCGCATGCACCTCGACCCGTCGTTCGGCAAGGGCCGCGCCGTCGGCGAGGCCATCGTCGGGATGATTTTCCCCGATGGCGACAATGCCCGCATCCCGGTTGTCGCGATTGCCGGCACCAACGGCAAGACCACGACCAGCCGCCTGATCGGCCGCATTTTCGAAAGCAACGGCCTGCGGGTCGGCATGACCAGCACCGACGGGGTTTATATCGAAGGCAAGCGCACCGACGACGGCGACTGCAGCGGCCCGCGCAGTGCCCGCAACGTGCTGCTCCACCCCGACGTCGATGCGGCCGTCTTCGAGACGGCACGCGGCGGTGTGCTGCGCGAAGGCCTTGGCTTCGACATGTGCGACGTGGCGGTGATCACCAATATCGGGATCGGCGACCACCTCGGCCTCAACTTTATCACCACGGTCGACGAACTGGCCGTCGTCAAGCGCGTCATCGTCGAGAATGTCGCCCCGAAAGGCACGGCCGTCCTCAATGCCAGCGATCCAGTAGTGGTCGCCATGGCCCAGCACTGCCAGGGAGACGTCATCTTCTTTTCCCAGGATCGGGCCAACCCGGTGCTGGCGACGCACCGCGCCCAGGGCAAGCGCGTCGTCTATGTCGAACGCGACGCGATCATCTGTGGCGAAGGACGCAAGAAACACAGCATCCCGCTCGCCAATATCCCGCTGACCCGCAATGGCACGATCGGCTTCCAGGTCGAGAATGCGATGGCCGCCACCGCCACCGGCTGGGCCCTCGGCTACGACTGGGAAGTCATCGAGCGCGCCCTGGCCGGTTTCGTCAGCGACGCGCAAACCGCCCCCGGCCGCTTCAACGTGTTCGACTACAAGGGCGCCACGCTGATCGCCGACTACGGCCACAACCCGGATGCCATCCAGGCGCTGGTCGGCGCCATCGAGAACATGCCGGCCAAGCGCCGCTCGGTGGTGATCAGCGGCGCCGGCGACCGGCGCGACGATGACATCCGCCAGCAGACCGAAATCCTCGGCGATGCCTTCGATGACGTGATCCTCTATCAGGACGCCTGCCAGCGCGGCCGCCAGGATGGCGAAGTCATCGCCCTGCTCCGCCAGGGCCTGGCCCATGCCAGCCGGACCAAGCAGATCGATGCGATCACCGGCGAGTTCATCGCCATCGACAGTGCCCTGGACCGTCTGCAGCCCGGCGACCTCTGCCTGATCCTGATCGATCAGGTCGAAGAAGCCCTGGCCCATATCGCCAAGCGGATCGCCGACGCCGGTTAAGGCGGACTACCCCCGGTCATGCAAAGAGCCCGGTTCAGCCGGGCTCTTTGCTTTTCGGCATGGCGGAACGGCCAGTGCTTGCTGCCGTTACGTCGCGAGGCGCAGGCCGGACTTCTTGAGGATTTTTGTCGAATAGAGAATATCGCTGCTCCGACACGCCTCGCCAAGCAGACGACCAATTTCGGCCGCCTTTTCGGCGCATTCGTCGCGCGAACTGCCATGCACCATGGCGAACAGGTTGTAGGGCCAGGCCGGCAAAGCGCGCGGACGACGATAGCAGTGGGTGACGAAAGACAAGGCACCGACGGCCGCCCCGAGTTCGTCGATCCGCTCGTCGGCGACATCCCACACCGTCATGCCGTTGGCTGTCCAGCCGATGGCGTAATGATTGGGCACGGCGCCGATGCGGCGAATGACGCCGGAATCGAGCAGCCCCTGCAGGCGGCGCAGCACCGTCTCGGCCGGCAAGCCGAGTTGCTCGCCGAGCGCCTGATACGGTCGCGGAACCAGCGGCAGCCCGCCCTGGGTGGCAACGATCAGTGCCCGGTCGAGGTCGTCGATCATGCGCGCACCGCCAGCTTCATTTCGACAAAATATTCGCGTTCTTTCGGAAAGGCATGCACGCTCAGGCCGGTATCGCGCTCGATGCGCGCCACGGCGTCGGCGATGCCGGCCGGCGTTTCGGTGGCGAGGACGAACCACATGTTCAAGGTGTGCTCGCGGCGATAGTTGTGGGCAACCTGCGGCAGCGCATTGACCAGCGCCGTCACTTCGTCGTAGCGCGCTTCCGGCACGGCCAGGGCGGCCAGCACGAAAGCACCGCCCATCCGCTCGATGTGCACCATCGGCCCGAAGCGGGTCAGTATCTTGTCGGCCAGCAGGCGTTCCAGGCGTTGCAGCAATTCCTCTTCGCCTATCCCCAGCCGGCCGGCCACTTCGGCATAGGGCCGGTCGCAGAGCGGAAACCCGCCCTGTAATTTATCGATGATCTGGCGGTCCACCGCATCCAGCTCACGCATAGCGCGCCCCGTTCTGCTTGAAGCGGGTCAGCGAGAACAGCACGTCGTGCGCGCAATCGGCGAGGCCATGGCGCTGGCGCAGTTCGGCTATGGTGCCTTCGACCTCGCTGCGTTCGCGGCCGTGGATCATGCAGAACAGGTTGTACGGCCATTCCGGCAGGTGGTTCGGCCGGCGATAACACAGCGTCACCGCCGGTTCCTCGGCGAGCGCCCGGCCGATTTCGCTGACCCGGTCATCGGCGATGGCGTGCACCAGCATGGCGTTGGCCGTGTAGCCGAGCTCGTGATGGCGGACGACCACGCCGAAACGCTTGATCGCCCCCTCCTCCTGCCAGCGCCGGATGTGGCCGAGAACATCTTCCTCAGAACTGCCAACGCGCTCGGCGATCAGCGCAAAGGGCCGGCTAAACAGCGGCAAGCCTTCCTGCAGCACCGAAACCAGGCGGCGTTCTGCTTCGCCGAGCGGCGCGGCCGGCGGCACGGCCTGGACGGCGGCCGGGCGTTTCTCGGCATTGCCGGACAGCGAAAAGCCGAGATCGATGTGGAATTCTTCAAGCAACGGCAAGGCCAGCAAGGGATAACCGCTGGCCTGTTCAATCGCCCCCAGCGCCGCCTGCAAACGCCCTTCGCTGGCGGCCGTGACGACGAACCACAGGTTGTAGCGATGTTCGCGCTCGTAGTTGTGATTGACCTCCGGAAAGCGGTTGACCGCGGCGGCCACGGCGGCGAGGCGCGCCGGCGGCACAGCCATCGCGGCCAGCGTCGAAGCGCCGATCCGCTTCGGCGCGAAAACGGCACCGACGCGGGAAATCTTGCCCGCCCGGCGCAACGCTTCGAGGCGGCTCAATATCTGCCGTTCGGCAATCCCCAGGCGCTCGGCGAGCTCGGCAAAAGGCGCCGGACAGAGCGGGAAGTCGCGCTGGAAGTCGTTGAGCAGGCGAAAGTCGAAGGAGTCTTCCATCAGAAGCCAATGCGCGCGGCGCGCGTCGTGAAGAAAATACCGGAAGGGTTGTCCACGGCGATCTCGCCCAGTTTGGCGAAATTCTCGGTGTTGTAGATCAGTACCTTGTTGTCGTCACGCGCCGATAACCAGACGTTTTCGCCACGCGGCGCG
This sequence comes from Azonexus sp. IMCC34842, assembly GCF_050368855.1. GTDB lineage: Bacteria > Pseudomonadota > Gammaproteobacteria > Burkholderiales > Rhodocyclaceae > Azonexus > Azonexus denitrificans_A. The sequence goes on along the minus strand of NZ_CP178449.1, from coordinate 756,814 downwards.
AACTCCATGTGCAGGATGCCCTTGCCCGGCTCGAAGGCGTGCGTGACCTGGCCGGCCAGCGTGTCGATCACATCGATCTTGCCATTGTCCGGGAAAGCGAAATTGACCCAGACCTGCCGGCCGTCCGGGCGCGCCATGACAAACACCGGCTGACCGCGCACCGGAATGCGGCCGACTTCCTTCCAGGTCGCGACATCGACGATCAGCACCTCATGGCGACCGATCGCCGGCAGATAAGCCTTGCCCTGCGCCACCGACCAACCGCGCAGGTGCGGCATCTTGAAGACCGGCAGCTTTTCCTCGCCGCGACCGTATTTTTCGAGGATCTTGCGGGCGCCCTTGTCCGGTTGCCAGAGGTCGAGCATCGCGACACCATCCTCGCCGAACAGGCCGGTCAGGAAATAGCGGCCATCCGGCGTCACCAGGCCGTCGTAGGGCTGATTGCCGGCCGGGAAGCGCTGCGTCGTCGGCTGACGCGGATTGGCAAAATCGCTGACCCAGATTTCGCCGCCTTCGAACAAGGCGTAGGCGAACTTGTTGCCCGCCGTATCGGCCAGGCCGACCACCTTGGAGAATTTGCCCGGCGCGTACTCGGCCGGCACTTCGGAGAGCAATTCCAGCGTCTCGGCATCGAAGGCCTTGATGCCGCCCGGCGTGTAGTTCTGGGCGACGACGATGCGCCCATCCTGCGAAATCGAGCCGCCGATGGCGTTGCCGGACTGGATGACGCGCTTGACCAGCTTCGCTTCCAGCAAGTCGATCTTGCTCAGCCCACCATCGCGGCCGAAGACATAGGCGTAGCGGCCATCGCGCGAATAGACGGCGGAGGCGTGCGAAAGATCGCCGAGACCGTCGATCCGGGCGTACGGCTGACGCAACGTGGTATTGACCAGGGTGACACGCCCGGCGGCCCGTTCGATGATCAGGCCGAGATCGCCGGTACCGCGCAACTGGGGCGCCGCGCAGGCATTCAGCAACAGGGCCAGCAGAAAACATAGGAACAGACGCATCACACCCTCACTCGGGAAAAGCCGTCATCAATTTTTGCACTATCCAGTCCGCCTCGTTTTCCGACATGAACTGCTTCCATGGCGGCATCGGCGTTCCGGGGCGTCCGTAATAAATCGTTGCGGCCAGCCCCTCGGCCGGCTTTTCGGCCAGGTTATCCGGCAGCAAAGGCGGGCCGAGCCCGCCTTTCAGCGTCATGCCATGACATGACCCACAATCCTGGCGGACCAGATGGATCAACTCCTTCTGCCGGGCCGCATCGGGCTCGCCCGCCCACGCTGCGGCGGACGCTAGCCACAGGGCAACAACCAGCCTACTCGCCGACACGGATCACCCCTGTCATTTCCGGGTGCGGGCCGCAATGGTATTCGTAGCGACCGGCCCGCTCGAAGCGGTACGACCAGCTTTCATCGGGAAACATCCGTTCCGACTCCGGCACGCCGCCAATCGGCAGGATCACCGAATGACTGGTGCGTTTTTCGTGATTACTCCAGCGAACCGTGTCGCCGACATGAATGCTGACTTCGGGCGGGTTGAAACGGTAATTTTCGATCCGCACATCGACCACTTCCTGAGCATTCGCGCCAGCGGCAAGGAGCGCTGACAGCGCCAGCACTCCTGGTTGCCTCGACCATCCGGCGCGCATCATTACTCCGCTGCGCTCATCGCCTTATTGCTTGACCGCCTTGACGTCGCCATCAACGCCAAGACCCAGCGTGTGACCGAAGGAAACATGATGGAAACGGCCGCCGGCATTGTCGGCATGAATCGCCACGCCAAACGGCACGGCCTTGCCGGCTGCCAGATGGACGCCGCCGGCCAGCTTGCGGGTGAAGGTCACCGTGTAGGTATCGCCGGCCTTGCCGCCTTCGGCCGTCACGCCAGCCTTGCCACCTTCCATGTTGCGCTTGTCGGTAACCGTACCGTCGAACGCCTTGCCACTGCTCCGCCACTGCATCAGGTCCATCGCCCCCGGCGTCGCGTACTTGGTCTTGGTATCGGCCGCCCCCGGCATGGTCCGGGCGTCCTTGTGACAGGCCGCCCAGCAGCCGACCTGATCGCCCATCGCCACCTTGTCGTTGGGGAACATGACGCTGGCCTTGACCTCGTTGTCCTTGTCGGAATGGTCGAAGCCACCGCCCGGCGCCTTGAACGTCAGACGCACGTAAAGGTTGGTCGCATCGTAGGCGGCCTGCACGCCGACCGGGTAGGTCATCGTCTTCGGCGCGCCTTTCGGTTCCATTTCCTTGCTGGCCAGACGCTTCAGATCGAGGCTCAACTTGCCGTCTTCAACGTGACAGCCGGCACAGCTCTCGCCTTTCTTCAGGCCGCTGGCGCCGCTGTGGTCGCCCTTGCCGGTCACCCACTCGATCGGGGCGGCGCCCGGATGGAAGACGTGCAGCTCTTTCTTCGGTACCTTGCTCCAGTCAGGGGTGGCCAGGGCAGCCTGAGAGCCGAGAGCCAGGAAAGCGCCCATGACAGCCAGCGAAACGAAATTCTTTTTCATCGTGGTATCTCCACTTAAAACGATCGGCGGCGACGAAACCAGTCGTCATCCTGTTGTCTGCGTTCCATATGCTACGGGGGCTTTCGCCCCCGTAGCTTTGTGACAAGTCAAATAATCGGCAGGCGATTAATAGATGTCGTGCTGCGTGTTATAGACGTTGAACTTGCCGGTCGGGGTGATCATCTTCGGATCGGTAATCACCTTCTTCACCGTCAGCGTCGCATCATCATAGACGACGATGGCCGACTGGTCGGTCTTGCCGCCCCACAGGGAGATCCAGACTTCCTTGCCGTCGGCGCTGTATTCCGGATGCACGGCGCGCTTCACCGCCTTGGTCGGCGGCAGCCCGGAATCCTTGGCCACGTTGATGACCTTGGTCGGTTTGGAAAGATCGGCCATGTCCCAGACCGAGACGGATTCAGCCAGATCCTTGTCGGAATTCTGTGCCGAGTCGGCCCACAGGTGCTTGGACTTCGGATGCGTCTTGACGAACAGGTTGCCCGGCACGTGCTTGATTTCCTGGACGACCTTCCAGTTGTACTCCTTGAACTTGGCGTTCTTCTTGTCGTCCGACGGCGTCGAGATCAGCGTCAGGACATCGGCGCCGAGGTGACCCGTCGCCCAGACCGGACCGAACTTCGGATGCGTGAAGTTGGCGCCGCGACCCGGGTGCGGGATCTTGGCGACATCGACTAGCGCCGCCAGCTTGCCGGTCTTGGTATCGACCGCGGCAATCTTGTTGGAGGCGTTGGCCGCCACCAGGAAGTAGCGCTTGGAAGCATCCCAGCCGCCGTCATGCAGGAACTTGGCGGAAGCGATGGTCGTCGTCTTCAGGTTTTCGATGTCGGAGTAATCGACCAGCAGGATCTGCCCGGTTTCCTTGATGTTCACCACCCATTCCGGCTTGATGAAGGAAGCGACGATCGAGGCGACGCGCGGTTCCGGATGGTATTCGCCATCGACCGTCATGCCACGGGTGGAAACGACCTTGCGCGGCTTCAGCGTATCGCCGTCCATGATCACGTACTGGGGCGGCCAGTAGGAACCGGCGATGGCGTACTTGTCTTCGAAGCCCTTGAACTTGGAGGTATCGACCGAGCGGGCATCGAAACCGATCTTCACTTCAGCCACGACGGCCGGCTTTTCCATCCACAGGTCGATCAGGCTCAGACGGCCATCACGGCCGATCACATAGACATAGCGGCCAGAAGCGGAAAGGCGGGAGATATGCACCGCGTAACCGGTCTTGACGATGCTGCGGATTTCCTTGGTGTCGCCGTCGATCAGCGCCACTTCACCGGTATCGCGCAGGGTGACCGAGAACATGTTCTTCAGGTTGTAGTTGTTCATCTGCTTGGTCGGACGATCCTTGACCGGCACGATGACTTTCCAGGAATCCAGCGTTTCCTTGAAGCTGTATTCCGGCGGCACATCCGGCGTGTTCTGGATGTACTTGGCCATCAGCGACAACTCTTCCTTGGTCAGGATGTCGTCGAAGTTCACCATACCGCCATCGGTTCCGTAACCAATGATCTTTTCCAGACGTTGCTGACCGAGCTTCAGCGTACCGCCCTCGGTGACGTTGCCGTCCTTGTCCTTCTTCGACCAGTGCGGCTCAAGATTCTTGCCGGTGGCGCCCTTGCGCAGCACGCCATGGCAGCCGGCACAACGCTCGAAATAAATCTTCTTGGCCTGCTCCTTTTCAGCAGCCGTCATCTCCGGACCCTTGGCGGCCTCCTGAGCAAACGCAGAACCCATGGCTGCAGCCATGGCGGTCATCATCAGCATCCCCACTACGGTTTTATTCATCTTCCCTCTCCTGGATAGAAACAAAACACCTTTAACCCTCAACGGGATGGGCGCTAGGTTGAACCTCCGCCCGACTCGCATCCTTGATGCCCATCAATCTTTTTTTGATGCTTTATTATTTGAATTCAGGAGCTTGTAATCACAAATAACTATGTGATTAGTTCTTTGGTTGTAGATCGCACGATTCCCTTACCAAAGCTATTGGCACACGCCTGATCCAGCATTAGCATGGCCGCCCAAAGGCAGGGAGAAACCATGAACAAAGCGAACAAACTGGAAGGTGGCAAGGTCTGGCTGGTCGGTGCCGGACCGGGCGACCCGGACCTGCTCACCGTCAAGGCCGCCCGCCTGATCGCCCAGGCCGATGCGCTGGTATACGATCATCTGGTCGGCGAAGGCATCATCCAGCTCGCCCGCCCCGACGCCCGGCAAATCTACGCCGGCAAGGAAGCCTCGAAACACACGCTGCCCCAGGATTCGATCAACCAGCTGCTGGTCGACCTCGCCCGCGAAGGGCTGTCGGTCGTTCGCCTGAAGGGCGGCGATCCATTCATTTTCGGCCGCGGCGGCGAAGAACTGGAAACCCTTGCCGCCTCCGGCATTCCCTTCGAAGTCGTCCCCGGCGTCACGGCGGCGGCCGGTTGCGCCGCCTATTCGGGCTTTCCGCTGACCCATCGCGACCATGCCCAGGCCCTGACCTTCGTCACCGGCCACCTGAAGGACGGCACGGTCAACCTCGACTGGCCATCGCTGGCCCGCCCCAATCAAACCGTGGTGTTCTACATGGGCATCGGCGCCGCCGAAGAAATCTGCCGCCAGATGATCAAGCACGGCCTGCCGTCGATGACCCCGGCCGCCGTGGTGCGCAACGGCACGCTGGCCAGCCAGCAGACATTGCTCGCCACACTGGGTACACTGCCGAATCGCGTCGTCGAATCCGGCATCAAGCCGCCCGCGCTGATCATCGTCGGCAGCGTGGTCGGCCTGCACAAACAACTCAACTGGTTTGAAAAAACATGAAAATCCTCTGGCTGATCGCCGCCCTGTTTGCCACCCAGGCACATGCCTACAGCAGCGACGAAATGCGCGGCGACTGCCAGGCAGCCGAAGAGTTCTACCAACAGAAAAAAAACAGCGACCCCTTCCAGTCGATCCGTAGCGCCCGCTGCATCGCCTACGTCGCCGGATTCGCCGATGGCTATGCGGTCAGCGACTACCTGGCCGACAAGGTCGGCGTCAAACTCAACGCCTTCTGCCTGCCGAACGATAGCGATCTGTCCTTCCGCCTGGTCCGCGCCGTCCTCGCCCACCTCGACCGCCAGCCACCCAATTCGACAACCAGCACGGCGATGCTGGTCGCCAACGCGCTGGCCAAATCCTTCCCCTGTGCGGATTCGCTTGAACCAAAGAAGTGATTCATGGATAATTCGGCCTCCATTCGCCCCGATGGCGGAATCGGTAGACGCAGCGGATTCAAAATCCGCCGCCGAAAGGTGTGCCAGTTCGAGTCTGGCTCGGGGCACCATAGACAGTTCCAAAGCAGTTCAAAGAAGGCCAGAAAACCTATCAAAAACAAGGGTTCTGGCCTTTTTTTCGTCTATAGCAGTCTAAAGCAGTCTATTGCAATCCGGGGGTACAGAGGGGTATAAACGGGGGTACAAGGCGACACCCCCAGAGGAGATACCCCCAAATGGCACTCAGCGACACCGCCGTACGCAGCGCGAAGCCCGCCGATAAGGCCTACAAGCTTTCGGATGAAAAGGGGCTTTTTCTGCTTGTTCACCCCAATGGATCGAAATACTGGCGACAAAAGTTCCGCTTTGACGGCAAGGAAAAAATCCTCGCCCTGGGGGTCTATCCTGATACCAGCCTGAAGGAGGCTCGCGAGCGCAGGGACGAAGCGCGCAAGCAACTGGCCAACGGCATTGATCCAAGCCAGCATCGCAAAGTTACCAAGGCGATCCGGGAAACCATCGTCGCCAACAGCTTCGAGGTCATCTGCCGCGAGTGGCTTGAGTACAAGCGCAGCAACATCGAAGAAGCGCAATACAAGAAGGCTCTCGCCCGTCTCGAGAAGGACGTTATGCCCTGGCTGGGCAATCGCCCCATCTCGGAGATTTCCGCGCCCGAAATCCTATCGGTACTGCGACGAATTGATGCACGCGGTGCGCGCTACACCGCCCACAAGGCCAAGAGTGAAATCAGCCAGTGCTTCCGGTACGCCATCGCTACCGGACGCGCTGAGCGCGACCCCTGCCCCGATCTCAAAGGCGCCATCCCTGCCGCGAAAACAGAAAATCTACCCTCCATCACCAACCCCAAGGATGTTGGCGAGCTGCTGAGAGCAATCGACGGATTCAAGGGCACCTTTGTTGTTAAGTGTGCCCTTGAAATCGCACCGAGGGTGTTCGTTCGTCCTGGCGAACTACGCAAAGCCACATGGAGCGGATTCGATCTGGACAAAGGGGAGTGGCGGTACTTCATAACCAAAACGAAGACGGAACACCTTGTCCCTCTGGCAAGCCAGGTCGTGGCAACACTCCGGGAACTACACGCTTTAACCGGCCGAGGCGATTACGTCTTCCCAGGCCGCGATCCCAAGCGACCGATGAGCGATGCCGCAATCAATGCTGCATTGCGACGCATGGGCTACGACACCAAAACGGAGATCACCGGGCATGGCTTCCGAGCGATGGCGCGCACGATCCTTCATGAGGAATTGCACCAGAAGCCTGAGGTCATCGAACACCAGTTGGCGCACTCTGTTGCGGATAGTCTGGGGACGGCCTACAACCGAACCAAGTTCCTCAAGGAGCGAAAGGCAATGATGCAGTTGTGGGCTGACTATCTGGACAAGCTCAAGGTTGGGGCCGAAATTATTCCGCTACAAGACGTCAATGCAGCATGACGTAATGCCCCAGGCGAATCAACCATGAGCCAAGACCAGCCAAATACCTTCGACAAGGACCTCGACCTATACACCTTGGATGAGGCCTGCGTGAAAAGTCGTACCAGCATCGCATCGATCATAAAAACTGCTGCCGACGGTCGCATATCGCTATACACAACCATTCCCATAGGCTGGGAAGTATTCAGCATTGACATAATCGATCTCCCTGCGTGCGAATACAAGGAAAATACCTTTATTAACCTAATTACACATCCTGGCTTTAACAGAGGAAAGCGTTGGTCACTAGAACATGCAGATCCTTCAATAGAGTTACTAAAACTAAGCACCCTTGACTGCACAACAATCAAGACCAGAAACCAATATCACCAATGCGTTTTCTCTTCAGGCTTAAAGACCTCCCACAACCACCCCCCATTAACAGTCACACCAAAAACAAAGAATGACATCGATATAAGACGTATCAGCATCAACTTCTTCGGGGAATCAAACCGATGCTTTGTGGTTTGCAAAAAGCCCAATCTTCGGGATGGAACCATTAACTCAAACATCAACCTATTACCTTACGGGGAACTAGAAATAACTCAAAGTATGCTAAGAGTAGCGCACAATGATCTAGAAAAACTAAGCCTACCCACCAATTCTAAATTACAAAATACGACAGAAGAAAACAATCAAGAATACTGCACTACCGTCAAACAAAATAGCAAAAAATACCCGAAGAATATTAGCCACCGGCTATACACACCAGGCAGGGCTCGCACAAAGCTGCTCGAAACACTCTATCGCGCCGCAAAACACTCATGGGAAATACGCATAGCCACAGGAAAATATCCAAAGCAGGAGAATATAAAACATCTCATCATGAGAACTTGCCCACAATGCGCAGAAAGTCTTGCACAAAAGATGGCTACTATAATTTCTCCTTGCGCCGAAGACATTGAAAGCGAAAGCGATTTTTTCCTGACAAATCAGTTTTGGGCGCTAATCGATACCTACGAAAAATTCTACCTCAATGCCGAACGAGGACGAATTAACAAGAAAGAAATCCTGAGGCACTTACAGCATCACCCTCACCTGTTATCTGTGACAACACCTGCAAGTCAAATAATTGATCCAAACTTCAAAGCCAACGTGAGCCCCCCACACAACGAGACTCCGCCAGCACATCCAAACAGAGCTCCCATGAAGCCACTACGCGATAAGCCTATAGTAGATTAACCCCCCTTCTTCCTCGGACGCCCCGGCTTCGCGCCCACCCATGAGGGCTTAAGCCCCTTTCTAATCGTCTTGAACTTCGGCTCACCGTGCGGCCTGCAGTACTGTTCCTTCTTGCAAAAATAGCGGACGATATTTTTCAAGTTATTGATACGCAGGGTATCAATTGCATGAACAGTTCCAATCCCTAGGCACCCAACCTTTGCGTATTTCGATTTATCGCGGTTAACGTTGTGGGCTCGCCCCCTTCCTTTGGTAATGGTGGTATTCCAGTAATTCGTCAACTGCTCCCCAATATAAACGTCGGTGTGGTTGGCTCGTTTTGACCCATCGAAAAACATCAATGTATGAAAATGATAGCCAGTGCAGACCCCGTATTCAATCTTTACGACATAGCCTCGCAAGTCAGAAAATATTTTGTTGTTTCGGTTATTTTTGAAAAGCCTCCCTAAATCATTTATCGCCTCAGCAAGAGTTGGCTTAAATTCTTCTCGATACTCGAGGTCAACACGAACCACGACAAGGCGAGAATAGGCCTTAAACAAACCATCGATATACGACAAAAATTCTCGAGTATTGTTTTTAATCTCCTGAACTAAATCGCTATTTTTTCGGCGCACCAATGGATTATCCAGAGCATTCTTTAAGTACCAATAAAACCTATTCAGCCTGTCGATCTTTGACTTATGGAAACGTTTGTCTCGTACCCGGTTACCATCTATAACATCGAGATATTCAGAAACAAAAAATTTACGGCAACTTTCGGCAAATACCTCCAATGCGGGGCTAAATTTACACTCCTTCGGCAGCTTGCTAGTGAGCTCAACGAACTTAGGTAACCAACAACGAAAGCTTTCCCTGAAACGCAACTCATGTGGTTTCGGCGGCACGAATCCTTCGCTGCTAATCGGGTCAACAAAAATAAGATCGCCATACGGCTGCTTATGCAACTCGTCCAGCATTTTCTCGAGGGTTGCTATGGCGACCGACATATCCGCCGACCGACTAATGTCAATTACCCCCCCAGTCTCCCGCACCGCCAAATCCCAGTACGCATCTTTCGCAATCTCATAGTTAACGTCGGTCACTCGAGCATGATCAGATTTCTTGCCTGAAACATAACTCGCGACATTGCGGCTGCTTTTCTCGGGCATCTTCACGCCCTCCTTGCTGAATCACGCTCAGCAATCCGCTTACGCAGGAACTCGTGCACTTCGCATTGAATCCAACCGACACTCGTCCGACCAAGTCGTACAGGTCGGGGAAAATGCGGGTTGAAATTTTTTGAACCCGAATTCATCCATGAATAAACTGTCGCCTTCGATACCTGGAGCTTGGCGCACAACTCCCCCAAGCGCAGAATCCTCAAGTCACTTTGATCGCTCATGGTTATCTCCTTCATGTCACCATGGTGTCCAATTTATCGGGAGTAACTCGATCAAGGGTGTCGTAAATTCGACAGAAAAATAATCATTGACATATTGATTATTTCGTGAATCAAATTCCCAGGAATCTATTCCGGCTGGCCATTAGGAACCTGCCCTAATTCACCATCTGGAATCAGACAACCGGCTCACCAGCCCTGGCGATCAGACCGACTACACGAACATCGCAGCCAAAACCGACCTGCGGCCTACGATCGAAATCGGGCGGCTACGCACCACTTACTGGCCGCTCGTTCTCTGAAGACGGCCAATGGCCGCTTTGAACATCAGCGAGGGATGACACCCGACCCAATCCGGACGTTCTCTTTTCAGAGGCGGCAAGGTCAGCTTACTGGTCGCAGCAGACTTTCAAGACGTTTTCTGATTGCGAGCTCCTCATCCGTAGCAGTCCGTCATAGATAAGGCGAATACTGGCCGGCCTACACAGAAATCCGGACACCATCCTTGATCAGTTGGCCAAGACGCGAGGCCTGCCCAAGGCGATTCGGACGGATAACGGCAAGGAGTTCTGTAGTCGAGCCATGCTGACCTGGGCGCATGCCCGTGGCGTCCAACTCTTTCTCATTGAGCCGGACAAACCGAATCAGAACGCCTATATCGAATCGTTCAATGGGTGTTTCCGAGATGAATGCCTGAATGAGCACTGGTTCACCAGCCTACGCCATGCGCAGGTCGTCATCGAAGGCTGGCGCCGCAAGTACAACGAGGAACGACCGAAAAAGGCCCTGGGCGGTTTGACGCCTGCGGCTTATGCCAAATCACTCACCCAGAAATCGGGCACATTACCCCCGGACTCTAAAGCCCTCTGCTACTGAAAACGGGGGGACGTCGGCGGCAGGCGGCAGGCGGCAGGCAAAGCTTGTACATAGATACCACAAATGTACAGACTTATAACAAATCAACAAACAATCAGTTACTTAGCAAACCAAAAACAGACCGGGTCGCCTCACACAAACCGAACAAGTTCGTACGTCCCCCGAAGAGATTCCCCCTCGTCCCTGACGGTCCCTCTATTCACAATGCCCCGCTCACAGCGCTGAAAATCGCCTGAGCTGACTTCGGGTTTTTTATGTTATTAAAGCAGTAGGGATAGATCGGTAACCTAGACAAGAAACACACTGAAGGTTCACGAGAGCGCTTCCTGTCGTCAGCACGATGATCCTCACTGATCGCGTGAGCTGCATCTAAACGTTTTCGGTCACGTACATCTTCAATGCAGCCACAGGCAATCCCGCTCAAAACTGCATGACTACCTACATACCCCTCTAAACCGCACTCAGCGAAAACGAACCAGGCCCATCCCGTCGATCACGGGGTGGGCCTTTTGTTTGTGCTGCTGCAGCTGACCAGTTCACACAAGGAGATTCAACATGACCATCAAATGCCCGAACTGCAATTCCCGCAACATCGAAACTCTCGACTACGGCAAGATGACCGGCAGTGCAGTTGGCTTCGTCGGTGGCGCTACCAGTGGTGCCGTTGGTGCAATGAATGGCGCTCGCCTGGGCGCGACTGTCGGGGTGGTCGGCGGTCCCGTCGGCGTTGGTATTGGCGGTATTGCTGGTGCCATCCTCGGTGCCCTGCTCGGCGGTACGGCAGGCGGTGTCGCTGGCGCCAAACTCGGCCAAGCCATCGACGAGACCTACCTCGAGAACAACCACTGCCTGAACTGCGGCCACACCTTTGGTAACGAAGCGCTCATCGAAGCTGAAGCGGAAGAGGTTCCTGCTGTCGTCAGGCGCAACTGCTAAGCACCATCCCCATATTCCTCGAAAGGAAGCACCATGGCCCACGAAGTTCAAACCATGGCCTACGTCGACGCCACACCATGGCACGGCCTGGGAAATCAACTCACCCCCAAGCAACCCCTCGAAGTCTGGCGAAAAGAAGCCGGGATGGATTGGCAGATCAAGGAGACGGAAGTGCTGTATTCCGTCTCCGGTGGCGTCGGTCTTCACCTTCAATCGCACCCGGACAGTAAGGTACTTTTCCGCTCGGACACGCTGGCACCACTTTCGGTGGTCTCAAATCGCTACAAGGTAGTGCAGCCCGCCGATGTCCTGGAGTTCTACCGCGATCTGGTATCTGCCGGTGGTTTCGAGCTGGAGACGGCTGGCGTCCTGAAGGGAGGCAAGAAGCTCTGGGCGCTCGCCAAAACTGGTCAGGAAACGCTGCTGCGCGGCAATGATCGCGTGAAGGCCTACCTGCTGCTCGCGACCAGTTGCGATGGCACCTTGTGCACAACGGCTCAGTTCACCTCGGTTCGTGTCGTCTGCAACAACACGCTGCACATGGCCGTTGGCGATACGCGTGGTGCCGTGAAGGTGCCGCACTCGACGCAGTTTGATCCGCAAGCGGTCAAGCAGGCACTGGGGCTGGGACTCTCGCACTGGGAATCCTTCGTCAGCAACATGCGGCAACTGGCCGAACGTAAGATCAACAAGTTTGAGGCCATGAATTACCTCGTCAGCGTTCTGGGCGACGAGCAGCTTCCTCTGAATGAGCAACCGAACACCAAGGCCATCCAGAACGTGCTCGCCTTGTTCAGCGGAAGCGGCCAGGGTAGCAACATGCCCTCCGCTGCAGGAACTGCCTGGGGGTTGCTGAACGGCATCACCGAGTATGTCGATCAGCATCGCCGTGCTCGAAGTGCTGACTACCGCCTGGACTCTGCCTGGTTTGGTCCCGGCGCTGCACTCAAGGAACGCGCATTCCATGAAGCCCTGAAGCTCGCCGCTTAATCTCCCCGCCGTCCCCTGCCAGCATCGTTGCTGGTGTTGATCGCCCTAGTTCGTTGCTGAACTGGGGCGATTTCTTTTACAGGAGCAAACATGACACCCTCCGCCCTACAACTTCCCCCGCAACAACGCCATCGGCCGGCACTACGCCTGGTCAAGACCAACGACCTGAGCCGTGACGAATGGCTGGTGGTCCGCAAGAACGGCATTGGCAGTTCTGATGCTGCCGCAGCGGTTGGCCTCAACCCCTACAAGTCGCAACTCGAACTCTGGATGGAAAAGACCGGCCGGGATGGTGGCTTACCCAAAGCCGATCCGCATGACGAAGAAAGCCCGATGTACTGGGGCAACATCCTGGAACCGATTGTGGCAGCGCATTACGCCAGACGCACAGGCAACCGGGTCCGCAAGATCAATGCAGTTCTGCAGCACCCCGACCCCGACAAGGCATGGATGTTGGCCAATATCGACCGGGAGATCATCGGCACACCGGATGTCCATATCCTGGAGTGCAAGACAGCCGGGATCAACGGTGCTCGCCTCTGGAACGAAGGCGTACCGGAATACGTTCAACTCCAGGTTCATCATCAACTCGCAGTCACCGGCAAGGCCGCAGCAGATGTTGCGGTACTGATTGGTGGTCAGCACCTGGAAATCCATCGTCTCGACCGGGACGAGACGATGATCGCGCGCTTGATCGAGCTAGAACGGCAGTTCTGGCGCTATGTTGAGCGTGATGTTCCGCCGCCGGCTGATGGTTCGGAATCCGCCGATTTGGCACTGCGTTACCTCTACCCCCAAGACAGCGGTGCTGTGCTCGATTTCAAGGCTGAGCGCAATCTGTCGGCCTGCTTTGCTGATCTGATTTCTGTCCGGCAGACCATCGCCGAGCATCAAAAGCTGGAAGCCCAACTCAAGCAGACGATCCAGCAAGCCATGGGCGAAGCCAGCCGCGCTGACTTCGAGACGGGCAGTGCCACCTGGAAACGCGCCAAGGACAGTAGCGCCGTGGATCTCCCACGCCTGCTTGCGGACCACCCGGAGCTCCAAACCCAGTACGCCATCGCCAAGCCGGGCAGCCGGCGCTTCTTGATTACCTGAGATCACAGGCCACCGCGAGCATGACGCTCGCGGTGGCCTCTGTCTCACTCAAACGAAGGGAATAATCATGCTCAAAGGTCTCGCAATCACACCACCGGTACTTGGCCGGATTTCCATCGGTAAAGTCGTCGAACGAAACGGCAAGCGCCTGCCGGAGAAGGACGATCAATTCACGATCACGTCTCAGGTCCAAGGAAAAGATGGCTGGCTCCCCCATCCTCTGGACGAAGGTTTTCGCCAGCAGCAAGGCGGCAAGATCCGCAGCATCCCCGTTCGCCTGATGTTCAACGACCCCGACCTCAACTTTCGGGCGGAATACACCTGGTTCGACCGCACTACCGGTCGGCCACGCTGTATGGGTAATGGCGAGCAGTGCCGGCGTCACACGGAGGACGGCATCAAAACCCTGCCCTGTCCGTCACCTGACGGCTGCCCATTGGCTCAAGGGGGTGCCTGCAAGCCCTACGGACGGTTGAACATCACCATTGGCGAGGATGATCCGCTCGGCAGCTTCATCTTCCGGACTACGGGATTCAACAGCATCCGGACGCTGGCCGCCCGACTGCATTACTTCCAGGCAATCTCGGGCAACCGGCTGTCTTGTCTTCCGCTGGAACTGCGCCTGCGGGGTAAATCAACTCGGCAGAGTCTGGGCACGCCGATCTACTACGTCGATCTGACCGTTCGAAGCGGCGTAGCGATTGAGGAGGCCTTGGCAGAAGCCCGTGACACCGAGGCACGTCGTCTGTCTGCAGGATTTGATCAGCAGGCGCTTGAACAAGCTGCCCGGGACGCTCTGTCCAATGGGGCGTTCGAGGACAGCGAGGACGAAGGTGCGGAGGTGGTTGAGGAGTTTTTTACGCAGGAGCCGCCTGAGCAGCGTGAGGTGGCAAACACGGAGCGAACCGTGTTGGGGAGCCGTCCGTTGCTCGACAAGCTAGGGGCAAAAATGGAGCAACGCGAGCAGGCGCATTGATCGGGGTTTATTACCTGACCAACCGGAGCATGCGGAAGATGCAAATCTCTACCGCATGCTCTATTTTTTCTTCAGACAACAGCATGTCTGTCTCTAAATCGGCCTTTGCCGCCGGTCAGTATTGGTCATTTGGATGACTGTTATTGTCTAGGTTGCCGACGTCACCAGCCATGCTAATGGCAAAAATTTTGCGTCTGTTTACTCAACGCGGGAAAAACCATCCTTCTACCCTATATGGCTGCTGCTAGATCCGTGAAGAATTTAACAACCTCATTGTCCGAAGGCTTCTCCGACAAAAGTCGCTGAGAGTGTTTGATGTGATAGAAGGGGGATGAGCCTCCTGATGCGGCACGCTTTTCTTCAATCCGCAAGAATCCGTTTTCATGAAGGACGCTGCTGAGTAAAGGCCAACAGGCATCGTTGAGGATTCTTTCAGCATACACATCATCATCGCCCTGTCGAAGCCAATACTGGTGCATCCGGCATACTCTGCCGAGCAACGCGTAAATGCGATGCGTCTTTACCTTGTCAGGGACAACAGGGTTTGTCGTTGGCTTCGTAGAGCGCCCTCGTACGTCAAGCCATTGAGCAATCTTGTCTACGTCCGTGACTTGAGATCCACTTTCGGAAATCAGAACCTTTGGCACAGGAATGCTGGATGGGAATCTTGAGGCATCATTCGCAATGAGGCTGGTGATGCTCGAGTCCTTGAAGACCAGCGAACTCAAGTCTGCCTGCCTGCAGTCAAGTTGGTGGATAATTACCTCGTTAATCGTAGCTGGTCCGGCCGTTCCACGAATCACCGCGTCGTCGACCTGAAAGCCAGCAAAATAGGCCTCGTCTTCTGGACGAACATTCTGTAAAGAAGCCAGAAGTAGGGCGCCAAGATTTCTGGCACCCCTATCAAGGTGTGGGTAGGTTTGGGCGAGATTTTGCGCGTGACTGAGAAATCCGCTGATCGGAGACGAAAGTAATGTTGAGTACTCCGATACAACGTCGACGAATGTTGAAAGGAACTCAGCCCCTAAGATATTCCGCCTGATAAATTTTGGTGTGTCTCTGCGCGAAATTGCCTCGATGGCGACTTTGGCCAAGTAGTAATTCTGTATATGCGTGTGAACGAATGCCTTGTAGCCGGGACGCTCATCGTTCACTAGCAAAGCGATCACGGCAGCTCTGTTCTTAATTAAGCCGACGATGTCCGGTGGATATCCATCTCCAAGAGCAGCTTCGGCAATCCAGGACAGCGTGGTGCCATCAAGTGCTTCTGTCTGCATGTCAGCCATCTCACGAGCTGTCTCCAACATGAAATTGGTGACGAATGCCTCCATATGAAGCGTCGGAATGACAGCTTGGACTGCTTTGCCAAATAACTTGGCTTCGCGGCTGACAATGTTCTTTAGCAAGAAGGACGTCAAAAAGCGCTCATGCTCGCCTTTTATCTCCTTTGGTTTGATCTGTTCTGCAAGCAGCTTTAGAAAGACAGGACGCAGCGCAAACGAATCATCTTCCAGTAGCACAGAGACAGAAGGAATGAGGAAGTTCGCCTCGGTCCAGTTGTGTGTGCACAGCCATTTCTTAGCCTGTAGAGGGGATGGCAAAAGGAGTGTAAGTCCATGCACAATGTCAACGCCTTCCCGTAATGAGTTGACATCTCTTAGTAGACGCGCGCGGCTGATGAAGGTGTCTCGCCCGGCAAGAATCAAGGTCCCCTTGCCCCGTACGGTAGCGATGAGCTCACTCAATTGAGCCCAAGCCGTGTCGTAGCCATTGGGGTCGCCAAGCTCGTCAAACCCGTCAATAGCTGCAACGATTAATCCATGCCTTACCAAGACTGGGATTTGGTCATACGTGACAGTAGAACGAATCGTCTGAAGGCTGAATGCCATCAGGTCTTCTAGGTTTGACAGCACCCGGCCGCGACTTTTTATATGAAGTACTAGCGGGGTTGGAATTGCTTGGTACGATACGGCCCTCTCGAAAGCAAGCTGACTGATGAGATTCGTCTTTCCAATGCCAGCAGGGCCATCAATGAGTAATATTTCTGTTGCCTCAAAAGGTCGCTCGCCGGCACCTAGCAGCTTGCTAACATCATTGATGCTTTTGATGCAATTATCCGAGTGCGTCTTAGCATTGATGGGGATCATGTGGCGGGACTCAGCCTCTTTCGCCAGTAGCTCTCGTTGGATTTCGGCCCAGCGGCGCAGATTAGCGAACAACTCAGACGCAAGAAGAGTCGCAATCGAAGTGTGTTTCTTCGTGCTGCCCTTCCCATGGGTAGACTGAACACCGCCGGAAACAGAATCAATAACTAGCTTGAGCTCACGCCCGTCGCGGGTGAAGCTGACAGTAAACTTGCCCTTTTGCTCGGATACTCTGGGGGCATTTTCACCAATGTCTGCAAAGGGGGAAAAATCGGCAAGTAGTTGTTCGCGATTCATTTTGTCCTCTAGCTTGCGTCTAGGCCATCAAGTAGCAATAGGTTATTGCCCCGCTTTCGTTTGCTGAGAAGCAAAGCTCTGGCTTGCGCTGAATTAATTATGGATTCTGCCGTAAACAATGGCGGAATAAGGTCGTCATCTTCGGTGACCAAGAGAATCCACTCGTTCGGGTCTTGGTATGCACAAACTACTAGGTCCGCAGCAAGTGCGGTGTCAACCATTTTCTCTTCACATCCATGAGAGCCTCTTTCTCGAAGGGTGTTTGGTAGATGGATACCCTGCTTCAGATGCAAGCGCTGAGGAAGGGCAGAAAGAAGGTTGTCGCCATATCCAACATCGCCCGAGTAAGCAACACTAGGTTTGTCTGAAGCCGTTGAAAAATCGGTCTCTGCAATAACTTTGCGAATTGCCTTCAGATTTGTCGTCGGTTCATATCCCTTTCTCCATCCATGATATAGGCGCAAATGGACTTGAAAATTCTCGCTTTCGTCGACTTTCACCAAGCACTGCGCTATTCGTCGCGTAACTTGTCGGAACGCAGTGCGTGCTGCTTCAACAGGCTCTTTCTCGTAGTTAATCCCGGTGAGCAATAGTTGGGAGTTCCAGTCCACGAAGCATGTCACGCGAACGAACGCTCGACGAAGGGAGCTAGGCACTTTTGCGCCGTTGGAAGGGAATGTCATAACCATAACATCGACCAGTTTACAGGTTGTCACGTCAAACGGGCGACTTTCGATTGCCAAATCGGCTGATCGGCGAACAACTTGTGTGAAGCTTAGAAGGTCAGGGAGTTCTCTAGGCGGGTAACGAAGAAGCCCGTTTAATGATTAGCGCTGGCTACTGATCCGAGGTACGGTCACTGGCTGACACCAGTCATTCAACTCAGGCTGCACCAGTGGCTGCTTTGGCCGACCAACTGCCTGTTGCCGCTGGCATGAGGCCGGATCTCGGCCAGAGCGGACGGTGAAGCTGCATTTCATGAACGACCGCTGAACAGCCGCAGCGGAAATTCGAGCTACTTCCCTACACCACTCCGTTTGCCATTATCCCCAGTGGGTCAGCTATTCGGCATAGTAACCAATCGTCTGATCCAGATTACGCAAACCTCGAGATGCTGCGTTTAGCGTCCCGACAATATCTATTGGCCCTGAACGCCGATCAATAGCAAATATCCTGCTCACGATATTGTCTTGCAGCAACGCCCGGCTTCGGTCATTTTCTTCGCAATGGTCGATACCCCTGACAAAACCAATCATTTCCCCATAATTGATTGACGATAATCCTACCGATCGCACTTGGACGGCTGCTAACCTGACCGTCATCAAAACCAGTCGAGCCGATCGTGGAAACATCCAACGCTAACGCCCCCCTTCGCAGCCGCCTGATCAAGGCGGCGCTGGATTGCTTCCTCGCTAACGATTATCACAAGGTCAGCACCCGCCGCATTGCCGAATGCGCTGGCGCCAACGTGTCGATGATCCGCTACTACTTCGGCAGCAAGGAAGGGCTCTACGAGGAGATGATCCGCGAGACCCTGAGCCCGCTGCTCGACGTTCTTGATGGGCAGCTACTCGCCTCGACGGCCGGTTTCGCGGATTTCCTCGGACTGTATTACCGGACCATGTCGGCCCGCCCGGAATTCCCTAAGCTGATTCTCAAGGTGCTAGCACTCCGCCACGGGCCGGGCCGCCGTTTCATCCAACAGCTACTTGAGCGCGGACGCACCCGCGGCGCAGGCAAGGTCGCCGAGTTAAAGACGCACGGGCAGATCGCAGCGGCCATCGATCCTGACATCCTGCGCCTGGCCTTTGTCAGCCTGGCCATGACACCCATGCTGCTCAAGGAAATCTTCGAGGAACAGATGGAGCGTCCCATGGACGAGGCCTTTCTGCATAACCTGGCAGCGTTCAACGGCCATCTGTTCGCCGCCGGCCTGGCGCCGTCTGTCTCTGGCAAGGAAGGAGAAAAACCATGACGCTGCAAATGAATACCGGAGCGGTACGCCGATTCGCCAAGGCCATGAAATTCGGCGCCTGGTTGCAGTCGATTCCCGGCAAACTGACGCCTGCGCCTTTCCGGCTCGTCCAGATCGGTTCTGCCTACTGGCAATCGCGGGCGCTCTTCGTGGCAGCGCGACTCGATGTTGCCACGCATCTTGGGGAAGAGTGCCTGAGCGCAGCTGAACTCGCCGGGCGCCTTGGTGCAAGTGGCGATGCGCTCGGACGCCTGATGCGCCTGCTCGCAGCAATTGGCGTATTCGAAGAAACGGCACCCATGGTTTTCCGCAACAACAAGCTCTCCCATTACCTGCACAGTGACGATCCGCACAGCGTTCGCGCCATGATCCTGCTGCACAACTCCGAAACCATGAGCCGCCCCTGGTTCGAGCAACTAGAAGCCGGCATCCGCAGCGGCACGCCGCCCTTCCTGCTCGCCCATGAGGAGGAACTGTTCGATTATCTCGACCATCATGCCGATTTCGACCGGCTTTTCTCGGGCGCTATGGATAGCGTCGAAAGCCTGGCCGGCAACGGGTTTGCCACCGATATGGACTGGGGCCGGTTTGACCGGCTGATCGACCTAGGCGGCTCGCGAGGCAGCAAGGCACTGGCCATCGTGCAACGCCATCCCGGACTGTCCGCGCTGGTGGTAGACCGCCCGCAGGTCGTCGAGGAAGCCCAACGCTACTGGGCCAATCACCCGGCACAAGGAGTCGAGCGCCTGCATTTTGAGGCCGGATACCTGCTCGATAGCATTCCCGCCGCCACTGGTCCGTGGGATATCTATCTGCTTTCGGCCGTCCTGCATGCCTTCGACGATGCGACCTGCGTGCGGCTCATGCGCCAGCTCCGTGCCGCCATGGGCGACAGTGGCGCCCGCGCGGCAGTGCTGGAAATGGTCGTACCGGAAACCGGCGCTGATGTCGCCAGCGCATCATTCGACATGCAGATGTTCGTCGGGTGCCGCGGGCGAGAACGGACGCTCAGTGAATGGAAATCGCTCATTCAGGCCGGCGGGCTGGCGCTCGAAGAAGTCGTTGGGCTGCGCTCGCTCGGCAGCATTCTGGTCCTGCGCTCTACCTGAACAATCGGCAGCTTCCAGAAATTGGCATGACGTCTCGTTGCACGCCCGTTTCGCGGAAGCTGCCATGGATCTACGACTTCAGAGGCAGGTAGATATCGGTCACCAGTTCATGCTCAGGTGTTTCCGGCATCAAGTTGAGGTAATGGAAATAGAGCGGAAAATCACGCAGCTCCTCGCCACTCTCCGGTAACCAGTTGCGGTAGAGCGGGTAGATACTCTCGCCAATCCTAGTGTGGGAGCCGTTATGCCGCACCCGCGCGCAACGGCCGCCGGGAATGTATTTCGTGATCACGCCCTGCGGGTTGGCCGGCACCTCGTCATGCACTTCTCCGCAGATATCGAACCGGAAGTCTGCAGGTTCGCAGGTGTCCGGGTTGTCGTAGACAATGCCGAAGGACCGGCTGCTGTTCTTTGGCGAAAGACCGCTCGCCTTTCGCCAGTCAATGAATTGGCCGACAGAGTCATTGACCCTTTCCGTCGGGCCGCGATGCTCCATGACGGCGACACGGGTGGTTTTAAAATCGACGATCTCGACTTGCACGGTTTGTTTCCTTTCCGGGATACGGAAGCGATAGCGGTCATGCCAGGATTCCCAGTCCGGTTGCCGCCTGAATGCGGAGGGCGACTGGCCGAAGGTGTTCCTGAAGGCGCGCGTAAACGATTCCGGGTTTTCGAAGCCGGCGTCCAGGGCGATGTCGATGATTTTGTCCTGGCGACTGAAAGCGAGCCGATAACTGGCCTGCCGCAGACGCAGCAACTGGATGTAACGACCAACGCTGGTACCGACGTATTCGGCAAATTGCCGATGGAAGTGAAACTTGGAGAAATTGGCGACCTGGCTCAGAAGTTCCGTGCTCAGCGTTTCGCCCAGGTTGGACTCGATATGGTCGAGCACTTTCGCGAAGCGCCTTGCGTATTTTTCAGCCTGTGTGTTGCTCATCTTTAATCCTCGGTTCACAGCGCACACTATGCGCGGGACGCGCCGACAAATCCTGACCGCAATTGCTCTATCTACCGGCGAATCTTCAATGGGCAGGAAGCAGTTGCGCGAGTTTGCCCAGGATGATGGTTTCCTGTTGCTTGACGACAGCGTTTGGCTCCGCTTCCGCCCGATGCAGTAGCGGGCCTATGCTGGGCAGTTCCGGCATGCCTGACAAAATCTGCAGATTGCCCGGCAGACCGGCCGGGTCAGGATCGTGATGCCGAACCCAGCTCCACCGCTGCCAATATTCCGCTCAGGCTGGCGCTGGTATCGGCCAGGGGCGGACGGTCGCCTGTCTTTATCAGCACCCATTTGAATGACTGGTTAGGCTGATACCCGCCGCAACGCCTACACGATAAACTCTGATACATCAGTTCCTTAAGTATCGCTCAGTGCATAACAAAAATTGAAAGAATAACCAATATGGGTTATGCCAAGGATGCTTGAACTTGGGCTGAAAATATCTTCGGTAGGCGGACTCAACAAGCAACGGAAACCCGTCTTGGCTTTAAGCTTGCGTTAAGATTAGTTGACTATATTGGTTGGGTATTGCACCCATGAAATAGGAGACCCGATGAAAACCATATTCGCCGTAGTTCTGACTGCCATTGCGCTTGGAGCTTCGCCCAATATCCTCGCAGCTGAAAGTGCCGCACACAACCATAGCCATGGGAGTGTCGAACCGACAAAGCTCCACCTTAACGTTGGAAAAAAATGGGCAACTGATGAGCCGCTGCGTCAGGCTATGAACGACATCAATCAAGCGATGGCGAAGGCAATACCGGCGATTCACAAGAATCAATACGGCAACGACGACTATCAAGCATTAGCGACGACAATCAGTGAAAAGGTGGCCTATGCAATTCAGAATTGCAAACTCGAGCCCCAGGCTGATGCGATGCTTCACTTGGTTATTGCAGACCTGATGGAAGGCGCCGAGACCATGAGAGGAAAAACTTCAAAGTCGCGCCACGATGGCGCGGTGCAAGCACTTGAAGCTCTGAAGGCATATGGAAAATATTTCCAGCATACGGGTTGGAAAGCCGCCAAAGGCTGAAGAATCATGATGCGCCAGGGATGAACTCTGATTAACTAGTCATCTGCAAATGGTTAGCCACCAATACTTGCGGCCAGGAGAGGCGGGCAAAACGGGCGCAGCATCTGATTTCGCTTGAAATAGGGCATTGTCTGCCCGCCTATCTGAGACTCAGCTCAGAGCCTGGCCTTTTTCTTCAAAGGTTTTGCCATCGCGAATGTGGTAAATCCGCTTGAAGGTAGGAATGATTTTCTCATCGTGGGTCACCACGATGATGGCCGTATTGAACTGCTGCGCCATCTGGTTGAGGATGCGCACGACACTCAAGGCGCGTTCGCTGTCCAAAGGTGCGGTCGGCTCATCGGCGAGGATGACGGGCGGCTGATTCGCCAGGGCCCGGGCAATTGCCACGCGTTGTTGCTCCCCTCCCGACAGTTGCGATGGCTGGGCCTTGGCGCGGTGCCCGACATCAAGCGCTTCAAGCAACTCGAGTGCACGCTTTCTCGATTCCCCATTCGGTCTGCCTGCCAGCATGGGTAACAGGGCCACATTGTCGATGACATCGAGGAATGGAATCAGGTAGGGGGCCTGAAATACGAACCCGATTCGGTCGCGGCGCAAGGCGCGCAGGTCCGGAATCTTCCAGCCATTGTCGTAGATGACCTCATCACCCAGGGTCATCTTGCCGGTTGTCGGCTCAATCACCGCGCCCAGGCATTTGAGCAAGGTGCTTTTTCCGGAACCAGAGGGGCCAATCAAGCCAACCACCTCTCCTGGGGCGACGGTCATATTGACATCTTTCAAGGCGTCGACTGCGGTATCGCCCTCACCGTAGCGCTTGCTCAAACCTTCGATACGAATGCCGAAACCGTCCATCTCATCCTCCAATGGCGGTGGCAGGGTCTACGTGCAGGGCAGCCCGAATCGCCAACGTGCTTGCCAGCGCACAAATAACCATGACCACGACAAAGCCGCGCGCAGCATCGCCGGGCTCCAGCAGAACATACTTGGGAAAGAATGGCGCCCATACGGTTGCCGAAACCTTGCCAACCAGAAAGCCGATAAGCCCCAGGCCCAGCGCCTGCTGAAGAATCATGCCGGCAATGGTCCGGTTACGCGTGCCTATCAACTTCAACACGGCAATCTCACGAATTTTGCCCAAGGTCATCGTGTAAATGATGAAAGCGACGATGGCCGCGCTGACCACCGCGAGAATGACCAGAAACATCGCGATTTGTTTGGCAGAAGTAGCAATCAGCTTGGACACCAGAATTTCTTCCATTTGAAGCCGGGTGAAAGCCTGCAAGTGCTTCCAGCGCCTGACTTCATTTGCGACGGTCTCGGGGTGACTTCCTGGAGACACCTGGACCAGCACGGCATTGACGTTGCGATTCGCGTTCTGCGATGCCTGGATGGCCTCGAGCAAACCCGGCACGCCCGGGCGATTCAATGTCGGATTGGCCGTTGTTCTTGCCCGCTCATTGAGGATGGCATCGTTGTCCTTCAGGAACTGTGCCTCCTGTGCATCCTTCAGCGGAATGAAGACCATGGGGTCGCCGCCGGACGAAACCATGCGTTTGGTCAGGCCGACGACCCGGTAGTCGTGCCGACGAATCCGAATGCTATCGCCCAGTTGGAACCCGGTTTTGACGTCGGCGACGGCCTCGTAATGGTTACGGGTAATGTGACGTCCGGCAATCAGGTAGCCGGGCTCTCCCGGCTGCCCTGGCTCGAAACCTACAACCATCGCACGCACATCGGTATTGTCCAGACGAACCTGCATGGTCAGATAAGTCACGTTGGCGGCGCGAGCCACGCCCGACAGGCTGAGCATTGAACGGTACACGTCATCATGGATGCTCGAGGACTCCGCATAAGGCCCCTGCGTGTCCTGCTGAACGACCCACAAGTCAGCGCCACTGTTGTTGAGCAGCGCCTTGGCATCATCGACCATACCTCGATAAACTCCGGCCATGGTCAGCGTCACGCCAATCAGCAAGCCAAGACCGATTCCGGTCAACACGAACTTCGACCAGGAATGCAGGATGTCGCGCCCGGCCAGACTTATCACTGGCGTTGTCCTGCCAGTTGTTCGACAACTTTGACACGGCTACCTTCAGACAGCTCGCGCTCGCTGAAAACGATGATTTCGTCACCTGCGCCAAGTCCTTCCAGTACCTGCACCGCACCATCCAGGGTGCTGGTGCCGAGTTTGATGGCGACAAAGACGGGCTTGCCATCGCGTAGTTTCCAGACACCAGAACCCTCAGGCATTTGTTTGATGGCTGCATTGGGCAGTGTCAGGCCAGATTGATTGGCTGCCGTTTGAACGGTCACCTCGGCCATCTCGCCAATGCTCAGGCCAGGAGGAATCTGGTCGAAGGTAATCAGGGTGATGCGCTCCTCGGTCACGCTGTCACTGACCGGTTCAATCCTGACTACCTTGCCGGTTAATGGCATTCCCGGATTGCTGCGCAGGGCAATGCTTGCGGCTTGTCCAGCAGCCAGGCCGCGGGACCGCCCCTGGTCCAGCCGGACCTTGACCCAGAGACTGCTGGGCTCTATCAACTTGAGCACTGATTGCCCTGCAACGACTGTCGAGCCAGCTTCAGCATCACGGCTGGTCAGCACGCCGTCAACGGGTGCGACCAGGCGCAGGTTATTCCGTTGCTGCCGTAAAGCATCCTGGTCGGCCTTCAGGCGGATGACTTCCTGCCGGGCACTTTGCAGGTTGGCATCACTTGCATCGACGGCTGCCTGAGCCGAGGTCAGTTCCTGTTGTTTGCTCTCAACTGCACTCGGGCTGACGAAATGCTTATCGCCGAGGTCGCGATAGCGTTTCGCATTCAAGCCGGCAATCATCTGGCGGGCCAGAACATCCTTGCGCTGAGCGTCAGCCGCCAGAACCGCGCTGGATGCCCGGGCGTATGAGGCTTCAAGCGAACGTAGTCGTTCGTCCAGGTCGACTGGGTCGATTTCTGCCAGCAGTTGCCCGGCCTTGACCTGTTCACCCACATCGACATGAACTGCTTTGACGCGACCAGCAGCGGTGGGTCCAATAAAATAGCTGCGTCGCGCTTCGACCGTGCCAATGCCGAACAGGGATGATGACAGACTGCCGGCTTCGACCCGAGTGATGGTGACTTTGGTCGGCG
The DNA here is from genome assembly GCF_050368855.1 of Azonexus sp. IMCC34842. Taxonomy (GTDB): domain Bacteria; phylum Pseudomonadota; class Gammaproteobacteria; order Burkholderiales; family Rhodocyclaceae; genus Azonexus; species Azonexus denitrificans_A. The sequence continues at coordinate 731,406 of NZ_CP178449.1, read as the reverse complement.
CTAGGGGGCCTGAGCGGGCGACCACAAAGCCAAATCCAACCAGAAGAACCACTGCAAAAGCCACCAGGCCAAACTTACGACTGAGAAGACTATCGAGCTTCATGACTTGACCCCAAGGGCGGCAAGATAAAGGTCCAGAACGCCGACCGCCTGTTGCTCCATCTGCTCAGTGTGGCCGCTGAGCATGGATTGAATGACCAAGCCCTGAATGGCACCAAGGAACAGGGCTGCGGCCGCTGCGCAATCGGCATCGGCGCGAATCAACTTCGCCTCAATAGCCGCGGCCAGGGTTTGGGAAAGGGTTTGCCGATAGCGCTGCATGATTTGCTGAACCCGCTGCTTGACGGGGGATGAAGCAGGTTGCTGAAGCTCGCCAAAAATGAGGCGAGGCGCTCCGGGGTGTGCTTTGGCAAAGCCGACGTGAGCCATGAACATGGCCTTGAGAGCAGCCAGCGCATCAGTGGAGCGCTCCTTGGCAGCAAGGAGTTCGAACATCAAATGTTCATCTATCCATTCGACCACGGCCAGGCGGATGGCCTCCTTGGTGGCGAAGTGCCGAAAAAGCGCCCCTTGAGTAACCCCCATGGCTTTGGCAATGTCCGTAGTCGTTATTTCGGCAGGGCTGCGCTCGGCCGAGAGCCGAACCATGGTGGCGATGATTTCTGCCTGGCGTGACTCGGTGGTTTGACGAGGGTTGATAGACATGGGCGCTTGTAAGTATTAAATTACTTACTAGTATAAGCGCCTAATTCATACTTTCCTAATATGCTTCACGTAGCGTGCAACCCAGGGTGACCTATCGCTTACCTGGATTTGTTGACATGGCACCAGCGCATCAAGCTAATTCAAGAGTGCGCGTCAAAGTGTTACCAGAAAATCGTGCGCCAGCTCGAGTTTTGATTCAAATCAAACTATGATTTGCGCATTGTCATTTGCCTCGGGACGAATATGCGCGACCACAAGTTAATCAGCCTCGAAAGCCATCTGGCTCACTTGCCCCTGTTTGCTGGCATGGCTGCCAGCGATATCGAACACATTGCCAGTTGCTCCAAGCTTATCCACGCGCAAAAAGGCGATGTACTCTTTCGTGCCGGAGATGCTTGTACGGGCTTTCATCTTCTGGTTTTCGGCCAGGTCAAACTAGCATTCACATCATCTCAGGGCAACGAGAAGATTGTGGAAATAATTCAGCAGGGTCAAAGTTTTGGCGAAGCCATTATGTTTTTGGACCGGACCTATATTGTCTTTGCTCAAGCGTTGCAGAATTCGATGCTGATTCATGTCCCCAAGGAAGCCATACTGAATGAGTTGGAACACGACTACGGCTTTACCAAGAAGATGCTAGCCGGGTTGGCAAAACGCACACACGACTTGATGACGGACGTCGAAGCCTACTCGTTGCAGTCGGCCAAGCAGCGAATTATCGGATATCTGATGACTGATGTGCCTCAGGCAGCAATAGACACAGACAAACTGGAGTTTGAGCTCACTGTAGGCAAAGGGGTCATTGCCTCACGCCTCAACATCACTCAGGAACACTTCTCCAGGGTTTTGCACGACCTGTCGGATAGCGGGCTGCTTGACGTGCATGGCAAGAAAATTCGGATTCCGAGCGTGTCCAAACTCCTCAAAACTCAAGACAACCCGTAGCGGTGAGAGCATCGCTAGTAACCACTGAAGGCTGTTCAGGGTCGAGGGCTGTTCTTCGTTACGGCAACTAGTTGGTATCGGCTAGGAGCCGGCCAGGAACTGCCGGTGAGCTATGTACGGTGGGCTGACTGCCTTAAGCAAACAACCGACATCGTCCTTCACAGTTAATACGGTGGCAGAGCACTGATAGAACGAAGTATGTTGCGCGTAATTTCTTGCCGCTTTGAGAGGTCATTCAGTCTGTTGGGCGTATCGATGTTCAGCGCAAAAAATACCGGTCCGGTTGGCCACTCGACCCAGCCTACCCACCAGCCAACCTTTCCACTCCAGCCGGTCTTAGCCCGCAATATCCAATCACGACCTGCCTCATTCACCATCACGTCCTTGATGAGCCGCTGATGCTCGACCGGGAATGGCAGTTCATTACGATAGAGATGACGCAGGAACGATATTTGTTCATTTGCCGAAATTGCTAGGTCGCCTTCGACCCAGAAAGGTTTGCCGCCTCCCGCAACTGCGTTGCCATACGCAATCTTTCGCATGTACTCAGTCTCACGCGCATCGCCAAGCTGCCGAGCAAATCGTTCGTAGACCCAGACAGTCGAATTACGCATCGCGGAGCGTAGGTTTTGGTCCTCATTCCACGCCTTTATCGAACGCTTGATGCCATCCCAGGGAATTACCTGGAACTCATCACGGAGAATTCCCGCGTCAAGAGCAAACAAGCTATGAGGAATTTTGAAGGTTGAAGCCGGCGAGTAGCGACGCCCCGCGCGCTCCGAGTCGTAAACGAAAGCCACTTCCTTCCCATTGCGGTTGTCTAAGACAACGATGGTGCCGTGCACCTCGGCTGTAGTAAAGAAACTGGACCAGTCTGCGCGCTCTTGTGAAGCAGACGCAGCAAGCGTCCTAAACGCAAGGACAATTGATAGCGAAAAGAGAATTAGGCTACGTCGATTCATCGCACTAATTGTAGCCGTCTAGCCAAGCTTGAATGACTGGTCTGTGCTTGATTGCAGCCGTGCTGCCTGAGAACTGTAACCGGCTGCAATGGGTCGTGAGTACTCAGTAGCGACTGGCCGCTTCCGGGAATTGGGTTTTTACTGACCGCTTTCCGACCATCAATTCGAAGAGGCAAACTGTCGCAAACCGACGCTTTGCCGACATGGTGGCTACTCGGTAACAGCCGTTCAGCCATACTCAATTTATGCGAGCTGGAATGCTACGAAGCGGCCGTTCTGGATATCTCAATACTGGGCTGCCCGTTGGCCAACACCAGTTCCCTTGAATCGTTTTTTTCGCCTCTGGTATGGCGTTGAATATCTATTCACTTCGCAGCTTGATTGTTATCAAGACTAAATTCTTCCGAAGACAGCCTCAATTGGTGCCTTCATTACCCCTTGATCTTGATCAAAGCAGCAAAGCCAAGGCTTGCGACAGTGCCGATCCTTATTCAAATTTTGAGAGGGTCAAGGGAGTCATGATTTCAACAAAATACAAACGCAGTAGCTTGATGGCATTGCCGCTTCTGGCGGCGCTTGTCCAGTTTGCCTTTGCCGAAACACCGGCCGCGCACGGCGACGGCGCGATGCGCGACTACCAGGCGGCAGGCGGTTCGCCACTGGCTGACGTGAAGATGCATCAGGACATCAATCCGCTAGCGCCCAAGATGTCGGAACCCGAGTTTGATAAAGCCAAGCGCATCTTCTTCGAACGTTGTGCCGGCTGTCACGGGGTGCTGCGCAAGGGCGCAACAGGTAAACCGCTGACCCCGGATATCACCATCGAAAAGGGGCTGGAATATCTGAAGGTCTTCATCAAGTACGGCTCGGCCGGTGGCATGCCGAATTGGGGCACGTCCGGTATTCTGACTGATGATGAAGTCGACCTGATGGCTCGCTACATCCAGCAGACGCCGCCAGCACCGCCGGAATTCGGCCTGAAGGAAATGGAAGCGTCGTGGAAGGTCATCGTTCCCGTTGAACAGCGTCCGAAAAAGAAGATGAACAATCTCAATCTTGAGAACCTGTTCTCGGTGACCCTGCGCGATGCCGGTGAAATCGCCCTGATCGACGGCGACAGCAAGAAGATCGTCAGCATTCTGAACACTGGCTACGCCGTCCATATCTCGCGCATGTCGGCTTCTGGCCGCTACATGTTCGTGATTGGCCGCGACGCCAAGATCAACCTGATCGACCTGTGGATGGAAAAACCGGACACGGTGGCCGAAATCAAGGTCGGCATGGAAGCCCGCTCGGTCGAAAGCTCGAAGGCGAAGGGTTACGAGGACAAGTACGCGATTGCCGGCACCTACTGGCCGCCACAGTTCGTAATCATGGACGGCGATACGCTCAAACCGCGCAAGATCGTCGCCACCCGTGGCATGACCGTCGGCACCCAGGCTTACCATCCTGAGCCGCGCGTTGCCGCCATCGTTTCCTCGCACTTCAACCCGGAGTTCTTCGTTAACGTGAAGGAAACCGGGATGGTCTATTCGGTCGACTATCGCGACCTGAACAACCTGAAAATCAAGATGATCGAAGCGGCGCCTTTCCTGCATGACGGCGGCTTTGAGTCGACGCATCGCTACTTCATGGATGCGGCCAACGCCTCCAACAAGATTGCGGTCATCGACACCAAGGAAGGCAAGCTGGAGAAACTGGTCGAAGTCGGCAAGACACCGCACCCGGGTCGTGGCGCCAACTTCATCGATCCCAAGTTCGGCCCGGTGTGGGCGACAGGTCACCTCGGTGACGACACGATCGCGCTGATCGGTACTGACCCGAAGAAGCATCCGGACAATGCCTGGAAGGTTGTCCGTTCGCTGAAAGGCCTGGGCGGCGGTTCGTTGTTCCTGAAGACGCATCCGAAGTCGAAGAACCTGTGGGTCGATACGACGCTCAATCCGGAACCGAAAGTCAGCCAGTCGGTAGCGGTATGGGACATCAACAACCTCGAAAAGGGTAATGAACTGATTCCGATCGGCGAATGGTCAGGCATCAAGGATGGCCCGAAGCGTATCGTCCAGCCGGAATACAACATGGCCGGTGACGAAGTGTGGTTCTCTGTCTGGAACGGCAAGGACCAGGAATCGGCAATCGTGGTGGTCGATGACAAGACGCGCAAGCTGAAGGCTGTCATCCGCGATCCGAGACTGGTCACGCCAACCGGCAAGTTCAACGTCTTCAACACTCAACACGACGTCTACTAAGACTAAAGAGGGGGTATGGCTCCTCCGAGAGAGGAGTTACACCCCCTTTTCGTTTTGCTTAGTATGGGGTTGGGAACAACTTCAGGAAATATTCTCCAATTGAACGCCCGCTTTAACGATCCGTATCGTGCCCAGCGCGAACTGCTCTCCGGCAGCAAGTTCTTTGCCGCGTTACCGCCTGCCTTGCTCAACGAGCTGGCCGAGGCGAGCCGCCTGCTCGAACTTCCGGCCAACCAGACGCTATACGAAGCCGGCGATCAGATCCGTGAAGCGCACCTGCTGTTCAACGGCAGCGTCAAGCGCAGCACGACCATCCCCGGCGGCGCCACCAAGGTCATCGAACTGGTGCAGAGCGAGCAACTACTGAGCCTGGGCGAACTATTCGGCGCCACGCACTACGCCTCGACTTGTTGCTGCATCACGCAGACCCTGCTGGTGGCGATCGATATTCGCAAACTGCGCGAGACCACCGTCAAGTTGTTCGAACGGCTGACCAAGTAGCGGAGTCGCCAACGACTCGAAGATACGAAGTCTTGATGTTCATCAATTCGACGCATTGAGCAACGTCAGATTCGGACGGGCTTCGGCAGGCTTTTGATTCCCATCAAAGCGCCAATTTTTCCAACCGCGACATTACGCTCCCGCATTATTTCAACGAAGGGTTCATCCAAATGAAAGCTGTCCATATCGCAATGATGTTTGCCGCTGGTCTCGGTATCTCCGGCCAGGTACTGGCCGACGAGGCACTGGCCAAGGCCAAGAACTGCATGTCCTGCCATGCCATCGACAAGAAACTTGTCGGCCCGGCCTACAAGGACGTCGCCGCCAAGTACAAGGGCGATGCCGGCGCGGTCGACAAACTAGCCGCCAAGGTCAAGGCCGGTGGCAAGGGCGTCTGGGGTCAAATCCCGATGCCGCCGAACAACGTTACCCCTGACGAAGCGAAGAAGCTCGTTACCTGGATTCTCTCCCAGAAGTAACAAACGCCAGTCTTCAACGAGCAAGCAGCTTCTCGTATTGTTGGACTAAAACAAGCCGAGAGCCAATAAACGGAACTCTTCGTAGTTCCGTTTTTTATAGCAGTGATGTCTCTGCACAAGCGCTGCGCAGTTGCCTGTTGCTTCACGTCTCCAAGTCTGTGATCTTCGACGAACTGGATCGTGATCGCGACTATGTATGAAAAGTGCAGGCCGGGATGGCCATGCGCATGCATCAACTCATGCTCAATGTTGAAGCTTATTCCTTGTATTCAGGGAAGCAGCGCATCATTGGATAGTTGATGCATGAATTGCCGGAAAGCCGGCTCGATGACGAAAATACCGTTCTCGAACTTCACGTAAATAAAGGGCTAATTGCCTCCCGCCTCAACCAGACGCAAGAATACTTTTCTCGCATCCTTCGCGAATTGAGTGAGCTTGGTCTGATCAAGGTTGAAGGAAGGCGGATACTGATCCCAAGCGTTGACCGCTTGCACAAGTATCAGACGGCGTAGCACCACCCTACCTACTTATTCATGCTAATGGCGGCATCTTTTTCCCGAAGAACACGTTCTGTCACGTCTCGTGCCATGGCAACCGAACCAATGACCTTTTCGGATTCGTCGGTTACCAGAGCAAAGCTCATTTCGACAAAGATTCTCTCTCCCGATCTACGTTCTGCTCGTGTCAATGTGGGGCGGCCATGTAGGCGTGTAGAACCATTAACCATCGCAGCCTCAAAACCTCGCCAGTGCGCTGGACGAAGGTGTTCAGGAATTATCAGATCCAAGCTTTGGCTGTAAGCCTCGGCAAAGGTATATCCGAACATTGATTCTGCAGCTTGGTTCCAGCGTTCAATCACACCCTCTCGATTGGCGTAGATGAGCGCATCAGAGGTCTGCTCAAGGATTAAATCACTGAGTGAAGAAATTGCTCGCGAATACCCGTCCATAGCGGTCTACCTCAACAATTTACTTCCAACTTAGAAATTTGAACTCTGTAATCGTTCCACCAAGCCTTCTGTGAAACCATCTGGCAATTTCTACTCTTTGTTACTGCTCCCATTGCCGTGAGCTAAGCCAGATGAATTTTCGAGATCAGTCTGAAATTTTTCGCTCCCAACGCCAACGATTCGCCATGCATACATCACGCTGGTTTCACTGAATTCCAGGCCGGATTCCATATCGAGCCACCACGCGTTGGACTGCGCCCCTGGACCGAGATAGCGCCAGTGGCGCAATTCTCCGCTGCACAATTCGATCACATAAATTCCGTCGTTTTTTGGCTCAAGCATCGAGGAGCGAGAACATCCAACGAGCGTTTTCGCGCCAATATCTACCGGATTGTCATTCTTTGCTGTCATTGCTGGTTTTTGAGCCCGGCGCTACGGCGACTTCATCTCTTCGGCCCTGCTTCTGCACAATGCGTGCATTTTTCGCTGGGTTTGCGAACACGTAGCGACCATAAAGCACACAACCTTTCATTCCAGGGTCACAAGTCTGACCACCAACCTTGTGACACAAGCCATTAATTTCGTGTGGGCAACCCCATGAGCCGGCCATATTCAAGAACTCATCACTGGCGTTTCCGCCGAGTCGATGCCCCAATCGCCCCACTTGTACCAATCGTCTCCGAGCATTTCCGCCGGATGCTGGGTACGACCAGAACCATTGCCGCACTGCAACGAATTCACTGAACAATATTTATCGCAGCCCCAACAAGTCCGTTCAGGATGTTTAGGATGCAACGGAAATTTTTTTGCCATCTCGGGAGATTTGAAAAACACAGGGTCTTTACTCATAACCTCGGCCTTAATATCTGCTCAGTACTTATTATTGACCTGAATATACCTGACAAGATTACTCGGTTATGGGCGCAATCATTTGATTTCACTTAAACAATCCGCGATGTGGCGTTTGCCACACATGGCGAGTTGCAAATTTGTTGCATGCGCGGGATTTTCGGCGGATCTCGTGTCAAGCAGTCGTATGTTTGCTCACCGAATACCGGTCGTACAAGCAGCTCTGAGAAAGCTGCAACTATTGAAATTGGATAGCCACTTGGACCGTCCGCAGATGGCCGGTTGGGCGTGGTCGCGACCGGCCGCTTTGTAGATGTCTAGTCCGTAAAACCAGGGTTTGCCTGACCGTCGGGTCTGGAGAAGGCTGGATGTCCGCAATGGGCGCGGAGTACGCATTCGCCAGAAATGGAAGCTGCCGTTCGCGACCACTCAAGGTGGAACGGCAGGTAAGCGGCGGATTGCTGCCCGATTGAGCGCCTCAGGCCAATGGCCGTTATGGCCGACAACCAGACGGCCGCGCTAACCCAGCCTGTAGCCAACCTTGGTATCAGTAACGACCACCTTCCCTCGCTTTTGCAGTCATGCAATCAGGTTTCCGACTTCAACGTCAGAATTGGGTTTCTGCTGCTGTTTCAGCAGCGCCTTGATGGTGCTCGTAAGCGTCGACACTTTGCGAGGCCGCGAAGCCCCCCGCTTCTTCAGATCAGCAAGTACGAGATCAAGAGACGACGCACTACCACTGCCCGCCGCAGGTATGGCCTTGGCTGCCACTGAAGTTGCGACAGGGGACGAACTGGGTGGTACGGCTGGTTCAATGCCACCACTACCTGGACACTGAAAGTTACCCCGCTGATTGAGGACAATCTGCATCTTCTCCTTGATCGACTTCGAACCCAACAGGTGGTTTATGTGAATGGCGTCCTGAAAGGCAAGCTGCTGGAAAACGACACTCTGGTGCAGCAGGCCGCAAACAACACCAAGGAACAATTCGCCAACTCGCCGGACCTGTCCCTGGCCATCGTCTTCGCCATAATGGATGCCCTAGACGCACACGGCCATGAGCAGCCAGGCGCTGAACTCGCAGAAGATCCAGGAGGAGCTGAAGGACACCCTGTTGGGGCCGGCGCAGTTATATGAAACGTTGCGGGCGAGGTCTGAGACACATCGACCAAACCTATGAAAAAAATGACGATGAAGGTGGCGTAAGCCACCTCCATCGTTTCCTTCGTCGATCACATTTCTGTTGCACAAGCCTCTGCTATAGTTCTACTGGACTTTATCCAAAACACCTGTAGCAGCCCCTTGGGGGTATAAATGGGGGTACAAGACTTTTTCGCACTCACAAGAACACCGGAACACAACAATCTTGACGATTTGTTCGATGCCGGCTCGGGCACCAGTAATAAAGTGCTTAGCCCAGTTCACAAGACTGGGCTTTTTGCTTTCTTGTTTTCAGCTTTTTCTCGGTAGCCGGTCCGACCTGACACCGAGATGAAGCGCATCCGGGAATACCCAGCCCTTGCGTGAATTGTTCCTTGAAATAGCCGGCGCCATCTGGCTCAGAGCAAACCTCTTGGCTGGCCATGCTCTGTTGAATCTGCTGGACGACCCGGCCATCCTGGCGATCGGCTTCTGCTGATCGAATTGCGCCTGGTATCTTCAGGAATGCGACCTATACTGAAAGTGCCTACCTGATAACGGTTGCTGCCCGCGATGGCTGCAATTGGCACCATCTGGCGCGGGACGTTGGTCTCCAACCGCCGTAGGATAGGCTAGCCGGCGAGACCGGTGGCGCGGTTTGATTCTCAGATTGCTGAGCGCCTTGAAAAATCAGCTAAAGCGACAGGAAACCCGTTCGAATGTAAAGATTCGAGCGGGTTTCTCATATCCGGCAGGCTCATTGGCAAGCGCGCTGCCGTCACTTCGACCTTCGTCAGAGGACTGGCATTCAGAACTTCCAGCCGTAGGCGATCCCAAGAATGTCTTCAGACAGGTGGATATCTGCCTCGCCACCGCCGTAAGCGGCCGGGATCGAGCCGGATCCCTTGACGGTTTTCTTGAAGCCATGCGTGTAGGCCAAGCTCAGTTCACCGTCCTTGCCCAGATTCCAGGTCGCCCCCAGGCTCAGGTGATCCTGGATCGCGCCCGGCGCCAGAATGTTGAGGAAAGTCTGATCCGCCAGGATCGGCTGGCTGGCATGGCTGTAGCCGGCCCGCCAGGTCCAGTCGCGCCATTCGTAGCTGACACCGAGTTTGGCCACCGTAACGTCCTTCCAGCCGAAACCCGGGCCATTCGAGGAGCCGAAGAGATTGCCCGAAAACAGGGTAGAAATCGGGGTGCCAACCGACTTGATGTCGCTATATTCGATCCGTTGCGCATCTACCGCCAGCGTCAGAGCGGAATTTGCCTGCCACGCCACGCCGATACCGTAATTGGCAGGAATGTCGAAGCCGCCGTCTTCGGCAAACAGGCCCTTGTACTTGTCGAAATTACCCATCCGGGTCTTCGAGGCCCAGGTTGCTCCGATGCTCAGTTCGGGAGTCAGTTTGCCGGTATAGCCGAGACGAAAACCCCAGCCGCTCGATGAGTCGACGCCGCGATTGGTCAGACTGTCCGGTGCCGCCGACGAGCCGGCAAACGGCCCGATGCCTTCGGCCTTGAAGCGTTGATAGGCGAAATTGACGGCCAGGCCGAGCGCATGATTTTCGTTCAGCTTGTAGGCGAGCGACGGCGAGATGAACAACTGCTCAAGGTTTATGCCGGCCGAACCACTGGCACCGAAGGCACGAAAGGGATTGCTGCCGTAGTCGGTATTCATCCCGCCGTTGCCATAAACGGCAACCCCGGCCGCGAGCTGCGGCGACAACCGGCGGACGTAGCCGATTTCGGGAATCAGGAAATTCCGGGTGTCGTTGGCATCGTAACTGCCATTTGCCGTCGCGCCACCGGGCAGATTGTTGCCGGATATTTCCGCGCCACGGCTCGGCCGAAACAAGGTGGCGCCGATGTCGAGCCGATTGCCGACGAAGGCGGTGCCGGCCGGGTTGGTCGCAGCGGCCAGCGCATCCTGCGGCAAGGCAATGCCGACACCGGCTATGCCCTGCGACTTCACACCAAAACCGTGTGAAAAATAACCGTTGGTGGCAAGCGCCAGGCCGGGGACTAAAACGACCGGCAGGATGGCGGCCTGAACAATTTGGCGGATTCTCATTGTGGGGGACCTCTGAATCATCGTTGTGGGTTAAGCGAAGACGCCACCCTAAGCACCCCCGCCACGCAACCAAACGAATCACTTCTGCAATGCTTATCGGCGGCAGCCGTTATATTGAAATAACCGGAAACAGGCCTTCTTCAGTTGCCAGCCGACGCCTTCAGCCGGCGTTTTTGTGCGCCACGCATCCATTCGTAAGCCTCCATGCCAAATATCATGGCGATGACGAATACGGCGGCCGGCAGATAGCCCGCCCCCAGGCCAACCAGGGCCGGCCCCGGACAAAGGCCGGACAAGCCCCAGCCGATGCCGAACAACACGCTGCCAACGATCAGCGGCCGATCCACTGCGCCGGCCTCGGCCGGTGGATAGACACCGCCCAGCCAGCTCTTGGCGCGCCGCCCTGCCCTCCGGAAAGGCCAGACGGCAACCCCGATGGCACCAGCCATCACCAGCCCCAACGACGGATCCCAAAGACCCGCGAAGTCGAGGAAGGCCAACACCTTGGCCGGATCGGTCATACCGGAAATGATCAAGCCGAGACCGAAAAGCAGGCCAAGCGACAGGGCAATCAAGACATGCATATCAGCCCCCAATCAGGTGACGGGTAACGAACACGGTGACCGCCCCGCTCGCCATAAAACTCAGCACGGCCGCCCCGGAACGCTTCGAGAAGCGCGCCAGGCCGCAAACGCCGTGACCGCTGGTGCAGCCATTGGCCAGACGGGTGCCGAATCCGACCAGCAGGCCAGCGACGCCGACGATGGCCCAGTCTCCGGGACCGGACTGCACCGGACCGACCGGCGCCAGCCCCTGCTGCGTACCCAGCAACCAGAGCCCCGGCGAGACGATCAGCCCGAGCAGGAACATGGCCCGCCACCCCACCCTGTCGCGCTCTCCGGCGATCAAGTTGCCGAGCAGACCGCTAATCCCGGCGATCATTCCGTAGGAACGGAAGAGCAGTGCGGCACTGAGACCGATCAGGCTACCGCCGGCCAATGCGCTCCAAGGAGTGAAGTTTCCCCAATCGATGATCATCGAACCCATCCTGTTGCAAAGGCGCGAAATTAGAGATTTCGCACATTCCAGAAAAGGATCAAATTTTCATATCAATATACCGGCCATTGGCTAAAGCCCGGGAACCCGGCCCGTCAATGCGCCCGGCTTGTCTACAGGGCGTTGGCCGGCTTGAGCGGCAGACTGACTTCAGGCCGGAACACCACTTTCAGCAGTGCGCCCCCCAGCGCGACGGATTGCATGGCCAGCACGCTGCCGCCATGTTGCCGGGCGATTTCCCGGACGATGGCGAGGCCGAGTCCATTGCCGTCGCTGACGCTGCCCGGCGGCCGGTGAAAGCGCTCGAAGACTCTCTCCCGCTCGTCCTCGGCGATGCCCTGGCCGCTGTCTTCGACGGTCAGCCAGGCCCCGCTCGCGCTCTGGCCGCAACTGACCGTCACCGTGCCGCCTTCCGGCGTATAGCGCAGCGCATTGTCGAGCAGGTTGCCGAGCAGCTCCTGGAGTAGCAGGCTATTACCCCGCACGAACGCCGGCCGCAGTTCGAAGCCAAGATCGATGTGCTTGGCGATGGCCGCCGGCAGCCAGGTTTCGGCCGCCTGGCAGGCGATCTCTTCGAGCGACACCTCGGGTTGCGTCTGGGCCAGCGTCGGTTCTGCCCGGGCCAGGGAGAGCATCTGGTCGACCAGGTGGGAGAGGCGCTGGGCGGCTGCCCGAATGCCTTCCAGCTTGGCCGGGGCGTCGGGCGAAGATTCGCTGATGCTGGCTTCGACCTGGGCCTGCAGCGCGGCGATCGGCGTGCGCAGCTGGTGGGCGGCATCCGAGATGAAATTGCGCTGGCTGGACAGCGAGCGATCGAGGCGTTGCAGCAGCTCATTGATCTCGGTCACCACCGGCTGCATTTCCTCCGGGACATCGACCCGGACCGACCGCAGGTCGGCCTGCGAGCGACCTGCCAGCTCCTGGCGCAACGCGGCCAGCGGCCGCAGGCCGGAGCGCACGCCGAACCAGACGACGCTGATGCTGACCAGGGCGAGCAGCAGTTCGGGCAGCAGCATGCCGAGCAGGATTTCGCGGACCAGGGCGTTCCGCTTGATCAGCGTTTCGCCGGCCAGCACCGTCAGATCATGGCCGGACAGCTGCTTCTGCAGCGCGGCGACGCGGATCGGCTCACCATCGAGCTGGGCATTGAAATAGGACCGCCCCTCGCTGCCCGCCGTCCGGAAGTTTTGCGGCGCCGGCATCGGCAGGCCGGCATTGCCGTCGAGCAATTCGCCCCGGGGGCCGCGCACCGAGTAGAACACGCGGTCGAACTTGTCGGTCAGCAGGACGGCGCGCGCCTGTTGGGTGAGCGGCAGTTGCGCCTTGCCATCGACCATGCGTAACTGGTCGGCGATGGCCAGCGTGGTGTCGAACAACGCCCGATCGTAGGCCTTGGTGGCGCTCCGCCAGGCCACCCAGTAGGCGGTCCCGGCGCCGGCCAAGAGCAGCGCCAGCATGGCCGGCAGCAGCCGGCGCAACAGCTGGACGCGCAGGCTAGTCGAGGTCATCGCACGTCTCGGACGGCTTTTCCAGGAAGTAGCCAAGACCGCGGACGGTCCGGATGGTGATGCCGCCCGGTTCGAGTTTGCTGCGCAGGCGCGAAATGAACTTCTCGACCGCATTGGGCGAGATGTCGTCGTCCCAGCGATAGAGCGCCTGCATGATCTGTTCCTTGCTGATGATGCGATTGACCCGGCCGGCCAGGAATTCGAGTGCCGTCCATTCGCGGGCGGTCAGTTCGAGCGCCTTGCCATCGAGCCAGGCCCGCTTGCCGACGGTGTCGAGCTGCAGGCGGCCGAGCTGCAGCGTCGTCTCCGGCGCCCCCTGACCGCGCCGGATCAGGGCCCGCACCCGGGCCTCAAGTTCAGCCAGGGCCACCGGCTTGACCACGTAGTCGTCGGCCCCCAGGTCGAGCAGGCGGACGCGCTCCTCGAGCGCCATGCGGGCCGACAGGATCAGCACCGGCGTGCGCTGCTGGCGCTGGCGCAGGCGTTGCAGCACGTCGCTGCCATCCAGCCCGGGCAGGCCGAGGTCGAGCACCGTCAGATCGAAGGACTCGGTCTTCAGCCAGTTGTCGGCCGTCTGACCATCGCCGGTCACCTCGACCAGGTAGCCGGACTTCCGCAAGGTGCGGGCCAGGCCATCGGCCAGCAACGGGTCGTCTTCGACAAGCAGGATGCGCATCAGGGTCAGATAACGGTCAGGAAGGTCTAATACGATACCACTCCCCCATACGCGGTATATCGATGCGACGCTTACTTTTCACGCTATTGCTGCTGCCCGTTGCCGGCCTTGCCCAGCCCCCCGCCCCGCTGTCGCTGCCCGAGGCAGAAGCACTGTGGCGCGAACACAGCCGGGAACTCCGGCTGGCCGGCGCGGCGGTCAGCGGGGCTGCCGCCGACGTCAAGACGGCCGGTCAGATTCCCAACCCGGATGTCTCGCTCAATGCGCTGTCGATCAGCCCGTGGTCCGGCTACGGTGCCGGCGGCTGGAAAGACAAGAAGATGGACACCCAGCTGCGCCTCGACCAACTGGTCGAACGCGGCGGCAAGCGCGATTTGCGCGTCAAGGGGGCGGCAGCCCGGCTCGACGCGGCGCGTTTCGATCTCGACGACGCCGCCCGCCAGCAACTGGGAACCCTGCGTTACGCCTATTACAACCTGCGGCTGGCCCAGGAAAAGCTGACGCTGGCCGGCGAAACCGCCGGGCTGTACGGCAAGGCCGCCGAGGCCGGCAAGCTGCGCCAGAAAGCCGGCGACATTGCGCCGGTTGACCTCTCCCGGCTGCAGATCGACCAGGCGCGGGCGGCCGGCGATGCCCGCCAAGCGCAGACCGAACTGGAGCAGGCGCAGGTGGCGCTGGCCTACCTGATCGGCCGTGAAGCCGATGCCCGCCAGTTACAGGCCGGCGACAACTGGCCGGCGCTCGAAGAGCAGGCCTTGAATCAGGCACCGCTCGATCAGCGCCCCGACCTGGCTGCCGCCCAGCGCCGCCTGGCCGCCGCCGAGGCCGAGCGCGACCTGGCCAAGGCCAAGAAGAGCCGCGACGTGACGATCGGCGTCCAGTACGAACACAACCTGCAAAATGCGCCGACCAACAGCTACGGCTTCGGGGTCAGTGTGCCGCTCTTCATCTGGCACGAATACGAAGGTGACATCGCCCGGGCCGAGGCCGATCTCGATATTGCCCGGCTGCAATACGAACAGCAGCAGGCGCAGGCACAAGGCCAGGTGGCGCAGGCGAAGAACGCCCTGCTCTCGGCGCGCGACCGTTACCAGCGGCTGGAAGGCGGCCTGCTGGCCGATGCCGAACGGGTCGCCAAGGCTGCCGAATTTGCATACAACAAGGGCGCCATGGGCCTGATGGACCTGCTCGACGCCCGGCGCACCTTGCGCCAGATCCAGATTGAGGCCGCCAGTGCGCGCGCCGATTACGCCAAAGCATTGTCGGACTGGCAGATCCAGGCCGAATTCAGGAAACTCAAATGAAGCAGAATCTGATTCTCATCGCCTTGATGCTCGCGCTGGCCGGCTGCTCCGGCGAACCGGAAGCCGTCAAGGAAGCCACGATCAAGGTCGACGGCGAACACGTCATCCTCAGCGAGCCGGACAAGGCGACCTTCCTCAAGGTGGCGACCGTCGACCAGGACAAGGGCGGCATGCTGCGCCTGCCCGGCCGGCTGGTCTGGAACGAGGAAAAAACCGTCCGCGTCTTCCCGCAACTGGCTGGCCGGGTGCTGAGCATTGCGGTCGATGTCGGGGCGACGGTAAAGGCCGGCCAGCCGCTGGCCGTGCTCAGTTCCCCCGATTACGGCCAGGCGCTGGCCGACGCCCGCAAGGCCAAGGCCGATGCCCAAGTGGCGACGCAGGCGCTGGAGCGCAATCGCCAGTTGCGCGAAGCCGGCGTCATTGCCGAGAAGGACTGGCAGCAAGCCGAAGCCAGCGCGGTAGCGGCACGTGCCGAAGCCGAACGGGCCGGCCGCCGGCTGGCTGGTCTGGGCGGCGACGGTGACGGCTCCTACGTGCTGCGCAGCCCGCTGGCCGGGGTGGTCGTCGAACGCAATCTCAATCCCGGCATGGAATTCCGCCCGGAACAAGCCGCCGCCGCGCTGTTCGTGATCACCGATCCGGCCAGTTTGTGGGTCCAGGTCGATGCCGGCGAAGCCGATCTGGCCAACCTGAAAAAAGGCGAGAGGCTGCTGATCGAGTCGAAGCAGTACCCGGGCGAGCGCTTCACGGGCACCATTCGCCATGTCGCCGATTTCGTCGATCCGGCAAGCCGGACGATCAAGGTGCGGGGTGAGTTGCCGAATGCCGACCGCCGCTTGAAGGGCGAGATGTTCGTCAATGCCCTGGTCGAATTGCCGCTCAGCTCGGCGCTGCGCGCCCCGGCCGCGGCGGTTTTCCTGTTCAGCGACCAGCGCTATGTCTTTGTCGAAGAGGCGCCGGGCCACTATCGACGCCAGCCGGTCGAGGCCGGCGCCGAGCGCGACGGCTGGATCGACATCCATAGCGGCGTGAACGAAGGCGACAAGGTGGTTACTGAAGGCAACCTGCATCTGCTCAAGTTCTTCAAGCCGCAGGTTGCCGAGAAACAGGCTGCCAAATGATCAAGCGCATTGTCCATTTCGCGCTCAATCAGCCGCTCTTCATCATTCTCGGGCTGGTGCTGTTCATCGGCATCGGCACCGTCGCCTTCAAGAACCTGCCGATCGAAGCATTTCCCGATGTGACCGACACCCAGGTCACGGTCATCTCGCTCTATCCCGGACGGGCGCCGGAAGAGGTCGAGAAGCAAGTCACCATTCCGCTCGAAATCGCCCTCTCCGGCGTGCCGAATTCGATCCGCATGTTCTCGCACACGCAGTTCGGCCTTTCCTTCATCGTCGTCACCTTCGACGAAAAACCCAGCCTGTTCATGGCCCGCCAACTGGTCGAGGAGCGCCTGCGCGGCCTTGACCTGCCACCCGGCGTCGAGCCGGAACTGGCGCCGCCGGCGACGGCGACCGGCGAAATTTTCCGTTATCGCCTCGACGCTCCCGGCCTGAAGCCCAGCGAAGTACGCGCCATTCAGGACTGGACCGTCGCCCGCCAGATCAAGCAGGTATCGGGCATTGCCGACGTGGTGTCGCTCGGCGGGCCGATCCGCCAGTACGAGGTGCAACCGAATCTGGCCAAGCTGCGCGATTACAAGATCACCATCGGCCAGTTGTTCACCGCCTTGCAGCGGGCCAACGCCAACGCCGGCGGCGGTTCGGTGGCGCAAGGGCGGCAGCAGTTCCTGATCCGTTCGCTTGGCCTGTTGCGCTCCTCGGCCGATATCGGCCAGGTCGTCGTCGCCGAAAACAGCGGCACACCGGTGCTGGTTCGCGACATCGCCAATGTGGTTGAATCGCGGGTCCCGGAACAGGGTATCGTCGGCATCAGCGACGCCAACGGCGACCAGGACGACGTGGTATCCGGCATCGTGCTGCTGCGCAAGGACGAGAACCCCTCGCTGGTGCTCGATGCGCTGAAGGCCCGGGTCGATACGCTGAACGCCGGCGGCCTGCCGCCGGGCGTCAAGATCGTGCCGTTCTACGACCGCTCGTGGCTGATCAGCAAGACGCTGAAAACCGTCTTCATGAACCTGCTCGAAGGCGCGCTGCTGGTCACGCTGGTGCTTTACCTCTTCCTCGCCGATTTGCGGGCGGCGGCCATTGTCGCCTCGATCATTCCGCTGGCCCTGCTCGGCACCTTCATCGGCCTCTCGGCGGTCGGCATTCCGGCCAACCTGCTGTCCCTGGGGGCGATGGACTTCGGGATCATCGTCGACGGTGCGGTGATCGTCATCGAGAACATTTTCCGCCGGCTCGGCGAAGCCAAGCAGAACCAGGATCACCGACCGCATACCCGGACCATTCAGGAAGCGGTGGTCGAAATCGGCCGGCCGACGGTGTTCTCGATGGTCATCATCATGGTTGCCCACCTGCCGATCTTCACGATGCAGCGCCATGAAGGCAAGATTTTTGCGCCGATGGCCTATTCGGTCGTCGCCGCGCTGATCACCTCGCTGGTCCTGTCGCTGACCCTGGTTCCCTTCCTGAGCAAGATCGCCTTCAAGAACAACGTGCCGCACGAAGAAACCAAGCTGATGCACTGGTTCATGCAGAAGTACGAACCGGCGCTGAAGTGGGTCCTGGCCAATACCAAGCGCGTGCTGCTGATCGCCCTTGGCGCGCTCGCCATTACCGCGGCGATGGTGCCGCAGCTCGGCACGGAATTCCTGCCCGAACTGAATGAAGGTTCGATCTGGATCAACATCACGCTGCCGACGTCGGTTTCGGTCACTGAAGCAAAAGCCGAACTGCGCCAGCTGCGCCGGATCATTGCCGACTTCCCCGAGGTCAACGCGGTGATTTCCAAGGGCGGCCGGCCGGAAGACGGGACCGACCCGAAGAACATCAACATGACCGAAATGCTCGTCGACCTGAAACCCGACTCGGCCTGGCGCAAGGGCATGACCAAGGAACAACTGGTGCGCGAGATGGAGGACAAGCTGAACGACGTGCCGGGTATCGAGCCGACCTTCAGCCAGCCGGTGCGCGACCAGATTCTCGAATCGATCTCGCAGATCGACGGGCAAATCGTCGTCAAGCTGTTCGGCGACGACACCGCCACGCTGAAACTGCACGCCAACCAGC
Organism: Azonexus sp. IMCC34842; assembly: GCF_050368855.1. Lineage (GTDB taxonomy): Bacteria > Pseudomonadota > Gammaproteobacteria > Burkholderiales > Rhodocyclaceae > Azonexus > Azonexus denitrificans_A. Next base: position 712,818 of record NZ_CP178449.1, on the reverse strand, counting down.
TGCTCGACAAGATCGGCAAGGTGCCGGGCGTCGTCCGCGCCTTCATCGACCGTGACGGCGATCTGCCGCAATACCGGCTGGAAATCGATCGGGCCGCCGCCGCCCGCTACGGCCTGAACGTCATGGACGTCCAGGACGTGGTCGAAACGGCGCTGGCCGGCAAGGCCGCCACCGAGTTGTGGGAAGGCGACCGGCATTTCAGCGTCGTCCTTCGTCTCGACGAACCGTCCCGCCAGCTCGACAAGCTGAAGGACGTGCTGGTGCCGACGCCGTCCGGGGCGCAGGTGCCGTTGTCGGCGCTGGTCGATTTCAAGATGGGCAGCGGCGCCATGAACATCGCCCGGGAATCCGGCCAGCGTGTCGTCGCCATCGGCGTCTTCATCCGCGATCGTGATATGGGCAGCGTCGTCGCCGACATGCAGGTGCAGGCTCAGGACATCAAGTTGCCGCAGGGTTACTCGATCACCTGGTCCGGCGAGTTCGAGAACCAGGAGCGGGCGATGAAGCGCTTGATGCTGGTGGTGCCGCTCTCCATCCTGTTCATTTTCGTGCTGCTGTTCGATGCCTTCGAGTCCTTCCGCGACGCGCTGATCATCATCTGCAACATTCCCTTCGCGCTGATCGGCGGCATTTTCGCGCTGCTCATCTCGGGCATCCCGCTCTCGGTATCGGCGGCGATCGGCTTCATCGCGCTGTTCGGGCAGGCGGTGCTGAACGGCGTGGTGATGGTCAGCTACATCAACCAGTTGAAGCAGCAGAAGCTCGACAGCTACCAGGCGGTCTTCCAGGGCGCCCTGTCCCGCCTGCGCACGGTGCTGATGACCGCGATGCTGGCCATGCTCGGCCTGTTGCCGATGGCGCTGTCGCACGGCATCGGCTCGGAAACCCAGCGGCCGCTGGCGCTGGTCGTCATCGGCGGGCTGATCTCGGCGACCCTGCTTACGCTGTTCGTGCTGCCGGCGCTCTATTACTACGTGGCGACCCACCCACGGCTGGCCAAGGCCCTGCATTGAACCTCGGCAAGCTCGGCCTGGTGGCGCTGGTCCTGCAGGCGGTCAGCCTCGGCCCGGCGCTCGCCGCCGCGGCCGTCGACTACGACGACGTGGTGGTCGAGCAGCGGGAGGGGGTCTATCACGGCAACTTCAGCCTGCAGATTGCCGTGCCGCCGGCCGTCGCGCTTGAGGTGCTGACCGATTTCGAGCACATGGCCGAATTCGTGCCCAACCTGAGCGCCAGCCATATCATTTCGCGCGTCGGCAACGTCTATCGGATCGCCCAGCAGGGCAAGGCGCGTTTCGGCCCGCTCGGCTTTGCCTTTGAATCGGAGCGCCAGATCGAGGTCTTGCCGGACGGCCGCATCCTCTCGAAGGCGCTGTCGGGCTCGACCAAGTACATGCGCAGCGAAATGCGGCTGCAGGCCAGCGGCGGCGGCACCCGGCTGGATTACCGGATCGAGATGATTCCCGACCGCTGGGCGCCGGCGCTGCTCGGCGTCGGCTTCCTGCGCCACGAACTGGCTGAACAATTTTCCGCGCTGGTCAACGAGATGCAGCGCCGCCAGGCCAACCGGCCGATCCGTTAGGCAAGCCGGCGCAACGTGGCGCCGGACAACGAACCCGATTTTTCACCCTGATATAATTCGCCGCCTTCAACCCTGCCAAAAGCCAAGCACGCTGGCCTTGGTCGGGACAATTCCAAAATTTCAAAAAGCCAAACACCTGTCCTGCCATGGAAAGCGATGCTTGTCCGGTGCCCTCCCGGCCGGGTACGCCAGCAGCGCTCCTGTCCGGAAAGCCGTTTCGCTTGTAACTCCGGACCTTAGCCCATGTCGTTCTCCGTCGACGACTTCGACTTTCCCCTGCCGCCCGAACTGATCGCCCAGCACCCGGCGCCCGAACGCGCCGGCAGCCGGCTGCTCCACGTCTGCGGCGAACAGCTCGTCGACCGCCGCTTCGCCGCCTTGCCGGAACTGCTGCGGGCCGGCGACCTGCTGGTTTTCAACGACACCCGGGTGATCAAGGCCCGGTTTTTCGGACAGAAGGACACGGGCGGGCAGATCGAGGTTCTGCTCGAGCGGATCGTCGATGCGACGCACGCCATCGCCCAGGTGCGGGCCAGCAAGTCGCCCAAGCCGGGCACCCGGTTGACGCTGGCCGACGCGTTTACCGTCGTCGTCACCGGCCGGGCCGGGGCCAGCGGCGAATTCTTCGCGCTCGAACTGGCGCCGCCGGCGATCGGCGGCAGCGACCTGTGGGAACTGGCCGAGCGCCATGGCAAGCTGCCGCTGCCGCCCTATATCGAACACCCGGCCGAAGGCACCGACGAGACGCGCTACCAGACCGTCTATGCCCGCGAACCGGGGGCCGTGGCGGCACCGACCGCCGGCCTGCATTTCGACGAAGCGATGCTCGAAACGCTGCGCGCCGGCGGGGTGCACACCGCCTTCCTGACCCTCCACGTCGGCGCCGGCACCTACCAGCCGGTGCGCGTCGACAAGATCGCCGAGCACCGGATGCACAGCGAGCGTTTCGACATCCCCGCCGCCACGGCGGAAGCCATCGCCGCCACCCGCGCTGCCGGCGGCCGCATCATCGCCGTCGGCACGACCAGCCTGCGCGCCCTCGAATCGGCCGGCAATGCCGATGGCACGGTCAACGCCGGCCCGGCCGAAACGGCGATTTTCATCACGCCCGGTTACCGCTTCAAAGTCGTCGACCGGCTGATCACCAATTTTCATCTGCCGAAATCGACCCTGCTCATGCTCGTCTCGGCCTTTGCCGGCTACGACCACATCCGCGCCGCCTATGCCCACGCCGTAGCCGAGCGCTACCGCTTCTTCAGCTATGGCGATGCCATGCTCCTGGAAAAATCCGATGCAATTTGAACTCCTGAAAACCGATGGCGCCGCCCGCCGCGGCACCCTGACGCTGGCCCATGGCCAGGTCCAGACCCCCGTCTTCATGCCGGTCGGCACCTACGGCACGGTCAAGGCAATGACGCCGCAAGGCCTGCACGACATCGGCGCGCAGATCTGCCTGGGCAACACCTTTCACCTGTGGCTACGCCCGGGCCTCGAGGTGGTCGCCGCCCACCACGGGCTGCACGACTTCATGAACTGGCAGAAGCCGATCCTCACCGATTCCGGCGGCTTCCAGGTCTTTTCGCTGGGCGCCATGCGCAAGATCACCGAGGAAGGCGTCAAGTTCAGCTCGCCGCACGACGGCGCCAAGCTCTTCCTGACCCCGGAAATCTCGATGCAGATTCAGAAGGTCCTGAATTCCGACATCGTGATGATCTTCGACGAATGCACCCCCTACCCGGCCAGCCACGACGAAGCCGCCAAGTCGATGCGCCTGTCGATGCGCTGGGCACAGCGTTCGCGCGACGAACACAACAAGCTGGAAAACCCCAACGCGCTGTTCGGCATCGTCCAGGGCGGCATGCACGAAGACCTGCGCGACGAATCGCTGGCCGGGCTGGACAACATCGGTTTCGACGGCATGGCGATCGGCGGCCTCTCGGTCGGCGAACCGAAGGAGGACATGGTGCGCATCCTCGCCCATACCGCGCCGAAGATGCCGACCGACAAGCCGCGCTACCTGATGGGCGTCGGCACGCCGGAAGACCTGGTGCATTCGGTACAAGCCGGCATCGACATGTTCGACTGCGTGATGCCGACCCGCAACGCCCGCAACGGCCACCTGTTCACCCGCTTCGGCGACGTCAAGATCAAGAATGCCCGACACAAGACCGACACCGGGCCGCTCGACCCGTCCTGCTCCTGCTACGCCTGCAGCCAGTTCAGCCGCGCTTACCTGCACCACCTGTTCCGCACCGGCGAGATCCTCGGCAGCATGCTCAACACCATCCACAACCTGCAGTTCTATCAGACGATCATGGCCGAAATGCGCGCCGCCATCGAGGCCGGCACGCTGCGCGAATGGGCGTCGAGCTTTGCCCGCGACCGTTCCTCGGGCGGGTGATAGAATCTTGCGTTCTGATTTTCTTTAGCTTCCCCGGAGTAATTCAATGATTAGTCTTGCCCACGCTCAAACCGCCGGCGCCGCCGACCCGACCAGTGGTCTCATGCAAATCCTGCCGATGATCCTGATGTTCGTCGTGCTGTGGTTCCTGATGATTCGCCCGCAGATGAAGAAGGCCAAGGAACACAAGGCGCTGATCGCTGCCATTGCCAAGGGCGACGAAGTCGTCACCGGCGGCGGGTTGGTCGGCAAGGTTGTCAAGGTCGGCGACAGCTACGTCACGCTGGAAATTGCCGAAGGCACGGAAGTCGTCGTGCAGAAGCCGGCCATTGGTCTGGTACTGCCGAAGGGCACGCTGAAGTCGCTGTAATCACCCCAGAAGGCGGCCGCTGGCCGCCTTTTTAGCTTTAAAGCCACTATGAATCGCTACCCACTCTGGAAGTACATCATCGTCGCCGTGGCGCTGGTGCTGGGCTTCATCTACACCCTGCCCAATTTCTTCGGCGAATCGCCGGCCGTCCAGGTTTCCAGCGCCAAGGCCACCATCAAGGTCGATGACAAGGCGAAAAACCGCGTCGAGGAAGCCCTGAAGGTTGCCGGGATCGCCCACGACGGCATCCAGCTCGACAACGTCGGCGTCAAGGCCCGTTTCAAGAATACCGACACCCAGCTGAAGGCCAAGGATGTCCTGGAAAAGACCTTCAACCCGGATGCCGCCGAACCGCAATACGTCATTGCGCTGAACCTGCTGGCCGCCTCGCCGAGCTGGCTGACCGCCCTGCATGCGCTGCCGATGTACCTCGGCCTCGACCTGCGCGGCGGCGTGCACTTCCTGCTCCAGGTGGACATGAAGGGCGCGCTGACCAAGCGCCTCGACTCGACCTCCGGCGACCTGCGCACCGTGCTGCGCGACAAGAACCTGCGCCATGCCGGCATCAGCCGCGAAGGCGACCGCCTGGTCGTCCGCTTCCGCGAGGCCGACGTCCGCAGCAAGGCGAAAAGCGCCATCGGCGACAGCCAGCCCGACCTGCTGATCACCGAGCAGGACGACGGCACCGACCTCAAGCTGGTCGCCATGCTGAAGCCGGAAGCGCAGAAGAAGATCGGCGAATTCGCGCTCAAGCAGAACATCACCACGCTGCACAACCGGATCAACGAACTCGGCGTCGCCGAGCCGGTGATCCAGCAGCAGGGCGCCGACCGCATCGTCGTCCAGTTGCCCGGCGTGCAGGATACGGCCAAGGCCAAGGACATCCTCGGCCGCACCGCGACCCTGGAAATCCGCATGGTCGACGATTCCCCCGGCGCGCTCGAAGCCGCGCTGGCGGGCAATCCGCCGTTCGGCACCGAGGTGTACAACGAACGCGGCGGCCAGCCGCTGCTCGTCAAGAAGCAGGTCGTCCTGACCGGCGACCGCCTGACCGACGCCCAGCCCGGCTTCGATCACCAGACCAACGAAGCCGCCGTGCACCTGACGCTCGACTCGGCCGGCGCCCGCATTTTCAAGGACGTCACCCGCGAGAACATCAACAAGCGGATGGCCATCCTGCTCATCGAAAAGGGCAAGGGCGAAGTCGTGACCGCACCGGTCATCCGCAGCGAAATCGGCGGCGGCCGCGTGCAGATCTCCGGCCGCATGACGACCAGCGAAGCCAACGACACCGCGCTGCTGCTGCGCGCCGGTTCGCTGGCCGCGCCGATGGACATCATCGAGGAACGGACCATCGGCCCCAGCCTCGGCGCCGACAACATCCAGAAGGGCTTCCATTCGACGCTCTGGGGTTTTGCCGCAATTGCCGTTTTCATGATCATCTATTACCAGGTCTTCGGCGTCGTTTCGGTACTCGCCCTGGCCGCCAACCTGCTCTTCCTGATCGCCCTGCTGTCGCTGCTGCAAGCCACGCTGACCCTGCCCGGCATCGCCGCCATCGCGCTGGCGCTCGGTATGGCGATCGACTCCAACGTGCTGATCAACGAACGCATCCGCGAAGAGTTACGTGCCGGCATGCCGGCCCAGGGGGCCATTTTTGAAGGCTACGAGCGCGCCTTCGGGACCATTCTCGACTCCAACGTCACCACGCTGATCGTCGGCCTGATGCTGCTCATCTTCGGTTCCGGCCCGATCCGCGGCTTTGCCGTGGTGCACTGCCTCGGCATCCTGACCTCGATCTTCTCCTCGGTTGTCGTCTCCCGCGCCCTGGTCAACCTGATCTACGGCCACCAGAAGAAGCTGGGCAAAGTCGCCATCGGCCAGATCTGGAAGCCCGGCATCGCAGCGACCAACGGTCAGAAATAAGGAACACGACCATGGAATTTTTCCGCATCCACAAAGACATTCCGTTCATGCGCCATGCGCTGACGTTCAATGTCATCTCGTTGATCACCTTTGTCCTCGCCGTGGTCTTCCTGTTCAGCAAGGGCCTGCACCTGTCGGTCGAATTCACCGGCGGCACGCTGATCGAAGTCGCCTACCAGCAGACCGCCGACCTTGAAAAAGTGCGCGGCTCGCTCGGCAAGGCCGGCTTTACCGACTACGCGGTGCAGAACTTCGGCTCCTCGCAGGACGTGATGATCCGCCTGCCGCTGAAAGGCGACCAGAACACCGCCCAACTCGGCGAAGCGGTGATGAAATCGCTGGAAGCCGACGCGCCGGGCGCCAGCCTGCGCCGCGTCGAGTTCGTCGGCCCGCAGGTCGGCAAGGAACTGGCCGAAAACGGCGCACTGGCCCTGCTGCTGGTCGTCATCGGCATCGTCATCTACCTGGCGTTCCGCTTCGAATGGCGCTTCTCGGTCTCGGCGATCATCGCCAACCTACACGACGTGGTGATCATCCTCGGCTTCTTTGCCTTCTTCCAGTGGGAGTTCTCGCTGTCGGTACTGGCGGCGGTGCTGGCGGTGCTCGGCTACTCGGTGAACGAATCGGTCGTCGTCTTCGACCGGGTCCGCGAAACCTTCAAGCGGGTACGCGGCATGACCACGCCACAGGTGCTCGACCACGCCATCACCAGCACCATTTCGCGGACGATCATCACCCACGGCTGCACCCAGATGATGGTGCTATCGATGCTGGTCTTCGGCGGCGAAACCCTGCACTACTTCGCCATGGCGCTGACCATCGGCATCCTCTTCGGCATCTACTCCTCGGTGCTGGTCGCCAGCCCGCTGGTCATGTGGCTGGGCGTCTCGCGCGAGCAATTCGCCATCCAGAAGAAGGTTATCGAAGGCGCCAACGAGGACGGCGCAGTCGTTTAAGCGAGGTCTTTGGCCGACGCAAAAAAGCCGCCAGTCTGGCGGCTTTTTCTTTGCTCACGCGCTTTCTACCAGCTCGGCGTTTCGGCGGCAGGCGGCGGAGGCGGCGGTTCCGGCAACCAGGCACCGCTGGCGCCATAGACGCCAGCGCCGGCAAGCACCAGCGCGACGATCAAGGCAAGCCAGCCACCACCGCTGGCCGACTCGCCCTCGCCTTCTTTCCAGCCGGTGATCATCGGCTTGACCAGCGATTGCTTCTTGACCCGCGCATAGAAGGCGATGGCGGCGACGTGCAGCACGACCAGCGCAATCAGCAGATTGGAAAGCAGATGATGGATGCCGGTCAGGCGATTGCTCAGATTCTTGCTGACCAGATCGAACAACGGCCCGACAAAAGCAATGTCGTCATTGCTGAACAGCCCACTCAAGACCTGCGCGATGAGCAGGCCCAACAGGCCAAAAACAGCCAGTGCGCCGAGCGGGTTATGACCTTCGCCCTGCCACTCGCCGCGCAGATAAGCCTTGATCCTGGCCGGTGTCGGAACGAATTGCCGGAACCGCGCATAGGTCGACCCGACGATGCCCCAGACCAGCCGAAAAACCAGCAAGCCGACGATCAGCAGGCCGATCCGGCCATGCCAGTCGATCAGGTTGCCGCCGAGCTGCCCGCTGACCACGGCGGCCAGCACACAGAGCACCAGCAGCCAGTGAAAGAGCCGGGTTGGCAGATCCCACAAACGAATTTTTTTGCTGTTCATATCCAGACCTTTTCTTATGGGTAAAAAAACAGGCACCCGCAGGTGCCTGTCGATGACTACGCCAAGCCCTGCTTACTTCTTGGCCTTGAAATCGTCGTGGCAGCCCTTGCAGGTGCCCCCCAGCTTGCCCAACTGGGCACCAACGGCGGCAGCGTCGCCGCTGGCGGCAACCTTGGCCATTTCGTTGGCTTCCTTGTTGAAGGCCATGGCGACCTTGGTGACGCCGTCCTTGTTGGTGAAGAATTCCGGCTTGACGCGGGTCGCTTCCCAGCCCGTTCCCTTGTCGGAACCCTGCGGATAGAGGGCGCCCATGCCGGAGTTGGCAATCGCCTGAATGGCGTTGGCCGCCTTGATGACCTCATCCTTGTTGTACTGACCTTCGACGTTGGCCTTGATGCGGCCCATGTTCCAGGCCATGAAGCCGTAACCGGACTGGCGGAACTTGATGGCGTCGTCGGTCTTGACCTGGGCAGCGGCCGTACCGGCCAGGGTGACGGTCAGCAGGGCGAGCAAGAGCTTGGATTTCATTCTGTATTCTCCGTTGTTGTTGAGAGGAAGGACATTGCAACGTGGCTAACGACAAGCGTGTCGAATTTATTCCGCCAAAATTATAACCGGCGGATATGACATTCAATCGATCGGGGGCGCCCCCGGGCTGCCCTCAAACGGCAAAAACGTGCTTGACGCGCAGCGCCGGCTGGCCGCCTTCGACCGCCAGCAAACGATCGATATTCGGGTGCTTGCCGGCATGCAGGCGGGCATCTTCGGTATGCTCGGCGAAGATTTCCAGGCCTTTTTTCGCCGCCTCGGCATTGATCGAGCCGTAGGTCTGGGCGAGATGGTTGTACACGGCCAGCGAACCCTGGCTGCCCGGCTTGTTTTCGATGGCGGCGATCAGCTTGCCTTCGGCATCGAGCAGGTTGATGGCGGCCAGATGGGAGATACCCGGCAGTTTTTTCAGATTTTCAGCAAAAGACATTATTTCCAGTCCCGTTTGGCTTTGACCAGCCCAATGATCAGTCCGGTCGTGAAAGTGGCCACCGGCACGGCAAAGACGATCGCCTTGATACCGCGCTCGGGGCCATAGATGTAAAGAAGCACCAGCATCGGCAGCACGCCGATCAACAGGCCGAGCAAACCGCCCTTGATCCCGCCGCGGATGATTTCGCCATCCGTGGTCTGGCGCTCGCCGGTGCAGTGCGGGCAATAGATGGCGTCAGCCGGCACATCCTGCCCGCATTTGCTGCATTTCATCTAGATGCGCTTCGCCAGCTCGGCCGCCTTGCCGGTGTAATCCCACGGCGTCAGCTTGAGCAGTTCGGCCTTGGCGGCTTCCGGAATTTCCAGCGTGGATACGAAAGCCTGCATGCCGTCGCGCGACACGCGGGTACCGCGGGTCAGTTCCTTGAGCTTTTCGTAGGCGTTCGGCACGGCGTAGCGGCGCATCACCGTCTGGATCGGCTCGGCGAGCAGTTCCCAGTTGGCATCAAGATCGGCACGCATCAGGTCGGCATTGACTTCCAGTTTGGACAGGCCCTTCAACAACGAGTCATAGCCGAGCAGCGCGTAGCCGAGACCGACGCCCATGTTGCGGAGCACCGTGGAGTCGGTCAGGTCGCGCTGCCAGCGCGAGATCGGCAGCTTCTCGGCGAGGTGCTTGAGCAGCGCGTTGGCCAGGCCGAGGTTGCCTTCGGAGTTCTCGAAGTCGATCGGATTGACCTTGTGCGGCATGGTCGACGAGCCGATTTCCCCGGCCTTGACCCGCTGCTTGAAGAAACCGAGGGAGATGTAGCCCCATATATCGCGATCGAGGTCGATCAGGATGCTGTTGGCCCGCGCGAAGGCATCGAACAGCTCGGCCAGCCCGTCGTGCGGTTCGATCTGGATGGTGTACGGATTGAAGGTCAGGCCGAGCGACTCGACGAAGCACTTGGCGAAGCCTTCCCAGTCGAACCCGGGGTAGGCCGTCAGGTGGGCGTTGTAGTTGCCGACTGCGCCGTTGATCTTGCCGAGCAGTTCGACGGCGACGATGCGGGCACGGGCGCGCTGCAGGCGGTAGGCGACGTTGGCCATTTCCTTGCCGAGCGTCGTCGGGGTGGCCGGCTGGCCGTGCGTGCGGCTCATCATCGGCACTTCGGCATTGATGTGGGCCAGTTCGCGCAGGCGCTCGATCAGTTTGTCGAGCATCGGCAGCATGCCCTGCTCGCGGGCACCCTTGCACATCAGCGCGTGCGACAAGTTGTTGATGTCTTCGGACGTGCAGGCGAAATGGATGAACTCGCCGACCTTGGTGACTTCGGCGTTGGCCTTGGTCTTGTCCTTGATCCAGTATTCCAGCGCCTTGACGTCGTGATTGGTGGTGGCTTCGATGGCTTTCACCTCGGCCGCCTGCTCGGGCCCGAAATTGCTCACCAGCGCGTCGAGTTCAGCGATGGTGGCCGGCGAAAAGGCCGGAATTTCGGCGAAATGCGGCTCGGCGGCGAGCGCCTTCAGCCATTCGATCTCGACCTGCAGGCGGCGACGGATCAGGCCGTATTCGGAAAAATGTTCGCGCAGGGCATCGACCTTGCCGGCGTAACGGCCGTCAAGCGGGGAGAGCGCAGTCAGAAGATTGGCGGTCACGGGATTGAAAGTCATAAACACATCCTTTTCGGTAAGCCCGCAATTTTACCCGCCCGACGGAGCCAAGCGCCATACGCTATAATCCAACTCCCCAAATCAGAGAGCATGTGATGAAGCTGATCGGCTCCCACACCAGCCCGTTTGTCCGAAAAGTCCGCATTGTGCTGGCCGAAAAGAAAATCGAATACGATTTCGTGATCGATTCGCCCTGGCTGGAAGACAGCAAAGTGCCGACCATCAATCCGCTCGGAAAAATCCCCGTGCTGGTGCTCGATGACGCGACCCCGCTTTTCGACTCCCGGGTCATCGTCGAGTACATCGACAACGTCACGCCGAACAACAAGCTGTTCCCCGCCCCCAATCGCGAGCGGACCGAAGTCAAGCGCTGGGAAGCGCTCGCCGACGGCATCTGCGATGCCGCCGCGACCGCCTATCTCGAAGCCAAACGCCCGCTGGCCAAGCAAAACAGCGAGTGGATTCAACGCCAGCGCGACAAAGTCACGCGCGGCCTGGAATTCATGGCCGAACAACTGGGGGAAACGCCTTTCTGCATGGGTACGCATTTCTCGATGGCTGATATCGCCGTCGGTTCTGCCCTCGGCTATCTGAATTTCCGCTTCCCCGACATCAACTGGCAGGAAAGCCACGCCAATCTGGGCAGACTGCACGCCAAGCTGATCCAGCGCCCGTCGTTCGCGGACACCCTGCCGCACGACTGAATGACACACCGGCGAGCCCTGCTCGACCGGTTCTTGCCGACTGCAGCGCCGGCCCCACCAAGCGGTGGGCGCGGCGCAATCCGGCAAAAACGAATATCCCGGGAAATTTTGCTGCGTTGGTGCGAACCCTTGCGCCCAATTTCTGGTCCAACCGGCAGATCTGTCGCCCTTCGCGGAGCAAACAACAGCCTTGATGCAAAAAGACGAGAGTGTGACCATGGAAAACATTGTCCGATCCCTGACCGTCGCCCTGGGCGAACGCGACCATCACACCCGCCTGCATTCGGAACGCGTGGTCCGTCTGGCTGCCGAGCTGGGTTGCCACATCGATCTCTCGGAAAAGGAACTGGCCCTGCTTTCGCTGGGCGCCCAGTTTCACGATATTGGCAAGATCGGGATTCCCGACAGCGTTCTCGGCAAACCGGCGCCTTTTGAGGAAGAGGAATGGGAATGCATGAAACAGCATCCGATGATCGGCGAACGCATCATCCTGGCGATCGGCGCCAACGGCTCCAGCGACGTCGCCCGTATCGTCCGCCATCACCATGAAAACTTCGATGGTTCGGGCTACCCGGACGGGCTGAAGGGGATCGACATCCCGCTTTTTTCGCGAATCATTTCACTGACCGACAATTACGACGCGATGGCAGCCAGCCGCCCCTATCACACCTCCCGCCGCCATCAGGCGGTGATGGACATCATGGTCAGCGAGGGCGGCATCAAACACGACCCCGACCTGCTCCATGCCTTCTCGGCAATTATCGAGAAGTCCGAGATGCGCGCCCGCGACGACTGATCGCCGTTAGCGGATAACCCCGCCACCGAGACATACCCGGCTCTCGTAGAGAACCACCGACTGGCCCGGCGTCAGCGCCCATTGCGGCTCGGCGAAATGGATTTCGCAGGTTTCGCCATCGACGCGCTCGACTTCGCAAGGCTGGTCGGCGGTGCGATAACGCGGCTTGGCGGTATAGACCCAGTGCGCATGCGGCGCCCGACCGGATACCCAGGATAGCTGTTCGGCGGTCAGCGCATCGCTGAACAAGGCCGGATGATCATGCCCCTGCACCACGTAGAGGATGTTCTTCTCCATGTCCTTGCCGGCGACGAACCATGCATCGTGATCGCCGCCACCGGCCCGGCCCTTTTCCTTGATGCCGCCGATATGCAAGCCCTTGCGCTGACCGAGCGTGTGGAACATCAGCCCGTCGTGCTCGCCCATCACCTTGCCGTCGTCAAGGCGGCGAATCTCGCCTTTCTTCGGCGGCAGGTAGCGGCTGAGAAAATCCTTGAACGGCCGTTCGCCGATAAAGCAGATGCCCGTCGAATCCTTCTTGGTGGCCACGTGCAGGCCCTCGGCCTCGGCGATCTTGCGCACTTCGCGCTTGTAGAGATCGGCCAGCGGAAACAGGGTTTTCGCCAGCTGCGCCTGGTTCAGGCGATACAGGAAGTAGCTCTGATCCTTGGTGCCGTCCTCGGCCTTCAGCAACTGGTACTCGCCGTTGAACTCGCGGACGCCGGCATAGTGGCCGGTGGCTATCTTGTCGGCGCCAAGCTGCATGGCGTGGTCGAGAAAAGCTTTGAACTTGATTTCCGAATTGCACAGGATATCCGGGTTCGGCGTCCGCCCGGCCTGGTATTCGCGGAGGAACTCGGCAAAGACCCGGTCGCGGTATTCGGCGGCAAAATTGACCACCTCGACATCGATGCCGATCCGGTCGGCGACGCTCATCACATCGATCAGATCCTGGCGCGACGAACAGTATTCCTCGGTGTCGTCATCTTCCCAGTTCTTCATGAACAGGCCGATCACTTTCCAGCCCTGCCGCTTCAGCAGCAAGGCGGCAACGGAAGAATCGACCCCGCCGGACAAGCCGACGACTACAGTTTTCTCAGACATCGGGCCCAGCCCCTTTTTTCCAGTCGGCCAGCGGCAAAATCACCGCCGGCTGTCCATTATCGACAAACCAGCTATCGACGACGAAGCGTGGTGCTTCGCCCTCCGTTTTCTCTTCGATCACCGCCGAATAATGCGCCGGGAACAGGTGCGCCCAGTAACGGACGTCGGCTTCCAGCACCCGATGCCAACGCAGATAGCCGCGGCTTTCCAGCAAGTGCAACAGGCGCGTCGTCGAGGTCGAGTGATCGATACAGTCCATTTTGCCGGGAATGCCGGCATCGGCGAAATTGCCACCGCGATCATTGTGGATAGCGGACTGCTCGCCGGCCAAAGCGTAAAGCCGCCCGACGGCCTGCGCCAGCAATTTTCGCTCATCGGCGGCATCCAGCGCGGCCGACAACAGCCGCTCAACATCGCCTAGCTGCCGCTCCGTGTACCGAATATCGGCCTGCACCAGGCAACCGTAGCCATAGCAGATGGGCACCTGCTCGTCGGCCGCAACGGCACCGGCCAGCACCAGCAGAAGCGCCAGCAGCCAGCGACGCATCAGCCGTAATGGACCAGCAGATCGAGCGGATACGACTTGCCGGCGACCATGTCTTCGATACAGCGCAGGATCAGCGGGCTGCGATGCCGGCCTTGCGTCGCCTTCACTTCGTCGAGGCTCAGCCAGCGGGCGGCAACGATGCCTTCATCGAGCTTGCGCTCCGCCTCAAAGCCGCGCAGTTCGCCGCCGAAGGCGAAGCGCAGATAGGTCACGTCCTTGCTCGGATGCTTCCAGTTATAGACGCCGATCAGATAGGTCGGCTTGAAATGGTAGGCCGTTTCCTCGAGCGCCTCACGCACGACCGCGTCGATCAACGACTCGCCTTCCTCAAGGTGACCGGCCGGCTGGTTGAAAGCCAGCCCGGTATCGGTTTCTTCCTCGACCAGCAGAAATTTTCCGTCGCGCTGCACGACAGCGGCAACAGTCACATTCGGTTTCCAGATCATGATACGGCTCAATCGTCAAAAGCGTTATTTTAACGTCTGAATTGGGCTAGAATTATGGGCTTTCACAGGCGCAACACGGAGAATCGAACATGTCCATGTCGGATCGCGACGGCTTTATTTGGCAAGACGGCAAGCTGGTGCCCTGGCGCGAAGCCACCACCCACGTCCTCACCCACTCACTGCACTACGGCATGAGCGTATTCGAGGGCGTCCGTGCCTATAAGACCGAACGCGGCACCGCGATCTTCCGTCTGGAAGACCATACCGACCGCCTGTTCAATTCCTCGCACATCTTCCAGATGGGCATGCCGTTCGACAAGGCCACCATCAACGAAGCGCAGAAGGAAGTGATCCGCGCCAACAATCTGGAATCCGGCTACATCCGCCCGATCGCCTTCTACGGCTCGGAAAAGATGGGCGTTTCGCCGAAGGGCGCCAAGGTGCACGTCGTTATCGCCGCCTGGCCCTGGGGCGCCTACCTCGGCGAGGAAGGCATGCAGCGCGGTATCCGCATCAAGACTTCGTCCTTCACCCGCCACCACGTGAACATCACCATGGTGCGGGCCAAGTCCTCCGGCAACTACATGAACTCCATCCTCGCCAACAACGAGGCGCTGACCGACGGCTACGACGAAGCCATGCTGCTCGATCCGGAAGGCTATGTCTGCGAAGGCGCCGGCGAGAATATCTTCATCGTCAAGAAGGGCAAGCTGTACACACCGGACCTGACGGCCTGCCTGGAAGGCATCACCCGCGCCACGGTCATTCAGCTGGCCAGCGAGCTGGGCATCGAAGTGATCGAAAAGCGCATCACGCGTGACGAAGTTTACTGTGCCGACGAAGCCTTCTTCACCGGCACCGCCGCCGAAGTGACGCCGATCCGCGAACTCGACAACCGCCAGATCGGCGCCGGCTTCCGTGGCCCGATCACCAAGGCGCTGCAGGACAAGTATTTCGACGTGGTCAACGGCCGCTCGGCAGCCCACGCCGACTGGCTGGCCTACATCTAAGTTCAGGGAGCACACGATGTCCGACAACAAGACCGTAGAAATCACCGCCCACGACCTGCCGCTGCACTGCCCGCAGCCCGCTGCGCCGCTGTGGAGCCAGCACCCGCGCGTCTTCCTCGACGTGCTGGCGAGCGGTGAAGTGGTTTGCCCCTACTGCAGCACCAAATACGTCTTCAAGGGCGAAGCGCCCAAGGGACATCATTAGTCGGTAGTTGCCAGTCGTTAGTCGCTAGCGGGTTTTGCTAACAACTAATGACCAGCGACTAATAACCGCTCTTATGAAGGCTCTCATCGTCGCCCCCTCGTGGATTGGCGACACCATCATGGCGCAGCCGCTGTTCGCGCGACTGCACGCCAGGCATCCGGGCCTCCAGCTCGATGCCTTGGCGCCGCGCTGGGTTGCCCCGGTTCTGCAGCGCATGGCCGAAATCGGCGACGTGATCGACAGCCCCTTCGCCCACGGCCAGCTCTCGCTGAAAGCGCGCTGGCAGCTTGGCCGCGACCTTGCCCGGCGCGGCTATGACGCCGCCTACATCCTGCCCAATTCGCTGAAGTCAGCACTCGTCCCCTTCCTGGCCGGCATCCCGCAACGCATTGGCTTTACCGGCGAAGCGCGCTACGGCCTGATCAACATCCATCACCGCCTCGACAAAGCGGCCTTGCCGCTGATGGTCGAACGTTTCGCCCAGCTGGCCGAAGCCCCCGGCGTTGCGCCAAGCAAACCGATTGCTTACCCGAGAATCCGCTCATCGGCCGCCGATCAGCAAAAAACGCTAGCCGAACTCGGACTGGAACGCCCGGCGCGTATCGTCGCCTTCTGCCCGGGAGCCGAATACGGCCCGGCCAAGCGCTGGCCGGCTGCCCACTTCGCTGCGCTGGCCAGGAAGCTGGCCGAGCAGGGCTGCGCCATCTGGCTGTTCGGCTCGCCCAAGGATCACGCCGTCGCCGAGGAAATCGCCCAACTCGCTCCCGGCCTCTGCCGCAACCTGTGCGGCGCCACCTCGCTCGGCCAGGCGGTCGACCTGCTGGCCATGACCGACCTCGTCGTCTGCAACGACTCCGGCCTGATGCATATCGCGGCAGCGCTCAACCGCCCACTGGTCACGCTCTACGGCTCGTCCTCCCCGGGCTTCACGCCGCCGCTCTCCGACCGGGCCGCCATCCTCAGCCTGCAACTCGCGTGCAGCCCCTGTTTCAAGCGCGAATGTCCGCTCGGCCATCTCGACTGCCTCAACAAGCTCTCGCCAGACATGGTTTTTGAAGCCGCCCTGAAACGGATCGCCGCATGAGCACACCAGCCAGCTTTGCCTCGCCCGAAGATGTCGAACACGCCTTCTACGACAGCATCGTCAAAGGTGATGCCGATCTGCTGATCCAGCTCTGGGCCGAAGACGAGGAAACGCTCTGCGTGCACCCGACCGGGGTTCGGCTGACCGGCATCGTGCCGATTCGCGAAAGCTGGCGCAATATCTTCACGACCGCCCGAATTCGTGTCCAGGCCGAACAGATCACCCATTGGCAATGCTCGGTGCTGGCCATTCATCACCTGACCGAAGTGCTGTTCGTCGGCGACGACCCAAGCCCGCACGGCCCGTTGCACGTAACGCACGTGTACAGCCGTGGCGCCCACGGTTGGCGCCTGGTCAGCCGGCACGCCTCGGCGGCCGATGACAGCCACCAGGCCATGGCGGACGCTGTGCCGCATACCCTGCATTGAAGCCCTACCAAGCGCCGGGCTGGTTGCCCGGCGGCCAGGCACAAACCCTCTGGCCGCTGCTGATCAAGCCACAGCCGCTAAAACTGCGGCGCGAACGGTGGACCACCCCGGATGGCGACTTCATCGATGTCGATCATCTCGATGGCCCGCCCGACGCTCCCTGGCTGGTGCTCTTCCACGGCCTCGAAGGCAGCGCCCGCAGCCACTACGCCATATCCACCGCCTACGCCTGCCAGGCCGCCGGCTGGCGTCTGGCCCTGCCGCACTTCCGCGGCTGCTCCGGCGAGTTGAACCGCCAGCCGCGGGCCTACCACTCCGGCGACTCGGCAGAAATCGACTGGATCCTGCGCCGCCTGCACACCGCCAACCACGGCCGGCCGCTACATGCGGCCGGCGTTTCGCTGGGCGGCAACGCGCTGCTCAAATGGGCCGGTGAACGCGGCAGCACTGCCGCCGAGCTGGTCACCGGCGTCGCCGGCATGTGCGCGCCGCTCGACCTGGCGGCCTGCGGCCACCATCTGGCGCACGGCTTCAACCGCGTTTACACGCAGCATTTCCTGAAAACGCTAAAAGCCGTTTCGGCCGCCCGTCTGCGCCGATTCCCCGGGCTATTCGATGAAATACGCATGCACCAGGCGAGCAACCTGTACCAGTTCGACGATGCCGTCACCGCTCCCCTGCACGGTTTCGCCGGCGCCGACGATTACTGGCAACGTGCTTCAGCCAAGCCGTGGTTGAAATCGATTGCCGTGCCGGCCCTGGCGGTCAATCCGACAAACGATCCATTCTTCCCGGCCAGCCATCTGCCCGGCGCTGCCGACGTCAGCCCGCTCGTCAAACTGGAACAACCGGCCGGCGGCGGCCATGTCGGCTTTGTCAGTGACGGTTTCCCGGGCAACCTGGACTGGTTGCCACAACGCCTGCTGCATTTCTTTCTATTTGAAACCACATAAACTCGTGCACTCGAGGTGAGCTTGGGTCTGACGCAAAGAAACCGCAACGAAACCCGCGCATTCTTGGCCCTTCGCCCGCTTTCAACCTCTCGACTGGATAACCAATGAGCCAACTTCCCGCTGAAATCTTCAAGGCCTACGACATTCGCGGCATCGTGAACAAATCCCTGACCGCCGACGTCGTCCGCCGGATCGGCCACGCCCTCGGCTCGCTGGCCGCCGAACAGGGCCAGACGGCCATCGCCGTCGGCCGCGACGGCCGCCTCTCCGGCCCCGAACTGGCTGGCGCCCTGATGGATGGCATCTGTGCCGCCGGCATTGATGCGATCGATGTCGGTTGCGTGCCGACCCCTGTCACCTACTTCGCCGCCTACGAACTCGGCTGCCACTCCTGTGTTTCGGTGACCGGCAGCCACAACCCGCCGGACTACAACGGCCTGAAGATGGTCATCGGCGGTACGACGCTGGCCCTCGATGCCATTCAGGATCTGAAGCGGCGCGCCGAGTCCGGCAAGCTGCAGCATGGTCAGGGCAAACGACGCACGGCTGACGTGATGTCCGCCTACATCGAGAAAATCGTCGGCGACGTCAAGCTGGCCCGTCCGATGAAGATCGTCATGGACTGTGGCAACGGCGTCGCCGGGGCGATTGCACCGGAATTGTTCAAGCGCCTCGGCTGCGAAATCGTGCCGCTGTTCTGCGAGGTCGACGGCAACTTCCCGAATCACCACCCCGATCCGTCGAAGCCGGAGAACCTGGCCGACGTCATCCGCGCCCTGCAGGAAACCGACGCCGAACTCGGCATCGCCTTCGACGGCGACGGCGACCGGCTGGGTGTCGTCACCAAGGACGGCGAAATCATCTTCCCGGATCGCCAATTGATGCTGTTCGCGGCCGACGTGCTGTCCCGCGTACCGGGTGGTCAGATCATTTACGACGTCAAATGCACCCGCCTCCTCGCCCCGTGGATCCGCCAGCACGGCGGCGTACCGCTGATGTGGAACACCGGCCACGCCCTGATCAAGGCCAAGCTGAAGGAAACCGGTGCCCCGCTGGCCGGCGAGATGAGCGGCCACTGCTTCTTCAAGGAACGCTGGTACGGCTTTGACGACGGCCTGTACACCGGCGCCCGCCTGCTCGAAATCCTCGCGCGGGCAAGCGACGGCAATCCGCTGCTGAAAAACCTGCCGAATTCGCCATCAACCCCGGAATTGAATATCAAGATGGCCGAAGGCGAACCCTTCACGCTGATCGACAAGCTGAAAGCCGCCGGCCAGTTCGCCGGTGCCGAGCAGATCATCACCATCGACGGCGTGCGCGTAGAATACGCTGATGGGTTCGGCCTGGCCCGGCCGTCGAACACCACTCCGGTCGTCGTGCTGCGCTTCGAGGCGGATAACGCGGTCGCCCTGGAACGGATTCAAGCCGACTTCCGACAGGCCCTGAATGCCGTCTGGCCGGGGATTAAACTACCGTTTTAAGGAGTATTCGTGAGCGAAGATGCCGCCGATCAGTTATTTCTCGGACGCCAGCCCATTCTCGACCGCGAGCAGCGGCTCGTCGCCTACGAACTCCTGTTCCGCAATGGAACACGCAATGCCGCCGACGTCACCGATGATGTACAAGCCACCGCCACGGTCATTGCCAACGCGTTCTCCGAACTAGGTGTCGAGGCGGCACTCGGCACCTGCCGCGGCTTCATCAATGTCGACGAGCAGTTCCTGTTCAGCGACATGCTGGAACTGCTGCCTCGCCACTGCGTGGTTCTTGAAATTCTCGAGACCGTGCCGCCCAGCCCGGCCGTCGTCGAACGCTGCAAGGCGCTGAAGGCGGCGGGCTTCACGCTGGCCCTCGACGACGTCATCCAGCTCCAGCCGGAATTCGTCGAGCTGCTCACCCTGGTCGAAATCGTCAAGGTCGATATCCAGCCGCTGTCGCGCGTCCAGCTGATGCAACTGGTAATTAAACTGAAACCGCTAGGCAAACAATTGCTGGCCGAGAAGGTGGATTCCCGCGAGCAGATGGAACTCTGTCTGAAACTGGGGTTCTCGCTGTTCCAGGGCTACTATTTTGCCAAGCCGACGATCATTGCCGGCCGCAAGCTCGACCATTCGCAAGTATCGCTGATGAAGTTGATGGGCCTGCTGCTTGGCGATGCCGATACCGGCGAACTCGAAGAAGCCTTGAAACCGGAGCCGGGCCTGACGGTCAACCTGCTGCGCATGACCAACTCGGTCGGCTCCGGAACCACCGAAACGATTACCTCGCTGCGCCACGCGATCACCGTGCTCGGCCGCCGCCAGCTGCAACGCTGGCTGCAACTGCTGGTTTTCGCCTCCGGCAAGCAGCCGGGAACCAGCAACCCCCTGCTGCTCATCGCAGCGACGCGTGGCCGACTGATGGAACTGCTGGCCGACGAAATGCGGGCCGGCGATGCACCATTTGCCGACAAGGCTTTCATGGCCGGCATCATGTCGCTGATGCCGGCGCTGATTGGCCTGCCGATCGGCGAACTGATCGCCTCACTCGGGCTCAACACCGAATTACGCGAAGCGCTGTGCGACGGTAGTGGTCCGCTCGGCGATCTGCTCTGCCTGGCGGAAAGCAGCGAGAGTGGCGATCTTGAGCAACTGGCCGAAAATCTGGGCCGACTTCCCGGCCTGACCCCGAAGGCACTCAATCGCGCCCAGACCAGTGCCCTGCACTGGGCCAACTGCATCGGGCAGGACAAATGATCGCGGCGCAGTAAGCTGCGTGCAGTTCGATTACAGGCCGTGACAAAGGGATGACAGTCGCGACACAGACAGGCTGGAACAAACCCGGCACGATTGTCGCCCGGCCCCTACTTTCGCCGGAACTTATCCAGGAGCAGCATGACCGCCAACGAAAACGCCCATAGCGAATCGACGATGAATCAACAAACACGCCATCACTTCGCCAACGCCGGGCGACCGGCCACCGGATTCCTGGGCAAGGTACTGGCCTTCGTGCTCAGTGCCGGCCTGTTGGTTCTGGGATTCATTTTTTCGCTGGCCGCACTGGCTGTCGTTGCCGTCGTCGGGATCAGTTTGGCCGGCTGGCTGTGGTGGAAAACGCGTGCCATCCGCAAGCAGCTTCGCACCATGCCCCATGCCGAATATGGCGGCGGCCAGATCATCGAAGGCGAAGTCGTGTGCGATGCCGATCAGCCGACGGCTAGCGGCCGACTATTGCCCTGACCAAAAAAGAAGAGGGGCGCCCCCTTGACGCCCCTCATCGCAGATCGCTACAGATACCTCAGAAGCGATAGCCGATGCCGACACCCGCGGTAATCGGGTTGAGATCCAGCGTACCAATCTTGTTGCCGCCAACCTTTACGTCGGTATCCATCTGGATGTACTTGACGTCCAGATTGAGCGCAACGTTCTTGGTCAGCATGTAGTCGAAACCAACCTGAGCAGCCAAACCCCAGCTGGAACCGTCAACCGAAGCAGCGCCACCAAGAATGTTCCGCGTCTTGGTGAAAATGGTGTAGTTCAGGCCCAGACCGACGTAAGGCTTGAAGGCACCCAGTTCGGTGACGTGGTACTGGAACATCAGCGAAGGCGGCAGCGCCTTGATGGTTCCCTGCTTGTCACCGTTCACCTTGATGTCGATGTTTTGCGGATAGGTCAGGACCAGTTCGGTCGCAAAATTCGGGGTGAAGAAGTAGCTGATATCGACTTCAGGAATCCAGCGGTTATCCGCTTCAACCTTGGCAGCCAGATCATTCTGGCCGTTCTTGAAATCGAGAAATACCGCGCGCGCCCTGACCATCAGCGGACCTTCGGCCTGAGCGACGTTCGCCGACAGAACACCAACCGCTACCAACGCAGCAACAAGAATCTTCCTTTGCATAAACACACCCTCCGCACTTCGTTGAAAGAAGGGGATGTTACTGCCGGCCAATATCGACAATTTGACCTGCATCAATATAACCACATTATTTGAATGGTCAATTCCAGCATCAGATCCTGAGCGCCCGCACCAAAAAAAACCGACCTCGTTCAGCGTATCTTCGGATTCAGCGAACCGCGGTTGTAATCCTTGTCACCGGGCATGATGGTGCGGCCGATGCCGCCGAACAATCCACCCTGCGCCTCGATCGGCCGCGTCTTGTTTTCCGGGTACTGAGCTGCCACTTCCTTGGCTGCAGCAGCCTTGGCGACGTCGACATATTCCCAGCGGCCGTTGGGGAACAGATGCACCTTCTGGCCGTCAACGGTGAGCGCCTCGAGCGGTACGCGATCCAGCTCGGCAGCCAGGCCGGACCCGGCCGCCGTAGCCAAAATCAGGATCAATGCGGCGGCTTTCACAGCTTGCCTTCGACCCAGGCAGCCACCGAGGCGAGCGCTGCCGGCAGATTTTCCGGTTGCGTACCGCCGGCTTGCGCCATGTCCGGACGACCACCGCCCTTGCCGCCGACTTGCTGAGCCACCATGTTCACCAGCTCGCCGGCCTTGACCTTGCCGGTCAGGTCGGCGGTCACGCCGGCAATCAGCGTTACCTTACCGTCGAGCACGGAAGCCAGAACGACGGCGGCGCTCTTCAACTTGTCCTTCAATTTGTCCATCGTTTCACGCAAGGCATTGAGGTCGGCCCCTTCGAGCGTCACCGCCAGCACCTTGGCGCCCTTGACCTCAATGGCCTGGCCGAGCATGTCGTCGCCCTGAGCCGACGCCAGCTTGCCCTTGAGGGCGGCCAGTTCGCGCTCCAGCTTGCGGACCTGATCGAGGACGGCGGCAACGCGGGCCGGCACTTCCTTCGGCAAGACCTTCAGGGTGCCAGCCACGCCACCGAGGGCGGTTTCCATATCCTGCATGTAAGTCAGCGCGTTATCGCCGGTGACCGCTTCGACCCGGCGCACGCCGGCCGCCACACCACCTTCGGCGGTGATGCTGAACAGACCGATGTCGCCGGTGCGCGAGACATGCGTACCACCGCACAGTTCGCGCGACGAGCCGATATCGAGCACCCGCACGCTATCGCCGTATTTTTCGCCGAACAGCATCATGGCCCCCAGCTTCTGGGCTTCGGCAATCGGCAGGACGCGGGTTTCGTTGGCCGTATTGGCCAGAATCTCGGCATTGACGATGTTCTCGACGCGACGGATTTCCTCGTCGCTGAGCGGCTGGTTATGCACGAAGTCGAAACGGGTCTTGTCCGGATCGACCTGCGAGCCTTTCTGCTGGACGTGATCGCCGAGCACTTCGCGCAGCGCCTTGTGCAGCAGGTGGGTGGCCGAGTGATTGCGGGCAATCCGCGCCCGGGCCAGCACGTCGACCTTGGCCGTAACGCCGTTGCCGACGGTGATCGCACCGGTCTTGACCACACCGTGGTGACCGAAGACGGCGGCCTGGATCTTTTGCGTATCCTCGACAGCGAAAATACCATGCACCGACTGCAGCACGCCGCAATCGCCGACCTGGCCGCCAGATTCGGCGTAGAACGGCGTGTTGTCGAGGACAACGACGCCGATTTCGCCTTCGTTCAGCTGGTTGACCGCCGCACCGTCCTTGTACAGCGCCAGCACGTTGCCCTTGAATTCGAGCGCCTCATAACCGTGGAACGTCGTGGCCGGACCGCTATATTCCAGATTGGTCGCCATCTTGAACTTGCCGGCGGCCCTCGCCTGATCCTTCTGGCGCGCCATGGCGGCGTCGAAGGCAGCGGCATCGACGGTGATGTCGTGTTCGCGGCAGATGTCCTGCGTCAGGTCGAGCGGGAAGCCGTAGGTGTCGTGCAGCTTGAAGGCGGCATCACCATTGAACACCTTGTTGCCGGCAGTCTTCAACGCGGCGAGTTCGGCTTCGACGATGGCCATGCCGTGCTCGATGGTTTCGAAGAAACGATCCTCTTCCTGCTTCAGCGTGGCGATGATCTTGTGCTGATTCTGCCCCAGCTCCGGGTAGGCGGTGCCCATTTCAGCGACCAGATCGGGCAGCATCTTGTGGAAGAAGGCAGTGCGGGCACCCAGCTTGTAACCGTGGCGGATGGCACGGCGGATGATGCGGCGCAGCACGTAGCCACGACCTTCGTTGCCGGGAATGACACCATCGGCAATCAGGAAGGAACAGGCGCGGATATGGTCGGCCAGCACCTTGAGCGACGGCGAATCCATGTCGGCAGCGGAGGTTTCACGCGCCGCCGCCTTGATCAGGCTCTGGAACAGGTCGATTTCATAGTTGGCATGGACGCCCTGCAGCACGGCCGAAATGCGCTCCAGGCCCATGCCGGTATCGACCGAAGGCTTGGGCAGCGGATGCATGACGCCGGCTTCGTCGCGGTTGAACTGCATGAAGACGTTGTTCCAGATTTCGATAAAACGGTCGCCGTCTTCGTCCGGCGATCCCGGAGGGCCGCCCCAGTGCTTTTCGCCGTGATCGTAGAAGATTTCGGTACACGGACCGCAGGGGCCGGTGTCGCCCATCATCCAGAAATTGTCCGAGGCGTAACGGGCGCCTTTGTTGTCGCCGATGCGGATGACCCGTTCGACCGGCACGCCGATTTCCTTGGTCCAGATATCGTAGGCCTCGTCGTCCTCGGCATAGACGGTGACCGTCAGCTTGTCCTTGGGCAGCTTGTAGACTTCGGTCAGCAGTTCCCAGGCGTACTTGATGGCGTCGCGCTTGAAGTAATCGCCGAACGAGAAGTTGCCGAGCATCTCGAAGAAGGTGTGGTGACGGGCGGTGTAGCCAACGTTTTCAAGATCGTTGTGCTTGCCGCCGGCCCGCACGCACTTCTGCGAGGTCGTGGCGCGCGTGTAGGGACGCTTGTCGAAGCCGAGGAAAACGTCCTTGAACTGGTTCATCCCGGCATTGGTGAACAACAGCGTCGGATCCTCATGCGGCACCAGCGAACTGGAGGAAACGATCTGATGGCCCTTGGAGGCGAAGAAGTCGAGAAACTGCTGGCGGATTTCGGAGCTTTTCATAAGCTGGCGGCCTCAAAGGCGTGGAATTCGAAAGCCGTGATTTTAAATGAAAGCGCCAGGCTTCAGTGAAGGCTCATCTCGGCAAAGCCGACGTAAAGCCGGAAAGCACCGGCCGGGACGAAAAACCCGCCGGGCCGCTCAAAGGCCAAGCCGGTTAAAAATCAACCCCCTGAATGCAAGCCATCGCCAGCACCGGTTAGCGGCGCAAAGAGATCGAGGCGATCGGTAAACATAGAGCTGACCCCCCGGCCGACGAGAGCTTTCGCCATTTCAGGGTGGTTGACGGTGTAACACAGCACCGGAATATTGCGGACAGCGGCCTCGGCCAGCACCTCGTCGCCGAGCAATTGGGCATCGCAATGCAGCGAAATGGCCTGCAGGCGCCGCATGTCGTCCAGCCATTGAGCGGGAACCGCCTCAAACAGCACGCCACGATCGATTTCCGGTACCAGATCGCGGGCAATTTCCAGCGCTTCCAGCGAAAACGAGGAAATCAACGGCGGCACCGTGGCGCCGCGCCACAACTCGGCAGTCAAACGGGAGACCACTTCCGCCGTCGCCTGCTCGTGGCCGAACGCCGGTTTGATCTCGACATTGGCGAGCAGGCCAAGCTCGCGGCACAAGTCGGCCGCCTCGACAAAACGGGGGATGCGCTCGCCATGGCCGGCATCGAGCGCAAACAGAACGGCATCCGACGTATCGCAGACGCGACCAACACCGTTGGTCGTCCGCTCCAGCGTCTCATCGTGAATAAGGACCGGCGTCCCGTCGCCACTCAACATCACATCGAATTCGACGGCCCGAAAACCCAACCGAGCCGCCAGCCGGATGCCGGCCAGCGTATTTTCCGGGGCCAGCGAACCGCCGCCGCGATGGGCAAACCAGCGCGGCAGCGGCTTCCGCATCAGAAGGGCTGTGCCTTCTTCAGCGCCGGCTTGGCAGCCAGCACGGCGTTACCACGGCTAACCGAGATATCGAGCGCGGCCTTGGCTGGTTTCTGGTTGGCCCAGACCGCTTCCATTTCTTCGTCGGTGATCTGGCGAACCGCATCGACATCGGCGACATGGGACACTTGTTTGCCGGCATTGCCTTTCAGTGAAGCGTAGGCGACTTCCAGCGTACGATCGCCATCATCCTTGAGGATCTTGCTGCGGGCCGCGGCACGTCCGGCGGCGGTAAGTGGCAGACCGCCATAGACGCGCACTACTTCGACCTGCATTTCCGGCGACAGCAGGAAGGAAACGAACTTCGCCGCCTGCTTGTATTCGGCAGCCGAACGACCGGCACCGACCCACAGCGAGGCGCCGTCGGCCAGCGACGGCTGGCGGCCACCGTACACATCGTCATGATAGGGCAGCGGCGCGACACCCAGTTCGACACCCTTGGCGTCACGAAAATCGACGTGCTCACGGGAATCGGTGCTGATCATCGCGCACTCGCCTTCATGGAATTTCTTGCTGGCTTCGTCACGCCGCCCGAACAGGCGGAAATAGCCAGCCTTGCTCCAGGTCGCCATCATCGCGATATGTTTGACCTGCGGCAGGCCGTTGAAAATCAGTTGCCCCTTGTCGCTGGTCGCCGGCGAGCCGGAAATCGCGCTGACATTATCGACATGCACCCAGACCGGCCACGACGAGGTGTAAGGGCAGGCGTAGCCCGCATCCTGCAGTTTGTCGAGGACACCCTGCATTTCAAACCAGGTTTTCGGCGGCTGCTCCGGATCCAGTTTGGCCTTGCGGAAAGCATTCTTGTTGTAGAAGAGGACCGGCGTCGAATAGATCAGCGGCAGGGCCACCAGTTTGCCCTTGGCATTGACCACCGTAGCCTTCAGATCAGCCGAGAGTTCGCCGACATTCAGCGGCTGTTTGGCCTTGGCCATCATGTCGGCGAGCGGAATCAATTCTTTCGGCTGGCTGAGCACTTCGCTCATGTCGTAGCGGCGCAGCAGGTTGAGTCCGGCGGGCTTGTCGCCCTTTTCCAGACGCACCAGTTTGAGGTTTCCACCGTTTTCCTTGTTGAAACGGTCGACCACCGTCTGCAAACGCTCGGCGGCGTCAGGACTGAGGTTGTGGGCGAGTTCGGCGTCGGCGGCGGCAACCGGGGCGACAGCCTTGGCTGCCTGCTTGGTCGACTTGGCCGGCTTGGCCGCGTGAGCCGAACAGGCGAGTGCCAGAGCAATTGCTGCCACCAAGGGATGAAAACGATACGACATGGGTACTCCCGTGGATCAGAAAGGCAACGATTATAACGCCCGCCCCCAGGCCAGGCGCCCTCCATATTCGCTGCGAATGTGCGAGAATTCGCGCCATGCTCAAGCGCGCGTTCCTCATCTCCATCGCCATTCTGGCCCTCGCCGGCTGCGACCAGATCAACCAGAAGCTTGGACTGGAAGATCCGGTCGCCAAAGAGGCCCGCCTCGAAGCCGAAGCCAAGGCCGTCGGCAGCGCCTGCCGACATTCCGGACGGGCCATCGAGGATTGTTACGCGATCTACGGATGGCTCCCCAAGGCCGGCATTTACGCCGGCTGGCGCGAAATGGACGAGTACATGCGGGAAAACAAGATCGAAACGATAACCCCGC
This sequence comes from Azonexus sp. IMCC34842, assembly GCF_050368855.1. Lineage (GTDB taxonomy): Bacteria > Pseudomonadota > Gammaproteobacteria > Burkholderiales > Rhodocyclaceae > Azonexus > Azonexus denitrificans_A. The sequence continues at coordinate 685,381 of NZ_CP178449.1, read as the reverse complement.
AATTACCGCCGGCCGAACCACCTGGCGCAGCCAAGAAAAAGAAAAAGGTAGCAGCGCCCGAAGGCGCCGCCGAGGGCGACGCGGCAAAAGTCGGCGAACCCGCCGCAGCCAAAACCGCCGAGCCGGTAGCGAGCAAAGACACCGAGAAGAGCAGCGCCAAACCCTGAACGCACGGCCTTGTGACCAACGCCGCGGTTGCTCTTGATGCAGGATCTCAACTGAAAGCGGCCTCAGCCAGCAATATTTCGCCTCCGGCTAAATACTGGTGCAGGCCAGACAAGCGGTGGAATAATCGACGCACGGTCGATCCCGACCCAACATGCGCCGTTGGCCCGCCCCTCACCATTCACCTGCGACTGGCAATAATTCATGCCTGAACTTCACGCACTGGTCGTCGACGACCACCCGATCAATCGCCTGCTGGCCTGTGCGTTGCTGAAAAAGCTGGGCTGGACGGCGCACGAAGCTGAAACCGGAGAGGCCGCGCTGATCCTCGCGGCGCGCCAGACATTCCAACTCGTCCTGCTCGACATCAGCATGCCGGGACTCTCCGGCGAAGAGACCTGCAGCCAGTTGCGCGAAATCGAAGGTGACAGAAAACTGCGCATTCTGGCCTACACCGCTCACGCCTTCCCGGAAGATCGCGCACGCTTTCTCGCCGCCGGTTTCGACGACATTCTGGTCAAGCCGATCAACCGCCAGCGCCTTGAAGAACTGATCGGAGCCGGGTAAGCGGCCCTCCGCTGCCAATTTTCCGCGCAGCGCCGAGCGGACATATCCGGGTACTCGGGAGCAGGTAAGCGTATAATCCTGCCCCATGTCTGAAATCAATACCTTAGCCGGCGATAGCGCCGTTATAGCCGCTGCCGATGTAGCGCCCGAAATCACCTTTGCCGACCTTGGCCTGGCACCCGAACTGTTGCGTGCCGTGCTTGACGAGGGTTACACCAAACCAACGCCGATCCAGGCCCAGGCGATCCCGCTGGTCATCCGCGGCCAGGACATCATGGGCGGCGCCCAGACCGGCACCGGCAAGACGGCGGCGTTCACGCTGCCGATCCTGCAGCGCATCCTGCCTTTCGCGAGCAGCAGCCCGTCGCCGGCCAAGCATCCGGTACGCGCGCTGATCCTCGCGCCGACCCGCGAACTGGCTCTGCAGGTCTATGAATCGGTCAAAGCCTACAGCAAGCATACCCATCTGCGCTCGATGTGCGCCTTCGGCGGCGTCGATATCCGGCCGCAGATCGCCGAACTGAAAAAAGGCGTCGAAATTCTCGTCGCCACGCCAGGCCGCCTGCTCGACCACGTCGAAAACAAGAGCGTCAGCTTCAATTCGGTGCAGGCCCTGGTCCTCGACGAAGCCGACCGCATGCTCGACATGGGTTTCGTGCCCGACGTCACCCGTATTCTGAACATGCTGCCGCAACAACGGCAGAGCCTGCTCTTCTCGGCCACCTTCTCGGACGAAATCAAGAAGCTCGCCGATACCATGCTGAAATCGCCGGTGCTGATCGAGGTTGCCCGGCGCAATCAGGTTTCCGACACCATCACGCACCGGGTCCACCCGGTCTCGGAGTTTGGCAAGCGCAATCTGCTGATCAAGCTGCTGAAATCGAGCGAAATCAACCAGTGCCTGGTCTTCATGCGCACCAAGCAGGGCTGCTCGCGCCTGACCCGCGAACTGCAGCGGGCCGGCATCCGGGCCGATGCGATCCACGGCGACAAGAGCCAGCTCGAACGGATCAAGGCGCTCGATGACTTCAAGAGTGGCACGACGGTAGCGCTGATCGCCACCGACGTCGCAGCACGTGGCCTGGATATCGACGACCTGCCGCACGTCATCAACTACGAATTGCCGCACACCCCGGAAGACTACGTGCACCGCATCGGCCGGACCGGCCGGGCCGGCAAGACCGGCAACGCCATTTCGCTGGTCAGCGCACATGAAGTCGGCTATCTGGTCGATATCGAGAAATTGATCAAGCGGCCGATCGAGCAGGTTGAAGTCGCCGGATTCGAGCCGGAACCGGAATACGAATATCCGCCGGGAAACAAGAAGAAGCGTTCCGCCGCAGCACCGGCCAAGGCTCCCGTGGCGCACCGCCCCGAGCGTTCGGAACGTCCGGAGCGCTACGAACGCAGCGAGCGTTCGGACCGTCGCCCGCCCCGCCGCAACTCGATGATTGCTGCGGATGGTTTCGATTTCAGCAAGCCCTACGAAGATGCCGCACCGCGCGGCGAAGTGCCGGACTCGCCGAATGCCCCTGCCAAGGCCGATCCGCACAAGCCGAAACGGGTGGTGGCAGCCTTGCTCGGTGGCATCGGCCGGAAATAAACCACTCCCGGTAAAAAAACAAACGGCGCCTTCGGCGCCGTTTTTATTTGCGTTGCTTCCGCTAAGTCTTGGCGCGTGGCACAAAGCCAGCCGGCGGCGTCGGCTTGCTCGATACGGCTTCAACCAGCTTGATGATCGCCAGCGACAGGTTGTCCCCTTCGCCGGCCGCTCTTTTACGCGCCGTGTCGATGAGGATTTCGCAGGCATTGCGGGCCGAATTGTCGGCAACCAAGGTCGCCATTTCGCCATCGTCGAAGTACGCCCAGAGTCCATCCGAACAGAGGACGAAAGCATCGCCGGCTTGGAGGTCGGCCGTGTCCGAAAAGTCGAATTTCGGCTCTTCCTGGCCGCCCAGCGAGGTCAGCAGCACATTGCGATTGGGATGGGTCAAGGCCTGTTCGGCGGTTATTTTCCCGATAGAAACCAGGTGTTCGACGTAGGAATGATCGACGGTACGGGTCAGCAACTGCTTGCCGCGAAAGTGATAGAGCCGGCTGTCGCCGCAGTGCGCCCAGGTAATCCGTCCGGGCTGCAACAGCAACATCACGGCGGTGCTGTGCGGATCCTTTTCATTCATGAAGCGCGATGCCTTGATCATCGTATGCGCTTCGCGCATGCTGTTTTCCAGCATGCAATGCGGACTTTCCTCGGCCGGCGCGAAATGGTCGAGATTGTTCTTGGCGGTATGGACCACCTGCTCGGCAGCCAATGCGCCGCCGGTATGGCCGCCCATGCCATCGGCGACGACGGCCAGCGCCACACCCTTTCGGCGGGCGTGCGGCAAGATCGCGACGCGATCCTGTTGTTCTTTACGGTCCCCTTGATGCTGCGCTGCGCAGGCATCGATTGTTATCGCCATCCGGCCTCCCTGTAGCGGCGAAAGGTTATCACGAAAGTCTTGGAGCGGGCTCACCGCCATGCCCGGGGCGGCAGCTCAGTACGCCTGCCGCTCACCCCAGCACTTCGTCGATCAATTCGATCCAATGCCGCACCGGCAAAAGACTGCCAGCCTGCAGATGGGTCAGACAGCCGATATTGGCCGTGGCAATCGCCTGCGGCGAACCTGCGTTCAAGGCGGCTAGCTTGTCGTGACGCAACCGCGCCGACAACTCCGGCTGGAGAACCGCATAGGTTCCGGCCGAACCGCAACACAGGTGGGCATCACCGACCGGGGTCAGGGCGTAGCCGGCGGCACCGAGAAACTCCTCGATGGTGCCGCGGATCTTCAACCCGTGCTGCAGTGTGCACGGCGAATGGAAGGCAAGCTTGCCGCGTTTTCCCTCCACCGCCGCCAACCGGGCGAGCACCGCGGTGCGTTCGGCGACCAGTATTTCCGACGGATCGCGGCACAACACGCTGATTTTTGCCGCCTTTTCGGCATATGCCGGATCATCAATCAGGGCATGGCCGTAGTCCCTGACCTGCACGCCACAACCGGAGGCGGTGACGACGATTGCCTCGATGCCGGCGTCGACATGCGGCCACCAGGCGTCGATATTGCGCCGCATGTCGGCACGGGCGGCAGCCTGGTCATTGAGGTGAAAACGCAGGGCGCCACAGCAACCGGCCTTGGCTTCCTCGAACAGTTCGATGCCCAGGCGGCCCAGCACGCGGGCCGTCGCCGCATTGATATTCGGCACCAGCGCCGGCTGGACGCAGCCAGCCAGCGCCAGCATCCGCCGCCGGTGCCCGGCTTTTGCCGGCCACGGCCGGGCCTGGCCGGCTGCCTCGGGCGGCAGCTTGTCGGCCAGCGCCGTCGGCAGCAAGGGACGCAGCATCCGGCCGAGTTTGACGGCCGGGCCGAAGAGCGCCGGCCGCGGCAGGATTTCGCGCAGCGCGAAGCGGAGCCAGGCGCCGCCACCTCGGCGCGGCAGCTTTTCCTCAAGCACCTGACGCCCGATATCGAGCAGGTGGCTGTATCTGACACCGGACGGACAGGTCGTCTCGCAGGACCGGCAGGTCAGGCAACGATCGAGATGCAGGCGGGTCTTTTCGCTGACCGCCTGGCCTTCGAGCAATTGCTTGATCAGGTAGATGCGGCCACGCGGGCCATCTAGTTCATCGCCCAGCATCTGGTAGGTCGGACAGGTGGCGGTACAGAAACCGCAGTGCACGCAACTGCGCAGAATCGCTTCGGCCTCCTGACCGGCACGCGTGTCGCGCATGAAATCGGCGAGTCGGGTATCCATCAAAGCTCCGCGTAGAGATGGCCAGGATTGAGGATGCCGTGCGGGTCGAACGATTTTTTCAGGCGCCGGTGCAGGGCCAGCAAAGCCGGCGACAGCGGGGCAAAAGCACCCTCCCGGCAACGCAATGACTCAGGGGCACGGTACAGCACCGCATGGCCGCCGGCCGCGGTGGCGGCGTCGCGGATGCCAGCCGCCTCGCCGCCATACCAGCGCAGCCCGCCGCCCCACTCGATGGCCCGCAAGCCTGCCAGCCCCGGCACGGCCGCAGTCGACGGCAGGGCCAGCCGCCACAGCACGCCGCCGGCAAAGGCCGGATGGGTCTGCTCGCGGATGGCCAGCCACAGTTGTTCCGAGGCGACCGCCGCAGTGCCGCCGAGCGTCCGGCGCGCCGCCTCGACTGCGGCATGGGCCCCGGTCAGGCGCAGGCTGAGCTGCCCGGCGTGCCAGAACGATGCCGAAATCGGCAGCGGTTGCCCGCCCCACTGGTTGAGCCGGGCAAGCGCCTCCCTTTCGTTCATTTCAAAAAGCAGCGCCTGTTCGGCGACCGGCTTCGGCAACACTTTCAGCGTAACTTCGGCCAGCACGCCCAGTGTACCGAGACTGCCGGCGAGCAACCGCGAGACATCGTAGCCGGCGACGTTTTTCATCACCTGGCCGCCGAAATCGAGGACCTGGCCGGTACCGTCGATCAGTTTGACGCCCAGGACGAAATCGCGCACCGCCCCGGCTTGCTGCCGGCGCGGACCGGACAGCCCGGCCGCGACGCAGCCGCCGAGCGTCGCGCCCGAAAAATGCGGCGGCTCGAAGGCCAGCATCTGACCTTTTTCGGCCAGCGCCGCCTCGATCTCGGCGAGCGGTGTGCCGCAACGGGCGGTGATGTACAACTCGGTCGGTTCGTAGGCGACGATCCCGCGATAGGCCGACACGTCGAGCACGTCGCCGGCCAGCATGCCGCCGTAGAAATCCTTGCTGCCGGCACCGCGAATGCGCAGCGGGCTACGGCTATCAGCCGCCAGGCTTAGCGCGTCAACGATGTAATCGAGGCGCATCAGAAACGCTCCAGCTCGGGAAATTTCAAATCGCCGTGATGCACATGCATGCGCCCGTACTCGGCGCAGCGGTGCAGGCTGGGCACGGCCTTGCCCGGATTGAGCAGGCCCTGTTCGTCGAACGCCGTCTTGATGCGGCGGAAGGCTTCGAGTTCCGGCGTCTTGTACTGGACGCACATCTGGTTGATCTTCTCGATGCCGACCCCGTGTTCACCAGTGATCGAGCCGCCAAGCGCCACCGACAACTCGAGGATTTCAGCCCCGAAGGCTTCGGCCCGCGCCCATTCGCCGGCTTGGGCGGCGTCGTACATGATCAGCGGATGCAGGTTGCCGTCGCCGGCATGGAAAACGTTGGCGCAGCGCAGGCGGTATTTCTTTTCCATCTCGGCGATCGCCGCCAGCATTTCGGCCAGCCGCTTGCGCGGAATGGTGCCATCCATGCAGTAGTAGTCCGGCGTGATCCGCCCGACCGCTGGAAAAGCCGCCTTACGCCCGGCCCAAAAGCGCAGCCGTTCGGCTTCCGACTGCGAAACACGGATATCGCTGGCGCCGGCCGCCGTCAGCACCGCCGTGACGCGGGCGATTTCCTCAGCCACTTCCTCCGGCATGCCATCCGATTCGCAGAGCAGAATGGCCGCTGCATTCAGGTCATAGCCGGCCTTGACGTAGGGCTCGACGGCGGCGGTCGCCGGCTTGTCCATCATTTCCAGGCCGGCCGGGATAATGCCGGCGGCGATGATCGCTGCCACCGCGTCGCCGGCCTGCGCCACATCGGCGAAGGAAGCCATCACGACCTGGGCCAGTTCCGGCTTGGGCACCAGCTTGACGGTCACCTCGGTGACCACGCCAAGCATGCCTTCGGAACCGATGAGCAAGGCCAGCAGGTCGTAGCCGGGGGCGTCCGGCGCGGCGGAGCCGATCTCGAAGACATCGCCCTCGATGCTGACGACACGGATACGCAGCACGTTATGCACGGTCAGGCCGTATTTCAGGCAATGCACGCCGCCCGAGTTCTCGGCGACGTTGCCGCCCAACGTGCAGGCGATCTGCGACGACGGATCGGGCGCGTAATACAGGCCGAACGGCGCCGCCGCTTCCGACACCGCCAGATTGCGCACGCCGGGCTGGACGACGGCGAGGCGGGCCTCGCGGTCGACGCGCAGAATCTTGTTGAAACGGGCCAGCGACAGCACGACACCCTGGGCATGCGGCATCGCGCCGCCCGACAGGCCGGTGCCGGCGCCGCGCGCGACGACCGGCACGCCGAGTCGGTGACAGGTGCGCAGCACATCGATCACCTGCCCTTCGTTTTCCGGCAGACAAACGGCGAGCGGCAGTTCGCGGTAGGCGGTGAGGCCGTCGCACTCGTAGGGCCGCAGATCCTCTTCGTCGCTCAGCAGGCAATGCGCCGGCAGCACGTTGCGCAGGTTTGCCGCCAGCAGCTGGCGGTCGGTCGCAAAGGTCGGTTCGCTACTTGGCATGACGGTCATTCTAACCCCACGATAATGGCGCGAAAGTCGTTGACGTTGGTCCGCGTCGGCCCGGTGATCAGCAGGTCGCCGAGCGCCGCGAAGTAGCCCCAGGCATCGTTGTCCGCCAGATGGGCCCGGCCGTCCAGGCCGAGCGCCCGGGCCCGGCCCGGGGTTTCCGGTCCGACATAGGCGCCGGCATTGTCCTCGGAACCGTCGATGCCGTCGGTATCGGCGGCCAGTGCATGAATGCCCGGCGCGCCGTCGAGAGCCAAGGCCAGGCCAAGCAGGAATTCCGTATTGCGCCCGCCACGCCCCTGGCCTTTCAGCGTCACCGTCGTTTCCCCGCCGGACAGCAGGACACAGGGCTTGGTAGCGGGAAAACCGTGCCTGGCGCAACTGAGTGCCACACCGGCCAGCACCTTGCCGACTTCGCGCGCTTCACCCTCGATCGCATCGCCGAGAATCAGCGGCGTGATGCCGAGCTGGCGCGCCGCCGCGGCAGCCGCTTCGAGCATCTGGCGCGGGCTGGCGATCAGCTGGAAGGCGCTGTTGGCGAGGCGCGGATCGCCGGGTTTCGGCGTTTCGAGGGCGCCCGAGACCAACCGGGCGCGCAGCGCCGGGGGAACAGCGATGGTGTGGAAATCGAGTATCCGGAGCGCCTCGGCCGCCGACGTCGGATCGGCTACGGTCGGTCCCGAGGCGATGACTGCCGGATCGTCGCCCGGTACGTCGGAAATCGCCAGCGTCAGCAGCCGGGCCGGCCAGGCGGCAGCGGCCAGCCGGCCCCCCTTGATCGCCGAGAGGTGTTTGCGCACGCAGTTGATCTCGCCGATGGCCGCTCCCGACTTGAGCAGCGCCGCCGTGATCGCCCGCTTGTCGGCCAGCGTAATGCCGTCGGCCGGAGCCGCCAATAGCGCCGAGCCGCCGCCGGAAATCAGCGCCAGCACGCGGTCGTTTTCAGCCAAACCGTGAACCTTGGCGAGCATTCGTTGCGCCGCCTGTTCGCCGGCCGCATCGGGCACCGGATGGGCGGCTTCGACAATCTCGATCCGATCACACGGCACGCCATGGCCATAGCGGGTGACGACCAGCCCGTCGAGCGGCCCCGACCAGTGCTGCTCGACGGCCCGCGCCATCGCCGCCGAAGCCTTGCCGGCGCCGATGACGATCAACCGGCCGCCGTCATCCGGCGGCAGCTGCGGCGGCACGCACCAGGCCGGATCGGCCGCGGCAATCGCCGCATCGAACAAACGGCGGAGAGTTTCGCCCGGTGTCATGACGCCGCGCCGTTGGGCTGCGGCAGCCAGCCAAGACCGGCCTCGGTGCTGGCCAGCGGCCGGTATTCGCAACCAACCCAGCCGGCGTAGCCCAGGCGGTCGAGCAAGGTGAACAGGGCCGGATAATCGATTTCGCCACTGCCCGGCTCGTGCCGGCCGGGAAAGTCGGCAATCTGGATGTGGCCGATACGCTGGATATTCTTTTCCAGCGTGCGCGCCAGATCGTCGCCCATCACCTGGGCGTGGTAGATGTCGTACTGCACTTTGACGTTGCTGCGGTCGATGGCGTCGAGCAGCGCAAAAGCCTTGGCCACGTCATCCAGCCAGTAGCCCGGCATGTCGAGGCGGCTGTTGATCGGCTCGATCAGCACGCTGGCGCCGATACTGGCGAAACGGTCGGCGGCATGGCACAGGTTGGCGATATAGGTCGCCTCGAGTTCGGCCTCGCCGACGCCAGCCGGGCGCAGGCCGGCCATGCAATGGACGCGCCGGCAATCGAGCAGCATGGCGTACTCCAGCGCCTGGTCGACGCTTTCGGCAAACTCGCCGCGGCGCTTCGGCAAGCAGGCTAGGCCGCGCTCGCCGGCCGCCCAGTCGCCGGGCGCCAGGTTGAACAGCACCTGTTCGAGCCCGGCTGTCTGCAGCCATTGCGCCACCTCGGGCGCCGGCCAGGCATAGGGAAACAGGTATTCGACGCCGGTGAAGCCGGCCGCAGCCGCGCGCTGGAAGCGCTCGGGGAACGCCACGTCGGCAAAAAGAAAACTTAGATTGGCGGCGAACTTTGGCATCGGGGCGACAGTCTTTGGAACGGGCCAAAAGTATAATCCGGCCACTACAAGGAGAGACAACCGTGAGCGAAACCGAAAAAGAACGCAAGGGCAACCGCCTGTCGAAAATCGTCACCCGTACCGGCGATGCCGGCACCACCGGCCTCGGCGACGGTAGCCGGACCACCAAGGACAGCCTGCGCATCGATGCCATCGGCGAAGTCGACGAGCTGAATTCCGGCCTCGGCGTGCTGCTCTGCGAAGAGATGCCGAACAGCGTGCGCACCGCACTGCTCGACATCCAGAACGACCTGTTCGACCTCGGCGGCGAACTCTGCCTGCCCGGCATGGCGGTCATCAAGGACATCCAGGTGGCCCGCCTCGAGGAATTGGCCGACCAGTTCAATGCCGACCTGCCGATGCTCAAGGAATTCATCCTGCCCGGCGGCACCCGCGCCGCCGCCCTCGCCCACCTGAGCCGTACCGTCTGCCGCCGGGCCGAACGCTCGATGGTTCGCCTGCACGGCGCCGAAGGCTTGTCCGAAGCGGCTCGCCGTTACATCAACCGGCTGTCCGACCTGCTGTTCATTCTCGGCCGGGCCCTCAACCGGGCCGGCGGCCGCGGCGACGTGTTGTGGCAAAAAGGCAAGAACGCCGCATGAGCGCCTGCGTGATCGGCCACATCACCGTCAAGGATGCCGAGAAATGGGCGCAATACCGCGCCCAGGTGCCGGCGACGCTCGCCCCGTGGGGCGCCGAGCTGCTCTTTCGCGGGCAGCTGGCCGACATTCTCGACGGCCGGCATGCTCACACCGACACCGTCGTCATCCGCTTTCCCGATCGCGCTGCGGTCGATGGCTGGCACGGCTCGGCCGCCTACCAGGCACTGATTCCGCTGCGCCAGCAGGCGGCCGATCTCGACCTGCTGACTTTCTCCGACCAATGACGCTTGCGAGCCCCGCGATGACCCTGCCGACCTTTGCCACCCTCGCCCTCAGCCTCGATCAGGGCATCGCCGAAGTCCGCCTGAACCGGCCGGACAAGTCGAACGCGATGAACGACGCGATGTGGCAGGAAATCCGCCAGGCTTTCGAGTGGATCGACGCCACCCCGGAAGCGCGCGTCGCCATCCTCAGCGGCGCCGGCAAGAACTTTTGCGCCGGCATCGACCTCGCCATGCTCGGCAGCATCCAACAGCGGATCGCCAGCCCGGATGGGGCGCGCAGCCGCGAAGCCTTGCGCCGCCTGATTCTCGACCTGCAGGATTGCCTCACAGCGATCGAACGCTGCCGCAAGCCGGTACTCGCCGCCATCCACGGCGCCTGCGTCGGCGGCGCGCTGGACCTCGTCACCTGCTGCGACATGCGCTATGCGACGAGCGATGCCATTTTCTCGATCAAGGAAATCGACCTCGCCATGGTCGCCGATGTCGGCACCCTGCAACGCCTGCCCCGCCTGATCGGCGACGGCATGAGCCGCGAGCTGGCCTACACCGGGCGCCATGTCGGGGCGGCCGAGGCGGCAACGCTCGGCCTGATCAACCAAGAGTTTGCCTCGACTGAAGACCTGGTCGCCGCAGTCCGCGAACTGGCCCTCGCCATCGCCGCCAAATCCCCGCTGGCGACGCGCGGCCTGAAGGAAGTGATGAACTTCAGCCGCGATCATTCGGTCGCCGACGGCCTCAATTTCGTCGCCACCTGGAACGCCGCATTGCTGCTCTCCGGCGATCTCGAGGAAGCGATCGCCGCCCAGCGCGAACGACGGCAACCCCGCTTCGCCGACTGAGCGCCGGCTCAACCGCGGCGCCGCACCAGGTATTTGCGGCCTTCTTCGAGCAAGCCAAAGCCGAGGGCGAGCAGGACGATCCATAGCCAAACCTGCGGCTCGAAGGCCTGTGTCGCGAACAGTGCATGGCCCGGCGGGCTATACACGATGAGCAGGATCAAACCCAGTTCGACCGCCACGCCAAGCAGCAACAGCGGATTCTGGCGCAGCGAGAAGCTCGCGGCGGCTTCCCGCGGATGCCGACAGAGAAAGACATTGACCATCTGGGCGACGACGATGGCCGCCAGACAGGCGGTGGTCGCCTGCAGATAGAGCGGATCGAACGTGGCGAGCGGCAGGCCGTATTGCCAGCCGCCAAGTTGCAGCACGCCGAAGAACACGGTCAGCGCCACGCCGGCTTCCAGCATGCCCAGCCAGAGATAGGCGCGGGCCAGCAAGGACCAGGACAGCAGGCGCTCTTCGGCCGGCCGCGGCGGCTGCTGCATCAGCTTGGGGTCCGGCCGTTCGGCGCCGAGCGCCAGGGCCGGCAGCATGTCGGTCCCGAGATCGACGGCGAGAATCTGGATGATGGTCAGCGGCAGCGGAATCCTGAACAGCATGTAGGCCAGATAGGGCATCAGCTCGGGAATGTTCGAGGTCAGGATGTAGGTGAGGAATTTCCGGATGTTCTCGAAAACCGCCCGGCCTTCTTCGACGGCATTGACGATACTGGCGAAATTGTCGTCGAGCAGGATCATGTCGGCCGCCGCCTTGGCCACGTCGGTCCCGGCAATGCCCATGGCGATGCCGATGTGGGCGGCCTTCAGGGCCGGCGCATCATTGACGCCATCGCCGGTGACGGCGACGATTTCGCCCTTGTTCTTCAGCGCATTGACGACCAGCATCTTCTGTTCCGCGGTAACGCGGGCAAAGATGATTTCCGGGCTGTCGAGGGCGATCTGCAGTTGCGCCGGCGTCATCTTGCGCAGGCTTTCGCCGAGGACCGTCTGCGGCTGCGGCCCCCGCACCAGGCCGATTTCCCGGGCGATGGCGAGGGCCGTATGCGGATGGTCGCCGGTCACCATGATCACCTTGATCCCGGCCGAATGGCAGCGGGCGATGGCTTCCGGCACTTCCGGCCGGGGCGGATCATGCAAGCCGATCAAGCCGGAAAAGACCAGCCCCTGTTCGACCAGCGGCTCGGCCTTGGCCAGCCGGCGCCAGGCAAAGGCGAGGACTCGCAGGCCCTGGTCGGCCATCGCCTCCTGCGCCTTGAGGATGCCTTGCCGGGCCGGCTCGTCCAGCGCCATTTCGCGGCCACCGTCCTGCCGCGTCGCACAGAGCTGCAACACCACTTCCGGCGCGCCCTTGCAGTACAGCCAGCGCTCGCCGGCCTGCTCGACGATAACCGACATCCGGCGCCGGTCGCTGTCGAAAGGCAGCTGCCCGAGGATCGGCGTGTCGCCACCAACCCCGGCCTGTTCGGCATAGCTGCGGAGCGCCACTTCCATCGGGTCGCCCAGCCAGACTTCGCCGCCCGCCGCCTGGCTGCGCTTGAGATTGTGGCAATGGCGGATGTTGCTCAGCAGATGCCCGGCTCCGGACAGCGCCGCCGGATGCTCGCCCGGCAGCAAGGCACCGTCGACAAAAACCTGGCGGACGCTCATCCGGTTCTCGGTCAGCGTGCCAGTCTTGTCGCTGCAGATGACAGTGGTCGCCCCCAGCGTTTCGACCGCCGGCAGGTGGCGGACCAGGGCGTTGCGCCGGGCCATGCGCTGGGTCGCCATGGCCAGCGACAAGGTGACGGTCGGCAACAGACCTTCCGGCACGTTGGCGACGATGATGCCGATGGCGAACATCAGATTGGTCCAGAACGGCAAGCCGATCACCGTGCCAATGGCGAAGAACACCAGGCCGAGCGTGGTGGCGAAGATGGCCACCAGTTTGGACAGGCGGGCAATCTCCAGTTGCAGATGCGACACCGATTTGGTCGCCGTCTGCGTCAGGTGGGCGATCTTGCCGAACTCGCTGTGCATGCCGGTGGCAAAGACCAGGGCCCGTCCCTGCCCGGAGATCAGCGAGGTGCCGGCGAGCAGCAGATTTTTCGCATCGAACGGCACGTCCCCGCCGACACTTTCCGGCGTGCGCGCCTTGGGCTGCGACTCGCCGGTAATGGTCGAGGTATTGACCCGGACGTCGCTCCCGGCAATCAGGCGACAGTCGGCCGGGACATTGTCCCCCTCTTCAAGCAGCACGATATCGCCGGGGACCAGGGAATCGGCCGGCAAGGTGAACAACTGGCCATCGCGGACGACTTTGGCCGATGGCGGCAGCAGCTTGCGCAACGCGGCAATCGCCTGTTCGGCCCGGTACTCCTGCCAGAAGGAAAAACTGCCATTGATCAGAATCACCGCAACGATGGCCGCACCGAGTTGCCACATGCCTTCATCCGGGCTTTGCGATTCGGCGAAGAAGGCCAGGCCGGCAGCCACCCACAGGATCAGCGCAAAGAAATGCGAAAACTCCTTGAGAAACTGCCGCCACAGCGGCGCCCGCCGCACTTCGGCGATGGTGTTGGCGCCGTACTCGCGCAGGCGTCTTTGCGCCTCGACCGAGCTCAAGCCATCGCTCGAACTGCGCAGGCTGTTCAGGGCATCCGGAACGGAAATATTGGCGATGTGCATTGGCCGGACCAGGTTGTTTTCGTCACCTGTTCAGGCTAGCCCAAAAAAAGCCAATTTGAATTAACTAAATCGCCTGTTGGGCAGTAATGGCGGCAGTCCCGAACGGGAGGAGGCCGCAATGAAAAAGGGGAGGCAATCTGCCTCCCCGTGGTTCGGGCCGCTGACGCGGTGAGCCGGGCCAGCTTACTCGGCCGCTTCGGCCAGCCGCCGGGCGCGCACGGCGGCGGCCAGTTGCTCGAGAACCTTCACGCTGTCGTCCCAGTTGATGCAGGCGTCGGTGATGCTCTGGCCGTAGGTCAGTTCCTTTTCCGGCGCCAGATCCTGGCGCCCTTCGACCAGGTGCGATTCGACCATCACCCCGACGATGCGCTCTTCACCGGCCGCCAGTTGGGCAGCGACACTGTCGCTAACCTCCATCTGCAGCTTGAATTGCTTGCGGCTGTTGCCATGCGAGAAGTCGATCATCAGTCGGGCGGCAAGGCCGGCCTTGGCGATTTCGGTGCAGGCGGCGTCGACGCTGGCCGGATCGAAATTCGGCTCCTTGCCGCCGCGCAGGATGACGTGGCAATCCTCGTTGCCCAGCGTCGAGACGATGGCGGTATGGCCGGTCTTGGTCACCGACAGGAAATGGTGCGGCGAATTGGCCGAGCGGATGGCGTCGACGGCGATGCGCATGTTGCCGTCGGTGCCGTTCTTGAAACCGACCGGGCAGGACAAGCCGGAAGCCAGTTCGCGATGCACCTGCGATTCGGTGGTGCGGGCGCCGATGGCGCCCCAGGCGATCAGGTCGGCGGTGTATTGCGGCGTGATGGTGTCGAGGAACTCGGTGGCGCAAGGCAGGTCGAGTTCGTTGATTTCGAGCAGGATACGGCGGGCCAGGCGAATGCCTTCGTTGATGCGGAAGGTGTTGTCGAGGCGCGGATCGTTGATCAAGCCCTTCCAGCCGACCGTGGTGCGCGGTTTCTCGAAATAGACGCGCATCACGACGACCAGGTCGTCGGCGTATTTTTCCGCTTCCTTGGCCAGCTTCCTGGCGTAGTCGATGGCCAGGTCGTAATCGTGGATCGAACAGGGGCCGATCACCACCAGCAGACGGTCGTCGGCGCCGTGCAGGATGCGGTGGATGGCCTGGCGGGCGGTGTAGGTGGTTTGTGCCGCCCGATTGGATACCGGATATTCGCGGAAGACGTGGGCCGGCGGCACCAGTTCCTTGATTTCCCTGATACGAATGTCGTCGGTATTCGGTTTACTTTGCGGCGTCATGGCCAGCCCCATTCAAGATTGGAGAAAGGCAAGCATTCTACCGGATGGTCAGCGAAGATTTCGCTCTTGCGCGGCCGGGCGAAGCGCGAGACCTCAGGCCGTGCCGCTCACTTTGGCAGCTTTTCGTAGAGTCCGACAACGCCTTCCATCTCTTCCAGAATACGTTCGCTGGTTGTCGCGACCGCCGTTTGCGCGCGCTTGTCGGCCAGCGTCCTTTGGCCCAGCGCACTGTCGAAGAAGAACCACTGCTGCTTGACCAGATCCAGCGCATCCTTGATCTGGACGGTATTGGCCTGGGACGCCAGCAGATCCTGCTGGGCCTCGGTAAATTCCTTGCGCGCCTTGTCCAGGTTGGCGGCACTCTTGTCGTCCGCCACGCCCCAGGCTCCCGCCTGATAGAACTTGGCGATGCGCTGCGACAGCATGCGCTGGCGTCCCGAGACGTTGACCAGTTGACCGGCCAGCGAGCCGGAACGCTTTTCCAGTTGAACGGTTCCCTGCTGGGCCAGCGCCAGCACTTCCTCGGAAATCGCCAGCACCTTGCGGCCATTTTGCGGCGAGGGAGCAGCCCCGAGCAGCAGATCCTTGTAGGCCAGCCATGACTTTTCCAGCTTCAGGTAGGTATCCTTGATTTCCGGCGTCGGGGCGTAATTCTTCAACTCGACCAGCTGGCGGTCGAAGGCGGCAATCGACGCATCCATGACGCGCTTGCTGCGCTCCACCTCGATCTGCTGGCCGATCTGAAAATAGGCCTTGGCCATGCGCTGCGACAGCATTCGCTGTCGCCCGGCCTTGTTGATGGCCGAATTGATGTCGCTGATCTGGGCCAGCGCGTCGTTAGCGACAATACCCAGGAAAAATACGAGCAGAACACTGAGAACGGCCTTCAATTTGCCTCCGCCTATGGCTTTTTGCAAGCACGGAGGATAGCCGTCGGGTAAACCCCACTACCATGATGTGCATCAACAATCTGACCGGCCGGTCAGATCGTCGATCAGCGCAGTTGCGTCAGGTAATTGGCCACGGCGAGGATGTCTTCGTTCTTCAGCGTCGCGGTGGCGATGCTCATCAACTGGTTGTTGCGGATCCCCGTGCCATCGCGATAGCGGGTAATCGAGGTTTGCAGGTAGGGCAGTTTCTGTCCGGCCAGGCGCGGGTAGAGTTCGTTGCCGCGCGCCTGCTCGCCGTGGCAGCGGACGCACAGCTTGGCGAACAGCTCCTTGCCGCGCGCCGCCTGCGCCGCGTCGGCACGCGACGGCGGAACGGTGGTACTGGCGTAGTAGGTGGCGATCTGCACCCGCTCTTCATCCTTGAGCACCTTGATCAGGCCCTGCATGAACGGGTCCTTGCGCTCGCCGGCGCCAAACTTGCGAATCTGCTCGAGCAGATAGGCCGGGTTCTGGCCGGCCAGATTGGGCACTTCGGGCGTCTTGCTGATGCCGTCTTCGCCGTGGCAGTTGGCGCAGAAGAAGGAGACCTTCTTGCCGGAGTCGATTGCTGCCCGCAATGCCACCGGATCGGACCCGATGACTTTGAGCCGCTCCTGCAGCGCCGCCGGTGACTCCGCGAAAACCGACGTAGACGCCAGCAGGCCAAGCAGCAAGAACAATCCGCGCATCACAATCCCCCTTCAAGTTGTGGTGACATTATGCCGTTCCACCCACCGTCAGTCCATCGATACGCAGGGTTGGCTGGCCGACGCCGACCGGCACGCTCTGGCCTTCCTTGCCGCAAGTACCGACGCCGGGATCGAGTTTGAGGTCGTTGCCGATCATCGACACCCGGGTCAGCACGTCCGGGCCGTTGCCGATCAGCGTCGCGCCCTTGATCGGCCGGGTCACCTTGCCGTCCTCGATCAGGTAGGCCTCACTCATCGAGAAGACAAACTTGCCGCTGGTGATATCGACCTGGCCGCCGCCGAAATTGGCGGCGTAGATGCCCTTCTTGACCGACTTGATGATTTCCGCCGGATCGTGCTCGCCGGCCAGCATCATGGTGTTGGTCATGCGCGGCAGCGGCAGGTGGGCGAAGGATTCGCGGCGCCCGTTACCGGTCGGCGCGACGCCCATCAGGCGGGCATTCAGGCTGTCCTGCAGGTAACCCTTGAGGATGCCGTCTTCGATCAGCACGGTCCGCTGCGTCGGATTGCCTTCGTCATCGATGTTCAAGGAACCGCGGCGGTCGACAATCGTGCCGTCGTCGATCACCGTGACGCCCTTGGCGGCAACGCGCTGGCCGATCCGGCCAGAGAAGGCGGAACTGCCCTTGCGATTGAAATCGCCCTCCAGACCGTGACCAACCGCTTCGTGCAGCAGGATGCCCGGCCATCCGGCGCCGAGCACCACCGTCATCTGGCCGGCCGGCGTCGCTTCGGCATGGAGATTGATAATCGCCTGATGGACCGCTTCCTGCGCGTAGTGCTGGAGAACTTCGTCGGAGAAATAGGCGAAATCGAAACGCCCGCCGCCGCCCGCCCCGCCCTGCTCGCGCTTGCCGTTTTCCTCGACCACTACCGACACCGAACAACGGACCAGCGGCCGGATATCGGCCGCCATGCGGCCATCCGAACCGGCCACCATGATCACTTCGTATTCGCCGGCCAGCGAGGCCATGACCTGGATCACGCGCGGATCGAGGGCGCGGGCGAAACCTTCCAGACGCTCGAGCAGCTTGACCTTGGCTTCGGCCGGCAGCGAGGCGATCGGATCATTCGGCACATACAGGCGGTGCCCGGCCGCGCCGTGTTTCAGGGCCGGCAGGGTGCCGCTCTGGCCAACCGAAGCAATCGCCCGGACAGCATTGGCCGCATCGCCGAGAGCCCGCGAACTGATGTCGTCGGAGTAGGCGAAAGCGGTCTTTTCCCCGGAAATGGCCCGCACGCCAACGCCCTGGTCGATATTGAAGCTGCCCGACTTGACGATCCCCTCGTCCAGACTCCAGGCTTCGGAACGCGAATACTGGAAATAGAGATCGGCGTAATCGACCTGGTGCTTCAGGATCTGCCCGAAAGTCCGCGACAGATCGCCCTCGGTCAGCGAAAAAGGGGCGAGCAGCAGGGATTCGGCTTGCGCCAGGGCACTGTTTGGATTCATTGATACTCCGTCAGAGAATTCGGTGGGCAAGGGCCGGCAGGCTCTCGCGAATTTCGGCAATACGGGCGTGGTCGAGATCGGCAATGACGACGCCCGGCCCTTTCATCTTGCGATCGAGGATTTCACCCCAGGGGTCGACGATCATGCTGTTGCCGTGGGTCAGCCGACCATTTTCATGCCGGCCTCCCTGTCCGACCGCCAGCAGGTAGCATTGGTTCTCGATGGCGCGGGCGCGCAGCAGAATTTCCCAGTGGGCGCGGCCGGTGGTATCGGTGAAGGCGGCCGGCATCATGATCAGATCGACCGTCCCGAGCGCCCGGTACAACTCGGGAAAGCGCAGGTCGTAGCAGATCGACAGGGCAATGCGGCCGAACGGCGTATCGACGGCGACCGGTTGCGAGCCGGGCTCGATGAAAGCCGCTTCGTCGTAAGCCTCAAGGCCTTTCCGGAAACCAAACAGATGAATTTTGTCATAGCGCGCGACGCATTCGCCGGCCGGGTTGTACACCAGACTGGCATTGCGCATCTTGTCCGGCACCGAGGCGGCCAGCGGCAGGGAGCCGGCAAAAATCCAGATGCAGTGCCGTGCCGCGGTTTCCGCCAGCCAGTCCTGGACCGGCCCGTGGCCGAAATCCTCGCGCGCCTTGACGCGGTCGGCGTCGGCCGCGCCGATGATCGGAAAATATTCGGGCAGGGCGACCAGTTGCGCGCCCTGCGCCACCGCCTCGTCGACCAGCCGGCCGGCACTCGCCAGGTTATCGGCGACACGCGGCCCGGAGACCATCTGCAATGCGGCAATCCGGCAATTCTGTTTGCTCAAGGTTTGCTTTCCCCTTCGTTCTTCGGTTTTGCTTGCGGCGGCGATTCGCCCGCCTTGTCGACTTGCGGATCGCTCCAGCTACCGGTCACATGATAGCGGTAGCTGAACAGCCGGCTCAGCGGATTTTGCAGAACAGCATTGGCCAGCAGCGTCGCCGCGCCGACCACCGGATTGACCAGCGCCGCACCCATCGCCGCGGCATTGCCAATTTCCGGCCGGACGACCACCTGCATGTCCTGGGTTTCCGCTTTCAGATCGGTTTCGCCCTGGATCTCGATCTGCGCCGCCGGTCCCTTGATGCGCAGGGGATCGTTCGTGCGCATCACGCCCTTTTTCACCGCCAGCTTGCCCTCGATGCTGTCAAAAGCCAGGCCGTCGCTGAAAATATCGCGAAAATCCAGGGTCAGCCGGCGCGGCAGGGATTGCAGCGAGATCAGGCCGAGCAGCTTGCCGACGCCCGGCTCCAGCTTGTTGAACTGGCCTTTTTCGGCATTGACCGTCATCTGACCGGTCAGCGACGGATAATCGATCCCGGTCAGCGGACCGTTCCACTGCAGGTCGCCGCTCAGTTTGGCCGCCCCCCGGCGGACCGCATCGACGTAGCCGAGACGTTCGAGGAGCTTGCCGACATCCTTGGCCGTCAATTCGAAATCCATCCGCGTCTGATGCTTGCCGGTATTGTTCCAGACCCCCTTGCCTTTCAGGGCACCATCCGGGTTCTGCAGGCTGAGCAGGTCGAGATTCCATGCGCCCTTGTCGTTGCGCGCCTTGAGCTCCAGCTTGCCGAGCGCCTTTTCGCCGATACGGAAATCGTCGACGACCAGACTCATGCCCGGCAGGGAGTTGATCAGCGTCGTGCTGCCTTCGGCGACTTCGGCCGCCGGGCGGACGATCAGGCGCTTGAAATTGCCCTCGACCCAGCCCTCGCCGCTACTGCGCCAGAACACGTCGCCGACCGCTTCGCGGGTATTCAGGCCGATCTGCCAGCCGGTATCGCGCGGCCGCAGGCTGACGTCAACCTGGCTGTAATCACGGCCCATCAAGTGCAGCTGCGGCGTTTTCAGCGTAACCACGTTGAGGCCCAGGCCGCCGCCATTGGCGGCACCCGGACTGGCGCTGCCATCCGGACTCGCCGCGCCTTCCGGCAGGAAGTTCTTCCAGGCATCGGCATCGATTTTCGGGGTCGCGACGCGCACCGCCAGGCCTTTATCGGGCAGCCGTGGCTCGGCTTCGCCGACGGCAAAGACGCCACGCTCCCAGTTGCCCTGCTGACGAATGATCAAGCCCTGGGCGACCTTGCCCAGCGTAATCCGATACTGCTCCCGCGTGGCGTCCGGCGCGCTGCGTTCGATGCGCAGCGGCAGCGGCATCGTCGCATTCTTGTTGAGCGGCTCGGGCAGTGGCGAACTGATGCCGAGCAGGTCCGACTCGACGACGATGTCGGCATTGCGCTTGCGAATGCTGATGTCGGCCTTCCAGCCGGTCCGGCCAGTCAGGTGATTGATCAGGGGCCAGCCGAAGTGACTGCTCACGTCCGCCATGTTGGCGGTCCCGCTGGCCAGCACCCCGACCTTGTCGCCGACATTCCTGACCTGAACCTTGAGCGGCCCGCCGAAAACCTTGCCGCTGATGTCCTGGGCCGAAACGCTGTTCTCGGTGATCGACAGCCGGCCATTGACCTGGGTCAGCGGCGGCAAGCCGGCCAGCGGCTGCAACTGGTTGTTCTGGAAGCGGTAGTCGCCGCGCACCTTGGTGTCCAGCGCGTGGCGCAGCGGGATGTCTAGTTCGAGGTCGAGCCGGCCGTTACCGCTGGCTTTCATGCCTTCGGTGAAGCGATCAATCGAATCGGCGACCGGGCTGTGATCGATGAAACGGAAAAACTCGCCGGTCGGCCCCTGCGCCAGCCCGCGGACGAGCAGCATTTCCTCGTGCGACTCGAAATCCGGGATTTCGACCGTCACGTCGGACAGCTTGGCGCCGAAAATACCCCCCTGGCTGGCCGCGATCTTCATGCCGATGCCAAAGGTCATGTCGGCGGCGATATTGTCGATGACCGGCCAGCCCGGCGCGTAATCGACCTTGGCATCGGCCGCCTTGGCGGTGACGATGAACTTGCCGCCGCGCCCATCGCGGAAGGGAAAATCCTTCAGGTTGCCTTGCAGCACCAGCCGACCGTCGTAGCCACGCCCGGCGACGATGCCGCGGCGGATCCAGGCGCGGGCATCGGCATTGACGGCATGCGGCATGTAACGCCAGACGGCGCGCCCATCGGCGCGGTCCACATGGGCCACCAGGTCGATCTCGCCGGGACCGTCGCCGGTGAACCGATAGGTGCCGCGCGCCGAACCGGCGGCATCCGGGCCGGCGAAATCGAGTTTCTCCAGTTTGATATCGACGCCGGCACCGACCGTTTTCCAGGTGGTTCTGGCCTTCAGGCTGTCGAAGGCGATATCCGGCTCGGGAAAGACCGCTGGCAGCGACAGCCCGGAAGGACCGGCGTCGAGCAACAGTTCGCCGCCTTTTTCGGTCAGGTCGATGTTGCCGGACAGGCCGTTCGCTCCGGGGAAATAGCCGCCGGGAAGAATGCCCAGCTGGGCGAAGCCGGCTTTCAGCGAATAGCGCTTCAGGGCCTCGCCTTCCAACCCCCAACTGGCGCGCAGTTCGCTGATCCGCCCTTGCGGCTGGTGTATTTGCAGCAATTCGCGGCTCCGCTCGTCAAGCGGCATGTAGGCGGCCAGGCTGGCGAGCGCCGAAAAATCGAGGAAACTGGCACTGGCGCTGCCACTGACGGCGGCCGTTTGCGGATTGCGCCGCCATTCGACCTGAAAATCGGTGGGCGCGACACGGACGCCCTGCTGCGTCAGCAACTCGAGCTTGCGCCCGACCACCGCCCAGACACCGGGCCGATAGCGCCCCTCAAGACGGCCACGCAGGCTGGCCAGATCGAGTTCGGGCAATTTGCTCCCCAGTCCGATCCGCAGTTCCTCGAGCGCCACATCGGCGGTCAGCTTGCCGCCGCCATCTTCCAGATCGCCCCATACGCGCAGCGCGCCGCGGCCTTGCGGCAGACGCAGCGGGTAATCGACCCAACTCCGCCAGCCAGCCAGATCTGCGTAATCGAGCTGGACGAAGACCTTGCCGGACAGACTTTCCAGGGCATCGCCGAGATCGCCCTTGACCTCGCCACGGATGTCGATCCGCGCGGCCAGTTCGTCGGGTGGAGCGGCCGACAAGCCAAAGCGATGGCGACTACCGCTATTGTCGAGGGCAAACTGCAGGTCTTCCAGAATCAGCGGCGGCGCCTGCCGCAAGCGGTCGTCCCAGACGATCGTCGCATTGCGGATGCGGATGCGCCGCTGTTCGAGCACCCATTCGGCAAAAGCCGGGTCGCTCTCGCCTTCCGTCGCCATGCCGGCCACGCTGATCCGGCCGCCGGTATCGCGGCGCACCTGCAGCACAGGGCCTTCAAAGGCGAGCAGCGACAAGGTCGGCCGCAAGCGCCACAACGACTGCCAGGACAGCACGCTCTCGACCCGGGCCAGCGAAAAGGCCAGGGCGCCCTGCCGGTCGAGGATACGCACGTCGTCGAGCACGAGATCCGGGTTCAAGCCCTGCCAGCGCGCCTCGACTCGGCCGATACTGACCGTTTGCCCGACGGCCCGCGTCGCCGCCTGCTCGATTTCGCTCAGGTAATCGCCGACCTTGGGCAGCACGACATAACGCAAGGCGAGCACCAGCACGACGAAGGCCAGCCAAGCGACGAACAGCCCCCAGCCGAGCATCCGTACCCCGCGGCGAACGGCCGGCTTGGCCAGGATCGGCCACAGCCAGTGCAAGCGGTGATAGAGCGCGCTGCGGAGTTCCGCACGAAGCTGCGGATTACTCACGGATAAAACTGCTTTGCCAGAAAGTGGAATAGGTCACTACAATCAAAAATTCGCCAAAACCGGCATTCTATCCTGTTCGGCAAATGTGCCGATTGAGCAATCATGGACACCACACTCGATCCCCGCTGGCATAACGCCCTCAGCCACAGCCGCTATCTGGCCAACCAGCTGCAGGCCCATCCCGAGATGATTCCGGAATTGGCCGCCAGCTGGCTCCAGCCGCTCTCCGAAGATCTGCTGCTGGCCCCGCTGAAGGCCGCCTTTGCCGACGACGAGGCGGTCAAGTCGGTGCTGCGCCGGCTGCGCCACCGGGCGATGGCCCATATCGCGCTGCGCGACCTGTGCGGCCTGGCGCCGCTCGACGAAGTGGTCGAGAGCATGACCCTGCTCGCCGACATCACGACCAATTTTGCCCTCGATTACCACCACCGCCAGCTCGCCCTCACCTACGGCGAGCCGCTCGACCGGGCCGGCCAGCCGCAACGCCTGCTGATCATCGGCATGGGCAAGCTGGGCGGCCGCGAACTGAACGTCTCGTCGGACGTCGATTACATCTTCATCTACCCGGAAGAAGGCGACACCAACGGCAAGAAGAGCATCGAGAACTACGATTTCTTCACCCGGCTTGGCAAGCGGGTGATTTCGGCGCTCGGCGATCTGACCGCCGATGGCCAGGTTTTCCGCGTCGACATGCGGCTACGGCCGAATGGCGACTCGGGGCCGCTGGTCTGCTCGCTCGACGCGCTGGAAAACTATTTCGTCACCCAGGGCCGCGAGTGGGAACGCTACGCCTGGATCAAGTCGCGGGTCATGAACACCGGCCCGAATGCCGATGGAGCGGCGCTCGGCGAGTGGATGACGGCGCTGCGCCGGATCTCCCGCCCCTTCGTCTTCCGCAAATACCTCGATTTCGGGGCGATCAACGCGATGCGCGACCTGCACGCCCAGATCCGCCGCGAAGTGGCGCGCAAGGACATGGCCGACCACGTCAAGCTCGGCCCGGGCGGCATTCGCGAAATCGAGTTCATCGCCCAGGTCTTCCAGTTGATTCGCGGCGGCCGCGACACCACGCTGCAGATTCGCCCGACCCTTTCGGTGCTCAAGCTGCTCGTTGAACGCCAACTGCTGCCGGCCGAAAGCGAACAGGAGCTGCACACCGCCTACGTTTTCCTGCGCCGCCTCGAACACCGCCTGCAATACGTCGAAGACAAGCAGACCCACATGCTGCCGGTGGACGACGCCGGCCGGGCGATCATCGCCCGGAGCATGGATTTTCCCGACTGGGCCGCGATGCTGGCGGTACTCAACGGCCACCGGGAAAAAGTCGCCCGGCACTTCGAACAGATTTTTTCGGACCCGGAAGCCGGCGAGCATCCGCTCACCGGATTGTGGCTGAGTCAGCTCGAAGAAGAGACGGCCATCGAAGCCTTCGGCAACCTTGGCTTTCGCCAACCGCGGGAAGCCATCCGGCGCCTGGCCGAATTGCGCGCCTCGAACCGCTACCAGCAACTGCCGAGCACCAACCGCTCGCGACTCGACGCCGTCGGCCCGCGCCTGATCGAAGCGGCCGGGGCGACCAGCGCGCCGGACCTGACGCTGGTCCGCGGCCTGACCTTCCTCGAATGCATCGCCCGCCGCGGCTCCTACCTGGCGCTGCTGCAACAGTACCCGATGGCGCTGCGCCGTGTTGCCGACGTGATCTGCGCCTCGAACTGGGCGGCCGACTACCTGAACCACTACCCGCTGCTACTCGATGAGCTGCTCGACCCGCGCCTCTACGAAATCGCTACCAACTGGGCCGGCTTCCGCGACGAGCTGAAGCGCAACCTGGCTGACCACGCCGGCGACACCGAGCGCGAAATGGACATCCTGCGCGAAGTGCACCACGCCCAGGTGTTCCGCCTGCTGGCTCAGGATCTGGCCGGCCTGCAGACCATCGAAACGCTCTCCGACCACCTCACCGAACTGGCCGACACCATCGTCCAGGAGACCCTGCCACTGTGCTGGAGCACGATCAAGAAACGCCACTGCGCGGTGCCGAAATTCGCCGTCATCGGCTACGGCAAAATGGGCGGCAAGGAACTCGGCTACGCCTCCGATCTCGATCTGGTCTACCTGTTCGACGACGATTCGCAGGAGGCGGCGGAAAATTACACCCGCCTCGGCCAGCGCCTGAACACCTGGCTATCGAGCCAGACCTCGGCCGGCATCCTGTTCGAAACCGACCTCCGCCTGCGGCCGAATGGCGACTCGGGCCTGCTCGCGGTATCGGTCGATTCCTTCCGCGACTACCAGCTGAAAAACGCCTGGGTCTGGGAACACCAGGCGCTCACCCGGGCCCGCTTCTGCGCCGGCGATCCGGCGGTCGGCGCCCGTTTCGAGGCGATTCGCTGCGAAATCCTGCGCCAGCCGCGCGATCTCGCGACGCTGCGGGACGAAGTCGTCGCCATGCGCAAGAAGATGGTCGATGCCCATGCCTCGAACAGCGAGACCGAGTTCGACCTGAAGCACGATCGCGGCGGCATCGTCGATGTCGAATTTATCGTGCAGTACCTGATTCTCGCGTTTGCCAGCCAGCATGCCAGCCTGACCGGCAATCTCGGCAACATCGCGCTGCTCCGGATGGCTGGCGAACTCGGCCTGATCGAGCCGCAACTCGGCCAGGCAGCCGGCAATGCCTATCGCGAATACCGCCGCCTGCAACACGCCAAGCGCCTGACGGCGACGCCGAAAGCGCTGGTCCCGCGCGACGCTATCGAAAAGCACATCAGCGCGGTCAGCGCGCTGTGGCAGGCGGTTTTCGGCAGCTGAACCGGACGGCCAGGGCCCGTCCTCCGCAAGAAAAAAGCCGCATCGAGCGGCTTTTTTTACGGTTTGCGGAAATCCTTACTTCTTCAGTGAATCGCGGATTTCGCGCAGCAGCAGCACGTCTTCCGGCGTCGCCGGGGCGACTTCAGGGGCCGGGGCGGCCGGGCGCAAACGGTTCATCTGCTTGATCATGATGAAGATGATGAAGGCGAGAATGACGAAGTTGACCAGGATGGTCAGAAAGGAACCGTAGGCGAAGACCGGAATGCCGGCCTTCTTGATCTCGGCCAGCGCGACCAGCTTGTTCGGGTTGTCGCCGAGGATGATGAAAAGGTTGGAAAAATCGAGATTGCCGATGACCCGGCCAACCAGCGGCATGATCAGGTCGCCGACGATGGAATCGACGATCTTGCCGAAGGCCCCGCCGATGATGACGCCGACCGCCAGATCCATCGCGTTGCCCTTGACGGCGAATTCCTTGAATTCCTGCAGCATGCTCATGATCACTCCTTTATCCATGACTGTTGATTGGGCGAATTATTCGCACCGGGCGGCGCCAGCGTCAAGCTGATATTCACACCTCAGGCCGGCCGGGGAAAGGCCTTGTCCAGACGCTCGGCGGCCGCCAGCAGCGTTTCCTCCTTTTTGGCGAAGCAGAAGCGGACCACCCGATCATCCCGCCCGTCGGCATAGAACACCGATACCGGGATCACCGCGACGCCGACCTCGCGCGCCATCCATTCGGCAAAGGCGCGATCCGGCAAGGCGGAAAGCCCGGCGTAGCTGGCCAGCTGGAAATAAGTGCCGCGGCAGGGCAACAGCGTGAACGGCGTTTTTTCCAGCAGGCGGCGGAAGAAATCGCGTTTTTCCTGATAAAAGGCCGCCAGTCCGAGATGGCGCGAGGCATCCTGCATGTACTCGGCGATCGCCAGTTGCGACGGCCCATGCACCGTGAACACATTGAACTGGTGCACCTTGCGGAACTCCGCCATCAACACCGCCGGACCGACCACGTAGCCGATCTTCCAGCCGGTGATGTGATAGGTCTTGCCGAAGCTGGAAACGACGATGCTGCGCCCCGCCAGTTCGGCATGGCCGGACAGGCTGAGATGCGCCGCGCCATCGAAGACGATGTGTTCGTAAACTTCGTCGGAGAGGATCACGATGTCGGTGCCGCGGACCAGCGCCGCCAACTGCTCGAGATCGGCCGCCGTGAGCAGGCTGCCGGTCGGATTGTGCGGCGAGTTGACGATGATCATCCGCGTTCGCGGCGTGATCAGTTGCGCCACCTGCGTCCAGTCCGGCGCGTAATCCGGGAACTTGAGCTGGGCATAGACCGCCGTGCCGCCGACCGTTTCGATGGCCGGCACATAGCAGTCGTACACCGGCTCGAAGACGATGACCTCGTCGCCCGGCCGGACGAAGGCGGCAATGGCGGTGAAGATGGCCTGGGTTGCGCCGGCCGTCACCGTCACTTCCGACTCGACATCGAAACGCGTCCCGTACAGCGCCGCGACCTTGTCCACGATGGCCTGGCGCAACTCGGGCACGCCCGCCATCGGCGGATACTGGTTGCGCCCGGCGCACATGTGGCGATGCACCGCATCGAACAGCACCGGTTCGGCCTGAAAGTCCGGAAAGCCTTGCGACAGGTTGACCGCGCCACATTCGGCCGCCAGCCGCGACATCACGGTGAAGATCGTGGTGCCCATGGCCGGGAATTTCGAATGCACTGCAAGCTGCTGATTTTCGATCATTGAAGAGACGCCATCAAATAAGGAGGGGGTTATGCCCGGTATTGTTGAAGAAGCCCGGCTATTGATCAAGCAAAACCGCCGCCCGGCCGGAACAGCGGATGACCGGCCCGGCCGTGCTGGGCGATGATTTTCACCTGAGATCCTGCTACCCTCTGGAGTACCCGAAAGCACCACCCGGAGCAGCATGAACAGGTTTCTTCTTGATCGTCGCTACTGGCTCGTCCCGCTAGCCTTGTGGAGCGCAATCGTGCTGGCCTCGCTGGCCTGGAACCTGTTCGTGATCCAGCGCCAGGTGCTCGAACTCAGCACCAGCCAGGGTCGCGAGGTGTTCCACATGATGGACGCGATGCGCCTGTGGAATGCCCGACATGGCGGCGTTTACGCCAGAGTGACCGAGGACAACCCGGCCAACCCCTATCTCGACGTTCCCGACCGGGACGTGGTCACCCGCGACGGCGTCCGCCTGACGCTGCTCAACCCGGCCTACATGACGCGCCAAGTGACGGAGACCGTCCGCGAACTGACCGGCGTCCAGATCCACATGACCAGCCTCAAGCCGATCAACCCGGGCAACCTGGCCGACCCCTGGGAAACGGCCGTATTGCGCGACTTCGAGCACGGCGTCCGGGAGCGTGCCGAGCTGATCGAGCAGCAGGGACGGACCTTCGTCCGCTTCATGGCCCCGCTCGTCACCCGGCAGGCCTGTCTCGGCTGTCATGCAAAACAAGGCTACCGGATCGGCGACATCCGCGGCGGCATCAGCGTCACCTTCGATACCACGCCGTTCGCCGAGCCGCTGCGTCACCAGAAACGCAATTCCCTGCTGGTCCACCTGGTCGGCTGGGCGCTGGTTGGCGCCCTCACGCTGTTTGCCCTGAGCCGCTCGCGCCAGCAGGTCCTTGCCCTGGACCGGGCGAAGAGCGAGCAGGAGGCCCTGGTCGAGCAGCGGACCGGCGAATTGCTCCGCGAAGTAGTCGAGCGCCGGCAGGCGGAAACCCGCTTGCGGCTGCTCGTCGATGCCTCCGGTAACGGCATTTTCGGGCTGGCCGCCAATGGCGAATGCACCTTCATCAACCCGGTCGCCCTGCGCCTGCTTGGGCACGAGCGGGCCGACACCCTGCTCGGCCGGCCGATCCTCGACCTGATCACCCCGGACGCGGCGCGCGACCAGGGCCTGCACGACGCCTTGCGGCTCGGGCAGCGCCTGCACAGCGACGACTGCCTTTTCCAGCGGGCCGACGGCACCGCCTTCCATGTCGAAATTCGTCTCGACCCGATCGATGACGAGGGACCGGTCGGCGCCGTGGTCAACTTCGCCGACATCACGCTGCGCAAGGCGGCCGAAGCCAACATCTGGCATCAGGCCAACTACGACCCGCTGACCGGACTGGCCAACCGCCGCCTGCTCAGCCACCGGCTCGAACAGATGATCTCCGAGGCCCGGCGTTGCCGGGAAATCATCGCCCTGCTTTTTGTCGATCTCGACGGATTCAAGGCGATCAACGATGCATTCGGCCACGAAGCCGGCGACTATCTGCTGCAGCAGACCGCCCAGCGTCTACAGGCGGGGATTCGCGAAAGCGATCTGGCCGGCCGCCTGGCCGGCGACGAATTCCTGATCGTCCTGCGCCACCTGGCGAGCCAGGAACACGCCGGCGCAGTGGCCGGCAAGCTGGTCGACGCACTGGCCCGCCCCTGCCATTTCCGCGGCCACGAATTGCAGGTCTCGGCCAGTATCGGCATCGGCCTTTACCCGGATGACGCGAACCATGCCAACGAACTGGTCAAGAACGCCGATCTGGCGATGTACCGGGCCAAGGAGGGCGGCAAGAACACCTACCGCTACTACGCCGGCGGCCGTTACGGGGCGAGCTGGTCTCCGGCAAGCTGAGGACGGCCGACAAAAACGCGTAACATTGGCGCCGTCGCTCCCCCGAAAACCTTCAACCCAGGCATCGCCCACCGGCCAGCACCGCTCCTGGCAGCGAGCCGCGAACATTTCCCCCGGTTAACTCATGAACATCGACGGCATTCCGACCCGCACCCTGCGCGCCCATCCCGAACGAGGCGCCATCGACATCATCGACCAGACCCGGCTGCCGCACGCCCTGCACTGGCTGCGCGTCGCCACGCTGGCCGAGGCGGCGCACGCCATCCGCGCCATGCAGGTGCGCGGCGCCCCGCTGATCGGCGCCACGGCGGCCTACGGTCTGGCCATCGGACTGGGCGAAAGGGCCGACGACGCCGGGCTGCAAGAGGCTTTCGACACACTGTGGGCGACCCGGCCGACGGCGGTCAACCTGCACTGGGCGCTGGCCCGCATGCACGGCCTGCTCGCCCCGCTGGCGCCGGCCGAACGCTGCGCCGCCGCCTGGCGGGAAGCGGCGGCGATCGCCGAGGAAGACGTTGCACAGAACCTGGCCATCGGCCAGCACGGCCTCGGCCTGCTTCGCCAGATTGCCCGGCGGCAGAGCAGCGCACTGAACATCATGACGCACTGCAACGCCGGCTGGCTGGCCACCGTCGACTGGGGGACCGCGCTGTCCCCGGTCTATGTCGCCCACGACGCCGGGCTGCCGGTGCATGTCTGGGTGTCGGAAACCCGGCCGCGCAACCAGGGGCTGCTGACCGCCTGGGAGCTGGCCCAGCACGGCGTACCGCACACCGTCATCGCCGACAACGCGGCCGGGCTGCTGCTGCGCCAGGGCCGGATCGATGCGGTGATCGTCGGCGCCGACCGCATCGCCGCCAACGGCGACGTCGCCAACAAGGTCGGCACCTACCTGAAAGCCCTGGCCTGCGCCGACAACGACGTTCCCTTCTACGTCGCCGCGCCGCGCTCGACGCTCGACTTCGACCTGCCGGAAGGCCGGCACATCAAGATCGAGGAACGCGATGGCGACGAATTCCGCCTGTTGCACGGGCTCGACGCGCGCGGCGTGCCCTCGGCCCTGCACCAGCTGCCGGCCGGCGAAGCAGTCGCCAACCCGGCTTTCGACGTGACGCCGGCCCGCCTGGTCACCGCCATCATCACCGAGCGCGGCGTCTGTCCGGCCAGCCGCGACGGCCTGCTTGGGCTCTACCCGGAAGAAAACCATGGCTGACCGGCGCGCCGAACTGATCGCCACCGCCCAGGCCATGCAGCCGGCCGGCCTCAATCGCGGCACGGCCGGCAACGTCAGCGTGCGCCATGAGCAAGGCTTTTACATCACCCCGACCGGCATGCCCTATGCCGCGCTTGAAGCCGACGACATCCCGCTGATGGCGCTCGATGGCAGCCATCAGGGCCGGCGCAAGCCGTCCTCGGAATGGCGCTTCCATCGCGACCTCTATGCCGGCCGGCTGGAAATCGGCGCCGTGCTGCACGCCCATTCGCCGTTCGCCGTCAGTCTGGCCTGCCTGCGCTACGACATTCCGCCCTTTCATTACATGATTGCCCGCTTTGGCGGCGACAGCATCCGCTGTGCCGACTACGCGATTTTCGGCTCGGCCGAGCTCTCCGCCGCCGCGCTAGCCGCCATGCGCGACCGCCGCGGCTGCCTGCTGGCCAATCACGGCCTGCTCGTCGCCGGCCGCGATCTGGCCGAGGCCCTGGCCCTCGCCGTCGAACTGGAAGAACTCTGCGAGCAATACTGGCGCGCCTGCCAGCTCGGCCAGCCGGTGCTGCTCTCGGCCAACGAGATGGCGGCCGTTCTGGAAAAATTCGCCGGCTACGGACAACAATGAACGCCAAGCACCACGACCTCTCGCGCTGGATCCACCCGCACCAGTTCTCGACCGGCAACCCGGCGGCCGAACGCGGCACCCGGCTGGTGCTGTGGATCACCCTGGCGACGATGCTGATCGAGATCGTCGCCGGCCTGACCTTCAACTCGATGGCGCTGCTCGCCGACGGCTGGCACATGAGTTCGCACGCACTGGCCATCGGCCTGTCAGCTTTTGCCTATGCCGCCGCCCGCCGCTATGCCAGCGACCCGAGCTTTGCTTTCGGCACCTGGAAGATCGAAGTACTGGCCGGTTACACCAGCGCCATTTTCCTGCTCGGCGTCGCCGGCATGATGATCTTCGGCTCGCTGGAACGGCTGTGGGCTCCGCAACCGATTCATTTCCCGGAAGCCATCACCGTCGCCGTGCTCGGCCTCGTGGTCAATCTCGTCTGCGCCCTGATCCTCGGGCAAGCCCACACGCATGGCGGGCATCAGCACGGACATGGCGACGATCACGCTCACCACCATCACGACGACCTCAACCTGAAGTCGGCCTACATCCACGTCATCACCGATGCCGCCACCTCGCTGCTCGCCATCGCCGCCCTGGCCGGCGGCTGGCTCTATGGCTGGAATTGGCTCGATCCGGCGAGCGGCCTGGTCGGCGCCGTGCTGGTCGGACTGTGGGCGAGGAACCTGCTCAGGCAAAGCGGCCGGGTGCTGCTCGACCGCGAAATGGATCATCCGGTGGTCGCCGAAATCCGTGAGGTGATCGAACAGCTGCCGGCGGCCGGCGATACCCGCCTGACCGACCTGCACGTCTGGCGCGTCGGCACCGGCGCCTATGCCTGCGCCCTCAGCCTGCTGACCCATGACGGCCTGCTGACCGCGCAGCAAATTCGCGAGGCCCTCGCCGTGCACGAGGAAATCGTCCATCTGACCATCGAAATCCACCGCTGCGATGAATGCGCCTGAGCGCCTGAGGCCGATGGAAACCAAGGCCCCTCTGGGCGGATCGCGCTAGACTCGACAGCCCATGAAAGCCCCATCGACGCGTCCCCAGATTTTCCTGCTGCTGGCCCTCTGCCTCGCCGCGATCTGGATTTCGACGGCGGCCGAACTGAGCCGCAGCAAAAATAGCGTACTGCGCGAAGCGGAATCGTCGCTGCTCCTCCAGTCGCAGGCCTTTGCCGAACACAGCCAGTCGACCATCAAGCGCCTCGACGAATTGCTGCTCGACCTGCGCGACTCCTGGCACGGCGACGCCGCCGCCTTTGCCGAACTGGTCAGGCGCCGGCAGGGCATCCTCGCGGATATCGCCATCCAGATCGGCATCATCGGCCCCGATGGCATGCTGATCTTCTCCAATCTTCAGCCGATAACCACGCCAATCGACCTGACGCAGCGCGAACATTTCCGCGTCCATCGCCTGGCCGGCGAGCGCGACCGCCTGTTCATCAGCCAGCCCTTGCTCGGCAAGGTCTCGGGCAAATGGTCGATCCAGTTCACCCGGCCGATCCTGCGTCAGGGAAAGTTCGCCGGGGTCATCGTCGTCTCGGCCAGCCCGGAAGTGTTTTCCGGCTTTCGCGGCTATCTCGAACTCAGCCCGGAAGGGATCGCCACGGTTGCCCGCGACGGGGTGATCCTGGCCCGCCTGCCGGATGGCGAGCCGTACTACGGCAAAACGCTGACCGGGGCGGCCTTTGACCGCCCGGACGCCGAGGGCGCCGGGGCCTTCGTCAAGCGCGCCCAGACCGATGGCGTCGAGCGCCTTTACGGCTACTACAAGCTGCCGGAATACCGGATGATTTTCATGCTCGGCGAAAAGCTCGAGACACTGTTCCTGCCGCATGTCGCCCACCGTAATCAAGTGCTGATCACGGCCTCGGCCGTCAGCCTGATGGTGCTGCTGCTCATCGGCCTGGTCTTGCGCTCGCTGCAGGCCCGGGACACGGCCACAGAAGCCTTGTGGGCGAGCGAGGAACGTTACCGCCAGTTCTTCCAGGTCAATACCGCGATCAAGCTGGTGATCGACCCGCAAAGCGGCCTGATCACCGATGCCAACCAGGCCGCCTTCGACTTCTACGGCTACCCGCGCGACACCCTGCTCGGCATGCCCTTCGCGCGGATCAACGGCCGCTCGGCGGAAGCCTTGGGGCTGGCAGCGGAGAGCGTCGGCAGCGAGCATCGCCGCTACGACAACTCGCGTCACCATCTGGCCTCCGGCGAAATTCGCGATGTCGAGGTGTATTCCGGCCCGGGCGAAATTGACGGTCGGCCGATGCTGTATTCGATCATTCACGACATCACCGAACGCAAGCGACTGGAGGCGGAAAGTCGTCTGCTCAGCGCCGCCGTCACGCAAAGCAATGCGGCCATCATGATGACCGATGCGGCCGGCAATATTTCCTTCGTCAACGAGGCCTTCGAACGGACGACCGGTTATCGCCGGGCCGAGGTGATCGGCCTGACGCCCCGTCTGCTGCAGTCGGGAATGACGCCGCTGGCGGTTTACCAGGAACTCTGGCAAACCATCATTTCAGGCAAAACCTGGCGCGGCGAGATCTACAACCGCAAGAAGAACGGCGAGCTCTACTGGGAAATGACCACCATTTCGCCGGTCGCCGATGCAACCGGAACGATCACCCACTTCATCGCGGTCAAGGAAGACATCGGCTTGCGCAAGCAGCACGAAAGCGAACTGCTGACCGCCAAACAGGCCGCCGAAGCGGCCAATCTGGCGAAGAGCCAGTTCCTCGCCACGATGTCGCACGAGATCCGCACGCCGCTCAACGGCATTCTCGGGATGGCCCAGATTCTGCTGATGCCGGGCCTGGAGCACGAAGAGAAACAGGAAGCGGCACGAACCATTCTCAATTCCGGGCAGACGCTGCTGACCTTGCTCAATGACATTCTCGACCTCTCGAAGATCGAAGCCGGCAAGCTGGAACTGGCCCGCAAGGCCTTTGTGCCGACCCGGCTGATCGGCGATACGGCAACCCTTTTCCAGGAAAGCGCGAGAACCCGTGGCCTCACCCTGGAAACCAGCTGGCCGGGCAACCCCGATCAGCGCTACTGGGGCGATCCGATCCGCATCCGCCAGATGCTCTCGAATCTGGTCAGCAACGCCATCAAATTTACCGAAAAGGGCTTCCTGCGCATTGAAGGCGAGGAAAGAACCGACCCCGACGGACAGGTCGTTCTGGTGTTCACGGTGATCGACTCGGGCATCGGCATCGGCCCCGAGCAGCAGGCAAATCTCTTCCAGCCCTTCTCCCAGGTCGACAGTTCGAACACCCGCAAATTTTCCGGCACCGGCCTCGGGCTTTCGATCGTCCGGCGGATCGCCGAACAGATGGGCGGCGAAACCGGTGTCGCCAGCGAAATCGGCCGCGGCTCACGTTTCTGGTTTGCGATTCCGGCCGAGCGGGTCGCCGAAAATGAGGACAGCCGCCAGAGCGAACGCCAACCGGCCAGCCTCCAGCTCGGCGAAATGGCGCCGAAATCGGCACTGATCGTCGAAGACAACGGGATCAACCGCCTGGTCATCCAATCCATCCTGAACAAGAACGGCATTGCCACCGTCTGCGTCGAGGATGGGGAACAGGCCGTGCGCGCCATTACCGGCGACGGCCTGACCCCGGATATCGTCCTGATGGACTGCCAGATGCCGGTCATGGACGGCTTTGCGGCGACGCGCCAGATTCGTCAGTGGGAACAGGCGAACAACCGCCCGCCCCTCTACATCATCGCCCTCAGCGCCGCCACCTACGAAGAAGATCGCCAGCGCTGCAGCGCCGCCGGGATGGACGATTTCGTCGCCAAACCGATCGACGTCAAGGCCTTGCTGGCGACGCTCGGCAGACTCGCCCGACGCTAGCCCATCAACTGCGTTCGCGCCGTTCGCGTTCGAGTTTGTCGATGTAGCGCTGGATGCGATTCTCGGCGGCCGGCGGCAGGTCGTTGAAGCGCAGGCCGACATGCCACTGCTGGCCGCCGGAACGGCTTTTGCGCTCGCTCAGGTTGCAGATCGTGGCGCTGCAAAACAGCTCCTGCGTTTCTTCCGGCAGGGCAAAATGGCAATTTGGCAGAACCATGCCGATCGTCAGATCCTCCGGCAACTCGCTGGCCGAAAGGCCGATGCCGGTCACCGAAATGTCGTGGGTCGGCAGGTTGAGCAATTTGCCGTCGGGCAACCGGCCGAAAAATTGCAGCGGCCGGGTAAGCGGCGTCTGGGCGCGAAACGATTCGCGGCGCTGCAGCCGGACGAGGAATTTCGGCAACGGGGCGGCAAAAGCCTTGGCCCGCTCATGGACGACCTCGACTGCGGCGCCGGTCGAGAACTGGACATGGATGCCACCGGGCCGGCCGATAAAGACATTGTCCTTGCTCTGCAGCAGGCGCCGATTGGTTTCCGGGCTGCCGCTGCAATCGAAAATCAGCTGGCCCTTTTCCGGCAGCACGGCAAGCAGCTTGGTCGGGAAAAAATCCCCCTCCAGTTGCACCGTGAAGGAATCGCCATCGCGAACGAAACCGGCCAGCATGAAGGCCACCGGCCGGGCACCGGTAACATGGTAGCGCTCCTCGATTTCCGCTTCGGATAACAGGGCGATCTGAGTCATCGGGTTTCCAGTACACGTAACAGTGAAGCCGTATCGTCGCGGCCCCAGTCTTGCGCCATCAGCGCATTCAATTGTTGGCCGACGGCCGCGGTCAACGGCATGGCCACCCCGCTGGCGCGGGCCGCTTCGAGCACCAGGCCAAAATCCTTGTGATGCAGTCGCGCTTCGACCCCGGCCGAGAAATCGCGGCGGACCATGCGTTCGCCCATCACCTCGAGCACCCGCGAAGCCGCCGAGCCGCCGGCCAGGGCCTGCTTCACCTTGGCGCAGTCGACGCCGGAGGTGGCCGCCAGACGCATGGCCTCGGCCACCGCTTCGATGGCAGCGACCATGATCATCTGGTTGCAGGCCTTGGCGACCTGGCCGGCCCCGTTCGGACCGACATGGACGATGCGCTGGCCCAGGCATTCGAGCAGCGGCCGGACCTTTTCCAGCACGCCGGCATCGCCGCCGACCATGATCGCCAGCGTCGCGTCGATGGCGCCCTGGGCGCCGCCGGAAACCGGGGCGTCGAGCACGGCGATGCCCTTGGCCGCGAGTTGGGCGGCGATCTGCCGGGCGGTATCGGGCGCAATGGTCGAGCAATCGATCAGTACCGATCCCGGCGCCATGCCCTCGCTCAGGCCGTCGGCGCCGAGCGCGAGAGCGGCGACATCGGCGCTTGAGGTGACCATCGTGAACACTACCGCGCAGCGCCGCCCGAGTTCCGCCGGCGTCGCGCAGCTGATCGCCGGCAAGCCGTCGGCCGCAGCCGGGCGACGGGACCAGACCAACAGTTCATGCCCGGCCCGCTGCAGATGCAGCGCCATCGGGCGCCCCATCACGCCGAGTCCGATGAAACCGATCTTCATGCCTGGCCTGAGAGCTTTTCCAGCAATTTGAGCACGGCGATCGAATCCTCTTCGCCCAACCCGGAACCGACCATGGCATTGAACATCTGGGCCGTCGCGGCCGAACCCGGCAGACAGAGGCCGAGTTCGTGCGCCGTCTGCATGACGATGTTCAGATCCTTCTCGTGCATCCAGCTCTTGAAACCCGGCTTGAAATTGCGGTCGAGCATGCGCTGGCCATGGTTTTCGAGAATCTTTGAAGAGGCGAAGCCGCCGAGCAGCGCTTCGCGCACCTTGCTGCAATCGACGCCATTCTTGGCGGCAAAGGCGTAAGCCTCGGCGACCGCCAGCACGCCCATGCCGGTGACGATCTGGTTGGCCGCCTTGGTCACCTGCCCGGCGCCGCTGGCCCCGACATGGACGATATTCTTGCCCAGGCATTCGAAGGCCGGCAAGGCCCTGGCAAAAGCGGCAGACGAACCGCCGGCCATGATCGACAGGGTGCCGGCAATGGCCCCGACTTCGCCGCCGGAAACCGGAGCGTCGAGAAAATCGACCCCGGCAGCGGCCAGTTCCTCACCGATCCGCCGAGCGGCGGCCGGTGCGATGGTACTCATGTCGACGGCGACCAGCCCCGCTTCGGCACCGCCGGCAACACCGCGCATCACCTCGGCGACATCCGGCGCGTCGGCCACCATGGAAATCACCAGTTCCTGGCCGCGGGCGGCATCGGCCGGACCGGTCGCGGCTTTCGCCCCGGCGTCGAGCAGCGGCTGCATCGATTCGGGGCGACGCGCCCAGACGGTCACCGTGTGGCCGCCCTTGAGGAGATTGAGCGCCATCGGGCGCCCCATGATGCCGAGGCCGAGAAATCCGATTTTCATACTGAACTCCGAGTCGGGGATGGCCGGATTTTAGCAGGCCACCCGGCCGAAGAATCAGGCGGCGCCTCGGGCAAGCCGGATAATTTCGCTGACGGCGGCGACTTCTTCAGCGACCACCGGCCGGAAGAAGTGGAAACCCTGGACGCGCTGGCAATCGAGGGCCCGCAAAAAATCGGCCTGCGCCGAATTCTCGACGCCCTCGGCCACCAGATGCAGGCCCAGCGAGCGACCGAGCGAAATGATCGAGGACACCAGCGAGGCGGCGTCGGTATCCAACTCGACATCGGCAACGAAGGCGCGGTCGATCTTCAGGCGATCGATCGGAAACCGCCGCAGGTAGGCGAGCGACGAATAGCCGGTACCGAAATCGTCGATCGCCAGCTTGACGCCCATCCGCTTCAATTCGGCCAGCGTCTTGATCGACGAGTCGGCGCTGTGCATCACCGTGCTCTCGGTGATTTCCAGCTCCAGCCGTTCGGGCGGCAAGCCGGTTTCGAGGAGGATGGCATGGACCGACTGGGCGAACTCCGGTTGCCGGAACTGCAGGGCCGAGATATTGACGGCAATTTCGCCGATATCGACGCCGGCGTCGATCCAGGCCTTCGCCTGGCGGCAGGCGGTGAGCAGGACCCAATGGCCGAGCGGCAGGATC
This sequence comes from Azonexus sp. IMCC34842, assembly GCF_050368855.1. Taxonomy (GTDB): domain Bacteria; phylum Pseudomonadota; class Gammaproteobacteria; order Burkholderiales; family Rhodocyclaceae; genus Azonexus; species Azonexus denitrificans_A. The sequence continues at coordinate 647,522 of NZ_CP178449.1, read as the reverse complement.
AGGCCGCATTCCTCGGCGACCGGAATGAATTCGCCCGGCCCGACCATGCCGCGCAGCGGGTGCTGCCAGCGGACGAGCGCTTCGACGCCGACGATGTTGCCGCTCGGCAGATCGATCTGCGGCTGGTAGTGCAGCAACAACTGATTCTGGGCCAGCGCATCCCACAATTCGGTTTCCAGATGCAGGCGCTTGTTGGCTGCCGCATTCATCGGTTCGGCAAAGAACTGGTAATTGTTGCGGCCATTCGACTTGGCGTAGTACATCGCCGTATCGGCATTGCGGATCAGCGTCTCGGCCGTCTCGCCATCGATCGGGTAGAGACTGATGCCGATCGACGGGCTGGTATGCAACAGGTGATCATTGACTTGGCAGGGTTCGGTAAACGCCCGCTCGATCTGGTGTACCAGCTCGACGACGGTTTCGGCCTGATTCGCTTCTTCGAGGACCACGACGAATTCATCGCCGCCCAGGCGGAACAGCCGGCTCCCGACCTCGAGAATGGCCTGCAGCCGGCGGGCAATTTCGCCGAGCAACAGGTCGCCGGCGTGATGGCCGAGCGAATCGTTCACCGTCTTGAAATGATCGAGATCGATGATGATCACCGCCACCCGGCTGGCACTGCGGGCCGCCGCGCCCAGCACGTCGGCGAGATGGATATCGAGGGCCAGGCGGTTGGGCAGGCTGGTCAACGGATCGTGGTGCGCCAGATAGTCGATGCGCGCCTCTTGTGCCTTGTGCGCACTGATATCGGAGAAGACCGCGACGTAATGCGAAACGCGCTGCTGGCGCCCCTCGCGAACCGCCCGGATACGCATCTGCTTGGGGTAGATCTGGCCGTCCTTGCGGCGATCCCAGGTCTCGCCTTCCCACTGGCCGGTCTCGGCGACCCGCGCCCAGATCGCCTGGTAGAACTCCGGACCATGCCGGTCGGAACTCAGCATCAATGGCGTCCGGCCGATCACCTCGGCGGCCGGGTAGCCGGTAATTTGCTCGAAGGCCGGACTGACGGTGAGGATGCGCTGCGCCAGATCGGTGACCATCATCGCCTCCGAGGTATGGTCGATGATCATCCGCTGCAAGTGAAGCTGCTCATGCATCTGGCGCAGTATGCGGAAAACGAAGCGGCCGCCGAACACGGCGAGAACGGAAAGCACGAAGCCGGCGACCAGCAGCGGCAACATTTTTGCGGCGACGTCGCCGTCCGCCTCACTGCCCGGCAGGCTGGCCGTTGCGCCGCTCGGTCGCAAATGAAGGGCCCATAGATCAAGGCCGATCAATAGCCAGACGAGGGAAATTGCGGCCAACATTACCAGGACGATTGTGTTGCCGCACAGGGCCGGGCGTTGCTTCAAGATTAACTACCAAAACCATGGACGGGGAAGCAGTGTAACCGACAGCCCGCATTGTTTCAGCGACTAATTTCGGCCCCAAAAAATATAAACCAAATGCATATATTACAAGTGCTTACGGCACCTTTTTAAGGTCTGATATTAGTGCTGATTCTGATAATTCTGCTAACCGCAGCAACTGCCGCCGCTGCCCTTTTTGACGCCCAGTTTGGCCAGCAATTTTTCCGGCGGACAGAAGCCGGTGAAGCCACTTTGCAACAAGTTGAAACCGACGAAGGCGGTAAAGGCGAGGAACCACTTGCTGACGAAAATCGGGCTGCCGTCGAACCCGAGGGCCAGCGAGAGCAGGATGAAAAAACCCGCCATGATGCGGATGATGCGTTCAGAGGTCATGCTTGATGCTCCTTGCGAAAGGCTGAGAAATAAAGAACCGGAATCACCACCAGCGTGAGCAGCGTGGAGACCAGGATGCCGAAAATCAGGCTGAGGGCCAGGCCGTTAAAGATCGGATCATCGAGAATGAACAGCGCGCCGAGCATCGCGGCCAGCGCGGTCAGCGCGATCGGCTTGGCACGGACGGCGGCCGACTGGACGACCGCTTCGGCGAACGGCATGCCGGCGGCGACCTGCAGCTTGATGAAATCGACCAGCAGGATTGAATTGCGAACGATGATGCCGGCCAGCGCGATCATGCCGATCATCGAGGTCGCGGTGAATTGCGAGCCGAACAGCGCATGACCCGGCATGACGCCGATGATGGTCAGCGGAATCGGCGCCATGATGATCAGCGGCACCAGATAGCTGCCAAAGTGGGCGACGACCAGCAGATAGATCAGGATCAGGCCGACGCCATAGGCCAGGCCCATGTCGCGGAAGGTCTCGTAGGTCACCTTCCATTCGCCGTCCCACTTGACGCTGTAGCCGGCATAGGGATCGCTCGGCTGGCGGATGAACCATTCGCCCAGCGTGCCGCCTTCCTTGAGATTCATGCCGTTGATCTGGGAGCGGATGTCGAACATGCCGTAGAGCGGCGAATCGAGCTTGCCGCCCATATCGCCGACGACGTACACCACCGGCAGCAGGTCCTTGTGGTAGATGGCTTTCTCGCGTGCCGCATCGCGCACTTCGACGACTTCCGAAATCGGCACCAGCTGGCCGCTCTGCGCCCGGACGCGGAGTTTGAGCAGGGCATCGAGAGTCGACTGCTGCTCGGCCGGCAAGGTGACGCGCACCGGAATCTCGAACTTGCTGTCGGCGTTGTGGGCCGGCGTCACGTCGAGGCCGGCCAGGCCGGTGCTGACCACCTCGATGATGTCGCTCTGCGCCACGCCGAGCAGCGCCGCCTTGCTTTGCAGCACATGCAGCACGGCCTTGCGCGCATCGGCCTCGATGTAGTCATCGACGGCAACGATGTCCGGGGTCTTTTCGAAGACGGCGCGTACCTGCTTGCCGACGCTCATCTGGCCCTTGTAATCCGGGCCGTAGATTTCGGCCAGGATCGGCGACATCACCGGCGGCCCGGGCGGCACTTCGACGACCTTGGCGACGCCGCCGTTCTGCTTGCCGATGGCTTCGATGCGCTGGCGCACCGAGACGGCGATCTCGTGGCTCTGCCGCGAGCGGTGATGCTTGTCGGCCAGATTGACCTGGATATCGCCCTTTTCCGGCACGGCGCGCAGGTAGTACTGACGGACCAGGCCGTTGAAATTGATCGGGCTGGCGGTGCCGGCGTAGGCCTGGTAATTGGTCACGTCGTTTTCCTTGGCCAGCTCGCTGCCGATTTCATGCAACACCCGCGCCGTTTCCTCGAGCGGCGTGCCGACCGGCATGTCGAGGATGACCTGGAATTCGCTCTTGTTGTCGAACGGCAGCATTTTCAGCACGACGAGCTGGAAGTAGGCGAGCGATACCGAACCGAGAATCAGCAACCCAATGGCGATACCGAGCTTGAGGCGCATCGCGGCCCCCTTGAGCGGATCGAGGAAGGGCGTCAGCAGCTTGCGGAAAGTCGAATCCAGCTGGCTGTCGAGTTTCGAGACCGGCGGGACATGGCCATCGGCGTGCGACTTCATCAGCTTGCCAGCCAGCCAGGGCGTGACGACGAAAGCGACGGCCAGCGAAATGGCCATGCCCATCGACGAGTTGATCGGAATCGGGCTCATGTACGGGCCCATCAGGCCGGTCACGAAAGCCATCGGTAACAGCGCGGCGATCACCGTCAGCGTCGCCAGGATGGTCGGCCCGCCGACTTCATCGACGGCCGGCGGGATGATTTCCAGCAATTTCCTTTCCGGATACAGCCCCTGCCAGCGGTGGATGTTCTCGACCACGACAATCGCGTCATCGACCAGGATGCCGATCGAGAAAATCAGCGCGAACAACGACACGCGGTTCAGCGTGAAGCCCCAGGCCCAGGAGGCGAACAGCGTCGCCGCCAGGGTCAGCGTCACGGCGACGCCGACGATCAGCGCTTCGCGCTTGCCGAGGGCGAAGAAGACCAGCAGCACGACGAAGGCGGTGGCAAAGACCAGTTTGCCGATCAGCTTTTGCGCCTTGTCGGTCGCCGTTTCGCCGTAGTTGCGCGTCACCGTGACCTCGACCCCTTCCGGAATCACCGCGTTTTTCAGGCTCGCGATGCGCTCGGTCGCCGCCGTCGCGACATCGGCCGCATTGACGCCGGGCTGCTTCGAAATCTGCATCGTCACTGCCGGGAATTCGCCGTCCTTGCTGCCGAACCAGGCATAGGCCTTGGGCTGATCCGGGCCGTCCTCGACCTTGGCGACGTCACTCATGAATACCGGCTTGCCGTCGCGCACCGCGATCACCAGCTGTTTTACATCGGCCGCCGATTCGAGATAGGTGCCGGTCTGGACCAGGATTTCGCGGTTGCCGGCGGTCAGGCTGCCGGACGACTGCAAGGCGTTCGACATTTTCAGGGCGCCGGAGATGTCCTGCGGCGTGACGCCGTAAGCGGTCATCCGGTCGGCATCCATCAAGACGCGAATGGCGTGGTCCGGGCCGCCGATGGTGGACACGTCGCGGGTCCCCTTGATCCGCTTCAGTTCGATTTCGACGGCGCGCGCCACCTGTTGCAGGTCGAAGGCCGAATGGGCCGGATCCTTGCTCCAGAAAGTCAGGCCGACAATCGGCACATCGTCGATGCCGCGCGGCTTGATCACCGGCTCCAGCACGCCCAGATTGGGCGGTAGCCAGTCGCGGTGCGAATGCACGGTGTCGTACAGGCGGACGACGGCGTCGTTGTATTTGACGCCGACGTCGAACTGCACGGTGATTACCGCCATGCCGGGCCGGGCCATGGAATAGACATGCTCGACGCCATGCATCCGCGACAGCACCTGCTCGGCCGGCCGGGCGACGAGATTCTCGACGTCCTTGGCCGAGGCGCCCGGGAAGACGACCATGACATCGGCCATCGTCACATCGATCTGCGGTTCCTCCTCGCGCGGCGTAACCAGCGTGGCGAACAGGCCGAGCAGGAAGGCGACCAACGCCAGCAACGGCGTCATGCGCGAATCCTGGAAGGCGGCGGCGATGCGTCCCGAGATACCCATAAAAGCTATTTTCCTTTCAGTTTCATGATACCCATGGCATCAAGAATGAATTTTTCGTAGAAGGTTTCGCTGCTGCCCTTCTTGATCTTGTGCATGAAGTATTTCTCGAAACCGATCTTGGCGACATGCACCCACTTGCCTTCGCCGAACCAGTTGACGTTGCGCGGCGGAATCTGCGGCAGGGCGACGAAAGCCGCGCCGCCATCGCCGAAATCGGCGAGGCAGATGGCGTTCCAGGTGGCCTTCTCGGTCGGCTCCCGACCGTCGAGCGCCGCCCGGACATTCTTCGAGGTGGCCGTGACCATCGATTCGATCATGTAGCCGGTCTTCGGCGTACCGGTCGGCACCGGCGTCACTTCGACCGGCGGAATGGCGACGCAGACGCCGATGGCGTACACATTCGGATATTTCGGATTGCGCTGGTACTGGTCGATCAGCACGAAGCCGCGCGGATTGGTCAGGCCCTCGATGCCGAAAACCGCATCGATCCCCTTGAAGGCCGGCAGCAGCATCGAATACTTGAAGGGCAGCACGTGCTCCTTCTTCGGCTTGCCCTCGTCGTCGTGCTCGGTGACGAACATCTGGCCGGCTTCGACCTTGCTCACCTTGGCATTGCAGATGGCCCTGATGTGCTTGCTGCGGAACATCGATTCCATCAAGCCCTTGGAATCGCCGACCCCGCCCAGGCCGAGATGGCCGATATAGGGTTCGGCGGTGACGAAAGTCATCGGCACCTGGTCGCGGATCTTGCGACGCCGCAGGTCGGTTTCCATGATCATCGTGAATTCGTAGGCCGGCCCGAAGCAGGAGGCGCCCTGCACGGCGCCGGCAACGATCGGCCCGGGATCGGCGACGAAATCCTGCCAGCTCTTTTCGGCCGTCACCGCGTGATCGACGTGACAGATCGACTGGGTGTGGCCTTGCGGGCCGAAACCCTCGATTTCGTCGAAAGCCAGCTTCGGGCCGGTCGACAGGATCAGAAAATCGTAGTCCAGGAAACGGCCGTCATCGAGTTCGAGTTGGTTGCGCTCGGGATGCAGGCGCTTGACCCCGACCGGGATGAAGTCGATATTGCGCTTTTCCAGCACCGGCCCGACCTCGACCTCGATGTCCTCGCGCTTGCGCCAGTCCACCGCCACCCAGGGATTGGACGGCACGAAATGGAATTTCGGATTGTTCGATACGACGGTGATGCGGTCGCCCGGACGGGCGTCGGCGCGCATTTCGAACGCCATGGTCATGCCGCCCAGACCACTCCCTACAATGATGATGTGTGCCATGGATGTCTCGCTCCTCGACCGTGGTGAAAGGCAATGCGGCTTTTTGACAGCGACCGCTTATTTGCCGGAATTCTGTTTCAGGGCGATGCCGGCCTTCACCGGGTCGGTCACCACCTTGTCGCCGGCCACTAGACCGGCCAGTACTTCGATCTCGCCCGACCCGACCAGATCGCCGAGGCGCAGCTGGCGCAGGCTCAGGCGACCATCGGGCAGTTGCACATAGACGGCGGCCACCTCGCCCCGGCGCAATACGGCGACCGCCGGGACAGTCAGCTTTTCGGCCTGACCGATAACGAAATGGACGCGCGCGAACATGCCCGGCGTCGCTTCCGGCAATGGCGGCAGCGCGACGCGGACCTGCGAGACATGGGTCGTCGCATCGGCGGTCGGCAGCAGATTGACGCCGGTGGCGTCGACCCACTTGCCGAGTTCGGGGAACTCGACGCGTGCCGTCCTGACGTTGCGCATCTCCTTCAGCCGGTACTGCGGCACGCTGGCCGTAACCCGCAAGCTGCCCGGTTCGTAGATGGTGAACAAGGGCTTGCCCGGCGTCGCCATGTCGCCCTGCTCGGCGTGGCGCCGGGCGACGATGCCGTTGATCGGCGAGACGATGCTGGCATGGCTCTGGCTGGCCCCGGCCGCGGCACGATTGGCGGCGGCGGCATCGAAATCGGCACGGGCCTTGTCCAGTGCGGCCGAACTCATGAATTTCTGGGCGACGAGACTTTTCGTCCGCTCGTAACTGACCTTGGCATTGGCGTACTGCGCCTGCGCAGCGCGGGCCATCTCCTCGGCCTCGCGGGCGTCGATGCGCATCAGCAGTTCGCCTTTCCTGACAACCTGCCCGGCATCGGCCTTCACTTCGAGCACGCGCCCCGCCACCTGAGCGCCGACCGTCGTCTGCTGCACGGCCTCGACCAGCGACTCGGCAGGAAAGCTCAGATCGACCAGATGCCGTTTCACCTGCACGACCGGCAAACCCTCGGCCGAGATTGCCGGGGTCGCTGCCACGAAAAGGCCAAGAATCAGGCTGCGAAAGAAGTATTTATTCATGTATATAAGAATACGCTAATTTATATAGCCAGCGCAAGAAGACTCCCCAGCGCAGCGTCGCTCCCTACCCTCACGCCATCTCGATTCCAGAAGGCATCGGGACCACCATCCTGCCTGACGCCCCCCCTCATTTCCAGACCACGAGCCATCTTTACTCGCGCAAATACGGTCAGTTCATCTTTACCTTATTTTTATACCCCGGCCCCCAATTTCTTGAGAATTTTGATAGTGCTTTTCATACGATGAGCATGTCGCAATACTTATTTGGGGTGTGTTTATGGATCTCGTCTATCTTGCCGGTATCGGGCTGTTCTTCGTCCTGATCCTCGGCCTCGCCGCCGGTTGTGCCCGGCTTGGGGGTGCCAAATGACCTGGCTTTTCGTACTCAGCGGCGCGGTCGCCGTCGGTCTGCTGGTCTACCTGATCGCAGCACTTATCAATCCGGAGGATTTCTCATGAGCAACCATGCCTGGATTCTGCTCGGGATTTTTCTCGCCATTCTTCTGGTGACCGTCAAGCCATTAGGCACTTACATCGCCAATGTGATGGAGGGCCGCTTCCGTCTCGCCGGCAAGATCGAGAGCCCGCTCTATCGCCTGTGCGGCATCCGTCAGGACGAGGAAATGGGCTGGCTGAAATACGCCTTTGCCATTCTTTTATTCAATCTTCTCGGCTTCCTCGCGGTTTACGCCCTGCAACGCCTGCAGGCCTACCTGCCCCTCAATCCGCAGGCTTTCTCCAATGTCAGCCCGGATTCGTCATTCAACACGGCAATCAGCTTTGTCGCCAATACCAACTGGCAAGGCTACAGCGGCGAAGCAACGATGAGTTATCTGACCCAGATGCTCGGTCTGGCAGTTCAGAACTTTCTCTCCGCTGCCACCGGCATTGTCGTGGTGATCGCCCTGATTCGCGGCTTTGCACGTCATTCGGCAAAAACCGTCGGCAACGCCTGGGTCGATCTGACCCGTGCCACGCTGCATATCCTGCTGCCGCTTTCTGTCCTTTGTGCGCTAGCCCTGACCAGCCAGGGCGTCATCCAAAATTTCGATGCCTACAAGGACGTGACGACGCTAGAAGTAACCAGCTTTGACAATCCGAAGCTTGACGATGCCGGTCAGCCGCTCAAGGATGACAAAGGCGTTGCCATCACCGAACCGGCCCAGACGCAAACCCAGACCCTGCCGATGGGTCCGGTCGCCTCGCAGGAAGCGATCAAGATGCTGGGGACCAACGGGGGCGGCTTCATGAACGCCAATTCCGCGCATCCTTATGAAAATCCGACGCCGCTGAGCAACTTCATCGAGATGCTGGCCATTTTCCTGATTCCGGCGGCGCTCTGCTTCACCTTCGGGCGCATAGTCGGCGATACGCGCCAGGGCTGGGCCGTGCTCGCGGCGATGACCCTGATGTTCGTCGCGCTGGCCTATGCCGCGATGCATTTCGAACAACAGGCCAATCCGCTGCTCACCCAACTGTCTGTCGATCCAAGCAGTGGCAACATGGAAGGCAAGGAAACCCGCTTCGGCATCGCCGATTCCGGTCTGTTCGCCACCATCACCACGCTTGCCTCCTGTGGCGCAGTGAACGCAATGCATGACTCGTTCACCCCGCTCGGCGGTCTGGTCCCGCTGATCGACATGCAACTCGGCGAAGTGGTCTTCGGCGGAGTCGGCACCGGTCTCTACGGCATGCTGGTCTTTGCCATCCTGGCGGTATTTGTGGCCGGCCTGATGATCGGCCGCACGCCGGAATACCTGGGCAAGAAGATCGAAGCCTTCGAAATGAAAATGGTCTCGATTGCCATCCTGGTCACCCCGCTGCTCGTGCTGGTCGGTACGGCCATCGCCGTGATGGCCGCCGATGGCCGGGCCGGCATCGCCAATCCAGGCGCCCACGGCCTCTCGGAAATCCTTTATGCCTTTACCTCGGCCGCCAACAACAACGGCAGCGCCTTTGCCGGCTTGTCCGCCAATACGCCCTTCTACAACGTGATGCTCGGCATCGCCATGTGGTTCGGTCGCTTTGGGGTGATCGTCCCGGTGCTGGCCATTGCCGGCGCGCTGGCCGCCAAGAAACGCATTGCAGTTGGCGCCGGCACCTTGCCGACCCATGGCCCGCTGTTCGTCACGCTGCTGATCGGCACCGTGCTGCTGGTCGGCCTCCTGAATTACGTCCCGGCGTTGGCTCTCGGCCCCGTCATCGAGCACTTGGTGCTCTGGGCCGCTCACTAAGCGCTTGGGGAGAAAATAATGACACGCAAGACTTTTACCCTGTTCGACCCGGATCTGGCCCTGCCGGCCATCGCCGATGCTTTTCGGAAGCTCAATCCAACGGTGCAGTGGCGCAATCCAGTGATGTTCGTCGTCTACGTCGGCAGCATTTTAACCACCATCATCTGGCTGCAAGCCATTGGCGGCCAAGGCGAGGCGGGCGTCGTGGAAAACCCCGGCTTCATCCTGGCAATCTCGGTCTGGCTGTGGTTTACCGTGCTCTTCGCCAATTTCGCCGAAGCCCTGGCCGAAGGCCGCAGCAAGGCGCAGGCCGCTTCGCTACGTGGCCTTAAAAAAGAGACCTGGGCCAAGAAACTGCTTGAGCCGAAGCACGATGCAAAGTGGGTGATGACCCCGGCAAGTGAGCTGAGGAAGGATCACGTTGTTCTGATCCAGGCTCATGAAACCATCCCTGCTGACGGCGAAGTCATCGAAGGCGTCGCCTCGGTCGACGAATCCGCCATCACCGGGGAATCGGCCCCGGTCATCCGCGAGTCCGGCGGTGACTTCTCGGCCGTGACCGGCGGCACCCGCGTGCTGTCCGACTGGATCGTCGTGCGGGTTACGGTCAATCCCGGTGAAACCTTCGTCGACCGGATGATCGCCATGGTCGAAAACGCCAAGCGCCAGAAGACGCCCAATGAAATCGCCCTGACCATCCTGCTGGTGGCGCTGACCATTGTCTTTCTCGGCGTCACGGTGACCTTGTTGCCTTTCTCGATGTTCAGCGTCGAAGCCGCCGGGGCCGGTACGCCGATCAGCATTACCGTGCTTATCGCGTTGCTCGTCTGCCTGATCCCGACCACCATTGCCGGACTGCTGTCGGCCATCGGCGTGGCCGGCATGAGTCGCATGCTGCAGGCCAATGTCATCGCCACCTCCGGGCGGGCCGTCGAAGCCGCCGGCGACGTCGATGTGCTGCTGATGGACAAGACCGGCACGATCACGCTGGGCAATCGCCAGGCTTCGACCTTCCTGCCGGCCGACGGCGTGACGGAAGCCGAACTGGCCGACGCCGCCCAACTAGCATCGCTCGCCGACGAAACACCCGAAGGGCGCAGCATCGTGGTTCTGGCCAAGCAGCGTTTCCAGTTGCGGGAGCGCGACATCCATGGGCTGGATGCCCACTTCGTGCATTTCTCGGCCACTACCCGGATGAGCGGGGTGGACATGGCTGGACGCGAGATTCGCAAGGGTGCGGCCGAGGCGATCAAGAAACATGTCGAAGCCCTGGGCGGGGTGTTCCCCAAATCGGTTGTCGGCAAGGTGGATGAAGTCGCCCGCCGGGGCAGCACACCGCTCGTCGTCAGCGATGGCACGCGAATCATGGGCGTCATCGAACTCAAAGACATCGTCAAGGGCGGCATCAAGGAGCGGTTCGCCGAACTGCGCCAGATGGGCATCAAGACCATCATGGTGACCGGCGACAACCGGGTGACGGCAGCCGCCATCGCAGCCGAAGCCGGGGTCGATGACTTCCTGCCGGAGGCAACGCCGGAAGCCAAGCTGGCGCTGATTCGCCAGTACCAGGCCGAAGGCCGCCTAGTGGCGATGACCGGTGACGGCACCAATGACGCACCGGCACTGGCCCAGGCCGATGTCGCGGTGGCCATGAACACCGGCACGCAGGCCGCCAAGGAGGCCGGCAACATGGTCGACCTGGATTCGAATCCAACCAAGCTGATCGAGGTCGTCGAAACCGGCAAGCAAATGCTGATGACGCGTGGTTCGCTGACGACCTTTAGTATCGCCAACGACATCGCCAAGTACTTCGCCATCATCCCGGCCGCCTTCGTAACGACTTATCCGCAACTCGCCGCACTCAATGTGATGGGCCTGGCCAGTCCGGCCTCGGCCATCCTGTCGGCGGTGATCTTCAATGCCCTGATCATCGTCTTCCTGATTCCGCTGGCGCTGAAAGGCGTCAAGTACCGGCCGCTCGGCGCCGCCACGCTGCTCCGCCAGAACCTGGCGATCTACGGACTGGGTGGCGTCATCGTTCCTTTTATCGGCATCAAGCTGATCGACATGGCAATTGCCGCCGTCGGCCTGGCCTGAGGAGAAAACTCATGAAAACCCTGTTACGCCCCGCTGTCAGTCTCTTTGTCCTGCTTACCGCCATCACCGGCGTGGTTTACCCGCTGGCCGTCACCGGCCTCGCCAAGGTCGCCTTTCCCGAGGCGGCCGATGGCAGCCTGATCGTCAAGGATGGCAAGGCGGTGGGCTCCAGTCTGATCGGGCAGAACTTCACCGATCCCAAGTACTTCTGGGGTCGCCCCTCGGCTACCGGACCGATGCCGTACAACGCATCGGCTTCCAGCGGCTCCAATCAAGGGCCGCTAAATCCCGCATTGGCCGATGCGGTCAAGGGGCGGATTGAGGCCTTGAAGGCCGCCGATCCGGATAACAAGCTGCCCATTCCGGCCGATCTGGTCAATGCTTCGGCCAGCGGGCTCGACCCGCACATCAGCCCGGCCGCCGCGGCCTATCAGGTGGCTCGTGTCGCTCGCCAACGCCATCTGCGGGCTGCCGATGTCCAGGCTCTCGTCAGCCAACACACGGAAGGCCGCCAATGGGGCGTCTTCGGCGAGCCGCGGGTCAACGTCCTGCAACTCAACATCGCACTTGATTCACTTCGCTAAAAACACGGAGAACTATTTATGAAAAAGAATGCTGCTTCCCTTCTTTCCCTGGTCGCCCTTGCCGTGACCGCCGCTTTTTCGGCTCCGCTGCTGGCCGACGAGGCACCGACCTCCGAGCACACGCTGACCGGCAACCTCGGCCTGTTCAGCAGCTACCGCTTCCGCGGCATCGACCAGACCTTCGGCAAACCGGCCCTGCAAGGCGGCTTTGATTACTCGCATGCCAGCGGGCTCTATGTCGGCAACTGGAATTCCAATGTGTCCTCCGGTGCCGGTTATCCGGAAGGCAATCTGGAAATGGACTTCTACGGCGGCTACAAAGCCAGTTTCGGTGATTTCGGGATCGATGTCGGCGGTCTTTACTACTACTACCCCGGTACGGACTTGACCATCGCCAATAATGGCAAAACCAATACCGGCCGGGTCGACAACACGGAAATTTACCTGGCCGCCTCGTGGAAGCTCCTTTCGCTGAAATACTCCCATGCCATCAGCGACTACTTTGCCATGCCGGACAGCAAGGGCACGGGGTATCTGGATTTATCCACCAATTACGATCTGGGCAATGGCTGGGGCGTGAATGGTCACGTTGGTCGCTTGCATTTCAGGAACGTCAGCAACGGTAGTTATACCGATTGGAAACTGGGTGTTACCAAGGATATTTCGGGCTGGGTGGTCGGCGCCGCCTATGTGGATACCAATGCCAAGGGTGATTGCGGCATTGGCGAATACTATTGTTTTTCCAATTCCCTGAATAACCAGAACAGCCAGAACGGCAGCAAGACCAAGGATGCCGGTCGCGGCATCGCCGTCCTTTCCGTCAGCAAAACCTTCTGATCTGGCCGGGGCTGGATTCAGCCCCTTTTCCAGACACCATGCAAACCTGCATTGAGTGGAGATACCCAGTGAATATGCTCGCCGAGCTACTGTCGACAAAGGACATCATTCTTGACATGGAAACACCCAGTCAAAGCCGGTTGCTTCAGGAAATTGCCCTACATATGGAGCGCATGCATGGCATGCCCGAGGAGTGGGTTTTCCAGAGCCTTTCCCGTCGGGAAAAAATCGGCTCGACGGCCCTTGGCGGCGGAGTCGCGCTTCCCCATGCTCGCGTCAAGGATCTTCATCATATCCAGGTCGCCTACATCCGTCTCAAATCGCCGATTCCCTATGATGCCCCGGACGGCAAACCGGTCGCCGACATCCTGACACTTCTGGTACCGAAGGAAGCGACCGAGGAACATCTCCGAATTCTTTCGGAAGCAACGCAGATATTTTCCAACCCGCAGTTTCGCCAGCGCTTGCACACCTGTTCCGATGCCGAGCAAACGCGACAACTATTCGCTGATTGGCCAGTTCCCGCTTGACCTTCGAACGGCAATCTTTACGTTCTTTTTACAGCCAAACTCCGGAATTTTTCAGAATCTTGAAATCGGCTTGCCTAGTATTGCTGTTACTCCAGACCAGTTAAGGAAAGAAATCATGGATGCCGTCCATTTTCTGTTGGCAATCGCTGCTTTCCTCGTTCCCTTGATGTTGGCCTGGCTGTTTATCAATCGAAAGTGAAGGGCAGAATGAACTCAGACCTATGCATCGGTATCGCCTCAACCCACGACTCGCTTGAAATCGCGGCCCTGGAGCCCGGCAAGATTGCCGTTGTCATGAAATTTCCGGCCACGGGAATCGGCATGGAAGGTATCCGGATCTTTCTGTCTGGCTACGGCAAACCCGTGCGGCTGGCAGTCGCCGGGTTCGCGGCGTTAAGTCTGGCGCTGAGCCTGGGTAGTGCATGCGGCGGAGATACATTCATCGTCTCGTCGGCAACTGCCGATCAGGCGGTAGCCTTGGCGCGTTATGCAGAACATGCGGCATAAGACACCATGGCACTACATACTTGCCCGGTTTGCGGTGGTCGACATGAAGTTCACCCGGTACTTGATCGCTTGGCCTACGGCCGGCAACTGACCTGCTCGCCCCACTGCAAGACGGTATTTCCAGGATTGGTGCGGGCCCGAACGCTCGCTGAAATTGCCCAAAACATGCAGGATCGGGGCCAGCGAAAGACAAGGGGATAAAGCATGCTGATCAATTGCGCCGCCTGCCTCGCCTTATATTTCAATTTCAAGCGCGTCGGCTGGCTTTAGGAAACAAAATCAATGCCAGACCAACGCCCGGACCCCGATCAGTTACTCAGCCGCCTGAATGAAGAGGAGGCCAAGGCCAAGCGCGGCAAACTCAAGATATTTTTCGGCGCCTCGGCCGGTGTCGGCAAGACTTACGCCATGTTGGGCGCCGCCCGGCAACAGCTTCTGGCCGGCGTGGATGTCGTCATCGGCATCGTCGAAACCCACGGCCGGATGGAAACGGAAGTGATGGCCGACGGACTTGAATACCTGCCACTGCGGGATATTCCCTATCGTGACCGCATTCTCAAGGAATTCGATCTGGACGGCGCCTTGCGGCGCAAGCCGGCGCTCATCCTGATGGACGAGCTGGCCCATTCCAATGTTGCCGGCTCGCGCCATGCCAAGCGCTGGCAGGATATCGACGAGTTGCTGGCAGCCGGCATCGATGTCTATTCAACGGTCAATGTCCAGCATCTGGAGAGCCTGAACGACGTGGTCAGTGGCATTACCGGCATCCGGGTCTGGGAGACGGTACCGGACAAGGCATTCGACGCCGCCGATGAGGTCGTGCTGGTAGACCTGCCCCCCGACGAACTCCTGCAACGCCTGCAGGCCGGCAAGGTCTACCTGGCCAATCAAGCGGAGCGGGCGATCCGCAATTTTTTCCGCAAGGGCAATCTGATCGCCCTGCGTGAATTGGCCCTGCGCCGCACGGCAGACCGGGTTGATAGCCAGATGCTGCAGTATCGGCGCGACCAGCTCGTTTCATCGGTCTGGCAAACGCGCGACTCACTGCTCGCCTGCATTGGCACCGGCACCGCGGCCGAGAAAGTAATCCGGACAACAGCCCGAATTGCCAGCCGCCTGGAGGCGCCGTGGCACGCCATCTATATCGAAACCCCTGCCTTGCAGCGCCAGCCTGAGCAAAGCCGCCATCGCATCCTGCGCAACCTCAAACTGGCCGAGGAACTGGGCGCTCAGACGGCAACGCTGTCCGGCGGAGAGGCCGACGGGATGGCGATCAAATATGCGCGCGACCACAATCTGGCAAAAATTGTCGTCGGCCGGAATCATTCGCGTCTCCGGCGCCCCTGGCACCGTTCCTTTGCCGACCGGATCGGGCAACGGGCGCCCGATCTCGACGTACTCCAGGTGGCGCGCTCCACAAACGAGCAAGATTCCGCCACGTCGATTCAGGAGAGTAGCGACGAAAATATCTTCGAGCAGTGGCCGGCCTACGCCAAGGCAGCCTTTGGCTGTGCGCTGGCCGGCCTGGCTGCCGCCTTGCTTTTCCCGATTGTCGAATTACCCAACATCGTCATGGTCTTTCTGCTGGCCGTGGTACTGGTCAGCATGCGCTACGGCCGTGGTCCGGGTGTCCTGGCATCCTTCCTGTCGGTTGCCATTTTTGATTTTGCCTTTGTGCCACCGCGCTTTTCCTTCGCCGTCACCGATGTGCAATACCTGATGACCTTCGGCGTCATGCTCGCGGTTGGACTGATCACCGGCCAACTCACTGCCGGCTCGAAGTACCAGGCGAAAGTGGCGATGCGCCGGGAACAGCGGGTACGTTCCCTCTATGAAATGTCGCGCGACCTTTCGGCAGCGCTGATGCCCGAGCAGATCGCCGAAATCGGCGAACGCTTCATCGTCGCTGAACTGAGCGCCAAAGCTGCGTTCATGCTGACCGACGAGAACGACCAGTTGCAGCCGGCGCTCGCCTCGGCCAATGGTCTTCCTGCCGTCGACATGGGCATTGCCCAGTGGGCTTTCGATCATGCCGAAGCGGCCGGCCAAGGCACGAATACGCTGGCCGCCAGCCCCATCCTGTATTTGCCGTTGAAGGCACCGATGCGCCTGCGTGGCGTGCTGGCGCTTGAAATGCGCAATACCGACCGCTTGTTGATCCAGGAGCAACGGCGCTTGCTTGATACCTTTGCATCGCTGATCGCCATTGCCCTGGAACGCGTCCATTACGTCGAGGTGGCCCAGAATACAACTGTGCAAATGGAATCCGAGCGCCTGCGAAATTCCGTACTGTCGGCCATCTCCCATGATTTGCGAACGCCGATGAGCGTATTGGTCGGCCTGGCCGATTCGATGTTTTTGACCCTGCCGCCCCCGACCGGGCCACAGGCCGAGATTGCCCGCTCCCTGAAGGAAGAAGCGCTGCGGGTCAGTGACCAGGTCAATAACCTGCTTGACATGGCCCGGCTACAGGCCGGCCGGGTCGAGTTGAACCGGCAGTGGCAACCATTGGATGAGGTGGTCGTCAGTGCCCTGAAAACCCTTGAGCGATCCTTCGCCAAATACCAGATCAAGATAGCCCTCGACGAAAGCCTGCCCCTGGTGAATATTGACTCCGTCCTGATGGAGAGAGTCATCTACAATTTGTTGGAAAACACCGTCAAATACACGCCGCCTGGCAGCGAGGTCGAAATCGGAGCCCGTGCCACAGAAAGAAGCATCGATATCTGGGTCGACGATAACGGCCCCGGCTTGCCCGAAGGAAAAGAAGAAATGATCTTCAAGAAATTCGAACGCGGCCAGCCCGAGGGGACCACCCGCGGCGTCGGTCTTGGGCTGGCCATTTGTCGCGCGATCGTCGAAGCACATGGGGGAGAAATACATGCCGAGAATCGTCCACAAGGCGGTGCCCGTTTCGTCTTCTCGCTGCCCAAAGGCACCCCGCCGCAGCTCGACATGGACGATGAACCCGAAGTCCGGGAGGAACACTGAATGTCCGCCACAACACCGACTGTGATCGTCGTCGAAGACGAAGAGAACATACGCCGCTTCATCAAGCTGGCCCTGGAAGCGGAGCACCTGATAGTTCATGAGGCCGACTCGGTGAGCCGTGGCCTGATCGAAGCCGGCACGCGGCAACCCGACCTGGTTGTGCTCGATCTCGGTTTGCCGGATGGCGATGGCATCGACCTGATCCGTGACCTGCGTACCTGGTCGGAAGTACCCATTATCGTTCTCTCGGCCCGCACGGCCGAAACGGAGAAGGTGGCCGCACTCGATGCCGGGGCCGATGATTACCTGACCAAGCCGTTTGGCGCCGCTGAACTGCTGGCCCGCGTCCGTGCAAACCTGCGGCGATCCTCGAAGGCCGGCTCGACTGGCTTGTCGGTATTCGAGTTTGGCACGGTTCGCGTCGACCTCGGCAAACGCATCGTCGAGAAAGACGGGCTCCCGATTCACCTGACGCCGATCGAATTCCGGTTGCTCGCCTATCTGATTGCCAATCCCGACTCGGTGCTGACCCACCGCCAGCTATTGAAGGCGGTCTGGGGCCCCTCTCATGCCGAGGACAGCCACTACGTTCGCGTCTATATGGGGCATCTCAGGAAAAAAATCGAGGGCGATCCGACCCGGCCGAAATACATTCTCACCGAGTCTGGTGTGGGTTACCGCTTCGTTACCTAGCGTGGCGCGGCCCCCGGTTTTGCACTTAAACGGCAGTTGGCGCGAATGATCGTCCGGAGAACGCCCGCGCAATTCCGGGACACAAGGTCGCGCTGAGCACGACTCGCCAGACGAGGCAATCGGCGGCGGCAGCCCATCGGCCGATCCCGGCGGCTGGTTGGCGCTAGAATCGGGCAGGTGCCGCTCAATGAAGGGCGAGCCGGCAGAAAACATTCGTCAGCAGGGGGGCCAGATCGTGAGTACAGAAATGCCGGATGCCGACAAGCAGGTCGATCTGTTCCACGGCAGCCTGATCTGGCCGCTGCAACTTGAACCGCTCGCCGCCGACGGGACGGAAGGTCGGCACTGGGAAGTCTTTGGGGCAATGGAAGGGCAGCCCTGGACCCGGGTCGACGACGAATTCACCGCCGACCCGACGCAGTTCAAGGAGCGCCACTACCGGGAGTTCGTCTCCTTCCTGCCCTACGTCCAGCGCTTTCTCTATGGCGAGGGACGTTCGCGGCGCCTGAACCCGGGCGACCCGCCGGGCGATTCGCCGGTCCACGTCTATCGCCGCAAGGATGTCGCCGGCCTCCGCCTGACCCTGCAACCGGGCGACGAACCGGTCGAGCTGCATGTCGTGCACCTCGACCTCTATTTCTTCCACGACCTCGACCTCGCCCTGCTCAATATCGAAGTACGCGGCGACCACCTGCCGCTGGCCACGGTCCGCGAAATTCTCTTCCGTTTCGGCCGGGCCTATCCGTCGGGTTGGGACGAGGCCGGCCGGGGCTTGCACAACGTCCATCTCGCCGAGTGGCTGGATGCCGACGGGCAGGTCATCGCCGTTTCCGACGCCGAGCGCCGCTCGAAATACCTGGAATATGTCTGCGAGCATCGCAGCCCGTGCATCTCCGAACACTGGGCCTGCATCCTGCAGCCGCTGGTACTGGCCCATTCCGACGAACCGGGCGAGTTGCGTTACCGGCTGATCGAGTACCACCGCATGCCGGTTACGGCCTATCTGGCCATCGCCGAGCCGCGGCACCTGACGCGCGAAGAGTGGGTGCGCATCGGGCTGGCCACGGTGCTGCATCCGACCGAGCCGTTGCCGGTCAACGAGCCGGCGGTGCAGGAATTCGAGACGCGCTACTGCCAGGACCGCTATTGGCAGGATTCGGAAAGCGGGCCGAATACCCGTTTCATCTGCACCGGCAACGTCCTGACCGTGGTCGGCAATGTCCGCGATGGCTTTTTTGTCGACGCCGAACGTGGCGTGCTGGCCCAGTTCAGACATCAGTATTTCGTCGTCTTCCTGATCGCCCACCTGCATCGGGCGGCCCTGCTGGTCTTTTCCGAAGTGCTGGTCGATGCGGTCAACGACCTCGATATCCGCAACGATGCATCAGTCCGCCGCTTCAAGCGGCGCATCCGGGCCAATTTCGAAACCTTTCTCCGGTTCACCCACCGTTACTGGTTCCACGAACTGTCCGAGCGCCCGCACGTCCAGGCGCTGTTCCGGCTGTGCTCCAACCATCTGCGCAACGATGCGCTGTACGACGAGGTGCGCGACGAAATCCGCGAAATGAGCCAGTACCTGGACAGCGACTCGCAGCGCCGGCAATCCAACACCGTCGTCCGGCTGACCGTGATCACCATCCTCGGTCTGATCGCCACGGTCACCACTGGCTATTTCGGCATGAACATCATCGCGTTCGGCGCCGGGTCGGTCGGCGAAAGAGTCGCGCACGGCCTGATCGCGACGCTCATTTTCATTGCCTTGGTACTGTTCGCCGTGGCCCGCTCGAAACGCCTGGCCGATTTCCTCGAAGCGATTGCCGACGAGAAACTCGGGCTCAAGGACAAATTGCGCGTCCTTGCCCGCGTCGTACTGCCCGGCGGGAGGGGCTGATGGCCGAAGCGCTGGCGCGCCCCGATCCGGATGCCCTGCTCGCCCAACTGGAGGCCGAGGCGAATCAGGCCAGACGCGGCAAGCTGAAAATCTTCTTCGGGGCCAGCCCGGGGGTCGGCAAGACCTATGCGATGCTCGGCGCCGCCCGCCTGCTGCTCGGCCAGGGCGTCGATCTGGCGGTCGGCGTGGTGGAAACGCACGGCCGTTCGGAAACGGCGGCCCTGCTTCAGGGGCTGGAACTGATCCCGCTGCGCCAGATCGACTACAAGGGGCATCGACTCCAGGAATTCGATCTCGACGCCGCCCTGGCGCGCGCCCCGGATCTGATCCTGATCGACGAACTGGCTCATTCCAACGCGCCGGGTTCGCGCCACCCCAAGCGCTGGCAGGATGTCGAGGAACTGCTCGGGGCCGGCATCGACGTCTTCACGACGGTCAATGTCCAGCACCTGGAAAGCCTGAACGACGTGATCGGCGGCATTACCGGGACGAAAGTCTGGGAAACGGTGCCGGATCACGTTTTCGACAGTGCCGACGAAATCGTCCTGGTCGATCTGCCGCACGAGGAACTGCTGCAGCGCCTGAAGGACGGTAAGGTCTATATTCCGCAACAGGCCGAGCGGGCGGTGCACAATTTTTTCCGCAAAGGCAATTTGCTGGCCCTGCGCGAACTGGCGCTGCGCCGCACGGCGGACCGGGTGGACGACGACGTCCAGGCCTACCGCCGGGAAAAATCGGTGACCACCGTCTGGCAAACCCAGGAATCGCTGCTCGTCTGCCTCAGTGCCGGCCTCGGCAGCAACAAGCTGATTCGCAGCGGCGCCCGGCTGGCGGCGCAATTCAACGTTCCCTGGCACGCCATCTACGTCGAGACGCCCAGGCTGCAACGTCTGCCGGCCGAGGCCCGGGCGCGCATCCTGCGCACGCTGAAACTGGCCCAGGATCTCGGGGCGACGACGGCCAGCCTTTCCGGCCACGACCCCGTCGCGGTGGCAGTGGCCTACGCCCGCGACCATAATTTGGGGAAAGTCATCATCGGTCGCGACAGCGAAAGACTCTGGCCCTGGCAACGCAGTTTTGCCGAGCGCATCGGCCGCGCCTGTCCGGAGCTCGACGTGATACTCGTCGCCCGCCACCCCGACGAACGGGAAAGCGCCTCGCCCGCGCTATCCGAGAGCCCACCGGATGGTCTTGCCCGGCATTGGCCGGGCTATGCCTGGGCGAGCCTCGCCGTCGCGCTGGTCACGGTCGGCACGGCGCCATTGGTGCGCTATCTCGATCTGGCCAATATCGTCATGGTCTTTCTGCTCGCCGCGGTGCTGGTCGCCTACAAGCTCGGCCGCGGCCCGGGCGCCTTGGCCGCCCTGCTGTCGGTCGCCGCCTTCGATTTCTTCTTCGTCCAGCCACGCTTTTCCTTCTCCGTCAGCGATGTCCAGTACCTCCTGACCTTTGCCATCATGCTCGGCGTTGCCCTGCTGATCGGCCAGCTGACCGCCGGCCTGAAGTTTCAGGCGATGGTCGCGGAGAGTCGCGAGCAGCGCATGCGCGCCTTGTTCGAGATGGCCAGGGAACTATCCAGTGCGCTGACCAACGAGCAGATCGCCGACATCAGCGAGCGCTTCATCGAGCGCGGGTTCGCCGCCCGCTCCGTATTGCTGGCCCTCGATGCCAAGGACAAGCTGGTCCGGGTCAGCGAACTCGATACCTTGCCCGAACTCGATGCCGGCATCGCCCAATGGGCTTTCGATCACAACGAACTGGCCGGCTTGTCCACCGGCACACTGCCCTCGGCGCCGGTGCTCTACGTGCCGCTCAAGGCGCCGATGCGGACCCGCGGCCTGCTGGCCCTGCTGCCGACGCGTGGCCAATGGACGGCGGCACCGGAACAACAACGGCTGCTGGAAACCAGCGCGACGCTGATGGCGATCGCCCTCGAACGCGTGCATTTCATCAGCGTCGCCCAGGAAGCCTTGATCCAGATGGAGTCGGAGCAGTTGCGGAATTCGCTGCTGGCGGCGCTCTCGCACGACCTGCGGACGCCGCTGACGGTGCTCACCGGCCTCGCCGATTCGCTCAGCCTGGCCGGCCCGCCCTTGCCCAAGGCGCAGGCCGAGATTGCCCAGGCGATTCGCGAAGAAGCGCTGCGCACCAGCGCCCTGGTCAGCAATCTGCTCGACATGGCGCGCCTGCAGTCGGGCAACGTCAAGATCAACCGCGACTGGCAGCCCCTTGAGGAAATTGTCGGTGTCGCCCTGCAATCGCGCGCCCAGCTGTTGGCTGGTCATACCGTCCAGGTGCTGCTGCCGGCCGATTTGCCCTTGCTCTATTTCGATCCGATCCTGATGGAGCGCGTCTTCTGCAACCTGCTGGAGAACGCCGCCAAATACACCCCGGCCGGCAGCACCATTACGCTGTCGGCCAGGCAAAGCGGCGATTCGGTTGAAATCATTCTCGAAGACAATGGCCCCGGCCTGCCGGCCGGCAAGGAAGAAGCGCTGTTTGCCAAGTTTGCCCGGGGCAAGAACGAATCGACGGTGACCGGCGTCGGCCTCGGGCTGTCGATTGTCCGCGCCATCGTCGAGGCCCACGAGGGAACGGTCAGCGCCGAGAATCGGGCGAGCGGCGGGACGCGCTTTGTCATCCGCCTGCCGGCCGGGCAGGCGCCGGAAGTCCCGAAAGAGGTGATCGAGTGAACCCTGGCGCCAATCCATACAACGTCATCATCATTGAGGATGAAGTGCAGATCCGGCGCTTCGTGAGAACGGCGCTCGAGGCCGAGAACTGCGCGGTGACCGAGGCCGCGTCGGGCGAACGCGGCATCATCGAAGCCGGAACGCGCAAGCCCGATCTGCTGGTTCTCGACCTTGGCTTGCCGGACTGCGACGGCATCGAGGTGATCCGCGAAATACGCAGCTGGTCGGCCGTGCCCATCCTGGTCCTTTCCGCCCGCAGCATCGAAAGCGAAAAGGTGCGGGCGCTCGATGCCGGCGCCGACGACTACCTGACCAAGCCGTTTGGCATCCCCGAGTTGCAGGCGCGCGTCCGGGCCTTGCTCAGACGGGCCGCCCATTCGGCCGGGACGGAAAGCCCGCAGACCACGCTCGGCGACATCCAGATCGATCTGATCAAGCGGCAGGTCTGGCGCGGCGCCGCCGAAATCCATCTGACGCCGATCGAATACAAGCTGCTGGTCATGCTGCTGACCAACCTCGGCAAGGTGGTAACGCATCGGCAACTGCTGCGCGAGGTCTGGGGGCCAAGCCATGTCGACGACACGCATTACCTGCGGGTGTATATGGCCGGCCTGCGCCGCAAGCTCGAGGTCAACGCCAACTTGCCCCGGCATCTCCGCACCGAGCCCGGCGTCGGTTACCGCTTGGTCGAATAGGCCATGCCGCCATTGGGCAACCGCCGACCAGGCGCCAGGCGCCCCTTCTAGCGCCGCAACTGCAGCTGGCGCAGGCCAAGATAGACGGCCACTGCCGCCAGCAGTGATACCAGCGAAATGACCGCCGCCTCAATCAACAGCGAGCGCCGTGAATGCCAGCCCGTCTCGGGGGCAACGCTCAGCATCCATTCGCCGTTGGGGACCGGAATCGCTATGTCGACCGGCCGCTCCAGCGGCTGATCCGAGGAGCTGGCGAAAACATGGCGGACGCTATTGTCGGGCCGCAAGCGCCAGAGTTCGTAGCGGTATCCGGCACGTTCGATGGCATCGAGCCGGGTGGCCAGCAACAATTCGGGAAGTCGGATCAGCACCTGGACCAATCCCCATAACTGCTCGTTGCCGTCGGCATCCTTGATGAAAACCGGGTTGCGCCCGACGATGCCGACGCCGCCCTGGCGCAAATCGACCGGGCCGGCAAGCCCGAGCTGACGCCGTTCGATCACCAGCCGCGTTTCCGGCCCCTGGACGGGATCGTTGAGCGGACTGAAGCCGATCACCCGCTCGTTGCCGGCCAGCGGCTCGACCTCACTGATCGTCCCGTCGGGCGCCAGTTGCAGGGCGGCAATGCCGCCAAACTGGCCGATCAATTCCTTGGCGAGCTGGGGGAAATTGTCGATTTTTCCGTTGCCCTGCCGGATTACCGCACTCAAGGCGATGGCGGCGGAGAGCGAGCGATCGAGTCGGCCGCCGAGATCGTGGGCGACGGCCACGGCCAGTTGCCGGGCCTGAATTTCATGCTGCTGGTGGGCCGAACGCTCAATGCCCAAAGCGACAAAGCCGCCCAGCAAGGCCGTCGACAACCCGGCGAGGGCCGCTGCCAACAAGGCTCGGCGTTGACCTTGCGCGTTCCCGACAGCAGAGATCCAGTAGCGCAAGATTACCCCCCAAACTTTATCCTGATCTTCAGTCTAGCCGGATTTCCAGATGTTGCGACAGCGGGTTTCCCTAACCCACCAGCACGAAGCGGCCCCCAGCGTCGCGGCCACGGTGATCACCAGCATCCCGCTCCGCCACGTCGCCAGATCATAGAAACGTGCGCCGCCGAACAGTTCCCCCTGCCAGCCGAGATCCATCACCCAGCCGACGAGCGGTTGCAACAGCGCGCCGGCCATGAAACCGCCCATGTTGGCGACGCTGGTGGACATGCCGGACAACAGCGGCGGATTGACTTCCTTGGCGCAGGCCCAGGTCAGGCTGAAGCCGGCAGTGGCCAGCCCGAACAGCGCAAAGACGATGTAGGACAAAGTCAGCGGCAGCGGCGTGCAGGAGAACAGCAGCAACCAGGTCGCCGCATAGAGGTGCGAGGCAACGATCAACACCGGCTTGCGCCGCCCGAGGCGGTCGGACAGCGTACCGATGAAGAAACAGCCGATGGCGAAGCCGCCGAACCACAGCGACAAATGCGTCGCCGCCACGGCCCGGGCCAGGCCGTGCACCTGCATCAGGTAAGGCGTTGCCCAGAGGCCGGCAAAGGTGAAGAAGGAGCCGGACATGCCGGTATTGACCAGGGCGGCCGGCCAGGTATCGCGGTTCTTGAGCACCGACCACAGGCTGCCCAGGACGACTGTCCGGTCGACGCGCGGCCGCGCCGCGCCGGCCGAGGATTCCGGGCTGTCGCGCACGATGAGCCAGCACAGGATGCCGAGGACCAGCGACAGCGCGCCGACGCCGACAAACACGCCGCGCCAGCCGGAGACCTGGGCGAGGGCCGAAAGCGGCGCGCCGGCCAGCACCGAACCGAGGTTGCCGACCAGCATGCAGACGCCGACCATGGTCGCGAAACGCTCTTCCTCGAACCACACGGCAATCAGCTTGAGCATGGCGATGAACGTGACCGAAACCCCGAGGCCGACCATGGTCCGGCCGACCAGCGCCAGATCGAGGGTCGGCGCTAGGCCGAACAGGAAGCTGCCCAGCCCGCCGACGATGCCGCCCAGCGCGAGGATCCGGCGCGGCCCGAAGGTGTCGGCCAGGATGCCGGTCGGCACCTGCATCAGCGTGTAAACGTAGAAATAGGTGGCGGCCAGCACACCGAGCGAGGTCGCCGAGGTCTGGAACGATGACGCCAGATCCTGCGCGATGCCGGCCGGGGCAAAGCGCTGGAAAAAGGAGAGAACGTAGGCCAGCGCGACAATGCCGATGACCAGCCAGCGCCGACGCTGCTGTTCCGGGCTAAGGGTTTTCATGCTGGCTCATCGGCAAAAATCCTGTAGAAAAAACGAGAGCCGCCACAGCGACTCTCGGAGTCCCGTCCCCGCCGGAGCGGGTCGGGGAAAACGACTCGAAACGGCGCTTTACTTGAGCGTCAGAATCCACTTGGCCAGCGTCGCCGCTTCGGCATCGGTGACATTGTTCGGCGGCATCGGCACCTGGCCCCACTCGCCCTTGCTGCCGCCCTTGATCTTTGCGGCCAGGGCTGCTTCGACCCCCTTCTCGCCGCCCCGTTTGGCGACGATGTCCTTGTACGACGGACCGACAATCTTTTTGTCAGCCGAATGGCAGGTCAGGCAGTTCTTGGCTTTTGCCAGATCTTCCGAAGCCATGGCGCCACCCGCCAGCAGAAATGAAACCCCGATTATTGCGACAATTTTTTTCATTGTTTTCTCCGGATAGTCATGACCGGCAACACCACCGGCCAGCAGACGCAGTCTAACCCGAGACCGCGGGCGAATATAAGCTCAGGACGCCATCTCGATGAGCAGCGCCTCGATCTCCATGCGGCCGACCGAATTGGCCATGGCGATCAGGACAAAGCCGGGCTTGAGCAGAAAGTCCTTGTCCGGATTGAATTGCCAGTTGCCGTTCCGCTCGCGCACCGCCAGCAACACGTAATTGGCACTGCGCAGCTTCAAGGCGCCGAGCGGCTTGGGAATGAAGCCGGCCGGCACCATCACCTCTTCGACGCGCAGGTTCTTTTCCGACTTGAGCATTTCGTCGAGGAAAGAGACCACGTGCGGACGAATCATTGCCGAGGCGATCCGCATGCCGCCGGTAAAGTCGGGGGAAACGATGGCATCCGCCCCGGCCTTGCGCATCTTTTCGACATTGCGCACTTCCTGGCAGCGGGCGACGACCCGCACGTCGGGTTTCAACTGCTTGGCGGTGATGACGATCATCAGATTACGCGAGTCGTCGCCGGTCACCGCGAAGATCCCCTTGGCATCCTCGAGATCGGCCGCCACCAGCACGTCGTCGTCGCTGGCATCGCCGTGCAGGTAGAGCAAGCCGGGACTCTTTTCCTTATATTCCTCGAGGCGGGAGAGGTCTTCGTCGATCGCCACGTAATGCCGGCCGGTGGCCTCCAGCTCGTGGGCGATGTTGCGGCCGACCCGACCGAAACCGCAAAGCAGGTAATGGTGTTTGAGTTTCTTGATTTGTTTTTCCATACGTTTTCTCCGCAGGGTTCCATTCAGATCGGTTTCGAGCAGCGCGACGGTCACCACCGAGAAGAGCAGCGACAGGTTGCCGGCGCCGAGTATGCCGATGACGACGGTGAGAATCCGGGCCGGCTGGTTGCTCGACATGTCGATGATTTCCGCGAAACCGATGGTCGCCACGGTAATGAAGGTCATGTAGAAACAGTCGAACCAGGAATACTTGCCGTCAGTCAGGTACATGTAGCCGATTGCACCGAACAGATGCACGGCGAAGAGCATGCCGAGGGCGATATAGACCAGCCGGAAGATGTACCCGGTCTGCGAGGGATTGATCACGGACACCGGCCGGCCGCCTAATCGGAAATGGGCACGGACTGGGTCATGAAGATGACCGCCTTGCCGCCATCCATATTGACGTGCAGCGACTCGACCAGCGGCGGATTGATCGCCTGCTCGGCATCCCACTTGACGATGAAATTGGCCCCGGAGCCGCCGGAAGCGTCGTTCAGCTCGACAAACAGCTCAAGCGTTCCGAGTGGCGGCAGGACGACTGGCGTCGGCACGCGCTCGCCGAGCAAGGTGCCGTGGGTATCGAAGTAACGGGCCGATACGACGCGCAACGGCCGGCGGGTATCGGTATTGCGGATGCTGACCAGCGTCGACAACAGGACGAACGAGGGCTTGCCGCTCTTTCCCAGGTTGCCATAGAGCATGTGCGAATAGATCGGCAGATAGAGCGTTTGCGCCTTGACCAGCGGTCGCAATTCCTGCCCGACGACGGCGCTCGAAGCGCCGCAAAAAAACAGGGCGCAGAGCAGCGCCCGCCATGATTTTTGATGTTTTTTCATCTCTCCCCACCCTTTTTTCGCCGATCGGCCATCGCCCGATTGTTCGCCGACCTGCCGCCGATTCTGCCACAACCGTCGCCCAAGCTGCGGCACAAGGGCCGGAGAAGGATTACCATCAGCACAAAAGAGCGACCAGCACGGAGGGGGAATGCAACAGTTCTTCAAGAAGACGGACCTGACCGGAGATTTCTGGGGCGGCCTGGCGGCCATGCTGGTCGCCCTGCCAGCCGCCATTGCCTTCGGGGTCACCATCTATTCGGCCATCAGCCCGGCCCATGCGGCGCTCGGCGCGCTGGCCGGGATCATCGGGGCGACGGTGATCGGGCTGATCGCCGCCATCCTCGGCGGTACCGACCGGCTGATCAGCGCCCCCTGCGCGCCGGCCGCCGCCGTGCTCTCGGCCTTCGCCATCGGTCTGCTCCAGGATGGCGAATCGGCCGGCAACATCGTGCTGATGCTGCTCTTGCTCGGCATTCTCGCCGGCCTGTTTCAGGTGCTGTTCGGCATGGTCGGCATTGGCCGCCTGATCAAGTACATTCCCTACCCGGTGGTCAGCGGCTATCTGACCGGCGTCGGGCTGATCATCATCGGCAGCCAGATCAGCAAGCTGTTCGGCACCTCTGGCGAAATCTCCTGGTATCAGAGCGTCACTTCGCCCTGGCTGTGGGACTGGCGGGCGCTCGCCGTCGGTGCGGCAACGATTGCCGCGATGCTGATCGGACCGAGCATTACCCATCGCTTTCCCGGCACCATCCTCGGCATCGTCGCCGGACTGGCCACTTACTTCGGCCTGGCCACCCAGGATGCCAGCCTGCTCGAGGTGGCCGGCAACCCGTTGCTGGTCGGCCCGCTCGGCGCCAGCAGCGAAGGCTATTTCGCCTCGATTGCCGGACGCTGGCATGAACTGGGCGGCATCCATCTGGCCCAGGTCGCGGCCCTGCTCGGCAGCGCCCTGACGCTGGCCGTGCTGCTCTCGATCGACACCCTGAAAACCTGCGTCGTTCTCGACCAGATGACGCGCAGCCAGCACGAGCCGAATCGCGAACTGATCGCCCAGGGCGTCGCCAACATCGCCTCCTCGTCGATTGGCGGCATCCCCGGCGCCGGGACGATGGGCGCCACCCTGGTCAATCTGTCGAGCGGCGCAACGACCCGCGCCTCGGGCGTCGTCGAGGGCATTTCCGCGCTGGTCTTCGCGCTGCTCCTGAGCAATTTCATCGCCTGGATTCCGGTCGCCGTGCTGGCCGGCATCCTGATCGCCGTCGGCCTGCGCATGATCGACCGCGAACCCTTGCGCTTCATCCAGTCGCCGGCCACCGTCTTCGATTTCGGAGTGGTCCTCGTCGTCATCATCGTCGCCTTGAGCATCGGGCTGATTGCCGCTTCCGCGGTCGGCGTCGCGATGGCGATCGTGCTCTTCCTGCGCGAGCAGATCGGCGGCTCGGTGGTGCGCCACAAGTTCTACGTCAATCAGATGTCGTCGACCTGGCATCGGCCCGAAGCGGAAACCCGCGTTCTTGAGCACAAGGGCGACCAGGCAGTGATCTTCACGCTGCAGGGCAGCCTTTTCTTCGGCACGACGCAACAGCTCAATGCGCTACTCGATCCGGAGATCAAGACGCGCAATTTCATCATTCTCGACATGAAACGGGTCCAGTCGGTGGACGTCACGGCCGCCCACCTGCTGCGTCAGGTCCGCGATGCGCTGGCCGAGCGCCACGCCCTGCTGATCCTCTCCAATGTCCATGAAAAGCTGCCGAATGGCCGCAATCTGCGCGAGTTTCTCGAACAGACCGGGGTCACCGAGAACAGCGACACGGTGCGCCTGTTCCCCGAACTGGACAGCGCCATCGAATGGGTCGAAGACCGCCTGCTCGGCGAAGAGGAACGCGCCCAAACGGCGCCGGAAGTGGCGCTGCGCCTAGATGAAATGGAACTGTTCAAGGATCGCAAGGACGAAACCCTGGCCGACCTTGAAGCCAGCCTGGAAAACCGCGTCTATGCGGCGGGCGAAGCGATTTATTCACTCGGCTCGCCGGGTGACGCGATCTACCTGATCCGCCGCGGCTCGGTCAAGATTTTCGCCCCGCTCGGTGCCGGGCGAACCCGCCACATCGCCACCTTCGGGCGCGGCGATTTCTTCGGCGGGCAGGCCTTCCTGGACGGCCGACCGCGCGGCAACGACGCGATTGCGGCAAGCGAAACGGAGTTTTTCGTGCTCTCGCTGGAACACTTCAACAAGCTGGCCGACGAGCACAAGAAACTGGCCTTTACGCTGCTGGCGGCGATCTCCCGCTCGCTGGCCATGCGCCTGCGGCATGCCGATACCGAAATCGCGATGCTCCAGGAGTATTGATTCAGCCGGCCCCCCACGGCCGCAGCGAAGGGTCGGTCAATTGACCGGCTTATCGTTGGGATACTCGATCGCCGTCTTGAGCAGGCTGGACATCGGCAAATCGAGGCGGGCGTTGTTCGGCGGGATCGGGCCACCGAACCATTGGTCGTAGATCCGCACCAACTCGCCGCTTTGCATCAGGCCGCGCAAGGTTTCGTCGACCAGTTGCTTGGCCGCCGGATCGCCGTAGGGCAGCATGACGGCCCACGGTTCGGCCGCCAGAGCGCCGTCGAGCAAGCGATAGTCGGCGCTGCCGGCGCGTTGCACGGCCAGCGTGGCGCCTTCGCCGATATAGGCATCGACCTCACCCTTGACGAAGGCTGCCATGGCTTCGGCCGGGCTGTTGGCCAACTGGTACTGAAGCGTGATATTGCCGCTCAGCGCGGCCTGTTTCACCTGCCGCTCGGCAATGCCGCCGGCCAGAACGACCACGCGCTTGCCGGCCAGCTGGTCAAAACTGGCGATCGCGGCGCTGGTTTTCACCATCACCCGCGCTTCGTTCACGTACAGCGTCAAGGAGAAAGCGACCTGCTTTTGCCGCGCCACCGAATTGACCGCCCCGCCGCAATCGAGATCGACGACGCCGGTCTTGAGCAGCATGATGCGGGCGTTTTCGGTGACGGCAATCGGCACGACCTTGAGCTTCTTGCCCAACCGGGTCTCGATGGCCGAGACGACATGCGAACAGATCTCCCAGGTGTAGCCAACCGGGCTGCCCTGCCCGGCAGGCAGGTAGGTAAAGGGTTCAGCCGCTTCGCGGTAGCCAAGATGAATGCTGGCCCGCTGGGCGATCCGCTCAAACGTCGGGCTTTCCTCGGCCGCGACGTTCAGGCTGATGGCAAGCAAGCTGGCAAAAATCAGGCGCGGCAGACCACACATATCGTTTCCCCTTAAGCCCCGTTGGAGCGTCGCAGCACCTCCGGGAATGTTGAAAATCCGGCCGAATTGTACTGCCTGGCCGGTTTTGCATGGCCGCTGTCCACCCGAACAATGGCCTGCCCGGCATCGGGCAACTAAGATGGCCGTTGCCCACCAATACGAAGGAAACACCATGCAGGCTTTTCAGGATTACTACCCGGAGAACGTCGCCCATTGCTACGGCTGCGGCCGGCTCAATGCCGACGGACATCAGATCAAGACCTTCTGGGAAGGCGACGAAACCGTCACCCGCTTTCAACCGAAACCCGAACACACGGCGATTCCCGGCTTCGTCTATGGCGGCCTGCTCGCCTCGCTGATCGACTGCCACGGCACCGGCACGGCCGCCGCCGCGATGTATCGCGCCGAAAACCGCCCGATGGACAGCCTGCCGGCCTTTCGTTTCGTCACCGGATCGCTCCAGGTCAGCTACCTGAAACCGACACCGCTCGGCCCACAACTGGAAATCCGTGGCAAGGTAAAGGAGATCAAGGGCCGCAAGGTCGTCGTCGAAGCCACTGTCTACGCCGACGGCATCGCCACCGCCCGCGGCGAAGTCATCGCCCTGCAGATGCCGGACAGTTTTACCGGCTAACCGGCAAAGGTGACATCCGACTCCACCAATTCCGCTTTCTGGCGAAGCTAACCGGCAAGAATCATCAGCCGGACATCTCATTATTGAATTCGATATGAATTGCTCCGGGGGTAGCCTACCGCCAGTAGCTGCCGTAGCAACACTGAAAAATCGAGTTGTGAGAACGGAAAATAATCCGTCAGATACTTGCCACTCGCCCATGCAGTGGGACGGCTCGCTCCTTCAGCCAACGCTCTTTGCTGCTTTATGCCGGAAACGAGCTACGTTGCCGACGCTGGCGAACCCGGACTCAACAATATGACCTTAGCTATCGTTGCGCCTCACGACTGTTCCGGACTGTCGCGGCGATTCAGTTTCGAAAACTACCGTGAGTTACAATTCGATGTTTTGTCTACTCACTTGGCCCTCCGCACGAACAACCTGCTCAATTCGCACCCTGAAGGACACAATGTTCCCCCGGTCTATCGCTCCGATATTGACGGTCTGCGCGCGGTTGCAATCCTTTCGGTTGTTATTTTTCATGCGTTCCCGTTCGCCTTGCAAGGCGGGTTTGTTGGGGTCGACATCTTCTTTGTTATTTCCGGTTTCCTGATTTCCACCATCATATTCAGGAGCTTGGAGCGCGGCGATTTCAGTTTTACCGAGTTCTACGCCCATCGCATCAAGCGTATCTTCCCGGCTCTTATCGTTGTGCTGTCGGCATGTTATGCCTTCGGCTGGTTCGCCTTGTTGCCTAATGAGTTCAAGCAATTGGGCAAGCACGTGGCGGCGGGTACGGGCTTTATACAGAACTTCATCCTATGGCAAGAGGTGGGGTATTTCGATACGACGGCCGAGCTAAAACCACTATTGCACCTGTGGTCACTGGCCATCGAAGAACAGTTCTATCTGATCTACCCGCTTCTTATCTTTATCGCATGGCGTATCGGACTGAACGTCCTGATAGTGGTTTTTCTTCTGGCTCTGATCTCGCTCGGACTCAACATATCTGGAGTCGCGAAGAACCCCATGGAAACTTTCTTCATGCCACAAACCCGTTTCTGGGAGTTGCTGGTAGGGTCGGCCTTGGCCTACCAGCATTTTTTCAAAAGAACAAAGTTTTCCGCGTGGATGCAACGCTGGGTATGCCATCCCATATTTTTCCGCGACATGCCCCAGTCGGCACGGCGCAGGGAGGTACTTAATAACCTTCTTTCGGTAGTTGGCCTGCTTCTTCTTATTGCCGCCGTTTTCTTTATCAACAAGAGTAGGCCGTTTCCTGGATGGTGGGCGTTACTGCCGGTGTCGGGGGCGTTCATCCTGATTCTGACCGGGCCTGAAGCGTGGGTAAATCGGTTCATTCTCTCCAATAGACTGATGGTGCTTGTTGGTTTAATTAGTTATCCACTCTATCTTTGGCACTGGCCGATCCTCTCTTTTTTGCGGATTATCGAGTCCGATGTTCCGTCGCCGGAAATTCGGATAGGAGCGGTGATTCTGAGCGTTGTATTGGCTTGGCTGACCTACCGCCTGATCGAAAAACCGATCCGGTATGGAAGAAAGAGATGGATCAAGACCGCTGCTCTGTGCATCGTGTTGGCTGTAGTTGGTTACGTAGGCTACAACACGTTTCAGAGAAATGGTCTTGCGTTTCGCATCCAAAAGGAAGTTCGCCGTATAGCTGATTTCAACTATGAGTTCGGTAAAGATGCGAGAGCCGGAAAATGTTGGTTGTCATCGAGTCAGCCGTCTGATGGTTTCGACATAGAGTGCATTGAAGTCCCAAAGTCGGTAGAAAGTCACTCGGTTTTGGTTTGGGGCGACTCTCATGCCGCAAGGCTGTATCCTGGTTTGCGGGCCACCCTAGGAACGCAGTTTGTAATATCGCAGCTTACACGCGACAGCTGCCCTCCAATATTGGATTTTGGCTATGACCGATGCAAAGAGAGCAACGACCATGTCATTGCCAGCATACAGAGAAACCTTCCAAAAACAGTGGTCATGTTTGCTGTCTGGAACCACTACCAAAATAATTGGCTGGTCGAATCTGCTGCACGGAAGGGGCTTCTAGAATCAATCCATAGGCTTAAGAAACTGGGAGTTAAAAACATTATTGTTTTGGGTCCTGCTCCAAGTTGGAAAGAAGCATTGCCAAAACTTGTCTATAAAGCTTGGAAAGACAGCTTCCCTCACAGGATTCCAGAGAGGCTTGCAACTGGAATAGATGCACAAGCAAAGGAAGCAGATAAGCAAATTGAGTTAATACTCCGTTCAGAACAGAGTCGCTACGTATCTATATACCAACTCATCTGTAGTGAAGATGGTTGCCTATGCCATATTCCTGGCCGTCCCGACGAACTATTATCTTGGGATTATGGGCATTTGACTACAGAGGGAGCGGTTCTTGTGGCAAAACATCTATCGATAGCGAGCATTTTGCCTTAACTCAATTACTTATGAACAGGATATCTGCGTGAATTGCCGAAGTCAGGTCTGATGGGAAGTTTGTGGCCCTGGCAGCTAAATGATAAGTAAGCGGCCATTGGCTATTAAAACCCTATCGGTCGGCAACGGCAGCCTTCAACTCAGATCCACCATCTCATGCAGTGGAGTATTGTCTATATTCGCCGGGCCCGCTGATCCCTCCCGGATCGAGTACACGGGTATCCTGTCGTTCGAACACGCGTCGATCTTCTCGAACACTCCGTTCAGCATATTTGCGAAAACGGGCTCTCCTTCCTCGACGTGCTCGTGTCAGCGCCCGAAATGACCTTCACGGCGGGCGATTTTCTTTTTCTGGACTCTTACTCTGCCCTCGCCGCCCCGATAATCAGTCTGAGTGCGGGCAACATGATTCTCAACGGGGCCATAACGACATCGATACCGGAACCATCTGTTTCGATGCTTGCAATCCTCGGTTTAGGAATATGTGCCTTGTTGCGCCATCGTAAGCGGCGCGACTTGTGCCCTTTGCAATGCCGAAAATCCGTATAAAAACCGGCGGGGGCCGGGAATCGTTGGCGACTAGATGGCGGTGATCGTGAACCTCGATTGGCAGCCTTAGTCTTCAGCCATTCGCACAGAACTGAACAACGACGCGACATTCCTTGACCAAGGGCAATGCTTAAACGCTCATGGCCATGCGATCCCGAAACCACCGTCGATTCTCGACGACACCACCAAACCTACCGCATTGATTCAATGGCCTTTCAAGCCGATAGCAGCGGCAGTTCGATCACGACGACCAACCCTTCGCCCGGCATTTTCCGGGCGTAGATCCGGCCGCCGGATGCCGTGATCGCCCGCCGGGCGATGGCCAGGCCGAGACCGTAGCCGCTCCCGAAGGTGCTTCCTTCGCCGCGGAAGAAAGGCTGGAAGATGGCCTCCAGTTCGTTCTCCGGCACCCCTTGTCCCTGATCGGCGATGGTTATGTGGAGCTTGCCGTCATCCGGATAGCTGAGCTGCAGGCGCACCGTGCCGCCGTCGGGCGAATGGCCGATGGCGTTGCGCACGACGTTCTCGATGGCCCGGTGCAGCAACTCGGCGTTGGCGCTCACCTCGGCGCTCGGGCCGGGGGTGAAGGCGATGGCGATCTGGCGGGCACTGCCTTCAAAGCGCGCATCCTCGGCGATGCTGGCGAGCAGTTCGGCGATATCGACCGCTTCCAGTTCGCCGGTGACGCCCGCTTCGACGCGCGACAGCGTGAGCAGTTCGCCGATCAGCTGGTCCATCCGGTCGCCTTCGCGTTCGATGCGCAGCAGGAAATCGTCGATCCGCGCCGGCTGCTGGCGGGCTAGGCCGATCGCCGCCTGCAAGCGGGCGAGCGGCGAGCGCATTTCGTGGGAGACGTCGTGCAGCAGGCGTTGCTGGCCTTCGATGAAGCTCTGCAACTGCGCCGTCATGCGGTCGAAATCCTTGCCGAGATCGGCCAGTTCGTCGCGGCGGCCGCCCATGCCGGGCGTCACCCGGACGTCCAGATTGCCGTTAGCGGCGGCATCGAAGGCATTGCGCAACTGGCGTATCGGTTTGGCGAAATACCAGGCCAGACCGGCCGCACAGAGCAGACTGGCAAGCAGCCCGACGATCATCGGCAACACCGGCAACGGGCCGCCCGGCGGCCGGCCATGGGGTGGCGGCAGGCCGCGGGCAAACTCGGGTGGCGGCGGATGATCGGCGAATTCATGCGGCGGCGGCCCGGGGTGGTGTCTCTCGCCGATGCCCGGCACATGATTGGTAAACTGCTGGCGCTCGACCCAGAACAGCGCCCCGGTGCCGAGAATGCCGGCAAGCTGGGCCAGCCAGATGAAGACGAAAAACTTCCAGAACAGCCGCCCCATGCTATTCCCGGATCAACTGATAGCCCTGGCGGTAGACGGTCTGGATGCAGGACCGGCCGTCGGCCAGGGTGCCGAGCTTGTGGCGGATGCTCGAAAGATGCACATCGATGCTCCGGTCAAAGCGGGCGAGCGGCCGACCGAGCGCGATCTCCGACAGTTCGCTCTTGCTGACCGGGCGGCCGGCATGGCGGGCCAGGGCTTCGAGCAGGTTGAACTCGGTGCCGGTCAGGTCGAGCACGCCACCGGCCCATTCGGCGCGGCGCAACTCCGGACGGACAGTCAGATCGCCGACGACGATCGGGGCGTTGGCCGGCTCGCTGGCCGTCGCCGTGCGCCGCAGGATGGCCCGCAGACGGGCGGCCAGTTCGCGCGGCTGGCAAGGCTTGGGGACATAGTCGTCGGCCCCCAGTTCGAGGCCGATGATGCGATCGAGGTCGTCGCCTTTCGCCGTCAGCATCAGCACCGGCAGCGCGCTGACCGCCCGGATGCGGCGCAACGCCTCGATGCCGGACAGCTGCGGCATCATCACATCGAGTACCGCGATGGCGAAATCGCCGCTCAGGGCGGCGTCAACGCCGCTCGCCCCGTCGTGCACGGTGCTTACCTGAAAACCATCCTGGGCCAGGTAATCGCCGAGCATCTCGGCCAGTTCCACGTCGTCATCCACCAGCAAGACTGCCGCCATTCTTCCATCCATCGTCGCCATTTACCGGCTGCATCATAGCCAATGCAGTGGCCGGCCGGCTTTGTATTTACAGAGTTTTACCCGGCCGCGGCTGGCCGGGCGGCAAATATTGCCGCCCCCCGGAATTTGCCGCCCGAATGGCCGAAATCAGCGGCAATTTGCGAAAAACTGGGGGTACAACGATATTTTTCGCCGATTTCTTAACAAAGCTTTACTCCGCTTAACCAAAACCGCCGTCAGGTAGCGTGTTTTCGGGCCGATAACTTGCAAAAGGGAATACACCTGGCCACGGCCACGGCTTTTTCAACTCAACGCAAGGAGCGAATCATGGTGAGCAGCATCAGTCAAACATCCCAGATAGCAAGCCAGCTGTTTTCCAAGCTGGACACCAAAAATCAGGGCTATATCGAGAAGAGCGACCTGGCCTCGGCCTTCAGCCAGATCGGCGGGACGAGCAACGACGACACCAGCATCGAAGACGTTTTTGCCGCACTGGACAGCGACAGCGACGGCAAGGTCACGGAGAGCGAACTTTCCAGCGTAATGAGCAAGCTCCAGGATGAGCTTGAAAGCCAGTTCAATCAGATGCGCATGCAGGGCATGAGCGGCCAGAGTTCGCAAGGCATGAGCGGCATGCCGCCGCCCCCGCCGCCGGGCAACGATAGCGGGTTCACCAAGGAGGAACTGACGCAGCAATTGTCGGAGGCCGACAGCACCGACAGCGCGCGCAGCAGCCTGATCTCCAAGGTAGTCAGCAATTTCGAAGCGGCTGATGCCGACGGTGACGGCAAGGTGACCTTCCAGGAAGCCACGGCCTACGATCAATCAACGCAGAGCGCGACGACCAGCGATGCCAGCAGCAGCAAAACGGCCGAGAGCAGCGATGCGCAGATCATGAAGAAGATCATGGAGCTGATGCACGCCTACAGCAGCCAGACCGACACGGCATCCAGCCTGAGTTCGCTGCTGTCCGTTTCGGCCTGACGCGTTCGTCAGGCGGGGCCGTTTGTTTGCCGGCCATTGCCCGCCCGGGCAATGGCCGATTTTCTGCCCGCCCCAGGGATGCACCGGGGTGGCTCGTCAGAAGGGCAACTCAGCCTGCCCACCGGGTCGATCGCCGGCGGCTTCGGCCAGCGGCAACAAGCCGCTGGCCCGGACGCCGAGCAGCCGGATCTTCTGATCGAGCGGCACGCGCCGCAGACACTCGCCCGCCGCCTGGCGAATCAGCCGGCCATCGCTGACCCCGTTGGGCAAGGTGATATCGCGGGTCACCGAATGAAAATCGGCATAGCGCAGCTTGATGCCGATGGTCCGGCTGGCGTAACCCTTGCGCTGCAGGTCGGCCGCCACCCGCTGGCAGAGTCCGGTGAAAATCTCCGACAACTCGGCCTTGTCCTGGCGGGCATGCAGATCGCGCTCGAAGGTGCTTTCCCGGCTGATCGACTTGGGCTCCGAGGCGGTGACCACCGGCCGGTCGTCGAGGCCGTGCGCAACACGGTGCAGCCAGCCCCCGGTGGAGCGGCCGAACTGGCGCGCCAGAAACTCCGGCGCGGCGGCAGCCAGTTCGCCGATGCTGGTGATGCCGAGGCGAATCAGCTTTTCCGAGGCTTTCGGGCCGATGCCGTTGATTTTCTTGGCCGGCAGCGGCCACAGTCGGCTGGCGATATCGTCCAGGCCAAGAATGGTGATGCCGTCCGGCTTGTCGAGGTCGGACGCTATTTTGGCGAGCAGCTTGTTCGGGCTGATGCCGATGGAACAGCTCAAGCCGGTGGCGGCGAACACCGCCTGCTTGATGCGGCGGGCGAGCGGCAGCGTTTCTTCCGGAATGGCGCTGAGGTCGATGTAAATTTCATCGATGCCGCGATCCTCGATCTCCGGCGCAATGCTCGCCACCGCCGCCTTGAAGCGGCGCGAACAGTCGCGATAGGCATCGAAATTGGCCGGCAGCAGAATGGCGTCCGGCGCCAGTTGCGCCGACTTCATCAGGCCCATGCCGGAAAAGACGCCGAAAGCCCGCGCCTCGTAGGTCGAGGTGGTAATCACCCCGCGCCCGACGTAATCGCGCAGCCGGGCGAAACGCTTGGTGCCATCGGCCTGCTCGACCGGCTGATCGGTATTGCGTCCGCCGACCACCACAGCCTGGCCGCGCAACTCCGGATAGCGCAGCAATTCGACCGAGGCGAAAAAGGCATCCATGTCGAGATGAGCAATGCGACGTGTACTGTTCATAAAAACAGTATAGCGTGAAACACCGGGCTCCGCGACGCTGGCGGCGGCAGGCAAAGCGGCAGAGAAATCGCCGGCCGGCCACGCGATCTTCGCCCAGATCAAAGCACTGATTACCGCTTGGAGGATACTGACCAACACCACGCGTAAGCATTTTTCGCGAGTTTCGGGCGAGGCGATGTCCCGCCGATTTTTTGGAGAACGCCATGGCCTCCTGGGGCTGTCCACACGAAATCAACGGCAAGTGCACCAAGGTCAACAACCTGAGCTGCGATCCCGGCATGAAGGGCTGCGTGCTGGCCGGCCGCTATGTCTTCGCCGGCAATGAAGAGAAGAACAAACGCCTGCGCGAAAAACAGGCGCGTCAGGCGGCGGAAGACAAGAAGCCGGATCAGTCGGCCTGACGCCGGCGGGAAATCCGGATGGTGCCGGCAATGCCTTTCTGAACCGGCCGCCCATTGACCGCGACCGTCAATGCCAAGATGATGGACATCCCCCCAACCGGACTGAGCCCGATGCAAATGCCACCCATCTACCGCCTGCCGATACAGGGACTGCTCCTTGGCTGCCTGCTTGGCGTCGGAGCGGCCCTGGCCGAAGAGAGCAAGGTCGTCGTCACGCTGAAGGACGTTCGGGAGACCAGCGGCAATCTGCGCGCCTCGCTTTATCGCGACCCGGAAACTTTCCGCAAGGAAGACAAGGCGGTGCAGGTCGTTTCGATCCCTGCCGTCAAGGGCGACGCCCAGTTGGTTTTCGAGGGTTTGCCGCCGGGCCGCTACGCCATCATGGCCTATCACGATGCCAACCAGGACGGCAAACTGAACCTCCGCCTCGGCATGTTCCCCGTCGAAGGTTACGGCCTGTCCAACAACCCCAAGGTTTTCGGCCCGCCGAAGTTCGCCGACAGCGCCTTCGAGGTGGCCGGCGGCGAGACTGCTGTCAATATAAACATTTCCTACTAAACCGAATTCAGGCCGCGCCAGGCCTCAGGTGCGGCCGGCCAGTTTGCGATACAAGGTCCGCTGGCTGACCCCGAGTTGCCCGGCCAGGGTCGCCGGGTCGCTGCCCGGCCGGGTTTTCGCCCAGTCGATATAGAGCCGCTCGAGACTGACCAGATCGACGATCCCGGACAACTGAAAAGCATCGCCGGACTTCGCCGGAGCCGGCGGCAGGTCATCGGCCATATCGGCCAGGTGCGGCAAATCGATGATGTCGCCATCGGCCAGCAGCGTGGCGCGTTCGATCAAGTTGCGCAGTTCGCGGATGTTGCCGCTGAACCGCCGAGTGGACAGCCAGAACAGTGCGGCCGCCGAGAATTTCCGCTTGCTTTTGCGGTCTACCCGCTCGAGCAGGGACATCGCCAGTAGCGGAATGTCGTCGGCCCGCTCGTGCAGGGCCGGTGTGCGAATCGGGAAGGTGTTGATGCGGAAGTAGAGGTCGCGGCGAAAGGTTTCGGCCTGAACCATCGCCCGCAGATCGCGGTGGGTGGCGGTGATCAGCCGGAAATCGGCAGGCAGCCATTCGAGTCCGCCGACCCGCCGGTAGGTGCCGGTTTCCAGCAGGCGCAGCAGCTTGACCTGCAAGGAAAGGGGCAATTCACCGATTTCATCGAGGAACAGGGTGCCGCCGTGGGCCGCCTCGACCAGTCCTTGCTTGCGGTGTGTCGCGCCGGTAAAGGCACCTTTTTCGTAACCGAACAATTCGCTCTCAAACAGGCTTTCGGTCATGCCGGCGCAGTCCACCGCCACGAACGGCCCCTCATCGCGCGCGCTGGCCTCATGAATGGCGTGGGCGACCAGTTCCTTGCCGGTACCGGTTTCGCCAAGCAGCACCACCGCCGCATCGGAATTGGCAACGCGCAACACCTTTTCCAGCATCGCCACGAACGCCGGCGAACGCCCGACCAGCCCCTGGGCCGCCGGCCCGCTGCTGGCCTGGCGGACGACGCGCATGGTTTCGACAAAGTAGGCAATCTGCCCCTGATCGTCGCGGATCGGCGTCGTTTCGACATCGACATGTTCTTCGCCGCGCGGCGTGTGATGCACATGCAGGACCCGCTGCGGCGCACCGGACTCGAGGCTGAGCTTGAGCGGACAGGATTCGCCGGCTTGGTCGCACGGCACGGCGAAGCGATGCGACACCTCGTAACAGGTGCGCCCGGCAATCGCCTGGCCGCCCCCGAAGTCGCGAATATAGGCGGCATTGGCCGCGACGATCCGGTATTCGGCATTCATCACGATGCGCGGCTCGGGCAGGCCATCGAGAAAGGAAAGCAACTCACTGAGAAAATGCGCAGTCATGCCAGATTCGACACCATTGACAAATAGATGCGACAATACTGACACAGCGTCGCCTGAAACAACAGCCAGCAAACCGTAAATATCAGATAACAAATTGATTTATATGCGAATTACCAAACACGCAGAAGCAGGCACGCATCTTGTTAATAAGTAAGCAGGAAACCGGTGATAATCTCCAGCCCATAGCGCTCTCCACCCATTTTGGGCTGGCGATGGTCAACCGGCATGTGGTCTGGCGGCATTTCCCCCTTAGTTCGCCCCGCAGGCATGCTTGATGCAGCCAGGCCACAAAAGGTCCCGTTAACACCGGTTTCCAACCTTTTCGATTTGTCGCCAAACAAGAGAATCAATGAGCCAGCCCGAACCTAGCCAGCAACAAGTCCCGCCCAGCCCCGTCTCGTTCTACGAAAAACACAAGGTCATCTACGCCAAGGGCGTGCGTGGCTTTTTCGACAACTGGCGGATTGGCCTCGTCATCTTCACCCAGCTCATTTTCTATGTGACCCCGTGGCTGCAATGGAACGACCGTCAGGCCGTCCTGCTGCACCTGGTCGAGCGCAAGTTCTACATCTTCGGCGTGGTGTTCTGGCCGCAGGACGTCATCTATCTGTCGGCCCTGCTCATTGTCTCGGCCTACGGCCTGTTCCTCGTCACCGCCATTGCCGGCCGCCTGTTCTGCGGCTACGCCTGTCCGCAGACGGTCTATACCCAGATGTTCATGTGGATCGAGAACTGGGTCGAAGGCGCCCGCAACGATCGCGTCAAGCTCGACAAGGCGCCGCTCGATGCCCGCAAGATCCGCATCAAGGGCACCAAGCACCTGCTCTGGCTCCTGCTCTCGTTGTGGACCGGTTTCACGCTGGTCTGCTACTTCACGCCAGTCAGCGAACTGATCGAATCCGTCCGCACCGGCAACCTGAGCGGCTGGGAAACCTTCTGGATCTTCTTCTACGGCGGCTTCACCTACCTGATGGCCGGCTTCATGCGCGAACAGGTGTGCAAGCACATGTGCCCGTATGCCCGCTTCCAGAGCGTGATGTTCGACCCGGATACGCTGATCATCACCTACGATCCGCAACGCGGCGAAACCCGCGGCGCCCGCAAGAAAGGCGTCGATCCGAAAGCCGCCGGCCTGGGTGACTGCATCGACTGCGGCCTCTGCGTCCAGGTCTGTCCGACCGGCATCGATATCCGCAACGGCCTGCAATACGAGTGCATCGGCTGCGCCGCCTGTATCGACGCCTGCGACCAGGTGATGGACAAGGTCGGCCTGCCGCGCGGCCTCGTCCGTTACTCAACTGAAACGGCGATGGCCAGGCACCTGACGCGCAAGGAGATTCTCAGCCATATCGTCCGGCCGCGCATCCTGCTCTACACCTTCATTCTCGCCATCATTCTCGGCCTGACGGCCTGGTTCCTGGCGCACCGCATCCCGCTCAAGGTCGACATCATTCGCGATCGCTCGACGCTGGCCCGCGAAGCCGACGACGGCCGCATCGAGAACGTCTATACGCTGCAGATCATGAATACCGAAGAGCAGGCGCACCGCTACACCATTACCGTCGAGGGCCTGGAAGGCGCCGAACTGGCCGACGGCAACACCGTCGAAGTCCCGGCCGCCACGCTGCAGTCCTACATGGCCGTCGTGCGCGTTCCGCCGGAAGCCGGCAAGAAGGGGGCGAATCCGATCCATTTCGGCATCGTTGCCCAGGAAAACCCCGACATCAAGGTGCGCGAGAAAGCTTCTTTCCTGCTGCCCTGAGGCCAGCCGGAAGACGTCAAGAAAGCGGGAGCCGGTCTCCCGCTTTTTTTCGTCCACCGCCCGCCGAACGGCCGACGGCTCGGGACACCGACGGCGACTGGTCATCTTTGCTATAGTGGCCATCATTCGCCCGCCGCAGAGATGTCGAGACAATGCTCTCGTTCCCCCCAACAAGCCTTCCTCGCCGCCAGCTCTTGCGTAGTTTGATGGCCTTGCCGCTGCTGCCGGCCGTGGCCGGCTGCAAGCCGACGCCACCGCTGACCGTCGCCAGCCATGTCTGGCCCGGTTACGAGTTGATGTTCCTGGCCCGCAGCGAGGGATGGCTCCCCGGCGAGGCGCTCCGGCTGCTTGAAACCCGCTCGGCCACCGACTCGATTGCGGCCTTGATGGAGCACCGCGCCGAAGCTGCCGCGCTGACGCTGGACGAGGTCTTGCGCGTTCGGGCCGGGGGAATCCCTCTGACCGTCGTTCTGGTTTTCGATATCTCGGCCGGCGCCGACGTCGTTATCGCCAAGCCCAATATCCGCCAGTTGGCCGATCTCAAGGGCAAGGTCATCGGCGCCGAGACTTCGGCGCTCGGCGCCCTGATACTGATCAGGCTGCTCGCCAAGGCGGGGTTGACCAAGGACGACGTCAGCATCTTGTCGCTCACCCCGGACAGCCATTTTGATGCCTGGCACGATCGGCGCGTCGATGCCCTGATCACCTACGAACCGACGGCCAGCCGCCTGCTCGCCGAAGGCGCGAAACGCCTGCTCGACAGCCGGCAGTTTCCGGAAACCATTTTCGACGTCCTGGCGGTGCGCAGCGATGCCGCATACCAACATGAAGCCGCACTCCGGGCGCTGATCAGCGGACATCTTCTCGGTATCCAGCGATTGCGCCAGAGTCCCCAGGATACGGCCTACCGCCTCGCCGGTCGCCTGGCCCTGCCCGGCGACCGGGCCCTGCAGACCTTTCGCGGACTTCAGCTGCCAAGCCTCAGCGAGAACAAAAGCCTGCTCGTTCCGACCGGGCGCCTGCTGGCGGCAAGCCGGGAACTCAACACACTGATGCTGGCCAACGGCCTGCTTGCCAAGGCGGACAATCTGCTCGACCTGGTCAGCGACGCCTATCTGCCGGACCAGGAAAGCGCCTGAACA
This sequence comes from Azonexus sp. IMCC34842, assembly GCF_050368855.1. Taxonomy (GTDB): domain Bacteria; phylum Pseudomonadota; class Gammaproteobacteria; order Burkholderiales; family Rhodocyclaceae; genus Azonexus; species Azonexus denitrificans_A. The sequence goes on along the minus strand of NZ_CP178449.1, from coordinate 603,892 downwards.
TGCGTCGTCTCACCTTCGTCGCCGTGCTCCTGCTGCTCCTGCCCGTCGTCGGCATGGCCGAGGAAGTATTGCGCCTCGGCCTCTTCGCCAACCGTTCGGCCGACCAGCTGGCCAGGCAATGGCAACCGTTGGCCGATTATCTTGGCCAGGCCATTCCCGACCACAAGATCGAGTTGCGGGTGATGAGCCAGGATGAAATGGATGCCGCCCTGCGCAAAAACGAACTCGATTTCGTCATTACCAATCCGACCCATTTCATCCAGTTGCGCGAAGCCAACAGCATGACCGGCGCCCTGGCCACGCTGTCGCGAATGGAGGACGGTATTCCGGCAGCGGCCCTCGGAGGCGTCATCATTCGCCTGAAGGAGCGCGGCGACATTCGCCAGCTGGCCGATCTGCCCGGCAAGAAAATCGCCGCCCCCGGCCCCACTTATCTGGGCAGCTATGTCGCACAAAAAGTCGAACTGGCCCGCCAGCAAATCGAGATCGACGATGCCGACGTCACGTTCACCGGCCTGCCGCTCGACCTCGTCGTCGACGCCGTACTGAGCGGCAAGGCCGATGTCGGATTTGTCCGCACCGGCACGCTGGAAAACATGATCAAGGAAGGAAAACTGGCACCGGACCGGATGGTCGCGATCAACGTCCAGCCCTTTTCCGGCTTCCCGCATGTCGCATCGACCCGCCTCTACCCGGAATGGCCCTTTCTCGCCATGCCGCATGTCGATCAGCAGGTGGCGCGCCAGGCCGTCGTCGCCCTGCTCGCCCTCGACCACGACCACCCGGCGGCCCGGGCGGCCGGACTGGAAGGCTTCAACGTGCCGGCCGACTACTCGCCGGTCGCGCAGGCGATGCGCACGCTGCGCCTGCCGCCCTTTGCCGCACCGCCAAACTTCACCTGGCAGGATGTCTGGCAGCGCTATCACAATCTGCTCGTGACTTTCGCGCTGGCCGCGCTGGCCATTGCCTTTCTCGCCACCCGGCTGATCGTCAGCAACCGCAAACTGGCGCGCTCCCAACAGGAGATCGCCCATTCCGCCGCCACCCTGGCCCAGGAGCGCAGCATTCTGAAAACCCTGATCCAGACACTGCCCGATCTCGTCTGGCTGAAGGACATGAACGGCGTCTATCTGGCCTGCAATCCGATGTTCGAGCAATTTTTCGGGGCTCGCGAAGAGGCCATCGTCGGCAAGACGGACCATGATTTCGTCGCAGCCGAACTTGCCGATTCTTTCCGGGAAAACGACCGCAAGGCAATCGCCGCCAACCGCCCGAGCATCAACGAAGAGTGGGTAACCCTGGCCAGCGATGGGCGCCGGCTCCTCCTCGAGACTACCAAGGTCGCGATGCTTTCCCCCGATGGCCAACCGATCGGCGTGCTCGGCGTCGGCCATGACATCACCGAGCGCAAACGGACCAACGACGAACTGGAGCAGCACCGTCACCATCTGGAGGAACTGGTTCATCAGCGCACCGTCCAGTTGAAGGAGGCGCGCGACAGCGCGGAAGCCGCGAACATCGCAAAAAGCAGCTTCCTGGCCAACATGTCGCATGAAATCCGTACGCCGCTCAATGCCATCACCGGCCTCGCCTATGTCATGAAGCGCAGCGGCCTGACCCACGAGCAGGCCGAACGCATCGACAAGATAGACCGGGCCGGCCAACATCTGCTGGGGGTGATCAACAACATTCTCGATCTGTCGAAAATCGAGGCCGAGAAATTCTCCCTGGAAGAGATCGATTTCTCGCTGGTCAGCATTTTCGCCAATGTCACGTCGATCATCGCCGACCGGGCCCACGGCAAGGGCCTGGCCCTGCGCGTGGCAGCGGGCATTCCGGCGCAGCGGCTGCGCGGCGACCAGACCCGGCTGCAACAGGCCCTGCTCAACTACACAGCGAACGCCATCAAATTCACCGAACACGGTTCGGTCACCCTCGGTTGCGGCATCGTCGAAGAATCCGAACACACCGCGCTGCTGCGGTTTACCGTCAGCGACACCGGCATCGGTATCCCGCCCGACATGCGGGACAGGCTGTTCGAGGCATTCGAACAGGCCGACAGCTCGACCACCCGGAAATATGGCGGGAGCGGCCTGGGGCTGACCATCACCCGCAAGCTGGCCCGCTTGATGGGAGGCGACGCCGGCGTCGACAGCACGCCGGGCAGCGGCAGCACGTTCTGGTTCACGGCGCTGCTGACCAAAATCGACAATGCCGGCCAGGCGCAGCCCGACGCCCGCCCCCTCGACCGCAACGCCGCGCTCAACGCCCTGCTCCGCGACCATGCCGGCCGCCGCGTGCTGCTGGCCGAAGATGAACCGATCAATCGGGAAATTGCCCAGGAACTGCTAAGCGAGGCCGGACTGGTCATCGACCTCGCCGAAAATGGCCGGCAGGCGGTCGAACACGCCAGTGCCCGGCCTTATGCCCTGATCCTGATGGACATGCAGATGCCGGAAATGGACGGCCTGGAAGCAACCCGGCAGATCCGCCGCTTGCCGGCCGGTGCCACGCTGCCGATCCTGGCCATGACCGCCAACACCTTCGCCGACGACCGGGGACGCTGCCTGGAAGCGGGGATGAACGACTTCATCGCCAAGCCGGTGGAGCCGGAGACGCTCTACGCCACGCTGCTCAAATGGCTAAGCCTGCGGCCGTGAGACGAGCCGCACTGCGCTGACAACGGCCGACCAGGCGGCGGGAACAAACTCGGCGAAGCGCTGAACCATTCCCCATCGACCGGCATCCAATCGATTAAGCCTGTAGACTGCGGCCCAATACAGAATAAGGAGGGGGAAACCATGACAACACGAAATGAGCGACGCGCCATCGACGACCGGCGCCTCCGCGACGACGGCCCTCCGCTCGGCTGGATGGACAGGCGCCGCAGCACCGAACGCCGGATCCCGATGATCGACGAGTTCGAAGTCTCGGAAGCCGAATGGCTGCTCTATTTCGGTACCACCAAGCGCCCCGAAACGGCCGTCCATGATGCCTCGGCCGAGGTCCTCGGGCGCGCCCGCGACTGAAGACTTACTCGGCGACCAGTTCCACCGTTTCACCGGCAAACGTCACCGACTGGCCGGGCCGCAATTTGGCTCGTTTTCGGGTATCCACCACCGCATCGACGCGGACCCGTCCTTCGGCGATCGCGGCATGCGCAGCGCCGCCGGATTCGCACAGGCCGGTGGCCTTGAGCAGTTGATCGAGCTGGATGTATTCACCGCGCACGGCAAAGGGGATGGTCATGGGTCGCCTGTCAGTATCGGATGCCCCGGCCATGGCCGATGGCCGCCCGGGAGCAAGGGTTTGTTCAAGGCCGGCAGTCAGCACGGCGCCGGACAAACCCGTTTTTTCAAAGTACGCATTGTATAGGTTCTTCATTTTGCCTGTCCGCCACGCGGCAACACGCCCCATCAAGGTGCATGCCACCGGGAAAGCGCACCAGCAAAGCGCCCCGGCGTCATAAACCCCCGATTTAGGGCAGGTACGCTACTTGCTGCAGTTCTGATCAATCCATTCGGTAATACCTTTCCCCGTGCATTTTCGTCCCAAACGCCAAGACCCCAGCGCTAGCCCAAGCAATCCAGTGAACCATTCAAGAGTCCTCGACACCCTCGTCAAGAATCTCGAAGGCATGGCCTACCGCTGTCTTCACGACCGCCACTGGACAATGATCTTCGTCAGCCAGGGCTGCCAGGAACTCTGTGGTTACGCGCCGGCCGACATGGTTGAGAACAACACCGTTTCATGGGAGGAAATCACCCATCCCGAAGACCGGCCACGCATCCGCCAACAGATCGAAGCCGCCGTCCGCAGCGGTCAGCGCTTCGCCGTTCAGTACCGGATCGTCACCCAGACAGGGCAGGTCAAATGGGTCGCCGAGCGCGGTATCGCGATCCACGACGAACAGGGCGAAGTGGCGATCGAAGGGTTTATCGAGGACATTACGGCCCGCCGGGCGACGCTGGAAGCGCTCGGCGAAGCCGAACTGCGCTACCGCCACATTTTCGAGCACGCCTCCGAAGGTATCTTCCAGTCCACCCGCGACGGTCGCTATCTCGCCGCCAACCCGGCCCTGGCCAGGCTCTATGGCTACGAAAGCGCCGCCGAGCTGATTGCCGACCTCGGCGATATCGAGCGCCGCCTGTATGTTCTGCCGAACCGCCGGCGCGACTTTCTCCACCAGATCGAAACACACGGTGCGGTGCTCAACTTCGAATCGGAGGTATACCGGCGTGACGGCTCGCGCATCTGGATTTCCGAAAACGCCCACACCGTGCATGACCCGAAGGGCGAATTCACCTGTTACGAAGGCACCGTGCAGGATATTTCGGAACGCAAGAAAACCGAGGCACACCTGCGTCTACTCGCCATGGTCTTCTCGAACAGCAACGAAGCGATCATCGTGACCGATGGCGACAACCGGATCGTCGCGACCAATCCGGCCTTCAGCGTCCTCACCGGCTACCAGCCGGAGGATGTGATGGGTAAGAACCCGCGCGTCCTGTCGGCCGGCACCACGCCGCCGGAAGTGTTCAAGGAGATGTGGACCAGCCTGCAGCAGGATGGCGCCTGGCAGGGCGAATTGTGGGATCGGCGCAAGAGCGGCGAGGCTTACCCCAAATGGCTGTCGATTTCGCTGGTCCGCGACGAAGCGGGACAGGTGCGCAACCACATCGGCAGCTTCATCGACATTTCCGAACTCAAGGCGACGCAGGAACGCATCCGCCATCTGGCCCATCACGACACGCTGAGCGACCTGCCCAACCGCTACAGCCTGCAGAAAAAGCTTGAACAGGCAGTCGCCATCTGCAAACGGAACCACATGCAGATGGCGCTGATGCTGATCGATCTCGATCGCTTCAAGACCATCAACGACACGCTCGGCCACCAGGCCGGCGACGAATTGCTGATCCAGGTCGCGCAACGGCTGAACGGTGCCGTGCGCGAAAGCGATATCGTCGCCCGGCTGGGTGGCGACGAATTCGTCGTTGCCCTGCCCGGCATCAGCTCGCCGGCCGATGCCGCCCATCTGGCCGACAAGATCGGCCGGGAAATATCCCTCCCCTATCAGATCAACGGCCAGGAGCAACGCACCACGCCGAGCATCGGCATCTGCCTGTACCCGGGCGACAGCACGGAAATCGGCGACCTGCTGAAAAATGCCGACGTCGCGATGTATCACGCCAAGGCCAAGGGCCGGGGCAATTTCCAGTTCTTCACCGAAGACATGAATGTCGCGACGACCGAGCGCATGAGCATCGAGGCCGACCTGCGCCTCGCCTTGGCGCACGGCGAGTTCCTGCTGCATTACCAGCCGCAGCTCGATTTGCGCAGCGGCACCATTGTCGGCGTCGAAGCCTTGATCCGCTGGCAGCATCCGACGCGCGGCCTGGTCCCGCCGGGCGACTTCATCCCGATTGCCGAAGAAAGCGGCATGATCGCGGCGATCGGCGACTGGGTGCTCGAAGAAGCCTGCCGCCAGCTCAGCATCTGGCAGCAAAAGGGAATCTCCCACCTTCGCATGTCGATCAACCTGAGTTCCGGACAATTTCTCGACAAGACGCTTCCCATCCGCATCCATGAACTGCTGGCCAGCAACAATCTGAGCGCCCATCTGCTCGACCTGGAAGTCACCGAATCGATGTCGATGGCCTCACCGGACGAGTCGATCAGCGTCATGAAGACGCTGAGAAGCAGCGGCCTGACCCTGTCGATCGACGATTTCGGGACGGGCTACTCGTCGCTGGCGTATCTCAAGCTGCTGCCGATCAATACGCTGAAAATCGACCGCTCCTTCGTCAAGGACATCGAATCGGACCCGAACGACGCGGACATTTGCGACGTCACCGTGCTGCTCGCCCACAAGCTCGGCCTGGAAGTAGTGGCGGAAGGCGTCGAAACCGAAGCGCAGTTGAAGTTCCTGCTGAGCATCGGCTGCGAAAAAATCCAGGGCTATCTGATCAGCAAACCGCTGGCCGCCGAGCAGGCCGAACAGTTCATCCGCAACAACCGGCCGATGGCCGACCTGGGAACCATCGACTTGTGGTCCTCGGCCGAACCGTCCGAACTTGTCCCGGACCACGCCAAGGCGTGACCGGCCAGCCGGCGCGGACCGATCGCCTTACGCCCCGGCGATCAGTATCAGATGCACCCGGCACGGCCCGTGGGCGCCAAGGACGATGGTTTGCTCGATGTCGCCGGTGCGTGACGGACCGGAAATGAAATTGATCGCCCGCGGCAACCTGTCGCGTTCGGCGCGCAGCAACGCAAAGGCGTCTTCCATGGTGGCGACGATGCGCGACACCGGAACCAGGGCAATGTGGGTTTCCGGCAACAGGCTGACCGTCGCCGGCGTCTGCGCGCCGGAGAGCAGCATCAGCGTGCCGGTTTCGGCAATGGCGCAGAAACAACCGGAAATCCCGACCCGGTCGGCATCGACCGCCGGCCGGGCGGCGACGGCAAGACCGCTGGCCGCCCAAGCGAAGTCGGCGAGGTCCGGGCTGATCACCGCCTGCAGACCAAGGCCACCGGCCGCCAGATAGCGCACCACGGCAGCCGGCGCGGCATTCGCTTCGACCACGCTATCGACGCTGCTCGCCAGGCTTTCCGCCTTGGCCTGAAAACGGGCCGCCAGTTCGTTACCGATGCTCGGCTGTGGGCCACAGGTCCGGCCTGCCAGATAAGCTTCGGCCACCGCCCGGCGGGCGGCGAAATCGTCCTTGCCGACGCCGGCCCGGACGCGCCCGAGAATCTCGTCCTTGGCGCTCATATCACCCGATTCTGCGGCGTGCCGGCGACGAAAGCTTCGATATTGGCGATCAGCTGGTCGGCCAGCGCCTGCATCGCCGGCCGACTAGCCCAGGCGACATGCGGCGTGAGCAGAAAATTGGGCAGCGCGAGCAATTCCGGATCAACCATCGGATGCCCGGCCGGCGGCGGCTCGGCGCTCAGCACGTCGAAGCCGGCGCCGCCGATCCAGCCCTCCTTCAACGCCCGGACGAGGGCCGGCTCGTCGACGATGCCGCCACGCGCGGTATTAATCAGCAGCGCCGAGCGCTTCATCTGCCGCAATTCGGCTTCGCCGATCAAGCCCAGGGTTTCCGGCGTCAGCGGGCAATGCAGGCTGATCACGTCGGCCTCGGCGAGAACCTCCGCGAAAGCCGTGTAACCCGGCCGCACGGTTGCGGTCGCCCGGCGTTCGGCGCGCAACACGCGCATGCCGAAGGCTTCGGCCAGGCGAACCACGCCATTGCCGAGACTGCCGCTACCGATCAGGCCGAGAGTCGCACCGTGCAAGTCGCGAATCGGATGATCGAACAGGCAGAACTGCCCGGACTGCTGCCAGCCCCCGGCCTGCACCGTCGCCCGCCAGGCGAACAGGTTGCGCGACAGCGCGAGGATCAGCGCCAGCACATGTTCGGGCACGGTGTGTTCGGCATAGCCGCGAATGTTGCTGACGACGATGCCGCGGGCCTTGCAGGCCTCCAGATCGACGATGTTGGTGCCGGTCGCCGCGACCGCCACCATTTTCAGGTCGGGCAGCGCGTGCACTGCCGCCGCCGGCAAAGGCACCTTGTTGATGATGGCGATGGTCGCCCCGGCCAGCCGGTCGACGACCTGCTCCGGCGAGGTTCGCGGATACTCCTCCCAGACATGGGCGAAAGATGGCCGCCGCACGTCGGCGATCATCGATGCGCTCTCCAGGTAGACGATGCGCTGCATCAGGCCGGCAACATCACATACGGTGTGCCGGCGGCGTCGGCAATCGCCCCGATATCTACGCCGAGCGCCGCATTGCCGCGATAGACCAGGCGATCGATACCGGCGGTGCACAAGCCGTCGATGGCCGCGGTATCGCCCTGCAGCAGATTGAGCACGCCGGCCGGCCACTCGGCGCGCGCCGACAGCTCGCACAGCGCATAAGCCGCCGACGGGGCGCGTGGACTCGGTTTGACGACCACGGTGGCACCGGCCATCAGGGCCGGGGCAATCACTTCGGCAATATTGGCCAGCGGGCGCGCGGCATCGGTGACCAGCGCGAAGACGCCGGTTTCGCCCACCGCCGCCCCGCGCAATGCCGCGACCGCAGCGGCCACCTCGGCACTGGCGGCGGCTTCGTCGATGGCGACGTCCTGCATCAACAACTTGGCGAAATGGCCGGTGTAATTCTCCAGCGCATCGGCCAGCTTGGCCAGGCAAACGCGGCGGGGCGCCAGGCCCATCTCGGCCCAAGTCGTCTGCGCCGCCCGCGCCGCCGTTACCGCCGCCGTTGCTTCGTTTGTCCCGCACAACGGCACACGGCGAAGGGATTCGCCGGTCGTCGGATGGGTCACGTTGTAGAACGATTCAGTAACGGTGAGAAAGGCGTGGCCATTGATCCACAGGGGGATGGCCAGCGGGCCGTCGGGGGAAAATTCCATGCTCAAACTCTCTTTCTTGCTGCGTAAAGTTCGTGAAAAGTCCTGCCCGACGCCACCGGCAGATCGCGTCCTGCGGTCCACGCCGGCGCCAGGCCAAAAATTCGAATGCGCCCACTGCCCTCGGCCAACCAGTCGAGATAACGCGCCGCCCGGCGAGCCACCCAGCTGTACAGTGCGGGCCGCCCGGCCACCCAGGCCCAGGCCTTGAGCGCCAGTCGCTCGGACCACGGGCGCAGACCGCGCTCATTCTGCTCCTCGCGCAGCCGGCGCATCAGCTCGGGCAGCGGAATCCTGACCGGGCAAACGACGCCGCACTGGTTGCAGCCGGTCGATGCATGCGGCAGATCGAGCGCGTTCTCGATACCGGTGTATAGCGGCGTCAGCACCGAACCCATCGGCCCCGGATAAACCCAGCCGTAGGCATGGCCGCCGAGCGAAAAGTACACCGGGCAATGGTTCATGCAGGCGCCGCACCGGATGCAGCGCAGCATGTCCTGGTACGGCGAGCCGAGCAGCGCGGCGCGGCCGTTGTCGACCAGGATGAAAACGGTTTTCTCCGGGCCGTCGCTGTCGCCCGGCTGCTTGGTCCCGGTCAGCAGCGACACATAGTTGGAAATCGTCTGGCCGGTGGCCGACCGCGGCAGCAGGCGCATCAGTGTCGCGAAGTCCTGCAGCGTCGGGACGATCTTCTCGATACCGGTAATCACCACATGCACCTTGGGCAGCGTCGTCACCATCCGGCCGTTGCCTTCATTGGTGACCAGCGCCGCCGTACCGCTTTCGGCGATCAGGAAATTGGCGCCGGTAATCCCCATTTCGGCGCTCAGGAAATGCTGGCGCAGCACGCCACGGGCCTCGCGCGCCATCGCCGGAATATCGACCGACGAGCGGGCCTCGACCGGCCGGCCGTGCTCCTTGGCGAACAGCGCCTCGACTTCGCCTATCGTCTTGTGCACCGCCGGGGCGATGATGTGCGAGGGGGTCTCCCCGGCCAGTTGGACGATGTATTCGCCGAGGTCGGTTTCGACGGGCCGGATGCCGGCAGCGGCCAGCGCCTCGTTCAGATGCGCTTCTTCCGAAAGCATGGATTTCGACTTGATGGCCTTGGTCACGCCATGCCGGCGGGCCACGTCGATCACCAGATCGCAGATTTCATCGCCATCGCGGGCCCACAGCACTTCCGCCCCGCTGGCCCGGGCCCGTTCCTCGAAGATGTCGAGCCAGACATCGAGATCGCGCAGCACGCGGTTGCGGATCTCCTCGCTGGCCAGCCGCAAGGCTTCGAATTCGAGGCCATCCTCGGCCAGCGCCGCGATGCCCTTGGCGCGCTTGCCGACGAACAGCGGCTTGGCTTTCTGCAGGGCTTGCTGCAGAACCTTGTCGCGCACCTTGGCCCCGGCTCGCGCCTGAAAGAACATCGCCTGCGAGTGTTTCGCGCCGGTCATCAATTTTCGCTGCCGCCGGCCAGCACTTCGGCGATGTGCAGAACCCGCGTTGTTTCGTCGCCGCGGCGGCGCAAGCGGCCTTCAATGTTGATCAAGCAGCCGAGGTCGCCACCGACCACCGCAGCGGCACCGACGCTGGCAATCGAGGCGCACTTGCGGTCGACGATCTCCGTCGACACCTCGCCGAACTTGACCGAGAAAGCGCCGCCAAAGCCGCAACACTCCTCGCAATCCGGCATCTCCTGCAAGCTCAGGCCGCGCACCTTCAACAGCAGTTGCCGCGGCTGCTGCTTGATACCCAGCGCACGCAAACCCTTGCATGAGTCGTGATAGGTCACCTGGCCGGCGAATTCGCCGGGCGGTGCAGAAAAATGCAGGACATCGGCGAGAAAAGCCGTCAGCTCGAAGCAGCGCGCGGCCAGCGCCCGGGCCCGCGGCCCCCAGGCCGGGTCATCGGCGAACAGCAGCGGATAGACATTGCGCACCTGGTCGGTGCAGGAACCGGAAGGAATCACCACGTAATCGTAGTCTTCCAACTCGGCGATCGCCTTGCGTGCCAGATCGATTGCTGCACTGCGATTTCCCGCACTCCAGGCCGGTTGACCGCAGCACGTCTGGCCCTCCGGAACGATCACTTCGCAGCCGGCCGCCTCGAGCAGGCGCAGGCTCGCGAAGCCGATGGATGGACGCATCAGGTCGACCAGACAGGTGACGTAGAGGGCTAAGCGCATGCTAATATTGCGGCGCACAAGAAAATAAAGTGGCTAATGCTACTCAAACGGCACCAATAAAGGAATCCAGTTGTCTGAAGCTGCCAGCGGGCCGGTCAAAAATCCCGGCTCCATCCAGGTCATCGAGCGCATGATTTCGCTGCTCGACGCGCTCGCCGACTCACCCGAACCGGCCAGCCTGAAGCAACTGGCCGCCGCGACCGAACTCCATCCGTCGACCGCCCACCGCATTCTCGCCGCAATGAGCAATGCGCGCTTTGTCGAACGTCAAGACGCCGGCACCTATCAGTTGGGCATTCGCCTGCTCGAACTCGGCGCCATCGTCAAATCGCGCATCAACCTGCGCGAAGTGGCGCAGCCCTTCATGCAGGAGCTGCACGAAAAGATTGGCGAGGCGATCAACCTCGGCAGCCGCCACGATGACGAAATCGTCTATCTCGAACGCACCTCCTCGGGTCGCTCGCTGGTCCGCGTCGTCTATCTCGTCGGCGGCCGCGCGCCGCTGCATCTGACCTCGCTCGGCAAGCTGTTTCTGGCCGCCGACGGCGCCCAGAAGGTTCGCGACTACGCCAAGCGCACCGGCCTGCCCGGCAAGACGCCGCACTCGTTGACCACCCTCACGGCGCTGGAAAAGGAACTCGACAAGGTGCGCCGGCACGGCGTCGCCTACGACGACGAGGAGGCCGAACTCGGTCTCAAGTGCGTCGCCGCGCCGATTCACGACGATGAAGGCAATGTCGTCGCCGCGCTGTCGGTATCCGCCCCGGCCGACCGCCACGACCCAAACTGGGCCGATCAGGTCAGGCAGGCGGCTGATGCCGTTTCGCACGCCCTCGGCTACACCCGCCCGAAAAAATAAAGGCCGCCCTGCGGCGGCCTTCAATCGGCAGTTCAGGCCATCAGGCCGGGCGACGTTCCTGGCTCAGGCTGGCACTTTCCATCCAGCGCTTGATCCGGTTGGCGTCGCCGACGCGGGTCATTTTTCCAACCGAGTCGAGCAGCACGATGACCACCGGCTTGTCGGCGACCCTCGCCTGCATCACCAGGCAGCGACCGGCTTCGGAGATATAGCCGGTTTTTGAGACACCGATTTCCCAGTTGTCGCTGCGCACCAGCGCATTGGTGTTGTGGAAATCGGTAATGCGCCCGTTCAATTCAACCTTGGCTTCGGCCGTCGTCGAAGCGGCACGGATTTCCGGGTAGCGCGCCGCTGCCGCAACCATCCGGGCCAGATCATGCGCCGTCGAGACATTGTTGCTGGACAGGCCGGTCGGCTCTTCGAAACGCGAGTTGTACATGCCGAGCGACTGGGCTTTTTTGTTCATGGCATGAACAAAAGCCGGCAGGCCACCGGGGTAATGCCGCCCAAGCGCATTCGCCGCACGGTTTTCCGAAGACATCAGGGCGAGCAGCATCGCCGTTTCGCGGGTCATCGTCGTACCGACCGGCAAGCGGGAGCGGGTGCCTTTGAGGCCGTCGACATCCTCGCTGCCAATGGTGATCAGGTCATGCAAATCGAGCTTGGCATCGAGCACCACCATGGCCGTCATCAGCTTGGAAATCGAGGCAATCGGCAACACCGCATCCGACTGCTTTTCCAGCAAGGCCTGACCGGTATTCTGATCGATGACCAGCGCCGAGGCCGAATAGAGGGCCAGGCGGCCCGGGTCGATATCGACCATCGAGACGCGGCGCACCGATTTCCGCTCATTCGGCGCGACGTGCAAGGACTTGCCGGATGTCTTGACCTGGGTCGATTTGCCCAAAGACTTGGACGGTGCAGCGGCGGTCTTTTTCGGCGATGACTTGCCGACAGTTTTGCCGACTGCCTTTTTGCTTGTCTGCTGTTCAGTTTTCTTGGCTGCCACGGCCTGCGAAGGTCCGCCCAGCCCGGCGCTCAACAGCGCGCTGACGAGCAGCGCGACTTTGATTTTCTGTTTCATTGACGATCTCCTGCGACTCCGGGAAATTGTATCCCAGTTTCGCAGGAGAGGGGGGAACATCAATTAAATTAATCAGATACAACAATAACTTAAAGAACTAATTTATACGGCATCGACAACCGTTAACGCGGTCATGTTCACAATCCGCCGAACCGTCGCGGTCGGCGTCAGAATATGAACCGGTTTGGCCGCGCCCAGCAGGATCGGACCGATGGTCAGATTGTCGCCGGCCGCCACTTTCAGCAGATTGAACGAAATATTCGCGGCATCCAGCGTCGGCATGATCAACAGATTGGCCTGCCCCTTCAGACGCGAATTGGGGAAGGTGGCGCGGCGGATCTGTTCGTCAAGAGCCGCATCGCCGTGCATTTCGCCTTCGACTTCGAGTTCCGGCGCCCGCTGATTGAGGCGCGCCAGGACTTCGCGCATCTTCAGCGAGGTCGGCGTATCTTCGGTGCCGAAGGTCGAATGCGAGAGCAAGGCCACCTTCGGCTGGATGCCGAAATTGCGGATTTCCTCGGCGGCGAGCAGCGTCATGTCGGCCAGTTGCTCGGCGGTCGGGTCGTAATTGACATAGGTATCGCCAATGAACACCGTCCGCTCCGGCAACATCAACAGGTTCATCGCGTAATAGCGATCCAGCCCGGCCTGCGTTCCGATCACGCTCTGCACATATTCGCGGTGCGTTTCGTGGCGACCGAAAGTGCCGCAGATCAGGCCGTCGGCATAGCCGAGGTGGACCATCAGCGAACCATACAGCGTCGCCCGGCGACGCACTTCACGACGGGCGTAATCGGGCGAGACGCCCTTGCGCTCGGTCAGACGGTGATAGGTCTGCCAGAATTCGTCGAAGTGCTCATCGAAGAAGTCGCAATCATCACCGTGGATGATTTCGAAATCCTCGCCTTCGCGGATGCGCAACCCGGCCGCTTCGATCCGCCGGGTGATTTCGCTGCGCCGGCCGATCAGCAGCGGCTGCGCAATGCCTTCGTCGCGCACGACCTGGACGGCCCGCAGCACGCGCTCGTCCTCGCCTTCGGCAAAGACGATGCGTTTTGGCGCCAGCTTGGCCTGCGAGAAGAGCGGCTTCATGATCAGGCCGGAGTGGTAGACGAATTCATTGAGGCCCTGGATGTAGGCGTCCCAATCCTTGATCGGTCGCGTCGCGACACCGGAATCCATGCCGGCCTTGGCGACAGCCGGGGCGATCTTGACGATCAGCCGCGGATCGAAAGGCCGGGGAATCAGATACTCCGGACCAAAGGGGGAAACTTTTTCGCCATAGGCCGAGGCGACAACCTCCGATTGCTCGGCGCGGGCCAGTTCGGCGATGGCCTTGACGGCGGCCATCTTCATTTCTTCGGTAATCGTCGTCGCCCCGACATCGAGGGCGCCGCGGAAAATGAAGGGGAAACAGAGCACGTTATTGACCTGGTTCGGATAGTCCGAGCGGCCGGTACAGATGATGGCGTCGCTACGCACGCTTCTGACCAGTTCCGGGGAGATTTCCGGGGTCGGATTGGCGAGCGCCATGATCATCGGGTTGGCCGCCATCTTGGCCACCATTTCCGGCTTGACCACACCGCCGGCGGACAGACCGAGGAAGACGTCGGCCCCTTCGATCACTTCCGACAGCGTGCGGGCCTCGGTTTGCTTGGCATAACGCGCCTTGATCTCGTCCATTTCCTCGACGCGACCTTCATAGACGACACCCTTGATGTCGGTGACCCAGATGTTGCTGACCGGCGCCCCGAGCATGACCAACAGGTCGAGGCAGGCCAGCGCCGCGGCGCCGGCTCCGGAGGTGACGATCTTGGCGGTCGATAGATCCTTGCCGATCAGGTGCAGGCCATTCAGGATGGCGGCGCCGACGACGATCGCCGTGCCGTGCTGGTCGTCATGGAAGACGGGAATCTTCATTCGCTCGCGCAGCTTCTTCTCGATGTAGAAGCATTCCGGCGCCTTGATGTCTTCGAGGTTGATACCGCCGAAGGTCGGCTCGAGCGAGGCGATGGTATCGATCAGTTTGTCCGGATCGCGCTCGTCGATTTCCAGATCGAAAACGTCGATATTGGCGAACTTCTTGAACAGCACGCCCTTGCCTTCCATCACCGGCTTGGCGGCAAGCGGGCCGATGGCGCCGAGGCCGAGGACGGCCGTGCCGTTGGTGATGACGCCGACCAGATTGGCGCGCGAAGTCAAGGTGCTGACTTCGGCCGGATTGGCGACGATTTCTTCGCAGGCAAACGCCACGCCGGGCGAATAAGCCATCGACAGGTCGTACTGATTGGTCAGTTGCTTGATCGGGGTGACCGCAATTTTGCCCGGCTTGGGCTGGCGGTGGTAATAGAGCGCGGCTTCGCGCAATTGACGGGAATCCATGTCTGCCTCCGTTTTATATCGTGAAATGCAATTTCGAATCGCGAAAGATCATATCATGCATTGAAGGTACTTTCACCCCCGGTAGTCACGTAGCGCCACAAAGTCAAGTGGATGTAAACCCTGAGTTGAGGCATAATTATGGGCTTCCCAGCCGACGGCCTTCAGCCGCTATCAGTCTTGGTGGTGGCCCCCGGCGACTGGCGTTAAACCTAGCTATTTCAGTAACTTGGAGAGAGACACCCCATGACCGCACCGCTGAATGCACCAGATTACGTCAAACATGAAGGCCTGAAAAAATGGGTCGCCGAAATCGCCGCCCTGACCCAGCCGGACCGCATCCACTGGGCCGACGGATCGCAGGAAGAGTATGACCGCTTGTGTGCCGAAATGGTAGAAGCCGGCACCTTTATCAAACTGAACGAAGCGAAGCGCCCGAATTCCTACCTCGCCTTCTCCGACCCGTCCGACGTCGCCCGCGTCGAAGACCGCACCTACATTTGCTCCGCCAAAAAAGAAGACGCCGGCCCGACCAATAACTGGGAAGAACCTGCCGTCATGCGCGAAACCCTGAACGGCCTGTTCAAGGGCTGCATGAAGGGCCGCACGATGTATGTCATTCCGTTCAGCATGGGCCCGCTCGGTTCGCCGATCGCCCACATCGGTTTCGAAATCACCGACTCGGCCTACGTCGTCACCAACATGCGCACGATGACCCGCATGGGCAAAAAGGTGTTTGACGTGCTCGGCAGCGACGGCGAATTCGTCCCCTGCATCCACACCGTCGGCGCGCCGCTCGAGCCGGGCCAAAAAGACAGCAAGTGGCCGTGCAACCCGACCGTCAAGTACATCGTGCACTACCCGGAAACCCGCGAAATCTGGTCCTACGGTTCCGGCTACGGCGGCAACGCCCTGCTCGGCAAGAAGTGCTTCGCCCTGCGCATCGCTTCCAACATGGCGCGCGAACAAGGCTGGCTGGCCGAACACATGTTGATCCTCGGCGTCGAGTCGCCGGAAGGCGAAAAGTCCTACGTCGCCGCCGCCTTCCCGTCGGCCTGCGGCAAGACCAATTTCGCCATGCTGATTCCGCCGAAGACCCTCGACGGCTGGAAGATCACCACCATCGGCGACGACATCGCCTGGATCAAGCCGCGTGTCGACAAGGACGGCGTCACCCGCTTCTACGCCATCAACCCGGAAGCCGGCTTCTTCGGCGTCGCCCCGGGCACCTCGGAAAAGACCAACTTCAACGCGCTGGCCACGTTGAAGGAAAACATCATCTTCACCAACGTCGCGCTGACCGACGACGGCGACGTCTGGTGGGAAGGCCTGACCAAGCAGGCCCCGGATCACCTGATCGACTGGCAGGGCAAGGACTGGACGCCGGAAGACGGCAAGGCCGGCAAGAAGGCCGCCCATGCCAATTCCCGCTTCACCGCGCCGGCTGCCCAGTGCCCGTCGGTTGATAGCGCCTGGGAAGATCCGGCCGGCGTGCCGATTTCCGCCTTCATCTTCGGCGGCCGTCGCGCCACCACCGTGCCGCTGGTATACGAAGCTTTCAACTGGAACTACGGCGTCTACATGGCCGCCACCCTCGGTTCCGAAACCACCGCTGCCGCCTTCGGCCAGCAGGGTGTTGTCCGCCGCGACCCGTTCGCCATGCTGCCGTTCTGCGGCTACCACATGGGCGACTACTTCAACCATTGGCTGAAGATGGGCAAGACCGTCGATGCAGCGCCGAAGATCTTCTGCGTGAACTGGTTCCGGATGAACGAAAAGGGCGAATTCATGTGGCCTGGCTTCGGCGACAACATGCGTGTCCTGAAGTGGATCGTTCAGCGTTGCAAGGGTACCGTCAGCGCCAAGGAAACCGTGCTCGGCTGGATGCCGCAATTCTCCGATATCGACTGGACCGGTCTGGAAATCACCAAGGCCGAGTTCGACGGCCTGACCAAGATCGACGCCGATGCCTGGAAGGCCGAACTGGCCGGCCACAAGGAGTGGTTCGACAAGATGGGCGAGAAGCTGCCGCGTGAATTCACGTTGAAGCGTGAGCTGTTCGAAATGGGCATCTTCAAGGATGCTGCCTGATCTTCGCCGCTAAGCTATGATCGAACGGCCACCTGCGGGTGGCCGTTTTCATTTGGAGAGCCTTATGTATCGTCCCGCTCAACGCATCGCCGAGATCGCCCCTTTCCATGTCGTCGAACTGCTGACCCGCGCCCGCCAGCTCGAAGCCGAAGGCCGCGACATCATTCACATGGAAGTCGGCGAACCCGACTTCCCGACGCCGGAACCGATCGCCAAGGCGGCCATCGCAGCGATTCAAGGCGGCAAGACGCTGTACACCGAGGCGCTCGGCCTGCCCGAACTGCGCGAGGCGATCGCCGGCTTTTATCGTCAGCGCTACGGCGTCGCGGTGCCGGCCAGCCGCATCGCGGTGACCAACGGCGCTTCCGGCGCGCTCAACCTGGCTTTCGCCTGCCTGGCCGATCCGGGCAGCGAATGGCTGCTAGCCGACCCGGGCTACCCGTGCAACCGACACATTTTGCGCACTTACGAAGGGCGACCGCTGAACATCCCGGTCGGCCCGCAAACCAACTTCCAGCCGACGCCCGAATTGCTGCAGCAACACTGGACGGCGCAAACCGCCGGCCTGCTCGTCGCCTCGCCGGCCAACCCGACCGGCACGCTGCTGACGCTGGATGAAATCCGGGCGCTCGCCGCCGTCTGCCGCCAAAAGAACGCTCACTTCCTGGTCGACGAGATTTACCATGGTCTGACTTACGAATGTAACGCCCCCTCCGCCTGCGCCGCCGGCGAGGACATCTGGGTCATCAACAGTTTCTCGAAGTATTTCCAGATGACCGGCTGGCGCCTTGGCTGGATGGTCATCCCCGAGCCCTATGTCCGCGATGTCGAGAAACTCGCCCAGAACCTCGTGCTCTGCCCGTCGACGCCAGCCCAGTACGCCGCGCTGGCGGCCTTCGAGCCGGCCACCATCGCGATCCTCGAAGCGCGTCGCAGTGAGTTCCGCAAGCGCCGCGATTTCCTGGCGCCGGCCCTGGAAAGCATCGGCTTCCGGATCACCGCCCGGCCGGAAGGCGCCTTTTACCTGTATTGCGATTGTTCGGCGCTGAGCGGCGACAGTTTCGCGCTGGCCCGCGACCTGCTCGAAAAGACCGGGGTTGCGGCAACGCCGGGACTGGATTTCGGCAGCAACGAACCGGAAAAACACATCCGTTTTGCCTACACCACCGGCGTCGACCGGCTGGCCGAAGCGGCCGAGCGCCTACGCCGCTACTTCGGCCGGTAAAGCCAGCGCCGGATAACGGGCGGCCAGCGCCGCCCAGTCGAAACAAGGCCCCGGATCGCTCTTCCGCCCGGGCGCCACGTGGCAGTGACCGGCGACGGCGGCAATCGGGTAGCGTGCCTGCACGGCATCGAGCAGGGGCCACAGAGCGGCATACTGGGCGCCGCTGAAAGGCTGCGTATCAGAACCTTCCAGCTCGATCCCCACCGAGTAGTCGTTGCAGTTGTCGCGTTCGCCCCAGCACGAATTGCCGGCATGCCAGGCGCGCTGGTCGCAGCCGACAAACTGGATGACCCGGCCGTCGCGCCGGACATAGAAATGCGCCGAGACCTGGAGATCGGCGATCGTTGCGAAGTACGGGTGGGCCGCCGGATCAAGCTGGTTGAGAAAGAATTTCTCGACCCAGTCGCCGCCGAATTCGTCGGGCGGCAGGCTGATGTTATGGATGACGACCAGCGACACCGCGCCAACCGGCCGCTCGCCGAAATTCGGCGACGCCAGCCAAGTCACCCCCTCCAGCCAGCCGTTGGCCTGCCAGTTCATCAGTCGATGCCCAGCCGTTCCAGGCGATAGCGCATCGAGCGGAACGTCACCCCGAGCAGGCGGGCCGCCGCCGTGCGGTTGCCCTCGGTTTTCTGCAAGGCTTCGAGGATGGCCTGGCGCTCCAGGCGATTCAGGTAGTCGTCGAGCGTTTCGCTGCCGCGCCCGACGGCCTCGTCGGCCGCTTCTTCCGGATCAAGATGGAGATCCTCGCCCTCGATGCCGTCGCTCGAACTGAGCGCGGTGGCGCGCTCTAGGATGTTTTCCAGTTCACGCACATTGCCGGGGAAGGAGTACAACTCGAGCGCCTTCAAGGCTCCGGCCGACAAACGCGGATGCGCCTCGCCACAGAGGCGGCGGAGGATCGAGTCGACCAGCGGCGCGATGTCTTCGACCCGCTCGCGCAGCGGCGGCATGCGCAATTCGATGACATTCAGGCGGTAATACAAATCCTGGCGGAAACTGCCTTTGTCGACGCAGTCGCGCAAATTGCGGTGCGTCGCGCAGATGATCCGCACATCGACGGCCTCCTCGGCGACGCAGCCGACCTTGCGGACACGCTTTTCCTGAATGGCGCGGAGCAGTTTGACCTGCATGGCGAGCGGCAGATCGGCCACTTCGTCGAGAAACAGCGTGCCGCCGTTGGCCGCCTGGAAGAAACCTTCGCGGTCGCTGTCGGCGCCGGTGAAAGCGCCTTTCCGGTAACCGAAGAACTCGCTCTCCATCAGGTTTTCCGGAATCGCCCCGCAATTCACCGGGACGAACGGCCCGGCGCTGCGCGCGCTGCGCGTATGGATCAGGCGGGCCGCCAGTTCCTTGCCGCTGCCTGATTCGCCGGAAATGTAGATCGGCGCCTGGCTGCGCGCCAGCTTCTCGATCATCGCCCGCACCTGCTGCATGCTCGGCGAATCGCCGATCAGCGACTGCAGGGGATCGACGCTCTCAGACCCGCCATCCGGCAGGCGCAGCGCCGATTTGACCAGGGCACGCAGCTGCTCGAGGCCAACCGGTTTGGCCAGATAGTCGAACGCCCCGGCCTTCAGCGCGGCCACCGCATTCTCGGCGCTGCCGAAGGCGGTGATCACGGCGACTGGCGTCTGGGCATGATGCTCGCCAATATGGCGGACGATATCCAGCCCCTCGCCGTCCGGCAGGCGCATATCGGTCAGACACAGCTGAAAGCTCCCGGCGCTCAGTGCCGCCCGCGCCTCGGCCACCGAACCGACGCACTCGGCGGCCAGTCCCATGCGGGCCAGCGTCAGGTCGATCAGTTCGCGGATATCGGCTTCGTCATCGACGACAAGAATCCGCGTCAGTTCGCCGCGCGGACGTCGTTCGGTTCTGGCAACAGACACGTGTCGTTTCTCCCAACAATAATGAAATGCCCGCCACTCGGCGCTGACGCCAGTTGCAGGCTGGCCCCGTTGGCCACGCACAACTCGCGGGCGATGAACAACCCCAGCCCGGTGCCCTGGTGGTGGGTCGTGAAGAACGGCTCGAATACCTGCTCGCGAACCGACTCCGGGACGCCGGGACCATCGTCCACGACATGCAATTCTACCCGCCCCTCGCCATTTGCACCGACCGTGGCGATGCGCACCGCCCCCGGGCCGCGGCTGGAATGGCGAAAGCCGTTGCTGACCAGATTCCACAAGACCTGATGCAGGTGCGACCGGTCGAAACAGATGGCCGAGCCGGCGGACATCTCCAGGCGGACCGCGTCGGCCGGCAGATTTTCGGCCGCCAGGAAGTGTTCGACGAAGGCGCTGCAAAACTCGTCGAGATGCACCAGTTCCGGCTGGGCCCGCTGTTGCCGACCGAGTTCCAGCACGTCCTTGACGATGCGGTCGAGACGGACGACGTTGTCGTTCAGGATGCGCAACAGGCGATCCTGCATTTCCCCGCGACGCTCCTCGCGCAGCAATTCGCCGGCATGGCTGATAGCCGACAGCGGATTGCGGATTTCGTGGGCGATGCTGGCGGTCAGCCGTCCGAGCGAAGCCAGTTTCATCTGCTGGGCGCGATCCTTGAGCCGCCCGACATCTTCGAGAAAGACCAGGACCTCGCCGTCGGAACTGGTGGTTCGGGCAAAACGGGCGTGCAGCTCGCCCCCTTCCGCCGCGCAAAACTGCACCGCCTCATGGCCGGCGCCCGCCCCCCAGGCGTCCAGCGCGGCGGCCAGGGCCGGCGCACTGGACGTCAGACTCACCGCGCCCGCCTCCGGCAAGCCGAGCATTGTCCGGGCCACCGGATTGTGCCGGACGACCAGGCCATTGGCGCCAACGATCAGCACACCATCCTGCATCCGTTCGACGACGCGCTGACTGATGCGGATCTGGTTGTC
The DNA here is from genome assembly GCF_050368855.1 of Azonexus sp. IMCC34842. Taxonomy (GTDB): domain Bacteria; phylum Pseudomonadota; class Gammaproteobacteria; order Burkholderiales; family Rhodocyclaceae; genus Azonexus; species Azonexus denitrificans_A. The sequence goes on along the minus strand of NZ_CP178449.1, from coordinate 582,771 downwards.
GAGCGCGATGCCACGCCGCCGCGCCAGATCTTCATTGACCATCGCCCGCTGGCCGAGCAGCCGGGCGAGGATGGCGGTAGCAAAAAAACCGGCCGACAGAAAGCCGGCCTGGACCACCGAAGCCGAATCGAAATCGGCGGCAAAGACCCCGTAGATCTCGCTGGACAGCACCGCCAGCGTCGCCTGCGCGGCGTAGAACAAGACCAGCCGGCCGCGCCCGACCAGACTGGCCGCCGCCAGCGAGACCAGCAGCAGGATGCCGAGGCCGCTGCCGACCCCGCCGGCGAGATACATCATCAGGCTGACCACGGTGACGTCGAACAGCACCTGCAACGACAACTGGAAGTTGAAGCGTTTTTGCCAATAAGTCGACAGCAGCAGCCCGCCGATCACTCCGAGCATGTAGCCGCCGGTCAGCGCAAAAATACCGGGCGACGGCAGCAGATTGAGCCGCGCCGTCCATTCGTGCGGGAACAGCATGGTCAGAAAGATCAGGCTGGCCAGCACCAGGCGGTAGGTATTGAAGTACTGGAAGGAGCGCCAGTTGGGCTCCCAGGTCGAGGAAAGCCAGTCGGTCATCAGGACCGCGCGGCGCGCGCCGCATCGCGATGCGCCGGGCTGCAATAAACGGCCTGACCATCGACGACGCTATCGCTCTCCGGCATATGGACCCCGCAATGGGCGCAAACCAGCATTTTTTCCGGCGCCGGATCGCGCCGGACCTTGGCCTCCGGCGGCGGTATCGCACTGCGCTTCTTCCAGCTCCACCAGACAACCGCGAGCAAGGCAAACAACAGCAGGTATTTCATCATCGGGCGCCTAAAAATAAGGTCAATCTTACGTCTTCACCAGCCGAACAGGAAATCGCCGGCACGCCCTGGAGGTGCGGCGGTTCGATCGCTGAGTCGGGCCCAGCCGGTCAGTCGGGCTGGCGGAACTCGTCGTCGATCCAGGCCGTGGCGCTGGCCATGCCAAGCTTGAACTGCGGCCCGACACGCACCTCGGCGAGCAGTTCGCCATCGGCCCCCGAGGCGCCGAGCACGGCGTGCGGATCGTCTTCGTCGGGAACGATGTCGAGGCTGATGGTGAGGCGGCCGGATGGCGTCGCCACCGAGATTTTCTGGTGCAGCATGGCATGCAGATGGTGCTCATGGCGGCGCAGCACTTCCGAAGCCGTCTTGACCAGCGTACCGAAAGCCGTGGCATCGAGCGGCTTGGGATTCTTCTTGTCGCGCCCCATTGTCCACGGGCCGACCAGCGCTGGTTCGGATTCGCCGTCCTTGATCATCGCCACGGCCCAGCCTTCGTCGTCTTCATTCTTGATGACCCGCGCCGTCCACCCCTTGTTGCGCCAGAGCAGCGGCTCGAAGACCGAGTCGGCCTCGTTCATTGTGTTGTCTGTCATGGCTGGATTCCGTTCCGGTCGGGGTGATGCCGCAGACGCTGGCCTGATGATCGGCAGAAGGGGCAGCATGTTGCGGCTTTTCGCCGGACCGATCAACTGTTACCTGCGCCGGCGGCTCACCCGATCGCCGGCACGGCAATCATCATCCGACGCCCAGCCGGTTTTGAACTTAAAATCGGACTCGCCCCTCGAAAACAACTCTCGATCCGGAACCAGCATGAAGCAGACCGCTTTCCCCAGAACGCCCTTGTTGGCGGGCCACGATGCCGAGCAAACGCGCCGGCAGATCCTCGACTACTTTCACGCCACCTTCGATCGCTACGAACAACTGTTCGAGGTGCTGAACGGCGCCGAGGCGTACTACGTCAAGCCGATTGCGCTGCGTCACCCGCTGATTTTCTATTTCGGCCATACCGCCACCTTCTTCATCAACAAGCTGGTGCTGGCCGGCCTGCTGGCGCAGCGCATCGATCCGAAGTTCGAATCGATGTTCGCCATCGGCGTCGATGAAATGAGCTGGGATGACCTCAACGAGGTGCGCTACGACTGGCCGACCATCGACGCCGTTCGCGCCTACCGGCAACAGGTGCGGGCCGCGGTAGACCAGCTGATCCGGACGGCGCCGCTGAGCCTGCCTATCACCTGGGACCACCCGTGGTGGATCATCGTGATGGGGATCGAGCACGAACGCATCCATCTGGAAACCTCGTCGGTACTGATCCGCCAGCATCGATTGTGCTATGTCCAGCCGCACCCGGCCTGGGAGCCTTGCCGGAGCAGCGCGGCGGCGCCGCAGAACGGGCTGGTCGACGTCCCGGCCGCCAGTTTCCGGGTCGGCCGCGAGCGGAGCAATCCGGAAATCTACGGCTGGGATAACGAATTCGGCCGCCATGAGGCGTCCACCGGCGCCTTCCAGGCCAGCCGTCATCTCGTTTCCAATCAGGAATTTCTCGCCTTCGTCGACGCCGGCGGTTATGCCGACGACTCGCTGTGGCCGGCCGAAGGGCTGGCCTGGAAAAAATTCGCCCAGGCCAGCCAGCCGACTTTCTGGATCAAGGATGGCAGCCAGTGGCGCCTCCGGCTGATGCTGGAAGAAGTGGCGATGCCCTGGGACTGGCCGGTGGAAACCAATTACCACGAGGCCAAGGCCTTCTGTAACTGGCAGGCCCGCCGCACCGGCCAGCCGGTACGCCTGCCGAGCGAAGATGAATGGCAGGCGATGCGGCATTTTGCCGGCACCGGCGACCTGCCGCTCGCCCCCCCGGCCGCCGCCAACATCGAACTGGATCATTACGCCTCGGCCTGTCCGGTCGGCCAGTTTGCCCATGGCCCGCTGTTCGACGTCATCGGCAATGTCTGGCAATGGCTGGAAACGCCGACCTATCCGTACGATGGCTTTGCCGTCCATCCGATCTACGACGACTTCACGACGCCGACTTTCGACGACCGTCACAACCTGCTCAAGGGCGGCTCGTGGATTTCCTGCGGCAATGCCGCCGTGCCGCAATCGCGCTACGCCTTCCGCCGCCATTTCTTCCAGCACGCCGGTTTTCGCTATGTCGTCGCCGACGCGCCGGCCAGCCAGCCGGCCTCGCATTACGAAACCGACCGGCTGATCTCGGAGTACATCGAATTCCACTACGGCGACGAATATTTCGCCGTACCCAACTTCCCGCGCGCCCTCGCCCGGCTGGCCATCGAGGCGATGGCCGGCAAACCGGCCGGCAAGGCGCTCGATCTCGGCTGTGCCACCGGCCGCGCCACGTTCGAGCTGGCCCGGCATTTCGATCAGGTCACCGGCATCGACTTCTCGGCCCGCTTCATCGGCGTCGGCACCCAGCTCCAGGAACAGGGCCGCCTACGCTACACGCTGGTCGAGGAAGGCGAGCTGGTCGCCTACAAGGAGTGCGCGCTGGGCGCGCTCGGCCTGGCCGATGTGGCGGCCAAGGTCGAATTCTTCCAGGGCGACGCCTGCAACCTGAAGCCGGTATTCACCGGCTACGACCTGATTCTGGCGGCCAACCTGATCGACCGGCTGTACAGCCCGGCAGCCTTCCTGAAAACCGTGCATGAGCGCCTCAATCCCGGCGGCCTGCTGTTGCTCGCCTCGCCCTACACCTGGCTGGCGGAACATACCAGACGCGAAGAATGGGTCGGCGGCTTCAAGCGGGACGGCGAAAACGTGACCACGCTGAACGGCCTGAAAGCCATGCTGGGCGGTCATTTCCGGCTGGTCGACGGGCCCCGTTCGGTACCCTTCGTGATCCGCGAAACGAAACGGAAATTCCAGCACACGCTGTCCGAAGTGACGATCTGGCAGCGGATTTGACGGGGGCAATTGCTTAAAAGTCGGGCGGGTGCTAATTTGAACCGGCATAAACTTTACACCTTAAGGCCGACATGAACGCAGCATCCAATCCCCTCCCGACCCCCGATCAACTGCGCGACGTGCTGCGGGTCGTCGTCGACCCCGAGGTGGGCGTCAACATCGTCGATCTCGGGCTGGTCTACAACGTCGCAGTCAGTCCGGCAGCGGTCAAGGTAGACCTGACCATGACCTCGCCCGCCTGCCCGCTCAGCGACCTGGTGATCGCCGATGCCGAGGCGGCCTTGCACGCTGCCTTGCCGGAAACCTGCGCGGTCAGCATCGATCTGGTGTGGAATCCGCCCTGGGACCCGACGATGATGAGCGACAAGGCGCGCGAGAACCTCGGCTGGTAGCGGCATGATTTTCCGCGAGCTTCCGCCGGCCTGGCGCCTGCCGCTGCTGCTGATGGGCATGGCCAGCCTGGTGATCGGCGTGCTCGGCGGCCTGGCCCGGCTGGCCGTCGACGTCCCGCTGTTCGCCCAGGTACGGGCCGGTGGCCACGGCGCGCTGATGATCGCCGGCTTTTTCGGCACCGTGATCTGTCTCGAACGGGCCGTCGCCCTGCACCGCCTGTGGCCTTATCTCGCGCCGCTCGGTGCCGTGCTCGGCGGCATCGCCTTTTTGGCGCAGGGCCCGTGGTGGCTCGCCCCCGCGCTATTCTCGCTGGCCGGCTGCTGCTTTGTCGCAGCCAGCCTGACCGTCTATCGGCAAATGCCGGCGCTGTTCACCGTCACGCTGCTGCTCGGCGCCCTCGCCTGGCTGGCCGGCAATCTGCGCTGGCTGTTTACGCTGGAGATCGGCTCGGCGGTGTTGTACTGGATGAGTTTCCTGGTTCTGACCATCGCTGGCGAACGCCTCGAACTGACCCGCTTCATGCCCGCCAAACCGGTCGGGCGCCGGCTGTTCATCGCCATCCTGCTGCTCGTCTGCGGCGCCGCCGCCATGCTCCCGTTCGCCGCCGGGCCAGGCAGCCGGCTGCTGGCCGTTGGCTTGCTGCTGCTGGCCGCCTGGCTGCTGCACTACGACATCGCCCGGCGCACGGTAAAACAGGCCGGCCTGACCCGCTTCGTCGCCAGCTGCCTGCTCGCCGGCTATGGCTGGCTGGCCTTCGGCGCCCTGCTCGGCACGACCGGCGCCTTCGAACCCGGCCATCCGTGGCGGGACAGCGCCTTGCACGCGATTTTTCTCGGTTTCGTCTTCTCGATGGTCATCGGCCATGCGCCGATCATTTTCCCGGCGGTGATGCGGGTCAAGATTCCTTACCACCCGTTCTTCTACCTGCCGCTGGCCGCCCTGCACCTCTCGCTGCTCGCCCGCAGCGTCGGCAATCTCGGCGACTTCGCGCGGTGGCGCCAGAGCGGCGCGCTGCTCAATGCGCTCAGTCTGGCGCTATTCGTCCTGACCCTGCTGGTCAGCGTGGCGCGGGGCGCCGTCTCTCAGCGAAAGGCAACGCCATGAAACGCTCAGCGGCCCTGATCAAGCTCTCCCGCGAACACCACACGGCCCTCAGCCTCGCCCTGCGCATCGAGCGCGGCGGCGATGCGGCCACCCTGGCTGCCCTGCAGGTCAAGGTACCGACGATCTTTCGCGAAGAGCTGGAGGCGCATTTCCAGGAAGAAGAAAGCAGCCTGTTGCCGCAACTGCTGCTGGCCGGCGAAGCAGCGCTGGTCAACCGGACCTTGGCCGAGCACCGCCAACTGCGTAAGTTGGTCGACCGGATCGCCGCCGGCGATCTCGCCAGCCTGCCAGCCTTTGCCGAACAACTGCGGGCCCACGTTCGGTTTGAAGAACGGGAACTGTTCATGGTTGCCGAACAGGTGTTGCCGGCCAGCCCCCCGCCCGCCTGAGGCTGAAGACCGCGCCGGCTAACGCCGGACAGTTTTCCCGGCCCGCGCGCGACGGGCCAATTGGCCGAGCACGACCAGGGCAAACAACAATGCCAAGGCCCATTTCAGCAGCGCACAACTGGCCGACAGCGCGATGAGTAGCGCGCCACTGCCAGGGGCCTGTGCCAGCAGGTGAATATGCGCGGCGTTTTCGCAGAGGTCGAAAACGCCGGCAAGCGGCAGCATCAGCAGGGCGGCGCGATAAATTGCCGGGGACAGGCCGGCAAACAGCGATGACCTGGCCACCAGCAGATAGCCGAAAGCCCCGTAGATGAAGGGATGGAGGTTATCGAAGACGAAGTGCGCGCGATAAAGGGCGAGTCCGGCGGCGCCCCAGGTATCGACAATCGACCAGAACGACGCAGCGCTGAATGCCAGTTGCAGCGCAAAGATGCTCGGTTCAAGCGGCGCCAGCATGAGCACGATATTCAGCTGCGACGCCACGAAGAGCGTCGCGGCAAAGAAGACGATCCAGCGGTCGCCGGTTTTCATCGGGCTAGACCTTCTCGTTCCAATGAAAATGGTGCATCAGCCGATGCAGTATCGGCGTGAATAGCAGCGCGGCGGTGACGATGAAGGCCAAGCCGGCGTACAGCGCATAGAGCCCGGCAAAGAGCTTGCCGGCCGAGGTCTGCGGCGGATCGACCGGCCCCATGCCGCCCAGCAGCATGGCGGCATTCAGGAAGGCGTCGATCCACGACAGGTTCTCAAACAGCACGTAGCCCAGCATGCCGACGGCCAGCGACGTTGCCAACAGGCCAAAGGCCACGGCAAGGTGGCCGATTAGCCGGAGCAGGAAGTTGCCTGGCGAGATGGGCGCTTCGCGTCGGGATTCGTACATGGTCTGGCGTTCCTCTCCTGGCTGGGCCGGACAGGCCGTTGATTGGCGCTGAGACTAGCGCAAACATCACAGCCCATCAACGCCGCTGACCGTCGCTGCGGCTCAAAGCCCGAAAGTCGCTGAGCGATTCCGGGAACCACCTGGCCGATTCATCCATCCAAAAGGTGTGCGTGCTATCCGGGCGCCTTGCGCTGCGCCATGGAGCCGCCATGGCTGACTTCCAAAAGGCAGGTCATGAACGAAAAATTACTGGCAGGCATATCCCCGGTCGGAGAAGACCCGTTTCGCCGGGTGGTCGAATGGGCGCCGACGGCGATCGTCATGGTCAATGCCAAGGGCAGCATCGTCCTGAGCAACGCCCAGGCGGAACGGATTTTCGGCTATGCACGCGACGAGCTGCTCGGTGAACCGATCGAAAAGCTGGTGCCGGAACGCTTTGCCGGACATCATCCGGCCTATCGCAGCGACTTTTACGCCGCACCGCATCCGCGGCCGATGGGCAGCGGCCGCGATCTTTATGCGCGGCGCCGCGACGGCAGCGAATTCCCGGTCGAAATCGGCCTGACCCCGATCGATTCCGATAGCGGCCCGATGGTCCTCGCGGCGATTGTCGACATCACCGAGCGCAAACGGCTCGAAGAGCGCTTTCGCCGGGTCGTCGAATATGCCCCCAGCGCGATGGTGATGATCGAGCGCAGCGGCCGCATGGTTCTGGTCAACGCCCAGACCGAGCAGCTTTTCGGCTACCCGCGCAGCGCCTTGATCGGCGAACTGGTCGAGATGCTGGTGCCGGAACGGCTGCGCGGCGAACATGTGCACTTCCGCGGGTCCTTTCTCGAGGTCCCCAAGGCCCGCCCGATGGGCGCCGGCCGCGACCTCTTCGCCCGCCGCGCCGACGGCACCGAGTTTCCGGTTGAAATCGGCCTCAACCCGATCGAAACCGAGGAAGGGGCGATGGTGCTCGCCTCCATCGTCGACATCACCGAACGCCAGCGGGCCCAGCAGAAACTGGAAAATGCGCTGCAGGAAAAAACGGTGTTGCTCAACGAGGTGCATCACCGGGTGAAGAACAACCTCCAGGTCATTTCCAGCCTGCTCAACCTGCAGGCAACCCATACCAGCGACCCTCGCCTGCGCGCCATCCTGGCCGAGAGCCAGAGCCGCGTCCGGGCGATGGCCCTGACCCATCAACTGCTCTACGAACGCAAGGACTACTCGCGGATCGATCTCGGCGAATACTTGGAGCGCCTGGCCCAGCTGCTGATCGGTAGCTACCGCGAGGACGGGGCGCGTATCACGCTGCGCCGGATACTGCCGGAAACCCCGCTGTTCCTCGATTTCGAGCGGGCGATTCCGTGCGGACTGATCATCAACGAACTGGTCACCAATGCCTTCAAGCACGCTTTCCCCGACGGGCGCTCCGGCGAAGTCCGCATCGAACTGCTCGCCGTGGGCGACGAGCTCGAACTGGTCGTGACCGACAACGGCGTCGGTCTGCCGGCAAGCTTCGATCTGACGAATCTGAAATCGCTGGGTCTGCAACTCGTTCCCCTGCTCGCCGATCAGCTCGGCGGCAGTTTTACCGTGCATGACCACCAGGGACCGCGCTTTTCGTTGCGCTTCCCGAGCAACCCCACCGGGCGGAGAGCATCATGAATACAGACAAACAAATCAACCTGATGCTGGTCGAAGACGAACGCGTCGTCGCCTTCGATCTGAAGAACCAGCTGCAAGCACTCGGCTACCGGGTCGGTGCGATGGTCGGCAGCGGCGAACAGGCCGTGCAGTGCATCGGCCAGATCGCCCCCGACCTGGTGTTGATGGATATCCACCTGGAAGGCGCCATGGACGGCGTGCAGGCGGCAATCAAGATTCAGGAGGAGCACCAGACCCCGATCATCTACCTGACCGCCTTCGCTGAGGACGATACCCTGCAACGCGCCCTGGCCAGCCGGCCCTTTGGCTATCTGGTCAAGCCCTGGGATATTCGCGAATTGCACGCCTCGATCCAGATGGCGCTGGCCCGCCGGGAAGTCGAAATCGCCGTCGAGAATAGCGAACTGCGCCTGAAACTGGCGATGGATGCCGCCTCGCTCGGCGTGATCGAATGGCTGCCGCTATCCCGGCGCCTGCATGGCGACGGTCACTTGGGTGCGCTGTTTGGCGACCGCCAGATGCCGCTAGACGAATCCTGGGAGTCTTTCCTCAACCGCGTCAGCGACGATGATCGGGCCCGCGTGGCGGCCAGCCTCGACTGCGCTCTGGCCAGCGGCTTGCCGGCCTGCATCGAGTTCTGCACGGTACCCAACGGCCGGCCGCATTTCCTCGAAGCGAACGTCAAGGCCTACCCCGGCGCCAACGTCGATCGGCGCGTCGTCGGCGTGCTGCAGGACGTTACCGAACGTCACCTGACCGACGAACGGCTTCGCCAGTCCAGCGTCGTTTTCCACACCTCGGCCGAAGGCATCGCGATTATCGATCCGGAGCGGCGGGTTGGTGCGGTCAACGCCGCGTTTACGCGAATTACCGGCTACAGCGAGGCCGATGCGCTCGGCTTCGATATCGACGTGTTGCTCCGCGCCCAACGCAACGCGACGGACAGCGCGCGCTTCTTTGCCGATATCGCGGCCAGCGAGGAAGGTTACTGGCAAGGCGAGGTCAATTGCCAGCGCCTCGGTGGCGCGATCTTTCCGGCCTGGCAGAGTTTGAGCGTGGTCCGCGACACCAAGGGGCGGCTGAGCAATTTCGTGATGGCCTTCTCCGACGTCAGCGGCATGCATGTCGCCGAAGAAAAGTTCCATCACCTGGCCCACCACGACCCGCTGACCGGCCTGCCCAACCGCCTGCTCTTCGACGACCGGCTGGATCATGCGATCGAACTGGCGCATCGCGACAGGCAGCACTGCCTGGTGCTGTTCCTCGATCTCGACAGCTTCAAAGTAGTGAACGACACCCTCGGCCACAGCGTCGGCGACGAACTGCTGCGCATCATGGCCAGCCGCCTGCGCGCCGCGCTGCGCAGCACCGATACGATCGCCCGGCTGGGCGGCGACGAATTCGTCATCCTGGCCGGCGACAGCAGCGCCGCCTATGCCGCCGAACTGGCCCAGAAGGTCCTCAATACGGTGCGCGCCCCGGTCAACCTGGCCGGCGACAGCATTACCGTGTCCGGCAGCATCGGCATCGCCGTCTATCCCGACAATGGCAGCGATCGCCACCTGCTGATGCGCGCCGCCGATATCGCCATGTATTCGGCCAAGGAGGCCGGGCGCAACCGCTATCGCTTCTACTCGCAGGAAATGGCCGACCGCAGCGCCGAACGGATGACCCTCGAACAGGGCTTGCGGCGGGCCATCGAGGAAGATCAACTGGTCGTCTATTACCAGCCGCAGATCACGCTGGCCGACGGGCGGACCTTCGGGGTCGAGGCACTGGTCCGCTGGATGCACCCGGAACTGGGGATGATTCCCCCGATCCGCTTCATCCCGGTGGCCGAGGAAAGCGGCGTCATCGACAGCCTCGGGCACTGGGTGCTCGAACGGGCCTGCAGCGAAATGGCCGGACTATCCGCCGACGACGGCCAGCAGCTGCGTCTGGCGGTCAATGTCTCGGCGCGCGAGTTCATGCGTGACGACTTCATCGACACCGTCCTCGACACGCTGGCGCGGACCGGTTTTCCGGCCAGCGCACTGGAACTGGAGATCACCGAAAGCACCTTGCAGGTCCTCGAACGCAGCGTCGAAATCCTCGGCAAGCTGCACAGTTTCGGCATCACCGTCAGCATCGACGATTTCGGGACCGGCTATTCCTCGCTCAGCGTGCTGCGCGACCTGCCGATCGACCGGATCAAGATCGACCGCTCGTTCATCCTTCAACTGCCGGACAACAGCGAGGGCATCGCCTTCGTCGAAGCGATCATCGCGCTGGCCGGCTCGCTGCGCATGGAAATCATTGCCGAAGGCATCGAATACCCGGCGCAGGCGGCGATTCTCAAGAAAATGGGATGCGACGGCGGCCAGGGCTTTCTGTTCAGCCGGCCGGTCGCCCGTGAGGATCTGCTCCCGCTACTCGGCACGGCCCCGCCCAGCCCGGCCGTCATTTGACCAGCCGCTTGGCGCTCCACCGGCGATCCGCCTCGCCCCGCGGCTGGCGGCGGCGATCGACATGGGCGCGGCTTTTCAGCTTGCGGTCGTGGCGCAGGCGAATGGCGGCGGCCAGATTCAGCAGCACGAGGCCGACCACCACGGTGACGAAAACCCAGGGGGCGTCGGCGATTCGCTGGATGACGACCGGAAAGCTCATCGCTTCTCCGGCCAGCGCCGGCGCGTCGGCGGCTTATTTGCCATTGCTCGGCTTGCCCGGCAGCAATTGCCCGCGCAGCTCGCCGCCCTTGTATTTTTCGCTGTGCACATTGACGTACAGCTCGCCGGCCAGATACGCCCGGTACTCGGCTTCGTTCAGCTTGCTGCCATCCGGCACCCGCCAGACGTCGTCGCTGCTGCTCGTCAGCGTAATGATCACCGGACCGTTGGTCCCGACCTTGCCGTGATGAATGTGCGCCATGCTTGCCTTGATCCCGGAAGTCATCAGCGTACCACTGACGGTCATGTCCTTGCCAACCGTGATGGCGCCGTTACCGGATGCCGTGGTCGCTACCGGCGGCACTTCCGCCGCGCCGGAGAGTTTGAATTTCAGCTCCTGGGCCGTGGCAATCGTTGAAAAAGCGGCCAGCCCCAGGCTGACGGCGACGAGCAGGCCCGCTACGGCGGGACGGGAGATGCGAACAAGCTTCATGACTGGCCTTTCCAGTTAACGCGGGGAAAATGCTGAGTGAAGGGGATTGAACGCACGAGGACCGATGGATTCAGCAGCGACGGGTGGAGGAACCCCTGACTGGAACCATGGGCCACTCGTGCGTCCACACTAGAAGCTACTACGTTCGCCGGGTCCGGTCCGTACGCTATCCAACACAAGCGCGCAATGCACGGCGGCTCAGTCGAAGCGATGGTCACGAACCTGCACCCGGCCCTCCTCGACGCGCACCGGAAAGATGGTGATCGGTTCGCAGGCCGGCGGCGACAGCGCTTCGCCGGTGCGCAGCGAAAAGCGCGCGGCGTGGCGCGGGCAGCTTATTTCCAGACTGTTCAGCGGGCCGCCGGAGAGCGTTTCCGCCTCGTGGCTGCAGACATCCTCGATCGCATAATAGTGGCCGTCGATATTGAACACCGCGACCGCGACGCCATTCAGGTCGAGTCGGCGAAAACTGCCCGGGAGAATATCCGCCGCCGCGGCGACATCGGTCCAATCGTCCACTTTCCGTCTCCTCGCTCACAACAACCCAAGCTCCAGCCGGGCGGCCTCGCTCATCATCGTCCTGTCCCAGCGCGGCTGCCAGACCAGTTCGACCTGCACGTCCTCAACGCCGGGCACCTCGCCGACCGCCTCCGCGACCAACGCCGGAAAAGTCTGGGCGACCGGACAGCCGGGCGCCGTCAGGGTCATCCGGATATGCACGGCGCCGCTGTCGGGCGCCATGGTCAGTTCGTAGATCAGGCCGAGGTCGTAGATATTGACCGGGATTTCCGGATCGAAAATGGTCCGCAAGCGGGCGATGACCGCTTGTTCCAGTTCGCTGGTCGACGCGGCCATCGATCTACTCCGTCGTCACCGGCTGCTGCGCCTGATGCAGCGCGGCGAGCAGCGTATGCCAGGCCAGCGTGGCGCATTTGACACGGGCCGGAAACTTCCGCACGCCGGCCAGCACGGCCAGTTTGCCGAGATCGGGGGGACTTTCCGGCTGGTCGCCGGTGAGCATGGCGTGAAAACTGTCGAACAGGGTTTCGGCCTCGGCGACGCTGCGGCCTTTCAGGGCCTCGCTCATCAGCGAGGCTGAGGCGGTCGAAATGGCGCAGCCGACACCGTCGAAACGGATGTCCTGGATGATTCCGTCGACCACCTTGAGCTGCAGGTTGAGGTGGTCGCCGCACAGCGGATTGAAGCCCTCAGCCCGGTGGCTGGCTTCGGGCAAGGAACCGAAATTGCGCGGCCGCCGGCCGTGGTCGACGATCACTTCCTGATACAGATCGTGCAGGTCGGCGATCATGCGAACATCTCCCGCACCTTGCGCAGGCCGCCAAACAGCGCATCGACCTCGCTCCGCGTGTTGTAGAGGGCGAACGAGGCCCGCACGGTGGCCGGCACCCGGTAGCGATCCATCACCGGCATGGCGCAATGATGGCCGGTCCGCACGGCGATGCCCTGGGCGTCGAGGATGGTGCCGATATCGTGCGGATGGATGCCGGCCAGCGTGAAGGAAAGTATCGCCCCCTTGTCGCCGGCCGTGCCGATCAGCCGCAGGCCATCGCAGTGCTGCGCCTGCCCGGTCGCATAGTCCAGCAGATCGGCCTCATGCGCCGCGATGGCCGGCCGATCGGCGGCCTGCAGGTAGTCGATGGCCACCCCGAGGGCGATGCCGCCAGCGATATTCGGGGTGCCGGCCTCGAATTTGTAAGGCAGATCGTTCCAGCTCGAACCAGCAAAACTGACCTGGCGGATCATGTCGCCACCGCCCTGCCAGGGCGGCATGGCATCGAGCAGGGCGGCCCGGCCATAGAGCACGCCGGTGCCGGTCGGGCCGTAGAGCTTGTGCCCGGAAAAAGCGTAGAAGTCGCAGCCGAGATCGCTCACATCGACCGGCAGGTGAGCGACCGCCTGCGCGCCATCGACCAGCACCACGGCGCCGACGCGGTGGGCCATGGCGACCAGTTGCTTGACCGGGTTGATGGTGCCCAGCGCATTCGACATATGGGTGATCGCCAGCAGCCGGGTGCGCGGATTGAGCAGCTTTTCGAACTGTTCCAGATCGAGCTGGCCGGCCTCGTCGATCGGCGCCACCCGCAGCACGGCGCCGCTGCGCTGGCAGAGCAGTTGCCACGGCACGATGTTGGAGTGATGCTCCATTTCGCTGACGAGGATTTCGTCGCCGGCCCGCAAACCGTTGCCGTAGCTGTTCGCCACCAGGTTGATCGACTCGGTGGTGCCGCGGGTGAAGACGATTTCCTCGCGGGCCGGCGCCTGGATGAAAGCCCGCACCTTGTCGCGCGCCCCTTCGTAGGCCTCGGTCGCCTCCTGGCTCAGACGGTGCACGCCACGGTGGATATTGGCGTTGTAATGCGCGTAGTAGTGGCGCTCGGCCTCGATCACCGGCCACGGTTTCTGGGTGGTGGCGGCATTGTCGAGGTAGACCAGTGGATGCCCGTCGACCCACCGCTCAAGGATCGGAAAATCCTGACGCAACCGGGCCACATCGAGTTGCGGTACGACGTTCAGTTCGCTCACGGCGGCCGGCATGGCGTTTTCCTTCACGAGCGCGGCAGCTTGTGCTGCAGCAGGTCGTCCAGCCTTTCCTGCAGCGGCAGGATGCGGACGCGGTCAATCACTTCCATGGCAAAGGCCCGGCTGAGCAGCGCCCTGGCGGCGGCTTCGCCGATGCCGCGGGAGCGCAGGTAGAAGATCTGGGCCGGGTCGAGCTGGCCAACCGTCGCGCCATGGCTGCATTTGACATCGTCGGCCCAGATTTCCAGTTGCGGCTTGGTATCGATCTCGGCGTTGTCCGACAGCAACAGATTGCGGTTCGATTGCACGGCATCGCTGCCCTGGGCGTCGCGATAAACCACGACGCGACCGTTGAAAACGCCGTGCGCCGCCCCGTTGAGCACACCCTTGTAGAACTCCCGGCTGGTGCAGCCGGGTTGCCGGTGATCGATGCAGGTATGATGATCGACATGCTGCGGGCCATCGACCACATAAAGGCCGTCCAGATCGCAGGCGGCACCCGCGCCCTGCAGCCCGACCGTGATGTCGACGCGGGCCAGTTGCGCGCCAAGGGAAAAGGAGCCGGAGACGAAGCGGCTGTCGGCCTCCTGGGTGACATTGACGGCGGCAATGTGGAACGCCGCCGGGCTTTCCTGCTGCAGCTTGTAGTGTTCGATGCTGGCGCCCGGTGCCAAGACGATGTCGGTCACCGTATTGGTGAAATAGCTCGGCGCGCCGATCGCGACATGGTGCTCGATGATGCTGGCTGAACTGCCGGCCCCGGCCAGCACCAAATTGCGCAAGTGGATGGCGAGATTGGCCTCGCTGGTCAGGAAGAGCAACTGGATCGGCCCCTTGACGTGCGCCCCGGGCGGCAGACGAATATAGGCGCCGTCGGCCATCAAGGCGAGATTCAGGTCGCTGAAGGCGGACGCGCCGTCGCTGGCGGGCAGCTCTTTTTCCAGTTCGCCAGGATGCTGGTCAAGGCTGTAGGCCAGGCTGCCCAGCACGATGCCCGCCGGCAGCCGGCCGAGGTGGCTCAAGCCGGTCTCCAGGCGGCCATTGACGAAAACCAGCAAGTGACTGCCGGGCAGTGCCAGGCGGCTCACCTGGGCGGCCAGGCTGGTGCCGATGGGGGGCGGCAACAAGTCGAACTCGCCTTTTTCGATAGCCGCCACACTGGTGTATTTCCAGTCTTCGTCGCGCCGCGTCGGAAAGCCGCGCCGGGCAAAGCGCTCGATTGCCGACTGGCGGGTCCGGTCCAGCCAACTGGCCCCGTGGCCGGGCAAGATGCCGGCGACGCGGCTGTAGGCGTCGAGATAACGATCGGCGGCAACCGACAACGGGGCGTTCATGGCCGTACCGCCCCCCGCTCCGGCAGGTCGGCCGGCCGGCCGTAGCCGGTGCGTTCGAGTTCCGTCGCCAGCTCCGGGCCGCCGGAGCGGGCAATCCGCCCATCGGCCAGAACATGCACCCGGTCCGGCTTCACGTAGTCGAGCAGGCGCTGGTAATGGGTCACCAGCAGCGCCGCCCGCTGCGCGCTCCGCCAGTTGTTGATGCCGCAGGCGACGACCTTGAGGGCGTCGATATCGAGGCCCGAATCGCTTTCGTCGAGCAGGGCCAGCGTCGGTTCGAGCAGCGTCATCTGGAGGATTTCGTTGCGCTTCTTTTCGCCGCCGGAAAAGCCTTCGTTAACCGGGCGATAGAGCAGCTTTTCATCCATCTCGAGGAGTTTCAGTTTGGCCCGGATCAGCGTCAGGAAATCGATGGCGTCGAGTTCCGGCTGGCCCCGGTGCCGCCGCATGGCATTGAGCGCCGCCTTGAGAAAATAGACATTGGCGACGCCGGGGATTTCGACCGGATACTGGAAAGCGAGAAAGATCCCCTCCCTGGCCCTCTCCTCCGGCGCCAGTTCAAGCAGGTTGCGGCCTTGATAGATGACTTCGCCGGCACTCACCTGATAGCCCTCGCGGCCGGCCAGAACGTGGGCCAGCGTACTTTTCCCGGAGCCGTTGGGGCCCATCACGGCATGCACTTCGCCGGCCTTGATGCTGAGTTCGAGGCCCTTGAGAATGGGCTTGCCATCGACACTGACGTGCAAGTTGCGGATGTCCAGCATGATGCCTGTTCTCCTTTAACCGATGCTGCCTTCCAGACTGACGCCCAACAGCTTTTGCGCTTCGACGGCGAATTCCATCGGGAGTTTCTGGAAAACTTCCTTGCAGAAGCCATTGACGATGATCGACACCGCATCCTCTGGCGACAGGCCGCGGCTCTGGCAGTAGAAAAGCTGCTCTTCGCCGATCCGCGAGGTAGTGGCTTCGTGTTCGACCTGCGCCGAGGGGTGCTTGACCTCGATGTACGGGAAAGTGTGGGCGGCGCATTTGTCGCCTAGCAGCAGCGAGTCGCACTGGCTGTAGTTGCGCGCGCCGACGGCGCTTTTCGCCATGCGTACCAGGCCGCGGTAGGCATTCTGGCCATGGCCGGCCGAGATGCCTTTCGAGAGGATGTTGCTGCGCGTGTTCTTGCCGAGATGGATCATCTTGGTCCCGGTATCGGCCTGCTGGTAATGGTTGGTCAGCGCCACCGAATGGAATTCGCCCTGCGAGTTGTCGCCGCGCAGGATCACGCTCGGGTACTTCCAGGTGATCGCCGAGCCGGTTTCGACCTGGGTCCAGGAAATCCGTGAGTTCGCCTCGCGGCATTCGCCGCGCTTGGTGACGAAGTTGTAGATGCCACCTTTGCCCTGCTTGTCGCCGGGGTACCAGTTCTGCACCGTCGCATAGCGGATTTCGGCGCCTTCCAGCGCGATCAGTTCGACGACCGCCGCATGCAACTGATTTTCATCGCGCATCGGCGCGGTGCAGCCTTCGAGATAACTGACTTCGCTGCCTCGGTCGGCAATAATCAGCGTGCGCTCGAACTGCCCGGTGTTGATGGCGTTGATGCGGAAATAGGTCGATAGCTCCATCGGGCAATGCACGCCGGGCGGGATGTAGCAGAAGGAACCGTCGGAAAACACCGCCGAATTGAGCGCGGCGAAATAGTTGTCGGTGTAGGGCACGACCGAGCCGAGATATTGGCGGACCAGATCGGGATGTTCGCGGACGGCATCGGAGAAGGAACAGAAAATGATGCCGAGTCCGGCCAACTGCTCCTTGAAGGTGGTCGCCACGGAAATGCTGTCGAACACCGCATCCACCGCGACCCCGGCGAGAATCGCCCGCTCCTGCAGCGGCACGCCGAGTTTTTCGTAGGTCCGCAGCAATTCGGGATCGACGTCGGCCAGACTGCGCGGGCCATCCTTGCCGGAACTGGGCGCCGAGTAATAGCTGATGCCCTGATAATCGATCGGCGGATGATGAATGGTGGACCATTGCGGCTCACTCATCGTCAGCCAGTGGCGATAGGCCTGCAGCCGCCATTCGAGCATGAACGCCGGCTCGTCCTTCTTGGCCGAGATCAGCCGGATGACCGCTTCATCCAGCCCGACCGGCAGGCTGTCCGTCTCCAGAGCGGTGAAAAAACCATGCGGATAATCGCCGCTGATCAGTTCGTCGAGTTTCGTCGTTTCGGTGGCCATCAGTCGCCTCCTTCCGGGGTCTTACGTAGGACCGGCTGACGACACCATTGTTCCGGCTAGCGATAAATCGAAGCAGAGCACCGCCTGCCGCGCCTATCACCCCCGATAAGACCAAGTGTCGGAAAATTTTACACCTGAAAAAATCCCGCCTGCCGACCTGCAACATCGCCGCCAACCCGCATGAAATGGGCCTTCTGGAAATCTGGCACGGACCGGACTGGCGCTGTCACCCCGGGAACCGGCGATGAATTTCTGATCTGCCTTCCGCAGTCACGATCGATCGTTTCACCTCTGATACAGATTTATTCTTGCCGAATATCCGGCGCCCTGAGCGACATAAGAAAAATGCACCTAACCAACTGATATTTATTGATTTTTATGACTAGGGAAAAGTGTGGCACACAACCTGCATTAAAGGCCGGGACAGCCGTCAAGACAACCGGGCAGACCCCATTAGGAAAGGAGGCCGAGATAACGAGAGGACCAAAATCTTTATTCCTGACAGACAAAACATACCAAGAAGCTGTCCGTGCCTTATTGCCATTTCCTGAACCAAAGGGAGATGGTAAGTAACAGACTTTCTCGACCCGTTGGGGATCATCCCGACACCAACAAAACGCCAGGTGTTCCGGCCTTTGATCCAAATGAATTCAGTTAATCAAGGAGTAGCGTGATGAAAATGCGAACCAAAACAATCGTCAAGCAGCTGTTGGCGGCTTTTGCCACCACCATCGCTGTGCAGGGTGCGGCCCAGGCGGCGACGACGTTCCAGTTTGATACTGGAGCGATTGCCGGCTCGACCACCAATTTCAGTTTTTTGACCAATGAAATGACCTTCACGGCTATCGGCACGCCGTCGATTACCCTGACCGACAGCAATAACGATGGCGTCATCGGTGGCGCCGATGACTTTGCCGAGATCGGCATTACCAGCATCGTCAACTTCCAGTTGAATAATGCCAACATCCCGGTCGGCACCACGGGCGTAAACAATCTCTACGAGCTGATCGTCCATTTCAACTTCGTCGGCACCGCGGGCATTGTCGGCAGCAATGCCGTAGCGACATTCAATTCGGGCAGTGCCACAATTTATTACGATGAAATCGTCAACAGCTCGTCCGCTGGCGGTGTGGCCATCGCTAACCTGACCATTCCCAGCGCGAACGGTAGCCAGTGCGTCCTGACCGGCCCCGGCCTGGCCGAAGGCAGTTGTGGATTGGTCCTCAAGTTTGACGCCTTGGGCATCACCGATCCTGGCGTTTGGACCGTTGGCGGGACCGACCTTGGCGACCTGGACGCCGTTGCCGAGCTGGACGTCGATGTCGACAATGTCACGCCCCCCTTCAGTCCGCTCTACGCCGGTTACGGTACGACTTGCGGCATCAATGCTGAAACCGGTGCAATACTACCGCTCTGCGTCCAGAACGTAACGACCGACCAAGACGGTTCGGCTGTCATTAACGTTCCGGAACCGGGCACGGTGGCCCTGCTCGGCATCAGCCTGCTGGGTCTTGCCGGTAGCCGCCGTCGCAAGGCCGGTTCGGTCGTGGCTGTTTAAGTACGGACCAACGCAGCAGGCGGCAGCGCCTGATGCAAAAAAGCCCGGCAGATGCTTTGCCGGGCTTTTTTTGCATTCAATTCGGGAAAATGACTTTCCATCGACTCCGGCACGATTTGGTCAATCTTCTTTACTGCCGGGATAGAAGGCCTCCCAGCCGCGTTCCTTTGCCAGCTTCTGGCATGCCTTGCCACCATCGGACGGGCAAATCCCCTATGCTACCCAGGCATTTTCCGGAGGTGGTCGAATGGCGGATAAAGCCGTGGTGCGCAGGGACAGCAATGCTTGAAATCGCCGGTCTGGCCCGCAACTTCAATGGCCGCAGCGTGCTGCGTGCCGTATCGCTGCGTTTGCAGCCCGGCGAGTATGTCGCCATCGTCGGCGAGTCGGGGGTCGGCAAGTCCACGCTGCTCAACCTGATTGCCGGACTGGATCGGCCCGATGCCGGCCGGCTCGTCCTCGACGAGGTCGATTATTCCCGACAGGATGAGGACAGCCTGACCCGTCTGCGCCGCGACAAGCTCGGCTTCGTCTTCCAGGCCTTTCACGTGCTGCCACATCTGACCGTCCGCCAGAATGTGGCGCTGCCGCTCTGGCTCCAGGGTCTTGCCGGTGCCGCGGCCGACGCACCGGCGCAAGCGCTGCTCGAAGCGGTCGGCCTCGGCGAACGCGCCGCCAGTTGGCCGCGCGAGCTGTCCGGCGGGGAGATGCAGCGGGTCGCCATTGCCCGGGCGCTGGTGCACCGGCCGCGCCTGCTGCTGGCCGACGAGCCGACCGGCAACCTCGATCCGGCGAACGGCGCCAAGGTGCTGGCCCTGCTTGCCGAGCGCATCCGTCAGTCCGGCGCCATCGGCATTCTGGTGACCCATTCGCCGGCCGCCGCGGCCACCGCAGATCGCGTACTGCACCTGACAGCAAACGGCCTGGAAGCATGAGACTAGCGCCGGTCTTTCTCGGTTCGCTGGCCCGGCGCCGGATGGCGACGCTGTTCTCGCTGCTCGCCATCGTTCTCGGGGTGGCCCTCGGCATGGCGGTCCAGGCCGTCCATCAGGCGGCCCTGAGCGAATTCGGCCGCGGCCTGCGCACGCTGGCCGGTCAGGCCGACCTGCAGATCGTCGGGCCACGGCGCGGCTTTGACGAAAATCTCTATGCCGTGCTCGCCAGCCGACCCGAGGTCGCCGAGGCGAGCCCGGTCATCGAACTGGAAGTCAAACGGGCGGCAAGCGAAGAAACCCTGCAATTGCTCGGAATCGATGTCTTCGCGCTGGCCCGGGTGACGCCGGCCCTGTTGCCACGGCCCAACGAGCCGGCCGATCGTCTGGCGACGCTGGCCGAGGACGCCATCTTTCTCAGCCGCGATACGCAAACCGCACTCGGTTTCCAGCCCGGCGAGCACATCGCGTTGCAGACCGGGACGCAGCGCACCAGCTTCCGGATTGCCGGCGACATTCCGGGCGCCGCCGAGAACCGCCGGCTGGCGGTGATGGATATCGCTGCCGTACAGACCCACTTCGCCATGCTTGGGC
The DNA here is from genome assembly GCF_050368855.1 of Azonexus sp. IMCC34842. Lineage (GTDB taxonomy): Bacteria > Pseudomonadota > Gammaproteobacteria > Burkholderiales > Rhodocyclaceae > Azonexus > Azonexus denitrificans_A. The sequence goes on along the minus strand of NZ_CP178449.1, from coordinate 562,290 downwards.
GGATCAGCCGCCTCGATCTCCGGCTGGCCGACGGGGTTACGCCCGATGCGGCCCGCCGAGCCCTGCAACCCCTGCTACCGCCCGGCGTGCTGATTGAAGCGCCACAGGCCGCGGCCGACCAGGCCGGCAATCTGTCGCGGGCCTACCGGGTCAATCTGACGCTGCTGGCGACAATTGCGCTGCTGACCGGCGGCTTTCTCGTGTTCTCTGCCCAAGCCCTGTCCGTCGTCCGGCGGCGAACCGAGTTCGCCTTTCTGCGTGCCCTTGGCCTGGCACGGCGCAGCCTGTTCGCCTGGCTGCTCGGCGAAGGGGCTGTGGTCGGGCTGATCGGCGGGGTGCTCGGCGTCATCCTCGGGCACGGGCTGGCCTGGGCGGCACTGGCCGCGCTCGGCGGCGATCTCGGAGCCGGCTATTTTTCCGGGCTGACGCCGACCCTGCAATTTCAGCCGGACATCACTGCGGCCTATGTCGCTCTGGGCCTGCTGGCCGGCATTGCTGGCGCCTGGTTGCCGGCCCGCGAAGCAGCGACGGTAGCACCGGCCCAGGCGCTGAAAGCTGGCGATGAGGGGGCCCTGCCCGGCGGCCACGGGCATCCATGGCTGGGCCTCGGCCTGCTCGGCGCCAGCCTGGCCGCCTGCGCCATTCCGCCGCTCGCCGGGCTGCCGGTCGGCGGCTATCTGGCGGTCGCCTGCCTGCTGGCCGGCAGCGTCATGTTGTTGCCGCGCCTGGCCGCCGGGATCGCCCGACTGCTGCCGGCGCGCGGCCCGGTATCGGCCCGGCTGGCGGCGGCTCGCCTCGGCGCGGCGCCCGGCCATGCGGTGGTCGCCGCGGCCGGCGTACTGACCAGCGTCGCCCTGGCGGCGGCGATGGCCATCATGGTCGCTTCGTTCCGCGATTCGGTCGATCAGTGGTTGAACCAGATTCTGCCGGCCGATCTCTATCTGCGGGCCGGCAAGGCCCAAGGCAGCAGCTATCTCGACGACCCCCTGCAAGCCGGCATTCGAGCGGTGAAGGGCATCGAGCGCAGCAACTTCACGCGCCACGACAGCCTGCGGTTGGCCGACGGGCAAGCGCCGGTCGCCTTGATCGCCCGGCCGCTGTCGCGCGACGGCAAGGACCTGCCGCTGGTCGGCGCCAGCCGGCCCGATGGTGGCCCGGCGATCTGGATTTCCGAAGCGATGCAGGACATTTACGGCTGGCGCGTCGGGCAGCAGGTCGCGCTGCCGCTCGCCGGACGCCTGGAGAAGCTGCATGTGGCGGGCGTCTGGCGCGACTATGCGCGGCAGACCGGGGCGATCATGATCGATCTGGCCGATTACCAGCGCCTGAGCGGCGACCGGCTGATCAACGATGCGGCGATTTACCTCGCGCCGGGGGCCAATGCCGGCCAGGTGGCCGCCGCGCTGACCGCAATGGCTGGCCCCGGCGGGCTGGAAGTCGCCCGGCCGGGCGAGATCCGGGCGATCAGCCTGGGCATTTTCGACCGCACCTTCGCCGTCACCTACTTGCTCGAAGCGGTCGCCGTCGCCATCGGCCTGGCCGGGGTCGCCGCCAGTTTCGCCGCGCTGGCGGCAGCCCGCCGGCGCGAGTTCGGCATGCTCCGCCATCTTGGCCTGAGCCGCCGCCAGATCGGCTGGATGCTCGCCCAGGAAGGCGCCCTGGCGGCCGGCGTCGGCGTCATCGCCGGGCTGCTGGCGGGTGGGGCGATCGGCCTGGTGCTGATCGAAGTGATCAATCGGCAGAGCTTCCACTGGAGCATGGATCTGCACGTTCCCTGGGGCTCGCTGGCCGTCTTCGCCAGCGGGCTGATCGCCCTGGCCGCGCTGGCGGCGGTCCTCGCCGGACGGCAGGCGATGCGCCAGGATGCCGTGCTGGCAGTGCGTGAGGATTGGTGATGCAACGGCGTGACTTCCTTCTGGCGCTAGCCGCGCTGGCAACCCCGGCCGCGGCTGTCGAGTTCGCGCCGGTCCGCCCCGGCCGGCCGCTTGTCTTCCCGGCCGATCACGGCGCCCATCCGGATTTTCGTACCGAGTGGTGGTATGCCACCGGCTGGCTGAGCTTGCCGGACGGCAGCCCGCTCGGCTTTCAAACGACCTTCTTCCGGGTGCGCACCGGCATCGACGAAACCAGCGCCAGTGCCTTCGCCCCCCGTCAGTTGATCCTCGCCCATGCCGCCATCGCCGATCCCGGGCTTGGTCGCCTGCGCCATGATCAACGCGCGGCCCGGGTCGGCTTTGGCCGCGCCGGCTATGCCACCGACCGGACCAATGTCTGGGTCGGCGACTGGCATTTCGAGCAGTCTGCCGACGGCTATCGCGCTGCCGTCCAGGGCACCGACTTTGCCTATGCCCTGACTCTCGCCCCGAACGGTCCGCCGATGCTCAACGGTCAGGCCGGTTTCAGCCGCAAGGCGGCCGACCTGCGCCACGCCAGTTATTACTACAGCCGCCCGCAACTCAAGGTCGCCGGCACGGTCACGCTGGCCGGACGGACCAGCCGCGCCACCGGCCACGCCTGGCTCGATCATGAATGGTCGAGCGCCCTGCTGCCGGAGGGTGCGCAAGGCTGGGACTGGATCGGCATCAATCTGGCCGACGGTAGCGCGCTGATGGCCTTCCGGCTGCGCGACCGGGCTCAATCAGCACAGTGGTCGGCGGCCAGTCTCCGCCCGGCCGGCGGCGCAACGCAGACATTCCCGTCGCCAGCCGTGAGCTTTGAAACCGTGCGCCACTGGCAGTCGCCGCGCACCGCCATTACTTACCCGGTGGAATGGCGGATTCGCGTCGGCCGGCGGAATTTTCTGCTGCAGGCTCTGATCGACGATCAGGAACTGGACAGCCGGCCGTCGACCGGCGCCATTTACTGGGAGGGCGCTGTCCGGTTACTGGAAGATGGCCGTGAAGCCGGCCGCGGCTACCTGGAGATGACCGGTTACGGGGAAAGCATCCGGCTCGGCTGAGTTATGCCCGGCACCGCGGTCTCAAGGCGAGAGCAGGGGTGCCGGCTGCGCCTTGGGACGCAAGGTATCCAGTCTGGCATCCAGCGTGATCTTGGTGTTCAACAGCTTGGAGACCGGACAATCCGTCATGGCCTTGTTGGCCAGCACCGCGAAGGTCGTCCGATCCGCCCCCGGCACGCTTGCCACCAGATCGAGATGGACCTCGGTGATCGAGAACCCGTCCTTGAGTCGGTTCAGGGTGACCGCGGCGCTCGTCTCGATGTGCTCGGCCGTCAGCCCCCACTTGCCCAACTGTGCGGCAAGGGCCATGTTGTAGCAGACGGCATGGGCGGCCGCGATCAACTCTTCCGGATTGGTACCGGGTTCGTTTTCCAAACAGGTGCCGAAGTCGTACGGCGTGTTGATCAGGATGGTGCTCTGGGTCGTTATCTTGCCTTGGCCATCCTTCAGTCGGCCGCTCCAGACGGCTGATGCAGTGCGTTTCATTGCCGGGCCTCTTCAATCAGAAATGCTTATCCGGGACGCCGCATTACTTCAGTCCCTTGATCCAGTCGAGCAGCAGATTGCTGACCTGCTCCGGCTGGTCGAGCGTCGACAGGTGGCCGCAGTGCTCGACGATCTTCAATTCGGCCTGTTTGATCCCGGCCGCGATTTCCTCGGCCATTTCGGGCGGCGTGATCTGATCTTCGCGGCCGCAGAGCACCAGCGTCGGACAGGTGATGCCGGCCAGCGTCGGCCGACTGTCGGGCCGACTCATGATGGCCTGCTGCTGGCGGGTGAAGACTTCCCTGCCGAGGCCACTGGCCATCGACTGAATGACACCGCGCACCGCCGGCAGATTCATCAGATCGGGATGCGAAAGGCGCGGCAGCAAGCGTTCGGTAACCGCATCGAGGTCGGTTTCGGCGAGCTTGATCAGTTCCTCACGCAGGGCGCTGGCTTCAGGCGTATCGGGCCGCGCCGTGGTATCGATCAGCACCAGGGCGGCGACCCGCTGCGGCGCGGTACGCATGATTTCGAAAGCGACATAGCCGCCCATCGACAGGCCGACCAGCACCAGGCGACCCTCGGGCGCCCCGGCCAGGACGTCGGTGGCAAGTTCGGCGATGCTCGCGGAACGCGTCAGGTCACCGACCTGCACCGAACCCAGCACGGACAGGGCAATCATCTGCTCGGCAAACAGACTGGCATCGTTGAGCAGACCAGGCAGCAACAGGATTTTCGGTTTCATGGCTATTCCCTCAAAGGCGCTCACCGGGGAGGCAAGCCGCAAACCGCGCAAGCCAGTCGGTTGGCTCGCCATACGGCATTACCGCAGTGTTCGTCGATCGGCAATTTCGTTGACAGCATGCCCCCGGCCTGCGGTAAAAGTCTGTGCGTTGTCGCACAGAAAAGACCGGTGGTCTGGAATAGTGTTCAAGCCAGCCCAGCAATTGCCTCTCTACCGTCACCAGCAAGACACCGAGTGGTGGACTTGGGCATGGCCCCCGAACCAAATGACTTTTGGCGGGTCATATAACGGCAGGTCAAATTTGTTCAGGCGGCATGATGAAAACGAAGAATTACTACCATATTCTGGGAGTTAGCCAGGACGTCGATGCCGACGGAATCAAGAATGCCTATCGAAAACTCGCTCACAAATACCATCCGGACGTTTCACGGGCTCCCGATGGCGAAGAGAAATTCAAGGAGATCGGCGAAGCCTATGAAACGCTGAAGACACCGGCCAGGCGCCTAGCCTATGACCGGCGAATGTCGCCGACCGTGGGTCGGCTAACCAGCGAGCAGCCGCTGGTCGATTTTTGTGCCTGCTGGAGCGAAATACCGTGGGTCAATTACTGGTGTCGGTGGATCAATCCGGAGCAAAGGCCGGACAAGACGATGGATGCCTGAACAACCGCCGCTTGCGGCACAACGGCTTTGGAAAATATCAGAAGAGAAAGGAGCAGACCGATGAGTGACAATCCGAACGACCAAGACATGCACGTGCGGGCCAACAAAGATCTTGCCGCCGCGGTCGAGCGAGGCCTGGCCGTGGCGTTGTTGAATGGCCTGTCGGCCGGTGCGTTGGCGATGGACGTCGAAGGAGTTCCCTTGAATATCGCGACCCGGGTTCTGCTGCATCCCGAGCGTTGCCGTGCCACCGACTGGCATCATTGATCTTTACCCGGCAATTCGGCGGTCCACGCAGCTCAACGCCGATGTAAGGGAAACCTGATTCCGGAGGTTTTCGCGTTCTGGTAGGGTGACCCGCTGTTACGCCTTTTACATCCCTCCTCGAAAGCTCTCGTCTTTGCCCGCGATCGCCCCCCGCCCGTTTCGCTTGATTGACGCAAACGCCCTCTCCTGCCTGCATCGGCCGGCGGTCGAGAGATACACCATGGCAATCGGCATATCGGCCCTGATGCTGCTGATCCGCATGGCCTTTCTGCCAATCAGCAACGAGTTGGCTTACCTGGCTTTTTATCCCGGTGTCGCCATCACCGTATTCCTCTGTGGCATCGGGCCGGGGATTCTGGTCATTGCCCTCGATGCGCTGATCGCCGACTTCATTTTTCATTCGCCGTACTGGACCTTCAAGGATCTCTCGAGCACCGTTCGGAGCGCCGTTCCCTTCGTCATCTCGTCGCTCGGCATTGTGTTCACGGTCGCCTTCTTCCAAAAACGCACCATCCGGCGGGTCAACCTGCTCGAGCACGAAGCGGCCAACCACAAGGGGGTCAAGGATGAGCTTGCCGACACCCGTATTCGGCTGGCAGGAATTATCGACTCGACGCTGGACGCGATCGTTTCGGTAAATGCCGCGCAGCGAGTGATCATTTTCAACCCGGCCGCCGAACAACTTTTTGGCTATACCAAGGCCGAGGTTCTCGGCAGCGGCCTGGAGCGGCTGATTCCGTGCCTCTATCAGGAAAAGCACGCGGAGCATTTCGCCGACTGCCACGCCGGCGCCGCGAGTGGATCAGCTTCACGGACAGAACTGATCGGCGTTCACAAGAATGGCAACGAGTTCCCGATGGAAGCCTCCATCTCGAAAAGCGCCGTGGCCGGGGAAGTGATTACGACCATAGTCCTGCGAGATATCACCAAACGGCGCGAAGTCGAGGACGCCCTGGTCAAAAGCCGGCGACAACTGGAAATTTTCATCAGGGAAGCCCCGATCAGCATTGCCATGTTCGATCGCGAGATGAACTACATTGCCCACAGTCGACGCTGGCCAAGCAATCACGCCAGCAGTCATAGCGACCTGAGCGGGCGCAACCATTACGAGGTTTATCCGGACATACCGGAGCGCTGGCGGCAGATTCACCGCGACGGGCTGGCTGGAATACCCGCTCATAACGACGAGGACCTGTGGGTTCAGGCCAACGGACAACGACGCTGGCTGCGCTGGTCGGTCATCCCGTGGCGCGACGAACATGACGAGATTGCCGGCCTGATCATTTCCACCGAGGACATCACGCCGACCAAACAGATCGAATCGGCGCTGCGCCTCAGCGAAGACGATCTGAACCGGGCCCAGGCCGTCGGGCGAATCGGCAGCTGGCGGCTCGATGTACGGCGCAACGAATTGTCCTGGTCGAAAGAGAACTACCGGATTTTCGGTCTTCCCGAAGGCACGCCGCTGAACTATGAAATCTTCCTTGCCTGCGTCCATCCGGATGACCGGGCGATGGTCGACCGCGAGTGGCAAGCCGCCCTGCGCAATGCCGCCACGAACGCGACGCCTTACGAAATCACCCACCGACTTGTCGTCGGAGACGCCGTGCGCTGGGTAAAGGAAAAGGCCGAGCTGGAACTGGATGCCGAAGGCAATCTGGTCGGCGGCTTCGGCATCACCCAGGACATCACCGATATCAAACAGGTACGCGAGGCACTGCTCGAAAGCGACAATCGTTTCAGCTCGTTCATGAGCCATAGTCCGGTGGCATCGTGGATCGTCGATGCGGATGGCCGCTATCAGTACGTCAACCCGCGCTACTACACGATGTTCAATGTCGCGGTCGAGGATTTGACCGGCAAGGTGATCGCCGACGTATTTCCCAGGGATGAGGCAAACAGCGTCATACGCGCCATCAGAGACGTCATCGCCACCGACCATCCGATCGAATTGATCGAGTCCTGCCTGAAATCCGATGGTTCGCCCGGCGATTTTCTCAAGATCAGATTCCCCATCCACCTCGCCGACGATCGTCTTCTGGTCGGCGGCATGGCCCTCGACATCACCGAACAACGGCTGGGTGAATGCCAGATCAAAGCCGCCAACGAACAGCTTTCGACGATCACAACCGAACAGGCCGCCCACCTGCGCGAACTGTCCGGCGAACTGACCCGGGCGGAACAACGCGAACGCGATCGACTTTACGAACTATTGCACGATCACGTTCAGCCGCTGCTGGTCGCCATGCGCTTCGAACTGAGCGGGCTCAGCGAGCGGACGCCGCCGGAAAAGCTGTGGAAAATCGTTGGCACGGTGCGGGAACAGATCACCGAGGTTATCCAGGCGGCGCGCAACCTCGGTACCCAGCTCAATCCGCCGCTGATCATGGAACGCGGCCTGGGTCCGGCGCTGGAATCCCTGCGCAACTGGATGCAGACGACCTATGACCTCGATATTTCCCTGAAGAGCGCTCCCGGCATCGAACCGACAGATCTTTCCGTCCGCCTGTTGTGTTTCAATGCCATTCGGGAACTTCTGCTGAATGTCGTCAAACATGCCAACAGCGACTGCGTTGACCTGACCCTGACCCGGGAAAACGACGACATGCTGCAGGTGGTCGTGGCCGACCACGGTGTCGGCTTTGTCACGGAGGAATGGCACGATGGCACAGGCCTGTCGAACATTCGGCGCCGACTGGAAATGCTGGGTGGCTGTTTGAACATCGAAAGCCTGATCGATGTCGGAACGGTAGCGACGCTGCGCGTGCCGCTCGGCCCCATCCGTCGGGAACGGCGATTGTCAGACCTGCGCAATCTCGGCAAAATAATTACATTGTCACGTGCGCCCGCCAGTGGCACGCCGGAATTTTCTGAAAATGCGATGGGGGATGGCTCAAGATGATCAGGATCCTCATTGCCGATGATCACGCCGTGGTCGGTGGCGGACTCAAGCAGTTTCTCTCCGATGTCGGCGGTTTCGAAATCGCCGGCGAGGCGCGAACCGGACAACAGGCCTTGGACATGGCCCGTGCCCAGCACTGGGACTTGTTGCTGCTCGACATTGGTTTGCCGGATCTCGATGGCATCGAGGTCCTCAAGCGCATCAAACGCGATCAGCCGGACCTGCCGGTCCTGATCTTCAGCATGTATTCCGAGGATGAGTACGCGATAGCCGCTCTCGATGCCGGGTCGGCCGGCTACCTGCCGAAAGACAGCGCCCCCGACGAGGTGCTCGCGGCGATTCGCCGCGCCAGCGGCGGCGGCCGCTACCTGAGTCCGGAGCTTTCGGAAAAACTGTTGAGCGGATCGCTATCCAACGGTCGAAAACTGCCACACGAGCGACTTTCCCGCCGCGAATTCGACGTCATGATGATGCTCAGCCGCGGCGTACCGCTGACCGATATTGCCGAACATCTCCACCTCAGCCCCAAGACCATCAGCACCTACCGCACCCGGGTTCTCGAAAAGCTCGAACTCAAACACAATACCGAGATCACCCGTTACGTGCTCAAGCACAAACTGGATCATCTGCAAGAGAGCATTTAGCCGGGGCCGGTCAATTCGTCCTCGCCCGGTTAGCCGAGCCCGCCTCGAACGCCTGACCGCTGTCTGACCTGATCGCGCCAGAATGTCAGACAATCCCTACAGCCAGCCCGGCAATCGCTGACAGCGTTAGCGACTGCAACCGCTAGGATTTTCCGCAAGGAAATAGCACATTCGACTGCAGAGAGTGCGGCCGGGGGATCATCGCGAATCGATGATCAATGACGATCAAGAATAATGGCATCGGGTAGGACGGGGAAATGCAATGAAACAACGGAATGTGCTCGCGCTCGACCCGCATGGCAATTCATGCGACGAGTTGAGCCAGGTCTGTGCCGAAGACCAGGTATTCCACTGCGTTGCATCGGTCGCGGCAGCAAAAAAAATCCTGTCCGAAAATTCATGCAGTGTTGGCCTGGTCGTTTTCGATTCGCCAGCGGTCCTCAACCAGGACGAAATCGAACGAATGATTGCCTGCGCACCGACCACTGAATGGATTGCCGTCGTTTCAACCAAGGCCCTCAATTCCAAGGCATTTCAGGCCTTCATCCTGAATGCCTTTCACGACTATCACACGCTGCCCATCGACCCGCGACGCCTCGCGATGAGCATCGGCCACGCCTGCGGCAAAGCCCGTATGCGCCTCGCCCTCGCTGAAGGAAACGAGAACTCCGGCCGGTTCGGTCTCTGCGGCGCCAGTCCGGTGATGGTCAGTTTCTTCAGCCAGATGGAGAAAATACTCGACGCGGATTTGCCGGTCCTCATCAATGGCGAATCGGGCACCGGCAAGGAACTGGTGGCACGCGCCATTCACGATTATTCGGCCCGTTCGGCAAAACCCTTCGTTGTGGTCAATTGCGGGGCCATCCCCAGCCAGTTGATCCAGTCCGAGTTGTTCGGCCATGAAAAAGGTGCCTTCACCGGCGCCACGCAACGCACGACAGGGAAAATCGAGGCGGCCGACGGTGGAGTTCTGTTTCTCGACGAAATCGGCGATCTGCCGCTGAGCCTCCAGACCAATCTGCTGCGTGTCTTGCAGGAGCGCACCATCACGCGGGTCGGCGGAAGTCAGAGCATTGCCGTCGATTTTCGACTGGTTGCCGCGACCCACGTCGATTTGCAGGAAGCCATCCGGCTCGGACGCTTTCGCGAAGACCTCTACTACCGTCTCAATGTCATCCAGTTGCAATTGCCACCGTTGCGCGAGCGGCGTGGCGACGTCCGTCTGCTCGCCGAAAACGTGCTCAGGAACTACACTGCCAGCAACCCGAAATGTCAGGTCAGCGCCTTCAGTTCCGTGGCGATTCGGGCAATGAACACCTACGACTGGCCGGGCAATGTGCGCGAACTGATCAACCGGGTGCATCGTGCGATCATCATGAGCGATAGCCGCCTGGTCAGCGCCACGGACCTCGGACTGGAAACCCTCGCCCTGGATCCCCCCAGCGTCACCCTCGAGGCTGCCCGCGCCTCGTTTGAGCGGGACATCGTCGAATCGAGCCTGCGTTCCAACGACAACAACGTCACCAAGGCCGCCCAGCAGCTCGGCGTTTCCCGGGTAACGCTTTACCGGATCATGAGCCGGCTCAATATAGCGACCGGCGCCGAAAAGGCCGCCTGGAAGCTGGATGCCGGCGCGTGACGAGGCATTCCTGACGATTTGCCGTAAGTTTGGCTGCGGCCGGCGGAGTACGCCAAGCGTCACCCGAATGTCAGATGTCCCTGCCCTGTCAGGCAATGCCTACACAGATTGATCTCATTCCCGACATGGCAAGCAGGTTCAACTGATATGACATTTTTTTCCACTGGCTAGACTCTGGTTTCCTAACCCAAGGTAATAAATTGTTGCTTTGGCGGTTTGCGGAAAAACTGGCGGCACAGACCAGAAGCACCCGGTTTTTGGCAAAAACAGGACCGGCGCGCCCCAACCTCAATAGAGAACATCAAGCATCAATCGAGAACCGGCTGGCCGCCAGACGATACAAAGGCCAGCCATCTGGAGGAGACATCAAGAATGTTCGACGAGAAAAGCAATATTCATTCAAAAGAAACCCACGATCAGTTTGTTCGGCGAGCCAGTGCGGTATTTCCGCCGGAGCGCGCCAGGTCCTGGTCGCGCATCGAGCGCGCCGTGTTCAATCACCTGATGAGTCGATTGATACACAACCGCGGCTACGCCTCGATCACCGACCAGATGCTCATCCAATCGCGCGCCGACATGGAAAAGATGCTCGGACGCTGCAATGCCACCACCGACCGGACGAACAGCGCGAACATGTCCCACCAATAGTCGGCAAGCCACCGAAAAAATGTCAAACAATTGAACTCAGGGTGCAAAAAGCCGACCAATCCGGATACATCTGATCGCCAACTGTCGGTACCAATAGCTGCCGGACGCCAGCCCCCACCATGAGGAAGTGCCATGTCATCCACATTTCCACATGCCCTCAGGCAGAACCGCATTCTCGCTGCGCTGCCAACGGCTGAATACGAGCGGCTGGACGACAATCTGGAGCAGGTCGACCTCGCGCTAGGCCAGGTTCTCTACGAGGCCGGTGATACGCCGGAGTTCGTCTACTTTCCGACGACCAGCATCGTTTCCCTGATTTTTGCGACGGAAGATGGCTCGACCGCCGAGCTGGCCATGACCGGCAACGACGGCCTGGTCGGTATCCCACTGGTCCTCGGCGGAACCAGCACAACCCACCAAATGGTGGTGCAGAGCGCCGGCCAGGCCTATCGGCTGCGGGCCGAGCTGATGACGCGCGAACTCGCTGAGTGCAGCCACTTGCAGCGTCTCTGCCTGCACTATGCCCAGGCTCTGATGACCCAGATGGCGCAGAGCGTCGTCTGCAATCGACACCATACCGTGGAACAACAGTTGTGCCGCTGGCTACTGGTGAGCTTTGACCAACAGCCGGGCAATCAGCTCAATATGACGCAGGAACTGATTGCCAACATGTTGGGGGTCCGGCGCGAGGCCGTCACCGAGGCCGCCGTAAAATTGCAAGCGGCCGGGCTCATCCAGTATCGACGCGGCCATATCTCAATCACCGATCGCCCGGGACTGGAAGCCAGGGCTTGCGAGTGTTACCGCATTGTCCGTTCGGAATATACCCGGTTGTTCCGCCTGCTCCCGGCCGGCCAGGATGGACGCACCGAAGCCGACTCCCCTTTGTCTGGCCAGTCAGCCCTTCCGGAGCCCGACAAATTGCTGCGTCAGCTTCAGGCTCATCAGCTTGAACTGGAAAAGCAGAACCGGGACCTGCAAATCGCCTGTGCCGAAGCCGAAGCACAGCGCAGCCGATACGCCGACATCTACGACTTTGCACCGGTCAGCCATTTCACCCTGGATCCGACGGGGGGCATCCGCGAGCTGAATCTTGCCGGCGCCATCCTGCTTGGCATCAAGCGCTCCGAGCAAAAGCGGCAGCACTTCCCGGCCCACGTGAAACCTGCCTACCAGCCTGCCTTCACCGAGTTTGTCGACGAAGTGCTGAGCACGAACCAGAAAAAGACGTGTGAAATGGTCCTCGTCAAAACGGCTCAGCGCCCCGAAATCAAGGTCAGGATAGAAGCAGTGCCCGACGAAAACGGGCGCGAGTGCCGAATGGTAGTCATTGACCAATCGCTTGAAACCATCGCCGAAAAGCACCTGCGCAAGCGCGAACGTTATCAGCGCACCCTGCTCGACAATTCGCCGTTCATGGCCTGGCTGACCGATGAGCAAGGTCGGTTTCTGGCGGTGAACAAGCCATTCGCCGCCAATTTCGGCTGGCCTTCGACGGAAGCCCTGCTTGGCAAGACCATGCTCGAAGTTGCCAGCGCTGAATGGGCCGAGCCGGCATGGCGGGATGACCGCTTGGCCGGAAAGAGTGGCAAAAGGATAGACGCCCTTGCGCCGCTTGAAAGCGGCGGCAAAAAACTTTGGTTCGCTACCTGCGGGTCAGCCGTCACCCTCGATGACAAGCGCCGCGCGACCGTCGGTTATGCCCGGGATGTCACCGAACAGAATGTGACCCAGCGCCAGGCACAGGAAGAGCCACTGCACAGCCAGGCCACCGCCGACTCACTGAGCGAACTGGCCAACCGGCGCTATTTCCTGCTTCGTCAGGAAGAGGCGCTTTCCCGGCTGAAACGCGGCATCGACCGCGAGATTGGCGTACTGATGCTTGATCTCGACCACTTCAAGGAAATCAACGACAGATTCGGCCCGGAAGCTGGGGATGCGGTAATCAGAAGCTTTTCAAGACTGCTCGGCAGCGAGTTGCGCCAGATCGATATCGCCGGGCGGCTGGGCGGCGAGGAGTTCGCCATTTTGCTACCGGAGGCAGACCTCGCGGCCGCCGCGACCTTCGCCGAGCGACTGCGCCAAAAAGTGGCCAAGACATCGATCATGGTCGACCAACGGCCCATTTCGCTGACGGTCAGTATTGGCATTGCCGTGATGCAGGCCGATGACACGCGGTCCAATCAAGTATTGCAACGTGCCGACGAAGCCCTCCATCGGGCCAAGGCCCTGGGCCGCAACCGGATAGAACTGAGCAAGGCGCAGGCTATAGAGGATGATGAGTTGCCGACCGAGCTTTCCGACGACCAATTCCATCAATGGGCCGACGACCCGGTCCACGGCGCATCGCGCAAGATCTATCAGGCGCGGCGATATCGGCTCGAGCGCCGCCACTACCCAGCGCCGTGAATACGCCAGGGCCGCCAACCGTCACTGGCCGGCCATATAACAACGAACGGGCAACGAACAAACGGATACGCGCTGTTGCAATCCGTTACTTGAGATACCGGCCGGCTAGCCGTATCTTGCACTCATGCGCTGAACCCCAACAGCCTAGGCGGCCACCTCTCCCCCTCCCTGAATCGGCCGTCTTGAAAGCCCCGCTCCCCCCTAGCGGGGCTTTCTCCTTTTCACGCTACCATTCAGGCCTCTGCCACTGAACAGCATCAGACCGTACAGTCACCATGAGTCCTCGCCCCTTGCGCATTGGCCTGTCGGCCAACATTTACCACCCCCTGCCCGGCGCCACCGGACTGCATTCGAAATCGCTGCAATACCTCGAACAGTCCCTGGCCCATTGGGTGATGTCACACCAGGCGACGGTTTTCATCATTCCGTCGGTCGGGGTCGATGGCAGCGATTTCCGCGACCGTATTCGTCTCTCCGATTATTCCGACTACCTGGATGGTCTGGTGTTGCAGGGCGGCGCCGACATCAGCCCGGAATGCTACGGCGAGGAGCCACGACGCCCCGACTGGTCTGGCGATTACCTGCACGACACCTACCAGATGGCGCTGCTCAACGCGTTCATGGCGATCGGCAAGCCGGTCCTCGGCATCTGCCGCGGCGCCCAGCTAATTAACGTGGCGCTTGGCGGCTCCCTGTACCAGGACATTGAAACGCAGTGCGACCATCCGGGCCCGCATGTTCACGCCGCCTTTGACAAGTTTGCCCATGCCGTCGAATGGAACAAGGACAGCCGTTTGGCCAGGCTCTATCCGGAACAGAGCGGCGGCCGGGTGGTTTCCGTCCATCACCAGGCAATCCGGGTTCTCGGCAAAGGCCTGAGCATCGAGGCGCAAAGCGCCGGCGACGGCGTGATCGAGGCCATCCGGCTGGAGGGCAGTTCCTACGTGCTCGGACTGCAATGGCACCCGGAGTTTCACCAAACCCGCTGCCCGCTTCTGCTCGATTGCAATCCAATCCTGCTCGACTTTCTCGATGCGGCCCGCGATTTTGCCGGCGGGCATCGAGCCTGATGTCGAGAATTGGAAACAATTCGGTCACCAAGCGATACACGGCATTACATGTGAACTGACATCCCCTGGGTAAGCCCTTGCGTTATTCGCTACAAGGCGCTGCAAATAGTTGTCAGCACCGAAGACCGAACAAACAACCTACCCATTCAGGAGATTCAAAATGCAAGTTTCCAAAATTATTGTCGCTCTGACCGTTGCCGCCGGTTTCGCTTCTGCCTCCTTCGCCCAGGGCATTGCAGCGCCGGCCCCGCAAGCCGCACCGACCGCCAAGCTGGCTGCACCGGCCCCGGCCGCCAGCGAGAAAAAGGTAGAAGTGGCAAAGGCTGCCGAACCGGCCAAGAGCGAAGTGACCAAGAGCGAAGCCCCGAAGGCCGAGGCCGCCAAGCCGGTCGAGAAGCATGCGAAAGCCAAGGCAAAGAGCCACAAAACTGAAAAGCACGAGGCCGCCGCTGAAGTGAAGACGGAAGCCAAGCCGGCCGCAACCCCGGCGCCGGCCACGAAGTAAGCGCCTCGCACCAGCCGGTCAGGCTGCTCCGGCCAAGATGGTCGGCGGCTTTTCCGGATAGGCAAAAGCAGAACGGAAAGGGCCGGCATTCGCCGGCCCTTTCTTCATGTCGGTCGGCACTCGTTCACCAGCGGCTTGTTGGTTTTTCCATCGAGCAACAAGCTCTTCCAGGGCAAGTCAATCCACACCAGGCCGCTGGCGGCGTCGGCGAAACGGGGCAGGCCGGAGTACGAGGGATCGCGCTCGAGGCGGTGGCTGTTGCCGTTCCAGTCGATATCGATCCGGCTATTCACCCCGGCAAGAAGTTCGCGCCGGACCTGGATGCGCACATTCTGCTCGCAGCGGTAGGTGCCGCTGGCCAGCGCCAGTTCAAGCTGGCCAGTACGGGACGACGACGGTGTTTTGGATTCGCCGTTGGGCACCGTTCCGCAGGCTGACAAGGCCAGGGAAGAGGCGACGATCACCGGCCACAAATAATGGGTCATTCGGATAAGCCCTCGGTAAAGGAGTTTTCCGCATTGTAGACCGAGGATGGGCACTCGACCGAAGGCCACTCTCGTGGACAAAATATGTCGCAGCACATTTCCCGCCCAAAAACAAAAATGGACCAATGCCGCCAAGCAGTTGATCGTTCGTTGATGCTATTGGTTGGAGGGGCAGGACTTGGCATTAAATTTACGTGTCCTATACCGATTTCCATTCAGACGCTCCCGATAGGCCGTATTGAAAAACACTGCCAGCCCACCACGCCGCGTCATATCGGCCTCGGCCTGGCCACGCCTCACCAGATCAACCGGCTTATCGATACACCGGATGGCGACGGCACAAAGCCACCACCTGTTCCCGAACTCCGCATATCACCCGACTACTGGTTCCGGCCTCCAACGCATCCAGCACATCGCACAAACAAGCCGCCAACCGCTCGCATTCGGGCACGCCGAAACCACGGGTTGTGATGGCCGGAGTGCCGATGCGCAGCCCAGAGGTGACGAAGGGCGAGCGCCGATCGTTGGGTACCGAATTCTTGTTGGCGGTAATGCAGGCGTCGCTCAGGGCGGCATCCGCATCCTTGCCGGTGTAGGGCTTGTCGGAGAGATCGATCAGCATCATGTGGTTGTCGGTCCCCCCGGAAACGATCTTGTAGCCACGCTGCTGGAGCACGGCGGCCATGGCACGCGCATTGATCACCACCTGCCGCTGGTAGCTCTTGAATTCGGGCGCCAGTGCCTCCTTGAAGGCAAGCGCCTTGGCAGCGATGACGTGCATCAGCGGACCGCCCTGGACACCGGGGAAGACCGCTGAGTTGAGCTGCTTGTGGAATTCTTCGCCTTGGCCCTTGGACAGGATGATGCCGCCACGTGGCCCACGCAGCGTCTTGTGGGTGGTGCTGGTCACCACATGGGCATGCGGCAACGGATTCGGATACTCGCCGGCCGCCACCAGGCCAGCGACGTGGGCCATGTCCACCCAAAAGATGGCCCCCACCTTGTCAGCGATGGCGCGCATGCGCGCCCAGTCCTTGCGCCGGGAGTAGGCGGAGAAACCGCCGATGAGCATTTTGGGCCGGGTCTCCAGCGCGATGCGCTCCATCTCGTCGTAGTCTATCAAGCCGGTCTCGGGGTCGAGGCCATAGGGAACAATCCGGTAGTGCCGGCCGGAGAAGTTGGACGGATTGCCATGGGTCAGATGGCCTCCCTGGGCCAGGTTCATTCCCATCACGGTGTCGCCGGGCTTGACCAGCGCCAGGAAGACTGCGGCATTGGCCTGAGCCCCGGCATGTGGCTGGACATTGGCGTAGTCGCAGTCGAACAGCCTCTTGACCCGCTCAATCGCCAGGCGCTCGGCAACATCAACATACTCGCAGCCGCTGTAGTAGCGTTTGCCCGGATAGCCCTCGGCATACTTGTTGGTAAAGACCGAGTTCTGGATCGACATGATCAGCGGGCTGACATAATTCTCGGAGGCGATCAGCTCGGCGTGGTCTTCCTGGCGGCGCTCTTCATTCTGGACAGCCTCAGACAGCTCGGCGTCGAATTCGGCAAGGTTCACTGAAGTGGCGTACATGATGATGTGGTCCTGTGGTTTAGCTGAGTTGGAGACAAAAGACGCGCCACCCGCGCCACGATGTCGTCGATCTGCGCTTCGCTGCACACCAGCGGCGGCAGTAGTCGGATGGTGGTCTCGCGGGTCACGGTGATTAACAGCTGCTGTTCGTTCAAGGCGCGCCCAACCAACTCCCCGCAGCGCCGATCCAGCTCGATTCCGGCCATCAGGCCCAGACCGCGGACGGCAAGCACGTTGGGATGGCCGCTCAGCGCATCCTGAAGACCGGCCAGCAGTCGGCGGCCCAATGTGGCAGCACGGGCCGGGATAGCGTCGCTCTCCATGACGTCAAGCACGGTGCAGCCGACCCGGCAGGCCAGCGGATTACCGCCAAAGGTTGACCCGTGGCGGCCGGGCGAAAACAGTTCGGCCGCCGGTCCGCGTGCCAGACAGGCACCGATGGGAAAGCCATTGCCCAGCCCCTTTGCCAGGGTGATGACGTCCGGCATCACGCCGGCATGCTGGTAGCCGAACCAGGTGCCGGTACGCCCCATGCCGGTCTGCACTTCGTCGATCATCAACAGCCAGTCGAACTGGTCGCAGAGCATCCGCAGCTCGCGCAAATAGTCGGCTGAGGCGACCCGCACGCCGCCTTCGCCCTGCACCGGCTCGACCAACACGGCGACGATGCCGGGCGTCTGCTCGGCAGCCTGGCGGACCGCCGCCATGTTGTCGTAGGGCACCCGCAGGAAACCCGGCATCAGCGGCTCAAAACCGCGCTGCACGGCCGGATTGCCGGTGGCGGCGAGCGTCGCCAGAGTGCGTCCGTGGAAGCTGTTTTCCATCACCAGCACCTGGGGCTGCGCCACCTGTTTGCGGTTGCCATGCAGGCGTGCCAGTTTGAGCGCGGTTTCGTTGGCCTCCGCGCCTGAATTGCAGAAGAAAGCTCTTTGCATACCGGACAGCGAACACAGCCGCTCGCCCAAGCGTTCCTGCCAGGCGATGCCGAACATATTGGAGGTGTGCAGGAGCAGCCCGGCCTGTTCGGCAATGGCGGCGGCAATCTCGGGATGGGCATGGCCAAGATTGGTCACCGCCACGCCGGCGATGGCATCGAGGTACTCGATACCTTGGGCGTCCCACAGACGTGCGCCGCGTCCGCGAACAAAGGAAACCGGCTGGCGGGCATAGGCCTGCATCAGGTGGGATGGGGAATGGGGCATGGGTGTGTGTATCCTCAAGAGGGGTTGATACCGGGGGCGATGGCTAGCCGCAGCTCAGGGCGTTCAGCCAGAGTCATATCGGTCCAGCGAGCGAGAACGGCGGCAGCGCGGCAGCGAGACGCGGCGCTATCACGACCGACTCCCTGGCGATATCGTGTCGAGTCCATCGAGCCAACGGCTGAACACCGCACGGGCCGCTGAGGACAAGCTGGTGCCCAGGTGCCGCGCCTCGGCCCGCAAGTTGGGCGGATCGATACCCACTTGGGCCAGTTCGCTGGCATGGCCGACCAGCCAATGCTCGATTTGCCGCGTGTCCGCCTCGAGATGAAATTGCAAACCGAGCACCTGGCTGCCTCGCGCAAATGCTTGGTTGACGCCGATCGCCGTACCGGCCAGCCGGACGGCGCCAGGCGGGATATCGAACTGATCGCCGTGCCAGTGCATAACCGGGGTATCGCCCAGCGCGGCCAGCGGGGAGCTCTCGCCTTCCGGGGTCAGCGCCAGTCGGCCAAAACCGATTTCCTTGACGCCCAAGGCATAAACCCTGGCCCCCAGCGCCCGGGCGATCAGTTGTGCCCCCAAGCAGATACCCAGCAGGGGGCGCCGGCTCGCCAGGCGACGGCAGACCAGTGCCAGTTCGTCCCTGAGAAAGGGATAGGCATCGTCATCGAAGGCACCGATGGGTCCGCCCAGCACTACCAACAGATCGGCGGCCTGCACATCCAGGGCGGCCAGATCGTCCTGCGTGGCATCGACATACTGCACGTCGTAGCCACGCGCTTTGAGCAGCGGCTCGAGCGTGCCGAGGTCTTCAAAATGGAGGTGGCGGATGGCAATGGCGGTTTTCATCAAGGGGACTCCCGGGTATTGGTTTCGCTGGGCCAGAAATGGCTGTTCGGTAAAACGCGGGCGCCGTAGATGGCCTGGCCGACGCGCACCACGGTGGCTCCTTCCTCTATGGCAATCTCGAAATCGCCAGACATGCCCATCGACAGTTCGTCCAGGCAGGTACCGACGGGGGCGCTTTGGCGCAGCTGATCACGCAGGGTGCGCAGGCGGATGAAGCACTGGCGTACCCGTTCGGCCTCGGCGGAGAGCAACGCCAGCGTCATCAGCCCGCGCACACGCAGCGCCGGAAAACTCGGTAGCGCCTGCAGGAAGGCCGGTACGTCAGCAGGCGGCAAACCGTATTTGCTGGCTTCACCGGAGGTATTGACTTGCACGAACACATCCAGCGAGCGCCCCTCGATCTGCAGGCGGCGTTCCAGCGCCTCGGCGACGCGCAAGCTGTCGAGTGCCTGGAACTCAGCGGCAAAGCGTGCGACCAACTTGGCCTTGTTGGTTTGCAAGTGCCCGATCACCGACCAGCGGAGGTCAATCAAGTCGGCCATCGCTTGCCACTTGCGATGGGCTTCCTGGACCTTGTTTTCTCCGAGCAACCGACAGCCGGCGGCATAAGAGAGGCGGATTTGCCCTTCGTCCACGGTCTTGCTTACCGGCAACAAACGCACGCTGGCAGGGTCGCGCTTGACGCGCCGGCAAGCGGCGTCGATACGCGCCTGGACGGCGGCCAGGTTGCGCCGGAAGTCTTCGAGCGAGGAAGGCCTGGGATAGCGGCCAAGCTCGTCTTGGCGGGGCGGCGTGCCGGATGGTGAAACCGGCCGTGTTTCGCCATCGTCGGATCTTTTTCGCATCAGTTGGCCGCCCCTTTGTTGATCGCCGGTGCGCAGAGGGCGTTGATGGCTCCCCTGGGTGCCCGCGGCAAACTGCCATTGAGCACGGCGTAAGCGACGAGGCCGATCAGCAGCCCCCAGAACGCTCCACCAATACCGAACAGCTTGATGTTGGCAGCGGCCGCCAGGAAAGTGATCAGGGCTGCTTCGCGGGATTTCGGGTCAGCCATGGCGCTGGCCAGGCTGCCGCCGATCGTGCCCAAGAGGGCGAGGCCGGCCAGCGTGCTGATGAAGGTCGCCGGGAAGGCCATGAAGACCGCGACGAGCGTCACGCCAAAGACGCCGACGAGGATGTAGAAGATGCCTGCCGCGATGCCGGCGACCCAGCGCTTGGCCGGGTCTTCGTACGCCTCCTTGCCGGTGCAGATAGCCGCCGTGATCGCGGCGATGTTGAAGGCGTGAGAGCCGAACGGCGCCATCAGCAGCGAGCCCAGCCCGGTGACGGTGACGATCGGATTGGCGCTGGTCCTGAACCCGTCGTTGCGCAGCACCAGCATGCCGGGCATGTATTGCCCGCTTAAGGTTATCAGGAACAGCGGCAACGCCACGCTGAGCAAGGCGTTGAGCGAAAACACCGGCATCGTGAAGAGCGGAGCGGCAAGCTGCAATTGCAGGCCCGACAGATCGATGCGCCCCTGGATGAGGAGAAATGCCAGGCCCAGTAACAGAATGCCCACCACGGCGTAGCGTGCGCTGAACCGCTTGAGCACGACATAGGCGACGATGAGCAAACCCGCCAGTAGCGGTTCGATATTCACCCCGCCGAAAGCACCTATACCAAACTGCAACAGAATCCCCGCCAGCAGCCCGGCGGCCACTCCGGGGGGAATCAGGCGGATGAGCTTCTCGAAGTAGCCCGACGCGCCCAAGACCACGAAGGCGGCGGCCGAAATCAGGTAGGCGCCCACCGCCTCGGCATAGGGCGTGGCGGCCAGCGCGGTGACCAGGAAGGCCGCCGCCGGCGTGGACCAGGCCGTGATGATCGGCTCGCGCGTAATCCAGCTGAGAAAAAGCCCCGTCACCCCGACGCCAATCGAAATCGACCAGATCCATGAAGCCGTCAGCTCCGGGCCAAGGCCTGCCACTTTGGCGGCTTGAAAAACCAGGATGAAGGTACCGCCGTAGTTGACGATGACCGAGATGAGGCCGGCCATGATCGGGTGGGTGAGATCGCGAAGGTGAATGGATGGCGGAGAGATTGAAGTAGACATGACTTGATGATTCCCTCTGAAGGACGAACTGCCGAGCAGCGAAAGTCGTTTTATACCGCCGTAATGGACTGCCTAGCTATGACACTTTGCTTGAATCTGGCAGACCACTTTTGATTGACGCCCTGACCATGCATTGCTCTGAGCCGGCTGACACGAAAAGCAACGCCCGGTTTCGCCAGCCACGAATGCTGCAAATGGGTGGAGCCCGGAGTTAAAATGGTCTGCAATTTGATTCAAATATCAACAACAAAAACAGACCACATGAAGAGTGCATTTGAGCTTGAAACGCTGAAAATTCGGTTGAATGACGCCGACCTTCAGCGCTTGGATCTGCACCAACGTATCCAGCGTGCCTTGCGCGCCCTGATACTCGATGGTGCACTGGGACCGGGCGTCAAGCTACCTGCCACACGTGCGCTCGCCAAATCGCTGGGGGTTGCCCGCGACACCGTCGAGAACGCCTATGTGCAACTGCAGCGCGATGGCTTCGTCATCCGACGGAAAGGCTCTGGTAGTTATGTGCCAGAGACGATGGGCACCGAGCTACGCGGTGTCGAGCGTCGGCGCCTGAGGCTTCGAGAACCAAACCACAAAGTGACCGAGCCGGGGGCCGGCCTGAGCCGGCGCGGCCGGATGATCCTCGACAGCGGCGGAGTGTTCGATCAGAAGGTCAGCCGAGCCTTTGCCACGGGCTTGCCGGAAACCCGCACCTTTCCCACCGATGTCTGGGAGCGCCTGCAGCGCCAGGCATTGAAAGACTTTCGCGGCCAGGTGCTTCTGCACGGTGACCCTCAAGGAGCCGAGCCACTGCGCGAGGAGATTGCCGCCTACTTGAATCTCGAACGTGGCGCCAAGGTTTCCGCCGAACAGATATTGGTGCTGAGCAGCACCAGGCAAGCGTTGTTCCTGTGCGCCCAGTTACTCGTCGATGCCGGCAAGCCGATCATGCTGGAGAACCCCGGCTACTTTGGGGCAAAGAAGGCATTTGAATCCGCCGAGGCCAAGGTCGTCCCCATCGACGTTGATGGGCAAGGCATACGCACGGACCTGCTACGGGCGGATCGCAGCGGCGCCAATTGCGTCTACGTGACGCCTTCGCACCAATATCCCACCGGAGCCACCCTGTCGCTGGAACGCAGACTTGACTTGATCAACTGGGCGGCTGAAACCGGCAAGTGGATTCTCGAAGACGACTACGACAGCGAATTCCATTACGACGGCCTGCCAACGGCATGTGTTCAAGGCTTGGACAAATACCAAAGAACGCTCTACGTCGGCACCTTCGGCAAGACACTCTATCCAGGCCTGCGTATGGGATACATGGCGCTACCCCATCAGCTCGTAAGCGCATTTACCAGCGCACGAAGCATCCTCGATGGGCACACGCCGCAGATTCTCCAATTGACGTTGGCGCGCTTCATGGATGATGGGCACTACAGCTCTCATGTTCGAGCCATGCGCAAGCTATACGCCTGTCGCCGGGAGGTAATGCTGAAAGCCATCGACCGCTATCTTGGCGGGATAGTCACTCCGCTGCGCCCAGCCGGCGGCATGCAGATACCGTGTTTTTTGAAGCAGGGATGGTCAGAAGCGAAAACCATTCGGCAAGCAGCCGACGTAGGTGTGCAATTGGCCGGATTGAGTCGGTTATATCTGGGGCCGGAAAAACAGTTCGGCTGGTTGCTGGGCTACGCATCCTTAACGGATCATGAAATTGAAACCGCCATGCAACGCCTCGCGAGTGCCATAACGAAATAGCTGCGCAGCCTGAAAAGCAAAAGGGCCTAGCAATTTGCTAAGCCCTTGATATGCTTGGTTGCGGGGGCAGGACTTGAACCTGCGACCTTCGGGTTATGAGCCCGACGAGCTGCCAACTGCTCCACCCCGCGTCCGTCAGAGGGGCGGATTATCCGGACCTGGCCCTGGCCTGTCAAGAACAATCGGCGAAAACAGCTATTCGGTTTCCAGCCACTCGGTAAGCGATGCCCATTGCTCGACATCGCGTCGGTGTTTGGCGCGCGGCGGATCGAACACGGTTGCCCCGGCGGCGGCGACATTGACGTAGTTCTGGGTGTTGCGAAGGTAGGCAACAATCGGAATGTCGAAGTGCGTCAGGAACTCCTCGAGCATGCCGGCCGCCTTGGTCCGCGGATCGACGCGCATGGCGACGATGCCCACCTTGGTGCGCTGGCCGCGAATTTCATTGCGGATCGAATTGAGAAAATCCTCGGTGGCCGCCATGTCGAACACCGAGGGCACCAGGGGAATCACGACCTTGTCGACGCTGCGCAAATAATCGCTCAGCTTGTAGCCTTGCAGCCCGGCCGGCGCATCGACGACCACCCAGTCGGCCTCCCTGGGCAAATTCAGGCCAAGCTGGTTGCCGGCAAAGTAGCCGGTGACCGGCGGCAGAGCCTGATCGCGAAAGGCCATCCAGCGAATTGCCGACTGCTGGCGATCGAGATCGCACAAGGTGGTTTTCTTGCCTTGATTGGCAAAATAACCGGACAAATTTGTTGCCAGCGTCGTCTTGCCCGCCCCGCCTTTTGGATTCGCCACTAGGACTGCACGCATACCACCTCCCTATATATTTGCTGCCGCATTATATTCGGCGCGCTCAACCGCGTCATAGATGCATAGAATGTCGGCTTTCATTCGCACTGTTCATCATGGTTACCAAAGTCGCAAGTGATCGGCAAGGCATTCAGTCCATCGAAGTCGGTTTTCGTCTGTTGCATGTCCTGGCCACAACCAACCGCCCGATGATGTTGCGCGACATCGCCAAAGGCGCCGCCATGCCGGCCGCCAAGGCGCATCGCTACATGGTCAGCTTCATGCGGATCGGCATCGTCGAACAGGATGCCGGCAGCGGCCGCTATGATCTTGGCGCCTACGCGCTGGAACTCGGGCTGTCCGGGTTGGGACGACTCGATCCGGTACGCCTGTCCGGTCCGATCCTCGAAGCGCTGTGCGAAGAAATTCAGGAAACGGTTGCCCTGGCTGTCTGGGGAACGCACGGTGCAACCATCGTGCGGATCGTCGACTCCGGATCCCCGGTAACCATCACGCTGCGCCCGGGAACTGTACTATCCCTGAGCAACTCCGCCACCGGGCGGGCCTTCTCGGCCTTTTTCCGCTCGCCGTTCCTGAAGAAGATGCTTGACGAAGAGCTGCGCCAAACGGCCGAGTCCAGCCAGACAGCGGTAACGACGGTGCGCCGCCAACTGGAAAAAACCCTGACCGAAATCCGCGAACAGGGCATTTCACGCGCCACCGGCAGCCTCACCCCGGGCATCAACGGCTTCAGCGCCCCCGTCTACGACCATACCGGAAGCATGGTGGCGGCGATAACCGCGCTCGGCTCGATGGGCGAGTTCGATGCGGAATGGGATGGCCCGCTTGCCAAAGCGATGCGTTCCGCCGCCCTGGACTTGTCGCACCGCCTGGGCTTCAACAAGGTTTGACGGCCGGCGAACAGCCCTCATCCATTGTTTGAACCCTGACGCCGCGAGGGTTGCGCAGTAACATTGCAGCTGCAATTTTCGCGACTCAGGGAGCAACAATGACGCATCCTCTGGCCGGCCAACGGCCCCCCGCCGATTTTCTGATCGACGTCCCGGCGCTGCTGGCCGCTTACCGCCAGGTCCCGAACCTTGCCGACCCCGGTCAACGGGTGACTTTCGGCACCAGCGGACACCGCGGCAGCGCGCTGAACGGCAGCTTCAACGAGGCGCACATCCTGGCGATTACCCAGGCGGTATGCGACTACCGCGCCCGGCAGGGCATCCGCGGCCCGCTGTTCCTCGGCAAGGACACCCATGCCCTGTCAGCGCCGGCCCAGTGCAGCGCGCTTGAAGTACTGGCCGCCAATGGCGTGCAGACCCGCTGGCAGGCCGACGATGGCTTTACGCCGACCCCGGTGATCTCCCGGGCGATTCTCGTCCACAACGCCAGCCAGCCCGGCGACATTGCCGACGGGATCGTCATCACGCCGTCCCACAACCCGCCGCGCGACGGCGGCATCAAGTACAACCCGCCGAATGGCGGCCCGGCCGACACCGACGTCACCGGCTGGATCGAGCACCGAGCCAACGCCTTGATGGCGGACGGCAACCGCGACGTAAAGCGGCTGCCCTATGCCGAAGCAGTGGCCGCCGGCCACAGCATCCGCGAAGATTTCGTGACGCCCTATGTCGAAGACCTGGGTAAGGTCATCGACATGGAGGCGATCCGCCGGGCCGGCCTGAAAATCGGCGTCGATCCGCTGGGCGGCGCAGCCGTCGCCTACTGGGAGCCGATTGCCGAGCGCTACGGGCTGGATATCGAAATCGTCAATCCGCAGGTCGACCCGACCTTTGCCTTCATGACGCTCGACCACGACGGCAAAATCCGCATGGACTGCTCCAGCCCCTACGCCATGGCCGGCCTGGTCAGTCTCAAGGATCAGTTCGATATCGCCTGGGGCAACGATGCCGACGTCGATCGGCACGGTATCGTCACCCCATCGACCGGCTTGCTCAACCCCAATCATTACCTCGCCGTGGCCATTCATTATTTGCTCGGCCACCGCCCCGAGTGGTCGGCCCGCGCGGCGGTCGGCAAGACGCTGGTGTCGAGCGGCCTGATCGACCGGGTGGTAGCAAGCCTCGGCCGTCGCATGCTGGAAGTGCCGGTCGGTTTCAAATGGTTTGCCGGCGGCCTGCTCGACGGCAGTCTTTGTTTTGGCGGCGAGGAAAGCGCCGGCGCCAGCTTCCTGCGGCGCGACGGCACGACCTGGACGACCGACAAGGATGGCATCATCCTCGGCCTGCTCGCGGCGGAAATCACCGCCGTCTGCGGCAAGGATCCCGGACGCTACTACCAGGATCTGGCCGCCCGGCACGGTACACCGTACTACGTGCGCATCGATGCGCCGGCTAGCAGCGCGCAGAAAGCAGCCTTCAAGCGACTGACTGGCGAGCGCATCACCACGCCAACCCTTGCCGGCGATCCCATCGTCGCAAAACTGACCCGCGCCCCGGGCAACGATGCCCCGATCGGCGGCCTCAAGGTAAGCACGGCCAACGGCTGGTTCGCCGCGCGTCCTTCCGGCACCGAGGATATCTACAAACTCTACGCCGAAAGCTTCGTCAGCACCGAGCACCTGCAAACGATCGTCAGCGAAGCGCAGCACATGCTGGATAGCGCCCTGTCTTGAAGCCAGCGGACTGCGGCGCAAAAAAAAGCCCGCACTAGGCGGGCTTAAATCCATTTCTTGGAGGAGATGGAGGAGACAGATTCAGTATGCCCGAAACGATTGTGCACCGCAACAATTATTCTGTTTCAGATACACGATCTTTGCCAAATGTTGGTTTTGCACCACGCGTCAGTCGATCCGCTTGATGCGTAGCCTCAAATCAGCGGCCCCGGAAAGCAAAAAGCCCCGCGCAACAGGCGGGGCCTTGCTTCGGCCTGCGGCCGAAAAATACTTACTTGCTCTTCTTGGTCGCGGCAGTCGCGGCCTTGGTCGCCGCAGCAACATTGGCCTGGGCGGCGTCAGAGAATTGCTTGGCGGTGCTGCTCATGTTGCCGAAGGCCGAATTGGCCGCAGCAATTGCGCTACGAATGGCCGTCACAGCACCTTCGGAACCGGCCGGGGCGGACTTGGCAGCTTGCTCGAACAGGCCGGCAACGGTCTTCTGAAAACCGCCGAACTGGGCTTCGACCATCTTGGCCAGTTCCTGTTGAGTCTGCGCCGAAATTTCATAGACGGAACGCGTGTAATCGACAGCTTTTTCAACTGCCGGCTTGGCCAGGGCTGACTGGGCGGCCAGCGCTTCCTTCGGATCCTTGGCGCTCATCACGGCCTTGACGCCGGAAACGGAATCTTCCAGAGCGGCACGGGCGGTGTTCAGGCTCAGAGCGGCGATACGCTCGGCGGATGCCAGTGCGGTATTGGCAACAGACAACAGTGAATCAACGGTAGCTTTGTTGGCAGCGGCGAATTGTTCGGTATTGATGGACATGTCAGTCTCCGGAAAGGTGTATCGGCAAGTTGTGTGCGGAGCCGAGTATAACCGAACCATTTACAAAATGGTGCACCGCAACAATTTTGTTTTGATGCGATTGCCGACGCGGTTTTCCGGTCGATCTGCGTATTTTTCTGCCGAAAGAAAGTTGGATGGTCGGGGCGTGCTTTAAACTACCAACTCGTATCGATGGCAAAGGCTGAAGATGTATCGGGTAGTAATAAAGCGCTTTGATCGTCGCGACACCCGGATTGTCGAAAAAGGCCCGTGGCATGTTTCGCGCGATGATGCGGAAAACTGGGCTGAAATACTCCGCGACTGCGGTTATCACACCGAGGTGGAAAGCCAGCACATGAAGGGGTCGGCCGGCGAAGACGATGGCAGCGAGCTGCGCAATGCGCTGGCAGGAATGGCGTAGTAACGCGAAGGATTCGTGCCGGGCGGCACGTCATCTGAAAACTGGAGCGGCAGAAGAGTCTCGAACTCTCGACCTCAACCTTGGCAAGGTTGCGCTCTACCAACTGAGCTACTGCCGCCCTTTCAGAACATTTATATCTGGCTCCCCGACCTGGGCTCGAACCAGGGACCTACGGATTAACAGTCCGGCGCTCTACCAACTGAGCTATCGAGGAACAGGGCGCGCATTATAAATGCCAGAACGGCCTTGGCAATAGCCCCAGGCACCAAAACATGAATTATTTTTGCCCTGACTGTCGAGAGGCCATACACGAACTGATCTTGGCTCCCGAGTAGCTGGCTTTCTTGCTTCGGACGACCCGCTTCGATACGTCGATCGTCATTTCCGGCATTCAAGGCTTTCCCGAAGTCCGAAAAGGAGAAAGCCTCGTACCGGGGGGATACGAGGCTTTCAAGACGGCCCATTCAGGGAGGGGGAGAGGTAGGCCGCCTAGGCTGTTGGGGTTCAGCGCATGGACTAAAGATACCGGTACGCTGCCAAGCGCTCAAGTAACGGATTGCAACAGTGTGTACCGCTATGTAGATCGGCCGCAGCGAAGGCGGGCATTTGCCGCCCTGGCGATAAAAGCTCATGCTGCCACGATGATCTGACCTGCGGCATCGATCGCGACCGGAACGGCAATCAGCGCCTCCCCCTTGCATTCGCCTTCCAGACAATGGCCATCGCTCCAGCGATAGCGGGCGTAATGGACGTTGCAACTGATGCTGACCTCGGGGGTGAAGATCAGGTGCTCAGGCTTTTCCGAGAGCGGGACACCAAAGTGCGCGCATCGATTGACGTAGGCCTTGATGCCGCTGGCGCTTCGGAGAATGACCAGGCGAAAAGGGGCTTGGCGGGCATCCCCTTCTTTATCGGATTCCGCTTCGATGACAAGCATCTTGACGCCCACCTCGGGGACATCATCGAGCGCGCACAAGCGCGTTCCCGTCGCCGGGGCGTTGGGTAATTCAAACCACGGCACGCGAATCGAGTCGTTCATTGGCGAAATCCATTTTCGATATCAACGGGCTGCTTGACGGAAATATTTCAAGGACCAAAACCATTCGACCATCAGGCCATCTCGCCAATGGCCTTCCGGTGTGACGCCAGGGCCAGTTTTTCCTGCGCCTTGCGGTAGCCAAGCCCGATGATTTCCTCGGCACGGCCGAATTCGAGAAAACGGATATGGCCGAGCGGCGGCTGGATCAGGATATCCGGCCGATCGAGTTCGAGGCGGGTTTGCGTGATGCGGGTTTCCATGATGTTGATCGAGGCCAGCAGCACTTCGAAGATGCTCGGCAGCGTTTCCTCGTTCGATGCCCAGCGCGCGAACTGCGCGGCGCCCGGCGCATCCAGCGCCAGCAGCCGGCCCTTGAGATCCTGCATCGACTGGCGGTAGCCGTCCACCCAGCGCGAGAACATGCCGACCGCACCTTGATCGGAGCCATTCGGCACGTTGAGTAGCGGCTTCAGGTTTTTGCCGGCAACGATCTCGTGGTTCAGATCGACCGCGATCACGATGTCGGCGCCCATGGCCCGAGCAACGCTAACCGGCACCGGGTTGGTCAGGCCACCGTCGACCAGCACCCGACCATTGCTGCGCACCGGCGTAAAGATACCGGGCACCGAAATACTGGCGCGTACCGCTTCGATGACATCGCCGCTGCGGATGACGACCTCTTCACCGCTGACGATATCCGTCGCCACCGCGGCAAAGGACTTGCCCAGCGCCTCAATGGTGTCGGCGTGGATATGGGCACGCACCAGTTCGCTGACTTTGGCGCCATCGAGCAGGCCGGACTTGGGCAGAATGACGTCAAAGAAGGAAAGCGTCTTTTTCCAGTCGAAAGTCTTTAAGGTGGCCTCCAGCTCATCCAACTTACCCGCCGCGTAGATCGCGCCGATCAGCGCCCCCATGCTGCTGCCGACAACGAAGTCCACTTCAATGCCGGCCGCTTCGACAGCCCGGATGACGCCGAGATGCGCGAGTCCGCGGGCCGAGCCGCTGCCGAGCACGAGACCGACTTTTGGCCGACGATCCGGATTGCTGTCGCCTACCTTCCGTTTCATTCCATTTACTCCCGATCAGCCCAGTTGCTTTTCCAGATCGACAGCACGCCGACCACCGCGCCGCTAAAGCCGAGCAGGCCCAATCCCGGCAGTCCGAGCAGCCAAGCGCATATCAGGCGAACAGGTCTGGCTGCGGCTCTTTCAGGCTATCGCCCTTGACGGTAAGGCGAACGACAATGCCCTTGCGACCAATCGCCTCGACTACGAAGCGACCGCCGACCGCTTCGGCGACAACCAGCATGTTGCGCCGCGAGCTACCAGTCCTGCCGATATAGGCTGCGATGTTGCCGGGGGTTGGGATCCAGGTAGGCATGGTGAGCGGAATAATAAAGTGCCAGCGATCAGGCTTCAATAGAAAGCGTTACCCGGAACCCGGGGCAAAAAACCGGGCGCCTGTGTAAATAGCATTTTCTGCCACCGCGCCCCCGGTTATCATCACGGACCGACTCGGATTCACGCATTGGAGCATTGATGGCGACGGGAGCAACAGCGCAGCAACGAAACCCGGAAAACAAAAAAGCCACTCCGGAGAATGGCCTGACTCATTGTTTTACTGGTGCCCCCGAACGGAATCGAACCGCTACCTGATGATTACAAATCATCAAACACAGACGATTATCAGCATTGATACAGATTGACTCCAGTAGCAAAAAAAGCATTAATACATTGTAAATACGTGAATTTTTGTAATCAACAGGTTGCCTTATGTTGAGCTACGTTGATACACTCGGGAGCAATGGGGGAGCAACGGATTTAAAGCACTATTCCATTGCTCCCGCCCCCAAGGAGTATCGTCATGGCTCGCAATACAGAACGACTGCACCTAACGCTTGAACGCATCCGCAAACTGCAACCGCCATCTGGAAATCAAGCGACCTATGCCTTTGACGACGACCCGAAGCAGCTATGCGTTCGCATTACCCCTGCCGGAGCAAAGTCGTTCGTCTATGCTGGGAAACTGAGCGGCACACCGCTCCGCATCACCATCGGATCAACTAACGTATGGAACTTGGACGACGCACGTGAAGAAGCGCGCCGACTGCAAACGCTGATCGACAAGGGAATCGACCCAAGAGAACTTGAGCGAGAGAAGGCAGCAGCCAAAGCTGCTGAAATCGCTGCCAAGGAAGCTGAGCAAGCAGCGACAGATGGGAAGAAGCAATACACCCTAAAGGCCCTTTGCTGCGCCTACTGTGACCACCTGAAAGCCAAGGGCAAGACAGATAGCGCTCGGCAAGCCCGTTCAATCTTGAATGTGCATGTATTCGAGGCGTTCCCTGACATCGCCACCCTACCCGCCTCAGAGATAGATTCAGATCACGCGGCCACAATGATTCGGAAAGTGATTGAGCAAGGCAAGGAGCGAACAGCAGGGGTACTTCGAAGCTATCTATCAGCCGCATTCAACGCGGCCAGAAAAGCCCGTTTCGACGCCAAGCTGCCATCCGAACTGATCGCCTATGGCGTAAAGGACAATCCCGCTGAAATCATCGCCACTATCGCCGTGCAACGAGGCAACCGTACGCTGAATGCCGAGGAACTGAAAACCTACCTTGCTGCCCTATCTGACACGAACCTATCTGACCAAGCATTAAAGCTAGCCCTGTTCTCTGGCGGGCAAAGAATGGCGCAATTACTACGCGCTAAGGCAAGCGACTACGATCAGGAAACACAAACGCTTCGCTTATGGGATAGCAAGGGAAGGCGCACCACCCCTCGTGAACATCTATTGCCACTGGCACCGAAGGCCGCCGCCATTGTGGAGAAATTGATAGAGCGCGCCCATAGCCTGGAAGCGGCCAGAACCAAGAAGGAAGACAGAGAAGCTGTGCACAGCAAACTTTGGCTATTCTCATCATCCGGGAAGACACAACTGGTCGATACAACACCAGGTAAACGTGCAGCCGAAATCTGCAAAACCATGAAGGGTGAAGCATTCGACCTGCGTGATATTCGTCGGACTTGTGAAACGATGCTGGCTGGTTTGAAAATTAACAAGGATACCCGCGGCCAACTTCTGAGCCATGGCCTTTCTGGGGTACAGGCAGCCCACTATGACCGATGGGAATACATAGCAGAAAAGCGTGCCGCCTTGGCAGCCTGGGAACAGCGCTTAGACGCAATAGCCAATGGAAAAAAGCCTTCAACCCGAAGAAAATGAAGCACGAAACGTAAAGTATCGTGCAATTGAGCAAATCAGAAACGGCGCCAAGACACTGGAAAGAACAAAACCAAAACATCACAGTTGTTCAAACGTAGATAAGCTACGGCCATCGCAGGGGAGCGCAATGGCCGTAATATTTGTTAGCACAGGGCTCAGCAGACAAGCCCCACTATCAAGATTCAAGACGCAAATAGATTTGGCGTAACAGGCTTCGCTTGCGCGACCATCGGCATCATGGGCGCAGTCGAGGTGACCTGAACAATCTGAATCCAGCGAACTTTCCCGACGTAGTAGAACCGGACTACGCCCCAGTTCGCCAAGACTTGGAGTGCTGC
Organism: Azonexus sp. IMCC34842; assembly: GCF_050368855.1. GTDB lineage: Bacteria > Pseudomonadota > Gammaproteobacteria > Burkholderiales > Rhodocyclaceae > Azonexus > Azonexus denitrificans_A. Next base: position 530,110 of record NZ_CP178449.1, on the reverse strand, counting down.
CGCGAAGCGCTGGTTCCGCAGGCGATTCGGCGCATACTGACGGAGATCGTTCTGGCGGAACTGCCAGCAATTTTGGCGCATTGCCATTTCGAACAAGAAATTGCGAAGCAACTCGGCGTCCTGCTGCCAGCCGGGAACAATATTCACCTCGCCAAAAACGCGCTTGAAACCTCCGAGGTACCAATCGCTGACCGCACATGCCTGCTTCACTGTCGCACTGGGTATTTCGTTTAACTCGGAGTCATTGCAGAGATGGAACAGGCCTGCCAACCGCGCCATGTTGTCGGCGATTTTCGATGCCGCATCACGGACATCGGACAGCAATGCATTCGGTTGCAAGTGCATCTCGATTGAATTGGTGTACTCCCGTGCGCACTCCTTGGCCGAGTAGTCGAATTGGAGCAGGCGCTTCGCGGCGTTCGGATCATGCTGGGCCCCGAAGCCCACTTCTAGCAGTTCGCGAATCCTGGTGTGGAACCTTGCCAGCCCTTCGGTCTGAATCTCGGAGGCGCTGTACTCGAAACGCTGGCCCTGTGTCGAGGTCGGCTGGGATACCAAGCACCTTGCCATAAATCCGCTATTGCGTGCCTGGGCACCTTTGTTCTCCGAGAACTGTTTCAGCGGACCTTCTTGAATCATAACGGATAGCGTGAGGCTCGGGTCCTTGACCACCAAGGGTGCTTGACTCTTCCGATCGACCGACAGGCTCCCGGATTCCCATATGATGTTGAAAAGTCCCAAATTGTTAAACGTCCGGGCACTGCATAACGCACCACCTTCGCTGGAGAAGACGCTGATTGTCGGCTGGACGCTGAGGCGCTGGATCAAGGCATCGGGCGTAATATCCCGAAGGATGAGCGAGCGACGTACGGGCTCCACCGGCTGGCGCTCAAGCAGGTCCATCAAGCGCCGCCTCTGCATCTCGCAGTCTGAGCCCGCCGCGATGGCGCGTTTCAATGCGACCTTCGCCCCATTGCGCTCAGTCGCCCAGATAGTCATCGCCGCTTGGTATTCTGCGAACGCTTCCCGCCAGCGCGCCAGCAATTGTTCGTCGAACTCCAGCAGCGGAAGGATCGCCAAGTTGTCAGATGACGTCTTGCGTTCGCCAGACTCTGCAATGATGAGAAGGTACAGCGCCAAGCCGGTAACAATGCCATTGAAGCGCTTCACACGATGGCGTCCCGAAACAACCAGGCTCAAGGCAGCCAAGACCGAGGCCACGGCAATCGGGATCGGTGCCTTGATCACCTCATGCAAGTCGAGTACCGCATCACGGAGCAACGGCGGCAAGGCATCAATCGGAAAATTGTCTGGATTGTAAATAGCCATGGCTTAACCCCCTAACGGCCAACGGAGACGGCCACTGGGCAGTTTTTCGGGAACAACCCCGAAGTAACTGCCCGTCAGGCACAAACGTTTGCGAACGGACTGGGCGCGAACCAATTGGCTGGAAGCAAATTGCTCTGTCGTTCCATAAACGACACTCGGCGTGGAGTGACTGGTATTGCGGCGAAGCATGTGAATCTCCTCGGAAAGTTAAAAAGCACGCCAATGCATCAAGCAACACCGGAAGCGTGCTGCTTACCGATGACTTCTGCGCATTCGCGTGCCAAAACCATAATTTCCGTAACGTTCCAGGCAGCCCTCTACGGATTTGAGATCCCGTGCCAGTCAGCGTTTTCAGAGATTTATTGAAGCAATCTACGGATATTGCCTACGGATTTTCGTCATACCATCTCCACTTCTCTTCCTCTTCCCGCCATGCATCCAGCCAAGGCTGCAGTAGGTCCTGATACCGAAACACTTTACCGAAGTCATCAAGGTCGCCTACGTCATGCCCGAGAGCAGCCACGGCAAGTCGGATCGGGCGCCAGCGCGCGGAACCTTTGGGTCCCTTCCTCCCAGGTTGAGCCCGAGCGCCATCGACTTTCGCCCAATCGCCCCGTGTAATATTCTCCGCCCATTGCTCCGCAGTCCATTCACCAATGCCTTGGAACGCTAGGCTTATTTCGGAGGTGGTTAACGAACCAATACTATCGGGCGACGGCTTGTCGGCTTTAGTCAACAAGGCTTCACTGGATATTATTTCTACGGGATCGATATCCCCCTGTTCATCCGATTCAGGAAAATTTACCGTGATTCGTGCTTTGATAGGACGCCCCAAATAATTCAGAGGGGGAACAGGATTCTCCTTGAACCATCCGAGAAAGTATTCGGGAGAAATGGGCTTATCAGAGTCGTGGGCTTCGCACCATTGTTCAAACACATACTTGGCATGACGCACTCGGACGGCAGGTATATTAGCCACATGGCGCATAACGGAAAATAAATCGCCGTCCAATCGACTGCCGCCATCATCCATATTAATTCCAGAAACCAGCAACGCGCCCTCTATCGGTCGCCAGTGAAAGTTTCCCATTTTTTCCATGGGAATATCTCCGGAAAACTGCTGAAACATAAACATGTTTTCTTTAGGAATCTGATAGCCAGGGTTTGGGTTGCTTGAATCTTTTGGTTCATCCAGAGTCACGGGGGTGTCTGGCAAAGGGGGTATTTTTTTGTTCACTTTAGGCTCCCGTAGTTCCAAACCGAGGTCGGCACTACTCGCTTGACCGAGCCAGTACCTTCTCACAGGCCCCACGATCAAACAACAGGAATCCTGCTATACCTGCTACGAATAGCAGGTATAGCAGGATTTTCTCCATTTACATGAGTAGATTTGCCGCATTGCGCAGTGGTTCTGAGAAGGGCGTCAGCCACCCTGGTTACCGGTCATATCTATGCTCAAAACCAAGACAGTGAATTTCAAGGTTACGTTGAGCGTCAAAATTCCAGAGCATGGTAGTACCAGCGCTCAGATTATTCACTGGTCACTATTCTGTACGTTCCATCCTTGCCACGAGCATCCCGCTCATTGAGGAATGAGGGGCTGACAACAACACCCAGCCGGACCTAGTCCGGCTTTTTCTTTGGCTCGGAATTCGTGTCGAGTCAACGCCCCTCGGCAGCCCTATAGACCGCATTCTTGTCGCGCTTACCTATGGCTACGACCAGCACGACCAATCGGCCATCCTGAACTTCGTAGACGAGCCGGTAGCCGATACTGCGCAACTTGATTTTGTAGCGGTCGGGGTGCCCCGAAAGCTTGGCGGATGGCAGTCGCGGCTCAACTAAGCGTTCCGCCAGCTTCTTCTTAAACTGAGCCTTGATTGAGCCATCCAGCCGGTGCCATTCGGCCAAGGCCTCTTCAAGAAACTCCAGCTCATAGCTCATCGAGCTTGACCCTCACTCGCTTCTGGCCTGCGCGAGCATCCGCAACAGCATTCAATTCCAAATCCTCCAGGCGATCCATCATGCTCTCGAATGCGCGAGCCGGAACACAATAGAATGCTGGCTCGTTCCTATTCAGGATCGCCACAGGGAAGCCCTCTCCAGCTGCAACGGTGCCCATGGGGTTGCGTTTTAGCTCGGAAATACTTGCTGCCGTTTCAGACAATATTTGGTGGGCCATAATCGCCTCCTGTTTTCATTAGCACCAATGGTAGCACTTTTAACAATACCATTCCGTGTGCTTTGAGTAGCATCACATACAGCTGGTTCCACACAACTACCCGAAGAGTTTTTTCCGGAGAACACTCTAGCGATCAAGGCAGATGTCGTCAGGCACTTAAGCAGAACGACGCTTGCTTTGATACCCCGACCGCTCCTCTGGCGTCATCTTCTTAATGCCGACATGCCCCAGATGACGTTCTGCCGTTGCCTGAATGCCGCGATCCTTATTGCTTCGGTGATCGACGCTCGCTGGATGGCCATTGGCTTCGAGAAACTCATTTTGGAGATTGGCCCACCTTTCGCGCCTGGAGATCAGTTCATTCTTCAGTTCTTCAGGCGCTTTACCGCCACTGTCTTTCTTACAGCCACCCCGCTCTGGATTCGTCGGGTTGTGCCGTTTGAAATACTGACTTGGGGTTCGCTCGATGCCATCGGGTTTGCGATCGGAAAACATGATGTGAGCGTGTGGTTGTTTCACCCCACCCAGCGCAGCGATAGGCTCGTGTATGGCTAACTGATAGGGTTTCCCAGGGAGTTCAGCATTTACAAACGCCTGAAGAAGCGCGACCTGTTGGTCCGGGGCGAGCTCCGCCGGCAACGCAACTTCCAGTTCTCTATAGGCAGCCCCATTTTTCCGCTCGTTTTGATCGGCCATTTTCCACAACAACGACGGATTTCCATATGCCCAATCAGGTAGGTTGCCGTGCTCAGTGGCAATTAAATCTTCTTTCTTGTCAGCACGTCCATGCTTCCCTTCACGGGCAATATAAGCCGCATGTTTAGCAGCCTTGCCACGCTTGCCGCTCTTAATGCTTAAATGATAACTAGCCATGATATTTACTCTACATATAAAGTTAATTTGAAATTGCGTTGAACAAGCGCAATCATCGATTTGTTGTAGAGGGAAATGGCTAGACTTCAGGCAGACATTGAGTGTTCTTTTATTCAAAAAATTAGAAAGGGTAAGTGCGCCTCCCTTATTATCTATGTCTTCTTAGCTCAGTGAAGGTAACTAGCTAATCATCTCTACATACCATAGAGTGTATGTAAGAAAATACTTTATCCAACAGAACAACGATCATGCAATGAACAGCATGTCGTTAGTCGTCAATATCAGATACAACAGAGATGCTGATCACCAATCAGCATCTGTTTAATTGATCTATCAGCCTAAACAAATTTCGACAATTGAAGCCGATTAATCATAGACAGCCTAGCTCTAATGGGTGAGCATTATGCTTATTAACAGACGTAAAAAATCCGCTTCTTGTTAAGGAAGCGGATTGTTGTCTTAGCTTATACGCCGGGTCTTTAAGACCCTGCGTCTCAGACTGCGAAGTCGTCTTTATTCTTGCCCTCTAGCCACTTTGGACTACGGCCACGTCCTGTCCATTCATTACCGCTAACTGGATCGCGATACTTTGCTTTTATAGGGGATGTCTTACGGGATTTCTTGGTAACACCTTGAAGGTCTTCGATGGTAATTCCATGTTGATCCATCAGCGCTTTGACCTGGGCAATGGCTGAGGTCAACTCTTCTTTCCGTGCCTTTTCAGCCTGGGCCTGTAGTTCTACGATCTGTGCTTGGATTTCTGCATACGTTGCCATGGATGATATCTCCCATAATGAATCTAACTGTAAGTATATCCATTGTGAAATTCTATTGCGCAAATTTCTTGTATCAGGCGGTTTAGGAGTTTTTTACAGATGAATCGAATGTATTGAAGAAAGAAACATCACTTAAAGGAATCCGCGCATCCTGATTATTCATTTCGCCCAAACCGCGAAATCGATCCGCAGTCGTTAGGACGGTCAAAACTTGAACTGCCTTGCACATACGACTTTACAAGGTTCCCAATCGCCGAAACGACCTCTTTGTCTGCACTTATGAATCCGAGAGGAAGTGTGACCGGGTAGGTATCGGGAAGGGACATATGATAAACGACAGCCACAAACTCACCATCGAAGTGCAGAATCTCGACATTTCCTCCAAGGAAACCCTCAATGACGCCGTGAGCCTTGTCGGTATAAGGGTCGAGTTCCTTTTTCCATTGCCTGGCAGCCTTATGGTCATCTGCTCCGGAGACAGGCAAATAGATGGTCGGCGAGTAGAGTTTTTTGTCCTTGGTGCTCGCCTTGTCCAGAAAGTCGCTAAGGGACACGAGCAGTCGGTTGCTCCTGCACCAATACGGGTCGCTAGGGGCTAGCCAAAGGAAAGAGTCCTGCCCCACGTCCGCTTTGCTTTCTCTCCGTGTTTTGATTACAGGAGCCAATTGCATAAGCAGCAAATCCCAATTTGCCGAGGAATAAATCGGGCCTAAAAACGTGGTTCTTTTCTTCTGGCTGTTTGCTTCCAGCTTGGCAAGGTCGTCAAGGAATGCTGGATTGACCGAACTGCTCTTCGAGTCAAACAGCTTTAACGTATCTCCATCACCGATATCGAGCATCGCTCTCGCAATATCGACGAAGTTGCTCGGTCTAGCCAAGTGATCAAGCTCCACCGAAATTCGTTCATGAACATAGTCGGAACTTGTAAGCATCTCGAAGTCTTCACGCTCGACACTCCTGCCTTCCGAATCAACCAGAAACTTCACGGAGAGCCTGAATGGCATCTGCCTAATTTTGTTGACCGAATTCACGGTATAGACAGTTGGTGAGTCTTTCTCATCCTGCACCAGCGACTTTGAAAGAAATCCTTTGTTCATAATTTCATGAAACTGACGCTGGAAATATTTCTCGACCAGTATCTCGCTCTTTGAAGCGCTCTCGTCATCAACCTTTATGGATATACCCGCTTTCCATTTGTCTGAGGGTATGTCCTTACCAAGGCAAGAGAAGGTCGCCAAGTCGAATGATAGGCAAGCCCCGCTATCCCGAAGAAGTGATAGACGGGGAACCTCTCCGATTTCGCTGAAGTACCCGCTGGACTTTTCCGTAAGCATCAGTCGACCGCTTTCTGATAGCGTCAATTCACCGCGCTCAACAAGATCAGCGATAGCTTCTTCGGTCTCCTTGCGAGTGAATCCAAAGAAGGTGGCAATCTGCGACTTTGACATCGGTGCCAGATGGACGAGACGAAGAACAAACTCACGAACGAAAGGTAGACCTTTCTGGGTGATATACGAGAAGTTGATATTGAAGCGTTGCGCCGGCAACAGGAAATCAATCTCGTGATAAGTCGTAGTGTTTTCCAATATAGCCACCTTAACGATTCTTCTGCGCAGACATGAACTTGTAACCGGCGTTCTCGCCCATATCGTTCATGTAGGAAACCACTTGACCGAGAGGCTTGTCCTTGTTGTGCTTGCTCCACATGTCCGCGTTTCCGATTATCAGCAACCTGTCCATTGCGCGGGACATCGCAACGTTTATTCGATTTGGTGTTCGCAAAAAGCCCGGACTCCACGACTTATCGGAACGGGTAAGGCTCAGAATGATGATTCTGTTTTCTTTGCCTTGGTAACTATCGACAGTGTCGATCTTAACCAACTCCTTAAAGCCTTCGTTCCAAATCTCCTGATTGAACTTCTGCCGTATCAAGCGCTTTTGCTCTGCATACATACAGATAACCCCGATGAGCGCGTCATCCTTGTCCTTGAGTTCGGACAGGTCCGCAAGAAACCGACCACTCAATGAAATTTGTTTGAGGAGCTCAATGACCTGCTCTGCCTCGCTACGGTTGTAGATGCTGACCCCACGGTCACTCTGGTGATGAGCGCGATCTCCATGCGAGGATGTATCGAGCCAAGTGACAGGCGAACGAAGAGGTTTGGGCGCGTCTTGATAGATATCTGGAATCGTCCTAGGTCCGTTGTTCAGTTTTCCATCATAGAACGTCTTGGAAACCAGACTCCCGATAGGCGGTGCCATTCGGTATTGGGTGAGCAGCGTAGCGCTTGCTTGCTTTCCGTATTCGGAATTGAATGCGCGTGCAAAGTCGCTTCTCAGAACGACATCGAGTTCAGTGTGTTTATCGTTTATGCCCAAGCGTCGCGCAAGTGCCGCCTTATGAGCATCGGAGTAAAGCGGCGGCAACTGTAGATGATCCCCGACCAGCAGAACACGCTTCGCTGACTGCATCGCAATCGCCAGTTCGCTTGAAATGGAACGCGCCGCTTCGTCGATGATTACAAAGTCATAGATATTGTCATGAATCCCTATATGTCCCTGCCCAATTCCGACGCAGGTACCGGTTACCAATTGCCTCGAACGGGCATAGAACTCATCGCAATTCACTCTCTCAGCCGAAAGGGCATCTTGCATATCTCTGGATATCCTAGCCAAAGCCCTAACCCTTCTGGCTTCGTTCGGCCTGACGCCAAACTCACTGCTAAGCTTCGAAAGCAGGATGTTCTTCGCTTCAGAAATCTTATCCTCCTGTGACAGCGCAATACCGTATTCCGAGGAAAGCTTTGAGCGGATAGTCTCGTCCAACTCGACCACGATCGGTTTCAGGGATTTGATGTCTTCCTTGTCGGCGATTTCGTCGAAGCTTTTTAGCAACGATTCGAGATGATCAATCTGTTTGAAAAGCTTCAACTCCGCGTCGACCATTTTGGAGATGAATTCAGCTTCAAGTCCTAACGCATCAGAAAGAGCAGCTACACGATAGCGGTACTCCGCATTGAACAATTCACGCTTTTCGGCAGTGATGGCATGTGAATAGACGTCCTTGAGTCCATGCGAAACTGCACCTTCGCGGTTACTGAACCGGACAACTTCCAATGATGTTCCTAGCCTTGAGCAGTGTTTCCTAATTCGCTCTGCCGCAGTATTTACCGCTTCATGGGATTGGCTGACCAGAAGAATGCGTCTGATGTCGAGTTTCTCGATGAGAAAATGGACAAATGCGGCAATGAACTCCGTTTTTCCTGTCCCCGGCGGCCCTTGCAAAAGGGACAGCGGTCCGAAATTTAGTAGCTTGGTAAAAGCCTCGCGCTGTTGCTCATTAAGGCTAATCTTGTTTCCATGCTGGTCTTCGCGGTTGTACCTTGCAAAATCTTCCTCGGTAACCGTTCTGTTGTACGTTATTGCTTCCCTGTTGCATGCGGGGTCAAACAAGTCCAAAAGCTCCGGCAAGACGCCTTCCCTATCCAGCAGCCTTTCAAGTGCCACCTTCCGCTTACGGTAGGAAGCTCTGTCTTGTTTTGTCCGGAAGAAAACTATGTCTCCATCCTTGAGACCATAGGCTGACAAACGGACTTTGATGAGCCTAACCTCATTCAATGCAGACTTCTTAAGCGAAACCTCCCCGATGGCTTTCTCGGCTCCTTCCTGGTCAATCAAGAGTGCCTCGACTTCATCCGTGCGTGCGAATCCCCCAAGTGGGTCAACGTCAGCTTCGTAAGGAAGAATGAGTTCCGAATCAGCGTCCGATGGAGTCATTGCACCACCATTCAACTCGATATTGGGGCTTGACTCGGTTTCAGTGGCAAGAATCGCCCTCCAGAGAGCCTGTGTGGAAATTTCAACTGAGATTCCAGTATCCTGCTCACCGTCTAGAACGTCAGACCTTTCAAACACCTCTTTGAGTTGCTGACTCAACTCCGATTCGTCGATTTCAGGCTGTATGGCCTGAAGCATTTCGATTGCACGATGGAATGCATCGTCATCGCGAAGAAGCTCAGACAATTCGGAAAATTGTGCGGGGCGTCCAGGTTTGATTCGGATTGCTGTTCCAATTTCAAACTGGCTTTCCTCTGCTGCCTTGAAATGAACGTCAGAACGGACTCGCGGAGTCAGTCCCCCAACAAAGCACTGCTGCTCTTTATTGTAGAAAGCCGAAAATGTTCCTCCGATCCCAGCGAAGGTAATCATCAGAACGTTTTCGCCCTTTTTCGAGACCTCAACCTTGACGTAGAGATGTCCGTTATCGGGCAGAATCGTCAACTGCTCATCAATGTTGTTTAGGACAATCTCGACAAAATGCTGCTCCAGAACCTCTGGGGCAACGGCTAGAGCCTTTTTGAACCGCCCCAAATCCTTGAACCCAAACTCGATGTCATTCAATTCAGCTCGAATTACGTCCGCGATTCTCGGATAATCTTTGGACTCCTCACCCCATTCCATTCCAAGCAACTCACTGGACATCCTCAATACTGCGAAGATGTCTCGCTGAAAGGATGAGCTTCCATCAATGTTCTCTGGGCTGTATCGATGATTCTTGACTTCCGCCGTATTCTGCGAAAAGTCGGGGATGTCTATCAAGAAAACATTTCCATCCTCATTCCCGAGCATGACGTTACCCGGATGGAGGTCACCATGTGAAATTCCAAGTCCATGAAGGTGTTCGACAGCATTGGTCAGCTTCTCGATAACTTTGGCTTTGTCGGAGTCATTAATGACCGCAACAGCCCAGGTCGTACCGTCAACAACATCTGTCACTAGGTACATGCTGCTAGACCTAGCCGCGAGACCATACTCCAGAATGTGAGGCAGATAAGTTGGTTTGACTGCCGCCAGCTTGTCCAGGCGCTTCAAAAACGAGAGCACCCGGAAGTTACATACCGGATCATCCCCTTCGCTGCCAACGTTCAGCCATGCTTTAATGAGCCGTCCCTCTGACAAATAAACTTCTTTGTCATCGGCCAGAACCAGGAAATCACCCTCTTCTCGAAACTGCCGAGAATGATTTATCGGACGACGATATGCTTCCAATTCAGAGTCATCGAAAGTTGGTATTGTCTCTCCCTGCGGTTCTGCACGCTTCAACGAGTCAAAGAACGAAGACGCATCCTTGAATTTCGCGGTCACCGCATCAAGGAGAACACCTGCATACCATTCAATGCTTGATAGCATCTCACCCTGAATGTTTTCCAAGCTTTTGGGTGACATTCGTTGAGCTGTCAGTAGATGCCAAGCCACAAGTCCTAGTGCATGAACGTCCTGCTGAAATGGGGTCAACGACGAGCCATCCAGCATTTCCTTTACCTCGACAGCCCCAACGGACAGGCTATTTCGATAGTCACCGACCGTTCCTATTGGTTGATGGTATGCAGAGATGAAATTGGAAAGTGCTATCTCCTTGGAAGGTGACAACCAGAGGCTGTGATCGGCAATGTCGCGGTGTGCAATTTTGATCTCATGCAAATCACCGAACTTTGCAAGGAGTAGCTTCGTGACATTTAGCCTATCGGTATGGGTAAAGGACTGACCATATTTGCCTACGAATTCATTGAATCTCACGTGTCCAGGTGGAAGCTCATACACCTCGCTGCATTGGGACGTAACTTCGTCCTTTTCGAAACTCGTGAGAGAGCGGAGGCAGTGGTTATATAGATCCCGATTCTGGTGATTAATGAACTGCAAGACCTCTCGCTCACGCGAGACTATTTCAGCCCTTCCCTGAGGTGTGAAAGCCTTGTTGCCCTCAACTTTTTTGAAATCCCACACTCGCAGCAGCGCCTCGGTACCTTTCGAGATTTCCGAACTTGCCAAATACTCCTTATAGACATGCTTCGGATGCTCGAAAATTTCCTCAACTGCCGTGTAACCGCCAATTTTCAGCGCTTTTGGCGCCGTATTGCCGCTCAGAAACAATTCATCAAAAACGGGGAAGTCCTGATTCAGGACCTGAGCATCAGGATGAGGACGGAAGTATTCATTAAACTTAACCTTGCCCGAGAACTTGAGGAACTCCTTCAAGGAAATCGTGTGTTGAAGATCAACCTCTGGAAGCTGGCTAAAATCAGCATTCCCCGTCATGACGACAAAAAAATGGACTCGAGGGGGATATTTTTTGTTGGAAAATCGAGATGTAAGCTTCTTTAACTTATTTTCCAGCAAGAATTTCTTGTTTCTTGTAACGCTGACGGGCGAACGCCCCATGTTCTTACCGCCCTTGAACCAGACATCTCCGTTCGCAGTGACAGGTTCATGGTTCCAGTCTTTTAACTCGACAATGATGACGTTGCAGTGTGTGACGATTACCAAGTCAAACTCACCCTCCTTACCCTTGGAGTCGACGAATCGGAACCCTGCGTAACCTTTCCAGGGAAACATTCCGTTGCGTCCGAGCTTGTTTTGAAGCTGATCCCGTAGGGAGTTGCTTCTGCCTTGGGACTTGCCATCAGGCTGACTATCGGAGAATGCCGCCTTGATCTTCTTGATTGCCTCAATCTCTTGTTCTTGAAGACCGCCGTCCCAAATTTCGATGTCCAAAATGCTTCCTTTGTATTCTTACGCAGCGAGTCAGTCCGTCCGGACATTTTTCATGCCAAACAGTTGAGTCTACCGCAAGATTCCCCCCTCAGCGCACCGACCAATTGCTATAGGTGAATATGCTCAGCGAAGGAAGGAGCTGATGAGGAGCTCGCTGACACCGGAAGTCGATCGGCCAAAACGCCCCCAATTCAGTTCTTCTTTGTTTATTTTTCGGTAACTAACAGATGCCAGATTTAAACTCTGGCAGGACGTCATTTATGCAAATAGCGTACACCAAGAAATAACAATGATTAGACAGCCCCCCTGTCTGCCTCACAATGGTATGCAACGGATGTGATTGTCACCCCTGTTCAAGCTCAACAGTAACAGGGAGTACCGTTGAAACAACGGCGTCTATTTTTTCAGGCTCCCCATAATGAGCCTGACGATGGCAATTTGGGCAAAGCGCAATGGCGTTGTCGAGCGAATCTTCACCATCATCAGCCAAGCGCTTCTTGTGATGCACCTCCAAGTATGGGGTTCCATCCAATGCTCTGCGGAAAGGCGCTTCGTTATGGCATCGTTCACACACCCCATTGGCACGGAATAACGCCTCTGCCACAACGTCTGGATTGCGAAGAAAAGTCGTTCCTTTTGTTGGAATAGCCCTCGGTTTTTTATCAGCGAGGGCTAGTCGCTTCACTCTTTCTACTTGAGAGTCCCTGCGGGACCTATTAACTTGCGCTTGAAACTCACGCTGGAGTTCGGCCTCTTCCGCTCTTCCTTGAGTAAGGGCTTCGAAGCTCTCCACAACAGTTCTCATTGCGTGCGTATTTTTCTTGTAATGCTGCTCATAGTAGCGAATATGTGCTCGCAGGGACTTGATTGCTTGCTGAGTTCCCTTTTCCCCATGTTCTTTATGAATTTGTTCGATAAAGTGCCGCATTGCAGACTGGCTCAGAATTCTTCTGAATTCTTTCCCATCGACCAAGCATTTGTAATTGCCGATGAAACCACTGGCTGTTCCACTCTTAATGCCGTAGTTAGATAGCAAAGCAATCCCGTCTTTGACCTTGAGGTGCTTCGCATACACTTGGCTTGCGATTTGACAAGCGATGGCAATCTGGGATTCCGAAATGCTATTCATCAATATCTTCCAAGATCCGCCGTTTACGTAGGCCGTTTAACCCTGAGCATTATCTTCACTTGGTCGCGCAACCAGCCCAATATTAGTTCCCCATTGCGATTTATATTTTATGTTTTGTTGTATCTGCTTCATGGCTTCTAATATCTGCTCTCTGACTGACCTAGTGTCAGATATGGTAATTGTCCAAGTTGCCAACCAGAATTCTTCCTGCTGAGTTTTTAGCACTTTTTCGACGCACCTCGTAACATCTTCCTCATTCGAAAGATCTATCTCCTCATCGGAATAGTTAGCTATGAACTCAATCGCGTCGACGACGAATTGGTTCATCGACGTCAGCCCAACCTTGCTCAGAAGTTTGCTGTCTTTTGAAAAAGCATTTCCCCAATTCGCTCTTATCACTTTCCAAATGGTCAGGAAGAAATCCAATAGCATGTCTTCATCTTCGAGGGCTCTTAAGTTTTTCGATTGAATATATGCGACAGAGGACTCGATCGAGGCAGGAATGATCCATCGATTTTCTTCTTCAATATTGGGCAACGCTAACAGACCCTTAAATGGACTACTTTCGTCATCATTTGCCCACCCAACATAACTTACTTGTCGGCTCAAGCTCAAGCGTGCTGAACGCAATCGGATTTCGAGATCTTGGGCGGTATAGTTTAGTGTAAGGGCACGTATATGGTCAGGGGAAACTTTGGATACTTTGTTGTTGATGACGATGAATTGGAATGCCTTTTCGTCTGTGCTTGCCCCGAGTATGGCCACCACGGGAACGATCGTAGCCGGATTATAGGCATTCATTCCAAATAACCTGTGTTGTCCATCAATGACCAAAGCTTCAGCAGATTTTGACTCATCGATATCCAAATCGTACAGCCCATCCTCGCCATTCCCAGAGATTGTGAATACGTCGTTGGATAGTGCAATTACGATAGCAGTCGGAATTATGTTTCTTTCGTCCTCTGCCATAAACTTTGTGATTCCCTTAACTCGGAAATCGTTTCTTGATCGTTGTATTCCGTCCTTTCTTTCGGGTGAGATACTTGGTATGGTCACCCAGTTTAACAACTCACCAACTGCCGAGCTAAAAATACAGGTTTCCAGTGACTGATCGCCAGTGCGTTGTTTAAACTTGATACAGCGATATTTTTTCATCATCTGCCCTATATATTACAATTAAAAAAATCAATAGCGTCATCTGGATATCTGTATTTAATCTCGCCCATCGCTCCAACTTTAAGCGCAGCCATTTTCAAGGTAATACGCTCATCGCATGCTCTTCGAAAGATATTTCGTCGGTGCAGGGCAATTCGTTCTTTGTATTGAATTCTTTTGATATCGCTTGCATCTGGAAACGGGGTTAATACAAATGAGTGAAGGTGTGCATCCTGCCATAAAAGAGTGTTTCCCTTACTATGGTTGCAATCATGGCATGCTGGCAACAGATTATCTGGCGAGCTGTCTCCTCCGAAACTTCTTGGCCAAATATGCTCATACTGGACTTTAGTGTTTATATCCTCAGTTGCCCTCTCCAGCTTTTTGTCACAGATGTAGCAATAGATTGCTTGGTGTTCAGGCGTCACAATCGATTTGGTGGATTTGTTGACTATTTCCTTGGAGGTCTCTGCCGCCGTTAATGAAAGGGAGATCAGCCTGTTTATTCCATCTTGATTTTGTCGATCGATCGCAATTTCCCATTCCGTTTGGAGATAACATTTCATTGATTTGGATTGTTGCTTGGGGTCTAGCGAGGGGTCACTGACTAGATGGACGGCCATTCTGATTAACCGTGCCATCATATTGAAGCAGTAAACCCCAAGATAGTATTCGGCAAAGTCTTCTTGTCGCCTGCCGATTTGTAGATGTTCCAATTGGTAAACTTGATTCCTTGCTTCTGCCGAGATGAACTGTTTCGCTATAAGTTGAAACAGTCTTTCCCCCTGGGTCGCAGGTACGAATCCAAACATATTATCGATAGAGCTTTTCATGGAAATAACGGGGTGGTTCTAACTCGACCGCTCTAATAGTTCCCAAAATGCAAAATCACGGATTTTCTGGAACCTCTTGTTGCCATCGATGAAGATGCTGCAGTGCTTTTCTAGCTTGCGGACGCTCTCCATTAAGGCTTCCTGCTCCGACCTGTCATCGATGTTAAATATTGACTTTATGTCCGCGTTTTTGATTTCAGATACGCGATGCACGATCCATGTCAGCACATAGCTGGCATAGTTGTTCTCCCCCGTTTTGAAGTGGGTGATGTCTTGCGTTGAAAGGATCACCCCCACCCCGTATTCGCGCCCTTCTTTGAGTATCTTACGAAGAGAAGAAAAATCCTGAGACATGAAGTTGTCCGCCTCGTCCACGAATATCATCTTGGTGATTTGGCGGAAGTCCCCCTGAACGATGGGCTTTCCCTTCTTCTGCATTTGCGAGTAGAACAGGTCGAGGGTCAGAGCAACAACAAGATTTTGGATCTGAATTGAGTATCCCGCCAACTCGATAACCGTCACGCGTTCAATCAGGTCGTATAGGCTGGATACCTCACGTGTATCGCTTTCGAAGATTTCGTAGCTCGCTAGACTATCCAGTGCAGCATAAAGCGAATCCTCTTCGACCTTCTCTTGATTTATAAACAGATCCCAGACATTTTGAATCGTTGGGGCGGGCCTGCTCCAGGTAGAAGAGTCGGATCTACTAATTCCAGAAATTTCGTATGCGTCGAGAATTAGCTTGCGAAGACGTAGCTGCTGTTTTTGCCCGAGCCCGAATGCTCTCGCCATTGTTTCCGCGAATCCCGTTGCCGTATGAACGGGCAACATCGGCATGTCACCGTAGAGACTTAGGGGATTGTATGGCAATCTATGTAGTCGATACTTCTTAGCGCTCGTGGCTTTGATAAAGGAGTCATCAACATAGTCCGACTTATAATCGAATATGAGCATTCCGATTGGAAGCCCTGCAACATTATTTGACTGGTTACGGACGAGTTGGGTGATTACCGATTTGGTGAACTGGGTTTTGCCCGTTCCCATGGTGCCTATGATGCCCGTATTGGTATTCATGAACTTCGCTGTATTGGTGGGCTCCCAATAAAGCGGCGTATTGCGAAGAACCTCATGTCCGAAGAGCACTTTTAACGGCAAGGATGGTGTTTGAGTTTTTTCGGCCATGTTCGTCATAGCATCAGACGATGTCGTTTTTGTTTCGATTTTGGCCTGAACTCTGGCTTCGTCCATTTTGGCTAAAGCGGATCCGGTGTGCTCTGGACGGAGGCGATATTGATCAGGAACATGAACGGTTTTCACAAGGGCATCTAGTTCCGATGATGTCTTTGCGTTGATGAGTGAATCGAGTAATACGAATGGCAGTTCCACCTGGAGAATGTTGGAATCGGTCAAGTTGTAAACAGGTTCGAAGCAACTGTCGTTTTCGACGTGCGCGACGACGAATCCAGATGCGTACCCATCTAAATCTGCCAACTTGTATTGGCCTCTTAACCACCAGTCGCGACGTGTCATCAGCTCGCTTAAATCGCTCTCGGACAAGACGTGATAGAGGCGCAACTTTTCGACCTGCATCATGACTTGCCTGACGAATAATCCACGGTAGAGAGTCGATGCCAATGTTGAGGGCCCCAATACCTCCTCGGTCAAATAGCGTTTCAATTCGGCAGCCTGCTTCCCAGCATAGGCGAAATCTGGCCTAGCCCCCGTCTTTACTTCGAGAGGAAGCAGGTAGAGATATTCACCTTTGAACCCAACAAATAGAACGTCGTCTGAAATTGCGCCCCTACGATATCCTTGGGCATTTCGGGAGAATTCGCTATCACTCATCTTGAGACCGACGTTACCCGAAACCCTCAGCATTTCTGCCACAGATAGTGGAACCCACGTGATGTCAGAATCACGCAGTATCGAGCTCACAAACTTGTATGCCCCAATGATTCCGTTCTTTTCCTTGCGCTCATTGGAATTGGCCGTGAGCATCTTGAGCAGCCATTCCCCATTGAACGCATTAAATTCTGATAGTAGGTTGTCGCTCCTAAGCAGGCTCTTGAATAGTTCTACCTGCTTAGTCACCGTGATGGCATCGTAACCAGCAGCGCTGGTGTATTGATCGGAATAATGGATTAGAACGACATCCTGCTGGTTGGCAAAGAAGTCGAGGGTGACCTTAGGGTCAATGATAGTCGTCCATAATGCACTATCGTAAGAGCGCCCAATAAGCTCCTTAAACTCATTTCCGACGGCCAAACCGATACCCATTCCCAAATTGTGTGCATTACTCTGCCGAGCGGGCTGGAACAATGTGCCAATAAGGCGAGCCAATCTCAGATGTTGGTGTTCTTCGTAATGAACTCCACGCAAGCCAAAGGCAGTGAAATATGACATTTCCTTGGTTTCAGAAGCCTCTCCCGCTATTAGCCCATCGCAGAGAACCCCGCTGGCAGCCTCTTCGATATATACCGCCCGGCAATCCACCGGAGCATTATTGGAAAAAAATGCCAAATGCGCATAGGCGAGCGGTTCGCCTGGCCTGGGTGTACAGAATTTGCTATAGGTGAGCCTGCTTCGCACAACATCGATGAGCATATCGGCTTCAGCACGGATATCCCCCGACGTCAGGCCGAGCCACGATTTGATCTCATCGTAGGAGGCGGTCTCCGCAAAACGGTCGAAATCGTTGTACGACAGTGCATCATCATAGAAATTGACGTGAATGGAACTTGACTCTTCTTTGTTCAACTTAAAGTGGTCAACTAAACCTAGAAATAATTCTCGGGCCTCTGCCTGATGTATGGCGTTGATGATGAGTGCGCTACGGGTCGCCGTCCTGAATAGACTGGCATATGCCTCGGTGAATTCGGCCAGTTTGTCTTTTACTAGTCGTTGAACATAACTATGGCTTGCCTGCTTTTGCGGCACCAACTCTAGCCAGAACTGGTTCTCCCTGACCGGAAGCACATGGGAAAAATCCGACTCGGAACTATAAATGAAGGGTAATAGTCCCGATGTAACCAGCCTCTCTCGTGTAACACTAGGCAGTTCCCCAAAGGAGCCTGAGTCGTCTACATCGATCCGGCAAACTAGATTGAGATGATAGGACAGAACTAGCGGATGCAGCGGGGTAATGCGCTCTTTTCCTTCGAGAAAATAGATGCCTATGCGCATCAAGCGCTTATGGTCCTGGCCCAACACCTCGTGTCGAGGGATGCTCAATAGTGCAGCCTCGTAGGCGTCTACCACGTTTTGTGCCAACGTGCGGTAAACGTCTCCCCATGCCACGAGGCTTGGTAATGTTTTGTATCGGGCTAGATAATCGAAGAGTGCCTTGTAGGCGAAGTGGAGCGGTTCGCAAAACCCCTGGATATCATCGAGTTTGATATTTGCAATTGGTCCAACGAACAATAGTAATTCATCTACCAGCCTAGCCTCGGCCATCAACATTTGCTGACGGGAACCAACCACGCTTATTTCCGAGTTATCGATGATGATCTTGCACTTAGCTCGATTGAACTCCGCGTTGTAATCGTCGATGAAAAGTTTGCCAAAACGTTCTTTGTCGAACAGAAGAGGTAGGGTTATCCCCTCTTCTGCAGCGGGTCCCTCCACGTTGAGGCGAAGTAGGTGATGGCCAGATTTCAAAGTGAACTGAATCATTTCAGTTTGATTGGCTAGCTGCTCGAAATCCACGATGCTGAATTGCTGGCAATCCACGCATTCGTCACCCTCGTCTAGATGAATTGTTTCTCCATCGCCGCCCTGGATGCGTAGATTATTTTCCTCCATCAACAGAGTCAGCCAGCCGTGGCGAGGATCCACCCGAAATCTATTTTTGAATTCTTCTAGGTAAAAGTGGCCTTGCTCCACCATAAGGCAACGGAACTTATAGTCTTCGGAGCGATTCTCCCGCTTGAGTTCGATGCTAAAAAAGGTGACCTGCCCGTCGTATGGAAGGATTACGTTGGCCCGACTGCGTTTTCCTCCCGCTCGAGTGACGGTAATCTGTGCCAATTGTTCAATTCTTTTGTTATGCGAGATCCTTATCTGATCCGCCTCTAGATCACTTCCAATGAAGGTAAGTTTGACGGTCACCTGCGGCAGTCCTGCGGGAACTTCGATTAGCAGGCCAAGTTCTTTCTGCCCCGCTTTCGTCTGGCTTTTTGCTCGACGATTTAAGGTGCATCCGATGACTTCGATGTCGTCGAGCGCCATCTTCTGTTCTTGGTTGGCGGTGGCTTCATTCAGATACGCCTGATAATCCAACCCATTCCAATCGTTGCGCTCGATGAAATGTTCTCGGATGAATTTTGCGCTGAAATCCTTGAGCACATTTTCGTACTGTCCCGAAAAATGCTCGACGGCAAACTCAATTTCGCGGTGTAGCGCACGGTTTTCCTCAAGACGCCTACGTATTTGCGACTCCTTACCTTTCATATTGAGGATGAGCGGATCGTTGAATAGGCCCAACTCACCGAATTCCAGCACGCCATCCGTCAACGACTTATAGAGAGGAGCAAAGCCAAATACGGTTGAATCTTCTTCTGTGATTATCGAAAGCTGGTCCTTAAGCAAGCATCGTGATAATTCACGCCCTTCTACTCGCTGATCAATCAGGTCTTCCAGCTTTCTAACGAGACGCTTCGGATGCCATATGGCATCCGAAGCGCCAACATCGTCAGCACTATTGATAAGCGTATCAAGCAAGCTGTTGTGAATAATGATCAGTGCGGCTTGCGCAAATTGGTGATCACGTCCAGCAATTTTGTCTCGAAGAAAAGAGATATAGTTTTCCGTAACTCCCCTCTCTCCATCGTGCAGAACGGGAATCAGGCATATCCCGCTGCACGAAACAAAGGGCAGAAAGACGCCATTGATCTCAATAGTTTGTGCATCAGCTTTAGCCAAAAACGCTTGATGAAGGCGATATGCATTGTCCGCATCAGGCGACTTGAACTGGTACCGGAGCCCAGGACGGATATCCGGCTTAGCCCAATCTAGAAAGCAATCAACTAAGAAGCTTTCATACTGTCTTACGGACATAGACGGCATCTCCACTATCACTCATTCTTTCAACGTTACCCATACGCTCGTAGAAGCTGACCAAAACCTGCTGTGTCTGTCCATCTAGATAGAAGCCTCGGCGGCGAAACTCTTCCATTAGCTCGTGGAGCCGCAGCTTTTCTCTCAAACCAATCGAAAGATTGGTTAAGAGAAGAAGTTGGTCTTGGTTAAGCACCAACACTCGTCCCGCTCTTCCACGAGTCTGTACGAAATCTCCGCATATCTGTTTTTCGAGTTCCTTGGTGTATTTTTCGTTTATTTCGCCTCGCGTAGTTTTGTTCACCTTGAACTGTTCGACGGCGAGACCGATTAGGTGCTCGAATGCTGTCTCGACTGTATTGGCGTCACCTCGCCCGTCCAATTCCCTACTTTTTGCGAAGGCATCGATATATTCATTAAGCACGCGTAGCACGCCGTCACGATCTGCATACTCAATGGAGTCTTTGTAGACTTGCCAGAGTGGGCGCTTGAAATCTTTATGCTGGATTGCCTCAAGAGCCGAAAGGATGGGAAACAATCCCTCACTGAACTGAGCAAACATCTTGTAACCGTGATTTACGTTGATACGCTCGGTACTGGCTCTTTCGGTATCGAGAATAAAATATAGGGGCTTACTGACAGGCTCTCCATCTTTCCAAGCGGAAACATTCAATGCCATCTGCGTGCAATAGCTGAAAGCATAGAGCCTAAGCGTATTTGTCAGCTCCCGTAGCAGATACTTGGGATGCGTTGCTAGGAAGTTGATGTCCTCTTGGAATGCCTTGGCGATATACGGGAGGTAGTGTTGTTCGTTCGAAGCGCAATCGGAGTTTTCGGACAATTTACGTTGCAGCACGAGAAGCATCTGGTGCTCGAGAAAATTGAGCTGCTCGTTCACCTCATCAAGCTGTTTCGTGCACCCGAGCAAGCCACAAAATAGGTCACCCATACGTACATTCGCGGCCCCCAACTCTGATTTTCCGGAGCCTTTCCGCTGCGCCTTGAATAAGAGAAATAGCGGCGAGATATCGAAGACCGCTTCGGACGCGAAATACATGCGATCGAGTACTTCCCAGAAATCTGGCTGATCCATCTTAGTGATAAATTGCCTCTTGCAGTCCTCGCGAAACTGCTCGAAGTCATACTGCTTTATTTGCTTTTTCAGAGCGTGGCCCAGCACCATCCCCGTAATGATGTCCCAATCAAAATCGTTTCCCTTATTGCGAATTGGGAGATAGCTGATTAGTTTGTTTTTATCAGAGGGAGCGAGGTCTTCTGGAATCGGGAACATGCTACGCCACCCCGCCGATCTCGATCATATCGTCGTCCAGACGGGCGGTGTAACAGCGCCGATTTTCGTATATCTTTAAAACACTACTTTGCTTTGCTACCTCTCGAATCTTCTCAACAAGTTCGTCCAGTAGAACCACGGCACTCTTGTCGTATTTATTGGGACGATAGCCACGATTGAGCTTGAAAATGAGCTCAAAAAGATTCAGGTTTACGGCGATTGGCTCCAGTTCTTTATCGGATACTTTTAGGCTTGCCCAAAATCTAGATACCGACGCAGAGGTCTTGCATTGTATCGACGCAAAATTCACCTTCACTTCTACAGGAGCGGCCAGTTGTAACGCGCCCGATTTTCCAAGAAAAACCTCTCCCTTTTGTAGCCATGGTGCATTTCGATTCGCGTAGCGGTAGATCCCATTGATCAATTCATTGCCGTAGAAGGGGCGCAACGCCAGCTTAGCTTCGCTACTTCCATCGTAATCGTTATGCAGAAGCCATACCTTTGAGTATCCATCGAGCAATTCATCCACGAAGTCCTCGGTAAATTGATGGTGAAAGTTATTTCCGATGGATTGATCCAACAACAGGTAGAACAGCCGGATCAAAGACCCCGCCCCCACTGCTACCTCACCTTTAAATTCTGGCATCAACCGATTTTTTTGTAGGTGATCAATAAAAACTGAAAGCTCCACATTGGGAAGCCCCAACTCAAAGCGCAATAAAAACTGGTCAAGGGCACGTGTATGAAGGAGAGCTGGATCAAAATCTCCCATCCTCTGTATTAATTCATTGTCACTGGCACCGAACAGATTGTCAGGAAGATATTTATTCCCCAACAATAGTTGATAAATAAAATCAAGCAGCGCTCGTGCAGTTATGAACTTATCCTTAATTAGGCGGACCTTGAACATATTTTCAATGATGGCATTCTGCACACAACCCAAGGCCAACAATTTAAAGTTCGCGGAAAGCAAAGGATCCGTTTGCTCTAAGTCATCTTTTTGACTAAGCACATAAAATGGGTTTTTATCACTCGGTTCGGTAAGGCGCATCATCAGTTGTTTTGCGAACTTAGAGTGAGAATCTGAATTGGTGTTGAATTGGAATTTCGGGTAGTTTTCGAAATCAAAGAAATGGTAGGCGGTATCGGTATTTTTTCCGTTCAAGAAATTCTCGATTGCATACTTAACTAATGAATGGCGTGACGCCCCTTCTTTGCAGTAGTTGGCCAGCATTCCAATATTAATACCTACGGCCAGCGGCTTACTGCCGGCATGACTCTCATCGAAAAGTTGATCGAGAGCATCTATTGCTGATTGACGCGGGGAAAAGCTATGGGTGCCATCAAGATGGAATCGGACTCGATTCCGATATTGCTCATGGCAGCGAGCTAATATTTCCGATTTTCCATCACCGCTACTGCCGCAAAGAAAAACAATTTCCCCCGGAACAAGAGTGGAAAGTATTTTGCGGAAATCGCGCTCGATATCCTGCTCTATGTAGAGCCAGTCTTTGGCATCGTCCAATGAATCTCGAGGTTTATCGCTGAGGGTCTTTACTGAGAACGGCGATGCCTTAGAAAGGACGCAGAGCGCATCTCGCAAAGTCAGATCCATTAGTATCCCTTACCGTTATATGGTAATAAATTCTGAAGGCAAATATTCCGTCAACACGATAACGACAAAAGGCGACGCATTCGAAGCCCAAAGACAAGCATGAATCTCGAAAAATGAGTTTGCAGCAGACGCAAGACAGGTTGAGCCCGCCCCTATTTTCTAGCTTTTTATTGACGAAGTAGCAGCCGGGCTGGGCAGTCTATCACTACTACAACTTCTATTCTAAATGGGTTTCCAATTTTCGAATTGGCGGTATTACTGCGATAAATTACTTAAAATATGGAGCAAGGTATGTATTAAAAGCTCGCATGTACGTTATAATCAGATCAACAACACAAACACGCGTACCATGGACCCTGTATTCGAATACATTTTTCCCGCCATCCGTGGCATCCAGGCCGGTCGAGAATATTTTGTCTCGATGTGCCCTCTCCGTGTCATTCCCAGAATTTTTCTGTTTGATGAAGAAGAATTGATGCCGGAATTCAGGGCTCAGAGGATACTGAACCGGGCGCGCATCCCTGAAATCGCCCAATATGTGTTGAAAAACAAAAAAAGCTACGTGTTTTCAGCCATAACCGCCTCGTTGGACGGTGCCGTCCACTTCAAACCGATGGGCTCAAACGGAGACGCTGATCGCCTTGGAGCCCTGCACGTGGACATGTCCGCTCGGTTCATTATCAACGATGGGCAGCACCGGAGGGCAGCGATCGAGCAGGCTTTGGCAAACGCCCCTGAGCTCGCGGACGAAACTATTGCAGTCGTATTTTTCATAGATAGGGGCCTGGAGCGAAGCCAACAAATGTTCTCCGATTTGAACAGGCATGCGGTTCGCCCAAGCCGCTCGTTAGGTCTTCTCTATGACCACAGAAACGACCTGTCTAAAATAGCCAAACTGGTGGCATTGAAATCTACGGCCTTTAAGGACTTAGTCGAGATGGAGCGGAGCACTCTATCGGAGCGCTCGCGGAAGCTATTCACACTTAGTTCCATTTATACAGGATGTTCAGTATTACTCGACACGGACGAATATTCCGATGTTGATCATGCCTCCAAGGTTTGCATAGAGTACTGGGATGAAATATCGAACCACATTCCGGAGTGGGAGATGGTGCGATCCTCCAGAATGACTGCGGGAGAAATAAGGAGAGATTTTCTCCACTCACACGCCATTGCGTTGCAAGCGTTCGGAATGGTGGGACGCGATTTGTTACAAGTCGATAGTCAAAATTGGAAAAAGCGTTTGGCGGGCATCGGAAAAATCAACTGGGCCAAATCAAATGCGAATATATGGGAAGGGCGAGCTCTAATTGGCGGACGCGTCTCGAAATCCTCCAACAACGTCACCCTGACGACCAACTTCATCAAGCATGAGCTAGGACTCAATCTCGGACCGGAAGAAAAGCGGGTCGAGCAAATGTTTGAGCGTGGTCGCATCAATTCGAAATAGCGCAATGGAGCAAAAAAAAATTACGATGGAAGAGCGTGTCGAAACCGCGATACGCAATACACAGGACCTTTACCTGAGTGACTCTCTTCCTTGGGTTGTCGGTTACAGCGGTGGGAAAGATTCGACTGCCACTCTACAACTGATATGGAAAGCCATATCAGCACTCCCTGTTGAAAATCGCACCAAGCCAATCCACGTTATCAGCACCGATACGCTTGTCGAGAATCCCGTTGTAGCCATCTGGGTCACGAATTCGCTTGAGACCATGCAAAAGGCTGCTAACGAACAGCAAATGCCTATCATCCCGCATCGTCTAACCCCCAAGCTCGAGGACAGGTTTTGGGTAAACCTGATTGGCAGGGGGTATCCTGCGCCACGCCCTTTGTTTCGCTGGTGCACTAGCCGACTAAAGATTAACGCATCGAACACATTCATCACCGAACTGGCAAACAACCAGGGGGAGGCGATACTTGTTCTGGGCTCTCGCAAGGCCGAAAGCAGCGCACGGGACAAAGTGTTGGCCAAGTACGAGAACAGCACCCGAGAGCTCTTGAGCAGGAATGCCGACGCGAATCTCGATCGAGTATGGGTTTACACCCCCGTATCAACTTGGACTAGCGCCGATGTCTGGGAATATCTCATCGAAAACGAGAACCCCTGGAATTACGACAATATTGAGCTATTTCATATCTATCGGGGAGCAACGCCGGATGCAGAGTGCCCTCTAGTCGTAGACAAAAGCACGCCGAGTTGTGGAGATAGCAGATTCGGATGCTTCGTCTGCACCATGGTTTCGGAAGACAAATCCATGCAGGCGATGATTCAGAACGACGAGGATAGGCAATGGATGATGCCATTGCTGAAATTCCGCAATGAATATCTAAAAACCGAAGGTGACAGGCACTTGCGAGAGTTCACCAAAATGGACGGCAGCCTCCAACTCCAGTTCCTCGGCATCAAAAGCGCTGGGCGCGCCATACCTTCAGCCCGTCCGGGTAAGCTAATCAGCGAAAAGCTGGTGCGGAGATTGTCGACGACAAGTACTGAAGAAGATGGTTATCCGTTACCGAATCGCAAGGTGCTAATTCTGGAAACTCGGGTCATCGACGAAGGTGGAAAA
Source organism: Azonexus sp. IMCC34842 (assembly GCF_050368855.1). GTDB lineage: Bacteria > Pseudomonadota > Gammaproteobacteria > Burkholderiales > Rhodocyclaceae > Azonexus > Azonexus denitrificans_A. The sequence continues at coordinate 504,750 of NZ_CP178449.1, read as the reverse complement.
AAACACGAGACAACGTACAAGATAGAAAAAATCGCGACGTTAGTTCACGGCCCCTATACCCAAGAATACCGTGAAACGATGCTTGGAGAGCTCCTGCGTGCGCAGGAGACTATACGGAATAATTTGCCAAAATCAGTACCAGATTTTTCTATCATCACCCTCGAAGAACTGGAAGAAATTCGCAGGATATGGGTAATTCAAAAGCGAGAGTTTGAAGACTCTGCGCCTGAAATTTACTTGAGTGTGACAGGGACAAATTATCCAAGCCCCGAATTGGATGAGACGACCCCATTTAGACCCGATGACATTCGCCTGCTACGCGATGTTTGCAGGGAGATAGCGCTCGAATCACCGCAGAGCGGGTCGCAGAATTCGAAACAGCTACTGTTCAACGTATTGCGTGAGCAGTTGGGGATCCAGCACGGCTATCGAGGCGCTATACGGCGAGTAGGCTTGCACGGCGAGCTGGAAAATGTGCTCGAAATGCGCTCCTTTGATAACGAAGACCAGGCACTTGATTTTGCGCTTCTACGAAAAGCAGCGGGCAACGAACTGATGTATGAGATGCGCGATGCCGCTGACGTCTTTACTTACATTCCCGACGAACAACCTGCACAGGAACTGGACGTATGATTTTTGAGCAGGTGGTATTGAACAATTTTGGCGTATATCGGGGCGAACACCGAATAGACTTGGAAGTGACACCGGAAAGCCCTGTAGTCCTAATCGGCGCCTTGAATGGAGCGGGAAAGACGACGTTTTTGGATGCGATGCAACTCGCCCTCTACGGGAAAAGCGCCCGCTGCTCAGGAAGAGAGCGAGTGAGCTACCCGGACTATCTTGAATCCATGATCAATTGTGACGCCCCGCCACACCAAGGGGCCGGTGTCGAGTTTGCCTTCCGTGCACGGGCTAATGGGCAAGATACACATATCCGCGTATGCCGGACCTGGCAAAAACGTGGAGGTAGCGTCAAGGAAAACCTAGAGGTATTCCGCAATGGGGATCACGATGCAGTGGCCTCGACTCGATGGGTGGAATTCGTTGAGGATTTCATGCCATCACAAATTGCTGATTTGTTCTTTTTCGATGGTGAGAAAATCGAAGCGTTGGCCGATCCCCAGCGTTCCGCAACATTGCTCAGGGTGGGAATCCATTCACTCCTTGGAATCGACCTAGTAGAAAATTTGTTGCGGAGCCTTCAGCTGGTCGAACGCAAACGGATGACTGATACGGCAACTGAAAGCGACAAATCGTTGTTACAAGCCGTAGAGGCACAACGTAACGAGCTCCGAAAAGAGCTCGAATTGAACATGCAAAGGAAGGCGTCCATCCAGAACGAACTGGATTCTGTTGAAAAAATGGAAACTACTGTTTTGGCAGAGTACAAACGCTTAGGTGGGGACCTTCTGACCCAGCATAATCAGCTCGTCTCTGAGCAGGAATATTATCGTAAGAAAAAAGCGAAAATCGAGGACGAATTGCGGACGCTGGCGGCAGGAGCGTTACCGTTAATGATTCCTGCAAAAACCCTGGAAGTTGCCTATTCGAAGGCATTGGAGGCAAAGCACAACGGCAACATCGATGTTTTGAAAATGGAGGCTGAATCAAGAGACGCTTTCATCGAAGAGTTTGTCGGCAGCCTCGGGTTGGAGAAACCCGCCTTGGCGAAATTGCGCTCTCATCTAAAGGAGGACCGAGCACGCAGATATCAACCATTCGTATCAAAGTGGAGAATTTCCGAAGAGTTACTTAACCAATATGGACGCGAAGCAACCGAGGCGATAGGGCGGGTAGCCGAGCAAGCATTGCGGGATCTTGAGGTGGCGGAAGAGCATCTAATCACGGTCGAACGGAACCTCGCTGCTGTTCCTACAACCGATGAGCTATTGCGTGTCCAGAAGGAGGTGGACACGATCAGGACCAATCGAGCCAGATTAGAAGCAATGATAGGCTTGCTGGATGGTGATGTTTCCGCTCAAAGAATAAAACTGGAGCGACTCCAGGCACAGGCCGAACGTGAAGCGGAAAAGCTTGGCGAGCGATTGGCACGCGACGAAGTATCCAGGCGAGTAATTGAACATTCATCTAGGGGACGAAAGGCGTTGGCAATCTTTCGGGAACGCCTTTTAGCAAATAATTTGCATCGTCTCGAACAATCGATCTTGAAGCACTTCCAACGTCTCATAAGGAAAAAATCGCTCGTTCACGGCGTTGCTATTGATCCTGAATCGTTTCAGATTTCAGTCACCAATCCTGCCGGACAACTTGTTCCGGCGCACCGGCTTTCCGCAGGGGAGCGTCAGTTACTTGCAGTGGCAACCCTATGGGCTCTGGCTCATGCATCTGGGCGCTATTTGCCAGCGGTCATCGATACGCCTCTCAGTCGATTGGACAGCAAGCATCGCGGTACCTTGGTCCAGAATTATTTTCCTACTGCCAGCCATCAGGTCATCCTCCTATCGACCGACGAAGAGGTCGTGGGCAAATACCTGGAGCAGTTGAGTCCCTCTGTTGGGAGGTATTACCTAATCGAACACGATGAGTCGGCAAAAATGTCACGGTTTGTCGATGGCTATTTCGCACACTCTCATCCTAAGGTAGAGGCATGACACCGATCGAAACCGTGAGGATTTCCGAAAAAGCCAAGACGCAACTAATCACCATGAAGCGTCGCACGGGAATAGCGAACTGGAATGTGCTGTGTCGTTGGGCGTTTTGCCTTTCGATTAACCAGCCGACCAAGCCGCCCGAAGAAATTATTCCTTCCGATAGTTCCGTCGAAATGAGTTGGAAGACATTTACTGGCGGTGCCGACTACGTGTATTGGGGGTTGCTGTTGTCCCGTGCAGAGGAAGATGGCATCCCTCCGATAAAGGAGGCGCTCTCACATTACTTCCGCCTACATCTACATCGAGGAATTTCCTATCTATCGGGAGCAAATGGCCCGAGCGATCTTCCCCAGTTTATTCGATTAGCACTTCCAAAAAGCTGAGTTGAATTCAGTGTCAACATCTACCTAAAATCAATATAGGCATTATTGTCTCAGGCAGAGTGCGGGCTATTCGACCTTATGGACTTGTAGACTACGGATAGTCCCTTGAGACTACTGCGATGAACTGGATTCGCATTGATGCCGTTGGCCTGCGTAATACCGGCGACTGATGTACCTTAGCGCTATCTCATGCAAAAAAACAAGCTCATTGAAAAACAAGAGGACCGGAGTCCCCTTGCCGTATTCGAGTCAGTTACAGTTCCTCAAATCCTGCATTTGGAGCTCTGACTTTTTAGCCCAACCGGCAAACTTGCCGCTTTCGGCAACCTTTAATCCAACGTACTTGTCGGCTGACTGAGTAACGGTGTACCCAATGTATTCAGACACGTCACCTGCCTTGCTGGCACCGCTCTGATCGACATAGGCATTCACACCAGGCTTGGCTGCAACTACACATTGACCTGACCATTTGTCCTGAATTTGGGCTGGAACGATTTTGGTGGGCGCAGCAGCTTGACGATACTTACCCGCCAATCCACGCATCTGGTTGGTGAAGTAGAACAGTGTTTCATTCACACACTTGTTCGTGCTACACATATCCAACCGACTTTGGTAGCGCTTAATGCTTGCCGCATCGGCTGGATCGGCATTCTTCTTCCAGTTTGGGTTGGCAGCCAGTTCATCGGAATACCTCTTCAGTTCTGGCAGCATCACGTCCGCGCAATTATCGCGGTCCATATTGCAGGCCAACGCGACATTGCCAAGCAATAGTCCGCCTAGAACAGCAATCAGTTTTTTCATTTGACCTCCCTTTGGTCTGCTAACTTGTCGGTGCCCTACTTCTTGTAAAGCACCGTCACCGTACCGGCCACCTTATTCTTGCCAATCTCGTAGTCAGGGTTGAAGGTTGCCAGGTTGTGTACGCCAATCGCCAACGCCGAGCCAATGCCGAATAGCGCGGCCGGACTGAACGAGGCAGCCATCGATGCCGAGCGGTATTCGGAATAGACCCGACATTTCAGGTCGGCCTTCTCGATGCGCCCTTCAATTTTCTCGACCACTGCACCGATATTGGAGACGGCCACGACTTGAAACGATTCGCGACGCATCACCAGCGTATCGAGCTTTTCAAGCGTAATTTCATCGGCAGTAAATTTCTGAATGTCTATCGACATGTTGATGTCCTTGAAGTTGTTTGTAACGTGTTCGGGTAGATAGCCCGATCACTGCGCTTGGAATTCGCTGGTCTGCCGGCCTTGGTGCTTCATCCATTTCCCGTAGGCTGAAATGGTGACGATCGATAGGGCACCGGCGATGAAGGTCACAGCGAATGCGGCCAGGGTTTCAAGAGGCGATTGGGTGTACATGAAATTCCTTTCTGAAATCGAAGAGCCGTCCCGCATGGGCCACGAAGGATCAAAGATCGAGCATTTGCGAATAAACAGGGGATTGGGCTGAGCACAATTGCATTTTTGCAAAATATCCCATATCGGGATATTTCTCAAGCGAGCATTACCGTGGCGTCATGGTCAAGTCGCTCCACTCCCGTCAGTACGCCATCTTCCGAGGGCTGCTCACGCAAGCGCGTGAAGATGCAGGAATGACGCAAGTGCAAGTGGCGACCCAGCTCGGCAAGCCACAAAGCTACGTATCCAAATACGAGTCCGGTGATCGTCGACTGGACGTCACCGAGTTTGTCCAGATCGCCGACCTCCTGTCCCTGGATGTCAGCGATTTCCTGGATCAGTACCGCGCAAAAGCTGGGACATTCAATTCGCCCCTCTGAGGTAGCAAAATCAGGCTGATTTCCTTGGCTGCCCTGATCTTTCAAGCTTTTCTAGAAGCGACGACTCATTCTGATTGCCAGCGCTCCTTGCTGCATCCGAAGAGACGGCTTGGTGCTCGGTGATGGCCTCCGGCGTGAAAAATTCTTCCACTACCGCTCCGCCTTCGTCCTCGCTGTCCTCGAACGCGCCATTCCCCAACCCCTGTCGGGCTACCTCATCCAAGGCTGCCTGGTTGAATCCGGCCATCTGTCTGGCTTCCTCCAAGCGCTTCGCCTCCGTCAGTGCCTCCTCGACAGACAAACCAGCCCGCACGGTGATATCCACGTAGTAGATCGGGGTCCCGTGACTCTGACGCGTCGACTTCCCGCGCAAGCGCAGTTCCAGCGGCAGGCAGGACAGCCGATTACCGGAAATGGCCTGGAAGTACTGCAATCGAGCAGCCAGCGTGCGAATACTGTTGAAACCCGTCGTCCGGAACACGAAGCTGCCCAAGGGGTCATCGTCGCTGAGGGCCACATTCAACCGGCCATAGGGCTTGCAGGAACCGCCTTTTGCCAGCGAACAGCCATCCGGTGAGAGACAAGGCAGGCTTTTGATCCCGTCTTCGCTCTGCCGTTTGCAGCTTTCGCCATTTCCAACGCACAAAGGGCGCCCTGTGCTGCGGTCAAACAGGCTGTACTCAGCTCGAAAGTTAAGATCGGGATCGTTGAACAGCAGCCGGATCGGGATGTTCCGTATCTTTCCACCCTGCTCCTTGCGCAACCCTTCATCGAGCGGATGAACCAACCAGCCATCCTTGTTTTGCACCTGGCTGGTGATCGTGAACTGATCGTCCTTTTCCGGCAGGCGCTTACCGGCTTTCTCGACGACCTTGCCGATAGAGATCCGACCCAGAACGGGCGGTGTAATGGCGAGACCTTTCAACATGTGGTGTGCTCCTGTAATTAAAAAAAAACCCACGCCACACCGGACTGTCCGGTGACGGGGTGGGCTGTGATGGATAAAATTCAGAGGACGAGAAAGCGCCGGCTACCGGCTTTGGTGACGGCATAGCTTTGTTGCAGATCCGGCTGATCCTTGAGCAGGCGCGTCATGTCCATGACTACGCTGTCCTTTGACCGCTTCCAGGTGACGCTACCGGTCTCGAAATCGGCCCGACTGGCCTCCCCCATGGCTTGCTGCAAGGTTTGCTTCAGTTGAGCTTCCAGCTTTTCCTGTTCGGCAATCGACTGACGCACGGCCAGCAGATCGGCAAAGCAGGCTGACAGATTGCGTTCATCCTTGAAGTCCACGGTTTGGCCGTGGTCTGCGGGATAGAGACAGCGCAAGGCGGTATCGGCTGAGTCGGAGCCATCGGCCGGTGGCGGCGTATCCGTCTCGACGTAGCGCCAGAACTGCCTTTCCAGTTCAATGAGACGAGTAATCAGCGTTTCGTCACGCTCGATCCGGTGAATCTCCAGATGCTGACCACCGAGCAGGACGGCAACATCGGCGGCCTGCTTGCCGGTAACAGCCAACTGGTGATGCACCTGCAACTGGACATACTCAGGAACGCCTTCCTTCCAGAGACGCGCACCATTGATGCCAGCCGTTTTGCATTCCAAAATCTGGACGTCGGGCGCACCGGTGACTTCGCGGTCGATATTGGCCAACATCCACGGCAGGCTCGGATCAGGATGCTGCAACACCGCGTTGATGCGCCGTACTCGATTACCGGTGCGCCTTGTGTAATGAGCAGCGACGATCGGCTCCAGGATGTTCCCCCAATACATTGGCGATTCTTCATCCTGGGGATCGGCCTTGGGCAATCCACCATCACGACCCGTTTTAATGAGCCACAGTTCGAGTGGCGACTGATAGGGATTAAGACCCACAGCAGTAGCTGCATCGGAACTTCCAATCCCTTGCTTGCGCACGGCGAGCCAATCTTCTCGCGGCAGTTCCTTGGTCTTGACCAGTTTGAGTGCCGGACGATTCTTGATCGGACTGGCGCAGGGTAAGGTTTCTGCTTGCATGCAATTACTCCTTACAGAAATGCAAAATGCCCAGTCAGCCAATAGCTGAACTGGGCATTTGCGAGGGATGAATGGTGAAATGGCGATTCAGGGGACGAGCTGCAGCGCGGTATCCAAGGCACGCTGCTTAATGACGGCACCTTGTCCAAACCATGCCGAGTCAATGCGGTACTCTGTGCTGCGGGCACGACGTTCGTGATCCACATACTCAGTGACCGCGTTGAGTAACCCCCACGCGGTATTCTTGGCCGCGTCGAGTTCAGCACCCTTGCCTTGTCCGTCGTAGAGCGCTTGGACACGCTTCAAGGCACGCTCATTGGCCAAACCCGCCGACTCGACGTTGCCGGGCTGGACATCGCACATCACGCGCAAAAAGTAATTCATGGCCTCGTGCGATTTCACTTTCCTTTCGGCCAGGATCTTCATCCGGTACATAAAACCATCATATTGAGAAACGGCAATGCCCAACTGCTGCTTGACCGCCTGCGGATCGAAACGCGTGCTGTGCGGCACCTTGATCGCCTGCGTGGCGCCATTCACGGCGATGGTCAGTGTGTTGTTGCAAACGACACGGATAGTGGTCGGGGTGGCCGTAGTCGCTAAACTTCCGTCACAAGACGTGGCGAGCAAAAGATAGCCGCGCACTTGGTCGTTGCCCTTCAAGGCAGTCGATTGGCCGGTACGTGCCAAGGCCCAAAACTTCTTGCCTCCTTTGAGCACACCAGCCGTCTCCAGTTCGTAGCCGGAAACGTCAGTCAGATCGCGGTAGAACTCCAGGACTTCCTTGGGTTGGACGACTTGATAGCGCTGCGACACAACCGAGAGGGCTTCCTTGGTGTCAGAGCGGTAGAGCACCTTTTGATCTTCGAAGGAATGGATGCAGCCCAGACTACCGATGCTGTCGGCCATGAAACGAACAGGGCTTTCGAGAATCTGCCAATTCATACCTGCTTCTTTTTGCCAGACTTCGATGGGTTGTTTTGCGGGGAGATGATTGCCAAGCCCATGCCAGGGCTCGGCACCGACGTACGCCATTTGGGAAACAAGGTGAGCCATAGTGATTTCCTTTGGGAAAAAGAGGACGTGACGATGCTGCTGAGAACAAACAGCAGCGGTCAGTACAACGAGGGAGTGGAATACTGCGAGAAGAGGTTAATCTGGTCTGCTCTGGACGAGACAGACGTTTGCCAATCAGGCGCGAAGGCCTTGCTGGCTGTGTTGCGGGTTACTGAACTTATGCGTCAGCCGGTAGGCTGCTGAAGGTATAGCGGCATGCGAGACAGAGATAGTTGTCGAGAATCCGCTCATCAACGACCTCGCCTAATTTGGCGCCGGCCAGAGCACCAGTCGTGCCACCCAGCATGGCACCGATAACTGCCCCGAGAAAGCTGCCGACGATCATACCGGGCGGACCGGCAACTACGCCAACGGTCATGCCAATTTCACTGCCAGAAAGAGCTCCAACAGCACCGCTCGCTGCACCACCGAGTGTGCCGATGACGCCACCAGCCTTTTTGGCGCGATTACGGGTTGAGATACGTGCAGAGTGACAGCTTGGGCATTGAATGTTCATTGTCTGACTCCTGAGGATAGAAAGGACGAACGAAATCAGCGAACACCATCTCTGGTATTCGCTGAATTGAACGGGATTAGGAGTGAGGTACCGCAAGGCTAAATGCTTTGATTTGGCCGATTTGCCATGTTTTAGGGCAGACGATCACCTTCTCGATGAGGTGATATGTGATTGAAAAAATCTAAAATCCACAGGATCTTGCTTGGGATCACGCACCATGATCATCTCAAGACATACACCGCCGGCTCACAAAACTGGGCTCGCAGATAGTGGGAATGCGTGGGCAGTTCCCTGCGTAGGAGTCGCTTGCAAATACTTCCTGCCCTACTCCACCCCAAGTTATCATGGGGAATTGATTAACGGGCGGCCAGAAAAGCGTTGATCGCCACCGGAGCAACCAAGGAGCAATAGAGAATGAAAAACAAAAAAGCCACTCCGAAGAATGGCTTAACTGTTTGATTTTACTGGTGCCCCCGAACGGAATCGAACCGCTACCTGATGATTACAAATCAACTGCACGACCTTCATGCTACGGGGGCCCGTAACGCGGCGGCAGATTATAGCCTGATCGGCTGACTTACAACATGACCACACTGACCAATCCATTCGAAATTGCCCGCGAGGCGCTACGCCTGCTTGCGGCCCGCCGCATCCCGCCGACACCGGACAATTATCAGACGCTCTACCAGGAAATCGCCGGCACCAAGCCGGCCGCCGAAGTTTTCCCGGAGAAGCAGCTCCGCTCTCTCGCCGCCGCCCTGCCCAAAGCCACACCGGAGCAGTTGCGCCTGGCCAGACAGCTTGACGAAGCGGTCAAGGCCGCCAATTGGGACGACTACAAAAGCCATTTGGCCGAATTTGTCGCGGCGCTCGCCGAAACGCAGAAACTGGCCTGGTCGGAACTGATTTCCGACCTCCTGCGGCAATGGGACGCAAAGCATTTCGGCCTCACCGTGGCGCGCAAACGCGAGTCGCTTGAGCATGTGCTGACCAGCAGCGGGGCGAATCCGGAAACCCTGTTCAATCGTCTGCAAAACCTGCTCCGCTCATGGGGACAAGGCCGCGAGCAAGAGGCCGGGAGCGGCAGCGAAGTCGCACCGCCCCGCCCGCCCGAGGCCGGGACGGCGAGCGCCGCCGGGGAAGACTTGCTACCGGAGTTCCGCCAGCTATTCGCCTTCACGCTGGAAACGGCCATCGCCAGCCAGCTGATTGAAAGCCCGCAGCTATCGAGCGATGCCAAAACGCTGGCCAATGACATTCGTACCGCCTCCAGCGTCGCGCAGATGCGGGAGTTTCTCACCCGCCTGAAGCGCTTCGCCTTCAAGCTCGAATTGCTCGCCGAAGACCAGGCCGAACTTCGCCACAGTCTGCTCAACCTGCTGCGCCTGCTCGTCGAAAACATCACCGAACTGGTCCTCGACGACCGCTGGATTCATGGTCAGGTCGATGTCGTCCGCGGCATCATCGACAAGCCGCTCTCCCAGCGCGCCCTCGACGATGCGGAGCGGCGCCTGAAAGAGGTTCTGTACAAGCAGAGCCTGTTGAAGGCCAGCCTCTTCGAAGCCCGGGAGGCCATCAAGCACATGCTGGCCGGCTTTGTCGACCATCTCGCCGACTTTGCCGAAGCGACTTCCGACTACCACGACAAAATCGAAGCCTGTGTCGAGAAGATCAGCGCCGCCAACGACATCTCCGAGTTGGGGACGGTTCTTGGCGAAGTGATCAAGGAAACGCGCACCATTCAGATCAACGCCCAGCGGTCGCGCGACGAGCTGCGCTTGACCCAGCAAAAAGTTCGCGAGTCGGAGACGCGGATTCGCGAACTGGAAGGCGAACTCGAAGCGACCAGCGACCTCGTTCGGCACGACCAGCTCACCGGCGTTCTCAACCGACGCGGCCTGGAAGAGATTTTCACCAAGGAAATCGGCCGCTCAATACGACACGACACCCTGCTCTGTGTCGGCCTGCTCGACATCGACAATTTCAAGAAACTGAACGACTCGCTGGGCCACGACGTCGGCGACCAGGCGCTCATCCACCTCGCCACCGTCTGCCGCGAAACCCTGCGGCCGCAGGATACGGTGGCACGCTACGGCGGCGAGGAGTTCATCATCCTGCTGCCGGAAACCGCCCTCGACGACGCGACGGTTGTGCTGACCCGCCTGCAGCGCGAGCTGACCAGGAAATTCTTCCTCAACGGCAACGACAAAGTGCTAATCACCTTCAGCGCGGGGGTTACGCAAATGCAGGCGGAGGACACGCAGGCCACGGTGATCAAAAGAGCCGACGACGCGATGTACGAAGCAAAAGGGGCAGGAAAAAACAGGGTGGTCACAGCATGAAGGCAGTCATTCTGGCCGGGGGATTGGGCACCCGCATCAGCGAAGAATCGCATCTGAAGCCGAAGCCGATGATCGAGATCGGCGGCAAGCCGATCATCTGGCACATCCTGAAAATTTACTCGGCGCACGGCATCAACGATTTCATCATCTGCCTCGGCTACAAGGGGTACGTCGTCAAGGAGTATTTCGCCAACTATTTCCTGCACACTTCCGATGTGACCTTCGACATGGTCAACAACCGGATGGAGGTGCACGAACGGCACGCGGAATCCTGGCGGGTCACCCTCGTCGACACCGGCGAACAGACGATGACCGGCGGCCGCCTGAGGCGCGTCCGCCAATTCATCGATGCCGACGAGCCGTTCTGCTTCACCTACGGCGATGGCGTGGCGGACATCGACATCACCCGGCAAATCGAGTTTCATCGCCAGCAAGGCCTCGCCGCGACGGTCTGCGCGGTAACCCCGCCCGGACGGTTCGGGGCACTGGATATTGCCGACAATCGCGTCTCGCGTTTTCAGGAAAAGCCGCATGGCGAGGGCGGCACGATCAACGGTGGATTTTTTGTCCTGCAACCCGAGGTCCTCGACCTGATCGACAACGACCAACAATCCTGGGAGGGCAAGCCGCTGCACGAACTGGCCAGCCGTGGGCAACTGGGAGCCTGGAAGCACGAAGGATTCTGGCAGCCGATGGATACGCTGCGCGACAAAATGCTGCTCGAAGATCTATGGCAGTCCGGAAATGCCCCATGGAAAATATGGTGAATCCCGAATATTGGCGTGGCCGCAGGGTTTTCCTGACCGGACATACGGGCTTCAAGGGAAGCTGGCTGGCCCTCTGGCTGAGCGAACTCGGCGCCCAGGTCACCGGCTACGCGCTGGCACCGCCGGCCGGGCCCAACTTGTTCACGGCGGCCCGGGCCGGTGAAACGCTGGACTCGATCATCGGCGACATTCGCGACGCGGAACGTCTCAGTCGGGCCATCCATGAGTCGGCCCCGCAAACCATGCTGCACCTGGCCGCCCAGCCGCTGGTCAGCGAAGGCTACAGCGACCCGGTCGGCACCTACACGACCAACGTCATCGGCACGGTCAACGTACTCGAAGCCGCCCGCCGCGCGCCTGACCTCGAGTCCATAGTGGTCGTCACGACCGACAAGTGCTATGACAACCGGGAAACCCTGCATGACTATCGTGAATCGGACCCGATGGGCGGCAGCGATCCGTACAGCAGCAGCAAGGCCTGCGCCGAACTGGTTGTCGCCGCCTATCACCGTTCGTTTTTCGACGGCCCGGATGCTGCCCGCCTGGCGACAGCCCGCGCCGGGAATGTCATCGGCGGCGGTGACTGGGCAGCCAATCGCCTGGTTCCCGACCTGCTCTGCGCCTTTGCCGAAGGGCGCCGGGCAAAACTCCGCTTCCCGGACGCCATTCGCCCCTGGCAGCATGCGCTGGAGCCCTTGGCCGGCTACCTGATGCTGGCCGAGCGCTTGACCGAGGATGTGGCTTTTGCCGGTGCCTGGAATTTCGGCCCCGCGCTGTCCGATTGCGTCACCACCGCCGCCCTTGCCGACCTTGTCAGCCGCCACTGGGCGGAAGCGGCAGGCTGGGAAAGTGAGGCGACGTCGTTCCCGCACGAGGCAAAGTTGTTGCGCCTGAATACGGACGCCGCCAGACAAATGCTAAAGTGGCGCCCCAAATGGCCGTTGAACGAGGCAGTCCGACACACCGTAGCCTGGCATCGCGCCTGGCTGAGCGGACATGACATGCAGTCTTTCAGTCGTGACCAGATCAATCAGTACGTGCGGACACCCAATTCACCCGATGAGCCCAGATAAGCAACGCCAAGACATTCTCGACCAGGTACGCGCCTACGCGACCCAAACCCAACGGCAGCCGGAATTCGTTCCCGGCCAGCAGGCGATTCCGCCGTCCGGGAAGGTATTGGGGCCGGAGGAATTCGTTCATCTGGTCGACGCCGCGCTGGACGGATGGCTGACCACCGGCCGCTTCAACGCCGAGTTCGAACTTAAACTCGCCAGCTATCTCGGCGTCGCGCACGTCCTCACCTGCAACTCGGGCTCCAGTGCCAACCTGCTCGCCCTGTCGGCCCTAACCTCGCCACAGCTCGGCGCCCGGGCACTCCGGCCGGGCGACGAGGTAATCACGGCGGCGGCCGGCTTTCCGACCACCGTCAATCCGATCCTGCAAAACGGCTTGGTGCCGGTCTTTGTCGACTCACACATCCCGAGCTACAACCCCTTGCCGGAAACCATAGCCGCCGCCGTCACGCCGCGCACCAAGGCGATCATGCTCGCCCACACCCTGGGCAATCCACTGGAGATCGCCGCGCTGAAGGCCATCGCCGACCGGCACGGACTGTGGCTGATCGAAGACTGCTGCGATGCGCTGGGTTCGGAACATGGCGGCCGCAAGGTCGGCACCTGGGGCGATATCGCCACCCTGTCGTTCTATCCGGCCCACCATATCACCATGGGCGAAGGCGGCGCTGTCTTCACCTCCGACCCGCAACTCAAGCGCATCCTCGAATCGTTCCGCGACTGGGGCCGCGACTGCTGGTGCAATCCGGGCTGCGACAATACCTGCGGCAAACGTTTCGACTGGCAACTCGGCGAATTGCCGGCCGGCTACGACCACAAGTACGTGTACTCCCACGCCGGCTACAACCTCAAGATCACCGACATGCAGGCCGCCATCGGGCTGGCGCAACTGGCCCGGATCGACGGCTTCGTGGCCGCCCGGCGACAAAACTTTGCGCTGTTGAGCGAGCTGCTGCAACCCCTCGCCGAGTTTTTCATTCTGCCCGAGGCGAGTCCCGACAGCGCCCCATCATGGTTCGGCTTTCCGCTGACCCTGCGCGAATCAGCCCCGTTCGCCCGGGTAGACCTGCTGCGCTTTCTCGACCAGCGCAAAATCGGCTCGCGCCTGCTTTTTGCCGGCAACCTGACGCGCCAACCGTATTTCCTCGACCGCCCCTACCGCATCAGCGGTCGCCTCGACAACGCCGACACCATCATGCAACGCACCTTCTGGCTTGGCCTCTGGCCGGGCCTAGGCGAAGCGCAATTGCGCTACATGGCGCAGTCGCTCGGCGACTTTTGTGGAACGAATTTCTGAGCGCACATCGATGACCAAACCACTATTCATTTTCGAGATGGCCAACAACCACATGGGCGACACCGCCCATGGCGTGGCCATCATCCGGGCTATTCACGAAGCCTGCCAGGGTTTCGATTTCGACTTTGCCTTCAAGCTGCAATATCGCGACCTCGACAGTTTCATCCATCCCAGTTTCAAAGGCCGCGAGGACGTCAAATACGTCAAGCGCTTCGAGGAAACCCGGCTGGCCACCGAGCAATTCGCCACCCTGCTCGCCGCCATGCGCGACTGCGGTTTCAAAACGGTGTGCACGCCCTTCGATGAAGCCTCGGTGGACCTCATCGAGGCGCAGGGCATCGAGGTCATCAAGATAGCCAGTTGCTCGCTGACCGACTGGCCGCTGCTCGAACGCATCGCCCGTACCGACAAGCCGATTGTCGCCTCGACGGCCGGCGCCACGCCGGAAGATGTCGACAACGTCGTCAGCTTCTTTCTCCATCGCAGCAAACAACTGACCCTGATGCACTGCGTCGCCGAATACCCGACGCCTGACGAGAACCTCCATATCGCCCGCATTGAAGCGCTGCGCACCCGCTATCCCGAGGTTCGCATCGGCTTTTCGACGCATGAATCACCGGACAAGACCGAACCGGTGATGCTGGCGCTGGCCAAGGGCGCCCGGGTGTTTGAAAAGCATGTCGGCCTGCCCACCGAGCGCTATGCACTCAATGCCTATTCAGCCAACCCGGCGCAGGTCCGGCAATGGCTGGCCGCCGCCCAGCGCGCCGAAGTCCTTTGCGGCAGCGAGGCCTGGCCTGCCGCCACCAAGGCCGAAGCGGAAAGCCTGCACAGCCTGCGCCGCGGCGTTTACCTGACGCGCCAGGTAGCGACCCGCGAAGCAGTCGATGGCAGTGCGGTCTGTTTTGCCTTCCCGGCCATTCCGGGCCAGATCACCGCCAATCAATGGTCGAAATACTGCCACCACATCGCCGTCCAGCCACTGACTGCCGGCCGCCCGTTGCTCGGCAGCGATGTCGAAATACATCACGAACGGGAACAGATTCATGCCGCCGTGACCGCCGTCCGCAAACTGCTGAAAGACGGCAACATCGTCGTACCCGGCAAGTCCGACCTGGAAATATCCCACCACTACGGCATGGAGCGTTTCGGCGAATTCGGTCTGATCATGGTCACGGTGGTCAATCGCGAATACTGCAAGAAGTTGATCGCCATGCTCCCCGGCCAGACGCACCCGGAGCAATTGCATTACAAGAAAGAGGAAACCTTCGTGGTCCTGCACGGCAAGCTGACGCTGTGGCTCGACGGGGTGCAACACGAGGCCGAACCGGGCGATGTCATCACCGTCCAGCGCGGCGTCAAGCACAAATTCTTCTCGCCCGGCGGCGTGGTTTTCGAGGAAATATCCTCGACCCACTTTAGCGACGACTCGATCTATACGGATCCGGCGATCGCCGCCAACACCCATCGCAAAACCCTGCTTACCCACTGGCTCTGACCATGCGCGTTGCTGACTACCTGATGAGCCGGCTGGCCGATGCCGGCGCCGAACACGTTTTCTTGCTGCCCGGCGGCGGCGCGATGTATCTCAACGATGCCCTGGTTTGCGAAAAGCGGCTGATTCCGGTGCCTTGCCACCACGAACAGGCCTGCGGCATTGCCGCCGAAGCCTGGGGCCGGGTACGCGAAAGCTTCGGCGTGTGCATGGTCACCACCGGACCCGGGGCGACCAATGCCATCACGCCGGTGGCCGGCGCCTGGATCGAATCGACGCCGCTGCTCGTCATTTCCGGCCAGGTCAAACGCCCCGACCTGCTGGCCGGCCGGCCGCTGCGCCAGGGCGGCGTGCAGGAAGTCGATATCGTGCCGATGGTCAAATCGGTCACCAAATACGCCGTCACCATCGACGACCCGAAGCAGATTCGTTACCACCTCGAGCGTGCCCTGTTCGAGATGAAGGACGGTCGGAACGGGCCGGTCTGGCTGGACATACCGCTCGATGTCCAGGCCGCCACGATCGACCCGGCCGAGCTGCCGGGTTTCACACCGGAACCCTTACCGGCTGCTGATTTCGACGCGGCCTGCCGTCAGTTGCTGGCACTCATCGCCCAGGCCGAACGTCCGCTGCTGCTGGCCGGCCACGGCGTTCGCCTGGCCGGCGCGGCGCAGGACTTCGCCGGACTGGCGGAACGCCTGCAGATTCCCGTTGCGATGACCTGGAATGCGCTTGACCTGCTGCCCTGGGATCACCCGCTGTGCGTTGGCCGCCCCGGCGTGGTGGCGTTGCGCGGCGCCAACTTCGCGGTACAGAACTGCGACCTGCTGATCAGCATCGGCTGCCGCCTCGACAACATCATTACCGCCTACAATCCGCGCGGCTTTGCCCGCGCGGCGAAGAAAGTGGTCTGCGACGTCGACGCCAACGAAATTGCCAAGCTGGACATGGAAATCAGCCTGTCCATCGTCGCCGACGCCAAGATCCTGATCGAGGCTCTGGCCCGCCAGCCGCTACCGGCCAGCACCCCGGACACCAAGCCGTGGATCGCCCGGTGCGCCGACTGGAAGCGGTGCTACCCGGTAAACGATGGCGCCGCCTTTCCGAGCTGCGGACCGATCAATCACTACCACTTCGTTTCCGCGTTGTCGGACGCCATCCCGCCCGATACGCTGGTCAGCACCGGCAGTTCCGGGCTGGCCGTGGAAGTGTTCTACACGGTGTTCCGCAACAAGCCCGGACAGCGCGTCTTCCTGACCTCCGGACTCGGCTCGATGGGCTATGGTCTGCCGGCCGCCATCGGCGCCTGCCTGGCCAACGGCAGCAAGCCGATGGTCGCGGTCGAGAGCGACGGCAGCCTGCAACTCAACCTCCAGGAACTGGCGACGCTGGTCGCCCAAAACCTGCCGATCACCTTGATCATCATGAACAACGGCGGCTATGCATCGATCCGCAACACGCAGCGCAACTATTTTTCTGAGCGTTACATCGGGACCGGGCCGGAAGCCGGACTGATGCTGCCTGATCTGGAGAAAGTGGCGAACACCTACGGCCTGCCCTTCAAGCGTATCGCCGATGCCACCGACCTGGATGAAGGCCTTCGCGCCGGGCTGGCGACGCCGGGGCCGAAGCTGATCGAAGTCTGCCTGATTCCCAACGAAATCCTGGCGCCCAAGGTCGCCGCGCTGCCGCAGCCGGATGGATCGATGTTGTCGATGCCCCAGGAAGACATGTCGCCGCTGCTGCCGCTGGAAAATCTGCAGAACGAAATGCTGATCCCGCTTTCCGATGCATCGATGCGGGCTCGTCGCAGCGACCGATCCTGAATTGTCCAACCTCCGAGACCCAATGGCCCTGAATCCGCGACTCAACGACCCCAAGACGCCGCTCGTCAGCATCACGGTGTTCAACTACAACTATGGTCGATATTTACGGGAGTGTTTCGACAGCATCCTGGCGCAGACTTACGACAACATCGAAATCTGCTTCTCCGACAACGCCTCGACCGACGATTCCTGGGCAATCGCGCTCGAATACCAGCAGCGTTTCCCGGATATCTTTTTCGTCGCCAGAAACCGCCAGAACTTCGGGACCGATGCCAACTTCCGAAACTGCTGGGTCAACGCCCGTGGTAAATACTTTGTCGAACTCTGCTCCGACGACGCATTACTGCCCGACTTCACACGGCGCTGCGTCGAGGCAATGGAAAATGATCTGGCGGTTGGCTTCACCATCGTTCACCGCGCCATCCTCGATGAATACGGCGAACGCGTGACGGAAGCCCCTTTTTACAATCAGACATGCAAAATCCCCGGCCCCAGCCAGGCCGCCGTTTACATGATGGCGGCAGTCAACCCGGCGGTGTCGCAAATCATGTATCGCAAGACCTTCACGACCGGAAAAACGGTTATCGGCGGACTGGCCGCACGCTGGTACGGTACGCGCATGATGGACTTCAACATGTGCTGCGAGTATCCGATTGTCTACATTAAGGATCCACTGCTGCTGCACCGCCTGCATCTGGCTAACGACTCGTTCAAGGCTGCGGATAACATGATGGAAGTGATCGGGCCGTACGTGCTCAATCACCAGTTTGCCGAGTTGGCATCGTTTTACAACCATCATAACGTTACCGAGCGGCTCCCCGCGTCAATCGAAAAAGTCGCCAATCTTGCCTTGCGCTACAGCGTTCGCGCCTTGATCAATGGCGACGAGCGTAGCGCCCGGAGGTATCACGATCTCTCGATGGCCCTGCTTCCGGAGATCAGGAATAACGAGGTCTGCGTCCAGCTGAACGCCTATTGGTTGATCGGCGATCCGGCCGAAAGACGGCAAGCCGTTGCCGCGCTGGAGACCCGGGACAATCTGGTGACCCGCTCGGTCTCATACGATCCGCCACCGGGAAGCACGCCGCTGCAATGAGCGACGAGCGCTGCGTGGCGGGAGCGGAAGCCCTGGACGAATACTGGCGAATGCCGAAAACAGCGGAGCCGCTCTGCTTTTTTGGTGTCGGAGTACTGTTCGAGGCCTGTTACGACCAGCTCGTCCTCGCTGCCGGGCAGCGACCCGATGTGCTGTCGGACAATGCCGCACCGAAATGGGGAAAATCCTTCCACGGCGTTCGGTGCCTTCCCCCGGAACAGATACCGGGCAACGCCACGATTGTCCTGTGCATCCGCAACTACGAAGCGGTAAGCGCCCAGTTGCGGGCGCTCGGGCACCAGCGCATTTATTTGGCGAATTTCGACCGGGGATACCATCGGGTTTCCAGGCTACGGCGTCTGGACACCGATGCTGCCGCCACACCGGCCCCGCCACCGCTTGACCTGCACGGACAGTGGGCACTGGTCACCGGTGCCAGTCGCGGCATCGGCCAGCAGATCGCCGCGGCCCTCGCCCAGCGCGGCCTGAATCTGATCTGCCACGGAAAAACCAAGGAAAGCGCCCGGCGGGCATGCGAAAGCGTCGGCGTAGCGGGAGTGGAAACCCGCCCCATCGCCGCCGACCTGGCCGACCCGCAGGCGCTTGATCGCCTGTGCGACTGGCTGGACGGTTCCGCCCCACCGCTTGCCCTGCTCTACAACAATGCCGGGATCTCGCCAGCTTGCCCGGACGGCTTCTGGAAAATGGGCAGCACGGATTTCGCCGACTGCTATGCGATCAATGCCATCGCCCCGATCCGGATCAGCCAGGCGATCATTCCCAAAATGAAAAGCCAGGGTTTCGGCCGCGTCATCAATCTATCGAGCAGCATCCAGCACCGCCCGGATGAAATGGCCTACGCCTGCAGCAAGGCGGCGCTCGACAAATTCGTGTACGACATCGCCCCGCACTTGGCGGGAAGCGGCGTGATGGTCAGTCTGCTCGACCCCGGCTGGCTACGCACCGACATGGGTGGCTGCGCGGCGCCGCACGCCGTCGACAGCGTGCTGCCGGGGGCGCTTCTCGGCGCCTTTATCGATGCCGACGTCAATGGCCGCTGGTTCTCAGCACAGGACTATTGCGGGCTCTCGATGGAAGCGGCAATCCGCAAGGCCTTCTTCATTGACGCCTGCTCACAACCAATTCGCATAGGGCCCACGCCATGACCATCCAGCAACCAAAGCTCGTCAAATCCTGCCCCAAGCTGGAAAGCGGGCTGCGCCTGGGCCAGGAAGGCATTCACGCCTGCCAGCTCGGCCCCTTTTCCTCACCGATCTACTGGACGGCAGCGGAAGCGGCCAAGACAACGATCACCCGAGAAATGATCAGCGAAAAGCGGCAGTGGATTTTCGATCTGCTGAACGACGACCACAGCGAAACACCCTGCAAGCACTGCCACATGGTCGTCCTGAAAAAACCGGAAGAGGTGCGTTTCGACCAATTGGGCCATATCGACCTGGCGGCGACCACGACCTGCAACCTGCGCTGCAATTTCTGCGGCTACACCCAGTTCGACTCGTTCGCCGAAGCTAAATACGATGCATTGACCGTTCTCCGGCTGTTCACCCCCGAGGATGTCGTCTGGGATGCCGCCGTCGATTTCAACGGCGGCGAACCGACGCTGCTCAAGGATTTCGACGATTACATCGACTATTTCGCCTCGCGGCGCATCCGCGTCTTCCTCTATACCAACGCCGTGATCTATCGGCAATCCGTCTATGACGGACTGGCCAAGGGAACGATCCGCTGGGTATGCGCCTCGCTCGACGCCGGCACGCCGTCCTCGTACGACAAGATCAAGAAGAGCAAACGCTACGCCGATGTGCTCGAAACGATCACCCGTTATGCCCATGCCGGCAACCTCGGCGGCGGGCAGCTATCGGTCAAGTACATCTTCTGCCAGGACAACTGCAGCGACGACGATGTTGTCGGCTTCACCTACGCCATGCTGGCAATCAGGCCGCAGGAGGTCTGGCTGACCTTCGATTTCGACCCCCTGTGCAACCTGCCGGGTGACTGCGCCGATTTTGGCGGACACGATTACTCGCGGCATATCGCGGCCTACGCCAAAACCTACCTGATGCTTGAAAAGCACGGGCTGCAAGCCATCCACTTCCCGGAAAAGCATCTGGCCGTGGTCAGTCTGCAAGGAAAACTGCTTCTCGAGGCGGCCAAGACGGAAATTACCCGCTTGCGGAAGGCAACAAACCTCGCCGCCCCCCATCTTCAACTGGGCGATTTCCGCGATACCGCTGGCGCGCCGGGTTCCGGCGAAATCGCCGGGTTGTCGGTGGCGCCGTTGCGCGGCCGTTCCCCGGGCCAAGACTGGCAGCCCCTGTCGCTGGCCGGAAAACGTCTGGCGCTGGCGCCGGCCTGCACCTTGGCGCGCCGACTGCGCGCCGCCCCGGAACTGGCGGAGGCCGAGATCGTCGGGTTCTTCGACCGCGACACCGTCCTGCACGGCAAGCAGGTCGATGGCGTGACAGTCTTCCCCTACGCCGACCTGGCCAGCCTGGCCCCGGATCTGATCGTCGTCGCCGCCCCGGAGCATCATCGCTACGACATCGCCCGCACCGTCTCGGACAATCTTGGCACGACCAGCAATCTGGCCATTTTCGAAGAAAATCCCGACGCCCCTCCGCCGGCCTAACCTGCCGTCCGAATGGCGGACAGCACGTCAAGCATGCCGGATGCGGCAAATCGTTCTCAATACTTCAAGGGTCACCCCATGCCACGCGTAATCGACGAAATACTGGCTATTGCCAATGCCGCGCCCAAGGACCAGGAGTTCCTCCCGGTACTCTTTGCCCCGCTGCACGATCAATCAGCGATTCCGACCACAGTGATCCTGTTCGGCGCCGGCGGACTGGGTGCCGAACTGCTGCACACGATGCAGAACCACGGGATTTCCGTACGCTTCGTCTGCGACAACGGATTGGCAAAAGCGGGCACCAGCATCGGCGGGGTACCGGTCATCGCCGGAGCGACGCTGAAGGATCACTGGCACGGCGAGCCGATCCTGATCGCCTCGAGAAAATTCGCGGCCGACATCCACCGCCAGCTTTCCGCCATGGGCATACCGGAGCACCTGATCCTCTGCCGCCCGGATGACCCGAACACCAACTTCCTCTATTCCTGCGCGATGGTCGGCAGCCAGACGCTGATTTCGGGATTCGCCAAATACTACCAACCGCTATCGATGCAGGACATCCTGATCAGGGATGGTGACAAGGTCGAAAAAACCTACGAACTCCTGTCCGATCAGAAATCGAAGGATCTGTTCGTCACCAAGCTGGCCCTGCTCGCTTCCGGAGGAAATCTCGCGCTGCTGAAAAAATTCATCACCGAATTCAGCGAGCCATACCGCGAGTTCGGCATGTTCGGTTGCGACGGCACGACCGAAGACCGCTATTACTTCAACAACGATGTCCTGCGCCTGCGGGACGGCGAGATCTATATCGACGTCGGCGCCTTCGATGGCGACACCATCCTGACTTTCGTTGATGCCTGCCGGAAACAGGGCGTCACTTACGATTCGATCATTGCCTTTGAGCCGGACCCGCCGTGTTTCGCGGCGCTGCACAAGGTATGCGAGAACATACCGAACACCGAATGCCACGCCATGGGCCTTGGCGACGAAGACGGAACGGTTCGCTTCCTGACCTCGGACCAGGAGGACCGCTTCCATGTCGGCATCGAACACGCCGCCGGAGAGCATGAAGTCAGGATCGTCACCCTCGATAATTTCCTGAACGAAAAGCCGGCGACGCTGATCAAAATGGACCCGGGCGCCAACATTATTCCCAAACTGCTCAAAGGTGCCAGGAAAACCATAGCCAGACACCGACCCAAACTCGCGCTCGGCGTCTATCACTCCCTCGAAGCCATTTACGAAATCCCCTTGCTCGTACACTCCTACAACCCGGGCTATGACCTGTATCTGCGGCACGGCACCTACCATCTGTCCGACACCGACCTGTTCGCCATACCTTGAACCATCACGTTAACTGAGGCACGAGAGATTCATGGTCACCCAGACACCATCCCGGGAATATCGAGAGATGATCGACCGCTGCGCGCGAGCGGCAGCGGATAGCGGCAAGGGCGTTGCTGTTTTTGGCGCAGCCAAGGCCGGCTGGTACATCATGAAGGCGCTGGAAGCGCGGGGCATCCGGATCGACTGCTTCTGCGACAACGATGCGCGGAAGGCCAGTAACGGATTCCACGGTTATCGCGTCCTCTCCGCCACCGATCTGGAAAAGGAATACCCAGGGGCCATCGTGCTCTTCGGCATATTTCGCCGCAACAGCGCACAGGCGGTCAAGGCCGGGTTCGGCGACCGCGGGTTCGCGATCCCCGAGCACGACGCCTACGGTTTCCTCTATGGCTACCTCACCGAAGTCGCCGGAAGAAAATGCGATCATCAATTGCTCGCCGCGAACCTGAACAAGCTGTCGGACTACTATTCGCTCGACGGCTACCGCTATGGCGATGTTGGTCATGGCGAGTTCGTTTCCCCTTTCGTCACCGGGGTCGTCACCCAAAAATGCAACCTCCGCTGCTACGATTGCGGCCAGCGGATCCCCTACTACAACGCGCCGCTCGATTTCTCGGTGGCCGAAATCGTCAGGGACATCAAGCACTACTGCAGCGCGTTCACGCTGGTTCCGGAAATCAGCCTGCACGGTGGCGAACCCTTCCTGCACCCGGAAATCGGTGCAATCTGCCGGGAAATCTCGAGCATCCCGAACCTGATCTTCATCAACCTGATCACCAACGGGAATATCTCGCCCGCCGATGAGATATTGCGTGACCTGGCGAGCGCCGGGGCCGACCTGCACCAAAGCGATTACGGCAAGCTCTCCAAACAGCAGGCGGAAATATTTTCGGCATGCGCAAAACACGACATCTTCTGCGACATTCATTTCGTCGACCCGAGCGAAAAATGGCTACGCTCCGCGCCGATCAAGCTACACGAGCGGCCAAGCACGGCAACCGAGCAAATCTACAGTGAATGCATGGCGACAAAAGTGTGCTGCCAGATCATGGACGGACGGCTGTACCGCTGCCCGGTATCGGCCCACGGCATGGCCCAAGGATTGATTCCGCCGAGCGAAGGCGATTTCGTCAGACTCGGCGACGACATCGATGCCGATACGCTCAGGCGCTCGGTCAGAAACTTCCTGACCCGGGAAGCTGCGTTCGTCTCCTGCTCGTATTGCGACCCGAACACGGTAACGCTCGTCGAACCGGCGATACAACTCTCCGCGAAAATCAAGCGGCTGCTCAAGGAAGGAACCCAGCCATGAACCACGCCGACGTCTATCGTGACGAATTGGCGCGCTTTGTCGCCGAGATGCGGACCAACCAACGGCGGGTCGTCATCGTCGGGGCCGGCCGGGGTGGCTGGTATGCCGCCAAGGTTCTGGCTCATTACCAGGTGCCGGTGGCCGCCTGGACGGACAGCAACCCGAAAAAGCACGGTACGCTGTTCGACATTCCGGTCATGCCGATGGCGCAGGCGGTCGAGCACTTTCCCGATGCCTGTTTCCTGCCCAGCGTTCTCGATGCAGCGAACTATCCGCCCATCGCCAGCACCTTGAATGCGGCCGGGGCCGGGGATATTCGTTATTTGATGCCGGATATCCTGTTCAGTTATTTTTCCGATGTTACGCGGCGTTCATGCGGCCCGGAGGCACTGGCCAAGACCATCGCCCACCTCTACCCGGAGCCCGGATCGCCGGCGCCCTGCCGCTCACCATCGGTGTCTTACGTCATCACACAGAAATGCACGCTCAATTGCCAGGACTGCGGCGCCTTCGTTCCGGACAACGCCAAGCCGGTAACCTACCCGGCATCGCGTATCGTCGATGACATCGCCAAGTACTGCAGCGCCTTCGACGTCGTGCATCACATTGCACTGCAGGGTGGCGAGCCCTTCATACACAAGGAAATCGAGGAAATCGTCGAGGGCGTTTCAAAAATCCCCAATCTGCTTTTTATCGACTTTGTCACCAACGGCACCCTCGTCCCGAAGGCGTCGGTGCTCGACGCGATGCAGCGGCACGGGGCATGCGTCATTGTTTCCGACTACGGCCCCTACTCCAGCAAGATCGCCCAACTCGCCGAAGCCTGCGCTGGTCGGCAGATATTCGTGGACTACTACCGCTACCAGGGGAACGACTGGGGAATGCAGACTCCGATCTATCCAAGAAAGCGCAGTCCGGAAAAGAACGCGGAAGTTTTCACCAACTGCATCTCGAACACCATGATCTGCTGCCAGATCATGAATGGCAAAGTCCATCGCTGCACATTTTCAAATTTCACGCAGGAACTGAAACTGATTCCGGAACTGCCTGGGGATTTCGTCGATGTCGGAAAATACCAGACCGGCTGTGCGGAACTAACCGCGGAAATCCGCGCCCTGGCCAACCGGAAAAGCGCGCTGAGCGCCTGCGATTTTTGCCCGGCCGACAACAGGAATTTCGTTCCCGCCGGAATTCAGCTGCCGAAATCAAAACGCAAGCAACCGCGCCCAATCCAGCCGGTGAATGATGGCTGCTCTTAAGCCACGCCGTACGCCACCGTAAAAACATGTTTTTATTGGTAGAACAGCCAGCGCTGACTGCATTAAATTTTGAGGATCGGTTGATGAATTTCCCTGGCAATAAAAAAATTGTCGCTGTGCGCCCGATCGTTGACGCCGAGCCACTTCTTGCCAATGTCACCGCCATCCTCTGGAATGCACCGCGGGAAGCCGTTCAGGCAAAACTCCCGCCGCCTGCGCAGGACGATCCATTTGATTACACCATCGGGATGGCCCCCGAAGAGAGCGCCTTTGTCAGCGGCCTGATTCGCCAGCGCAGCCCGAGGAAAATCCTGGAGGTTGGCGTAAACAAAGGGGGGAGCACGGCTGTTCTGTTAAAAACCCTTGATTTGTTGGACTCCAGTGCACCGCTTCATGCGGTCGACATAAACGCCGACTTGCCGGCCAAGCAAACCTTGAAACTATTTCCCGAGTTGCTCGACCGGCTGAGCTTGCATTGCGGACGCGACATTTCTGCGTACCTGGAAGATATCGGTGGCGATATCGATTTCTGCATCCTTGATACCGCGCACTACCTTCCCGGAGAAGTTCTCAACTTTCTCTGCATTCTGCCGTACCTGAAAGACGGCGCAACGGTTGTCATTCACGACCAGGTTCATCATTTTGACGTGGACAGCCCGGACACCCGCCTGTTCGGCTCATCTGCAATGATTGCCTGCCGGGTTCTGCACGATACGGTCGTCGCGGACAAGCTGGTTCCGGACTTCGCAGAATTCAACAAGTTTCACACACCGAACATTGCATCATTTACCGTCACCGAAGATACCCGGCGCTATGTTCGGGATTTGTTTTCGGCACTCATGCTGCCGTGGCGATTGTTGCCCAGCAAAGAGCACCTGAACGACGCAGCGAAATCCATAAAAATGAACTACCCGCCGCATTACTTCGATTACTTTATTGAAACGATCAGGCGGCAAGCAACCTATCACATGAATCGCGTCGATTCTGCCAGCGCTTACTGGAAATCAATCATGCAGGAAGCGCAAATCAAGCATGGATCGGCGCATGTTGCATTTTATGGCGCCGGCGGATACTGCAAAAATCTGCTCGAATCGATTCTGCCGCAAGACCTTTGGCCAGCCATGGTTTTCGACAAGAAGCCAAGTGCTGATTCGGGTCTGCCGATCCCGATCCACGGCAAAACCAAGCTTGAGGATTTGAATCAGGCCATATCCGTCCTGATCATCACCAGCGTTGCCCATAATGAAGAAATCTACGCGGAGCTATCGGCGGAACCGGGACTTGGTTTCGAGATCGTGAATCCGTTCAATCCAATTCAATAAATGCATTTCTGCATATCTTTTCAAAGATTGCCGAAACACTAAAAAATATCAGCCCCCTTGCCCCAATAACAGAAAAGCCAATGGAAAGAATCCTCTTCGTCGTTCCGCCGAACATCACCTTTGACGATTTCGTCAGGCCGCCGGGCAACGTGGGCACGGTCAGGCTGGGACAATCCGACAAGAATTTCGGCTCGGTGATCACCGACATCCCGCTCGGCATCATCTCGCTGAGCACCTATCTGAAGAAACACCTGGAACTGACGTCGATGGCCATCGACTTCAACGTCCAGTTGCTGAAGGAATCCGATTTCGAGTTCGGCGATTTCAGAAGCTATTTCCGCCAGCATTTTCTCGCCGGGAAATACGACGAATTCAACCCGACGGTCGTCGCCATTTCCGCCCAATTCACGTCCTCCTACCACAGCGTCGTCGATATCGCCGCGGTGTGCCGGGAGCGCTTCCCCGAGGCGACGATCCTGGCCGGCGGAAACCTGGTGACCGCAATGTATCGGGATTTCTTTGCCGATTCGGCGTGCATCGACGCCATCTGCTTTGGCGAAGGAGAACTGCCGCTGCGCGATCTGCTGCTGGCGACGGACAGGCCGGCGCTGATCGCCGGCCACAATTCATGGATCTCGCGCGAGAAGGTCCCGGCCGTGGGCAACCCTTTCCAGCACACCTTCATCGAGGATCTCGACGACATCCCTTTCCTCGACTACGACATCCTCGATCTCGATGGCTACCGCCTGAACCCGACGCTGTCGCGCTATGCCGTCGGCGCCGAGAGCGCCGGCGCGCTGGCCATCATGACGTCGCGCGGCTGTCCCTTCAAATGCACCTTCTGCGCTTCCTATCAGGCCCACGGCCGGAAAATGCGGTACTACAGCGAACAGCGGGTGGCCGAAGACATCGACCAGATCATTGCCCGCTACGGCATGAAGAGTTTCATCATCCAGGACGATCACTTCATGGGCGGCCGAGAGCGCCCTTACAACATCGTTGCCGCGATCAAGGAACGCGGCGGCGCGATCTTCTTCCAGAACGCACTGGCGCTGTACGCGCTCGACCGGCGCTTTCTCCAGCTGTTGAAGGACACCGGGATCGACGAGCTGGTCCTGCCGGTCGAATCGGGCAGCGCGCGGGTGCTCAAGGACGTGATGCACAAGCCGCTCAAGCTGGACATCGTCAAGCGCGTCATCGACGACTGCCGGGAGATCGGCATATTCACCGACTGCAACATCATCGTCGGCATGCCGGGCGAAACGAAGGCCGATATCGACGAAAGCCGCGAGTTTCTGAAGGGGGTTTACGGCGACTGGTTCCGCGTTTTCGTCGCCACGCCGATCCCCGGCAGCGAGATGTACGACGAAGCGATCGACAAGAAATATTTCGTGAACAGCCCGGTGAACGCGAACTACAAGCGAGCCGTGATCGAAACGCCAGACTGGTCGGCCGAGTTCATCCAGCACATCAGTTACGCGATGAACATCGAACTCAATTTCGTGCACAACTCGAACGTCCGCCTGGGCGACGACCGAAAAGCGCTCGACTGCTTCGAGAAAGTGCTGCGGGTCAAGCCGGACCATGCGATCGCCTGTTTCTATGCTGCGTCTTGCCTGGAACGCCTGGGCGAGCCGGAAAAAGCGGCGGAATATCTGGAAAAGGCGCGTGATTTCGCGGCCACCAGCACATTCTGGACGCCCTACATCGAGATGTTCGGGATTCCCGTTTTCCCCGATGACCCGCGGGAAGCGGCCTGACATGGGGGCCACCGCGTCCGCACTGCGCACTGCCCTGGAAGCCGAATTCACCGCTCCCGCCGCCACGTCGGAAAACTCGATCGCGGCCGGGATCCTCGCTGGCCGGCCGATCGTCGTCTACGGCGCCGGCGAGTGCAGCCACTGGTTCTTCGAGATCGCCATGAAAATGCACGGTTGCCAGCCGCGCGCCGTGCTCGACCGCTCCTTCGCAAATGGTGGACTGTGGCAGGGCATCCCCGCCTTCGCGCCGGACAATTACCTGCCGAGCATCGAAGAACGGCGAGATGCGCTGGTCGTGATCTGCGTCGGCAACCGCGCCCTGCATGGCGAAATCCAGGCCTGTCTTGCCCGGCTCGGTTTCGCCCACGTCGTCTTCCTGCACGATATCTACGAAATCCATAACCCGTTCAATCAGCCCCCCGAAGCAGCCCTCCGGGGCCTCGACTATTTCCGCGAGAATCGTCAGCGCATCCTCACCGCCTTCGATCTCCTGGCCGACGACGAAAGCCGGATGGTCTATCTGCGCTTCCTGCAAACCCACATGCAGCGGAAACCCGTAGCGATTCCGCAGCGGCCCCGCGACGAGCAATATTTCCCCCGCGACATCCCCCTGTCCCGCGGCCACGGCAGCTACGTCTGCTGCGGCGCCTACGACGGCGACACCGTGCGCCTGCTGCAGCAGACTTGCGGCAAGGTCGACACCATTGCCTGCTTCGAGCCGGAGCCGCATATCTACGCACGCCTGACCGAGTATCTGCAGCACCATGCCGCGGCGCTGGCCGAGAGGATCCTGACCTGGCCCTGCGCGGTCTATGGCCACAGCGGACAGATGCCCTTCCGCCGCGGCGACGGATTGGGTTCCCGGATCAGCGACCAGGGCAGCTCTGTGGTTCAGTGCGTGCCCCTCGACCAAGCGCTGCCCGGCCTGCACCCGACCTTTATTTCGATGGATGTGGAGGGCGCCGAACCGGAGGTGCTCAGGGGCGCCGAGCGGTTAATCCGGGAATCGGCGCCCGATCTCGGCATTTGCGTCTATCACTCGGCCGACCACGTCTGGGAAATACCGCTCCAGCTTGCCGCCCTCAATATCGGATACAAGTTCTACCTCCGGAATTACACCGGTTTTGCCATCGAAACGGTGCTCTATGCCAGCCGTTGACACCAACATGGCCAGCCTCCGGAAGCCGCCGCGGGTCAGCATCGTCATGCCGGTCTTCAATGCGGCACGCTTTCTTGCCCTCTCCATTGGCAGCGTCATCGACCAAACGATGGGGGACTGGGAGCTGATTCTGGTCGACGACGGATCGTCCGACGAGAGCGCCCGGCTGTGCGCGGACCATGCCCTGGACTCCGCAAGGGTCCGTTTTATTGCCCAGCAGAATGCCGGCCCGGCCGCGGCACGCAACGCCGGTGTTCGTGTCGCGGCCGGCGATTTCATTTTCTTTCTCGATGCCGACGACCGCCTGCCGCCGGACGCCTTGCAGCAGCTATTGTCGGCGGCCGACACCGAGCACGCCGACATGGTGCTCGGAAATTTCTACAAACAGGAAAACGATGCCTCCCCGGTACGCCAGCCGGTGGTATTCCGTCCCGGCGGGGAGCCTTTTGCCGGCCAGATGACGGTTCTCGCCGACGCGGCGCTGCTCGACTATATCCGCCATTTTTTGAACCATCCGAGCAACCACCTTGTCAGCTACTGCTGGGCCCGTCTGTACCGGCGCTCGGTCATTGTTGAACAGGCGCTTCAGGCCGACGAAAACATGCGTCTTTTTGAAGATTTTGCTTTCAATCTGGCGTTTCTCGGCAAGACGCGACGGCTGGTATTTGTTAACCAGCCGGTTTACGTGTATATCCTTCGCACCCGTCACATTTCGGCCAGCATGTCGATCCTCAACGCAGCCAGCCTTGCTTCGGACATGCAATCATTCAGGAAGACTATTGACCGCTTCATGACGGAAATTGGCGTCCGGCAAGATCTGGCACAGCGCGTGCGGCATGAAGTTGGCCATACGCTCGTCCATTACGCGCTGATTTTCATCATCAGGACCTGCCGTCAACTCAACTCGGCGAGCCGGCCTGCGATAATCCGGGAACTGCGCGCATTCATCTCCGCACCCATTCTGCGCGAATCGCTGCCCTGCTACACGCCGCGCCCGGGCAACAGCCGACTGCTGCCGGCGCTGATCAAACTCAAGCTGGTCCGCCTGCTGGCCGTTATGGCCAAGATCAAGGGCAAGCAGCGCTATGGAAAACTGGAAAACGCCAACACATGAAACAGCAACTTATTGATCGCCTGGCCCAATCCTCAAAGCCACTGGTGCTCAGTGGCGCCGGTATCGTTGGCGAAACCGTGCTGGCCCTTTGCCGGCAACGGGGTTGGCCGGTGGCTGCCGTCTGCGATGGCAGCATCAAGGTCGCCGGAACCGATTTCCATGGTTATACGGTCATCCATACGGCGGACCTCGGGCAACATTTCGACGACGCCCTGGTCCTGATTTCGGTGGCCGCGATCAAGGATGTCGTCGACCTGCTGCATAGCCAGGGTCTGGATGACTGGATCGCCGCCGGGCCGCTTCTCGAAGACATCGACACCCGGCAAGACGCGGCGGAAGTCGATTTCAGGAAATTCTCGATCGAAAGCTGCATCCTCTGCCACCAAGGCTTTCTGGAACCTGAAAAGGTGTTCCTGCGCAGTGTCGACATCATCATCACCGAGCGCTGTTCGCTGAAATGCAAGGATTGCTCGAACCTGATGCAGTACTACGAGGAACCGCGCAACGTTCCGCTCGACCTGATCTACCAGTCGATCGACGCCCTGTGCTCGCTGACCGATGAAATCATGGAGCTGCGGGTCATCGGCGGTGACGCCTTCATGAACAAGGAATGGCCCAAGGTTGTCGACCGGCTGATCGGCGAACCCAAGGTCAAGCGGGTCGTCATATACACCAACGGCGCCATCGTTCCCAAGGAAGAGCAGGCCACCCTGCTCGGCCACCCCAAGGTCATGACCGTCGTGACCGACTACGGGGCGCTATCGCGCAACATGGCTCCGCTGAAAACCTATTTCGACCGCCACGCCATTCCGCACAGAATCCTGACGATGGACTCCTGGCTCGATTGCGCCAGCATCGAAAAGCATAACCGTACGCCGGAAGAGAACCTGAATGTGTACCAGGAATGCTGTGCGAAAAACATGTTGAGCCTCTCCGACGGCAAGCTCTTCCGCTGTCCATTTGCCGCCAACGCCGACCGGCTGGCCGCCGTTCCCGACATTCCCGGGGACTACGTCAATATCCTGGCCGGCAGCTCGGCATCCGGCGAAATGGCGCTGCGGCGCGAGATCAAGGACTATGTATTGAACAAGGATTACCTGGACATCTGCGATTACTGCAAGGGACGCCCATTGTCCGGCGACGAAGTCACGCCCGCCGTCCAGACCGCCAAACCCTTGCCGTATGTCAAATATCACCGCAGCGAAAACAGCCATGAATGACGCTTTAGCCAATGCCGTTCAAACGCTCGTCGATGCGGTGCCAGACCCGACGGCCGGGCTTCCCGACGAGATTTTCTATTACATTAGCCGCACGACACCGCTGATCAACGTCGACCTGCTGATCAAGGACGCCGCCGGACGAACCCTGCTGGCCTGGCGCGACGACGTCCATGCCGGTACCGGCTGGCATATTCCCGGCGGCATCGTCCGGTTCAAGGAAAGCATCGACGAGCGCATTCGGCAGGTCGCGCTCCGCGAAGTGGGGATCATGGTCGACTTCGACCATGATCCTTTAGCCATCAACGAGATGATTCACCGGGATCGGGATCTGCGCGGCCATTTCATTTCCCTGCTCTACAACTGTCGGCTGGCAGCTGCGTTCGTTCCCGAAAACCGCGGCTTGATGCCTGGCGACGCCGGCTACCTGGCCTGGCATGACGCCTACCCGGAAAACATGATCGCGTACCATCACGTGTACCGGAAATATATTTGATCGCCCGACGACCATGACGACATCTATCAAAGCCAAGGATATCAGCGGCCAGGCCCCGGGCGGCACCCGACAACGCCTGGCCCAGGCGCTGCCCCTCGATACGCCCTATGTGGTGCAGATATTCCCGGTCTATGCCTGCAATTTCAAATGCGGTTACTGCCTGTTTTCTGTGGACAAAGCGGAGCGCGGTTTCATCTCCGACACCAATCTGATCGACTTCGAGCTGTACCGAAAATGCGTCGATGACATGACGCATTTCCCCAACAAGCTCAAGGTTCTGCGCTTCGTGGGTATCGGCGAACCGCTGCTGCACAAGAAGATCATCGAGATGGTGGCGTATACGGTCGACCGGCAGATTGCCCAGACCGTCGAAATTGTCACCAACGGCGTCCTGCTCGACAAACGGATCGTCGATGGCCTGGTCGGCGCCGGGTTGACGCGCCTGGTAATCTCGATCCAGGGCACAGGGCAGGAGAAGTACCTCGAAGTGGCCGGCGCCCGGATCGATTTCGACAAATTTATCGATAACCTGGCCTACCTGTGGGCCAACAAGGGCGATACGCACGTCTACATCAAGATCATCGACACCGCCCTGAAGGACGAAGCTGATCGCCAGTTCTTCTTTGAGAAATTCGGCGGATTATGCGACTCGATCGCCGTTGAAAACACCGTACCGATCCACAAGGCGATCGATTTCAGCCAGATTCTCGGCAAGAAGGACAATCAACTTACCCAGTTCGGCTTGCCGATGCATAACGTCGCGATCTGCCCGCAACCTTTCTTTCACTTGCAGATCAATCCTGATGGAAAAGTGGTGCCGTGCTATTCCTGGGACTACCCGGCCATTCTTGGCGACTGCAATCACGAAAGCGTGACTGACATATGGAATGGCCCGGCATTTGCAGCCTTCCGCCGCGCGATGCTGGAAGGGGTAGGCAAAGCCTCGCCGGTCTGCGTCGATTGCAACATAATCAAATACCGCTGGTTTCCGGAAGATGACCTGAGTGCCGATGCCGAGCGGCTCAAGGCGGTTTATTGAGGCCGCCGGTAGGATTCAGGCAAGCACGGCGAAGCGCAAGGCGTATCGTCACCGGTCACAGAAAGCAGTTTGAAGAATTAAAGAGGAGCAGGACATGAATAAATTGGAGGATCCGGCGGATCAATTGCTGACTCCGGCAGAAAAGGAACGGAGAAATGGTCTTCGGGCGCGGAAACCTTATGTCGCCAATAAATTGGCGGCGATTTCCGAGATGGAAGCCCGCGGCGAGATAAGTCCGATTATCCGGCTGGAAAAAAGCTATCTGTGCAATTTCGAGTGCACCCATTGTTCGGCCGAGTATTACATGGACCGCCACTTGAAAAAGGTATTCAAGATCAAGGATACCCGCCAGAAGATGGATCTCGACGACGTGCGCGCGCTCTCCCGGCAAGCCGACGAACTCGGTCTGGGGCGATTCGTCATTACCGGTGGCGAGCCTCTGGTGATGAAGGATTTTGATGCGGTGGTCGAGGCGATCGATCCGGAAAAGCACTATGTCATTACCGATACCAACGGCTGGTTCCTGGATCTGAAAAAAGCGCGGCACCTGAAGGAAATCGGTGTCGAAAAGGTACAACTGTCGATCGATAGCTTCATTGCCGAAGAACATGACGCTTTTCGGAACAAACCGGGCTCCTACAAACGCGCCATGCGGGCCATCGACGCCACCCAGGAAGTCGGACTGAACCTGATCATTCAGACGGTAATGGTCAAGGGACGGGCCAGGACGAAGGAATTCCGGGACTTCTGCGAATTCACGACGCAACGCGGTATCGGGCTGTATGTTTCCTATGCCAAGCCGACCGGATCGTGCACCGTGCACCCCGAGTTCGTCATCGACAAGGAAGAGGCGGACATCATCAGGGAACTGGAGAAGGAGTTCAACGTCTTCACCCACATGACGCCATCGTATGGTTCGTACAAGGGCTGCATTACGGTCAAAGGGATCATTACCGTAACCTCGACCAGCGAGGTCACGCCCTGCCCTTACATCGATTTCTCGCTGGGCAATCTCCGGGAAACCCCGTTGAAGGAGATCCTGGCACGCGGCATGCGCAATCCCTGGCTCGGGCCTTATCGTCCGGACTGCCTGATCGGCGAAGATCTGAAATTCATGCAGATACACGCCGCGAAGACCGAGGGCGCGGTTTTGTTGCCCGTGCCATGGGGACAGGGATTCTCCGACCAGGACAGCCTGGCCGGACCAGTAAAATGAAGGAGAGCTCGCATTTGACCGATACACACAGCAATCTGCCCGAAAGTCTTTTTGACGAGTACGGCAGAAAAATCCCCGGGCCGCTAACCCAGCCCGTCAATCAAGTTTCCCGGCGCTACTTCCGGATCGAGCAGCCGGAGATCGATTACGGCGCAATCTTTACGCGCATTTCCCGCCATCTCGGCAGCCCCTTGTCGCTGACCGGCGATCAGTTCGCCGCACGGGCCAAAGCGATCCTGGCCGGTCTGGCGCAAACGCCGGCGCTGGCGAACATGGCGCAGGGCGTTCATGTGCCATTTTTCTTGCCGAGATACAGTCATCCGGACCTCGGCGAGGCAATCGAACAATGCCACGTCCCTGCCGTCGGCTCCGCTTTCGCGGAAGCCTTCCCGCAATATCGTTTCGACAATCACGACAAGCTGGGGGCGGCAGGCAAGCTCAAGATTCGGCCCGGCTCGCGCCATCAACGGCTGATCGAGAAAATGGGCGAGACGGACGTAGTCGGCTATTACTTTCCCTGCCTGACCGAGTTTTCGCTGCCTGCCGTGCTGGAGCAGATGGCCACCTTGCCGGAAAACCTGCTGCTGGCTGGCGGCTATGACACCTGCGCGGCATTGGTTGGCTCGCCTGGCCTGTTGCAACGGCGTGACGGCTATCCGAACCTGCTGTGGCTTGCTGCAACGCAAACCGAAAAAGAAGGTGTCGATTATTATTTCGAGGCATACGGCCAGAATCTGACCTTCAATCGGCGCGCCCATTTCGGGCAGGTATCCGAATACTGGGCAAGCGGACTGGTCGTTCTCGGATAGCCGGAACGGGGGCATAAGCGGCGAATCCCGCGTTCGCTCCCGGCTCGACAAGAGCCGGGCGCCACTGCCCCCTGGACAGACCGTTGCACCAGTCAAAACACTGCGCGTCCATCCTCATTTCTCTTTGAGGCGATCGCGCATTAACCTTGGAAATCGCGTTCCTTGTTACCTGAAAGACCACCGCCAAGCATGGCTCATCCCCTTGCCGACGACCTTGACGAGATACTCCGGCGGGCCGCCGACCAGTGGGAGGAGTTGCGCGGACAAAGCATCTTCGTTACCGGCGGCACCGGCTTCTTCGGCAAGTGGCTGCTTGAAAGTGTGCTCTGGGCCAACCATCGTCTGGCCCTTGGCGTGCGGGTCGTGGTGCTGACGCGCGACAAGTCCCATCTCCTGAAGTACCTTCCGCACCTCGCCGAAACAGAAGCCGTCCGTTTCCTGCAAGGAGATATTCGTACGTTCCCCTTCCCCGAGGAAAAATTTTCGCATGTCATCCACATGGCAACGACTTCGGCGGAAGCGACGTTCAGCGGCGAAAAGCCCCTCGAGAAATTCACGACATCCTGTTTGGGTACCCAGCGCGTTCTCGAATTCGCCGCCCGGTGCGGCGCACAGAAATTCCTGCTGACCAGTTCAGGCAATGCCTACGGACCGACGACCGGTGAAACCACGGCAATAACCGAAGACAATCCGGGCGCCCCCGATCTCGACAACCCGGTGTCCTCAGCCCTCGGTGAGGGGAAAAGAGCTGCCGAGTTGCTGACGCGCATCTACGCCAACGACTATGGCTTCGAAGCGAAGATTTGTCGTTGCTTCAGCTTTATTGGCCCGTATTTGCAGACCGACCTTCATTATGCGGCGGGCAATTTCATCAGGGATGCCGTCGCCGGAAGACCAATACGTGTCCGCGGAGATGGGACACCGCTCCGCTCCTTTCTTTACCCCAGCGATTTGATGGTCTGGTTGCTAAACCTGCTGGCCCGAGCCCCTTCCGGACGTTTATATAACGTCGGCTCGGACGAGATGATATCGATCGGCGAGCTGGCCCGAAAAATAGCCGCCCGAACCGGGACGAGCGTTATCATCGAAAACCAGAATCGGCCACTGGAAACCTCCAGCCCGAATATCTACGTTCCGTCGATATCCCGGATCAAGCGAGAACTAGGCCTCACCGTCGAGGTCGATCTGGATACAGCGATCGACCGATCAATTGCCTTCTACAAATCGGTTTATCGAAATTGACCAGCCAGCCAGAAAACAGGGATTTAAGTCTTTTCGACTCGGAACGGGCGCCCTATTACATTTACGCCTACGATTATCGACATTCTTCGGCCGGCATCCGGAACCTGCATTATCTCTGTCATGCGCTCAACGAACTTGGCTACGAAGCCTACATCGCCAACGCGACGGTCACCTCGGAGTATCTGAGAACCCCCCTGCTCGACGAATCAATCGTCCGACGCCATTTTCTGGCCGGCCGAACGCCAATCGCCCTGTACCCCGAAGTCGTTGCCGGCAACCCGCTGAATGCGCCGGTGGTCGCGCGGTGGTTGCTCAATGTGCCGGGCAACCTGGGGAATGAAAACACCCTGAACGCAGACAACCCGATCTTCTACCATCTGCCCTGGTGCCTGCCCGCCGGCGTGGTCGGCCATCAGCTCTACATTCCGAGTACCGATACCCGGATCTTTCACAACAATGACAACCCCGACGACGCCAAGCGTTCCGGTTTCTGCCGATATGCCAACAAATACCTCGCCTCGGGCAGGAAAATCCGGCCGGAACATCTGGCGTACAAAAGCCTTGGTCATGAAGTCTCGCTAACGCCGGAAGAGATCGCCGCCATTTTTCGCCAATCGGAAGCGCTCTACTGCTACGAGCGCTCGGCAATTATCGAAGAGGCGATGGCCTGCGGCTGCCCGGTACTGCTGATCGACTCCGACTATTGGCGCGTCTTGCCGATCGAGGTCACCGAACCGGGAGTGACGGTCGATAGTGGCCCGGAGTCGCTGGCGCGAGTAAAAACCGAGATTGGCGATCAGCCGGCGCGCCTGGTACACCGCCAACAAATGGCCTGGGACGAAATACGCAATTTCGTCAGGCAGACACAATCTCGCGCGCCGGAACTGCTACACAAAAACCACGAATCGCTGTGGCAGATCGCCAAGGAACAGCGGCCACTGCACATCAACCATCTGATGCGCGAACTGGCCAATGCTCCGGGATATTCGCTGGCCAGGAAGGGAATGGCAGAGCGGGAAACAGCCCGGGATCCCGATGATTTTGCCTTGAGCGCGGCCGAGCTGCAGATTTTGAACCGTCGCTCACTCGAGAGAAATGACAACCCGGCCTTTCATCTGATTGTCCTTGACGTCTCGGGAACTCCCGCCCTGATCGCCAGCACGCTGCGCGCACTCGGCAGTCTTGTTTACGAGAAGTTGCTGATTACCGTTGTCTCGCCCCTTGGCCAATCGGAAATTGCTTGCCCGGTCAGCCGCGCAACCCAATGGCTCCAGTCGGTCCAGCATCCGGCGCTGGCCATCAACGGGGTAATCGGGGAATCACCGGCCGACTGGTGCGGCGTGATCCAGAGTGGCAACGAAATCGTGCCGCACGCCTTGCTTGCCGTTTGCGAATATCTGCATACCCACCAGACCATCTCGGCGCTGTGCACCGACGAAGACCTGATCACCAAGCGCGGGACATTGACCGGCCCGCAGTACGCACCGACCGACGATCTCGACATTGCCCTGGCAACCGGAAAAACCCGCGGCCTCTTGCTGGCCAGGCAAACGGTGTGGATGGCGGCCGGCGGCTGGCGGCGAACCGGCTACCAGTTGGAGGAGTTGGATGCACGCCTGCGCCTCCATGAAACAGCCGGAGAAAATGCCTTCGGACATGTGCCGGGAATACTGCTCCATCGTCACCAGAACAATTGCCCACCGCTCGACCGGGATCCTCATCACGTCACAGAGACCCACAAACTGATCGTCAAGGGCCACCTGCTTCGTTCCAACATTGCGGCGGAGATTGAACCGGGGCAGATGCCGCATCTGTGCAACATCCGTCACGCACTGCCCAACCCGCCCAAAATCACCGCGATCATTCTCACCAAAGACAATGGGGCCGGACTGTCGGCCTGTCTTCGCTCGCTGCACGACAAGACGGACTACCCCAATCTGGCGATTCTGGTCATCGACAACGGCACGACCGAGAAAAGTGCGCGCGCCGTTATCGACAATCTCATCGCGTCGGCACCAGCCTCGATTCAGGTCGCCTCGTTCAACCAACCCTTCAACCTCGCCACCATGTGCAATGCCGCGGCCCAGGTTGCGACGGGCGAATTACTGCTCTTCCTGCACGACGACGTCGAAGCCCTGCACCCTGACTGGCTGAAGACTCTTGCCGCCCAGTGTCGCCGCCCGGGCGTGGCAATGGCCGGCGGGTGCCTGCTGACGGCCGACGGGAAAATACAGGAGGCCGGAATCGTTCCGCTACAGGTCGGTATCGTTGGCAATTCGTTCGCCGGACTGGCACAAAGCAGCCAAGACCCGCTCGGACTACTGCACACCGCCCACCCGGTTGCAGCCATCAGCGCGGCGTGCATGCTGGTCCGCCGCGACATCTTCGAGGCGCTCGGCGGGATGGATGCGGCGAATTTCCCCAGCCGGGTGGCCGATATCGATTTCTGCCTGAAAGTCAGAGCGGCGGGGTACCAGATCATGTGGACCCCCTACGCGACGCTGCAACATGACAGCGATGGCACGACACAAGGGAACCGGCACGACAACGATGCGCTGCTGGCCAAATGGGGATCGCGATTGACCGACGATCCATGCTTCAACCCGCACCTGACGATCAACAGCAACCAGTTCGAACCGGAAACCGATCCGACCTTCCTACCCGACCCGGTGACCTGGCACCCGCTGCCGAATATTTTCGCAGTCTTGACCGACGGCAACTGGACGGCAAAGGGGCGCCTCGAACAAACAATCGAAAGCGCCACGGAGCTTGGGCACATCCGCGGGCGGGTGGCAAAGTCCTTTCCGGCGCCGGTGCAAATCAAACGCTTGGCCATTGATACCGTCCTTTGCGCCGCGCCACTGACACCACGGCAGCTGCGCGAGGTAGCGCGGTATCGGCAACTGCTCGGCTGCCGCATCGTGATGGATATCGATCAATTGTTCTTGCTCGAATTCGAGCCAGCCGATCCGTTGCGCCATATTCGCACCTGCCTCCACCATTTCGACCGCGATGTCGATCAATTCACTTGCTCAAGCGCCTGGCTCGTCAATCAGCTACCCAAATGGCGCGAACGGATACAGCTAGTCCCCGAGACGCTTGACGGAAGACGGTGGAGTTCCTTGTCCGGGAAGCCGATCCGGCGCAGCGAAAAAATGCGCATCGGCTGGCATGTCACGCCAGCCGATCGACAAGTCATTGCCCCCACGATCATCGAGCTGGCCGATGAGGTCGACTGGATCCTTCTTGGCGAAGTCCCCGCCGAGCTGATTCCCTACGCAACGGAGCGGCATCAGGCGGTCGCCTACGACGACTTCCCGGCCAAGCTCGCCGGGCTCGATCTCGACCTGGCGGTACTACCACTCGCCGTAACGGCCAAAAACCAATGTCGCAGCCATCTGGCCATTCTTGAATATGGCCACCTCGGCATCCCGGTTATTGCCAGCGATACTGCCGGCCACCAGACCGGGCTGCCGATCGCTCTGGTGGAAAACACCGATCGGAACTGGTGCGCCGCGATCAGAAATCACTTGTCCGACCGCGAAGCAAGCAAGCAGCAGGGTGAAGTCTTGAAACAACACGTCCACAGCCACTGGATGTTCGAACAACATCTTGATGGCTGGCTGCGCACATGGACGAAAGCATGATGACCGGATTCTGAGATACTCCGGAATATCAGATTTGCCACATTTCCATCTTCCTCACCAAACAAAAGGGCCGAAGAATAATGATCCCAACCATCACTTTGCCGATGACCGATGGCGTAAACGTCGTTGTTCCGGACTCGCTAGACCTGATTACCCCCTATGTCCTGCAAGAACAGCTCGATTGGTTTGAGGATGAGATCAAATTTCTTCGCCGTTTGCTGAAGCCTGGCGAGAAGATCATTGATATCGGTGCCAACTACGGCGTATACACGCTGTCGATGGCACACACCGTCGAGGCAACCGGGCGCATCTGGGCATTCGAGCCGGCCTCGAGTACCGCCGCTTTCCTCGAGCAGTCGATCTCGGCCAATGCTTTCAGCAACATCACGCTGGAGAAAAGCGCCCTGTCGAACGTGAGCGGCCTCGCCCAGTTCTCGATCAATGAGCATTCGGAACTCAATGCCGTAGTCCATGGCGCCAACCCGGATACCCTGTCGGAAACGGTGCCGCTGAAGACTCTTGACCAGTGCATGGCAAGCTACGGCTGGTCGGATATCGCCTTCGTCAAGATTGATGCCGAGGGCGAAGAGGAAAACATCATCAAGGGCGGCCCGCGCTTCTTTGCCGAACTCTCGCCGCTGATTCAGTACGAGATAAAGGCCGGCACCGAAATCCACCTTGATCTGGTCAATGCATTTGCCGCCCGCGGCTACGACTCATACCGCCTGGTGCCCGGCCTCGATCTGCTGGTCCCCTTCGACCCGCAATCGCCGGACCCTTACCTGCTCAACCTTTTCTGTTGCAAACCGGACCGGGCCGCCCGCCTGGCCGCCGATGGCTGGCTGGTTCTTTCGCTCCCGGCAACCCCGGCGAACGATGTCGCGCTGCCGACAAGCCCTGCTTCGGAAGAATACGACTGGCGCCAGAGCCTGGCCACCCTGCCTTATGGCCAGCATCTCGCCGAGCGCTGGGAGGCTACGATGGGGGCGGCCGATGCCAGCGACGATCTGGCCGAAGCACTCGCGCTGCATGCCCGCAGTCACGACGCACGCCTGCCGGCAGCAGAGCGTTTCGCGGCGCTACAGACCTGTTTCAACAAACTCCTCGATCTGTGCATCCGGCACCCGCTGCACCTGAGGCGGATCAGTTTTGCCCGGGTTGCCCAGGAGTTCGGCGCACGCCAACTTGCGGTGGAGGCGCTGGGGCAGCAACTGAAGGTTATTTTCAAGGAACTCGACGTAGACATCTCGGAGCCGTTTCTCGCCCCGGGGAAGGATTTCGACACCTTGCCCCCGGGCGAACACTACGGAAACTGGCTGGTTGGCGGGGCTCTGGAGGAACTTGAACGGCTTGAGTTCTATTCGTCGTTTTACAAAAACGATCCGGTCACCGAACGACTGACGCTGATCATGACGCTCGGCTTCGGCAGTGAGGAAATGGAGCGCCGGCAGAGCCTGACGCAACGCCGTTTCCACACCGCCGAACAAAAATAGACTTAATCCGCTTTCGACTGGTACCTCGACCACATAGCCCAGCAGGCGGCCTCGAGATTCCGGGCGAAGCGGGGCGCATCGATCAACGGCGAGCCGCCGACCCGCCCCCGCAGTTCGGCCCGCAAAGCCGCCAGGCCGGCCAGATCGTCGGCCTGGGCGATAGCCTTGGCGACATACGCGTCGGCCGAGGCCGCCACCCAGTCCGGCAACCCGGCGGCCGTCAGCAGACTGGCCCCTTGCCGGGCCAATAGCCCGTCACCGGCCAGCGTCAGCGTCGGCACCCCCATCCACAAGGCTTCGCAGGTCGTCGTCCCGCCCGGGTAGGGGAAGGTGTCGAGCAGGCAATCGACGTCGCCGTGCGCCGCCAGGTATTCGGCCCGCGATACCGGCTCGAGCAGCGCCACCCGGCTTGACTCGATGCCTTGCTGGCGCAGCCGTTGCT
This sequence comes from Azonexus sp. IMCC34842, assembly GCF_050368855.1. Taxonomy (GTDB): domain Bacteria; phylum Pseudomonadota; class Gammaproteobacteria; order Burkholderiales; family Rhodocyclaceae; genus Azonexus; species Azonexus denitrificans_A. Next base: position 462,957 of record NZ_CP178449.1, on the reverse strand, counting down.
GCAGTTGCTCGCGTACCACGGCATCGCCGAGTTGCCGGTTCTGCAGGCGCAGTCGCGCCGTCGGCAGGGCCGACAGGATGCGGCTCCAGACGGCGAGTACCGGATCGGTGATCTTGGTCAGGTTCTGGAAACAGCCGAAGGTGACGTAGCCGTTGGCCAGACCGGGCGCCGGGGCGACGGCCGGAGCCCGGTCGGGCGGCGTGAAGCACAGCCGGGTGTCGGGCAGATAGACGATTTCTTCGGTGAATTGGCCACGTTGGTCGGCCGGCACCCCGACCGCATCGGCCAGCAGATAGTCGATGGCGGCGACGCCGGTCGTGGCGAAGTAGCCGAGCCAACTGGCCTGGACCGGCGCCGGCTTCCAGGCGAAGACCGGCAGCCGGTTGTGTGCCGTGTGGCCGGCCAGGTCGATCAGCAGATGGAGTCCGTCGTCATGGATCAGCCGGGCGGCGGCTTCGTCGCTCAGGCCGTGCAGCGGTTTCCAGGCGGCAAAGCAGGGCTGGATGCGGCGGGTCAGCGGGCTGACTTCGTGATGCGTCGGGTAGGCGATCAACTCGATACGCTGGCTATCCAGGGCCTTGACCACGCTTTCGAGAAAATGCCCGACCGGGTGGTCGCGCAGGTCCCCGGAGACCAGGCCGACGCGCAAACGGGTCGGCGTCGACGGGCACGACCAGGTGGCATACGGCCGGGCCTTGCCGGCGACCAGCGCGCCGTAGCGCTGCGCTTCTGCCAGGCACCGCTCCGGGCCGTACAGGTGGCTGTAGTTGTAGGCAAACAGCAGATTGCTGAACGCGTCCGAGAATCCCGGATCAAGTTCCAGGGCACGCAGGTAACTGACCTCGGCCTGCTCCAGCCGCCCGAAATCCTTTTCGACGACACCCAGGTTGCAGTAGGCGCCGGCATAGTTCGGATTGATCGCCAATGATTGCCGCAGCTTGTCCTCGGCTTCCACCAGCCGCCCTTCCTCCCGGTAAAGCGCACCGAGATTGCACAGCGCCTCGGCATACTGCGGCCGGCACCCCAGTGCCTTGTGATAACCGGCTTCCGCTTCGCTCAAGCGCCCCTGCTCTTGCCGGGCGACCGCCAGGTTGTAGTGCGCTTCGGGATAGTCCGGGCGTAGTTGCAGGGCCAGGCGATAGCTGCTCTCGGCCTCGCCTAACCGCCCCAGCGACTTGAGGATGACCCCGCGATTGCAGAGTCCTTCCGCGTAATCCGGCATCAGTTCAATGGCACGGAAAGAGGCCCGCTCGGCCTCGTCGAGTCGCCCCTGCGCCGACAAGCACATCGCCAAATTGTTGCAGGCAAAGGCGAAGGCCGGCTGCAGCGCGATGGCCTGGCGAAAGGCGCTCTCGGCCTGATCAAGACAGCCGAGTTTGTTGAGGGCCAGGCCGAGGTTGTTATGCGCTTCGGCATCATCGGGCAGGAGTTCCACCGCCCGGCGCATCGCGCCCAGGCTGTCCTGGCCTTGCGCATCGAGCGCCAGACCGAGCGCTTTCCAGACCGGGCCGGCCGTCGGGTTCTGCCGCAGCAACAGCCGCGCCCGGTTTTCCAGCGGGCGATAGCGGCCGGCAGCGAACAGGCTGGACAGGGCACTGAGTTCGGCCGGATAGAGCGGCGATGCGTCGGCCAGCGGCAGCGCGTCGGGGCGACCGACCGGGGTTTGATCCTGGCGTTTTTGCCACATGCCCCACAGGGCGTTCTCGAAATCCCGGGCGAAGCCCTGGGTGTCGAGCAGCGGCGAGGCCAGCAGCCGCTCGCGCAGGCCGGCGCGCAGCGCTGCCAGGGCCGGCAGATTGCGGCTTTGCGCCAGCGCCTTGGCGACCAGCTCGGCGCCGTCGGCGGCAATCCACTCGGGCAGGCCGGCATGCGTCAGGAGGCCGACGCCCTGCCGGGCGAGAAAGCGTTCGCCGCTCAGCGTCAGGACCGGCACGCCCATCCACAGCGCTTCCATCGTCGTCGTGACGCCGTTGTACGGGAAGGGGTCGAGTCCGATGTCTACCTGCTGGTAGGCGGCCAGATGCCCGCTACGCCCTTGAATCGGGCCTTCCAGCAGCAGTCGTTCGGGGCCGATGCCATGCGCTGCGTACTGGGCGAGCACTTGGTCGCGCGTCGAGGCTTCGCCGAGTTGCTTGGCTTTGAGCAGCAGCCGGCTGTCCGGCAGGGCGTGCAGGAGCTGCGCCCAGAGCGCGACGACTTCGCTCGTCATCTTGCTCAGGTTGTTGAACGAGCCGAAGGTGAGGTGGCCGTTGGCCAGCGCCGGCAGGGTATTGACTTCGACCGGCTCGGCCGGCTGCGAGAAGCACAGGTAGCTGGCCGGTAGCCGCCAGATTTGTTCGGTGAAGGCGGCTTCTTGCGCAACCGGCAGGGTTTCGGCGTCGGCGATGTAATAGTCGATTTCGGCGACGCCGGTGCTGGCGCAGTAGCCGAGCCAGCTGGCCTGGACCGGTGCCGGTTTCCAGGCGAAGACCGGCAGCCGGTTGTGCCCGGTGTGGCCGGACAGGTCGACCAGGACGTGCACGCCGTCGGCGTGGATGCGCCGGGCGGCGGCTTCGTCGGAGAGCCCGACCAGCGAATACCAGCCGGCGAAATAGGGTTTGATGCGCACGCTCAGGTCGCTGAATTCCCGGTGCGTCGGATAGGCCAGCAGTTCGATCCGGGTCGGATCGATTTCCTGCAGGAAGCCTTCGAGGAAATGCCCGACCGAGTGGTCGCGCAGATCCCCCGACACCAGCCCGACCCGCAGCCGCTGCGGCGCTGCCGCGCACTGCCATGCCGTGTAACCCCCCGCGGCTCTCGCCGATACCAGCCGACCGTAACTGCGGACGTCCTCCAGACGCTCCGCGGCGCTGCGCCGCCCGTCAAAGGTATGCGAATAGAGAATATTGCTCAGGGCATAGTGGAACTCCGGATCGAGTTCAAGCGCCCGGCGGAAAGCGGCTTCCGACTCGGCGTGGCGCCCTTGTCCGGTTCGGATGCCGCCCAGATTGGCATAAAACTTGGCGCTGTCTGGATCCTGTTCGAGCGCCTGCAGGCAGTTGGCCTCGGCTTCGGCGGAAAACCCGAGCAAGCCGAGAACCAAGCCGAGATTGTTGAGGGCAACGGGAAAGTCCGGCTTGATCGTCAGCGCTTGCCGGTAAATCGCCTCCGCCTCGCCGTAGCGTGACTGTTCCTGCAAGGCATAGCCGAGGTTGTAGAGATAGTCCGCATTGCCGGGCTGCAGTTGCAAGGCGATCCGGTAGCTTTTCTCGGCCGCCTCGGGCCGACTCAGGGCGACCAGCGTCGCTCCAAGATTGGTATGCATCTCGGCTGAATCGGGCTTGAGTTCGAGCGCCTGCCGCAGACAGTTTTCCGCCTCGGCGAAGCGCTCCTGGTCGTGCAGGACTTTGCCGAGATTGCCGTAAGCATCGGCAAAACCGGGATCCAGCGCGACCGCAGTGCGCAATGCTTGCTCGGCCTCGGCCAGCCGATCCTCGGCATGCAACACCAGCCCCAGGCTGTTCAGGACCGCCGCGCTCCCCGGCTCGAGTTCCAGAGCGCCCCGGCAATGCGCCTCGGCCTCGGCCAATGCGCCCAGCTCCTTGAGCACCAGCGCCAGATTGTGATGCGCATCGACGAAGTCCGGCTGCAACGCGAGCACCCGCCGGTAGCACGCTTCCGCATCCTTCGGTCGATTCCCGTGCTGCAACAGCCGCCCGAGGTTGTAGCTGGCCAGCACATCGTCCGGCTGACATTGCAGGACGCGCCGATAACAGGCTTCGGCGCCAGCGGCGTCGCCGAGTTCTTCGAGCACGGTACCCAGGTTGTAATGCGCCGGCGCGAAATCCGCGTGGAGCAACACCGCCTGCCGGTAAGCCGCCGCCGACTCAGCCCAGCGCGCCAGAGCCTGCAACACGGCGCCCAGGTTGTAGTGCGTCACCGGATCGCCAGCCTTCAGCGCCAGCGCCTGCCGGTAACTCGTTTCGGCTTCGTCCAGCCGCCCGGCATCCTTCAACGCATTGCCCAGGTTGTTACGCGCTTCGGCGTCATACGGCAGCAAGGCCACGGCTTTCTGCAACGCTTCCAGCCCGTCCTTTTTCTGCGCATTGAGCGCGACGCCGAGCACCTGCCACAGGAAACCGACCTCCGGGTAGCGCGCCAGCAACCCTCTCGACTCGGCCTCAAGACCGACAAAATCCCCGCTCGAGTACAAACCCGCCAAACATCCCAATTCTTCCGCTGTCGGTTGCGTCATCTTCACCGGCCGTTCCTCTCTGTATTCTTGTATTTCTGCCACATAGCCCACCAAGCGGCCTCGAGATTCCGGGCGAAGCGGGGGGCATCGATCAGCGGCGAGCCGCCGACCCGCCCCCGCAGTTCGGCCCGCAAAGCCGCCAGGCCGGCCAGATCGTCGGCCTGGGCGATAGCCTTGGCGACATACGCGTCGGTCGTGGCCGCCACCCAGTCCGGCAACCCGGCGGCCGTCAGCAGACTGGCCCCTTGCCGGGCCAATAGCCCGTCACCGGCCAGCGTCAGCGTCGGCACCCCCATCCACAAGGCCTCGCAGGTGGTCGTCCCGCCCGGGTAGGGGAAGGTGTCGAGCAGGCAATCGACGTCGCCGTGCGCCGCCAGGTATTCGGCCCGCGATACCGGCGCGAGCAGCGCCACCCGGCTTGACTCGATGCCTTGCTGGCGCAGCCGTTGCTGCAGTTGCTCGCGTACCGCGGCATCGCCGAGTTGCCGGTTCTGCAGGCGCAGCCGTGCCGTCGGCAGGGCCGACAGGATGCGGCTCCAGACGGCGAGTACCGGATCGGTGATCTTGGTCAGGTTCTGGAAACAGCCGAAGGTGACGTAGCCGTTGGCCAGACCGGGCGACGGGGCGACGGCCGGGGCCTGGTCGGGCGGCGTGAAGCACAGCCGGGTGTCGGGCAGATAGACGATTTCTTCGGTGAATTGGCCACGTTGGTCGGCCGGCACCCCGACCGCGTCGGCCAGCAGATAGTCGATGGCGGCAACGCCGGTCGTGGCGAAGTAGCCGAGCCAACTGGCCTGGACCGGTGCCGGCTTCCAGGCGAAGACCGGCAGCCGGTTGTGCGCCGTGTGGCCGGCCAGGTCGATCAGCAGATGGAGTCCGTCGTCATGGATCAGCCGGGCGGCGGCTTCGTCGCTCAGGCCGTGCAGCGGTTTCCAGGCGGCAAAGCAGGGCTGGATGCGGCGGGTCAGCGGGCTGACTTCGTGATGCGTCGGGTAGGCGATCAACTCGATACGCTGGCTATCCAGGGCCTTGACCACGCTTTCGAGAAAATGCCCGACCGGGTGGTCGCGCAGATCTCCGGAGACCAGGCCGACGCGCAAATGGGTCGGCGTCGCCGGGCACGACCAGGCGACATACAGCCGGGCCTTGCCGGCAACCAGCGCGCCGTAGCGCTGCGCTTCGGCCAGGCACCGCTCCGGGCCGTACAGGTGACTGTAGTTGTAGGCAAACAGCAGATTGCTGAACGCGTCCGAGAATCCCGGCTCAAGTTCCAGCGCGTGCTGAAAGGCCGCCACGGCCTCGGCAACGCGACCACTGACGATGCAGACAAGGCCCAGATTATTGTGCGCTTCGACCAGTCGCGGATTGATGGCCAGCGCCTTCCGGCAAGCCGCTTCCGCCTCTTTGAGGCGGCCTTTTCCCTGAAGTATCACGGCCAGACAGCTATAGGCTTCGCCATGCCCGGGGTCGAGCCGAATCGCCTGGCGCAGGCTGACTTCAGCTGTATCCAGGCGATTTTGTTCATGCAGTACCAAGCCAAGGGCATAGTGCGCCTCGGCGTAATCCGGCCGGGCTTGCAGGGCTTGTCGAAAACAGGTTTCCGCCTCGGCAAAGTGCCCCCGGCCACGGAGCAGGGACCCAAGATTGAGATGGCCCATCGCGTAATCGGAAGATATGGCGATGGCCGCTCGATACATGCTCTCGGCCTGATCAAGGCAACCGATCTTGTTGAGGGCCAGGCCGAGGTTGTTATGCGCTTCGGCATCATCGGGCAGGAGTTCCACCGCCCGGCGCATCGCGCCCAGGCTGTCCTGGCCTTGCGCATCGAGCGCCAGACCGAGCGCTTTCCAGACCGGGCCGGCCGTCGGGTTCTGCCGCAGCAACAGCCGCGCCCGGTTTTCCAGCGGGCGATAGCGGCCGGCAGCGAACAGGCTGGACAGGGCACTGAGTTCGGCCGGATAGAGCGGCGATGCGTCGGCCAGCGGCAGCGCGTCGGGGCGACCGACCGGGGTTTGATCCTGGCGTTTTTGCCACATGCCCCACAGGGCGTTCTCGAAATCCCGGGCGAAGCCCTGGGTGTCGAGCAGCGGCGAGGCCAGCAGCCGCTCGCGCAGGCCGGCGCGCAGCGCTGCCAGGGCCGGCAGATTGCGGCTTTGCGCCAGCGCCTTGGCGACCAGCTCGGCGCCGTCGGCGGCAATCCACTCGGGCAGGCCGGCATGCGTCAGGAGGCCGACGCCCTGCCGGGCGAGAAAGCGTTCGCCGCTCAGCGTCAGGACCGGCACGCCCATCCACAGCGCTTCCATCGTCGTCGTGACGCCGTTGTACGGGAAGGGGTCGAGTCCGATGTCTACCTGCTGGTAGGCGGCCAGATGCCCGCTACGCCCTTGAATCGGGCCTTCCAGCAGCAGTCGTTCGGGGCCGATGCCATGCGCTGCGTACTGGGCGAGCACTTGGTCGCGCGTCGAGGCTTCGCCGAGTTGCTTGGCTTTGAGCAGCAGCCGGCTGTCCGGCAGGGCGTGCAGGAGCTGCGCCCAGAGCGCGACGACTTCGCTCGTCATCTTGCTCAGGTTGTTGAACGAGCCGAAGGTGAGGTGGCCGTTGGCCAGCGCCGGCAGGGTATTGACTTCGACCGGCTCGGCCGGCTGCGAGAAGCACAGGTAGCTGGCCGGTAGCCGCCAGATTTGTTCGGTGAAGGCGGCTTCTTGCGCAACCGGCAGGGTTTCGGCGTCGGCGATGTAATAGTCGATTTCGGCGACGCCGGTGCTGGCGCAGTAGCCGAGCCAGCTGGCCTGGACCGGTGCCGGTTTCCAGGCGAAGACCGGCAGCCGGTTGTGCCCGGTGTGGCCGGACAGGTCGACCAGGACGTGCACGCCGTCGGCGTGGATGCGCCGGGCGGCGGCTTCGTCGGAGAGCCCGACCAGCGAATACCAGCCGGCGAAATAGGGTTTGATGCGCACGCTCAGGTCGCTGAATTCCCGGTGCGTCGGATAGGCCAGCAGTTCGATCCGGGTCGGATCGATTTCCTGCAGGAAGCCTTCGAGGAAATGCCCGACCGAGTGGTCGCGCAGATCCCCCGACACCAGCCCGACCCGCAGCCGCTGCGGCGCTGCCGCGCACTGCCATGCCGTGTAACCCCCCGCGGCTCTCGCCGATACCAGCGCACCATAGCGGCGCACATCCTGGCACTGCCCAGTTGCAACCGAGCCCGGACGATAGTTCTCGATGAACAGCAGGCTACCCAGTGCATCAAGGTAGTCGGGCTGTTGCTGCAGCACATGCTGGAATGCCGCTCCTGCAGCGTCGAGATTGCCCATTTCGCGCAGCGTCGTGCCCAGGTTGTAATGGGCGTCGATCATCTCGGGCGCCAGGTTGATCGCCTGCCGGTAGCATCGCTCGGCAACAGCAAGCCGGCCCTGGTCTTCGAGCACGGTTCCCAGGTTGTAATGCGCTTGGGCGAAGTCAGGCCGCAGCAACACGGCCTGCCGGTAAGCGGCCTCAGCCTCGGCCCAGCGCCCCTGTTCCTGCAACACCACCCCCAAATTGTAGTGGGTCACCGGATCGCCCGCCTTCAGCACCAACGCCTGCCGATAGCTCGCTTCCGCCTCGCCCAGCCGCCCGGCATCCTTCAGCGCATTGCCCAGGTTGTTGTGCGCCTCGGCATCGTACGGCAGCAAGCCTACGGCCTTTTGCAGTGCGGCCAGCCCGTCCTTCTTCTGCGCATTGAGCGCAACGCCCAGCACCTGCCACAAGAAGCCGACGTCTGGGTAGCGCGTCAGCAGCTGCCTGGATTCGGCTTCGAGGCCAATAAAATCGGCGCGCGAATAGAAACCCGCCAAACATCCCAATTCATCCGCTGTCGGTTGCATTCGTTCACTCAGCCGTTGCCGGTTGCCCGCTCACCGGCGCGGCCGGAAGAAGACCTGGACCGACAAGAAAGCACAGCAATCATTGATTGGTCAGGCGGCCAAGATATAAATCCGCCAGTTCCGAACCCGCTTTGCGATCGAACGCCGACAGCACCAGATGAGCCAGATCGTAGGAATGCAGCAAGTCATGCGCCAGAACGGCATATTTGAGGAGCTTGTCGGCGCTCAGTTCATCGAGGCGCATCCAGTCCCGGACATAAATGGCATCCGACCACAAGATCTGCCCACCGCCGGCATTGATATCGTTGTTATAGACGAGCGGCTTGAAAGCGCGCGAGGCAAATCCGTCGAAGCGATGGAACTGGAAACCGGACTGACGAAGAAATGCGTCGACATCGGCAAACAAGGGCTGCCCCTTGTACAACTCGACAAACTCGACTTCCGTGCAGATAACCAGTGTTTCAGCCAGCAAGCGCGGCGCGCCGCGGAAAACGGCAAGTTCGGCGCCCTGCACATCGATCTTCAAATAATCGACATCGGCGATTTCTTCCAGATCATCCAGACGAGAGGTCTCAACCGGATGCTCGGCCACCGGCGTAACCACTTCCGCCAGATTCTGGAACTTCTCGAGCAAGGCGGTGTTGGCGGGAAACAAGGAACCCGTGAGTACCCAGTTGGTTTCGTAAAAGGTCGCCGGGCTACCGTCGCCAACAAAATGCGGCAGGAAGCGATGCGGCGATCCAAAAGTCTGATTCAGTCGCTCGCACTCAGCCAGATCGGGCTCGAAGCCGATGACTCTGGCCTTCCCGGCATCCACGAACCCTTGGTAGGGGGCTGGCTCACCGGGATTGAACGAAGCGCCAACATCAATGATGTTGAACAGAGTGGACTCGGGCAGAAGTTCAAGTAAAGAAAACATCGCGACTCACTGAATCAATGAAAGACATTTGTGAAGAGCTTGTCGGCAGCCCGCCACAAAGGCGGGCCGAACGACAAAACCCGGATCACGCGGAGAATACTGCACCGAGCACGATAAGCAACGGTCCCAGCAAGCACTTCGAGTGCCGGCCCCGCCAATGATCGGTTTCCGGACGCTCGGCAAAAGAAGGAAAACCAAGTAGCAAAGAGTCGAAATCCGAATCCAGGAGCCGCATTACAACAAGCGAAAATAATTGCTAAAGATTCCTCCCGGCGCGCCGTAATATAACTTGACGGCGACCCAATCGCATCGTGGATGGGCCAGCGGAAAGCCGGAGACGGCAAGTAAGCGCCCCTTTATTCAAGAGGATAGGAGAAACAAAATGGCACAACAAATTAACACCAACCTGTATTCGCTGAACGCCCAACGCAACCTGAACAAGAATGCCCTGGGTTTGTCATCGGCCATTGAACGCTTGTCGTCTGGCCTGCGAATCAACTCGGCAAAAGACGATGCAGCCGGTCTTGCCGTTTCGCTGAACATGGATGCTGAAGCACGTGGCATTTCAGCCAAAATCCGCAACAATTCCGATTTGATTTCCCAGGCGCAAGTCGCCGACGGTGCTCTGCAAGTGGTTGGCGACATCCTGCTGCGCATGTCCGAACTGGAATCCCAAGCAGGCAGCACGACGCTGACCTCAACCGACAAGGGTTACATCAACTCTGAATTTACCGCCCTGTCGGCCTCGATGGCCACCATCCAGACTGCCGCCACGCTGAACGGTCAAACGTCCTTCGCCCAAGGCATCACCAGCGTAGCTTCGGTCTCCACTACGGTGGGCGCTTCGGCGGCGAACATTACCGCCGCACTCGGTTCGGTTGCTGCATCGCGAGCCACTGCCGGTGCCGTGATGAACAATCTGCAGTTCCAGATTCAATCGCAAGAAGCCAACTACGAAAACCAGATGGCTGCGAAGACCCGGATCGTGGCTGCCGACTTTGCTCAGGAAACGGCTAACCTGGCCCGCTCGCAGATCCTCCAGCAAGCAGGTACCGCAATGGTGGCTCAAGCGAATCAGATTCCGCAGAACGTTCTCTCGCTCCTGCGATAAGCAAGCAGACTGGACACCGCGCTTGAATGAGGTGCGAAGGTTTGTATAAGCCTTCGCACCTTTTGTCCATAGGAGCAAAAAAATGAACGTGCAACCTTTGGTTTCCAGTGACGTATCTCCTGCGAATACCGCGGCACAAAAACAAGTCCGAGCATCGCCACGAGTTGAAAATCAGTCGAATGCTTCCGTCGCAGAAAATACTGATGTCGGGATAAATTCTCAAGCCTCGCCCGAAGCGAGCACTGTTAAAGAGGCGGTAGCCCGTATCGCCGACTTTGTTGCCCAGACTTCAAGTGAAATAAGCTTCAGCATTGACGAGAAGACTGGACTCAATGTCGTCAAGGTAATTGACAGCTCGACCAATGACGTCATCCGGCAATTTCCTTCCGAGGAAGTAATTGCTATTGCCCAAGCGTTGGATAAACTGCAAGGGCTGTTTCTTCGCGACAAAGTTTGATTTTGATTTAAGAGGTAATCGATATGGCAACAACAACCAGCTTGGGGATTGGCACTGGCGTCGACTTGAACTCGATGCTCACCAAACTCATGGCTGCCGAAAGACAGCCGATTGATGCCCTGAACACAAAAGTCGCCGGCACCACGACCAAGTTAACAACATTTGGCGTACTTAAATCCGCGTTGTCGACACTACAAACGGCCGTGGAAACGCTAAGCAATCCCAGCAAACTGGCAGCCTTAGCGGCCACATCAAGCGACGCCACGAAAGTGACCGCCTCAACCTCGGTCAGTGCATCCGCGGGCAGTTACGCAGTCAACGTTACAGACCTTGCCGCGGCGCAAAAAAGTTTCTCCGGCGCATTCGCTACCGGCACGACGTTTGGCCAAGGGTCACTTGAATTCAGTATTAACGGGACAACTCAGTCAATTGCGCTCAACGACCAGGCGAGTTACTCGCTGCAGGATATCCGGTCAAAAATCAATGCTGCGAACATCGGCGTCACGGCCTCTGTCATCTCCGGCAGCGGCGGCGACCGGCTTGTTTTTGCCGGAACCTCAACCGGTGCGGCAGGCGCCTTCTCCCTCGCCGTAACGGCGGGGAGCACAACGGCACCGGCCACCAGCCTTTCTGGCCTTGCCGGATTCGACGAGACCACTCCCGGTTTGGCCAGAAGTACGGCAAAAGATGCGAGCCTGACCATTGACGGCGTAGCGGTGACATCTGCCAGCAACACCATCACCGACGCCATCAACGGGGTAACCCTCAAGCTGCAGAGCACCGGATCGTCAACCATTTCGATCCAGGGCGACACCACAGCGATAAATGAGGCGGTAAGCGCTTTTATTGGTGCATACAACGCCCTGAACACCGTCATCAAGCAAAACAACACTTATGATTCGACCACGAAGACAGCCAAGCCACTGAACGGCGAGTCGTCGGTACGAAGCATCCAGAGCGCGCTGCACAGTAGCCGGACAACCATCCCCGCCGAGTTGGCAGGTACTTCTTTTCAGACACTCTCGGCCCTGGGCATATCGTTCAAGCAGGACGGTTCCTTATCGGTTGATTCGACAAAGCTCTCAGCCGCGATTTCCAGTTCGTCCGGCGATGTACAAAAAACCCTGACCGCCTACGGCTCGGCCATGAAGACGACGATAAGCGGTTTGCTTGATGCGGAAGGCGTGCTCGCAGGACGAATGAACGGTTTGAGTTCGTCCGTGAAAAACGACAAGAACAATATAGCGGCGCTCGAAATACGGGTGGCCGCCGTCCAAAAACGCTATACCGCTCAGTTTACCGCCCTCGATAAGCTGATGAGCCAAATGAACACGACGAGCAGTTACCTTACACAACAGTTGAGCAAAACCAGTTCATAAGCTACGAAACCATGTTTTCAAACCCGATCGCGTCATACAAGCAAATGGACAGCGAAGCAGACATTCGCGGCTCCGATCCCCATCGACTGATCCTTCTCTTGTTTGAGGGCGCAAATGTTGCCCTCGATCAAGCCAAGGCGAAGATGGCGATCAATGACTACCCGGGCAAATCGGACGCCATCGTCAAGGCCATCGCCATCATCGCCGATGGATTGTCCGCCAGTCTGAACGTCGAAGCCGGCGGCGAACTGGCGATCAACCTGAAGGCGATTTACGACTACATGATCCAGCGCCTTATTCATGCCAATGTGCATATGGATGTGCCCGCTGTCGATGAAGTGCAAGCCCTGCTTGAAGAAATTGGTGGCGCCTGGCGCGAAATGGGCCTGAACATCAAAAATGGGGGTGGCCAAAATCTCTAGCCTCTCGGCAAGCAAGACTTCTGCACTTGATCAACTTGCTGGCGTACTGAAAAATTTGCAGGATGCTGCAGAGAACGGAAAATGGGAGCAGATTGAAGAGCTGGAGGCGGCATTTCGCAGGGCCTCCGAGGCCGTTCAAGAAATGTCCCCTGCTCTCCGATATACCGCGGCCTATCGCAATCGAGTCACGGAACTCCTGACACTACACAAGGTTGTGATGAGTCTATGCAAAGATCGCATGGACCAAATTGCCCCGTTGATCAACGCGCTCTCGGGCGCCAAGCTCCCCTCCGTTAAATCATGATCCCGCCGGATGTCGCCAGTAGCCTGCGACAGATCCTGCCCGATCAGCATTTGGCGACGGGCGGCCAGACGCAACCCGTCCCGGCGGCCCAACGAATTGCCGATGCACTCAGCGACCTTGTTCCCGGGCAACGCATCTTTGCCGAAATACTCGCGGTATTGCCGAATGGCACCTATCGGGCGACGGTGGCGCAACGCGACGTTACGCTGGCCCTGCCATTCGCAGCGAAGCCAGGGGACAGCCTTGAACTTGAGGTGGCGGAAAGCGATGGCAAAGTCACCCTGGCAGTTGTCGCCAACCGCTCCGACGCGGCTGTTGCCAGAAACCCCCTGGAGTCGGTTACCACCTCCCTGAGTTCGGCCGGCAAAATGATTGGCAATCTGCTGAACGGCCTTGACGGCGAAGGCAAACGAGCCCCTCCGGCGCCCTTGAATGGCAATCAGGCATTGGTCGAAACCATGCCCAAAACGGCGGCAGACCTTGCTCCGGTTCTCAAGCAGGCACTATCGCAAAGCGGGATGTTCTATGAAGCCCACCAGGCACGCTGGGTTTCCGGAGATCTCCCCACCGATGCCCTGCGCCAGGAGCCGCAAGGCAAACATTCGACGCCACAGCTTGCAGCAGCCCCAGGGGCAATTATTGGTGAAGCGGCAAAAGCGCCATTGAGCGCCGAGTTAGGGTCAGCCGCCCCGCGTTCCGAGCAAGCCACCTTGGCCAATCAGAATATTCAGACCTCCAGTCCGGTCCCCAACGATTTGCGAGCACTCGTACAGCAGCAACTCGACGGCCTGGCGACGCAAAGCTTTGCTTGGCAGGGCCAGGTATGGCCAGGGCAGAAAATGTGGTGGGAGATTGCTCAAGCCCCTGAAGATGGCAGATCAAGCGAGGTCAATGCCACCACCCAGTGGCAGACGAGACTAAAACTGTCACTACCGGCCTTGGGCGGTATCGATATCACGCTCGCCTTGCGCCCTGGCGGCAACATCAGCGTTTCGGCGAATACCGAATCGGAAACCAGCGAGTCGCGACTGCGCGACAGCGCCGAACAATTGCGCCAACAGTTTGAAGCTGCCGGACTGAATCTTTCGCAACTACTCGTCCTGCATGGCCAACAAGCAGAATAAGCAAGCTCGCGAAGCGATCGCTCTCGCCTATAGCCAAACCGATGCAGCCCCCCGGGTGGTTGCCAAAGGAAAAGGGTTAATTGCCGAGCAGATCATCGCCCGGGCAAAAGAGCATGGCATCTACGTGCACGAATCACCCGATCTCGTCGCCTTGCTTACCCAAGTCAATATTGACGAACATATTCCGGCAGAACTCTACATGGCAGTTGCCGAGCTACTCGCCTGGCTGTACCGCATCGAGCATGGTGAAAGTCCGCTGAACGCACCGCCGGATGGCAATATTTTGAAACAGCCACCGAGCAAGGAATGATGGTTTAAGATTGGCGGCTCCACGTCGACGTGAACACGCATGCCGCCAATTTCCGAAGAACTCGCCACCCCCGATTTCGAAATCGACCATCGGGAAGTATTTGCCCAGTTTCTTCTCGACAGCAAACAAGAGGTTCTCTTTTACCTCAACCTTCTGGCCAAACGGCACAGCATCTTCACGGCCTACATCAACGAGGGTCAGCAATTTTTCCCGACGTCGATTGTGGCGATCGACGAATCGACCGGCAATATCTTTCTCGAGCCGGCCAATGACGACGAAGGTAGCGACAGCGCCCAAAGCGCCCGGCAAATCACACTGGTAACCAAGCTGGATCACGTCAAGATACAGATACGCTTACCCGCGCTAAAGCAAGCCAAGCATCAAGACCAGAGCGTACTGGCGGCGCCTATTCCCGATGCAATCCTGCGCCTGCAACGACGGGAGTTTTTCCGCCTCGAACCGCCCCTGGCCAACCCGATACATTGCAAGCTGGCCACTCACGGCTCGGATGGAGTCTTGAAAACCTTCGAACTGACACTATCCGACATCAGCGGCGGAGGCGTTTGCCTGGTCGGAGCGACAGCACTTGCCGAGCACTTTCGTCGCGATGCGCTATTCCAGCAATGCCGCCTGGAAATTCCCGAAGAAGGGGTCATTCAGGTGAATTTACGTGTCCGCAAAACAGTCGAAATGTCAGATCGCAACGGCGAGCACAATCTGCGTATCGGCTGCGAATTTGTCAATTTGCCAGGCATTCGTCTGGCGTTCATCGAACACTACATTGCGCGCATTGAACGCGAGCGCAAGGCCAAGGACTCTGGGCTGGCCGACTAGACCTGCATGTTCATCACGTCCTGATAGGCCGTGACGAGTTTGTTGCGTACCTGAACCATTTCCTGGAAAGAAATACTGGCCGTCTGCAAGGCGATCATCACTTCATGCAAGTTCTGACTGGTATCGCCGGCGGCAAGTTTTTCCGCCATCTGGTCAGCCTGTTGCTGGGTCTGGTTAACCTTGTTAATGGAGCTTTGCAGAACCTGGGCAAAGTCGGCAGTACCAGCCGCTGGCGCGCTTTCCGCAGCCTTGCCGGAGGCCTGTGCGGCGGTCGTCCGCAGCACGCTCAACATTTGTTCAATCCCTTGGGTATCCATTTTCAGCTCCTAAAACCTTGGCCAACTATCAGCAATTTTCAGGCCAGAATCAGTCCTTGAAAAATCCTTCATCACGGTACTGCTGCAACTTGTAGCGCAAAGTCCGTTCGGAAATCCCCAATCGATCAATCGCCATCTTGCGCGAACCACCGACCTCAGAGAGTGTACGCAGGATATGCTCGCGCTCCAAGTCCTTCATATTATCGGCCCTTTTCTCGACTTCCGTTAGCCCGGCTGCAGACCCCACATCGCCAAGCGGCACTTGAATTATTGCAGCCCCCGGCGACGTTTTCGCCACGAGATTCAGATGTTCGGTGCCAATCGTCGGACCAGTCGAGAGAATCAATGCCCGCTGGATGACATTTTCCAGTTCGCGTACATTGCCGGGCCAGTCATGGGCCGTCAGCGCAAGTTCGGCTGCTGGCGAAAGCGAAACCCCGGAACGCCCGAAGCGGCCACCATGTTCGACAACGAAATGTCGGGCGATGGCAACGATATCCCCGCGCCGCTGCCGCAACCCTGGAATCGCCACTGGAAAAACATTAAGACGGTAGTAGAGATCCTCACGAAAGACGCCTTTGGCAACGGCCTCGGCCATTTCGCGGTTGGAGGTGGCAATGATGCGGATATTCAGCGGCACCGGCTTCTTGCCACCGACCCGCTCCACCTCGCGCTCCTGCAGGACGCGCAACAGCTTGGCCTGCAGACTCATCGGCATTTCAGTGACTTCGTCAAGCAACAGCGTGCCATCCTGCGCCTGCTCGAATTTGCCTGCCTGCGCCTGCTGCGCACCGGTGAATGCGCCCTTTTCATAGCCGAACAGCGTGGCTTCGAGCAGGCTATCGGGAATCGCCGCGCAGTTGATGGCAACAAACGGGCCGTCCTTGCGCGCCGAATTGCGGTGGATAAAACGCGCCACCACTTCCTTGCCAACCCCCGATTCACCGGTCAGCAATACCGTTGCATCAGTTTGCGCGACGCGTTGGGCAATGGCGAACAACTCGCGACTAACCGGATCGATGGCGACGACACCAGCCGACTCGCCAGTTTCCGGCAACTCGTATTTGTTGATGTGCGCCAGCAGGGCTTGTGGCTCGAAGGGCTTGAGCAGGAAGTCGCAGGCGCCGGAACGCATCGCATCAACTGCCTTGTCGACTTCGGCATACGCCGTCATCAGCACCACCGGCAGATGCGGCAAGCGCAAACGAATTTCCTTGAGTAGCGCAATTCCGTCCATCGGCATCATGCGCACGTCGCTGACAACAATGGAAAAAGCCTGCTCTCCCAAAACCTTCAACGCGGCAGCCCCGCCGTCAACCGCCACATATGGGCGCCCGGCCAGTTCCAGGGTATCGCCAATTGCTTCGCGCAGGCTGGGATCGTCTTCGACCACCAGAATCGGCAAGCTATGTTCCGCCATTTTCCTCAATCCCGATCTCTGCCGAACCGAGCGGCAGCGTAACTATGAACTCGGCCCCTTCGCCGGGTTCGGAAAACACCTCAATCGCTCCGCCATGAGCACGTGCCACACCAAGAGCGATGGCCAGACCAAGGCCGGTCCCCTGCCCCTTGGTGGTGAAGAATGGCTCAAAAATACGCGCCTGCGTTTCCCGGGAAATCCCCGGGCCGCTATCGCGCACCCCCAAAGCCAGCAAATCGCCGCGTCGATTGCCGGTGAGGCAAATTTTGCCGCCGGCAGGCGTCGCCTGCATGGCGTTCTCCAGCAAGTTGACCAAGGCGCCGAACAGCGCCTTGCGACTGCCGACCATTTGCGCCCCGTCGCAACTGTCGACTACAGCAAACACCAGGCCATGCTCGCGCATTAAGGGCTCGACGGTTTGAGCGGCCTCGGCAAGCAAATCGCTGACCGGAATCACGTCGCGACCGATGCTTTCGCCGCGCGCGAACAACAGCACATCCTGAATCAGCCGTTCGAGGCGCCGCAGTTGCCCGCTCGCCTTTTCGGAAAAGCGGACCCGCGCCTCATCGGGCACCCCGGCCAGCCCGAGATTGGCGGTATAAAGCAGGGCCGCCGCCAACGGCGTGCGCAATTGGTGCGCCAGCGACGCAGCCATTTCGCCCATCGCCGCCAGCCGCTGATTGCGCTCAAGCTCGGTTTTCATCCGGTGCGCAGCAGTTACATCATGAATCAGCAGAATCTTTCCGCCGGCCGACGCGAGCATGCTTTCGGCAATCGAGACACGCCGCTCACCCAGCTGCCATTCACCGACCGTCAATGTCGGCTCGAGACAGGCGCGCACCACGTCACCCCAATGGCGGCCGACCATATCCGTTCCAAAAAGGGACATTGCCGCCGGATTGACAGCAACCACTCCGGCCGACGAATCAAGCAATACCACCCCCGCCGGCAACGCATCGAGCAGCGATGAAAGCCGCTCGGACAACGCTTCCTTTTCCTGATATTGCCGCCGCAATTCGCCATTGGCGATGGCCAACTCCTCAGTCAGCGAGGTAACGCGGGCCTGCAAAGCTTCATATGCCTGCGTCAACTCGACCGAGACTTGGTTGAACATGGCAAAGGCCCGCTGCAATTCGGCGGTCTTGGCTTCGGAATCGAGAGTGGCGGTAGCAGCCTGCGGGGTGGGCATTGAAAAAGATAGGGGGAATTCAGCGCTGGTAATAGTAGAATATTTCTAGGGTAATTTGGCTTCTCAATTGATTCTTCTTCTGTTTCACCGCAATTTGACCGGGCTTTGATGGCAGCAACAACTGAAACGACGGCAGGAACCGCACCGGGTGCAAACCCGGCAGAGCGTCTGCGCGAGGCGTTTAACCGGCTAGGCGATCAGCAGAAGATCATATTCATGGTGGCGGTGGCTGCCATTGTTGCCGTCATTGTCGGTTCCATACTCTGGAGCCGGCAGCCGGACTGGAAAGTCCTGTTTTCCAACCTGACGGAAAAAGACGGTGGCGCCATCGTCGCCATTCTTGAAACACAGAATGTTCCGCACCGTTACAGCGACAACGGCTCCTTGCTGGTGCCCGCCGAACGCGTCCATGAAGTACGCCTAAAACTGGCCACCCAGGGCTTGCCGCGCGGCGGACTGGTCGGCTTCGAATTGATGGAAAACCAGAAATTCGGCACCAGCCAGTTTGCCGAGCAGGTCAACTACCAGCGCGGCCTTGAAGGCGAACTGGCCCGAACCATTCAATCGATCGGCTCGGTCCAGACGGCACGGGTGCATCTTGCGATTCCCAAGCCCTCGGTTTTTGTTCGCGAAGAACAAAAACCGACTGCCTCGGTCATGCTCAACCTTTACCCCGGCCGGACCTTGGACAATGGGCAGATAGCCGGCATTGCTCACCTGATTTCGTCGAGCGTGCCGCAACTCCCGATGGCCAACGTGACGGTCATCGACCAGAACGGCGTACTGCTCTCGCAGCTCAAGAGCAAGCTGACCGAAGCCGGACTTGACCCGGTACAAGTCAAATATGTGCGGGAAGTCGAAGACGGCATCATCAAGCGCATTGAGGAAATCCTGAAACCCCTGCTGGGCAACGAGAATTTCAAGGTCCAGGTAGCCGCCGACCTCGATTTTTCGCAGAGCGAGCAAACCGCCGAAAGCTTCCGCCCCAACAGCACGCCGGATAGCAGCAGTATCCGTAGCCAGCAAAACAATGAGACCGCCAGCGTCAATCAGGCAGCCGGCGGCGTTCCCGGCGCGTTGACCAACCAGCCCCCGGTGCCGGCCACCGCGCCGCTGACGCAGCCGGCCACCGGAACCACGCCCACCCCGCCGACTAAACCGGGCGACGCCCAAGGCAAGATCGATGTCAGCGGCATCACTGCGCCGCTCAACGCCGCCGGCCAGCCGATCAGCACCAGCAAGAACGCCACGATCAACTACGAAGTCGACAAGACCATCCGCTACACCAAGCAGGCAATCGGCAGCATTCGCCGCCTCTCGGCCGCCGTGGTGGTCAATCATCGCAAGGACATCGGCAAAGACGGCAAACCCACGACCAAGGCGTTGGCCGACTCCGAAATGAAACAGATCAACGATCTGGTTCGCGAAGCGATGGGTTTCAGCAAGGAGCGTGGCGACACCATTTCGGTGGCCAACGCGCCATTCACCGTGGACGACAAGAGCGAAACCGGTCTGCCGATCTGGAAAGACCCGGAAAATATCGGCTATGCCAAGGATATTTTCAAATACCTGATTATTGCCGCGATCATTACCTTCCTCTACCTGAAGATCATCCAGCCCACCCTGAAAACGATGTTCCCGCCGCCACCGAAGGCGGAAGAAGAAGGCGGTTCCGGCATGTTCGCCGGGATCGGCGACGTGCTCGGCGAAGAGGGCGAAGAAGGGGCGACCGACGTGCGGATCGACTCCTACGCCGCCAAGGTTCAGAAGGCGCGCGACTTTGCACAGACCGACTCGAAGGCTGTTGCCAACATTATCAAGGACTGGATAGGCGCAAATGGCGGGTAGCCCAGAGGAAGGCCTGGAAAAGAGCGCAACCCTGCTCATCACGCTGGGCGAGGACCATGCGGCCGAAGTGCTCAAACACCTCGGCCCGCGCGAGGTGCAAAAGCTCGGTCATGCCATGGCGATGCTCAAATCCGTGCCAAGAACCAAGGTCGAGGCAGTACTCGACGAGTTCCACACGATTGCCGAAGAACATGCGGCGGTACACGTCGATACCGACAACTACATCCGCTCGGTACTGACCAAGGCCCTCGGTGACGACAAGGCAGCGAACCTGATTTCACGCATTTTGCAGGGCGGCGAGACCTCCGGTATCGAAGGCCTGAAGTGGATGGATGCGCCGACCGTTGCCGACCTGATCAAAAATGAACACCCGCAGATCATTGCGACGATCCTGGTGCACCTTGAACATGACCAGGCCAGTGAGATCCTCAACCATTTCACCGAACGCCTGCGTAACGATGTGGTGTTGCGTATTGCCACGCTTGAAGGCATCCAGCCATCGGCCCTGCGCGAACTCAATGAGACGATGATGCGCATCCTCTCCGGTTCGGCCAGCGTCAAACATACAGCCATGGGTGGCGTGCGGACGGTTGCCGAGATTCTCAATTTCATTGGCGCCACCAACGAAACCTCGGTCGTCGATGCGATCCGCGAATACGACCCCGACCTGGCACAGAAGATCCTCGACGAAATGTTCGTCTTCGAGAACCTGATGGACATTGATGACCGCTCGATCCAGCTCATTCTGCGTGAAATCCAGTCGGACTCGCTGATTTTGGCACTCAAGGGAGCTTCTCCCGATCTTCGGGAAAAAATCTTCAAGAACATGTCGCAGCGCGCTGCCGAAATGCTGCGCGAAGATCTCGAATCCAAGGGCCCGGTACGCCTCTCCGAAGTCGAGGCCGAGCAGAAGGAAATCCTCAAGGTCGTTCGTCGCCTGGCCGACGAAGGTCAAATTGTCCTCGGCGGTGCCGGTGGCGAGCAAATGATCTAAGTCAGGCAGGGCACATCCGTGATCATTCCCAAGGAAGACCTCGTCAGTTTTCAACGTTGGCAAGCCGGTTCGTTCGATAAACGGCCGGCCCCAGCACCGACACCGACGCCGGCACCTGTCGCAGCAGCTGAAGAGCCGCTCGTCCCGGTCATGGAGCAGCCTGAAGTCGCTCCACCAATCGCCTTGCCAACCGCCGAAGATATCGAACGGGTTTACGACGAGGCCCGGACCAGCGGCTACCAGGCCGGCCTGGCGGAAGGCAAGGCGGCTGGCGAGCAGGCGACAAATGAAGCCCTGGCTTTGCAGGCCGACCGATTCAACACCCTGATCGGCAGTCTGCAGACCGCGCTAAATGAGTTCGATCAATCGGTTGCCGAGCAAATGCTGGCGCTGGCCATCGAAATCGCAGCGCAACTAGCCCGCGGCGTCTTTGCGGCGCAGAACGACGCATTACTGCCGATAATTCGCGAAGCCCTCGCCGCACTGCCCCTGCATCACGCCCACATCGTAATTCGTCTGAATCCGGCTGACGGCGACATAGTCCGCACCCTCCTCGGTGAGGAGTTCGCGCAGACGGGCACACAAATCCTTGACGATAGCGAAATCAGCCCCGGTGGTTGCCTGCTGCAGGCCGGCTCTAGCGAGATCGATGCGACCATCGAAACGCGATGGAAAAGAGTACTGGAAGCGATTGGTACCGAGCCCCAGGCATGGCTGAATCCATAAACCCCGATCGACCGGACCACGCCGCACGCTGGAATAACTTTCTGCATAACTGCGGCATAGCGGCCAGCAATGCCCAGGCCTTGTGGCCGACCGGCAGGCTGACCCGAATCAATGGCCTGGTCATGGAAGCAGCCGGCCTGAAGTTGCCGCTTGGTAGTTCCTGCCGGATATTTCCGCCTACCGGAGCCCCGGTTGATGCTGAGGTCGTCGGCTTTTCCGGCGAAAAACTCTACCTGATGCCATCCGACGACATGTATGGTCTGGCGCCCGGCTCCAAGGTAGTCGCCTTTGAAACCGCCAGCCCCCCGCCGCACATCGACGACCCAACACCATTCCGCCGCCGCGCTATCGACCGGGTCAAACAGGCGCCGGTTGGCGACGGCCTGCTCGGTCGCATTCTGGACGGTGTAGGGCGCCCGCTCGACAACAAAGGCCCCCTTCAAGTCAGCACCTCGCGACCTTTGCAGAGCCGCCCGGTGAACCCGATGGCGAGAGCAGCCATTGACCAGCCGCTGGACGTTGGCATCCGTGCCATCAATGCCTTGCTGACGGTCGGGCGGGGTCAGCGCATGGGGCTTTTCGCCGGTTCCGGGGTAGGCAAGTCCGTGCTCCTCGGCATGATGGCGCGCTACACGGAAGCCGAAGTGATCGTTGTCGGGCTGATTGGCGAGCGCGGTCGAGAGGTCAAGGAGTTCATCGAGCAAATCCTCGGCGAGGAAGGCATGCGCCGGGCAGTCGTGGTCGCCGCACCGGCCGATACCGGACCATTGTTGCGCCTGCAGGGCGCCGCCTACGCGACGACCATCGCCGAATATTTCCGCGACCAAGGCAAGCAGGTCTTGCTGATCATGGATTCGCTGACCCGCTACGCAATGGCCCAGCGGGAAATCGCACTGGCCATCGGCGAACCGCCGGCAACCAGGGGCTACCCGCCTTCGGTCTTTGCCCGCCTGCCGCAGTTGGTCGAGCGCGCCGGCAATGGTCAGGACGGAGGCGGCTCGATCACTGCCTTCTATACCGTTCTAGCCGAAGGCGACGACCAGCAGGACCCGATTGCCGACGCCGCTCGCGCGATCCTTGACGGCCATATCGTGCTGTCGCGAACCCTGGCTGATGCCGGGCACTACCCGGCCATCGACATCGAACAATCAATCAGCCGTGCCATGGTCAACTTGATTGACACGCCGCATCTTGAGCAGATCCGCAAATTCAAGGTATTGTTTGCCCGTTATCAGCGCTCGCGCGATTTGATATCGGTAGGCGCCTATGTTCCTGGTTCGGACCCGGTGCTTGATCAAGCGATCGGGCTCTACCCGCGGATGGAGAGTTTTCTGCAGCAACAATTTTCGGAACAAGCCGACTTCGCCTCCAGCCTGACAGCCCTCAAACAACTGTTTGTATAACCCATGACCCAAGCCTTTTCCCTGCAGCCATTACTTGAAGTCATGCAGACCCGTGCCGACGAAGCGACGCGCAAACTGGGCCAGTTGATCGCCGCCGAACAAAGCCAGCGCAGCCGCCTGCAAATGCTGGAACAATACCGGGACGAATACGCCCAACGCATGCTTGAGGCAACGGCCGATGGCATAACCCGGCTGATCCTGCTGAACTATCAGGCCTTCCTCGCCCGGATCGACGAAGCCGTCGTGCAGCAGCGCAATGTCGTCGAAAGCTCGGAACGGAACACCAAGGCCGGCCAAGATCAATGGCAGGACCAAAACAAGAAGCTCAAGGCCATCGACACGCTCTCTCTGCGCCATGACGCACGCGAACGTTATCGAGAAAACAAGCAGGAACAAAAACTGCAGGACGAGTTTTCCAGCCGCAAATACAGTGTGGATATCGCTTCGGAGGAATAGACAATAGCCGGCACGGCCATTGCTTATATCAGGGCAGAACAATGCCCTGCATTCCCGAAGGAGTCACAATGTCAGTAACCGTCATCTCTTCAATGCCCAGTGGAACCAACGCGGCGGTTGCCGCCACCGGCGCAAGCAACGCAACCGGTGGCGACGGTTTGCCGGGAGAATTTGCCGCGCTGCTCTCCGGCGAGCTCAAAAACCTTTTGAGCCAGCTTCCCGGCACCTCGGAGAAGACCTTGGCTGATCTTGAGGCAGGCCAGAACAAGACTGCATCGGATAGCTCCGACACCATCCCCGACTTGGTAGACCCGGCCTTGATTGCGTCGCTTACCGGCAATGCCCAGTTCCAGCCCGACATTTCAGCCCGTGGGAACACCGCTTTCCAGCCGACCGCAGACAAAACCGAAAAATCGATCGCGGGGGCAGCACTGGCAACGCTCAATGGCCAAGCCGGCGGCGCATCCTCGGAGCAGGAAACCTTGCGCGCTGCCGAAAAAGCCGCCGCTGGCCTATTCGATAAGCTGAACCCGACCGGCAACAATACAGCCAATGCCAACACCCTGTTGCAGAGCGGGCCGGCAAATATTGCCGTCGAAACATCCGGTTTGGAAACGAATGCCACAACACTGACCAACAACCTCGCCCCCCTTGCCGCGGGACGGCAGGCGCAGGGTACTGAAGCCGCCCAGCCACAGAACGTCAGCACCCATCTACGCGACGCCTCGTGGCCTCAGCAATTTGGCGACAAGATCGTATGGCTGGCCAAGAACGATCAGCAAACAGCCCAAATCAACATCAATCCTCCGCAACTCGGCCCGGTACAAATCACCATCAATTTGAGCGGAGACCAGGCCACGCTGGCTTTTGCCTCGCCTCACGCTGAAGTTCGTCAGGCAATCGAAAGTGCAATGCCCCAACTGAAGGATCTGCTCGCGTCAGCTGGCATCAATCTGGGACAAGCCAACGTTGGTGCGAACCTGGCGCAACAGAATCCCAACAATCCCTCCCAGCCAGCGAACGAGAACCGCTCGGCAGGCGAAAACGCTATACTCCCGGCCAATGACAATGCGCCAAGCACGGGCGCCAGCACCGTATTGAACAGGGGACGAGGTCTGGTAGACCTGTTTGCCTGACCAGACACGAGATCATCTAGAGAGGAAACGACATGGCAAAGGATGCCAAGCCAGCCGAAGAAGGGACCGAAGTCCCCAAAAAGAAGAGCAAGAAACTGTTGATCATCATCCTGGCTGCCGTACTCGTTTTAGTGTTTGGTGGTGGCGGCGCGGTCTACATGCTGATGAAGAGTGCCGACCATGCCAGCGACGATGAAGATGTCGCCGAGGAAACAGTCAAGCCAAAGAAAAAGGACAAGAAAAAAGAGGCTGAAATTCCGCCCGTTTTTGTCAATCTGGATCCCTTTACGGTAAATCTGGTGCCGGAAACTGGCGACCAGTACCTTCAGGTAGCGCTATCGCTGGAACTTGTCGATCCTCACTCGGAACCGATACTCAAAGCGTTGATGCCGAAGATCCGCAACAACATCACGCTGCTTCTCTCCTCCAAGAAGGCATCGGAGCTGTTACCCAAGGAAGGCAAGGAAAACCTTGCAGGGGTATTGAAGGAGGAAATCAATAACGCCATTGAACCGCCCGTGAAAAACAAGAAGGGCGAGGTCATTCCGTCCGAGGGGCCGGTGAAATCCGTCTTGTTTACTTCCTTTATTATTCAGTAAGGAGCCATGGCAGGCGACTTTCTTTCCCAGGACGAGGTTGACGCCCTACTCAAGGGCGTCACCGGCGAGGCCGACGAGTCCGAGGAAAGCCAGGGCGAAGGCGGCGACATTCGTGCGTACAACATCGGTACGCAAGAACGTATCGTGCGCGGGCGCATGCCGACGCTGGAACTGGTCAACGAACGTTTCGCCCGTTACCTGCGGATCGGCTTGTTCAACTACATGCGCCGGAATGCCGAAATCTCGGTGGGACCGATCCGCGTACAAAAGTACAGCGAATTCATCCGCAATCTCGTCGTACCGACCAATCTGAATCTGGTTGTCGCAAAACCCTTGCGTGGTACGGCGTTGTTCGTCTTCGACCCCAACCTCGTTTTTCTCGTGGTCGACAACATGTTTGGCGGTGACGGGCGCTTCCATACCCGGGTCGAAGGCCGAGATTTTACGGCGACCGAACAGCGCATCATTCAGGGCTTGCTCAACGTCGTCT
The DNA here is from genome assembly GCF_050368855.1 of Azonexus sp. IMCC34842. GTDB lineage: Bacteria > Pseudomonadota > Gammaproteobacteria > Burkholderiales > Rhodocyclaceae > Azonexus > Azonexus denitrificans_A. The sequence continues at coordinate 437,419 of NZ_CP178449.1, read as the reverse complement.
TCACCGAATACAGCAAATCATGGAAACCGGTGCATGAGATCAACTTCGAGTACGTGCGCTCGGAGATGAATTCGCAGTTTGCCAATATTGCAACGCCGTCTGAAATTGTTGTTTCAACAACGTTCACCCTTGAATTTGGTGGTGCAACCGCCGACATGCACATCTGCTTCCCGTATTCGATGCTGGAGCCGATTCGTGATCTTTTGTACAGTACGATGCAGAGTGATCAACTCTCCTCGGACAAGCGCTGGATCGGTACATTGCGGAAACAGCTGCAGGGCGCCGAAGTCGAAATTGTCGCCCACCTGGGAACTGGCAAAATCACGCTCGGCCAGATACTCAAGCTGAAGGCTGGCGACATCATTCCATTCCATATTTCTGAGCATATTGAGGCCTTGGTTGATAGTGTGCCTTTGATGGAATGTTCCTATGGTCAGCAAAATGGCCAATACGCATTGAAAGTCGAGCGATTTATCGCATCATCGCCCGACACGCCGGCCGCCGAGCCGGCGATGGGAGAAAAAAATGGCTGACGAAATGGACAATTTGGAAAATCAGGTGACCGAGGACGACGGCCAGATCAACGATGATGACTGGGCGGCCGCGATGGCCGAACAGACGGTCACTGATTCGACCCTGGCCCATGAAGCGGCGCAACCGGCCGACATCTTCCCGTCATTCGGCGGCAATGCCGGCAGTAGCGGGATGATGAACGAACTCGACATGATTCTGGACATTCCGGTCCAGCTTGCCGTAGAACTCGGGCGGACCAAGATCACCATCAAGAATCTTCTCCAGTTGGCGCATGGCTCGGTCGTTGAACTTGATGCGATGGCTGGCGAACCGATGGATGTATTGGTCAATGGCACGCTGATTGCCCAAGGCGAAGTCGTCGTGGTCAATGACAAATTCGGCATCCGCCTGACCGACATCATCACGCCATCCGAGCGGATGCGGAAACTCAATCGCTAAACGCCCCGTCTGGTTTGCTTTAAGATAGCGACCTGTCTATTTGCTGCTGCGGGTCGCCTTTCTTGTTACGTTTTATCTCACTGCTCATCCCGTTTGCCGCCAACGCTGCTGAAACAGCCAGTCCAGCAGTTTCGGCAGGAACTTATTTGCAGACAGCGCTGGCCCTGTCGCTCATCGTAGCCATTCTGGTCGGCGCAGCATGGCTGGCCCGAAAAGTCTCCGGTGGCAAGAAGTTTGGCCAAGGCGACATGAAAGTTATAGGTGGCGTCGCATTGGGGCCACGCGAGCGCATCGTGTTGCTCGAAATCGGCGATCAATGGCTGGTCATTGGCATTGTTCCGGGGCAAATCCGCACACTGCACCGGATGGCAAAAGGTACGACCATTCCTGCTGACGATTCGCCATCCTCTGCGGAAAAACCCTTTAGGCAATGGCTGCAGACCATAAGCGAGCGACGCAACCATGACTAGGCGCCTATTGATCGCCCTCAGCCTGCTCTTGCCGGCGGGACTCGCCATCGCCCAAGCCAGCGGCGGGTTGCCGGCGGTTACCAGCACACCGGCGGCCGGCGGCGGAACAACCTATTCGTTGACCATTCAAACGCTGTTGCTGATGACGGCGCTGACCTTCATTCCGGCAGCCGTGTTGATGATGACCGGCTTCACCCGCATCATCATCGTGCTCTCCCTGTTGCGGCATGCCCTGGGCACGCAGACCTCGCCGCCCAATCAGGTGATGGTCGGCCTGGCTCTTTTCCTGACTTTTTTCGTGATGAGCCCGGTCCTCGACCAGGTTTACTCGGAAGCCTATCTGCCGCTCTCCGAGAACAAGATCAACATCATGCAGGCGGCCGAACGGGCGGCCATACCGATGCGCGGCTTCATGCTCAGGCAGACCAGGGAGTCCGACCTTGCCCTGTTCGCCGGCATTGCCAAAGTCGACAAGATCGAAAAACCGGAAGACATACCGCTTCGCATTCTGGTCCCGGCTTTTGTCATCAGCGAGTTGAAGACCGCATTCCAGATCGGCTTTATCCTGTTCATACCTTTTCTGGTCATCGACATGGTCGTTGCCAGCCTGCTGATGTCGATGGGCATGATGATGATGTCGCCGGTTATGGTGGCATTGCCATTCAAGCTGATGTTATTTGTGCTGGTTGATGGCTGGCATCTGGTTATCGGTTCCCTGATACAGAGTTTCACGCGATGACGCCAGGAACCGTCATGGAAATCGGCCGACAGGCGATTGAAGTCACCTTGCTGATGTCGGCGCCGGCCCTCATCGCGGCACTGATTGTTGGCCTGATCATCAGTATTTTCCAGGCGGCAACGCAAATCAACGAATCGACGCTGCAATTTGTCCCGAAGCTGGTGGTGATGTTCGTCGTCCTCCTGCTCGCCGGCCCCTGGATGCTTCAGTACCTGATTGACTACATTCAGCGTCTGTTCGGAAGCATTCCGCAGCTGATCGGCTAGTCATCGTGATCAGCATAGAATCGGCCCAGATTGATGCCTGGATCGTCGCCTATGTGTTTCCGCTCGCCCGCATCCTGGCGTTCATTGCAACGGCCCCCCTGTGGAGTTCAGTCGGCATTCCGCGGCAGACCCGTTTGATTTTGGGCATTGCCATCACCATCGCCATCGCCCCTATCCTGCCTGCCATGCCACAGGTTCAACCTGGCTCACTCGGCGGTTTGTGGATCATGGCCCAGCAAATGTTGATCGGCATCGGCATGGGCTTCTCGGCCCGTATCGTATTTTCCGCCTTCGATCTGGCCGGCGAGTTCATGGGGTTTCAAATGGGACTCAGTTTCGCCACCTTCTACGATCCGCTGAGCGCGTCACAAACCCCCGTCATTACCGAATTCTTCAGCCTGATCGCATTGCTGCTTTTCCTGTCGATGAATGGCCACCTGCTCTACTTCGCCACCTTGGCTCAAAGCTTTTCGGCCATTCCGGTCAGCGCGACCCCACTTGCTGCAGGCTCCTGGCTGAACGTGGTCGAACTGGCCAGCAAGGTATTTTCGGCCGGCCTGCTGCTCGCCCTTCCGGTCGTGGTCGCCTTGATGATCACCAATATTGCGCTGGCCGTATTGACCCGCGCCGCACCGCAACTGAATATTTTTGCGCTGGGCTTTCCCATCACGCTGATCGGAGGATTCGTCACCCTGGCAGTTAGCCTTAACTATCTTGCCGGACCAATCCAGGCGGTCTTTGAATTTGCCATGAGCGCCATGCTCGGCTTCGCCGTACCGGGACGCTAGGGTGAGTTCTGCAGGAACGAATCGGCCTGTTGACGCTGCACCAGCTTGATGACGCCCTCGGCCATGCGGCGCGCGCCGATGGTTTGCGAATCGATGCCCTCGGTGTACTCGAGAATCTGATATCCGGCAAAGCCTTGCTCGTACTGTATCTGGCTGGCCCGACGCTTGAGCGCCTGCATCGATTCGCCAGCCCCCCCGGTATGGTAACGCTTCATCTTCAGCGAAAAACGGTAGGTATCTTCGTTGAGGCGCGACTCTTCAATTTCCCAGTTGGGAGCCAACGGGTCATACACCAGGTAAATCGCCGCCCCGACGACAGCTGCAGTGGCCAGCGTAGACAGCGACACGGACGTTTTTGCTGTTAGCTGGATCACCTTGTCCGAAACCAGGGGCGTTGCCGAACCGGCACCACCTACCGAGCCACATCCGGCCAAAACAAAGCCGGCGGAGATCAATAGCGCACCGGTCTTCATAGAATATTGAACAGGCTCATTTGGCTGGTCTGCTTGAAAGTCAGTTGTGCCGCTTCAAGCTGCATCTGAACGCGCGAGAAATCTGAGATGGCCTTGGTGTAATCGAGATCCTGCAGTTCGCTGAGCCGCGTATCGTAGAGAAGACCAACGTCCTCGCCGGACGAGGTAAGACTATCGAGCGCATTGAGTCGGGCACCCACCGATGCGCGTACCGTGGCAACATGATTCAGCGAGGTGTTGATGTCCTTGAGCGCCTGCGTGTAGTCGGCGGTCGTATAAGGACGCGTACCATCGAGGATTTCCACCATGTTCTGCACGCCATCGAATATGCTTTTCGTGGTCACCACACCTTGCGCGTCCTTTACCTGGACAAACGCATCCAGCCCACTCTCGGACGTTGCCATCGTCTTCGATGCACTAACCTGCAGCTCTGTCTTACCGGCATCGCCGCTGTAATTGACGTAAGTATTGGCCCCCAGCGAGTGTGCCACCCCTGCGGCTGCCGCAGTGTTGATCTGGAAGGGTTCTGTTGTCGACTGATATCCGGAAAAAATGTAGAGGCCGGTACCATCGCGTGTATTGGCCAGGCCAACCAGGCTCGACATGCGCTGCTTGAGTTCTTCGGCAATCATGCTGCGCTGCGCCGCGCTGTAAGTCGTATTACCGGCATCGCTGGCCAGTTCAACGATACTCAGCATGTTGTCGGTAACGCTGCCCAGCGTCGTCTCAACGTAATTAAGCTGTGACCTTGCCGTTGCTTGATTATCGAGGAATTGCTGGTTAACTCCTTGCGACTGACTGACCAGAAGCGCTTCCGATGCGCCGATCGGATCGTCCGCCGGCGAAAGAATCCGCCGCCCGGTAGACATCTGGTTCTGCAACTTGTACCAATCGGACTGCAGGTTTTGGATCCCGTTCGTCCCATTGTTGAAAATCATCGATGTCGAAATACGCATGATCCGGACTCCCTACTAGCCCAAAGCCAAGATAGTGTCAAAAAGCTTGTTGCCGATTTCCAATATTTTGGAAGAGGCCATGTAGGCTTGCTGAAACTTGAGCATATTGGCTGCCTCTTCATCAAGATTGACGCCGGAAAGGCCATCTCGCGTCGACTGGGCCTGATCGAGAACCGCCCCTTGGGCATCAAGCTGGATTTTCGCTTCGCGGGTACGAATACCATTGTCCGCCACCAAGCGGGCGTAAGTCGATTGGAAAGTTGCCGTGCCGCCGGCGACGGTGTTCTGCGTTTGCAACTTGGCGAACAACACGGCATTTCTGCCATCCTGGACGCCAACCACCCCGGTAACGGGATTTTTGTTTGTCTGCACGGAAAACTGATCACCAACCGCCGGACTGCCATTGATGTCGAAGGACATGCCGGAGAATGACAGTTTGCTAAGCGTCGCGGTGCCATTGGCCAGATTGATCTCGCCTCCTGTACCGCTGGCGGTAGTGCCATTCGAATACACCGCCGTCCAAGCACCGGCAACACCAACCAGAGCCTTTCCGGTAGCCGGCGCGGTGGCCGTTGCAGCGGTCAAGGTCACGGGAAGACCGGAAACGTCATAGCCAACGCCAACCACGCCCTGGGAGACGGTCATTGCCCCGGTATTGGTCGTAACCTGGGTCACCGTCACCGGTGCGGCAGCAGCAACCAGCCTTGGATCAGCGACAACCCGGCTGTCAATCTCGATATTCCGGCCGACTTCGGCTGTTGGCTTGATGACAAAACTGTCACCGTTAGTTCCGACGGCCGAGATATTCAGGCTGACCCCATCAAAGCTGACCGTTCCCGGCCCCACACCCGGAGTCGCCGGCGGAGTCGCCGTGAGAACAACAGGCTGATTGTCGGTCATCCGGGTAATCGTATAGGTACCCGCTGCACCAAACTTGACCTGGTAATTGCTGTTCGTCAGGTTGGTCGAGAAATTGCCGCTGTAATTCGGAGGGGTAGGTGCTGTAGGTGCTTCGAGGGTGGCCGAAAGCACACCTGAGCCAATATTCTTTGAACTGGGTAAAACAGTCGGATCGGGGATCGTAAACAAGTTACCGACAAAACCAGTGTCGCCAGAAATCTTGCCCAGCAGATCCTGCCCAAGCGAATTCTGGGCGTTGAACGTTAGCGCAAGCGAGGCGGCAACACGACCGAGTTCGTTGGCCACCGGCTCAAGCGACTCACTGCGAAAAGTGATCAGGCCGCCAAGCTCGCCGCCATTGATCAGGAACTCGGGGAGCTCTTGTGCCCCCCCCGCGGTTTTCAGACCGACCACAATTTTCGAAGAGTCTGCAGATGAAGTCATCGCCGCCATCTCCGTGACCTGCGTCCCGACGACAAGTTGCTGCCCCGTACCAATAAAGACGTTGTAACTGCCATTCGAATTGGTACTGGTCGTCACTTTGACCAGTTTGTTCAGTTCGGCCACCAGTTGGTCGCGATGATCGAGCAAATCATTGGCCGGCTGGCCGTAAGCGGATTCGGAGATGATGATGCGCTGATTGACATCGGCAATTTGCGCCGCGTATACATTGACCTCAGCCACTGCGCCAACGATGCGATCGTTAACCTGCTGGGACAGGTCGACCAGACGCGTGTCGAGGCTGTGAAAGCGTTCGGCCAGGGTCTGGGCCGACGAAATCATCGACTGACGAGCCGATATCAAGGACGGATTCGAGGCGACTGACTGAACCCCCGAAAAAAAGCTCTGCAGCGCCGGCGACAGGCCGGCATTCGGGTCAGCCAACATATCGTCGATTTGCTTGATCTGGCTGTAGTAAGTATCGAGCTCGCTAACCTGCGTCTGGGCGCTATTGACCTGCTGGGTCAGATAGCTGTCGTACATCCGCTTGACGGTCTGGACGTGCACGCCCTGACCAATCGCACCAGCGCCGGTATTAACCGAGACATTCGTGGCCTGGACCGTGGTTTGGCGGGAGTAGCCCGGCGTATTTGCATTGACGACGTTGTGCTCGGTCGCCAGCAAGGCCATCTGGGCTGCTGCGATACCACTGACACCGATACTGAAAATTCCTGAACTCATCATTCACCTCAGTGAGGTTAACGACCGCTCGACCGTAAAGTTTAGTTCCGATCAACCGATCAGTGCTTGTCGCAGGGTTGGACCATTGATGATGCGCGAGAGTTTGTCGGCGTACATCGGATCGGTGGCATAACCCGCCTGTTGCAAACGTCTTGCAAACTCCGTGCCATCTTGCGAGCCGATGACTGCGCCGTAGCGGGAATTGCCGCGCAACAGGTTGGCATAATCGCGGAAACCTTCCTCGTAAGAAGCATAGGCCCGGAATTTCTCAACCACTTGCTTCGGCTGACCGTCGATGTATTCGGTCGTCGTCGCTTCAACGGTAGCGCCAGTCCAGTTCTTGCCAGCCTTGATGCCGAACAGGTTGTAACTGGACGACCCGTCGGCCTTGCGGATTTCACTTTTACCCCAACCGCTTTCCAGTGCAGAATGCGCGATCAGAAATTGAGGCGGCACCCCGGTCGACTTCGAGGCTTCGACCGCATGCGGCCACACCCGATTGACGAAGTCCTTGGCGCTGGCCGGCACTTCCGAACTGTCCGCCACTGTCGCCGAGGCTGATTGCGCTGCATAGGCGGCTGAGGTCGGCAATGAACTCAGCACCGTCCTGGAGGAAAGGTGGCGACCATCCGAGGCGGCAAGCGGCAAGGCATTGCCGGCAGGGTTTGCCGTTTCGCCCGACACGGTCGCCCCATTCGCTCCCGCCATGGTTCGCCCTAGCTGCTGCTCGATCAGTCGGGCGAATCCCACCCCCTGGCCGGTCGTCGTCAGATTCTGGGCCAATTGCTGATCAAGCATGCCGGTATAGAAGCGGGATTGCTCACTGTCCAGCAAGCCATCCTGCGGCACCGAATCCCGCATGCTTTTCATGACCATTTGCAGGAACAGCGTCTCGAACTGCTGCGCTGCGGCCTTGAGTCCTTCTTGCGGATTTTTGGCTAAATCCGAGCGCAAGTCCTGGGTGGACTTGACGTCGTAGGCCGCCCGATTCGGATGGTTCTGAACCTTGACCGACATGGCGGCGTTAGATGATTTCGAGCTCGGCGCGCAATGCGCCGGATGCTTTCATCGCCTGCAGGATGGCGAGCAGGTCGAGCGGATTCGCCCCCAGAGCATTCAGCGCCTTGACGACATCGGACAGGTTGGCTCCGGCCTTCACATTCATCAGGCTGCCGCTCTCCTGCTTGACCTGGATATCGGCACCCTGCCCCAACTGCGGCTGCCCCCCATCGACTACCACTGAGAGGCTGCCGTGCGCGACGGCACAGGCTTCAAGAGTCACTTTCTGGTTCATGACCACCGACCCGGTACGCGGATTGACGATCACTTTGGCAATACCGGCCACCGGCTTGACGTCGAGATTCTCGATCCGCCCGAGAAAGGCAACTCGCGCATCCATATTCTCTGGCGCCCGCACGGCGACGCGTCGGCCGTCAATTGCCGACGCCGTTCCCGGCCCCATGCCGCGGTTGATCGCGTCGACCACATTCTGGGTCGTACCAAAATCTGTGCTGGCCAATTCGAAATAGACGAACCCGCCCTGCCCCAGCGCCGTCGGCACGGCGCGCTCGACTGTCGCACCGCCGGCAATCCGGCCGGCTGAAAGATGGTTCACCGTCACTTTGGAAGCACCGGAGGAAGCGCCAACCCCACCGACCAATATGTTGCCCTGAGCCATGGCATAGACTTGCCCATCGGCCCCCTTGAGCGGAGTCAGCAGCAAGGTTCCGCCCCGCAGACTCTTGGCATTGCCCAGAGAAGAAACCGTTACATCGATCTGCTGCCCGGGTCGGGCAAAGGCCGGCAAGGTCGAGGTAATCATTACCGCTGCAACGTTCTTGAGTTGCAGCTTGGTAGCTTGCTCGGCGGTCAGATTGACCCCCATCTGCGACAGCATGTTGCCAATCGCCTGAGTGGTAAACGGCGTCTGTGTCGTTTGATCGCCGGTGTTATCGAGACCAGCGACGATACCGTAGCCGATCAACTGGTTGTTGCGCACGCCCTGGATCGAGGCAAGATCCTTGATGCGCTCGGCCCATACCGGCTGCGCGCAGAGCGGCAACACGCATGCGGCGACAATTGCCGCTTGCCGGAACCATTTGCCACTATTTGTCTTCATGATGCGCCTCTGGGGAATACGACTAGAATGGCATCACATTAAGGAAGAAACGTGCCAGCCATCCCATGATCTGGCCATCGCTGATCTGACCGGCCGATTTGTATTCGATACGGGCATCCGCCACCTTCGAGGAGTCGATGGTATTGGAGAAGTCCACGAAGCTCGGATTGACCACACCTGAAATTCTGACGAACTCCTGTTCTTGACCGATCGCCAGCTGCTTCTCGCCGGAGACCAGCAGATTGCCGTTGGGCAGCACGTCGATGACCGTCACCGTGATGTTCCCAGTAAAGATGTTGTTATTGGCCGCTTCGCCCTTGCCGCTGAAGGCATTCGCGCTGCCGGCGTCGAGATTCAGGCCGAGCAGGCCCTTGCCGGGCAAACCGCTGAGTCCGGTAACCGACGCTGAAGCGGTATTGGTTTTATCCAGCTTGTTATTCGACTTGGTGGACGCCGTGGTACTTTCGGTAATCTTGATCGTGATCGTGTCACCGACAAAGCGCGCCCGGCGATCTTCAAACAACGGTCGCATCTGCCCCGTCTGAAAAATCGAGCCATTGCCGCCAGCCGTCTCAAAACGCTGCATCGGCCGCGCACTCATCGGTTGATGCACATTGGTCGGCGGCACAGTCGAACATCCGGCCGTCACCACCAAGGCAAACAAGGCAATACGTTTCACGATGTCACCTCACAATTGCGTCAAGCGGCCGAGCATGGCATCCGAGGTTGAAACCACCTTGGAGTTCAGCTCGTAGGCACGCTGGGTCTGGATCATCGTCACCAGTTCCTCGGCCACATTGACGTTGGAGGTTTCGACGTAACCCTGATTGACGTTGCCGGCACCGTTCGTTCCCGGCGTATTCGGGGTCGGCGTGCCGCTGGCCGCCGTCTCAAGGAACAGATTCTGGCCGATGCTCTGCAGGCCGGCCGGATTGATGAAGGTCGCCAGCTGGATGCTGCCGATCTGTGTTGCGGCGGCGGTGCCCGGTTGCGTAACGGAAACCGTGCCATCGGTACCGACCGAGACACTCAGGGCGTCAGCCGGGATGGTAATGGCGGGCTGCAGGGGATAGCCGTCCGAGGTGACGATCTGTCCCTGATTGTCCTTCTGGAAGGAACCGTCGCGGGTATAGCCGGTGGTGCCGTCCGGCAACAGTATCTGCAGGAAACCATTGCCTTGCACGGCGATATCCAGCGCGTTGTCGGTCTTCTGGATATTGCCCTGGGTAAAGATGTGAGCGGTCGACACCGGACGCACACCGGTGCCGAGCTGTAGCCCGGCAGGAATCTGCGTCTGTTGCGAGGACTGGGCACCAGCCTGGCGCAGGTTCTGATACAGCAGGTCCTCGAAGACCGCCCGTGAACGCTTGAAGCCGTTGGTGCTGACGTTGGCCAGATTGTTGGCGATGACATCGAGTTGGGTCTGCTGGGCATCGAGGCCGGTACGGGCAATCCACAGGGAACGGATCATGATCTAGGTCCTATCAGGCATTGAGCGACAGCAGTTGGTCCGCGCGCTGGGCATTGGTATCAGCGGTCTGCATCATCTTGATTTGCATTTCAAACTGGCGCGACAGGCTGATCAGATTGACCATGGCGTCCGTCACGTTAACGTTGCTGCCCTCAAGCGTTCCCGAGGCAAGCTTGACCGTCTCGTCGGCCGGAGCCACCCCGCCAGCGCGCAACCGGAACAAGCCGTCAGCACCGCGCACCAGGTCGCTCTCGGGCGGATTGACCAGCTTGACCCGACCAATCGCATTCGAATTATTTGGCGTGCCAAAGCTGGGAACGATCGACACCGTGCCGTCGGGCGCGATCTCGATGTTGTTGTCCGGCGGAATATTGATCGGCCCACCGTCGCCGGCCACCGTATAACCGCTCTTCGTCTGCAACAGCCCGGTCACATCGACATCCAGACTACCGCCCCGGGTATAGGCTTCGCTGCCATCCGGCAGTTGAACCGCGATCCAGCCCTTGCCGCCGACCGCCACGTCGAGATTGCGGCCGGTAAACATCAGCGGTCCCTGATCCATCACGTCACTGACTGAAGCATCGACGACGAAGGCACGCGTCGGCATCCCCTCGCCCAGCACCGGCACGGCACGAAACCGGTGTTCCTGCGCCTTGAAGCCGATGGTGCTGGCGTTGGCCAGATTGTTCGCAGTGCCGGCCTGCTGCATGAAAACATGCTTGGCGCCGGTCATTGCGGTGTAGATCAGGCGATCCATGTCAGTGACTCAGTTCGTCGCTTAGCGCAGGTTGACCAGGGTCTGCATGATCTGATCCTGGGTCTTAATCGATTGGGAGTTGGCTTGGTAGTTGCGCTGCTGGGTGATCAGGTTAACCAATTCGGCGGTCAAATCGACATTGGATTCCTCCACGTTCGATGCCGACAACGACCCCAGATTCGAGGTATTCGGCGCACCAACCAGTGGCGGTCCGGATACCGACGTTTCGCTCCACTGGTTATTACCCAGCGACTGCAAACCGTTCGGATTGGTAAAGTTGGCAAGAACGATCTGACCTTGGGCGAAAGTCTGGCCATTGCTGTAACGCCCCTGGATGATGCCGTCGCTGCCGACCGAGAGGCCGACCAGGTGACCCGCCGTGTAACCATCCTGTTCCAGGCGATTGTTCCCGAAGGCACTGCCAAACTGTGATGAACCGGTGTAATCGACATTGAATGTCATCGTCGGATTCGCATTATTGGTCGAACCCAATGCGGTGGCCACGCTATTCAGATTGATCGTAAGACTGATCGGATTGGATGCGGGGTCAAGCTTGCCATTAGTGTCAAACTTCAATGGACCACCGGTGACGCTAACATACGCATCGCTCGTGCCATCGACGGTGTAGTGCGGTTTCCATTCACCGGCAGTAGCCGTCTTCTCAAGATACATCGTCAACGTGTGGGCATTCCCCAGGCTGTCATAAACTGAGAGCGCAGTGGAGTAGTTGTAGCTCAGCGGATCGGGGGTATAGACCGAGCCTGCAGCGGCAGCAGCTTGCGCCGCTGCCGCTTGAGTTGCAGTACCGCCGGCGCCGGTAACGGCGAGCGCTATAGCACTCGGGGTTCCGCCAAAGGCTCCGGTAATTGCAGCGGAGATCGCCGGAGTAATGCCGGGGACGGCGGCGATGATGCTGGCGGCGGTTGGGACGGTGGCACCCGTCCAGGCCAATTTAGGTTCGGTCTGCCGCGAATCGAAATTGAGATTGGCCTTGACGCCCTGATAACCCGCCGTCGTGCTTGTCCCCGTTTCAATCGGCGGCAAGTCGGAAGCCGATATTTGCAGAGGTTTGGGCGTAGACGGAACGATAACCCCTGCCTGCGCAGCAAAACCCGTCAACTTGAGCGACTGATCGTTGATGATGTAACCGTTCTTGTCGAGATGGAACTGGCCATTGCGGGCAAAAGTCGTGGCGCCGTTCTGATCCATCCGGAAGAAACCATTGCCGTTGATCGATATATCCAGCGGATTGTTCGTCGACGTCAGGTTGCCCTGAGTGAATTGCTGCTGAATGCCGGAAAGCGTAACGCCGATACCGATCTGGCTGGCGCCTGCCCCATTCAGCGATGCGGCGTAAACATCCGAAAAATGCGCGGACGAAGACTTGTAACCGACCGTGCTGGAGTTGGCAATATTGTGACTGGTCGCGTCGATAGCCTTGGAGGCGGCGTTAAGACCGCTAAGTGCTTGCTGGAATGCCATTTTTCAACCCCTCTTAAATAACTTCCTGGACGTCCGAGAAAGCAAATTGCCCCATCGAGCCAAGGTCCAGCTTGAAACCAGTTCCTGACCTGACAACAGCAGAAACCGTGCCTACTTGCATGGCCGTCACTTTCACTGCCTTACCATCAGACGTCTTGGCATCAACCGAAAATGTGTAATTGCCATCGGCCAGAACCGTGCCGGATGAATCCTTGCCATCCCAGGCAAAATAGGAATTCCCGGCGGCCTGCTCGCCCAACTCGGTGGTCTGAACAATTTTCCCGGCGGAATCTTTGATCGTCAGCGTAACTTTGTCTGCCTTCGATTCAAGCTGGATAGCCCCCACCGCCTGGCTGGAAGCGAGCGGCAATTTATTGCCGGCAACCATGACATTTTTGCCGATCATCCCGGCAGTCTGCATCGCCTGTGTTTCGCTATAGCCGCCAAGCAGCGTCGTCAGCGTGGTATTGAGCTTCTCAATACCACTTACCGTATTCAATTGTGCCAATTGCGTAGTGACCGCAGCGTTATCCATCGGATTCAGCGGATCCTGATTCTTGATCTGCGTCATCAGCAGGGTCAGAAATTGTTTCTCCTGATCGGCTGCAGCACTGGTCGTCTTGGTTGATTTGGCAGCGCCATTGATCGCGGCATAGACATCGGCTGCAGTATTGCTTTTCGGTACATCATTTACGGTAGCCATGCTCTTCTCCTGAAAAATTAGGACTGACCGATCTGCAAGGTGCGCAGCATCATGGTCTTGGCGGTATTCATGACCTCGACGTTCGTTTGATACGAACGCGAGGCCGAAATCATGTTGGTCATTTCTTCGACCACATTGACGTTGGGAAAGGCAACATAGCCCTTTTCATCCGCCGCCGGATTCTTCGGGTCGTAGACCATGCGCGCCGGCGACGCATCCTCGACGATCTGGCGAACCCGGACGCCCTTCGACATTTCGCCGGCGTTACCCATTGGCGTCGCCTCGAATACGACCTGCTTGGCGCGATACGGCTTGCCGTCCGAAGAAATGATGCTGTCGGCGTTGGCCAGATTTGAGGCCGTTGTATTGAGTCGCATCGACTGCGCCGTCATGGCGCTTGATGAAACCTGGAAGACATTGAAGAGGCTCATTGATCTTTCCTTTAACTGCCAGTGCTGCTCAGTGCGCTACGAATGCCCTTGAACTTGTCGCCGATCAACTGACTGACAATCTGGTACTGCAGGGCGTTTTCGGCGATCTGCGTGCGCTCGACATCCATATCGACCGTATTGCCGTCGACGGCCGATTGAGTATCTGTCCGGAACTTCAGCATCGCCGGGCCGCTCGACGCGTTGCCACTCATGTGGCCTGCTGAGGTCCGCGCCATATCTACGCCACCGGCCGAGTTCCGCCCCGCCAACGCATTCTGCATGGCTGACTCAAAACTGAAATCGCGCGCTTTGTAATTCGGCGTATCGGCGTTGGCAATATTCGACGCCAATACCTGATGCCGCTGCGTGCGCAGATTCATCGCCTGACTTAGTACCGATACATGTTGTTCAAGACTGGCCATCATTCGCTCCAAAGATTCGAAGCTTTAAAAGCACAGTCCATGCCATCGACAATAACGCGGCTTTTCGCCCCTTCCGGCAACTCAGGCGCCTCCACCTCGGCAAAAGTTGCCGCAACAACGGCCCCGGATAGCCGTCGATCAGGCAAAATAGCCGGATGTTGCCGCGTAGCTTTCTCCTGATCCTCATCCTGACCTTGTCGAGCCAGGCCTTGCCGGCCGAAACCGACATCGTTCTGGATACCGCTGAACGCTATGTTCGCCTGCAAACGCAAGGCTTACCAGGCAAGGTCACCATCACCATGGGCAAGCTTGACGTCAGTCGACTCCCCCCCTGCTCGGCTCACGAAGCCTACTCGCCCCCCGGTACGCGCCTGAGCGGCAAGACCCACATCGGCGTGCGCTGCCTCGGCCCAAATATCTGGAGTGCCTTGGTGCCGGTCCAAATTGCCGTCAGCGGCAGTTACGTTACGACCACGCGCCCTCTGGCCGCCGGCCAAACCCTGCAAGCTGGCGATCTGACAACCTTATCGGGCGATATTTCGAGCCTGCCGACCGGTGTGGTGACCGACCCCGAGCTGGCGATCGGGAAGACTTTGCGGAATTCCCTGGGCGCCGGCCAAGCACTGCGCAGCGACCAACTACAGGCGCCGCTGGTCGTTCGCCAGGGCATGTCGGTCCGCCTCATCTCGCGCGGCTCGGGCTTCGCCGTCAGCGCCGAGGGCAAAGCCGTAAACAATGCCGCTGAAGGCCAGATGGTTCAGGTTCGCATGAATTCCGGCCAGACCCTGAGTGGCGTTGCACAAGCTGACGGTAGCGTCGAAGTTTCGTATTAAGCTAAAGTTTGCTCCGCGTTAGCCGATAATCAGGACAACTCCTAAAGTTTTGAGAAGATCATCATGAAGATCGACAGTTCATACAAGGCAACGACAGCCACCATAGCCGCCAAGGCGCAAACGCCAAAAGCCGCGCCAGCAGCCGAACCAACGGAATCGGTAAGCCTCAGTCAGCTGGGGAGCACCCTCGCGGGAAGCGAAAAGCCCCCGGTAAACTCCGCGCGCATTCAGGAAATCAAGCAAGCCATCTCGGAAGGACGCTTCAAGATCAATCCGGAGGCAATTGCCGACCGGTTGATCGAATCGGCCCGCGACCTGGTCAGTAGCGGCAGCAAACAGGAAGCCTGATGGCCGAAGTTGCCGCGATTACCGAGCGCGAGATTGAACTGATTTCCCGCTTCGTCGTCCTGCTGAAAGACGAGCAGGATGCGCTCAAGCGGGCTGATCCCTCAGTACTGCAAGAGATCGGGGCAGAAAAAACCGGGTTGGCCGAGCAACTCAACACCCTCGAGGCCGACCGGCGCTTGGCATTGGGCATTACCGACGACCAGAACACCCGTGAAGCAATGGCCGGATGGCTCGCTCAGCACCCGGAAGAAAGCACCGCTGCGGTCAATTGGGAAAAATTGCTCGAGTTGTCCCGCGAAGCCAAACAGCTACACGAACTCAACGCCGGTCTTGTCGCCATGCATCTACAACTCGCTTCAGATGCTTTGACTATTCTTACCCGGCAAAGCGAACAACACCACGCGCTCTATGGCAGTGACGGCCAAGCCGCCCCGATCAGCGGCAGCCGGATCGTAGACTCGGCCTGAATCTGTAGGCCAGCGGGCCGATCAGTCGGTATTAATTGCCAACCCGTCGCTCTTGAATCTCGGTTGGCTCTTCCGGACGGTTGGAGTCGATCAGGATGCTGACCCGCCGATTGCGCGCCCGCCCTTCCACCGTCGTATTCGTTTCGAGCGGCCTGGTTTCGCCGTAACCAATTGCGGTCAGACGCTCCGCTCCAACCCCACCATCATTGAACAGACGCAGCACGGTGGTCGCCCGCATGGCCGAGAGCTCCCAGTTGGAGGGAAACTGCGGCGTTGCGATCGGCACGTTGTCGGTATGGCCTTCGATGGTGATTGGAAAATCCGAGGCTGCCAACACTTGGGCGATCGCCAACATGGCACTGATCGATGCCGGCTGGAGCTTCGACTGGCCGGCCGGAAACAAAATGCTGTCATTGATTTCAATGGTCACGCCCCGGCTGGTTTCTAGCAGCCGTACTTTGCCTTGAGCGACCAGCGGCTGCAGGGCCTGCATGATGTCGCCGGCGATACTTTTCATTTTGTTGCGCTGCTCGACTTTTTTCAGTTCGGGCACTTTGTCCGGCTTCGCGATCGGCCGCGGAGGAATCGGCGGCGCGCCCTGCAGGACGGCTATCGGCTGCCCGCCGGCTACGGCCGTAGTGTTCGTGAAGGCATTCGACAGCGAGTTTGAAAGGACCTTGTATTTCCCTTCATTGACCGAGGAAATCGCGTACATCACAACAAAGAATGCGAACAGCAGCGTCAGAAAGTCGGCGTAGGAAACCATCCAGCGCTCGTGGTTCTCCGGCTCCTCCGGACGGCGCTTGCGAGCCATTAGAGCAGATAGCCCTTCAGACGACCTTCGATAATGCGCGGATTGTCGCCAAGGGCAATGCCGACCAGGCCATCGATCAGCATTTCGCGAGTGGCGACCATTCTGGTGATGTAGTACTTGAGCTTGCCGGCAATCGGCAAGTAAACCAGATTGGCCAGGCCGACCCCGTAAATTGTCGCAACAAACGCCACCGCGATGCCCGAACCCAGCTTGGTCGGGTCGGACAGGTTTTCCATCACGTGGATCAGTCCCATCACCGCACCAATGATCCCGATGGTTGGCGAGTAGCCGCCGGCTGACTCCCATACTTTTGCCGACTGCCGCCATTCTTCCTCGAACGTATCGATCTCGACTTCGAGGAGTTCACGAATACGCTCCGGATCGGCACCATCGACCAGCAACTGCAGGCCCTTTTTGGCGAAGTCGTCTTTCAGGGCTGGAATATAGTTTTCCAGTGCCAAGAGGCCCTCGCGGCGAGAAAGCTGACTCCAGGTCAGAACCTGTTCGATCAGACGCTTCTGCTCGATGATCGGCGGCACCCACACCCACTTGGCCATTTTCATGCCACGCTTGAAGACATGGGCCGGACTTTGCAGAAGAACAGCTCCCAAAGTCCCCCCCAGGACAATAAGCAAAGCCGTTGGCTGAACCAGCGAGCCAACATGCCCCCCTTCGAGTATCTGGCCACCAATAATGGCGATCAGGCCGATCGCCAGGCCGGCCAGGCTGATTTTATCCAAGCGTTTTCTCCTTGCGCCGCTTTTTAATTGCCGGTATCTGACCGAGGAACTGGCTGCGCAGACGCGCCACCGCCTGAGTATGCAACTGGCAGACGCGGGACTCCGTCACTCCCATGACTTCCCCGATTTCCCGCAAATTCAGTTCCTGTTCGTAATACAACGCCATCATCAACTTTTCCCGTTCAGGCAGAAGGCCGATGGCCTGGACCAGCATTTCCCGGGTATTCCGGTCTTCGAGGATATTCGCTGGGTCAGCGTCGTTATCGGTGAAATGGCGTTCGAGAAAGTCCTCATCGCCCTCACCGGCGAAGTCGTCGAAATACACCAGCTGATGGCCCCGTGCATCCTGGAGCGTCTTCTGATAATCCAGCAACGTCATATCCAGCGCGTCGGCCAACTCGCTTTCCGAAGGTGCGCGACCATGGGCGTGCTCGAGCTGGTTGATAGCCGCTTCGATGCGCCGTAACTCGCGACGCAGGCTACGTGGCAGCCAGTCATTTTCCCGCAGGCCATCCAGCATGGCACCGCGCACCCGCTGCGTCGCATAGGTTTCGAACTGGGCGCCGAAGCCTTCCTGATATCGTTCCATCGCGTCGAGCAGGCCGATCATCCCGTTCTGCACCAGATCGTCGAACTGGACACTGGCCGGCAGACGCGCCAACAAATGATAGGCGACGCGCTTCACCAGCGGCATGAACCGCTGAACCAACAGGTCTCTATCTGGCTGCCCGGCAGCGGTATACATCAGGCTCGTAATACATTCGGGGTTATGCGTTGGCTCAAGTGTAGCAGTTGCTGCATAAAATGCTCGACCCCGCCTGATTCTCCATCGCCGCGCTGCCAGTACAGCAGATCGGAGGCAATGTCGCGGAAAGCCGCCGCTGACGGGGAATCCGGCGCCTGCAGCAAAACCGGCCGACCGAGCAGGAATGACTGACGCAGAGACTCATCGAGCGGAATGGCGCCGGCATATTCGAGCCGAGCAATGCCACGTTGCGCGGCGACCTGCGCGATGTTTTCGTAAATCGACCGGGCATCGGGCTGGCTGCGTACCTTATTGACCAGTATCCGGAAATGCTTGCGCGAGAATGCCTGACTCACCTTTTTGATCAGCGAATAGGCTTCGGTAATCGAGGCGGTACTCCCGGACAACACGACAACCGCCTCCTGCGAGGCCAGGCCGAATGGTGAGAAACCATTGGGATGGGACATGCAGGCATCGACCAGGATGACATCGACCGGCCGCTCGAGCCCGGACATCGCGTCAAGCAAGGTTTGCTGCTGCGCCAACGAAAGGCGCCCAAGTTTTTTTACCGCCTTGCTTGCCGGCAACACGCGGAGGCCTCTCATCGGCTGCAATACGACCTGCGCCAGGCTCAGCTCGCGCTGAACCACATTGAGCAAGTCGTAGCGGGCAACCAGACCAAAAGACGAAGCGATGTCATCGCGCGAGGCATGCTCGTCAATGATCAGGACTTCCTTGCCGAGCCGAGCCAAGGCCACGCCCAAATTGGCAACCGCGACGCTCCGCCCAACGCCTTCGCAGCCGGCAACAAACGTCACCACCTGCAACTGCTGTCCGCCCCCAAGCAGGCGGCGCAGCCCGGCCGCCTGATCGACCCGGAAATCAGCCACGACGAGCTCCGACTGAAACCATGCCGGCATTGGCCATCATCAGCGCCGGCTCGACACCGCTATGTTTGTGCGGTGAGGTTTCCGGAACATCCTTGAACGCACGATGCAGCAAATAGCCGCGATTCGGTAGATGCAGATCTTCCGGCACACGCTGGCCGTTGGACACGTAATGCAGTTTCAGCCCGTGTCGCATGATCACGTCGAGCGGCGTCGCCAGACTAGCGGCCTCGTCGATCTTGGTCAGGATGCAGCCGGCCAGATTGTCGCCCTCATAAGCCCGGACAACGTCATCCAGCGTGTCGCCGCGCGAAGTGGACGAGAGCAGCAGCAGACGCTGCACATCACAGCCGGCAAGCATATCGGTCAACTCGGGGACCAACTTGTCCTTCTGACTCATGCCCATGGTATCAATCAAGACCATGTGCTTGTGCTGCAGCTCCTTCAAGGTCTGGCGCAACTCAACCGCATCCTTGACCAGATAGACCGAGACGCCGAGGATGCGACCGTATATGCGCAACTGCTCATGGGCCCCGATCCGATAGCCATCGGTGGTGACCAGCGCGACCTTGCTCGGACCATGCCGCAGGACACAACGAGCGGCCAGTTTGGCTGTCGTCGTGGTCTTGCCAACCCCGGTCGGGCCGACCAGCGCGTATACACCGCCACGGTCGACGATGTCACTTTCATTACCGATGGTGAACAACGACCGGTCGGCAGCTCCTTTAACCCAAGCCATTGCCTCGGTGGCACCCATCTCGACCGGCAAATCGGTCAGCAGATCGCGGGCAAACTGTGGCGAAAAACCGGAATCAAGCATCTGGCGCAAGACATCAGTTTTCACCGGCTCAGAGCGTGAAGCCTCACCCCAGGCAAAGCCGGCCAGATGCTGCTCGACCATTTTGCGCAAGGAACGGATCTCTTCCATGACCTCCATGGGCACCACTTCCGCTTCGGCGCGGCGCGGCGGCTGGCTCGCCGGAGTCTGCTGGCGTGGTGTAGCTGTTGAATTCTGAGCCGACGGCGGTACTGCAGCGGCAGCAGCTTGAGGGCGGCCCATTTCGAGATTGCGCAACGAACCGGTTTTCGGTATTCCAGCATTGACCGTACCCACTGAACGAGCGGCGACTCCGGGCTGAACGGTCGGCCGCGGTGCCGCGACAGGCGCAGCCTGCGGAATGGCATGACGCTGAACCGGCTGTGCGGCCTGCGCCCGTGCTGTAGTCAGGGAAACCCGATAATCATCCTCGAAATCAACCTGGGCTGGGCGGCGCTCAGCTGGCGCCCGGTCGGCGACCTGAGTCGGAACGATCATCGCCATGTCACGCGCGGCCACCGCCATGATTTCGACGCCGCCGGGAATGCCGCGATTGGAAAGAATGATCGCGTCGTTACCGAGGGTTTCCTTGACTTTCCGCAAGGCATCCCTTGCGTTGGCGGCGATGAATTTTCTGACGTTCATGTTTTACCTCCGATAACCGAGGTCACCTTGATAATTCGATTTTCTGGAACTTCGTTGTGCGCCAACACCTTCAACTGCGGCACGGTGCGGCGCAAGAAACGGGAAAGAAGTACGCGAAGGCTGCCCGGCACAAGCAGCACCGCCGGCAGCCCGAGGCTTTCCTGGCGCTGGGCGGCAGCAGCCGTTTCGCGAACCAGCGTATCGGCCAAACCCGGCTCGAAGCTGGTGTTTTCCGAGCCGCCGCCGATGGCTTGCGAAAGCAGGCGTTCGAGCGTCGGTTCAAGCGACATGACCTGCATTTCGCTATTGCCCGGGAACAACTGCTGAGCGATGGCCCGCCCCAAGGAATTGCGGACTTGGGTAGTGAGTTCGTCGGCATTCTGTGTGCGCGTCGCATGGTCGGCGACAGTTTCGATGATCGTGCGCATATCGCGGATATGAACGCCTTCGTCGAGCAGGCCATGCAACACCTTCTGCAAGGTACCCAGCGGCAGCACCTTGGGAACAAGGTCCTCGACCAGTTTGGGCATTTCCTTGGCCAGATGTTCGAGCAGCTGCTGCACTTCCTGACGCCCAAGCAGCTCTGCTGCGTGAGTCAGAATCAGGTGATTGAGATGCGTCGCCACGACAGTTGAGGCATCGACCACCGTGTAGCCATAGGCTTGCGCCTGTTCGCGCTGGCCAGCATCGATCCACGTTGCCGGCAGGCCGAAGGCCGGATCTTTGGTCGTCGCACCGCTCAGGGTGCCGGCGACCCGACCGGGGTTGATGGCAAGAAACTGACCGACATATGCCTCGCCCTGGCCAACCTCGACGCCCTTCAAGAGAATGCGGTAGGCATTCGGTTTCAATTCGAGATTGTCGCGAATGTGCACCGGCGAAACGAGGAAACCGACTTCCTGTGCAAATTTCTTGCGAATACCACGAATTCGCCGCAGCAATTCGCCATCCTGCGACTTGTCCACCAACGGAATCAGGCGATAGCCGACTTCCAGGCCAAGGACGTCGAGCGGCGCCACATCGCTCCAGCTTGCTTCCAGTGCCTCGGAGACCGGCGGCGGTGCAACCTTGACCGGGGTTTCGACAATGCGCTTCTCCTTCTGCGCCATCTTCCAGGCGGCCCAGCCCAATGTCGAAGCCAGCATCAGGAAGACCATGTTCGGCATTCCCGGGATCATGCCGAGCAGCCCGATAATCGCGGCCGTAATTGCGATGGCCTTGCTGTTCCGGAACATCTGACCGACGACCTGCTGGCCGATGTCGCGGTCGTCGGAGACACGGGTTACCACCATACCGGCGGCGATGGAAATGATCAGGCCGGGAATCTGGGCAACCAGACCGTCGCCGATGGCCAGCAAGGTGTAATTCTTTGCCGCCTGCGCCAGCCCCATGTCGTGTTGCAGGACGCCAACGATCAAGCCGCCAACCACGTTGAGCAGCGTAATGATGATGCCTGCCACCGCATCGCCCCGGACGAACTTCGAGGCACCGTCCATTGAGCCAAAGAACTCGGACTCCCGGGTGACGTCGGAACGACGCTTGCGAGCCTCGTCCTCACCGATCAGGCCAGCGTTGAGATCGGCATCGATGGCCATCTGCTTGCCGGGCATCGCATCCAGCGTGAAGCGGGCAGCCACCTCAGCGACGCGCCCGGCGCCCTTGGTGATCACGACGAAGTTGATGATCACCAGAATCATGAAGACGAGGATGCCGACGGCGTAGTTGCCACCGACCAGGAAATGGCCAAAGGCCTCAATCACCTTGCCCGCCGCATCCGGACCGTTATGCCCCTCGAGCATGACCACCCGGGTCGACGCGACGTTGAGCGACAGACGCATCAGGGTGGTGACCAGCAAGACCGTCGGGAAGACCGAGAAATCGAGAGTCTTTTGGGTGTTGACCGCAACCAGCAGGACAAGCACCGAAATGGCGATATTGAAAGTAAAGAACAGATCGAGGACGAAGGCCGGTAATGGCAGGACCATCATCGACAGGATCATCAGAATCAGGATCGGCGCCGCCAGTTGCGTCGAACTCAGGCGCCCGAGAAGGCTTTGCATGCTGAGGGAAGAGGTTGCCACTTACGCCGCCTCCGGAACAAGCTCAGGCGGCACCGGCAGATCGCG
The DNA here is from genome assembly GCF_050368855.1 of Azonexus sp. IMCC34842. Taxonomy (GTDB): domain Bacteria; phylum Pseudomonadota; class Gammaproteobacteria; order Burkholderiales; family Rhodocyclaceae; genus Azonexus; species Azonexus denitrificans_A. Next base: position 414,866 of record NZ_CP178449.1, on the reverse strand, counting down.
CGGCGGGACCGGATAGACCCCGCCGGCCTGGCGCCAGTTGGCAAGCTGGTAGATATATGCAAGAACCTCCGCGACTGCGTTGTACAGGGCGGAGGGTATTTCGGCATCGAGATTGGCGTGTTTGTAGAGGGCTCGAGCCAGAGGCGGCGCCTCCATGATCGGTACCGCATTTTCGACGGCAATTTCGCGAATTTTCAAGGCGACTGCCCCGGCCCCCTTGGCCACCACCTTGGGCGCATCCATTCCGGTCCGATAGGATAGCGCCACCGCAAAGTGCGTTGGATTGGTGACGATCACATTGGCTTGCGGCACGGCTGCCATCATGCGTTTGCGGGCAGCCTGCATCTGCAGGCTACGAATACGGCCCTTGACATGCGGGTCGCCCATCATTTCCTTCATTTCCTGCTTGACCTCGTCCTTGCTCATCTTCAGCTTGTCGAAGTATTGCCAGAGCTGGAAGGGCACATCGGCAGCAACCACAAGGACCAGCGTGGCGACCAGGATCAAGAAGGAAAAAGTCACCATTTGACCGGCATGCACTAGGCCCGACTCCAGAGGTTCCGTCAGCAGGCCAAAGATTTCGTCGCGTTGCTTCCAAATGACGATGACCGCGACACCACCAATCAGGGCGGCCTTGAGAACAGCCTTGCCGAGCTCCATCAGACTGCCCCAGGAAAACATTCGACCAATCCCGGAGAGCGGATTCAGACGATTCAGATCAGGGACCAGCGCGGTAATCGAAAAAACCCAGGCATTGAGAAAAAATGGGGGAAGAATCGCGGCCAAGACCAGAACGGCCAGCAAGGGCGCGAAGACCAGCAGGGCATCGCCCGAAATCTCAGCCAAACGCGGCAACATCAGCGCCGGCTCGTGCATGAATGCGGGCTCGATCGAGAATGCCTTGTAGGTGATGGCCATCGAGCGCTGCATGAACCAGCCGCCCATCGTCCAGAACGCCGCGCCAGCGGCAATCAAAACCAGGAAAGTACCGAGTTCACGGGAATGAGGAACCTGACCCTTTTCGCGGGCCTGCTCGATGCGCCTACCAGTAGGCTCCTCTGTTTTCTCGAGATCGCTCTCTTCCGCCATAGCCGTCTTCAGGAGTTGATGAGGCTATTATAGGAAAAAACCAAAAAAATTAAAGAGGTACGTGTGTTTATTTAGCCTGTTTCTCAGATGCCACGTGCAAGCACATGACAACATGGTAAACCTTCAAAAAAGAAAAGAGGGGGCAAGCCCCCTCTCAACTCGTTGACAGGAAAAGGAAATCAGACGAAGTCGAGCTTCCGCAGGCCAGCCGCCATATCTGGATGCTGACCGAGATCCGCCAGCAATTCCTTCATGTCGAGAATCAGCACAATCTGACCGTTCGACAGGGTCGTCACCCCGGCCACACCCTTCGGCCGGAAATCTTCAAGCGACTTGATCACCGCGTCATCGCGCCCGGCAAAACTATCGACGCCGAGAATAAAGCTGCGCTCCGCCGTCTGCATAAAGACGCCATACTCAGGATATTGCGAGAGCGGCCAACCGAGCATCCTGGCCAGCGAAATAACGGGCAACACTTCGCCGCGCACGACAAGGGTTTCCTTGCCTCCCACCTCCTGAATGCGGCTCTGCTCGATCGGCAGGATCTCCCGGACCATCGACAATGGCAAGGCAAATGGCTGATTGCCCAGAAGAACCAGCAACACCGGCAAGATCGCCAGAGTCAGGGGCAAGGAGATGATGAATACCGAACCCTTGCCAAGCTCGGAGCGAATTTCGATGGCTCCGTTGAGCTTCTGGATATTGGTTTTCACAACGTCCATGCCAACCCCCCGACCGGAAACGTCGGAGATTTGCGACTTGGTTGAAAAGCCGGGGAGGAAAATCAGATTCAGACTCTGACGTTCATCCATGGTGTTGGCCTCCTCTTCGGAAACCAGCCCCTTCTCGACCGCCTTGGCCCGGATGCGCTCGGCACTCATGCCCTTGCCATCATCGGCAATAATCAGAACGATATGGTCGCCTTCCTGGCGCGCTTCGAGTCGAACCAGGCTCTTGACCGGCTTGCCGGACATCTGGCGCTCATCCGGCATCTCGACGCCATGATCGACGGCGTTACGAATCAGGTGAATCAACGGGTCGGCCAGATCTTCGATCATGGTCTTGTCGACTTCCGTTTCTTCGCCGGCCAGAACCAGCTCGACATCCTTGCCCAACTGACGGGCCAGGTCGCGCGCGATGCGCGGATATTTCTGGAACAACCGCCCAATCGGCTGCATCCGCGTCTTCATAACCGAGTTCTGCAGATCGGAGACCAGCAGATCAAGCTGGCTCACCGCCTGATCGAGCGCATGCAAGGTTTCCGAATCGTTCTTGCCGGCAAGAATATCGGCCCGCAAACTCGTCAACCGGTTCTTGGTCAGGCCAATTTCACCCGAGAGATTCAGAACCTGGTCGAGACGCGAGGTATCAACGCGTATCGTATTCTCACGAACACCCCGCTCCTCAACCCGACGGGCCGATGTGGGCGCCGCCCCCGGCTTGTCGTTCGCCCGGCGACCAAAGGGAGACGGCGTTGCAGCCCCGCCTTCGGCCGGCGACGTGGTGACGGCAGACGTTCCGGCACTTGATGCCGCTGCGGTTGCTGTTTCCGCCTTGGTAATCAACTCGCCTTGCGCCGCGACGGGGCCACCACTGACCGATGCATGTAAAGCGTCCCAATTCGGCTCACCAGGCGCCGACGATGCCGCCGGCGAAGTTGCGGCAGGGGGTTCTACGGCAAGCGCTGGCGCGGAATTACCTGACTCGGTGCTCAACACTCCCTGCAACGCCGCGATAACATGCGGGTCTGCCGGCTGCGGCAGAACCATCTGCCCCAGTTCGCCAAACATTTCGCGGACGCCTTTGGTGGCCGCCATGATGACGTCCATCAACTCCGGGTTTAATTCCAATTCACCGTTGCGCAGGCGATCGAACAGATTTTCCGTGAGGTGACATAGCGTTACCAGTTCAGCGGCGTTGAGAAACCCCGCGCCGCCCTTGACTGTGTGAAAGCCGCGAAAGATGTCGTTGAGAAGCACCCGATCATCAGGCGTCTTTTCAAGATCAACCAGTTTGTTGTCCACATCGGACAGCAGGTCGTATGCCTCCTGCAAAAAATCCTGCAGAAGTTCTTCCATTCCGGCAAAGTCGCTCATTTTCGATCCCCCTCAGAAACCGAGGCTATCCAGCAAATCATCGACTTGCTCTTGGTTAACGACAACATCGGTACGGCCCGCCGCATTGACAACAGGGCCATTCATCAGACTGGTTACTTCTACAGTCCGCTTCGTCTCAGGAAGCACTTCGATGAGCACCCCCATCAACCCGGATTCCAGCTCTTGCGCCAGACCTACGATTTTCTTGATTACCTGCCCGGTAAGATCCTGAAAATCCTGGGCCATCATGATTTCAGTCAGCTGCGCATGGGTCGCTTGGGTTTTTTGCGGCAACTGCTCGCTCAGGAAGGCTCGCGTTTCCGTTGCCAACTTCTTGAACTCATCAGTCCCCATCTGATTGGCGAAAACCTGGTCCCACCGCGCGCCAAGCGCGCGCGAGTCATTTTCGACCTCATTAACCAGCGGACCGGCGATATCGGTAGCGTTCAGAACGCGACAGGCAGCCTGTTCCGTCAGATTGGCAATATAGGCCAGGCGGTCCTTGGCATCCGGCAGGGCCGAGACAGTCTTTTCGAGAAACTTGTCATAGCCAAGCTGACCAAGGGTATCGTGCAAGGCACGCGCCATGTGACCGATACGATTGAAGACGGCTTCCTGCTTTGGCCATTCCTCATTCGAAACATCGTCCGCATTGGCGGCTTGAGCATCGGCGGCCACGCTATCGAACAAGGCCTGAAGGTCATCGCTGTCGGGACCGCTCGGTGCCGAGCTGGCAGCAGGCGCGGCAACAGGCGTGACGACCGCGGCAGGTGCCGGGGCATAGTCAGAGGCGATTGAATCGAAGAGCGCCTCGAGGTCGTTGGAATCGTTAGTTGTACTCATGATTCCCCCTTAGGCCTGGCCCATTTTCTCGAAAATCTTGTTCAGCTTTTCTGACAAGGTCCCGGCCGTGAATGGCTTGACAATATATCCGCTGGCACCAGCCTGAGCTGCGGCAATAATATTTTCCTTCTTGGCTTCAGCGGTAATCATCAACACCGGCAAATGCTTGAGATTGGGAGTTGCCCTGATCGACTGCAGCAGGGTCAGACCATCCATGTTCGGCATGTTCCAGTCGGTAACGACAAACTCGAAACCACCACCCTGAAGCTTCTGCAACGCGATTGCGCCGTCTTCGGCTTCATCGACGTTGGTAAAGCCCAGTTCCTTCAGAAGGTTGCGAACAATTCGACGCATGGTGGAAAAATCATCCACCACCAGGAATCTCATTTTTGGATCAGCTGCCATGCGGTACTCCGGAGTTTTTGCTTGTTATCGTTCAATCAAGGGACGCAATGTGTCAGCCAGCGCCTCGGCATCGAATTTTGCAACATAGGCATCAACGCCCACCGATTTGCCCATCGCACGATTGGCTTCGGAGGACAGAGACGAGTGCATTACGACCGGCACTCCCTCGAAACGGGCGTCTGATTTGATATTTTTGGTCAGCACATAGCCGTCCATCTCGGGCATTTCCGCATCAACCAGAATCAGCCGAATCTCGTCGCGAATGTTGCCGCCACTCTGCAGCGAATGAGCCGCGATGCCTTGCAGGCGGGTCCATGCCTCCATGCCGTTGGTAGCATGTTTATGACGGACGCCCAATTTGTCGAGAACTTCGGCAATCTTCCGGCGGGCCACAACCGAATCATCGACAAAAAACACATTGGTATCAGGACTCACCCTGGCCGGCGTGATGTCAACGATCATTGCCTCGCCAAAGGCGTTGGCCAAAACCTGCTCGACATCAAGGATCGAAACCAGACCGCCGCCATCCAGTTCGATGACCGCGGTAATCAGCCCCTGATTGGTAGACAAGACACTTTCCGGCGCCTTGACGCGCTCCCAGTCCACCCGAATGATGCGATCAACCTCATGCACCAGGAAACCGAGTGTCCGTTTGGAATATTCGGCAACCATCATCGTCTTGCCCAATCCATCCGGAACACCATCGAGCTGCATGAATGGGGCCAGCGAAAGGACCGGAATCACATTGCCGCGCAAGGAAATCAAGCCTTCGACACCACGCGGCATGTTAGGGGTTTTCGTGATGTGCGGCGTCCGGCCCACCTCACGCACCTTGAAGACATTGATGCCGAATATTTCACGGGTACCCAGCGTAAAAAGCAGGATTTCCATTTTATTGGAACCTGCAAGGCGAGTACGCGCGTCAACGCTATCGAGCAGATTCTTGTTTTCAACGAGATTCATAACCATCCCCCGCTAATACTCACGCTGCCTTGACCGGCACGTTCTCGACACCCAGGCGGCGAGCCAGGGTTTCCGACAACCGCTGCGGCTCGAACTTGGGCACGTATTCATCGACCCCGACCGACAGGCCGAGCTGCTGGTTCGACATGCCTGACAGGGATGAATGCATGATCACCGGAACCCCGTTGAAGCGCGGGTCGGATTTGATTCTTCTGGTCAGGATGTAGCCATCCATTTCCGGCATCTCGATATCGGTCAACACCAAGCTGACAATCGACGAAACCGGTTTATCAATAGTCTGCGCATAGGTCGCCACACGCTCCAGTTCTTCCCACATCATGCGGCCATTCACCGCACTGATGCCCTTGACCCCCATCACGGACAAGGTTCGCTCGATCTGTTTGCGCGCCACACTGGAGTCATCGCAATAGAAAACCGTGGCATCCGGGCGGTCCAGCGGCACGACGCCGCGGAACATTATTTCGTTGTCGATACCGGTCGTTTCGGAAAGCACCTTTTCGACATCCATCATCATCACCAGGCGACCATCTTCGAGTTCGGTCACGGCGGTCACCAAACCACCAGTCTGGGCCGTCAGCATTTCCGGCGGGACGCGCATCTTGCTCCAGTCAAGACGCAGGATCGTATCGACCCCCTCGACCAGAAAGCCTTGCGTATGGCCGTTATATTCGGTCACGATCATGATCTCGCGCGGCGTTTCAGCCGAAATTCCCGAATACTTGGCCAAGTCGATGACGGGAACCAACGCGCCACGCAGACTGACCATTCCCTCGACCGAAGCCGGCATCTCGGGAGCCGCGGTAATAAGCGGAGTCCGCATCACCTCGCGCACCTTGAAAACATTGATGCCATAGGTTTCCCGGCGGCCTGTTCGGTGGTCCACGCCAAGAAAGAACAACAAAATCTCAAGCTTGTTGGTGCCTGCAAGCTTCGTTCGCGCATCAATATTTTTTAACAACTCTGACATCGTCATTCCCTCGCACGTCTTGCAATCGGCCTAGTGGTCTGCTTATCGACCCAAGCGATATCTAGAATACACGCTTTTCCATGGCCGATAAATCACGGCCCCCTGGCGCATACCACTGCTCCCCACATTCCACAGCAACGACCACAGGAGTCATTATCTTACAAAATTGGGAATAATTTACTAAAATTGGCAATATCTAGCACTTGCTTTACGTTACCACGAACTCCGGCCAGTGCAACCTCCTTGTTGGCTCCCCCCAACTTGTCGCGCAACATCAGCAGCATGCCGAGCGCCGAACTATCGAGGTAGTCGACCCCCGACAGATCAACAACCACGGTGCGAATCGCCGGATCGCTGACCAGTGGTTCATAGGCCCCGCGAAACTCGCGATGGGTATTGAAGTCGAACCTGCCGGTCAGTTTGATCACTGTTTTTCCAGCTTCCGTGAGAACATTTGCGTGCATTTGATTTCCTATTTTTGTGAAATCTGAATCGATACTTAGTGTAATACTTTGTCCATCAGCGACAAGCCCCAAAAAAACTAGCGACTCGCCGCCTGCAAAACGCGCTTGGAAATGTCGTCAAGCCCGCACTGTTCCTCGACAGCCCCGATCAGAAAAGCTTCGCGCGGCATTCCATATACCACGCAGCTCGCTTCATCCTGCCCGAAGGTGCGAGCGCCGGATTGACGCATGCGCAGCAATCCTTGTGCACCATCCTTGCCCATTCCGGTGAGAATGACGCCGATGGCTTGCCGCCCGACCAGGCTGGCTGCCGAATCGAAAAGCACGTCGACAGAAGGCCGATGCCGGTTCACCGGTTCCGTCGCAAGCAACTCGGTAACATAACCCGACGGCGTGCGGCGGATCCTCAAATGGGAGTGCCCGGGTGCGATGTACACTTTCCCCGATTCGACCTTTTCATTCCCTTGGGCTTCCAATACACGGGGCGCGCAAAGACCGTCAAGACGGCGAGCGAAGGAAGCGGTAAACGCCTCCGGCATATGCTGAACGATCAGGACAGGCGGGCAATCTGCGGGAAGCCCGAGGAGAAAATCCTTGATCGCTTCGGTACCGCCGGTCGACGCGCCGACGAAAAGGATTTTGCCGCTCGGCATGCTGCGCGCCGGCGACGTCGGGGAAGCAGATGACGGGAGCGGCGCCGGAGACGACGCCCCGGCATGCGGCGTCGACAAACGGCGAACCCGGGCTCCCCGGGCGCCGCGAATCTTCTCGGTCAGTTCCTCCGCATAGTCTTCCATGCGTTTACTGCCGTCGGCTCGCGGCTTGCCAATGAAATCGACCGCCCCCAGTTCAAGCGCTTTCAATGTCGTCTCCGACCCGGCTTCGGTGAAGGATGAAACCATCACCACCGGCATCGGCCGCAGACGCATCAGACGATCGAGAAACTCCACACCATCCATCTTTGGCATATTGAAATCGAGCGTCAGCACATCAGGATTGAGCGCCTTGATCATTTCACGGGCAACGACAGCATCGGGAGCCATGCCGACAACCTCCAGATCCGGCGTAGCATTGATCATCTCAGCCAGCACGCTGCGCATTGTTGCGGAATCATCAACGATCAATACTCGGGTTTTTTTCGGCATAGATTGGATAAATTGGGTATTTATATCGGGGAAAACATATCAAATGAACAATTCGATATCGCCTTCCACCTTGGCGCTTGACAGACGCTCCTTGTAGTCGCGTTCGCGACTGAACAAGGTTTCATTGTGCACCCGGTGCAACTTCTTTACCAGAACACGCCCAGTTTGCGGAAAGTAATAGACTTTTCGTGGATATGAATCGAGCAAATCCTTGGCCACGACAGGAATTTTTTCTGTCTTCAGGTAATTCAGCACGAACTCGGCATTGCGCACACCGACATTGCTGCTCGACAGACTCGCCAGAACCGCCCCCCCACCGAAAACCTTGGCCTCCAGGCGATTGCGTCGGGCGCCCATTTTGAGCAGATGATTGATCAACACTTCCATGGCATAAGTGCCATAGCGTGCCGAAGAACCGACTGTCTCCCGCCCGCCGTCATCGGGCAACATGAAATGATTCATCCCGCCAACGCCGGCATCGGTATCGCGAATGCAGGCGGCAACACATGAGCCGAGGACCGTTACCAGCAGCATCCCGCTTTCGGAGACGAAGTACTCCCCGGGCAAAATCTTCGCTGCCTCCAGCCCGAAGTTCCGATCATGGTAACGATTGCTGGCCAGATGCTCGTCGTAGGCGTGCGCCACGTCTCCCCTTCTACCTGGGCTTGGCCAGGGCGTAGACCGTCTTGCCCAACGACTTGAACAGATCGGCCGCGTGCAAGAAACTCTCCGAATGCCCGGCCAACATCAAACCATCCGGCTGCAGCATGGGCGCAAATCGGGAAAGTATTTTGTACTGGGTCGGCTTGTCGAAATAGATCATCACATTGCGGCAGAAGATGATGTCGAGCGGCCCTTTGACCGAATAGTGCGCATCCAGCAGATTGACCCGTTGAAACTCGATCATGTCCTTCAACTCGGGCCGGACGGAGACATAGCCTTCCTGGCTACCGGTTCCGCGCATGAAAAACTTGCGCAAACGCTCCGGCGAAAGTTTCTCGACCCGCTCAAGCGGATAGACCGCTTTCCGGGCCGTTGCCAGCACGTTGGTATCAAGATCGGAGGCGACGATCGAAACATGCGAGGTATTGGTGCCGAATGTTTCGGCCACCGTTATGGCGATCGAATAAGGCTCTTCGCCAGTCGATGCCGCCGAACACCAGATACGGATCGGGCGCCGCGTACCGATTTGCCGCAGATGTTCGGCAAGAATCGGAAAGTGATGCGGTTCGCGGAAAAACGAGGTCAGGTTGGTGGTCAGTGAATTGACGAAACGCTCCCATTCATCGCCGCCGTTCTTTTCCAGGGCATCGAGATAATCAACAAAAGTCTGTTTGCCGGTTGCCCGAAGACGGCGGGCCAGCCGCGAATACACCATATCCTGCTTGACGGGCGACAACGAAATGCCGGCATGCTGATAAATCAGCTTGCGAACCCGTTCGAAATCAGCGGCGGAAAAAACGAATTCCCGCGCCCCCTGCTCGCGGGGCGGCAAGCCCCCCGTCAAGGAACTAGCTGTTGAGGACGGAGGAAACCCCGGCTTTTTGAGATCTATCATGGTCAAAACTCCTCCCATTCATCATCCAAAGAGGCCGGAAGCGCCGGCGCCTTCCTGGCACCCAGCCGCTCCGCCCTGGATTGTTGTTGTCGTCCCGGTGGCACCCGGCTCGCCATTTTCCCGACCGGCCCGCTCTCGGCCAGCTGAAATACCGATACGGCCTCGGCCAGGCTGTGCACCTGCTCTTCAAGGCTCTCTGCTGCCGCCGCCGCCTGTTCGACCAGCGCCGCGTTCTGCTGCGTCACTTCATCCATCTGAGTCACCGCGAGGCAGACCTGCTCGATGCCTGAACTCTGTTCGCGGCTGGCCGCCGAAATGTCAGCCATGATCGTGGCGACGCGTCTGACGCTGCCCACCACATCTTCCATGGTCTGCCCCGCCTGGTCGACCAGTTTATTGCCGGTTTCGACTTTTTCGACGGAATCGGAGATCAAGCCCTTGATTTCCTTGGCCGCCGCCGCACTACGCTGGGCCAGGTTGCGCACCTCGGTCGCCACGACGGCGAAGCCGCGCCCCTGTTCGCCAGCCCGGGCCGCTTCGACGGCGGCGTTGAGGGCCAGGATATTGGTCTGGAAGGCAATGCCGTCGATGACGCCGATAATTTCGGCGATTTTTCTGCTCGACTGGTGAATGGCACTCATCGTCAGGACAACCTGCCCGACGATTTCGCCGCCCTTGACGGCGACCTGCTGGGCGCTACCGGCCAGTTCATTGGCTTGCCGCGAGTTCTCGGCGTTCTGTTTGACGGTGCTGGTCAGTTGCTCCATGCTCGACGCCGTTTCCTCCAGGCTGCTCGCCTGCTCTTCGGTGCGACTGGAAAGATCTTGGTTGCCGGCGGCGATTTCCTTGGCCGCAGTGTTGATCGCATCCGTCGACTGTTTGATGTGATCGACGATTTCGCGCAAACGGTTTACCGTCAGGTTGGCACCGTCTTTCAGCCGCCCGAAAGTCCCTTCGTAATTGGCCGATATCGTCTTGGTCAGATCGCCGTCGGCCATGGCGCCAAGCACATGGGCGATGTCGTCGAGACCTTGCTGGCTGATCGTCAGCAGCTGATTGAGATCGTTGGCCAGGCGCAAAAAGAAGCCGCTTTTACCATCGACCGTAACGCGCCGCGCAAAATCACCGCGCGCCGCCCCGCTGACGATGTCGGCAACCTCCTCCTCGACCGCCACTTCAGCCGTACGATCAAGCCATTCAACGGCGAACCCGACGCGTTGCCGACGCTCATTGATCACCGGCGTCACCGCCAGGGAGAACGTCCGGCCACCCAGTTCGATCAGCGCCCGATGCGTGCCAGTCAGGCCGGCCAGCAGGCCGCGCTGATGCGCCGGATGCTTGTGGAAAATATCGATATTGGTGCCGATCAGCGCGGCCCGGGAAAACTGCGGCAAATCCTTGCGGATATCGCTTTCCGCCGCGGCAAACATCTCGTGTATCGCGCGGTTCATGTAAATGATGTTCAGCGCATCGTCGGCGATCATCACGTTGGTTGCCACGTTATCCAGACCGATCCTGACGCGCAGATTCTCCTCGCCGATCCGATTGGCTTCCGCCACGTCACAGCCGAGCTTGATCTGCATGGCTTGCATGGACTGCAAGACCTGGCCGAGTTCGTCATTACGGTTGAAATCGAACTTGTTGGCGTACTGGCCGGCCGCGATTTTCTGGAAAGTATCGCTGACCGCCCTGAGCGGTTGCAGCACGCCGGCCGCCACCAGGCGCAACAACACGAAACCAATGACTGAGCCGCCCACCGCAATGAGCGGTGCCCCGACCCCGAGACGATCGCCGGCAAAGCCGAGGATCAACAGCATCGCCGTCATGCATAGTCCGACCAGATTCAGCTTGGTCGACAACGACATGTCGCGCAGCTTGCCGGCCCACCCTTCGCCGCCGGAAACCGCCGCCCCCCGGACAATCTGCAGCCGGCCCTGGCGCTTCTCGCGGAACTGGCGATAAACCTCGTCAACTTGACGGACAACCGCCGGATCCGCGCGGCGCCGGACCGACATGTAGCCGGTAACCGAAGCGTTTTCCCAGATCGGCGTCACATTGGCTTCAACCCAGTAGTAATCGCCATTCTTGCAGCGATTCTTGACGTACCCCGTCCATGGCCGATTTTGTTTCAAGGTATCCCACAGATCGCGAAACGCCTCGACCGGCATGTCCGGGTGACGCACCAGATTGTGTGGCTCGCCTATCAGTTCGGCTTCGGCGAACCCGCTGATTTCGAGAAAATCCCGATTGACGTAGGTAATGATCCCCTTGAGGTCCGTTTTGGAAACGATAAGCGTGTCGGGGCTGAGCACGACTTCCTGGTCCGTTACCGGCAAATTTTTCTTCATTACCCCGCCCTCCGCTCAATTATCGCCACTCAGAACTCGGCCCACTCATCGTCGAGCGATGCCGGCAAGGCCGCCGGCTTGCGGCGCGCCCTGGCCGCTTCGGGCCGATGGCCGGCCTCAGCGGGCGCCCCGGCGAGCCGCCGGACACGGTCGCTACCGGCATTGACCTGGAATATCGCAACCGCCACCGACAACTGGCGCGCCTGGCCTTCCAGGCTTTCGGCCGCCGCAGCGGCCTGTTCGACAAGGGCAGCATTTTGCTGGGTCACCTCGTCCATCTGGCTGACCGCCAGACTGACCTGCTCGATGCCGGAGCTCTGTTCGCGGCTGGCCTCGGAAATATCGGTGACGATCCGGGCAACCCGCTTGATGCTGGTCACCACCTCCTCCATTGTCCGCCCGGCCTGATCGACCAGACGATTGCCGGCTTCGACCCGATCGACCGAGTCCGAAATCAATCCCTTGATTTCCTTGGCGGCCGCCGCGCTGCGCTGCGCCAGATTACGAACCTCGGTGGCGACGACGGCGAAGCCGCGCCCCTGCTCACCGGCCCGCGCCGCCTCGACCGCGGCATTCAAGGCCAGGATGTTGGTCTGGAAGGCAATGCCGTCGATCACCCCGATGATATCGGCGATCTTGTGGCTGGCCTGATTGATCGAGCTCATCGTATCGACCACCTTGCTGACCACCACGCCGCCCTGCTCGGCAACCGACTGGGCGCTATCCGCCAACTCGTGGGCCTGGCGGGCATTGTCGGCATTATGGCGGACCGTGGCGGTGAGCTGCTCCATGCTCGACGCGGTTTCCTCAAGGCTGCTCGCCTGCTCCTCGGTACGGCTCGACAAATCCAGGTTGCCAGAAGCGATTTCGCGGGCTGCCGTATTGATGGTGTCGGCCGACATCTGAATTTCGCCGACCAGCTCGCGCAGCTTGCCGACCGTGGCATTGGCATCGTCGCGCAAGCGGCCGAAGGTTCCCTGGTAGTCGGTCGTGATGACCTGGGTCAAATCGCCCCGGGCCATCCGCTCGAGCAGGCCGCCGATCTCGCCGATCGCCGAACCGCTGGTTTCGAGCAGATTGTTGATGCCTAGGCCGAGTTCCCGATAGAACCCCTCCAGCACCTCGGTATCGAGACGGGCTTCGAGATCCCCGGCAGAGGCGCGGTGAATCAGCTCGGCAACCAAACGCTGGGCGTTCAGTTCGGCAGTCCGGTCGACCCACTCGCCGACGGTACCCAGTCGCTGCCCCCGGTCGTTGGTAATCGGATTGGTCAGCACGTTGTAGATACGGCCGCCGATCTGCATTTCGACGCTGCGCGGGCTTTTCAATTCGCGCAAGCTTTGCAGGGCCGCGGCCGGATTATCGAAGAAATCGCCAATGTTGCTGCCCACGAAGCGATCGGCGGAAAAGCCGGGAATGGTCTCGCGCAGACCGCCTTCGATAGTGCGCAAGGTCGATAGCAGACCTTTGTTGGCGTAGATGACTTTCCCGTCGTCATCGGCAATCCGCAAATTCGCCGCCACGCAGTCGAGCGCGATCTGTATCCGCAGGTTGTCGTTGGCGATGCGCTGGCTCTCCGCGACATTGAATCCTTGCTGGATCTGCATCGACTGAAGCCCCTGCAGTACCTTGCCCATCTCGTCGTTGCGCAGCACGGTCAGGTTGCGGGTGTAGTCGCCATTCGCCAGCGACTGGAAGGTTTCGATGATCTCGTCAATCGGCCGGGTAATCGACCGGGTAAGCGCGACGGCGATCAACAACCCACCGGACAGGCCGAGCACGACGATCAGGATGACCGAAAGGCGAGTGTCGGCAAAGCGCTGCGTGCTCTCGTCCATGTCCAGCCGGACATGTGCCACCTGACGCTTGAATAGCTCACTCGCCTGTTTCGCCGCTGCGGTGTAGGTCGGATTGATCGTGCTCAGAAGAATCCGGTTGGCTTCGTCAAAGCGATTCTCGGCCAGTGCCGCCATGGCCGGGCGCAGCCCTTCGGTGACATAGCGCTGGCGGGCCGCGGCATAGGCGGCCTCCAGCTCGAGATCATCGGCCGAACCGCCGGCCTGCTTGTAGGCCGCCCATTGCGCGCTGACTTCGGCGATATTCGCCTCGAGTTGCTTGAGATGGAAGTCGAGCGAATGATCGTGCATAGCAGCGTAGGGACCGCTCGGATCGTGCTGCAGCGACAACAGGATCTGGGAACGGTTGTCGGCCATCAGCTGGCCGATACTCGTCAAGGCCTCGAGCGGTTGCATCCGCTGCTTGTACAGATTGCCGACCACGTCGTTGGTTTGCCCCATGCCCCAGATACCCAGACCGGCGATCAACGCCAGCATCGACAACAAGGTACCGAAACCGGCCAGCAATTTGCTCTTCAGCGACAGGCCGGACAGCAGGCCATCGCCGCCCTTGACGACCGCGCCATGGCGAATCCGCAGAGCGCCGGACTTCTTCTCGCGGAACAGGCGGTAGGCACTGTCGGCGGCTTCGATCTGCTGGCGCGCCGGCTTGCGGCGCACCGACATGTAACCGACGGCCTGGCCATCTTCGCGGATTGGGGTGGCAGTCGCCAGGACCCAGTAATAATCGCCATTCTTGCAGCGATTCTTGACCATCCCGGTCCATGGGCGACCGTCCTGCAGATCCCGCCACATGTCTTCGAAAGCCTCGACGGGCATGTCCGGGTGGCGGACGATGTTGTGCGGCTGGCCGATCAGTTCGCCTTCCGAGAAGCCGCTGATATCGACGAAATCCTTGTTGATGTAGGTGATCCGTCCCTTGAGATCGGTTTTCGAAACGATCAGGATACGGTCATCAAGCTGGATTTCCACATCGGTAACAGGCAGGTTGGTTCGCATTGGCACTAATCCGTCAGATTGCTTTGTTTATTAGAACTCGGTCCATTCGTCGTCATCCTGCACTGAAAGTGTCGAAATCTGGGCGGACGGGAGTTTTTTTGGGGTTCTTGCGGTCAATATCGGCGGAGAGACGGACTTGGCAACCGCAAGCTGCGGCCGTTCACGGTGCGCCAGATGCATTTTATTTGGCTCAGGGGCTCTGTCACCAGGCAGCCGGAACACCGCCACCGAACGGCTCAGGCTGCGGGCCTGCTCCTCGAGGCTTTCCGCCGCAGCGGCAGCCTCCTCAACCAAGGCGGCATTCTGTTGCGTCACGTCGTCCATCTGATTGACTGCAAGACTGACCTGCTCGATACCTGAGGTCTGCTCGCGGCTGGCCTCCGAGATATCGACCATGATCCGGGCGACACGCTTGATGCTGGCGACCACTTCTTCCATGGTTCGTCCGGCCTGGTCGACCAGTTTGTTGCCGGTCTGGACCTTGTCCACCGAATCGGAGATCAGGCCTTTGATTTCCTTGGCCGCTGCGGCACTGCGCTGGGCGAGATTGCGCACCTCGGTCGCCACCACGGCAAAACCGCGCCCCTGTTCGCCGGCCCGTGCTGCTTCAACGGCGGCATTCAACGCCAGGATGTTGGTCTGGAAAGCGATACCGTCGATCACCCCGATGATGTCGGCAATCTTGTTGCTCGACTGATGGATGGCGCTCATCGTCTGGACCACCTGACCGACCACTTCGCCGCCCTTGATCGCAACCTCCTGGGCATTGCTGGCCAGTTCGTTGGCCTGCCGCGCGTTGTCGGCATTCTGTTTCACCGTACTGGTGATCTGCTCCATGCTGGAGGCTGTTTCCTCCAGGCTGCTGGCCTGCTCTTCGGTCCGGCTCGACAGATCCTGATTGCCGGAGGCAATTTCCTGAGCGGCCGTATTGATGGCGTTGGTCGCATCCTTGATCGAGAAAATGATTTCCTGCAGATGGTCGACCGTCGCGTTCGCGTCGTCCTTGAGCTTGCCGAGCATTCCCTGGTAGTCGGTATCGATCCGTTGCGTCAGGTCGCCCTCGGACATCCGCGCCAACATCTCGCCGACATCGGTGAGGGCACGGCTGTTGGCGGCCAGCAGATCGTTGATCCCCTGGGATATCTGCTTGAAGAAGCCGCTCATCTTGTCGGCATCGAGGCGCCGGCTGAAATCGCCGGCCACGGCGGCACTGATGATGCCCGCCACCTCCCGCTCGATTTCGACTTCAGCGGTACGATCCAGCCATTCGACGACGCTGCCGAGACGCTCGCCGCGGCCATTGACGATCGGGCTGGCGACCAGGCTGAAATAGCGCCCACCGATCACGATTTCAGTCCGATGGATGGCCGTCAGCCGGGCCAGCACGTTGCGCTGGTGGCTCGGTTGCTGATGGTAGAGATCGAAATTCGAGCCGAGAATGGCATCGGCACGGAAGTTGGGCAACTGCTTCCGGATGTCGTTTTCAGCCAACTGCATCATTTCCTGAGCAGCAGCATTGCAGTAGATGATCACGCCGTCGGGGTTGGCAACCATCACCTTGTTCGAGGAGACGTCGAGGGCGACCTTGATGCGCAAGGTTTCATCCGCCACTTTATGCTCGGCTTCGGTGCGCCGTTTCAGATCGTCCTGCATCTTGTCGAGCGCCAGCATCAATTGCGCCGTTTCATCCTTGCCGGCGCTGTCGATGCGGTTTTCGAGGTTGCCGGCCGCCACCGCCTCGGCCACTGCCACGGCCTCCTGCATCGGACAGGTAATCTGCCGGGTCACCCAGATGCCGGAGGGAATCATCACGATTACCGCCAGCAGGACCAGCAGCAGCATCGTCGTTTGCACCCCCGACTTGATATCGTCGATCTCGGCCACGTTCCGGACGTTGTTGTCGTGTTGCGCTTGCGCATAGTCGCCGATCGACTCATACCAGCCCTGCAACTTCGGCTGGAGGTCGGCGAAGAAGTGCTGTTCGATATCCGAACGGTTGCCGGCCTTGATCAGCCCGAACATCCGGTTGAGCGAAGCTTCGGCCAGTTGGCGCGCTGGCAGGATGCGGCCAAGGATTTCCTTGTCGCGGGGCGTAACGGTCGCCTCGACAATCTGGCTTTCGGCTGCCAGATACTTGGCCAGTTCAGCCTCGGCGTTGGTCTTTTCCTGCTCCTGCTTGTCCGGCTGTTCGTAGATCAGCGCCGTCCGCACATGCCGGCCGATCAGCAGATTGCGCGTACGCATATCGACCGTCAGTTCGGTTTTCTTGATGTTGTTATTGACGATGAGTTCGACCTCATCGCCGATCGTTTTCAAGCTGAACAGGGCAATTCCGACGAGCACCAGCATCAGGACAAGCGCCCCGATCGTCGTCATGATGAGGCGGGTGCCGATCTTGTAATCGCGAATATTGAACATGTTGTCCTCCCGTTGCGCAGCGGCGCCGATTATTCGGTCGCCGAGTCGATCAGTTCCATATCGGCACTGCTCATCAGGCGCTCGATGTCGGTCACGATCATCATCCGCGAATCCTGCGAAGCCAGGCCAACAATGTATTTCGTATCGAAGCTGCCGGAAAAATCCGGGGCCGGGCGGATTTGCGGCGGGGTCAGCGAGATGACGTCGGATACGCTATCGACCACGACGCCGATCACCCGACCGGCGACGTTGAGGATGACGACCACCGTAAAGGGCGTGTATTCGATCTTGCCAAGCTTGAATTTGATCCGCAAATCGACGATCGGCACGATGATGCCGCGCAGGTTGATCACTCCCTTGATGAAAGGCGGCGCGTTGGCAATCAGCGTCGGCGGCTCGTAACCGCGAATTTCCTGGACCTTCAGGATATCGATTGCGTACTCCTCGCTGCCCAGCGTAAAAGTCAGGAACTCGCTGACCGTCAGATCCGCTTCGCCTGCTCCTGCACCACCGTGCGTCATCGCTTCCATGTATTGCTCCTCGATTCAGCCGTCAACCGGCTTTCTGCATATTCGACTTGGCCATGCCGGCAATCGCCGAGACGTCCAGAATCAGTGCGACATGGCCATCGCCCATGATGGTCGCCCCGGAAACCCCGACCACCCGGCGATAGTTTGCCTCCAGGCTCTTGATCACCACCTGGTGTTGCCCGACCAGGGCATCGACGAACAAGGCGGCCTTGGCGCCATCGGCATCGATCACGACCATGATGCCTTGAGTAAAGTCGGTCCACGCCGATTTCAGGTTGAAAACCTCGTGCAAGACGACGACCGGCAGATATTCGCCGCGAACCTGGATGACCCGTGCCTGGTTGGACAACGTCTTGATGTCGCTGGCCTGCGGTTGCAGCGACTCGATGATGTAGGACAAGGGCAGGATATAGGTCTGATCCCCCACCGCAACCGACATCCCATCCAGAATGGCCAGCGTCAGCGGCAGGCGCACGGTCATCCGCGTGCCGACCCCGAGCATCGACTCGATTTCAACCCGCCCACCCATTGCCTGGATATTGCGGCGCACGACATCCATCCCAACCCCGCGCCCCGAAACATCGGTGACCTGCTCGGCGGTCGAGAAACCGGCCTCGAAGATCAGGTTGAACACTTCCGCATCGGTCATCTGCTCGGATACCGGCAACCCGCGCTCGCGCGCCTTGGCCAGTATCTTGTTGCGCGGCAGGCCGGCCCCGTCATCCCCAACCTCGATGACGATATTGCCGCCTTGATGGTAGGCCTTCAGGGTGATCGTCCCAACCGGGCTTTTACCGGCGGCACCCCGTAGTTCGGGCAACTCGATGCCGTGATCGAGACTGTTCCGGATCAGGTGGGTCAAGGGATCGGCAATGCGCTCGATCAGGCCCTTGTCGAGCTCGGTCGTTTCGCCGGAAGTCTTCAGTTCGACCTGCTTGCCCAGCTTGGCGGAAAGGTCGCGAACGACTCGCGGAAAGCGCGAGAAGACGAAAGAAATCGGCATCATCCGGATCGACATCACCGATTCCTGCAGATCGCGCGTGTTCCGCTCCAGCTGCGTCAGGCCGTTGATCAGGCGTTCCGGAGCCTGGTCTTCCATCCGCATCGTGGTCTGCAGCAGCATGGCCTGGGTGATGACCAGTTCGCCGACCAGATTGATCAGCTGATCGACCTTCTCGATGCTGACGCGTATCGACGAATCCCCGGCCGCAACAGCCTGGCTGGCCCGCCTCACGGTGCGCGCCGGAGCGGGCGCCGGCTTTTCGGCTGGCACTGGGGGCGGCTGGACGCTGACTTGCACCGTCCCGGCCTTTTCCGGCGGAGCGATCGGAACGAAAAAACCGAAACCATCACCTTCCTCGGCGACCACCGTCACCGGTACCGCCGCCGACGGTGGCGTCAGTGGCGCAAAGAAACCGTAAGCCCCCTGGTCATCTTCCACCAATGGCTCGGCAGCCAGGGCCGCCTGCGGCACGCTCGGCAAGGGTTCAAAAAAGCCGTAGCCGTCGTCATCTTCGGTCTTGTCGATGGCTGCAGCAATATCGGTAACCGAACGATCATCAACAGCCGAAAAAAATCCGTAGCCGCGATCCTCGTCCGGTACACCTGGCGAATCCTCAAAGAACCCGAAAGCCACGGCACCATTTACGGCAACCGACTTGTCTTCGGAAACCCGCCATGCACCGTTATCGGCGACAAAATCAACCTGATCGGAGAAATCCTCCGGCGCCGCAGCGGTGATCAAACGACATTGCCAGAAGCCGACATTATGAGCATCGACATCGGGCTGAGAAATAATTTCAAGAGCCCCGATGGTGCGAAGCTCATCAAGCAGAAGGGTGACACCGTCGCCTTTGGCAGAAAACTCGGTGGGCACGAACTGGATATCGAAAACACGTTTTACCGCCCCACCTGCCTCGGCCGAAGCCTTCGACCCGGCAGAAGGGGTCGCAACCGGCGGCTCGGGTGTTGCCGGCGCCTCGACCGGGGGTTGATCGGCCGACAGCTGCCGCAGTCGCGCCGAAACGGCCTCGACCTGCTGCGCATCGACGGTGCCCCGACCCTGATGCGCTTCGAGCATGCTGCGCAGCAGATCTCCCGCCTCAAGAAAGGCATCCACCATATCGGCACGCAAGCCCAACTCGTGCTTGCGAATACGATCAAGCAAATTCTCCAGGATATGGGTGGCATCGGCCAGATCGCCAAAGCCGAACGTCCCGGCGCTACCCTTGATTGAATGCGCCGCCCGGAAAATGGCGTTAAGCTGCTCTGGATCGGGATTCTCGACATCCAGATCAAGCAGGAGCGCTTCCATTGCCGCCAGATGCTCCGCCGATTCCTCGAAGAACACCTGGTAGAACTGACTCATGTCGATAGCCATGCTACCCCCTCACCTCGACAGCCCACGAGCCCGCTGTCGGAAATCGAATGCGACGAACACCGGCATGATTGCCGGCTCCTCGGCCTCGGCTCAGCCGATTACCTTGCGCACGACTTCGATCAGTTTTTGCGGGTCGAAGGGCTTGACCAGCCAGCCCGTAGCACCGGCCGCACGCCCTTGCGATTTCATGGCATCGGAGGATTCCGTCGTCAACATCAGGATGGGCGTCGATGCGTACTGCGGCAGGGCGCGCAGGCTCTTGATCAAGGTCAGGCCATCCATGCGCGGCATATTCTGATCGGTAAGGACGAGATTGATGCTCCGGGCCTTGGCTTTATCCAGACCGTCCATGCCGTCGACCGCTTCAACGACTTCATAGCCGGCACTTTTCAGGGTAAATGAAACCATCTGACGGATGGAGGCAGAATCGTCAACAGCAAGAATGGTTTTCGCCATTTTTTCCTCGTATGTAGATCAGAACAACTCGATGCCGCCGCTGGCGTAGCCGGTTTGCCTGATTTGGTTATTTTTCCCGCCCTGTGACAGGAGACTCAATTTCTGTAATACCAGTTCGACGTGCGCGGATAACTCCCAAGCACGCCACGTCCGGGATGAGCCGCTCGCTTCGAGCAGAAGCTGCTAACAGCCTCTTCCCGCAGTTCGGGCCCGGCCCAAATCGGCCTGGCGGCCTGAGGTTTCAGCCGGAGGTCCCCTTGCCGGCAGCCGGCAGGTTCAGTCCGCCCGAAATATCTCCCTCGTTGGAAATTTCAGACTGTGGCCCCTCCTCCTGGAGAATGGCCATCTCGGTTCTCTGATTCAGCACCACGATGCTGATTCGGCGGTTGGCCGAACTCAGCGGATCATTTTTGTCAAACGGCACCGTCGATGCCAGCCCAACGACCCGCAAAACCTTGGTATCGCCCATCCCGCCGGCAACCAGCTCCCGACGCGACGCGTTGGCGCGATTGGCCGACAGCTCCCAATTGGTAAACCCCTGGCTGCCACCGACAAACTGCGCGGCATCGGTATGCCCGGCCAGGCTGATGCGGTTGGGAACCTCGTTCAGGGACTTGCCGATCTGCCGCAAAATATCCCGGGTATATGGTTTGAGCTCAGCCCCGCCGGAATCGAACATCGGCCGATTCTGTTCGTCGACGATCTGAATCCGCAGCCCTTCTGTTGTTATGTCGAGCAACAACTGCTTCTTGAACTGCGCCAGTTGCG
The DNA here is from genome assembly GCF_050368855.1 of Azonexus sp. IMCC34842. Lineage (GTDB taxonomy): Bacteria > Pseudomonadota > Gammaproteobacteria > Burkholderiales > Rhodocyclaceae > Azonexus > Azonexus denitrificans_A. Next base: position 393,560 of record NZ_CP178449.1, on the reverse strand, counting down.
GAGTCTGCTCAATCATCTTTTCAATATCCGCCTTCAGGGCTTCCAGGCGCTCCCGCTCTTTGCGCCGGAACTCGGCTTGAGCCTCCTTGGAAAAGGACGTTGTCTTCTTGCCTTCGACGTCGCCCTTCTTGACCTGACCAGCCTGCCGCGTCAAATCCTGGCCGCCGCCCTGCAAAATACTGGTTGCATCACCCAGACCGCTGCCACCCGACATGCCAACCTTCAAGGGATTCTGAAAATGCTCGGCAATGCCCTGCAAATCGCCCTTGGCCGTCGAGCCAAGAAGCCACATCAGGAGGAAGAAAGCCATCATCGCCGTTACGAAGTCGGCATAGGCAATTTTCCAGGCTCCACCATGCGCGCCACCGGCAACGACCTTTTTGCGCTTGATGACTATCGGGCGAGAGGAATCGTCGCTCATCGTATCGGCTTAGGTGTCGGTGAGAAAATCACTTGCCCTTGCGGGCCTTGAGTTCGTCCTCAAGCTCGATAAAGCTGGGGCGCACGTCGGACTCGAGGGTCTTGCGGCCAAATTCAATAGCAACCTGCGGTGCATAACCGGACATCGAGGCCAGCAAAACCATCTTGATCATTTGATAGATTTTCGCCCCCTCTTTTGCCTTTTGCTCAAGCAAGTTGCCCACCGGCTCGACAAAGCCGTACGCAATAAGAATACCGAGAAAAGTACCGACCAACGCCCCACCGATCATCTTGCCGAGCACCGCGGGCGGGGAGCCGACCGACCCCATCACGTTGACCACACCCATCACCGCAACCACGATACCGAAGGCCGGCACCGCACCGGCCAGCTTGGCAACCGCGTGCCCTGGCGCCTCCGCTTGATGATGGTGCGTCTCCAGTTCGACATCCATCAGGTTTTCGATTTCCACGGTGTTCAAATTGCCGCCAACCATCATGCGTAGGTAGTCAGTGACGAACTCCATGACATGGTGGTCGTTTACCAGATTGGGGTATTTGCTGAAAATCGGGCTGGCTTCCGGGTTCTCGACATCGCCTTCGATGGACATCAGGCCTTCTTTGCGAACTTTGCCGAGTACTTCAAAAAGCATGGCCAAGGCGTCGACGTAAAACGCCTTGGTGAATTTCGAACTTTTGAGAACTCCCGGCAAAGCACCAACCGTGGCCTTGAGAAGCTTGATGTTGTTACCGCCGACAAAATAGCCGGTCGTCAAACCAACAATAGCGATGTATTCGGCAGGCACCCACAGCGCAAGCAGGCTGCCATGAAGGGCGTAAGTTCCCAGCGACGAAGCCAGGATGATTACATAACCGACGATTAGAAACATGCAAAGCCCCCTGGGTGCCAGCCTACGACTGGCGCGAATACGCGTATTTTCTGGTTCCCGCTATTGTAGCCACTGGGCTCGCCGGAGTGAAGGAAGAAATATGCAGACCGGCACGGCAAGCGCAGGCTGCATCGGTCGGTGCTAAACTGAAATCTGAACTTAACCGATCAAATTATCCGTGATTCGTTTCTGCAACCGCTGCGGTGCTGATGTCTCCCATGTCGTTCCTGCCGGAGACTCTCTTCCGCGACACGTATGTAATAGCTGCGGCTACATTCATTATGAAAACCCGCGCCTCGTTGTCGGTTGTGTTGCCGAATGGGAAGGGCGTATCTTGCTTTGTCGGCGAGCCATTGAACCTCAACTTGGGTTCTGGACGTTGCCGGCCGGCTTCATGGAAAACGGCGAGACGACGGCCCAGGCCGCCAGCCGCGAAACGATGGAGGAGGCCGGAGCCAGCATCATTCTGGACGCGCCGTTCGCGATGGTCAGCATCGCGCACATCAATCAGGTTCACCTCTTTTATCGCGGCCGCCTGGCCACTCCCGCCTACGCTGCGGGGGTGGAAAGCCTGGAAGTGCTGCTGTTGAATGAAGAAGATATCCCTTGGCAAAATCTGGCCTTCCGCAGCGTCACGCTCTGCTTGGAACACTATCTCGCGGACCGGGCCAGCGGCACCTATGGTTTTCACGAAGCCGAACTGACACCGCTGGTTTTCTCGCCGGTCAATCGTTCTGACGATACTGAACCGGCACGCTGATAACGAACTGCTTGCCGCGTAAAATGTCCGGCAACGGGGCCTGAGCAGTTGCCTTGACCATCAAGTCAAGCGCCAAGCTGTCGAGCAATGGCTGGCCACTACTCCGACCAAGCGCGACAACCGGCGCCCCCACTCCCACCGCAGCGCTAACGGTGACAACAACATCGCCTTCCAGGGCCCCTTCGCGAGCCGATGCCGGATACTGTTTGTATGATCGGGCAGCCCGCGCCAGACTCAAGCGATATTGACGAACCCCGTCCTCACTTGGTACATCGGCAAGCTCCCGCATCGGGTTAGCGCTCACTACCTGACTGCGACGCATTTCAGCAGACGGCCCCGCGGTGCGCCCCAACGGAACGTCAATTGTGGTGACGGTGGGGACCAATCGGGACGAGCCTGTCGTGAAGCTCCCCGGTTTGGCAGCGGCCAATGATTTGCCTTCGGACGGTTTGAAAAGACGATTCACCGCCGTCAGGGGAGCACCCTCAACTCGCCCCTCCGGCAAACGCTCGACAAGCGTGGCGACCATAACGCGATCACCAGCCGGAGCCAATGTCGGCAACCAGCGCAGATACGCACGAAAGCCACCGAGAACAGCGAAGTGTATAAACAGCGAAAGCAACAAGGCACCAAGCAGTTTCCTCACGTTTTACACACCGGCCCCGGAAAAACGAATCCCCCGCCGGCAAAACCGAACGGGGGATCTTGTCCGCACAAAACCGCGGATCCTGACGACACGAATTACTTGCCGAGTTTCCGGCTTTCTTCGTTCATCTTGCTTGAGTACATTTTGCCCATCCAGGCGCCAATCACCAACACACCGACAATGACCCCAAGACTCATCAGGCCGATATCGCTACTAAACAACAATTCCCATGCCATATGTCACCTCCCAGTAACAGAATAAAACCTACTTACCCGCCTTAGCCGTCAGGCGCAGCGGTTCCACAGAATCAGCCTGCCACTCCCCCTGAAGCCGCCATTGCCCAGCCGGATCTTCAATCGAGACAAGCCAACGTCCAGAAATATCAGCAGTCAACTTTCCGCTGTAAAAGCCCTGCCCCTCCGAGACCATCTGCACCAACTGGTCCTGACCTGCCCGGGTCGGATGAGCCAATTTAAGAATAATCGCCTCTGGCACCTGTGCCGCTGCGTCGGCGCCGAGAAGCAGACGGATATTCATCTCCGAGCGCATTACATCGGCATGCAGACCAAGATTCCCGGCCATGTGATCGCGATGCAAACGCTGGTTCACCGAAAGCCCTTGCTTGTAGTAGTCATCGGTAACCAGACCGTCATTGCTGACGATCGCCAACCATGCAGTAATAAAGCCTGCGACGACAACAATCGCCGGGCCGGAAATCAAAATCCACGGCCACGGTTCCTTGTACCAAGGACGGTTATCGTTGCGTAATCTCATTGTTGTACTCATGTCAGGGCATCAAAAAAGAGGCCTTCTCATGAACCGCGATTTGCTCGTGGTTCTGGGCCTTGATATCAAAATAGATCGTGTTCGCGCCTTTTTTGCCGGACTCCGGCGGGACACGCACAACGACAGTCACTTCATGGTTATCTGCACTGGCGACATCGACAATACGCTCGCCGAGGATTTCTATTCCATCCAGCCCATTGACCACCACCGAGTAACGCTGGGGCTCTTCAGTAGTGTTCATGATCTTCAGGTTGTACACGTTTTCAATCTGCCCATCATCAGCTTCTCGCGCTAACGTCGAACGATCACGGATAACATCCACTTTAAGCGGAACACGGGTAGCCAGCGACCAGATCGCTGCCACAGTAATAATAGTCAAAATTGCCGAGTACAGAATGATGCGCGGCCGCAGCAAATGCCCGACAACCTCCTGCGGCGTAAAGTGCTTGGCCAAGGCATTTTCGGTGGTGTAGCGAATCAGCCCGCGCGGCAAGCCAATTTTTTCCATTACCGGATCACAGGCATCAATACAGGCACCACACCCGATACACTCGTACTGTTGGCCCTTACGAATATCAATTCCGGTCGGACAGACCACGACACACAACCCGCAATCCACACAGTCGCCAAGGCCGGCTGCTTTAGCATCGACGCCCTTCTTGCGAGCACCACGCGGCTCACCACGCTCCGGGTCATAGGTGATAACCAGCGTATCCGGATCAAACATCACCCCCTGGAAGCGGGCATAGGGACACATGTATTTGCAGACCTGCTCGCGCAAAAAGCCGGCTTGCATATAACAGAACCCGGCATAGAAAAAGGTCCAGAAAAGCTCCCAGCCGGAAAGGTTGAACGGTAGAGCCGCAAGCAGCTCACTGACCGGCGTGAAATACGCGACCAGCGTAAAGCCGGTCCATAACGAAATTAGCAGCCAGATTGCATGTTTAGCAGCCTTTAACCCCACTTTGCTGGCAGTCATCGGGCCATTGTCCTGTTTCATTCGGGCCGAGCGATCACCTTCAATCCGGTTCTCAACCCAAACAAAAATCTCGGTATACACCGTTTGAGGGCAGGCATAGCCACAAAACAACCGTCCGGCGATGGCCGTAAAAAGAAACAGCGCGTAGGCCGAAATAATCAGTAGCAACGCGAGATAGAAAACATCCTGCGGCCACAGAACAAGCCCAAAAAGATAAAACTTGCGCTCAACCAGATGCAGCAATATGGCCTGACGACCATTCCACTCGATCCAGGGAGCACCGTAAAACAGAACCTGGGTAATCCAGACGAAGGCCCACCGCCAATTGTTCCACCATCCTTTAACCTCGCGGATATAGACCTTCTTGTGTTTCTCGTAAAAAGAAACAATGGCCTGCGCATCGGCAGAGTTGGCTGGTGTATTGTTTTCCGCTGGTTCCATACAAGGAAGTATCCGTATCAGAATTGCGCTGAAGTCATATATTTTGCGTTTGCATCAGCGCAATTTTGATACTGATAATTATTTTTCGAGCCTTGCTCGAAAAAACGGGGCGGCAAGCCGCCCCGTCTGTACCAATTACTTGGTGCCTTGACTCAGGCTATACACGTAAGCCGTGAGCAGGTGAATCTTGGCTTCGCCGAGAAACTCTTTCCACGACGGCATCTTGTTCTGACGCCCGTTGTTGATCGTCTCGGTAATGGTTGCCTCGGACGAGCCATACAGCCAGACCTTGTCGGTCAGATTCGGTGCGCCAACGGCATGCATACCAGTGCCTTCCGGACCGTGACAGCCAATACAACCGGCCGAGGAAAAAGCTTCCTTGCCCTTGGCAGCACGCACCGAATCGTTCGGCAGACCCGACAGCGAACGGACAAAATTAGCCAAATCCTTGACCGTATCCGCACCGAGTTGAGCGTGCGGAGGCATGACACCCATCCGACCGTTATTCAAGGTTTCCTTGATCTGCTCCGGCTCACCACCATACAGCCAGTCGTTATCGGACAGATTCGGGAAGCCCTTGGCACCACGAGCATCCGCGCCGTGACACTGCATGCAGTAGGTCAAGAACAAACGTTTGCCCATCTCGTTGGCCTGCTTGTCGCCAGCCACAGCTTTGACATCCATGGCCAGATACTTGTCGAACAGTGGTTTGACAGTGGCATCCATCTTGGCAACTTCAGTTGTGTGCTGACCGACCGAGGTCCATCCCAGCATACCCTTGAAGTTACCCAGCCCCGGATAAAGCGCCAAATACACAAACGCGAAAATCACGGTGATGGTGAACAACCAACTCCACCATTTTGGCATCGGGTTGTTGTATTCCTCGAGAGTTTCATCCCAGACATGACCCATGGTCTTGCCCGGCGTGAAAGTCGCTTTGCCCTGTACTATTAGAAGTACCGCGCAGGCCAAAATACTGCCCGTCACGATCACAATCACGTACAGGTTCCAAAAATCGCTAACGAAATCGCTCATTTGCTTTCCTTTTTTCAGCGAGGATGAGATGCGCGAGTCACCGCATCCTGATCATCGTGCTCCGCGAAAGGCAAGTTGGCAGCTTCTTCAAACCCCTTTTTGCTGCCCTTGCCATAAGCCCACCCCACAATCGCCAGGAAACAAAGCAACCCGGCAACCGTAATGATGGAACGCAGATCGTTGATGTCCATGGCTTATTGCTTCATCGTGCTCAGTGCCGTACCCATGCCCTGCAGGTAGGCGATCAGAACATCCAGCTCGGTCTTGTCACCGATTGCCGCCTTGGCACCCTTGATCTCTTCGTCAGAGTAAGTCGGGATTCCACGGACATTGGCATAGCCACGCATGACGCTCATCTTTTTCTCGATGTCGGCGCCAACACTTTCCTTCGCCTTGGTATTTGCCAGGAAGGCGAAGGCAGGCATGTTGGACTCCGGCACCACATCACGCGGATTCATCAGGTGGGCACGTTGCCATTCGTCAGAATAGCGACCACCAACGCGATGCAGATCAGGACCGGTACGCTTGGAACCCCATTGGAACGGGTGATCATAGACATACTCGCCAGCCACAGAATAATGGCCATAACGCTCGGTTTCAGCGCGGAACGGACGAATCATCTGTGAGTGACAGAGGAAGCAACCTTCACGGATATAAACATCGCGCCCAGCCAGACGAACTGCATCGTAAGGCTTGGTACCCTCAACCGGGGTCGTGGTCGACTTTTGGAAAAAGAGCGGAACGATTTCCAGCAGGCCACCGACACTGACCACCAGCAGGGTCAGAACGATGAGCAGGCCAACGCTCTTCTCAATTTGCTCGTGCTTGAACATTATTTTCTCTCCCTAATCAAGCGTGATGGCCAGCCGGAGCAATCACCGGCATATCTTGAGTCTTGCCGCCCGCCATGGTCTTGAACATGTTGTAAGCCATGATCAACATACCGACCAGGAACAGGACGCCACCCAGCCAACGAATCGCCCAGAACGGATAGGAGCCTTTGACCCCTTCGACAAAGCTATAGGCCAGCGTACCGTCGGCGTTGACAGCGCGCCACATCAGACCCTGCATCACACCGGCAATCCACATCGAGGCAATGTAGAGCACGGTCCCGATGGTAGCGATCCAGAAATGGGTCGTAACCAGCTTGGTGCTGAACATCTCGCTCTTGCCGAACAGTTTCGGCAGCAGATAGTAGATGGAACCGATCGAAACCATCGCGACCCAGCCAAGGGCACCTGAGTGCACGTGACCAACAGTCCAGTCCGTGTAGTGCGACAGGGCATTCACCGTCTTGATGGACATCATCGGGCCTTCAAACGTGGACATACCGTAGAAGGACAGCGAGGTGATCAGGAACTTCAGGATAGGATCGTCGCGCAGCTTATGCCAGGCACCGGACAAGGTCATGATGCCGTTGATCATGCCACCCCAGGACGGGGCCAACAGGATCAGGGAGAAGACCATACCAACAGACTGCGTCCAGTCAGGCAACGCGGTGTAATGCAGGTGGTGCGGGCCCGCCCACATGTAGGTGAAGATCAGCGCCCAGAAGTGGACCACGGACAGACGGTAGGAATACACCGGACGGCCAGCCTGCTTCGGCACAAAGTAGTACATCATGCCCAGGAAGCCTGCGGTCAGGAAAAAGCCCACGGCGTTGTGACCATACCACCACTGAATCATCGCATCCTGAACACCGGAATATGCAGAGTATGACTTGGTCAGCGTAATCGGCACAGCAGCACTATTCACCAAGTGAAGCAGCGCAACCGCAATGATGAAAGCACCGAAGAACCAGTTGGCCACATAAATATGGGAAACCGTGCGCTTGGCGATGGTACCGAAGAAAACCAGTGCGTAAGAAACCCAGACCAGCGTGATCAGGATATCAATCGGCCATTCCAGCTCGGCGTATTCCTTACCGCTGGTGATACCAAGCGGCAACGTAATAGCAGCCAACAGAATGACGATTTGCCAGCCCCAGAAAGTAAAAGGAACCAGCGGACCACCCCAAAGGCGGGCGTGGCTGGTGCGCTGAACACACCAGTAAGACGTTGCAAACAACGCGCAGCCACCAAACGCAAAAATAACCGCGTTCGTGTGAAGCGGACGCAGACGGCCAAAATGCAGGAAGCCAAGATTCAGCTCCGGCCAGACCAACTGGGCTGCGATGATGACACCGACAAGCATACCGACGATGCCCCAGATGACAGTCATGACGGCAAATTGCCGTACGACCTTATCGTTGTATGTGGTTTTCGTTCCAGACATGAACCCACCTCTCGTTAATGAAAAGACTAAATGACCACCCCCCTAAACCCAAGGCGGCACATGAACGCGGATATTATTCTAGATTAGCGGGGGCGTTTTGACCTAGATCAACCTACCGATTATCTAGGCCACTAGTCCAAAGGGTTTAGAACTCTGGTCCATTTGGCAATGGCGTAGACAAAAAAAGGGTGCGTCGCAACGCACCCCAACCCCAACAGAGAAATACCGTGAAGCTTGCGCTTCACACAGACTGAATAGTGCCAACGGTATCGCCCGCGACAGTTGACGCAGGTCAAACTTTATCCAGTTTGTCGCTCTCGGCAGTTTCCTCGGCTTCGGTTTGCTGCTTTGGCATATCGTCATCCATCAGGACGCGAAAACCGGGACCTTCGAGATCGTCGAACTGGCCGCTGCGCACCGACCACCAGAAAGCCACGGCGATGCCGAAAACGAGGATCACCGAAACCGGAATCAACAGGTAGACGCTTTCCATTAATCCTTCTCCACACGCTGAATGCGCAATGAGTTGAGCACGACCAGCAAGGAGCTCGCCGACATGCCAATGCCCGCCAGCCACGGTGTAACGTAACCGGCAATCGCCAGCGGCAAGGCGACAAAATTGTAGGCGAACGACCACCAGAGATTCTGACGAATCACCTGCAGCGTCTTTCCGGCCCGCCGCAAGCCATGGCGCAAATGATCGAGATTTTCGGAAAGCAGCACGAAGTCGGACTGGGTCCGCGCCAGTTGCGCCCCGCCACCCATCGCCACCGAGACTTGCGCCTGCGCCAGCACCGGAGCGTCATTGACCCCATCGCCGACCATCGCCACCAGCGCACCTGCCGCTTGTAGCGCCGTGACACAGTCATGCTTGCCCTGTGGCGTCACGCCGGCACGGACATCCTCGATGCCCAACGCAGCAGCCACCCGCTTCGCTACCGCCGGTGCATCACCGGTCAACAAGACAACCTGCTTGCCCGCCGCCCGCAGCTCACGTACCAACGCCGCCGACTCCGGACGAACCTCGTCACCAATCCGGAAAGTCGCCAGGCAACCACCGGCATCTCCCAAGACCACCACAGTATCACCGCTTTCCAACCAGGCGGCGGCGGCATCCGGCAACTCGGCATGGCTCAGGGCCAGCGCATAGGCGGGGCGGCCGATGCGGTAACGACGCCCCTCGACAACAGCCTCAATCCCCAACCCCGGCTCGCTCACCACATCCACCGCCACGGGAAGACTAGCGCCAGCCGCGTAGCGCAAAGCCGTGGCCACCGGATGCTCGGAACTTTGCTCAAGGGCGGCAGAAATAGCCAGACACTGATCCTTGCCAAGCGAACCAAACACCCCGACATCAACCAGATGCATGCGCCCGGTAGTCAGGGTACCGGTCTTGTCAAAAACGAAATGAGTCGCCCGGGCAAGCGTCTCAATGGCGTGCCCACGCGTCACCAACAGGCCATCCTTGGCCAGCGCCCCGGCCGCGACGGTCAGGGCGATCGGCGTAGCCAGAGAAAGCGCACAGGGACAGGTCACGACCAATACTGAAACGGTAATCCACAGCGCTTTCGAGGGATCGACAAAGTACCAGCCAACTGCCACCAGAACGGCAACCGCGAGCAGCGCCGCGACAAAATAGCTGGCGATACGGTCAGCCATTTCGACGATCCGCGGCTTTTCGGTTGCGGCCCGTTCCATCAGATTGATGATTGCCGACAAACGCGTTCCTTCGCCGACCTGCTCGACCTGGATCACCAGCGGGCTCTCGGCGTTGATCGAGCCGCCCGTCACCAGATCGCCTGGCGACTTGGCGACCGGCCGGCTCTCGCCGGTGAGCAGCGACTCGTTGGCACAACTGATGCCTTCGATGACCCGACCGTCGGCCGGTACGATGTCGCCAGCGCGAACCAGGACGTAGTCGCCGGGGCGCAAATCGGCCACGACGCGCTGCTCGGTGCTGCGGTCGCCGGGGAAATCCGGCATTTTTTGCGCAAAGGCCGGGAGCAGCTTGGCCAGCGCTTCGGTCACACTCAAGGCTTTTTGCCGCGCCGTCATCTCAAGATAGCGCCCACCGAGCAGGAAGAAAACGAACATTGCGACCGAGTCGAAATAGACCTCGCCCGATTGCATCAGCGTAGCCCAGCAACTGGCCGCAAAGGCCGCGCCGACGCCAAGGGCCACTGGCACATCCATGCCGACCCGGCGCAGCTTGAGGTCACGCCAGGCATTCCGGAAAAACGGTGCGGAGGAATAAAAAATCACCGGCAACGTCAACAGCAGGCTGGCCCAACGCATCAGGCTTTCAATATCGGCCGTCATGTCGCCGTCGGCGATATACACCGGGAAGGCGTACATCATTACCTGCATCATGCCGAATCCGGCAACCCAAAGGCGCCACAAGGCTTCGCGCCGCTCCTTGCGGGATATTTCCTCGTTCTTGGCGGCGTCGTAGGGATAGGCGCGGTAGCCGATGGCGGCAATGGCGCCGAGAATATCGGAGAGCTTGACCCGGGATTCATCCCAGCGCACCCGCGCCCGGCGCGTCGCGTAATTGATATCGATCGCCGTCACGCCAGGCAGCTTGCCAACATGCTGCTCATTGAGCCAGATGCAGGCAGAACAGGTGATGCCTTCCAGCAACAATGAAGCCTCGCGTTCATTCTCGCCGAGGTCTTTGACAAAGCTTTTCTGAAAATCAACGTGGTCGTAAAGCGCCAGTTGTTCGAGGATTGCCGGCATCGCTTCGCGCGGCGACTCGGGCAGCGCATCACGGCTGCGGTAGTAGTCCTGCAGCCCGTTATCGACAATCGACTGAGCCACCGCCTGGCAACCGAAGCAGCACATGGCGCGGGTCTCGTTGCCGATTTTCACCGACAGATCGACATCGTCCGGAATCGGTTGGCCGCAGTGATAACAGGAGGATTCAGACATGCAATAAAAAAGGCACCGAAGTGCCTTTTTGGTCAATGGCGGAGCCGAAGTATAGTTTATTTGACTCCCATGCGGATGGCGCCATCGAGACGGATCACCTCGCCATTGAGGTAGGAATTCTCGGCAATGTGCTTGACCAAAGCAGCATATTCGGCCGGCTTGCCCATGCGGGTTGGGAACGGCACCATCTTGTTCAGGGAATCCTGAACCTCCGGCGGCATGCCGAGCAGCATCGGGGTTTCCATGATGCCTGGCGCGATGGTCATGCAGCGAATGCCACTACGGGCGAGCTCACGGGCCACCGGCAGGGTCAAGGCGACGATACCGCCCTTGGAGGCAGCATAGGCGGCCTGCCCCAACTGGCCTTCATAGGCAGCCACGGAGGCGGTATTGATGATCACCCCGCGCTCGCCGCCGGCATCCGGCTCGCCTTTCAGCATTGCCTCGGCAGCCAGGCGAATCATGTTGAAAGTGCCGACCAGATTGATATTGATCACCTTGGCGAAACTCTCCAGCCGGTGCGGACCTTCCTTGCCGACGACCTTTTCAGCCGGCGCGACGCCGGCGCAATTGACCAGCCCCTGTAAGCCGCCAAATTTGGCAATGGCCGTCTGCACGGCGTTCACCGCAGAACTCTCGCTGGCCACATCGGTTTCGACGAAACACGCGCCGGCCCCGAGTTCGGCCGCCAGCTTTTCACCGGCATCACGATTCAGGTCAGCCAGAACAACCTTCGCCCCCGCCTCGGCCAATGCCCGGGCCGTCGCTGCGCCCAGACCGGAGCCGGCGCCGGTAACCAGAAATACCTTGTCTTTTAATTGCATATCTACTCTCTCCTTGAAAAGCTCAGTCAGCCGAAACCGGCGCCCATTCCAGACGGTACCGTATGGAGCAAAAAACATCATCTTACTCGCTGACCGTGAGAAGAAAAAAGCCTCATCGCGCAATCTGAGCCACAAACACCAGTGCCGCATGACGAATATTTTGGCTTTTGGTACGCGCGACAACTAGAGTGAACTAACTACTTGATGTTGCTTGTCACAAACCAACGGGAGGCTGTCATGACAACCTTTGATTCCCCTATCTCACGTTGCGAAGCGGTACGTGAAATGGTTCTCACCGATGAAACACAGGCTGAATGCGCGCGCGAACATGAATGCCCGCCAGATCGGGTCTGCCCGCTGAACGGTTATTTCGTCGAAGCCGGCAGCACACCTGAAGAGATGACCGAAAGCCTCCGGCTCCACTGACTCGCCGGCCTCACCAGCCAATCGACCAAACCAAGCCGGACGGGTGCTATGATGAGTGGGAAACTCATTCATCGCAGCGCACTCCCGGACAACGATTCAGGTGATGTTCGATAGAAGCAAGAGCACGGTACTCGTCGTCGATGGCTCGGCAGCCAATCGCGCCCTGATTTGCGAGTGCCTGTCCCAACTCCCGGAAATCGAACCACTGGCCGTCAGCGATGGCGCACAGGCTTTGACAGCCTTCCGCGAATGTTCACCCAGCCTCGTCCTGCTCGATATCGCCCTGCAGGACACCGACTGTATTTCGCTGGCCCGGGAAATGCGCATCTGGGAACACCTGATCACCCCGGATGGACTGACCAACTGGACCCCCATCGTCTTTCTCTCCAGCATCATGGATGAAGAAGTGCTGGCCCGCGGCATTTTGGCGGGCGGCGACGATTTTCTCTACAAGCCGATTTCGGAAGTCGTTTTACTGGCCAAAGTGCGCGCCATGCTGCGCATTGTCGCCATGCAGCGCGAAATCCACGCAGCCCATCGGCAACTGAAGGAAACTGCTCTACTCGATGGACTGACCAACATTCCCAACCGCCGCCACTTCGACGAAACGCTGGTCACCGAATGGAAACGCTGCGCCCGGACCGAAAGTCCGCTCAGCATCATTATTGGCGATGTCGATTTTTTCAAGCAATTCAACGATCTTTACGGCCATCAAGCCGGGGATGCCTGCCTCAGAGCGGTCGCCAGTTCCCTGAACGAGTCGCTGTTCCGGGTCGAAGACATGATCGCTCGCTACGGCGGCGAGGAGTTTGCCGCAATATTGCCGGGCACCGACACCGGTGGCGCCCAGGCCGTTGCCGAACGCATGCGCCGTTCGGCCCGGGAACTCTGCATTCCCCACGACTCGGGCGTCGGCGGCTTGGTATCGTGCAGTTTCGGCGTCGCTAGTACCCAGCCCAATAGCGGCAGCATGCCGCTACAACTTCTGCAGGCCGCGGATATCAGGCTTTACGCCGCCAAGCGGGCCGGGCGCAATCAGGTAAGTGCGCGCTGAATAAAGACTGACAAACGCGCAGCCCCGGCCTCTGCTGCTTGCCCGAACGCCAGTCGTATTGTATTATCCGCGCCCTTGGAAGCCGCTTTAGCTCAGTTGGTAGAGCAGTTCATTCGTAATGAAAAGGTCGCCAGTTCGATTCCGGCAAGCGGCACCATCTGAATAGCCCACCCTCAGCGGTGGGCTTTTTCTTGTCCGGCGCCCGTTGCCGCCAAAGCCTTACCCACTCGCCCCGCCGTCCGATTGATGCGGCACAGCGTAGAATCACGGCTCTTTCGCCCTCCCATGCAAGCCACATTTCCCACCGATGAATCTGCTACGCGCGCTGGCCACGGTCAGCGGTATGACACTCCTCTCCCGCATACTCGGTTTCGTCCGGGATTTCGTGATTGCCCGGGCATTTGGCGCCGGCCTGGCGACCGATGCATTTTTCGTTGCCTTCAAGCTGCCCAACCTGCTCCGCCGGATGTTTGCCGAGGGCGCTTTCTCGCAGGCTTTTGTACCAATACTTGGCGAATACAAGAACAAGCGCGGCGATGACGAAACCCACGGGCTGATCGACCATGTCGCCAGCCTGCTGGCCATGGCCCTGTTCCTCGTCACAGCCATCGGCATTGCCACGGCGCCCGTGCTGGTCTGGATTTCCGCCCCCGGTTTCGCCGCCGATGCGGGCAAGTTCGAACTGACCGTGACACTCACCCGCATCACCTTCCCGTACATCCTGTTCATGTCGCTGGTTGCGCTGTCCGGCGGCATTCTCAACACCTGGAGCCGCTTCGCGCTGCCAGCCTTCACGCCGGTACTGCTGAACATTGCCTTCATCGGCATGGCATTGTTCGCGGCGCCCTATTTCGACCCGCCAGTGCTCGTGCTGGCCTGGGCAGTTTTTCTCGGCGGCTTGCTGCAACTGGCCATCCAAATCCCTGCTCTCAAGAAAATCGCCATGCTGCCGCGGCCTTCGCTGAACTGGCGGGCGGCCTGGGCCGACCCGGGGGTGCGCCGAATTCTGACCCTGATGGGACCGGCTCTGATTGGCGTTTCGGTGTCGCAGATCAGCCTGTTGATCAACACCATTTTTGCGTCTTTTCTCAAGACCGGCAGCGTTTCCTGGCTCTACTACGCCGACCGTCTGATGGAATTCCCGTCCGGCCTGCTGGGTGCTGCCCTCGGCACCATCCTGCTGCCTTCGCTGTCGCGCTATCACGCCAGCGAGAATCACGGCGAATACTCAAAGCTGCTCGACTGGGGCCTGCGCCTGACCTTGCTGCTGGCCGCCCCGGCCGCGGTCGCCCTGGCCATACTGGCCGTGCCCTTGATCGCCACCTTGTTCTTCCACGGCGCCTTTTCGGTGGATGACGTGTTCCGCACCCGTGAGGCGCTGGTCGCCTACTCGGTCGGACTGACCGGACTGATACTGGTCAAGGTCCTGGCCCCGGGATTTTATGCCCGCCAGAACGTCAGGACCCCGGTTCGCATTGCGTTGATTTCCCTCTTCGCCACCCAGGTCATGAACCTGCTTTTCATCGGCTGGATCGGCCATGCCGGCCTCGCCCTTTCGATCGGCCTGGCCGCCTGCCTGAATGCCGGCTTGCTCTATCGCGGCCTGCGCCGGCACGATATCTACACCCCGCAACCCGGCTGGCTCGGCTTCGTCCTCAAGCTGATCGGCGCCATGATCGTCATGGCCCTTGCCCTATGGTTCGCCATGGGCCAGGAAAGCGGGTGGTTGCAGGGTGGCACGCTCGATCGGATCATCCACCTTTCATGGCTGGTAGCGCTTGGCATAGCGGCCTATTTCGCTACACTGTGGATTCTCGGCTTCCGCCTGCGCGACTTCAAACGCCGAGCGGCGACATAACAGGAGTAAGCATCGATGAAACTGACCAGCACCAGCTTCGCCGACGGGCAGAAAATTCCCGGCGAATTTTCCTTTTGCATTCCCGACCCGGCCCACCACGTTTGCCTGGGCAAGAACCTGAACCCGCAACTTGCCTGGAGCGATGTACCGGCCGATACCAAATCCTTTGCCCTCCTCTGCCACGATCCCGACGTGCCAAGCCAGGGCGACGATGTCAACCAGGACGGCCGCACGGTTCCCGCCTCGCTGCCGCGCGTCGATTTCTTTCACTGGGTACTGATCGACCTGCCGGCTTCTGTCAACGCCATCAACGAAGGCGAATTCAGCCACGAGGTTACGCCGCGCGGCAAACCGGGGCCGCAGACCAGCCGCGGCAGCCGGCAAGGAATCAACAACTACACCAACTGGTTCGCCGGCGATCACGACATGAGCGGTGACTACTACGGCTATGATGGCCCCTGCCCGCCGTGGAACGATGAAATCGTCCACCGCTACGTCTTTACCGTCTATGCGCTGGATATCGAAACACTGCCCGTCGAAGGAAAATTTGGCGGACCGGAAGTCCGTGCTGCCATTCAGGGTCATGTTCTGGCCGAAGCCAGCCTTACCGGCACCTACACGCTGAATTCTGCGCTGCAAGACTGACCGGAACCAATCAGCAAAAAGGCCCTGCGTTTATAGCGCAGGGCCTTTTCTATTGCGCTATCCGAATGGTTTCGCGTCCTCGCTCGCCATTAACGGCCGAGGCGACGGCCCGGAAATTGCTCCGCCGAGTCAATACGCTTTTCCGGATTCATCACCTGAGCAGGCGCCGGGACAACCGTTGGCTTGCTGTCGAGCAAGGCCATGGCGCGGGCATTGAGTGCTTCGCGGTCGGGGGCCATAGCGGCGATGGCTTCGTTGGGGCAGAGCTGGCTGACATCGGCCTGAGCGAGTTCGCCGGATTCCGGATCGCGGCTATCGAGCTTTTGCAGGCCAAGGGTCTGGAGCAGCGTTCCCATGCCGGCGTAGGTCCGCAGGTAGGAAAGACTCAGGTCGGAGTCGGCGTTGACCGCATTGCGCCGGGCACTGAGCAGTTCGTTTTCGGTATCGAGCAGGTCGAGCAGAGTACGCTGGCCGACGTTGAACTGATCGCGGTAGGCATCGCGCGTCTTTTCAAGCAGGCTGACCTGGGTGGCGAGATAGTTGGTTTGTTGCTTCAGGCGCTGCACGTCGTTATAGGCGATGAGCAAGGTCTGCCGGGTGTCGCGGCAGGCCTTTTCGCGCAGGTCGAGGGCGAGGTTCTTGCGTTCAACGTACTGCTTTTCGCGAGCCCGGTCCGAGCCACCGTTGAACAGGTTCCAGCTGACGACCAGTTCGGCGACGTTGTAATTGCGGTCACCATCGACGCCGAGGTAATTGCTGGTGTTGTCGGTCCGCGCCCGAAAATCGAGCCGGGGAGAATAGGCGGCACGCCGGGCGTTGACGTCGTACTGGGCCGCTTCGGTGTTTTCGATGGCGGCGAGCAGAGCCGGATTGTTCTTGTACAGCGCATCGAGGGCCGCTTTCGAGGTGACCGGAACACCGCTGCCGAGCTGACCGGGGGGAATGACGACGCCCGGGGGCAGGCTGCCGACCAGACGCTGGTAGCGTGCCGAGACATCGTGCAGGTTGGCGGTTTCAGTGGTCAGGTTGATTTCGGCCAAGGCCAGGCGGCTACCGGCCTGCTCGAGGTCGACGCGCCGGCCGACACCGGATTGGGTGCGCCGGAGCAGTTGTTCCTGAGTGGCCTTGTGCTGGACATAGTTGTCTTCGGCCAAATTAACCAGAAAACGGTAGCGCAGCACATCAAGATAGGCCCGCGCCGCTTCGAGGGCGACGGTTTCGGAGGCGTCGAGCAGTTCGTAATAGCGGACCAGGCGGGCTTTGTCGAGGCGACGAACTTCGTTACGGGTAGCAAAGCCATCGAAAAGCATCTGGTTCAGGCTGAGCAGGTAGCCATTGCGCGAGTAATCGTTTCGCTGGTTGCCCGGTGGCTGCTTGAGGCTTTCCCGGCCACCGCCGGCCGTCAGATCAACGCGCGGAAAATAACCGCCGCGAGCGACGCCGATTTCTTCCTCGGCCGCCTTGTAGTTATGCCACTTCGAAGTGACTTCCGGACTGTTCAATACCGCTTGCTGGGCCACCTCCTTCAAGGTCGACGGAAGGTCGGCAGCCGGAGCGATGGCGGGAAAAACGAGGCAAATCAGTAAAGAGAGGACTTTGGGGGAGGTCATAAGGGGATAATTTAAAATTTATTTGAGCCGATTGTAGGGATACCCTGACTATTGGAATGTGTAATATTCCGCACTCGCCGCCAAGAATCGAATGATTTGAAGTATTTATCTCAGAGCCCTGTGCTGTCCCGCTTGCTGGTCATTGGCGCCCTGACTGGCGGGCTGGCTCTGTGCGGCCTTGAGACAGCATTCGGCCTGGATTTCGATCGTTTGCAACAAGTCCTGATCAGTCGCTTCGGCCCCGGCCAGGCAGGGCTTCTGGCCGATTGGCAGAAAATGCTGGCCAATGGAAAAAATGCCGCCGAGCCGGACAAACTGCGCCGGGTCAACGATTTCTTCAATCGGCGTATCGTCTTTGACGACGACACCAGCATCTGGGGGCAAGCCGATTACTGGGCGACGCCGATCGAGCTAATTGGCCAGGGGCGCGGCGATTGCGAAGACTTTTCGATTGCCAAGTACTACTCGCTGCTCGACCTCGGCATTCCGGTCAGCAAACTCCGGCTCGTTTATGTCAAGGCCCGGCAAGAAGGCCCGGCCGGGCCGATTCTGCAGGCGCACATGGTTCTGGCTTATTACGCCACACCGAATGCCGACCCGCTGGTCCTCGACAACCTGAATACCGAGATTCGCCCGGCCTCGCGACGGACGGATCTTGCCCCGATTTTCAGTTTTAACAGTGCGGGCCTTTGGCAAGGTACCGGCAACCAGTCCAGCAAGAGCAATCTCTCGCGCTGGCAGGACTTGCTGGCACGAGCACGCGCCGAAAGCTTCGAGTGAGGTAATCACCATGTCCCTATTTCGACAACTCTGGCTCGCCGTCATCGCGAGCACCATCATCGCCTTCGCCGGCAGCTTCGTGGCCAGCATGCTGACCGCCCGGCAATATCTGACGCAGCAATTGGCGATCAAGAACAACGACAACGCCGCCTCGCTGGCGCTCTCGATGTCGCAACTCGACAAGGACCCGGTCACCGTCGAACTCCAGGTGGCCGCCGTTTTCGACAGCGGCCAATACGCTGCCGTGCGCCTGATCGACCCGGAAGGCAAGGTGATGATCGAAAAGCTCAGCCCGCCTGCGGCTGGCGATGCTCCGGCCTGGTTCGTCAAGGTTTTCCCGATCGAATCGCAGCCCGGCCAGGCCCAGGTTTCCAACGGCTGGAACCAGTTCGGAACGGTCGAGCTGGTCAGCCACAGCCAGTTCGCCTACCGCGAACTCTGGCGTGGCGCGATCAATCTGCTGCTCTGGTTCATTGGCGGCGGCGCCATCATGGGCCTGCTCGGCATGCAGGTGCTACGCCGCATCAAGCGGCCGCTTGATGCCGTGGTCGGCCAGGCACAGGCAATCAGTGAACGACGCTTCGTCAGCATCGCCGTGCCATCGACGCCGGAACTAAAAAGCGTGGCCAGTGCAATGAATGCCATGGTCGACCGGCTGAATGCGATGTTCGCCGAGGAGGCTGCGCGGCTCGACAAGCTGCGCCGCGAAGCGACGCTCGACAGCCTGACCGGCCTCGCCAACCGGGCGTTCTTCCTCAACCAGCTGGATGCCGCGCTGAGCGACGATGATGCCGCTCCGACCGGCAGCCTGCTGCTGCTCCGCCTGGCGGACCTGGCCGGCATCAACCGACGGGCCGGACGCGAAACGGCCGACGCCCTGCTCCGCCGGCTCGGTGCCACCCTGCAGGAACTCGCGGCCGACAAGCCGGGCGCTGCGGCGGCTCGCCTGAACGGTGCCGATTTTGCCCTGCTGCTGCCGGGCGTCCAGGACCCGAGCCAGCCCGCCACAAAGCTGCTCGACGCCTTGCGCGATCTGGTGGCGGCCGGGATGATCGACAGCGAACAGGTCGGCCACCTCGCCAGCGGCCTTTATCTGCACGGCCAGAGCATTGGCAGCCTGTTTTCCCGGCTCGATGCCGCGCTGGCGACGGCCGAGGGCCAGGGGAACCTGGCCTGGTGCCGCGCCGAAATCAGCGGCGAGCAGCGCACCACGTCGAATGCCGACTGGAAGAAGCTGCTCGACGGCGCGATCGAAACCCAGCGCCTGCGCCTGATCGAATTCCCGGTCGCCGGCAACAGCGGCCAACTGCTCCACCTTGAATGCCCGCTTCGCCTGCAAGCCAGCGAAGGCGGCGAATGGCTGGCGGCCGGTAGCTTCATGCCGATGGCCTCGCGTCTCTCGATGACCACCGAACTCGACCTCGCCGCCGTCCGACTGGCACTGGAGCGCATTGCCGCCGGCGCCGCGGCTGTCGCGGTCAACCTCTCGGGCGAGTCGATTCTCGTCGCCAGCTTCCGCAGCCGTCTGCAATCGCTGATCGCTGCCCGCAAGGAACTGGCCCCTCGGCTCTGGCTGGAAGTTTCGGAAGTCGGCGCCTTCCAGCACTTCGCCGAATTCCAGGCTTTCTGCAATACGCTGCGGCCGCTGGGTTGCCGTCTCGGAATCGAACACTTTGGCCGGCGTTTCAGCGAAATCGGCCGCCTGCATGACATCGGCCTCGACTATCTTAAGGTCGATGGCAGTTTCGTCCGGGCCATCGATACCCAACAAGGCAATCAGGCATTCCTCAAGGGATTGTGCAGCATCGCGCATAATATCGGCCTGACCGTAATCGCCGAAGGCGTGCAAACCGCCGAAGAGCTCGCCACCCTGCCCGACCTGGGCTTTGACGGCGCCACCGGCCCAGCCGTGCCAAGGAACTAAGCCGACATGAGCATCGAAATCGAGTTAAAGCTGCAACTCACAGCGAAGACCGCCAAGAAGCTGGCAAGCCACCCGCTACTAGCCGGCATCAAGCCACAAAAACAGCATCTGTTGAATACCTATTTCGACACGCCGAAGCTCGACCTGCAGGCCAAACGCATCGCGGTCCGTTTCCGCAAGAAAGGCTGGCAGTGGCTGCTCACCGTCAAATCCGCCGAACCGGCGAGCGGCGGCCTGGCCATGCGCAGCGAGTGGGAAGCTCAGGCCACGCCGGGTGTTTTCGACTTCAGCCATGTCGACGCCGATGATCTGCGCCAATTCCTCGAACAATCGACCGGCGACCTCGAACCGATCTTCACCACCGACTTCCGGCGACAGATCTGGAACGTCCCGTTTGGCGAATCCCTGATCGAATTGGCGGTTGATCGCGGCAATATCGAAAGCCGGGGTAACAGCACGCCGATCTGCGAAATCGAGCTTGAGCTGCTCTCCGGCAAGGTCGACGACATCTTCGGCCTGACCCGCAAACTGCAGGAACAACTCGACCTCCACCCGGCCATCGCCAGCAAGGCCGAACGCGGCTACAACCTGTACAACAAGGTGCCGCCCAGCCCGTTCAAGGCCAAAGCGGCAACCATCAACGGGCAAATGACACCGGTCGAAGCCTTCCGCAGCATCGCCCTCGGCTGCCTCGAACACTTCCAGCGCAATGAAAATGGCCTGCTTGCAGGAGGCGAAGCCGAATTCATCCACCAAGCCCGCGTTGCTTTGCGACGACTGCGTTCGGCGATCAAACTCTTCGCCCCCGTCCTGCCGCCGGAATTTGTCACGACCTACGGCCAGACCTGGCAGACGCTGGCCAGTGCGCTCGGCGATGCCCGCAACTGGGACGTCTTTCTCGAAGAAACCCTGCCGCCCATCCAGGCTGCCTTCCCCGATAACCGCGACATCAAACGCCTGCGCAACGAAGCCCGCCAGCGCGCCAAAAGCGCCCGCCGCTCGATCATCCGGCTGCTCGCCGTCAGCGAATATCCCCGCCTGCTGGTCGAATTCACATCGGCGATCTACGCCCTCACCGACACCTTGCCGATGCCGCTCAAGGAATTTGCCACCGAACGCATCGCCAGCCACGCCCGGCGCGCCAGAAAACTCGCCGCCCGACACGCGACACTCAGCCCGGAAGAACGCCATCGCATGCGGATCAGCTTCAAGAAGCTGCGCTACACCCTGGAATTTTTCGCCCCACTGCTACCCAGCAAGCGCCTCCCGTCTTATCTTGCCGCACTGTCGCAATTACAGGATGAACTCGGGCTAATCAACGACCACGTGACTGCCGAAGCACTGATCAATGACGTGCTCGCGAAACGCCCTATTGGACCAATTCATGGCTGGATATCGGGACGACACGAATTGTTGGTCAAAGAATTACCGGAGGCGCTAGAAATATGGCTGACCACAGGCCAATTGAAAATCCGGCGCAATAGCTGAACAAAACCAGCTCAAACCCATCAAAAAACATTGCCACAAACACCGCAGCCCTTATATCCACAACTGTCCAATTCAAATTACGCGCGACCACACGGATCGGCAATACTCATTCGAAGTGATATCGTCCCCAATTCAAATAGCACTTACATGAACATATGACAAAAGTTGCACTGATTACCGGCATTACAGGTCAAGACGGCGCCTATCTGGCAGATTTTCTTCTGAGGAAGGGATATGTCGTCCATGGAATCAAGAGGCGCTCTTCCCTTTTCAATACCGATCGGATAGATCATCTCTATCAGGATCCCCATGTCAGCAACCGCAATTTCATCCTGCACTATGGCGACCTTACCGATGCTAGCAACCTGATCCGCATCATCCAGCAGGTACAACCGGACGAAATCTACAACTTGGCTGCCCAAAGCCATGTCGCGGTCAGTTTCGAGACCCCCGAATACACCGCCAATGCCGACGGGCTTGGCACCCTGCGCATTCTGGAAGCCATCCGCATTCTAGGCTTGGAGAAAAAAACCCGCTTTTATCAGGCATCCACATCCGAACTCTACGGTCTTGTTCAAGAAACGCCGCAAAAGGAAACCACCCCGTTCTATCCACGTAGCCCCTACGCTGTCGCCAAGCTCTATGCTTACTGGATCACCGTCAACTATCGCGAAGCCTACGGGATTTATGCCTGTAACGGCATTCTGTTCAACCACGAAAGTCCGATTCGCGGCGAAACCTTTGTTACCCGCAAGATTACCCGCGCCCTTTCGCGCATTGCAGTCGGCCTGCAGGACTGCCTCTATCTTGGCAACCTCTCTGCACTGAGAGATTGGGGGCACGCTCGTGATTACGTCGAAATGCAATGGCTGATGTTGCAACAGGAACAACCGGATGACTTTGTCATCGCAACCGGTGTGCAGGTCAGCGTACGTCAATTTGTCGAACAGGCCGCGATGGAACTTGGCATCACCCTCCGGTTCAATGGACAGAATGAATCAGAAATTGGTGTCGTCGACCACGTTGAGGGCAACACGGCGCGTTGCAAGCCGGGCGATGTTGTAGTTCGCGTCGATCCACGCTATTACCGCCCAACGGAAGTCGAAACACTCCTTGGTGACCCGAGTAAAGCCAAGGAAAAACTAGGTTGGACACCGAAAATCGGCCTGGCCGAATTGGTCAGCGAAATGGTCGCCGCCGACCTTGCCGAAGCGAAACGCGACGCCCTCGTCCGTTCCGCTGGTTTCCAGACCTTTGACCATCACGAATAACACAACCGAAACCGATGAATCCAGACACCAGAATCTTCGTCGCAGGCCACCGAGGGATGGTGGGATCTGCCATTGTTCGCGCCTTGCAGACCAAGGGATACCACAACCTACTCACCCGGTCTCATGCCGAACTCGACCTGACTGATCAGTCCGCCGTCCGAGCTTTTTTTCAGGGCGAAAAGATCGATCAGGTTTACCTGGCTGCAGCCAGAGTTGGCGGCATCCATGCCAACAACACCTATCCGGCAGAATTCATCTACCAGAATCTGATGATCCAGACCAACGTGATTCATGAGGCCTGGAAAGGCGGGGTTAAGAAGCTGCTTTTTCTCGGTTCCAGTTGTATCTACCCACGCGACAGCCCGCAACCGATCAAAGAAGAGTATCTGCTCACCGGCCCGCTCGAACCCACCAACGAACCCTACGCTATCGCCAAAATCGCTGGCATCAAAATGTGTGAGGACTATAACCGGCAGTACGGCACAGACTACCGCTGTGTCATGCCGTGCAACCTTTATGGTCCGGGTGACAATTACCACCAAATAAATAGCCATGTCATACCAGCTCTAATCCGTCGATTTCACGAAGCTAAGATTGCTGGAATCAAGAACGTAAAAATTTGGGGAACAGGAACTCCTTTGCGCCAATTTCTCTATGTCAACGATCTGGCGTCTGCATGCCTAGATTTAATGAAAATCGAAAGAAACTTTTTTTTCCCCCGGAGCAGTTCAGCGATCAGCCACATCAATATAGGAACAGGGGAAGAGGTCAGCATAGACCGCCTCGCTCACCTTATTCGAACATGCGTCGGCTATATGGGAAATTTTGAATTCGACCCATCAATGCCCAATGGAACACCACAGAAGATGCTAGACAGTTCTAGGCTCAAGGCATTGAGTTTCAACTGGTGCCCTATTGACCTTCAGACCGGGCTGACATTGGCCTATAACGATTTCCTTAACAATCAAAAATTTCAGAAGGAACCTGTGACGTACGACCAGCACACATCAAAATGAATTTCGGCTCCGACGAAAACATCTTGGTCATCGCACCCGGTCTCACGGAACGTCATTACTGGCGTGATCTTTGGCGTTACCGGGAATTGTTTTACGTTCTTGCATTGCGAGACATATCCGTCCGTTATAAGCAAACCATCATTGGCGTTCTTTGGGCCTTGTTGCGGCCGCTTCTCACCATGTTGGTTTTTACACTGGTGTTCAGTCGCATTGCCAAGCTGCCAGCGGAAGGCTCCGCCCCATACGCAATAATGGTCTTTGCCGGGCTTCTCCCCTGGCAGTTCTTCTCTACATCTCTTGCGGAGTCTTCAAACAGCCTGATCGACAACAGCAACCTTATCAGCAAGATCTATTTTCCTCGCCTGATCGTTCCGACTGCCTCAGTCGTGGTTTCGTTTGCCGATTTCCTGATCAGCTTCATCATTCTGTTGGGCCTGATGATCTGGTATCAATTCCTTCCAAGCTGGCGCATTCTTTCCCTTCCCCTTTTTATTGCCTTGGCGTTTCTTGCCAGCTTGGGCCCGGGTTTATGGATTGCCTCCTTGAACGTCAAGTATCGTGACTTTCGTTACGTTATCCCCTTTATTGTGCAGTTAGGTCTATACGTATCTCCTGTTGGGTTTAGTTCCTCTCTAGTACCAGAACAATGGAGACTGCTGTACAGCATGAATCCTATGGTTGGCGTTATTGATGGCTTCCGCTGGGCAATTCTAGGCGGACAATCTCTCATTTATTGGGAGGGAATGCTATTGAGCTGCGCTGTGACTGCTATCTTTCTCTGGCTTGGAATTCGTCATTTCCGCCGGATGGAAAAAAGCTTTGCAGACTTAATCTAAAGTGGGAATCCCAACTTGACTACGATTGCAATTTCGGTCGAAGGTCTCTCCAAGCGCTATCTGCTTGGGCACCAAAATACACGTGTCGAACGCTACACCGTGCTTCGCGATGTCATTGCCCATAGCGCAATCAACCTTGGTCGAAAAACAATCGACATGTTGCGTGGCAGGCCAATTGTGGAAGGTGATCAAGTTGAGGAGTTCTGGGCCTTAAAGGATATTTCATTCGACATCAGGCATGGGGACAGAGTCGGCATCATTGGTCAGAACGGAGCAGGTAAGTCCACCTTGTTAAAGATTCTAAGCAGGGTAACTGAGCCCACGAATGGCCAAATCAAGTTAGGTGGCAAAGTCGCCAGTCTTCTGGAGGTTGGAACAGGATTTCACCCCGAGCTAACCGGCCGGGAGAATATCTTTCTGAATGGTGCAATATTGGGCATGACGCGCACCGATATTCGCCGAAAATTCGATGAGATCGTCGCCTTCGCGGAAACAGAAAAATTTTTAGACACCCCTGTCAAAAGATATAGCAGCGGAATGTATGTTCGTCTCGCATTCGCAGTTGCGGCGCATCTTGAACCAGAAATTCTTGTAGTGGACGAAGTACTGGCTGTTGGCGATGCAGCATTCCAAAAAAAATGTCTTGGCAAGATGGAGCAAGTGGGTTCGGAAGGTAGGACGGTCTTGTTTGTGAGCCACAATATGGCCGCAATTACTAACTTATGCTCTCGCGCCATTCTACTATCTAATGGAGAACTAAAAAATATAGGGCGGGCATCCGATGTCATTGACGATTATTTGAAAATAAACTTCGGCAACTCAGAATTCGAAGCTAACTGGGATTTCGATAAAGCCCCCGGTGACAAGACATTGAAATTAATTAGAATATCAGTCAAACAGAGCGAATCGGGCTCGCGGCTCTTTGATTCAATGAGCATCAAGATCAAAATCGAGCTAAAATCAAAAAATAATATACAAAACTTCGCAATAGGTTGCATTATATCTAACTCACAAGGAATGCCTGTATTGCATACGCAAAGTAATTTAGGCAGCGAAGCCTTATCGATTGATGAAGGCATCAATTTATTCACATTTGACATACCTCCATATTTACTGCGCTCAGGAAAATATTTCGTATCAATTGGCGCAGCCATCCCAAACATTCACAACTACTTCATGGAACAGGATGTAATTTCTTTTCGCATTGAGACCCTCAATTCGGCAGTAATCCGCCAAGCGGATGATACTTGGAAGGGTTTTTTCAACCCTCAAGTTGGGCACTGGCAAAAGATATAATGGCAGGAAATATTAATTTCACTAATTACCTAAAACACTATTACCGCCGTAACCCCCTTCTTATTACCATTATGCTCCGCCTGGAAAAAATCTCTAAAAAAATCGCTCATGTATTACGGCGGGGTGCAACTAATCTCATGAGAATATTTAATTCATTTCAAAAAACAAAGAACGTTGATCAGTTGCATGCCTATTCAAAATTTTCTATTTCATTACCCGCTGGACACCCATTACCAATAAATCAACGGCAACATAAGTTATATGATCGTTTTCTTCCTCATCTAGCCAAACATCTAAACAATGCAGACCTTGTAGTTGACGTTGGCGCCAACGTTGGAGACACCGCTGCTAGTATGCTGGATGCCAACCCAGAACTAGAGTTCATATGCATCGAGCCAGACGATATATTTTTCAGTTATCTAAACAAAAATGCCAAGACAATTCGAAATAATATCAGCAACTCTAAGATAGACACACTAAAACAACTTGTTGGCAAGAACATTACCAATGTTAAGCTAGTTGGAGCTATAGGAAGCAGACACTCTGTGGAAATATCCGGTAAAGGTCTTAAATCAATCCAACTGGACACAATTTTGGCTGGTTATTTAAAAAAACCCCGGCTAATAAAATGCGATGTAGATGGCTTTGACTGGGATGTTTTGGAGTCTGCCAGCAACACACTGCAAACAGGTTCTACAATTATCTTCTTCGAGTGCGAGTACACGCAATTATCGCAAGCAGCCAGATTTAAGAAAATAATTTCCTCCATGAGCGATTATGGATATCACCATTGGCGGATATTCGATAATTTCGGAAATTTCTTGCTTAAAACGGATGACACTCACCAAATATTTTCTCTCATGAATTACGTTTGGCGGCAGAATTTTGGTGGTTCATCAAGAACCATTTGGTACTTCGATCTATTGGCATGCAAGATCGATGAAGAAGCCTTTCTTGAGGCTGTTGTTGACAAATACTGCCAACAGGTCGATCGACTGAGATAAAACTCTATGTCGGACAAAAAATCCGCACCTATTGGAGTCTCATCTCTTCATACGTGTGTCCGCCATCTTCGCAGCCATATATGGGAGATACAGGACTTTTTAGCTAGAGTAGCCTGTTCTCAACCAGATGAAGAAACTGTCCTTGTTGTTCGTGTAGATAATATCGGCGACTTTATACTTTGGCTTGGAGCAGCAGAGCACCTAAAAAGACACTTTGCCCAAAAACGTCTGACTTTAGCGGCTAACCAAGTATTTGCCGAACTCGCGGAAAAATGTGGTTATTTTGAGAAAGTTATTCCCATTGATATTCAGCGCCTTGACCATGATCGCCTGTATCGATTTCGCACTCTCAGACAAGTTCGTCAAGTTCATGCTTCCATCGCGATTCAGTCAACATATTCTCGTGTATTTAGTACCGGTGATGCATTAATTCGAGCCAGTGGCGCTCCCCAGAGAATCGGTTCGGCAAGCGATCTTAGCAATATCAGTGCGTCACAGCGCAACATCTCTGATCGTTGGTATACCCGTCTTGTTCCGGCGGAAAGCCATCGGATGACGGAGATTGAACGTCACTGCGAATTTCTGCATGGCCTTGGGGTAGAAAACGTTACGCCCGCACTTACTCAACTTGGACCAGTTGCCGTATTCCCATCATGGTTCCGAACCACTCCTAGGTATTTGGTGATTTTCCCTGGTGCATCTTCCACAGCAAAGATATGGCCCGCCAGTTCATACGGTGCGATAGCGCGCGCAATCCATAAGGCATATGGCTGGCGTCTCATAGTATGTGGCGCCACTACGGATTACAACCTAGCGGTACAAGTAATTGAGCACTCCAAGGTAGAGGGCGCGCTTAACCTTTGCGGCAAAACATCTTTGCCCGAACTTGTTGAAATTATCCGTGGAGCTAGTTTGCTAATTGGTAATGATACCTCTGCGGCACATATTGCACCGGCTGTCGGAACACCTTCAGTCTGCTTGCTCGGCGGAGGCCACTTCGGCCGCTTCATGCCCTATCCACCAACCATTGCAGGCCATAAGCCAATCGCCGTGTATCATGAAATGCCTTGCTTTAACTGCAACTGGCAATGTCATTTACCTCATGCTATTGATGCACCAGTGCCGTGCATCTCCATGATTCACGTAGACAGTGTTCTTCAGGCGGCACACCAAGCGATTGAAGACACATCTAATAATTAAACTTAAAGCGATTATCGAAAATTAACAATGCAAAAACCAATTATATTAACGTCAATCCCGCCAAATATTAAACGCACAGAAAAAAATGGGGCAGTTCTTGACTTGGGGTATATGCAGGCATGCATCGACTCATGGATTGAAGCAGGGTTCACCCCTATTTCTGTTAATTCTCGAAGAGAGTTTAGCACCCCTCCAAAACATATCAATGGCATTGATTATGTATTGGTTGATCGAGATGCATATCCTTTTGTCGGTAAACCTCTCGTTTATATTCAGGACGTAATCCGGATTGGCGCAGAACGATCAAACGGCCCCATTGTAATGACTAACGCAGACATTCTCCTGCGTATATCGCCAAAAATTCTAGCATCGCTAACAAAACTCCAACCAGGCCAGTTTATCGCTGAACGACGTTTAGACATTTTTTCTTTGGACTGCACAAACGGCAAAGAATTTTCTCAGGGGTACGATTTTTTTGCATTTCACTCGACAGACATCTCAACATATTCAGACGAAGGATTCGTATTCGGCGTACCTTGGTGGGATCATTATTTACCACTAAAAATGCTGCTTTCCGGGCTCGAAAAGATTAATATCTTAGAGCCATTTGTCTACCATCTTCAACACGACGAAAGATGGGAGCCAGATTTGTGGCGGATGTACGGTGGCATATTCACAAGAATAATCGCCCGCGATATTAAAGACGCCGAGCATGAAAAACCAACAAAAAAAATTGACTATCTGCATGAATTCAAAACAATTCTCGAAAAACAAAATTTTCCATTTCGAAAAATTTCAAATATTGCAAATCGGTTTTTCATATTCAAAAACCTACTACATGACGCAAAGCTCGCCGAAATTGCGCGCCTGAATATTCGATTTATTGAAGCTGAACCACATACCACCCAGCCTCCCTTCTGAAAATTTTTCTTTGATGTGCAACCAGCGATATTTTCCTGCGGCAATTTAGACAGCTCAAATATCCTCTGAGACACAGGCACCAATGTTTAATCACCAGCGCCTATTGGATTCGCCGACGATTTCAATCATCACTGTCACGTTCAATGCCAGACAGGAACTCCCAGGTCTAATTAATAGTCTGCGCGCGCAGTTGAATCGCAATTTCGAGTGGATTGTGGTTGATGGCGCATCCACCGACGCAACCATCGACTTGCTCAAATCATCCAGCGACATAGTCAGCACTTGGATATCAGAGCCTGATTTCGGCATTTATGATGCGTTGAACAAGGCAATTCGTTTAAGTACTGGAGAATACTACCTAGTGCTTGGTGCTGATGACCGCCTCTTCCCGGACGCCATAGCTCAATATAGGCGTCACGCGTCTATCTCGGGAGCTGCGCTTGTTACTGCAAGTATTTTTCAGGATGGCCGCGTTAGTACGGGAAAACTGGGACGCAGTTGGTGGAATGGCATGTTTGCATATATCAGCGGCCACTCCGTGGGCACACTGATTCGGCGGTCACTGCATGATCAATTCGGGTATTACTCGCAGCGTTTCCCGGTAGCTGCAGACATGTATTTCATCAAAACTGTATGCATGTCGCCAAATGTCCGTATCCATCGTGCTGATTTCGTTGCCGGTGATCATGGAAAACAAGGCGTATCCAGTATTGATAAGGCGGCCACATTCTGTGACTGTTTTCGGATTCAGCTTGAGACCGAGCGATGGAAACTTTTACAGATATTCCTATTCATGGCCAAGTTGGCCTTGCGGTCCAAAGCCCTAATTCGGGCTGCGACCGAGCACAAAGCGAGATAGACGGGTGTCTGTTATCCCCTCCAACAAAGTGCGATCGGTAATGCCAAAAGGTAACGGTGCATTCATTGTTCATGCCGAACTTTCCGATATCTTGCCCGATTACGAACTCCTTAGCTGCAGCCCTTACCTCGCCTCCATCCCCGGGCTGCCCCACCCCGCACTCCGCCAATGGCTTTCAAGGGCTGCCGTCGTTCATCTACCACCTGGCATTGGCCATATCCCTCTACTAGGGAGACCATTGAGGATTCAGACATTCCACAGTTTCGATGTCGATCCCGCCAACATGAAGGAAGCCTCCTTTGCACAACGCGTGTATTACCGCCATGTATTGCAGCCCGCCATTCTCGCTGCATGCTCGTCGGCAGACAGAATCGTTGCAGTCAGCCGCTTTGTTGCCGACAACATACGCCGACACAAGTTAGCGGACAGCAAGATAGTGGAAGTGATTTACAATGGTGTTGACACATGTCGTTTTCACCCCCTCGAATCGCAAAATCAGGATCGGCCACTACGAATCCTTTTTGTAGGCAACCCCACTCGCCGCAAAGGTTTCCATCTACTTGCCGGATTGGCTGAGCAGTTACCGGGAACTGTAGAATTGGCCTTTACATCAGGACTACGAAACGAGCGGGTAAAATCCATTCACAACCGCCTCATATCGCTTGGCCACGTCCCTTATTCAGAAATGCATCATCTCTACCAGCAGGCCGACATACTACTCTTTCCAGCTTATCGGGAAGGTTTTGGGCTATGCGTTGCCGAGGCCATGGCTTGTGGTTTACCCGTAGTTTCTTCAAATTGTTCTGCCATTCCCGAACTTATCGACAATGAGCGTGGAGGATTTCTCGTTCAAGCTGGTGATTTTTCTGCAATACTTCAAAAAATTCGGCAATTATTGGGTGATGCTCCACTGCGAAGGGCTATGGGCGCGTGGAATCGAGAGCGAGCAGTAAGAGACTTCGACCGGACAAGAATGGCAATGGAATATCGTTCACTGTTTGACTCGGTATCAAATCACACTCGGTGAGCTTAATCCGCGCAGCTTTTCAGCATAAAGCTGTGTAACTCTAGTCCATCCAAGGCGAACTTCAAGGCGCTTTCGAATTTCCAATATGCGTTGAGTGGCTGCCTCGCAATCAAGCAAAACTGCAACCACCTTCTCTGCAAGAGCGCTAGAGTTGCGAGGAGCAGCGCGCATTTCGAGTTCAGTATCTAGAAAAATATCCGCCATGGCCGGTATATCTCCTACAACCACCGGACAGGCACAAGCAATTGCCTCGACAGTCACGAGGCCAAGACCCTCGTTGCCAATAAAAGGCGCAACAAATACTGACGCACGTCTATAGAAATCGGGCAGTTTTTCTTGAGGCAAAGAACCGAGAAACTGAACACAATTTAGTCCCATACTGGCTACCAGAGTCCTCAAAGCCTGCAACTCTGGGCCATCGCCAATCACCACAAGATTAACTTGCTGGACTTGCCTGCGTATGATCGGCATCGCCTCTATAAGATATTTCAGTCCTTTCGACTCAACTAGTCGACCTACGAACAGAATTTCTCCGGGAACTCTGAGCATGAGTGGCGTTAGCGAAAATCGACTGGCAAAATCAACCCCCATGGGGATAACGCTTATTCGTTCAGGACAGCCTCCGAACTTGATTACTTCTGCCACCATGGGGTAGCTCACAACAGTAGTCGTGGCCGCCTTGCCTAACACCCAGCGCTTAAGCATGGCAAATAGCTTCCCACGCAGGCAAAATAGATCGCTTCCATGGGAGGTCAAAAGAAAAGGTGGCACATTTTTTATTAGGGTACCCAGCACAGCAAGCGCCACTCCCTGAGGAATGATCCAGTGGGCATGAATACAATTTGGCTGGATGCGCCTTAAACATCGAAAAGTTTGATACATCATGCCAATGAAGAACGATGGTACTAGAACCCACTTCCACGGCCTTTGTCGCAAATTGGAAAGGATACCTCCACCCTGTACCAAAGTTTCAATAGGTTTTGGTGCATAACAAAAACGATGAACGGCAACTCCATCCATCACTTCAAATTCAGCAGCTCCAGGAGCGCGTGGACAAACCACATGGATCTCAAACTCATGCGCTAGGCGACGATTCAATTCATGCACGAATCCGGGCTCATGATCCCCCGGCCATCTCGGGTAGGTTGATGCCAAGACAAGAACTCGTATCCGCGCGTTCCTAGAGCTTGGTCTATTCCCCATCTGCCTAGCCCCCATTATTCTCGCCCGGAGGTATCCTTATACATCAAGGCAGTAATTTGCTCGGAAACCAATCCAATCATGAAGATTGTGACCGCTGCGCTCAAGAGGAATACGGTCATGCTGGAAATCCGATGCTGAGTACTGAAAGTATACGCATAGTAACCAAGCCCAAGAAGAGCCTGAAATAGTGCTATGGGTATAAAAAGTTTCAGCGGTGAGTAAAGCGAACCTATCTTGAATATGATCAGCAAAAACCGCATACCATCTTTGAATATCCGAAGATGGCTTTTCCCGATTCGCTTGGGAGTATGGATAGGAACATAAGCTACTCCAAAT
Organism: Azonexus sp. IMCC34842; assembly: GCF_050368855.1. Lineage (GTDB taxonomy): Bacteria > Pseudomonadota > Gammaproteobacteria > Burkholderiales > Rhodocyclaceae > Azonexus > Azonexus denitrificans_A. The sequence continues at coordinate 360,823 of NZ_CP178449.1, read as the reverse complement.
CCAGCCCTAAAAAAACTCATGGTTATCGTTGTTGGGTACGAAAAACCATTTGGTAGCAAGTAAAGAAATTGACGAAATTTCTCCGTCTTTACCGCGCGAAAACCAGAGGTCAAATCCTCAACATTCTGCCCCACCATCCAACTAGCTAATTTATTATAAAACCCATTGGCCAAACTACGATGGATCCCCGCTTGAGAATCACGACCCCGTGCACCAACAACCATATCATAGCCCCGAACCAATTTTTCCAGCAGGCGAGGGATATCTGCCACTTGATGCTGACCATCTGCATCCATGAACAACAATACCGCCCCCTGGGCAATACGTGCCCCGGTTTTTATCGCAGCGCCGTTTCCCATGCTATAGGGATGCGATACAACTTTTACGTTGCATCCCTCACAAACCGCAATAGTATTGTCGGTTGAACCGTCATCAACAATGATAATTTCGGCATCCGGTAACAGCTTTTTCAACTCTGGTAATAAAACACGGAGTGCGGCCGATTCATTTTTTGCAGGAAGGATCACGGACAAATTGTTTACCACCGCTTGTCATCCCTTTCGTTGCGTGGCGCGAAGACGAATAATTGACTTCTCTCGGTCATCTAGGGTCATTGTGTAAAGTCTTCTTTGATCCGTTTTTCGGGTCAGGTCAATTCTAGCCTGAGCTTCAACAAGCTTATTCATATTGATCAACATTGTGATCAACGTTATCTGATTATCGACGTCATATATATTCGCGTCCGCAGCCTTCATGGCTTCGCGCATGGCAGCTTCGACATCCCCTTTCACAGCAAACAGAAAGTTACTCCACGAAAACAGCACCTGAATTTTGGCTCGACTGTGTAACGTTGGGTTTTTTAGGGCCGCCAAAATTAAATGTTCCATAGACACCGCAGTTACATTGCATTTTTGAGCAGAAACACACTTTTCGAGAGCGGCAATCGAATTACCAGTACTTGGCGCAAACGGATAATGTTCTATACGCCCGGCCAATGCATTTATCCACTCATCTTCTATTGGCAAGGCATTTCTTGCATGCAGTTCAATCAGTCCAAATAGTCCTAGAGTGTCGGCCGGAGAAAGCTCAGCCGCCTTTGCATAATGGGTATATGCCCGCTGATAGAAATCCTCCGCCTCAACCGTGCTTGAGGATGGCATTACTGCATAAAAAGCCGCTATGGATATGTTTGCTCGGATAGAGGCAGGATGATGTTCGACCTCTCTAAGCCTCATCTCGACAGGGTCACCCCACTGTATAGCGCGAAGCGCAGTCACTCCAGCCAACATCAGGACAAAAAGTCCAACAACAATCCGACGAATAAAAATACTTTCTGGATGCATCAACGGGCAAAGCAGATAGTACAAAAAAGCAAACAGCAACCCGTACATTGGCAAATAATTGCGATGCTCATGCACCAATTCCAGCGCAATCACCGTCGATTCAATACTGTGCCCGATTAGAAAAAACAACACACCAAAAGCTGCTATTGGATATCGCCGTATAGATAACAAAGCGGCGACCCCGAGCACAAACATACCGACCACTGCCGCCAAGGTACTGAGCGGATCCAGCAAGCTTTTCGATATCGGAATGTCGTCATGGTACATACCCAATTGAGAGATATCTGGGACCGCGATCAACTGAATATAAAACCAAACAACCCTGGCTTCGGTCATCAAGCGTTCGGCAAGACTGAAGTCTCGAATAAAATAGCCAACGGTGATCCACTCCGGCATCCAAAGCGTCAGCACCAGCAGCGTAATCATTGGCAACAGAACGGAAACAGAAAACAAGGCCAAAATTAGCCATTTAGCCTTCAGGGTAGTCGTAATAAAACGAAAAAATACGACCTCCACCAACATCAGGAACACTGGAAGCAAAGCACCGTTTTCCTTGCATAGCATTGCAAGCGGCGTAAACAATACAAACGGACTTAATATCCACAACCACGCCACCTTGCCCTCAAGCATGCGCGTTCGGCCATACACATACGAGATCAATCCAAGCAGGGTAAATAATGCTGAAAGACTAGTCATCCGTTGGACAACAAACAGCACACCCGTCAAATTTAACGGATGCAGCAGCCACGCTGCACATATGACAAGGCTGGTCCAATCGGCAGCACTCTGCGAATAATCGGGCAAAGCCTGACGGCGGTGCACTAACAACAATAAGCGGCTCAAGAAAAATATACATGCACCATTGACCAAGTGGATGCATACATTGGTCAATTTGAACACAAATGGATTCAGGCCGTTGGAATAATAATTCAGTGCAAAACTGAGCATGCTCAGGGGGCGCCCCAAGATGCCAGCCTCGCTCGATGCCATTGCCTGCTTAATCGAGAGAACATCTAGTGTTTGAATCCGCAAATGAGAATTCTGAACAATGTTGATTATGTCATCGAACAGGAAATAGCCTGTCACCCCAGGCAGATAGATTCCCCCTCCTAATACAAAAACCACCCCGATAAGTAAACCGAATATTTTTTTTTGCATAACGCCCAATAGAAAAGGGGGCTGCGAAGAGCCCCCTTTGTCAATGCTACTCAACCGAAATTACTTCTTCGGCAGATACTTCGTCGGGACACTGCCAGCGATAGAGGCGGTCGTCATACCAGCGGCATTATCGCATTTAAGATTATAAATAATGTCTTGGTTGGCCGAAATAGAACTACCGATTGCTTTCATCACAATCGTGACGGTACCATCAGTGGCACTTGATCCAGCAGCAGTTACACTAGTCACATACTGACCGGTGATTGAACCAGCCGTTGCAAGCCCCAGAAAAGTGTTGCTAGCGGAGGCAAATTTGCCTTCGCTACAGGCAACGCCCATTGCGGTCATGGCCGGGCTGGCCAGACTTGGGCCTTCCGACACCTTGGCCTTGACAGTGTAATCCTGGTAAGCCGGCAGCGCGACGGCTGCCAGAATGCCGATAATCGCCACGACGATCATCAATTCGATCAGGGTAAAACCTTGTTGAATACGTTTCATGAAAATCTCCTTTATGGGAAAGGCGGGGAAAAACCGCTGACAACATTGGAGCATCTAGCGTGCCAGCCGAACCATGGCACGATGCCCGGCGGGAAGCAAGGCCAGTTTTGTTCTATATCAGGTAGATAGCCGCCCCCTTGGCGCATCGCTTGGCAGGCCTGTTTACCGAACGCGGCCCATGTGCCGAAAACCGGCACTCCATGCCCCGCGAATTGTCATATCAAGCGCTACCTGGCCATAAGCAGATCACCGAATACGCTTCGCCCGGCGCTCAGCAATCGATCTGCGACACCGCCATGAAGCCTTCCGCATATTTTCGGAACACGCCGCCATGTACAAAGACCTCATGCAAAGCCGGGTCAATGTGGCAGTTATTGCACATGTTTTCCAGAATACCCAGCGCCTCGGACAGCTTGATCCCTTCCTTGTACGGCCTATCTTTGGCGGTCAGTGCCTCGAAAATATCGGCAATGCCCATCATCCTGGCCTGCCAGCTCATCTGGTCGCGCTTGAGGCCTTTCGGGTAGCCTGTGCCATCCATCCGCTCGTGATGGCCGCCGGCGTATTCCGGGACATTTTTCAGATGCTTCGGCCAGGGTAGCTGTTCCAGCATCCGGATCGTGGCAACGATGTGGTGGTTGATGATTTCGCGTTCCGACTGGGTCAGGGTGCCGCTGCGAATGGTCAGGTTTTCAAGTTCGTCGTCGGTCAGGAAAGCAACTTCATCGCCGTCGACATTACGCCAGCGATAACCCGCGCCAATGCTTTTGACACGCGCGATATCTTCATCGCTCATATTTTCGCTGCCAATGTTCGCCTGACGCAGAACGCTGCGGTCGACATCGCATTGGAGGCAAAAACCACGATAGATTGCTTCGGCTTCAACGGCATCCTTGCCTTCTGCAATGCTCCGCCATTTGCGCATCTCGGCATCGCGTTTGATCACCTCGAAGCGCGTGTCGATCAGATTGATGCGGTCGTAAATCGTCTGCAGCTTGGTTGCCTTGTCGACGACATGCACCGGCGTCGTCACCTTGCCACAATCGTGCAACAAGGCGGCGATGCGCAGTTCATAGCGCTCGCTGTCGGTCAGTTTGAAATCGGCAAGTGGGCCTTCCGACGTAGCCTCGGCCGCCTCGGCCAGCATCATCGTCAGTTCCGGGACGCGCTGGCAATGGCCGCCGGTGTAAGGCGACTTTTCGTCGATCGCCAGATTGATCAGCTTGATGAAGGCTTCAAACAGGGTTTCGAGCTGCTGCACAAGTTGGCGGTTGGTCAAGGCGATGGCCGCCTGCGAGGCGAGCGACTCGGCCAGGCGCTGGTCGGCCTGAGAGAATTCAACAACGCGCCGTTGCGGGTCGAGGGCGTTGATCAGCTGCAGGACACCGATGATTTCGCCTTCATGGTTTTTCATCGGCACCGTCAGGAACGACTGCGATCGATAGCCGGTGCGCTCGTCGAATTTGCGCGTCCCGGAAAAATCGAATCCGTCCGCCGTATAGGCGTCGGCGATGTTCACCGTCCGGCCGGTAATGGCGGCATAGGCGGCCACCATGCTGTCATTCGGCGTACCATCGCCGCGGTAAAGAGCGAGATCGGGAAAGTTGCCGGAAGTCGGCTGGTCGCTTGAGCCACCGAAGGCGATGCCCAACGAATTCGTCCGGACAATCTCGAAATGCAGGTGCTGCCGGTCTTCGGAAAGCAGATACAGCGTGCCGCCGTCGGCCCGGGTAATGGACTTGGCGGCGAGCAGTATTTTTTCCAGCAGCAGATTCAGATTACGCTCGCTGGAGAGCGAAGCGCCGATTTCATTAAGTTGCTCCAGGCGGAGAAAGAGGTCGTCGAGCGTTTCCATGCAGCCCCTTCTAGAACTCCAAAACCTGGTTGTTCTGCAACATCCGGGGCTTGAAGTGGTCGAGACAACGCTCAATCTCCTCCATGGTCAGCTCGATTTGCCCCGGCTTCAGGTGGGTGATATGGATGTCGCAGGCGCGTTCCAGTTTCTGCAGCTCGGCCGCCAGCATGTCCGGGCAGAGATGCTTGGAAAGTTCGGCCAGGCGTTGTTCGCGATTGGAAAAGGCGCATTCGATGATCAGGTGCTTCAAATTGGCAATGCGATTGACGGCATGCCAGAAGGGATCGCAAATCCCCGTATCGCCCGAGAAGACGAGACTGGCAGCACCTGAATCGAGGTGGTAGCCGACGGCCGGCACCGTGTGTTCAGCCGGCAGGGCCGTAATGCGGCGACCATCCAGCGTGATGACCTGGCCGAGCTCGATCGCCTGATAGCGCATTAACGGCGTATCGGCATTCGGTACCTCGGCGAAGTCCGGCCAGATTGCCCAGTTGAAAATATGTCGGCGCAGGATGTCGAGAACCGCGGCGCTGCCGTAAACCGTCAGCGGCGTGTTGCGGCGATCGGCCACCGTATCAATCATCAACGGCAAAGAAGCAATGTGATCGAGATGCGAGTGGGTGAGAAAAACATGATCGATCACCGCCAGCTCGCCAATCGACAGGTCGGCGACGCCCGTGCCGGCATCGATCAGAATGTCATGATCGACGAGCAGCGACGTGGTCCGCAGGTGCCGACCGCCGATTCCGCCACTACATCCAAGAACGCGCAGCTTCATGTCTATTTGGTCTGGTAAATGGTGACACCGTCCCAGGATTCCGCCGGTGGATTAGCCCGCCAGGCAACGATCCGTTCGGCGTAGAGCGAATAAAGACGACGACCCGGCGAACGCTGGGCCAAATCGTCGAGCAAGCGTTCGGCCTGGCCCCAATCACGCGCACGATACAGGTCCAGAACATGTTGCCACAGTTTCAGCTCATCGCGCACCGTCGCCGGCAATTCGGCGGTCAGTCCGAGCGGCTCATGGATGCTCACCGGTTGATCCTTGCCTTTGACCCTGACGCGATCGAGTTCGCGGAACGTGACATCGTCGACGCGCGCGCACGTCAGTTCGCCCACGACAATGCCGACACCGTACTCCTTGGTAATGCCTTCAAGGCGGGACGCCAGATTCACCGGATCGCCCATTACCGTATAGGCTTTGCGCACCGGCGAGCCCATGTCGCCGACTGTCATCATCCCCGTATTGATGCCGATGCCGATCTTCAGTTCCGGCCAGCCACGCGCTCGGAAGGATTCGGCCAAGGCTCTTACTGCGCGCTGCATGCCGAGCGCCGCCAGCACGGCATGGCGGGCATTTTCCGGATCGCCGACCGGCGCCCCCCAGAACGCCATGATGGCGTCGCCGATGTACTTGTCGAGGGTGCCGCGGTGGGCGCGGATGACGTCGGTCATCGCACCGAGGTACTCGTTCATCAGGCGCGTCAGCTCTTTCGGGGCCATACCCTCGGACAATGAGGTAAAGCCACGGATATCAGCGAAGAGCACGGTGAGTTCGGCGTTGCGCCCTTCCATGCTGTAACTTTCCGGGTCCTTGACCATTTCATCGACCAGTTCCGGCGGCACGTATTGCCCGAACAGCTCTGTAACTTGGCGCTTCGTCCGCGATTCGATGAAGTATCCCCAGGACATGTTCAGCACATAGAGCAACGCAATCAGCAATACGCTGGCCGCCAACGGCAGCACCAGATTGACCGAGTTCCACAGCCACAGGTTGGTCGCCAGCGTGGCGACCAGCATCCCGCCGGCCAGCGCCGTCGCCCGGCGCGGCGAAAGCAGCGGCAACAGGGTGGCCAGCATGCCGCCCAACAGCACTATCTGCAGCGCCTCCAGGCCCGGCCCGTCGCCCGGCCTTTCCTTGATCGTTCCGGCCAGCATGCCGACAATCAGGTTGGCGTGTGCCTCGACGCCGGGATAAGCACCGCCAACCGGTGTTGATCGCAGGTCCATCAGCCCCGGAGCGGTGGTGCCGATCAAAACGATGCGGCCCGCCAGATGCTCGGCAGCAACCCGCCCCTTCAAGATATCGACAGCGGAAAAATAGGGAAAACTGCGTTGGTAACCACGGTAGGGAATCAAGGCAGCAGCATTCTCGTCGACCGGAATCCGCAGGCTGCCCCGCTCGCCTTCGAGATCAAACCAGCCGATCCTTTTCTGCCCCGCCGCAGAGCCCGGAGTCAGCCTGGCGTTGCCGAGCAGGGTCCGCACCACGGCCAGCGAGAGCGCCTCGTAATAGGCCCCCTTGAACTCGACGATCAGCGGAATGCGCCGTGAGCTGCCGTCGAAATCGACCACCGGATTGAAGTGCCCAGCGCTCGCCGCGGCCTTCTGGAGGAGCGGAAGATTCGCCCCAAATCCGTCCCAGCTGACGAAGGAAGTGCCGGACTCGGCGAAACTGCCGGCCGGGAATGCTGGCGGCGGCAAAGCACCCGCCTGCTGGGCGCTGCTCGCCCCGGAAAAATAGTAGCCAAGGACGACAGGGCGACCGCGCAAGCTGTCGGCAAACAACTGGTCATAGTCGAGACTGTGCCGCAATTCGGCCAAGGTTCGCTGAAACCCGGCCTCGCCTTTCAACTGCTGCCGCCCGACGCGCTCCAGCACCTTGAGTCCCGAGCTTTCATCGGGCTCGGCAAAAACCACATCGAAACCAAGCACGGCGACCTGATAATCCTCGCACAGGCGATTGACCAGCTCCGCCAGGACATTGCGCCCCCACGGCCAGTGCCCGACTTCGCCCAGGCTGCGCTCGTCGATATCGACGATGACAACCCGCTGATCGACGGTATCCGGCATGGCCAGCCGGACCCGCACATCGTAGAGATAGGCCTCAAGGGCGGTGACGAAGGGAATCTGCCACAGCCGCCCGGCATGGCCGAGCATCAGCAATACACACAACGCGCCGAGGATGAAGCGGACCAGAGGCTTTTTCACACCGGCGTCACTGGGCAAACACCTCAGGCTTTGAGGAAAAATTCCATCTTGATCCCAGCGATTTCGATCACATCGTGGTCGCCCAGCGGGTGAGCCTGGGCGTCGAGCGCTGTGCCGTTCACCACGGGAAACTGCCGACCTTCGACGTGTGTGATGAAGTAGCCATGCGGCCGTCTGGCGATCACCGCCACCTGCAAACCGGGTTTGCCCAGCGTCGTCAGGGTTTTGGTCAGTTCGAGCTCCTTGCCGGCATTCGGGCCGCTCAACAGCTGGATGGCAGCGGCCGGAATGCTCGGGGCCGGCGGAGGCGGCGGCACGCCAAGGTTGGAGCGGGTCGGCGAGCCGGTCGGCGCGAGTTGCATCTCGCTGGGCAGCTTGGCCATGGCGGAGCGCATCAGGGCATTCTTGTCAAAATCACCGGCGGCCGCCCCGGCCTGCGAATCGCTCATGTACTTGAGTTTGTACTTGCCCAGTTCAATGACGTCGTTGTTGCGCAGGATGTGTTTCTTGACCGGCTGACCGTTGACCAGCGTGCCGTTGGTGCTGTTCAGATCCTCAAGGAAGGAGTCATTGAGGATCGTCACCACCACGGCATGCTCGCCGGAGATGGCAAGGTTGTCGATCTGGATATCGTTATGCGGCTTGCGACCAATGCTCAGGCGCTCCTTGTTGAGCTGAATTTCCTTGAGCACCAGTCCATCCATCGAAAGGATCAGTTTTGCCATCTCTTGCCATCCTCGTTTTACTTCAAGCGGGCCAGCAGCTTTTGCCACCAACCCCTGGGCGAAGAATAGTCGCCCCGCACCTTGACCAGAATTACCGAGACATTATCGCGCCCGCCGTTGTCGTTGGCCATCTGGACCAACTGTTCCGCAGCCAGTGTCAGATTGCCGCCCAGCGTTTGCAGCGTGAGCGCGATTTCATCATCCTCGACCATGTCGTTCAAACCGTCCGAACAAAGCAGCACGATATCGCCGGCCTGCAGTTCGTAATCATGAATTTCCGTGTCGACATCGTGATCGACACCAAGCGCCCGCGTCACCAGATTCTTGTTTTGCGAATAGCGCGCTTCTTCGGCGGTAATCATGCCACTATCAAGCTGCTCCTGCAAAAGTGAATGATCCTTGGTTAATTGCTCGAAGGACTCGCCGCGCAGGCGATACAGGCGTGAATCCCCAACATGGGCAACACTCATCCGGTTGTCGTAAAACCAGGCGAGGACCAGTGTCGTCCCCATCCCGGCATATTGGGGCTGTCTTTGCGCGGCATTGAAGATGGCCGCATTGGCCAGCAGGACTTCCCGGGCAATGTGTTGTTCGGCAAAGCTGGCATCGCAAAAAGCGGCCGATCGGGCACTTTGCGTCGGAATGAAACAGGCGAAATTGCTGGACAGCAAGGTGGTCGCCATGCCGCTGGCCACTTCGCCGGCGTTATAGCCGCCCATGCCATCGGCCAGGATGGCGATGCCCAACCCGGCATCGGCAAACAATGCATCTTCATTATGCGAACGGACCCTTCCCGGATCGGTGCGAGCCACCACTTCCAGAGCGTCGGCGAGCTTCATTTCAGGTATCCCTCACAGCCGGTGATCGGGCAGCCTGTGCTGCCAATTGGTCGATACAGGCTCGCAGATCAGCGGCCATTTCGGCTCCGCGTTGATAGCGCTCCGCAACATTCTTGTTCAGCGCCCGAGCGATCACCGCCACCACGCTGCTCGGTAAGGCAGGATCAATGCTCAGAATATCCGTTGGCGCCTCGTTGGCGATCTTGTACATCAACTGGGCCAGCGACTCGCCGACAAACGGCAGTTGTCCGCAGGCCATCTGGTACAAGGTGACGCCCAGCGAAAAGAGGTCGGAACGACCATCGATTTTCTTCCCGGCGAGTTGTTCGGGCGACATGTAGGAGGGCGTACCGAGCACCATGCCGGTCTTGGTGCGCGACGAATCGGTGATCCGGGCAATGCCGAAATCGGTCACCTTGACCTGGTCGCTCGCCGCTTCGTACATGATGTTGGCCGGTTTGATGTCGCGATGGACGACCTGCTGGCCATGCGCGTAATCCAGCGCATCGGCGACACGGGCGATGATCGACAAGACTGTCGGCAAGGGCAGCAGCGCGGCCGGCTTGGCATGTGCCACCAGGTCGCGGCCCTGCAGGAATTCCATGGCGATATAGGCGAGATCGTGTGCTTCGCCGGCATCGTACATCGTCACGATATTCGGGTGATTGAGCCGGCCGGCCGTTTCGGCCTCGCGGAAAAAGCGCTGCTTGACGTCGGTCAGCTCGTCTTCGTCGAACTCCTGGGCCAACGCCATGGTCTTGATGGCGACGACCCGGTTGATCTGCGGATCGCGCCCCTGATAGACCACCCCCATCGCCCCCTTGCCCAGCTCCTTCTCCAACTCGTAACGACCGAGCATCGGTTTTTCGAGCTGCCCGCCCTCGACAATCGGCGGACCGGCATCGGCCAACGGCACCATTGCCGAGCCCTGTCTGGCCCGCCCGAGACGCGTCTGGATATCGCGGAACGTCGGGTTGTGTTCGGCCATCGTGCGAAACACCGTCTCGGCCTTGGCAAACTGGCGCTGGCGCTCGTAATCGAGCGCCAGGTTGTACATGTTCTCCATCAGCCCATCATCCAGCGGACATTTACAGAATTTTTCAAAAGCCATGTCGAGCTGCCCTTGGCCCTGAAACACCAGACCCAGCATGCGGTTCGCTTCTGCCGAGGCGAACGCCGATTTTTCTGCTGGCCGCTCACCCAGCAGAAACCGCTTGGCGACCAGCAGCAAGTGACCGACAACCAGCAGACTGGCCGCCCCCATCAGCGGAATCCACATGCCGACGCCGAGCATCAGCACAAAATGGCTAGCGAACATGATCAGCAGAAGCAGCAGGGTAGCCAGCGCGCCCTGCCAGCGCCCCAATTTGGGCAGGGCGAAAATAAGGAAAACACCGACGACCAGCAGGGCGGCTAGACTAACCCAGACGCCCCAGGACGGCGTCACGAAAAAATGCTCCTGCAGAATGCTCGATACCGCATCGGCGACGCCGAGCATCGGCGCCATCGACGGCGCCTGCGGAGCAACCAGACCGGCCGCCGCCACCCCGATCAGGACGATCTTGCCGGCATATTTGCTGGCCGGGATCTTGCCGGTCAGCACATCGGCGAAGGAATCCACCGGAAACGCCGGCTGGCCGTCGCTGGCCCTGTAGAAGTAGGGGTTCATCCGAGTGCTGGCATCGGTGGCGATCCGCAGCTGGCCGAGCCGCACCGCCTCACCGAGCCGAACCTTGATATCGGCCGAACCGAGATCGAGACTTCGGGCCGCAATCATCAGCGACAGCGCCGGGTAGAACTGATCGGAATACTTGACGACCAAAGGCTCGCTCCGCACACGGCCGTTGGCATCCGGCGTACGGTTCAGAAACCCCAGGGCGAGTGCCTTGCCCCCCAAAGCAGCAAACGGCATCTGCACCTGTGTCGCCGGCAAGGCGCGCCCTTTTCCTTCGGCAACCTGCGGCAGGCGGTTCGGGACTAGGAATTCGGGCAGCGCCTGAGCGGAATGCCCCGGTACTTCGCCTAATTCAAACGACACCGGCAATACAACGTTACCGGCCCGGGCGTAGCTATCCGCCAATTGGCGATCCGAATTGAGGGCTGTTTCAGCCTCGGCCAGTACGGCCGTTATTTTTTTGGTTTCCGGCCCCAAACCCGCCCCATCGGCTACCGCCTGATTGGCGATGTCGATCAGCCGGGTGATATAGGCGTAACCGGGATCGAGCTGCGCTTCGGAAAACAACACGGTATTGGCAATCACCTTGGCCGGCGCCTCCGCCAGCCGATCGGTAAGCCGGGCATGCAGTTGTCGCGACCAGGGCCAGGGACCAAGCTCGGCAATGCTCCGGTCGTCGATGGCGATCACCGCGATGCGCTCGGATGGGACGCGACTGGCTGCCTGCATGCCAAAGTCGTAAGCCTGGCGTTCAAGGCCATCCAGGAGATCGGAGCGGACGGCAGTCAGCATCAGCAGGGTAACGAGCACCCCGAGGAACCAGTCCGACTTCCAGAACACGCCCTTCGCCATCCCCCCGCCCTCTTGTTTTTAGTGTCGGATCACGAGCCAATGCGGCCGGGGCATATTCTTACGCCCACTCGCTCCCCCGGTCAAACCTCATTGCATCGGTATTTCCTGCCCCAGGCCCGCCGCTTCGGCCGCTGCGAGAACCCGCAGGGCAACAGCCAGATCCTGGATCGCCATGCCCTGCGACTCGAACAGGGTGATTTGCTCGACCGATGTACGGCCGGCATGACGCCCGACGATCACCTCCCCGAGCTCGACCAGCTGACGCGGGTGCAAGCGGCCTTTTTCCAGCAAAGGCAGCAAATCGCCGGCTTCAGCCACGGCGGTCGGCACGCTATCGACGGCGACCAGTGCGCAACGTTTGACGGCGGCCTCCGACAGTTCCTGGCGAATCAGCGCATTCGAACCCGCCGCATTGATATGCACGCCCTCCTCCAGCCATTCGGCATCGAACAAGGGCTGGGCTGCCGTCGTCACGGTGCCAAGCAGATCGCTGCCGCGCACCGTCTCCTCGGCGCTAACCGCCGGTACCACGGCAACGCCGGTCTGCTCGCTCAAGCGCTGGCAGAAAGCCTGCAACTTGTCGGCATGGCGGCTGAACACCTTGACCCGCTCGAGCGGCAGCGCCGCGCAGATGGCCTGGACATGGCCTTCGGCCTGCCAGCCGGCGCCGAACACTCCGGCCACCGTCGAATCCGGCCGGGCCAGCCACTTGGCGGCCATGCCGCTGACCGCACCGGTACGGATCATGCCGAGGTAGTCGGCTTCGATCACGGCCCGCAATCTGCCGCTGGCCGCATCGAACAGGTGAACCAGGAAACGGTTGCCACTGCGAGTGCTGGTATAGGCCTTGTAGCCGATAACCCCTTGCGCCGGCAGCGCCCCCTGCAAAATATGCAGCGTCGTCTGCGGCAAGCGGCTACGGGCGCGTGGCGTATCGAGCGCCAACCCCAAAGCCAGGTCGCGATGCGCCGACTCGACAGCTTCCATCGCCATCGCTACCGTCAACAGCTTTTTTACGTCGTCTTCCGAAAGAAACAAGGCCATAGCGCGACTCCTTAAACGATGGTGACATCCTGCCTGGCCAGCAAACGCTGCTCCAGCCAACGACCGAGGCCAACGACCAGCACGGCGCCTACCGCCCCGGCCGCCTTGGCCGACCAGGCGGGTAGCGGCGGCAGTAACTGGATGACGCCCGGGTCGGAAAAAATCATTTGCCCGGCGACATAGCCGAGCAGGCCGGCACCAAACAACACAATGGACGGAAACCGCTCCATCCAGTGCAGAATCAGCTGGCTCGACCAGACGATCAACGGAATGCTGACCGCCAGCCCGAAGAAAAGCAGGGCCAGACTGCCGTGCGCCGCCCCGGCCACCCCAATGACGTTATCCAAGCTCATCACGAAATCGGCGACGATGATGGTCTTGACCGCCCCCCAAAGATTGCCCGAGGCTTTGATGTCGTGACCATCCTCTTCCTCGGGCAGCATCAGTTTGACGGCAATCCACAGCAGCAGGAGTCCGCCGACCAGTTTCAGCCAGGGCAGGTTCATCACCAGCGCGGCGAAGACGGTCAGCACGACACGCAGGCTGACCGCGCCGGTAACGCCCCAGAAGATGCCGGTCCGGCGCTGTTCCGGCGACAGATTGCGACAGGCCAGCGCGATGACTACGGCGTTGTCACCCGACAGGACGATGTCGATCAGGATGATCTGGCCAACGGCAATCCAGAAGAGGCTAGAAGTTAAGTCAAGTTCCATAAACCATCAGACGAAAAAAAGGCGAGCACGCAGCCCGCCTTTTTGGTTGAGCAAGGCTGGAATTTTACAGCAAGGCCTTGAGCAGCTTGGCCATTTCAGACGGATTGCGCGTCACGGTGAAGCCACAGGCTTCCATGATTTCCAGCTTGGCATCGGCCGTATCGGCACCGCCGGAAATCAGGGCGCCGGCATGGCCCATGCGCTTGCCGGCCGGAGCGGTAACACCAGCGATGAAGCCGACGATCGGCTTCTTCATGTTGTCCTTGCACCACATGGCAGCTTCGGCTTCGTCCGGACCGCCGATTTCGCCAATCATGATGACCGCGTCGGTATCCGGATCGTCGTTGAAAGCCTTCATCACGTCGATGTGCTTCAGACCGTTGATCGGATCGCCACCGATACCAACGGCAGACGACTGGCCCAGACCGATTTCGGTCAACTGGCCGACGGCTTCGTAGGTCAGGGTGCCGGAGCGGGAAACGACGCCGATCCGACCCTTGCGGTGGATGTGACCCGGCATGATGCCGATCTTGATTTCGTCCGGCGTGATCAGACCAGGACAGTTCGGCCCGAGCAGCAGCGTCTTCTTGCCGCCCTTGGCTTCCTTTTCCTTCATCTTGTTGCGCAGGATCAGCATGTCGCGGACCGGGATGCCTTCGGTGATGCAGATTGCCAGATCGAGGTCGGCTTCAACAGCTTCCCAGATCGCGGCGGCGGCGCCCGGGGGCGGCACGTAGATCACGGAAACGGTAGCACCGGTTTCGGCGGCGGCTTCCTTGACCGAAGCGTAGATGGGAATATTGAAGATGCTTTCGCCAGCCTTCTTCGGATTCACGCCGGCGACGAAGCAGTTCTTGCCGTTGGCGTATTCCTGGCACTTTTCCGTATGGAACTGACCGGTCTTGCCGGTGATGCCCTGGGTGATAACTTTGGTGTCTTTATTGATGAAAATGGACATTCAATAGCTCCTTACTTGACCGCAGCAACGATCTTGGTGGCGGCCTCGGCCATGGAATCGGCAGAAATGATCGGCAGACCGGAATCCTTCAGGATCTGCTTGCCCATGTCTTCATTGGTACCCTTCATGCGCACGACGAGCGGCACCGACAGATGGGTTTCCTTGGCCGCGGCGACGACGCCGGCAGCAATGGTGTCGCACTTCATGATGCCGCCGAAGATGTTGACCAGAATGCCCTTGACGTCAGGATTCTTGAGCATGATCTTGAAGGCTTCGGTGACCTTCTCGGTCGTCGCACCACCGCCGACGTCGAGGAAGTTGGCCGGCTCGGCGCCGAACAGCTTGATGGTGTCCATCGTGGCCATGGCCAGACCGGCACCGTTCACCAGGCAGCCAATGTTACCGTCGAGGGAGATGTAGGCCAGGTCAAACTTGGATGCTTCGATTTCGTCGGCATCTTCTTCGTCCAGATCACGGAAGGCGACGATTTCCGGCTGACGGTACAGGGCGTTGGCATCGAAGTTGAACTTGGCGTCCAATGCCTTGATGTTGCCGTTGCCTTCCAGAATCAGCGGGTTGATTTCCGCCAGGGAAGCGTCGGTTTCCATGTAGCAGTTGTACAGGCCCTTGAGCGCCGCAACAGCTTGCGCCTGCGAAGCGGCCGGAATGCCGATACCGGCAACCAGGGTCATGGCTTGTTCGTCGGTCAGACCGACCAGCGGGTTGATGAAAACCTTGAGAATCTTTTCCGGGGTGTTGTGGGCAACTTCTTCGATGTCCATGCCGCCTTCGGAGGAGGCCATCATCGCCACGGACTGGGTCGCGCGATCGGTCAGCGCAGCCACGTAGTACTCGTGCTTGATGTCGGCGCCTTCTTCGATCAGCAGACGACGAACCTTCTGGCCTTCCGGGCCGGTCTGGTGCGTGACCAGTTGCATGCCGAGAATCTGGTTGGCGTACTCGCGCACTTGCTCGAGCGACTTCGCCACTTTGACGCCACCACCCTTGCCACGGCCACCGGCGTGGATCTGGGCCTTGACCACCCAGACACTGCCGCCCAGGGTCTCGGCTGCCTTGACCGCTTCATCGACGGACAGACAGAAGATCCCGCGCGGAACCGTAACGCCGAATTTCTTCAGGAGTGTTTTGCCCTGATATTCGTGAATTTTCATGCGCTTTCCTTGCGTTTAGTTGAGTTGCGAGCAATAGGCGGTAGCCATACAGTCCCCCGGCCCCGCCCTGTTATAACGGTTTGAGCCCAAAATCTTACCACAGACCGGATTTTTTATTACTGGCCAAAATTCATAATTACGGACTGCTTTCGGTGGCCCGAACTGCCTTGTAGAGCAACGGCAAAAGCAACGCTGCGGCGAACACCAGCCCGACCACGGCAGCCAGCCAGAAGCCGGCGACGCCAAACGGCGGCTGCCACCGGAAACACAGCCAGGCACCACCGAGCAGGCCGACAACCCAGAAACAAAAGGTCTGCACCAGCATCGGCAGGAAAGTCACCCGATAGGCCCGCAGCACATGACCGGCAACGGTCTGCAAGGCATCGAAGAACTGGTAGACGGCGACATAGGCAATCAGGCTCAACGCTACCGCCCGCACTGCCGGATCATCGGTATAGGCAGCGACCAGTGGCCCGGCCGTCAGCCAGAGCAGAATGCCGGCCAGTGTCGACAGGCCAGCCGCCAGCAACAGGCCGGCCTTGATCGTGGCGTGGGCGCGCCGCCAGTCACGCCCGCCGACTGCTTGGCCGACGGCGGCCATGGTGGCGATGGCAAGCGACAGCGGCAGCATGTAGGTCAGCGCCGATAGATTGGCAACGATACGATGCCCGGCTACGACGGTCGGCCCCAGCGACGCGATGAAGAGGCTGATCAAAGTGAAAGAGGTTATTTCAACCAGATTGGACAAGCCCATCGGCAAGCCCAGGCGCAATAGTTCCCGCCATATCTTCCAACGCGGACACCGCCAGTTGGCGAAAGGCTGGCAGCGTCGGCCGAGCGGACCCCAGGCGAGATAGGCTGCGCCGCTCAGACAGGCCAGCCAGCTAACCAGGATATTGGACACGGCACAACCAACTACCCCGAGTGGCTCGGCAAGCCAGCCCTGCAGCGCCAACCCCCAGGCCAGCAATGCGTGCAGACACAGGCTGAAGATGCCTATCCCCATCAATACCCGCGGTTTGCCCAAGGCATTGCAGAATGCATAGAAAGTCCGATAACAAAGCGTGGCCGGCAATCCCCAGGCCAGCCAGCCCAAATATTGTCTGACCTTGGCAGCCACGACAGCATCCATGTCCGCCATGGCGAGCACCACGTCGGGATGCGTCAGCAACAGGATACCGGGCACAGCGAGGAGCAGGGCCAGCCAGAAACCGTGCTGCAGAATGCCGGCCACCTCACCATCGCGCTTGGCGCCGTGCAATTGGGCAACGATCGGCGCCACTGCCTGCAGGATGCCGACCAGCGCAAAAACGACCGAGACGTGAATGCCGCTACCGATCGCAACCGCCGCCAGATCGAGCGGACTGACATGCCCGAGGACGGCGGTATCGACCACCATCATGCCGACCGACGCCAACTGGGCAATCAGGATCGGGAAGGCGTGGGCAAGCAGCCCGCGAGCAGTGGCAATAAGCATCGAGCGATTGTCGCATGCCCAGCCGACCGGCAAAAACATGCCAAGTTGATCTGGCTCAAGCAGCCGACCGGCCAGCCGGTCGAAAATCTCCGGTTCAGGAGGGAGTCAACAATGAATAAAGGCCTGCACGCCGTAGAAACCGCCAGCCGCGACGAAATAGTCGCGCTCCAGACAGCCCGTTTGAAATGGACGCTGCACCACGTTTACGACAATGTGCCGCACTACCGGGGAAAATTTGATGCGGCCGGCGTTCGCCCCGAGGATTTTGGGTCTCTGGCCGACCTCGCCAGATTCCCCTTCACCACCAAGCAGGATCTGCGCGACAACTACCCTTACGGCATGTTCGCCGTCCCCCGTGAAAAAGTCGTCCGCGTTCATGCCTCGAGCGGCACGACCGGCAAGCCGACGGTAGTCGGCTACACGCAGAAGGACATCGACACCTGGGCCGACCTGATCGCCCGCTCGATCTACGCGTCCGGTGGCCGACCGGGCGACATCGTCCATGTCGCCTACGGCTACGGCCTGTTCACCGGCGGTCTCGGTGCCCATTACGGCGCCGAGCGACTGGGCTGCACGGTGATCCCGATGTCCGGCGGCCAGACCGAGAAGCAGGTTCAGCTGATCTGCGACTTCAAGCCGAACATCATCATGGTCACCCCGTCCTACATGCTGAATATCGCCGACGAATTCCGTCGCCAGGGGATTGATCCGAAGAGCACCGCGCTACGCATCGGCATCCACGGTGCCGAGCCATGGACCGACGCCATGCGCGGCGAAATCGAAAAGGCCTTCGACATTGACGCCATCGACATCTACGGCCTGTCCGAAGTGATCGGCCCGGGCGTCGCCAACGAATGCGCCGAGGCCAAGGACGGCCCGGTGATCTGGGAAGACCATTTCTACGCTGAAATCATCGACCCGTTGACTGGCGAAGTGCTGCCGGAAGGCAGCGAAGGCGAACTGGTATTCACCTCGCTGACCAAGGAGGCGATGCCGGTCATCCGCTACCGGACCCGCGACCTCACCCGGCTGCTGCCGCCGACCGCCCGGTCGATGCGGCGGATCGGCAAAATCACCGGCCGTTCGGACGACATGCTGATCATCCGCGGGGTCAATGTCTTCCCGTCGCAGATCGAGGAACTGATCCTCAAACAACCCAAGCTGGCGCCGCATTACGTGCTGGAAATCAGTCGGGACGGCCACCTTGACACGATGAAGGTCAATGTCGAGCTGAAGCCGGAATTCGAGTTCACCAGCAATGCCGAGAAGGAGTTCGTGGCGCACGACCTGCAGCACCACATCAAGTCCTACATCGGCATTTCGGCACGCATCGACGTGGTCGAGATCGGCGGTATCGAACGCTCGATCGGCAAGGCCAAGCGCGTCATCGACAAACGGCCGAAGTAGCGCCGCTAGACGATCCGGGCGCGCAGCGTACCAACGCCGTCAACGCCCGCCTCCAGCACATCGCCAGCAACAATCGGTCCGACGCCGGCTGGCGTTCCGGTATAGATCAGGTCGCCAGCCTCGAGACGGACCATCGTCGACAGGTTGGCGATGATGTCGGCAACCTTCCAAAGCATCGCCGACAGATCGCCATCCTGCCGCATCTGGCCATTGACGGTCAGCCAGATACGGCCGTGCTCAGGGTGCCCGGCCTCGGCCACCGGACTAATCACGCCGGCCACCGCCGACTGATCGAAGCCTTTGCCCATATCCCACGGATGGCCTTTTTCCTTGGCCCGGCCTTGGATATCCCGGCGCGTCAGATCGAGTCCGACGGCGTAGCCAAAAATCAGGTCCTTGGCCGCACCTACCGGAACGTTCGCCCCACCCGCCCCCAGCGCGACGATCATTTCGACCTCATGATGCAGATTTTTGGTTAGCGGCGGATAAGCAACGCTGATCTCTCCCTCGCCACTGACCATGGCATCGGCCGGTTTCATGAAGAAGAACGGCGGCTCACGCCCCTCCGCCTGATCGGCGGCGCCCATCTCGCGGGCATGATCGGCGTAGTTGCGGCCGACGCAAAAAATGCGGCGAACCGGGAAGCGGCTGGCGGTTCCGGCAACAGGAAGCGCGGTAACGGGACTGGGTGAAAATACGAAATTCATGGGGCAATTCGCTTGGGGTTGATCACAAGCAGGAGTGTGCAATATTTCACCATGGGTGCGCCAGCGCAGTGTTACAGTTTTGCCATATCTGACGAAGTTAACGAGTAACACAAAGGCCCCCATGAATTCCAGAGCACTCCATCTCAGCGCACTAAGCGCAGCCCTGTTCTCAAGCGTGGCCAACGCCGTCGGATTTGGTGAAATCACCTTGCACTCACGGGTCGGCGAGCCTTTAAGAGCTGAGGTTCCGGTTCTGACCAGGGCCGGCGAGGAAATCGACACGGTCTGCTTTTCCCTTGCCCCGCTGCCCGGCTCGGACCTGCCCGTCGTTACCGCCGCCCGGACCCGGCTGGTCCGCAATGGCGCGAACTATCGCCTGCTGATTACCGGCACCCGGCCGATTGCCGAACCGGTGTTCATGGTCGGCCTGCGCGCCAATTGCGGCGCGGACCTGCAGCGCGACTACGTGCTGATGCCGGCGGCACCTATTATGCTGGCCGAAATCGACCGCGAACTGCCCGTGGCCGCAACTACATCCACCAGGAAAACCGGCAATTCCCGTGAATGGCGTGCCCGTGACGGCGACACCCTGGCAGGCATTGCCGAATCGCAAGCCCCGGCCAGCGCCGCCGCACAGCGTCGCTTGCTGGCCGCGATGCTGCGGGCCAATCCCGATATCTCGCCGGATGCCCCCCTGCCCGAAGGCACGCCGGTACAAATTCCCAAGTTGCGCGAGCGCGTGCCGACCAAGCGCAATGCCAACACCGAACCGCCGTTAGCGCCGCAGGACGCCGCGGCAGGTGAAGCGCCGGCGCCGCGTCCGAAGAGGACGGCGCCCAGCGCCCCCTCGGCCAAGCTGGCCAGCGGCGCCACCGACCGGGTCATTCTCGGCACGCCGCCGGATGAACTGAAACCGGGTGAAAAAGCCACACCCGCCAGCCTGAGCCAGATGGAAGAACGCATGCTCAAGCTGGAAATGACGCTGCATCTGCTCGACCAGGAAGTCGACAAGCTGAACAACGCCCTGGCGCTGACCACCGAGGCCTTGTCGGCCCAGCACAAACTCCAGGCGGCACAGGCGGCGCAAACGCCGCCGGCCGTCCAGGCAGCCGTAGCTACGCCAGCCAAGCCGGAGCGCTCGACGCAGGATAACTGGCTTGAATTGCTGATCAGCGCGCTGGTCGGCGGCGGCGTTGCCGCCGGCCTGGCCCACATCCTGGGCCGGAATCGCCGCTCGAACAACGATGAAATTCCGCTGGCGATGACAGTTTCGCCCCCGGAAACCCAGCCCGGAAAATCCAGTCCCGAGGTTTTGCCGCCCCCACAAAAAACAACATCGGCACCAGCCACCGAGCCCGCTCCCCCGGCAACCGTTGCGGTGGACATCCCTCTTGACGGCGCCCTGTCGGATTTCAGCAAGAGCGGAACATTCGACGTCAATGTAAACGAAGGCGACTCCGCGCTTGAACTGGCCGAGATCATGCTCTCCTTCGGGCGGGTGCGTGGCGCGGCAGAAACGCTGGCCCAGCACATCGAGGAAAACTCGCCGACCAACATTCAACCGTGGACCATGCTGCTCGATCTCTATCGTCGTGGCGACATGCAGGCCGAGTTCAACAGTCTGGCGACGAACATGCGCCAAAAATTCAATGTTAACGTCCCGAACTGGGAAGATTCGACAACCCCGGTCTCTGGTCTCAAATCACTCGAAGACTACGCGCACATCGTCTGGCGGGCGGGCAATAGCTGGGGCACCCAGGAATGCCTTGATTACCTCTTCGAACTGGTTCATCAGAATCGCGCCGGTCTACGCAGTGGCTTCCCGCTCGAAGTCATCGAGGAGATCGCGCTCTTGATGCGGGTCCTCGAAGAAGGCTACGGACTCAAGCGCCCGGCTTAAACCGGGTTGTCCACATCGACGAATTCGCAGTAGAGGCCAAAGCGCTCGGCCAGGTGCCCAGCCAGCGCCATGACGCCACCGCGCTCGGTTGCATGGTGACCGGCGGCGAGATAGGCCACCCCGCTTTCGCGGGCGAGATGGACGGTCTGTTCCGAGATTTCGCCGGACAGGAAGGCATCGACCCCCAAGCCAATCGCCTGCTCGAAGTACCCCTGCGCACCACCGGAACACCAGGCAATCCGGCGAATCGGCCGCACCGGATCGCCAATCACCAACGGCGTCCGGCCAAGCGCCTGGGTCACCTTGCCGGCCAATTCGGCCAGCTCGGTCGGTTCAGCCAAAGCGCCGTGCCAGGCGATATCCTGTTCGCCGAAGCGCCCGTCGGCCAGCCAGCCCAAGCGAGCCGCCAACTGTGCGTTATTGCCCAGCTCGGGATGGGCATCGAGCGGCAGGTGGTAGGCCAGCAGGTTGATGTCATGTTCGATCAGCACCCCGAGACGGCGGCGGCGCATGCCGGTCACCCGGCCATCCTCGCCTTTCCAGAAATAACCGTGATGGACCAGAATGGCATCGGCACCGCGCGCCACTGCAGCATCGAGCAAGGCCTGGCTGGCCGTGACGCCGGTTACGATGCAGCGGACTTCGTCGCGTCCTTCCACTTGCAGGCCATTTGGGCAATAATCCCGGAACTTTCCGGGCTCCAGCAGCTCATCCAGATAGCTAACCAGTTCTTCGCGTTTCATAGATACGGTCTTTCATGCACAGGTTGTGGCTGATTTTTGCACAAACGGTAACCGTTGCGGTCGCTGTTCTGTTCGTGCTTACAACGTTGAAACCGGAATGGCTGCACCAGTCGCCAACCGTCGTCGCGCTGCGTGAATCGGCATCCGGCAACGCCGACGGCAAAGGCACGCCGAGCGGCTCCTACCGCGATGCGG
The DNA here is from genome assembly GCF_050368855.1 of Azonexus sp. IMCC34842. GTDB lineage: Bacteria > Pseudomonadota > Gammaproteobacteria > Burkholderiales > Rhodocyclaceae > Azonexus > Azonexus denitrificans_A. The sequence goes on along the minus strand of NZ_CP178449.1, from coordinate 338,571 downwards.
CGCGCGCCGCCTTGCCCTCCGTCGTCCATATCTACACCACCCAGAAGATCAAGCAGCAGAATCATCCGCTGTTCGACGACCCGATCTTCCGTCACTTCTTCGGTGAACGCCCGGAAGGCCAGGAGCAGAAAAACTCCGGTCTCGGTTCCGGTGTCATCGTCAGCCCGAACGGCTACATCCTGACCAATTACCATGTTGTCGAAGCCGCCGACGACATCCAGGTTTCGCTCAATGACAGCAAGACCTACAAGGCCCGCGTCATCGGCAGCGATCCCGAGTCCGACCTGGCCGTCCTGCAGATCAAGGCCGACAAGCTGCCGACCGTCACCTTTGCCCAACCGGACGGCTTGCGCATCGGCGATGTCGTGCTCGCCATCGGCAATCCCTTCGGCGTAGGCCAGACGGTGACCATGGGCATCGTCTCGGCACTCGGCCGCTCACATCTCGGCATCAACACTTTCGAGAACTTCATCCAGACCGATGCCGCGATCAATCCGGGCAACTCGGGTGGCGCGCTGGTCGATGTAAACGGCAATCTGGTCGGGATCAACACCGCGATTTATTCGCGCACCGGCGGCAATCACGGCATCGGTTTCGCCATCCCGGCCGCCAGCGCCCGCAACATCATGGAACAAATCATCCAGAATGGCGCAGTAACGCGCGGCTGGATCGGTGTCGAAGCCCAGGAAATCACTCCTGAACTAGCCGAGTCCTTTGGCCTACCCGACACCGAGGGCGCCCTGATCGCCGGCGTCATGCGCGGCAGCCCGGCCGATGCCGCCGGTGTCCGGCCCGGCGACGTCCTGCTCACCGTCAGCGGAAAACCGGTCAAGGATCCGCAGATCATGCTCGATCTGATCGCCGCCCTGAAACCCGATGAACGCGCCAGTTTCCGCCTGCGCCGCGACAAGAGCATTGTCGAAGTACAGGTCAAGATCGGCAAACGGCCAGCGATCCGGCAAGAGAAAGAGTAAGTCATGTGCCAGCTGCTCGGCATGAACTGCAACGTGCCGACCGACATCTGCTTTTCGTTCACCGGCTTTCAGGCCCGGGGTGGCGCGACCGATGTTCATTCCGACGGCTGGGGCATCGCCTTCTTTGAAGGCAAAGGCACGCGCCTGTTTCTCGACCCGCAACCGTCCTGCACCTCTCCGGTCGCCGAACTGGTCCGCCATTATCCGATTCGTTCGAAAAACGTAATTTCCCACATCCGCAAGGCGACGCAAGGGGCCATCGGTCTCGAAAACACCCACCCGTTCATGCGCGAACTGTGGGGACGCTATTGGATTTTTGCTCACAACGGCAATCTGCTGGATTTCACGCCAAACCTCGACGGCAGCTTTCTACCTGTCGGGCTGACCGACAGCGAGCGGGCATTTTGCTGGTTGCTCCAGGAATTGCGCCAACGCTTCGGCAGCACGGCTCCGGCGCACACCGCGCTGTTCGATGCCGTCCATGCCTTGACGCTTGAAATTGCCGGTCATGGTGAATTCAACTTCCTGCTGTCGAACGGTGACTGGCTGTTTGCCCATGCCTCGACCAAGCTCAGCTACATCATTCGTCAGGCACCTTTTACCCAGGCCCACCTGATGGACCATGATGTCACGGTCGACTTCAGCAACGTCACGACGCCCGAGGACCGGGTGGCCGTGATCGCGACCTTGCCGTTGACCGACAACGAAGCGTGGATCGAGATGCCGGCGGGAACTCTATGGTGGTTCGAGGAAGGGGTGGCCGCCAAGACGCTGGCGACCTGTCCCGGACCGAGCAAAAAAACAGCCTGACTATTTTCCGGTCAGCTTGCGGAACTCGGCATCCGCCTTGTCGATTTCGGCATCCATTGCTACAGAACTATCACTTTCCACCACCGGCGCCTCTCCCGGCGCCGGCCGGGAAACCAGGCGTGCGGCCAGAATGCCGATTTCGTAGAGCAGACACATCGGGATCGCCAGGGCCAATTGCGAAACGACGTCCGGCGGGGTAACCACGGCGGCGACGATAAAGGCACCGACAACGAAGTACGAGCGCCACTCCTTCAGCTTTTCGACAGTCACCACACCAAGCTTGACCAGCACGACGAGCGCCACCGGCACCTCAAAAGCGATCCCGAAGGCCAGGAACATAGTCATCACGAAAGACAGATAGGCTTCGATATCAGGCGCCGGTGTAATGCTTTTCGGGGCAAAGCTGGTGATGAAGTGGAAAACCTGCCCAAACACGAAGAAGTAGCAGAAGGACATCCCCATCACGAAAAGCACGGTGCTGGAAATGATCAACGGGATGCCCAGGCGCCGCTCATGGGCATACAAACCCGGCGCGATGAACGACCACACCTGGTAAAGGATGAACGGTAGCGACAGTACGAAGCCGACCATGGCGGTGACCTTGAGCGGCACCATGAACGGCGTAATGACACCGATGGCAACCATCTTGGTCCCCTCGGGCAGCGCTTTGGTCAGCGGCGCGGCAAGCAGGTCGTAAATCTCGCCCGGCCCTGGATAGAAGCACAGGATGCCGACCATTACCCCAACCGCGATCAAACTGCGCAACAGGCGATCACGCAGTTCCACAAGATGGGAGATAAAGGATTCTTCCGGTGCCGAATTCGCCTGCTGATCTGTCATACGGTGGACTTGTCCGGCGTATCGGTGGTGAGCGGAATGGGCGAGGTGGGCTGAGTTACCGCAGCCAATTCACCGACAACCTCCTGAACCGGGGCTTCGACCGCACTACGCGCGGTTTCGTACTCGCTACGGACCGAATTCTCCAGTTCGCGGGCCGAATCAGTGACCTGCGTCTGCAGTTTCTTCAGTTCGTCGAGCTGAATTTCCCGGTTGATATCGGACTTGACGTCACTGACATAACGCTGGGCGCGGCCGAGCAAATGCCCGACCGTACGGGCGACTTTCGGCAGACGCTCAGGCCCGATGACGAGCAGGGCGACGATGCCGATCACCATGAGTTCGGAGAAACCGATATCAAACATTTCCGGATACTTTGCTGGCGAGCGGGATCAGCCCGCCGTCCGTGAGGACTAGGATTTTGTTTTTTCCTTGACTTCGACATCGATGGTCTGGCCATTGACCTGCTGGGTCGGCGCGGCTTCAGCCGGCTTGCCATCAGCGTTGGCTTCCTTCATCCCATCCTTGAAACCCTTGACCGCGCCGCCGAGATCCTGACCGACGTTACGCAACTTCTTGGTACCAAAAACCAGCATCACGATGACCAGAACGATCAACCAGTGCCAAATGGAAAAACTGCCCATGATTGTCTCCTAGAGGCGTTTCAGCATGGGGCCGACCGGGTCCGGTCCGCCCACGATATGTATATGCAGATGCGGCACTTCCTGCTGCCCCACCCGTCCAGTATTGATGATGACACGAAAGCCGTCGGCGCTGCCCTGCGCCGACGCGATTTCGTTGGCCTTCGCCAACATCTTGCCGAGCACCGGCGTATCGCCGGCCGTTGCGGTGGCCAGCGAGGTAATGTGTTTTTTCGGGATCAACAACACATGCACCGGCCGCGCCGGGTTGATGTCGTTGAAAGCGAGAATATCCTCGTCTTCGTAGACTTTCTGGGCCGGAATCTTGCCATCGACAATCTTGCAGAAAATGCAGTCGCTCACTTGGTGCCTCGTGCCGCCTTTTCGTCGATACCGGAAATACCTTCACGGCGCCGCATTTCCTGCGAGACATCCTCGATGCTCAAACCATAGAAGGCGAGCAGGACCAGCACGTGGTAAATCACGTCGGTCGACTCCCAGACGATATTCAGGCGTTTGCCATCCTTGGCGGCCATGATCAGTTCGGCACATTCCTCGCCGATCTTCTTCAGGATGGAATCCGGACCTTCGGAAAACAATTTGGCGGTGTAAGACTTTTCCGGATCCGCGTTGCGGCGAGAAGCCAACGTCTCGGAGAGACGGTGCAGGATGTCATGCGTGCTCATTTTGCGTAGATTTCCTTAGGGTCTTTCAAAACCGGATCGACGGGAACCCATCGTTCCGCCTGTAATTCATTGAAGAAGCAGCTTACCCGTCCTGTATGACAGGAAATGTTACCGACCTGTTCAATCGATAGCAGCAGCACATCGCCGTCGCAATCGGTGCGAATCGACTTCACTTTCTGGAAGAAGCCCGACTCCTCGCCCTTGCGCCAGAGCCGCTGGCGCGAACGCGACCAGTATACCGCGCTACCCGACCGGACCGTTTCCTGCAGCGACTCGCGATTCATGAAGGCGAACATCACGACGCGCCCGCTCTCGTCCTGGGCAATCGCCGGGATCATGCCATCGGCGTCCCACTTGAGTGCCGCCAGCCAGGGCAACGCGTTGTCGAGATCGCTCACAGGCGAACCTCGATACCGCGCCCGGCCATGTACTCCTTGGCCTGGCGCACGGTGTATTCGCCGAAATGGAAGATGGAAGCAGCAAGCACAGCATCGGCGCGACCTTCGGTGACGCCGTCGGCCAGGTGCTGCAGGTTGCCGACCCCGCCCGAGGCGATTACCGGAATCTTCACGGCATCAGAAACGGCGCGGGTCAGCGCCAGATCGAAACCGTTCTTGGTGCCGTCACGATCCATGCTGGTAAGCAGGATTTCGCCGGCGCCGAGCATTTCGACCCGTTTTGCCCAGTCGACCGCATCGAGGCCGGTATTGTTGCGACCACCATGCGTAAACACCTGCCACTGGCCGGGAGCCGTCTGCTTGGCATCAATCGCCACGACGATGCACTGCGAACCAACCTTGCTCGACGCATTGAAGACGAGATCCGGATCATTGACCGCAGCGGTGTTCATCGAGACCTTGTCGGCCCCGGCATTGAGCAGGCGACGCACATCCTCGACCTTGCGCACGCCGCCACCGACGGTAAGCGGAATGAAAACCTGCTCGGCGCAGGCTTCGATGATGTGCAGAATGATGTCGCGCTGGTCGCTGGACGCCGTGATATCGAGAAAAGTCACCTCGTCGGCGCCCTGCTCGTTGTAGCGGCGAGCGATCTCGATCGGATCGCCGGCATCGCGTAGCCCAACGAAATTGGTCCCCTTGACGACACGGCCAGCCGTGACGTCAAGACAGGGAATGATGCGCTTGGCGAGCATCAGGCGCCCAACTCGTCGGCCAGCGCCTGCGCTGCCTTGAAGTCGAGGGAACCGTCGTACACGGCACGCCCGGCGATGGTACCGACCACGCCTTCCTTTTCGACAGCGCACAGCGCCTTGATGTCGTCGAGGTTGGACAGGCCACCGGAAGCGATGACCGGAATGGTCAGCGCCTGGGCAAGACGCACTGTGGCTTCGATATTGAGACCGGAAAGCATGCCGTCGCGACCGATGTCGGTATAGATGATGGACTCGACACCGTAATCCTCGTACTTCTTGCCGAGATCGACGACGTCATGACCGGTCAGCTTCGACCAGCCGTCGGTCGCCACCTTGCCGTCCTTGGCGTCGAGACCGACGATGATGTGACCGGGGAAGGCAACGCAGGCATCGTGCAGGAAGCCGGGATTCTTGACCGCGGCGGTACCGATGATGACGTAGCTCAGGCCGGCATCGAGGCAGCGCTCGATGGTATCGAGATCGCGAATGCCGCCGCCCAGCTGGACCGGGATTTCATCGCCGACTTCAGCCAGGATCGCCTTGATCGCCACCTGGTTCTTCGGCTTGCCGGCAAAGGCGCCGTCCAGGTCGACCAGATGCAAACGACGGGCGCCCTGTTCCAGCCAGTGACGGGCCTGTTCGGCCGGACTGTCGGAGAAGACGGTGGCCTGTTCCATCAGGCCTTGCTTGAGACGGACACATTGGCCGTCCTTCAGGTCAATCGCGGGAATAATCAGCATGGGATATCAGAAGAAGGGAAGGCAACAGGAGGCGTCTCAGGGGCGCCACTCAACAAAGTTTTGCAGTAACCGCAAGCCGTCGTGGGCGCTTTTCTCGGGGTGGAACTGAACCGCGAAGATATTATCCCGGCCCACCGCACAGGTAAAGGGGACACCATAATCGCAAGTTCCCATCACCAGCGCCGGATCGGCCGGTTCGACGAAGTAGCTGTGCACGAAATAGAAGCGGGCGCCGTCGGCGATACCATGCCACAGCGCGTGCGGTGTCTGGCGCACCTCGTTCCAGCCCATGTGCGGCACCTTCAGACGCTCGCCGCTCGGCAGGTACATCTTGGCATCGGGGAAACGTTTGACATTGCCCGGGAACACGCCCAGCGCCGGCACATTGCCCTCGTCACTATGTTCGAAGAGCATCTGCTCGCCGACACAAATACCGAGGAAAGGCTTGTCCCTGGCGGCAGCCAGCACGGCAGCACGCAGGCCGCGGTCATCAAGTTCGCGCATGCAGTCGGGCATCGCGCCCTGACCGGGAAACACGACCCGCTCGGCAGCCGCCACAACAGCCGGATCGGCAGTCACGATAACCGGCTTGCCGCCGGCGACATGCTCCAGCGCCTTCGACACGGAGCGCAGATTGCCCATGCCGTAGTCGATAACGGCGATGCTCACAGCGAACCCTTCGTCGACGGCATGGCACCAGCCATGCGCTCGTCAGGCGTCACCGCCATGCGCAGGGCGCGACCGAAGGCCTTGAAGATGGTCTCGGCCTGGTGGTGGGCGTTCTTGCCGCGCAAGTTGTCGATGTGCAGCGTCATGCCGGCGTGGTTGACTAGGCCGTGAAAGAATTCGGAAATCAGATCGACGTCGAACTGACCGATCACGGCGCGCGTGAATTCGCAGTTGAGTTCCAGCCCCGGCCGGCCGGAGAGGTCGATGACGACACGCGACAGCGCCTCGTCGAGCGGCACGTAGCTGTGGCCGTAGCGGGTCAGCCCCTTCTTGTCGCCCCAGGCCTTGGCCAGCGCCTGACCGAAGGTGATGCCGATATCCTCGACCGTGTGATGCGCATCGATGTGCAGATCGCCCTTGGCCTCGATGTCGAGATCGATCAGGCCGTGCCGGGCAATCTGGTCGAGCATGTGATCGAGGAAAGGCACGCCGGTGGCGAACTTGCCCTGACCGGTGCCATCGAGATCGAGACGCACGGTAATCTGCGTCTCCAACGTGTTGCGAGTGATTTCGGCTTGCCGCATGGGTAATGGCTGAGAAGGCGTTGGAACGGAGGGGCATGATACCATTTCACCCTACTTTTACGCTTTCCGTGAAAACCCCATGAGTCGCTTCTGGAGCCGGGTCGTCCGCGACCTCACCCCCTACGTACCGGGCGAGCAGCCCAAGCTGGCCAAGCTGATCAAGCTCAACACCAACGAGAACCCCTTCCCGCCCTCGCCCAAGGTGCTGGCGGCGATCCAGGCGGAGCTCGACGGCGACGGCGCGCGGCTGCGCCTTTATCCCGACCCGAATGCCGATATATTGAAAGCGGCGATCGCCCGCCGGCTTGCGGTGACAACGGCAGAGGTTTTCCTCGGCAACGGTTCGGACGAGGTGCTCGCCCATATCTTCATGGCCTTGCTCAAGCACGAACAGCCGATCCTGTTCCCGGACATCACTTACAGCTTCTACCCGGTGTATTGCGGCCTGTATGGCGTGGACTACCGCAGCGTGCCGCTGGCCGACGACTTTTCGATCAACCCGGCCGATTACGTGCAACCGAACGGCGGCATCATTTTCCCCAATCCGAACGCCCCGACCGGTCGTCTGCTGCCCCTCGCCGCCGTTGAACAAATACTGCAGGCCAACCCGGATTCGGTCGTCGTCGTCGATGAAGCCTATGTCGATTTCGGCGGCGACAGCGCCATTTCGCTGGTCGATCGCTACGACAATCTGCTGGTCGTCCACACGCTGTCCAAGTCCCGCTCGCTGGCCGGCCTGCGCGTCGGTTTCGCGGTCGGCCACCCGGCGCTGATCGAGGCATTGGAGCGGGTCAAGAACAGTTTCAATTCCTACCCGCTGGATCGCCTGGCGATTGTCGGCGCCGTCGCCGCGCTGGACGATACCGAACACTTCGAACGGACTCGCCGCGCCGTTATGGCCACCCGCGAGACGCTGACCACGGCACTCACCGAGCAGGGTTTCGAGGTGCTGCCGTCGGCCGCCAATTTCATCTTCGCCCGCCATCCGCAACACGATGCGGCACAACTGGCCCTGGCGCTGCGCGAAAGAAGCATCATCGTCCGCCACTTCAAGCTGCCGCGCATCGACCAGTTCCTGCGCATTACCGTCGGCACCGACGCTGAATGCCAGGCCCTGAGCGAAGCGTTGCAACAGATCACCGCCTGAACGACAAATGGACACTATCTGGAAACGCCCGGACGGCAGCATCGTCGCCTGTACCGAGAAGATCAAGGTGCTGCGGGAAAACCTCGAAGAACTGCGTCAGATGGCGCAGGATGCCTTCGAGGATGCCCTGCTGATGGAGTGCGAGGAAAACCAGATCCGGGCGGTTTTCCAGGAAGTCGTCAGCCAGCTGAAAAACCCCTACGCTACGCCGTAAGGCCAGGCTGCGGCAAAGCCCGCAACAGGGCTAAATCAAACCAGCCCGAGCAAGCCGGCGATTGCCCCCAGCCCGATGAACCACAAGGGGTGCAACTTCGTGCGCAAATTGGCGAGCACCGTCGCCGCGACCAGCCCCCAGGCCACCCAGCCCAGGCCAGCGGATTGGCCGATCAGCGTTGCCCCGGAAAAAATCAAACCGACGGCCAGCGGCGCAACGCCGATCTGCACGGCCCGCTGCCAGCGCCGGCCCGAAAAACTTTCCCAGCGGTCGATCAGCAGATAGATCGCGATACTCATTGGCAAACACATGGCCAGCGTGGCCGCCAGGGCGCCGGCCAGGCCGGCGACCTGCCAGCCGATCAAGGTGACGACCAGGACATTCGGCCCCGGCGCGGCCTGGGCGATGGCGTAGAGATGGGTGAAAGTCGCGTCGTCCAGCCAGTGATGGTTGTCGACCACGACGCGGTGCATTTCGGGCAGCAACGCCGTCGCGCCGCCGAAGGCGACGAAGGAGAGCAGAGTGAATTCGAGGAAAAGTTCGAGGATGGCGCTCAACGTCGTCCCAGTCGCCAGAAAGCCAGCCCGCCGGACAGCGCAAGGCCGGACAGCATGACCCACAACATCGGCCAGCGCAGCCAGGCAATGGCGGCAACCACCATGACGGTAAAGGGAAGAAAGGCCAGCTTGTCCTTGATCGCCATGCCCATGCGCCAGGCCATCGCGAAGAGCAGGCCGGCACCCACCGCCGCGATGCCGCGCAACATCGACTGGACCAGCGGCAAGCTGCCGTAGGCGTCGTACAACAACGCGAGGAGCAAGACGACAGCGACCGGCCCGGCGAGCAGACCGACCGGCGCGACGATGGCACCAGCCAGACCTTGGTAGCGTTTGCCGACGATCACCGCCAGATTGACCACATTGGGTCCGGGCAAGAACTGGCAGAGACCGAGTTGGGCGTTGAACTCTTCCGGCGACATCCAGCGCCGCTCCTCGACCAGCATGCGCCGGGCAAAGGGCAGAACGCCGCCGAAGCCGGACAGGCCAACCGCGGAAAATCCCAAAAAAAGCGCCCGGAGGTCCGGGCGGCTTGGGGATTCAGGCAATGCTGCGTTCAAGGTCGTTGCCGGCTCAGTTGTCCAGCCGGAATTCGGCCGACTTGGCATGGGCCGGCAGGCCTTCGCCGTGCGCCAGCGTCGAGGCGATGCGCCCTAGCGTCTGGGCGCCGGCCCTCGAGACCTTGATCAGGCTGGTCCGTTTCTGGAAGTCATAGACACCGAGCGGCGACGAGAAGCGCGCGCTGCCGGAAGTCGGCAGCACGTGGTTCGGGCCGGCACAATAGTCGCCCAGCGATTCGGAGGTGTAGTGACCAATGAAAATGGCGCCGGCGTGATGGATCTTGCCAACCCACGGATCGGGGTCGGCCAGGGCCAGTTCGAGGTGTTCCGGCGCGACGCGATTGGCGATGGCGCAGGCTTCTTCGAGATCGCGGACATGGATCAGCGCGCCACGGTCGGTCAGCGACTGGCGAATGACGGCCTGGCGCGGCATGGTCGGCAACAGCTTTTCGATGCTGGCCTGAACGCGCTCGATGAAAGCGGCGTCGGTGCAGATCAGGATCGACTGGGCCAGCTCGTCATGCTCGGCCTGCGAAAAGAGGTCCATCACCACCCAGTCCGGGTCGCTGCTGCCATCCGAGACGACCAGGATTTCCGAGGGGCCGGCCACCATGTCGATGCCGACGATGCCGAAGACGCGCCGCTTGGCGCAGGCGACATAGGCATTACCCGGCCCGACGATCTTGTCGACCTGCGGCACGCTCTGTGTCCCGAAGGCCAGCGCGCCGACTGCCTGTGCGCCGCCGATCGTGAACACGCGGTCGACACCGGCCAGACAGGCCGCCGCCAGGACCAGCGCATTATGTTCGCCGCCCGGAGTCGGGACGACCATGATCAGTTCCTTGACACCGGCCACCTTGGCCGGAATCGCATTCATCAGCACCGACGACGGGTAAGCCGCCTTGCCGCCCGGCACATAGAGACCGACGCGATTGAGCGGGGTGATCATCTGACCGAGCATGGTGCCGTCGGCTTCGGTATAGGACCAACCTTCCAGGCGCTGCTTTTCGTGATAAACGCGAACGCGCTGCGCCGCCGCCTCCAGGGCCTGCCGCTGCTCGCCCGGCAAGCCGTCGAGCGCCTTGCGCATTTCGTCCTGGGACAATTCGAGATCGGCCATGCCGGCCACCGTCAGACGGTCGAAACGGTTGGTGTACTCGACGACCGCCGCATCGCCCCGCGCCTTGACGTCGGCCAGGATGCCGATGACGGTACGTTCGATGCTGTCATCCTGCGCCGTCTCGAAAGCCAGCAGCGCATCCATTTTTGCCGTGAAATCGGCGTCGACCGTAGCCAATCGTTTGATCGCGACCATAGGGATTACTTCTCCACCGCCCGGGCAAAGGCGTCAATGATGGGTTGCAGGGTTTCACGCTTGACCTTCAGCGAAGCCTGATTGACGACCAGGCGCGAGGAAATCGCCATGATGTCTTCGACCGCCACCAGCTTGTTGGCCTTCAATGTCCCGCCGGTGGACACCAGGTCGACGATGGCATCGGCCAGTCCGGCCAGCGGTGCCAGTTCCATCGAACCGTAAAGCTTGATCAGATCGATATGGACACCTTTGGCGGCGAAGTGTTCCCGCGCCATCTTGGTGTATTTGCTCGCCACCTTCAGGCGATTGCCCTGGCGGACGGCGCTGGCGTAATCGAAGCCTTCCGGCACGGCAACCATCATCCGGCATTTGGCGATATTCAGGTCGAGCGGCGAATACAGCCCCTCGCCGCCATGCTCGATCAGCACATCCTTGCCGGCGACGCCGAGATCGGCCGCGCCGTACTGGACATAGGTCGGGACATCGGTGGCGCGGACGATGACGACGCGCACATCCGGCTTGTTGGTCTCGATGATCAGCTTGCGCGAGGTTTCCGGGTTTTCGCTCGGGACAATGCCGGCAGCAGCCAGCAGCGGCAAGGTTTCGTCGAAGATGCGGCCCTTCGAAAGGGCGATGGTGATGGTGCTCACGGGATGCAGCCTGAAGACAAAGACCGGATTTTACCGCAAGGCCGCCACGAAGCGGCTGGCCATGCCACCAAACCGCCCGGAATGACACACAGCAATGCTAGGTCAAGACACTCGCCGAAACGCGCTCGGCGGCAACCTCGATCTGTAATTTGCGCAGGCACCCAAGTAGCCTGTCGCGCAACCCTTCCAGCTCGGGCACCAGAAGCGTCGCCTCGGCGGCCCGACCGGCATCGATCAAGCCAACTATGGTGCCGCCCAGGCGGTGCACCTCGCCATGCACCGGAGCCAGCGCGGCAAAACTCGGGAAGGCTGCATAACGGGCCACCCCTTGCGTACTCAGCCAATGTCCGAAACGACAGCGATCGGTAGATAGTGTGGGTCGATCAAGCGCCCTTGCCGGGTTCTGCAGGCAGGCGATCAGCTGTTCGACCCAGTGGCGATGATCGAGATCGGCAAACAACAGCGGCAAATCGTCCTGCGGCCAGAGAGTGCGGCCGGCCGCCAGCCACATCGGATCCGGGCGCCAGGTCGCAAACCATTCGAGGACAGCCGCCGCCGGCATCGGATGGGCAATCGCGTAGCCCTGCGCCAAAGTGCAACCGAGGTGAATCAGCATCACCCCTTGCTCGGGCAGTTCGACGCCCTCGGCGACCGGAGTACGGCGGAAAGCCCGGGTCAGGCCGATGATGCCTTCGATAATCGCCAGATATTCGGGATCGGTCAGCATTTCGTGGACAAAAGACTGGTCAATCTTCAAAACGTCGGCCGGCAAGCGCTTGAAGTAAGTCAGCGAGGAATAGCCAGTACCGAAATCGTCGATGGCAAAACTCACACCGAGTTGCTGGCAAGCCTTCATCACCGCCGAAACCGCCTCGATATCCATCAGTGCGACGGTTTCCAGCACTTCCAGCTCAAGGGCTTGGCGCGGCAGTTCGGGATGCGCCCGGAGAAGACCGGCCAGGTGCTCGACGAAGCCCGGCGATTCAAGATGCCGGGGTGAAATATTGACACTGACCGACCAGTCATGTCCGGCGGCCCGCCAGCGACCAAGCTCATCAAGCGCTTCGGCGAGCACCCATTCGCCGAGCGGAACGGCGATGTCACTGGCCTCGACCAGCGGCACGAAATCAGCCGGCAAAACCAGTCCGCGCTCCGGATCTTCCCAGCGAACCAGAGCCTCAAAGCCGACGACGGCGCCGGTCGCCAGCCTGACTTTCGGCTGGTAGTAAAGCTCGAACTCACCATCCTGCAGGGCCGACTCGACGCGGTTCAGCAAACCGCGATGGTTCCTGGCCAGGCGATCATGCTCCGGGTCAAAGAGGTAGTAGCGGTTCTTGCCCGCCTCCTTGGCAACGTACATCGCCTGATCGGCGTGTCGTAGCAAGGCATCCGGATCGCCATCGTCATCGGGGAAGATGGTCACCCCGATACTGGCCGATATCTGCATACTCTGCCCGTCGACCACGACCTGTTCGCTCAGGGCGCGCAACAGCCGGACCAGCGCCCGCTCGCATTCCTCGACCGAGCCGATGTCGGCCATCAGCAGGACGAATTCGTCGCCCCCCAGACGGGCCACCGAATCGCCACCGCGAATGCTCTGCTGCAAGCGACGGGCAATTTCGACCAGCAGGCGATCGCCGGCGTGGTGACCAAAATTGTCATTGACCATCTTGAAGCCGTCGAGATCGAGATAGGCCACCGCCAACAGGTTGCCACTGCGCCGTGCCTGGGCGATGGCGACATTCATCCGGTCGGCCAGCAACACCCGGTTCGGCAAGCCGGTCAGGGCGTCGTAATGGGCGATCTGTTCGAGCTGGCGCTGCTGCTCCTTGATCTGGCTGATATCGATGAAGGTTCCGATGTAACGGCTGATCTTGCCGGCATCGTCATGAACGCTGGAGATACTCAGGAATTCGGCGTAGACCTCGCCGCTCTTCCGGCGATTCCAGATTTCGCCCTGCCAGTGCCCTTGCTCGACCAGGCCATGCCACATCTCCTGGTAAAACGCGACATCCTGATACCCGGATTTGAGCAGGCTCGGATTTTTGCCCAAAACCTCCTCGCGGAGGTAGCCGGTAATTTCCGAAAATGCCGGATTGACGTCGAGAATAATCCCCTGGGGATCGGTAATCGTGATGCCTTCCCGGGCGTGGCCAAAGACACTGGCCGCCAGGCGCAGCCCCTCTTCGAGACGCCGACGCTCGGAAATATCGTGGATGACGGCGAAGAGCAACGTTCTGCCCTCATGCTCAATCGGCGAGGCATGCATTTCCACCGTACGCAACTCGCCGTTCGCCAGACGATGCTTGAAAAGCAGGCAGTTGCGCTCCTCGCGCACCGCCGCATCGATTTCATTGCGAACCAACTCCGACGACTGCAGCGAAATATCCTGGATGGAATGCTGGAGCAGCTCGCCCCGGGGGTACCCGTAGAAAACCTCGGCCGCAAAATTGGCGATCAGGATGCGGCCGCTGACCGGGTCGAGCAGCAGCATCACCGCCGCGTGCTTCTCGATCATCGAGCGAAAGCGCGACTCGCTTTCCGCCAGAGCCGCCTGCTTGTGATCGAGATCGTCCATCAGACTTTCGATACTGCTCGCCATCTGATTGAAGGAGCCGATCAGCGAACGCATTTCCGGACTGCCCTCGAGCCGGGCCCGCACCGTCCAGTTACCCTTGCCGAAACGGATGGCGGCCTGATTCAAACGGCGAACCGGGGTCAAACTGCGCGTCAGGACGAAAACGATCAGCAGCAGGTCGAGACAAAGCGCAACCAGCAGGATCTGCAACTGGGTGAGCAAATGAGCCCACAGACGCGCTTCCGCCGCCCGCGTGTTCATCACGATCCGGATCTGGCCGTAGCTGCGCCCGCCAACCAGTAGCCCCGCTTCGCGCTCGATCTCAGGCAAACCAAGCCAGCCACGAAACGCCGCCGGCACCGCCGGCGAAACTATCCGGCTGGCAGCCTGCAGCACATTGCCCCGCTCGTCGATCCAGGCCATCACATCAATCGACTCACGCTGCACGCGCCCATGCAAGAGCTGCCGCACCACACTGTAATCACCGATTACCACCGGCTCGGTCAACACCGCCCGCAGCAGGGCCAATTCGTTGTCCGCCTGCTCGATCAGGTCATGCTCGACCTGCTGAACGTTCTGCCGCAAGCTGGTGTATAGCAACGCGGCCCCGGCGATCAACAAAGCTATGCCGGTAATCAGCAACAGGCGAACGGTCAAAGTGAGGTGACGCCAGACCACGACAGGAAGGAAGCGGGACAAGATTAGCCTGGTTTCCGGATTGATTATTGTGGAGAACAGCCGTCGCAGTCGCGAACCAGCGTCGTCTTGTAGAAACGGCGATAGTTTTCGTAGTCGCGATCGCTGGCCGGCATGAAACCGAACGGTGGCTGTTGTTTGATGATCGCCGCGCTCTGAGCAAGAATTTCGGCGCCCACCGGATCGTCCCTCATCGCCAGAACAGCTGCCCGCACGGCCTTGACCTCGGCATCCGGCAAACGCGGATGGGCCGACAGTGGCCAGCTTTGGTATTTCTCCGAAGACCACAATACCCGATAGGCAAAACCTTCCCGTTCGGAAAATTCGCGCATGACCTGCGAGTGCACTGCCGCTGCCTCAATCCGGCCACTGACCAACTGCCCCATCACCCCTTCCTGGTTGCCGGCGAAATTCGCTTTGACATGCAGCCCGCGCCGGACGATTTCGTTCATCGGCACGGCATAGGCGATGAAGACCGAGCGCGAGGAGAAGCCAACCTCGGCGCCCTCGATATCGTTCAGTGTTTTCAGTTTCGAACCCTGCGCCACAACGATCTGGCCATGCACTGGTGGCCCGGCGAGACGGCCGATAACGCGGTAGCCAAGAAGTTGCGACGGCGGACTGAAGATAGTCCCGGAAACGACATAATCGACTTCACCGCGATTGATTGCCGCCACCGTCTCAGACTGCGAGCGGCCAACCGTCAGTTGCAGCGGAACCCCGCTCTTGCGGCTGAGATAATCGAGAATGGGGTTCCAGTACTGCGCTGTGAGAGTGGCGCTGCGCAGATTGATGACGGTAAAACTGCGCACTTCCCCTGCCCCCGCCATTTCGACCGCACTGCCGAAGAAAATCAGTGCAGCCACTGAGAAGCCAAGACATTTTTTCAACATGGCTGACATACACAAGAACTCCGGGGGCGCCGCAAAAACCGATGCTTCCATTGTAGCCGCGTTGACCGCGCGGCTTGGGCGATACAGCGGTGCGCAAGGGGCACCAAATGCAAAAAAGCCCGGAAAACCGGGCTTCTCTTGTTCAGGCTACGCAGAGCTTATTCAGCCGGGCGGATGTTTGCAGCCTGCTTGCCCTTCGGGCCGGTAACGATGTCGAACGTCACCTTCTGGTTTTCGGCCAGAGTCTTGAAACCGTTGCCTTGAATGGCAGAGAAGTGAGCGAAGAGATCTTCGCCGCCTTCAGACGGGGAGATAAAACCAAAACCTTTGGAGTCGTTGAACCACTTAACGGTACCATTTGCCATTTATAGCTTCCTTGGAAAAAATTAACAGGCTTTCGCCCAAAACAATAATACGAGAACCAAGACCGAGGAGCTGACAAACCGGAGTACGGCGCAGGAACAAAACACTGCCTGGAAATCCCGAAGCGTGGAGTATGGGCTACTGCTTCGATTATGGAAAGCATTTTTTAAAAATTTTTTTGCGGGTGACTGCAAAAAATGGGCCACCCGCAGCGAAATAACAGAACTCAATGAACTCGCTTGACCGAGGCGCCCAGTCTGGCCAGTTTTTCCTCGATCCGTTCGTATCCGCGATCAAGATGATAGATGCGATCGATCAGCGTCTCACCCTGGGCCACCAGACCGGCAATGACCAGCGAGGCCGAAGCACGCAGATCGGTCGCCATTACGGTTGCCCCTTCCAGACGGGCAACGCCGCGGACGACGGCATTGTTGCCTTCGATCTGGATATCGGCACCGAGCCGGACCAGTTCGCTGACATGCATGAAACGATTTTCGAAAATGGTTTCGCGAATAGTGGCAACTCCCTCAGCCACACTGTTGATTGCCATGAACTGGGCCTGCATATCGGTCGGGAAAGCCGGGTAAGGCGCCGTCCGCAAACTGACCGACTTCAGACGCCGGGGCGCCACCAGACGGATCGCATCGCGCTCAACGGTGATCTCGCAACCGGCATCCATCAACTTGTCGACCACGGTATCGAGATAGGCGGCAGAGGTTTTCAACAGACGAATGTCCCCACCGGTCGCCGCCGCCGCGCAGAGATAAGTGCCGGTCTCGATACGGTCGGGCATGATGGCGTGCGTCGCACCATGCAGTTTTTCGACCCCCTGGATACGGATGACGTCAGTTCCGGCACCGGAAATGCGCGCCCCCATGCTGACCAGGCAGTTCGCCAGATCGACCACTTCCGGTTCCCGTGCCGCATTTTCGATAACCGTCTCGCCGTCGGCCAGACAGGCGGCCATCATCAGATTCTCCGTCCCGGTCACCGTCACCATGTCGGTGCAGATGCGAGCGCCCTTCAACCGGCTGGCCTTGGCGTGAACATAACCCTGCTCGACCTTGATCTCGGCCCCCATGGCCTGCAGGCCCTTGATATGCTGGTCGACCGGCCGCGCGCCAATCGCACACCCCCCCGGTAGCGAAACCCGAGCCTCGCCACAGCGCGCGACCAATGGCCCGAGCACGAGAATCGAGGCGCGCATGGTCTTGACCATCTCGTAAGAAGCAACCGCATTATTCAGACCGCTGCCATCGAGAACCAGGCCATCAACGCCATCCATCGTGACACCGATACCCATGTCGCCGAGCAGACGCAACATCGTCGAAATATCATTGAGATGCGGCACATTGGTCAGATGCAATGGCTCGGCTGTCAGCAGCGAGGCGCAAAGGATCGGCAGTGCCGCATTCTTCGCACCGGAAATAGCAACCTCGCCGGAAAGGGCGTTGCCGCCTTGAATCAACAATTTATCCACGCTGCGCACTCCATTCTTCCGGGGTCAGGGTCTTGAAGGAAATAGCGTGCAATTCGCCGGTCGCCAGCTTTTCCTTGAGGGTTTGATAGACATGCTGCTGGCGCTGGACGCGACTTTTGCCGATGAATTCGGCGCTTACCACCAAGGCCTCGAAATGCTGGCCATCGCCATCGAGAGCGAGGTGTTCGCAGGCCATGCCGGCGAGAATGAGTTCTTTGATTTGATCAGGATGCATGGGTTCAGGTTCTTAATTTCCAGCCACGCTTGAGAAGGTTCAGCGTCAGCATTGAGACGGCGACAAAGCAGGCGAATACGACCCCGAGACTAAATTCGGGCGCAACATCGGAGACCCCGAAAAAGCCATAGCGGAAGCCGTCAATCATGTAAAAGACGGGATTGTAATGCGACACGCTCTGCCAGAATGCCGGTAATGTATAAATCGAATAGAAGACGCCGGAGAGCATGGTCAGCGGCATAATCAGGAAATTCTGGAAGGCGGCGAGCTGGTCGAACTTCTCCGACCAGATGCCGGCAATCATGCCAAGGGCGCCAAAAAGAGCCCCGCCAATAACCGCGAAGGTCAATATCCAGAGCGGCGCCACAACCTTCATTTCGGCAAACCAGACGGTGGCCAGCAACACCCCGGCACCAACCATCAAGCCGCGCGCCAAGGCTGCCAGCACGTAGGCCCCGAAAAACGCACTGTAGGGAAGCGGCGGCAACAGGACGAAGACGATGGACCCGGTAATCTTGGCCTGAATCAGACTGGACGAGGAATTGGCAAAGGCATTCTGCAACACCTGCATCATCACCAGGCCGGGGACCAGAAAGCTGGTATAGCGCACCCCGTGAACCTGGACGTGCTCATCCAGCACATGACCAAAGATCAGCAGGTAGAGCAGCGCCGTCAGCACCGGTGCGCCAACCGTCTGGAAGGCGACCTTCCAGAAACGCAGCAACTCCTTGTAGAACAGCGTCCAGAAACCAATCATTGGTTCATCGTCCGGATGAAGACATCTTCCAGCGTACCGCCAGGATGCGCCGCCATCAGGTTGGCCGTGGTATCGAGAGCGATGACCCGCCCCTGTTTCATCAGCGCGATGCGGCCGCACAGTGCTTCGGCTTCTTCGAGGTAATGCGTGGTGAGAATAATGGTATGGCCTTCGCTGTTCAGGCGGCGGATAAACTGCCACAGTCCCTGGCGCAGTTCGACATCGACCCCGGCCGTCGGTTCATCGAGCACGATGACCGGCGGCTTGTGCACCAGCGCCTGGGCGACCAGTACACGGCGCTTCATGCCACCGGACAAGCGCCGCATATTGACGTTGGCCTTGCTGGTCAGATCGAGATTTTCAAGGATTTCGTCGATCCACTCGTCGTTGTTGCGAATACCGAAATAACCCGACTGGATCTGCAGGGTTTCCCGCACATTGAAAAACGGATCGAAGACCAGTTCCTGCGGCACGACGCCGAGCAGTCGGCGGGCCTGACGAAAATCCTTGATTACGTCGTGACCCAGCACCTTCAATGAACCGGCATCCGGTCGGACCAATCCGGCCAGCGAAGAAATCAGCGTCGTCTTGCCGGCGCCGTTCTGGCCAAGCAGGCCGAAAAATTCTCCCTCACCAATCTCGAGCGA
The DNA here is from genome assembly GCF_050368855.1 of Azonexus sp. IMCC34842. Classification (GTDB taxonomy): domain Bacteria; phylum Pseudomonadota; class Gammaproteobacteria; order Burkholderiales; family Rhodocyclaceae; genus Azonexus; species Azonexus denitrificans_A. The sequence continues at coordinate 319,385 of NZ_CP178449.1, read as the reverse complement.
GACACCAGCCAGGGCTTGCAATGAACCAAAACTCTTGACGACGTCGACAATGGAAACGGCAGCAACCATAACTCCCCCTTAAGCCAGGGGAAGAAGTTCGGTGACGCCGTAGAGTTCAGCCAGCGAACGCACGCCGACCGGAATATGGGCAAAAGTGACGGTTGACTGTGACTGTTCTGCCGAGCGCAGCCAACCGAGCATCACCGCAATGGCTGACGAGTCGGCTTCGCTGACTTCCGAAAAATCGAAGATCTGCTCGCCGGCCCGTAAAGCAGAACGGCCTGCTTCGAGCAGGCCGCGCGCATTGGCCATCACCAGCGGCACCTTGACGACCAGGCGCCCGCCTTCGTTTTCGATCATTTTTTCTCGACCTTGACCAGATTGGTTTCCAGAGACTTGTTCTTGGCGGCCACCGTCGCAATCAGGCCATCCACGCCACCATTGCGAATTTCCTGAGTGAACTGCTCACGATAGTTGGTAACCAGGCTGATACCGGCCACCACCACATCGTAGACCTTCCAGCCGGACTCCTGCTTTTCCAGGCTGTAATCCAGTTGCACCGGCTTGCTACCCGGCTGCAGAACCTCAGTGCGAACCAGTACGTCGGTATCCCCAGCATTCATCTTGAACGGCTTGTAGACAATCTTCTGGTTCTTGTAGCTGGTCAAGGCATTGGAGTAGGTACGCACCAACAGCGTCTTGAACTCGGCCGTCAATTGCTGTTGCTGGTGCGGCGACGCTTTTCGCCATTCCTTGCCGACAGCCAGTGCCGTCATGTGCTGGAAATTGAAATGCGGCAGCACTTTTTTATCGACCAGTTCAATGGCCTTCTGCGTATTGCCGCCCTGAATATCCTTGTCCTTGCGAATGATCTCCAAGACATCTTCGGTCACATCGCGGATCAAGGCATCAGGCGCTTCCTGGGCGACAACAGAAGAAGCGGCAAAAGCGGCAAAAAGGAAGGCAAAAATCTTTTTCATCATGTCTTTTCTGAACAATCAATCATCCAGCCGCGGCGGACGGCCATCGAAAACCTGGTTACGCCGACGCTGCAGATAAGCGTCGCGAATGTAGGCATACTTATCGATCGCGGCTTCCTCGACCACCGTATCAGACGGCAGCAGGCTGGCCCGAATGTCGACGAACCGCAATACCGCCAGGCTGTTGCGGATGGCTATCGGACGCATCCCGAGAGCGGGATCGACATAGGAATCGACTGCCCAACCGGCCGTATCGCGAGCCGTGCGCGGCCCGATGATCGGCCAGAACAAATAGCCGCCATCACTCACGCCCCAAACCGCAAGCGTCTGGCCAAAATCCTCGTCATGCCGTTCCAGACCTAGTTCGCTGGCCACATCGAAGAGACCGAAAATGCCAATGGTCGAGTTGACCAGGAGGCGGCCAAGATCGGTGCCGGCATCGGCAAACTTGCCTTGCAGGGCGCTATTGACGCCAATCCACAGATCGCCGGCATTGCCGAAAAAATTCCCGACGCCAGCCTTGACCGCGAGCGGCACGGCCTTGTCGTAGACTTGAGCGACCGGTTTCGCCGCATATTTGTCAACAGCCTCATTCACCGCAAACATCGAGCGGTTGAAACCCTCGTAGGGATCGCGCGGATTATCCTCGGCCAGCGCCCCACCGGAGAGCGCGAGAGCCATCACGCAAGCGGCAAGCCGCCCACGGCACATCCACCATTCAAACGCCAGGAGCTTCCCTGTCATTGTTTATCCTGTCCGTCTGCTGCCTTGTTGAACATGAACTGGCTGATCAATTTTTCCAGAACCACTGCCGACTGCGTCTTGCTAATCGTGTCACCGGCCTTCAACATCTTTTCATCGCCCCCGACATCGAAGCCGACGTACTGCTCACCGAGCAGGCCAGCCGTATTGATCGAGGCAAAAGTGTCCTTCGGAAACTGGTAGCGGCCATCGATATTCATCGTTACCACGGCCTCGTAAGTCGAGGAGTCGAACTTGATGTCGGCGATCCGTCCGATCACCACCCCGGCACTTTTCACCGGCCCGCGCACCTTGAGTCCGCCAATATTATCAAATTTGGCGTATAGCTCGTATGTATCAGACAAACGGCTCGACGAAAGGTTGCCGACCTTGAGGGCAAGAAACAACACTGCGGCGATGCCGATTGCGACGAAGAAGCCAACCCAGAGGTCAAGTGCAGTACGGTTCATGAAGTTCCTCGAAACATGAACGAAGTCAGAACGAAATCCAGCGCCAGAATGGTCAGCGCCGAGGTCACCACGGTGCGCGTAATCGCCCGCGAAACACCTTCGGCGGTAGGTGCCGAGTCGTAGCCTTCGAAAACGGCAATCAGCGAAACCGCGATGCCAAAAATAAAACTCTTGACGACCCCGTTCCAGATATCGAAACGAAAATCGACGCCAGACTGCATCTGCGACCAGAAAGCGCCATCGTCAACGCCGATGAAGACGACACCGACCAGCCAGCCCCCCAGCACGCCCATCGCCGAAAACATCGCCGCCAGCAGCGGCATGGTGATCACGCCGCCCCAGAAACGCGGCGCCACGACACGGGCTATCGGATTGACCGCCATCATGTCCATGGCTTTCAACTGTTCGGTTGCTTTCATCAGGCCAATTTCGGCAGTCACCGAGGTGCCCGCGCGGGAAGCGAACAACAGGCCTGCCAGCACCGGACCGAGTTCGCGCGTCAGTGACAGCGCCACCATCGTTCCCAATGCCTCGGTCGAACCGAAGCGCTGCAGGATTTCATAACCCTGCAGCCCAAGCACCATGCCGACAAACAGGCCGGAAACGAGAATGATCAGTAGCGACAACACACCACTGAAATAAATTTCACGCAGGGTCAACGGCAGCCGCCGGAAGGCAGTTCCCGAATGCGTCAGAATGGCAAACAGAAAACGGGATGCAAAACCGAGGCGCCAGATACGATCGACCACCGCATGGCCCAATTTCCGAAGCAGGGTGGCCGGCCTAAGCATGCGGCACTCCGGACAGAAACTCCTGTCGCACCGACGGCGCCGGATAGTCGAAATGAACCGGCCCATCGACCTCGGCATGCACGAACTGGTGTACGAACGGATCGCTCGAAGCACGGATCTGATCCGGCGTTCCCTCGGCGACGATCTGCCCATTCGAGATGAAATAAATGTAATCGACGATCTGCAGAGATTCCTGCACATCGTGGGTGACCATGATCGAGGTCGCGCCGAGCGCGTCGTTCAGCTTGCGAATCAACTGGCCAATGACGCCCAGAGCAATCGGGTCGAGCCCGGTGAACGGCTCGTCGTACATGACCAGCATCGGATCGAGCGCCACGGCACGGGCCAGCGCGACCCGCCGGGCCATCCCGCCGGAAAGCTCACCCGGCATCAATTTATGTGCACCGCGCAGGCCAACCGCCTCCAACTTCATCAGCACCAGGTCACGAATCATTTCTTCCGACATATCGGTGTGTTCGCGAATCGGGAAAGCGACATTTTCAAATACCGACATATCGGTAAACAGGGCACCAAACTGAAAAAGCATGCCCATCTTGCGGCGCAAACGATAGAGCTCGGCCTCCGACATCTCGCTAACGCGATGTTTTTCCAGGCGCACATGACCGCCGCTCGGCCGCAACTGGCCGCCGATGCAACGCAACAACGTGGTCTTGCCGCAACCGGAACCGCCCATGATCGCCACCACCTTGCCGCGCGGAATCTTCATGTTGATTCCCTGCAGCACAGGCCGGCCGTCATAGTTGAATTGCAGATCTTCGATATCGACCAGAATGTCGTCGGGCAAAGCGTGGTCCTTGGAAAAAGTCGGGCGATTTTATCAGAAACGCCCGCCAACGCCGGGAAGAGCCGAGGCTATAATCAAACAAATTTCATATGGAATGTTGTGTCCCAGCCTGTTGCCAAGCCTCTCCTGCTGATCGTCGATGACGACTCGCTGATCAGCGAGTCGCTCAGTTTTGCCTTCGCACAGGAGTTCGATGTCGTCACCAGCCATGCTCGTCCGCATGCCCTGACCCTGCTGCGCCAGTTGCGCCAGGCGCCGCAACTGGCCTTGGTCGACCTCGGGCTACCGCCATATCCGCATCGTCCCGACGAGGGTTTTGCCCTGATCAGCGATCTGCTCGCCTTGTCGCCGGAAATGAAGATCATCGTTCTTTCGGGGCAAAACGACGAAGACAATGCCCGCCATGCGAGAACGCTGGGCGCCGTCGATTTTGTTGGCAAGCCCTGCGACCCGGGGCGGCTGACCGCGCTTTTCCGCCAGGCACTGAGCTTTTCCGACAGCCGGCAAGAAACTCCCATTGGGGGCCTAGTCGGAGAAAGCCTGCCGATGCAGCGCCTGCGCCTGCAACTCGGACAGTATGCCAATCTGGCCTTTCCGGTACTGATCGAAGGCGAATCGGGTAGCGGCAAGGACATCGTCGCCAGCCACTACCTGCACCGGCAGACCGAACGGCGCGACAAGCCGTTTCTCGCCCTCAATTGCGCCGCCATTTCGCCAACCCTGCTTGAGCCGACGCTATTTGGCTATGCCAAGGGATCATTCACCGGCGCCGGTTCGGCGAAGGCCGGTTATTTCGAGGATGCCGATGGGGGCACGCTGTTTCTCGACGAAATTGGCGAACTGCCGCTGGAGCTTCAGCCCAAGCTGTTGCGGGTTCTCGAAAACGGTGAATATCAACGCGTTGGCGAAACGCAGACACGCATCTCCAGCGCCCGCATCATCGCCGCCACCAACCGCGACCTGCGTAAGGAAGTCCGCAACGGACGCTTCCGGGCCGACCTTTTTCACCGGCTCTCGGTGTTCACTGTCGCCGTCCCGCCGGTCCGTGACATGGGTAACGACCGTCTGCTCCTGCTCGACCACTTCCGGAAACTTTACGCGGACCAGGCGCGCCTGCCGCCCTTCACGCTAACGCCTGCTGCCAAAGGAATCTGGCTGGACTATGCCTTCCCGGGCAATGTGCGCGAACTGCGCAACATCGTCATCCGGCTCACCGCCCGCCACGCCGGGCAGGAAATCAGCCCGGAAAAACTGATCGCCGAGTTCGAGTCGGCCGACATCAGCGAACCGACGACCACGGTTTCAAGCGGCTTGGCGGCCGACGACCTGGCCCAAGCCAGACAGTCGGCCCGCAAACATTTGCAAAACGCCGGCCGGCTGAACCTCGACGCGACGTTGGAACTGTGGGAGCGCGGTTATATTGAGGCGGCCATCGAACTCAGTGCCGGCAACATGAGTCAGGCGGCGCGCCGCCTCGGCATCAATCGCACGACACTGTATAACCGCATGGAAGGCTGGAACCGGGCATGAGCCTTTACCTCGAACACTTCGGTCTGCGCGAACCGCCATTTCGCATCACGCCGCACACCGACTTTTTCTTTACCGGCGCCAATCGTGGCCCAACCCTCGAGGCCCTGGTTTACGCCATCACCCAGGACGAAGGCATCGTCAAGGTTACCGGCGAAGTCGGCAGCGGCAAGACCATGCTCTGCCGCATGCTGCTGGAAAGACTGCCGGACAACGTTGAAACCCTGTACCTCGCCAATCCCTCGCTGTCCCGCCAGGAAATCCTCGGCGCGATTGCCGACGAACTCGGCATTCCAACCGACGGCAAGGCCACGCACTCGCTGACCCGGGCCCTGCAGGATGCGCTGATCGAACGTTACGCCGCCGGCAAGCGGGTCGTCATGCTGATCGACGAGGCGCACGCGATGCCGGCCGAATCGCTCGAAGAGATCCGCCTGCTTTCGAATCTCGAGTCGAAGGCGACCAAGCTCTTGCAGATCGCCCTCTTTGCCCAGCCGGAACTGGACGAGCGGCTGGCCGCCAACGACATGCGCCAGCTCCGCGAACGGATCACCCAGCACTTCAGCCTGGCCCCGCTAAAGCCGGACGACGTCGCCAGTTATATCGAATTTCGCCTGCGCGCCGCCGGCTACCACGGCCCCAATCCCTTTACTGCCGCCGCAGTGAAACTGATTGCCGAGATTTCCGAAGGCCTCTCCCGGCGTATCAACATACTCGCCGACAAGGCCCTGCTCGCCGCCTATTCGCATGGCAGCCACCAGGTCGATAGCGGCGAAATAAGAATCGCCGCGCAGGATGCTCGCTTCTCCCCGCTGCACCAAAAATCCGGATTCAACGTCAAGCCGCTACTCTGGGGGCTGGCCGGCATTGGCATCGCCACCCTGCTGTTCGCCCTGGCCTTCAATCTCGGCTCGCGTAGCGTTCCCCCTCCGTTAGCCGAGGCGCCAAGCGCGACAACCAATACCCTGCCAGCACCGCCAGCCAAGACGCTCCAACCACGTACGCTGAGCGGCAGCCAGGCCGAATCGCCGAGCAACATCCGCTTTGGTCCACTTACCCGCCAGCATTTCGACCAGTACGATGAGTGGTTGAAAAAGGCACCGCGCCAGCATTACTTCATTCAGCTACTGGCGACCGATGCCACCCACACCGGAGAAATCGAAGGATTCCTTGCCCGCGCCGCACCACTTCTCGACCCCAGCCAACTCCGCGCCTATCGATCCAGCCTGTCGGGAAGCGACCGCGTCGGCATCATCTATGGCGACTTCCCGAATCGCGAAGCAGCGGCAGCCGCGATGCAGGCCTTGCCTGAATCGATCAAGGCCGCCCAGCCGTTCCCCAGACAGGTGTCACGGCTGCGCTAGCACCCCGGCTCCAATCATGACGATCCACTAAATTACGTGCTAGCATCTTCAAGGAACTTTGCAAAATTTTGACCCTCTCGTTCAAACAAGGCCAAGCCCGATGAAAATCGGTTTTATCAGCGCAACGCTTCTCTCCCTGTTGCTGGCTGCCTGCTCGGCACCAACGCTCCGCGAACCGCTCAAAGGGCACCTCAGCGACGAGACCGCCCAGCCGCCGGTAGCCAGCGGAACGATCCCGGCTCCGGTACAGCAGAGCCTGGCCCTGCCCAAACCGCGCGCCACGCCGAAAGCCGAAACCTACAGCGTAGTCGTCAATAACGTACCGGTTCGCGACCTGCTCTTCGCCCTTGCCCGCGACGCCAAGGTCAATGTCGACATCCATCCGGGCATTACCGGCACGGTTTCATTGAACGCCATAGACCAGACGCTGCCGCAGCTACTGACCCGGATCTCGAAGCAGGTCGACATGCGCTTTGAAATCGACGGCCCGAATCTCGCCGTGATGCCGGACTCGCCCTTCCTGAAGCATTACAAGGTCGATTACGTGAACATGTCGCGCAACGTCACCGGCACGGTGTCGACCAATACCCAGATCGCCACGGGCACGGCAACAGCCGGCGGCAGTGGGACGAGCCCGGCGGGCGGCTCGGGCAGCAACGTTTCCAGCACCCGGATTGAGAACGCCTCGAAAAATCAATTCTGGGAATCGCTGGAAAAGAATATCAAGGACATTCTGCGCGAAACCGACAAAGTGCTGCCGGAAGGCTCCAGTGAGACGGTTATCGAACAAACCACCACGCAAAACTCTACCGGTGCAGCCGCCTTGCCACAAGGTAGCGGCCAACGCGCGGCGCTAGCCATCGCCAATGCGCTCCAGGCCAATCCGACTCCCGGCTCGAACAGCCAGGCGGTCGGCAACACCGTGATGCACCGCAACACCTTCCGCGAAGCCGCATCCGTCATCATGAATGCCGAAAGCGGCGTGATCACCGTCCGCGCCACTCAACGCCAGCACGACAGAATTCAAGAATTTGTTGATCGGGTGATCAACTCGGCCCGCCGGCAGGTCTTGATCGAGGCCACCATCGTTGAGGTAGAACTGTCCGACGGCTACAAGCAGGGTATCGACTGGAGCCGCTTCCGTTCGGACAAGTCAGGATTTTCCATCACCCGTCCGACCAGCGGGGCTGTTGCCGACACGGCCAATGCCGCATTCAATCTGGTTATCCAGCAGATGGACAAGCCATTGAACCTGATTGCCGCAGTGGATTTGCTGCAATCCTTCGGCACGACCAAAGTGCTATCCAGCCCCCGGCTATCCGTTCTCAACAACCAGACCGCAATGCTCAAGGTTGTCGAAAACATCGTCTACTTCAGCGTCAAGGCAGATACCACCATTACTGCCAATGTCGGCACCACGACGGCCGTCACCACTACCCCACAGTCGGTTTCGGTCGGGCTGGTGATGGCGGTGACACCGCAAATCAGCGATACCCAAAACATCATCCTTAATATCCGACCGACCATTTCCGCCGTCTCCGACTGGAAGGAAGACCCCAATCCATCCAACAAGATAGCCGGCGTACAGAATTTTGTCCCCCAGATTCGGACGCGCGAAATCGAGTCGGTCATGCGGGTTGCGAGCGGCGATATCGCCGTTCTCGGTGGGCTGATGGAAGACCGAATTGAATACAACACTGGCCGCATCCCCCTGCTCGGACAGATCCCGTTCGCCGGCGAGCTGGTGACCAAACGTGACAACGCAGCCAAGAAATCAGAACTGGTCATCTTCCTGCGTCCCATCGTCATCAAGGATGCCAGTCTGGACGGCGACTATGCGGGAATGCGTGGCTTCCTGCCGGCCCAGGGCTTCTTCAATCAGCCGAACGAAGCGCAACTGTTCAACGTCGTGCCGAGTCGCTGAGAGCGGGATATGAGCCTGTTGATGGATGCCCTGAAACGGGCCGAGACAAGCAAGCAGGAAGCGACACGGGCGCTGACCGGCAAGGAGGCCGCGCCGCCCGTTGGCGAAGGGCTGAGCCTGGAGCCAATCAGTACGGGGCAGGCGAAGGCGGGCGGTAGCCCCCTACCCGACCTCGCCACCCACCTTGATGCGGTCGACGCCGACCTGGCCAGCGCCGCACGCCCGGACGTGCCGCCACGGCCGCCCGCCAGCCCGAAACCAACCGGCGAGAATACCGCCGAACAAAGCGGGCGCAATGCCGTCCGCAATGCCTTCATGGCCAAGCAAACCGCCAGCAAACCCTCGAAAGGGCCGCTCTGGCTGGCGCTTGGCACGCTCGGCATAGCCGGCCTGGCGATCGCAGCATATGTCTGGTTTCAACTGAACAGCATGGGCAACAATTCGATGGCCCCTCCCGTCAGCCGGGCACCAGCCATGGCTGCACCGACTCCGCCCGTCAGCCCACCGCCCGCATTTGCCACATCGCCCCAGCCGCCCGCCGTACAGCCCCCGACGGGCAGCGAGGCGAGACTTTTTCCACCACCTTCCCTGGTGCGCCGCCCCGAGCGCGTCGCACAAACCGCCCCCGAAGCCGGCCCGGGCACGCAGATCCGCCTCGCCCGCACCCGTCCGGAACCGGACAGCAACCTGTTGCAGGGCCACGCCAATATTCAACACAACGATCTCGATCTGGCTCGCCGGAATTTCGAGAAGGCCCTCGGGCGTGACCCGAACAATACCGATGCCCTGCTTGCGCTGGCCGCGATTGCCCAGCGCCAGGGCCAGCCGGCCGACGCCGAGGCCTTGTATCGGCGGGCGCTAATCGCCAACCCGAGCGACCCGGCCGTCCAAGCTGCGGTGCTGAACGGTGCAACGGCCGGGGCCGACCCGCAGAACACCGAAAGCCGCCTGAAAACCCTGCTGGCCGGCCAGCCCGAATCGGCGCCGCTCAACTTCGCGCTGGGCAATCTGCTGTCTCGCCAGAAACGCTGGGCCGAGGCGCAACAGGTCTATTTCAACGCGGTTGCTGCCGAGAGCGACAATCCGGATTACCTGTTCAATCTAGCCGTCAGTCTCGATCATCTCCGGCAAAGCCGCCCGGCCGCCCAACACTACCGGCTGGCGCTGGAAGCTGCCGAGCGACGTCCGGCGGCCTTCGATCAGGCACAGGTCAAAAAGCGCCTGCTTGATCTCCAGCCGGAAAGGCAGCCCTGACTTCGCCATGAACACCTCCGCCCTAACGCGCCGGCCACTGGGTCAAATCCTGATCGCCGAAGGCATTCTTTCGGAAGACCAGCTGCGCATCGCGCTGCTCGAGCAGATGAAGCAGAACCAGCCGATCGGCAAGCTGCTGGTATCGCTCGGTTTCGTTTCCGAAGCCACCTTGCGCCAGGCGCTGTCGGAGAGTCTGGGCAAGCAGAGCATCGACCTAACGCACGCCGTCATCGACCCCCAGGCCCTCAAGTTGGTACCGCGCGACCTGGCCAAGCGCTACCACCTGCTGCCGCTCGACTACGACCGACAGAGCCGCCGGCTGACCCTGGCCATTTCCGACGTCAACGACATCGTCGGCCTGGACCGCGTCCGCGCCCTGATCGAAGAGGGCACGACTATCGAGACGCTGCTCGCCGGCGAATCGGAAATCGACCGCGCCATCGATCAGTATTACGGCCACGAATTGTCGATTGACGGCATCCTGCACGAAATCGAAACCGGCGAAATCGACTGGAAAAGCCTGTCGACCACCGACAACGAATATAGCCAGCCGGTGGTCCGGCTGATCGACTCGATCCTCACCGATGCCGTGAAGCGCGAAGCTTCCGACATCCACTTCGAGCCGGAAGCCAATTTCCTGCGCATTCGCTACCGGATCGACGGCATGCTGCGCCAGATCCGCGCCCTGCACAAATCCTACTGGCCGGCCATGACGGTGCGCATCAAGGTGCTTTCAGGCATGAATATCGCCGAAATGCGCGCCCCGCAGGATGGCCGCATCGGCCTCAGCGTTTCCGGCCGGCCGGTGGACTTCCGCGTCGCCTGCCAGCCGACGATCCATGGCGAGAATATCGTGCTGCGCATTCTCGACCGCCAGAAGGGCATCGTGCCGCTGGAAGACCTCGGCCTGTCCGAAGAACATCTGCATCAGTTGAAGCTGATGATCGCCCGGCCGGAAGGCATCATCCTGGTCACCGGCCCGACCGGCAGCGGCAAAACGACAACTCTGTACTCGGTACTCAACCACATCAACGCCGAGGGCATCCACATCATGACCCTCGAAGACCCGGTCGAATACCCGATGGCCATGGTCCGCCAGACCTCGGTGGCGGAAAACGCCAAGCTCGATTTCGCCAACGGCATCCGCTCGATGATGCGCCAGGATCCGGACGTCATTCTGGTCGGCGAAGTACGCGATGCCGAAACGGCGGAAATGGCCTTCCGCGCCTCGATGACCGGCCATCAGGTATATACGACCCTGCACACCAATTCGGCGATCGGCGCGGTGCCGCGCCTGCTCGACATCGGCGTGCTACCCGACATCATGGCCGGCAATATCATCGGCATCGTCGCCCAGCGGCTGATCCGCCGGCTGTGTGAGCACTGCAAAACCCCCTACCACGCCGAGCCCCACGAAATCCGCCTGCTCGGCCCGCAGACCGAGGGCTCCCGCCCCGTGCTGTTTCGCCCGACCGGCTGCGAACTCTGCGACTTTCAGGGCTACCGAGGCCGCATCGCGATCATGGAACTGCTGCGCATCGACGCCGGCCTCGACGAACTGATTTCCCGCCGCGCCACCACTCACGAAATCCGCAGCCGGGCGCTCTTGCAGGGCTTCAGCACGCTGGCCGACGACGGCCTGCGGCGCGTGCTGAACGGCACGACTTCGCTGGAAGAACTGGCACGCGTCGTCGACCTGACCGACCGGATGTAGCCATGCTTTTCGACTACAAGGCGGTCAGCGCCGAAGGACGGATGATTTACGGGCGACTTGACGCGATCAATCTGGTCGACCTCGAAATGCGTCTGAAACGCATGGAACTCGATCTGGTGACCGGTTCAATCGTCGAACACCGTGCGCTGTTCGGTGGCCGCAGCATCCCCCGTCCCGAGCTGATCAACTTCTGCTTTCACCTCGAACAGCTGACCCGGGCCGGCGTGCCGATACTCGACGGGCTGACCGACCTGCGCGATTCGATCGAACACCCGCGCTTCCGCGAGGTGATCGCCGTACTGATCGAGAATATCGAAGGCGGCCAGACGCTTTCGCAGGCGATGGATACCCATCAGGATGTCTTCAGCCAGGTATTCGTCAACCTGGTCAGAGCCGGCGAATCGAGCGGCCAACTGCCGGAGGTCCTGGTCGGCCTCACCGAGTCGCTGAAATGGGAAGACGAACTCGCCTCGCACACCAAAAAGCTGCTGATGTATCCGGCCTTTGTCGCCAGCATCGTGCTCGCCGCCACGTTTTTCCTGATGATCTACATGGTGCCGCAGCTCAAGCTGTTCATTAAGAACATGGGCCAGACCCTGCCGGCCCAGACCAAGCTGCTATTTTTCATCTCCGACCTGCTGGTCGACTTCTGGTACCTGTTCCTGCTCACCCCCATCGTCGCCTTTTTGATCGGGCAGTTCATCCTGCGCACCGACCCGCGAGCCCGCCTGCGCCTGGATGGAATCAAGCTGCGCCTGCCGGTGGTCGGACCGATCATCAAGAAGATCATCCTGTCGCGCTTTGCCAACACCTTTGCCATGCTCTACGCTTCGGGCATCCCGATTCTTGAATCGATCCGCACCACCCAGGACATCGTCGGCAACCGTGTGGTCAAACAAGCACTGCAACGGGTCGAGCATTCGATTCGCGAAGGCCGCAATGTGGCCGGCGCCTTTCACGATGTCGGGCTGTTCCCGCCGCTGGTCGTTCGCATGCTGCGGGTTGGCGAAAACACCGGCGGTCTCGACAAGGCCCTGCTCAACGTCAGCTATTTTTATACCCGTGACGTCAAGGAATCTGTCAGCAAGGCCCAAACCATGATCGAGCCCATGCTGACCCTGTTCATGGGCGCCCTGCTCGGCTGGATTATGCTGTCGGTCATCGGCCCTATCTACGACGTCATCAGCAAGATAAAAACGTGATCGCCCGTCGCCTGCTCTACCTCAACACGCACCGCCTCTCCGCCTATTTCTGGCGGCACGGCAAGCTGTTGCCGGAAGGCGCATTCGAAAATGGCGACGAAGGCCTGGCGGGCTTCGCCGAGTATCTGGCCGCGCATCGCCACAGTCATTTCTCGCTGCTCGCCAACGTCACCGAAGAAGGCCACGTTCTCGAAACCATCCCGTTCCTGCATGGCAGCGACCGGCAGGCGCTGATCACCCGCAAGATCGGCCAGCACTTCCTCGGCACGCCGCTGGCCACGGCATTTTCACTCGGTTACGAGAAAAGCCAGCGGAAGAACGAAAAACTGCTGATCTCGGCGCTGACCAATCCGATCCATTTCGAACCCTGGCTACAACGCATCAACGACGCGGAAGCCCCACTGGCCGGCGTTTATACGGTTGCCCAACTGGGTGGCCAGCTGTTGAAGAAGCTCGGCCTGGCCAACGGTCGCTGCCTGCTTCTGACGCTGCAGGATCATTCGATACGCGAAAGTTACCTGGTCAATGGCCAAACGCTTTTCTCGCGGATGGCGCCGATTACCGACAGCAGCATTGCCGGCGTCGCCAGCAGCTTTGCCGCCGAAGCCGGGAAGCTGCACCAATACCTGATCGGCCAGCGCCTGATCAGCCGCGACGAGACCCTGCCGGTCTTCATCGTCGCCTCCCCGCCAGCCATCCCGGCCATCGAACACGCCTGCCCGGACCATGGCCACCTGGCCTTTTCGATCATCAACAGCCACGTCGCCGCCCACAAGCTCGGCCTGCACACGCCGCCCGAAGACAGTCGCAGCGACTTTCTGTTTCTTCACCTGCTGGCCACGGCCGCACCCAGCCAGCAGTTCGCCGGTCAAGTGCATCGTCACGATTTCCGGCTCTCGCAGATCCGCCAGAGCATTATCGCCGCCGGCCTGATCGCCCTGCTCGGCAGCCTGTTGTTCTCGGCCAAGGAAAACTACGATGCCTACGCGCTGCGCCAGGAAACCCAGACGCTGCGCACCAGCGAAGCCGATCTCAGCTGGCGCTATCAGGAAATCTCCGCGACTTTTCCGCAACTCGGCATCGACAATGACACCCTGCGCCGGCTGACTACCCGCCATGCCGACCTCAGTCGTCAACAGCATCTGCCCGGCGCGGCCTATCGGCTGGTCAGCCGGGCTCTCGACCAGATGCCCAACGTCATCCTCGAAGGCATCGAGTGGAAAATCGGCCGCCAGGGCACGCCCGCCGCCGCTTCCGTTATCGAAGGCAACGAGGAAATCACGACAATCCGCGGGGCGATCCGCCCCGAACCGAACGCGACACCCCGGCAGATTCTCGCCAGCTTCGAGCAATTCGCCGAGTTGTTGCGCAGCGACCCGGCCTGTTCCGTGAGCGTGCTGCAACAACCATTCGACATGGAATCCGGACGGGCGCTGCGCGGCGGCGATAGTGAGGACGAAAACGCCCAGCCGCGCCAATTCGCAGTCGAGATTACCCGGAAAATCGCGCCATGAAATTTACCGTCGGCGATCTGGTCAAACTTCGACTGCCCATCCTCGGCACGCTAATCCTGTTCCTGTTAGCCGGCTTGCTCGTCTGGTGGAGCCTGCAGCAGGAACAAAAAGCCGGGCAAGAGAGGAATGGCGCAGCAGCGGGCATGAGCCAGGTCGAACAGCGCCTGCGTCAGGTTCGTACTGAAGAACAGGAACTCAAGGAAAGAGCGCTGATGTTCCAGAAAATGCAGAATTCCGGCATCACCGGAGAAGAAAGGCGCCTGGATTGGACGGAACTGCTGCGTCGAATCCAGCAAGACATGCGCCTGCCCGGCATGAACTACGAATTTGGCGCCCAGAAACCGCTGGAAAGTGTCAACGGCGCGGCTTTTGCCTACTTTTCCAGCTCGATGCGCCTGCAACTCCGCCTGCTCCACGAAGAAGATCTGATCAACTTCCTCGCCCGCGTGCAACGCGAAGCCAAGGCCTTGGTCCTCGTTCGCAACTGCAAGCTGGCCCCGCAGGCAGGTAGCAGCGATAACCGTTCGGCCATCGCCCAACTGAGCGCCGAATGCGAATTGCAATGGGTCACCGTGCGCCGGTCGACCGCAACGAAATGAACATCCGCCCCACACTGCTCCTGTTGCTGCTGGTTGTCGCCCCAACTCTCTGCCGGGCGCAACAGGAACCGCTCGGCCGACTATTCCTGACGCCGCAACAACGCGCCGCACTCGACCGCCAGCGCCAACTCAACCCCGGCTTCAGCCCCAATACCACGGAAGGCGAAGCCAGCCAGACCATCAACGGCGAAGTCCGCCGCAGCAACGGCCGCGCCACGCGCTGGATCAACGGCCAAGCCATCTGGGACGACAGCATTCCCGCGCCACGGGTACCGGTCGGCGATACGTTTCATCCGGAAACGGGGGAACGCGAAAGTCTGCTGGGCGGCGGCAGGATCATCGTCAAGCCGGCCGCCAATAGACGCTAGGTATGAACAGACCACCACTCCATCAGCGAGGAATAGCGCTGCTTCTCTTCGTATTCATAGCTTCAGTAATAAGTGCGTTGGTGTTTCTATCTACCTCCAGTATCCACAGCGCCCGCATTGAACAGGAGCGCAGGACACAGTTGGCTCTGCGAGCAGCCAAAGATGCGCTGATTGGCGATGCTGCGGCCTATCGCAGCAGTAGCACCACCTACCTTCCTGGTCATTTTCGCTGCCCTGAACGTTTATCAATCGGTTCTCCAATTGAAGGACAAGCGCAGACTACATGTTCCACGACAACCACCCGCCTCGGTCGCTTCCCATGGAAAACGCTAGGGGTTGACAAACTCCTTGATGGCTACGGCGAACCTCTTTGGTACGCAATCTCACCAGGATTTACTACATCACCAATTAACAGCAACTCGATTGGCCAACTCCAAGTAAACGGTTTACCCAATGCAGCAGTCGCTATCGTCATTGCGCCGGGAGTACCTCTTCCGGGGCAAAACCGCAGCATCACAACAGCTACAAGCCCCCCACAACCAAGTGATTACCTCGACTTGGGGAATGCAGATGGTTTTGACTTTGTTAGCTCGGGACCAATACAGACCTTTAACGATCACATTGTTACCGTAACTCGGGCCGAACTATTTAAGGCAGTCAACATGAGAGTCCTTGCTGAAGTACGCGGCATTGATGATGGTTCAAACCTACCTATATTTGCATTGCGGGGATACTTCCACGACAAAGGCTTTTTCCCTTGGGCTGACACGGATGGAGATGGTTACGCGAACGTCAATATGCAAACAGGACGATTACCTTTCAAAGATATTTCCTTTGATCTCACAACTTTTAATTGGCTGAATACTCAAAACCAATGGTTTTCAGTTATTAGCTACACCCGTCTCTCCCCAAACAGCGCCGAGATCAGCATTGGTAACACTGTAATGAAGGTCATTCCATGCACTACATTGCCTTGTCCATAAAATCTGACCGAAGCGACGGTTTTACCCTCATTGAGCTTACGATTGTTCTGGTCATCGTCTCGCTGCTTGCTGGTGGATTCATTATGAGCATTGGAGCACGGATCGATCAGCGCAACGTCAGTGACACTCAACAACAACTCCAAGAGGTATGCGATGCGCTTTTGGGCTACGCTGCATCTCACAGTTCAGCCGACGGCAAACCACACCTTCCATGCCCAGATACCGATGGGGATGGATTGGAAAACAGGACTGGTTTTAATTGCACAAATGTCGATGGCTTGCTGCCGTGGAGTGACCTCGGACTAGCTCGCCAAGATGCTTGGAGTAACCGGTTTCGGTATCACGCCCATCCCAACTTCGCTAGGACAGATGTTGGTTTCACTCTTACGACTTCTGCCAACCTTCGGGTCTGTGACCAAGCAGCTTGCACCTCAACGCTCGCAACAAACCTACCAGCAGTAATCGTTTCTCATGGGAAAAATGGGCTTGGCGCCACAAACTCAGGAAACACACCGAATACAGCACCAATTAGCGCGGACGAACTTGAAAATACAAATAGTGACGCCAATTTTGTCTCCCACACCCCGACCCCGGCCGGTGCCAACGAGTTCGATGATCTCGTCGTCTGGCTCTCACCGAACATTCTCTACAACCGGATGATCGCGGCCGGGCGGCTGCCCTAGCCTCTCAGGCTCCGGGTTTCGCCGTATTGACCTGGGCCGGCCCGACTGCCACACTGGTTTATGCCGAAGTTATGAGCGCTACCCGGATTTCTCGTGAACCAGCAACCTTTCCTATTCTCCCTACGCAACGCCGGCATCAATCCGGATGACGATGCCGAAACACGGCTGAAGAAATCGCTGCTGATCTTCGCCACCGGCTTGGTCTGTCTCGGCTCAATGGTGTGGCTGTTCCTGTATGGCCAGATGGGGCCACAGTTTTCGGCGACGGCGCCCTTCATTTTCCAGTTGCTGCTCGTCAGCAATCTGCTGCTTTTCTTTCATACCGGCAATTTCGACTTCTTCCGCTATTCGCAACTGGCGCTCTTTCTCTTCGCGCCCTTCGCCGTGCAATGGGGTATCGGCAATTTCATCACGGCCAGCGGCACCAGCCTGTGGGGATTGCTGGCGCCAATCGGCGCACTGCTCTTTTTCGGCGTGCGCGAATCCTTGGCCTGGTTCATCGCCTACATTTTCCTGACCGCGCTGTCCGGCTTTTTCGATTACTTTCTGGCCGACAGCGTGGCGTCGACGGCACCGAAGATCGCCATCCGGACCAGCGTCTTCTTTTTCGCCCTGAATTTCGCCGCCATTTCCAGCATCGTCTACCTGCTGCTGCGCTATGCCGTGCAGGAGAAAGCCAAGGCGCAGGCCAGCCTGGAAGCCACTCACCACCTGCTGCAGGAAGAACAGGAGCGCTCCGAGCGGCTTTTGCTCAACATCCTTCCCGGCCCCATCGCCGAGCGTCTCAAGCACAACAAGCAGACCATCGCCGACGGCTTTGCCGACGTCACGGTGATGTTTGTCGATATCGTCAATTTCACCCGCATCGCCGAAGGCCTCTCGCCGCAGCAGGTATTCGCCAT
Organism: Azonexus sp. IMCC34842; assembly: GCF_050368855.1. Lineage (GTDB taxonomy): Bacteria > Pseudomonadota > Gammaproteobacteria > Burkholderiales > Rhodocyclaceae > Azonexus > Azonexus denitrificans_A. Next base: position 301,564 of record NZ_CP178449.1, on the reverse strand, counting down.
GCTCAACCGGATTTTCTCGGCCTTCGACGAGTTGGCCGAACGCTTCGGCGTCGAGAAGATCAAGACCATAGGCGATGCCTACATGGTCGCCGGCGGCCTGAACAACGAACTGAGCAACTACTCGAAATCCATCGCCGAACTGGCCATCGCGATGCGTGATTTGCTGCGCCGCGATTTCACCATCAATGACATGCATCTCGACGTACGCATCGGCATCGGCACCGGCCCGATCGTCGCCGGTGTGGTGGGCAAGAAGAAATTCATCTACGACTTGTGGGGCGACACCGTCAATCTGGCCAGCCGAATCACCAGCGAAGGCGTACCCGGCATGATCCAGGTCGATGAAACCACGCGTCGCCGACTAGCCGAGCAATTCACCTTCGAGTCACCGCAAACGCTTTACCTGAAGGGCAAGGGCAACACCGTGGTTTATCGCCTGATCGGCCCGCGCAGCGAAAAGGAGCGGCCCGAAATTTCCATCAGCGACGAACTGACAAGCTGAAAGCCACCCGCCCCGGACGATTTTCAAGCAGCGCCAGACAATATCCCGCCGCTTCGGCCTGGCGGGCGGCGTGATAGAGCCCGATACCCAAGCCATCATGCGAACTGACCGGTTCCCATAACAGACGGCCAACAACATCCGGAGCAATCGGACTGCCGTCATCGACCACAGTCAGGACCGAATCGGCAAAATCCACCGCGATACCCAGGCCCGCCTGGCGCTGTCGCTTCGCCAGGGCATTCTGCAACAGGTTTTCCGCCACACTATCGAACAAGCCGAGCGGCACCATGCTCTCCGCTGTCGACTGCCCATGCCAGACAATCGAGGCGTCGGCATAACGGTCCTGTAATTGACTCCACCACAGTGCCGCCGGCACGCATTCGCCGCTCTCGGCCTGCGGCGACTGCAGCTTTTCCAGGGTCACCTTCAGTCGTTCGGTAATCTGCGGCAACTGCCGGCCGAGCAAGCCGGCCAGTTGCGCCGGATCACCGGGCTGGGCGGCGGCATAGCAAAGTCCCTGCATCGATTGCAGCAGATTCTTGACGTCGTGCGTCACCCGGGCACCGGTTTCATAGACGGCCTGTAAATAGCTCATCCGCTGCAGGTCATGTGCCTGGCGCTTGACCAGATAAAACTCGGCGGTCAGGCGCAGCAGCCATTCGACATGCCAGCGCATCGACGGCGACGGGGCCAGGCGAAAACAGACCGCCAGCTCGAAGTCATTCGTCTGGTAAACGTGCCGGTGCGCCGTCTGCTGCCCCGACTGCCCAAGCTTGCCCCCGACCGCCCAGGAAACCCCGCGCACCCAGGGCATGCCCTGCAAATGCAGCATCACGGCGCGGAGAAAACTCGCCGGATCAACTTGCCGTTCGCTTTCTTCGGACAACTGGACCAGCCACTGCTCAAGCGGCATGCCAACCGACAGCATGTAGCGCGACATTGCCGAGCCAATGCCGGAAAAACCAGCCCGCGGATTCCAGGCCCAGGCCACTACCAGCAAGGCGGCGGCGACGGTCAATGAGGTCTTGAACAGCGACTCGACGTAGCTGACCCCGCCAACCAGCATGTAGGCCAAGGCGCCCAGCACGAAAACAGCAAGAACCAGAAAAACCAGAATGCCATAAAACAGATCGAAGGCATCGCCGGCCCGCCGCTGCGGTGCCCGGGCCGGAAAGACGAGGAGCAAGGGCAGAATGAACGGCATGTAATAGGCAATGACATTGCGCGGCAAGGGGTCGAGAGCGACCGCCGACGAGACTTCCGGCACCACCCCGAACACCGTGACCCCGACCAGATAGCCGAAAGCCAGCAGATAGCCCGCCCGTTCGCCCCGCCGCTCGGTCCACAACACCCGCCCGCCAATCGCCGCCGCCAGTGCGCCACACCAGATCAACAGCAGCCATGGCCCGATGAACCAGGTCGAAACCAGTACCGCCGCAAACAGCACAGCCCCCTGACGACCACTGATCCGTCGCTCACCGGCGACGAAGGGCTGCCAGATCAAGAACAGACCGAGCGCCGCCACCCACAGCAAGCGCACAGCAGGAATCTGCCAGCCGCCAAAAGCCAGCGCATGCAACATGAGTAAATGGCCGGCCAGCAGCAAATGCGACCAGTTGGCAAGACGCCGCGAAAGCTTTGTCCCGACGTTCATTTCTGAAACAGAATGTCCATTTTTCGACACTTTTCCGCTAAATCCAGGCAGAAGCCGGCAAATTTGCACCCAACCTTTCGGGCACGGTATTTGCATATACGAACTCAAGAAAATACAAGCGGAGCATGCCATGAAAAGCCATCAAAAAGGCTTCACCCTCGTCGAAATCGCCATTGTGCTGGTCATTATCGGCCTGCTGATGGGCGGAGTATTGAAGGGCCAGGAATTGATCAACAGCGCGAAGGTAAAAAATCTGGCAAATGATTTCAAGAATGCACCATTGGCCATCTATGGATATCAGGATCGTTTCCGCGCGGTGCCAGGAGATGATCTTCGCGCCGATACAAATCTTCCTGGTGGAATCCTAGCGGATAGAGGAGACGGAAATGGTCGTATCGACGGTGAGTGGAATTCCCAAACAGCCACCGACGAATCCGCAAAATACTGGCGCGCCGTTCGCCTGACCAATTTTCTGGCCGGACCGACCGACATGACTCAGACCGAGTACTACCCTATCAATGTCGAAGGCGGACGGATTGGGCTGACCGGCGCGATCGTTTCTCAAATACCTATTACCGGCATGACTGGCACCTACGTTTTTTGCTCTAGCGGCATTTTGGGAAAATATGCGCGCCAGCTTGATGCCACCATAGACGATAACAACACAACGACAGGATCGATTCGCGTGCGAGCCTTGGTCACCGGTGGGACGGTTGCAGCCCCGGCAGCAGCCATAGCAGCAACGACAGCCAATTTTGACACGACAGGATATACGGTTTGCATGACGTTCTGATGGCAAGATGACCGATAAGGAAGCCCGCCTCGGCGGGCTTTTTTCATTTCTGCAGCAGCCGTTGTTCGGCGGCCGCCACAGATCCCGGATCACCGAGCACGACGACCACGTCGCTTGATTCAAGAACCGTTTCCGGCGCTGGTTCGATAGCGCGGATGCCGCGCCGGCGGATGGCGCTGACTTCGCAGCCCAGCCCCTCCAGATTGAGCACAGCCAGCGTCTGGCCAATGGCCGCCGCACCGGGGGCGAGCCAGACCGAATGCAGGCGCGGCTGGTGATCCTCATCTTCTTCGCGGTCGGTCTGGCCGCGATAGAAACCGCGGAGCAGACGGTAACGTTGCGAACGGATTTGCCGGATGCGCTTCAAAACCCGATTGATCGGCACACCAACCAGGACCAGCGCATGTGAAGCCAGCATCAGGCTGGCTTCGAGCATTTCCGGCACGACCTCCGCCGCGCCGGCCTTGGAAAGACGGGCCATGTCGCGCTCATCGGAGGTCCGCACCACTACCGGCAGATCCGGACGCAATTCCTGGACGTGGTGCAGCACCCGCTCGGCGAGCGACGTATCGCTCATCGTGACGATGACCACACTGGCCCGCATCAACCCGGCGGCGATCAGGACTTCCTTGCGTCCGGCGTCGCCGAAAACGACACTCTCGCCACCGGCCGCTGCTTCGCGGACCCGATCCGGGTCGAGATCCATGGCGATGTAGCCAACCCCTTCTTGACTGAGAAAGCGGGCCAGATACTGACCGTTTCGCCCGAAGCCGCAGAGGATTGCGTGCTTTTCCGTCCCCATCGACTGGGCGGCGATCTGCGTCAGCTGCATCGAACGCATCAGCCATTCGTTGGCGACAAAACGCATCACCAGCTTCTCGCTGTATTGCACGATGAAGGGGGCGATCAACATCGAAAGCACCAGCGCCGTCAGCGCGATTTGCTCGATGGCTTTCGGCATGTGGGCGATTTCGCCGAGCAGTACGAAACCGAATTCACCGCCGGCACATAGCCAGAGGGCCGAGCGCATGGCGTTCCCCGGCGTTGCCCCCAAACGCCAGGAGAGCAACCCGACGATCAGACTCTTGAAGGTCAGCAGTGCGACCAATACCAGAAGCACCTGCCACCACAAGCCGACCAGGATGTGCAAATCGAGTTTCACCCCGATGGTCACGAAAAACAGCCCCATCAACACGTCGCGGAACGGCTTGATGTCATCCTCGACCTGCATGCGAAATTCGGTTTCCGAAATCAACATGCCGGCAACGAAGGCGCCGAGCGCCAGCGACAGACCGGCCAGTTCGGTCAGCGTGGCCAGACTGAGCGTAATCAGCAGCACGTTAAGGACGAACACCTCGGAAGACTTGGCCCGGGCAACGAAGTGGAACCACTTGCGCATCAGGCGCTGGCCAAAGACCAGAATCACCGCCAGTACGACAATCGCCTTGAGCAAGGCAATTGCCAGCAGGACCGCCAGTTTTTCGGGCGGCTGGGTCAGCGAGGGAATGATCACCAGCATCGGCACCACCGCCAGATCCTGGAACAGCAGCACGCCCATGATTTCGCGGCCATGCGCCGAATTGAGTTGCATCCGCTCGGCCAGCAGCTTGGTCAGCACCGCTGTCGACGACATCGCAAAAACACCGCCGAGGGCGATGCCCAGTTGCCAGCCGATACCCAGCCCGATGACCAGCAACGCGGTCAACAGCATCGTGATGACGACCTGCAGCAGCCCCAGGCCGAAAACGATGCGCTTCATCGCATAGAGTTTGGGCAACGAGAACTCGAGGCCGATCGAGAACATCAGGAAAACCACGCCGAACTCCGCCAGATACTCGGCCCGGTACATGTCGTTCATCAAATTCAGTGCATGCGGGCCGATGATGCTGCCGACAAACAGGTAGCCGAGTACCGGCGGCAGGTTGAAGCGGCGGAAGATGACCACGGCCAAAACCGAGGCACCAAGCAGCAGGAGGACGAGAGACAGTGTGCTCAAGGGGACTTTCGCGATTCGGGTATACTTCGACCATCATAACCGTTGCCCGCCCATGAACCCAAGCCCACCTGCCCTTCGTTTTTCGCCGGAACGCGCTCTGGAACTGGGTCGCCAGACCCTGAGCATCGAGGCTGCCGCGGTCGCTGCGCTGATCGACCGTCTTGACGGCGATTTCGCCAAGGCCGTCGAATTGATCATCAACAGCCATGGCCGTCTGATCGTCAGCGGCATGGGCAAATCCGGCCACATCGCCCGCAAGATTGCGGCAACCATGGCCAGCACCGGCACTCCGGCCTATTTCGTTCACCCGGCTGAAGCCAGCCATGGCGACCTCGGTATGATTACCCGCGACGATGTACTGCTCGCCCTCTCCAATTCAGGCGAATCGGAAGAACTGCTGCGCATCGTGCCGCTGATCAAGCGCCAGGGGGCCCGGCTGATTTCGATGACTGGCGTGCCGAGCTCGACGCTGGCCCGCGAAGCCGACATCCATCTCGACGCCGCCGTTGAACAGGAGGCCTGTCCGCACAACCTGGCACCGACCGCCAGCACCACGGCGGCGCTGGCGCTCGGCGACGCGCTCGCCGTCGCCCTGCTCGACGCGCGCGGCTTCGGCCCCGACGACTTCGCCCGCTCGCACCCCGGCGGTTCGCTCGGCCGCCGTTTGCTGACCCGTGTCTGCGACGTCATGCGCCCGGGCGACAAGGTACCCGCCGTTGCCCCGGCGACCGACCTGACCGAGGCCATCGTCGCCATGTCGCACGGCGGCCTCGGCCTGGTCGCGATCACCGACCCAGCCGGCAAGACGCTCGGCATCTTTACCGATGGCGATTTGCGCCGGGCTTTTGAAAAGCGCATCGACCTGCGTCAGGGCGACATCGCTTCGGTGATGCATCCCGCGCCGCGCACCATCCGGCCCGACCGGCTCGCCGTCGAAGCCGTCGAGATGATGGAACGCCTGCGCATCAATGCCCTGCTCGTCGTCGACGCCGACGGCGTTCTGGTCGGCGCGCTCAACATGCACGACCTGTTCACTGCGAAAGTTATCTGATGGACACCACCGCCCGCGCCGCCCGCATCAAACTCGTCGCCTTCGATATCGACGGCGTGATGACCGATGGCGGCCTGCACTACACCGATAACGGTGGCGAACTGAAAACCTTCAACGTCCAGGACGGCCTCGGCCTGAAGATGATGCAGCGTGCCGGCATCGAACTGGCTATCGTCACCGGCCGGACCTCCGGCGTCGTCGCGGCCCGCGCCGCCGACCTCGGCATCGAACACGTCTATCAGGGCGTTGCCGACAAGCGCGCCGCCGTCGGCGGCCTGCTCGACAAGCTCGGCCTGCACTGGCCGGACTGCGCCTTTATGGGCGACGACCTGATCGATCTGCCGGCCATGACCCGGTGCGGTCTGGCCATCGCCCCGGCCAACGCCCGCCCCATCGTCAAGGAGCGCGCCCATGCCGTGACCGACGCCGGCGGTGGCCACGGCGCCGTGCGCGAAGCAATTGAATTGATCCTCTCCGCCCAGGGCAAGCTCGATGCCGCTTTCGCCCCCTATCTCGACGCGCGATGAAGCACTGGCCCAGCCAACTCTTTCCGATCATTCTGCTGGCGCTCCTCGCCGGCCTGACTTTTTGGCTGCAAAAAGTCATCGGTCAGGATGAACTCGCCAATGACGGCAAACTCCGGCACGACCCGGACGCCATCGCCGAAAATTTCATGGTCCGTCGTTTTGACGACAGCGGCCAGGTCAAGTACCGGCTGATCGCCCCGTATCTGGTGCATTACCCGGACGACGACAGTTCCGAACTGACCGCCCCCAAACTGATCAGCTACCGGCCCGATGCCGCCCCGGTCGAGGTCGTCGCCAAACATGCCAGGGTAACGTCGAAGGGCGAAACCATTTTCCTCTGGGACGACGTCACGCTGACCCGTACCGCAACCGCCGATCGCCCAGCCATGGTAGCCCGCATGCCGGACCTCACCACCCAGCCGGATGCCGGCTTTGCCTTCACCAACAGCCCGGTCGAAATCACCCAGGGCCAGTCCTGGATCAAGGGCGTCGGCGCGCATCTCGACAACAATACATCCACGCTCGTTCTGCAATCGCAGGTGACCGGGCTCTACATTCGCCCCAGGCCAACGCCATGATCATTCGTCTCGCCACACTCACTCTCTGCCTTCTCGCCACCCAGCCAGCCTTGGCGGAACGGGCCGACCGCGACAAGCCGATGCAACTCGAAGCCAACCGGGTTTCGATCGACGACGCCAAGAAAATCCAGATCCTTGAAGGCGACGTGCTGATCACCAAGGGAACGATGACGCTGAAAGCCGACCGCGTCGTGGTCACCGAAGACCGTTACGGCTTCCAGAAAGGGACCGCCTTCGGCGGCAAGGATGGTCTCGCCCGTTTCCGCCAGAAGCGCGAAGGCAAGGAAGAGTACATGGAAGGGGAAGCCGAGCGCATCGAGTACAACAGCAACAGCGAAATCGCCGAACTGTTCCACCGGGCCTGGGTAAAGAGCGGCGAAGATCAGGTGCAGGGCGATTACATCTGGTACGACGCGATCAGCGAAAAGTATCTGGTAACCGCCGGCGAGAAGCGCGATCCGAAAGCGCCGCCGACCCGCGTACGCGCCGTGATTCAGCCCAAAAACAAAGGCGGCGAGCCGGAACGCCCCACTTCGCGCAGCGAAAACCTCGAGCTCAAGGGCGCTGGCGGCCTGAGCATACCAGCCGCACAGCCGTAGTGCATCCATCCCGGGGGCATATTGAATCGCCGCCCGGGATCGACGCCAAAGAGCCTGAAACTTTCCATCTATTCATCGGCTTACATTTTTTGTGCACCGCACAAAAAATTTGTTGACAATGTCACAATCAATCCTATAATTGAATCCATGGTGCGGTGCAACATGTGTTGAAAAAAGCACTGCAACGGTTCTGACTGTTTCGCATGACTTTTCATCTAGGAGATAACCCATGAATTACTTCACCAATCCCGAGCAACTCGCCTCCGCCAACAAGACCGCTGTTGATTCCCTGCTGTCCCTGGCCAATGCCGCCCTGGCTTCTGCCGAGCGTATCGCTGCCCTGAACCTGAACACCGCCCGTTCCGTTCTGGAAGACTCCGTCTCCGGCACCAAAGCCCTGCTCGGCGCCAAGGACGTGCAAGAAGCCCTGTCCATCCAGGCTTCCCTGGCCCAGCCGAATGTTGAAAAGGCCGTGGCCTATTCCCGTTCCGTTTATGAAATCTCCGCCCAGGCTCAGGAAGAACTGTCCAAGACCCTGGAAGGCCAGTTTGGTGGTTTCCAGAAGCAAGTTGCCGAACTGCTGGACAAGGCTGCCAAGTCCGCTCCGGCTGGTTCTGACGTTGCCGTTGCTGCCGTCAAGTCCGCCATTGCTGCCGCCAACTCCGCTTTCGACAACCTGAACAAGGCTGCCAAGCAAGTTGCCGAAATCACCGAAGCCAATGTTGCCGCCGCCACCAACGCGACGGTCAAGGCTGTCGGCGCCTCTGCCGCTGCCGGCAAGAAGAGCAAGTAATTGTTCCTAGAAGCCCCCGCCGCAAGCGGGGGCTTTGTTGCATCCTGTTCCACCAAAAATATACTGGAGAAGATGATGAGCAACCCGAATTTCGAACAACTGACTGCCGCCCAACAAGCCAACGCCGAAATCATGACGGCCCTGCTGCGCACCGCCTTCAATGGCGTCGAGCGTCTGACCGCCCTGAACATGGCCGCTTCCCGCGAATTCTTCAACAATACCGTGGCCGGAACCCAGCAACTGCTGGCCGCCAAGGATGCCAATGAAGCCGCCAAGCTGAACAGCGAACTGGCCAAGCCGAATATGGAAAAGCTGGTTGACTACTCGCGCAACGTGTACGAGCTGGTCAGCGAAATGCAGAAGGAAATCACTTCGGTGATGGAAGCCCAGTACAGCACCTTTAGCAAGACCGCCAACAGCGCCGTCGCCAAGGCCAAGTCCTCGGCCCCGGTCGGTGGTGACTTCTTCGCCGCCACCATGCAGTCCATGCTCGACGCATCGAGCAAGGCTTTCGACAGCATGACCGCGATGGCCAAGCAAATGTCCGATCTCGCTGAAACCAATATCCAGACCGCCTCCAAGGCAACCGGCAAGGCCGTCAGCGCGACAACCGCTGCCGCCAAGAAGAGTACCGCCAAGTAATTCGGCGCCTTCGGCCCAACAAAAAGCCCGCGAAATTCGCGGGCTTTTTTACGTCTGCCGAACGCCGCGCGGCTCAGGGGCGCCAGGTCCAGACAATGCCGCGCCACTCGATCTCGCGGCGGATTTCCTCCATTGCCCGGTCTACCAGGCCCGGCTCGCCTTCGACGCCGAGTTCCAGATGTTTCCGTTCGTGACCGGTCAACGAAGGCAGCGAAAAAAGGCGGAGCGCCGGATAGTCGCGGACGATCCGTTCCATCAGATCGAGCAGCGCACTTTCATAGGCATTGGGGCCGGTCAGCAGGAAGGCTTTTTCCACGACACCGTCGACCGGCTGGAAAAGATCGCGGTAATAGGTATCGAGCGCCCATTCGATCATTGGATGGGCCATCTGCGGAAAGCCCGGCACGAAGTAATGGTCATTGGCAGTGAAGCCGGGAATGCGGTTGAAGGGATTGGGAATGATCCGGACGCCGGCCGGGAAGGTGACCAGTTGCCGACGCTGATCGGTGACCTCCTCGCCGGCGAAGCGGGCCCTCAGTTCCTCGTAGCCTTCCGGATGCAGTTCCAATCCGACGCCGAGGGCGGCCGCGACGGCCTGCCGGGTATGGTCGTCCGGCGTATTGCCGATGCCGCCGCAGGAAAATACCACGTCGCCGGCCGCCATCGTGCGCTTGAAGGTGGCGGCCAGGCGCTCCCGGTCATCACCCAGATACTCGACCCAGGACAGGCGCAGGCCGCGCACCCCGAGCATTTCGGCAATTTTCGCGAAGTGCTTGTCCTGCCGCTTGCCGGACAGGATCTCGTCGCCGATGATAATGGCGCCAAAGGTGCGACTCATACACGTTCCCCTTCAATGGTAACGACCGCGCCGCTGCGCGAACGACGCAACGCCTCAAGACCGTAGTGAACGAATGATAGCGCCGCCAGCGCCGGCACCAGCAATCCCAGGATCGGCACATGGGCGAACAGCGCCATGCTCAGTCCGAGCATGAACATCGGGCCCTTGCCCTGGCGCTGCAGCGCCGCCCATTCGGCTTCGGTCGCGTGCATCGACAGGGCGTCGTAGGCGAAAGTCCGGCGGTTGAGCCAGGCCATCAGCAACATCGGCACGATCAGCGACAGGCCGGGTATCAACCAGAGCGGCAAGGTCAGCAGCCAGGCGGCGACAAACAGCAGCGAAGCGACGACGCTGTTCACCGCGGCGGCAACGAAACTGTCCTTGCCCATCGCGGCAACGTCACGGTATTCGTTTTCCGACAGGTACTTGAGCAGCAGCGGCATGACCAGGATGGCCGCGAGCAGCGAAGCGGTCAGGTAAGCCGCCGCGAAGATCGCCATCCAGCCGCCGAGGTAAGCCAGCAGATAGGCGAGCCAGAGCGCCCCCCAGCCGATCAGCCAGCTCATCGGCGGATAGAGCAGCATCTGCTCGACCAGTCCGCCGAGCACCCAAATGGCCAGCACGATCGACAACGCCAGCGACACAAGAGCCGGCAGCAGCACATAGCCCCAGATCCGCCCCGACCGTAAACTGGACAAGGTGCGCATCAGCGCAAGGAGCACATCGTTCATCAGAGAAACCTCGCTATTGGTCGGATTGCAAGCACACCGCAGAACACAATGCGGCCCTGCCCGGGCCGCGTTTTCGTGCCGGTATGTCGAAGCCTTTGGGCGGCAACGTTCAAGTTTATCCGCAATATGTCGTTAAATTAATTTCACTCTCCGGAAGCCCGCCATGAAACTCGATTCCTCAACATGGGCCGGGTCGATCAGCCTGTTGGCTTCGGCCGGCACCAAGCGTAAGACCGGTAGCCCCTTGCGCGAAGCGGACGATCCGCAGGCGAAGTGGATGCAGGACATGAAGTCGGCCTTGCAGCGCCTGAAAGCCATGCCGAGTGCCAAGGACAGCGCGAAAGAGGCGGCCACGGCGAAAGCCGCCTTCATCAAACGCCAGCTCGATTCGCTGAAGGCGATGCTGCTCCATGCTTCCCCGGAACAAGCCGCGGCCATCGCCCGCCAGGTGCGCGGACTGGCCAAAGAGCTCGCCGCTCTCGGGCATTTGCTGAAAACGGGGGGTAGTTCGGCCAGTACCACGCTACCGAGCGCAGATGCGGCGGCGAGCGCCGATGCGTCGTCGGCCGAAGCGAGCCCGGAGGCCGCACCGGCCGCGGACACCGCCAGCGCCCAGGTTGTGGCGGTGGCGGCCGAAGCGGGCGTGGCGGCCACCGCTGCCGAAGACAGCGGCGAGGCCGGTGAAGACAATCAGGCGGCGGCCGACCCCGCCGCAGCAGAGGCAAAGGAAAACAAAGACGCAAATGCCGCCGATGATGACAAGGGATTGCGTGCCGCGCTGCTCGAAGCGCGGAAAGTCCTGAAGCAGATCATCGCGCTGTTGAAAGCCAAACTGGCAGCCGCCGACAAGGAAACCAAGGGGGACGTCCAGGCCGCCGAAAAAAGCCTGAACGAACTGAACAACACGCTGGCCCAGGGAGCCGGTTCCGACCTCTACACCGCGCTGGGTTCGCTGGGCAGCGGCCTGGCCGACTCGTCGATATCGGTCGATGTCGGCGGCGGCAGCATCGACGTCAAGGCTTGATGCCGCCTTACCGGCCGCTCGACGAGAGCAGGCCTTCCCACTGCTTCTGCAACCGCTTTACCGAGACGGGAACCGGCGTCCGCAACTCCTGGGCGAACAGGCTGATCCGTAGCTCCTCCAGCAACCAGCGGAACTGTTCGATTTGCGGATCGGCGGCGCCCAGCTTGGCAAGCTGGATGGCGCGCCGCTCGTAGTTGGTCCACAGCGGGGCGTACTCGGCCATCAGCTGCGCGTCGCGCGCCGGGTTGGCCTTCAGCTTGTCGAGGCGGACCTGGATGCCTTTCAGGTAACGCGGGTAGTGCTGTAGCCGTTCGATCGGCGTATCGAGCACGAAACGCTTGCCCATCAGCCGCTTCAGCTGCGCTTCGACATCCTGTACGGCGGCCGCATGCACCTTGAAGGCGGGCAGCTTCTTGACCACCGCCTGCCATTCGGTAAGCACCGTGCCGACCATCCGGCAGACCTCCTGCATCACCAGGCCAAGCCGCGCCTTGCTTTCGGCGCAGCGGCTCGTGAACGCCGCCGGCGTCGTCGGCAGCGGTTCGTTCAGGCAGGCGCGTTCGAAAGTCAGGTCGATGATCTGCCGCTTCAGGTCGTCGTTGCTGCCCAACGCCATGTATTGCATGGCCATCTGGCTCAGGCCGGGGACGTTCTTGTCGAAATACTTCACCTGCTCGCGACATTGCAGCATGAACAGGCGGAGCAGCCCGGCGCGGTGCACGGCGGCCGCTTCCTCGGCCGAATCGAAGACCTTCAGGCTGACCGTTTCGCCTTCGTCGGTCAGCGCCGGGTAGCCGAGCACGGTCTGGCCGGCGACCGGCACTTCCATCAGTTCCGGCAGTTCGCCGAAGGTCCAGTCGGTCAGCTTGGTGTATTCGGACGGCGTTTCGTGCAGCTCGGCGAATTCCTGCTTGGCTTCCCTGCCCCAGTCGGCGCGCAACTGCATCAGGCTGCGGTTCATGTCGATCTGGCGGCCATGCTCGTCGATCAGCTTGTAGTTCATCGAAAAATGCGCGGGCAGCGCATCCGGTCGGAAAGCGTCCGGCGTCACCGCCCAGCCACGGGCATTCAGGCCGCGCGCCTCGAGAATGTAGTCGATCAGCGGCGGGATCAGTCCCAGCCCCATCTTCTTGTCGTTGCCGGCGACCGCCGCCATGAATTCTTCGACGAACTCCGGCACCGGCACCAGCTTGGCGCGGATTTTCTGCGGCAGCGTCTTGATCAGCTGCACCAGCTTTTCCTTCAACAGCCCCGGCACCAGCCATTCCAGACGGCCGGCCGGGATCTGGTTGAGCTGCGCCAGCGGCAGCGTCAGCGTCACACCATCGCGCGGCGAACCGGGCTCGAAATGGTAGGTGAGCGCATACTCCACGCCGCCGACCTTGAGGTGATGCGGGAAGGCTTCGGTCGTCACGCCGGCCGCCGAATGGCGCATCAGGTCGTCCTTGGCGAGGAACAGCAGCTTTGGATTGTCGCGCTCCGCCTCCTTGCGCCAGTGGTCGAAGGTGGCGCCGTTGTGGATGCCCTCGGGAATCAGGTGATCGTAGAAGGCGAAGATCAGTTCGTCGTCCACCAGCACGTCCTGGCGGCGCTGCTTGTGTTCGAGGCGCTCGATGTCGCGGATCTGCTTCTGGTTGTGCTGATAGAACGGCCAGCGCTTGGCAAAGGCTTCGTCGATTTCCTCGCCGACCAGCCCTTGGCGGATGAAGATCTCGCGCGCTTCGGCCGGCGCCATCGGGCCGTAATGAATGCGCCGTTTCGGATTGATCACCACGCCGTACAGCGTCGTCCGCTCCCAGGCGGCGACCTGCATCGACTTCTTTTCCCAGTGCGGGTCGAAGTACTGGCGCTTGATCAGGTGAGCGCCCACTTTCTCCAGCCAGTCCGCTTCGATGCGGGCGACGCAGCGGCCGAACAGCCGCGTCGTCTCGGTGATCTCGGCCGCCATGATCCACTTGCCGGCCTTCTTCTGCAGCGGCGACGAGGGATGGATCAGGTAGCGGATGCCGCGCGCGCCGAGATAATAGCCGGATTCGTCCGACTTGCAGCCGATATTGCCAAGCAGGCCGGAGAGCAGCGCCTGGTGGATCGCCTCGAAGGTGCCGGCGATTTCGTTTTCCTTCCAGCCCAGTTCGGCCACCATCGCGTGCAACTGCCCATGCACCTCGCGCCACTCGCGCAGCCGCAGGTAGGAAAGGAAATGCGCATGGCAGTTGTCGACCAGCTGCTTGTTGGTCTTCTTGTGCTCGACGGCATTCTGGAACCAGTTCCACAACTTCCACCAGCTGAGGAATTCCGACTTCTCGTCGGCGAACAGCTTGTGCTTCTCGTCCGCCGCCTGCTGGCGTTCCTGCGGCCGTTCGCGCGGATCCTGCGCCGACAGGCCGGCGGCGATCACCATCACCTCCTTCAGGCAACCGAGGTCGCGCGCCGCCACCAGCATGCGGCCGATGCGCGGATCGAGCGGCAGCTTGGCCAACGACTCGCCGATCGGCGTCAGGACATTCTCTTCGTCGAGCGCGCCGAGCTCCTGCAACAACGCGTAGCCGTCGGCGATGGCCTTGGGCGGCGGCGGTTCGATGAAGGGGAAGCTCTCGACATCGGTCAGGCGCAGCGACTTCATGCGCAGGATGACGCCGGCCAGCGACGAACGCAGGATTTCCGGATCGGTGAACGGCGAACGGGCGTTGAAATCCAGTTCGTCGTAGAGGCGGATGCAGACCCCCGCCGCCACCCGGCCGCAACGCCCGGCCCGCTGCCGCGCCGCGGCCTGCGAAATGGACTCGATCTGCAGTTGCTCGACCTTGTTGCGGTAGGAGTAACGCTTGACCCGGGCCAGCCCGCTGTCGATCACATAGCGGATGCCCGGCACGGTGAGCGAGGTTTCGGCGACGTTGGTGGCCAGCACGATGCGCCGCTGGCTGCCGGACGGCTTGAAGATACGGTCCTGCTCGCCGGCCGACAGGCGCGAGAACAGCGGCAGGATTTCCGGCGCATGCGCCGACGACAAGCCCGGCCGGGCCAGCGCGTGCTTGCGCAGGGCTTCGGCCGCTTCGCGGATTTCCCGTTCGCCAGGCAGGAAAACGAGGATGTCGCCACTGCCCAGCCGCGACAACTCGTCGGCCGCATCGACGATGGCGTCGTACAGATCGCGCTCGTCGTCCTTCTTTTCCAGATCGGCGACCGGCCGGTAACGCACATCGACCGGGTAGAGCCGGCCGGAGACCTCGATCACCGGCGCCAGCTGTTCGCCGACGGCGAAATGCGCGGCGAAGCGCTCGGCATCGATGGTCGCCGAGGTGATGATCAGCTTCAGATCGGGGCGCTTCGGCAGCAACTGCTTGAGGTAACCGAGCAGGAAATCGATATTCAGGCTGCGCTCGTGCGCCTCATCGATGATGATCGTATCGTAGGCGCTCAAATACGGGTCGGACTGCGACTCGGCAAGCAGGATGCCGTCGGTCATCAGCTTGATCCAGCTGTCCGGACTGGAGCGGTCCTGGAAGCGGATCTTGACGCCGACGCCCGAGCCGACTTGCGTCTTCAGCTCCTGCGCCAGCCGCGTCGCCACCGAACGCGCCGCCAGCCGGCGCGGCTGCGTGTGACCGATCAGACCAGCCGCGCCGCGCCCGAGTTCGAGGCAGATTTTCGGCAACTGCGTCGTCTTGCCGGAACCGGTTTCGCCGCAAACGATGACCACCTGATGCTTGGCAATCAGCTCGGCGATTTCGCCGCGCCGTTCGTTGACCGGCAGATCGGCCTGGAATTCCGGCTTGGGCAGCGCCGCCTGACGCTTCGCCAGGCCGGCCTGCGAGCGTTCGAGCAGCGCGGCAAAATCGGCCTGCAGCTTGGCGCGTTTTTCGCCGGTCGAGCGCAGCAAATTGCGCTGCATGCCGCGCAGCCGGCCGTAGTCGGCCGACAGACAGAGCAAGCGCTCGCCAGCGGTCTGGCGCGGTCTTTTTTGTTCAGTATTCGTTGCCATTGTGCACAGCGCGCGGCCGAAACGATCCGGCCTGGGCGGCATCCATCTTTCCTGCAATAGTTGAGCCGTGAATTGTGCAGGAAAACCCCGCCCCGATCCATGCGAGAAGTGGCAATCGGCGATTGTCTATACTGTTCTTAGTACGACGGCGAAACGAACGCCGGTGGCGGGCCGCTGTCTAATTGCGCTGCAGCAAACCTTGCGCGCTGTCACTTTGAACAAAGGCAAACGATGTACCCCGGAGAAAAATTCAACGCCTGGACGCACCTGATCGGGGCCTTGCTTGCCCTGACCGGCGCGGTCTGGCTGCTGGCCCTGGCACTGACCGGCGGCGATGGCTGGAAGGTGTTCAGCGTTGCGGTCTATGGCACGACGCTGGTCATGCTCTACAGCATTTCGACGATCTATCACAGCATCCGCGGGCGGGCGAAAAGCATCCTGCGCAAGCTTGATCACCTGTCGATCTATCTGCTGATCGCCGGCAGCTACACCCCCTTCTGCCTGATCAGCCTGCGCGGGCCGTGGGGCTGGTCGCTGTTCGGCGTGGTCTGGGCGCTGGCGCTGATCGGCATGTTGCAGGAAATCAAGCCGCGCTCCGAAGCGCGGGTCATGTCGCTGGTCATCTATGCGCTGATGGGCTGGATCGTCCTGGTCGCCATCAAGCCCTTGCTCGAAAATCTCGGCCTCCCCGGCTTCCTCTGGCTGGCCGGCGGCGGCATCTTCTACACGGTGGGCATCATATTTTTCGCCTTCGACCAGCGCTTCCGGCACTGGCACGGGATCTGGCACCTGTTCGTGATCGCCGGCAGCCTGATGCATTTCATTGCCATCTTGTTTTATGTCGTATGAAAAGGCGACAATGACGGACAGTTACCCATTACAGATACCGTCAGCGAGAGCATGCGCCACCAAGGCAAGATCACGACCTGGAAAGACGAGCAGGGATTCGGCTTCATCACCCCGAACGGCGGCGGCGAGCCGGTATTTGTGCACATCAAGACTTTCGCTAACCGGCAGCGCCGGCCACTGGTCAACGAGATCGTCACCTATGAACTGGCCAGCGACGGCCAGGGACGCGCCCAGGCCCGCCACGTGGACTATCCCGGCGGACGGCGTGGCAAGCCGGCCGCCTCGTCCGGACCCAGCCGCCTCCCGCTGATCGTCGCCGCGCTGTTCCTGGCTTTTGTCACGGCCGGCGCGTTGACCGCAAAACTGCCGCTGCTTGTCCTTGGCTGGTACGTTGGCGCCAGCCTCGTCACCTTCATTGCCTATGCCATTGATAAATCAGCCGCCCAGGCCGACCGGCGACGGACGCCGGAAGACCGCCTGCATCTGCTCGCCCTGATCGGCGGCTGGCCGGGTGCACTGGTGGCGCAGAACCGCTTGCGCCACAAGTCGCGCAAGCAATCGTTCCTGGTGGTTTTCTGGGCGACGGTGCTGGTCAACTGTGGCGCCCTCGGCTGGACGCTGAGCGCCAACGGTGGCCGAGTGCTGCGCTCGGCGCTCAACGGCCTCGTCTGAAGCCATGCATCGACGCGTGCGCGACTGCCGTCCGCTGATCCTGCTTCTTGTCGCCTGTCTGCTCAGTGCCGGCGCCTTGGCCGACAATCTGGTCCGGCGCAATATCGCCTACGGGGCCGAGGACGAGCAACGCTTTGACGTCTATGCCCCGGAGCAGGCGCGCCGCGCCCCGGTCATCTTCCTCGTGCCCGACGGTGGCGGGAGCAATGGCGACAAGGATGCGCGCCGCGTCCTCGAAAACAAGCTGGGCCGCTGGCTGCCCCGCGGCTTTGCCGTGGTTACCGTCAATTACCGGGCGGCACCGAAAGCCGGCCCTTACGAGCAGGCCAGGGATGTTGCGCTGGCCCTCGCCAAAGCCCAGGAGATGGCCGACAACTGGGGCGGCGACCGGAAGCGTTTCATCCTGATCGGCCATTCGGCGGGCGCCCATCTGATTGCGCTGCTCGCCAGCACGCCACGCTTGAGCACCGACCTGCAGACCGCCCCCTGGCTCGGCAGCATCCTGCTCGACAGCGGTGCCCTCGATGTTCCGGGCATCATGACCGGACGGCACTTCAAGCTCTACGACGAAGCCTTCGGCAGCGACCCGCACTACTGGCAAGCCACCTCGCCGTACCACCAGCTCGACCGGCGGACCGCGCCCATCCTCGCCGTCTGCTCGACGCAACGCCCGGAATCCTGTCCCCAGGCCCAACGCTTCGTCGCCAAGGCCGAGTCCTTCGGCACCCGTGCCGCGGTTCTCGCCCAGGACCTCAGCCACCGCGAGATCAGCCTGTCGCTGGGCGGCGAATCGCGCTACACGGCGGCCATCGAAGCCTTCATGCGCGGCCTCGACAAAGGGGTGGCGGCGGCCTTGCGCTAGGCGCGCTGGCACGGCAGTTGCACCGGGCCACTGAACACGGCCTTTTACGTCGACTTTCCGACAGGGCCGCCCCACTCATGCCACTGCCGGAGTCCGCCATGCCCGCCCAGCCTTCCACCCTCGACCGCCACGGCCTGCCGATCGCCCTCGGCGACCACGTGCGCATCCTCGGCATCACGCCCGACCCGGAGATGGACGAAGACGACCTCGACATGTTTACCGACATGATCGGCTCGACCTGCCTGGTCGAGCGCATCGACGACCAGGGCAACGCCTGGGTCGCCGTCTGGTGGAACGGTTTCGAAGGTCCGTTGCTGACCACCGTCGGCCTGAACCCGGGGCAGATGGAGAAAACTGCCGGTTAAGCTCGACCAAACACACTCCCGGACGAGCTAGGATGCCGGCCGAGGAGATTTTCATGGCGAATTTAGTTGAACGCGTCGCCGGGCAGGTCAAAGCCCGGTTTTTAGCCGAGAGTTCCGGACACGACTGGCACCATATCAACCGGGTTTGGCGACTGACCCGCCAGATAGCCGCCGAGGAAGGCGCCAATCAACAAATAGCGGAACTCGGTGCCTTGCTGCACGACATCGCCGACTGGAAGTTTCACGGCGGCGACGACAGCGTCGGGCCGCGCCAAGCGGCGCTGTTGCTTGGCCAGGAAGGCGCCCCGGCGAGCCTGATCGAGCCGGTCGTGGACATTGTCGCGACCATCTCGTTCAAGGGGGCCGGGGTGGCTACCGGGATGCAAACCCTGGAAGGCAAATGCGTGCAGGATGCCGACCGCCTCGACGCCATCGGGGCGATCGGCATTGCCCGCTGCTTCGCCTACGGCGGCCATGCCGGACGCCTGATGCACGACCCCGACGTGCCGCCGGTCATGCATCAGACGGCAGAGGCCTACAAGGCGTCGAAAGGCCCCAGCCTCAACCATTTCTACGAAAAGCTCTTCCTCCTGAAAGAACGGATGAACACGCCGTCCGGCCGGGCGCTCGCCGAAGCGCGCCATCAGGTGATGACCGACTTCGTCGAGCAGTTCCTCGCCGAATGGGGTGAGTCCTAGTCGTCGACCGTCGCGGCGTTGTAGTTTTTCAGACGATTCTCGGCCGCCACGCCGAGAATCTTCAGCAACCAGGGCGGCGGCGATTCGGCCATGGCCTGCTGAAAGCGGCCGATCACCTGGTCGGCCGGCCCGCCGTCCGGCAGCTTGATCGGAAAGATATCGGCGCGGATCACCTTGGCCGCGGCCGGTCCGCCGATCGAGACGACATAGACCACGTGGCAATCCTTGATCAACTGGCAGCGCCACTGATTGCGGTCCTCGGCCAGATCGGCCTCGACCGCATCGCGGATATCGACCAGCCGGCTGGCCGTCGGCGACACCTGATAGACCAGATAGCGGATGCACGAGCCAAAATGGCCGCTCAGCTTGTCGCCGCCATCCGAGGCAATGGCCACCCGGAGCGAGCCGGGCAGGTCGCCGTCGTGGTACGGCTCGATCTTCGGCAGCGAGTCGTCACCCTGCGTTTCGCCCCACAGGATGCGCACCGCCAGCTTCATCGCCTCGAGACCGATGCCGATATCCTCGCCATCCTCTTCGCCGTCGGCACTGGCAAAACCGGTTTTCAACTGGGTCACCGTCACCCGGCGCAAGTTGTCCTCGTCGATCTGTTCGCCGAGCTGGCGTTGCAACAATTCGATCAGTGCCGGCAGGCTCACCTTGGGCATGGCACGGGCCGCCAGCGCCACGCGCAGCGCGGCTTCGCGGGTAATCGGAGGTGTGGATTGTTCCATCGGTTTGCTCCTCGGTTGGGTTGGGGTTTGAACCTTCTCGCAGAGATAGTGCCAACCCAGCCAAGCCCATGATTTATAACGGGCACAAGCCTTGCTCAACAACTGCCAAACAGCAGAAAGCCCCCCAACCGTGTCGGATACCCCACAAACCATCGTCACTGGCGCCGCCGTCGTCCGCGCCTATCACGCCCGCACCAAGCACCGCTTTGAGGCTTATGCCGAAGGCCCCGGCCAGCTCGACTGGGACGCCCAGCCGGCCGCCTTCCGCCACTATGCCGGGGCGCCGCTGAGCGAGTTGCCGCTCGCCGCCGAGCGCTTCGAACGCCCCTACAGCCAACTAACGGAAGCCCCGGCAAGCCCGGTCGCCCCGGACCAGCACAGTGTCGGCGCCCTATTCGAACTGGCTTTCGGCCTTTCGGCCTGGAAAACCTGGGGCCCGAGCCGCTGGGCGCTGCGCTGCAACCCGTCGTCCGGCAACCTGCACCCGGTCGAAGCCTGGCTGTTGAGCGACGGCATCGCCGGGATCGCCAGCGGCCTGCAGCACTACGACCCCGAAAACCACGCCCTCGAAGGCCGCGCCCTGAAGCCGCCCGGGCTGGCCGCGCCCTGGCTGGCCGTCGGCCTGAGCAGCGTGATGTGGCGCGAGGCCTGGAAATACGGCGAACGCGCCTTTCGCTACTGCCAGCTCGATGTCGGCCACGCGGTCGGAGCGCTGGCCTACGCCGCCGCCCTGCTCGGCTGGGAAATTCGCCCGCTGCCGCTGGCCGCCGGACAACTGGCGCATTGCCTGGGACTGGACCGCCCCGCCGATTTCCCGCCGTCGCGCTACGCTTTTACCGAAACGGAAGAGCCGGAAATACTGCTCGCCGTGCGCGGCCCCGGCCTGTCCTTGCCGCCGCTTGGCGCGGCGCTCGCCAGTTGGCTGGACAGCGCCGACTGGCAGGGCCAGCCGAGCCGGATCGACGCCAGCCCCGGCTATCGCTGGCCGGCCATCGATCAGGTCGCCGCGGCCAGCGGCGAAGCCATCTCGCCGCCGGCTATCGCCGAATTTCCGCCCCGACCGGCCCTGCCGCCGCACATAACAGCGGCCGGGACGGCGCAATTGATCCGCCAGCGGCGCAGCGCCCAGCGTTTCGACCCCAAGTGCAGCCTGGCCAAAGCCAGTTTCTATCGCCTGCTCGACGCCCTGCTGCCGCGCCCGCAGGCGCCATGGCCGGCCCACCCGACTCCGCCGCGCATCCACCTGTTGCTCTTTGTGCTGCGCGTCGATGGCCTGCCGAGCGGCCTCTACCTGCTGCCGCGCAGCCCGGCGGCGGCGCCCGACCTGGCCGAGGCGCTGGCCCCGGCCGACCAGCGCTTTGCCGGGCGCCGGGCGGTGGCCGACTTCGACCGCGACTGCCCGGCCCACCTTGGCCTGATCCAACTGGCCGAGATGAACCTGCAGGAACTACAGCGCCTCGCCCGCTCGCTGTCCTGCCACCAGGACATCGCGGCGACCAGCGCCTTCTCGCTCGGCATGCTCGGCGAATTCGCCGACGCCACGGACAACGGTCACGGCTACCGGGAGTTGTTGCGCGAAGCCGGCCTGGTCGGCCAGGTGCTCTACCTCGAAGCCGAAGCGGCCGGAGTGCGCGGCACCGGCATCGGCTGCTTCTTCGACGACCCGGTGCATCAAGCCTTCGGTCTGAGCGGCAACCGCTACCAAAGCGTCTATCACTTCACGGTCGGCACGCCGATCAACGATGCCCGGATTGAAACCGGGCCCCCCTACCCCCAACGCCAGAAGGACCACCGATGACCCCCAGCCTCGCCGCTTTCCTCGAAGAACACGCCTTCCCGTCCGACGACCTCTCCGCGGCACAGGCTGACGGCCGGTTCACGCCGCTGATGCGGGCCGCCAAGCTGGGCCGGCGGGATATCGTCGACGAGTTGCTGGCCCACGGCGTCGATCTCGAAGCGCTCAATGCCGATGGCTGCAATGCCCTCTGGCTGGCCTGCTACAACGGCGATCACGGGCTGATCGAGCAGTTGATCGCGGCCGGCATCGCCATCGACAACCAGAACGGCAACGGCGCCACCTGCCTGATGTACGTCGCCTCGAACAGCAAGCCCGATCTGGTCAAACTGCTGCTCGAAAAAGGGGCCAACGCCAAACTGAAGAATTTCGACGACTTCACCGCGCTCGATCTGGCGGCCTCGCTGGAATGCCTGAAGCTGCTGAAAAAAGTGGCCTAGGACCAGATACGCGTCGCGCCGACGGTCAGCAAACCAAGGTAGGTAGCCGTCAGCGAACCGGCCAGATGCACCGAAGCTAGGCCGATCGCCCAGGCCGGCTGGCCGGCCAGCAGGCGTTCAACCACTTCGGCAGAAAAGGTCGAGAAGGTGGTCAGGCCACCGAGAAAGCCGGTAATTGCGAACAGCTTCCAGGCCAGCGGGAAGTGCGCGTTGAGGTGAAACAGACCGACGGCAATGCCGACCAGATAGCCGCCGAGCAGGTTGGCGGCCAGCGTGCCGAGCGGCAAAGTGATGAACAGCGGGTTCAAGGCCATGCCGAGCAACCAGCGCACCCACGCGCCGAGCGCGGCGCCGGCGCCGACCACGAAAAAGTTGAGAAAGGTGAAGTTGTGCAGCAGGCTCATGGGCAGCGATTGTAGCCGTTTGCCATGGCGCCCGCCAAAGCTGGACATCGCTACCCGCTGAGACTAGTCTGCCTGACGCTTGCCAAATAAATACAACAGCGGCCAACAAACGTAAATGGCCGCAATCAACAACACCAGGAGGAAATATGGGACTGCTCAATTTTCGGAGTCTGAAGGGCCGCTTGACCCTGTCGGTGCTGGTCGCCCTGCTCGGGCTGCTCGTTCTCGGCGCCTTTCAAATCGTCCATCTGCGCGGACAATTGCTGGACGACCGCAAGGCGATGCTGCAAACCGCCGTCGACATCGCCGTAACGACCGCCAAGGGCTTTCAGGAACAGGAAAGCCGCGGCGAACTGAGCCGCGAACAGGCCCAGAAATTGGCCAAGGATGCCCTGCGCAACATGCGCTACCAGGGCAACGAGTATTTCTATATTTACGACAGCAAGGGCATCGGGATCATGCACCCGATCCGTCCCGAATACGTCGATAAGCCGCACTGGGACCGCCAGGACAAGAGTGGTGCCTACACCGTCCGCGCCCTGGTCAACGCCGCGCTCGACAAAACCGGCTTCACGGAGACCCAGACAGCCAAGCCGGGCAGCGAAGCGATGGTGCCGAAACTCCAGCGCGTCGCGCATTTCGCCCCCTGGGACTGGGTGATCGGCACCGGTCTCTATATCGACGACCTGGACGCCCTGTTCTACCAGCAGGTACGCATTGCCGCCATCGTCATCGCGCTGATTCTGCTCAGCGTTGGCGCCGTCGCCTGGTGGATCGCCCGCCGGATTCTCGCCCAGATCGGCGGCGAACCGGCCGCTGCGCTGGCCGCGATGAACAAGGTCGCCGCCGGCGACCTGACGGTTTCGCTCGGTTCACCCGCCCGGGAAAGCCTGCTCGGCGAACTCGCCCACCTGGTCGTCGCGCTGCGCACGATGATGAGTGAAATCGCCCAGGGCGCCGGCCAGGTCACCACCTCGGCCCGCCAAATCGCCGATACCTCGGCCGAAGTCGCCCAGGCGGCGGACGCCGAAACCGAGTCCACCCAAGCCATGGCCGCCGCCATGGAGGAGCTGACCGTCTCGATCACCCACGTTTCCCAGAATGCCGACGAGACCGACCGTTTTGCCAGCGGCGCCGCCGACCTCGCCATTCAGGGCGAAAGCAGCGTCAAGACGGTGGCCGACGATATCGCGGCAATGGCCGGCACGGTGGCAAAAGCGGCCGAGCAGGTGCGCATGCTCTCCACCAACACCCAGGAAGTCGCCCGCATTGCCTCGGTGATCAAGGACATTGCCGGCCAGACCAACCTGCTGGCGCTGAACGCCGCCATCGAAGCCGCCCGGGCCGGCGAGCAGGGCCGCGGCTTCGCGGTGGTAGCCGACGAGGTACGCGTTCTCGCCGAGCGCACCGAAAAAGCCACCGTCGAAATTTCCGGGGTCGTCGAACGGATCCAGAACGAAACGCTGAATACCGCGAAAATCATGGATGCCGCACTGCCGGAAGCCGACAAGGCGCGGTCCACCGCCTGCCAGACGACCGACCTGCTACAGCGCATTGCCGAAGGCTCGCGCTCGGCCCAGGGACTGGTTCGCGAAGTCGCCGCCTCGACCCGCGAGCAGAGCGAGGCGAGTACCGCGCTGGCCCAGCAGGTCGAACGCATCGCCAACCAGGTCGAACATACCGGCGAGAGCATGAGCATCACGGCCCGTGCCGCGCAGGCCCTGCTCGGCACGGCGCAAGCCCTGAAAACCGCGACGGAACGCTTCCGGCTCTGAAATAGCGGCCGCCCTCCGCGACGGCGGGGGGCATTTTTCGCGGCCAGGCGGCCTCTGCCGGTTAAAATAGCGGGATTGAAATCAGAGGTTTCCCCCGTGAGTAGCCCCAACAAACCCGAAGTCGCTCCCGCCGCCAATTTCATCAAGAACATCGTCGAAGCCGACCTTGCCGCCGGCAAGCACGCCCAGCGCCATTGGGCCGGCCAGCCCGGCACCGCCGCCGACCAGGCCAGCGGTCCGCTCGACCCGGCCAAGATCCGCACCCGTTTCCCGCCCGAGCCGAACGGCTACCTGCATTTCGGCCACGCCAAGTCGATCCTCCTCAATTTCGGCCTCGCCCAGCAGTATGGCGGCCGCTGCCACCTGCGTTTCGACGACACCAACCCGGAGAAGGAAGACCAGGAATACGTCGACTCCATCGTCGATGCGGTGAAATGGCTCGGCTGCTCCTGGGAGAGCGCCGGCGAAACCAATCTCTACTACGCCTCCAACTACTTCGACTGGATGGCCGCCTTTGCCGAATACCTGATTTCGGCCGGCCACGCCTATGTGGATAGCCAGTCGGCCGACGAAATGCGCGCCAATCGCGGCACGCTGACCGGAGCCGGCAAGGATTCGCCGTTCCGGACGCGCAGCGTCGAGGAAAACATGGCCCTGTTCAAGCGCATGCAGGCCGGCGAATTCCCCGACGGCGCCCATATCCTGCGCGCCAAGATCGACATGAGCGCGCCCAACATCAACCTGCGCGACCCGGCGATCTACCGCATCCGCCACGCCACCCACCACAACACCGGCGACAAGTGGTGCGTCTATCCGATGTACACCTTCGCCCACCCGATCGAGGATGCGCTGGAATGCATCACCCACTCGATCTGCACGCTGGAGTTCGAGGATCAGCGGCCGTTCTACGACTGGCTGCTCGAGCGCCTGGCCGAAGGCGGCCTGCTGCAGCGCCCGCTGCCCCAGCAGATCGAATTCTCGCGGCTCAACCTGACCTACGTCGTGCTCTCCAAGCGCAAGCTGATCCAGCTGGTTGACGAAAAGCACGTCAGCGGCTGGGACGACCCACGCCTGCCGACCCTGGTCGGCGCCCGCCGGCGCGGCTATTCGGCCGAAGGTTTCCGGCTGTTCGCCGAGCGCATCGGCGTCTCCAAGCACGACTCGCTGATCGACTACGCGCTGTTCGAAGACGCCATGCGCGAAGTGATGAACGAGTCCGACCAGCGCCGCATCGCCGTGCTCGACCCGGTCAAACTGATCATCGACAACTACCCGGCCGACCAGGTCGAGGAATGCTTCGCGCCGAACCACCCGCTGCATCCGGAACTCGGCCAGCGCGCCGTGCCCTTCAGCCGCGAGCTGTGGATCGAAGGCGAAGACTTCATGGAAGTCCCGAGCAAGGGCTACCGTCGCCTGTTCCCGGGCAACATGGCCCGCCTGCGCTACGGCTATGTCGTCAAGTGCATCGGCTGCGACAAGGACGCGAATGGCAAGATTACCGCGGTGCATTGCGAATACCTGCCGGAAACCAAGTCAGGCACGCCGGGCGCCGACAGCGTCAAGGTCAAGGGCAACCTGCACTGGGTCTCCGCCGCCCAGTCCTACGCCGCCGAAATCCGTCTCTACGACCGGCTGTTCAGCGTCGCCGCCCCCGGCGCCCGGCGCGAAGGCGATGCGCCCGAACTCGAACGCAACTTCCTCGACGACCTGAACCCGGACTCCCGCCAGTCGATCACCGCCCAGCTCGAACCCTGCCTGCGCGATGCCAAGCCGGAGGAGCGTTTCCAGTTCGAGCGTCACGGCTACTTCGTCGCCGACCGCGTGGACTCCAAGGATGGCCAGCCGGTGTTCAACCGCGCCGTCACCCTTAAGGACTCCTGGGGCAAGGCCGGCTGATGAACGGCGTCGCGCCCGCCGACATCCTCGCCTTCTGGTTCGGTCGGCCGGGAGAACCGGGGCATGGCCGGCCGCGCAGCGAATGGTTTGGCAAGGATGAGGCTTTCGATGCCGCCATTCGTCACCGCTTCCTGGCCAGCGTCGAAGCGGCGCTGGCTGGCCGGCTGGGCGACTGGGCAGACGAGCCGCACGGTCTGCTGGCCCTGCTCATTCTGCTCGATCAGTTCCCGCGCAATATTTTTCGCGGCGCGGCAAGCGCTTTTGCCGGCGACGCGCGGGCGCTGCAGCTTGCCAACACGGCGCTCGACAACGGCTGGGACAGCAAGCTGAGCGCCGTCGAAAGGCTGTTTGTCTATCTGCCGTTCGAACACAGCGAGTCCTTGCCCGACCAGGAGCGTTCGCTGGCCTTGTTCGCGGCGCTGGCGGCCGAACATCCCGGCAATGAGGGATTTCTCGACTACGCCCAACGGCACCACCGGATCATCGCCCGCTTCGGCCGCTTCCCGCACCGCAATGCCGCCCTTGGCCGCTCGTCGACGCCGGAAGAGACAGATTTTCTCGCCCAGCCGGGTAGCGGTTTCTGAAGCGATGACCGCCCGTGACGTCGCCCAGCTCGGCCAGGTGTTCACGCCGCCCAAGGTCGTCGCCTTCATGCTCGACCTGTGCCGGAACTCCGGTCGGGCGCTCGAGCCGTCGGCCGGCGACGGCGCGTTCTTTCAGCACCTGCGGGCGCGCCACCCGGACAGCGTCGGCATCGAAATCGACCCCCGCGTCGCGCCGCCCGGCGCCAGCCTCGGCGACTTCTTCGCCTACCCGCTCAGCGAGCAGTTCGACACCATCGTCGGCAACCCGCCCTACGTGCGCTACCAGGACGTCGCGGCAGCGACCAAGAAACAGCTCAACTCCGAGCTGTTCGATGCGCGCAGCAACCTGTTCCTGTTCTTCATCGAGAAGAGCATCCGCCACCTCAAGCCGGGTGGCGAACTGGTCTTCATCGTGCCGCGCGAATTCATCAAGCTGACCGCCGCCAAGAAGCTCAATGCCTGGCTCTACCGGCAGGGCAGCATCACGCACTTCTTTGAGACCGGCGACGTGCGGGTATTCGATGGGGCAACCCCGAACTGCTGCATCTTCCGTTTCGAGAAGGGCCGCTTCGACCGGCAGATGGTCGACGGCCGGACCTTTACCGAAGTCGACGGGCAACTGATGTTCCTGCGCGACGATTACGGCGTGCGCTTTTCCGACGTCTTCACGGTCAAGGTCGGCGCCGTCTCCGGGGCCGACCACATCTTCACGCACGCCAAGGGCAACATGGAGTTCGTCTGCTCGAAGACCGTGGACACCGGCGAAACGCGCCGCATGCTCTACGGCATCAAGCATCCCCACCTCGACAAGCACAAGGAAGCGCTGCTCGCCCGCCGCGTCAGGACCTTCGACGAAAGCAACTGGTGGCAGTGGGGCCGCGCCTTCCCGATCAACCTGCTGCCGCGCATCTACGTCAATGGCCGGACGCGCCAGGCGGAACCTTTCTTTCTGCATGACTGCCACAGTTTCGACGGCTCGGTGCTGGCGCTGTTTACCAAAAACCAGCGCCTGCCGCGCCGCGAACTGATCGAATGCACGATGATGCTGAACAAGGAAGTGGACTGGCAGGAACTCGGCTTCGTTTGCGACGGTCGATTCCTGTTCACCCAGCGCAGCCTGCAAACCTGCCTGCTGCCCGACAAGTTTTCCCGTTTTCTCCCGTCTGCCACAGCCAAGGACGCCGCATGACCTTCACTCAAATGCTCGCCGCCACCTGGCGGAAGAACAACTCGCTGCTCTGCGTCGGTCTCGATCCCGACCCGACCAAATTCCCCGCCCACCTGAAAGGCCGGGAAGACGCCATCTTCGAGTTCTGCACCAGCATCGTCGATGCCACCGCCGACCTCGTCTGCGCCTTCAAGCCGCAGATCGCCTACTTCGCCGCCCGCCGCGCCGAAAGCCAGCTCGAAGCGCTGATCGCCCATATCCACAAAAAGCACCCGGGCATCCCGGTCATTCTCGACGCCAAGCGCGGCGACATCGGCTCGACCGCCGAGCAATACGCCATCGAAGCCTTCGAGCGCTACCAGGCCGACGCCGTGACGGTCAATCCGTACATGGGCCGCGACTCGGTCGCCCCCTATCTGGCCTACCCGAAGAAAGGCGTCATCCTGCTCTGCCGGACCTCCAACAGCGGCGGCTCCGACCTGCAGTTTCTCGATGTCGGCGGCGAAAAGCTCTATGAGCGGGTCGCCCGTCTGGTCACCACCGAATGGAACCGCAACGGCCAGTGCGCGCTGGTCGTCGGCGCCACCTTCCCGGCCGAAATCGCCCGCGTCCGCGAAATCGTCGGCGACATTCCGTTGCTCGTCCCGGGCATCGGCGCCCAGGGCGGCGACATCGAGGCCACCGTGCGGGCCGGCCGGACGGCCAACGGCACCGGCCTGATGATCAACTCGTCGCGCGCCATCCTGTTCGCCGGCCACGACGAAAACTATGCCAGCGCCGCCCGCCAGGTCGCCCTGACCACCCGCGACACGATCAATCTCTACCGCTAGGAGCGACCATGCGCTTCGATGACCAACGGGAAAGCGACAACCTCGAAGACCGCCGCGGCTCGGGCGGCGGCGGTGGCCTGAGGCTGGGCGGCGGCCGGCTGGGTATCGGCAGCATTGCCATTGCGCTGGTCGCCAGCTACTTCCTCGGCATCAATCCGCTGACCGTGCTCAACATGCTCAGCGGCGGCGGTCTGCCGGCCATCGAGCAAAGCGCACCGGAAGCCCACCGCGGACCGGCCACGGATGAAACGACGCGCTTCGTCTCGCAAGTCCTGGCCTCGACCGAAGACACCTGGCACGCCGCTTTCCAGGCCAATGGCAAGGCGTACCAGGAGCCCAAGCTGGTCCTCTTCTCGGGCGTCACGCCGACCGCCTGCGGCACCGGCCAGTCGGCGATGGGGCCGTTCTACTGTCCGGGCGACCAGAAGGTTTATATTGACCTCGTCTTCTTCCGCGAACTGAAGGAGCGCTTCAAGGCGCCGGGCGAATTCGCCCAGGCCTATGTCATCGCCCACGAAGTCGGCCACCACGTGCAGAACCTGCTCGGCATCGCCGACAAGGTGCACAACACCCAGCAGCGGGTCGGCAAGGCCGAAGCCAACGCCCTCTCGGTGCGCATGGAACTGCAGGCCGACTGTCTGGCCGGCGTCTGGGGCAAACGCACCGACACCATGAAAAACTTCCTCGAACCGGGCGACCTCGAAGCCGCGCTGACCGCCGCCTCGGCCATCGGCGACGACCGTCTGCAACAGCAGGCGCAAGGCCGCATCGTGCCGGAAAGCTTCACCCACGGCAGTTCGGCGCAACGCGTGCGGTGGTTCAAGAAAGGCTTTGAATCGGGCGACATGAACCAGTGCAACACCTTCAAGGCAGCGCAGCTGTAAGCCCTTGAGCGATCAACAAACGCCGCCCTCCGCAGCGCCTGCCAGACCACGCTGGCGCCGCTGGGCGGCGGAAGCCGCACTTTTGCTCGGGCTGTTCGTCGCCTTCCAGCTCTGGCAGGCGCGCGACACGCCGCGCGGCCCGGCCCCGCACTTCGCCGGCCAGCTACTCGACGGCCGGACCTTCGATCTGGCCGCCTGGCGCGCCCAGCATCCGGGTCAGGCCGGCCTGCTCTATTTCTGGGCCGAGTGGTGCCCGATCTGCCGGACGACGGCCGGCAACGTCAGCGCCGTCGCCGCCGACTGGCCGGTGACCAGCATCGCCGTCCAGTCCGGCGCCCCCGAACAGATCGGCAAACTGATGCAGCAGCGCGACTACCGCTGGTCCACGCTGCCAGACCCGAACGCCGCCATCCTCAAGCAATACGGTCTGCCCGGCACGCCGGCCTTCATCGTCATCAACCCGGCCGGCGACGTGCGTTTCGTTTCCGTCGGCTATACCAGTGAAATCGGCCTGCGTTTACGCTTGTGGTGGGCCAGCCGGTAACCCCATGCGCAAACTATCGACCTTCCTTCTGGCGCTCGCCCTCGCCACGCCGGCTTTGGCCCTGCCGAAAAATTCGCCGGTGCCGGGCGGCGTTGCCGTGATCGACCTCGGCCCGGCCAGCCAGCCGGTGCCGACCGCCCGCTGGGGCGACCAGCCGCTCGCCGTGGTCCGCGACAACGGCCGCTGGTTCGCGCTGTTCGGCATTCCGCTCGACACCCTGCCCGGCGAACTGGACGTTGCCGTGGCGAGCGGCGCCGGCACAACAACCAGGGCCGTCATCGTCGGCCTGAAGAATTACCCGGAACAGCGCCTGACCATCAAGGACAAGCGCAAGGTCGAACCGAATGCCGAAGACCTCGCCCGCATCGAACGCGAGCAGGCTGTCACCGCGGCCATCAAGAAGCGTTTTTCGGCGACCGCGCCGGCCACCGATTTCGCGCTGCCGGCCAGCGGCCCGCTGTCGTCACGCTTCGGCCTGCGCCGCATCTTCAACGGCCTGCCACGCAACCCGCATGCCGGACTCGATGTCGCCGTCGGCACCGGCGCCCCGGTCCAGGCGCCGGCCGATGGCGTGGTCGCCAATACCGACAATTACTTCTTCAACGGCAACACCGTGTTCATCGATCACGGCCAGGGCCTGATCAGCGCCTACATGCACCTGTCACGGATCGACGTGCGGGCCGGCCAGGCAGTGAAAAAAGGCGAACGGCTCGGCGCGGTTGGTGCGACCGGCCGGGTCACCGGCCCCCACCTGCACTGGGCGGTCATCCTGAACAACACGCCGGTCGATCCGGCGCTATTCCTGCCCGGCAACTGACGCCGGCTAGCGCCCGGCGACCGGTGGCTGGTATTCCACCACCCGGTTCTTCACCGCCGGCTGCGCCATCAGGTAGACGTAGATCGCCTGCAAGTCGCGCTCGGTCAGAGTGGCCAGCGACTGCCAAGGCATCGGCGGCATGATCGGTCGGGCCGGACCGACGTGCTGGCCGCTCTTCATCGCCCGGACGAAATCCTTGGCCGTCCAGTTGCCGATCCCGGTTTCCCGGTCCGGCGTCAGATTGGAAGCGTAGGAAAGCCCCCACGGGCCTTTGAAGGCGGTCATCGAGCTGGCGCCGGTCCAGTTCCAGTCCTCGCCTTCCAGCTTGGGTGGCGGGCTGAGCAGCAGGTTTTCCGGGTGACCGGAAAGGCCGCGCGCCATGTCCTTCTCCGGGCCGTTCGGCCCCATTTTGAATGGCGTATGGCAATCGACACAGCCGCCATAGTTGACCAGGTAGGCGCCGCGTTTGAGGCTGGCCGCATCCGGCCCGGCCGCCGCGCTGAGCGGCAACAAGCTGCCGAGTGCGGCGACGATGGAGAGGGAGCGAACAAGGGACTGTCGGGAGTTGGGGTGCTTCATGATTTTTCCTTTTTTGGATTGAAAACGGGTGAGCCGGCCGATCAGGCCCGCATCAGGCGGCGCGCCGCCGCAGCGATGGCCTCGGCCGACGGGGCACAGGCCTGTTCCAGCGGATAGCTCGAAGCGGCCGGCGCATCCGGCCCGCCGAGCCGGGCAATCGGCGCCCGCAGCGCAGCGAAGGCCTGCTCGGCGACCAGCGCGGCGATTTCCGCTCCGACGCCGCACAGCCGGTTGGCTTCATGGGCGACGACCAGCCGTCCGGTCTTGCGTACCGAGTCGACAATGGTCGCGGTGTCGAGCGGCTTCAGCGTGCGCAGGTCGATCACTTCGGCCGCGACGCCCTCGCCGGCGAGCGTTTCGGCGGCCTGGGCACAGGCATGGACGGTCTTGCCGTAGGAGATCAGCGTGACGTCGCCGCCGCGGCGCCGTACAGCGGCCTGGCCGAGCGGCACCAGATGCTCGCCGTCCGGCACTTCGCCGGGTTGATAGAGCAGGCCGATATCCATGAAGAACAGCACCGGGTTGTCGTCGCGGATCGCCGTCTTGAGCAGGCCCTTGAAGTCGGCCGGAGTGGATGGCATGACCACCTTGAGGCCGGGGCTGTGCACGAACCACGCTTCGTTGTTGTGATTGTGCTGGGCGCCGACGCCCCAGCCGCCGCCGGTCATCGCCAGCGTGACCAGGGGAAAGGAGAACTGGCCGCCGGACAGGTAACGCAACTTGCCGGCGCTGTTGACCAGTTCGTCCATGGCGTAGCAGAGGAAAGGCGCGAAGAGCAGGTCGATCACCGGACGCAGGCCGCAGCCGGCCGCCCCGACCGCCGTTCCGGCAATGATGCCCTCGGCCAGCGGGGTGTTGCGGATGCGCCGGGCGCCGAATTCTTCGAGCAGGGCATGGCGCTTCGTCGCGGTGCCCTCGCCGAACATCAGGACCGTTGGGTCGCGGCGCATTTCTTCGGCAATTGCGGCGTCGACCGCTTCGATTGGGGTCAGGGTAGGCATGGCGGTCGTCTCAGGCGTAAACATCGGTGGTCATTTCGCTCAGCGCCGGGTAAGGCGAGGCTTCGGCAAAGGCCAGCGCGACGGCGATGCGGCTCTGCACCTTGTCGGCCAGCGCGGCATCCTGGCTCGCCGTCAGGCGCCCGGAGGCGAGCAGACGGTCCCGGCAAGCGGCGATCGGGTCGCGGGCCGCCCAGGCGGCGCGCTCCGCCGGATCGACATAGGCCTGATCGTCCGGCTCGAAATGACCGCGACTGCGGTAGGTATAGGTTTCCAGCAGGAACGGCCGGCCGCTCGCCCGCACCTCGGCGGCCGCCGCGCGGGCTGCGGCGAGCACGGCTTCGACATTGTTGCCGTCGACGGTCCGGGCCGGAATGTCGTAGGGCACTGCCCAGTCGGCGACGTGGTCGCGGCGCATCGTTTCGCGGCGATGCACGAAGGCCTGCCACTGGTTGTTTTCGCAGACGTAGAGGATGGGCAGATTCCACACCGAGGCGAGGTTCAGCGACTCGTGGAAAGCGCCTTCGCAGGCCGCCCCATCGCCGAAAAAGCAGACGACGATGCCGGGCTTGCCGAGCATGCCCTGGGCCAGCGCGACGCCGGTGGCCAACGACAATTCAGCGCCGACGATGGTCGAGGTCAGGACGACGCCGAGCTCCTTGACCGAAATGTGCAGCGAGCCGCTCTTGCCCTGGCAGTAGCCGGCGCTGCGGCCCATCACCTCGGCCAGCAGACGGCCGGGATCGGCGCCCCGGGCGATCAGGTGGGCGGCGCTGCGATGATTGGTCAGGATCAGGTCGTCGCCGCCGAGCGCATTGACGACGCCGACCGCCGCTGCCTCCTGGCCGACCGAGGTGCAGGTGCCAGGCACCTTGCCGGCGGCGCTGGCCTCGACGATTTTTTCTTCATAGGCGCGAATCAGCAGCATCTGCTCGTAAAGCTGCGGCAATTCGTTTTCGCTGGCTGGGCGGGTCATCGTTGTCTCCATCAAGAAATGATGAAAGCAAGTCTAGGCCGCCCCGAAACGCTGACAAGACGGCGCAGCGCCGCTTAAGAATCTTTTAAGAAGCGCTGAGCAAAGATTTAAGGAAAGCGGCCCGCCGCCAGAATTTCAGCCGTCGAGCAGTTGCAGCGGCTGGTCTACGGCCAGCGCGAAACGGCCCCGCCCGGTCTTGTGCAAATGGATACCGGCGCCGCGCTCGGCGAGCCGGCGCTGGAGCAGGACCAGCCGCGCTTCGAGATTGTCGCTGACGCCCGGCAGGCGGATGCGCGAATCGAGGCGCAGGCCCTTGTTGGTGAACGAGGTGCGGCGGCGGGCGACGAAATCGCTGAGCAACGCCCAGAGGATGGCCCCGGCGACGCCCTTGATCAGGTAATCGTCATCGAGAAAAATGCTGTCGCTGCCGGCAAAATAGCGGACCAGCAAGGGCTGGCCGGAGGATTCGACTTTGCCGTGGTCATTGGCCGGCAGCTCATCGGCCAGTTCCTCGACCTGCTGGTGATAGTGAATCGCCATGCCGAGGTGGGCCGCGAAGGCGACCAGGGCGTCCTCGTCGTCGTAACCGAAATGCAGGTCGGCGACGCTTTCCAGGTAGAGCACCCCGAGCAGGCGGTCATGGGCGACGATCGGCACGGCCAGCTGGCTGCGCGCCTCGGGCAGGCCGGGCAGCGGAATGGCGGTTTCCAGCGCATCGGCCATGCCGTCGGCCGCGGCGCTGTCGCGGATGGCCCGGCCGTAGGCATACTCCTTGGTCATGAAACCGATGCGGATCGGCGTCTTCTCGCGGGCGCAAATGCCGATCACCCCGGCCCCGAAGGGAATTTCCGAGCCCACCCCGGATTCCGGGTAGCCGCGGCTGGCCAGCGTATACAAGCGGCCGCGCCCCTCGTCATGCATCAGCAGCATGACGTGATGGAGGGCGAACTCGCTTTCGAGACAATCGAGCGCCGTATCGAGCAGGCCGGTCAGCGAAGCGCAGGTCGCCAGCCGGTTGGTGCTCCGCCGCAAGGCGGTCAGGTAATTGAGCGAAGGCGGCGGCGGGGTCAGCGTCGGACCGGGCAACTGCTCGATGCCGAGAATGCGGTAGATATCCGCGCCGCGCAGGTGAAAGACCCCGGCCATCCCGGTATGCGAGGCGATGCCGGCCAGCTTGGCCTTCATTTGCTCGAACAGCGGGCCGCTGGTCTCGGTGTGCAGGTATTCCAGCGTCAGCACGTATTGCGCGGCGGTCAGCGGATTGGTCGTCAGCAGCCTGACCCGGGCATTGACCAGGATGTTCTGCCGGGTGCGGTTGAAGAACTGGTAGGAGAGCGCGACGTGCTGGTTATCGACGAACTGGACCTGCGACAGATAGGCGAGATTGGGCACGCCCTCGCCATCGCAGGTGGCGATCAGCCCGGGGATCACGCCGTCCAGACATTCGCGGATGGTTTCGATGCGGAGGCTCATGGCGTGCCGCCGATCGACTGCCCGGCCCGCGGTCCGGGCGTCTGGGAAAAAGCCGCGCAGGGCGAGAAGGCGACCATCACCAGGGCGTCGGGCCGATAGGCGAACAGCGTCCGGACCACCGACTCGGGCACCCCTTCCGGCGCCACCTCGACGACGAAGTCCGCCAGATGCTCGGCGATCAGCGGCAGATCGGCCGGATCGAACGGCAGCACCTCGGCATCCTCGCCTTTCAACTGCAAGGTCCGGTTGCTGCTCGGCAGGCAGAAAACGCAGGCGACCCGCCGGTTGGCGCGGATGTCGGCGAGCAAGGCCGGGGCCAGCGTCGCATTGAGGAAAATGCCGACCCGCCGGCCGCCGTCGAGCAGCTTGCAGCCGACGGCGCGCATCAGGTTCGGCAGATGGTCGACGCCGCAGGTCGCCAGGCTGATACTGACGCTGGTCTGAATGAAAGCCGCGTTATCGGCATCAAGCATGGGCCCCCCGGTCCGGAAAGAAAGCAGACCTGCCCTGGTCTGCACGAAGAAGGCGCCCGTGGGCGCCTTCCAATTATCGCCTGAGCAGGCTCAGATTTTCGGTTTGGCCGGTGTGCTCATCTGTTTGCCATCCTTCGCCTTCTCGGCGGAACAAGCCACGGCGTTCAGGCTGCCCAGCGCGAATAGCGTGGCGACCAATGCACAAATCACTTTCTTCATCAGGCTCTCCTTGCGGTTGCGGTTTGCGTTTGATCAATTTATCCGGACGTGGTTCATTACCAAACGTGCAAACCACCACCATCCACCTCCACCACGCCGCCCCCGACCAGCCGGCCGAAGGCCAGCCGTGCAATGGCTGTGGCGTCTGCTGCGCGCTCGAAACCTGCCCGGCGGCGCGCCTGCGCTTCCTGCAAAAACAAGGCCCGTGCCCGGCCCTGGAATGGTCGGCCGACGAAAGCCGTTATCGCTGCGGCCTGCTCGCCCGGCCCGGCCATTACCTCGGCTGGCTGCCGACCAGCGCCGCACCGCTTGCGCGCCGGCTGTTGGCGCGCTGGATCGCCGCCGGCCGGGGCTGCGACTGCAGCGCCAGCAGCGCGGATTAACGCAACTTGACCAGGCGCGGCGAAAACATGAACAGGGCACGCTGCTGCCCGGCGTCGTCGAGCATCCAGCCGAGATTGATCATCCAGCAATAGCCGCTGCGCCCGATCGGCTTGACGCATTTCCATTGCCAGTACGGCCCCATCGCAATGCGCAGAACGCCGTAATGACCGTTGTTGCGGTTGATCGACGGATCGCCGTGAATGTGCCGCTCGCCGCCCATCGGCGCGGCAATCGGCCCCCACTTGAAACCGTACAGACTGTTGCGATAGAGCCAGGCGACCCGCGACCAATAGCCGCTATTGTGCGTCGCCCGCCAACCCGGATCGCCGAGCAGGCTGTTGTCCGGCGTATCGAACCAGGCCAGCCACACTAGCAAACGCGGCTCCCTGGCCTGCCCGTTGCCATTATCGACCGGCCCCATGCGCGACCGGGCAAAGGCCGGCAGGACAGGGGTCAGAACCAGCGCCAGCAGCGACATGACGAACAACGCCACCAGATAAATCAGCCAACGAATCATGCTTGCTTGCCTTTTCGGTTCAAATGACCGGCGAGCATAACCGGCCGGCCGCAACGCGTACAGCCGCCTGCTGCCGATCGCCGTGCGGCGGCCCGATGCCCGGCAAACGGCTTGGCCGAATGACCGGTCCGGCCGGCTGGATTTGACTGGATTTATCGGATATAACTGAATCCGGCCCGTGCGTTTTTCCGGCAGTCCAAACCAGGCAGCAAGTAATGGGGTCCCCGATAGCGATGGCAGACAGTCCAAGGATCACCATGGATCAGCTCCGGATCGGACTGTATGTCTACCTCGACCTGAGCTGGTTCCAGCACCCCTTTGCCTTCAGTCACTTCAAGATCAAGTCGGCGGATCAGATCGCGACCATCCGCGGCCTCGGGCTGAAAAGCGTGCGCTACAACCCGGCCCTCAGCGACCCGGTGTCAACCGACCCGGACGCCCAGCCGAAACCTCCGCCGCCCCGCGAAAACCCGTCGGAATTTGTCGCCCAGGCCCTGGCGGCGAAGCGCGCGATGATGGAGCGGATCCGCGTGCAACGTGAGGCGGCGGCGCGCATTGAGAATGCCTTCATCAATACCGCCAAGACGGTTCGCGACGTCGAGAAGAACCTGTTTACCCAGCCGGCGGAAACCGTGCGCCAAGCCACCCAGCTGGTCAGCCAGATTGCCGAGTCGATCCTCTGCGCACCGGAACTGGCGATCCATGTGATGGGCGACAAGATGGGCGGCGAGGAACTGTATTTTCATTCCCTGAACGTCACCACGCTGGCGATGATGATGGCCCGCGACATCCAGCTGCCGCAGGAGGTGGTCGGGACGCTGGGCATGGGCGCGCTGTTTCACGACATCGGGCGCAAGGAAATCCCGAACCGCATCCTGATGAAAGCCGAGCCTTTGACCCAGGCCGAGCGCCATCTCTACGAAATGCACTGCCAATACGGCGTTGAAATCGGCCAGCGCCTGCAATTTACGCCGGCCGTCCAGGCGATCATTCGCGAACATCACGAGCTGTTCGACGGCAGCGGTTACCCGCAAAGGCTCAAGGGCGAGTCGAGCGGCCTGCTCTCGCGGATTGTCGCGCTGACCAACCATTACGACGAGTTGTGCAATCCGCCCAATATCGCCGATGCGCTGACGCCGCACGAAGCGCTCTCGCTGATGTTCGCCAAGCTGCGCAACAAGTTCGATCCGAAACTGCTGCAGGTTTTCATCCGCTGCCTGGGCGTCTATCCGCCGGGGACCATCATCCAGCTTTCCAACGGCGTGATCGGCATGATCGCCACGGTAAACACCGCCAAGCCGATGAAGCCGATGGTCGTCATCTACGACGCCGAGATTCCCAAGGACGAAGCGATCCTGGTCGATCTGGAGCGCGAAACCGACCTCAATATCGCCAAGGCGATCCGGCCGGCGCAAGTGCCCGGTGAAATCTACAACTACCTCAGCCCGCGCAAGCGGGTCAGCTATTACTTCGATGCCGGTCAGCCCGGCCAGGCAAAGGACACGGCATGAGCAGCCTGGAACGGCTGATGCTCGACCACAGCCCGAGCATGATGCTGCTGGTCGAGCCGAAGGATCTGCGCATCGTCATGGCCAATCACGGCGCCGCCCAAACCCTCGGCTACCCGGACGAAGCGCTGCTGACGATGACCATCACCGACATCGAAAGCTCCTTGCCGGATGTCTTCTACTGGGAAGACGTGCGCAATGGCCAGTACCTCGACATCGACGGCCAGGAAGGTCTCTACCAGTGCGCCGACGCCTCGCTGCTCACCGTCATCAAGTCGGTGCGCGTCGTCGCCCATGCCGGCGAGCCGCTGCTGCTGGTCCAGGCCAGGGACATCCAGAACGAGCGCCAGGTCGAGGATGCGCTCGAACAGACCCTGTCGCAGTTGCGGGCGACCCTCGAATCGACCGGCAACGGCATTCTGGTGATCGACTGGCACGGCAGGATCGCCAGCATGAACCGCCTGTTCAGCACGATGTGGAACATCCCGGAAGACCTGCTGCTCGAACACAACGATGCGGCGATTCTCGAACGGCTGACCGACCAGGTGGTTGAAGCCGATGCCTGCCGGACGCGGCTGCAGGCAATTGTCGACAGCATCGAGACCGAGGAGCTTTTCCGGCTAAAGGACGGCCGCGTTTTCGAATGCAAGTCGCGCCCGCAATATCTCGGTGAACACATTGTCGGCCGGGTGTTCGGCTACAACGACATCACCGAACGGACGCGCGCCGAAGAAGCTCTGCGCGATTCCCGCGACAAGCTGGAAGAACGGGTCCGCGAACGAACCGCCGACCTGGAGTCGGCCAATGCCAGCCTGCTGGCCGAAAAAACGCGACAGACCGAACTGATCAAGAAGCTGGAAGAAGCTCAGAATCAGTTGCTGCAGTCGGAAAAGATGGCCTCGATCGGCCAGCTGGCGGCCGGCGTGGCGCACGAAATCAATAACCCGGTGGGCTTTGTGAACTCCAACCTCGGCACCCTGCAGCGCTACGTCAATGACATGCTGCGCCTGCTGACCGCTTACGAGCAGTTGGAAGGATCGCTGGTGGACGATTTGCTGGTGGACATCAGGCAATTGAAGAAGGAGATCGACGCCCCGTACATGCGCGAAGACATCGGCGTGCTGTTGACCGAATCGCTCGACGGTTTGCAGCGCGTGCGGCGCATCGTCCAGGACCTCAAGGAGTTCTCGCACGTCGACCGCTCGGAACTCGAGCGGGTCAAGCTGGAGACGGGGCTGGACAGCACCCTCAACGTCGTCTGGAACGAACTCAAGTACAAGGCCAAGGTCGTCAAGGAATACGGCGATACGCCGCAGATCGAGTGCCTCCCGTCGCAACTCAACCAGGTCTTCATGAATCTGCTGATCAATGCCGCCCACGCCATCGAGGAGCGCGGCCAGATCACCATCCGGACCGGCAACGACGCGGAAAACGTCTGGGTCGAGGTGGAAGACACCGGCAAGGGCATCGCCCCCGAACACCTCGGGCGGATTTTCGAGCCGTTCTTTACCACCAAGGAAGTCGGTAAAGGCACCGGACTCGGGCTGTCGCTGTCCTACGGGATCGTCAGCAAACATCGCGGACACATCGAAGTGACCAGCGAAGTCGGTCGCGGTTCCCTGTTCCGCGTGGTGCTGCCGCGTAACGCGGCTGCCGCCGGCGCCGCCCCGGCCTAGCCGGCGTAGGCCTGCTGCAGAGCGGCGATGTCGAGCTTCTTCATCTGAAGCAGGGCGGCCATGACCCGTTCGGACTTGCCCGGATCCGCATCGGCCATCATCGTCGCCAGTACGCTCGGCACGATTTGCCACGACACCCCGTATTTGTCGCTGAGCCAGCCGCATTGCTGCGCCGCTTCGGCGCCACCGGCCGAAAGCTTGGCCCAGTAGTAATCAAGCTCTGACTGGCTATCGCAATTAACCTGCAGGGAAATCGCTTCGTTGAACTTGAAGACCGGGCCACCGTTCAAGGCGGTGAATCTCTGGCCAGCCAGTTCAAAGACCACGGTCAGGACGCTGCCGGCCGGTTTGCCATGAATCTCGCGCCCGGCTTCGCCATAATGGCTGACGCTGACAATCCGGGCGTTGCTGAAAATCGAGCAGTAGAACTGCGCGGCCTCTGCGGCCTGGGTATCGAACCACAGGCACGGCGTAATCTTTTGCAGTTGCATGGGATGTCCTCTGTCGGGTGGATCAGAGCGTCGCCACAAGTTCAGCCAGCTGATCGGTAGCCAGCCCCCAGCCGGCGTGAAAGCCCATCGCCTCGTGCGCCTCGCGATCGGCCACCGTCCAGTGGCGGACGCGCGCCGTGTACCTGGTCTGGCCGCCCGCCGCCTCAAAGCTGATGATCGCCGTCATGAACGGCTTTTCCGAAGGCTCCCAAGCCGCGGTATAGGCATCGGTAAACACCAGTCGCTGGTTGGCAACCACCTCGAGATAGATGCCGCGATTCGGAAACTCCTGGCCTTCCGGGCCGCGCATCACGATCAAATTCGAACCGCCCGGCCGGACATCCATCTCGGCGTGCGCGACAGTCCATGGGCGAGGCGTGAACCACTGCCTGAGCAAGGCGGGTTCGGTCCAGGCGCGAAACAGTTTTTCGCGCGGCGCATCGATCAGACGGGTCAGGAGCAGTTCGCGCTCCGGATCGAAAGCCTGCTGTGATGTATTCATCGTCATGCCTCCTCGATGCCTTTTCCGGCCGTGAGAAATTCACCCGAACGACGTGCTGCGGCCGCGACGCCGGACGTAGCGAGCGTTTGTTTTTGATTTATAGCGCAGCAGGAAGTTCCCCCGGTGCCCGACGCCCTGGGTTGGTTACAATCCTGCCCCGCCCCTTGAACCCTGGAAGCTGCCCCCATGAACGCCAGCACGCTCTACCACAACCCGCGCTGCTCGAAATCCCGCGCCGCCCTCGCCTTGCTTGAGGCCCGCGGCATCACGCCGCAGATCGTCGCCTACCTTGAGCAAGCCCCGTCGCCGGGCGAAATCACCATCCTCCTCGACCAGCTCGGCCTGACCGATGCGCGGAGCCTGATGCGCCAGGGCGAAGCCGAATACAAGGAACTTGACCTCGCCAACCCGGCGCTCAGCCAGGAAGCCCTGATCGCCGCGCTGGCGGCAAACCCGCGCCTGATCGAACGCCCGGTTTTCGTGCACGGGGAGCGGGCAATCATCGGACGCCCGCCGGAAAAGGTGCTGGAAATTCTCTGATCCGCTCGCCAGCGGCCAAAAGCGAAAAGGCGCCGAGGCGCCTTTTCGCTTTTTCACTTGCGGCTATCGCCGGTCAATCCTTGCGCACGGCCTGCTTGAGGCGCTGGATATGGCCGCGCCCCAGGCCTTTGACCTCGCAGCCCAGTTCGAAATAGCGGCTGATCGTGGCATCGTCGAGCAGGCCGAAACAGTCGATGACGGCAATCGGCCGCCCGGCCCAGGCAACCACCTGCTCCGGCGTCAGCCCCCGGTAGGCGTCGTGCGGCACGGCCAGGATCAGCGCATCGACGCCCTTTAGCGCCTGCTCGAGATTGTTTTCGACCTTCAACTGTGACAGCTCGTCCTGGTTGCGAAAAAAACGCTTCCACGACAGGCCCGAAGTCGGGTAACTGTCCTGCTCGGCGAATTCCCACCACTGTTCGACATAGGGATCGTGCGCCCGCATCTCGGCGCCCATTTCGGCCAGCTTGCGGACCACCAGTTCCGAGCCGCTGTAGCGGGTGTCGCCGACATCCTGACGATAGGAGGCGCCGGCGATCAGCACTTGCGAGGCGGCGATGTAGCGATCCATGTTGCGCAGCGCATCGCGCGTCAGTTCGGCGACGTGCAGCGCCCGCGTATCGTTGATATCGACCGCCACCGGCGTAATGCGGAAAACCTTGTCGCCGTCCTCGAAGCCGAGAATGTGCTTGTAGGCCCAGTAGCCGAGGCCGCCGTCCTTGGGCAGGCAATAGCCGCCGATGCCGGGCCCGGGGAAGATCATGTTGCTGTGCGTCGGCCGCAGCTTGATGGCATCGACCACCTTGACCAGATCGACCCCGTTGCGCTCGGCGAAGATCGACCACTCATGCAGGTAAGCCAAGATGGTCGCCCGGTAGCTGTTCTCGACGATCTTCGCCGTTTCCGATTCGATCGGTCGATCCATCACCGTCAGCGGGAATTTCTCGGTATTCAGCACTTCGCGCAGGAATTTCTCGACCCGCGCCCGGGCCAGCGCGTCGCAACCGGCGCAGACGCGCCAGAAGTCGCGGATGCTGGCGACGTATTCGCGGCCCGGCATGACCCGTTCGTAGGAGTGGGCCAGCAAGGGCACTGTTTCGATGCCCCGCCCGGCGAACGCCTTCTTCAGGATCGGCCACGCGACGAACTCGGTCGTCCCCGGCGCCACGGTCGTTTCGATCAGGCTCAGGCAATCCGGCCGGATATGCTGGCCGACCGTCTTCAGCGTCGCCTCGAGCGCCGCCATGTCGCATTCGCCGGATTTCATGTTGCCTAGTTCCTGCTTCAGGAAATCGCACTGCACGTCGATCACCACGCAGTCGGCCAGATCGAGGACCTGGCTGTTGTAGCTCGCGGTCAGCGTCTTCTTTTCCAGCACGCAGCGGCCGATCAGCACATCGACCTGCGGGTCTTCGGCCTTGACCGGCGAGACGCCGCGATTGAGCAGCGGAATCTTCCAGAAGGAGCGCGTCGACGGCCGCTGGCAACCGATGACGAACTTGCTCGGCCGGCCATCCTGGTCTTCGCAGTCGGCGACGATGGCCGCCATCACCGCGCCGACGAAGCCGACGCCCATCACCACCACAACCTCCTGCCCGCCGGCCCGCGCCGCATCGGCCAGCGCCTTGACCCGCGCGTATTCGGCGGCATAGTCGGAAGCCTCCGGCAGGGCGAATTCTTCTCCCTGTGGCGAGGTGGAAATTTTGCTTTGAGTTGCCGACGACATAGGAACTCCTGATCTTGTTTGAATTTTGTCGCGTTTGCCGTTGCGATTTGCGGTGCGGATCTTCGGCTCCGGCCAGATGCCCGGAGTCGGCCTCCCCGG
Source organism: Azonexus sp. IMCC34842 (assembly GCF_050368855.1). GTDB lineage: Bacteria > Pseudomonadota > Gammaproteobacteria > Burkholderiales > Rhodocyclaceae > Azonexus > Azonexus denitrificans_A. Next base: position 258,379 of record NZ_CP178449.1, on the reverse strand, counting down.
CCGCCCGATCAAATCCACGCGGGATAAGTTACACCCATCCCGCGCCGGCAAACGATAACAAATTCACGGCCGGCGCACGGTCCACGCCGTGGCGGGGCCGACTATCGCCGGGCGGCGTCGATCAGTCTCCGGGCGATGCTGATCGGCTCCGGCAGCAGCGGCAGCGCGTCGAGCGAGAACCAGTCGGCGGCCTCGATTTCGCTCGGGTCCGGGGTGATCGTTCCGCCGGCATAGTCGGCAAAGAAGGCGACCATCAGCGAGTTGGGGAATGGCCAGGGCTGGCTGTGGAAATAGCGCAGGTTGGCGATTTCGACGCCGACCTCTTCGCGCACCTCGCGGGCGGCGCACTCTTCCAGCGTTTCGCCGGGCTCGACAAAACCGGCCAGGGCGCTGAAGACGCCCGGCTTGAAATGCGGACTACGGCCCAGCAACAGCTTGTCGCCATCGCGCACCAGCACCATGACTGCCGGCGAAATGCGCGGGTAGGCGAGCAGCCCGCAACTCGGACAGCTCATCGCCGCTTCGCCGGATTTCATCAGCGTCCGGCTGCCGCACTTGCCGCAGAAGCGGTGGTTGGCCTGCCAGTCCAGCAACTGCGTCGCCCGGCCGGCCAGAGCAAAGGTTTCCGGGCCGGCCAGCTGGAAGATGGCGCGCAGCGGTGTGGCCTCGCCGCCGGGAATGTCCGGGAATGCGGCGACATCGACCGCATGGCAGGGCTGGCCGTGTAATTCGCCGACGTACAGGACGTCTTCCGGATCGCCGAAGGCGGCGGCCGGGCCGGACGGAAAAAGCCCCGCCTCAGCGTTGGCTGGCATGGCCAGCAGTCGATGTTCGCAGCGCAGAATCCAGTAAACCGTTTTACTCATGATCACTCCACCATCCATTCTAGGCATGCCGCCCGTGCATCACGATGCGCGCGGCGAACCACATCGCCAGCAGATTCGCCGCGACCGCGACATAACCGACCAGCGGGTAGCCGACGATCCGGCCGCCGGCATCGAGCGAGGTCAGAAAACCGGCCAGCGTCGTCGCCAGGCCCATGGCCAGCGACTGCACGGTGCCGTTCAGCGACATGAAGGTGCCGCGCAGCTTGGGTTGGGCGGCCGACGCGATGATCGCCATGGCCGGAATCATCCGCCCGGAAGTCAGCACGAAGAAGGCGGTAGTGCAGATCAGCCAGACCGACAGCGGCACCACCCCGGCATGCGTCACCGCCAGCAAGGGCAGGATGGCGAGCAGCGCCACCCAACGGTAAACCTCGACCTTGCCGTGCTTGTCGGCCCAGTGCCCGATCAGGCGTGCGCTGATGAAGGTGGCGAAGCCGCCGACCAGATAGACGACGGGAATGTCCTGCTGGGCAATGCCGACGGTATTCACCGCGTAGACGGTGATGTAGGGAATCACCGTGAAGCCCGAAAAAATGATCAGCGCCGAAAACAGCAAGGCGCCCAGATGGTTGCGATCCCCCAGCACGCTGAAGGTCGCCGACAGCAGATGGGCGCGCTTTTCCTCGCCCAGGTGATGCCGCAATTCGGGCAGGAAGCGCAGGCCGATGGCGAGGAAAACCACGCTCAGCGCGGCGATCAGCATGAACGGCGCGCGCCAGCCGAGATGATTGGCCAGCCATAGCGACAAGGGCACGCCGGCAATCGTCGACACCGAAAAGGCGCTGGAGACGATGCCACTTGCCCGCGCCCGCCGGGAAAACGGAATGGCATCGCCGATCATGGTTTGGATCAGCGCCCCCATGATGCCGCCGAATACCCCGGCCAGACCGCGCGCCAGCATCAGCATCGAATAACTCGGAGCCAGCCCGCAGGCCAGCGTCGCCAGCGCAAACAGGGTGAAGCTGATGAGCAGCAGGCGCTTGCGCTCGAACAAATCGACGAAAGTCGCCGCCAGAATCCCGGAAAGCGCCGCACTGAAACTGTAGGACGCCACCAGCAAGCCGAACTCGTGCGTCCCGATGCCAAACGCCCCCATCAGGATCGGCCCGAGCGGCATCATGATCATGAAGTCGAGAATATGGCTGAACTGGATACCGGCCAGCGTCAGCAGGAAGAAACGTTCGGCGCGGGGGGAAAGCTCAGTGGACATGGACGGGGAAAGGCTTGGCTATCGGCGGGTGCGGCCGGCAAGGATACCCGCCTCCGGCGGTGCTCGATAGCTTGGAAGTGCGACAGTCGCATCCGAGAGCTCAAGCAAACTGAAGGGGACCGCCTGACGCTTCCAGTAGCACGGCGGCGGTCATCGCCAGCCGGATGGGGTATCGGAGATCAGGCCGCCGACCGGACGGGGTTTGCGGTAGGCGAGCCGCAGCCAGGCGAGCAACTGGCCGATAACGAGCAGCCCGAAACTCAACTGGTAGGCGGTTGCGAGGCTGGCGCCACCGAGGCAGAAAGTATCGATCATGGCGCCGAGGCCCCATTGCAGACCGAAGGCGCCAAGCAGAATGAGCATGTTCAGCGCGCTGTTGGCACGCCCCGCATAGGCGGCCGGAAAGGCTTGCGAAATCAGCGTATAGGCCAGGCTGTTGAGACTGAAGCACAAGCCGAGCAGCGGCCAGATCAGCAGCCCGCCGGAACGGGGCATCAGGACCATGCCGCCGATACCGAGCAGGGCAAGCAGCATTCCGGTGCGGTACAGCATCGCCAGCTTGATGCCACGCCGGACCAGCGGCGTGGCGAATACGCCGATCAGCATCATGCCGACCAGGACGGCAACGTTCATGCCGGTCAACTGGGCGGCGGTCGCCATCTTGTCGCCATCGCTGTGAACGCTGATCCAGCGGGTGGCCCACAAGCCCTGCAAAGCGTTGAAGCCGCCGGAGAAAAAGAATGCCGCCGGCGCAATACGCCAGAATTTTGGCGCCCGAAGGATCACCCGGAATTCGCCGAATTGCCGACGCAGGTCATTCTGCCCCGCCGCTTGTGGGGCGCCCGATGGCGATTCGGGAACCGCCAGGAAGATGGCAACGGCGACCAGCAAGGTGATGCCTGCACCAAACAGGCAAACCTCCCGCCAGGCGGCAATCCCCAGCAGATACTCCAGCGGGGCGGCGGCGGCGATGGCCCCGACGCCGCCGGCCACCATGATCCAGCTGGTCAGCGAGGCCAGACGCTTTTTCGGGTAGGCCATGGCGAAGGCCTTGAGCGGCCCCATCAGGCAGGCGGAAACGCCGAGCCCGATCACCGCCCGGCCGACGGTCAGCATGGTCAGATCCTGCGCCGTGCCGTAGATAACGGCCCCGGCGGCGGCCACGACCAGCAGCGCCGATTCGACGCGGCGCGGGCCGTAGCGGTCGAGCAACACGCCGACCGGCAGCTGGGCAAGGGCGAAAGCGAGAAAATAGGCGCTGGTCAGCAGCCCGAGGGCACCGTCGCTCAGGTCGAGTTCCTGGCCGATCAATGGCGCAATGACCGCATTGGCGGTCCGATAGACATACGACAGGAAGAACCCGGCGGCAAACGGTAAAAAAAGCTGAAGCCATGGAACATCGGCCTTTTCAGCGGAATCACGTGCAGCCAAAACGACCCTTTAACTTATGCTTACCCGATGGCCGGATTATGCCTCATGGGAATCAGGGCGATGGCAAAAGTGGATCAAAGGGCGGCGGTCAAGGCCATTTCAACCTTGAATTCCGCCTTGGCCAAGCGGGCCTCGATACAGGCGCGGCTAGGCGCGCAGCCATCGGGCAACCAGGGGTCCCAGACGGCGTTCATGGCATCGTAGTCGGCCATGTCGGCGAGGTAGATGGTGACCATCAGCAAGCGCGATTTGTCGCTGCCGGCCTGGGCCAGCAGGCGTTCGACACCGGCCAGCAGGTTCTGCGTCTGCTCGGTGATATCGGCATCGAGATTCGACGGGACTTCGACCAGATAGACCGTGCCGTTGTGCACGACACTGTCGGAGTAACGGCGGGTGGTGCCGTGGCGCTGGATAGGCATGTGATTTTCCTGAAAGCAGGAAGCCCATACTTTTCGGGTATGGGCTTCGGTTACTGCGCCCCGGCACTTTCGACTGGGGCATACGACATTACGCCGTTATGGAGTACTACACGGTAATCTCAAGAAGTGCTTCCGTTGATAACTGCCATAGACTCTCCTGCAACGCAGCATCGACTGCCACTACATGTCGGGCCTGCTGCTAACCACGACACAAGTTCACCTTACCACTCTGAAAAAAAATAGCTAGGCGTTGCTCCTAGCGTTTGTAAATAATGTTGGTACCGGGCGGCACCCTTGATAAGGGCGCGTAGCCGACCGCTCCGGGCGTCGCAATGACGTAGCTGATCAGCTCGTCGACGTCGGCCAGTTCCTGCGGCGGCGCCCCCTTGCCGACGTAACGCCGAACCAGCCAGTAACCGGTGTATTGCTCTTCGTTCTGGTCGAAAATCATTTCGAGAAATTGCTGACGAACGCGATGCCCGGGCGGCAGGCTGACCGGCACGGCCGACTGCCGGTTGATCGACACGATGCGACCGGTGTACAAGCGCTGCAGGGTTGGCAGATCGGCCTTCGGAATACTCTGGTAGGCGATGACGACGACCGGATCTTCAGCCGCCGGCAGCGGGTTGCTCAACGCTATCAGCAGCAGGGCAAGCGTGCTTTTTCGCATGATGCCGGCTTAAAAAGTCAGGCTATAGGAGAGCGAAAAAACATTGAGGCGCTGGTCGGCGCTGTCGGCATCGATAAAACTGGAAACGATGCCGCTCTGGGTATGGGCCCATTCCGCCTTGATCAGGCTGCTTGGCGTCAGTCGGTACGAAGTGCCGATTGCTGCGGTCCATTGATCGTAGGGGACGACGATATCCGCCGCCAGTTTTTGCGACTTATTGATCAGGCTGGCATCGTACGGCGCGGGCAAGGGCGGCACCGTGTTTCCGTTGATCGCCTTGTATTTTTCCAGCGCGCTATCGGTCGATTTCATCTTGGCGTAATAGACATACGGCGTCCACTTGCCAACGCGCTTGGCCACCGCCAGATAAGCCCCCCAGCGGCTCAAGCCTTCGCTGAGGCTGTTGACTTCCATCCGGGCATATTCAGCCGTCACCTTGATATCGGCGGGAAGCTTGAAACTGGCGCCGATCGTTTGCACCGGGATGAGCAGTTTATCGACGCGACGGCCGCTATTCAGGTCATAGTAGCCGACCCCCGGCGCGATCGTCCGGAAAGGAATTTCGGCGTGAGTCGGTTCGCCACCCCGCGTCGCCTCGACCTCATGCACCCCGATCCGGAAGGTGTTGTCGATATCGCGCGTCGTCAGCACCAGGCCGCTGCTCTTGATATCGACCGGCAAAAACCAGCTACCGGGCGAGACGGTGACGTCATGTATCTCCCGTCCGTAGTAACGCCAGTGCGTCTTCGCTTCGCCGGTGTAGGCCTCGAGCGTCCAGTCGAAACGGTCGGCGAGCCATGTCTTGCTGATACTCAAGCCGAACACGTCGGTGGTCGGGGCAATCGAATAGACCTCCATCGGCAGGCGGGCAAGATCGAAGGTGGCGCCGACATCGGTATTCTCGGTATTCAACATCAACGGCAGGCGCAGCTTGCCGACCCGGATCAACCAGTCGTCAACCGGCCGCCACGAGATGAAGGCCCATGACAGCGTGGCATCCCAGCGCGAATCGCTCTTCACCGAAGGGGCGAGCTTGCCTTGCAAGGTGGCGCCCCATTGCTGGTTGAACTTGAGATCGAGTTGCGCGCCGAAGATGCTGTCCCGGTTGAAGCTGCCCTGGTCATCGATGAAGCGCAGATATTTGTACGGCTGATCCGATTGGGCATAGCCAAGCGTCGCGAAGCCAGACCAAGTCAGGTCCACGGCGCTGGCCGTTAGCGGAAGAAGGAGTGCCAGAGGCAACAAATACTTGAATCTCATATTGTTCCGGATTTTAAACCCTGTAGTCGACCGTATCGTCGGCAAGTAAGGTCGCTACCCTTAAAAACTCGTCTTCCAGGGCGAGAAATGCATCGATCAGCGCCGGGTCGAACTGCTTGCCGCGCTGCTCGACGAGCAGACGCACCGCCTCTTCATGACTGAAAGGCTCCTTGTAGGGACGCCGGGAGCGCAGCGCATCATAGACGTCGGCCACCGCCATCAGCCTAGCCGCCAGCGGGATGCCCTCCCCTTGCAGCTGGTCAGGATAGCCGGTGCCGTCCCAGCGTTCATGATGATTACGGGCGATCTGGCTGGCGAAGTGGAGCAGCAGATTGTCCTCGCCCATTTCGTGCCGCGTCCGGGCCAACATGCTTTCGCCCTTGATGGCATGGGTCTTCATGATTTCGAACTCTTCCGGCGTGTGTCTGCCCGGCTTGAGCAGAATGTGATCGGGAATGGCGATCTTGCCAATGTCGTGCAGCGGTGCGGCCTTGGCGATCTGGTCGATCTGCTCCGGCGTCAGGAAGGCGCGATCCCGCTCCTGCTTGCTGAGAAATTCGGCCAACAGCCGGACATAGGTCTGGGTGCGCCGGATATGGTTGCCGGTACACTCGTCGCGAAACTCGGCCAGCGACACCATGACCCGGATCGAGGCTTCCTGCAGATGCAGCACTTCGCTGACCTGACGCTTGACCTCGGCCTGCAGCCAGGCGCTCTGGTCTTCCAGGAAGGTTTGCCAGCCCTTGATCTGCAAATGGGTGCGCACCCGAGCCAGGACGATCGACGGGGCAATCGGCTTGTGGATGAAGTCGACTGCGCCGAGCTCGAAACCCAGTTCCTCATCCGCGGCATCGGTCTTCGCGGTGAGAAAGATGACCGGTATCCCGTCCGTTGCCGGGTTGGCCTTCAGGCGCCGGCAGACCTCATAGCCATCCATCTCCGGCATCATGATGTCGAGCAGGATCAAGTCCGGCAGTTTGCTGGTCGCCAACTCCAGCCCGCGCTCGCCGCTGTTGGCGAGTTTGACGCGGTACTGGGTGCGCAGCAGATTGTTGAGTAGGCTCAGGTTGGCCGGCGTGTCGTCGATGACCAGCACGGTCGGTCGGCTATCGGGGTTCATTGGGTCTCCTCACGTGGCACGGTGTTCGCCAGGGCGGCCAGCGCCTCGTCGATATTCCACTGATTGATGGCACGCTCGATCGCCGCCAGTTGCAGCGGGGAGTACAGGACAGCAAGGCGGGCTTTGTTGCTGCGCCACAACTCTTCGGCTTCGCCGTCGCCTTCGCTGAGGTGGCGGCGCAAGCGATCGAGCAAGCCATTGAGGTTGGCTGAAATGGCGGGCGGCGCAGCCTCGCTGTCGGCTCCCGGCAATTGATCGAGCTTGTCGAGCAGCGGCCGCAACAGCCCGTCGACCGTATCAATTTCGCCCGACGGGTCGGCCGGGCCGGCCTTGATCGCGTTTTCAAGGGCGACCACGGCCTGCTGCAGGGATGTCATGGCAAAGGTTCCGGCCAGTCCCTTGAAAGAATGAATTCGTCGTTGCGCGGTTTCGTGATCGCCAGTTGCGATGGCTTCCTTTAACTCGCCGACAAACCGCCGGCCGTCCGCGGCAAACTGCTTCAGCGATCGCGCCACGAAGGGAATTCGCCCACTGAAGCGGCGCAGCAACAACGTCGAATCGATCTCCGGCAAGGCATTCAGCGCGTCGATGAAAGGCTGCTCTCGAGCATTGTCGGGGACTTCCTTGGCTGGTACCGGCTCGGCCTGCCGCAAATAGGGGCGAAGCGCCTCGACCAGGACTTCCGGCTCGAAAGGCTTGACGATGTAAGCGTTCATGCCGGACGTCGCCAGCCGTTGCTGGTCGCCGCCCAGCGCATGCGCCGTCATCGCGAGGATTGGCAGATCGCGGAGGCGGAGATCGGCGCGGATTCGCCGTGTCGCCTCGCGTCCGTCCAGCACCGGCATTTCGAGGTCCATCAGAACGGCCGCGTAATAATCGGGCGGCAGCGCGAACAACCGGTCGAGCGCGAGTTGTCCATTGACCGCGATATCGACCCTTGCCCCCCAGCCGCGGAGAATTTCGCTGGCCACCTGCCGATTGATTTCGTCATCCTCGACGAGCAGCAACTGCATCCCGGCCAGCCGCCCGGAACGCAGCACTTTGCGCTCGGCAACCGGCGGGTTTTCGAGAGTCACCGCATCACCACAGATGCGCCGCAAGACATTCGGCAGCAACGGCTTCTGGACATACTCGCTAACCCCCGGCTGACTGACTTCGGCACGTAACAGCGCGGCATCCGCCGCCGAGACGACAATGGTTTTTCTCGGCAAGGCGATTCCCTGCGCCAGCAGTCCGTTGACCACCCCGCCACCGGATATGCCCGGCATCAACCAGTCGAGCAATAGCACATCGTAAGGCTGGCCCGTCGCGCTGGCCGAGGCCAGCCGAGCCAGGGCATCCTCGCCGCTGGAAGAGCGATCCACCTGCAGACACCCCAGCGCGACCAGCATTTCGGCCATGCTGTCGCGCGCCGCCGGGTAGTCATCGACCACCATGGCCCGCCGGCAGATCGGAGCGGCCTCTCGATCGGGCGCCGCCACGTCGGTGGCGAGCGGCAGGCGAACGGAAAAATGGAACACACTGCCACGGTCGACCACGCTTTCAGCAGCAATTTCGCCACCCATCGCCTCGGCCAGATGTTTGGATATGCTCAGCCCGAGACCGGTGCCACCATATTTCCGGGTCGTCGAACCATCGGCCTGGGTAAACTCCTGGAACAGACGGCTCACCTGCTCGGTCGTCATGCCGATACCGGTGTCTTCGATATTGAAAACCAGGGTCGAGATCCCGGCCTCGCGACTCCGCTCGCTGACCGTCAGCCGAACATGGCCGGCCTCGGTGAATTTGACGGCGTTGGTCAGCAGATTGATCAAGATCTGCCCCAGGCGCAACGGGTCGCCGATCAGAGCCGGAAAATTCGAGGCCAGTCGGTAATCGAGGATCAGCTCGATATGTTTCCCTTCGGCCCGGTGCTGCACCATGAACAGGGCGTTCTGGACGACCGACTCGACCTCGAACCTGGTCGCCTCGAGCGCCACCTTGCCGGCCTCGATTTTCGAGAAATCGAGAATGTCGTTGAGGATGCCCAGCAGCGAACGCGCCGCCGCATGGATTTTGGCGACGTACTCGTGCTCGCGCGGCGGCAGTCCGGATTTCATGGCGAGATAAGCCATCCCGAGAATGGCATTCATCGGCGTCCGGATCTCATGACTCATGTTGGCCAGAAAGATCGATTTGGCCTCGGTCGCTACTTCGGCTTTCGCCCGGGCTTCAAGCAATGCCTGCTGCGCGTTCTCGCGCTGCCGGATATCGATCTCGATGGCCGCCGCCATGCCGTCCAGCGTCGTCGCCAGCGCCTGCACTTCATCGACGCCATGCACATCGCCGACTCGCGCGCCGAAAGATTTCCCGGCCAGGGCCGTGGCCGTTCGATGCAGCAAGGTCAGGGGATCGAGCAAGTGCCGTTGCAGGTAACGGTAACAAAGGAGAAGCACCAGGCCGGTGCCGATCAGCAGGAAAATCGCCAAAATGATCCAATTTTGCAGCGCCTCCGAGGCGTGCTGCAGATTGCTCGCCGTCCGCTGATCGACCAGCCCGCTCAGTTCCTCGACGGCAAGCGCCAGTTCGGCGCGCAGCTTGAGATAGGGCGGCTGATGCAGCAAGGCCCCGGCAAACTCGCGTTGCGGCTTGGCTTCCGAAACGAATTCCTGCGCCTCCGGATCGTAGAGCCCCTGGGTCGCGGCAAATGCCACCTGCTCGACCTGCTTCATCTGCTCGGTTATCTGGTGGATCCGCTGCACCACCGCCTGCTCGCCGACATCGAAGCCGAGCTCGGCGGTCCGCTCGACCAGCGGCCGAACCTGACCGGCAGTCGGCGAGAGGTGTATTTTCGTACCGGCAATCACCTGCTCCCAATAGGCGGCCGAAAAATTTTCGGGTCGCGGCTTGGCCCCTTCGCGGATGGCGAGAATATCGTAGTAATAGATCAGGAAGCGCGGGTTGGCCGTGCTGATGTAGGAACTGACCAGCCGGCCGAGCAGATCGACCTCGTGCCGCACCTCGTCCATCAGGGCCATCGAGCTTTGCCGATGCCGGGTCGCCGCGCTCGCCTCGTTGAAACCGGACAGCGCGCCGAACGTCACCCCGCCGATCAGCACCAGCATGCCGGTCAGCGACAACGAAACGGCGAGAAAAGCCCGACGCAGATTCACACGGCCCCTTTGTCGGCCCAAGCGAATGGGCCAGACCCCACTGCAGAAATCAATTTGTCTCCTACCGATTCGGTGTTTTATGTGAATTGAATCATATGCCAAATCACTCGCCGGCAACCGCCGAATTTATCTTTGCCGGCCTTGTTGGTCTATGCCCGGCTATCGTTCAGAATAGCGCAATGCCCCATTACCCATTCGGCCCATGGATAACCTGATCAAGGACACCGCAACCCTTGAGCTTTTCTGCTGGCTCGAGCCGGGAAGCGACTTGCCCGGCTGGGACATTCTCAAGGGCAGCCCGTTCGGCGCCACCTTGTCGTCGCCGGAAGGCGGCGGGCCGACGGCCGGCGACCAGCTGGTTTCGGTGCAGAATTACTTCGCCGAATATCACCTGGAATATTTCCGTCAGCGCCGCTACAACCATTTCCCGAGCCGCCTGCACGCCTTGTTGTTGTTCGCCACGCGAACCGATGCGATGACCTTCCGGAGCAAGCATCCGCAACGCGTATTCGGCAAGAATCTCTCCTGCGCCACGACCACCGGCGCCTATCTGTGCTCCTTCCACGACGCCAGCTGGCTGGATTACCTGCGCCTGCCGCACAGCCTGTCGCTCAGCGCTCTCGATGAAGTAGCCGAACACTACTGGTCGGGGCGCACCGTCGAAGAAATCGGCCTGACTTTCATGAATGAGCCCTGGCCGGAACCGCCGGTCATCGAGGCGCTCTACCAGGGAGCGCTCGAACCGGACCGGGCGCATGCCCAATCCGGCTGGCTCCCCGGCTTTCGTTAGGAATCCCGCATGCGCCGTATCCTGATCGTCGTCACCATCGTCGCCCTGCTCGGCCTGGGGCTGTTCTGGTTCAACCGCCCCAAGCCGATTCCGGTCGTCCTCAAGGAAGTGACCGAAGGCAAGGTCGAAGCGACGCTGGCCAACACCCGGGCCGGCACCGTCGAGGCCTGCCAGCGCACCAAGCTGTCGACCATCGTCGGCGGCCGGATCGAGTTCCTCGGCGTCAAGGAAGGCGATAAGGTCAAGAAGGGGCAGTTACTGCTCAAGTTGTGGAATGACGACCAGCAGGCCCAGGCTGCGCTGAGCCAGACACAGATCGTGCTGGCCGACAAACGCGCTGAGGAAGCCTGCATCGCCGCGGCAAATGCCGAAAAGGAAGCTACTAGACAGAGCGAGCTGCGCCAAAAGGGTTTCGTCTCACCCAGCCGTGAAGAAGCCGCCCGAACCGATGCCGAAGTCCGCCGAGCCAGCTGCAATACGGCCAAGGCCGACATCGCCCAGGCTCAGGCCCGGTTCAAGGCGACCCGCGTCGAACAGGGGCGCGTCGCACTGTACGCCCCGTTCGACGGCACCGTGGCCAAGATCGTCGGCGAGCTGGGCGAGTATTCGACGCCCTCGCCGCCCGGCGTGCCGACGCCGCCGGCCATCGACCTGATCGACGACTCCTGCCTCTATGTCAAGGCACCGATGGACGAGGTCGATGCCCCGAAAATCAAGCCCGGCCAGCCGGTCCGCATCACCCTCGATGCCCTGCCCGGGCAAACGCTGCCGGGCAAGGTCCGGCGCGTCGCCCCGTATGTTTCGGCGGTTGAAAAGCAGGCGCGGACCGTTGATATCGAAGTCGACTTCGACCAGCCCGAGGCCGCCACCGCCTTGCTGGTCGGTTACAGCACCGACGTCGAGATCATCCTCAGCGGTCGCGACAAGGTGCTGCGCATTCCGACCGCCGCCATCCAGGAAGGCGGCCGGGTGCTGCTGTTCAACGCTGAAAGCGGCAAACTGGAAGAGCGGCAGGTCAAAACCGGCCTGACCAACTGGGAGTACAGCGAAGTGCTGGAAGGCCTGAAGGCTGGCGACCGCATCGTCACCTCGCTCGAAAAGGAAGGCGTCAAGGCCGGCGCGACGGTTACGCCGGACGACAAAGCCAAGGCCAGGTGAGCGCATGGCGCTGATCGAACTGAGCGGCATCGAGCGCGTGTTCCAGCTCGGCGATTCAACGGTGCACGCGCTGAACGCGCTGAACTTATCGATTGCCGCCGGCGAATATGTCGCCGTGATGGGCCCTTCCGGCTCCGGCAAATCGACCCTGCTCAATCTGCTCGGCCTGCTCGACCGGCCCAATGCCGGTACTTATCAACTGGAAGGCCGCGACGTCACGACGCTGTCGCCCGATGAGCAGGCACACGTGCGCAGCGAGCGCATCGGCTTCGTCTTTCAGAGTTTTCATCTGGTACCGCGCCTGAGTGCCGCCGAGAACATCGCCCTGCCGATGATGCTGGCCGGCATCCCGGTCAAGGAGCGGCGCGACCGCGTGGCCCGCGCCTTGGCCAGCTTCGCTCTGGAAAACCGCGCCGACCACCGGCCCGACCAACTGTCCGGCGGCCAGCGCCAACGCGTCGCCATTGCCCGCGCCACCATCATGCAGCCGGCGCTGATCCTGGCTGATGAGCCGACCGGCAACCTCGACCGCCACACCGGCGACGAAGTGGTCAACCTGCTCGAAGCGCTCAACGCCAGCGGCGTCACGTTGGTCGTCGTCACCCACGACCAGGCCATGGGCGCCCGCGCCCGGCGCCAGCTGGTGATGGAAGACGGCCGGCTGCGGCACGACAGCGGGGCCACTGCCGATGCGCCTGGCTGACACCCTGCGTTTCGCCCGCGATGCGGCGGCCGGCTACCCGATGCGCACGACGCTCTCGGTGCTGGCCATGTCGATCGGCGTCGCCGCCGTTGTCATCCTCACAGCGCTGGGCGATGGCGCCCGGCGTTACGTCGTCGGCCAGTTCTCGTCGATCGGCACCAATCTCGTCATTGTACTGCCCGGCCGTTCCGGCACCGGCGGCTTCAACCCGGCCAACGCCATCACCACGACACCGCGCGACCTGACCATCGACGATGCCGGCGCCTTGCGCCGCGCCCCGGCGGTCAGCCGCGTCGCACCGCTCACCGTCGGCACCTCGGAAATCAGTTTTGGCGGCCGCCTGCGCGAAATCATGGTGGCCGGGGCGACCAGCGAATTCATTCCGATCCGCAATTTCGAGCTGGCCCAGGGTAGCGGGCTGCCCGATGAGGACTGGAATCGCGGCTCGCCGGTCGCCGTCATCGGCGCGAAGATTCGCGAAGAACTGTTCGGCAACGAGCCCGCCGTCGGCAAGCTGATCCGCGTCGGCGACCGCCGGCTGCGCGTCGTCGGCGTCCTCAAGTCGGTCGGCCAGGGACTTGGCATGGATACCGACGAACTGGTCATCGTGCCGGTTTCGCTGGCCCAGGCCATGTTCAATTCCAACACGCTGTTCCGCATCCTGGTCGAAGCGAGGAGCCGCGAGGCGATTCCGGACGCCAAGGAGCAGGCGATGGAAATCCTCAAGCAGCGCCATCGCGGCGAGGAAGACGTCACGGTGATCACCCAGGATGCCATCCTCGCCACCTTCGACAAGCTGCTCGGCGCGCTGACCATGGGCGTCGCCGGCATTGCCGCGATCAGCTTGGCGGTGGCCGGCATCCTGGTGATGAACGTGATGCTCGTCGCTGTCACCCAGCGCACCGGCGAAATCGGCCTGCTCAAGGCCCTCGGCGCCACGGCGCGGACCATCCGCCTGGCCTTTCTGGCCGAGGCGGCGATGCTGTCCACGGTCGGTGCTGTCGTCGGCTACCTGCTCGGCCAACTCGGCGCCTTTGCCCTGCGCCAGGCCTTTCCGGTGTTTCCGGCCTACCCGCCCGACTGGGCGGTAATCGCCGGACTGTCCACGGCGCTGCTGACCGGCCTGCTGTTCGGCGTCATGCCGGCCCGCCGGGCTGCCCGGCTCGATCCGGTACAAGCCCTGATGAAGCATTAGCCATGCTCCTCGCCGACTCGCTCCAGCTCGCCCTGCGCGCCATCACCGCCCAGCGCCTGCGCAGCTTCCTGACGCTGCTCGGCATTGCCGTCGGCATCGCCGCGGTGATCCTGCTCACCTCGATCGGCGAAGGCATCCATCGCTTCGTCCTCGGTGAATTCTCGCAATTCGGCACCAACGTCATCGGCATCCATCCCGGCAAAACCAAGACGGGCGGTACCGCACACGGCCTGCCGTCGAGCGCCCGGCCGCTGTCGCTGGAAGATGCCGCATCACTGCACCGCCTGCCGCATATCCTCGCCGTCACCCCCAACGTGCGCGGCAACGCCGAAGTCGAAGGCAACGGCCGGACGCGGCGGACGTTGATCTACGGCGTCAATGCCAATTTGCCGAAAATATTCCGTTCGACACTGCAAAGCGGCCAGTTCCTGCCGGCCGACGATGAAGGCAGCGCCCGCGCCTTTGTCGTGCTCGGCAGCAAGGTCAAGAACGAGCTGTTCGGCAGCGACAACCCGCTTGGCCAGCGCCTGCGCATCGGCGGCCTGCATTTCCGGGTGATCGGCGTGATGGCGGCCAAAGGCCAGTTCCTCGGCATCGACCTCGACGACACCGTCTTCATTCCGGCCGCCCGCGCCCAGGAGTTGTTCAATCGCGAGGGCGTCGACGAGATCAACGTCGCTGCCGAAGAAGGCGTGCCTTCGGCCATTGTCGCCCGCGCCATCAAGGAACGCCTGATCGCCCGCCACGGCCGCGAGGATTTCACCATCGTCACCCAGGAAGAGATGCTGAAAACGCTGTCCAACATCCTCAACGTACTGACCATGGCGGTTGGCGCGCTCGGCGGCATTTCACTGCTCGTCGGCGGCGTCGGCATCGTCACCATCATGACCATTGCGGTGACCGAACGGACCGGCGAAATCGGCCTGCTGGTCGCCCTCGGCGCCCCCCGGCGGACCATCCTGCTGCTCTTTCTCGGCGAGGCGGTGGCCCTCTCGGCGCTCGGCGGACTGCTCGGCCTGCTGCTCGGCATCGGCCTCGCCCAGCTGATCCATTTCGCACTGCCCACCCTGCCGGTGCACACGCCGCTCAGTTTCGTCCTGCTCGCCGAGAGCGTCGCCATTGCCATCGGTCTCGCCGCCGGCGTTTTACCGGCGCGCAATGCGGCCCGCCTCAACCCGGTGGAAGCCCTGCGCACCGAATAAACCGCGCCGAATCGCGGCAGGAAAATGCCCGTCTGGCATGCTAAAGTTCAAATAACAAATTTCATAACCCTGAGAAAATAGCCATGACCTATTACATCGAAGACCTGCAGCCTGGCATGAGTGCGACCATTGGCAAGACCATCACCGATGCCGATATCGTTCTGTTCGCTGGCGTCTCAACCGATACCAACGCCGTTCATCTCGATGAAGAGTTCGGCAAGACCACGCCGTTCGGTGGCCGCATCGCCCACGGCATGCTCTCGGCCAGCTTTATCTCGGCCGTCCTCGGTGCCCACCTGCCCGGCCCCGGCACCATCTATCTGGCGCAGACCCTGAAATTCAAGGCCCCGGTCCGCCCCGGCGACACCGTGAAGACCACGGTCACCGTCAAGGAAGTCATCGCCGCCAAGAAGCGCGTCATCCTCGAAACGACCTGCAAGGTCGGCGAAACCGTCGTCATCGAAGGCGAAGCGACCGTGATGATCGGCAACAAGCCGGCCTGATCGCACACTGCGCGCGAAAAAAAGCCCGGTTCAGCGACCGGGCTTTTTGTTGCCAGCAGCAATCAGAACGACTCGTCGGGCCGTAAAAACCGCCACTGCCCGAGTTGCAGATCGCCCAGTTTGACCCGGCCGATGCGTACCCGCTTGAGGCCGATGACCCGCAGCCCGACCAGTTCGCACATCCGGCGAATCTGGCGCTTCTTCCCTTCCTTCAGGATGAAGTGCAACTGGTCCTCGTTCAACTGCTTGACCCAGGCCGGCTTGAGCGGCTTGCCATCGAGTTCCAGGCCATGCTGCAAGAGTTTCAGGCCACCGGGAATCATCTCGCCACTGACCCGGACGAGGTATTCCTTTTCCACCAGACTGTCTTCGCCAATCAGCTTCTTGGCGATCCGGCCATCCTGGGTGAACACCAGCAGGCCGGTCGAATCGATGTCGAGCCGCCCGGCCGGGGCCAGACCGCGCAACATCCACGGCTTGAACTCCGGATCGCCCGACTGGCGAACCCAGCTTTCGGCTGAAATCAGCGTCACCGCCGGCTTGCAGTCGGCTTCCGGCTGGCCGGAAACATAACCGATCGGCTTGTTGAGCAGGATGGTGACCTGCTTGGCCTGATCCAGCTTGGCTTCCTTGGATATGGAGATTTCGGCATTGGGATCGATACGCGAACCCAGTTCGGAAATCTGCTCGCCGTTGACGAAGACCCAGCCGCGCTCGATCCATAGATCCGCCTCGCGCCGCGAACACATCGCCCGTTCGGACATCACCTTGGACAACCGGACACCTTCCGGCACATCAGCCGGGTCGCGCGGCGGTCGCGGGAGTACCGGCGCACGGTCAGCGCGGGCCAGCGGACGCGCATCGCGTGCTTTCCCTCCCCGCATCTGATCGCGCGGACGAGGCGGCGTAGTTGCCGCAGACGGCTTCTTGAACGGCTTTCTTTCAACCGCTCGGGTTGGCGCAACCGATTTAATCGGACTCAAAGTCCCCGTCGGACGCTCGCGCACCACGGGCACCGGCGGCACTTCTGCCTTGCTTTCAACCTTGCCGACGTCCCGCTCGGTTTCCTCTCGAGGAGCCGGGGCCGGACGCGGCTTTCGTGCCGGCGCGGGGGCCGACGCACCCTCCGGTTGCCGCCACTTGGCCCACGGGTCGCCACCGGCCGCATCGCTCGGCGGCCGTTTGGGTTTACGCTCGTTGCCGAAATCGCTCATTGGATACCGAGCAATTCAACCTCGAAGACCAGCGTCGCATTCGGCGGAATCACGCCGCCCGCGCCGCGGGCGCCATAGCCGAGTTCGGGCGGAATGGTCAGCTTGCGCGTGCCGCCGATCTTCATGCCCTGGACGCCTTCATCCCAACCGGAAATCACATGGCGCTGGCCGAGCGGAAAATCGAAAGGATCGTTGCGGTCCTTGCTCGAATCGAACTTGCTGCCGTTGGTCAGCCAACCGGTGTAATGGACGACGACGTGGTCGCCGGCCTTGGCCTCGGCGCCTTCGCCGATAACGGAATCTTCGTAGATCAGGCCGGAGGCCGTGGTAATTTCAGCCATGTATAGCTCCAGATTTGCGGAGTCGTAGCGACTCTCGAATCCCTCCTCGGCCGCTGGGAGAAGGACCGGGGAAGAGAGGTGGTGGAAAGGCCGAAAGTTTACCACAAGCGCACCACAAGGCTTTGACTTCGTGGCAGTTTTCCGTATAATGCGCGGTTCTTTGTAGCACCCTTTGTATTATTTTCGGAGTCCAACCCATGTATGCGGTCATAAAAACCGGCGGTAAGCAGTATCGCGTTACCAATGGTCTAAAACTTAAAGTAGAACAGATACCGGCAGACGTTGGCGCAGAAGTTACCCTTGACCAGATCCTCATGGTAGGCGAAGGCGAGTCGGTACAGATCGGCGCCCCCTTCCTTGCTGGCGCCACCGTTAAAGCCACCGTGGTTTCCCACGGCCGCCACGACAAGGTCAAGATCTTCAAGATGCGTCGTCGTAAGCATTACCAAAAGCATCAAGGCCATCGTCAGAACTACACCGAACTGCGCATCGATTCGATCGCCGCCTAAGTTCAGACAAGGAGCTAATAAATGGCACACAAGAAAGCAGGCGGTAGTTCACGTAACGGCCGCGACTCACATGCCCAACGACTCGGCGTCAAACGCTACGGTGGTCAATTCGTTCTCGCCGGCAACATCATCGTTCGCCAGCGCGGTACTGAATTCCACCCGGGCGAAAACGTCGGCTGCGGCAAGGATCACACCCTGTTCGCACTGAAGGACGGCGTCATTCAGTTCTCCATCAAGGGCTTGAAAAAGCGCCGCGTGGTGACCATCGTTCCGGCCGCCGAATAAATTCGGCACGGCGGAAACAAAAGCCCTATCCGCCGGATAGGGCTTTTTAATTTATGTCGCCGGATTTTCCGGTGATGGCAACGTGGCCCTGGGCCGGATGTAGAGGCGGAACATGAAATTTATCGACGAAGCAAAAATCTACGTCAAGGCCGGCGACGGTGGTAACGGCGCGGCCACGTTCCGCCGCGAAAAATACATCCCGATGGGCGGCCCGAATGGCGGCGACGGCGGACGCGGCGGCAGCATTTACGTTGTCGGCGACCGCAATATCAATACCCTGGTCGACTATCGCTACACCCGCAAGTTCATCGGCAAGCGCGGCGAGAACGGTGGCGGCGCCGACCAATACGGCGCCGGCGGCGACGACATCATTCTGCGCATGCCGGTTGGCACGGTGATCAAAGATTTGAACACCGAGGAAATCCTCGCTGACCTCGACCAGCATGATAAAAAGGTCCTGCTGGCCAAAGGCGGCAAGGGCGGCCTCGGCAACATCCACTTCAAATCCAGCACCAATCGCGCCCCGCGTCAGTGCACCAAGGGCGAACAGGGCGAAGAGCACGAGCTCACGCTCGAACTGCGCGTCCTCGCCGACGTCGGCCTGCTCGGCCTGCCCAACGCCGGCAAGAGCACGCTGATCCGCGCCATCTCGGCGGCCCGCCCGAAGGTTGCCGACTACCCTTTCACGACGCTGCACCCGAATCTCGGCGTGGTTCGCGTGGACTCCGATAAGAGTTTCGTGATGGCCGACGTACCGGGCCTGATCGAAGGCGCCGCCGATGGCGCCGGCCTCGGCATCCGCTTTCTGAAGCACTTGCAACGCACGCGCATCCTGCTGCACCTGGTGGACATTGCGCCGATCGACCCGGACTCCGACCCGGTCCGCGACGCCAAGGCGATCGTCGGCGAACTGATCAAGCACGACCCGGAACTGGCCAACAAGCCGCGCTGGCTGGTCCTCAACAAGCTCGACCTGATTCCCGAGGAAGACCGCGAAGCAGCGGTGAAAAACTTCCTCAAGGCCTACAAGAAAGCCACCAAGTACGACGGCCCCTACTTCCCGATTGCCGCCATCAGCGGCGAAGGCACCAAGCCGCTGATCTATGCGATCCAGGAAACCCTGGAACAGATGGCTCGCCCGGAAGTCGATGACGACGAACCCGAAATAGCTAGCAACGAAGACGCATGAACAAAACCCGCCTCGCCAACGCCAAACGCCTCGTCGTCAAAGTCGGCTCGGCGCTGGTTACCAACAACGGAGCCGGACTCGACCTCGCCGCCATTGACGACTGGGCACGCCAAATCAGCGTTCTCCAGCAACAGGACAAAGAAGTCGTGCTGGTTTCGTCCGGCGCCATCGCCTGCGGCATGCAGCGCCTCGGCTGGGCAAAACGCCCGAAATCGGTCCATGAATTGCAGGCCGCTGCTGCCGTCGGCCAGATGGGACTGGTCCAGGTCTACGAAGGCGCCTTTGCCAAATATGGCCTGCAAACCGCGCAAATCCTGCTGACCCACGACGACCTGGCCGACCGCAAGCGCTATCTTAACGCCCGCTCGACGCTGATCACGCTACTTCGACTGGGCGTGGTGCCGATCATCAACGAGAACGACACTGTCGTCACCGACGAAATAAAGTTCGGCGACAACGACACACTGGGCGCCCTGGTGGCCAACCTGATCGAAGCCGAAGCCCTGATCATCCTGACCGACCAGACCGGCCTGTACACCGCCGACCCGCGCAAGGACCCCAATGCGACGCTGATCCGCGAAGCCACGGCCGGCGACGAGTCACTGGAGGCAATGGCTGGCGGCGCCGGCACCTCGATCGGCAAGGGCGGCATGATCACCAAAGTGATCGCCGCCAAACGCGCCGCCCGTAGCGGAGCACACACGGTCATCGCCAACGGTCACGAGACAGACCCGATCATCCGGCTAGCCAACGGCGAATCGGTCGGCACCCTACTCATCTCGCAAACCCAGGCACTCGCCGCACGCAAACAATGGCTGGCTGACCATCTGCAACTCGCCGGCAAGCTGATGCTTGATGAAGGCGCAGTGGAAGCGCTCAAAGCCGGAAAAAGCCTGCTGCCTGTCGGCGTAATCGCCAGCGAAGGCGAATTTGAACGGGGTGCCGCAGTCGCCTGCATCAGCCCCCAGGGGCTGGAAGTGGCGCGCGGCCTGAGCAACTACGGCAGTGGCGAAACCCGCCTGATCGCCCGCAAATCAACCGCCGAAATTGAAGAACTGCTTGGCTACGTAGACGAACCGGAAATCATTCACCGGGACAACCTGATCCTGATTTAACCAAATCCCCCAACAAATAAACAAAGGCTCCCGCAACCAAGGGAGCCTTTTTTACAAGCACAAAACAACCAAAGAATCGCAAGGCGAGGAAAAAAGACGCTACACAGCACTGGCGATGGACACAAAAAACGTCGCTCAAAACGACGTTTCAAAGCAGAAATAAAAAACGGTCACCCGAAGGTGACCGCTTTATTTTCTAATTGACGGTTAAGTCAGATTAGAAAGCGTGATTGATACCAAAACCAACCGTTGTACCGTTACCGCCACCGTTGATCAGGTTAGCAGCATTCTGGGCAGACAAGCCAAGCGTAGTAGCGGCAGAACCCGAAGCATTGACGTATGACGGCGGAGTGGTGGACCCGGCCAGATCGGTGTAGTTAACTGCAGCGTAAAGCGTGGTGCGCTTGGACAGACCATGGGTGTAGGCAACAGCATAGCTCTGACCCAGACCAGAAGCGCCGTTCTTGCGATTATTACCGTTCAGGTCCAGCAAGCCGTAGTTAGCGTGGATGTTACCCTTGCCAACCGGAATGATCGTGCCCAAAGTGTACAACTGAACTTGACTGGAGCCATTCAGACCGCGGCCTTGATTCTCTGCGAACTGTGCAGTCGCCAGGACTTTCAGAACCTTGGCATCAAACGTTGCACCGATGAAGTGCTCGTCACGAATTGCGCCGGTGTTCGGGGTAGAAGCAACCCACTGAGCAGCAGTCAGACCAGCATCAGAACCTTGCGCGGAACCATCGGTATGTTGATAGACATAGTTAACGGCAACAGGGCCACCAGCATAGGCCAGACCCAGGCCGTAGCCTTCGTTGGAAGCCATATCGTTGCTAGCTTCACCAGCACGATAGATCAATTCACCCTGGAAGCCAGCGAAGACCGGGGAAACGTACTTGATGGAGTTGTTCCAGCGAGCATTGCTATTAGCAGCAATGGTGTTACCAGAAGAAGCATTCAGGGTCATACCAGCGGAAAGCAGCGCGGCACCCAGAGCATCATGCTTCACGAAGGCAGCATAACCCGGAGCGTACTGACGACCGAAGGTCAAGGTACCGGCGTTGGAAGACAAACCAACCCAAGCCTGACGCTGGAACGATTGGGTGGCGCTGGCGCTCGTGCCATCATCAAGGTTAAAGCCCTGTTCGAGGGTGAAAATAGCCTTAACGCCATTACCCAGATCCTCTGTGCCCTTGAAACCTAGACGGTTACCGGCCAGAACACCTGACTGAACAGCCATACCATCGCGGCCATTGCTGTTGTTAACATAAGCAACAGCAGCATCAACGATACCGTAGATCTGAACGTTAGTTTGGGCGAAAGCAGCGCTAGAAGCCAGACCAGCGATAGCCAGGGCGATAATTTTCTTTTGCATCAAAAAATCTCCTTAGTGGTTAGTTTTTAATCCGATCTTGCGAACCGATTAAGCTTTACCTCTCGGATTGAGAAGTTGAAAGCGATTGTCGCAAAGAGCGGAAGGCAGTAGCAACGAGTGTTTGGCATCGGAAGATGATTCAGCCGAGCTTTGTTGTTTCGGCGCAACAGCGCTCAGGCAAACAAACGCGCCAATTCGCTGCCGGGCTCCGGGGCGCGCATGAAGGCTTCGCCGACCAGGAAGGCTTCAACCTTGTTGGCACGCATCAATGCGACGTCTTCCGGCTTGATGATGCCGCTTTCGGTAACGACGATACGCTCGGCCGGAACGCGGGCGAGCAGGCCAAGTGTTGTATCGAGCGTCACTTCGAAAGTGCGCAGGTTGCGGTTGTTGATGCCGAGCAACGGAGTTTTCAGTTGCAGCGCGGCATCGAGTTCTTCGCCGTTATGCACTTCGACGAGCACGGCCATGCCGTAAGCCTGCGCTTGGGCTTCGAGTGCCTGCATTTCCGGCAGCGTCAGCGCGGCGGCGATGAGCAGGATGCAGTCGGCGCCCACGGCACGCGCTTCGGCCACTTGATAAGCATCGACCATGAAGTCCTTGCGCAACACCGGCAGCTGGCAGGCGGCGCGGGCGGCCTGCAGGTATTCCGGGCAGCCCTGGAAATACTGGCGATCGGTCAGCACCGACAGGCAGGCGGCGCCATGCGCTTCGTAACTGCGGGCGATTTCGGCCGGCTGAAAGTCGGGGCGGATGATGCCTTTCGAGGGGCTGGCCTTCTTGATTTCGGCAATCACCGCCGGCTGGCCGCCAGCGATCTTGCGCCGGATGGCGCCGACGAAATCGCGTGGCGCCGACTGGGCGGCAGCTTCGGCCTCGACGGCAGCGAACGACTTGACGGCCAGAGCGGCGGCGATTTCCTCGCGCTTGGTGGCAACGATCTTGTTGAGAATGTCGCTCATGCGAATTGCTTGGTGCTGCTGATGAATTGTTCGAGCTTGGCGCGCGCCGCGCCGGAAACGATCATCTCGAACGCCTGATCGACGGCGTCGGCCAGCGTTGCCGCCTGACCGCTGACGTAGATGCTGGCCCCGGCATTGAGGGCGACGATGTCGCGCGCCGCGCCGAGCTTGTTGTCGAGGGCACCGAGGAGAACGGCTTTCGATTCTTCGACATTGGCGACGCGCAGCACTTTCGGATCGTGCACCGGCAGATTGAACTGTTCCGGGTGGATTTCGTATTCGCTGATCCGGCCATCCTTCAATTCGCCGACCAGCGTGCTGCCCGAGATGGAAATTTCATCGAGGCCTTCGCGGCCGAATACCGTCAGCGCCCGGGTGCTGCCGAGGCGTTGCAGCACGCGCACCAGGATGCCGACCAAATCGGCGTGAAAAACGCCCAGCACCTGTTGCGGCGCATTGGCCGGATTGGTCAGCGGTCCAAGAATATTGAAGATGGTCCGCACGCCGAGTTCGCGGCGCACCGGCGCAGCATGCTTCATGGCGCTGTGGTGGTTCGGGGCAAACATGAAGCCAATCCCGGTTTCGGCAATGCACTGGGCGACCTGGGCGGGCAGCAGATTGATATTGACGCCGAGCGACTCGAGGACATCGGCGCTGCCCGACTGGCTCGATACGGAACGCCCGCCATGCTTGGCGATCTGCGCCCCAGCGGCGGCGGCGACGAACATCGCGGCAGTCGAAATATTGAAGGTATGGGCGCCATCGCCCCCGGTGCCGCAGGTATCGACCAGCCGCGCCACGTCATCGACCTGCACCTTGGTAGACAACTCACGCATCACCGTCGCCGCGGCGGCAATCTCGCCGATGCTTTCCTTCTTGACACGCAGGCCGATGATGATGGCCGAGATCATCACCGGCGAAACCTCGCCGCTCATGATCTGCTGCATCAGCGACACCATTTCGTCGTGGAAAATTTCGCGGTGTTCAATCACGCGCTGGAGGGCGGCTTGCGGAGTCATTTCTTGTGTTCGTCCAGAAAGTTTTTAAGCAGATCGTGGCCGCGCTCGGTCAGGATCGATTCGGGGTGAAACTGCACGCCCTCGACGGCCAGCGTCTTGTGCCGGACCCCCATGATTTCGCCGTCCTCGGTCCACGCGGTGACTTCCAGACAGTCGGGCAGACTTTCGCGCTCGATGGCCAGCGAGTGGTAGCGGGTGCAGGTCAGCGGATTGGGCAGGCCCTTGAAAACGCCGATATCGTTATGGTGCACCGGCGACACCTTGCCGTGCATCAGTTTCTTGGCATGCACCACCTTGCCGCCAAAGGCTTCGCCGATCGCCTGGTGGCCGAGGCAGACGCCGAGCAAGGGAATCTTACCGGCGAATTCGCCGATCGCCGCCAGCGAAATACCGGCCTGGGCGGGCGTGCCCGGGCCGGGAGAAATGACCAGATAGTCCGGCTTGAGACGGGCAATGTCGGCGATGCTGATCGCGTCGTTGCGGTAGACCTGAACATCCTGACCCAACTCGCCGAAGTACTGGACGATGTTGTAAGTGAAGCTGTCGTAATTGTCGATCATCAGCAACATGCAGTTGATTCCTTGCCGGTTACGGTAAACATCAAATTCTACAACAAGCCCCCGCCCCAGCGCGCCGGCCGGCAAGCGGGGCGAGCGAGTTTCACGTTAAAATGCCGCCTTTCCCGCCGGATCCACCCATGAGCGCCGCCCTCTCCATGCCCCCGCACAGCCTTTCCATCGTCGTCCCGTTCTACAACGAGGAAGAGAACATCGCACCGCTGGTCAAGCGCGTGCATGAAGCCCTGGTTGGTTACGAGAATCCATGGGAATTGGTGCTGGTCGATGACGGCAGCAGCGATGCGACGATCGAACGCGCCGTGCAGGCGGCCAAGGAGTACGGCCCGCACGTGCGCATCGTCGAACTGACCCGCAACTTCAAGCAGACGGC
Source organism: Azonexus sp. IMCC34842 (assembly GCF_050368855.1). Taxonomy (GTDB): domain Bacteria; phylum Pseudomonadota; class Gammaproteobacteria; order Burkholderiales; family Rhodocyclaceae; genus Azonexus; species Azonexus denitrificans_A. The sequence continues at coordinate 233,722 of NZ_CP178449.1, read as the reverse complement.
GGCGATGCAGGCCGGTATCGATGCAGCGCGCGGCGACGTGATCGTGACCATGGACGGCGATCTGCAGAACGATCCGGTCGACATTCCGCGCATGGTCGCCCGGCTGTTGAACGAAGACCTCGACCTGGTCGCCGGCTGGCGCCAGAACCGCCAGGACGGCCTGTTCCTGCGCAAGATTCCGTCGAAGATCGCCAACAAGCTGATCGCCCGGATGACCGGCGTCCATCTGCGCGACTACGGCTGCAGCCTGAAAGCTTTCCGCGGCAGCGTCATCAAGAGCGTCCGGCTGTACGGCGAAATGCACCGCTTCATCCCGGCCTGGCTGGCCACCGTCACGACGCCGCGGCGTATCGCCCAGGAGCCGACGACGCACCATGCGCGCACCGCCGGCGTTTCCAAGTACGGCATTTCGCGGACTTTCCGGGTCATTCTCGATTTGATCGCCGTCTACTTCTTCATGCGCTTCCGCGCCCGGCCGGGCCATTTCTTCGGCGGCATCGGCCTCGCCCTGACAGCGCTTTCCGGCCTGATCATGACCTGGCTGGCCTGGGTCAAATTCGGCCTCGGCGAAAACATCGGCGGCCGGCCGCTGCTCATCGTCGGCATCGGCACGCTGATCGCCGGCATCCATTTCATCACCACCGGCGTACTGTCGGAATTGCTCGCCCGCATCTATTTCGAGTCGGGCACCATCCGCTCCTACGCGGCCCGTCCCGAGCGCCCGCTGAACGCCGACGAAGGTTGGCACAAGCCGGCGTGAGTTCCGCGTTCGGCCGCCCAACCGACCTAAAATCCGGCGGCAAATTACTGTTCGGCCTGGCGGCGCTGCTGCTTGCCTGGCGCTTCTGGGTGGTGCCGCAACTGGGCATCACGCTCTATGTTGACGAAGCGCAATACTGGACCTGGGCGCAGCACCTCGACTGGGGCTACTTCTCCAAGCCGCCCGGCGTCGCCGCGCTGATCTGGCTATCCACCGCGCTGTTCGGCGACGGCCTGCTCGGCGTCAAGGCCCTGGCCATGCTCTGCTATCCGCTGGCCGCCGCCGCCTGCTGGGCCATCGCCCGCCGCCTCTACGACCAGCGCACCGCCTTCTGGGCGGCGCTGACCGTGCTGACCTTGCCGATGTTCGGCTGGCTCGGCCTGTTCGTGTCGACCGACGCCTTGCTCACCCTGTTCTGGGCGCTGGCGCTATGGGCCTATCTGCGGGCGCTGGACAGCGACGCCTGGGCCGACTGGCTGCTGCTCGGCGGCGTCTGCGGTCTCGGCCTGCTGTCGAAATACACCATGGCGGTCTGGCTCGGCGCCGCCTTCCTGCATCTGCTCGCCTGCCATCGGCCACGGCTGGCTTCGGCCAAACCCTGGCTGGCCGCCGGGCTGGCGCTGCTGATCCTGGCTCCGAACATTTACTGGAATTTCACCCACGACTTTCCGACCCTCAAGCACACCGCCGACATCACATTGAACAAGAAGGCGGCCGGCGGCCTGGCGCCGCTGGGCGAATTCTGGGCGGCACAGTGGATTTCCTTCGGCCCGATCATCGGCAGCGTTTTCTTCATCCTGCTCGCCCAGACCCGGCAGAGCTGGCGCGACGACCGGACCCGGCTGTTGCTGTGGTTCGCCCTGCCGCTGTGGCTGGTCGTTTCAGCCCAGGCGCTCAAGGGCGGCGCGAACGCCAACTGGGCGGCCCCGGCCTTCGCCCCCGCCGCCATCGCCGCCGTCGCCTGGCTGGTCCAGCGAAAAAAACAACGCCTGCTGCTGATCGCGCTGGCGATCAATCTCCTGCTGGTCGGCGTCGTCTATCACTGGCCCAGCCTGCTGGCCGCCGCCGATGTGCAGAATCCGGCGGAAAAGACGCCGTTCAACCGCGCCATGGGCTGGGACGAACTCGGCCGGCAGCTCACGCCGATCATTGCCGCCCACCCCGGCGCCGTGCTGATCGCCGACAACCGGACGCTGCTCGCCCACATGCTCTACGAACTGCGCGATCTCAAGCCGGCGGCGGCGAGCTGGAATCCGAGCGGCACGGCGAGCGACCATTACAAGCTGACCACCGACCTGCGGCCGTGGCTCGGTAAGGATGCGCTGCTGATCACCGAGGACCCGCCGGGGGCCGATTTCGCCAGCCGCTTCGCCAGCGTCGAACCGCTGGCCGTGCTGCAGGCGCCGCTCGACGCGCAGACCAGCCGCGACATGAAGGTTTACCTGCTCCGTGACTTCAAGGGCTACTGAAACGCGCCTGGTATTGATCGCCTTCGGCCTGCTGGCCGGGCTGTTCATCGCCTTTCCACAGATCGACCTGCTGGCCAGCGGCTTGTTCTATCGCGGCGCCGGCCACTGGGCGCTGAATCGCGAGGATCTCTGGCTGGCCATCCCCTACCGCGGCCTGCCCCGGCTCGGCCAGGGCCTGCTGGTCGGGCTGCTGCTGCTCTGGCTGCTCAGTTTCTGGTCGCGCCTGCCGCGCCTCAAGGCGCGCCGGGCAACGTTCGGTTTCCTGCTGGCCGGCGCCCTGCTCGGCCCGGTGCTGCTGGTCGATGCGACGCTGAAAGAACATTCCGGCCGGACCCGACCGGTCAATGTCGAACAGTTCGGCGGCAGCCGGCAGTTCACACCGGCCTTCATCCCGGCCGATCAATGCGTGCAGAACTGCTCCTTCGTCAGCGGCCATGTCGCCACCGCCTCGTTCATCATGGCTTTCGGCTGGCTCGGCGCCCCGGCCGTGCGCCGCCGCTGGCTGCTCGCCAGCCTCGTCGGCGGCGGCCTGTTCGCGCTGGTCCGCATGGTGCCGGGCGGGCATTTCCTGTCGGACACCGTTTTTGCCTGGTTTGCCACCTATTTCAGCCTCTGGGCGGTCGAATTCCTGTTCCGCAAATTCGGCTGGCTGCCGGCCGGCTCAGATTAGTCCGTACTTCTTCAGCTTGTCGTGCAGCGTCGTGCGGGCGATCTTCAGCGCATCGCTGGTCCGCGCGATATTGCCGTCCTGCTTGGTAAATTCGTTGGCGATCAGCACCCGCTCGTAGTTTTCGACGGCTTCGGTCAGCGATTGCGGCGTGCTGCCGACGCCCGGCGTCGCACCGTCGCGGCCGATGCCGAGGGCATGGCAGTCGGCGGCATTGCGCAGTTCGCGGATATTGCCCGGCCAGTCCTGGGCCATCAGCTGGCGCAGATATTCCGAGGTCAGCGGCGGCGGCGGCCGGTTGTAGCGCTTGGCGGCCTGGAGCAGGAATTCGTCGTAGAGCGCCGGAATATCCTCGCGCCGTTCGCGCAGCGCCGGCAGTTCGATGCGCACGACGTTGAGACGGTAATAGAGGTCGGCGCGGAATTTCCCCTGATCGGAGAGCAGCTTGAGATCTTCCTTGCTCGCCGCCACCACCCGACAGGACACCGGCACCTGCTGGTTCGAGCCGAGCCGCTCGATGACCCGCTCCTGCAAGACGCGGAGCAGCTTGATCTGCATGTTCATCGGCATCGACTCGACCTCGTCGAGGAACAGCGTGCCGCCGCTGGCGTATTCGATCTTGCCGATGCGCCGCTTCTGGGCGCCGGTGAAAGCCCCCGGCTCATGGCCGAACAGTTCGCTGTCGAGCAGGTTGTCGGCCATGCCGCCGCAATTCAGCGCGACGTAGTTCTCCTGCCGGGCGCCGCTCAAATCGTGCAGGCAGCGGGCGACCATCTCCTTGCCGGTGCCGGTTTCGCCGAAAATCAGCACATCCACCGCTGCGTTGGCGACGTCGAGAATCAGCTGGCGGACCTTGGCCATCTGCGGCGAGCGGCCGATCAGCCGGGCCTCGAGATCGTCGCGATGATCGAGCCGGCGGCGCAGCGCCTCGACTTCGAGGACCAGCTCGCGCTTTTCCAGCGCCCGCCGGACGACATCGACCAGATCGCCGGTCGAGAACGGCTTCTGCATGAAGTCGTAGGCGCCGCTGCGCATCGCTTCGACGGCCAGCGTCACGTCGCCGTGGCCGGTGATGATGATCACCGGCAGATTGGGATCAAGCTGATTGACCCAGCGCAGCAGCGCCATGCCGTCCATGCCGGGTAGCCGCATGTCGCTGACCACGATGCCGGCGTAGTCGGCGCTCAGCCGGCGCTGCGCCTCCTCGGCGGTAGCCACGGCATCGACCGGAATGCCGGCCAGCTGCATGGCCTGTTCGCAGCCCAGGCGGACATTCGGATCGTCTTCGACGAGCAGCACGGCAAGCGGGGCCTTCATGGCAATCCCTTTGGTGGATCAGCGTTGATCGAGAGCGGCAGCAGCACGGTAAAACGGGCGCCGCCGCCGGGCGCCGGTTCGGCCAGCAGGTCGCCGCCGAAATCGCGCAGGATGTCGCGCGAGATGGTCAGCCCCAGGCCAAGACCTTCGCCCGGTTGCTTGGTGGTAAAAAAGGGCTCGAACAGATGTTCCAGCGCCTGCGCCGTGAAGCCGCTGCCGGTATCGCTGACGGTCAGCGCCAGGCGCCGCTCGTCGGCCAGCGCGATGGCGAAGCGCAAGCGGCGCTCGGGCCGCTCAACCATGGCATCGATGGCATTGCCGATCAGGTTGACCAGCACCTGCTGCAGGCGGTTCTGGTCGCACCAGGCGATCCACGAATCGGCGGCGATTGGCCGGTCCACCGTCACGTTCTGCTTGCGCAGCCGTTGCTCGAAGAGGAACAGCGCGCTATCGACGGCCTGCGCCACATCAACCGCCGCCGAGACGGCCGGCGACTTGCGGGCAAAGGTTTTCAGCGGCGTGATGATGCGCCCGGCCTGCTCGGCCAACTGGCCGACGATGCCGAGATTCTTCTCGGCCGTCGCCAGATCGCCGCGATGCATGAACTCGACGGCATTGGCCGATAGCGTGCGGATCGCCCCGAGCGGCTGGCTCAGCTCATGGGTGATACCGGTCGCCATCTGGCCGAGCACCGCCAGCTTGGCCGCCTGGACCAGTTCGTCCTGGGCCGAGCGCAGGGTCTGTTCGGCGCGTTCGCGCTCGACCACTTCGCGCTGCAGCCGGTCGACGGCCTCGGAGAGGTCGGCCGTCCGTTCGCCGACCTTGTTTTCCAGCTCCTGATTGGCCCGTTGCAGCATCGCCTGCGCCTCTTCGCGGCCGCGCGCCAGGCGCTGGCGCTGCTTGGCGTAGAGCGCGCCGAGCAGCAGGCAGCCGAGGGCGGCGGCGGTCAGCGCGGCATGCGTCGCCGCCTGGACGGCGACCGGCCGCAAGTCGGAAAAGACGACGATGCGCCAGGCCGTGCCCGACAAATTGCGCGACAGGGCGAGATAGGGCTTGGCCCCGCTCAGCGGGCTGAGGTCGCCGCGCAGATGCTTGGGCAGGCGGACGATGGCCCCGTCGGCGGCGCCTTCCAGTTCGATATCCAGCGTTACCGCGCCGATTGGCTGGCCGGCGAACTGTTCGCGACTGACCCGCTCGAGTTCGGCCTTCGGCCATGGCTGCAGCGTTGCGTAGCGCCAGTCGGGCGGCGAGGCGAGCAGCACCAGGCCATTGCTGTCGACGATCAGGGCCGGCGCCTCCTGGCCCAGCCAGCGCCGTTCCAGTTCGCGGATGCCGGATTTGACGACGGCGACGCCGATCACCTTCCACTCCTGCTGCTCGTCGCGAATCGGCAACGCGAAGTAATAGCCCGGCTCGTGGCGCACATGGTCCACCGCGTAATGGCGGGCCGGCACGCCGCGCACCGCGTTGCGGAAAAACGGCATGTAGGAAAGCTCGGCCGCCAGCAGGTTGTCGGAAAATATCCAGTCGCTGGAAGCGGCGACCCGCCCCTTGGTATCGAGAACGAAGATCGCCGGACCGCCGAGGTGGTCGTTGAGTTTCTGCAGGAAGCGGTTGGCTGCCGGCTGCAGCACATCCTGTTTGTCTTCCGGCGCCCGCAACAGGGCGAGGACGTCCGAATTCAGCTCGACGGCGCTGGGAATCGAGGCGTGCCGGGTCACTTCGCTGTCGATCGCGGCGGCCAGCGTATCGAGTTGATGGCTGGCCGCCTGGCGCATGCGGTCGATGCCATCGCGCTCGGAGAGGCGATAGGCAAACAGGCCAGCCGCCAGAAAAATCGCCAGCAGCAACGCCAGGCCGAGGGCGCGGTGCGGCTTGGGCAGGGCGGACGGAATCGGCGAGCGGGCTTCAGGCATCGGGACGGCGGCAGGAGGGTGCGTCCATTGTAGCCTTGGCACGGCCGCCCCCGGCACCGCTCGCTGGCCGGAAAATCCCTGCCGACCGGCCGGTCGGCAGGGCCAGGCGACGCTGAGTGCGCAACGCCATCAATTCATCCGGCGCGGCGCCGTCAGGACGTCGGGGGCCAGCACGGCGGCCAGCGTGGTGCGATCCATCAGGCCCATTTCCTCGACCAGTTCGGCGACGCCGCGCCCGGTGCGCAGCGCTTCCTGGGCCACCCGCGTGGCGTTTTCGTAACCGATGTACGGATTGAGCGCCGTCGCCAGGCCGGCCGAAGTGCGGACGCGTTCGGCCAGCAGTTCGCGGTTGGCGGTAATGCCGCGCACGCAATGGGTGGTCAGAGTCAGGCAACCGGCGGTCAGGTGCTGGATGCTCTTGAACAGGCTGTGGGCGATGATCGGCTCGAAAGCGTTCAGTTGCAGCTGGCCGCCCTCGGCCGCCATGGTGATGGTGACGTCGTTGCCGATGACTTCGAAGGCGATCTGGTTGACCACCTCGGGAATCACCGGATTGACCTTGCCCGGCATGATCGACGAACCGGCGGCGCGCGGCGGCAGATTGATCTCGTTGAGCCCGGCCTGCGGGCCGGAGGAAAGCAGGCGCAAGTCGTTGCAGGTCTTCGACAGCTTGCAGGCGACGCGCTTCAGCACGCCGGACAGCTGCACGAAGGCGCCGCAGTCCTGGGTCGCTTCGATGAGGTTGGGCGCCGCTTCGAGCGCCAGGCCGGATAACTGCGACAGGTGGTCGATGGCCAGCTTCGAGTAGCGCATGTCGGTATTGATGCCGGTGCCGATGGCGGTGGCGCCGAGATTGATTTCGCGGATCAGCGCGATCGCCTCGCCAAGGCGCTGCTCGTCTTCGTGCAGCATCACCGCGTAGGTCGAGAACTCCTGGCCGAGGGTCATCGGCACGGCGTCCTGCAACTGGGTTCGACCGATTTTCAGGACGTCCTTGAATTCCTCGGCCTTGGCGGCAAAAGCTTCGCGCAAGCCGGCCATCGCCGCCAGCAGGCCGCCGATGGCAAAGCAGGCGGCGACGCGCAAGGCGGTCGGATAAACGTCGTTGGTGCTCTGCGACATGTTGACGTGGTTGAGCGGATGCAACTCGGCATAGTCGCCCTTGCGGTGGCCGAGCAATTCGAGCGCCCGGTTGGCGATCACCTCGTTGGCATTCATGTTGGTCGACGTCCCGGCGCCGCCCTGGATCACATCGACGACGAACTCTTCATGCAGTTGGCCGGCCGCGACCTCCCGGCAGGCGGCGATGATCGCCTCGGCGCGGCGCTGGTCGAGCTGGCCGAGTTCGGCATTGGCCAAGGCGGCGGCCTGCTTGGTCAGGGCCAGGGCGCGGACCAGTTCGCCATAGTTGCCGATGGTCTTGCCGGTAATCGGGTAATTCTCGATGGCGCGCAGGGTATGGACGCCCCAGTAGGCGCCGGCCGGCACATCGGCATCGCCGAGCAGATCGTGTTCGCGTCGTGTGGTCATGGTGTCTCCTTTTATGTTTTCATTCTGCCGGTCGGCCTGCCGCGCAACGCGGCAGGCGCCGGAATATCAGTGGTGCAGGATCTTGGCGAGGAACTGCTGCGCCCGTTCCGAACGCGGATTGGCGAAGAAGGCTTCCTTGCTGTCATCCTCGACGATACGGCCCTGGTCCATGAAGATGACGCGGTTGGCGACGCGCTTGGCAAAGCCCATTTCGTGCGTCACGCACATCATCGTCATGCCTTCCTTGGCCAGTTCGGTCATCACGTCGAGCACCTCGTTGACCATTTCCGGGTCGAGGGCCGAAGTCGGCTCGTCGAACAGCATGCAGATCGGGTCCATCGCCAGCGCCCGGGCGATCGCCACGCGCTGCTGCTGGCCGCCGGACAGCTGGCCGGGGAACTTGTTGGCCTGGGCCTTGAGGCCGACGCGGTCGAGCAGTTTGAGCCCCTTGTCCATCGCCTCGTCCTGGCTGCGCTTGAGCACCTTGACCTGGGCGATGGCCAGGTTCTGGGTGATGCTCATGTGCGGGAACAGTTCGAAGTTCTGGAAAACCATGCCGACGTGGGCGCGCAACTGGGACAGGTTGGTCTTGCGGTCGCCGACCGAGATACCGTTGACGACGATTTCGCCGGACTGGAAGGGTTCCAGGCCATTGACGCACTTGATCAGCGTCGATTTGCCGGAACCTGACGGGCCGCAGACGACGATCACTTCACCTTTGCTGACGCTGGTGCTGCAATCGGTAAGTACCTTGAAGTCGCCATACTGCTTGCTGACATTTGCAATCTTGATCATGGGATTTCTCCTTGAAGCTGGCGCTCAGGCCGGGGAATATTTTTTCTGGAGGCGCTTCACGAGCTGCGAAGCGGAGAAGCAGATGACGAAATAGACGGCACCGGCAAAAAGCAGCATTTCGACGAGTCGACCGTCGCGGTCGCCGACCTTGTAGGCGGCACCGAAAAAGTCGGCCAGCGCCGAGACGTAGACCAGCGAGGTATCCTGGAAGAGGATGATGCCCTGCGTCAGCAGCAGCGGCACCATGTTGCGGAAGGCCTGCGGCAGCACGACGAGACGCATCGCCTGACCGTAGGTCATGCCCAGTGCAGAAGCCGCAGAAATCTGCCCCTTCGGCACGCTCTGGATGCCGGCCCGGATGATTTCCGAGTAATAGGCCGACTCGAACAGGGCAAAGCCGGCCATCGCCGAAGACAGGCGCATGTCCGTCCCCTTCGGAATGTTGAACAGCTGCCCGACAAATTCCGGCACGATCAGGAAGAACCAGAGCAGCACCATGACCAGCGGCACGGCGCGGAACAGGTTCACATAGCCGGCGGCGAACCAGGACAGCGCCTTGACCGGCGACAGTCGCATCATGGCCAGCAAGGTGCCCCAGACGATGCCGATGAGCACGGCCTGCACGGTGATGACCAGGGTGACCTTCATGCCGTCCCAGAGGAAGGGCAAGGCGCCGGGAATCGAAGACCAGTCGAATTCGTACATGTTATTTGCCTCCGATATAGCCGGGCACCGCAATGCGCCGCTCGAACTTGTGCATAAGGGTCATCACGGTGACATTGATGATGATGTAGGACAGCGTCACGGCAATGAAGGACTCGAAGGGCTGCGCCGTGTAATCAACCAGCTGGCGGCCTTGGGCGGCCAGTTCGAGAAGGCCGATGGTGGAGCAGACGGCGGAGTTCTTGAAAATGTTGAGGAACTCGGACGTCAGCGGCGGCACGACCAGGCGGAAGGCCATCGGCAGCATCACGAAGCGATAGGTTTGCGGCAACGTCAAGCCGAGCGCCAGGCCGGCATTCTTCTGGCCGCGCGGCAGCGAATTGATGCCGGCCCGCACCTGCTCGGCGACCCGGGCACTGGTAAACAGCCCCAGGCAGATCATCGAGGCGAGGAATTGCTGCATCACCGGATTGGTCTGCTTGTAGGCATCGCCGATACTGACCGGCAGCAGCTCAGGCAACACGAAGTACCAGATGAACAACTGCACGAGCAGCGGCACGTTGCGAAACATCTCGACATAGGCTGTGGCCATACCGGCCAGCACCTTGTTCGGCACGGTCCGCAGGACGCCGACCAGCGCCCCGAGCAACAGGGCGATCAGCCACGCGCTCAAGGACAGCCCGATGGTCATTTTGAAGCCGGCGAACATCCAGCCCAGATAGGTGTCGTCGCCGCTCGCGCTCGGCTGCAGGAAGACGCCCCAGTTCCATTGATAGCCCATAAATCATTCCCTCCTTGGTGGATCCCCCGGAGCCTGTCGGAAAACCGACTCCGTCTTTTTCAGCTTGCTCAGTATTCCCAGAAGATGCGCTGGAGTTCCTTGCTGTCCTGGGTCTTGGTCATTGCCACGGCGGCCAGGATGCGCGCCTTCTGCGGGTTCAGGTCATGCGCCACGACCCAGTCGTACTGGTCATCCGGCTGTTCGGCATTGCGCAGCACGAAGCCGCCGCCATTGACGTGCGAGGAGCGGATGATCTGCACCCCGTTGGCGCGCAGTTCGCGCAGGGCCGGGACGACCCGGGCGGCCACCGAACCGTTACCGGTCCCGGTGTGGATGATCGCCTTGGCGCCCTTGTCGGCCAGCGCCCGATAGGCGGTGTCGCTGACATTGCCGTAGCCATAGGCGATTTCGACCGGCGCCAGGGCGTCGATCTGCTCGATGTCGAACTCGGAACTCGTCGTATGACGCTTGGCCGGCAGGCGGAACCAGTAGTTTTTGCCCTCGACCACCATGCCGAGCGGCCCCCACGGACTCTTGAAGGCTTCGGTCTTGATGTTGATCGTCTTGGCAACATCACGACCGCTGTTCAGTTCGTCGTTCATCGTCACCAGCACGCCCTTGCCACGGGCATCCTGACTCGCCGCGACGCTCACCGCATTGAACAGGTTGAGCATGCCGTCGGCCGACATCGCGGTACCGGGGCGCATCGAACCGACCACAACGATCGGTTTGGCGGTATGCACCACCAGGTTCAAGAAATAGGCGGTTTCTTCCAGCGTGTCGGTGCCGTGGGTGATCACGATGCCGTCGACGTCGCCCTGCCTGGCCAGCGCGGCGACCCGTTTGCCGAGCGTGACCAGATGCTCGTTGGTAAAGCTCTCCGAAGCGATCTGGAAAACCTGTTCGCCGCGCACCTGGGCGACATTGGCGAGTTCCGGCACGCCGGCGATCAGCTTGTCGACCGGCACCTTGGCCGCCTGATAGGTGGCGCTGTTGGTGGCCGCCGCGCCGGCCCCGGCGATGGTGCCGCCGGTGGCCAGGATGACGACATTGGGCTTGGCGGCGAAGGCCGGCAGGGCCGCCAGACAAGCAGCGGCAATCAGCAGGCAGCGGGAAAGAAAACGGTTCGACATGGCGAGTCTCCTTGGGGCAGGCTGCTGCCGACCCGACGGGCCGGCAGCCGGGTACGGCTGTTTACTCGAAAGCCTTGTCGTTCGGGGCTTTGTACAGCGTCTTCATTTCATCCGACAAGGGCATGTTCAGATTCAGGCCCTTCGGCGGAATCGGGTTCATGAACCACTTGGCGTAGACCTTCTCGGCTTCGCCCGAGGTCATCACCTTGGTCAGCGCCGCATCGACCACCTTCTTGAAGCCCGGGTCGTCCTTGCGCAGCATACAGCCGTAGGCTTCCTTGGACTGGGCCGTACCGACCACCGTCCAGTCACCCGGTTTCTTGGCCTTGGCCATTTCGCCGAAGAGCAGCGCGTCGTCCATCATGAAGGCGACGGCGCGGCCGGTTTCCAGGGTCAGGAAGGCTTCGCCGTGGTCCTTGGCGGAGATGACGTTCATGCTCATCTTCTTCTCTTCGTTCATCTTGCGGAGCAGGCGCTCGGAGGTGGTACCGGCGGTGGTCACGACGTTCTTGCCGGCGAGGTCGGCGAAGTCGGTGATGCCGGCAGTCTTCTTGACCATCAGCTTGGTGCCGATGACGAAGATGGTGGTCGAGAAGGCGACCTGTTTCTGGCGATCGAGATTGTTGGTTGTCGAGCCGCATTCGATATCGACCGTGCCGTTCTGGATCAGCGTGATGCGGTTGGCCGAGGTGACCGGCATCAGCTTGGTGTCGATCTTGGCCAGCTTGAGGTTGTCCTTGATGCCATCGACGGCTTTCAGCATCAGTTCGTGCGAATAGCCGATGACCTGCTGCTTGTCGTCGTAGTAGGAGAACGGAATCGACGATTCGCGGTGGCCGAGGGTGATCGTCCCGGTCTCCTTGATTTTCTTCAGAGTCAGCGATTCCTGGGCATGGACGGGGGCCAGGGCAGAAGCGCTCAGGGCAGTGGCAAGTGCAGCAGCAAGGGCAAATCGGTTCATGACGTCTCCTGTTGTTCAAAGAAGCCAGCGGGTGGCTTCGGCAGGAAAGACAACGCAGATGGCGTGCCAGCCCGACGGAGCCACAAAAAAGAAACCACGCTCTTGATTTATTGGGGTTTTATAAACCGACAGTCGGCGGTACTGCCGGAATTCCGATATTGGACAGCAGTCAGCCATCGGAATTCCGACACTTTGCCGGCGGCGACTAACTGGAAAGCCGAACCGCTTGCGTGGCTCGGCCCGGGCGGCCCTCAGCCGGCCAGGATATGCCCGGCGGTGCGCACGGCGATGCCGACGCAGGCGCCGAGCGCCGCCGGTTTCCAGACGGCGGCGACGCGCCGGCCGGCGGAAATGAGGACGGCGACGCCGGGAATGTCGAATGGTGAAATCAGGAAACCGGCGCTGGCATTGAGCAACTCGGCGCTGATCTGGCCGCTCCGGCGCATGTCGTCCATCACCCCCATCATCGCCGTACCGCCGGCCAGATACTTGGTCAGCGTCGGCAGGATCAGCACCGGATCGATCGCCGCCATGGCCAGCAGCGGGGTCAGCCATTGGGTCAGCAGGTCGATGGCGCCGAACCGCTTGAGGGCCATCACGACGACCAACGACAGCACCAGCATCGGCATGGCGCCGACGGCGATCTTGAACGCCTCCGCCCCGGCCCGGTTGATCACGTCGAGCACGCCCTTGGCGCTCTCGGCCACCGGATGGTGCAGCGTTTCGTCGAGCCGCTCCTCCTCGACCGACAGGGCGCGGCCGAACAGATAGTAGGTGGCGGCCGCGGCGACCAGGCCGCCGACCAGCGAGAAGACCAGCGTCGTCGAGAAGTTCAGGCCCATGGTCAGCATCGGAAAGGCGGCGTTGGCCTGGCTCATCGCGAAGACCATCGCCAGCGTCGCCGCCAGATGACGGTCGGAAGCGCCACGCTGCTCCATCATCGTCAAGGTCGCCATCGGCGCGGCGAAGCTGACGAAATTGATCTGCAAGGCGGCAAAGACGCCCAGCCCGGTCAGACCGAAAGGCCGGAGCAGCGGCGCCAGACGGGCGACCACCCAGTCGAGGACGCCACGCGCTTCGAGCAGGCGCATCAGCGACAGCATCACCACCATCACTGGCAGCAACACGAAGAGCGCCAGTTCAACGGCCGAGCGTCCGGACTTGAGGATGATGTCGATCAGGATTTCCATGGATTCGCGCTTGGTTGGCTGTGGGTTGGACGGCGTCGGCCGCGAGTATGTTTTCCGCATCCTCGCCGGTCAATCATGGACTTCCCTAGGCATGGCGGAATTTTCGCCAGCCGGCCAGACCCGCGCCGGCAGGATCAGGCCTGGTAGCGCAAGGCATCAACGAGCAGCCGGAAAAGGCTGGCGGATAGCGCAGCGCGACAATATCGGTCATGCCGTAATCGACATTTATTTCCACCTTGATGTCCGGATAGTCCTCAACGAACTTGAGCTCTGTGCGTTAGCGAACGGATCGGATGGCAGGGTGCGCGTAGCTTTAAGCAAGGGAAATGATTCGCTCAAATCGGTATCCGCTGAAACCACACCGGCATACCGACTTCTGATCCGCTCCCCAATGACGATGGCCTGATCTGCCGACGCTGAGTATTTTTATCAGATACCGATCACATCCAGGAGATCCATAGAATTCACGTTGGTGGATCCCTTAATCCAGCCAGGAGAAATCACCATGAAACTTTTAAAACTTGCCGTCGCAGCACTAACGATATTCGCCTTGAGTGCGTGTGGCGGCGCAGCCGGCCCGGCCGGCCCGCAAGGTGCGCAGGGCGTACAGGGCAATCAGGGCACATCGGGAAATACGGGCTCCACCACGGTGGTCGTTCCTCCTCGATAAAAGCATTGTTATTGGCCGGTAGCGGACTATCGATTGAGGCGTGCTGGGTTAATTAATGCGACAACGTTCCGCCTCGATTCGGTCACGATCGTGGGCGGCGTCGACCGCATCGACGCCGATCACTGTTCGGCAAAGAAGAGCTTGCACCTGTTCATCTTTGTCCGCTTTTGTTGGATCTCGCTGAAGAACTGACGTTGGCCAAATTCGTCACATTCCCAACCTCTACCAAAACAGGAACGACACCATGACCGAAAAAAGCGCCAGTGTTAATTGGGAAGGCCAGGGCAAGATCAGCACCGAGACCGGTGCGCTGGATCAGTATCCGTATGGCTTTGCCAGCCGCTTCGAAGACGATCGCCGCGGCACCAACCCCGAAGAGCTGCTCGGCGCGGCTCATGCCGCGTGTTTCACGATGGCCTTTTCCTTTGCCTGCGACAAGGCCGGCCTGGCAACCACCGAGGTGGACACCCAAGCCACCGTGCGCCTGGCCAAGCAGGACGAAGGCTTCGTTATCGACCGAATCAGGCTTACCCTGCAAGCCACGGTGCCAGGCATCGACGACACGAAATTTCAGGAGATCGCCGAGACCGCCAAACGTGAGTGTCCATTGTCGAAGGCACTTGCCAGCGTGGCGGAAATCACCCTGGTGGCGACACTGCGACCAAAAGTCGGGGTTTGACGGACGCCTGGTTGGCACCCGACGGCAGCCATGGCGCCAGACGGTACCGACGAGTGGACACCGTTCTTGATCCATAGCGATCTCGAGTCCACCGATTGCGCCGCACTATTCAACGAAGGATCTGCAATGCCGAAGAACGCATGGAGCGCCAAGCGGGAACGCCAGTATATGCACATCAAGGACAGCCTCCTCGAACGTGGCGAGGCACCGAAAGTGGCTGAAGAGATCGCGGCGCGCACCGTCAACAAGGAACGGGCCCAACATGGCGAAGCTGCCGAGGTGAGCGCCTCATCGATCAACGATATATCTGCCAGCCGGCGCGGAGGCCTGCGATCGCATTCAGGGCCTGGTGGGCGAACCTTGGCCCAATTGCGGAACGAGGCGAGCCAGCGCGGCGTACCCGGCCGCTCGCGGATGAACAAGGCCCAACTGGAAGAGGCGTTGAAGCGCTAAGAAAACCCTGCGGGGGACTCACCGGCACCATCAACAGCCCGGCGATCTTGGGCCGTCACGTCGGCCGGTTCCCGCCAGCGCCCTTGGAGGCTGACCATGGCGTTGCACAGGCCGGCATCCGTGATCCAAAGCCGCCAACGACGTCGCGACAACGATTCGACTGTGTGAGCATTTACGTGATCGCTGATATTGATCTGCTGCAATTATTGCAATGGCCCGCCATGTTGGTCACGGCTCTGGCGGCCTGGCTCATTGCCGACCTTTCCAAACGCCGGCGCGAAATCGGCTTCTGGTGCTTCCTTCTGAGCAATGGCTTATGGATGACATGGGGATGGCATGACAACGCCTACGCCCTCATCTCCCTGCAAGTTATCCTGGCTGGTCTCAACATCCGCGGCCTCTTCAAGAACGAACCGCGCCAGCACACGTCATCCGATTCGCAAGCTGCTGCGCCATGAGAAAACGCGCACGCCTGCCGGGCAAGTTGCTCGGCATCGCGTTTTTGGTCAACGCCGGTTTCGCGTTGGCACAGGATTCCACCTTTTCGACGACGGTTGGAATGGCCGTGCTTTGCCTGGACGATGTCGAACCCGGGTTCTTCTTCAACTACATGAGCAATGTCAAACCCGCCTATAAAAGAGAACAGGGTGCCTACTGGTTCAAGGTCGCCGGGTCGTTATTCGGCGCGCCGGTAAGCGAGGTCTTTGTGAGCGATGGCAGCAGCCGCCATTCTTTCGTTGGGATGATTTCCTCTCTGGCGCCCATCGAATTGGCGGCAGCCATCGCGGTGGGCGCGCCAGCCGGTGGAAATTTCAGAAGCATCAATCCGGCTGACAAGTATTCAATACTCGTATCTCCAGCCGGCTCGCAAATTGTGTATCAGGAAAAGAAGGGAAAGATATATTGCCGCCGCGATCGGATCCGCCTACAGGATTGAGCGAGACTCTCGCGCTTCGCTGCCCGGGGAAAGCGGACAGGAGCAATTGCTGTCACGCTTCAAGGATTTTCGACGAGGCAGGCTGTCGTGGACTCTTTCCGAACAAACATAGCTTGGATATCATGGGAAATTCCATATGCATATGTCGAGTACTGAGTTATGGCGAATTCAGAACGGAAGCAGGACCCGAAAAGCATTAGCGTCAACCTGGCCCTGCAAACCCTTGAGGCATACGAGGGAAAGCTTGTGGTTTTTAGGTTCGACTGCGTAAGCGGTGACAGGGATCACCCGACAGATCGCGGGATATTTCGTATCTTCAAGAAAGACAAGATTTATCGCAGTCGCACCTACAACGCACAAATGAATTACGCGATGTTCTTTACCCAAGATGGAAAGGCCATACACCAATACCATGGCCCGCTACCGCTCTCAGTTGTGCGTCTTGCTCGGAATAACGTCACTGACTGGGTTGGTTCGCATGGGTGCATTCGATTATCCGAAGAAGATGTCAAAGCTCTTTTTGAATGGGCGCCAATGGGCACCCCAATGAGAATCTGTGAATAAAACGACTTTTGTGGCAGGTTGTGCTTTGGGATTGATTGTCGGCATCACGGCAACGCATCTCTTCTACCGTCAACCCGAGACATCGGCTCAGATGGCGCCTGGAACCGATTTTGGCGTGCTTGCCGATGAAGTCATTGCATTGAACTACCGGTCCAATGCAATGGCGATTACTGCACAACGCGCGAAATCAGCGCAGCGTTTTGCGCTTCAGGCGACGTTTGCCAATGGTTCGCCACCTCAACAATGCATCGCGTCAGCGGACCTCGCGGGGCTGCTCGCGACCCTTTCGACCATCACCGTGAAGCGACAACTTCCCTTGGAAAGCGTGGAAACCGACTTTCCGAAACGGCTTGGCTATCTGGAGATCCGAAGCAGCCTGGCGAACGATGAAGGCACCTCGATAGAGCTAAGGGAAAGCGCGAACGGGAAAAGGTTGGCCGCTCGATACGCTGGTGCGGCCATGGAAATATCAAACCCGGCCAGTTCGTTCGAAAAACTGGCTAGCGGATGCACAAGTCTGGCTGAATAACCAACTTGGTTTGCTGTTCTCCGGGCTTCAAGCCGCTCTGAAATAACGTCCGGCCAGGCCGGCGGATCAAATCAAGCCTTGGCTTCATGCGCCGCGCTGAGTTTTTCCGACACGAATTCGCCCCGGGCGGTCGAGTTGTTTTCCTGATTGTTCAACGCGCACCAGTCGAAGAACTCTTGGGGATCGATTTGGCATTCCAGGGCGAGCACACCCGAGCGCTGGAAATTTCTCCGCGCCGCGACGGCCATCGCTTTCCATTTGGCGAATGATTCCTCGAAACATTCGGGGTCCACGGCCGTGGCTTTGACCTGACTCCAGGTTTCCTCGGTGTACCAGGTCACGCCGATCACCAGTGACTGGCTGCGGCGCTTGGCTTTCAAGCTTTGGTAAAGCGTCGGTTTTCTCATGCGCAGGGTCCATACGGGATAAGGGTAGAAGCGCCTACCGCTGCGGGTTCGGACATATTGGCCCAGGGCAGGAAATGATCGCGGCGACCATTATGCTTTCCTGCCTCCCTGGCCAACAAAGATTTTTATCCGGCGGCTCGCCTTAACGGGCCAGCGTCTGCGCCCAACGACCGACCTGCCGTGCTACCCAGGCAGCATCGTCGAGCGGCAGATCGTGGCCGGCCGTTGGGTGTTCGGCAAAGGCCGAGGGCCAGCGCGCCGCCAGCCGGCGCGAACAGCGCGGATCGACCAGGCGGTCTTCGGCGCTGCTCAGGATCAGCAGGGGCGTTGGCGGCCCGGCAGCCGGTGCCGCGTAACGGGCGGCAGCCAACAACTGGCGCAGGGCATTGCCCGAGGAAACCGGGCTTTGCCGTGCATAGCCGGCCAACTCGGCCAGTTTTTCCGGCGCTACCGCATGGCGGCTGGTGAGATGCAAGACGGTCCGTTCGCGGTACTCGGCATCGCGTTTGCGCAGCAGGAGATCGATCAGCGGCAAATAATTGCGCGGCTTGAGACGGTGATAAAACGGGCTGAACGGCCGCAGGCTGGTGTTGATCAGCACGCAGCCGGCGATCTCGTCCGGGTAGCGCGTCGCCCAGTCCACCGCAACCATAGCGCCGAGCGACATGGCGACGACGAAATACGGCGGGACAATCCGGCGTTCGCCCAGTTGGCTGCGGCAACTCTGCGCCATTTCGGCGACCAGCGTCGGGCTTTGCTGGTCGTTCAGGCTGCCATTGCCCGGCAGGTCAAGCGCCAGCACCTGTGTCGTGGCGCACTCATGCTGCAGGCGTTCGGGAAAATCGCCCCAATGGCGGCTTTCCCGGGTCAGTCCGCGCAGCAAGATCCAGGTACTCACAACCCGGCCTTCCAGTACCAGTGCTTGATCGCTTGCTGCCGATAGTCTTCGCGCTGCGCTTCGTCGGGAATCCATAGCTGGTGACCGCAGGCCGCCCGGGCCAGGAAGTCGAGCCAGTAAACATGGCGGCGCAAGACCCGCTGCTGGCGATGCTCGATCAGCGGGTTGAAGATGCCGTGGCGCGAAAACAGCTGCCGCGGATTTTTCTTGACCCAGAGCCAGGAGCCCATTTCCAGCGTCAGCGGCAGAAAAGTCAGCCCCGGTAGCGCGCAGGCCCGCTGATAGAGGTGATCCCACAGATCGCCATGGGCCAGGTACTGCCGGCTCTGCGGCTCGAAGACATAGCGATGGTGGGGATGCGTCTGGTCGTAGATGCCCTTCAGCGCATGCATCTCGGGCAGATGGGCAATCGGCAGGGCGGTATGGGCATAGGGAAACCAGATGCGATCGTTGATGCCGAAGCCGGAATGGCAGTCGAGCGCGATGCCGAACTTGCGCCCGAAGAACTCCCTTTCCACCACTGCGCAGACCGCCTGATTCTCGATTTCCATCGGGCCGGCCAGTGGCCCCCGATACCACGGCAAACGCGAGCTGATGCGCTGTCCGCCGAGCAGGAACGGCACGTCTTCACTAGCCTCCAGCGGTGAATTGCGCATCAGGTCGACGCCATTCGGATTGGCCCGCGTACCGCGCCACATGCCGCCCGGATTGACGATGGGCATGAAGACCAGGCGGACCGATTCAAGCTGGCGATGCAACTCGCTGTCCCAGGGCAGGCGCTGGACAAGGCTGCGCAGATAGGCGAGAACGACGGCGCTGCCGATCCGTTCGAGGCCGTGAAAGCCGCCGAAGAAGCCGACGACCGGAACGTTCGGATCCGGATTGCCGAGGGCGATGACATGCACCGGAAACTTCTGCGCCCCGACGCTCACCTCGCAGGCTACCTGCGTCTCGAGATGAGTCTCGCCATCGCGCATGATGGCTTCCAGTTCAAGCAATTCAACGAGTTCGGAGGGAGCCACACCGTGCACTTGCAGATCGCCTTGAATGAGAAGAGATGGGGCTGGCCCAGGGCAGGCATCGGTCAAGCCCCGCTGGTAACAAACCTGCAACAGGGGCTTAACATTTGCCTGCTATGTTAGTAGCCACCCCGTGGGCGAAGATGAATTTTTGATGACAACGCCCGGCTGACCAGGGCCGCTGTTGGCACCCGGCAAACTTCCGAGAGGACCGCGATGATGCCGACAATTATCAGAAAAACGCTGACCCACCCTGCCCTGGCCATCGGCAGCACGGTGCTCTGGGGGCTGGTCGAATTGCTGGCGCTCAACCGCTTTCGTCGATCCGGCCGGTGACCGCGCGATCACCGACCTGATTCCGACGGGTCAACCGGCCGGCCGCCTTCAGTCGCGCGTATCCAGCCCTTGCTCGGCCAGTTCGGCGGCACGCAGTACGGCGCGGGCCTTGTTCTGGGTTTCCACCCATTCCGAATTCGGGTCGGAATCGGCGACGATGCCGGCCCCGGCCTGGACATGCAACTGCTTGTCCTTGACCACGGCGGTACGGATGGCGATGGCCAGATCCATGTCGCCATTGAAACCGAGGTAACCGACCGAACCGGCGTAGATGCCACGCTTGACCGGCTCCAGTTCGTCGATGATTTCCATCGCCCGCACCTTCGGCGCGCCGGACACCGTGCCGGCCGGGAAGGTGGCGCGCAGCACGTCGAGCGCATCGAGCCCCGGCCGCAGCTTGCCTTCGACATTCGAGACGATGTGCATGACGTGCGAGTAGCGCTCGACGATCATGTTCTCGGTCAGCTTGACCGAGCCGACCTTGGCGACGCGGCCGCAGTCGTTGCGCCCGAGGTCGAGCAGCTGGGTGTGTTCGGCCCGTTCCTTCTCGTCGGCCAGCAGTTCGACGGCCAGCGCCGCATCCTCTTCCGGCGAGGCGCCGCGCTTGCGGGTGCCGGCAATCGGCCGGACGGTGACGCGGTCGCCTTCGAGGCGGACCAGAATCTCCGGCGAGGCGCCGACGACATGGAAGTCCTCGAAATCGAAATAGAACATGTAGGGCGACGGATTCAGGCTGCGCAGCGTGCGGTAGAGCGCTAGCGGGCTGGCCAGAAAAGGCTTGGTCATCCGTTGCGAGAGGACGACCTGCATGATGTCGCCTTCGGTGATGTATTGCTTGGCCTTGAGCACGGCCTTCTTGAAGGCCGCTTCGCCGACGACCGAGACCGCCGCCTCGGAATGGACCGGCTGCTCGGTGGGGATATTCACCGGCAGGCGCAGCTTGGCAAGCAGTTCCTTCAAGCGCGCCCTGGCTTTCTGATAGGCGGCGGGGAAGCCGGGTTCGGCATAGACGATCAGTGTCAGCTTGCCGGACAGGTTGTCGACGACGGCGATTTCTTCGGAGAGCAGCAGGCCGATATCCGGCGTGCCGATGTCGTCCGGCTTGTTGGTGCGGGTCAGCCGGGTTTCGACGTAGCGCACGGTGTCGTAGCCGAAGCAGCCGACCAGGCCGCCGCAGAAACGCGGCAGGCCGGACTGCGGCGCGGCGCGGAAGCGCTGCATGAACTTGCCGATGAAGTCGAGCGGATTGGTGTCGTCCTCACGCTCGGCGATGCGGTTGCCGGTCAGGACCAGCACCTGGTGGCCGGTGACGACGATGCGCGTCGACGAGGCCAGACCGATGATCGAATAGCGGCCGAACCGTTCGCCGCCCTGCACCGACTCGAGCAGGTAGGTGTAAGGGCCGTTGGCCAGTTTCAGATAGATCGAGAGCGGCGTGTCGAGATCGGCAAACGTTTCCAGCGTAACGGGGATACGGTTGTAGCCTTGCGCGGCAAGCGCGTTGAATTCTGTTTCAGTCATGGGGAACCTCGAAAATGACAGGGGTGTTGCGTACTGGTGCATTGCGCCGCAAGGGCGCGCGAAGGGAGATCAGGGGCGCCAGCGACGCCAACCGTGCCATTCGTTCCAGATACGCAAAGGGGTCATTTTTTGTGGAGGTCTTTGAAAGTGAGCGCTTGTCGGTAGGCGGCAAGCAGATCGGATACTAGCGCATCGCAATCGGCACTGTCCACCGGCTCGCCCTCGTTGTAGCCGTAGGGTACGGCATAGGCCTGGCAGCCGGCGGCATGGGCGGCGTGGATGTCGTTCTTCGAGTCGCCGATGTGTAGGTTGCGGTCCGGCCGCACGTTGAACAGCCGGCAGGCATGCAGGATCGGCTCCGGATGCGGCTTCTTGTGGGCGGTGGTATCGCCGGAGACGATGACGTCGAAATAGCCGGTCAGGCCCATGCGGTCGAGCAAGGCTTCGGTGAACATCCCCGGCTTGTTGGTGACGACGCCCATTTTCAGGCCACTCGCCTGCCATGCCTTGAGGCCGTCGAGGACGCCCGGGTAAATCTCCGTCAAGCGGCCGTTGACCTCGGCATAGTGGCGCCTGAACGACTCGATCGCGGCCTGCAGCCGCTCGGCCGACGGCGGCTGGTCGTGCGTCAGGCAGCGTTCGACCAGCACAGCCATGCCCTTGCCGACGAAGCTGTGCACCTCGGCCTGGCTGCGCGGCAACTCGCCGGTCTCGGCAAGCATCAGCCGGCAGGCCTCGGCCAGATCGGCAATGGTGTCGAGCAAGGTGCCGTCGAGGTCGAAGGTAACGGATTGGAAATACATATCTAGTTGCCAGTCATTAGTTATGAGTGGTTAGCTTTGCAGCGACGAGGATTTTGCTAACGACTAGCGACTGACTGCGAGCAACTCGGCGCGTAGCGCCGCAATGATCGAATTGTAGCGCTGCGGGTCGCTGTCCTGGCCGGCGCCATAGACGGCCGATCCGGCAACGAAGGCATCGACGCCGGCCCGGGCGATCTCGGCGATGTTGCCGACATTGACGCCGCCGTCGATCTCCAGGCGAATACGCCGGCCGCTTTGCTGCTCGTAGGCATCGAGCCGGGCGCGCGCCTGTTTGGCCTTGGCCAGCGTGCCGGGAATGAATTTCTGCCCGCCGAAACCGGGATTGACGCTCATCAACAGGATCACATCGACCTTGTCGAGGACGTACTCCATATAGTCGAGCGGCGTCGCCGGGTTGAAAACCAGGCCGGCCTGGCAGCCGGCATCGCGGATCAGCGACAGGCTGCGGTCGACGTGCTCCGACGCCTCCGGGTGAAAGGTAATGATGTTGGCCCCGGCCTTGGCGAAATCGGGAATGATGCGGTCGACCGGCTTGACCATCAGATGTATGTCGATCGGCGCGCTGGTGCACGGCCGAATCGCCTCGCAAACCAGCGGCCCGATCGTCAAATTGGGAACATAATGGTTGTCCATCACGTCGAAGTGAATCCAGTCGGCGCCCGAGGCGATGACGTTGGCTACCTCTTCGCCGAGTTTGGCGAAGTTGGCGGAAAGCAGGCTCGGTGCGATGATGAAATCTCTGGCTGACATGACGCTTCCCTAATCAAGAAAAGATAGACGAAATTATCCCATGCCCGACTCCAACAAATACTGCATCGAAGTCCAACCGGTAGCGCAATTCATTCCCGACCAGTCCGATCCGGACGACAACCGTTACCTGTTCGCCTACACCGTGACCATCAAGAATGTCGGCGAAGTGCCGGCCCAGCTAGTTTCGCGCCACTGGATCATCACCGACGCCCACGACGAAGTGCAGGAAGTCCGCGGCCTCGGTGTCGTCGGCAAGCAGCCGCTGCTCAAGCCGGGCGAGAGTTTCCAGTACACCAGCGGCTCGTCGCTGACCACTCCGGTCGGCACGATGAAAGGCACCTACCAGATGGTGGCCGAGGACGGCACGCATTTCGAAGCCGAGATTCCCGAATTCACCTTGGCCATGCCGCGCGTTCTGCATTGAGCCTGAAGCACAGCTACACGCTGATCGCACCGTTCTACGACCGGGCGATTGCCCGCGCCACGCTGGCCGCCCGGCGGCGCAGCCTGGCCGCATTGAACCCCGAAGCCGGGCGCGTGTTGCTGGCTGGCGTCGGCACCGGTCTCGATCTGCCCCACCTGCCACCGCAACACCACTACGTCGGGATCGACCTCAACCGGGCGATGCTGGGCCGGGCTCTGCCACGGGCCGGACAAGTCGATTTCCAGCCGGTGCAGGGCGATGCCCAGCGCCTGCCGTTCGCCGCTGGCGCTTTCGACATGGCGGTACTGCATCTGATCCTGGCCGTTGTGCCGGAGCCGGCCGACTGCTTGGCCGAGATTGCCCGCGTCGTCCGGCCGGGCGGTCAGGTGCTGGTTTTCGACAAATTCCTCCGGCGCGGCCAGCCGGCGCTGCTCCGCCGCCTGATCAACCCGCTGCTGCGCCGGGTGGCCACCCGGCTCGATCTGGTCTTTGAAGATCTGCTCGTCGCAACGCCGCAACTGGCGCTGGAGCACGATCAGCCGGCCTTAGCCGGCGGTTGGTTCCGGATGCTCCGGCTGCGCCGCCTCTAGCACCGGCAGTTCGTCCTTGCCCAGGGCGTCCTCGATCCACGCCAGCATCAGCGTGTAGGTCACGGCCAGCACGACCGGCCCGACAAAAATACCGATCAGGCCGAAACCCAGCATGCCGCCGATCACCCCGGCAAAAATCAGCAGCAGCGGCAGGTCGGCGCCTTTCTTGATCAGCATCGGCCGCAGGAAGTTGTCGAGCGTCGTCACTACGATGCTCCAGACAAGCAGGAAGGTCGCCCAGCCGGTGTCGCCCATCCAGTACATCCAGCCGACGGCCGGAAAAAGGATCAGGCTGGGGCCGACCTGGGCGATGCACAACATCAGCATAACCGCCGAGAGCAGGGAGGCGAAGGGCACCCCGGCAATCGCCAAGCCGATGCCGCCGAGCACCGTCTGGACGATGGCGGTGACACCGACGCCGAGGGCCACGCCGCGAATCGCCTGGCCAGCCAGGATGATCGCGTTTTCGCCGCGCTCGCCGGCCAGTCGCCGGCCGAAACGGTGGGCCATCCGGGCTCCGCTCTCACCGCCGGAATAAAGAATCGCCGCGATGGTCACGACCAGCAAAAACTGCAGCAACATGCCGCCCAGACCGCCGACCTGAGTAAGCATCCACTTGCCGGTATCGGCGGCGTAGGGCGTCACCTTGGTAAGCAGGCCGGCCGAACCGTCGCTCACCAGTTGGGTCCACCCGGCCGCCAGCTTTGCGCCAACCAGCGGCAGGCCGGCTACCCAGTCGGGCGGCAAGGGCAAGCCGTTGGTGGCGACACTGCGGAAGGCGGCGGCCAGTTCCTCGGAATGATCGAAAATGGTATCGATGGCCAGCCACAGCGGGAGCACCAGCAGCAGCAACATGGCCAGCGTCATCAGCGCGACGGCCGGCGCCCGGCGGCCACGCAGGCGCGCTTCCAGGCCAAGAAACAACGGCCAGGTGGCGACGACGATCATCGTCGCCCACACCGTAGCCGCAAGAAATGGCCGCAACACCCACAACGACAGGCCGATCAGCCCGAGGATGAAGAAAATGGCCAGGGTATTCCTGGCCAGGTCGCGGCGAATGTCGATCATCAGCTGCGGTAGTCGGCGTTGATCTTCACGTAGTCGTAGGAGAAGTCGCAGGTATAAACCGTCGCCCGGGCCGCGCCGCGTCCGAGATCGACGCGCACCGTGATTTCGGCCTGGGCCATCACCCGCGCCCCGTCCTCTTCAACGTAGGCCGCGGCCCGGCCGCCGTTCTCGGCGACCAGCACGTCATCGAGCCAGACCTTGACGCCATCGACATCGAGATCGGCGATGCCGGCATAGCCGATGGCCGCCAGAATGCGCCCGAGATTCGGATCGGAGGCGAAGAAGGCGGTCTTGACCAGCGGCGAATGACCGATGGCATAGCCGACCTTGCGGCACTCCTCAACGTCCTTGCCGCCTTCGACGGCAATAGTGATGAACTTGGTGGCGCCTTCGCCGTCGCGGACGATGGCCTGGGCCAGTTCGACCGAGACCGCGATGATCGCCGCCTTGACCTCGGCCCAGCCGGCATCGCTCGGGCTGGCAAAGCGGGCGCCGGACTGGCCGCTGGCGATCATCACCCAGGAATCGTTGGTCGAGGTATCGCCATCGACGGTGATGCAATTGAAGGACGAATCGGCGGCTTCCTTGACCAGGCTGTCGAGCAGCGGCTGGGCAATGCCGGCATCGGTGGCCAGGAAACCGAGCATGGTCGCCATGTTCGGCTTGATCATCCCGGCGCCCTTCGAAATGCCGGTGATGGTGACCGTCTTGCCGCCGACCACGAGCCGGCGCGAAGCAGCCTTGGCAACGGTGTCGGTGGTCATGATGCCGTGTGCCGCGGCGTGCCAGTTGTCGGCCTTCAGATCGGCCTGGGCGGCCGGCAGGCCGGCCTTGATGCGGTCGACTGGCAATGGTTCGAGAATCACCCCGGTCGAGAACGGCAGCACCTGCTCGGCGGCAATGCCGCACAAGGCGCCGACCGCCTCGCAGGTGGCCTGTGCGGCCTGCCGGCCGGGCTCGCCGGTGCCGGCATTGGCGATCCCGGTATTGATGACCAGCGCCCGGATTTCCTGACTGCCGGCCAGGTGCTTGCGGCACAGCTGTACCGGCGCGGCGCAAAAACGGTTCAGCGTGAACACCCCGGCCACCGTACAGCCGGCGTCGAGCGCGACCAACGTCAGGTCACGGCGGTTTTTCTTGCGGATTTCGGCCTCGGCAACACCGAGGCGGACGCCAGCGACCGGAAAAAGCTGATCGGCGGCAGGGGTGGCGTAATTGACAGGCATTTCATTGCTCCAAAAGCATCAAGGCACCTCGTGGGTGCCTTGGGGGATCAGGACAGTTTTCCGTGGCACTGCTTGTATTTCTTGCCGCTGCCGCATGGGCAGGGGTCGTTGCGTCCGATCTTCGGCCCGGCATTGGCTGGCTGCTGCGCTTCTCCGTCATCCGGATTGCCCAGCGCCTCGTCATAACCGGCGTGCTGATACTGGACGTTCTGCACCTCGGCATGCGGCGCCGTTTCCTCGACGTCTTCCTGGGTCCGAATCTGCACGGTGAAGACGATGCGGGTGACTTCCTTGCGGACACGGTCAAGCAGGCCCTCGAACAGTTCGAAAGCTTCGCGCTTGTACTCCTGCTTCGGATTCTTCTGGGCATAGCCGCGCAGATGGATACCCTGACGCAGGTGATCGAGCGCCGACAGGTGTTCGCGCCAGCTGGCGTCGAGGCTCTGCAGCATCACATTGCGCTCGAACTGGTGGAAGCTCTCGGCGCCGACCATCTCGACCTTGGCCGAATAGGCTTCGTCGGCCCCCTGGATGATGCGGGCAAGAATTTCCTCGTCGGACAACGTCGGCTCATCCTTGAACCACTGGGCGACCGGGGCGGCGATTTGCAATTCGGCATGCAATGCCCGCTCCAGACCTTCCATGTCCCACTGCTCCTCAACCGAATCGGCCGGCACATAAAGACGGAAGATCTCGGCGATGACGCCGTGCCGCATGGCGGTGATGGTTTCCGAAATATCGTCGGATTCCAGCAACTCGTTGCGCTGCTGATAGATCACCTTGCGCTGGTCGTTGGAAACGTCGTCGTACTCGAGCAGTTGCTTGCGGATGTCGAAGTTGCGGGCTTCCACCTTGCGCTGCGCCGATTCCAGCGAGCGGGTGACGAGCGGATGCTCGATCGCCTCGCCTTCCGGCATTTTCAACTTGTCCATGATCGAGCGCAGGCGTTCGCCGGCGAAGATGCGCAACAAGGGATCGTCGAGCGACAGGTAGAAACGCGAGGAACCGGCATCGCCCTGACGACCGGCGCGACCGCGCAACTGGTTGTCGATACGGCGCGACTCGTGCCGTTCGGAACCGATGATATGCAGGCCGCCGGCTTCCAGCACCTGATTGTGCAGCTTCTGCCACTCTTCGCGCATCGCGGCGATCTTCGCCTCGCGCTCGGCTTCCGGCAGCGACTCGTCATGCTTGATCGCCGACGTGGCTTTTTCGATACTTCCGCCGAGCACGATGTCGGTACCGCGACCGGCCATATTGGTGGCAATGGTGATCTGCCCCGGCCGACCGGCTTCGATGACGATTTCGGCTTCGCGGGCGTGCTGCTTGGCATTGAGCACCGAGTGCGGCAGCTTTTCCTTGTCGAGCAGCCCGGACAGCAGTTCCGAGGCTTCGATCGAGGTCGTGCCGACCAGCACCGGCTGGCCGCGCTTGGCGCAATCCTTGATGTCGGCAATGATCGCCGTGTGCTTTTCGTCGGCCGTCT
Organism: Azonexus sp. IMCC34842; assembly: GCF_050368855.1. GTDB lineage: Bacteria > Pseudomonadota > Gammaproteobacteria > Burkholderiales > Rhodocyclaceae > Azonexus > Azonexus denitrificans_A. The sequence goes on along the minus strand of NZ_CP178449.1, from coordinate 206,159 downwards.
TGAAGACCAGGTCGTTCATGTCCTTGCGGACCATCGGCCGATGGGTCGGAATGACGACGGTTTCCAGACCGTAGATCTGCTGGAATTCGTAGGCTTCGGTATCGGCCGTGCCGGTCATGCCGGACAGCTTGCCGTACATGCGGAAATAGTTCTGGAAGGTGATCGAGGCCAGCGTCTGGTTCTCGGCCTGGATCTGCACGCCTTCCTTCGCTTCGACCGCCTGATGCAAACCGTCGGACCAGCGGCGCCCGGCCATCAGGCGGCCGGTAAACTCGTCGACAATGACCACTTCGCCGTTCTGCACGACGTACTGCTGATCCTTCTGGAACAGCGTCAGGGCGCGCAGGGCAGCGTTCAGATGGTGCAACAGGGAAATATTGGCGGCATCGTAGAGACCGCTACCTTCCTTGAGCAGGCCATGCTCGGCGAGCAACTGCTCGGCGTGTTCGTAACCGGATTCGGAAAGATGGACCTGATGGCCCTTTTCGTCGACCCAGTAGCCGCCCTCGCCATTCTCTTCGGCGGCGCGCGTCAGATGGGGAACGACGTCCTTCATCCGGACGTAAAGATCGGTGTGGTCTTCGGCCTGACCGGAAATGATCAGCGGCGTCCGCGCCTCGTCGATCAGGATCGAGTCCACTTCGTCGACGATGGCGTAATTCAGGCTGCGCTGGACGCGCTCGCCGGCCGTGTAGACCATGTTGTCGCGCAGGTAATCGAAGCCGAATTCGTTGTTGGTGCCGTAGGTGATGTCGGCGGCGTAGGCGGCTTGCTTCGCCTCATGGTCCATCTGCGACAGATTGACGCCAACCGAGAGACCAAGGAAGCGATGCAGACGCCCCATCCATTCCGCGTCGCGGCTGGCCAGGTAGTCATTGACCGTAATGACATGCACACCGTTGCCGGAAATGGCATTGAGGTAGGCCGGCAGCGTGGCGACCAGGGTTTTGCCTTCGCCGGTCCGCATTTCGGCGATCTTGCCGTAATGCAGGACCATGCCGCCAACCAGCTGCATATCGAAATGGCGCATGCCCAGTTCGCGCTTGCCGGCTTCGCGGACGACCGCAAACGCCTCGGGCAACAAATCGTCGAGCGACTCGCCATTGGCGTGGCGCTGGCGGAACTCGTCCGTCTTGGCGCGCAGCTGTTCGTCGGTCAGTCCCTGGAGCGCTGGTTCAAGGGCATTGATGCGCTTGATGGTCTGGGAATATTGTTTGATCAGCCGGTCGTTGCGGCTGCCGAAAATCTTTTTGAGTAGGCCGGAAATCATCGCGATCGAGTAGGTGGGCGCAGGGTGCGGCAAAGGCAGGATTCTAGCATGCCGCCCCGATACGACGATGACGACCTAAATCAAGGCATTAAGCCAAACATCCTAGCGATGTTTGATTTGCGCAAATTCCTGCCCCTGCTTCAGAAACAGGGCCGGATTCTGGGCAACACCGAGCATCCGCACTTCGAAATGCAGATGCGGACCGGTCGACCGGCCGGTATTGCCGAGCGCGCCGATCCGCTCCCCTCCCTTGACCATCCGCCCGGTTTCGACATCAAGACGCGACATGTGGGCATAGCGGGAAGTCAGGCCGGCGCCGTGGTCGATGTCGACCATGTTGCCGAACTCCGGATGGTATTCGGCGGAAACGATCACCCCGTCGGCCGCGGCAACGATCGGCGTACCGGGGGGGGCAATGAAATCGATCCCTTCATGCATGGCCCGCAAGCCGGCGATCGGATCTTGCCGGTAGCCGAACGGGGAGCCGAAAAAAGCATCCTTGACCGGCAGCGTGGTCGGCAACAGGCGATCCTTGACCCGTTTTTCGAGCAGGCGGGCTTCAAGGAAACTCAACTCGTCGGTCTTGGTCTCGACGACGGCGGCCAGCCGGTTGATTTCCTGCTGCAACGCTTCGGTACTCAGCGGGGCGGGTAAAAATGGACCGCCCTGCGCATCCTTCACCTTCGCCGCCGACGTTGGCGGCTTGTCTCCAGCCAGGCCGGACAGGCGCTCACCCAGGCTGTCGAGTTGCAAAACCTTGGCCTGCAACTCGCCAAGGCGGGTTGCCATCAACTGGAGATTGTTGCTCAGATAGTCATGGACTTTCCTGGATTCCTGCTGTTGCAGGGAAAGCATCAGGTTTTCAACGATCGGCAGACGGAAATGGACAGACAGCCAAGAAATTAGGGCCGATGACGACAAGACCAGAACGAAAAAAGCGGCAAACACCATCAGCACGTGACGAGGCATAATGGTGATTGTTCGTGCCGCCTTCAAATGGCGCGAAACCAGAATAATCTGCACGGAACCTCCTATGTACAAAGGACCAGAGCAATATCTCGACAGCGATGCTGCCGCCGGCAAGCTGATGGTCCATGCACGGCTGTTGCTCAAGCTCTCACGGCGCTTCGAAGCGATTGCCCCGGCGGGGTTGCGCTACGCAGCTCACGTTGCGAATTACAAGTTGGGACAAATCGTTATCCACGCCGATAACGGCGCGGTCGCTACTAAGATTCGCCAGATGGGCCAGCGTTTGTGCGACGAGTTATCTAAAGGAGGACCGGAGTGTAACGGCCTGGACGTAAAAGTTCAACCCCGGCAAATTCCTTACCAATCAACAAGTTCAACGGTGAAACCGCTCTCGGCATCGGCTTGCGTGGCGTTGCGGGCGACTACCGACAGCCTGCCGAACGGTCCCTTGCGTGCCGCCCTCGACACCTTGTTGAAGCGCGCCGCTATACGGGAATGACGGCAATGCGCTCGATGATCATCAGGGCAAAAATGATCAGCGCAAAGACAATTCCGTAGCGAAGAAGTCGCCAAGAGAGCGTCAGATACCAGCGGTTGCCGCTCAGGGCATAGACCAGAAAACCGGCACCGATGGCCAGAACGAGGATGACTGCCAGCAGACGCAGCAGCCACATCGCCGTTTAGGCCGGCTGGTTGAGCCAGCGGGTAACACCGGCCGGGGCGCGCTCCGCTTTTTCGAAGGTGACCAGTTCCCAGGATTCCTGGTGTTCGAGCAGTTCGCGGGCCAGTTGATTATTCAGCGCATGGCCGCCCTTGTGCGACGAATAGGCGGCAAGCAGCGGGTGACCGAGCAGATAGAGATCGCCGATGGCGTCGAGAATCTTGTGTTTAACGAACTCGTCGCCGTAACGCAAGCCGTCCTGATTGAGGACCCGAAATTCATCGAGAACGATGGCATTTTCCAGCCCGCCACCGAGGGCCAGGCCGTTTTCGCGCAGGTATTCGACTTCCTGCATGAAACCGAAGGTACGGGCCCGCGCCACTTCACGGGTGTAGGACTGCTCGGCGAAATCGATTTCGGCAGTTTGGGCCGATTTGTCGATGGCCGGATGATTGAAGACGATGGAGAAAGCCAGACGATAACCGTCGTAAGGCTCGAAACGCGCCCACTTGTCGCCATCGCGAACTTCGATGGGGTGGGTGACGCGGATGAATTTCTTGGCGGCGTTCTGTTCTTCGATGCCAGCCGACTGGATCAGGAAGACGAACGGTGCTGCCGAGCCATCGAGGATGGGCACTTCCGGCGCATCCAGATCGACCCAGGCGTTATCGATACCCAGGCCGGCAAAAGCCGACATCAGATGCTCGATGGTGCCAACCTTGACCCCGTCCTTTTCCAGACAGGAGCACATGCGTGTATCGCCGACCATGAAGGCGTCTGCGCGGATATCCAGCGGCTCGGGCAAATCGACGCGACGAAAGACGATACCGGTATCCGGGGCGGCCGGACGCAGGGCCATATTGACCTTGACGCCACCATGCAGGCCAACGCCGGAGGCGCGGATAATAGTCTTGAGCGTACGTTGCTTGAGCATGTAAGTGCTTGATTGATTGGGGAAGGCGTCACATTGTAACACAACGTGACGCCACCCTTTTTCAGAGAGAGTTTTTGTTACATCAATCCGCCTGCTTGCGCAGGAAAGCCGGAATGTCGTAACGATCGACACCGCTGTTGGCCAGCGCTTCGACCGTGACATTGCGCTTGCGCACGACGGCCGGAACGTCGGCGATCTGGTTGTAGTCGATCGCCGGGCCGCTGGAGAAGCCGATCGCATCGTGCGTACCGGTGGCCTGCGCCTGGACGACCGGCGTGTTGATCACTTCAAAGGTCTGGCGGCCACGAGCAGCGGCAGCCTGACCGAGACCGGTGGCGACGACGGTGACGCGCAGCGCATCGCCCATCAGTTCGTCGTACACCGCGCCGAAGATGATGTGTGCGTCGTCGGCCGCGAAGGCCTTGACGGTGTTCATCACTTCATTGACTTCCTTCATCTTGAGGCCGCCCTTCGAAGCGGTGATATTGACCAGCACGCCCTTGGCGCCGGACAGATTGACACCTTCCAGCAGCGGCGAGGCAACGGCCTGTTCGGCGGCAATGCGCGCCCGGTCGACCCCGGCGGCAGCGGCCGAACCCATCATGGCGCGGCCCATTTCACCCATCACCGTGCGGACGTCTTCGAAGTCGACGTTCACCAGGCCCGGGTAGGTAATGATTTCGGCAATGCCACCGACGGCGTTTTTCAGCACATCGTCAGCCGCCTTGAAGCAATCGTCGACATCGGCGTCGTCGCCCATGACTTCCATCAGCTTGTCATTGAGGATGACGATCAGCGAATCGACGTGCTTGGCGAATTCGGCGATGCCGGCTTCGGCTGCCTTCATCCGCTTGTTGCCTTCGAAGCTGAATGGCTTGGTCACCACGCCGACGGTCAGGATGCCCATTTCACGGGCGATCTCGGCCACCACCGGCGCTGCGCCAGTGCCCGTGCCGCCGCCCATGCCGGCGGTGATGAAGGCCATGTGCGAACCTTCCAGTGTCGCGCGGATTTCGTCGCGATGCGCCTGGGCAGCTTCCTGGCCCTTTTCCGGCTTGGCACCGGCACCCAGCCCGGTCTTGCCGAGCGACAGCTTGCTCGGAGCGGCATTGCGGCTGAGCGCCTGGGCATCGGTGTTGGCGGCGATGAACTCAACGCCGTTCACGCCTTCGCGGATCATGTGCTCGATGGCATTGCCACCAGCCCCACCAACTCCGAACACCTTGATGATGGTGCCGGATTCCTCGTCTTTCTCGATAATTTCAAACATAACTACCTCCTCTGAAAAAACTGGTCAAAAACAAATCAAAAATTCTTGGCAAACCACGACTTCATGCCTTCGAAGACATCCATGAAGCCCTGCTTTTCCTGGATCTTCTGGCCCCGCTTGCGCTGCGCCTGGGCTTCGAGCAGCAGGCCGTAGGCCGCCGAAAAATGCGGGCTCTGCACGACATCGGCCAGACTGCCGGTGTATTTCGGATTGCCGAGACGGACCGGCATATGAAAAATTTCCTCGCCCAGCTCGACCATGCCCGGCATGACGCTGGCCCCGCCGGTCAGAACGATGCCCGACGACAGCACTTCCTCGAATCCGGCCCGGCGCAGTTCGTTCTGGATCAACTCGTAAAGCTCTTCGACGCGCGGCTGGATCACGTCGGCCAGCGCCCGGCGGCTCAACTTGCGGCTCGGCCGGTCGTCCACCCCGGCAACATCGAGACTGTCGGAGACGTCGGCCAGTTGCGACAGCGCGCAACCGTACTTGCACTTGATGTCCTCGGCTTCGCGGGTCGGCGTGCGCAGCGCCATGGCGATGTCGTTGGTGACCTGGTCGCCGGCAATCGGAATCACCGAGGTATGGCGAATCGCGCCCTGCGTCCACACGGCGATGTCGGTCGTCCCGCCGCCGATGTCGATCAGACAAACGCCGAGATCCTTCTCGTCTTCGGAAAGCACGGCGTAGCTCGAAGCCAGCGGCTGGAGCACCAGGTCGTTGACTTCCAGGCCGCAACGGCGGACGCACTTGACGATGTTCTGGGCGGCCGAGATGGCGCCGGTGACGATATGCGTCTTCACTTCGAGACGCATGCCGCTCATGCCGATCGGCTCGCGGATGCCGTCCTGGCCGTCGATGACGAATTCCTGGGTGAGGATGTGCAGGATTTCCTGATCGGCCGGGATGGGCATCGCCTTGGCGGTCTCGATGACACGCTCGACGTCGCTCTGCGTCACTTCCTTGTCCTTGATCGCCACCATGCCGTTCGAGTTGAAGCTCTTGATGTGGCTGCCGGCAATCCCGGTGTACACATCCTTGACCTTGCAGTCGGCCATCAGCTCGACTTCCTGAATGACCCGGCTGATGGTGTGCACCGTTTCCTCGATGTTCACCACGACGCCCTTTTTCAGGCCGCGCGAATCCTGCGAACCCATGCCGATGACGTTCAATTGGCCTTCCTGGTTGATCTCGGCGACCAGCGCGACGATTTTCGACGTCCCGATATCCAGACCGACCACCAGATCCTTGTTATCCCTGCTCATATGCTTACTTCCCCTTCCCCTCGCTTGCGACTCGCATCGCAAAGCCGTTCGGATACCGCAAATCCACCACGACCGGCCGGTTCGCCCGGTTGGCGACCGTTTCCGGATAAACCTCGATAAAACGCTGCAACCGCACGCCGACCGGCGACTTCGGCTGCTCCCGCCCCATATCGACGACCATGCCGCTCTCCAGCTTCAACTGCCAGGCCAGCCGCGGCGACAGCAGCAACTGCACCGGCTTTTCGTGCACTGCGCTGAAGCGGCCGACAAACTCGCCATAACGCGTCAACACCTCGGGCGCCGTGCCCTGCGGCCCGAACAACAGCGGCAATGCCGCCGCTTCCTCGATGGCCGCCATCGCGGCAAAGACCTCGCCGTAGCTGTTGACCAGTTCGCCGCGCCCATCGCCCCAGCGCGCCAGCGGACGGTGTTCCTCGACCTTCACTTCCAACTGTGCCGGCCAGATCCGCCGCACTTCGACCTGGCGTACCCAGGGCAGCTTTTCCAGCGCGCCGCGCACCGTCTCCAGATTCAGGCTGAAGAAATTGCCTTGCAGGGCGCCCGGCAAGGCCTGCTCCACTTCCTGCCGGCGCGTGTGCTGCAGCGGCTCGGCAAACACCACCTGGCGTACCGGCAGCGACGGCACCCTCGCCAGCCAGACCGCGGCGGCGGCCAGCAGCGCAGCCGCCGCGACCAGCATCAGCAGGTCGGCAATGGCGTTGAGCAGGTGCGGTTTGTTCCACATTCATCGTCTCAGTCGTTGGCTGCCAGTTCGAGCACGCGGCGGACCAGCGCCGGATACTCCATGCCAGCCACCCGCGCCGCCATCGGGACCAGCGAGTGGTCGGTCATGCCGGGCGCCGTATTCACTTCCAGAAAGTAATGCTTGCCATCTTCATCCATCAGGAAATCGACCCGTCCCCAGCCGCGCCCACCGAGGATGCGGAAGGCTTCCAGCGCGCCCTTGCGGATTTCCATTTCCTTGGCTTCGGGCAGGCCGCACGGGCACAGGTAGCGGGTGTCGTCGCGGTTGTACTTGGCTTCGTAGTCGTACCAGTCGGTGGCCGGCTCGATCTTGATGATCGGCAAGGCCACCATGTCGGCGCCGCAGCCGATGATGCCGACCGTGTATTCGCCACCCATCACGCCCTTTTCGGCGATCACCAGCGGGTCGTGGCGGGCCGCCTCGGCGTAGGCCTGCTGCAGGCCGCCGCGTTCCTTGACCTTGCTGATGCCGATCGACGAACCTTCATGGGCCGGCTTGACGAAAATCGGCAGGCCCAGCTCTTCCTCGACCTCGGCGAAATCGGAGTCGGCGGTCAACAGCGCATATTCCGGGATCGGCAGGCCGGCCGCCTGCCACAGCAGCTTGGTGCGGAATTTGTCCATGGCCAGCGCCGACGCCATCACGCCGGAACCGGTGTAGGGAATGTGCATCAATTCCAGCGCCCCCTGGATCGTGCCGTCCTCGCCGTGCCGGCCATGCAGCGCGACGAAGGCGCGGTCGTAGCCCTTCAGCGCGTCGAGCGGCTGTTCGGCCGGATCGAAGGCATGGGCGTCGATGCCCTGGCCCTGCAAGGCCGCCAGGACGCGCGAACCGCTATTGAGGGAAACCTCGCGTTCGGCGGAGGTTCCGCCGAAGAGGACTGCAACTTTACCGAAACCGCTCATTTTGCTTCCACCACCTTGCCGGGCACCGCACCGATCGAACCGGCACCCATGGTCAACACCACGTCGCCGTCGCGGGCGACATCCATAATCGTTTGCGGCATCGCCGCGATATCTTCGACGAACACCGGCTCGACCTTGCCGGCGACGCGCAGGGCGCGGGCCAGCGAGCGGCCGTCGGCAGCGACGATCGGCGCTTCGCCGGCGGCGTAGATTTCGGCCAGCAACAGGGCGTCGACGGTAGACAGCACCTTTACGAAGTCCTCGAAGCAGTCGCGCGTCCGGGTGTAGCGGTGCGGCTGAAAAGCCAGCACCAGGCGGCGGCCGGGGAAGGCGCCGCGGGCGGCAGCCAGGGTCGCCGCCATCTCCACCGGGTGATGGCCGTAATCGTCGACCAGCGTGAATGAACCGCCGGCCGGCAGGGACACTTCGCCATAGCGCTGGAAGCGCCGCCCGACCCCTTTGAACTCGGCCAGCGCCCTGATGATCGAGGCATCCGGCACCTGCAACTCGGTGGCCACGGCAATCGCCGCCAGCGCGTTCAGGACATTGTGCAAACCGGGCAGATTGAGTGTGATCGACAGCCGGGAGACCGAACCATTGACCCGCACGACGTCGAAGCGCATCTGGCCGTCGGCCGCCACGACGTTCTCGGCGTAAAAGTTGCTGCCTGGGCTCAGGCTGTAGGTGACGATCTGCTTGGCGACCTGCGGCATGATGGCGCGGACGTTGGCATCGTCAGCACAGAGCACGGCAACGCCGTAGAACGGCAGGCGGCTGAGAAAATCGACGAAGGCGCCTTTCAGCCGCTCGAAATCGTGGCCGTAGGTTTCCATGTGATCGGCGTCGATATTGGTAACGACCGAAAGGACCGGCGACAGGAACAGGAAGGAGGCATCGGACTCGTCGGCCTCGGCCACCAGGAAATCGCCGCTGCCCAGCCGGGCGTTGGCGCCGGCCGCATTCAAGCGACCGCCGATGACGAAGGTCGGATCGAGCCCGCCTTCGGCCAGGATGCTGGTGACCAGACTGGTCGTCGTCGTCTTGCCATGCGTACCGGCGATGGCGATGCCACGCTTCAGGCGCATCAGTTCGGCCAGCATCTGAGCGCGCGGCACCACCGGTATATTCAGTTCGCGAGCCGCCACCACTTCCGGGTTATCGGCCTTGACCGCCGTCGAGACGACGACAGCCTGCGCGCCGCGAATGTTTTCGGCGGCGTGACCGATCATCACCTTGACGCCCTCGCCTTCCAGACGACGGGTCGTGGCGCTCGCCGCCAGGTCCGAACCGCTCACCGTGTAGCCCAGGTTGGCCAGCACTTCGGCGATGCCGCTCATGCCCGAACCACCGACGCCGACGAAGTGGATGTGTTTGACTTTGTGTTTCATTTCGCACTCTCTGCACAAATATTCGCCACTTCTTCGGTGGCATCGGGCTTGGCCAGACTGCGGGCCTTTTCAGCCATTTCCAGCAACTGGCTGCGACTGTAGTTGCGGATCAACGAGATGCTCTCCGGGGTCAGTTCGTCTTGCGGCAGCAGGAAAGCGCCGCCGACATTGACCAGGAATTTCGCGTTGCCCGTCTGGTGGTCATCGACCGCATGCGGAAAAGGCACCAGGATGCTCGCCACGCCGGCTGCGGCCAGCTCGGCGATGGTCAGCGCGCCGGCCCGGCAAATGACCAGATCGGCCCAGGCATAGGCGCCGGCCATGTCTTCGATGAAGGGCACGCAATGCGCCTGGACCCCAACCGCGGCGTAATTGGCCTTGAGGGCCTCGAGATGCTTCTCGCCGGCCTGATGAACGATTTGCGGCTGCTCGTCGGCGGCGAGCAGGGCCATGCCCTTGGGGACCATCTCGTTCAGCGCCTGGGCGCCGAGGCTGCCGCCAATGACGAGCAGCCGCAAGGCGCCGCTGCGCTCGGCAAAACGCTCGGCCGGCGGTGCGATGGCGGCGATTTCCGGACGCACCGGGTTGCCGAGCCAGACCCCCTTGGCCAGGACATTCGGAAAGCCCGTCGCGATGCGGTCGGCGACACCGGCCAGCACGCGATTGGCCAGCCCGGCCACCGAATTCTGTTCGTGCAGGACAAGCGGCTTGCCCAGCAAGGAGGCCATCATGCCGCCGGGAAAGGTGATGTAGCCGCCCATGCCGAGCACGACATCCGGGGCGATCTGGCGAATCAGCTTTTGCGCCTGCCAGAAACCGCGCAGCAGATTGAACGGCAGCAACAGCTTGCGCAGGATGCCCTTGCCGCGCAGCGCGGCGAACTTGACCCAGACCATTTCAAAACCGCTTTGCGGCACCAGCCGCGCCTCCATGCCGTCGGGATTACCGAGCCAGACGACCCGCCAGCCGCGGTGGCGCATTTTGTCGGCGACGGCAAGGGCCGGGAAGATGTGCCCGCCGGTCCCGCCGGCCATGATCAGGATGGTTTTGTTCATAGCTTGTCCCCGCGCATCATCTGGCGATTTTGGCTACAGCCGCGCTGCGCGCTTAACACCGGCTGCGCCGGGTTAGCCTGCGCCGAAATCGCCAATTGATGCGAATACATACCTGGCTTCGTCATAGCTTGGCTCCGCGCATCAATTGGCGATTTTCCCAGTCGACGCGCAAAAGTATGGCCAGGGCGACGCAGTTCGCCAGCACCCCAGAACCGCCGAAACTCATCAGCGGCAGGGTCAGGCCCTTGGTCGGCAGCAGGCCCATGTTGACGCCCATGTTGATGAAGGACTGCACGCCGAACCAGATGCCCATGCCCATGGCGACCAGCGCCGGGTAGAGGCGATCGAGCTGGACGCAGCGCCGGCCGATGGCAAAGGCGCGCTGAACGAGCAGCGCGAACAGGGCAATCACCGCCAGCACACCGAAGAAGCCGAGTTCCTCGGCGATCACCGCGAGCAGGAAGTCGGTATGCGCTTCCGGCAGGTAGAACAGCTTCTCGACACTGGCCCCCAGCCCGACGCCGAACAGTTCGCCACGCCCGAAAGCGATCAGCGAATGCGACAACTGGTAGCCGCGGCCGAAAGCGTCGGCCCACGGATCCATGAAGCCGAACACCCGGTCGCGCCGGTAGGGCGAGACGATGATCATCACCGCAAAGGCGATCAGCAGGCCGAAGATCAGCAGGGCGAACAAACGCGCCTTCAGGCCGCCGAGGAAGAGAATGCCCATGGCGATCGAGATGATCACGACGAAGGCGCCGAAGTCCGGCTCCTTGAGGAGCAGCATGCCGACGATGGCCATGGCACCGAACATCGGCAGGAAGGCCTGCTTCAAATCGTGCATCACGTTGATTTTGCGCACCGTGTAGTCGGCGGCGTAGAGCACGGCGAACAGCTTCATCAGTTCTGACGGCTGCAGGTTGGCAAAGCCGAGCGGCAGCCAGCGGCGGGCGCCATTCACATCCCGGCCGATGCCGGGAATCAGCACGATGGCGAGCAGGACGACGCCGGCCATGAACAGATACGGCGCCGATTTCTGCCACAGCGCCAGCGGCACCTGGAAAGCCACCGCGGCGGCGACCAAGCCGATGCACAGGAAAATGCCGTGACGCACCAGGTAATAGGCCGGCTGGTGGTTGGTAAAGCGCCCGCCTTCGGCAATCGCGATGGATGCCGAATAGACCATCACCAGACCGGTGAACAGCAGGATCAACACGCTCCACAACAGCGCGTAGTCAATTTCGGCCACCTGGCGGCGCGGCGAGTCGAGGGCGCCGATCAGCATGATGGCAACTCCTTGACCGCCGCGATGAAGGCTTCGGCGCGATGGGCGTAATTGCGGTACATGTCGAGGCTGGCGCACGCCGGCGAGAGCAGCACGCAATCGCCGGCCTCGGCGTATTCGGCCAGCCAGCGCACGGCGGCAGCCATGTCGCCGAGAATGCGGGTCGGCACGCCGCTGCCTTCGAGGGCCATGCCGATGGCAGCGGCATCGCGACCGATCAGCGCGACCGCCCGGCCATGTTTTTCCAGGGCCGGCTTGAGCGGCGAGAAATCCTGGCCCTTGCCGTCGCCACCGAGCACGATGGCCACCTTGCGGCCCATGCCTTCAATGGCGGCCAGCGTGGCGCCGACATTGGTGCCCTTGGAATCGTCGACGTAGAGCACGCCGCCGATCTCGGCCACCGTTTCGACCCGATGCGGCAGACCGGCAAAGGCCTTCAGCGGCTCGACCAGACGTTCGGCCGCGACCCCGACCGCTTCGCACAGCGCCAGCGCCGCCATGGCATTGGCAGCATTGTGCAGGCCGCTCAGTTGCAGGTCGTCAAGCGCGACAATCGCCGCCTTGCCGCGGCAGATCATGCCACTGGCCAGGCCGTAATCGACGCCACGCGGCGCGGCGTTCAGGCCGAAGGTGACGATCTTGCGGCCGCACTGGCCATTGGCCATCGACCAGTCGTCCTCGCGGTTGAGGACCATGACGCCCCGCCCCTGGAAGACGCGCGACTTGGCCGCTGCGTAATTGGCCAGACTGCCGTCGTAGCGGTCGAGGTGGTCCTCGGAAACGTTGAGGACGGTGGCCGCCGCGGCGTTCAAATGGTGTGTCGTTTCGAGCTGGAAGCTCGACAGTTCGACCACCCAGACGGCCGGCAGCTGGCCGGCATCCTGCGCATCCATCAGCGCGTCGAGAGCCGACGGCGAGATGTTGCCGCAGGCGATGGCCGGCACGCCGGCGCCGTTCAGCAGGTGGGCGGTCAGCGCCGTGGTGGTGGTCTTGCCGTTGCTGCCGGTGATGGCGATGATCTGCGAGGTCGGCACCTGCTCGCGCACGCCGGCGGCGAACAGCTCGATTTCCGAAATGATCGGCAGATCGAGCCCGGCGATCTCCGGCGTCGCCTTGGCCACGCCGGGCGACAGCGCAACGAGGTCGAGGCCGGCAAAGGTGGGGGCGGCAAACGGCCCGGCGATCACTTCGGCCTGGGGGGCGACCTGTGCCAGCGCGTCAAGATTCGGCGGATTGGCGCGCGAATCGGCGACCCGGACGAACGCGCCCTGGCGATGTAGCCACTTGGCCATCGCCAGCCCGGACTCGCCGAGTCCGATTACCGCAACGCGTTTGCCCCTGAGTTCCATTAGCGCAATTTCAACGAGGACAGCCCGACCAGCACGAGCATGATGGTGATGATCCAGAAGCGGACGACGACCTGCGTCTCCTTCCAGCCGGTTTGTTCAAAATGGTGGTGCAGCGGCGCCATGCGCAGGATGCGCCGGCCCTCGCCGAAACGTTTCTTGGTGTATTTGAAATAGCCGACCTGCAGCATCACCGACAGCGTTTCGACGACGAATACACCGCCCATGATCAGCAGCACGATTTCCTGGCGGATGATCACGGCGACGGTGCCGAGCGCCGCGCCGAGGGCCAGCGCGCCGACGTCGCCCATGAACACTTCGGCCGGATAGGCGTTGAACCACAAGAAGCCCAGTCCGGCCCCGGCGATCGCGCCGAGCAGGATGCACAACTCGCCGGCGCCCGGCACGTAAGGGATCAGCAGATACTTGGCATAGACGGCATGACCGGTGACGTAGGCAAAAAGCACGAAGGCCGAAGCGATCATCACGGTCGGCATGATGGCCAGGCCGTCCAGACCGTCCGTCAGATTCACCGCGTTGCTGGTCCCGACGATGACGAAATAGGTCAGCGTGATGAAGCCGATGATGCCGAGCGGATAGGCGATGGTCTTGAAGAAAGGCACGATCAACTGCGTTTCGGCTCCCGACTTGGCCGAGAAGGCGAGAAACAGCGCGGCGCCGATACCGAGCAGCGATTGCCAGAAATATTTCCACTTGGCCGACAGGCCTTTCGGGTCGCGGTAGACCACCTTCTTCCAGTCGTCGTACCAGCCGACGATGCCGTAGCCGAGCGTGACGACCAGCACCGTCCATACATACTTGTTGGAGAGGTCGGCCCAGAGCAGCGTCGTCACCCCGATCGAGATCAGGATCAGGACGCCGCCCATGGTCGGCGTGCCGGATTTGACGAGGTGGGTCTGCGGTCCGTCGGTGCGCACCGCCTGGCCGATTTTCTTGGCGGCCAGCCAGCGGATGACGCGCGGACCGGAAACGAAGGAAATCAGCAGCGCGGTCATCGCCGCCAGCACCGTGCGCAGCGTAATGTAGTTGAAGACGTTGAAGAAACGCACGTCCTGGGCCAGCCATTGGGCGAGTTCGAGTAGCATCAGTGGTTCTCCCCGGCTGGCTTGGTCGGTGGCACGGCGGCGGCAGTCGAGTCAGTGGCGGAGGACGCGGTCAGCGCATCGGCCACCCGTTCCATTTTCATGAAGCGCGAGCCTTTCACCAGCACCGTGGTGTCCGGCCCCAACTCCTTGTCCACCGCGGCAATCAGCTTGTCGATATGGCAGTAGTGTTTGGCCCCTTCGCCAAAATTGCGCACCGCCTGCTGGGCTGCCTCGCCCAGCGCATACAGCCGGTCGATGCCCTGGCTCTTGGCATAGCCGCCGATCTCGTCGTGATACTGGCCACTGGCTTCGCCGATTTCGCCCATGTCGCCGAGCACGAACAGCTTGCGGCCGATGGTCGAGGCCAGCACGTCGATGCCGGCGCGCACCGAATCCGGATTGGCGTTGTAGGTGTCGTCGAGAATCTCGGCGCCCTTGCGGCCGGCCCGCCTTTGCAGGCGGCCTTTGACGCCGGAGAAGGCCTCCAGCCCGGCGACCACGGCGGCCATCGGAACCCCGGCAGCAAGGCAGGCGGCCGCTGCGGCAACCGCATTGCGGGCATTGTGCCGACCGGGAATACGCAGATGGAGCGCAGCCTCGCCTTCCGGCGCCGTCAGTTCGAGTGCCATTTCCAGCCCGTGCTGATGCACCGTCGCATGCACGTCGGCGGCATGATCGATGGCGAAGCTGCGGACCGTATGCGCTCCGGCCATCTCGCGCCACAGCCCGGCGTAGCAATCATCGCCATTGACCAAGGCGATACCGTTCGGCTGCAGGCCGGCGAACAGACTGCCTTTTTCCCGCGCCACTTCGTCGAGGTCGCCCATCCCTTCGAGGTGGGCGCGCTGGGCATTGGTTACCAGCGCCACGGTCGGGGCGCCGATCGGCGCCAGGTAGGCGATTTCGCCGGGATGGTTCATGCCCATCTCGATCACCGCGGCACGGTGCGTGGCATTCAGGCCGAGTAGCGTGAGCGGCAGGCCGATATCGTTGTTTAAGTTGCCGCGCGTCGCCAGGACGGCATCGCCGAAGGCGGCGGCAAGGATGGCGGCGATCATTTCCTTGGTCGTCGTCTTGCCATTCGAGCCCGTCACGGCAATCACCGGCAGCGCAAAGCTGGCGCGCCAGGCGGCGGCCAGGCGGCCGAGGGCGAGGCGGGTATCGGCGACGACGACGGCCGGGACGCCGGCCGGCAACTTCGCCGCATCGGCGACCAGCAGCGCAGCGGCGCCACTGGCCACGGCCTGGGCGAGAAAATCATGGGCATCGAAGTTGTCACCGCTCAAGGCGATGAACAACTGCCCGGGGCCAATCGCCCGTGTATCGGTGGAAACACCGTTCAACGCCAGGTCGGCGCCAACCAGGCGCCCGTCGACGGCGTGGGCAACTTGCGAGAGTAGCCAGTTCATTCGGCGATCTCCTTATTGTTATCGGTACGACGCAAGGTCAGCGCAGCCTGCGCCTGCTCAAGGTCGGAAAATGGGGTGCGGATGCCGGCCGTTTCCTGATAGGACTCATGGCCCTTGCCGGCCAGCAGGATGACGTCGCGCTCGTCGGCTTCGAGAATGGCGCGGCGGATTGCCGTCGCTCGGTCGATTTCGACTTCGGCATGGCGCATGCCGTCCAGGATGTCGTCGATGATGGCTTGCGGCATTTCGCTGCGCGGGTTGTCGCTGGTCACCAGCACCCGGTCGGCCCGTTGCTCGGCGACGCCGCCCATCAGCGGCCGCTTGCCCTTGTCGCGATCGCCGCCGCAGCCAAAGACGACGCTCAGCCGGCCGCCGCGCGGCGTCACCACATCGCGCAAGGCGACCAGGGCATTTTCCAGCGCATCCGGCGTGTGCGAGTAGTCGACCACGACCAGTGGCTCGCCATTGCCGCCCACTCGCTCCATCCGCCCGGGCGGCGGCGTCAGTTCGGACAGGCGACGGACCACATCGGCCACGGCCATGCCGGCATCGTGCAAGACGGCAGCGACGGCCAGCAGATTCGAAATGTTGTAACGGCCGACCAGACCGGTATCGACAGTACCCCGACCGTTCGGCAGGATCAGCGTGAAGCGCTGGCCAAAGGGCGTATCGACCAGATTCTCGGCCCGCACCAGCGCCGGGAAGTCGCGCCGCGGTTCGCCAATGGCGTAGCCCAGCACACGCATCGCCGTCGTTTCGCGAATCAGCTGCAAACCGAATTCGTCGTCCAGATTGATGATCGCCGTCCGCAGGCGCGGCCAGCTGAACAGGCGCGCCTTGGCCGCGGCATAGGCGTCCATCGTCCGGTGGTAATCGAGATGATCGCGGGTGATATTGGTAAACACGGCAACGTCGACCCGGGCGCCGTTCAGCCGCCCTTCCTGAATGCCGATCGAACTGGCTTCCAGGGCACAGGCGGCCGCCTCGGCGCTGCGGAATTGCGCCAGATAGCGCATCAAGGTGGTCGCTTCCGGGGTGGTGAAGCCGGTGTCGACCTGGGCATCGGGAAATCCGGCGCCGAGCGTGCCGATAATGGCACAGCGCTTCGGGTAGACCTTGGCGATACATTGACTGATCGTCGTCTTGCCGTTGGTGCCGGTAATCCCGATCAACGACAAGCTTTCGCTCGGATAGCCATAGACGGCATGGGCAAGCGGCCCGGCCAGCGAACGCAAAGCGGCAACCGGCAGATTGGCAACGGCCCACGCCGGATCCCACGCAAAATCACCGCCCGCTTGCCAGGCAACGGCCACCGCGCCGCGCGCCAGGGCATCGCCGATATAGCGCCGGCCGTCGGCCAGATCGCCGGGATAAGCGAGAAAGAGATCGCCCGGCAAGACCTGGCGGCTGTCGTCGGCAACCCCACTCGGCACGATGCCGATGGCTTCCAGACGCTGCAGGATTTCGCGCGGCGTAGTCACAGCGCTCCCTTTCCGAGATTGGCCTCGGCCACCTGGACCGGCGCATCGGGCGGCACGCCCATGGTCCGCAAGGCGCCGCCGGCGATCGACGAAAATGCCGGGCCAGCGACATCGCCACCAAAGTGGCCGCCAGCGGAAGGCTCGTCGATCATCACCGCGACAATCAGGCGCGGGTCGCCGATCGGCGCGATGCCGACAAACGAGGCGACGTATTTTCTGGCATAGACACCGCCTTCTACCTTGTAGGCCGTACCGGTCTTGCCGCCGACGCGATAGCCCGCGACCCGGGCCTTGGGCGCGGTCCCTTCCGGTTGCACGGCCATTTCCAGCATGGCCCTGATTTCGCGGGTGGTCTGCGGCGAAAAAACACGGACGCCGCG
The DNA here is from genome assembly GCF_050368855.1 of Azonexus sp. IMCC34842. Classification (GTDB taxonomy): domain Bacteria; phylum Pseudomonadota; class Gammaproteobacteria; order Burkholderiales; family Rhodocyclaceae; genus Azonexus; species Azonexus denitrificans_A. The sequence goes on along the minus strand of NZ_CP178449.1, from coordinate 188,669 downwards.
CACTGGCGTATCTTCCAGGCGAATCAGCGACAAGGGAATCAACTCGCCGTCACGGGCAAAAACGGTATAGGCCCGGGCCAGCTGAACCAGGCTGACCGAAATGCCATGGCCGTAGGACATCGTTGCCTGCTCGATCGGCCGCCAGCTTTTCCACGGCCGCAAACGGCCAACGACCTCGCCCGGAAAGCCGAGATTGGGCGCCTGGCCGAAACCGACGCCATCGAACATCTCCCACAATTCCTGCGGCGAAAAACCGAGGGCGATCTTCGCCGTGCCGACGTTGGACGATTTCTGGATTATCTGGGCGACGGTCAGCAGACCATGCGCATGGGAATCGGAGATGGTCGCCGAGCCGATGGTCAGGCGGCCCGGCGCGGTATTGATCACGGTATCGAAGCGAACCTTGCCTTTTTCCAGCGCCAGCGCGGCGGTAAACGGCTTCATCACCGACCCCGGCTCGAAGGTATCGGTGATGGCCCGGTTGCGCAGCTGGGCGCCGGACAGGCGCTGGCGGTTGTTCGGGTTGTAGGTCGGCCAGTTGGCCAGCGCCAGTATCTCGCCGGTCCGCGCATCGATGACGATGGCGCCGCCGGCCTTGGCATTGTTGGTCTCGACCGCCGCCTTGAGCTGGCTGTAGGCCAGATATTGAATCTTCGAGTCGAGGGCCAGCCGGACATCCTTGCCATCCATCGGCGGCTTCAGCGCACCGACGTCTTCGACAATCTGGCCGCGGCGGTCCTTGATCACGCTGCGGCTCCCCGAGTGGCCGAGCAGACTGTTCTGGAAAGCCAGTTCGACGCCCTCCAGGCCCTTGTCGTCAACGCCGGTAAACCCGACGACATGCGCCGTCATGTCTCCGGTCGGGTAATACCGGCGATATTCCTTTTCCTGATGGACGCCGGGCAGCTTCAGCGCGGCAATGCGATCGGCCGTTTCCGGCGGCACCTGGCGCTTAACGAAGACGAAGGTCTTGTCCGAGACCAGCTTGCCATCCAGCTCCTTGACGGTCATCTCGAGCAACGCGGCCAGTTGCTGCTTCTGCTGCCCCGGCATCGCCCGGGCATCGCCGGGGATCGCCCAGATCGACTTCATCGGCGTCGACACCGCCAGCATGTCGCCGTTGCGGTCGGTGATCTTGCCGCGCGAAGCGGAAACTTCGATATCGCGGCGGTAGCGCGAATCGCCCTTCTCCTGCAGAAAGTCGTTGTTGATTACCTGCAAATAGAAACCGCGCGCCACCAGCGCCAGGAAAGCGCCCATCAGCAGCAAGCCGACGGTACGCGAACGCCAGCCCTGCAACGCCAGTTGCAGCACCGGGCTTTCGGTAAACCGATGCCCGCGCTGGGGACGCCGCCGGACACCCATCAGGCACCTCCTTTGGCGGCGGCTGGCGGGCGCTTCGCACTCAGCGCATCGGGCGAAACCATGTGCAGACGGTCACGGGCGATTTTTTCGACCCGCGGATGCGTCGCCCAGGTCGACATCTCAAGCTGCAGTTGGCCATACTCGACATCGAGCTGACGCGCCCGCTCCTGCTCGCTCTCCAGATCCTGAAACAGCTTGCGCGCGCGATGCTGGGAGGTGACAACACCCAGCGCGCAAACGACGACGATCAGGAGAAGGATCATGTTGAAACGGACCATTACAGTTTTTCGGCCACCCGCATCACGGCGCTCCGGGCGCGCGGATTGGCCGCGATTTCCGCCGCCGACGGCTTGATCATTTTGCCGACCAGGCGCAATTTCGGTTGCGGCAACTGGTCGGCCCGCAAAGGCAGGCCTTTCGGCAGATCATCGGCCGACGACTGGGCGCGCATGAAATTCTTGACGATGCGATCCTCCAGCGAATGGAAGGAAATCACCACCAGGCGACCACCCGGCTTCAACAAGTCAAGCGCTTGCGGCAAGGCTACTTCCAGCTGGCGGAGCTCTTGATTGATATGAATCCGTAAAGCTTGAAAGCTGCGCGTCGCCGGGTCCTGCCCTGGCTCACGGGTGCGCACGGTCGCGCGTACGATGGCCGCGAACTGAGCTGTTGTGACAATAGGCTGTTCGAGCCGAGCAGCCACAACCTTCTTTGCAATCTGGAAAGCAAACCGTTCTTCGCCATAATTTCTAATAACCTCCGTTATGTCCCTTATTTCGGCCCGCGCCAGCCACTCGGCGGCCGTCTCGCCCTGCGTCGTATCCATACGCATGTCGAGCGGTGCATCGTGGCGGAAGCTGAAACCGCGCCCCCCATCGTCGATTTGCGGCGACGACACCCCTACATCAAAAAGGATTCCATCCACATTCTGCACACCAGCCTCGCGCGCCGCTTCGGCGATTTCACCAAAGGCGCGATGGACCAGCTGAAAACGGGAATCATTGATTGTTGCCCCGGCCGCAATGGCCGACGGGTCGCGGTCGACGGCGATCAGGCGGCCGCGTTCATTCAGCGCGGCAAGAATCCGCCGGCTATGCCCGCCGCGCCCGAAGGTGGCATCCATATAGACACCGTCCGGCTTGATCGCCAGGGACTGAACCGCCTCGTCAAGCAGCACCGTGACGTGGGTGCCACCCGCGGTCACAGCACCAGATCTCCGAAGCCCGGCGGCAGGTCGCCGGACAGCGCCTCCGCAGCCAGATCGTTCTGTTGCTTCCAGCCAGCCTCACTCCAGATTTCGAAATGCGACCCCATACCGACCAGATAGACCGTCTTTTCGAGATTGGCGTAGTCGCGAAGTTCCGGCGCGACGAGAATGCGCCCGGCCGAATCGAGTTCCTCGGTACGCGCATTACCAACCAGGACGCGTTTGATCGAGGCGGCACGGGTATCCAGGCTGGACGCCTTGAGAATCTGATCGCGGATCGGTTGCCAGGCCGGCGAAGGGTAAAGCAGCAGACAGCGATGCGGGTGCGCCGTCAGGACGAGCGAGCCCTCGGCGGCGGCGAGCAGGGGCTCGCGGTGTCTTGCCGGTATGGCAAGCCGCCCCTTTGCATCCAGACTGAGTGCTGTAGCCCCTTCGAACATCTTCCGCTTCGCTCCCCGTTTACCCACATTTCGACACGTTTTCCCACTTTAGAACATGAACCCCCCACAGTCAATAGAGAAATTTGTATTTTTTTCTTTTGCAACAATGACTTAGGAACGCTTTTGTCGACGGCGAATGTCGAATTTTTCCTTTAAAAATCAAAGGTCGAAACTCAACACTTAAAGTGACTTATAAGGAGTTCTACAAGGGCGAAGAAAGGCCATCGCCAACAATGCCGTCGTAGTAAAAATGCGGTCGAATCAGACCGTTTTGGCATCGCCCCGACGCGCCCTGCAGCAGGGCTCAGGCGCGGTACCGCGCCTCGCCAGGCAGATATACAAGAGGCAGCCGAAGCTGCCTCTTGTATATCGAATCAAACAGCCTGCGCTACTTGACTTGGTTGAGCCTCTGCTCGATACGCGCCAGCGGCATTGCGCCCGGCACGCGTTCGCCATCGCCGAAGAACATGGTTGGCGTTCCGGAAATATTCAACTTGCGACCGAATTCCTGATTTTTACTGACCGCCGAGGTATCGCAATCGTCCCGGCCGGCCGGTGCCTTGCCATCAAGCATCCAGTCATTCCAGGTCTTGGCGCGATCAGCCGAACACCAGATCTGCTTCGACTTGCGAATCGAATCTTCAGACAGGATCGGCAGCAGGAAGGTGTATATCGTGACGTTATCCAGCTTCTGGAGATCCTTGGCCAGCCGCTTGCAGTAACCGCAGTTCGGATCCTCGAACGTCGCCAGCACCCGCTTGCCATCGCCGCGCACCTGCTTGATGGCACGCTCAAACGGCAGATCGCCAAAGCGGATGGCCGTCAGCTTGCGCATGCGCTCCTCGGTGACGTTTTTCATCGACTTGCCTTCGATCAACTGACCGCCAGCGATGAAAGCCGTCATCTTCTCGTCGGTATAAAGAATATTTCCGTCGGCATACACTTCGTAAAGCCCGAGATATCCGGACTTGGTGACGCTTTCGATCTTGGTGCCGAGCTTGGCCTCCATCGCCTTCTTGATGTCCGCTTCATCTGCCACAGCCTGTGAAGCAAAGGCCAGCATCAGGACGAGCGGCAACAGCTTTTTCAACATGCAAATCTCCTAGAAGGCACCCAATGCGTAACGCACCAGGGAGTTTTTTACAAAAGGCAGGCGATTGGTCAGGTTCAACCCGAGATTACGCAACGGCCCCAAGCCGGGCGACGAGTCGCGAAACAGCCGGCGCAAACCGTCGGTTGCCGACTGCATCAGGACTGTTTCTTCGCGCCGGGCGCGCTGATAACGTTGCAGGAAACGCTCCTGACCGATATCGAACCACGGTTGTGCATTGGACAACAGCTTCGCCAACTCACTCACATCCTGGAAGCCGAGGTTGATGCCATGACCGGAGAGCGGATGGATACCGTGCGCCGCATCGCCAACCAGCGCGAGGCGCGGGGCCACCGTCTGCGGGACACGCATCAAGCGCAAGGGAAAGGCAACGGCCGGCGTCAGCAATTCGAGTTGGCCAAGAACATGTTCGCCAGCCTCGGCAACTCGATCACACAACGGCTCCGGTGACAGTGCACAGAGGTCGTCAGCGTGCTCATCCTGAGTCGACCAGACGATCGAGATACGGTTCCCGGGCAAAGGCAAATAAGCCAGCACGCCGTCGTCACGAAACCATTGATAAGCGATATTGCGATGCGGTTTTTCCGTCGCAAAGTTGGCGACCAGCCCTTTTTCGCCATAAGACGTGTTGACCGCTGTCAATCCAGCCGCCTGGCGCACCCAGGAATCGCGCCCATCGGCCCCGACCAACAACTTTCCGGAAAGTACCGCACCATCGCTCAACGAGAGCACGGCGGCATCCTGACGCAACTCCAGTTGGGCCGGTTTGGCCGGACAGAAGAGCGTGAGGTTGGCCTGGCGTTTGGCGCTTTCCCAGAATTCGCAGGCCATCAGCGACGATTCGAGTATCCAGCCCAGTTCGGAAACACCGGTCTCAAACGCCGAAAAATCGATTCTTCCACCGCCGTCGCCATGCACCCGCATTGCCCGAATCGGGGTAACGCGCGTCATATCCAGATGCTTCCAGGCGCCGATCGCTTCGAGAAAGGAAACGTTGGCCGGGCTGATCGCATAGATGCGCGCATCCCAGTTCGCCGGCGGGTGCGGTGCTTGAGTTTCCACCAGCGCGATGCGTAGGCGCGAGTCGCGCAGCGCAAGCGCCAGACTGGCGCCAGCCAGACCGCCGCCGACAATGATCAGATCAAATTGCTGCATGACGGCAATTATGCCGCGTCAACGAAACGAGGCAAAACGCTCAGGCAGGCGTACCGCCAGAAGGCGGCTTGTTCTGGCGCGGACGACGGTTGTTATTGTTGTTGTTCGTGCGCGGCCGGTGTTTTTTCTGCTGCGGCCCACCGCCACCACCAGGTTTGCTCTGGGACATCGGACCACGTCCGACATTGGCACTGGGCTCGTTTCCGGAGATGCGGTTGCCGGGAGCGAGCTGGATTTCCAGCTCGATGATTTCATCCCACTGTTCATCGGAACGGTCACGCTCCGGGATCGACAGAAGCTCTCGCAAGCGGCGGCGATTATCGTTGGGCGGCGGCGCCACAACGGGCGGATCTTCAGGCAGGTTTTCGGGATTCGAATTAGTCATCGCAAATCAAAAAAGCGGAGCCCATTCATGACGGGCCCCGCATTGGGTAATGCCAGATTATTTCTTCTTGGCAGCGGGCTTCTTGGGGGCAACGGCAGCCTTGAAAGCGGTACCGGCGGTAAATTTCGGCACCGTGGTTGCCGGGATCTTGAGCGTAGCGCCGGTTTTGGGATTCTTGCCGGTGCGCGCTGCGCGCTGCGCTGACTTGAACGTACCGAAACCGACGAGAGTAACAGATTCCCCCTTGGATACAGTCTGGACGACCGCACCGATAATAGCTGACAACGCCTTATCGGCAGCAGCCTTGGTAATACCAGCTTCTTTTGCAGCAACTTCGACCAGCTCGGATTTATTCATCTAAGTGACTCCTGTTACCTGTGTTTGTTTAAGAAAACTGGCCGTCAGAACGGCAGCAGGCTAAAAGTAGCATACCTGATTGAATATGTGTTGATGCCAAAAGCCTTTATTCACGCACCGTTCAAGAAGTTTTGCATCTTTACCACTGCCCGCGCGGATGAGGCTTTCAAAAACGACAACCCCGGTCGTTGGCCGGGGTTGTCTTGATGCCTGAATGCCGCAACGACTATTTTTTCTCGGCAGCCTCGGCAGCCTCGGCCGGCTTCTCGCCGTGCGAAATGGCCACAGCCCCCTCGTTTTGCGTGCCGATATGCTGGTCAATTGCCGGCAACTGGTGAGCGATGCCCTTGTGGCAGTCGATACAGGTTTTGCCCTCGTCAAAGGCCTTCGGATGCATACGGGCAGCACGATTGCCTTGCTCGGTGTAATCCATGTAGTCGAAACGGTGGCAGTTGCGGCATTCGCGGGAATCGCTGGCCTTCATGCGATCCCATTCATGCTGCGCCAGTTCGTGACGCTTCTTGTTGAATTTCTCCGGCGTATCGACGCTGCCCAGAATCTTGTGCAGCACTTCGTTCGAGGCCTGCATCTTGCGGATCATCTTCGGGCCCCATTCCTTGGGCACGTGACAGTCCGGACAAGTGGCGCGCACGCCGGTCCGGTTCGTATAGTGGATGGTGTTCTGGTATTCCTTGAAAACGTTTTCTTCCATCTCGTGGCAGGAAATACAGAAAGCCTCCTTGTTGGTTGCCTCCAGCGCCCAGTTGAAACCACCCCAGAAGACGATACCGGCGACGAAAATCAACAGCGCAGTCACCAAGCCAATCCGCTTGACCCAGGCGGGCATATATTTTTCGAGACTCATCATTCCCCCTTTTTGGCAGCTGGCTTATAAGTGTTTTCGACCAGTGGCTTGGCGTCGAACTGCGGTACGTGACATTGCATGCAGAAGTAGCGACGGGGAGAAATATTGCTCAGCTTTTTGTCTTCCCGGTCGAGATAGTGCGACTTGGCAACCTTGGTCGCCCCGGTTTCGTCGGCGCGCTCTTTCGAGTGGCAGTCCATGCACTTGTTGAAGTTCTGCGTGATGTTGTAGCCCTTGATGCTGTGCGGGATCAGCGGCGGCTGTTTCTGGAAATTGCGCGGAATGCTCTCCTTGTCTTTCTCCGGGCGGAACATGTCGACCTTCGAATTCCCCTCGATCGACACATGACCGATTTCATTCACCAGTTCCTGCGCGCCGACGCCGCCAACTCCTCCCAGGAGCATGCCTGCGGCCAAGGCCAGTGCAGTGATCAATCTCATTTTATTACCTCCGATGAACGGCCGGGGCAGTGCCGCCGGCCGCTTTGTCGCTCATTTTTGTTATCGACCGCGTCAGACCTTGGTCACCTTGACTGCACACTTCTTGTAGTCCGTTTCCTTCGAAATCGGGCAAGTCGCATCCAGCGTCAATTTGTTAACCAGACGGCCGGCGTCAAAGAAAGGGATGAAGACCAGACCACGCGGCGGCTTGTTGCGACCACGCGTCTCGACACGCAATTGGATTTCACCGCGCCGCGAAGCCACCTTCACCTCCATGCCGCGTTGCAAACCACGCGCCTTGGCGTCATCCGGGTGCATGAAGACAACTGCATCGGGGAAGGCCTTGTAGAGTTCCGGCACACGCCGGGTCATCGTACCGGTATGCCAATGCTCTAGCACACGACCGGTCGATAGCCACATGTCGAATTCCTTGTCCGGCGACTCGGCGGGCGGCTGATAGGGCAGCGCGAAGATGACTGCCCTGCCGTCCTTGTGGCCGTAGAACTTGACGCCCTCGCCCTTCTTGACGTACGGGTCATAACCTTCCCGGAAGCGCCACAGCGTTTCCTTGCCGCCAACCACCGGCCAGCGCAGGCCGCGGGCCTGGTGGTAGCTGTCGAACGGTGCCAGATCGTGGCCATGACCGCGACCGAATGCCGCGTACTCTTCGAACAAACCCTTCTGGATGTAGAAACCCAGCAATTTGGAATCTTCATTATCGAAGCCGGCGGCTGTTTCATTCAGCTTGTACTTGTTCACCACACCATTGGCGTAGAGTACGTCGAACAGCGTCTTGCCCTTGAGCTTCGGCGCCTTGGCGACCAATTCGGCCGGCCAGACTTCCTCGACCTTGAAGCGCTTGGAGAATTCCATCAACTGCCACAGATCGGAGCGAGACTCACCCGGCGCTTTGACTTGCTGACGCCAGAACTGGGTACGCCGCTCGGCATTGCCGTAAGCGCCTTCCTTTTCGACCCACATGGCGGTCGGCAGGATAAGGTCGGCGGCCATGGCCGATACCGTCGGATACGGATCGGACACGACGATGAAGTTCTCCGGCTTGCGCCAGCCCGGATAGAGTTCCTCATTGATATTCGGACCGGCCTGCATGTTGTTGTTGCACTGCTGCCAGTAGAAATTGACCTTGCCGTCCTTCAGGGCGCGCGCCATGGCCACGGCGTGGTAGCCAACTTTGTCGGGAATCGTGCCTTCCGGCAGGCCCCACAGCTCTTCCGTATGCTTGCGATGTTCCGGGTTGGTGACGACCATGTCGGCCGGCAGGCGATGCGAGAAGGTGCCGACTTCGCGTGCCGTGCCACAGGCGGAAGGCTGGCCGGTCAGCGAGAACGGGCTGTTGCCCGGCTCCGAGATCTTGCCGGTCAGCAGGTGGATGTTGTAGCAGAGGTTATTCGCCCAGGTGCCCCGGGTGTGCTGGTTGAAACCCATGGTCCAGAAGGAAACAACCTTGACCTTGGGATCGGCATACAACTCAGCCAGTGCCTTGAGATCCTTCTCGGACACACCGGACAGCTTGGAGACTTTTTCAACGGTGTATTCGGAAACGAATTTCTTGAATTCGTCGAAGGTGATCGGATCGGACTTGCCGGTATCCCCCTTCGGCTTGCCATCAGCACCAGGATAACCGTTGCTCGTCGCATTCTTTTCCAGAGCGTGTGTCGGACGCAGGCCATAGCCGATGTCGGTGGCGCTCTTCTTGAAATTGACGTTCTTGTCGACAAATGCCTGATTGACCTTGCCGTTCTGGATGATGTAATTGGCGATGTAATTGAGAATCGCCAGATCCGTCTGCGGCGTGAAGATCATCGGGATGTCGGCCAGCTCGTAGGAGCGATGCTCGAAGGTCGACAATACGGCGACCTTGACGCCCTTGTTCGAGAGCTTGCGGTCGGTGATGCGGGTCCACAGAATCGGGTGCATCTCGGCCATGTTCGAGCCCCACAGCACGAAGGCGTCGGCATGCTCGATGTCGTCATAGCATCCCATCGGCTCATCGATACCGAAGGTGCGCATGAAGCCGGCAACGGCTGAGGCCATGCAGTGGCGGGCGTTGGGGTCGAGGTTGTTGGTGCGGAAGCCGGCCTTCATCAACTTGGCGGCAGCATAGCCTTCCCAGATAGTCCATTGGCCGGAACCGAACATGGCCAGACCATTCGGCCCCTTGGCCTTCATGGTGGCCTTGGCCTTTTCTTCCATGATGTCAAAGGCCTTGGTCCAGGAGATCGGCGTAAATTCGCCGTTCTTGTCGTACTTGCCGTCCTTCATGCGGAGCAGCGGCGTCTTCAGACGGTCGGCACCGTACATGATCTTGGACAGGAAATAGCCCTTGATACAGTTCAGGCCACGATTGACCGGTGCATCGGGGTCACCCTGGGTAGCGACAACGCGCCCATCCTGAGTGCCAACCAGAACACCGCAACCGGTGCCGCAAAAGCGGCAGGCTGCCTTGTCCCAGCGAATTTCGTCCTTGCCCTGGGCCACAGCTGCACCCGGTGCGGACAAACCTGCCGCAGAAATCGCCGCCGCTGCTGCATTGGCTTTGATGAAATCCCGTCGATTGAGCTTCACGCCTCTACCTCCTCGGTATCTTTTGATTCGTCGTCGCTGTATTGATAGACCATGGCTACCGATACGACGCCGGCAACACCATGCAAGGCCACGTAACTGTCCGCAGCCGAATTGGTATCGTCATCCTCCAGAGTGACGACGACCTTCCCCTCAGGACTCCTGGCATGAATTTCCACACCCGGCATCTGGAGCAACGCCACACATGCCTCTTCGAGGCGTTCTGGCGCAATGTACAAAATGGCACTGGATATGTTCATCCGGCCTAATCCTCCTGGGACACTTACTGTCGATAACTGCTTCGCCGGCAATGTTCCGGATCCTGAATAGATCAGCATTTGATTTGAATCAACTGGATACTGCTGACAGAATCAGGCTAGTTCCAATGATGGCGTGGTATTAGTTCTTTTGAACTACATGCTAGGCGCTAACCAAATCGCGCCACCGGAACAGATAGGCAATCGCTATATCATTCATTTAGGCAATCAATTGGCTCAATTGATTGCTGCGCCCTAATATTGCTCTGTGTTCAATTTTTACCCACCAGGAGAAAACCCCATGTCGCTCATCAACACCCAAGTTCAACCGTTCAAGGCCCAGGCTTTCCACAACGGCAAGTTCATCGAAGTCACCGAAGCCAATCTGAAGGGCAAGTGGTCGGTCGTGATCTTCATGCCGGCCGCCTTCACCTTCAACTGCCCGACTGAAATCGAAGACGCCGCCAACAACTACGCCGAGTTCCAGAAGGCCGGCACCGAGGTCTACATCGTTACCACCGACACGCATTTCTCGCACAAGGTCTGGCACGAAACCTCCCCGGCCGTCAGCAAGGCTCAGTTCCCGCTGATCGGCGACCCGACGCACCAGCTGACCCACGCTTTTGACGTGCATATCGACGCGGAAGGCCTGGCCCTGCGCGGCACCTTCGTGATCAACCCGGATGGCGTGATCAAGACGGTCGAAATCCACTCCAACGAGATTGCCCGCGACGTCTCCGAAACCCTGCGCAAGCTGAAGGCCGCCCAGTACACCGCCGCCCACCCAGGTGAAGTTTGCCCGGCCAAGTGGAAAGAAGGCGAAAAGACCCTGGCTCCGTCACTGGACCTGGTCGGCAAGATCTAAGTAGTAGCTAGCTCTCAGTTATTAGCTCCTGGTTGTTAGTTGCTGGCGCAAGCCGGCCAGTGACTAGCAACCAGTGTCTAGCGACTAGAAGACCAGAGGAAACATCATGCTCGACGCAAACATCAAGACCCAACTCAAGGCTTATCTCGAAAAGCTGCAACAACCGATCGAACTGATTGCCTCATTTGACGATAGCGCCAAGGCCGAGGAAATGCGCGGCCTGCTGGTCGACATCGCCGAACTCTCCGCCAAGGTCAGCCTGCGCGAGGACGGCACGGCCACCTTGCGCCCCTCGTTCGCCATCGCCCAACCCGGCCAGGCACCGCGCATTCATTTTGCCGGCATCCCGATGGGCCATGAATTTACCTCGCTGATCCTCGCCCTGCTGCAAACCGGCGGCCACCCGCCCAAGGTCGATGCCGAGGTTATCGCCCAGATCAAGGCCCTGCCCGGCAACTTCAAGTTCGAGACCTTCATTTCACTGTCCTGCCATAACTGCCCGGACGTTGTGCAGGCCCTGAACCTGATGGCTGTGCTCAACCCCGGCGTGACCAGCACGATGATCGACGGCGGGATGTTCCAGGGCGAAGTCGAACGCCGCCAGATCATGGCCGTGCCGACCGTCTTCCTGAATGGCGAGGAGTTCGGCGCCGGACGGATGAGCATCGAGGAAATCATCGCCAAAGTGGACACCGGCGCAGCCGCCCGTGACGCCGAGAAAATCAATGCCCGCCAGGCCTTCGACGTGCTGGTCATTGGCGGCGGCCCGGCCGGCGCCTCGGCCGCCATCTACGCAGCCCGCAAGGGTATCCGTACCGGCCTGCTGGCCGAGCGCTTCGGCGGCCAGGTGATGGATACGCTGGCCATCGAGAACTTCATCTCGGTCAAGGCGACCGATGGTCCGAAGTTGGTCATGGGTCTGGAAGAGCACGTCAAGGATTACGACGTCGATATCATGAACCTGCAGCGCGCCGCCAAGCTGATTCCGGGCGAGCTGATCGCAGTACAACTGGAGAATGGCGCGACGGTGAAGAGCAAATCGGTGATCCTGGCGACCGGCGCCCGCTGGCGGGAAATGAACGTGCCGGGCGAGCAGCAATATCGCGGCAAGGGTGTCGCCTACTGCCCGCACTGTGACGGTCCGCTGTTCAAGGGCAAGCGCGTCGCCGTAATCGGCGGCGGCAACTCGGGGGTCGAGGCGGCAATCGATCTGGCCGGCATTGTCGGTCATGTCACGCTGATCGAATTCGACAGCCAGTTGCGGGCCGATGCCGTGCTGCAACGCAAGCTGGCCAGCCTGCCGAACGTCACGATCATCACCAAGGCCCTGACCACCGAAGTCAGCGGCAATGGCGAAAAAGTCGATGGCCTGCTCTACAAGGATCGCAATACCGACGAGGTCAAGCGCATCGATCTCGAAGGTATCTTCGTGCAGATCGGCCTGCTGCCCAACACCGACTGGCTGAAAGGTACGGTCAACCTGTCGAATCGCGGCGAAATCGAAATCGATGCCAAGGGCCAGACCTCGGTAGCCGGCGTCTTCGCCGCCGGCGACTGCACCACGGTGCCATACAAGCAGATCATCATCGCCATGGGCGAAGGCGCCAAGGCCTCGCTGAGCGCTTTCGACCACCTGATTCGCACCTCCGCACCGGCCTGAACAGCCGGCTGAGGAAGCGTCTGATCCTCAGATACCAAGGCCGGCCGGCGACGGCTGGCCTTTTTGCTGTTCGATGCCCCGACTAGCGGTGCGTCGAAATATCCATCAGCGGCCAGCGTGGCTGCACCGCAAAATCGCCGGCGACTTTCGGCAACGCACCGGCCTGCAAGCGCAAGGCACCGGCCAGCGCGATCATCGCGCCATTGTCGGTACAGAATTCCAGTTCCGGGTAATAGACCCGGAAGCGCTTGCGCTTCGCCTCGTCATCGAGGGTCGCCCGCAGTTGTTTATTGGCCCCGACGCCGCCGGCCACCACCAACTGCTTGAGGCCGGTCTGCTTGATCGCCTTCAGTGACTTTTTGACCAATACTTCGACGATCGCTTCCTGGAAGGCGCGGGCCGCGTTGGCCTTGAACTCGTCGGTCAGCTCGGCCTGCTCCCGAACCAGCGTCAGCACCGCCGTCTTCAGGCCGGAAAAACTGAAATTCAGGTCGCCGGAATGCAGCATCGGGCGCGGCAATTGATGGATGCCCGATTGCCCCCGTTCGGCCAGTTTCGACAACAGTGCGCCACCGGGATAAGGCAAACCGAGCAGCTTGGCGCTCTTGTCAAAGGCTTCGCCAGCCGCATCGTCAAGGGTCTCGCCGAGCAGTTCGTATTCGCCGACGCCGGTCACCCGCATCAACTGCGTATGGCCGCCGGAAACAAGCAGCGCAATGAACGGAAAGCTCGGCGGATTGCTCGACAACAGCGGCGACAGCAGATGGCCTTCGAGGTGATGCACCGGGATGGTCGGCTTGTCGAGGGCCAGGGCCAGCGCTTCGGCAAAGGCACAACCGACCAGCAAGGCGCCGGCCAAGCCGGGGCCGCGCGTGTAGGCAACGGCATCGACGTCGGTCAGGCAGCGCCCGGCGCTGCGCAAAGCCTCGCGCAACAGCGGCACGACGCGGCGAATATGGTCGCGCGATGCCAGCTCCGGCACCACCCCGCCGTACTCGGCATGCATTGCCACCTGCGAGTGCAAGGCATGCGACAACAGGCCGGCGGCGCTGTCGTAGAGCGCGATACCGGTTTCATCGCAGGAGGATTCAACACCGAGGATCAACATGGGCGCGGATTTTAACACTTGGAGCAAAAAGGTTTTTTGCAATATACTGTTCGGCTTTCCGCGATCATGCGGACACAATTTTTGCGCGCACTGCCGTTTTACTCGACCTGGCAGGCGCCTAACGGAAGGGGGTGATTTACATGCCGAACATTCGAGTCAAGGAAAACGAGCCGTTTGAAGTTGCCATTCGCCGCTTCAAGCGTACTGTCGAAAAGACAGGTCTACTGACCGAGCTGCGCGCCCGTGAGTTTTACGAAAAGCCCACCGCCGAGCGCAAGCGCAAGGCTGCCGCTGCCGTTAAACGTCAACACAAGCGCCTCCGTAGCCTGACCCTGCCGCCGAAGATGTACTAATCAAGTACATTTCGCAGCAAAAAAGAGCCGCCCGCCTTTAAAAGCCGGCGGCTTTATCTTTTTTCCGGCGATTTTTCTGAAAAAGAAGACCATGAGCCTCAAAGCACGCATCACCGAAGACATGAAAACGGCCATGAAGGCCAAGGAAGCAAGCAAACTGTCGGCCATTCGCTTGCTGCTCGCCGCCCTCAAGCAAAAGGAAGTCGACGAGCGCGTCGAACTCGATGACGCGGCCGTCGTCGCCATCATCGAAAAACTGACCAAGCAGCGCAAGGACAGCGTTACCCAGTACGAAACTGCCGGCCGCCAGGATCTGGCCGATGCCGAGAAGTTCGAAATCGACATCCTCGCCGCCTACCTGCCGGAAAAGATGAGCGCCGACGAGACCGCGGCTGCGGTTGCGGCGGCCGTTACCGAATCCGGCGCCAAGGGACCGGCCGACATGGGCAAGTTGATGGCCATCCTGAAACCCCGCCTGGCCGGCAAGGCCGACATGGCGGAAGTATCAAAACTGGTCAAGGCGGCACTGGCTGGCTAAACATCGATGATCCCGGATTCGTTCATCCAGGATTTGCTCGCCCGGGTCGACATCGTCGACCTGGTCGATGCTTACGTCCCGCTGAAAAAGGCCGGCGCCAACTATGCTGCCTGCTGCCCCTTCCACAACGAGAAATCACCGTCCTTCACGGTCAGCCCGACCAAGCAGTTCTACCACTGCTTTGGCTGCGGCGCCCACGGCACGGCCATCGGCTTCGTGATGGAGTATCAGGGCGTCGGCTTTATCGACGCCGTCAAGGAACTGGCCAGTCGCGCCGGCATGCAGGTACCGGAAAGCGAAGGGCGCAGTTTCAAGGACGAAAAGCCCGGCCAGACGCGCACGCTGATCGACATCATGGCCCGCGCCGCGCAGTACTACAAGGATCAGCTCAAGGCCTCGCCGCGCGCCGTCGAATATTGCAAGAAACGCGGCTTGAGCGGCGAAATCGCCGGCCGTTTCGGCATGGGCTACGCGCCAGACGGCTGGCAAAACCTGCAGGCTGTATTCCCCGATTACAACACCGAAGAACTCAAGCTGGCCGGCCTGGTCATCGAGAACGAGGCCGGCCGCCGCTACGACCGCTTCCGTGACCGGCTGATGATCCCGATCATCAACCCGAAAGGCGACATCATCGCCTTCGGCGGCCGGATCATCGACCAGGGCGAGCCGAAGTATCTGAACTCGCCGGAAACCCCGCTGTTTGAAAAGGGCCGCGAACTGTTCGGCCTGCCACAAGCCCGGCAGGCACTGCGCGAAACCGACACGGCGATCGTCACCGAAGGCTACATGGACGTCATTGCGCTGGCCCAGAACGGCGTCGGCAATGCCGTCGCGACACTGGGCACGGCGACCACGGCAACCCATGTCAACAAGCTGCTCCGTCAGGTCGACCGCGTGGTCTTCTGTTTCGACGGCGACAACGCCGGCCGCAAGGCAGCCTGGCGCGCCCTGGAAAACTCGCTCGAAGCACTGGCCGACAACAAGCGCCTGGGCTTCGTCTTTCTGCCCCAGGACGAAGATCCGGACAGCTACATCCGCACTAACGGCAAGGCCGAATTCGACCGCCTGGTGCTGCAGGCCATGCCCCTCTCCGACTTTCTGCTGCGCGAACTCGCCCAGCGCTGCGACCTGACCAGTTCGGAAGGCAAGGCGCAGCTGATCTACGAAGCCAAGCCGCTGCTCCTCAAGCTGCCAACACCGCTGTTGCGCCTGCAACTGGTCAAGCGCCTGGCCGAGGCCAGCGGCTTCGCCCAGAGCGAAGTCGAGCGCCTCTGCGAACTCAAATCCTTCACCCCGGCGGCCCCGCCCAAATCGCGGCGCACCGCGCCATCGCTGACCCGCAACCTACTGCGCATCGTGCTGCACATGCCGCAACTGGCCGGCAAACTCCCCATCGACTTGCTGCCCGATACCCCAGAACGCGCCCCGCTGCTTCGCCTGCATCAACTGGTCAGCGCCAACGGCGAAACCAGCAGCTACGCCGGCCTGCGCGAACAACTGCGCGGGCTGCCAGAAGAGCAGATGATCGAAAACGCCGCAGCGGAACTTCTCGGCCAGCAATTTGACGAAGCGGAAGCCGAAGAGGAATTTCGCGACACCCTGGAAAAACTCCAGGAAGGCGGCCAGAAACGTGCCTTCGCCGAACTGCAGGCCAAGGCTCAGCAATTTGGCGTTGCCGGCCTGAGCGCGGCAGAAAAACAGACCTACATCCAGCTCCTCTCGGGGAAGCAAAATCGTAGCTAAGTTGTGGTATAATTTATGGTTTTCTAGATTTTAATGGATCGCGTTCATGGCTAAGGCAAAAGACACCGCTAAGGAAGCCCCGAAGGCTCGCATCAGCAAAGCCAAGGAAAAAGCTGCCGAAAAGGCGCTGCTCGATGGTGCAATGGCAGAAACTCCGGAGCCGCTCGACGCCGAGGCGCGCAAGATGCGCCTCAAGGCGCTGATCAAGCTTGGCAAGGAACGCGGTTTTCTCACTTACGCCGAAATCAACGATCACCTGCCCGACGACGTCGTCGATGCGGAAAGTATCGAAGCGATCATTTCGACCTTCAGCGACATGAGCATCAAGGTCTTCGACGAAGCCCCGGCTGCCGAAGACCTGCTGATGTCCGATACCGCTGCCGCCGCGACGGACGATGAAGAAGCCGAAGAGCAAGCCGAACAGGCGCTCTCCTCCGTCGATTCAGAATTCGGTCGCACCACCGATCCGGTCCGCATGTACATGCGTGAAATGGGCTCGGTCGAACTGCTGACCCGCGAAGGCGAAATCGAAATCGCCAAACGCATCGAAGAAGGCCTGAAGCACATGGTGCAGGCCATTTCCGCCTGCCCGACGACGATCGACGACATTCTCGAAATGGCGACCAAGGTCGAAGCCGAGGAAATGCGCATCGATGAACTGGTCGACGGCCTGATCGACCCGAACGCGGTTGTCGCCGAGCCGGTCGCCGAAGTGCATGAAGAAGCCGCCGCCGAAGAAGACGAGGATGCCGACGACGAAGACAGCGAAAGCGCCGCGGCCGGCGCCGTTTCGGCCTCCCTGCTACAACTCAAGGTCGATGCGCTGGAGCGTTTCGCGATCATCCGCGAACTGCACAGCAAGATGCAAAAGGCGCTGTCGAGCAAGGGATCGCAGGACAAAACCTATCTGAAGATGCAGCAGCAGGTCTCCGACGAGCTGATGAACATCCGTTTCACCTCGCGCTCGATCGAAAAGCTGTGCGACAGCGTGCGCGGCATGGTCGAACAAATTCGTCGCTCGGAACGCAAGATCCAGCAGATCTGCGTCGATCGCGTCAAGATTCCGCGCCAGCAGTTCATCCAGTCCTTCCCGGGCAATGAAGTCAATCTCGAATGGGCCGACGCCCAGATCGCTGCCGCGCCGAAGACCTACGTCGCCATCCTGACCCGCAGCGCGCCGGACATCAAGGAACAGCAGAAGAAACTGCTGGCCCTGCAGGATCGCATCGGCATCTCGCTGAAAGAACTGAAGGAAATCAACAAGCAGATGTCCACCGGCGAAGCCAAGGCTCGTCGCGCCAAGCGCGAAATGACCGAAGCCAACCTGCGCCTGGTCATCTCGATCGCCAAGAAATACACCAACCGCGGCCTGCAATTCCTCGACTTGATCCAGGAAGGCAATATCGGCCTGATGAAGGCGGTGGACAAGTTCGAATACCGCCGCGGCTACAAGTTCTCGACCTACGCCACGTGGTGGATCCGTCAGGCCATCACCCGCTCCATCGCCGACCAGGCACGGACCATCCGCATCCCGGTGCACATGATCGAAACGATCAACAAGATGAACCGGATCAGCCGCCAGATCCTGCAGGAAACGGGTGCCGAACCCGATCCCGCAACGCTGGCCAAGAAGATGGACATGCCGGAAGACAAGATCCGCAAGATCATGAAGATTTCCAAGGAGCCGATCTCCATGGAAACCCCGATCGGCGACGACGACGACTCGCACCTCGGCGACTTCATCGAAGACCAGTCGACCCTGCTGCCGGCCGACGCGGCGATGTATTCCAGCCTGCGCGGCGTTACCAAGGAAATCCTCGACACCCTGACGACCAGGGAAGCCAAGGTCCTGCGCATGCGCTTCGGCATCGAAATGAACACTGACCACACGCTGGAAGAAGTCGGCAAGCAATTCGACGTCACCCGTGAGCGCATCCGTCAAATAGAAGCCAAGGCGCTGCGCAAGCTCCGTCACCCGAGCCGTTCTGACAAGTTGCGCAGCTTCATCGACACCAACGGCAGCTAAAGCTTTCGGGCCTGTAGCTCAGTTGGTTAGAGCAGAGGACTCATAATCCTTTGGTCCACGGTTCAAGTCCGTGCGGGCCCACCAACCGCAAACCCGCACCAGCGCTGAAATACAGCCGGTGCGGGTTTTTCATTTCATAGCACCACAAACACCCCATGTAACGACCAAGTAACAAGCGCAGCAACAGCCCATGCCGCTGCGGCTGAAAGCACTTCATGGGCTCGTGTTTTGAAGGAGTTTTCTGATGTGTGACGTACTTGTTTGGTCTCTTGACGCAATACGCTGGCCTGAAACCATCAGTGCGCTTGCAGCTGTGATTACAGCCACAATTGCGTTCTATGCATTGCAAACTTGGAGGCATCAAGACAAGGCAAAGGGAAAAGCTGAATTCCTCGATGCGTTGATTGAAGCCGCACACACTTACATTGCAGAGATGCCAAAGCCCATGACGCTCTTGGTGATTGCAAAGGTCGGCATGCAGAGCCATATACCACCAAGGGGAAACCGCGAACAGGCCGACACAGCTATCGAAGGTGCGATTTCCTACATTCAGAAGAACGGGGAGCATGATGGCAAGCATCTGCACGAGCTATTAGTTGCGCTTCAGCCGTCAGTGATTAAGCTCAAATCGCTAGCGGCCAAGGGACAGGTATTCAAGTTCAATGATTATGTCAAATGCAAAACTGCGGTCGCGGAACTCACGCAACATTTTGAAACGATAGAGGCATTCATGGCTGTTATCAGGTCTCCGACATGGAATTGGGAGAATCCCGAGGTTCTAAATCTTTTGAAGCAGGTAATGGCCATCGACCCAGAGGAAATCAGAAAAAGCCTCCAAAAGAACAACATTGCCCTCCTTGAATTTGCAGGGGAGACCTATATGCGGATTTACGGCTAAGGCACGCAGGCCGCGCAGCCGCCCAAACCAGATCGTTGTGACTTTTTGACCTAATCGCCCGCGCCACCGGCTTCAATGCCCAGTTCTTCTAGACCCCATAGGGAGTTACCATGCGTTCTTTCAGGACGTTGGAATTTCCATGCCCCAAGAGATAAGAACATTAATTTATAAACTTGATCTTTTTTGCCCGAGAAGCAATGGCGGCTATTCCATTGACTCGTTTTATCATTACTCAGACGAGCTGACTGATTATTCAATAGAAAAACTGGAAGTCGAGCTTGCAGCCATGGTTTCTGAGGAATTGCTGAAGCTACAGGATGGCAAGTATTTTTGGGCCACAACGGAAGGCAAAGTAACTCGGCAAAAATACTTTGCTCAAAAAGGAATCTTGTCGAAGCCTTTGGCTGAGCAGCGTGCGCATTCCTTAGAGGATTTGATATTGGCTCTTGTTGCCAGTAACCGAGTAAATGTTTTTTCGGGCAGCGATCTCATTCCTCTAGAGTCGTTACCGATCTATCTCTATGAATTTTCCAACGAAGAAATTAATACCGCCAAAAATGCTCTTGTTAGCTACGGATTCATTAGAGATGACGAATTCTTTCCCAGAAAAGGGATTTACATTACGGGGAGGGGGTTGCACAAATACAAAAATGATAGCCGTATCAAGCTCAATCTTGGCAGTGCTGAAGGCATCCTTCGGCTACTGACTCCGGTTGAACGTGATGCTCGCTTTAGCAGCCTTGGGTTTGATCTTGATTTACAGGAAAACCTAGAGCGCCGCTGGTTAGAAATGGAGGCTTGTGCTTTTGGCGAAGCGTACCTGGCTGCCGTCATTATGCTAGGAGGCATTCTGGAAGGTGCCTTACTGGCCAAGTTACGGGCAAATATCCAAGCGGCCATGACTTCAAGTAAAGCACCGAGAGACAAGAGTGGTGCAGTTAAGCAGCTAGATGATTGGACCCTTGCAGAATACATCAGTGTTGCTACTGATTTGGGCTTTGTGCCTAGGAGCGTAGAAAAGCACTCCCACGAACTTCGTGATACCAGAAACCTTGTTCACCCAAGGAAGCAAGTCAACGAGCAAATCGTTGTCGATGAATCGCTATACCGCATTTCAAAAGAGGTCGCTGAGACCGTGATTGACGCGTTGTCTACGTAATTGCTTAACCACAGTTTTTGAGGTCTTGCTGCGGACCTATCTTGCGCAGCGGAGGCATTCCGCCTCTGTCTCCCTTACCAATTCCGCAGCGGAGACACCAAGCGCTTGACCTATTCCAATCACGGTTGTGATAGTCGGTTGCCTTATCCCGCGCTCAAGGCGAGAAACAAAGGTTCTATCCACACCTGCAAGATGGGCGAGTTCCTCCTGCGAGATGTTCTTTGCCGTGCGATGCCGACGCAGAACCTCCCCGAAGATCAACCCAATGTCCGCAGCCCGTTCCATGGGCTTGATGCTGGATTTCGTGTGGCCTATAGTCCACGGCCTATAGGCACGTCAGAGCGGGGAGCACTCTCTCGTTAGGCGTTTGAATATGAATAGTGGGAAAAACAATACGTCATGAGCGGGGATACGAAAGCTTCCTATCGCAATTCAATGACCGGGAATGCCGGTTTGAACTACGCAGCGTGGCAGCTATCGCGGCGGGGCTGGCATGTAATGCCGACGATCCGCAATGCTCGGGGATCGGACTTAATCGTAACTGATGCAGATGAATCCCTTTTTTTCGGCGTTCAATCAAAGGCTCTGGCCAAACGCAGCGCAGTTCCGTTGGGTAAGTCAATTGATGTGCTGCGGTCGGAGTGGTGGATCATTACCATGTGCGCAAATTCAGACAACCCAATCTGTTTCATCCTGCGGAGGCAAGAAGTGCAACTATTTGCCTCACAAGACGCGAACGGGGGTGCTTATTGGCTGAATCCTCCAGCTTACGACCGAGATGAGTTTCGAGAGGCTTGGCACCGAATAGGTGCCAAGTAATACCTTCCTGCTGGGCACGCAGAGCCGGCACAGGCCGAGCAACGCCAAGCCAATACCCACATAGCACTGCTGTGGTGATCGCTGCCCCAGCCGCATGCAACCCGGCCCACGTCGCCGATGCCGCACAGGCGACGTTCGGCCCATCCTCGTCGTTCCTACATGGACAAGGCTATTCGTCTAATACGTTGGTCTAACGCCCGATTGCTGCCGATGATTTATCAGCCAAAACAAAACCCGCCACGGAGGGCGGGTTGTTCGGTGGGCTTGCTGCGGCTATCAATCGAGTTACCAATCCTCCGCCCTATGGCCGTCTTTACAGGGGTTGCACATGCGAACACGGACTACATCGAGGCTGAAAAACTTGTGACCACAGCGTAGGCAGGATCGCCAGCCAACGTAGCGAACGACTCGGGGCGGGTTGGTGTTCGGGTCGATCACCGGCATCCGCTTGTCGTCTGGCGGGTGCCATTGCACAGGCTCGATAATGTCGCGCCCTTTCATTTCTGAACCTGATGGCGGGCAATTTCCTCATTGAGCTGTTCCAGCGACGGTATGATAAAAGTCTCCGGCTGGTTCAGCCCATACAGTTCGCTCAGGAGAATCAGTGCCTCAACCCGTGAGTCGGCATCCTTGTTGTGAGCAGGGTCTGCCAACTCATAGAGCTTGGCACTAATTCGGTCTTTGGTGATGCTATTCCTGTGCTGCGGTGTGGGCTGTACGTCAACAAAAATGGTGGCGAAGTAGAAATGGTCGATTCGCGACAAATAACGCGTTGCGGCAATCGTCTGAAGGACGCGCTTCCATGTATCAGCAGGCGACTCCCCGGGCTGAGCAATGACGCCTCGGAGCGTATCTAATAGCCAGATGTTGTAGTTCTCGAAGGGGGTGGTTTGTTCGTCATCGAATACGATCCGCAGGCGCTTGTCGTGGTCAATATGGGTCTTAATCACTGCTCGCCCCCCATCGCCGTGGGTAGTGCTGGCTGTGTGCCGCGCAGGGCTTGCACCGTGCCCGCCGCAAGGTACTGAACATCCAGCTTCTTGAAGATCGCCTGCAGCGTGCCAATCTCGTTTGGGGTCAGCTTGGCTCGCAACTCATCGCAGGGATTGGGGCGGTCAGCACGGTCAGGACTCTTGGGATCATGCATCTGTAGCAACATCTGTCTGTACAAAAGCAGCTCGTTCATGTCCAACTTGTTGAGGTCGTAATCCGGTTTGTCGTCCGTGCTGACGGTCACTTCCTGCTGTAGCTTGGTGGCAGCATCAAGGCCGAGCAACTTCGCCCGACGCTCCATGACCCGAACTGCCGCCGCGATTGCTGCGAGACGGGCAGCTTGGTCTTCCGCTATGCAGGTAAGGGGCTGGCCGGTGCCGGGGTCTTTGACCACCTCCCCGTTGCGGTCGATAACGGGGATATGAACCACTCGACCGTTATGCAGCAGGGGAGTGAAACTCCGGAGAACGTTCATCGCCTCGGCATACAGTGAATCGAGGCGTGCCAACTCCAAACCCCGCAACTCTTGGGCTGGCTCCTTCGTCATTGAAGCAAGGGCACGGGTGATGACGTTATGGACGGACACCGCACTGATGCCCATGTGGTCGCCAATTTCCTGAAGGTTGCGACCGTCCAATCTCATCTGGATTATCTCAGCGCGGCGTTCCGCTTCGCGGATGCTCTTGGCGCTGGTGATGGCCTTCGGGCCTTTTCCTGTTTTCATACTGTCCTCTCGATTTTGTCGGAGAGGCACTTATGCGGTCTGCTGACCACATGGTTACGCCGTTACTGCTCAGTTACATGAAAACGCTGACGCGCGAAAACTCGCGGGAGATGCCAGCGATACGGTTCTTGGAGTTGCCCAGCGACTCAACAATCCGTTTAACCTGACTGTCGTTGTCCAGGGATGAAAAACCTTCCGGGATCGCGCCTGCTTGCTTCGCCAAGAAATGAGCCTCGCGCCACTTCTCGTAGTCAGCCGTCAGCGCATCAACTGCGGCAGACAGGCCAGCGGCAAGGGGTTCTAGCCCGCTGAACTTCTCCACCGACTCCTCCAGCAGTATGTCTGCATTCTTTTTCAGGCGGGCAGCATGGATTGCTCGCTCAACTTCGGCGGTATCGTTGATCTGGCTGATGAGTGCGCCGCGCTGCACTTCCAGCCGTTGCAGGATTCGCGCTGCCTTGTCCATTTCAGCTTCCAGCTTGTCAGCGGTCTTGTCGTCGCCCTTCGCTGCTGCGGTGGCCCAGTCGGCCTTTCGAAGGACTTGGGCGGTGTTTGCTTCGTCAATCTGAAGAAGGACAGATTGCAGGGCATCATTCAGTTTTGAAATAACGGGGGTGCTCATTTGGATGGTTCCTTGTGGTTGTAAATCAGGGTTGCTTGCGGTGGATATTGCTGGCGGCCAGTTGCGCCTCGAATGCTTCCTTTCGAGCCGCTCCGGCGTCGCCGCCGTTGAAGGCGTGCGCCTTAACGTCCTGCTCGGAAGAAATGATTGCGCCGGGCAGTTCTGCCTTGAATCGTTCGAGCGCTTGATGCTCGGCCACCGTCATTAGGCTCGGGCGTGAAGGTTGCCCGGCCGACTGGTCTTCTCTGTATTGGTTTCGCTGCATAGTTGATGCTCCTTGGTTAATCAGATGAATAACGGCGTCCTGTCTAGAGACGCCCATGTGCCGGACTGTCGTGGTCACAACATCCAGAACCTCTTTGGGCAGGGTCACTTCCACCCTCGCCCCACCCTCGCGTTTCACCCGCTCGCGGAAGGCTTGTTGATTACGTGCGTTCGTATCACCCACGGTAAGACTCACGACAGACAACTTGCATGGGATGCCCCTGCTGGAATTGGTATGGCAAAAGCATAGGAGGAAATTACCGGTAATGCTTTGATGACGGCCACATAGCTGGTGGCTTCGGTGTTCGGCGCTGGTCAGTTTTTCAGAGAAGATGTGCATAGCCGTTACTCGATAGGTCGTATGAATGAAAAAACAGAAACAGGTCAATCCGTTACCGGGCTAGAACAAAGTCTTGCTAATACTTCGTTCTGCTTTCGCTTCGCCCAACCCCAGACTGACAGCCACATTGCCTAGCAGGTGCTGATTGCCGTTTGCTATCCCTCACCTTGGCCTTGATAGCGGTCAGTGCCCTATGGTTCAGCGGTGCCTATTACTGCCATCGCCTTCCAAATAAGCGCTCCGGAACTGGCGACCGATGGAACTGGTTTAAGACTTTAAGGCCTTAAAGCCGGGGGTCCCCCGGCGGTAAACAACCAGGAAGGACTCACCGCCTTAAACTCTTAAACTCTTAAACTTACTTTTTTACATAGTAATAACAACAGCTTGCCGGGGATTCGCGCTCTTAACCGCCGTCTTATGTTTAAGAGCGCGACACCCTTCCTAATGTGGCAAGTCGATCACCAAGTAGCATTCGCCGTGTTCGTTGTAGGACTTAACCATTTCCGGCCCAGCACATTTAGTGACATATCCGTTGCTGACCAAGCTGCGCAAGACCTGCTCAAGCGCCCCTGTTGAACCCAGCTTGTGATCCTTGAAGGCCGGGAGGCTGGCTGTTCTTACGGTCAGGTACTTTCTCGGAATAATGCGGCTCTGATGCAAGGCAGGCTTCACTTTGTAGCTCGGTTTCGGCACTTCGATCAGGTATTCCTTGAGGATCGCTAGAACCTTGGTTTCCCGTGACCTGTCATCGCTACCAATGTCACCGCTCTGCAGGCGGCTGGTGAAAACCGCAATATCACGCCGGACAAGGTCAATGGCCCATTCGGCATGAGCTGTGGCTATGACGGGATTCAGGTAGTTATCAGCAACTGCCAGCAGTCCAGCAATTCGGAGCGCTTTGAGGTGCGCACGGTTCCACATTTGGCGCCGGGATTCATCTTCCCCTGCGCGGTTGATGCTGGCGTCACACTCAAGGTCGAATGCGTGCAGAATTTCTGCCGCAGAGGGATTGCGGAAGACATGCTGATAGTTATTGTTTCGATCCAACGCCAATGCCTGCGCTACCAGATCGGCGAACCAGTTAGCCCAGCCCTCAGGAAGATGCAGATGTGGATTGGGATTTTCCGGTGGCCTATCGCCCTCATGCTCGATCACGGTGAAGCGCGACATGAATCCGTCCTCCATCATGTCGGCAGTGATCGCCTCGCGGAAGGTGCCGGGGGTTGAGTCACCAATCATGCTGAAGGCGATCCCGCCTACGCTTCCAACGCTTTTTTCTTGGTCGCTGTAAGCGATACCCCCGACCGTGGCTTGCGGGCCGGACTTGGAGTACAGCTTAGTCATCGCGGTGCGCAGGCTTTGCAGAGCACCGTCGTTGGCTTCGCTCATGCGTTTCAGTCTGCGCCCGAACTCGTTGGACACCTGCAAGAAGGAGGTTCGATCAATTGCAGTCTTAATGAGCGCGGGGCCGGATGCGTACTCCGCAAAGTCGAAAAAGAGATCAACGTCGGGATGCCTTCCCTTGACGCCATTTACGAACATCGTAATACCTTCGCTCATAGCCTCCTTCCCGATACCACTTTTCGCCAATAGAACGAGATACAGGTTCAAGCCCGACTTCGGAATTACCCATCTTGCGCCGCAAACACCAGCCAGCAGGCCAAGGGCGGCCACAATAGCTACCTCAAGCACAGGTCGCATGGCGGCTCCGTAGATTAGCTGCGCAACCTGCCCGGCAACACCCGGAGGCCAAGGCAACTGGGCCGCGCTGCGGGGCGCTGGGGCCGGTTGCGGTTGCGGATCAAGGGGGTTGCCAAGCTGGCCGCCCTGCGTCGCGCTGTTCGCCAACAAATTCTTCATCAATTCGGCGCTCAATGCTGCGGCACTTTCAAGGCATGCGCTTTCACTTTCCTGCCTGCCCCGGATCATCGAGAGGGTCCGGTCGATATACTTGTCATTCTTCATCGCCTTCTCGCGCTTGCCCAGATCAGACATACGAAACAGCCGGCGCGCCTGTTCATTACTCTTGGAGTAGAAAGCCAGCATGGACAGGAGTGATAGATCGGCCTCACTCTGCGAAGGGTAGCCAAGTGCCTCCCAGCCACCTTTCCAAAGCTGCTGGAATTTGTCGCCGTTTTCCGCATTGGCTGCACGCTCCCAGATAACCTCGTCCGCTTCGGTTTCAGCGACCTCAACAAGCTCAACTGTGGCCGTCGCCTGCTCGGCCCGAATCTCCGCTATCAGCTTTTCCAATAATTCTTGGCGGTGTTCGATAGGCTTGTTGTAACCCTGAATCGGATTACCCGTGCAGATCATGAACCGCGCTTGTGAATACACCTCCACACCATCGCGCCGACCGCCCTGCACGACGTTACCCTTGACCCATACGTGACACCCCTTGCCGCTGCGCGATAGCTCGGTATAGCTGTCGAACGCTCGCACAATCTTTCCGTAGCGGGCAAGTTGATCAGGGGTTGTCCATTTCGACGAATCAATGGGCTGACCTTTGGCAAGCTGTGTATCAGCATCCACAACATCAAGGTCAATACAAGCAAACGGATCGCTTTCGGACAGCACGAACCCGATACAAAGGCCTTTTTGGACTGCCACATTGGCGACCCTGGCAAAGTCACCCCATGTCCTCGGGTCCGTGACGCTGGCAAGCCTGCCATCGAGGGTCAACGGTTCTTTGCCCTTCCCCGCAAGACACCATTGCGGACGATCACGCAAACCCTGCGGCAAAGCATCAAAGCGCACTATCGCGGAATTTCTTAAACTGGGGTCTGGTAGCTCATTCAGGGTGTCGTTTTCTTTTGCCGGAGTCGGGACGCAACCCGCTCCGGCTTTTTCATGACTGGTGCTCATGTTTCTTCCTTAGCTGTTACGCAACGGTTACAGCACGAAGCCGGAGCGGGCGGAACCGCTTGAAACGCTTTGCGAATTGATGGTTTGGCGCATGTCCTGTGAATACTCTGTTCAATAGGACTGAGCGCCGTTGCGGCTGGTGTTGCTGTGGGTATTGGCCTGTTTCCAAGCCTCAAGTGCACTGCGCTCGTAACGGACGAGCTTTCCGATCTTGACGAACTGAGGGCCTTTGCCCTGCACCCGCCAGACAGGCAGGGTGCGGCGGCTTATGCCAAGTTCGTCCGCTGCTTCATCGTTGTTGAGAAGCTGGCGAACTACGTGCTGGTTTTGCGTGATTGCGTTCATTGCGGTGACTCCATCTACGGCCACCGCCACCAGCAATAGAAAAGGCGGACAGTGGGCCATCAGCACCGCATTACCAGCGCCAGTGACCCCCTGTCCGCCTTAGCAGACTTTTCGTTTGACCCTTGCGGGTCGTGTCCTTTCGGACGGCCTCCCGAGCATTGAGCTACGGGTTCAGCAAGTGGGTAACGAAGCTAAATTTACCGTCATTAACAGCACGGTGCAACTTGGCTTTCGTCTAACTCTCAGTTCCTATTGCAATTTTTGCGTCCACTGACTACCCAATGTCACCAGTCTAATCACTGGATATCATTGGGCTGACCATGAAATATCTGGCAATAATCGGCCACCAAACATTTCATCCCTTAGGGAGCGTCGAGACTGCGTTTCGGAGTCCAAAATTTGGAGTTGTTTACGGCCCTATCCAAGGGCGATTCCTTGCCGGACGGTCGATTCCAGATACATAATTGCCGCATAGATATCAATCCACACGCAGATCCGGCGGGTCTGTTTACTAAAAATGTAGCACCTTGAGAATCGCATAGAAACACGCCAACCATGAAGACATCCGAGCTAATCCAGAAGCTTCAGAAGCTTGAACAAGAAATTCCATTTGACGCAGAGATTGTCACCGGGGACGACTGGCAGCCGTCGGAACTTGTTCGCGTTCAACACGAGCCGCCGTACACGTTCCTCGAATTTGAAGGCATAGGCGAACAGGAACAATTTGAAGAAGCGCGGGAGTTCTCAGATACGCAGCTTCCCCTCGTTGGCGCCTACTTGTCATCACTACTTCATCGCGTCAAGGACAATCCGTCCACAATTGACGACGTGAGTAGTGAGATTCTTAGCTTTGTCGTGTTCTGTCAGGCAAATTCACCATCAGAAGTATTCGAAGTCCTAAAGAGGCTAGGAAGCGATGCGCCGGGCTAACTGGCCATTCAAACACCTTCTCTGCTCCGCAATCTACCCGATGAGCCACTCCCGATCATAGGCGTTTGAGGTCACTCGACCATTAAGGGAAGCGGTGGCTACTTAGCAATTCTATTGAATCGCCTTGGGCTATTCTTCTTCGTCAATTTCATTCCAAGCTGCCAATTGTTCGGACGTAATCCAATAGTATTCGTTGTAGACATATTTACGGTATCGCACCCGAAACGAGGTCAGGGCCGTTTCAAATTGAACCATTGTCAGGACCGCATCGCTCATTTGAGGTAGCGCATCATCATCCAACTCGTCCAAATACTTTCCAGCCGGCTCGTCCTTCAGGATTGTGAGCAAGTCAGTAAGCACACGATTGATGAGTTTTACTTTTCCGGCACTCATTGTTGCTTCAGGTTTCTTTTTTGAAAGCTCGCGAACCTCTTTTAGCAGTCCCTCAAAAATCGGCGCGCTAGACGTATACGTCTCGACGGCTGCATTAGTCGTTATGTATTCGAACCCAGCGTCATCGCTCATCTTGTGTCCCCTCCCACCTTCGTAGGCGCTCTTCCACTAATTTTGCTTGGGACACCATTGATAAGGTATCGCCATTCATAATCATGATGAATCATGTGGTCTGACCTAAAGCGTTCAGTTTGCTCCATGTACTGCGCCAGAATCATAGTTACGTCACTATTTGTAGGAAGATCACCTTCTTCAAACTGCCTGAAGTCGTCAAATGGAATGTAGCGCTCAGTCAATACCTCGTTACCACTTTGCAAAACCTTATTGACGAGCTTCAGCTTAAAGAGGTTGAGTCCGTCATTGGGTGACTTTTTCGCAAGTTGAGATATTTCGGAGTGCAGTACTTGAAGCTGACCAATCAGCTTCTCAAGTCTCTCGATATCTTCATTCGTTTTCATTTGGACCTCACGGACATTTGGCTCTGAACTCATTATATTTCTTAACAATTACATCCAAGGGGTCACGCTGTTTGCTTTCAAACAGCTCCACCATCTGTGCGATATCTGCATCGGTAAGCACAACAATAGCTTTTCGTTGCCCGGACCATAGATCAACGATCCTAGTGGCCTCCGCTCTTTTGAGAGGATTCCGAGTAACAAATAACCCAAACTTCCCCAGCTCATCTGCAAGGTAACGATTAAGTTGGTCGACATGTAGACGCTCGATTGTCGCTACATTTTTCAGTTCTACGGTGATTTGTCGTGAGCCGTAACTCTTATATATATCTTCAAGAAATGGTGTCGACGCAGTGTTGTAGAAAATGAGATCGCGAATGCTTACACCGCTGTCCGTGCGAGCCTGCTCTTGGGCAAAGTCAAGTTTCGGGTAGAGGAGCGAAGGCAGCAATTGCCCAATGGCATCTTCATATTTCCTATCTGCCCCGCCATCTTTTCCAGTCGGCAGTTTCTGGATAAAAGCAAATTTTCGTTTGGCAGAAGTTACAGGTATTTGGGAAAACAACGGGTCGTTGTGACAATCCTCGAAGGTCCGTTCTTTTGTTTTTATATATTCGTCAACAACTCCGAAATGGTCGCGGTTAAAGTTGAGTACTTCAACCCGTGTCAGCTCTTCAGGCTTATGGCTTATTTCATCCTGTGGGCAGTGCTTTTCAAAGTAATCGTCGTAGCTAAGCCACGGCACAAATCTAAGCCATCTTTTAGGAACGAAGATGAGTGGTTTTCCGTCCCTTGGATTTAAAGGCAGTTCGATGCCCTGCAGCGTCTCGAATATGTTCTTCCGATAGTCGTATACATTTTCAACCGTTGACGCTTGTCGAGGAATTCCCAACCTCTGACATTGCTGTATCGTGAAATCGATCAAGAATGATTTTAGAAAGCTACAGCATATGTCGCTGATGCGATCCTTTGAAATCCCTTCGACGAAAAACTGGATCTCCTCAAAGTGTCGAAATCCGGATTGTGCATAGTGTGGGATCCGCTTGAATAGTGCAATTATCTCCCGTGCCTTGTCCTCCCCGATTCTCTTGCCCTGCCGCGTGCTTGACGAGCCCAAACCTACTTCGTCGCATTCTGAAGCAGCGATGAGTGTCACAACAGCTTGATCTTCACGGCCCTTCGCGACCAGGACACCGAGATAATTGAACGCATTGATAAGACTCGTATGCAAACCTTGGTCTACCTGAGACGGTGACCGCCATAACAAAAAAGGATCAACGTATAGGGGAATATCCTCGTCAAAAAACGGGATCGCGAAATCAAGTTCGGCCTGCGGTAATAAAATACCGTGATGGTCTGTAAGACGTGGTCTGATTATCAATTCGCCCCCTCGTGCGCATTGCATCTGAAAGTTTCTATCTTCGCGACATCTGATGCAAATCGCGTAGATGGGTATTCTTACACAGAGGGAAGGCTTTAGCGTAGGCTGAAAATGGATCGAACACCTCAAAGGATGTTGAGAATGCTGACCAAGGAAAATTGCCGACTGTCAGCACAGGCAAAGGCACTGTAAGCGGTGAGCCGCTTTATGACTTGTCAGTTCGGATTGCAGCCATTGGATAGAGAGGTTATGAAAAAAAACGGCAAAAGAAAGCCTAGCAAACTCAGCAGGTTGAAAAAGCATCTTGAGCATTTGCGGACCGAATTCGCATCCGCAGCAACTGACATAACCCGATCCAAGCTAATCGTCCAAATTCGTACCATTGAAGAACAGATCAAAATTGAATCCTTTCATCGCATCACGGGGTTCAACCGAGTGAATGGCTACGAAATTTTGTCTGGTGCTCCCGGTCTTGGTAAACGAAGTTAGTGGGACTTTGCCATTTTTTTCCTTAACAAATCGTTTTAGGGGGACACTGCACCGGCAAGCCGGCTACACGCCCCTGAGCTAGCACGTTGCACGTCCGCTTTCCCAAACAGCCAACTACCGCATTAGATCAATTCGAGCTGGTCAAGTTAATGAGATCGCATACCTATCAAGCCCTGAGCGCCACTACGTTCTGCCCACTGGCTGCCGCCTTGGCAATCTCACCCTGACGAACAACCCAAGAACTGATGGCCTCAAGTGCAGGCAGCAGGGTTTCCGGGGCGGGATTGTTTGCGTAATGCCTCCCATGCACATCGGATGCAAGATGGTTCTCCAACTGGCGGCTGGTGTCGCCGTCGATGCCCACGATCTTGCTAATGTCCTCAAAGGTGCGCCGCATGTCATGGTTGGACAAATGAAGGCCCGCTACCTTGCTGACCTTCTCCCACATCGCTCGCGGGTCTTTCATGTGGCCGCTGTCGCCCCGCACCGCTGGAAAGACATAGTTGCTGCCCTTGATGCGCTCTGCATGGCGACGCGTCAGCAGAGCATGCAGCGCCTTGGTGATCGGAAAAGTCACCGGGTTGTGATTCTTCGTTACTGACCCCGGAAGGTGGAATGTTGGCAGGTCGCCGTCGAGTTTCACCCGATCCCAAGTCAGAGTCGATGACTCGTTAATCCGGCATCCGGTGAGGATGAGGAACATGACAAGATCAGCGGCGATGCTGGTGCTGCGCCGATTACGCTCCGGGTCGGCATGCTGTTCCAAGCATAGCCACACGGCACCGATCTTGTCCTTTGGAATCCGAGTGTCCCGAACCTTCTCAGGGTTCCATTTCGCCATGCCGCCTTGCTTGAACATCTGGGAGACTGGATTGATAGGCAGGATCGGATAGGTTCCCTCGCTGGTTGCGCTTTTCTCCCGCGCCCAGTTCAGAAGTGCTCGCAAATTCCTGAACGATTTATTGCTGGTCGTCGGCGCTGTTTTCGATAGCTCGCGGAACCGTTTAAGACATGCCTCACGGGTAATTCCAGCAACAGGTTTGTCAGCCCAATCCTTGAAGGTGATGGTCACACAAGCGCGAATATCGGCCTTGCTGGTCGGGCGGAGCGGGCCATGCTTGGTGCGCTTGTGTTCAACGTAATCCTCCATCACTTCGCGGAGCGTTTCAGTCTGGGCGACCTTCCGGCGTTTCTCCTCCTGTGGATTGATGCCGTCCATCATCTCAAGCAGCTTTTCCATGGCACGCTTTCGCGCTTCGTCACATGTCAGAACCCCATGTGGCCCCAAGGTAAAGCGCCGCGTATTGCCATTCACTGGTCGCTGGACAATATAGCTCCGCGCTCCGTTGGCTGTTACACGAACCCCGAACCCCTTGGTTTCGCTGTCCCAGTAAAACACCTGATCCTTGTCGGTCGGTACGGGCAAGCTCTCGACCTTGGTTTTCGTGAGCTTCATTGGAGCGACCTTGGCGGTGCTTCCGGTTATCCTTGTCATGTTGGCATTTCCTCTTAGTCGTTGCGATGCTGACCGGAGGTCGGGACTGTTGGCGCAGTCGCCGGCCTCATTCGTTCCAAGGACTTACATCTGTCCATGTAACAGCAGTGTAACGAGTGCAGATAAATTAACGCAATAGCACATAGTACGAAAACGCACTCTAAGTCGTTGATTTATCAATCTCCGTAAAGTTACATAAACGCAGGTAAAGCATGACAAAATGCTCGCCCGGATAACTCATAATCCTTTGGTCCACGGTTCAAGTCCGTGCGGGCCCACCAATATTGAAAAGCCAACCTTCCGGGGTTGGCTTTTCTTTTTGTGCCCAACCCGCATTGGCGTGATGCACGGGAGTCGATTGCCTCCCGCCGCGGGAAGTGTTTTCTCGTCTCGATACACTCCCCCTGCCGGCCGACTAGGAGCATAATTGATAGGCGTCCTGTTCGCGGGTCGTGGGGGGAAAGCCTCTGCAGCACACGGTTACCACCGACTCGCGATTGTTTTATGTTGAAAAATGCGTGATCTACCGTCAGATCTTTTATTTGTCGATCTGACGCACATAATGTCTCGCAAGACATTGCTGGTAGTAGTTTCTTTTTAGCGATAACGAAAAAGGAGATACGCGATGAAACACAGATCCACTGCACTGTTACTTGCTGCAGTCTTTTCGGCCACGATGCTCGGCGCCTGCTCTACGGAGCCGGTATCCGGGGTATCCCAAAGCCAGTCGGCGATAAAGCTCGCCGATCGCAACTGGGATAACTTCAACCGGGCGAAAATCGAAAAGTTTCTCAACACCTACGGCAAGAACAGTCCCTCATACAATCCGGCGAAGCCGCCTTACGCCGTTTTCGACTGGGATAACACGATGGTTTTCCTCGATGTCGAGGAAGCAACCTTCATTTATCAGTTGGAGAATCTCCGCTTTGCCATGACGCCGGAGCAGATGGACAAGGCGTTGCGGATGGAGGTACCGAAAACCAATTTCGCCAAGGATTACAACAACGCGGCCGGCCAGCCGGTCAATATCGATCTGGTTGTTCCTGATGCGGTCGATAGCTACCGCTGGATCTACAACAACTACAAAGGCATGAAGGGCCAACTGTCGCTGGCTGACGTCAAAAAGAATCCGCATTACGCGAATTTCACGACCAAGGTCCGCTACATGTATGAGGCGATTGGCGACACCTTCGATGTTTCGATTGCCTATCCGTGGGTGCTCTATCTGTTCACCGGGATGAACGAGCAGCAGGTTCGCCAGATGGTCAACGAGACGCTCGAATGGCAAAAGACGCAGCCGATCGAGAAGGTTAAATGGACCAGCCCGGCTTCGCTGCCAGGCAAAGCCGGCGTTGTTTCGGTCAGCTGGAAGAACGGTCTGCGCCTGATGCCGGAAATGCAGGACGTGTTCGCCGCCTTCCGTGAAGCGGGTATCGATATCTGGGTCTGCACGGCATCCTTTGTCGATGTGATCAAGGAAATTTCGTCGAACCCGAATTATGGCTACAACAATCCGGCTGATCGGGTAATCGGCATGGAACTCGAGCGGGACGCGAACGGCATCATCCAGACCGAATTCCGGCGTGGTTATGTGCAAACACAACAGAAAGGCAAAACCAAGGCGATCGAACGCTTCCTGGTTTCGAAATATGGTTATGGTCCGAGTTTTGTGGCCGGCGACAGCGAAGGCGACATGAACATGATGCAGGACTTTGCCGACACGAAGCTGGTGCTGATCGTCAATCGTCTGAAGGGCAAGGATATCGCCACGCTGTCAAAACAGGCGGTGGACTCCTACCGCACGCCTGACGCGAAGATTCTGCTGCAGGGGCGCAACGACAACACGGGTGAATTCGTGAAGTCGCAAGCTCACATCAAGTTTGGCGCCACGCAAGGCCAGATCCTCAAGTAACGGGAAACCTGCTGCCTGCGGGCAGCAGGTGGGCAAAAAAACCCGCCGCCTCCGGAAACGGAGCGGCGGGTTTTTTATTACAGAAGATGTTCGATGACCTGCTTGTGCGGACGGGGAATGACGACGCGCTGGACCAGCATGCCCTTGTCGCCGGCCACTTCGCTACCGATCCGAACGCCGGCCTCGACGTCGGCAACATCACCGGTGAAGACGACATAGCTCTTGCCGCCGATGCCGAAAGCCAGATGCATGCGCACCGGCTCGACCTTGGCGGCCTTGACCGCCGCGTCGGCCGCTTCGATGGTCGAGGCGACCGAGAAGGTTTCGATGATGCCGAGCGCCAGGACCTTGCCGATCGAGTTGCCGCCGCCAATCGCCGGCATCACCGAGGGATGGATATTCGGAATCAGGAAATGATCGACGACATTCGGCCCGTCGAGCGCGATGGCGGCCTGTACCGATTGCTTGACCGAGGCGATGTCACCGCCGACCAGCACGATGTATTTGCCCGGGCAGATCGCCTTCGAGACGAGGATCGTTACCTCGGCTGTCTTCGCCATCACGTCGCTCGCCTCGATGCCTTTGGCAATGCTTGAGTACTCCACCAATCCGATTGCATGTAACACGCTTGTCTCCTTATGAACGGCTGATCGTGACGAACTCGTCCGTCACTTGTGTCACACGGCCATCGATGCTGGCATGGATGCGAGCGCCCATGGCCCCTTCGGGTATTTCACCGATCGGCTGCCCGCAACTGACTTGGTCGCCCTGGCTGACCAGCGCCAGGCTCGGCGCGCCGATATGCTGTTTCAGCGGAATCCTGACCTGTGCCGGGGTCGCCGCCGCCTCGACAAACGGCGCCGGCACGTTGTAACTCCCGATCCCCAGGCGCTCGATCAGGCGCAACGAAGGCACCAGGCGGTATTCGGCCATCGGGTCGAGCGGGTGCAACTCGCCTTCGTAATGCAGCCCCTGTTCGCGCATCTGGACTTTCAGGGCAATGTTGATGCGCATCGGCGAGATGTCGACCGGGCACGCCCAGGCTTCGCAGATGGCGCATTCCGAGCAGGTCAAGGCACTCAGCAGTGTCGATGGCGAACCGACATGGTTGTAGTTCAGCGACCGGACGATCAGATGCGGTGGCAGTTCGTGACCGATCAGGTGGCGCGGACACAACTCAGTACACAGGCAGCATTGTTCGCAGGTCGTCTTGGCAATACGCAGCACCACATCCATATTCTTGCGATGCCGAAGAACGACGATATTGTCCTCCGGCAGTACGATCAGCGCGCCGGTCGTCTTGGTCACCGGCGTTTCCATGTCGTGCACCAGATGCCCCATCATCGGTCCGCCTTCGACAACGGCCGTACCGCTGCGGGCCGGCCCGCCCGACATGCTCAAGGCTTCGGCGTAGGAGGTACCGATCGGCACGCTGACCGTCACCGGATTGTGCACCGCGCCGGTCACTGTCAGCGCCCGGTGGGTCACCGGACGCTCGGTCTCGACGGCGTGGGTCACGTTGATCAGCGTCTGGACGTTGCTGACGATCACCCCGACATCCAGTGGTAGCTTGCCGGGCGGCACGCGGCGGCCGGTCGCCATCCAGATGGTGATCACTTCATCGCCGGCCGGGTACACATCCTTCAGGATGTGGATGCGCATTTCCGCCGGCAGCAGCGGTTCGAGCACGGCGATCGCCTTTTTGTATTTGGCTTTCAGCGCGATGATGCCTTCCCTGGCGCCGGTTGCCTGCATGGCATAGCGCACGCCGCGGATCAGTTCCTCGGGATAGTTGGCCATCAACTGCTGGTCGACGCGTAACAGCGGCTCGCATTCCGCGCCGTTGACGATCAGGATCTCCGCCTTGGCCGCCAGCTTGACATGGGTCGGAAAGCCGGCGCCACCGGCACCGACGATGCCGGCCTGGCGTATTTTCTGGAGAATGTCGCTCATCTGCTGCCCTTTCCTCTACGTCGCATCCAGCTCATCGGTTCGTGCTCAGCCAAGGAGGTAACGCGCCCCGGTGCGACCGAGCCGGCCAACCACCGCCCATTGCTCGAGCAGGGCGCGGGTTTCGCTTACCGGCTGCTTGAAGTGACGGGCCACTTCCTGAGCGGTGCGCCCTCGATTGCTCGATCCAATATACGCCAGAAGCGCCCCCGCTTCGCTGTCGTTCGGCCAGCCGGCCGGTGTTGGTATTTCTTCGGATGCGCCTTCTGACACAGGCTGGTCAATGATTTTGCTAACCTGGGCAGCCGCTTTGCTGCGCCGACCATTGAATCCGCGCCGGCTCTGGTCGGCCGCGGCAAGCAGCGGGCCGGACAAATCCCAGGTATCCGGATCGGGACGCCCGATGACCAGTTGCGCCAGCACGGTGCCGAGTCGCGCGGCGGCGGCAACCCCGGCATCGACGGCCGCCCGGCAAGAGCCGAGATCGCCTTCGACGATGACCGTGACGAAGCCCGGTGAGATCGAATGCTGGCGCAGCAGCCGGACATCGGCTGCCTTGACCATCGCATCGCCGGCGGCGATGGCCGGCACCCAGCCATGCACTTCGATCAGCCCGATGGAGTTCCAGTTCATCGCAGCTCAGCTGACCCGGATCGGGTCGGCCGCCACTTCCAGTACGGCCTGCGCAAAGGCATCGCAGGCAGCCTTGCAGGCGGCCTGGCTGCCGGTCATGAAGGCGCCGGAGTAGTTGGTCTCTGACGGTGGCGGGACATACATCACCATCTCGACATCGGCGGCTTTCAGCGCCGCATCGATGCCGTAGGTTGCCTCGAGCGGCGGCGCAATCAGGTACGCCATCGGCAACCCGGCCTTGATCCCGGCAACGCCCGACAGGTAACTCCCGGTGCGCGAAATCAGATGCGAAAGGAAGGCGATCGAGCCATCCTCGTTGGCGCAGCGGAAAGCCGGGCCGGACTCGATGGTGGCGATCGCCGAGTCGAGCCCGGAACGTACTTCGCCGGGCGTCGGGCCTCCGAACATGATCAGCACCTCGCCGGCCGTCGGCGATGAACTGTGGGCGGCACCGGCGTAGAGCGAACGGCCATAGACCACCTCTACCCTGGCCTGCTTGGTCGCTTCATCGGCAGCGATGTAGGTGACATCGTCGGAGTCCGCAGTCAGCAGCCCCAGACAGTTGATGTGGTCGCCAAGCTTGAGTTGTTTCTTGAAATCGGCGTGCAGCGAAGCAATCAGACGCACCGCGCGGACCGAGGGTTTGATGATGTCCATTACAGCCATGACGTTCTCCTTGGGCGGAATCAGGCGCGGTTCAGATTGATGCCGCTGGTTTGCTTCTGCAACATCTGCTTGGCCAGGTCGACAATGACTGCGGCGGCTTCGACCGGTGGCGTGCCGGAGCGATGGATGTTGGAAATACAGGTGCGATCGGACTCCACCGTTTTGGCCAGGGTCGGGCTATACACCATGTAGCAGGACATGCTCTCGGACTGCCCGAGGCCCGGTCGTTCGCCGATCAGCAGGATGACGACCTTGGCGCCGAGCAGTTCGCCGATCTGGTCCTCCAGCTTGACCCGGCCGTAGCGGACGAAGAACGGCGTCCCCACTTCAAGTCCGGCGTTCTGCAGCCCCTTGAGCAGCGGCGGCAGGATTTCGTCGAAGTTGGCGGTAATCGCATCGGTCGACAAACCGTCCGAGACGACGACCTGAACCTGCGGGTTTTTCTTGCACTTGGCGAGCACCGTGTCGATCGCCTCCTTGCTGAGCCGCCGCCCCTTGTCCGGGCGGGTCAGGTATTCGTCCTTGTCGGAGATTTCGGTATGCACTTCGAAAAATCCGGTCTTGGCTACCCATTCGCTGGGGATTTCTTTGAGCACCGTATCCTTCGAGCGGGAATGGTCGGCCAGGAAGCGCAGCAAGGCGGTCGTCCGCGGCCGCGGGCCGCAACGGCCGCCGGCCACCCGGGCGCCGGTACTGCGCCGCAGGTCTTCCAGGACTTCCTTGCGATGCGGGTTCTGCACCCCGATCCAGTTTTTAATTTCGTCACTGCCGAGATCGGGCAACGAACCTTCATCCCGCCGGGCCGCCGCTGCGGCCGGCTGGTTCACGGCGCAAACCGCACTGTTGCCGGCGCCCCCGGCATCCGCCTGGAGCTTGCTCATGACGGCCTGGACGATATCTTCGATCTGTTTCTGGTCCATTCTGCTTACCTCTCAGAAGAATACCGAGGCGTCACCCGCCTTCGGGGTCAGGGTGCCGTTTTCCATCAGGCCCATGCGTTCCAGCCAGGCCTCGAACTCGGGGGCCGGACGCAGGCCGAGCAGTTGGCGGATGGTTGCCGTGTCGTGATAGGCCGTGGTCTGGTAGTTGAGCATGATGTCGTCACCCATCGGCATGCCCATGATGTAGTTGCAACCCGCCGTGGCGAGCAGGATCATCAGGTTTTCGTTGGAGTTCTGGTTGGCTTCGGCGTGGTTGGTATAGCAGCAGTCGACGCCCATCGAAATGCCGGTGAACTTGCCCATGAAGTGGTCCTCAAGGCCGGCCCGCAAGATCTGGCGGTCGTTGTAGAGGTATTCCGGGCCGATGAAACCGACCACGGTATTGACGATGAACGGGTCATAGCGCCTGGCCAATCCGTAGTTGCGGGCCTCCATCGTCAGCTGGTCGGCCCCGTAGTGCGCATTCGCCGACAGCGCCGAGCCCTGGCCGGTTTCGAAGTACATCACATTGGGCCCCGCCACCTTGTTGTGGTTGCGCGCCACCTCATAGGCCTCATCGAGCAGGGCGATGCTGACCCCGAATTCGTTCAGCCCCTTCTCGCTGCCACAGATGCTCTGGAAGATCAGGCCGCTCGGTGCGCCCTGGCGAATGGCTTCCATCTGCGTCGAAACGTGGGCGAGAACGCAGCCCTGAGTCGGGATGGCGAACTTTTCGATCACCTCGTAAATCTGGTTGAGCAGGCGCTTGACGTTCTCGACGTTGTCGGTGACCGGGTTGACGCCGATCACCGCATCGCCGGCACCGTAGGACAAGCCTTCGTAGATCTGGGCCAGGATGCTTTTCACATCGTCGCGGGTGTCGTTCGGCTGCAGCCGGCAACTGAAGCTGCCGGGGCGGCCGATGGTGGTGTTGGCCTTCTTGACCACCGGCATTTTCTTCGCGCCGTAGATCAGATCGGCGTTGGAACAGAGCTTGGCGACTGCCGCGACCATTTCCGAGGTGATGCCCTTGCGCAGGTATTCGACGTTTTCCAGTGTCGTCGTGTCGCTCAGGATGTATTCACGCAGTTCGCTGACCGTCCAGTTGCGAATGGCGGCAAACGACGTCTCATGCACCGCATCCTGGATCACGCGGGTGACCGCATCGTCCTCGTAGGGAATCGCCGGATTGTTGCGCAAATCGGCCAGCGACAATTCACTGAGCACGTGCTTGGCAGCCACGCGCTCTTGCGCGGTCTGTGCGGCAATCCCCGCCAGAATGTCGCCGGAACGCAAGTCGCCAGCCTTGGCCAGCACATCCTTGACGTCCTTGAACTGGTAGGTCTTGCCAAATAGTTGAGTGGTCAGTTTCATCTTGTCGTCTTCCTTTTCATGAAGGAAATGCCAGTGATTTGACAGTCAGCGGCACAATGTCGCCGCCAAAGTAACTTTTCCCGATATCGACATAATCGCCCTCGCGGGTTTCCACCTCGTCGATGACGGCCAGTTCGCGGCCTTGGATATCGGGTTGCAACTCCATGCCGAGCACCTTGCCCATATCCTGGCGAGCGATGACGATGAGCGGATTTTCCGGGTTCGGATGGCGCGAAATAAACTGGCGCAATGCCGCGCTGCAGTCGAGGACGACGCGATAGGAGACGGCCAGTTCGGGGGGAATAGCCAGGGCATAGCGATCGGCGCCAAGATCGATGTCCATGCGCCGGGCCGAGGTTTCCCAGGCCTCGCACAAGCGGCCCGAAGAAAAATCGGCGATGACCAGCGGGGGATGGACGACCGGCACATTGCGGATCGGCAGATTGGCGTAATTGAGCCAGATCGTGCTGCCGGACAGCGACAGTGAATAGGCGCCGGCCCCGATCACCGTGGCGCGCAGGGTCTGTTTCGGCTCGCGTACCGGCATCTTGGCGAAACGGCTGTGGCGATGCAGCGCGGCGGCCAGCAGCGGCCCGAGATCGCCGAAGGAAAACACGGCATCCGGGGCAACCGGATGGTAGTAACACTCGCCGACGCCGCCGGAGAGAAAAATCGCATCGAGCGCATGACCGGGACGCAGGCTGTCGGTCATCAGCAGATCACGGGCCAGCGGCGATGGCTGACCGTCGATAACCTCGACGATCAGGACCGCCATGCACTCGGCAACGGCCTCCAGGCGAGCGCGGTCCAGCGAGGATTGGTCGGCAGAGCCGAACAAGGCATCGATGATTTTCTGTCCGGGCGCATGGACGAAATCGACCCGCCCTGCCGTATCGGTTTCGACCAGATGACCGCCGACATTCAGGCAAGCCGTATCGTCGACGCGGCCGCAGTCGAACACGACATAGTTCGAGGTGCCGCCACCGATATCGATATTGAGCACCCGCGCCGAATTGGCGCTCGAGTATTCGCCGGCCCCCGAGCCGTGTCCGGCAATGATTGATTCAAGGTGCGGCCCGGCCGTGGCGACGACGAAATCGCCCAGCGATTCGGCCAGTTGCATCACCGTCGCCCGCGCGTTGCGGGCTTTCAGGGTTTCGCCGGTGACGATGATGGCACCGCTTTCGACCTGCTGGCGCGTCAGGCCGGCCGCCAGGTACTGCTGATCGACGAAGGCGGCCAGTTCGGGCAGGCGGATATGGCCGTCATGATCGACCGGCGTGAAGATCACCGGACTGACATAGGTGATTTCCCGCCGGGAAAACTCGTAGTGCGGCACCTGCGAGGCCGGCGCCCGATTGATCAGTTCGAGCGCCGAAAAGATCACCTGCGTCGTCGTCGTGCCGACGTCGATGCCTACGCTGTTGATCTGCCGGGAGCTCATCGCGGTCTGCTTTTTCCGTTGCCGTCTCAGGCGTCGCTCTGTATCGCCGTGGCCTTCGGCGCAATCAGCATGGCTACCGCCAGGGCGGTGAAACCGCCGACCAGCTTGCCGACGATGACCGCGAAAATCATGCCGGGCATGTTGGCGGCGGTGAAGCCGAGATGGTCGCCAAAAGTGAAGGCGGCACTGACGCAGAACGCGACGTTGAGTACCTTGCCGCGGTCATCCATCTTGCTCATCATGCCGAACATCGGGATGTTGTTGGCCAGCGTGGCGACCATGCCGGCCGCCGCGTGGTTATTGATCTTGAGGAGCAGGCCGATGCGCATCAGCGGCTTCTCGAACCAGCGCGTCAGCAGGAAAACCATCGGGTAGGCACCGAGCAGGACGCAGGCGATATAGCCAATAACCTCGACGGCGCGCATCACTTCGCCGGGCTTGTCGCCGGCGATCATGAAGATCGGATCCATGCCGGGCAGAATTTCCAGCCCGATCGTCGCCTTGGCGACCGCCAGGGCGAGTCCGGCGGTAATCAGGCTGACCAGGATCTTGGCGAAGATCTGGAAGCCATTGATCATTTTTTCGGGAATCAGCCACAAGCCGACAGCGACCAGCACCGAGAAGAACAATACCGGGATCAGATTCATCAGGATCATTGCCAGATTGAAAACGACCGGTTCGCCATTGACCGTGACCCCGGAGTTCATTGCCACCAGGCCCCCGGCGATGCAGCCGAGCGGAATGGTGACGATGCCGGCGAGCACGCCGAGCGCCAGGAAGCGGCGGTCTTTTTCATCGATGATGCCGATGGCGACCGGGATCGAGAAGACGATGGTCGGCCCCATCATGGCGCCGAGGATCAAGCCGGCATAAAGCCAGGCAGCGTTATCGACGACGCCATTCACCGTCGCCAGCTCCTTGGCCAGGAAGAAGCCGCCCATGTCGTTAGCCAGCAGTGTGGTGGCGAACATCGCCGGACTGGCCCCGACCGCCTTGTAAATCGGGATGACCACCGGGCCGAGCAGTTGGGCGAGAACGGGAGCCAGGGCAATGACACCAACCATGGCCAGGCCAAGGGCGCCCATGGCCATGAAGCCTTCTTCAAACTGGGCGCCGGCCCCGGCGAAGCTCCGACCAACGGCGCCGAGTCCGATCTTGCCGAGGACCGCCTCGGCCCCGCCGAATTGGTTGAGGATGCGGTCCAGCGCGGCGATGGCCATGAAGCCCATCATCACCATCATGATTACCTGGTTGATTGTTTCCATGGCTAG
This sequence comes from Azonexus sp. IMCC34842, assembly GCF_050368855.1. Taxonomy (GTDB): domain Bacteria; phylum Pseudomonadota; class Gammaproteobacteria; order Burkholderiales; family Rhodocyclaceae; genus Azonexus; species Azonexus denitrificans_A. The sequence goes on along the minus strand of NZ_CP178449.1, from coordinate 145,809 downwards.
ATTCCAAAAATTGGCAGGAGAAGATGTTGTTTCATTGTTTTGCCGGCAGGCGATTCAGAAGTCGTCAATGACCGCCAGTCTCCCGGCAGGCTGCAATCGACAGCGGAGTGAGGAACAATGGCTGGCTGGGCAGATGGACCGTCAACCCGGGAAATTCGCTGGCGAACAGTTCGCGGACGCCGGGCAAGGCACATGAGCCACCGGACAAATAGAGTTCGTCGACCTGATGGCCGGCCAGATGCTGGCGGACGATATCGCACATTTTTTCGAAAACCGGCTGGACGACCGGCCAGACGCCATCCCCGTCATGGCGTTTGAGAATCTCGGCCTCTTCCAGTGGTATCCGCCGGTTGCCGGCCAGGGTCAGCGAGACGTGATGGCCGCCGGTCGGCTCATCACCGGAATAGACGATCTGACCGTCGCGCACGACGGCGATGCCGGTGGTGCCGCCACCGATATCGACGACGGCGGCGCGCTCGATACCGAGCAGGCTGGCAACGGCCGAAGGCTCGTCGATGACCTGGGCGACCCGCAGGCCGGCCGCTTCGATGACATTCACCGAGATGCGCGGATTGGTGCCCGGCGGGAATGAGGTGTTGGCGCTCTCCAGCGACTGGCCGAGACGCGCCTGCAGACGTTCGAGCTGGTTGCGGACGATCGTCACGGCGCCGAAGTAGTCCCAGACAATGCCGTCGCGCACCACATCGGCCCAGTCGAGACAGACGGCGACGGGATTGTCGTCGGCATCGAGAACCATCGAGACGATATCGCTGGTCCCCAGATCGATCCCGAGGTGCAACGGTCCGGCGATGCGAATCGGATTAGTGTCATTGATCAGCGCAGCCGCCTGATCGAGGCGGGGGGCCAGCCATTGTTGGAAATCGCGGCGCGGCATCTCAGACAATCCGGAAGTGGTCGACCAGCACGCAGCGACGCAGGCGAACGAAACTGGTAGCCGAGGTAACGCCTTCACCGGTCGGCGTCGAAATGGTCATCGTCGTCCAGCCCTCCCCGCCAAAACCGAGGCCGGCCAGGCAGGGGCCGTTCTTGACGAATATGCTGGTATTGATTTCGTTGGCCATGCGGTCGAGGTTGTCGAGATTTTTGGAATGCATGGCCGCCGTATGGTGATAGCCGCCTTCCAGCTGCACCGCCAGATCGATCGCCTCGTTGGCATGGCCGGCCCGAATCAGCGGGATCACCGGCATCATCAGTTCGGTCGTCGCAAAGGGGTGATCGGCCGGGGTTTCGACGAACAGCAGGCGGGTGTCGGCCGGCACATCGAGGCCGATCTGGCGAGCGATCAGTGCCGCATCTCGGCCGACCCATTTGCGATTGACGATGCCTTTACCGCAATGGCCGGGCGTCGCCGGTTCCATGCCGGTCAGCAGAACATCCTGCAGTTGCCGGCCCTGGGCGGCCGTCAGTTCGACGGCCTTGTGCTTCGCCATCTCGTGTTTCAGCGCATCGGCCACCTCAGCGACGACGATGATCTCCTTCTCGTCGACGCAGATGATGTTGTTGTCGAAGCTGGCACCCCAGACGATATCGCGCGCGGCCTGGACAATGTTGGCCGTTTCGTCGACGACGACCGGCGGATTGCCGGCGCCGGCGGCGATCAGCCGTTTGTCTGTATGACGTCGGGCCTCATGGACCACCGCCTCGCCGCCGGTGACGACCAGCAGATTGACTCCGGGATAGCGGAACAGCCGCTGGGCGACTTCGATCGTCGGTTCGGCGACCGTGGTCACCACGCCCTCCGGTCCGCCGGCCGCGACGACCGCTTCGTTGATCAGGGCGATGATCCGCTGCGAAGTCCGTTTGGCTGCCGGGTGCGGCGCAAAGACCACGGCGCTGCCGGCCGCGACCATGCTGATGCTGTTATTGATGATGGTGCAGGCCGGATTGGTCGATGGCGTCACCGATGCGATCACGCCCCAGGCGGCGTTTTCCGTCAGCGTCAGGCCGCGATCGCCGGTGATGACCGCCGGATGCAGAGTTTCAGGGCCCGGCGTCTGGCGCGCCTGGGCAATGTTTTTGAGTATCTTGTCGTCGACTCGCCCCATGCCGGTTTCACTGACGGCCAGTTCGGCCAGCTCACGGGCGTACTGTTCACCGACCGCACGAATGGCGGCGACCACCTTGTTGCGGGTGGCGAGCGAGCGTAACGCCCGGTAAGCCTTGTCCGCCGCGGCAACTGCGTCGTCAAGCTCGACAAACACACCGGGCGCCAGCTTCCCGGCACTGCCCGTCGGTTTTTCCCCGGCGAGCAGCCCCGGGTTTTGACCGACCGACTGCAAAACTGCGCGAACGATCCGTTCGACTTCGTTGGCATCCAGATCCACGTTGATCTCCTGCTTTCAGGGGAAACCCCGTCCAACAACCAAACTTTCCGCGTACTTACTTGTGGTACGTGACGCGGTCCCCGAGGACAACCTCATCGACAATCCCGACGACGCTCATGTCGACCGGGACATCGTCGCTCAGCGTTTTGCGGGCGGAGCTCCCCTGCACGACGAGAACCCATTCGCCCGTGCCGGCGCCGATTCCATCCGCTGCGACGTGTGTCGAGCCCTGCGGCTTGCCATCGGCATCGATGAAATCGATCAGCAACAGACGATCCCCTGAAAAGCCCGAACATTTGACGGTTGACACGACTTGTCCGACGACAACTGCGAGTTCCATGCTTGCCTCAACTCAAAAAAGCAACCCTTGAGCTGACGACTGACAGCCCATTGGGAAATGCGATGACTGATGGACGGTCATCCGCATGCAATACCCTCTGCTCCTCTGTCCCGCGCGGGCCGACGAAGGCCGCGGGGTATGACGGGAGTTCCGGTCGGGGTGGGGCAGGATGCCCCGCCCCCGATCAGTCTTCGAGAGTGCCGCGCATCTTGATCGGGAAAATTTCTTCCAGATCGCCATGCGGACGTGGAATCACGTGCACCGAGACCAGTTCGCCAATGCGCTGGGCGGCTGCGGCACCGGCATCGGTTGCCGCCTTACAGGCGGCGACGTCGCCACGCACCATCGCGGTCACCAGACCGCCGCCGATTTGTTGGTAACCGACCAGTTTGACGCGCGCTGCCTTGACCATGGCATCGGATGCCTCAATCAGTGCGACCAAGCCTTTGGTTTCGATCAGTCCGAGAGCTTCCATTTGCTTTGCCTCCTTAGGGTTTTACAACATTGAATGCGTGGCGGGAACCGGTGCACTCACGAACGGTGAAGCCGTGTAGGGCGGTGTGTTCTCGTTGCGCGACAAACTTGCCTGTGTACTTACTGTTACCAGATTATCGCGGGCAATGGGCGTGGCCATTTTGCTTGCGATCAAAGTTGCTTCAATCATGTCAGCCACACTACACCCGCGCGACAGATCGTGCATCGGCCGGCGCAAGCCCTGAAGCATCGGTCCGAGGGCGGTGTAGTTGCCAAGGCGCTGGGCGATCTTGTAGCCGATGTTGCCGGCCTCGAGGGACGGAAAGATGAAGACATTGGCTTGCCCGGCCAGCGGGCTGTCAGGGACTTTCTGCAGCGCCACCGACGGGACGCAGGCCGCATCGAACTGCAACTCGCCATCGAGGCGCAGTTGCGGGTTGCGCTGGCGGACCAGCTTGACTGCGGCACGGACCTTTTCGACCGCCGGATGCTTGGCGCTGCCGCCACTGGAGAAGGAGAGCAGCGCCACGGCAGGTTCGAGGCCGGTCACCGCACGGAAGCTGGCCGCCGTCGTCAGCGTGATATCCGCCAGTTGCTCCGGGCTTGGTTCAGGGACCACGCCGCAGTCGGCAAAACCGAGCACCCGCTTGCGCTCCGGGTCGAGCATGAAAAAGATGCTGGAAACCGTCTTGTTGCCTTCAGCCAGACCGATGACATGCAATGCGGCGCGAAGCACCGACGAGGTGGCCGAGAGGTTGCCGCCAATGCAGTAATCAACATCGCCGCTCGCCACCATCATTGCGCCAAACCACAAGGGGTCGGCAAGGTGCTGCCGAATTTCGTCACGGGACATTGATGGCTGTTTGTTCTCGGCCAGTCGGGCGGCGAAAAGATCGGCATAGTGGGCAAGCTGCGGGGCGCACGCCGGGTCGATGATCGGCACGCCGCCGCAAAGCAAGCCGTGGTGCTGACTCAACGCCCGCAGGCCGAACGGATTGCCAAGCAGGATGGGTTGGGCAAGGCCCTGCGCCTGCAGACTGCTGGCCGCCAGAATGGCCCGGGGATCGAGCGCATCGGGAAAGACGACGCGCGCCGGATGCTGGCGGCACCACTCGGTACAGTTCCTGATCAGATCCATCAGGAGTGCCCCCCAGGCTGCTCAGGTTCGCCAAGGGTGGCGACGTAGCTGAGCATCATCAGGACATAGACTGCACTGCTCAGGCGGTTGAGCGATTCCAGGATGTCCGGCCGCGTCACCTGGTAATTGGCGTCGATGTAGACATTGGCCGCCGCCAGTTCGGCTTCGCGAATCAGGGCACGCAGGAGATTGAGGCGGGCCACCGTTACGCCCTGGGCGACATCCGGCACGATATGGTCGTGACCGAAATAACGCAAAGGGTCATGCGACAGGCGATGAATGGCCTCGGCATCGAGTTCGCCCATCTGCACCGCAGGCACCGTTTCGCCGGTCACTTCGCCACGCAACACCATACCCAGGCAGGAGCGGACATCGGCCAGCCAGAGCGCCACCTTGCCATCGCCGCCGCTTGCCGGCAGTTCGCTTTGCACCCAGACGGCATGGGCGATGACGGTGTCGAGCTTGCCGCGCAAATGCATGCGCGGGTGATTTTTGGCGACCAGTTGCCGGGCGTCGAGATGGGTCATCGCCTCCGACTTGTGCGCGACTTCCTGGCCGCACAGCGTACACGATGCCGCTTCCCGGGTGGCCTGGCTGGTCAGCGGATGCACCTTGAGGCGCGCCACCGCTTGATCACCCGAGTCGCGCGGCGCCGGGCTACTTTCAAGATAGGTCCGCCCGGCGGCGTCGATGAACTTGACGCCGATGCGCCGCTCGCCGATCAGCGTGCGTGCCGCCGGCGTCAACTGCCCCTCCGCCGGGAGATGAATCTCGGTGCCGGGGGCGAGACTGAAGTGTTCGCGCAGCCAGGTTTCGGTGATGAAAGTGCCCATGGTTTTCGCCGGTTACTGGTTTTGCCAGTCCGCCGGATAGGTGACGTAGAGGAAACGCACGGTGCTCGGCGTACCGAATTCGATGGCCGAACCTTTGGGAATGAAAATGACGTCGCCGGGCAGGCCGATGACGGTCTTTCCCTGATGGCGAATATGCAGCTCGCCCTCGAGGATCACGTCAATTTCGTCGTAGGTCAGCGTCCAGGGGAAAAAGCAGTTGCTCCACGCCATGTACCCGGCAGCCATCGGGCTGTGGTCACTGGCCGTGATCACGTCGCTCAGGCCGACCGTATTGCCGGCCCCGGCGCCGTCGAAACGGGAGAACTGAACCGAACTGCCCTTGACATGCTTGATGCCGTACCCGGCGCCCTCGGATTTGGCCTCGGCCGGGCCGGAAGCGACAGCGGCGACGCCGGCCGATTTCTCGTCGAGGGCCTTGCGAATCAATTGCTCGATAACGTCGTCGGAAACGCTGCCTTTCGGCAAGCGGGCGACGATGGCAGCGCGAATTGCGGCGAGCTCTTCGGGATGCGGAGCCGGACGCTCGGCGCGTTGCGGGATGGCCGATGCAGCGGGAACGGCAGTGCCGGTCTTTTCTTTCCGCGGCGCGACGCTCTCGACCAGTTCGATGTGCAACTGAGTCGCCAGCGTCCGGGCCTCGGGGGTAATGATGGTCGCCGGAAGTTCGACCTCAAGCCGCTGTTTGCCGGCGGCGTGCTGCTGGCGGATGGTTTCCGCAGTGATCAGTTTTTTCATGAGCTAAACCTCCAACGCCGTGGCGGATTCGGCCTCTCTTTGAAATTCGAGAAGCCGGAGGGCAAGGGGTGCAATGCTTTCGGGATGCTGGCTCGAGATCCGAAAAACGTCCCCGGCGATTCCCTGTTCGCGGAGCAGTGCTTCGACACGGTCAGGGTCAGCCTCGGGTAGATCGGTCTTGGTCAAAGCGACGACCAGGTGCTTGCCCGGGTAGATCTGCAGAAAACCCGGCGGCATGCGACAGGCGAAGTCGTCGGCGGCATGGACATAGACCAGGGTGCCGACATCGGCGGCGGTATTGATCAAGGCGCGGTAAAGGCGGGGGTGGCTGAAAAACTCGCCCGGCGTATCAACGCCGAGATCGCTTTCGTATTCGACCGCCTGCGTTTTCTGAACGTCGCTGCCGCGCTCGAACAGGGCGTTGAACAGGGTCGACTTGCCGGCGCCGACCGGCCCCATCAGCATGAAGGCGTGCGCCCGGTCGATGATTACGTCTTTGTGGTCTGACATACCGCATACCCCAAGGAACGCTCAAGCGTTGCTATAACCTGGTTCAAGGCTTCTTCGACCGAGCCGACCGAGCCGTAAATGACCAGCGCGCCACTGAAACGATCGAGAAAGCCGATCTGGATGTTGGCGGCCTTGGTGGCGATGTCGCCGGCGATCATCGCGGTTTCGCCGGGCGTGAGGGTCATGATGCCGATGGCTTCGGCGCCCGGAACACCGATTTTTTTACTCAGCTCGTCGGTCGGGTGAGCGATCAGATGGGCAAGAGTCACCTGCTTTCCAGGAACGAATTCCTGGATGATGCGCTCTTTTTCGACTCGGTTTTCCATTGCCATGAACTTCGGTACGCCCCCGTGTTGGATGTACTTATTCCGCCGTTCCGTCTGCTCCGATACTATGCCAAGCGCAGCCAACGCGCAATCGACATGCTGGCCGACAAGCGATGCAAATGCAGAGTAGGCGTGCATCTCCGGAGCTATCGTCGCGACTCGCCCGGGCCGTTGACCGGTCACGCTCGACCGCCTGCATGAAAAACCGGATTATCCGTTGATTTTGTTAGCAAAATCCTCATTTGAGGGGTATACTGTGCGGTTCCAAGGTCTTCTGTAACGCAAAGGCAAACGAGCCTCTTCATCCCGGCTCACCATCCTTTGACCTCCGGTGAAATCCGGTGCAGACAACCAACGAATCAAACACTTAGCCTCGGCAACAAACCGGGGGCTGTTGCTTTACTGACTACATGCACCGACGGTGTAGCCATTTTTGGTCAATGCGGGATAGGCATACGATACCTGCAGCCATCTTCTTGAAAGGATTTCACATGCCCACCAACCCGGTCCTCGAACACCTGAAGAAGCACGGTCAGCTACTAGACTCCGAGATTGCCGCCGCAACTGGGATCTCGCTTAAACAAGTCCGTCTCTCGCTGACCGATCTCTCGGAGCGCGGCGAGATTTCCCGTTGCACCGTGACCACCTTCAAGGATGGCAAGCCCATCGAAGGCTTTCAGTGCCGTGTTTCCGGTTATTTCCCGCCGGCCGCTCCGGGCCGCAAGCCGACCAAATAGCCTGCCTTGGCAACCGCTTCCGGTTGCCCGGCTTGACTCAGCCAGATAACGAACGGGATGCTCGCAATGAGCATCCCGTTTTGTTTGGCGCCGATTATTTCGGCTCCAGCTGGTCGTAAACCGCCGTCGCAACTTTCGCCAATTCGCCCTTGGCGATGCTGGCCGACAAGGCATAGGAAAACTCTCCGTCGATCCAGTAGAAGACATTGACCTGCCCTTCCCTGGCAAAGCGGAAGCCGGTATCGCCATTGACTTGTCTTTCGGTGCTGACGTAGAGCGTCAGGCGCTGGCCGCTACTTTCCTGATACATGAACTGCGCGACCGGACCGGCATTGCCCGGTAACAGCCGGCCGCCGATCAGTTCGTAGCCGAGCCCCGCCAATTTGGGCGGGCGTACCGGGCTGCCCAGACGCTTCGACAACCACTTGACGAGCAGTTCTTCCTGATCCGCGGCGATTTCAACCGGCCGCCGGAGATCGGGACTATAGACAGCGTGGGCGACGGCGGCCTGGCGGGCCAGCGGAATCGCGGCAGCCAGGCGTTCGTTCGGCTGATACTGGAGATGCCCGAACCAGCCGGCAACGCCGCCCAACAGGGCGATCAGGAAACCGGCAGCGATGCGCTGCACGGACCAGCCCGGCAACCAAGACCCGGGTGGCGCCTCGCCCGCCGCAACCGGCGGCTCAGCCAGCCGGCGCAGCGTTGCGGGCAGAGGCTCGGCGAGCAGCGGAGCGAATAACTCGCGCAGGGCGTCCCGTTGCCCGCGGTAGGCCTGCAGGCGCTCGGCCGCCTCGGCATCGTTCGCCAGATAGGTATCGATCTCGCCACGCCGCGCCGCCGGCAGGCGGTCGTCGACATAGGCGTGCAGATCGGCTTCGCTGATTGGCAAGGAACTCATCGGACAACTCGCAAAATTGATGAAGACGAACGACCAGCGAGAATCTGGCGCAGCCGTTCGCGGCCGCGCGACAGGCGCGACATCACGGTACCAAGCGGAATGGCCAGCGCCCCGGCGATTTCCTCATAACTCATATCCTCCAGCGCGACGAGCAGCAGTACGGCACGCTGCTCTTCCGGCAATTGGCCGAGCGCCGCTTCGAGATCGCCGACTTCCAGCCGGTCGCTTTGCGTCGCCCGGCTCGGTGCCTGGCATTCCTCGTCGTCGATCGCGACGGTGCTCAGGCCGGGGCGGCGCAACTGATCGACGCGCAGGTTGTGCATGATGCTGAACAGCCAGGCGCGCAGATCGCTCCCCGCTCGCCACTGGGCGAGGCGCGACCAGGCCCGTTCGAGCGTGTCCTGGACCAGATCGTCGGCGGCCGCGCGATCGCCGACCAGCGCCCGCGCGTAACGCCGCAGGCGGGGCAATTCGGCCAGGATCGCGCTTCTCTCCACCGGGCTTACGGCTTGGCGACGTGCCAGAGATTGTTGAAGCCATCGCCGGTCTGGTCGCCCGGCTTCTGGTCCTTGCTCCAGTAATACAGCGCTTTGCCCTTGAGTGCCCACTGTTTCTTGCCGTCGTCGCGGGTCACCACGCTGTAGGCGCCGCTCGCCATCTCGCCATCGCCCAGCAGGGCGGGCGGCCAGTTGGTGGCGCACGGACCGTTGCACATGCTCTTGCCATCGGCATCCTTGTCGAAGGTATAGAGCGTCATGCCATTGTTGCCGGTGAGCACACCGCCGCTGGCCATTGGCGGTGCCGCCAAGGCGGTACCGCCAAACAGCGTGGCAGAAACAAGCAGGGCGAACGTCAGTTTGTCTGTTTTCATGATTTTCTCCGTTGGTTTTGGGGTGCTACACCGGGATATACGAAAATCAGTCCGCCAATATTCCTGCCACCGACAATTATTTATCCGCTGGCCAGCCCGAGCCGCCACAGCGAGGTCACTTCCGCGGCCCGGGCGGCATGCAGCGGGTCGCTGCGGTCGCTGGCCTTGGGATGCTGCGGACGGGTGTCGAGACGGCCGAGCACAGCGAGACCGGCGGCGCCGATCCAGCCGAGCAGTTCGGCCCGGGTGCGCAGGCCGAGGTGTTCGGCGAGGTCGGAGATGATCAGCCAGCCCTCGCCGCCCGGTGCCAGATGCGCCGCGAGGCCGCCGAGGAAGCCGCGCAGCATGCGCGAATCCGGGTCATAGACGGCATATTCGATGGGCGAACTGGGCTGCGCCGGAACCCAGGGCGGATTGCAGACAACCAGCGGCGCCTGCCCGGCCGGGAAGAGATCGGCCTTGATCACCTCGACGGCGGCGCTCAAGCCGAGTTTCTGCACATTTTCGCTAGCGCACTGCAGGGCGCGTTGATCCTGATCGGTCGCCAGGATGCGCTTGACGCCGCGCCGGGCAAGCACCGCGGCCAGGATGCCGGAGCCCGTGCCGATATCGAAGGCCAGTTGGCAGGCCGCCGGTAACGGCGCCGTGGCGACGAGATCGACGTATTCCCCGCGAACCGGCGAGAAGACGCCGAAATGCGGATAGATACGGCCCTCGACCGCCGGCACCGGGATGCCTTTCTTGCGCCATTCGTGCGCGCTGACCACCGCCAGCAGTTCGCGCAGCGCGACGACGGAGTCTTCGCCGCCCGGACCATAGGCTTCCAGGCAAGCCTGCCGGACATCCTGCGCCCGGCGCAGCGGCACGCTGTAATCGGCGGCCAGCGGCACCAGCAGCAGGCCGAGCAGCGCCGCGCGGCGGCCCTGGCTGCGCCGATGTTGGGCGAAGGCGGCGGCCGGCGTCGCCGGCTTTGACCCACTTTTCGTGCGGGCTTGGCGGTCGGCCCGCTGAGTCAGGGCCTGCAGCAGTTGGCGGGCATTCTGCCAGTCGCCGCGCCAGAGGATCGCCGTGCCATCGGCGAGCAGACGGTAGGCGGCATCGGCGCCGAGCCGGTCGTCACCGACGACGACCTTGGCATGCGGCGCGATGGCCGCTTCGGAGCGCCAGCGGGCGGTACGCGGCGCGCCGGCTTCAAGCCATTCGATTGATGAATTCATCGCCGCATTGTAGGCGATTCGACCCGCCGGCCGGCCGCCGCCAGCGTCAGCGGGCGTGACTGCCGCCTACAAGCCCCTGCGACTGGGCGCCGCGGCTTCGCCATGTTCGCCGTGCCGGTCCATCAGCAGCGCAGCCCCCTGGAAGTAGGCAATCGCCTCTTCGGCCAGCTGGGGATTGGTCGGCATCGGCTGGGCGTCCTTGCCGTCGGCGCTGATCTTGAAGGTTTCGATCTTGCGCCGGGGTTCCAGCACCGTCATCACGTCGCCCTTCAGGTAACCGAGGTTCTGGTAGGTCGACAGTAACGCCCGGCCCTCTTCCGGCGGCATGCGCAGGATGTCGCGGCCGACGAAGTGATCGTCGCCTTGCAGGCCGAGCATGGCGAGCATGGTCGGCACCAGATCGATCTGGCTGGCCAGCGTATCGACGCGCTTCGGCGCGATCAGCTTCGGCGCATAGACGATGGCCGGGATGTGGTAACGATGCACCGGGATCTTCGCCTTGCCGGCGCTGCTCGCGCAGTGGTCGGCGACGAAGACGAAAATGGTGTTGTCGAACCACGGCTTCTGCTTGGCCATTTCGATGAACCGGCCGACCGCATAGTCGGCGTACTTGACGCCGCCACGGCGCTTGCCGGGGGAAGGAATGTCGATGCGCCCTTCCGGGTAGGTGAATGGCACGTGGTTCGAGGCGGTCATGATGTGACCGAAGAACGGACGCCCGGCGGCGGCATCGGCATCGATTTCGCCGAGCACCTGGTCGAACAGATGTTCGTCGGCGACGCCCCAGACATTTTCAAATTCGATCAGGCCGTCCTTGAAGCCGGTCCGGTCGGTCACCTGGTAGCCCTGCGCCGCGAAGTAGCCGTTCATGTTGTCGAACATGCCGTAGCCGCCGTACAGGAAATGCGGCGACCAGCCGCGGGCGGCCAGCGCGCCGCCGAGCGTGTTCAGGTTGGTGATGTTCGGCCAGCGCACGACGGACTTGCCGGGCAACGGCGGCAAACCGGCGGAGAGCGCTTCGAGGCCGCGCACCGTGCGGGTGCCGGCGGCGTAAAGACGGGTGAACAGCAGGCCTTCCTTGGCCAGGCGATCGAGATTGGGGGTCAGCCCTTCATCGTTGCCAAAAGTCGCCATATATTCGGCCGACATGCTTTCCATCATCACGACGACCACGTTCGGTTGCTTGGCCGGCTTGTAGGCGACCTTTTGCACCGGTTGCTGGGTCGCCGTCACCAGGCCATGGCCGGACAGGCGTTGCAGGTCTGTCATCACTTCGCCATCCGGCCGGGTGGCGTAAAACTGGCGGTAATTCAGCTTGTTCTGACGGGCCGCCCAGAGGAAGCTGCGCCAGCCGTTGTCGGCCAGTTCGTTGGCGTAGGTGTTGGCGGCAAACTCCGGCGGCGCCATCTTGTAGGCGCTGACCCAGGCGACGACCAGCAGGCCGAGCGCCCAGCCCAGTTGGCTGCGCCGTTTGACATCGACCGCCAGGGCCAGGCGCAACGGGCGGCGCAGCCCCCAGAAGACGACGGCGGTCAGCACGGCCAGTGCCGCGACAATCTTGCCGACCGGATAGGATTCCTTGATGTTGCCGATCACTTCGGTGGTGAACACCAGGTAATCGAGGGCGATGAAGTTGAAGCGAACGCTGAACTCGTCCCAGAAGATCCCTTCCGAGACCGCGACGAAAAACAGCGTGAACAGATAGATGGCGAACAGCGGCCGGCGCAGCCGGTCGCGCCACTTGGCGCTGAACAGCAGCTCGAAGACCAGCCACGGCGAAGCGACCACGGCCGCTGCCGGAATGTCGCGCAGCACGCCGAGGGCCAGCGGAACGAGCAGAACGTCGAGCGTCTGCTGGCTGAAGATCACTGCATGGACGAGCAGCACGATCCGGGTGAGCAGAAAAACGCCCATCGCAATCAGCCCCGTCAAACCCCAGACGCGCAGTCCGTGCCCGTTCAAACCATCGAATCGCTTCATCGCCAACCACCGCAAAATGTATTGCGCGACAGTCTACTCAAGCGCCTGTGAGGAAATTGTGAGGCACCGCGTAACGCGACAGGCCGGCGCCGAAATCGACGGTTATTTCACCGCCGCCCGCTGCGGCATTGCCGGCGCTGACCTGCCAGCCGCTGGCCGAACAGACGTGACGGACGAGGGCCAGACCAAGGCCGTTGGCGCCGCGCGGGCCGACGAAAAAGCGGTCGAAAACGCGCGCCAGATCCTCTTCGGCAAAGCCGGGCCCAGTATCGCGCACGACCAGTTTGCTCTCGGCGAGGCGACAGACGATCTCGCCGGTGTCGCTGTAACGCAGCGCATTATCGAGCAGATTGCGCAGGACCAGATCGAGCAAGGCGGGATCGGCGCTGACCGTGCTCCCTTCGGGTATTTCCAGGCGCAGACCGACCGCTTTCGGGGCCGCCAGCATCAATGCCGCCCAGACCGACTGGATCGCCGCTGGCAGCTGAATCTCCTCGAGCAGCGCCGGTTTCGCCTCGCGGGCCAGGATCAGCAGGCTGTTCGCCAGGCCGTTGATGCGGTCGACGCTATCGACGATGCGATTGCCCCGCCGGGCGATGGTCTCCGGCAGGTCCGGCAGGGCCGCCAGCAATTCGGCATCGGTGCGGATGCCGGTCAGCGGCGTGCGCAACTCATGCGACAGATTGGCGGCGAAAGCCCGCTCGCGTTCGAGCATGGCGCCCTGCCGTGCCCGGTAATGATCAAGGGCTTCGGCCACCGCCTGCAGTTCGCGCTCCATGCCCGACTCGACCAGCGAGCCGGGCGTTTCCTGCTCGACCCGGACGGCCAGACGTTCCAGGCGGCGGGTCAGGCGGCCGGCCAGATGGAAGCCGGCGATCAACGTCAGCAAACCGAGCAGCAGCGAGGCGCTGAGCGTCGTCAGCATCAGGCTGTCGAGCCGCGACTCGTGATCGTCGACGTCGTAGGCCAGGATATAGCGGGCGCTCTCATCCTCGCGGACGGCGACGTGATATTCCTTGCTGCCCAGATAAACCTCATGATTGCCGACCGCCAACCCGGCCAACAGCGGCGGCACGGCGCCGGCCGTCTCGCCCCGGCCGACCCGGTACAACCACATCGCCGGGGTATTGGGCAGTGCGGCATTGGGCGACTGGCGCCAGATTTCCATGCTGTAGGCAATCTGGGCATCGAGTTGGTGGTTGATGAACTCCTCTTCCTTTTTATCGAAGAGCAGGACCGTGACCACCGAGTGCACCAGCAGCACGAGCAGGGCCAGCGCCGCCAGCGAGGCGGCGACCCGGAAGCGCATGCTGGGGCCTCGCTCAGGCACCGACGAGCTTGTAGCCAAGGCCATGGACGTTCTGGATGCCGATGGCCGCGTCATCGCCGACCGCCTTGCGGACGGTGTGCAGGACGCTGCGCAGATTGTCGCTCGACGCCTGCTCATGGCCCCAGATCGCAATTTCCAGTTCGCGCCGGGAAAACAGGCGATTCGGATGCGACATCATCACCGCCAGCAGACGGCTGGCCTTGGGCGGCAAGGCCAGCCGGCGGCCGTTCAGGCGAACCTCCTGGGCGACACCATCGTAGGTCAGTGGTCCGGCGCTCAGCGGTCCGCTGTCGGGGCGGCCGCTGCTCCGTCGTTGCAGTGCCTGCAGCCGCGCCTCGACCTCCTTCAGGGCGAAGGGTTTGGCCAGATAGTCGTCGGCCCCGGCGGCGAAACCGGCCAGCTTGTCGTCCAGCGCATCGCGCGCCGTCAACATCAGGATCGGCAGCATGTTGCCGGCACCACGCAACTGGCGGGCCAGGCTGGCCCCGTCGCCATCCGGCAGATTGCGGTCGAGCACCAGGGCGTCGACACCACCGGCCGCGAGCAGCGGCCGGGCCGCCGCCAGCGTCATGGCAAAGTCGCACTGATGGCCGCAGGCCTCGAGAAAATCGTAGAGATTCTCGGCAATCACGCGGTCATCTTCGACGATCAGGATATGCATCGGCCCTAGGCATCAAGCGGAAGATCGGCCGCCACATCGCCGCCGGCCACGACGACCCGGTTGCGGCCCTGGTGTTTCGCGGCATAGAGGGCATCGTCGGCATGCTTGAGGGCGATTTCGAGCGGGCACTCGCTGGCGTCGGCCAGCCCCATGCTCAGCGTGACCCGGACCAGGCGCCCGTCGGCCAGGCGGATATCGTAATCGGCGCAGCGGGCGCGAAACCGTTCGGCCAGCTTGGCGGCCTCGGCCAGCGTGCTTTCCGGGAACAGAAAGGCGAATTCCTCGCCACCGTAGCGGCCGACCAGATCCGACTGGCGCAGCGTCTCCTGCATCAGCTCTGCCACGGCACGGAGGACCGTGTCGCCGGCGGCGTGACCATAGCTGTCGTTCAGTTTCTTGAAGAAATCGAGATCGGCCATGCCGACGGTAATCGGCCGCCGGTAGCGCTGGGCGCGTTGCAGCTCGGCATCGGCCAGCAGCATGAAATGGCGCCGGTTGGTCAGCCCGGTCAATCCATCCTTGTTGGCCAGATTTTCCAGCGCCTGGCGGGCCTCTTCATTCTGCAGCAGCGACGCGTGCAACTCGCCGATCGCCTCCTCGACGACCTGAATCTCGATCATCGGCGAGGCTGCGAATTGCGGGGCCGGCCGTTCGACGCTGAGGCCCGACAAGGCCTTGTCGATCAGTTGCAGCGGGTGGATCAGGTGGGCCCGCAGCAAGACCAGGAAAATCAACAGGAACAGGCCGACCACCACCATCGCCCCGTACAACTTCAAGCGGGCCAGATTCATCGCCGCCGCGACGTCGCCGAGGTCTTTCGTCGCCAGGTTGGTTCCCTGAATCGAAATATCGTCGACCAGCAGGCCGAGGCGGGCCGACAGCCGCTGCCATTCGGGCAGATTGGCGGCGAAGGCATTTTCGTCGCGGCTTGACTGGCGGAGCACATCGACCAGAAAACGTTCGAGCAGGCGCGCCTGCTCGGCTGCCTCCCGATGCTCCAGGACACTCGGATGACTGGCCACCAGCGTCACGACGAACATCGCCTGCTGGCGGGCTTGCGGCGTACTGGCCGCGAAGACCCGTTCGCCTTCCTGACGCAGCTGCTCGAGATTGCGGGAGAGCCGCTGGTGACGGATGATCTCGGGCACCGTCTGGTCCTGCAGACGGGTCGTCGAATCGATCACCCGCTGCTGGTCGAGCGCGATCAGCACGACCATCGCCCCGAAAATCAGGACGAATAGGGCGGCCAGCAAGGCGAAGGCGCGACCGGCCCGAATGCCCTTGAAACCGGAAAAGTTATCGATCATCCCGGCCTCAATCCAGACTGAAAGGAAAATGCCGCCGCACGATGCGGTGGTAGGTGCCGTCGGCGCGCATCGCAGCGATGGCCTGGTTGACGCCCTCCCGCAAGGCACCGTCGGTTTTCGGCAGGGCGATATGGACCGTGCCGCCCAGCCCGCTTTCGGTCAGCGGCCGGCCGGCAAACTCGAAGGCCCCGGCCGGCTCGGAATTCAACATGGCGTAGGCGCTGAGCATTGGAAACAGGCAGAAATCGACCTTCCCTTCGCGCAACAGGGTGAGGGCGTCGCCTATCGTCGGGGCGGTGAGTACCGTCAATTCCTGTGCCTGGGCAATGCTCTGCAGATAGCGGTGTTGCTGCGTTTCGGCGACGACGCCGAGGCGCGCCCCGCGCAAGCTGGCCAGGTCCGGCTCACGGCCGAGCCGCCTGGTAAAACGCTGTGTCGTCGCCGGCGCCGCCAGCAAGCGCGAGGACGAACGCCAGAGCGGGTCGCTGAAGGCCACTTGTTTTTCGCGTTCCGGCGTCCGCAGATAATTGCCGAAACCGAGCTCGAACTTTCCGCCCTCGATGCCCGGCAGTATTTCGCCGAACAGCACATGGCGCGTCACGCAACGGGCATTGATCCGCCGGCAGATTTCGCGCGCCAGATCTTCATTGAAAGCGATCAGACCGCCGCTCTGCGCGCCACCCCTGGCGGACTGGCCGGGCGCTGGCGAGAGGTTGTTCTGCACCCCCAGGGCAATGCGCAATGACCCGGCCTGGGCGACGGAGGCGCAGGCAAGCAAGAGCAGGACGATGGATAAAAAGGCGCGCATCAATCAAGTCTGAAGGGCTGAAACCGGGGGCGCAACAGGAGGAACATGCCGCCTCACTCGCTAGTATCGATCGGCAAAGTATAACAATGAAGCGTTTTCCAGCGCCTCGCTTATCCGGCCGGCCGGGCCGGCAATTCGAGCAGCTGGCCCTGCAGCGGAAAATAGATCGCCATCCGTAGCGGCCGGGCATCGGCGCGGAACAAGGCGGCGTAGCGCTCGAGTTGCGGCCGGAACTGTTCGGCGCGTTGCGGCAGATCGACCGCCGGCCCGCGTACGGTCTTGTAGTCGACGATCCAGCGGCAGCCGTCGGCGAGGAAAACCCGGTCGATCACGTGGTTTACTGCGCCCTGGCGTGCCGTGCCCTCGGTGATCGCGGCATCGGGCAGGCTGCTCCACGCCTGTTCGGCGGCGGCTTCCGGATGCGCGGCAAGAACCCAGCGGCCGCTCTCCGAAGTCAGTGTCGTGCACAGCGCCGCCACGGCCTCTGCGGCGCCGCTGGCCGCCGCCTTGGCAGCATGCCCCTGGTTCTGCAACCAGCGCCGCCAGGCCGGCTCGAGACCGGCGATACGCTCGACCGGCCAATGCGCCAAGCCCTGCCCGGCAATCAGTTCGAGACAGCGATGAACCAGCGTGCCGACCGAGGCCTCCAACGCCAGGCCGGCCTCGACGGCGTCCGGCTGCTCGGCGTTGCCGGCCGTCGGGAGCGCGGTCGCCGGCAGGTTTGCCAGCAGCGGCGGCACACCGGGCGCGATCAGGCGGACCAGCGGCGGCACGAAAGTCGCCGGATCGATCTCGCCGGGCGCTGCGGCCGGCGCCACGCCGGCCCCCAGGGCGGCGGCGAACACCGGCTGGGCGACGCCCGGCCAGAGCAGCTTGAGCAGCGAGCCACCGGCCGGCGGCTTCAAGCCGTCCTCCTTCTTGTCATCGGCCTGCGCCACACCGACCAGGTGCAGGCGGCGGATGGCACGGGTGGCGGCGACATAGAGCAGGCGCTCGTCTTCGTGCGCGGCGCGCTCGCCTTCCAACTTTTTCAGGTAGTCGTAGGTGCTCGGCTGCTCATTGCCGACGCCCTTGGCCTTCAGCGGGGCGACCAGCAAATGTTCGCTGCCGTCGGCCCCGGCCACTTCGTCCCAGAGCAGCAGGCTGCTCTCGTTGACGCCGGTGGTGCGGTGCAGGCCGGGCAGGATCACGGTCTCGAATTCGAGGCCCTTCGACTTGTGGATGGTCATCATCTGGATGCCGTCGCCAGCCCGGGCGTCGGGCGGCGCGAACAACTCGGCGGCCGCGGCGGCGAGGGTTTCGGCATTCAGCTTGCGGGCCGCCGCCAGCTTGTCCACCAGCCGGAAGAAAGCCTCGACATCGGCCATCGCCTCCGGTGCCTCCAGGCACTGCGGGCCGCCAAGCATCAGCCAGACGCCCTCCAGCCAGCGCCGCGGGTGGCGGCGATCCTGATGCGCGAAGGCCTGGTCCAGGACGGCGCGGACATGACCAAGGCGCTGCCGGCCATCGGCGGACAGCCGGGCCAGGCGCGTCTCGTCCTGCATCAATTGCCAGATGGTGCGCTGCTTGTCGTCCGCCGCCAGGGCGTGCAGATCGGCCAGCAGCAGGCCGCACCACGGGGCACGCAGGACGGCCAGCCAGTGCACGCGGTCGGCCCGGTGGGCAAGCGCCGAATACAGGGTGAGCAAATCCTGGACATGCTGGCGGGCCGCCAGCCCTTCGATCTCGACCGCCTGAAAACGCAGGTCCGGCGCCCGCCGGCGGATCTCGGCGACGAGCGCGTCGAGATGGCTGCGCGCCCTGACCAGCACGGCGATCCGTTCGTCCGGACTGGCCCGGCGGCTGGCAAGGATCAGATCGAGCACGCGGCGCCCTTCGTCCTCGGCAGCGTCGCTGTCATCGCGGGCAATCAGCGCCTCGACGCTGACCCCGCTGTCGGCGTGGGCGGGCCGGGTGGCGGCCGACTCGGCGTAACAGACAGCGCCGGAACCGGGATTGTCGGCGGCCGGAAAAATGCCGGGAAAACTGGCATTGACCCAATCGACGATGCCCGGGAAGGAACGGTTGTTGCGGAACAAGCGCAGGTGTTCGAGCCGGATGTCGCCGATGCCGCGTTCGCGAACCCGCAGGAACAGCCCGACATCGGCCTTGCGGAAACGGTAGATCGACTGCATCGGGTCGCCGACCACGAAGAGCGTTCGGCCGTCGTCCGGCATCCAGCCGCGCGTCAGCTTTTCGATCAGCGAGACCTGGCTCGGGCTGGTGTCCTGGAACTCATCGACCAGCAGGTGGCGGATGCGATAGTCGAGCGCCTCGGCCAGATCGGTCGGCGCTTCGTCATCGCCCAGCGCCAGCCCGGCACGGGCGGCGATTTCGATGAAATCGACCTCGCCGGCCTCCTGAAAGGTCAGCCACAACTGCCCGGCAGCCAGCCGCAACAGGCGCGAGAAGCATTCGACGGTGGCCCATTCGGCATCGCTCAGTTCCGGGTAGGGCAGACTGCCCAACTGGCCGAGCCCGGCTTCCAGTTCGGGAACGGCGGCCAGATCGGCGAGCAACTCGCCCATCGCCTCCTTCTGCGCCTTGACCGCCTTGTCGGCCGGGAAGCCGATGTTCTTGGTCAGGACCTTGCGCAGCGTCCCGGTGCCGGTCAGCAGCAGCGTTGCCAGCGCCTGCCAGCGGGCCAGATCGGCGATCTCGCCGGCCAGCGGCGTCGTCCATTCGAGCAGCGGTTCGAGCACTTCCGGCACGTTGGCCGCGGCGAAGCGGGCGAGCGGCATCAGCCGGGCCTGCCAGCCGGCCTCGAGCAGCCCGGCCAGCTGCGCCAGATCGCGTTCGATCAGGGCGGCAAAGCCGGCTTCGACTTCGTCCCGCATCTCGCCGCTTTCGATCCGCGTCGCGTGGTGCAGCCACTGGTCGCGACGGCCGAGCATGGCGACCAGCAGGCGTTCCAGGCGGCCGGCATTGTTGTCCATGAAGGCCAGCGCGGCGGCCACTACATCGGCATCGGCCCCCTCGCCTTCGAGCATTTCCAGCGTCCGGCGGGCGGCCGCCGCGTAATGCGCCGCGGCATCGTCGCTGACCCCGGGCTGGCTGCCGAAACGGCTGAGGTAAGGCATCTGCCGGGCCAGGCTGGCGCACAACGCGTCGAGCGTGGTGATGCGCAGGCGCCCGGGATGGCCGAGCAGGCCCCAGCTCCGCGCCCGGTCGTGGGCCAGCACCCGCTCGGCCAGCTCGAAGGTCAGGCGTTTGTGCGGCTGTTCCGGCAGTTCGCCGGCCGCAGCGCGTTCCAGGCTGCCGAGGATGCGGTCGCGCATTTCGGTCGCCGCCTTGTTGGTGAAGGTCAGCGCCAGCACTTCTTCCGGATGCTCGACGACGGCCAGCAGGCGCAGGTAGCGCTGCGTCAGCAACTCCGTCTTGCCGGCCCCGGCCGGGGCTTCGACGATGAAAGAGGCGACGTCGAGGGCCCGGCGCCGGGCGGTTTCGTCCTCTTGCAGGCGGTCGACCGCAGCATTCATCTGTTTATCCTGGAAATTGTCCGTCGCGCCACCGCGGCGCCCGGCCGCAATTGTCCGACATCTCGGCCGTTTCGTCCCGCCTCAGGTCTCGGCCGGCGAGAAACGGATGCAGTCGCGGCCGGCGTCCTTCGCCCGATACATCGCGATATCGGCCAGCTTGAGCACCTCTTCCTCGGTGAACTCGTGGTTCAAGAACATCGCGACACCGATACTCGCCGTGCAGTGCAGTTCGACGCTGCTCAGCGAACCGTCCTTGGCCCGGACATCGAGGACAAACGGTTCGCCGATGGCCAGGCGGATCTTGTCGGCGACCATCCCGGCCTCAAGCATCGACGGCCCGAGATCGACGTTGAGTTCGCCCAGCATGACGACGAATTCGTCGCCACCGAAGCGCGCCACGGTGTCGATCTCGCGGACGCACCGGCTGATCCGCTCGGCCGCCTGGACCAGCAGGCAGTCGCCGACGCAATGGCCGTGGATGTCATTGACCGGCTTGAAATCGTCGAGATCGAGGAACATCAGCGCCCCGTAACGGCCGCTCCGCCGGCTTGCCGCCATCGCCTGCTGCAAGCGGTCGTTCAACATCAGGCGATTGGGCAGCTGGGTCAGGGCGTCGTAGAAGGCGAGGTGATGGATCTTCTCCTCGGCCGCCTTGCGCTCGGTGACGTCATGAGTGACCACCACCACGTACTTGACCGCCCCCTGCTCGTCGCGAATCACCCCGCCGTGCGATTCCATCTGGCGGATGCTGCCGTCTGGCCGCAGGAAGCGATACTCGAGGTGTTGCCCGACCCCGGAAACGACGCTGTCCTGGAAGGCCTGGACGACGCGTTCCCGGTCGGCCGGATGAACATCGAGAAAGGACATCGTGCCGGACAGATTGCGCTCACCGAGCAGTTGGGCATACGACGGGCTGTTGTAGATGCGCCGCCCCTCGGTATCGAGAACGGCGATGAAGCCCTCGATGCTCTCGGCGATCAGGCGGAAGAACTCCTTCTGCTCGCGCAAGGCGTCCTCGACCTGCTTGCGCCCGCTGATGTCGTGGAATTCGCCGAGGATGCACGGTCGGCCGTTCAGGACAAACGGGCTGCCATTGATGTCGACGTAGATGATCCGGCCGTCATGGCGACGTACCGGGATGTTCTCGGCGGCCTCGATCTCGCCGCTGACCAGTTGGGCGAAGGCCTGGTTCACCTGCGGCATCTCGGCCGCCGGGTGGATGTCGGGAACGGCGAGTTCCGGCAGTTCGTCGCGCGAATAACCGACCATTGTCAGAAAGGCTTCGTTGGCGCTGAGCAGGCGCTTGCTGGTCACATCGGCAACGACCAGGCCGTTGCGCGCCTTGTCGAAAATCGCCCGGTACCGCGCCTCCGATTCCTCGCGGGCGATTTCGGCATTCTTCTTGTCCGAGATGTCGGTCAGCGCCACGTGCACGGCGAGCCTCTCATCCTCCCGGCGCACGCCGAGACAATCGAGTTGCAGATAAACGACGCCGGCCGCCGGTCGCTGCAGCTTGAATTCAGCCGTTTGCTGGCCACCGTGCAGGATCAGCGCAGCAAACAGTTGTTGCCAGCGCTCGGCATCTTCCGTTGCCAGATAGGCGGCGAAATCCTGGCCAAGCAGGCGGTCGCGCGCGGTGCCGAACAGTTCGGCACCGGTCAGATTGATTTCGGCAATCAGCCCGTCGCGCGTCAGGGTCAGATAGCCGACCGGCGACAATTCATAGAGATCGAGGTAACGGTTGTGCGCCACCTCGATTTCGGCCAAGGCCTGGCGCAATGCGGCGTTTTTGTCTTCCAGCTGGCGTTTCTGGCATTCAAGCTCGTGCAGCAACGCCGGCATCGACAGGTCGGTCCTCCCCGTATCCTGCCGGTGCGCCGCATCGCCTGCTGCCGACGCCCGGCCAGCCTTGTCCTTCATCAGCGCAATCTCCTTGCATGCCGCCATGGTGCTCTCGGCGGCACCGGAAAATCAGTCAATTTGCTTTTCCACTATAGGCCAAACCTACGCCGAACAGCTGGCCGGCCGGTGGATGCCACACGTCCACCAGCTAGCATACACCGGCTACCGGCAAGCGCGGCTCAGCCGGTGCCTTTGGCTTGCGCTTCAGCCAGCAGGCGCTGGCGCTCGGCCAGGCGGAGCAGCGGCTTCACTTCACAATACTGCAGCGCCTTGGCGTCGGCGAAACTGACCCCGGCGACGCCCTGGCGAACTTCGCGGGCGACGGCATGCAGGCGTTCGCGCCAGTGCATGACGACGGCGATCCAGTCGGGGAATTCGGCCGGATCGAAAATCTTCTGCTTGTCGTCGCCGACCCCCTGGACACCGGGCAGGATGTCCTTTTCGTCGGCCACCCCGGCGAATCCCGGCTTGTCGAGCAGGACCTTGGCAAAAACCACGGCCGCCACCTCGTCGGCGACCAGCGCCGCGTAGATCGGCAATTGCGGCTCGGTCAGCCGGGCCGCGGCCCAGTTCTTGATGTCGATGGCGGCGCCGGTCTTGTAGTCGATGATGACCTGCCGGCCATCGGCCAGTTGATCGATGCGGTCGACCACCATTTTTACCCGGATTTCCTCGATCTCGACTTCGGCCGGCTGCTCGCAGGCGACCACCGTGAAATCCAGCCCGCGCTTGGCTTCGACGGCCAGCCAAACGGTCAACAATTTTTCCAGGCGCGCCGCCTCCAGTTGGCGGAAGCGCTCCGGCAAACTGACCCGGCGTTCCGTTTCAAAGCTCTCAAGCGCCTGCCGCACCGCCGCCCCGATGACCTGCGCCAGCGCGGCCGGGGCCAGGGCGGCCAGCGCCTGCGAGCTGCGCACGTCGCGCCAGAACGCTTCCAGCGCTTCGTGCACCAGTGTCCCGCGAGCCGCCGGGTCGAGGCCTTCGACCGGCTCCTCCATGGCTTCGCCGCCCAGCCGGTACTGGTAATAGGCCCAGGCCGGGCAGATTGCCTGGGCACGCAGCAACCAGCTGCCGCCGGAGACTTTCTCGCCTTCGGCGACCGGTGGAGCCAGCGCATCGGCCCGCCGCTCGCAGGCGATGCCAGCCTGGACGGCCAGTTGGCGGGCCAGCGCCTCGCCGACCACCGGCCCGGCAGCGGCCGCCGCCAAGCCGGCGATCAGCGGACTGGGGCGGAGTATCCGGTTGCCGTCGGCCAGCGC
Organism: Azonexus sp. IMCC34842; assembly: GCF_050368855.1. GTDB lineage: Bacteria > Pseudomonadota > Gammaproteobacteria > Burkholderiales > Rhodocyclaceae > Azonexus > Azonexus denitrificans_A. The sequence continues at coordinate 122,599 of NZ_CP178449.1, read as the reverse complement.
ATACGAAAACGTCACATCGGGTGCGGCGAGCAACAGCCGGGCATGGACGCGCGTCGCGAAATCGAGTTCGACCTCGGCACTGGCATGCGCCGCGCCGGCTGCCCGCAACAGTTCGGCCGGCAGCAGCGGATTCGGCCGGGGGGCCGGCGGCCAGAGGTCGTCATTCATGCCCATCACCCACAGGGCATCGAAAGCCAGGCCAGCGCTTTCGAGTACGCCGAGCACCTGGATGGCCGGCTGGCCGCGCGTTTCCGGCTGGAAGATACGCTGCCGGCAGAGCTGCGTCAGACGACGGACGGCTTCGGCGAACGACAAGGGGCCGAGCAGCGCGTCGAAGCGGCCGAAGCCGTCGAGGACTTCGCCGAACGCCCGGCAGGCCTGGAATTCGTGGCTGGACAGCGGCCGCTCGCCGGGCCAGCCAAGCGCTTTCAGCGCCTGGCGGAAACGCGCCGTCCATTCGCCGGGGCGCAAGGTTTTCGGCCAGCCGTTCAGCGTCGCGATAAATTCGTGCAGCGCGGCGATGGTTTGCGGGCAGAGCGGCGGCGCTTTTTCAGCCAGCCGTTCGGCCTGCCGGATCAGCGCCGACAATGTCGTGAAATACGGCAGGTCGCGGCGCAGCGTGGCATCGAGCCGGGCCCGCCCGTCGGCTTCGTGCTCGGCGGCCGCCCAGCCGCCGGCCAGCAACAGCGCCGACAAGCGGCTTTGCTCGACCTTGCCGCGGCCTTTGCCGACCGCCCCGACGGCCAGCAGCTCGAGGCCGACACGGATCAGCGGCAGATCGGCCAGAGCCCGGCCGAGCGAAAAGTTGAAGGAACGCGCCACTTCGCCGGCATCGGGCCGAATCAGCGACGGGTGCAAAATATCGTCGAGGGCGAACTCCAGCCGGTCGCGCACGCCGGCCAGGTCGGGCGCCACGACGCCCAGCCTGACGGCCGGATTGGCGGCCAGCTGGGCGCTCGCCCAAGCCGCGACGGCGGCGCATTCGGCGGCGCTGTCGGGGCAGGCCAGGCGCCGACGCGTTCCGGCGCCGTCCGCTGCGCTGCCCTCGTCGAGGCGATCGGCGGCATCGTCGACGACGACCCCGCGTGCCGTCAGCGCGGCGGCCAGGTACTCCTCAAGCGGCGTGCGGCGATCGAAGCCGGCAAAAACCACGGCCGGCGGCAAGTTGAAATGACCGGCCTCGATCAAGCCGATCAGCTGCCGATGCAGGCTGGCCTGGTCGAGCCACTGGCTGCTCCGGCAGCGTTTGACGAATTCGGCCTGCCAGCCGAGAAACAAGCGTGCTTCGTCGGACAGCGTGGCGCCACTCGGGCGGATCTGCCAGATCGTCGCCAGGGCATGCGCCTCGGCAGCCGAGGTCGCCATGCCCTGAATATCGAAGAGCGGTGCCGCCTCGGTCAGCGACGCTTCGATAACGCTTTCCCAGAGCAGCCGCTCGGCGAACGGGTCGAGGCCGCCCGGCAGTTCGGCAAGGCCGCTGAGCAAGGCTTCGTCGGCCAGCGCCGCCAGCCATTGGCCGACGGTCAGCGCCTGCCGCGTCCGCCAGACGGTTTGCCCGCCCGGCACCGCGCCGCGCAAGGTTTGGGCAAGGCGGGTGGTGGCGCACAGATAGAGGGTTTGGCTCATACGATTGGCCAGCAGTCCGGTCGCTCAGTTGGCTCTGGCCGGCCGTACCGGGCGGGCGGGAGCCGGCAGCGTCGGACGTTCCGGCTTCGCCGGTTTGACCACCGGCGAGGCCGGTCTGGCCGTCGGCCGCGCCGGGGCCAGCGAACGCGTCTCGCTCCCGACCGAGCCGGGCATCGCCGGCCGGGCCGGCGCCGCAGGTGGCACCGGCTTCGCCTCGGACGGCGGCAGGCTGGGCGCTACCTTGCCGGGCATGGCCGGGCGCGCCGGACCCGGCGGACTGGCCGGAACGGCATTGCTTTGGGCGAGGCCCATGCCGGCCGACAACAGGCTGCCGACCAGGCAGATCAGGAAACGCAATTGCATGATTTTCTCCAGCACATCAATTCGGGCAGTATGCCAGCCGCCGGCACGCGGTGCGGTCAGGGTGTCCCGACAAACAGGAAAATATTGGAAACGCCGCTCGTCGAGTAGCCGAGACCGAAATAGGCCGGACCGAACGGCGTTTCGCCGCCGATATAGACCGCCGTCGAATCGAGAACCCCGTTGAGCTTCGATTCGCTGTAGCGCATCCCGACCTGCGCCGCCTCGAAGGACAGCCCGAGGCGCATGTCGCCGCGCAAACCGAGCGGCAGGCGGCCGATGATCTGCTCGGTGCGCAGACCGGCGTAGCGGATGTCGTCGCCGATGATCTGGTTCGGCGCGAAGGCCGTCATGTTCTGGAAGCCGCCCAGCATTCCCGCATCGTAGAGCGGCAATTCGCCCTTCGGCGAACCGATGTAGCGAAGCCGGGCATTGAACACCGTGCCGCCGAACGCGAAGGCGCCGCGCAGGTCGGCATCGGCCCGCGAGTAGTTCTGCTGCGGCGAATCGAAATACGACAGCTGGGCCGCCCAACCCCGGGTCGGGAAATACATCCGGTCGAACTGATCGAAATCGAGCGTTGTCCGCCAGCCGCCGAATTTCTGGTCGGCGCTCGGCAACGAGGGCGAGCCGATATCGAGATCGAAGAAACGATGCCGTTCGACCCAGCCGAGACGGACCGGCCCGAGCAAGCCGACATTGGCCCCGAGGTAGGCGCCGATGCCGCTCTCCGTCGCCTTGTACTGGGCAACCCGGCGATCGTCCTGAAAGACGTTGATCTGGGCCTGCTCGACGCCGGTCGTCGCTTCGGCAAAGAAGCGCTGCGCCGGATCGAGCGGCTGGTAGAAATTGGCCCCCAGGCGGTGGGTCGAACCGATCTCGCCGGTGACGATCAGTTCGCCGCCCAGCTTGTTCAGCCAGGTCCGGTGATAGGCGGCGCGCAGCGAAAAAGCCGAACCCTGGCTGTTGTCGGCCTGCAGGTTGACGGCGAAGCGCAGGTAATCCGGCCCCCAGCTTTTCTCGACCGGCATGACGCGCAGAATGTTGCGCTCGCGCTGCTGCAGCACGGTGTAATCGACGCTTTCGTAGTAGCCGTCGCCATACATCCGGAGCAAATCGCGGTTGATGCTGCTCGGCCGGATGGTCTGCCCCGGCTCGACATGCAGATGCCGCTCGATCACCGCCCGATTGACCCGGTCGAGGCCGACGATTTCGATCTCATCGATCTTCGGCGAGACCCGGTTGAGCACTTCGATACCCCGCCACCACGCCGCATAGCGGACCGGGTCGACGGCCAGGCGGGCCAGTTGGGCGCCCATCGCCTCGGCCGCCTCGCGGCCGCGATCGGCCGTTTCGGCATGGCGCTCGAAATCGCCGGCGGTGATGCCGTTGAGCTCGGGCTTGATGTAGATGTCGCCCGGCCGCAGCGTGGCCAGCGAGCGCGTCACGTTCTGCTCGGTCAGCAGGTTGACCATCTGCGTCGACACCGTCAGCAGCGAGCCGACATCCTCGGCCTTGAGCAGCGGCGAGCCGACATTGACGACGATCACCACGTCGGCCTGGCAGCGCTCGCGCACCTCGCCGATCGGCACGTTGTCGACTAGGCCGCCATCGACCAGCTTGTGCCCGCGATGAAGGACCGGCGCGAGCAGGCCGGGCACCGACATGCTGGCCCGCATCGCCGTCGCCAACGATCCGTCGCGCAAGACGACGCGTTCGCCGGTGCCGATATCGGTGGCGATGATCGACAAGGGCAGCGGCAATTGCTCGATGCCGCGTTCGCCCTGATTGGCGCGCACCAGCTGGTTGAAGAACAGCTTGATTTTCTGCCCGGCGACGACGCTCGACTGGTATTTGACGCCATCGGTCATGACGCCGCTCTCCGAGCCGGGCAGGTAGCGGCTCGATACCGCCTTGTTGCGATAGCTCATCTCCGAGTATTCGGGATTGTCGATGAACATGTCGTTCCAGTCGGCACTGGCCAGACTCTGCCGCATCACCGCCGGCGACATGCCGGCCGCCCAGGCGCCGGCGACCAGGGCGCCCATGCTGGTGCCGGCGACGCAGTCCACCGGGACGTGCAGTTTTTCCAGCACTTCCAGCACGCCGATGTGCGCCGCGCCGCGCGCCCCGCCGCCGCCGAGCACCAGGCCGACGCGCGGCCGGCGCGGTTCTTCGGCGGCCTGTGCGACAACGACGACAGCCAGCAAGACAACAATCAACGGACGGATCAAACGAGAGCGATTAGGCATGGGACAAAACCGGTAGTTACAAAAAAGCCCTGCCGAAGCAGGGCTTTTCGTTGAAGCGTCGGCCGATTACTTGGTGCCGATGACTTCGATATCAACGCGACGATCCGGTTGCAGGCAATCGATCAGCGCCTTGGACTTCTTCTCGCCCTTGCACTTGTTGCCGGTGACCGGTTGCTTTTCGCCCTTGCCTTCGGTGTAAACACGGTTGGCTTCGATACCCTTGGCCACCAGGTATTCCTTGACCGCGGCAGCGCGCTTCTCGGACAGCTTCTGGTTGTAGGCGTCGCCACCGATACGGTCGGTATGGCCGACAGCCAGGATCACTTCGAGCTTGATCGCCTTGGCCTTGGAGACCAGTTCGTCGAGCTTGGCCTTGCCTTCCGGACGCAGCACAGCCTTGTTGAAGTCGAACAGGGCGTCAGCGGCGACGGTGACCTTTTCGCCAACGATGCCGGTCTTCGCCGGAGCGGCGCCGGTTGCAGCGCTGGTCTTCGGTTCGCAGGCTTCCTTCGGCAGCAGGTCCTTGTCGCATTCGCAACCGGCGGCGTCCTTGGCCGCGGCAGCCGGGGTCCAGTAGCCGGTACGCCAGCACAGGCCGAAGCCGCTCTTGGCGACGACGTCGCGCTGGTCGATGACATAAACGCGCTCTTGTGCTTGTGCAACAGCAGCACCGAAGCCGATACCGGCCAGCAGTGCCAGAACCAGTGATTTCTTGACGATGTTCATAATGAGGGTATCCCTGTCGAAAATTTTAGACCCCCACATTGTAAGGGAAACCGTCTCAATCTATTACGAATAGTTGCTTTCCTACGCCGCGGCCATGCAAAGAGAATTCCGGTTTTTCGCCACGGGTCAATTACCATAGACCCTTGATTTCGATTCACGGATGGTAATGGCAAGCATCAAAAGATTTGTCCATTGGCTTCTCGGCAAGCCAACGTCGAGCGACCAGCCGGTGGTTGCCGCCCTCGCCCGGTTTCGCGACCCGGAAGCCGACGCGCTGGAACTGATCCGCCACCTGATCAGTGTCCTGCGCCCGCAGAACCGGCGCGACGACGAATCGGCCGAGCGCTATCAGCGCATGCTGAGCGAACTGGAGGTCGATGGCGAACTGCGCCGGGCTTTTCGCGCCCATATCGTGCATTTCATTGCCGCCCGCCGGCTGATGACCTTCTTTACCGACAGCGGCATCCTGCCGGGCACCGGCTTTTTCTCCGAGTGGTGGCGCATCCTGGGCAACCGCCTGCTGCCCGAAGCACTCGACGAGCGGCAGTTGAAGGACTGCCTGCACGTCATTTTCGACCAGGCCGCCGACTGGCGCTGGCTGGAGCGCATCCCCGACGGGGCGTCGCAACGCTTCTGGGCGCTCATCGCCCCGGCCGAGGAGTTGCGCAGCCTCGACTGGCGCGGCATCGAGGAACAGATGCTCGACGCCGTGCTGCTGCTTGCCCACCGGGTCAGCGGCCTCGGCATCGAGGGCGAACTGATGCGCGCCTCGCCGGATTTCGACGACCATACGCCGCGCTTCATCGCGCTGTCGGCCGAAGCGCTGGATTTCGTCAATGCTTTCCGCGCCGCGCAGAGCGACCCGGCACAGGCCGCCGACGACGGCAGCCAGTTGCTGGTCATCGCCGCGCAATGCCAGGACACCCTGGAGCGCATCCGCAAACGGGCGCTGAGCATCGGTACCAGCCTGCACCTCTCCTACATCCTGACGCGCAGCGAGCAAAGCCTGCTGCGCCTGCACGAACTGGTCGCCATCCTGACCGGCGGCGGCCATGCCGAAGCCATCGAGGCCTCGGCCGAATTCGCCCGCGCCGCCTTCCTCGCCGAAAATCGCCGGAACAGTCTCGGCTTCTACATGACCCAGCTGTCACGGCTGCTCGCCGTGCGCGTCACCGAGAACGCGGCGCGCTCCGGCGAACACTACATTTGCGAGAGCACGGCCGACTACCGCCAGATGTGGCGCTCGGCGGCCGGGGCCGGCGTGCTGATCGGCGGCATGGCGCTGCTCAAGATCTTTACCGCCGACCTGCACGCCCCGCTGTTCGTCGAAGCCTTCCTGTTCAGCATGATCTACGGCCTCGGTTTCGTCCTCATCTTCCTGCTCGGCATGACGGTGGCCACCAAGCAGCCGGCAATGACGGCGCAAACGCTGGCCGGCCTGCTCGGCGATCTAAAGCCGACCCGCGCCGCCGACCTCGAACGTCTGGTCGATGTCGTCGCGGCGGTCAGCCGCAGCCAGCTGGCGGCCATTGCCGGCAACGTGATGGTCGCCCTGCCGGTGGCCATCGCCATCGGTTTCGGCTTGAGCCACTGGCTCGGCGAGCCGGTCATCTCGACCGACAAGGGCGCCCACCTGATCGCCGATCTCGACCCCTTGAGCTGGGCCCTGCCGCACGCCGCGATTGCCGGCTTCTACCTGTTCCTCTCCGGGCTGATCACCGGCTATTTCGACAACAAGGCGGCCTATGCCAACATCGGCCAGCGCATCGGGCGCCTGCCGTGGCTGCGCCGCCTGTTCGGCGACGAGCGGGCCGGACGTTTCGGCAACTACATCCAGGAACGGCTGGGCGGCCTGATGGGCAACTTCCTGTTCGGCTGCATGCTCGGCTCGACCGGGGTGATCGGCACTATCCTCGGCCTGCCGCTCGACATCCGCCACATCGCCTTCTCCTCGGCCAATCTCGGCTACGCGCTGATCGGCTTCCAGTTTTCCCTGCCGGTCCAGGCCGTGCTGTGGGCGGCCTTCGGCATCGCCGCGATCGGCTTCACCAACCTGGCGGTCAGTTTCTGGCTGGCCCTGCGCACCGCCCTCGGCGCCCGGCGCATTCAGTTCGAGCACTGGGGTCCGTTGTTCTCGGCGATCTGGCTGCGCTTGCGCCAACAGCCGCGCAGTTTCCTGCTGCCCCCGAAGCAGTCGGCGGACGCTGCCGCCGGCAGCTAGAATGCGGCGGTGAGCAAAGCCTCGGCGGCGTCCCGGCGCCTCTTCCCCATGCTGTTGATGGCGCTCGCCGCACCGCTCGCGGCCGGCGAGATCGAGCTGCAGGCAACCGATGCGATCAGCGAACTGCTGACGCCCTACCTGCCGGCCGAAGCCGGCAGCCGGCACAAGCTGGAAGAGCAGCTCGGCGAGATCCTGGCAACCGAGGGCTATTTTTCGCCGCACCTCGAATTCGCCGACAGCGACGGCCGGCTGCTGCTGAAAGTCGATCCCGGTCCGCGCACCACCATCGGCGAAGTCAATGTCGCCATCGACGGCCCGCTGGCGGCGGCGACCCGGGCAACGCTGATCGCCGGGTGGCCCCTGCCGGTCGGCCGGCCGTTCCGCCAGGCCGACTGGAATACCGCCAAGCAGCAGGTGCTCGGAGAATTGCTGGCGACCGAGCATGCCGGCGCCCGGCTGGTCGATAGTGCCGCCGAAATCGACACCGCCAGCCAGCGCGCGACGCTCAGCGCCCACTACGACGCCGGCCCGCGCTACCGCTTCGGCGAACTGCGCATCACCGGCCTGCAACGCTATACGCCGGACCTGATCGAACGCTACAACCGCGTCGTCCACGCTGGCGAGCCTTACCGCGCCGACCGCCTGAACACACTGCAGAGCACGCTGCAAGCGACGCCCTACTTCGCTTCGGTGCAGGCGACGCTCGATCCGGCGGCCAGCGACGCCGATACCGATGCCGACGGGACGATCACCGCCCCGGTGCTGCTCGCCGTCCGCGAGCGCCAGCCACACCGCATCGGCTTCGGGGCCGGTGCCAGCTCGAACACCGGAGCCCGCGTCGAGGTCAATTACCAGACCCCCAACCTTTTCAGTCAGGCTTGGGAACTGAACAGCGGCGTGCGCCTCGAGCAGAAGCGGCAAACCGCCTACGCCGACGTCTTCCTGCCACCCGACAGCAAGAACCGCCGGCACAGCGTCGGCCTGATGGCCGAAGGCAGCGACATCCAGGGCTTGCGGACCGAGCGCTACGCCTTTGGCGCGCAGACCGTGCAGCAGCGCGGCAGCATCGAACAGCGCCTGTCGCTGAACTGGCAGGAAGAACGCCGCAATCCGGACGGCGCGCCGGAAACCACCAGCCGGGCGCTGGTCCCCAACGTGATGTGGACCTGGCGGCAGGTCGACAGCCTGCTCGACCCGCACCACGGCATCGTGCTCCAGGCGCAGATCGGCGGCGGCGCCAAGGCGGCGCTCTCCGATCAGAACTTCGTCCGCCTGCACGGCCGCTGGCTGCAGTACGTGCCGCTCGGCCGGGTCGATACGCTGACCCTGCGCGGCGAGGTCGGCTACACCCAGGCCGATTCGCGCCGGCGCATCCCGCAGGATTACCTGTTCCGCACCGGCGGCACCGGCTCGGTGCGCGGCTATGCCTACCAGAGCCTCGGCATCAAGGAAGGCGCGGCAACGGTCGGCGGGCGCTATCTCGGCGTCGTCAGCGCCGAAGCCACGCACTGGCTGAACGACAGCTGGGGCATCGCCGCCTTCGTCGATGCCGGCGATGCGATCGACGACCTCGCCGACATCAAGCTGGCCGTCGGCTACGGCCTCGGCGCCCGCTGGCGCAGCCCGGCCGGACCGATCGGGGTCGATCTGGCCTACGGTCAGCGGACCGGCGAAGTGCAACTGCACTTCTCCTTGGCGATTCCGTTCTGAGATGCGCCGCGCCCTTGTCCTGAGCGCCGCGCTGCTCCTCGCCACCATTGCCGGCGGCACGGTCTGGCTGGCTGGCAGCGCCAGCGGCCTGCACCAACTGGCCCGGCTGGCCGGGAGCGCCAGCGGCGGCCGGCTGCAGATCGACCAGCCGAGCGGCCGCCTGCTCGGCCCGCTGGAGATCGCCGCGCTACGCTGGCAAACGCCGGAGCTGCAGGTGCAGGCCGAGCAGATCCATGTCGACTGGTCGCCCGCCGCGCTGTTACGCGGCAGCCTGGCGATTGCCGAACTGCGTATCGAGCAGCTGCACATCGTCAGCGCCCCGAGCGCGGCGCCGACGCCGCCGCCGACCGACCTGCGGCTGCCGCTGGCGGTCGACATCGATCACGTGCTGATCGCCGCGCTGCACTACGGCAACCTGCTGACCGCCAGCGACATCGCCGGGCGCCTGAGCAGCGATGGTCGCCACCATCGCCTGAGCGACTTCCGGGCGCGCGCCGCGGATATCGCCGTCAGCGGCCAGGCGACGCTCGATGGCGCCCCGCCCTTGCTGCTCGCAGCCGGCGCCGAACTCACCGGCCAGCTCGCCGAGCAGCCGCTGGCCCTTGCCGTGCAGGCCGCCGGCCGGCTCGAACGTCTGGCGCTGCAGGCCGTCGCCCGCCAGGGCCTCGAAGGCGAGGCCGAGATGGTGCTGACGCCCTTCGCGCCGGCCGCTTTTGCCAGCGCCCGCATCGCCCTCGCCAATATCGATCCGGCCGCCTGGCACCGTGCAGCGCCCAAAGCCCGCCTCAGCCTGCGCGCCGACCTCGCCCCGCAAGGCGACGGCGTGGCCGGCGAATTCACGCTGAGCAACCCGCAGCCCGGCCCGCTCGACCGCCAGCGCCTGCCGCTGGCCAGCCTTACCGGCCGCCTCGACTGGCAGGGCGCCAGCGCCCGGATCGACAATCTCCAGGCCAGGCTGAGCGGCCCGGGCCAACTGAGCGGCCACGGGCAATGGGCGAATGGCGCGCTGGCCCTCGACCTCGCTGCGCAAAACCTCGACGCGGCGCAAATCGTCTCGACACTGCGGCCAACCCGGCTGACCGGGCCAATTACCGCCAGCCTCGCCGCCAATCGACAAACCATCAAGCTCGACCTGAAAGATCCCAAGTTCACCCTGCGCGCCGCCGCCAGCCATGCCGGTGAGCAGATCAGCGTCGACCGCCTGGAAATCGGCGCCGGCGATGCCCGACTGGCCGCCAGCGGCGAACTGGCGATGAACGACAAGCTGGCATTCGCCGCCCGCGGCGAACTCAGCCATTTCGATCCGAGCCGCTTCGCCAAGGTGCCGGCTGCCCGGATCAATGCCCAGCTGACCGCACAGGGTCAGCTGGCACCGCGCCCGGTCGTCACGGCTAGCTTCGCGCTGACCGACAGCCAGCTCGCCAGGCAGCCGCTGACCGGACACGGCAAGCTGAGCATCGACTGGCCGCGCATTCCGCAGGCCGACATCGCGCTCGCCGTCGGCGCCAACACGTTGCAGGCGCGCGGCGCCTTCGGCCGCCCCGGCGACACGCTGAACATCGCCATCGAAGCGAACCAGCTGACGCCCTACGGGCTGGAAGGCGGCATCAGCGGCCGACTGGCGCTGAGCGGCACGGTCCAGCAACCGAAACTGGCGGCCCGCGCCGAGGCGGCCCTGCTCGGTCACCCGGATTTCGGCCGGCTGAGCGGCCTGACGCTGGCGGCGGAAGCCGGCGGTCAGCCCGACTCGCCGCTGCTGATCGACCTGGCCATCGCCCAGCTCGCCACGCCAACCCAACCGGCACTGGCCAGACAGCTGCGCGTGCACGGCGAAGGCAGCAACCAGGCGCACCGGCTGCGGGCCAGCGGCGAGCTGACCGGTCAGCTCGCCTTTGGCGCAACGGCCGAAGGCGGACTGAGCATCGACCCGCACAGCCCGACCTGGCGTGGCCGCCTGCTCGAGGCCAGCCTGCGCGGCCACGAGGCGGCCCGCAATGTCCGCCTGACCGCCCCTGCCGGGCTGGAACTGGGCGCCGACCAATGGTCTTTCGGGCCGGCCCAGCTGGCCGGCGACCCGCTCGACTGGCGGGCCACGCTGCAGGCCGCGGCCGACCCGCGCCAGTTGCGGGCCAGCCTGAGCGCCCGCGGCTCGCGGGTCGGCCAGATCGACGGTCAATTGAGCGCCGGCATGCAGGGCGCCTGGGCGCTCAATCAGCAGGCGCCATGGCAAGGCAGCCTGAAATCCGACATCGCCGACCTCGGCTGGCTGGCCGAACTGATCGGCGACGAATGGCAGAGCGCCGGACGCTTCTTCGGCGAACTGAAGCTGAGCGGCAGCCCGGCCCAGCCGCTGGCCAACGGCCGCTTCCGCGGCGAGAAACTGGCGCTGCGCCGGCCCGACCAGGGCCTCAACCTGACGCGCGGCGAACTGGTCATCGACCTCGACAACAACCTGCTGCGCGTTCGCCAGCTGACTTTCGACAGCCTGCTGCAAAACATGCCGCGGCCGCTACGCCAGGCCGGCCGCGAAGCAGTGACCAAACTGACGGAGCAGCCGGGCCGCCTCGAAATATCCGGCGAAACCCAGATCGACCGCAGCAAGGGCGCCGACAGCGGCTTTCTCGACTTCCACCTCGACCGGCTCGGCGCCTGGCAACTGCCCGATCAGTGGGTGGCCGTTTCCGGCGACGGCCGGCTGACCTGGCAGGGCGACACCTTCGGCGCCAAGGGCAAGCTGGCGGTCGATGCCGGCTACTGGCAACTCGCCCCGAGCGGCGCGCCACGGCTGTCCAGCGACGTCATCATCAAGCGCCCCGGCGCGGCCAAAGCGGCCGCCACGCTGCGCCCGAAACTCGATCTCGACATCAGCACCGACCTCGGCCAGAACTTCTTCTTCAACGGCGTCGGTCTATCGACCCGGCTGGCCGGCAACATCCGGCTGCAGGCCGCCGGCCGCGACCTGCCACGGGCCAGCGGGACGATCCGCGCCCGCGACGGGCGTTTCGACGCCTACGGTCAGCAGCTCGCCATCGAGCGCGGCATCCTCACCTTCCAGGGCCTGCTCGACAACCCGGCACTCGACGTCCGCGCCATGCGCAAGGGCCTCAGCGTCGAGGCCGGTGTCCAGATCGCCGGCACCGTCCAGCGGCCGATCGTCAAACTGGTCTCCGACCCGGAACTGCCGGACGCCGAAAAGCTCGCCTGGCTGGTCCTCGGCCACGGCCCCGACCAGATGAGCGCCGGCGACGCGACGGTGCTGCTCTCGGCAGCCAGCGGCCTGCTCGGCAACAACTCGGGCAATCTGGTCCAGCAACTGAAAACGACTTTCGGCATCGACGAACTCGGCGTCCGCCAGGGCGACATCGGCAGTACCGGCAGCCGCCAGCTGAGCAGCCGGGTGGCCGGCAGCACGGTCGATACGGCGGCCACCACCGGCAACCAGATCCTCAGCGTCGGCAAACGCCTGTCGGCCAACGCCCTGCTCTCCTACGAGCAATCGCTCGGCCGGGCCGAAAGCATCGTCAAGCTGACGGTCAACCTGACGCGACAGATTTCGCTGATCGGCCGGGCCGGCAGCGACAATGCGCTGGATATTTTCTACACGCTGACTTTCGGCCGTGGCAAAAACGAGCGGACGCCCCCTGCTGCGCGGCCTGAAACGGGTGATTCCAGATAAGTCCGAGGTCCCGCCGCAAATTGGGTCGGTCTGGCGGTTTGGATGAATCGCCCCGGAATCTCTAGACGCTCCGAAGCCTTCGACGCCCCCCCGAATTTGCACCACCGCTCGATGCAACTGCCGGGTAGTTTGATCAGATGCTCCATCGCCTGCAAACCTGGGCGGGGCGGGCTTTGTATTGGCTATGCCAACAGATCGTCGAACCGGGTTTGGCATCATCAAGTCGGTGATGCGGCTCCGGCAGTTTCTGCTGCGAGGACTGCAACTGACCGGTGGCGAATGGAATCTCGTCACGATGGCTTGGAATATCCGCCGGATGGCGGCCCTGGCGGGCTGACCACCCGCCAGCTACTCCGACGCTGTGAAATCCAATCGCTCAAACCCAACAAAACGGTACTGCCTGGGGGCAATCCGACAGGCTGCTAGACCAAAAATAACCAGTTGTTCAGAGAATCCAAAAACACAAGCAACGGATAACGTTCATTTGAATGTCTTCACGGTACCAATTTAACAGTGGTGTTAAAAAATTCACTCACCGCCCGATGCCATTACTCGAGCGCTTTCGATAGCTTTTGGTTGCCGAAAAAGTGAAGGAAGGACGAAATCGCCCTGAAATCCCGTTTCGTACCCGGACAAGACATTTTTCAACAGCTTGTTAGGCATTTATTAATGCAAATGTCATTGCTCTCGAGCCTCGGCTAAGGCTCAACGCAGAGAATTGGCGGCGATTCTACGACGAATCGCACGGCACAATAATCAATTTTGTAGCGAATTCCACGTTCAGCAAAAAGACCAGCAACTTACGGTCCGTCGCGTTAAGTTATGAAACGTTAAGCATTTTTAGCGGGATCTACGGTAGAGGATCGTTATATGCAGAGATATGCGTTGAATATTTTTATATGTATCTATTTCGTCCTTGCGCGAACTCAATGAACGCCATGTCGGCTAGGATAGAATATTGGACCTTAGTAACAATTTTGTTAAAAATGAGTATCTTAAAAAACTGGCTCTCTGGTCTCAAATGGACAAATTCGCCCATGTTGAGACAGGCTTTAATTGCGCTGACTATTATCTGTCTCGTCTTTCCGGATGTGGTTTTTACGGGGTCGACGTTCCGCATGACTGATCATCAATGGGGCGTTTTTGATCATTCAGAGAGGACAGAAGTCTACCCGGTTCCCCAGCATCTTTCCTGGTACACCTCTGGTTTAAACGACCCCGGCGGTGCGCTTTTCCAGTCCGAGCCAATGATGGAGTTCATGCGTTACAACTTTGCAACGTTCAACTCTCCCTACTGGAACCCTTACTCATCAGCCGGGGCTTTGGGACCAGAGACTTTAGTCGACTTAAAATTTTCGGTTTTCACGCTCGCTTATGCGGCATTAGGCGGTGGCACCCATGTCTATGATTTGCTCACCCTGTTCTTTTATTGGATCGGTGTCTTTTTTGTGTTGAGGATGTGCGAAGGACCGCTTCGCCTCCACCCTATCGCCGGAATTACGGCTGCAATTTTTTATCTACTTAACGGCTTCGCTGTCGCGAACGTCGGCTCAAATGTCGCTCAAAGCTACGCCTTTATACCGCTCTGCCTATACTCATCCTTTGTTCTCATAGAACGACGATCCCGGTTTAGTTTTGCTGCCGCAACGGCGTCATATATGGCGCTAATGTCCTTTACCTTCTTACCCACAACAATTTCATCAATATTGGTGATCGTCGCCTGCACCGCGGGGTTTTCCTTGTCTATCTCATGGCAGAATCCGAACAGAATCCAACGCATCCTAGATGCGCTTGGCACGCAGGCTTTAGTAGGGATTGTGGCATTTCTCGGACTTGCATTTATCTATCTTCCCGTCATCGAAAACATAGCCGTGACGGGAACATTGGAAGGCTATACCCACCGCGTTTTTTGGACAGCTTCTTGGAGCGCTTTGCTATCCTTGTTCAGTCCATCGCACTTCTTTGAATCTTATCGCGCGGCTGACGTTGGGGTACAGCAAGTCGCGGGGAATACAATTTTTCATTATGGGGTAATCGGCTTAGGGCTTGCGGCCTGTTCATGGCGGAGCGATGCGGATCGGCTTCGCCCACTGATGGTGATCAACATTTTTATCGTATTCGTTGTGCTGTTCCGAGTGTTTGGAGTACCCGGCATCACAGAAATCGCCAATATGTTGCCTATCCTGAGGAACTTGGGTGAGCAATATATTCTTGTCGCCGTGAGTGTGTCGCTAATTTTCCTTGTAGCCTTCGGAACGGATAACACGCTTCGAGGATCATTTGTATCATGCCTCCCCTTTATAATGATTGGGTTTGCCGCGCTCGGTGCAGCCCTTGCGGCACATATTTACGGACTACACTCACCAAATCTGCCTTTCAAGCAGTTTTCGCTTGTGCTCATCGCCCTTTTGAGCACAGCATTGCTTCTTATTTTATGGCTCTCTCAACGGTTCGTGAAGTACCGGATTTATTTAACGTCAGTACTGATGGTACTAATGTTCGCGGAACTCATCGCTGACGCAAAATTTATCAGGTATGCGCCACACGACATATTCACGAAGCCAACCAGCGATGTAGCATTTTTGAAAGCAAATGTTGGGCTTGCGCGCACAATGACACTTGGGCAATATGCAACGTCAATGGAGGCCGGCTCCGCCTATCAAATCCAAGAGGTAACCTCTCTTAATCCAGGATATCTGCCAGGGTATGCTCATTATTTCCGCGAGATGACTAAGGGACTCCCGAAACAGTATCAGTGGGGGGATTTTCTATCCTTGGCCTTTCCGCACAAAGATCAACACCTCAGTTTTTACAATTGGTGGATGGTCAGCCTACTGGGGGTAAAATTCATCATTCTACCTTCGACCAACCTCGAATATATCAATGAATTTAAGCGAGATGGTTATCGTGTCGTGCACGTTTCTAAATTCACAACAGTTATTGAAAACCCTCATGTTTTCCCTAGAGCTTTTATACTAAATCCACAGATTGAAGAGAATGGCGAAATCACCCTATCTCCAGATATCCGGGCTAATAGCGTCACCGCCGTTAAAATCTCTTCATATCGAAACGCCGCTGTCACCATTCAGGGAACTGCCTCGCAACCAAGCTTAGTCGTGCTTACCGATAATTGGCATTCTGGCTGGCGAGCACAGGTAAATGGTAAAGAAACAAAGATATTGCAAGTTCAAGGCACATTCCGCGGCATCAATGTGCCCACGGGCGATTTTCAAATCGAGATGTGGTACACGCCAAAGACACTTCCCATCGCGATTATCCTTTCAACAATTGTATTGTTTTTTGTTCTGGGAACGCTACTGGTAGTTCTCATCAAAAAAACACGATCCGTCCATGCTAGGTAAACTCTTCATAAGCAGCCGTCATCTTGGCTCATTTGAGAAAATAGAAATATTGTCATAAACCCGGCACCTCCCCCGTTTTCAGTCAATCTGAGGTGCCCTGAGGCTATCACTTATCCTGTTGTCCGAATTTCCGGGGCCGGCTCTCACTTCGAAAAGAAAAACGGAGTTGCCATCCTTACGCCGACCAAGAAGCGGGCGAGGATTGCTGCCCTTGCTGCCCGACGGTGTCGGCGACAGGGGGTATGCTCCCTATATTCCTGCAGCAAACAATAAAATATCGCCCGTTTCAATCACTTTTATGACAGCCCGCCGGAAAACGGTGGCTTGTTCTGACAATCCTTAGTTGGGGCAGCCAGCTGATTCCTAGAACCAATAGATAAGATTGAATCGATGAAGAAAAGCTCGCAATAAGCAGTAGCTGAAGCCGAGTCCTTCTTTTCTAAAAATGAACTTTGAAACACCTCGCTCTCGCGTCCCCTGGGCTCCGGCCACATAAGAGATGCGGCCGCCGCGAAGGATCGATTTAAACGTGATTTCAGGAGAAATGCTGAATCGATTCTGACTGAGCCCAACCCCGAGCATTTCCTTTCGCTGAAACATTTTGAAGGCGTATGTCGAATCTGGTATGTGCTGACCGAGGGCAAGAAAGACCCCGCGCCGGAAAAAATATTGGAAAAATTTATACTTAAACGGAATCGTTGAATCATCCCCTGCGCTTAAGTATCGCGAGCACTGAGCCATAACACAGCCATCTTCCATATTTCGGTATAACTCAGGAATGAGATGGATTGGGTCAACGGCATCTGCTGACACAAAAATGCAATAGCGCCCAGAGCCTTGAGCAACTCCGTAACGAACGACGGCACCATAACCGCGACGTCGTAATGGCCGTTTAACCAACGATATCAGACAATCCTTGCCACGAGTGTTCGCCCATTCTTCTGCAAACTCAAGAGTGCGATCGTCGCTCTGATCGTCCACGACAACGATTTCTGACGTGAAGCTCTGTTTGGTTATCAAATCTCGAACTTGGTCAAGAATTTGGCAAATGTTTTCCTGCTCGTTTAGGCAGGGAATTACTATAGTCAGATCAACACTTTTTATATTGACCCGGGGGTTGGATTGCGAGTGCATAATTTCAAGCATTTATTTAATCCGATTTGCATAAATCTGTTTTTGGGCAGGCTGGAAAATTTTTAGTCAGCCAAAATAAAGCTCCACAGAAACCAACAACAGCCATAACAATACGAAACGCCAGATATATTGTCGCGTAGGGTCCAACATTTGAACCAAGCTCTAGACATATTTTCGCGAATACAGCCTCGCCGACACCCAAGCCTCCAGGTGTCAAGGGAACGGCGGATGAAATGTTACCTATCACCCCAGCCAACGCAGCCACCAATGGGGCTGGGCCGAACTCGAAAGCGCTGCTAATGATAACGATACCTAAGGCTACCAAGCCGCTTGCGGCAATTGAAAGAGTCGCGCAAGATAGCATCGCTCCCTTATGTCCAACGATGAGAACAATAGCCCTACCTAATTGATGCGCAATTGGGCGCGCCTTGGCAGCCCACCTTGGCCATACCGGGATATGTACGAAGCGCGCAATAAAATAAACGGCAAGGCCGCCAACGGCGCAAACTAAGATAGCTCCTGTAATCAACCAGATGTAATAGGCCAGAACAGGCTGCAGTTCCCTGCTCTGCCAGTTGCTCATGGCAAGCATCGCAGCAATACCTAGAAGCCCCCAAAGGGCAAACGCCCGATCCAAGGCTATCGTGAGTACTGCCGTTGAACGTCGGGATTCCAGACCTTTGACAACGTAAAGCGCCCGCGCCATGTCTCCTCCTGCGGCACCAGGCAGCCAAGTAGAAAAGAACGCGCCAATCAAATACAATCGAACGACATTCAGCAGACTCATTGGGATTTCCGCTGAACGCAGCAAGATCCACCAACGAGACGCCCCAACCAGCAAGCCGCCCATCAACAAAATCGCACTCAATATTGCCAAGTTGTGGTGGACTAAAAGCTCAGCCAGAGGCTGCAATTCGATAACGCCTTTCGCGAGTAAGAAATAAAAAATACCCGCCGCAATTGCCGTCTTGACTATCGTGGGAATATATCGTCCTATCAGACGTCTCATATCGAAGTAAGCCTACTAAATATAGTTACAGTTTCGATTTCCTAATAAAAATGACACACTCAAGCGCCAGATAAAGCCAATATCAAAACGGTAGGTTTAAAGCCTGCGGAGGCGGCCTCAGCATAACAATCCGCGAGAAAATGTTTGACAGCGAAAACTGGATGACAAGACCACAAAATTTAGTGGTGCATTATAGGGGAAAATTTATAACTCAGCATCGAATATTAAAGACCCACACGGCATTTCCGCTCAGAGCTCGAGCATCAAATCTCCCTTGGATGCAAAGCGTTCGCGAGATGAGCGGGATTGGTCGGCGCAAAAGCGATTCAAGCCGAGGTGTTGCAGGAAGGAGAAGTTCTGGGCAACGTTGCGCAAGCGAATCAGGCTTGCATCTCCCCCCAAGATCACGTCTATCGCCTGTCGGATTGCCCCCAGGCCGCATCGACTTTCAGGCAGCGCCGTTTTGTTGGGTTTGAGCGATTGGATTTCGCAGCGTCGGAGTGGCTGGCCGAGAGGCAATTCACCGATGAAGAATCAATCACTCGGACTGGATTGGCTTCTGAAATGTACTCGTCGATTAACTCTGGCAATAACGTGCTTGGAGCTCGGCTCTCGCCTCAGATAACGGCTCTGTCTGAATTAGCTGTAGAAGCAAACTATATAAAAAGCATGATTCTACCGAAGGTAGGTAAATCATGCGTCACGTGGCTTTTATCGAATTACTCGACCAGATCAAACAACTCACGCCAGAGCAGAAGAAGCGACTGGTTCGGGACTTGATGGGTCGAGAGTTGGCTTCCGCGCCTCGCCCCCCTGTTCAGCTACCTGTAGCGACCGCTTGCCCACATTGCGGAGCCATTGATGATCAGTTGGGATCATGAGACCAAAGTCTCGTCCAAGACAGGAGCACAAATTCTCGACGAGCTTTTTGATCGTCGACGCCCAGAGCGTCAAGAATATAGATAGCGCAGGAGAAAAGAGCTACGATGCCGGCAAGAAGGTCTCGGGAATCAAGCGCCACATTGCCGTCGATACTCAGGGCTTGCCCCACGCGATTGCCGTCACGACGGCTGATGTGACAGATCGCAAGGGTGCATTGCTTGCGCTTGACTGCTTCGCTGCTGATTTGAGTGCTGTTCACAGCATCCTTGCCGATAGCGGGTATGTCGGTCAGCCACTTTTCCGTACCGTTAAAGAACTACTCGGCGCTCAGGTTGAAATCGCTAAACGTAGCGAATTACATACTTGCGCCGTCATGACGCGGCGCTGGGTGGTTGGAGATCCTTTGCCTGGATTGAGAAATGCCGCCGTTTATGGAAAAACTGCGAACGGAAGCTCAATACCAGCCTAAAGTCACCTTCCTCACGCTTTTGCTCAGAAGACCATGAACAGGTTCTGAGAGAAGAACCCAATTCGGTCCGACTAAGGCCCTCCTTCAACATAGGCAAAGCCCGGAAGCCGCGGGACAGCGCTTGGCGCCGCGCGGCGCTCAGTTGCCGGCGGCCCGGTTGAGGCGAACGGTCAGCGAGAAGGTGCTGCCGACGCCCGCTTCGCTGCTTACCCGGATGTCGCCGCCCATCAACTGGGCCAGACGCTTGCTGATCGCCAGGCCAAGGCCGGTGCCGCCATATTTGCGGCTCAGCGAACCATCGCCTTGTTCGAAGAGGGAGAACAGACGGTCGATGTCCTTGCCGGCGATGCCGATGCCGCTGTCCTGCACTTCGACGCTCAAC
Organism: Azonexus sp. IMCC34842; assembly: GCF_050368855.1. GTDB lineage: Bacteria > Pseudomonadota > Gammaproteobacteria > Burkholderiales > Rhodocyclaceae > Azonexus > Azonexus denitrificans_A. Next base: position 102,790 of record NZ_CP178449.1, on the reverse strand, counting down.
TTGACGCTGTCCGGACCCAGCTCGGTCAGCCCGGCGCGCAGGTTGATCCGGCCCTGCTCGGTAAATTTGACGGCGTTATCGGCCAGGTTGAGCAGTATTTGCTCCAGGCGTAGCGGATCACCCCGCAGCGGTGCGCTGCTGACTTCCGGCGGTACATGAACCGCCAGTTGCAGCCCTTTGTCGCCGGCCTTGCGGCCGAGTGTCCCGGTGATACTTTCCAGAATGTCGGCCAGCTTGAAGTCCTTGCATTCCAGGGTCAGGCGTTCCGCCTCCAGTCGCGAGATGTCGAGGATGTCGTTGATCACTGCCAGCAGGCGACGCGAGGCGCCGTCGATCACCGTCAGCCGGTGGATCAGCGTCGGGTCGGTGGCATGACTGCGCGCCATCGTGGTCATCCCCATGATGGCATTCATCGGGGTACGGAGCTCATGACTAACCGTGGTCAGGAAGGTGGTTTTGGCTCGATTGGCGGCCTCGGCCGCTTCCTTGGCAATGGAGAGGGCGGCGGTGCGCTGTTCGACCTCGGTTTCCAGATGGCAGCGATGGGCCGCCAGCGCGTCATTGGCCACTTTCAGTGCTTGCGTGCGCTCTTCGACCAGTGCCTCCAGTTCCTGGTTGCGTTCCTGCAAGCGCCGCATCGGGTAGACCTCGCCCTCTCTGGCCAGACCGAAGGGGATCGAAATCCCGCTGTGGGCAATCATCCAGGCCTCACCTTCGCGCCGGAAGACCAGCACCAGGCGAGCCGTCTCGCGCGCCAGAACGGGGTCGTTTTGCGGCAGGTGAATATGGAAAAAAGCGGTGACCGCGACGACATCCTCGGCCAGATCCTGCGGCGCGAGGTCGAGCATTTCGATCCGGATCCGCCCGGGCACCTGCGCGAAATCAAGGCGGGTGACCCGGATCCACTCCTCCCGGTCGGTGACCAGCTGGTCGCTGCTCCCGGCGTAGCCGCTGAAGTTTTCGCTGAAGCGCGTCGTCAGGCGCTGGTCGCGCGAGGCGTACATCTCGATGTATTCGTCGAACAATGAACGAATGAGGCGCTGACGTTCCGGTTGCATCGCACCGTATCCCATAAAAATATCAAAAATACCAGACGAGCATACATGACTATGCTGCGTTGTCAAAGAATCGTGCGGCGCCGGCGATCGACAGCCTCGACCTTGGCCGCCGGACGGCTGGCCGCTAGTCGGCGAGCAGCAGGCGCAAATCGGCGACGATGTCGGCGACGGCGGCGCCATCCTTGACGTAGAGCCGGAGACGACCGGCCGGGTCGTAGAGATAGGCGCCGGCCGAATGGTCGAGAACGTAACCGAGGCCGCCGCCAACCTCCTTGCGGGCGCTGAAGACGCGGAATTCGCTGGCGGCGGCGCGGGTCTGCTCGGCATCGCCGCGCAAGCCGAGGAAGCTGGGATAAAACCAGGGCACGAAGGCCTTCAGACGTTCGGCACTATCGCGCTCCGGATCGAGACTGACGAACAGCACCTGGACCTTGGCCGCGGCCGGCCCGAGCGCCTTCATCGCTTCCGCGAAGCGGGCCAGGGTGCCCGGGCAGATATCCGGGCAGGATGTATAGCCAAAGAAGACGACCACCGCCTGGCCGCGAAAATCACGCAGCGAACGCAGTTGGCCGTTGTGATCGGGCAGGGTCAACTGGCGGCCGAACGTGGCGCCGGTCAGATCGGTCGCGCGAAAGACGGGCGCTTCCCGGCTGCAGGCAAATGCCAGCAGACAACACAACAGTATGCCCAGGCGATTAATCATCAATGAATAAATTAATTGAACTTAAGTAAATGTATCCGATTCTGAATGCTGACGTCGCTTCTCACAAGGGAGGAAGGGGATGGCCGATTCAGCGAGCCACGACAGCAAGGCGCAATGCCTGGTTGCCCGGTCGTCCCTGCGCCCCGCTTTCGGTAAAGCGCGGCCACTTGCCGAAGCCCGTCAGCTCACCCGGCACAACAGAAACGGATGTCCACCCGACCATTAAGGCCAGAACCGGGCATCTGGAGAGCGCAAAAAAGACGACGCGGAACCAGAGGCCAGGCAACACAGGAGGAGGCTTGCTTGAAGACCGATTCTCGACCATCGCGCTGTCTGCTGGCCGGCGCCTCAGCGCTTCTGCCGCTGCCCGGGCTGGCGGCCTACAACTACAATTTTCCCGAACCGGTAACGCCGATCGCCCGGGAAACGCTGCACATCCACAACGAGTTCATGCTGATCATCACCATCCTGTTCGTGGTGGTGTTCGCCATCATGATCTACTCGATGATCCGCCACCGCAAAAGCATCGGCCACCAGCCGGCCAAGTTCTCCGGCCCGAGCGGCGCACTGCAGTGGTTCTGGGTGCTCATTCCGTTTGCCATCCTGCTCTTCATCGACTTCGTGCTGATGGGCATCCCGGCGGTCCAGGCGATCATCAGCATGGAAGACACCAAGACGCGCGCCGACATGGTGCTCAAGGTCACCGGCATGCAGTGGAAATGGCAATACGAGTACCCGGAAGCCGGCGTCAAGTTCATCAGCACGCTGGCCACGCCGCGCCAGCAGATCAGCAACGCCGAAGCCAAGGGCGAACATTACCTGCTGGAAGTCGACAACCCGGTGGTCCTGCCGGTCGGCAAGAAGGTCCGCGTGCTGCTCACCTCAACCGACGTCATCCACACCTGGTGGGTGCCGCAGTTCGGCGTCAAGCGCGATGCCGTGCCCGGCTTCCTGCGCGAAACCTGGGTACTGATCGACAAGCCCGGCATCTACCGAGGCCAGTGCGCCGAGCTGTGCGGCAAGGATCACGGCTTCATGCCGGTGGTCGTCCAGGCGCTGCCGGAAGCCGAATACCTGGCTTGGCTTGAGACCAAGAAGGGCGAAGCCAAGGCCGCTGCCGGCGGCGCCGACCGGACGTGGAGCAAGGACGAGCTGCTGGCGACCGGCAAGGAAGTCTACGAGAAACAATGCGTCGCCTGTCACCAGGCCAACGGCCAGGGCCTGCCGCCGGCTTTCCCGGCGCTGGCCGGCAGCCCGGTGGTCAATACGCCGCTGTTCGGCGCCGACGGCAAACCGGCCAAGGACAGCCATCTCGACCGCGTGCTGAACGGCAAGGCCAATACCGCGATGCAGGCATTCCGCAACAGCCTGTCCGATGTCGAACTGGCCGCCGTCGTCACCTACGAACGCAACAGTTTCGGCAACACCCGGGGCGACATGGTCCAGCCAGCCCAGATCAAGACCCTACGCTAGGAGATTGGCATGAGCGCAAGCACAACCCACCCCGCCGACCACGCCGAGCCCTATTCCGGCGGCGTCATGCGTTGGTTGACGACGACCAACCACAAGGACATCGGGACGATGTACCTGAGCTTCTCGCTGCTGATGTTCTTCGTCGGCGGCGCGATGATCCTCGCCGTCCGGGCCGAACTGTTCCAGCCCGGCCTGCAGCTGATGCGCCCGGAGTTCTTCAACCAGCTGATCGGCATTCACGCGCTGGTGATGATCTTCGGCGCGCTGATGCCGGCCGCCACCGGCTTCGCCAACTGGATGCTGCCGCTGATGCTGGGCGCCCCGGACATGGCCCTGCCCCGCCTGAACAACTGGGGCTTCTGGCTGTTGCCGCCGGCCGCCTTCCTGCTCACCCTGCCCTTCAGCCTGGCCGTGCTCGGCTTCGGCGACGGCGCGCTGGCCACCGGCTGGACCTTCTACGCCCCGCTCTCGGTGCAGGGCGGCATGGGCGTCGATTTCGCCATTTTCGCGGTGCATATCCTGGGCATCTCGTCGATCATGGGGTCGATCAACATCATCGTCACCATCTTCAACATGCGCGCCCCCGGCATGACGCTGATGAAGATGCCGCTGTTCGCCTGGGGCTGGCTGATCACCGCCTTCATGCTGATCGCCACGCTGCCGGTGCTGGCCGGCGCGGTGACCATGCTGCTCACCGACCGCCATTTCGGCACGCATTTCTTCGACGCGGCCGGCGGCGGCGACCCGATCCTCTTCCAGCACCTGTTCTGGTTCTTCGGCCACCCCGAGGTGTACATCCTGCTGCTGCCGGTCTGGGGGCTGATGCCGCACGTGCTGTCCACCTTCTCGCGCAAGCCGACCTACGGCCACAACGCGCAGGTCTACAGCTTCATCTGCATCGGCCTGCTCTCGGTGGTGGTCTGGGCGCACCACTTCTTCACCGCCGGCATGCCGGTGCCGGCGCTGATCTATTTCATGTTCAGCACCATGGCGATTTCGATACCGCTGGCCGTGCTCTTCTTCTGCTGGATCGCCACGATGTGGAAGGGGGCGATGAGTTTCGAGACGCCGATGCTCTTCGCCGTCGGCTTCATCGTGCTCTTCGGCATCGCCGGCCTGACCGGGCTGATCCTCGCCGACGTCGCGGCCGACGCGCAGTATCACCACAGCTATTTCGTCGTCGCCCACTTTCATTACGCGCTGTTCGCCGGCGGCATCATGGGCGTGATGACCGGCGTCTATTACTGGCTGCCGAAATGGACCGGCCACATGTACAGCGAAAAACTCGGCAAGCTGCATTTCTGGCTGACGGTGTTTTCCTTCAATCTGACTTTCATTCCGCAATTCTTCCTCGGCCTGGCCGGCATGCCGCGACGCATTCCCGACTACGCCCTGCAGTTTGCCGAATTCAATGCGATCTCGACCCTCGGAGCCTTCATCCTCGGCTTCAGCCAGTTGCTCTTTGCCTGGAATATCTGGGCCTGTATACGGGGTGGCCCGAAGGTCGAGAACCGCGTCTGGGAAGGCGCCGAAGGCCTGGAATGGGAGCTCGCCTCGCCACCGCCGCACCACAGCTGGGAAATCCAGCCGGTGATCAAATGAGCGAAGCGGACATGACCCCGCGTTTTTCCGCGGCCGAGCTGCAGCGCCGCCGCACCGCCGCGCGCCGCCTCGGCTGGCTGCTCGGGGCCGCGGCGCTGGCGATCTACATCATCGGCCTGTTCATCAAGCGCTAAGCCGATGGAACAGGCCCATCCCGCCCCCGCCAAGCACGCCCGCCTGATCGGCCGGCTGTTGCTGCTGGTCGCCGCCGCCTTCGTCTTCGCCTTTGCCCTGGTACCGCTCTACAACGTGCTCTGCGAAGCGACCGGCTTCAACGGCAAGAGCGCCGGGCGGAGCACCGGGCGCGACGGCTTTGGCGTCGGCGGCCTCAAGACGGCGGGCGGCCCGGCCCCGACGCCACGGGTCGATGTCAGCCGCAGCGTCCGCGTCGAATTCACCGGCACGGTGATGCCCAGCCTGCCCTGGGACATGCGGCCGCTGACCTTCAGCCTCGACGCCCACCCGGGCGAACTGCAGCAGGTCAGCTACCTGGTGCGCAACACCTCGGACCGCACGATCACCGGCCAGGCCGTGCCGAGCATCAGCCCCGGCCAGGCCGCCCGCCATTTCGAGAAGATCGAGTGTTTCTGCTTCACCCAGCAAACCCTCGGCCCCGGCGAAGCGGTCGAGATGCCGCTGGCTTTCATCATCAAGCCGGAGATGGCCGACGACATCACCCATATCACGCTGTCCTACGCCTTCTTCAGCATCGACGGACAACGCCAGACCCTGACCACGCCCCGGGAGGCCCGATGAGCAGCCACACCACGCCCGCACGCCAACACTACTTCGTGCCCCAGCCGACGCTCTACCCGGTCATCCTGGCCGGCGGCATGTTCTTTCTCGCACTCGGCTTCATCCAGGCGATCAACGGTTTCGACCTCGGCCGCTGGGTCATGCTCGGCGGCTTCGCGATCATCGTCTATGTGCTGTTCGGCTGGTTCGGCCGGGTCATCGGCGAATCGCGGCGCGGCGCCTATCGCGACTGGGAAGACGTTTCCTTCCGCTACGGCATGGTCTGGTTCATCGCCTCGGAAGTGATGTTCTTCGCCGCCTTTTTCGGCGCGCTGTTCTACCTGCGGGTGATCGCCGTGCCCGAACTGGGCGGCATGACGGCCGCCCACGGCACCAGCCTGTGGCCGGAATTCGCCGGCACCTGGCCGACCAGCGGCCCGCAAGGCAACCCGTTCACGCCGATGGGCGCCTGGGGCATCCCGGCGATCAACACCTCGCTGCTCTTGAGTTCCGGCGCCACCGTCACCTGGGCGCACTGGGGGCTGCTGCGCAACCAGCGCCGCCAGTTGATCATCGGGCTGGCCGCGACGGTGCTGCTCGGCATGCTGTTCATCGGCTTCCAGGCCTACGAATACCACCACGCCTATAGCGAACTGGGCCTGACCATGGGGGCCGGCGCCTATGGTGCGACCTTCTTCATGCTCACCGGTTTCCACGGCTTTCACGTGACGCTCGGCACCATCATGCTGGCGGTGATCCTGCTGCGCAGCCTGAACGGCCATTTCGACAGCGAACGGCACTTCGCCTTTGAAGGCGTCGCCTGGTACTGGCACTTCGTCGATGTCGTCTGGCTACTGCTCTTCGTCTTCGTTTACTGGGTATAGCCGGCGATGAAACCGAAGCGGAAGGCGAGCAGCAACAAGGCGAACAGCGCGATCGACAGACCGACCCGCCAGGTCAGCAGGCGCACCGTGCGCGTCCCGGCGCCGCGCTCGCGATAGAGCGAAAAAAGCCCGGAAAACAGACTGACGACAATGGCCAACACCAGCAAAACCACCGCTACCCTGATCATGGAAGACGCTCCGGCGACGCGAACCGGCGTTCAGTATGCGCGTCTGCCGGCCGGCCGGGCAAGAACCAGCCGGCGCCAGGTCGCCATCCTCGGCGGCATCCTGCTCGCCTTCCTGCTCCCTGCCTTCATTTCGCTCGGCCTGTGGCAATGGCGCAAGGCCGAAAGCAAGACCGCCATCCAGGCCCAGCTCGACCGGCGCAGCCACGATGCGCCAATCGCCCTGCCGAAGACGATGGTGGACGTCGAATCATTGCGCTTTCACCGGGTCGCCCTGCGCGGCCGTTTCGATGCCGGCCGGCAGACCCTGATCGACAACCGGCTGTATCAGGAACAGGCCGGCTACCACGTCATCACGCCGCTCCGCCTCGAAGGCTCGCCGCTGCATGTGCTAGTCAATCGCGGCTGGGTGCCGGCCGCTGCCGACCACCAGCAACTACCGGCGATCGGCGTGCCGGATGGCGTGGTCGAACTGAGCGGCATCGTCGTCACGCCCGGCCAGCGCTTTTTCAATCTGGCGCCCCAGCCGGTCAGCGGCTGGACGCCGGTCTGGCAGAACCTCGATCTCGAACGCTTCCGCCAGGCCCTGCCCTATCCGATCCAGCCGCTGGTCGTCCAGCTCGACGCCGATTCGGCGCACGGCTTCGTGCGCGACTGGCCGCGCCCCGACGAGCGGGCCGAACGGCATCGCAGCTACGCGCTGCAATGGTTCGGCTTCGCCGTCGCCAGCCTCGGCATCTGGGGCTATTTCCTGGTGCGCCGGCCATGACCACGAACAGCGTGCCGCTGCCGCTGGCCCGCCCGTCTTCCGGCCTGCCGATGCTGGTCCTGATCGTCACGCTACTCGCCCTGCCCTTTGCCATCGCCGCCGGGCTTTATCTGCTCGGCTGGCAGCCGGCCCGCACCGGCAACCACGGCACCCTGCTCAACCCGCCGCAACTCCTGCCGGCCGCCGGGCTGCTCGACAGCGCCGGGCGGCCGCTGGCGACCGCCGAGCTGCACGGCAAATGGCTGCTCATCCTGGCCGGCCGCGGCGCCTGTGACGCCGCCTGCCGTGACCGGGTCGACGAGATGCGCCGGATCCAGGTTTCGCTCAACAAGGAGATGGGCCGCCTGCGCCGCGTCGTCCTGACCGACAACGCTGGCGATGGCGCGCTGAGCGATTTTCACCGGCAGCAACCCGACCTCGTCGTCGCCGCGGCGCCCGCCCGCTGGCTGCCGGACAAGGAGCAGCCGGCCGAGCCAAACGCCTACCGCCTTTACGTTGCCGACCCGCAGGGCCAGCTGATCATCAGCTACCGCCCGGATGTCGCCGGCAAGGCGGTGCGCGCCGACCTCGACCGACTGCTCAAATTTGCCTGGACCGGCTAGGAGATCACGATGGAAACCGTTGCCCACCGCCCGCTGCCGCTCGGCCAGCACTTCGCCGCCTTCGCCCATCTGTGCAAGCCGCGGGTCAACAGCCTGATCGTGTTCACCGCGATGATCGGCATGTTCCTGGCAACCCCGGGCTTCCCGCCGCTGCTCCGCTTCCTCGTCGCCTCGCTCGGCATCGCGCTGGTTGCCTTTGCCGCCGCCGCCCTCAATTGTCTGGTCGAGCGCGGCATCGACGCGCGGATGGCGCGCACCCGCTGGCGGGCCACCGCGCGCGGCGACATTTCGCCGCTCGAAACCGTGACCCTGGCCCTGTTGCTCGGCGCCGCCGGCCTCTGGCTGCTGCATGCCTTCATCAACGACCTGACGCTGTGGCTGACGCTGGCCACCTTCGTCGGCTACACCGTCGTCTACACGCTGATCCTCAAGCCGGCGACGCCGATGAACATCGTCATCGGCGGCGCTTCCGGCGCCATGCCGCCACTGCTCGGGTGGGTCGCGATGACCGGGCAGGTGTCGGTCGAGCCGCTGGTTCTCTTCCTGATCATCTTCCTGTGGACGCCGCCGCACTTCTGGGCGCTGGCCTGCTACCGACGCGACGACTACGCCCAGTCCGGGCTGCCGATGCTGCCGGTGACGCATGGCGTCAAATTCACCTGCCAGCACATCCTGCTGTACACAGTGATGCTCGCTGCCGCCAGTCTGATCCCGGTTTCGCTGGGGATGAGCGGCTGGTTCTACCTGACCGCCGTCAGCCTGCTCGACCTGGTCTTTCTCGGCTACGCCGTCGCCCTCTGCCGGGCCTACAGCGACGGCCTGGCACGTCGCACCTTCCGCTATTCGATCATCTACCTGACGCTGCTCTTCGCCGCGTTGTTCGCCGACCGCCTGTTCGTCTGATGCGCCTCTACCGCCACCTGTTGATCCTCGCCGCCTGGCTCGCCCTGGTCGTCGTCGGCCTCGGCGCCTGGGTCCGGCTGTCCGACGCCGGCCTCGGCTGCCCCGACTGGCCGGGCTGCTACGGCCACCTGCTCGGCGTGCCCGAACACGCCGCCGACAGCACCAAGGCGTGGAAGGAAATGACCCATCGCTACGCCGCCGCCAGTCTCGGTCTGGTCATCCTCGGCATCTGCCAGCTGGCCTGGCGCCAGAGACCACGCATTTCGCCGCTGCTGCCAACGGCGCTGACCGGCATCGTCTTCTTTCAGGCGCTGCTCGGCATGTGGACGGTGACGCTGCTGCTCAAACCGCTGGTGGTCAGCGCCCACCTGCTCGGTGGCATGACGACACTGGCCCTGCTGGTCTGGCTCAACCTGCGGCAGCGCAGCGGGCCGGCCGGCCCGACGGCCAGCCCCGGTCTGCGCGCCGGCGGCCTGCTCGGACTCGCCCTGCTCGTCATGCAGATTGCCCTTGGTGGCTGGGTCAGCAGCAATTACGCGGCGCTGGCCTGCACCGATTTTCCGACCTGCCAGGGCCGCTGGCTGCCCGACATGGACTTCGCCGAGGCCTTCACCGTGCACCGCGAACTCGGCCAGACGGCAGCCGGCAGCCTGCTGTCGACCAGCGCCCTGACCGCCATCCACTGGGGCCACCGGCTCGGCGCCCTACTCATCCTGCTGACCGTCGGCAGCCTCGGCCTTGCCCTGCTCCGCCGCCCGGGCTGGCGCGCCTGGGGCCGGCTGCTGCTCGCCCTGCTGGCGCTGCAGATCGGCCTCGGCATTGCTAATGTGCTGCTCGCGCTGCCCTTGCCGCTCGCCATTGCGCACAACGTCGGCGCCGCGCTATTGCTCAGCGCGACGCTGGCGCTCAATTTCCGGCTCTGGGATGGGGTTCAGGCGATGCGCCGACGCTCCGGAAAGCTGATCACGGCAGAGCGATAGCGGCGTTCGGTAAACGCCAGCCCCGGCCGCGAGCGCCGAGTGGAACTCGCCGACCCGCGCGGCAGGCATTCGCGGATGGCCTCAAGCATCGCGCCTTGCGTCCGCGCCGCAACTTCCCACCAGGCGCGCGCCATCTCGACGCTGCGCTCGGCCCGGACTTGACCGTAAACCGGCCATTGCAACAACGCCGGCGTACTCCGTTTGATTGCCAACAGTTCGTCGCGGCGCTGCGCCTGCTCGGCAACGGCAAAATCCATCAGCTCGTTCTGCAATTCCATCAAGCGGTTGCCGGACGAAAGCTGCAGTTTGCCGATGCTGACGATCTCATCCACAAGAGACGCCGCCGGAGCGCCAGCTTGCGGGAGGTCTGTATTACGCTTGCTGATATTCATCGCACTACCTCCAATCAAAAAGCCGGGAAAAGCGTCCCGGTTCTGTTTTGACCCGGGGAATTTGCGCGGGGTTCTGCCAACTTTTCGGCATCAAGCGAAGCCCTCCTGATCGGCGCCAACTGGCTCAATTTATGCTGGTTTTAGGCGCGTAAGCGAACCCCTACCCGCTCCCCGGCCAGCCCCGACACGGTTCGCGAAACAGGCTGATTGGCGTGCCGGCCAGGAAACGTAAGCTGCATATTTAAGGCAATGGCGCGCGTTGAGGAGTCTTGCCATGACGAACTTCGAGACACTGGTCAATCCTGCCCGGCCATACGAAACGGATGTCGCCGCCGAGCTGGCCGTGCGCGGCAACCGGCGGCGCCTGCGGGTATTCCTCCGGACTTTCCTGACGGTCCTCGCCGTCGGTCTGATATTTACCTACTCGCGGCCGGCGGAATACCGCGCGCAAGCCAGAATAGCCATCAAGACGGCCGGCGCCGTCACCGCGCTGGCCGCTGCTCAGCCCGGATCGGCCACGGTCACGACGGCGGCGAACGGCGGCACGGCCGGCAGCCTGCTCGGCGAAGCCGGCCGCATCCTGAGTCGCCCGCTGATCGATGCGGCCCTGGTTACGCTGCACCAGCGCGGCGTCGACGTCTCCGGATTCGGTTCCGATCCGGCCCTTGGCATCCAGGCCGCCTTGAGCGCCGAACCGATCCCGGAAACCAATCTCGTCGACCTGACGATGACCGGGTCACGCCCGGAGCATCTCGCGGCGATCCTCAATGCCCTGATCGAAGCCTATTCGTGGCAGACCCTGGCGAGCTACGCCAGCTCGGCAACGAGCGAAAACGCAACCTTGCGCCAGGAACTCGACAATCTTGATCGGCGGCTGGCCGAAAAGACCAAGGCGCTGGACGATTTTCGCCAATCGGCCGACATCGTCTCCGGCGAGCGGGACGAAAACCAGATTCTGGCGCGGGTGAAGGGACTGTCGGTGTCCCTGAACCAGGCCAGCGAAAAAGTCGCACTGGCCGACGGCCGGGTCCGTTCGCTGCGCGAATCGCTGACCGCCGGCAAGAGCGTAGTCCGGGCCCGCGACAATCCGACACTGGCGGCGCTCGAAGGGCGCGCCTCGCAGCTGCGCGAGGCCCTGCGCGAACAGGAACGCATCTACACGCCGCAATTCATGGCGATGGACCCCAATGTGCGCGGTATGCGCTCGCGCCTGGCCGACCTCGAGGGACAGATTGCCGAACAGAAAGGCAATTCGGGTCAGGTCGCCCTCCTCGAAGCCGAGGACGAACTGGCAGCGAGCCGGCAGGCCCAGATGAAGCTGCAAAAACAGATTGCCGAGGAGCGCAGCGCCGTTCACTCGTTCTCCAGGAATTTCACCACCTTCAAATCGATGCAGGACGAGGTGGCGCAGCTCGAAGCCAGCCGGCGCAGCCTGTCCGAACGCCTGTTGCGGAGCGAAACGAGCGAAACCTCGCGGATGCCCGGCGTACAGGTGGTCGAATCGGCGGTCGCCGCGCCGGATATCTGGCGGCCGGATTATTCGCGCGACGCCGCCATCAGCGTTGCCGTGGCCCTCGTCGCCGGCCTGCTCGCCATGGTCCTGATCGAGCAGTTCAATCGCCCGCCGCCGGCCACGATTCAGGCGCCAAGCCAGCCGCAACCCTGGATCACCCTGCTCGCCCGGCAGCCGTTGCCGGACAAGCTGCCGCCGCCTATCGAAGGCGGGCAGGCGCTGCTCCCGGGGATCGTCGATTTGCCGCGCGAACTAGCGCAAGCGGAAGTCGCCGACTTGCTGCAGGCCGTGCCTGACGAAGATTTCCCGTGGGTGACCCTGCTCCTGTGCGGCGCCACACCGGCGGAAATCCACCGCATCACGGCCGCCGATCTGCACCGGGAAGCGGCGGCCATTCGCATTCCGGGGCCGGCCGCCCGCTCGATCGTCCTTCCGGAAACGCTGTTCAGCCAACTGGCCGCGCTTGCCCTGCGACCGGATCACCAGCGCAGCGAAGTCGTCGAGCTGCCGAATTCCGAAGATGAACTGAAACGCCGGCTGATCTGCGCCGCCCACGATGCCGGCTTGGACGATCCGGCGACCGTCACGCCGGAGACGCTACGCCATACCTGTATCGCCCATCTGCTCAGACAAGGGCTGCGCTTCAGCGATCTCGAACATATTGTCGGCGCGCTGCCGACCGAGGCATTGCGCGAATACGCCAGCCTTTCGCCAGTCGGCGTGCGCCGCACGCTGGCTCAGATCGAGCCGCTGATGCCGGCGCTGCAAGCCCTCGCCCGGGTCTGAAGGAAGCCGGCCCGGCCGGACAAACGACGGGGCAGCGCAACTGTTCGTTACGCTGCCCCGTCGGCCATCCGCTTAGCTGACCAAAAGCCGGTCCGTCAGCGCGGCTCTTGCGTCGGCGTTCCGCTCTTCGCCAGACGGGTCATCTTCCAGTCCACATCGGTCCCGACCGTGTGCTCGATGAAGAAGGCCAGCATCCGTTGGCGGCTGTCTTCGGCCGCTTCCTTGTTATGGCCGAGCGACTTCCCGAGATATTTCTGCGGCATGATGTTGAGGTCGAAGGAGTGGGCGGCACCGGGGTAGGTTTTCAGCTGCAAATCGGCCTTGGTCGACTTGACGCCTTCGCATTCGCTGGCCGGCGTCCAGTCGTCGTCGGTGCCGGCAAAAACCATCAGCGGCGACTCCAGTTCGACCTTGCGACCACCGAACGAGCCACACCACGGGTAGTAGGCCGCCACCGCCCGATAGCCGCCATCGGCGGCCTGAGCTTCGCGCGGCGCATCGCCCTTGGCGACATTGATGGCAACGCTGCCGCCATTGCTCTGCCCCATCAGAAAGATGTTCTTGCCATCGACGTAATCTTGCGAGCGCAGATATTTCAGCGCGTCGTAAGCATCGGAGGTTCGATAGTCGAGCGCGTCGCGCTGGCTCCTGATGCTTTCGCAAACCTTGCCGCCGCCGATGTTGCGCGGACCGAAACTGTCGAGGTCGAGGACGACGAAACCATGCTCGACGAGATATTCCGCATAGGCCCGCATTGCGTGCCGTACTGCCGGTTGCCAGCCGCCACAGCCGTGCATCAGCACCACCGCCGGGAAGGGGCCATTACCTTCGGGCTTCGAGATATCGGCGCGCAATTTCACGCTGTCGGCGGTATAGGCATTGCTGGCTTCGAAGCTGACTTTTTCGGTCGCTTGGGTCGGCGCAACAAACAAGGCGGAGATGCACAACAGGGCGGTACTGGCTAGACAACGTCGGTCGCCGTGCCGCTTTTCGGCCCATGGCGAAACGCCACCGGCCCGTTCGTCAGCCTCTTTCCGGCGGTCACGCCCCGAGCGTCGATCAACAAACGGAATCAGATCGCTACCGAGAACATTCCAGTCATCCTTTTCTCTACGGTCCGCCATTTTTTGGCCTCCAGTTCCTTGCTCTCCGGGACGATCAATGCAGCCCCGGAAATAGTACGCCTCACCCACCTATTGAATTTGTTGTTTTTGACAACTTTTGATAACTTCACTATATACGCTGATTGTCATTCTCGCCACCCGAGTTTTTGCGATGGGTCAACTAGAAGCAATTTGGGTCTGATACTGCGGCTCACCAGCGCTATAGTTATTTCAGGTGTAGTTTCTTCAACATAACTGAGTGGAGAAAAAAATGAAAACTTTAACAAAAACGACTTTGTATGCTGCCACGCTGCTAGCGTCATTCGCTCTCGTCGGCTGCGCAAACGTCGTGCGGGTTGCCCCGCATACAGACCTCAAGGTTCTGGACCCCGTCTGGACAACCGCCTATATCACGCGCAACCACGGTTATCTGGTTTATGACACGCTGTTCTCGCTTGACGAGAGTTTCGAGCCGCAACCGCAGATGGTGAACAAATGGACGGTTTCCGATGACAAGAAAACCTGGACATTCACCCTGCGCGACGGGCTGAAATGGCATGACGGAACCGATGTCACGGCCGCCGACTGCGTCGCCTCCCTGGAACGCTGGGGCAAGCGTGACGGCGTCGGTCAACAGCTGTTCCGCGACGTCCAGAACATAAGCGTCGGTGACGCCAAGACATTCACCATTCAATTCAAGGAACCCAACACTTTCGTGCTCGAAGCGCTGGCCAAGGTATCGGCCAATGTTCCGTTCATGATGCCCAAACGGGTGGCGGAAACCGATCCGTTCAAGCCGATTCAGGACACCACCGGCTCCGGCCCGTTCATCTTCAAGAAGAGTGCCTGGGAACCCGGCAGCAAGGCCGTCTATGTCAAGAACAGCGACTACGTACCACGCACCGAGCCCCAATCGCTGGCGGCCGGCGGCAAGGTAGCCAAGGCTGATCGCATCGAATGGATCTACTACCCGGATCAGGCTTCGGCCGTCGCGGCACTGGTTGCCGGCAAAGTCGATTATGTCGAATCGCCGTCCACCAAGTCGATTCCGGTCCTTGAAGGCAAGGAAGGCATCGTCGTCACCTCGACCGATCCGCTCGGCAATATCGCCATGGTACGCTTCAACACCCTGCTGCCACCGTTCGACAAGCCGGCGGTTCGGCGTGCCGTTCTGCAAGCCATGCAACAGGAAGACTACATGGCGGCGGCCTTGGGCAACCCGAGCTTCTGGCGAGTCTGCCATTCGGTATTCCCTTGCGGAACGCCACTGGCCAACGATGCAGCCAGCGACCTGATGAAGCCGGCCGGACTTGAGGCAGCGAAAAAGGCACTGCGCGATGCCGGCTATGACGGAACGCCGGTCGTGATTCTGAACCCGGTGGACAGCCCGGTTATCTCGGCCTTCACCAAGGTCACGGTCGACAAGTTGCGCAACCTCGGCATGACCGTTCGCGTCGAAGACATGACCTGGGCCGCGCTGACCGAACGCCGCGCCAATCGCGAAGCAGTCGGGGCAGGTGGCTGGAATATCTTCCACACCTGGTGGCTGGCGGCAGACGTCATGGATCCGATGGCAATCGCCTTCTCCGGCGACCGGACAACCGGCTGGTACGGTTGGCCGAACGACCCGGTCCTTGAAGACTTGCGTGGTGCCTACGTCCGGGCCAAATCGGCCAACGAGCGGAAGCAGATCGCCATGAAGGTTCAGAAGCAAGTTGTCGAAACCGGTGTCCTCGGTGTCCTCGGGCAGTTCTTCGAGCCGGTTGCCTACAGCACCAAGGTCAAGGGCATTACGACGCCTGTCCAGTTCTACTGGAACATGTACATGGACGAATAAACTCAGCCAATCGAGTTTGCGGCGTTTGCTGATTCGATAGCTCGCGCAACCATCCCGGGATGATCGCACCGAGTCACCCCGGTCTTAACCGGCCGGGGCCTCGGCGGCCCGTTCAGTCCGGCCTGGCCTGTGTAGGCAAACGCTGTTTATCAATCGTGTCCAGTTGGCGAGCTACTTTTGGCGGCCAGGCTAGTTACAGAAGCGGCCGCGATGGACCTTGACGCTTAAGCGAATCATGCACACAAAAACACCAAAAATTGCCCGTTCGAAAGAAGCCGGCCGAGGCGGCGAAAGCACTTTGCCAGCGCTGAAGTTTTTCGGTTCGGAATTTGTATTGAATACGGAAACCGGGATGTTCTACCGGGTTACCCCGACAGCGATACTTATTTTGCAGGCCATCCAACAGGGCACCAGGAGCGAGGCTTTGGCTGACGTCATCCAAAGACATTGCGCAGTTAGCCGCATGACAGCCGTGCGCGATGTCGAACTGTTGATCAACGAATTGTCGGTACGCGGCATATTGACCTCGAACATTCCCGGATGTGGGAAATGAAAAGCGAAAAATTAGTTGTTGCCGTCAGCGGATTGCATCGCGGCGAAAACCCCCAACCGGGGGCGGCGGTGATCGCCAGTTTGCGGCGGCACTTTCCGGATATCCGCATTATCGGACTGTCCTACGACCCGCTGGAAAGCAGCTTGTATGGGCAGGGGCTTGACCACCCCGATGTCGCCTACCTGATTCCCTACCCCGGCGCGGGCGTGCAGGCCTTGCTCGAACGCCTGACGGAGATCGACCGCAACGAGAAGCTCTCGGCGGTCATTCCTTGCCTTGATTCAGAAATCGAGAATTACATCGAAATCCAGGCGCCGCTCGGCAAACTGGGCATCCGCTGCCTGCTGCCGTCACTGAAGGCCTTCGAAAGCCGACACAAATCCAACCTGTACAACCTTTGCCGCAAGATCGGCGTGCCGGCACCGGAAACCCGGGTAGCCATGAACGATTTCGCCGTCGCGCAGTACGCCGGGGAAATCGGCTACCCGGTCTACGTCAAGGGACGCCTCTATGAAGCGCAGCTGGTCAATTCCGGGCTGGATCTGCCGGCCGCCTATCAGGACATCGTCCGCGTTTGGGGCTGGCCACTGATCGTCCAGGAAGTGATCGTCGGCGAAGAGTACAACGTCACCGGCGTCGGTGATGACAAGGGGACGATAGTCCAGAGCTGTTCAATCAGAAAACTGCTGCGTACCTCGCATGGCAAAGGCTTTGGCGGCATCGTCGTCGCCAATCCGGAACTTGATCGCCTGGCCGCGGCGATCATCAAGGAGCTCAAGTGGAACGGTCCGTTCGAACTTGAATTCCTCAAGGGAAATGGCAAGCCCTATACCCTGTTTGAAATCAATCCCCGCTTCCCGGCATGGATCGACTTCCCGTCGCAACTCGGATGCAACATGCCGGCCTTGCTGCTCGAGCGACTTTTAGACCGGCCGGTGAGCCACACCGGCAAATGTACGGCGGGGCAGATGTTCGTTCGGCACAGCGTCGATTTGGTCGACGATTTCGCTGGATTTGCCGCCATGGCAACCAGCGGTGAGCGGACTTTACGCCCTGAACAAAGCGGTTCGGAGTTAAGAAAATGAGCGACAACTATCTTCCCCCTGAAATCAGCAACGAACTCGGCCGCATCGGCCCCAGTGCGGCGGCTGACCGGAACTTCTACGCGCGTGGCGTGACCTCGAAAACCCTGTTCGGGATCGACGGGATACCGGTCGCCGAACTCGTCGAAAAATTCGGTTCCCCCCTGTTTGTCTTTTCCGAACATCAAATCAGGGAGAAGGCACGCCATTTGCGCGAAGCCTTCAAGAGCCGCTATCCGAATACCAGCTTTGCCTGGTCATACAAGACGAATTACCTGGCGGCGGTCTGCCAGGTGTTCCACCAGGAAGGCTGGATTGCCGAGGTGGTTTCCGACTTCGAATACGAGAAGGCCAGAAAACTCGGCATTGCCGGCAAGGACATCGTCTTCAACGGCCCCTACAAGCCACGCGCCATCCTCGAAGTGGCGATTCGCGAAAGGGCTCTGATCCAGATCGACAACTGGGACGAGCTGTGCCTGATCGAGGAACTGGTCAAGGACATCCCGCAACCGCTCAATGTCGGCATTCGCGTCTGGCTCGATGCGGGCATCCGCCCGATCTGGTCGAAATTCGGTTTCTCCCTGGAGTCCGGCGAAGCCGGCCGGGTCGCCGCCAGAATCGTCGCCAACCCGAAGCTGCAGCTGCACACCCTGCATACCCATATCGGAACCTACATTCTCGAACCGGCGGCCTATGGCATCGCTGCCCGGAAACTGGTCGGCCTGCGCGAGCAGATCCGGGTCGAGTATCAGCATCTCGTCCCCTGCCTCAACCTCGGCGGTGGCTTCCCGTCGCAAAGCGTGTTGCATGGCATGGTCGGATCGCCCGAGTTGTTGATTCCAGCAATCGAACGCTACGCCGATGCGGTCACAGCGGTCCTCAACGAATTGCCACACAAGCTGCGGCCAGCCTTGCGCTTCGAAACCGGCCGTCACCTGATCGACGAAGCCGGCTACCTGCTGTCCTCGGTCGTCGCCGTCAAGGGCGTGCGGCATCCGGTGGTCACCGGGGCCGATTGGTCGCTGCGTGATTACAAGGAACAGCTGATCCTTGGCGATGATGCCAAGGCAAGTTATCTGATCGATGCCGGCGTCACCTTGTTGTACACCGGGGCGTGGTACCAGATCAACGTCTATCCGGCCGAAGCGCGCAATGCGCCGCTCTCGCCGGTTCGCCTGTACGGACCGCTGTGCATGGCGATCGACGTCGTGCGCTACAGCGTCGACCTGCCGCCCCTGAATGTCGGCGACGTGCTGACGCTGCATCCGGTCGGCGCCTACAACGTGACCCAGTCGATGCAATTCATTACCTACCGCCCAGCAGTGATCATGATCAATCAGCAGGGCGTACCGGAACTGATCAGGCGACGCGAAGTGCTCAACGATGTTGACGGACCAGAGCGCCTTCCCGCCCACCTGAAGACCTGAGGAGGTCATCATGAGATCGTCGAGCATCGCTGGGAGCTGGCTGCCGGGCAAGACGATTCGGCATGGCCGGTGGGCCCCGCAAGACGGGATCGAGGAGCTGCTTCGCCAACTCGGCTACGGCTTGGGTAGCATTTTCTTCATTTCGAATCCGTGGATCGGCTTAATCCTGTGGGTCGCCCTGTTCGCCAATCCGCGCCTGGGCGCCTTCGGCGTGCTCGGACTCGGCGTCGGCATGGCTTGCAAGCGGCTTCTCCGGCTGGGCGACGCACCCAGCCAGGGAGCGGGCATCAAGGCCAACGCCTTGCTCTCCGCGGTAGCCACCGCCTGGTTGACCAGCGCGGTGAGCATGCCCCTGTGGGTACAACTGATGGTTGCCGTTTTGGCGGCCGGGACTGCCGCCATCGTCACCGGAGCGGCGATGGCCGTGCTTCAAACCTCGCGCTTTCCGGTCATGGCTACCGGCTATTGCGTGGTCGCCAGTTGTCTGTTCGTGCTATGCCCGAATTGCACCGTACTGGCCTCTGCCACCATGGCGCCGTGGCTGCAGCCGACCGATGCATTGGGCTGGCTTGAATCTTTCGTCCGTTCGATGGGCGGGCTGGTTTATTCGCCATCGCTCCAGTTCGGGGCGCTGGTCTGCCTGGCCATGCTGCTCTGGTCGCGGGCGGCATTCCTTACCGGCGTCATCGCCTGGAGCAGTGGCGCGCTAGCCGGCCTGGCCTTCCAGGCGCTCGGCTTCCCGTACTTTTTCCTGCCGCTGTCCTACAACTTTTTCCTGGTCGGCATCGCCCTGGGCGCAGTGTTGTTCCTGCCCACCCGGAAGACCCTGCTGATTTCGCTGATCGCCGGCGTGCTGTGCTCCTTCGTCGGATTGACGCTGCAGGTGGTTTTCGCGGGCGGTTCAATCTCCTACCTGCCCATTTCGTCGATGCTGACCATCTGGCTCGGGATCGGCGCACTGATGCTGGCCGGCCGCAATGCCGTCGCCAAGCGTTACAGTTCGTCGCGCTTTCCGCCGGAAGTGGCCTGGTGTCGCGATACCTGTCTGGCCCAGCGGTTTGGCGACAGCGATCCCTTGCTGGCCGTTCCGCTCAGCGGCCCGTTGCGGGTTTCCCAGGGATTCGCCGGAGGAATAACCCATGCCGGCGCCTGGAGCCACGCCTTCGATTTTCAACGCCCCGCCAGCCACAATGGCGGCGTCGGTGAAAACGAGTCGATCTGGGGGGCCACGGTACTTTCGCCGGTCGCCGGAACCGTCGAGCGGGTCAGAAACGATGTTCCGGACAATCCGTTGGGCGGCTCGAATTTTGCCGACAACTGGGGCAACCATGTGGTGATTCGTCTGGAACGCGACGGCTGGCTTCTGGTTGCCCATTTGATGCGCGGCTCGATTGGCGTCAGCGTCGGCAGCCGCGTCGAGCCGGGCACGATCATCGGGCGGGTCGGCAATTCAGGGCGCTCGCCCGAGCCGCATCTGCACATGCAGATTCAGGTTGCGGCGAAAGTTGGCGCCCCGACCAAGCCATTCAAACTGGCCAACTATCTGTCCCATAACGACAGCAGCGGAGCATGGCTGCGCTGGACAGCTTCCGGCATCCCGATTCGCGACAGCCTGCTCGAGGCGGCTACGCCGAATCCGCAAGTGTACGGCCTGCTATCGACGATGATGCCCGGCTCGGCTGTCTGGTTCTGTGCGATATCTGGTGAGGTGCCGGCGCGACTGCGCCAGGCGAATGCCGATCGCACGGCACGAATCGCAGTGACGCTCGACGAAGCTGGCCGCTATCGCTTCGATGCCGGAAAGGGCGGACGCCTGCTCGCCTCGCTCGATCCGGATGCCTGGCGGATCACCGAGCTCGAGCGGGTGCAATCCTCGTTTCTCCGGCTGTTCGGCATGGCAACGCCGTGCATTCCTTATGCTTCGCAGGTCGGCATGACCTGGGACGATGTGCCGCCGCTGCTGGTCTCCGGCATGGGATTTGCAGACTCGCTGGCGCCGTTTTTCGGCAAACATTTCCCGAAAGGCCATTACGAATGCCAGGAAGTCCCGCAGTTCCAGGGGGCAATCGTTATCAAGGCAAGCTTCGAAAGCAGCGACCCGCTCTGTCCAAGCGCCCTGACATGCCGCTTCGAGCGCCTGCGCGGGCCAGTATTTCTGCGCGCCGAATACCCGTCCGGAGCGATCGAGTATTCCCTGCTCTCGTTTGAACCGGGCCTGTCCCAGAACAGCCGAAGCTGATACCGGATCCTTAATTTCCCGGACTCTTTGATGCAAATACATCAAAAACAGAGGATTAAGGTCGATGCGGGCAGGACGTTTCAAGGGGAGGAAATGCCAAGCTGTTTTATACTTGTCGGGAACATAGATTGATAAATTTTTCTGTATTGACGTTTTTGAGGTAATTGATATGCGATCCAACGTAATGCTGCCGTTGTTGCTGGCTGGCTCTCTCCTTCTGACACCGGGCCTGGTTGGCGCCGAGGAAACAAAGACCGGAGTCCTGGTCGGCGTGGATGCGCGCGAAAAATCGGCCTACGGCTATCTCGGCTTGACGCATCACTTCGGCAAACATGTGCTTGATGACGGCTTCATTGCCCGTGCGGTCGCTTTCGGCGGCAAATACAAGTACAGCAGCGCGGCTGTTGCTGGCGGCGAAGTCAAGGGCGACTACACCGCCGTCGAAGCCCTGTTCGGTTACCAGAAAGTGCTCACCGCAGTCACGCTGCGCGGTTATGTCGGTGCCGAGTACGAAGGGAACGATCTGTCCCCGGAAAACACCTATGACCGCAACCGTGGCGACCATTTCGGCGCCAAGGTCCGTGGCGAGATCGAAACCGACTTCGCCGCTCCGTACTATGGAAACCTGATTGCCACCTACAGCACGGCACGCGACCGCTACTGGGTGCGTGGTCGGGCCGGTCGCGATTTCGCGGGCTACGTCGTCGGGCCGGAAATTCTCCTGAGCGGCGATCGCCAGGCCGATGAGCAGCGCCTGGGCGTCTTCCTGAATTTCCGCACGCTGTTGCCGGCCTTGCTGTCGATTTCTGCCGGCCAGGCGAAGACCGAGCGAACCAGCGCAGGTTATACGCCTTACGTGGCGATGGAATTGTCGGCGACCTTCTGATTCGGTCAGTCGCTTGATAAAAAGGGAAGGCATGACAACATGCCTTCCCTTTTCTTTTGGGCCTGCGCTTAACTCATTGAAGTTTCAGCGCGGAGTCCCAGTGCTCGGCGATCTTCCCGTCTTCGATGCGGAACAGATCGAACCATGTGGTGGTGTGTTTCTTCGCCGGGTTCTTGCTGTCGGCCACTTCGCTGACCAAGCTGACCATCACGAAGTTTCCTTCGGCAACGACGGCGACCAGCGGGGCCAGGATCCGCGGCTGGACAGCCTGTGGCTTGACGTTCTTGGCGATCTGCTGGACCAGCGCGGTGCGGCCAGTTTCGACGTTCGGGTTATGCTGGATATAGCCTTCCGTGACGTACTTGCCGACCTGATCGACATGTCCGGCTTCGACCACTTCGCGCCAGAAATCGTAAACAAGCCTCTTGTTGCGGGCCAGTTTCGGGTCGGGACTGGTCAACAAGGAGTCGTGGTTTCCTTGCGCGACGACCGGCACTTGCGCCATGACCATGCCGGAAGACAGGGCCAGAAAGACGGAGAGAAAGACTGCGTATAACGATTTCATGATATGACACTCCTTACTCTTTGGAATCAATACTATTTATAGACCCATGCTGCCTTTCGGCCTTTGCTCCTGGTCAACTGCCGATTCGAAAGCGATCAAAACCCCAGCGGCCGCCCGGCTTCCGGGAAGCCGAAAACGACAAGTTTCAGGGTAGTATCAAAAGCAAATGGCAATAAAGGTGGCACCCGGCGTGCCAGTAACGAGGCAAAACATCATGTCCGAGCGTGACGACGCATTCGTACCGACCAGCCGCCAGTGGCTGGTCGCCATAGCAGCGCTGATCGTGCTGCTGGGGGCTGGCCTTTACCGCATTCACACGCTGCTCTACCACCACGCGCACGATATGGCCGAGCAACAGCTGTATTCGGTCGCCTCGCTGAAATCCTGGGATATCAAGCGCTGGCTCGACGACCGGGTGATCATGCTGACCCAGCCTCACGATGGCGTCATCGCCCCCAACCTTGCCCGTCTATTGGCTAACGGCGACACGGCCGGCCCCACCCGGGCATTGCAGACCCGGCTGCGCGACCTGATGGCGGCCAATCCGGAATTCAAGGCCGTCTCGCTCTACGACGCAGCCGGCCATCAGCTCATTGGGGATGCACACGCCCATCCCCAATTCGATGCGTCGCACCGCGCCGCAGTCCGCCAGGCGCAGGACGCCCGCCGCCCGGTCTTTATCGATTTCCACCGAACCGGCGAGACCACCGACGATGTCGTGCTGGACATCCTGGCACCCTTGTTTTTCGAAGGCAGCGGCGATTCCGAGATGATCGGCTACCTGCTGTTTCAACTCGATCCGAAACTGGTGATTTACCCGATGATCAACCGCTGGCCGGTACCCAGCGACACCGCAGAAAGCATCCTGGCACGCCGCGAAGGCAACCAGGTGGTTTTCCTCAGCCCCTTGCGGCATCAAGCGGCGCCGCCACTCAGCCTGCACCTGTCGGTCGACACACCGGGACTGATCTCCGGCAAATCACTGCGCGGCGAAGGCGACGTGCTGGCCGGCAAAGATTACCGTGGCCAATCGGTGCTCGGCGTCGTGCTTGATATTCCCGGCACCGACTGGCTGCTGATCACCAAGATGGACGACAGCGAAATCTATCGTGAGGCCCGGCGCAACTTCGGCTGGATCGCCGCCGCCGCCGCCATCCTGCTGGTCGTGCTACTGGCGCTCGGGCGAGTCTTCGCCACGGCCTTGGGCGCACGGGCCCGTGAGGCACACTATCGCGTGCTCGCCGAAAGCGGCAGCGATGTCGTCTGGCTCTACGATCTGGACACCCAGCGCTTCATCTATATCAGCCCGGCCGTCGAACGCATGCGTGGCTACACGGTGGCGGAAGCGATGCAGCAAAGCATGCAGGATCCGCTGATGCCGGAATCCCGGCAGATGATGAACGACGAATTGCCGAAGTGGCTGGCGCGTTTCGCGGCCGGCGACCAATCGGTCCGGACCCGGCACTTCGAGCTGGCCCAGCCATGCAAGGACGGCACGGTGATCGAGACCGAGGCGGTCATGACATTGCTCACCGACAAACAAGGTCAGGTCCGCCAGGTACAGGGCATTTCGCGCGACATCACCGCCCGCAAACGGGCCCAGGAAGAGCTGCGCAAGCTTTCGCTGGCGGCCGAGCAGAGTCCGGTCAGCATCGTCATCACCGATCTCGAGGCAACGATCGAATACGTCAATGAAGCCTTCGTCCATTCCAGCGGCTACCCGCGCGCCGAGGTGCTCGGCCAGAACACCCGCATGCTCCGTTCGGGCCGGACCCCGAAGGCCAGCTACGAGGAAATGTGGAGCAATCTGACCCGTGGTCTGCCGTGGCGCGGCGAACTCTATAACCGGCGCAAGGACGGCAGCGAATACCTGGAGCTGGTCGGCATCAACCCGATACGCCAGCCGGACGGCCGGGTGACCCATTACCTGGCGGTCAAGGAGGACATCAGCGAGCGACGGCGCATCGAAATCGCACTGGCCGAGAGCGAAGAAAAATTCCGCACCATCTACGACACGATCAACGACGCCATTTTCCTGCACGATGCCAGCAACGGCCGGGTTCTCGATGTCAATGCCGGGGCCTGCCGGATGTACGGCTACAGCCGCGAACAACTGCTCAATCTCGATCTGGCCAAGGTCACAGCCAACCATGAGCAGTACACGCCGGAAGCCGCGCTGGAATACATCCAGCGCGCCAGGGAGCAAGGCTGGCAGTCCTTCGAATGGTTGGCCCGCGACAGTACCGGGCGCGAATTCTGGGTCATGGTCAATCTGAAGATGATGCAGGTCGATCACGGCGAACGGGTGCTCGCCGTGGTCCGCGATATCGACAGCCGCAAGCATGCCGAAGAGGAGTTGCAGCATGCGCTGGCCGAGGCCAGGGCGCTCAACGCCAAGCTGGTCGAGGCGCAGAACCAGTTGCTGCAATCGGAGAAGATGGCCTCGATCGGCCAGCTCGCCGCCGGCGTCGCCCACGAAATCAACAACCCGATCGGCTTCGTCTCCTCCAACCTCGGTACGCTGGAGCGCTACCAGCAGGACATTTTCTCGATCACCGCCGCCTATGAAGCGGCCGAAGCCAGCCTCGGCGCCGATGCCGCCCAACTCGCTGCCGTGCGGGCCCTCAAGCGCGATCGGGACTTCGAGTTTTTAAAGACCGACATCGTCCAGCTGATGGCCGAATCGAAGGACGGCCTCGTCCGGGTCGCCAAGATCGTCCGCGATCTCAAGGACTTTTCCCGCGCCGGCGAAGCCAATTCGCAATGGGCCGACCTACACCAGGGCCTCGATTCGACGCTCAACATCGTCTGGAACGAACTCAAGTACAAGTGCACCGTGCACAAGGAATACGGCGACCTGCCGCCGGTCTGGTGCGTGCCGTTTCAGCTCAACCAGGTGTTCATGAACCTGCTGGTCAATGCCGCCCACGCCATCCCGGACAAGGGCGAGATCACGTTGCGGAGCGACCGCCAGGGGGATGAAGTGTTCATCGCCATCACCGACACCGGCAGCGGCATCGCGCCGGAGAACCTGACGCGCATCTTCGATCCCTTCTTCACCACCAAGCCGGTCGGCAAGGGCACCGGCCTGGGCTTGTCGCTGGCCTACAGCATCGTCCAGAAACACCGCGGCCGCATCGAGGTAAGCAGCGAACTCGGCAAGGGCACGACCTTCACGGTCTGGCTACCCATCGAGGCCAGGGATATGGACGCCGCCGCCGATTAGCTCGCCAAAGCCGCGGTAAGCAGACAAGTCAAAACCCGGCGCATTGCCGGGTTTTGACTTTGGGAGCGGCCGCTCAGGCTTGCCACCCGGCAGGAACTTCGGCACGATGCGGCTGCTTCAACTCGTTGGGAATCGACAATTGTGCGCCCCCAACCATTCAAATCAGTCGGAGACCAAATATGTCCACTTTCACCAAAGTGACCCTGTACACCGACACCGATGGCTATGCCAAATTCCGCGAGGAACAGGTGGCGCTGAGCGAGGGATCGCCCCAGGCGATGCTGTCGTCGGTATTGCCGGCAATCGGCTGCCAGTTTCGCCAAAGCCCGGTTGGCTTTCGTAGCCAGTTCCACTGCACCACCAATGAGCAATGGCTGTTTGTACTCAGCGGCGAAATGAAAATCGGCCTTCAGGACGGTAGCAGTCGCAACTTCAAGGCCGGCGATCACTTTTACTCCGCCGACCTGCAGCCCGAAGGCGCCAGCTTCGATCCCGCAGTGCACGGTCACTGGAGCTGCCAGGTTGGCGAGCATCCACTGGTGACCTTGTTCGTCAAGGTCTGAATAAAACCCGGGCTCCCCTTGTCGAGTACGCCGGGGTCGGGGAATCGCTATGCCATTGCGTGAGAAACTCAAACAAAAGGCGCATCAGCTCAAGGCTGAAACTTTTGCCCTGTATCTGGCAGCCCGTCACCCTGACACGCCTTGGTACGCAAAGCTTCTCGTGGCGGCCATTGTGGCCTATGCGTTCAGCCCCATCGACCTGATCCCGGACTTCATTCCAATCATTGGCTATCTCGACGACCTTGTATTAATCCCAATTGGCATTGCGTTGGCTATCAAGCTGGTGCCGCCCCCTGTCCTGGCCGAATGCCGAGCGCGGGCACAGCAAGTCATGGCGAATGGTAAACCTGTCAGTCGTGTGGCGGGAGCGGTTATCGTCATGATCTGGTTGGCTTTGGCAGCGTGGTGCGTCGTATGGGCCTATGAGGTGTTCATACCCACGTTGCCCGCCATGCCCAACCCGGCAGGCAACATATCAGACATAAACCCCGGCCCCCGCCACCCCCGACTCACCACCTGACAGCAAGGCCTCGGAGGGCACCGATGAGACCAACGGTTATTCGCAAGTCGCCTACCCATTCGCGCTCCGCAGCCGCGACGAGCGATGGCACCGCGTTTTCGTGGGCGCAGGTGAGCCGCGAGCTTGGTGTGCTGCCCGATGGCAGTCTCAATATGGCTTACGCGGCGGTGGACCGGCATGCCCATTCAGTGCTGGCCGACAAGGCAGCGTTCCGGTTCTTGCGGCCGGACGGCAGTGCGCATGCCGTCAGCTATCGCGAACTGGGCACACTGACCGACCGCTTCGGCAATCTCCTCAAGTCGCTGGGCTTCGCCAAGGGCGATTGCGTGTTCGTGCTGTGCGGCCGCATCTGCGAGCTCTACGTCGCCGTACTCGGCGCCCTGAAGATCGGCGCCGTGGCTTCGCCCCTCTTTCAGGCCTTCGGGCCGGAGCCGATTCGCAGCCGCATCGCGCTGGCCGGAGGCAAGGTCTTGGTGACCACGGCCAGTACCTACCAACGCAAAGTGGCGGCCTTGCGTGCCGATCTGCCGAGCCTCGAACACGTGCTGCTGATCGACGACCTCGGCGGCGGCCCCATTCCCGGCACCCTGGATCTGCAGGCCCTGCTGCTTACCGCTCCGGACACACCGGCGCTCGTTGCGACCGGCCCCGAAGATCCGGCGCTGCTGCATTTCACCAGCGGCACGACCGGCATGCCGAAGGGCGCCATCCACGTCCATGGCGCGGTGCTCACCCATTACGCCACGGCCCGGACAGCTCTCGATCTGCAGCCGGACGACGTGTTCTGGTGCACGGCGGATCCGGGCTGGGTGACGGGAACGTCGTACGGCATCATCGCCCCGCTGGTGCTTGGCGTGACCAGCGTGGTCGACGAGGCCGAGTTCGATGCGGCGCGCTGGATTCACATCCTCGAAACCGAGCGGGTGAACGTCTGGTACACCGCGCCGACGGCGATTCGCATGTTGATGAAGGCCGGGCCGGAACTGTTTGCCGGCCACCGCTTCCCCGACCTGCGCTTTATCGCCAGCGTCGGCGAAGCGCTCAATCCGGAGGCGGTCTGGTGGGGGCTGGATGTCCTCGGGCGGCCGATCCATGACAACTGGTGGCAGACCGAAACCGGCAGCATCATGATTGCCAACACGGCGGCGCAGGACATCAAGCCCGGCTCAATGGGGCGCCCGCTGCCCGGCATCACCGCCCACGTGGTCCGTCGCCATCCCGGCCGGCCACTCGAATTGCTCGAAGCCCCCGGCATGGTTGGCGAACTGGCGCTGAAAACCGGCTGGCCGTCGATGTTTCGCGGCTATCTCGACCAGCCGGACCGCTACGCAGAATGCTTTGCCGGCCCGCTATACCTGAGCGGCGACATGGTGCGGCGCGATGCCGATGGCTACTACTGGTTCGTCGGCCGGCGCGACGACGTCATCAAGTCGGCCGGGCATCTGATCGGGCCGTTCGAGGTCGAGAGCGTGCTGCTGGAACACCCGGCGGTGGCCGAGGCGGGGGTAATCGGCAAGCCGGACGCGCTGGCCGGCGAGATCGTCAAGGCCTTCGTCGCGCTCAGGCACGGCGTCGTGGCAACGGAAGCCTTGCGCCTGGAATTGATGGCCCATGCCCGGCTGCGCCTGGGCGCCGCGGTAGCGCCCAAGGAAATTGCATTCGTCGGGGCGCTGCCACATACTCGCAGCGGCAAAATCATGCGCCGCCTGCTCAAGGCCCGGGAGCTCGGCCTGCCGGAAGGCGATAGTTCGACACTGGAGTAACGGGAGAGAAGATGAACCTGAACGACGCGCAGATCCGCGCCCAAGTGCTGGAAATCCTGAAAGCGCTGGCGCCGGAAATCAAGCCGGCCCAGATCATCCCCGACCAGCCGCTACGCGCCCAGATCGATCTGGATTCGATGGACTGGCTGAACGTCCTGGCCGCGCTGCATGAGCGGCTACAGGTGAACATCCCCGAAACCGACTACGGCAAGCTCCAGACTCTCGATGGCATCGTCGCCTACCTGGCGGCCAAGACACCGGCGGGCTGAACATCGTGAGCGACTATCCGGCCGATCTCGTTCGCACTCGTTATCTGTTCGATGGCAGCCCGGTGACGATCCGCCCGATCCGCGCCGCCGACGCGACCCTGGAGCAGGATTTCGTCAAACATCTGTCGCCCGACTCGCGCTACAAGCGCTTCATGTCCACCTTGAAGGAACTGGCGCCGGGCAAGCTGAAGTACCTCACCGAGATCGATTACGAGCGGCACCTGGCCCTCGTCGCGATCATCCAGCGCGATGGGCAGGATCTGGAGATCGGCGTCGCCCGCTACGTTGCCAACCCGTCAGACAACAGTTGTGAATTTGCCGTGGCGATCGACGATGCATGGCAGGGCAGCGGCGTCGCCGGCCTCCTGATGCTGACGCTGATCGACGCGGCCAAGGCGCGCGGCATGGCGAGCATGGAGGGCTTTATCCTGGCCGGCAACGACAAGATGCTCAAATTCGCCCGGCAGCTCGGCTTCACCTTGCACCGCGACGTCGACGACCCCGGCATGGTCCATGCCGTGCGGCCCCTCTAGCTGGAATTGCTCGGGCGGCCTGGCCTGAGCCGAACGCGCTGCGGCCGAGGGCAAGGACTACCGGCACGCTGCTAGTGCGGCAACAGCAGATAAACACCGAGGCCAAGCATGACCAGCCCGGCCACCAACTTGAGGAATCGCCCCTCTTTTTCCTGCAAGCGACGATGGCTTAACGTGACGACACCGATCCCGAGGACAATGATGTCGTCCAGCATGTACATCGCGTCATAGAGCAGCAGATAGCCGTAGTAATCGATGCGGTCGAGGTTCCGCAGCGTCAGTATCCGTGTGTAGAGCGCCGGAAACCCGGAGGTGCACAGCAGTTCGAAGATCTGCACCAGCACGGCGAGCAGCACCGTGCCGGCCAGGGCCGGCCAGAGGTGCTCGGCCCGGAGAATCGCACGCAGCCGCGCATAGATGCCCGGCTTGGCAGAGGCGGGAATGGACAAGCTGATGCCTCGTCCAAACGCCAGGAAATCCTTGAGGTTTATTGCGCCAGCAACGATCGCGAGCAGGGCGATGGCAATCTCGGAAACACGCGACAGCCCGACCAGCAGGAACAGATTGAGCCAGGCGGCCATGAAGCCAAAATAGGCGATCCCTTCAATCGCGATGAACGTTCCGGCGATGAGCAGCATTCGGCGCCGATCGCCAAGCGTCGCGAGCATCGAGATGATCAGGATCAGCACCCACATTGAACAAGGGTTGAAGCCGTCAAGCAATCCGATGACGATGGTAAACAACGGCAGGCCGAGTTCATTGACGCTGACCTGACGGCTGGTAAACGGGATTTTTATCGAATCGCCGTTCGGGGCCTGACAAACCGTCTCGTCCGCGACGCCGCAAACCGACATCGAGCCAGTTCCGACCGGGTGTTGTGCATGACCGAGCGCGGCGCGTATCTGTGCCCCCGTGGTGGCCGGGGTATCGAAGCCGACGATCAGTTCGCTGCCGACCAGGATGGTCGGTACGCCAGGCTGGGCGATGCCGGCCTTCGCCGACAGCGCAAGCAGACGCGCCAGGGCATCCGGGTTGTGTCGAACGTCAACGACGGTCACATGCAGGCCCGGCTGCTCGCCAGTCAGGTCGTCGAGAAAGTCCTTCGCCGCTTCGCAATGCGAACAGCCATCCCGGACGAAAACCTCGATTTCGGGTAACGACGTCGCCTCTGCTGCCACCGCCGGAATCGCCTGGCCGGCCATGAGAATTGCCGTCAGAACGATGACTCCGACTACGCGGAAGATCCGGAACCACGAACCCGTCGTTGCATATCGATTTTGCATGGCAAAACTATACCCTCGGGGGAGCGCCTGTTGAATTTCCTGTTTTTAGTGCGCGACTGCTCGTCCAATTTTAGCTGTCGATCAACGTGGCCCGACTAGACCTCCCCGGCCGTCCCCAATTGGCCGGTTGGCGCTGACAGCCTTTCATACATTTTTTGAAAACTCTCTGCTGCATGAGGACTTTTGATGGTTTGCCCGAAAACGCCATCCTGAAGCAGCCGGGCAAATGATCTGCGGATAGCACAGGCGCTTTCAGTTTTTTCCAACCGACACATCGCGAGCCGCCACGCTCATATAAACACTGGCACTTTACAAGCCCGTCATCGACGCCTTCGGCACTGAACAACAACGCGTGTTTCGATCTGGAGACGCCCCGATCTCGGGCAAAAGACAAACAATTAACGATTTATCATTTTTATCGTGTTTAATATTGTTTACGGGTAAAAATTTAACAAAAATGTCGCCGCAAGGAGTTTCGTGCAATCGCCAGAACCTAGCAACAGCAAGGAATTTGCGATAAATAACAAGCGATGCCATTGCACTTTTGTACAGATGACTTTTTCATCTGCAAGGCTTACTATTCGCACCTTTGTCATATCATGACGACGGCCTTAAAATTGTGCTAACTGTTACAAATATCGCAAAACTAACGATGCGAAGCGCGTCGCAGCTTTTTGCCGCTGCGACGCTGATCTTTTCCTTTCAGACAGAGGCCGCAATCAATCCCCCGGATGGTGGGGAAGAGCTCATCCGTCAGCAACAACGCGAACAAGCATTGCAGAAGCGCCAGGAACAAACGCCGGATGTGCGCCTGGATGCCGGAAAGACGGGCGACCCGGGGCGTCTTCCCAAGGATGAAAGCCCGTGCTTCACCATCGACCGTCTGGTACTCAAGGGCGAAGCGGCCGAGCGATTCCAGTGGGCGCTGCAAGCAGCCAGTGGCGACCAGGATTCACCGATCGGTCGATGCCTGGGCAGCGATGGCATCAATCTGGTCATGAAGCGCGTTCAGAACGCCATCGTCGAGCGCGCCTTCATAACCACCCGGATCCTCGCCGAAGCGCAGAACCTCAAGTCCGGCACGCTCGAACTGACGCTGATCCCCGGGCGCATCCGCGCCATTCGCTTCACCGCCGAAAGCACGGCGCGGGCGACGCAATGGAATGCCTTTCCCATGGGGCCGGGCGACCTGCTCAATCTGCGCGACATCGAGCAGGCTCTCGAAAACCTCAAACGCGTCCCGACCGCCGAAGCCGACATCCAGATCGTCCCGAGCGAAGCCGCCGATGCCCGCCCCGGCGACAGCGATCTGGTCGTCAGCTGGCAACAGGCCTTCCCTCTGCGCATCAACCTCGCCGCCGACAATTCCGGCAGCAAAGCGAGCGGCAAGGAACAAGGCAGCATGACCGTCTCCGGCGATCATCTGCTGGCGCTGAACGATCTCTTCTATTTCACATTGAGTAACGATCTCAGCAGCAACGAGCCGCCGCACGGCACGCGCGGCCGTACCGTGCACTATTCGCTGCCCTTCGATTACTGGCTGCTCGGTTTTACGGCCAGCGACTACACCTACCACCAGACCGTAGCCGGCACCAACCAGACATTCGTCTATAGCGGCCGCAGCCGCAACAGCGATGTCCGGCTCAGCCGCATCGTCTGGCGCGACGCGATCAGCAAGACCACGCTCGGCATACGCGGCTGGCAACGCGCCTCCAGCAATTTCATCGAGGATGCCGAACTCGTCGGTCAGCGGCGGCAGATGGCGGGCTGGGAGCTCAATGTCAGCGAACGCATCTTCATCAAGGATGCGACGCTCGATGCCAGCCTGGCCTATCGGCGCGGCACCGGAGCCATGCACGCCACGGCGGCGCCGGAAGAAGCCACTGGCGAAGGTACTTCCCGGCCCCGCCTGATCACCGCCGACGCCCAGTACAACCAGCCCTTTACCTTGCTCGGCCAGCGCCTGCGCTACACCTTCGCGTGGCGGGCGCAATGGAATGACACGCCGCTCGTGCCGCAGGATCGCTTTGCCATCGGCGGGCGCTACACGGTGCGAGGGTTTGACGGCGAGAACCTGCTCTCGGCCGAACGCGGCTGGCTGGTCCGCAACGACCTGGCGATCGGCCTCGGGGCCACCGGCCAGGAGGTCTACCTGGGCGTGGACTACGGCAGGGTAGGCGGCGCCACGGCCGAGCAACTGGTCGGCAAGCAACTGGCCGGGGCCGTCATCGGTCTGCGCGGCAACTTCATGGGACTCACTTACGAGCTCTTCGCCGGGCGCCCCATCAGCAAACCGCAACACTTCGAGACCGCCGGCACCACGACGGGCTTCAACCTCAGCTGGTCTTTCTAGAACAAGGCAGCCATGAATAAAGATCTTCATCGGATCGTCTTCAATCAAGCACGCGGCATGTTGATGGCCACGGCCGAAAGTGCGTGCAGCCACAACCGGAGCGATGCCCGTCGGCGCCAGCCGGGCACACGACGGCGCAACCAGCCGGTGCAGAGCTTCCGGCTTGCCCCCGGCGCGCTGGCGCTGCTGATGACCTTGAGCAGCACACTTGGTGCGGTAAATACCGCCCATGCCCAGATCGTCACCGACCCGACCGCCCCGCAAAACCAGCGCCCGACCGTGACAACGGCGGCCAACGGGGTGCCGCTCATCAACATCCAGGCACCCAGCGCCGGCGGTGTCTCGCGCAACACCTACAGCCAGTTCGACGTGCAGCAAAACGGCGTCATCCTCAACAACGCCCGCGCCAACGCCCAAACCCAGCTCGGCGGCTGGATCCAGGGCAACGCCAATCTGGCCGGCGGTACCGCCCGCATCATTCTCAACGAAGTCAATTCGAGCAACCCCAGCCTGCTGCGCGGTTACGTCGAAGTCGGCGGCGATCGCGCCCAGGTCGTCATCGCCAACCCGGCTGGCGTGACCTGCGACGGCTGCGGTTTCATCAACGCCACCCGGGCAACGCTGACCACCGGCACGCCGATCTTCACGGGCGGCAACCTCGACGGCTTCCGCGTCGAACGCGGCCAGATCGTCATCCAGGGCAACGGTCTGGATGCCACCCAGGCCGACTACACCGACCTGATCGCCCGCTCCGTACAGATCAATGCCGGCCTCTGGGCCAACCAGATCAAAGTCACCACCGGCGCCAATCAGGTCAGCACCGACAACAGCCAGGCCACACCGATTGCCGGCGCCGGTGCCGCCCCGGCCCTGGCCATCGACGTCGCCCAGCTCGGCGGCATGTACGCCGGCAAGATCATCCTGGTCGGCACCGAAGCCGGGGTCGGCGTGCGCAATGCCGGACAAATCGGCGCCAGCGCCGGCGATGTGGCAATTACCGTGGACGGCCAACTGACCAACCGCGGCACGGTGACCGCGCTCGGCAACGTCAGCCTGAACGCCACCCGGCTCGACAACCAAGGCGCCAAGATCCAGGCCACCGGCGATATCGCCGTCGCCCTCGGCAACGGCCAGCTCGACAACAGCGGCGGTCTGCTGCGCGCCAACCAGGCGTTGAGTGTCAGCGCCGGCACGATTACCAACAGCACGACGCAAGGTACCGAGCAGGGACTGGAAGGCCATTCGGTCGTACTGACCGCCGCCCAGATCGCCAACGACGACGGCGCCATCCGGGCCGATCTCGGCATCACCATCACCAGCGGCGGTACGCTGGACAACACGCGCGGCCTAATCGCCGGCCAGACGTTGCAGATTCTCGACCCCAATCGCGTCGTCGCGGCCAGTAAAACACTGGCCATCACCAACACCGGCGGCACCCTGTTCGCCAGCCAGAACCTGACCATCGACGCCGCCAGCCTCACCGGCGACGGCAATCTCTATGCGCTGAACGATCTCTCGCTCAGCTTGAACAGCGCGTTCAGCAACGCCGGCCAGATCGTCGCCAACCACGATGTCACGTTGTTCACCACCGGCCTGCTCAGCAATAGCGGCGCCCTGAAAGCCGGCAACAAGCTGACCCTGGCCGCCGCCAATCTCAACAATGCAGCGACTGGCGAAATTTCCGCGCTGGAGACGCAGCTCGGCATCACCAACACCTTCGACAACCGGGGCCTGATCGACGGCAGCAAAACCGCGATTACCGCCGGCACGGTCAACAACCTGGGCAGCGGCCGCATCTATGGCGGCACCCTCAGCATTGCCACCACCACCCTCAATAACACCAACGGCGCTACCTCGCCGACGATTGCCGCCCGCCAGCGTCTCGACCTCGGCGTCACCACGCTCTACAACGACAACGGCGGCCTGATCTTCAGCAGCGGCGACCTCGCCATTGGTGGCAGCCTCGACAGCAACCGCCTGGCCAGCGGGCGGGCCGGAACGATCACCAATAACGGCGGCACCATCCAGGCGCTCGGCGCCCTGGCCATTACTGCCGGCACCATCATCAACAGCAATGCCAATTTCACCGCCACGACCGTTGCCTCGGGCAGCCCCGTTTACCGGACCGTTTACTACACCTCGCTCGGCACCTTTACCGAAGACCAGATTGCCGCCAAATACGATAGCGGCGTCTGGGGAAATTTGCTGAGTAACGCCGGCAACCCCAATTCATCGGCCAACAGCACCATCTCCTTCACCCTGAACCCGACCGTGGCCAACCCCAACGGGGGCACTGGCGGCTACACTGGCGCACTGACCGTCTATAACTACTTAGTCGAGAGCTATCAACCGCTCGCCGTCCAGGTCCAGAGCAGTGCGCCCGGGCAACTGATCTCCGGTGGCAACATGATGCTGGACGCCAGTAACACGCTGACCAACGACAAGAGCCGAATCATTGCCGGCGGGGCACTCAACATCCTCGGCCAGAGCGTGAACAACATCGCCGCACAGGTCAGTGCCACCGAATACCACGCCGGGACCAACTACAGCTGGCGCTATGCCGGGCATGACGGCAAGAGCACCGGGCACCACTGCGACTGCGACTTCTACGCCTTTGTCGGTGGCGGCTACGCCGCCAACATCGGCGTCACGCTCGATGCCTCGATCACCGCCGTGCTCGATCACCAGTCCGCCGGCAGCGGCACCGCCATTCCGACGCGGGCGAACACCAGCGCCACCCAGATCGCCACCCCGGCCATTCCGAACAACAGCCTCTACCACGTCCTTCCCGCCGCCAACAGCCATGTGCTAGTCGAAACCGATCCGCGCTTTGCCAACTACCGCACCTGGCTCAGCTCGGACTACATGCAGCAGCAGCTGGGCCTCGACCCGACGGTTTCCCAGAAGCGCCTCGGCGATGGCTTCTACGAGCAGCAACTGATCCGTGAACAGATCGGCCAACTGACCGGGCAGCGCTTCCTGACCGGCTACGCCAGTGACGAGGCCCAATATCAGTCGCTGATGAATGCCGCCGTCACCCAGGCCCAAGCCTTCAACCTGCACTTGGGCGTCGCCCTCTCCGCCGCCCAGATCGCCCAACTGACCAGCGACATCGTCTGGCTGGTCGAACAAAGCGTCACGCTGCCGGATGGAAGCACCCAGAAGGTGCTGGTCCCGCAGGTCTACCTGCTGCCGCGTAGCGGCGACCTCAAGGCCGACGGCACGCTGATCGCCGGCCAGACGGTAGCGATCCGGGCCGGTGGCGATTTCGTCAACAGCGGCACGGTAGCGGGCCGTACCCTGCTCGACCTCTCGGCCGCCAATGTCCAGAACCTGGGCGGACGACTGACCGGCGCGGCGGTGAATATCAGCGCCAGCAACGACATCACCAACCTCGGCGGACGCATCGAGGCGCAGGACAGCCTGGCCCTCACCGCCGGGCGCGATATCAACATCGAGACCACCACGGCCACCGGCACCGGCCAGACCGAGCAAGGCAACTTCAGCCGCACCCAGATCGACCGCGTCGCCGGCCTCTACGTCACCGGCAGCAGCGGCACCCTCAGCGCCGTCGCCGGGCGCAATATGACGTTGACCGCCGCCGAGGTGGTCAATGCCGGTTCGGGCACTACCACGCTGGCCGCCGGCAACGATCTCACCCTGGGCACGGTGACCACCCGCGACGTGATCGATATCGGCGGCAACAGCCGCAACCATGTCCAGGTCAATGCCAGCAGCGAGGTCGGCACGCGCCTGCGTACCGAGGGCGATGCCAACCTGATCGCCGGCAACGACCTGCTCGGCCGGGCGGTCGATTTAGAAGCCCAGGGCAATCTCGCCCTGACCGCCGGCAACGACGTGGTGCTGGCGGCTGGGCGCAATGAGCAGACGATCGATATCGCCAGTTATTCCAGTGGGCGTAGCGGCGGTGGCTTGATGGGCGGCAAGAAGGTGACCCGCTCGCTGGAGATCAAGGCCGAGACTTCGACCGCGCAGGAAGGCACACTGAGCGGCAAGAACGTCTCGATCCAGGCCGGGCAGGATATTGCGCTGGAAGGCGGCCAATACACGGCCAAGGAGAAGTTGGCGCTGGACGCCGGACGTGACCTGCTGATTGCCGCGGCCAGCGACAGCCTGCAAGGCAGTCAGAACCTGAGCAACAAGAACGGCGCCAAGGTCAAACAGCAGAGCGAACAGCTGTCGAGCAACACCGCCACCGGCGCCATCCTGGTCGCCGGGAGCGATTTGAGCCTGAAGAGTACGCGCGACACGACGCTGGTCGCGACCGCCTTGGCAGCGGAAAATACCGTCGCCATCCAGAGCGGCGGCGATCTGAACCTGCAGACGGCACAAAGCGATCGCCAGGTGCAAAGCACCGATTACGACCAGGGTAAGAAAAAAGCCGTCACCCATACCCGCGAGGAAGCCGAGACCCGGCAGTTGCTGTCGACCATCACGGCCGGCAGCGGACTCGATATCTCGGTGGGCGGCAATTTCTCGGCCGAGGTCGCCGAGAAGAATGCCGACGGCAGCCTGAAGGCCGACCGCATGACCGCCACCGGTGTCGAGCAGGGCGACAGCCGCCAGCAGGTGAGCATCACCGGCACCGGCAGTGGCGGCGGCAGCCTGGCCGAGTCGGCCAAGAAGGCCCTGGCGAACGGTATCCGGGCCGATGCCAACGACGCCTTTACGGCCGGCGCGACGGCCAGTGGGGCCGCGGCGCTCAGCCAGTATCTGCAAAGCGGCCTGGTCCAGATCAAGCAGGATCCACAACTGGCCGGCAAGATCCAGCAGGTGCTCGACTCTTCGGCCGGGACCACGCTGACCGTCAAAGACGATGCCGGGCATGTCAGTTTGACGGTAGCCGGTCAAGCCAAGGTTCAGGAGGTCTATAACACGCTGAAGCTCAGTGAGAACTTTGACGTCAAGAAGTTCGCCGATCAGGGGACGGCCCAGATCGTGACGCTGATCGCGGCCATCGTGATCACCATCTATACCGGGGGTGCGGGGGCTGGAACGCTCGGTGCTGCTATCGCTGGCGCCGGTGCAAATGCGGCGACCATCGCCATCATCAATGCCGCGATCATTGGCATGAGCAGCACGATGATCGGCCAACTAGCCGGCGGAGCAAGTTTCGACAAGGCCTTCCAGGCCGGCCTCAAGGCCGGGGCGACCAGTGCGCTGATGGCCGGGGTGGCAGCCGGTGTCAGCAGCATGGTCAATGGCAGTGCGGCCAGCAGTACGGCAAATACCACAACGTCAATCGACTCCGGATCGCAAAACCTCCAACTCGGCAACAGCGGGACGGCAACGACGGCGACCAGCTCGATCAAGCTCGACACCTTGATGAGTGCCAACTACTGGCAACAGACCGGGCTGAATGCCTTGGCCAAGGGGGCCTTGACCAAGGCGCAGGGCGGCAAGTTCGAAGATGGCCTGATCGGCAGCGTAGTGGGTAGCCTGGCGGCCAGCGGCGCCGGCATCGTCGGCGGCCTGACGCAGGACAATACGCTGGCCAACATCGTTTCACATGCCGTCCTGGGTTGCGCCGTAGCAGCCGCCAGCAATCAGGATTGCGGCTCAGGCGCCCTGGGCGGCGCCGCCAGTGCGAGTCTGGCGCGGGTAATCGACAGTTCCTTGGGGAAAGACAACCTGAGCGATGGCGACCCCAACGACCCAAATCGCAAGGCGATTATTGCGGCCGGCGCGGTCACGGGTTCGATGGCCATTGCCGCGGCGACCGGGAAGGATGTGCTGACGACCGGGAATGCGGCGGCGAATGAGGTAGTGAATAACTACCTGACACACCGCCAGATACAGGATAAGAAATCTGAGCTAGGGAAGGCCGCTACCGACGAAGAACGCAAACAGGTTGAACAAAAATACACAGCTATCGACAAGCAACAGCAACAAGCTGCTGCGGACTGTCTGCTGAATGGCAATTGCGGCAGCGTCACGATGAACAGCGATACCCTCAAGCGTGTACTGGCTGAACTGTATGCTTCCTGCGCCCCGCCTAGACTGTGTTCGGCCGATGCTGTCAGCAGCATCAAGCAACTCAACGGCTTGTTGGATAAAGCAGAGGGTATTTCAAAAGTCTATCCAGTTGAATCCTTAGCTGCTTTTCTTTCTACGGGTGGATTGAGCGGTTTCGCAGGTAGACTGAATGGTATTTCTACCGGAATGAGAGTAGCCGGAGGAGTTATTGGTGCTGGTGCAAATTATTCGTTTCAAGATAATAACCAACCTGTTGACGGAATTGACTTGGCTATAGCCGGAATAACTGGCTATCTAAGTACGGGACGCACTTTGTGGCCATCTGCCACTATTAACTCCTCGGGTGCCTTGATAGGTTCAACGATCAAAGGAGAAAACCCCTATCCAGCGGTGACTAGCGCTGCGCTTGGGACAATTGTCGGCTACGGGGCTGGTAAAGCAGTGGAGATTCCACTAAACAACAAATTGAACCCTTGGTATCGCTCAGATTGGATCAAAGGGTATCTCGAAATTTCAAGGTGGAATGCGCCAAATTTGGCCCCACCTCTAGTAGGGAACGCAACATCAAGTTTCTTCCAAGAGCCAACAGGCAATGCAGTCAAGAGTGCTATCGTCGATTTCAGCAAACCAAACCGGAGTCAACCATGAAAGGCTTTTGGGCACGCTTATCATATTATTTTCTAGCATTTGGTGTGCCGTTGTTGATTGTGCTTCCGCTTATTGGGCCTTATGGGACTAGTACGATGCACTTCTTGCGAACAGGCGAGTGGAATGGATGGGAGGTTTCCCAGGCTTTGCGTGCCCTAAAAGGCGGTTTAGTAATAACGCCATTCGCATCAGTCATTTTCACAGCATATGAAATCGGCAAATTTCGTGGGTGGAGCGAGCGCCTTAATGTTCTGGTAGTACTACTACTTGGTGCCCTTATGTTTGTCTCAATATGGTGGGTGAAGCAGTTGTGAGCTAACCCGGATCGGACGGACAAGGAATCAAAGGGGTCAGAGACATTTAGTTTTTCGTGTACTTTTCTAAATGTCTCTGACCCCTTTGATTGCATTGGATTGGGGAATTCAGAAATTAACAGGAAATGACGTTAGCCTTACTGGGATAACATAATAATAGGGTAATAATAGGGGACAGACCACGGTTTTTTGATAGTCTTGGCACCTTGGTATTTAAAGGAGCCTTTCCTTGCCCCGTCGCCCCCGCCTCGCCCTGCCGGGCGTTCCCCTACACGTGATCCAGCGCGGCAACAACCGCCAAGCCTGCTTCTTCGCTGACGAGGATTATCGCTTTTACCTGGAGTGGCTGTCGGAGCATGCAGGGAAGACTGGCTGCCGCATCCACGCCTATGCACTGATGACGAACCATGTGCATTTGCTGATTTCCGCCGACAAGGCCGAGGCGCCTGGCGTCTTGATGAAGGCTTTGGGCCAGCGTTACGTGCAGTATGTGAATCGGGTGTATCGGCGTAGCGGCACCTTGTGGGAAGGTCGCTTCCGCTCCTGCCCGATCCAGGAAGAGGCGTATCTGCTGGCTTGCCAGCGCTACATCGAACTGAATCCGGTACGGGCGGGAATGGTGGAGCATCCGGGGAGCTACCCTTGGTCGAGTTACCGTGCGAATGGGC
Source organism: Azonexus sp. IMCC34842 (assembly GCF_050368855.1). Taxonomy (GTDB): domain Bacteria; phylum Pseudomonadota; class Gammaproteobacteria; order Burkholderiales; family Rhodocyclaceae; genus Azonexus; species Azonexus denitrificans_A. The sequence goes on along the minus strand of NZ_CP178449.1, from coordinate 62,376 downwards.
AGGGAGAAGAGAACGGGCTGATTCGACCGCATGAACTTTACGTTGCGCTAGGGCGGGATACAGAGGGTCAGCAAGCTGCCTACCGGGAGTTGTTTCGTTATGAGTTAGAGCCAGGGGTGGTGGACCAGATTCGGCGGGCGACGAATGGTAATTTTGTGCTGGGCAGTGAGCGCTTTGCGACAGAGGTAGCGGCGGTAATCGGCCGACGGGCGCAGCCGGGCCAGCCGGGGCGGCCGCGAAAGAAGCCTGAGCCTGAGTCGGGGGAGTTGTTTGGGGGCAAATTCAAGAACTCAAACTGAATGACGGAGGAAACCGTGGTCTGTCCCTGTTTCTGCACCTGTTTCTGCAAAATTAGTGGAGAATCAAGCGAGTTGCCCCGGTTGCCTGAAGAGTGCAGATGGACTAAGAATCTATAGACCTCCAACCGAAAAAAGTGCTCCCGCGATTTGGAACCTTACTGGAATTCAAGCTAATTTTGTCCTGTTAGGTAAAGATGGACGGACAATTATCAGTAACAGTCACTTGGTGGTGCTGCCATGAGAGCAATTATTAATAGTATGTGGTGTGATGAGTTGGATGTTCCGCTTGAGAAATATCAACCGGAAAATCCTAAATGTTTTGGCCTACGAATTAGTCTAAGGATCGGCTCTGACGAAGGGAGCGGGACTAATGATTTCGATATCTATGTTGTTACACCAGATTGGCTGGAGCTAATGCTTAGATATGAATGGGATCGAGCGCACTGGGGACTACACATGTTGATGGTATTGGAGTATGACTTTGACCTAATCAACAACCGGATTAGAAAATATATAGAGGAATGTACGGGTAAAGATTTTTTGGAGTTAGCACTTAAAATTTCCAGAATTGCAGCTTGGGAATTTGATGGAAAACAATAGGGCAGTTTGCTCAAAACAGAACATCAGTTTTGCGCTTTGCCGCCGCGTGGCGCCATATCGCTGGTTTTCACCCCGGAGTCGGCCTTGGCCTCAAGCGATAAGCAAGCCGACGCCCCCCCGTATTCAGTAGCAGCGGGCTTTAGCGTAGGCGATGGCTTCTATGAACAGCAACTGATCCGCGAGCAGATCGGCCAGCTCACCGGGCTGCGCCTCCTGACCGGCTACGCCAGCGACGCCCCGGAGGAAGCCCCCTTGGGGGGCGAAGTGCAGTACCAGTCGCTAATGAATGCCGCGATCACCCAAGCTCAAGCCTTCGGCCTGCACCTCGGCGTCGCCCTATCCGCCGCCCAGGCCGCCCAACTGACCAGCGACATCGTCTGGCTGGCCGAACAAAGCGTCACGCTGCCGGATGGCAGCCCCTAGAAGGTCGCGGTGACGCACCCCAGATCAACCTGCCTTCAGTGCAGATCAAGGCATTTTCTTTTTTGTTTGATGGTTTTGCGCTTTGCCGCCGCGTGGCGCCATGTCGCTGGTTTTCACCCCGGAGTCGGCCTTGGCCTCGCCAAGCAGGGTTTTGCAGTTGCTGTCCCGCTCGGTGCCAAAATCGAGCAGTGGAATGAGGGCGCCAACGCCTGATGAGACGGCGCCCAATGCCACAGCCAGCCCGCCACGAACAATCACGCCGCCCAGTTCCGGCCGCAGGACGGGCGTTTTAAATGTACCGGTAATGGCGATGGGGCCTCGCAACGAGGCGAGGCTGAAGCCTTTTGACTCTGGCACCAGCCGGAGATGGATGGCTTCGTCGCCGAAGTCGATGTTGCCGGTGCCAACGATGTTGACCTTGGCCGTATCGAGCAGCAGATCCTTGACGATGAAATCGCCATCCACGGCCTTGAAATTGCTGACCATGCAACGAATGGGCACCTGTTTGTCGCCGCCGAGCAGAACGAGCAGTGAGTTGGCGATATCGAGATTCGCCAGGCGCAGCGTCAACTCGCCAACCGAACCACCATCCATGATCAGCGCTGCTTCGCCGTTGGCCGATGCCAGCATGCGCGCGACCGAGTTGCCGCTGCCAGCCAGATTGGCTCGGCCGCCCATGGTGCCCGTGTCAGCCGCGGCGAGCGACGAACCGGGAAACAGTTGGGCCAGGTGCAAGCCCTTTGCAGTGATCTCGGCGTGCGTGACGATGGGCGATTGCCGACTATCCATTTCAATGTAGGAGACCAGGTTGCCGCCGGCCACACCAAAATCCAGTGGCGCCAGCGCGAGCTTTCCATCGGTAATGACAAGGTGGGCGGTCATGTTATTGAGCGGAGTGTTTTTGCTGATGATTTTCTCGCCGCGAAAATGGACATCGGCATTGGCCGCCGCCAGTTTTTTCAAACTGAACTCTTCGGCTGGCAGCACGCGATCATTGGCCGGCGGCGTCGCGCTTGGCTGTGCCCCGCGATCAGCGCCGATGAAGCCGCCGAGGTCTTGCATGCGCAATTGTTTCGAGACCAGATCGGCGCTGATCATCTGCGGCTGCTGGTTGCGGTCGACCGCAAAATTGCCCGCAATATCGCTTTGCCCGATAGTTCCTTTGAAGCGGCTGAAGGTCCACACATTGTCAATGTGATCCAGAAAGCCGGTGAGCCGGTAAGCCGGAGTCGGGGGAATCGGCACGCCAATGATAGGGAAGAGCGAGGCCAGGTCATTTCCGACCAGCGTGAAGTTCAGTTGCTGGCCCTTGAAATGCAGCGGGTCGAGCAAGATGCCTTCAATGCTCGCCTGGGTCTTCCCCAAAACCCCGTTTGCCTTGATCGGATAGGGTGTTTCGGCGCTGCGCAGACTGAGCAGTGCGCCACCTTGAGCGTGCAGCGTTGTCGGCAGCCCCTTGAAGTGGCCTTTTCCATCTATTTCCAGGGTGAGCGCAGGGTTGCCCCGGTCGCCTTCGCGGGTCTTGAGTTCAAACAGAAGATCCGTGTTCAGCCTAGGGTCGCGGTACGTCACGCTGCCGTGATCAATGGTCAGCCTGTCGATGACCGGAAAGGAGACCTCCTGGTTAGCGTTCTGATCATTGAAGACCCAATTCGCCATGCCATCGCGGCTCACTTCCAACGTCACATGCGGCGCCGAGAGTGCAATTTCCGGAAAGGCCAAGCCAGTCGTCAGCAGCCGGAATATGTCCAGCCGGAGATCGAGTCGCTTGATTTCCAGCATGTTGGGCTTGTCGCTCCAGACCGCGTTGCCGAGCACCAGATCATTGACGACGATACGGGGCGGCAAGCCAAGATTGACGCTCAGGTCACCGTTGATGACGAAGCTTCGGCCTGTTGCGCCACTGACCCAGCGGCCGATGGGCGCGCGCATCAGGTTCCAGTCCATGAAGGCGACGAGAAGAAGCGCCAGAAGCACGACCGACATTGCAATGCCGGCCAGATACTTGAGCAAGGTAAAAACGTTTATGGGAAACATTGCACGGCGTCAATCCTTCAAGTTAGCCGGATTATCAGCGGGCAAAGGCGAAGGCTCTGTGCGCTGGCGCATACAGTTTTAGGGCGGGCTATTTCCTGAATCGCTCCCGAGCAAAGGGGAAGAGCGGACCGCGCTTCGCCTGCTAGCCGCCGGACCCGGTCGCGCCGTCTAGCTCTTTGAACCTCGCTTGCCCGGTAGCAGGCGCTCATACTCGCCCTGAACCACCGCATAGCATTCGCACACGCGCTTTTCGAGTTTGGCGCGATCGAGCACGGTAATACGACCGCGGGCCCGTTCTATTAAGTGATCCTTTTCCAACAAGCCTAAAACCTGGGTCACACTTTCGCGGCGAACCCCCAACAAGTTTCCGATCGTCTCCTGCGTAACCGTCAATTCATTGCCGTCGGAACGATCCAGAGTCATCAGCAACCACCGGCACATTTTTTGATCCAGCGAGTGGTGCTGGTTGCATACGGCCGTTTGCGACGTCTGGGCAATCAGCGCCTGAGTGAACAACAGCGCCACGTGTTGCAATTGGCCGCCGAGCGAGAACTCGTGCTTCATGACCTTGCGGCTGAGTCGATAGGCGTGGCCTGCGCTTTGCACTTCCGTACTGGTCGGCATGCTCTCGCCGCCCATGAAAATGGAGATGCCGACCATCCCTTCGTTGCCCACCAGAGCCGTTTCGCTCGAGGAACCATCTTCCAGCGAATAGATTAGCGAGACAATTCCGGAGGTTGGAAAATGCAGATAGTTCACATGGTCACCGGACTCGGACATCGTCCAGCCCAAAGGCATTTCGACGAGCTCAAGGTCGGTCAGCAGGCGTTCATAATCTTTGGTGGGCAGTGAGGCCAGCATGCGGTTCAGCTTTGGATCCGGAGGCAGGCCACTCGGCATTTTTTTCTTTGACATCGGTGATCTATCCAGCCTCGATTTTTGGTAACGGATGCGAGCCAAGCGACAGCGATTTGCACTGCTCACTGTCATCGGGAACCCGGTTTGAAGAAATGACTAGCGGCACTCGCAGCGTGGCGATACTACCTTGAATTTGCTTGGCTTCCGCCCGTTGCCCACTCGGCACCGATAGAAGAGCCGGCGGGAGAGGCTTTCCCTGCACGATTGGGATGGTGCACAAATTGATTCAATGGGAAGGAAAACTGATTCAGCCATTTTTTTGCAACGGGGAAGTGAAGAGCGCAAATAGAAAAGGGGGCCATTGGCCCCCTTAAGCGCACTCTTCGACAGACTTAATTGTTCCCTATCATCACTACCAATTCGACTCCCGCTCCGGTGTCGAGGTGATTTTGTGGATGCTGAGGTCGGCCCCTTGATATTCCTCTTCCTGATCCAGGCGCAAACCGAGCACTGCTTTCAGGCCGCCGTAGACCAGCGACCCGCCGGTCATCGCCACGACAATCGCCAGGCCGGTCATGATCAATTGCGGCATGAAAGCGACGCCGCCAGCCCCGCCGAGTGCCTTGCTGCCGAAGATACCGGCGGCGATGCCGCCCCAGGCACCGCATAGTCCGTGCAGCGGCCAGACGCCCAGTACGTCGTCGATCTTCCAGCGGTTCTGGGTCAGCGTGAACATGAATACGAACAAGCCGCCGGCCACGCCACCAACGACCAGCGCCCCGATCGGGTGCATCAGGTCGGAACCGGCGCAGACGGCAACCAGACCGGCCAGCGGGCCGTTGTGGGTGAAGCCCGGGTCATTCTTGCCGACCATCAGGGCGACCAGTGTGCCACCGACCATCGCCATCAGCGAGTTGAGGGCGACCAGACCGGTGATCTTGTCGAGCGTCTGGGCGCTCATCACGTTGAAGCCGAACCAGCCGACCGTCAGGATCCAGGCGCCAAGCGCCAGGAAGGGAATCGATGAGGGCGGGTGAGCGGAGATCCGGCCGTCTTTGGTGTAGCGGCCATAGCGGGCGCCGAGCAGCAGAACGGCCGGCAGCGCGACCCAGCCGCCCATGGCATGCACCACAACGGAGCCGGCAAAATCGTGGAATTCTTCGCCGAAGGTGGCCTTGAGCCAGGCCTGGATGCCGAAGGCGTGATTCCAGGCAATGCTCTCGAAGAACGGATAGACAAAGCCGACCAGCAGAAAGGTGGCGATCAGTTGCGGATGAAATTTGGCACGCTCGGCGATACCGCCGGAGATGATGGCGGGAATCGCCGCGGCAAAAGTCAGCAGGAAGAAGAACTTGGTCAGCTCGTAGCCATTTTTCGCTATCAGCGTATCGACGCCGGAGAAGAAATTGACGCCGTAGGCGATGCTGTAACCGATGAAAAAGTAGGCGACGGTCGACATGCCGAAATCGGCCAGTATTTTGACCAACGCATTGACCTGGTTCTTTTTGCGAACCGTGCCGACTTCAAGAAAAGCAAAGCCCGCGTGCATGGCCAGCACCATGATGGCGCCAAGCAGGATGAAAAGTACGTTGCTGCCGGATTGATACGCTTCCATGAAACCCCCAGACAAAGATCCCGAGGGCGAAAGCAAGCACCATTCCAGTGCGCAAAATATGTTACAAATCAGTGCAATGCGGACAGCATCGCAAAACAATAGGCACCTGTTTGGTGCCTATTTTTAAAACAACGCCTTATTGCGGTGCATCCGCTCCGCTCATCAGTGCAGCCTCCGGCGGCAGCAGCACCCAGAGCCGGCCGCTCTGCTTCATCCGCCCGGCCTGCTCGCCCGCTTCCTTGCCAAAGCCCCAGAAAAAGTCGGCGCGGACCGCCCCCTTGATCGCCCCCCCGGTATCCTGGGCCATCACCAGGCGGTTCAGGGCCTGCGCCGAATTCGGTCGGGTCGTCGCGAGGAAGACGGGAACACCAAGCGGTACCGAGCGCGGATCGATGGCAATACTGCGTTCGGCGGTCAGCGGTACGCCCAGCGCACCGACCGGACCATCCTTGCCGTTCGGCATCTCGCGGAAGAAAACGTAGCTCGGGTTGGCATTCAGCAAATCGTCCAGGCGCCCCGGATTGGCCCGCGCCCAAGCCTGAATGCCCTGCATCGAGGCCTCTTCCAGCTTCAGCTCGCCGCGCTCGACGAGCAGGCGGCCGATCGATTGATAGGTGTGGCCGTTCTGGTCGGCATAATTCAGCCGTACCGTACTGCCGTCGCTCAACTTGAGTCGCCCGGAACCCTGAACCTGCAGGAAGAACAGTTCGACCGCGTCGTCAACATAGGCCAGCGTCTTGCCCGGGAACTTGTCGCCGCGTGCCGCGATTTCGGCCCGCGACCAGTACGGTACGACCTTGTTGCCTTCCAGCCGACCGCGCACGCGCTTGCCCTTCAGTTCCGGGAAGAGCGACGACAGCTCGACGGTCAGCAGATCATCCGGCACACCGCGCACGGGCTGCTCAAAGCCCTTGGTGCGCTGGCGGCTGCCGCGCAACAGCGGTTCGTAATAGCCGGTAATCATGCCGCTGACCGAAGCGTCGCCAGCCACCACGGCAAACGGTTTCAGATGCTGCTCGAAGAAACGGCGCGGATCGAGATCCGGCTTGCCGTCGGCCGCCCGCGCCAGATCGCAGACCCGCTTCCAGGCCGGGCCATGCGGCCGGCCGGCCATGCCGCGACAGGAGAGCAGGAAAGCCGGCCAGGCGGCGGCGGGATCGTCCTCGGCCCATCCCGGCAGGTCGGCCCAGCTTGCCGGCTGGAGCGACCGGGAGAAGGCGACTGGCGGAACGGGCACGGTGACCGCCGGCGGCGCCGGGCAAGCCGGGCAGGCAGCACACGGGGCGCAGGCGACGGGCGCCGCGGGGCGCGGCAGCATGGAACAGCCGGCCAGCAAAGAGACAGTGAGAAGAATTGCGGCTTGGATTTTTTGCATGGCTTTCGTTAGAGTTCGAGGCTTCGCCTGAAAGTATACCTGCCCCGATGCCCAATTCCCTGCCGTTAGATCGCCTGCTTGCCCGGGTCGAGGCCGTCCTCGGCCGCTTCGAGGCCACCCTGCCGCCGGCCCCGCCGTTGCCCGACTGGGACGCCGCCATCGCTTTCCGCTGGCGCAAGAACCAGGGCCGGAGCTGGCTGCAGGCCATTCGCCACCCGCACCCGATCCGCCTGGCCGACCTCAACAACATCGACGACCAGAAAGAGCGGATTACCGCCAACACCCGCCAGTTCGTCGCCGGCCAGCCGGCCAACAACGTGCTGCTGACCGGCTCCCGCGGTTCGGGCAAGTCCTCGCTGGTCAAGGCGGTGCTCAACGAATACTCGGCCAAGGGGCTGCGCCTGATCGAGGTCGATAAAGAAGACCTGACCGATCTGGCGGACATCGTCGATCTGCTCGAGGGGCGGCCGGAACGCTTCATCATCTTCTGCGACGATCTCTCCTTCGAAGCTGGCGAAACCGCCTACAAGGCACTGAAGTCGGTGCTCGACGGCTCGGTCGCCGCGCCGCCGGAGAACGTGCTGATCTACGCCACCTCGAACCGCCGCCATCTGATGCCCGAGTATTTCGCGGAAAATCTCGACACGACGCGGGTCGATGACGAAATCCACCCGGGCGAAGCGATCGAGGAAAAGATCTCGCTGTCCGAGCGTTTCGGCCTGTGGATTTCCTTCTACCCGTTCAGCCAGGACGACTACCTGAACATCGTCAATCACTGGCTGCGCTATCTCGGGGTCAGCGAGAAGGTGATCGCCGCCAGCGAACGCGACGCGCTGAACTGGGCCCTCGGCCGCGGTTCGCGCTCGGGACGGGTCGCCTGGCAGTTCGCCCGCGATCTGGCCGGCCAGCAGAAGCCGGCACGAAAGTCCGCCAAGTGAGCGGCATCGTCGAGGTGGCGGCCGCCGTGATGCTGCGGGCCAACGGCACGGAATTTCTCCTTGCCCAGCGCCCCGTGGGCAAAGTCTATGCCGGCTACTGGGAATTCCCGGGCGGCAAGGTCGAGCCCGGCGAGTCGGTGCGCCAGGCATTGATCCGCGAATTGCAGGAAGAGCTCGGCATCACCGTCACGGAATGCTCCCCGTGGCTGACCCGCCAGTTCACCTACCCGCACGCCACCGTCCGCCTCAATTTCTGGCGGGCGACGGCATGGACCGGCGAGATCGGCATCACCGCGCCGCTCGAACATTCGGCGGTGGAATGGCAGGCGTGCGGCACCGCCGCGACAGTGGCCCCGATCCTGCCGGCCAATGACCCTATCCTCAAGGCCCTGGCGCTGCCGACGACAATGGCGATCACGATGGCCGAAAGCGAAGGCGTCGAGCGCCAGCTGGAACGCCTCGAACAAGCCCTGCAGCAGGGTCTGCGCCTGATCCAGGTGCGCGACAAGGGCTGGCCGCCGGCCCGTCGCCTGGCGTTTGCCGAGGCGGTCACCCGGCTGGCGCAGGCGCATGGTGCGCTGGTCGTCATCAACGATGATGCGGAAATCGCCCGCCAGGCCGGGGCCGATGGCCTGCACCTGTCATCCGGCCAGTTGGCCGCCTGTACCAGCCGCCCTGATTTCACCTGGGTCGGCGCCTCCTGCCACAGCGCCGAAGAAATCGCCCGGGCCGGCGAACTCGGTCTCGATTACGCCCTGCTCGGCCCGGTCTTGCCGACGCCCAGCCACCCGGAAAGCAGCGGCCTGGGCTGGCCGGAGTTTGGCCGGCGGCTCAATAGCAACCGCTTGCCGGTGTTCGCACTGGGGGGGATGAAAAACGAACTGCTGACCGCAGCGCAAAACCACGGCGCCCACGGCATCGCGCTGATGCGCGGCTGGTAGGCTCAGCCCTGCGGCGCCTCGGGCAGTTCGCTGCCCTCTTCGCCCGGGCCCGGCTGCACCGGGATGCGGTACGACTCGCTGGCCCAGCAACCGAGATCGATCTGCTTGCAGCGCTCGGAGCAGAACGGCCGCCACGGATTTTCCGGGGCCCAGATGGATTCGCCGCCGCACTGCGGACAACGGACCTTGCGAATTTTTGCGGTGGTCATCAGAGGTTGCAGAAGGTCAGGTCGAACTCGACATCGCGCTCGCAACCACGGGCCTTCAGTTCGCCGGCCGGCGGTTTGGTGAAACGGATGTTGAGGAAATATTTGTTGGCGCTGACTTCCGGGATGGCCGGCTCGTCGATATCGAGCGAAACGCGCACCATTTGTGCCGCGGTGCCGCCGAGGTTGAGCTGGAACTGGCCATTGATCGCCGTGTAGTTTTTCGGCCGGCCGCTCGAGCGCAGCAGACGCAGCACGATCGCCGCCGCGTCGCGCATCGGCACCATCGGCTTGGTCCAGCCAGCCAGGGCCTCGCGCCGGACTTCCGGCTTGCGGTGCAGCCACCAGTGGTAGGACGGCAAATCGAATTCGCAGACGCCGCCGGGAATCGCCGCCCGGCTCTTGATGCCCATCAGCCAGTCGTTGTCGCGCAGGTACTGACCGATCTTGCCGGTCATCGCGAGCAGTGCCGCCGAAGATTGCTCGATTTCGTAAAGCGCGCCGGACAGCGCCTCTTCGGAAATATCGGGATTGTTGCGGTAGGCCAGCAAGGTCTGGCGCTGCCGTTCGAGTTCCTGAATCAGATCCATCTTGAGGTCGGCCCGGCCCGCCACCTCAAGGATTTCAAACAGCGTGACCAGGGCCGCGTGGTGCTCCAGCTGGCCATCGGACTGCAGAAAGAACCCCGTTTTTTCGAACAAGTCTTCGAGACGCAGCAGTGTGCGGATGCGCTCGTTGAACGGGTATTCGTAAGTTATCACGCGGGCTGTGTCCGAAGAAACGGAAAATTGTTTGAATTTTGAGCCATTTGCATGCAAATCTCAACAGTTTGCATTAAGTATTTCTGCGGAAAGTTGTAGATACTTTCGATGCAAGGCATCGACCTGCCCGGCAAGGCAGGCCAAATCCGCATCATTGACCACCACGTCATCAGCCACGGCCAGTCGCTGCTGACGCGTTGCCTGGGCGGCCATGATCGCTTTGACCTGGTCGACGGACAGCCCGTTCCGTGCTATGACGCGCTCGATTTGCCGGCTTTCCGGGCAATCGACGACGACGATCCGCTGGCAGCGCTGGCGATACTCGCCTGACTCAACCAGCAGCGGCACGGCGAGAATGACGTAGGGTGCGGCGGCGGCCCGGCAGCGCTCGGCTGCCAACTGGCGAATCAGCGGGTGGAGGATCGCCTCCAGTTGCGCCCGGGCGGCCGGATCGGCAAACACTCTTTGCCGCATCGCGGCGCGATCCAGCGCCCCTTCGCCATTGGCCACCGCGGGGCCGAACTGGGCCAGTAACGCCGGCATCGCCCCGCCGCCGGCCGCGGTCAGTTCGTGCGCGATCGCATCAGTATCGACCAGGACCGCCCCGTTCCTGACGAACAACTCGGCGACAGTGGACTTGCCGCTGCCGATGCCGCCGGTCAGGCCAACCACGTAGTCGCTCACTTGCAGCCCTGCGCCTCGGATTTCGGCAAAACCTTGCCGACCGCCGCCAGCACGGCCGCCTTGGCTGCCGCGGGGCCGCTGGCCTGCAGGTTGACCGTACTATCCTTGCCGGGACGCGGCGCCAGCCGGGCCGAGCGAACCCCCTTGTCCTTCAGCTCGGCCAGCCGGTCCTGGCCACCCTTCTCGCTGGAAAAGACGCCGAGTGAAATGGCGTAGCGATTAAACCCGTCCGGCACGATGAAGTAGTCGGTGACACCGAACTGGCGCAATTCCCCGGCCTTCTTTTCGGCCGCCGCCTTGTTCGGCAAGGGCGGCACAAACACCCACCAGCCGCTGCCTTCGGCCGCCACCAGTTGCCGGGCCAGTTTGAATTCGGCGAAGCGGCCGGCCAGCACCGTGCCGAGCTGATCGGCCTCGGCGACCGGGAGATGCTCCCAGAGCAGACAAACCGGCTTTTCTGCTGGCTTGGCGACCACTTCCGCCTTGGCTGTTTCTTCCACCCGAGCCTCGACCGCAACCGGTTCCGGCTTTACCGGCTCCGGCGCCTTGACCGGCCCGGCCGGCGCTTCGCCCCGGGAGACGATGCGCATGCGCTCGGGCAGGACCTGCTTGTCGAGGCGTACCGCATCCGGGTTGTCCGGCCGGCCGAAGTAGCCGGCGCTCAAAGCATAGAACAACAGATTGCCGAGGACGAGCAGAAAAACGAGGGTTTTCACGGATTCAGCCGACCTTGGGCAGATGCTTCAGCGATTCGACAATCGCTTCGGCCGGGTAGTCGAAATCTTCCAGCTGACCGGAAAAATACTTGTCGTAGGAAGCCATGTCGAAATGGCCGTGCCCGGTCAGGCTGAACAGGATGGTTTTCGCTTCGCCGGTCACCTTGCACTTCAGCGCCTCGTCGATGGCGGCGCGAATAGCGTGACAGGACTCGGGCGCTGGAATGATGCCTTCGGCCCGGGCGAACTGCACGCCAGCCTCGAAGGTGGCGACCTGCGGCACAGCCAGCGCCTCGATCCGCCCTTCATGCAGCAACTGCGAAACCAGCGGCGAATCGCCGTGGTAGCGCAGTCCCCCGGCGTGGATGCCCGGCGGCATGAAATCATGGCCGAGGGTGTACATCTTCATGATCGGCGTGTAGCCGGAGACGTCGCCGTAATCGTAGGCGTAGTGGCCCTTGGTCAGCGTCGGACAGGAGGTCGGCTCGACGGCGACGCAGCGCAAATTGGCGGCGCGCTTGTCGCCGGCTGCCTGGTCGGCCAGGAATGGGAAGGCGATGCCGCCGAAGCTCGAGCCGCCGCCGCAGGGTCCGAAGATCACGTCCGGGTAGAGGCCGATCTTGTCGAACTGCTTCTTGGCTTCGAGGCCGATCACCGTCTGGTGCAGCAGCACGTGGTTGAGAACCGAACCGAGCGTGTAGCAGGTGCCGGGATCGGCCGCCGCTTCCTCGACCGCTTCGGAAATGGCCAGGCCGAGCGAACCCTGGTTGTTCGGGTCGGCGGCCAGCGCGGTGCGCCCGGCGTTGGTCAGGTTGGTTGGGCTGGAGAACACTTCGGCGCCCCAGGTCTGCATCATCGAACGACGGAACGGCTTCTGCTCGTAGCTGACCTTGACCATGAAAACGCGTACCGGCAGGCCGAACATCTGGCCGGCAAAGGCAATCGACGAGCCCCACTGACCGGCACCGGTTTCGGTGGTCAGCTTCTTGGTGCCCGCCAGCTTGTTGTAGAAAGCCTGCGGCACGGCCGAATTCGGCTTGTGCGAACCGGCCGGCGAAACGCCTTCGTACTTGTAGAAAATTTTGGCCGGCGTACCCAGCGCCTGTTCCAGGCGCAAGGCGCGACACAGCGGGGCGGGACGCCACAGGGCGTAGATCTGGCGCACTTCTTCGGGGATGGCAATCCAGCGCTCGGCCGACATTTCCTGCTCGAGAATCGGTCCCGGGAAGATTGCCCCCATCTTATCGGCCGGCACCGGCAGGCCGTCCGGCCCGAGCGGCGGGGCCGGCGGAGTGGGCATGTCGGCGACGACGTTGTACCAGTGGGTGGGGATTTCTTCCTGCTCTAGATTGATGCGTAGCGGTGTCATATTTTTATCTCCCTGCATGCTGTTCGGCAAAGGCGGTAAATTACCCCAAAAGCCCCGGGCAACCAAGGGCGCAGGGTGGCTATCGACGACTATTCGGCATCCACCGCAGCAGGCTGCCGAATCAGCAGGTAAAGTACCGCCTTTGCCAATTTTCGCGCCCGAGCCCTTGCCTGCCTCCCGCCATCACGCCCTGCTCTGCCACCCCACCAGCCCCTGTGCTGCCATCCAGGGCATCACGGCGGAGGCAAGCTTCAACGTGGCCGGCCGGCTGACCTTGAGCTACCGCCTGAGCGGCGACCCGCAGGCGATCCTGCTTCCCGCCCCGCAGTCGCCTGGGCCGGCCGACGACCTGTGGCAGCACACCTGCTGCGAAGCCTTCATTGCCCAGCCCGGCAGCCCGGCATACCGGGAATTCAACTTCTCGCCGTCCGGCCAGTGGGCGGCCTATCACTTCGCCGATTATCGGAGGCGCGCCCCCGACTTCCAGCCGACCGGCCGGCCTGACATTGCCTTTCGCCGCCTGGCCGACGGCTTTCAACTGGACGCCTGCCTCGGCCCCGAGCTGCTGCCGGCCGGCGATACGCTACAGCTCGGTTTGAGCGTCGTGGTCGAAGCCGGCAATCACGAAAAAAGCTACTGGGCTCTGGCTCATGCCGCCGGGCGCCCCGATTTCCACCTCCGTCAGAACTTCACGCTGACCTTGCCCATCAAATCCACATGACTACTGCCATCCAGTTCGGCATCGACCGGCTGCTCGCCGACCCCGCCCTGCGTCGCCCGCTGGCCGGCCGCCGCGTCGCGCTTCTCGCCCACCCGGCCTCGGTGACCGCCGACCTCACCCATTCGCTTGATGCGCTGGCCGCCTTGCCGGACCTCAAGTTGAGCGCCGCCTTCGGCCCCCAGCATGGGTTGCGCGGCGACAAGCAGGACAACATGGTCGAGTCGCCGGACTTTCTCGATCCGCAGCACGGCATTCCGGTCTTCAGCCTGTACGGCAAAGTGCGCCGGCCGACCGCGGCGATGCTCGACACTTTCGACGTGCTGCTGGTCGATCTGCAGGACCTCGGCTGCCGGATCTACACCTTCATCACGACGCTGCGCTACATGCTCGAAGCCGCCGCCCAGCATGGCAAGACGGTCTGGGTCCTCGACCGCCCCAACCCGGCCGGCCGGCCGGTCGAAGGCCTGACCCTGCGCGATGGCTGGGAAAGCTTCGTCGGCGCCGGTCCGCTGCCGATGCGCCACGGGCTGACGATGGGCGAACTGGGCCAGTGGTTCATCAGTACGCTGCAGCTTGACGTCGACTACCAAGTGATCGAGATGCAAGGCTGGCAACCGGAGGCCGCCCCCGGTTACGGCTGGCCGCTCGGCGAACGCAGCTGGATCAACCCCAGCCCGAACGCGCCCAACCTGTCGATGGCCCGCGCCTATGCCGGTACCGTCATGCTCGAAGGCACGACGCTGAGCGAAGGGCGCGGCACCACCCGGCCGCTCGAGCTGTTCGGCGCCCCGGATATCGACGCCCGCGCCGTCCTCGCCGAAATGCGCCGCCTCGCGCCGCACTGGCTCGCCGGCTGCCGATTGCGCGAGTGCTGGTTCGAACCGACTTTCCACAAACATGCCGGCCAGCTCTGCCACGCCATCCAGATCCACGTCGAGGATCGCAGCTACGGGCATGCCGCCTTCCGTCCCTGGCGCCTGCAGAGCCTCGCCTTCAAGGCGATTCGCCGGCTCTACCCCGACTATCCGCTGTGGCGCGACTTCGCCTACGAATACGAGCATGACCGGCTGGCCATCGACCTGATCAACGGTTCGCCGCTGTTACGCGAATGGGTCGACGACCCGGCCGCCCGGCCGGAAGCCTTCGATGCGCTCAGTCTGGCCGACGAGATGGCCTGGACGGAACAGCGCGCGGCCTTTCTGCGCTATCGTTAGCCTTCGTCGCAACATCGAATGCGCCACCGACCAGACCCGAGATGAGCAGCCGCCGACCAACTGAAGCAGCACCGCACCCGGCCAGCCGGCGCACCATTCCGCGGCTGATTCGCGAGCGGCGCTGGTGGTGGTTGCTGCTCGCCTTGTGGACCGGCATCGTCGCCATCTCGCTGCAGACGCAGACCGAACAGATTCGCCGCCAGGCGACGGAGATCGCCATCGAAGGCGCGCGCAACATGTTCCGCATGGTGATCCTGACCCGCAACTGGAATTCCAGCCACGGCGGCATCTATGTGCCGGTTACCGAGCACACCCAGCCGAACCCCTATCTCGAACATCCGCAACGCGACGTGACGACGACCGATGGCATCGCGCTGACCATGATCAACCCGGCCTACATGACCCGGCTCATTGGCGAGATGGCCGAATCCGCCTCCGGTGCCGTTTTCCGGCTAACCAGCCGGCGCCCGATCCGCCCGGCCAACGCGCCCGATGCCTGGGAGAACCAGTCCTTGCTGGCTTTCGAGCGCGGCGTCAAGGAAACCATCAGCGTCGAACCCGGGCCGGACGGCGAAATGCTGCGCTACATGGCGCCGCTGCCGGTCAAAAAAAGCTGCCTCGACTGCCACGCCAAGCAAGGCTATCGCGAAGGCGACATTCGCGGCGGCATCAGCGTTTCCCAGCGCTATGCCGGGATCGCCGCGGCAACCCGGAGCGGCACCGAAAAAGCGCGGCTGACCCATGCCATATTCTTTCTGCTGGTCGGCGGCGCCGGCTGGCTGCTCCTCGAAATGCTGCGCCGGCGCTGGTTTGACCTGGCCGGCAAGATCGAGGAACTGGAAGAAGCGCAAGGCCAGCTGCTGCAATCCGAAAAGATGGCGTCGGTCGGCCAGTTGGCCGCCGGCGTCGCCCACGAAATCAACAACCCGGTCGGCTTTGTCAATTCCAACCTGGGCACGCTGAAAAAATACAGCGAACAACTGCTCGACCTGCTCGAGGCCAGCCGTACCGGCAAGGCCAGCGCCGCCGATTTTGCCGCTGCCGACCTCGCATACTTGAAAGAGGACATGGCCGACCTGCTGCGCGAATCGCAGGAAGGCCTCGAACGGGTCAAGAAAATCGTCGGCGATCTCAAGGATTTCTCCCGTGTCGACCAGGCCGAATGGCAGGACGCCGATCTCAATGCCGGCATAGAAAGCACCCTGAACGTCGTCTGGCATGAGCTGAAATACAAGGCCGAGGTCACGCGCGAGTATGGCGAACTGCCGCCGGTCCCCTGCATTCCCGCCCAGATCAACCAGGTGGTGATGAACCTGCTGACCAACGCCGCCCACGCCATCGAAGAGCGCGGCACCATCACCGTGCGCAGCGGCTGTGACGAGCGCTGGGCCTGGATCGAGGTGGCCGATAACGGCAAGGGCATGACGCCGGCCACGTTGCGGCGCATCTTCGAGCCGTTCTACACGACCAAGGCAGTCGGCAAGGGCACCGGACTAGGTCTGTCGCTCGCCTACGATATCGTCCGAAAACATGGCGGGCGCATCGAAGTCAGCAGCGCCCCCGGGGCCGGCAGCACTTTCCGGGTCCTTCTGCCGCTGGCCGGAATCGCCAGCGAAAAAAGCTGAACGAAAAAAAGACCGGGAAATCCCGGTCTTGGTCACTGCCTGCCGCCGTCCATAACGAACGGCAGCGCGATTACTTCTTCGCCGCGAGGCGTTCGCGCATGTGCTTGGCCCGCTCGCTGGACGGCGGATGCGAACTGAACATGCTGTTCTCGTCGCCGAGCTTGGCCAGTTTCTCGAAAGAGCTGACAAGGCCGTTGCGATTGAGTTTCGCGGCAGTCAGCAAGTCAAACGCGTAGTCGTCGGCCGCGCTCTCCTGGACTTGGGAAAACTGGGCATTGACCAGCTTCTCAGCCAGCTCGCCCAATTGCGAATTGCTTAGCGCCGCGACTGCCGAGTTGCCGGCTGAGGCAGCCACCTGACGCGCCGCCGAAGCGGCATAGGCGGTCTGCATGGTGGACTTGGTGTGGCCGAGCGCCACATGACCGATTTCGTGGCCGATCACGGCCCGCACCTCGTTGTCGTTCATCAGCTTCATCAGGCCGCCATAGACACGGACGCAGCCGTTGCCCATCGCCCAGGCATTGACGTCCTTGGTCAGATAAACCTTGTAATCGAGCGGTACGCCATTGACGGTTGCCGGCATGCCCTTGACGATCTTGGCCAGTCGCCTGGCCTCCGGGCTTTTCGCCGCAGCAATGCTGGACTGACCGTCGAGCGTCGCGCAGGATTTGTCGGAAAGATCCTTGACGTCGGCATCGCTCAGCGTCGCAGCCTTGAGGGCCGAGGCGCCGGCGGAAACCACTCCTCCGGCATTATTGCCATTGATTCCGGCGCTGCCCGTGTTGCTGCAAGCCACCAGAAACAAACTGGTAAAAGCCGCGAGAACGCCAATCTTAAAAGCCCCCGGCACGGCCTTGCTGTTGCCAATCACATATCCGCTAAGCATCACAACCTCTGAAAAATTGAAAAATAATCACGAAGCAACAAACTGCCCCGGGAAGCCCGTGACTATGCACCCCCACCCGCCAACCGTCAAGCCAATGTCATTAATCGGATCAGCCTAAACGCATTTTCCGGATAACCCGCTGAGCCGCGACGACGCCGCGATATTGGGCTTCTTCGAACAGCGAAAAGCCGGACAGATCGGCATGCGCCAGCGTCAGGCGCGGGCTGTCGAAAGCGGCCAGCACGGCGCGGGCGCCGCCCCACAGGCTGCCGGGCACCGGCCGGCGCATGGCGTGGCCGTTGCGAAAAACATCGAGACGGGTGGTCAGCCGACGAATGTCGGGATGAATGCCTTCGAGTTCGGCCAGGATGCCTTCGGCCCAGGCCTCGCGCGGCGTTTCGAGCAACAAGCGGCGGCCCTCGGCCGGTGTCACTTCGTGCAGGGCGCGGTAGTAGGTAAAAACCGTGCCGCGCAGATGCCGCCGGATCAACTGATGGGTTGCCACCACGTAGCCGAGACCGGGACTATCGTAGAGCACGTTGTCCCAGGCCGGTGCGGCGCCGTGCCGCTCTTCCGGGAAGTCGGCGAGATGCAGGTTGGCCGTCAGCCACGGCGCGTAATCGCCGGCCAGGGCCGCCGCCCGCAGCTCGGCCGGGATCGCCGGCCAGACGCGGGGCAGCACGAAGGCGGGGGCCGCCCAGATCAACTGCCGGGCCTCGAAGCGCACGGTCTTGTCGCCGACCAGCACATCCACCGCCAGCGTCGACTTGCCCGCCACGATGCGCCAGACCAGCGCCCCGGTCAGCAGGCGCCCGGCGGCATGGCGCGCCAGGCCGCGCATCAGCCACGCGTTGCCGTCCGGGGCGGTCAGCACGGCATCACTGGTCGCGTTGGCTGCTTGGCCATTGCGACAGGCAAAATAATGCAGGCCGGCCCAGGCTGAGGTCTGCTCACAAGCGGTGCCGTAATCGTCGCGGCAGGCGTAATTGGCCAGCCAGCGCAGGGTCGGCGCGGTGAAGCCGTGGTCGGCCAGCCACTGGCTGAACGACAGCCGATCGAGCGCCCGCCACTCCGGATCGCGGCTCGACAAGGCCATTGGAATGGCGAAGACGCGCCGACCATCGCGCCCCCTGGCCGCCTTGAGTTCCTCCATGCGCGCCTGGAAGCGCCGCTGCTGCTCGCGCTCGGCGGCATCGACACCGCGTTGCGGCAGCAAGCCATCGTCCCACAAGCCGTGGCGATAGACCCGCTCCTGCGGCGTCGCACACAGGAAGCGCTCGTCGTAGGTCGGCTTTGGCGCAGCCGGATCGCCCTGCAGCACGCCCAGCTCAGCCAGTAGCTCGCGGACGCTGGTCGCCTCCTGGCCCGGCAAGGGCAGATAGTGGGCACCCCACGGATAGGCGACGAGCGGCGATTGCCCGGCCCGCGAATTGCCGCCGGCCTCGCCCCCCATTTCCAGCACGAGAAAGTCGTCGACCGCCGCCTTGCTCAATTGCCACGCCGCCGATAGTCCGGAAATGCCGCCGCCGACGATCAGTACGCCGGTTTTCCGGACTTCCGATGGGGCGGGGAAATGGCCGTCACGCAGGCGATGGCCGAGGGCATGCGCCATGCCGAGCAGCTGACCGGGCGGCAGCGGCGGCTTGCCGACCGGCGCGCAACCGGCAAGGGCTGCGGCGCCGACGGTACGAAGAAAATCCCGGCGGCTGGTTCCAGCCTTTGGCTTGACGGGACTAATCAAACTTCCGGAGCGACAGGCTGACCGACAGTTGGGCGCCGAGCCAGCCGAGGAAAGCCCCGGCCCCAGCCAGCGCCGCGATTTCGCCGACGCCCGGCGTACGCAGGCTAAAACTGCCGCCGTAAAGCGCCGCCAGTTCGCTAACCGGGCCGGCCAGCAAACGCAGCGCCCCGAGCACCAGCGCGGCCGCCAACAACCCGCCCAGCGCCCCCTGCAGCGCGCCGAAATAATAGAAAGGCCGGCGGATGAACACATCGGTCGCCCCGATCATTCGCGCCACCTCGATTTCGGCAGCCTGCGCCATGACCTGCAAGCGTATGGTATTGAACGTCACGGCGATCAACCCGGCAGCAAAAATGCCGGCCAGCATCGACAAGGCCAGCCGACCGAGCTTGAGGAAGGCGTCGAAACGCTTGACCCAGGCCGAATCGAGTTGGACATGCTCAACCTTGGGCCAACTGGCGATCTCCTTGCGCAGGATCTCCAGCGCTTCCGGTTCGCTATTGCTCGGCTCGACGATGAAGGCGTCAGGCAGCGGGTTGCGCGGCAGGCTGGCGACGATTTCGGCCATCCCTTCGCTCTTCTGCATCCGCTTCAGCGCCTGCTCCTTGGGAATAAATTGCCATTTGCCATCGGCCGCGGCGCGCAGCCGACTCTCGATTTCGCCGACCTCCTTCTTGCTCGCCTCAAGACTCATGAACAGGCTGATCTGCTGGACACCGGAAGCATTGCGGCCGAGATCGCGGAGGTTGTCGAGCAGAACGTAGCCGAAGCCGGGCAAGGTCAGCGCGATGCCGATGACGAGCAGCGACAGCAGGGTATTGAGCGGCGTCGACCACAACCGGCGGAAAGCCGAAGCAAGCGCCGCGCGGTGCTGGGAAAGCCAGGCGTTCACAACAACCTCCCGTGGTCGAGACAGAGCACGTTGGGGTGATAGCGCTCGATCCAGTTCTGGTCGTGGGTGGCGACGACGACGGTGACACCGACCTGGTGAAAGGACGAAAAAATTTCGAGAATGCTGCTCGCCGATTCGTTGTCGAGATTGCCGGTCGGCTCATCGGCCAGCAACACCGTCGGCCGATTGACCACGGCGCGGGCGATGGCCAGGCGTTGCTGCTCGCCACCGGACAGCGCAATTGGCCGGGCCTTTTCGCGGGCCAGCAGGCCGACCTTGTCGAGCGCCGCCTGGGCGCGGCGAATCGCCTCGCGGCGGGGCAAGCCGACGATCTGCAGCGGCAGCAGCACGTTGTCGAGCACGCTGCGATCGAACAGCAGTTTTTGGTCCTGAAAGACCATGCCGAAATTGCGCCGCAGATAAGGAATGGCACTACGCCGGAGTGCCGCCAGGTTCTGGCCGTTGACCACCAGACTGCCGCTGGTTGGCCGCTCGATCGAGGCGATCAGCTTGACCAGCGTGGTCTTGCCGGCGCCGGAATGGCCGGTGATGAACACCATCTGACCGGCCGAGATCTCGAAACTGACTTCCTTGACGGCTTCGTAGCCGCCCGGATAGCGTTTCGTCAGGTTGCTGGCGACGATCATTCGAATAGCGCGTCGACGAAATCTTTGGCGGAGAACGGGCGCAGATCGTCGATCTGCTCGCCGACGCCGATGAAGCGGATCGGTTTCGGACACTGCCGGGCGATCGCCGTGACGACGCCGCCCTTGGCGGTGCCGTCGAGCTTGGTCAGAACCAGGCCGGTGACGTGGATCGCCTTGTCGAAGGCCCGGACCTGCTGCAACGCGTTCTGGCCGATATTGGCATCAAGCACGAGCAGCGTTTCGTGCGGGCCGCTCGGATCGATCTTCTGGATCACCCGCCGGACTTTGGCGATCTCTTCCATCAGGTGCAACTGGGTCGGCAGACGGCCGGCGGTGTCGGCCAGCACGATGTCGATACCGCGCGCCTTGGCGGCGGAAATGGCGTCGAAGACCACCGCCGCCGGATCGCCGTTGTCCTGGGCAATGACCGTGATGTTGTTGCGTTCGCCCCAGGTTTCCAGCTGTTCGCGGGCGGCGGCGCGGAAGGTGTCGCCGGCGGCGAGCAGCACGCTCTTGCCCTGGTCCTGGAAATACTTCGCCAGCTTGCCGATCGAGGTCGTCTTGCCGGCGCCGTTGACCCCGGCAATCATGATCACGTAGGGCTTGTGGCCGCTGACGTCGAGCGCCTGTTCAAGCGGCTGCAGGGTTTCGAGCAGGGCGTTGGCCAGCGCCTGCTGGATGCCTTCCGGCGTATCGAGCTTGTCGCGCTTGGCGGCTTTCTTCAGCTCGTCGAGCAGATGGGTGGTCGCCTCGATACCGCAATCGCTGGTCAGCAACAGCGTTTCCAGCTCTTCGAGCAGTTCGTCGTCGACCTTGCCGCGCGAGAAGATGGATTTGAGCTTGCCGCCCCACTGGGCGCGGGTCTTGGCCAGCCCCTTGAAGAGGCGTTCGCGCCAGGACGGGGCGGCCGGGGCTTCGACCTTGGTTTCAGGCGCGGATTTTTTCAGGAAACTGAACATGGGGAAAGTGGTCTCAAGCCAAGCTGACAGGCGGACGGCAAGCCGTTAAGATGCCACCCGAATCGATGCAAATTTGCTCCTGATTTTAGCAGAAAGACCACTCGGAAAGCCCTGCAACCCATGCGAATGCAACAACTCCTCCCCTTTTTGCTGGCCCCCTGGCTGCTTACCGCGGCCCATGCCAATCCGTATGAAACGACGCTGCAGAACGGCTTGCGCGTCATCGTCAAGGAAGATCACCGCGCCCCGACCGCCGTCCAGATGGTCTGGTACCGTATCGGCAGCATGGATGAAATCGACGGCGGCTCGGGCGTTGCCCACGTCCTCGAGCACATGATGTTCAAGGGCACGCCGAGCGTCGGCCCCGGCGAGTTCAACAAGCGCGTCGCCGCCGCCGGCGGTCGCGACAATGCCTTCACCAGCCGCGACTACACCGCCTACTTCCAGCAGGTGCCGAAAGAAAAGCTGGACGATGTGATGCAGCTCGAAGCCGACCGGATGCGCCATCTGAATGTCGATGCCAAGGAATTCGCGCAGGAGATCAAGGTCGTCATGGAAGAGCGCCGCATGCGCACCGACGACAATCCGCAAGCCAAGCTGTTCGAACAGATGAATGCCGTCGCCTTCCAGGCCCACCCCTATCGTCGGCCGATCATCGGCTGGATGAACGATCTTGAGACGATGACCGCAGCCGACGCCAAGGCCTGGTACGACACCTGGTACGTGCCAAACAACGCCTATGTGGTGGTAACCGGCGATGTCGAGCACAAGGCCGTATTTGCCCTGGCCGAGAAGTATTACGGCGGCCTCGAAGGCCGCCCCCTGGCGCCGCGCCGACAACAGATCGAACCAGCGCAGGAAGGCCCTCGCCAGGTCACCGTCAAGGCGCCGGCCGAACTGCCGGTGCTGATCATGGCCTACAAAGCGCCGATATTGCGCGATGTCGACCAGGACAGCGAACCCTACGCCCTGGAAATGCTGACCTCGATTCTCGACGGCCACGACGCCGCCCGCTTCAACAAGAAACTGGTGCGCGAGGACAAGGTGGCACTGTCGATCGGGGTCGGCTACGACAATACGGCACGCGGCCCCGGCATGTTCTACTTCTCCGGCAGCCCCTCGGAAGGGCGCACGGTCGGCGACCTCGAAGCCGCGCTGCGCGCCGAAATCGCCCGCGTCCAGAAGGACGGCGTCAGCGAACAGGAACTCAAGCGCGCCAAGGCGCAACTGGTCGCCGGTCAGGTATATAAGATGGATTCGATGTTCGGCCAGGCGATGGAAATCGGCCAGATCGAATCGGTCGGTCTGCCCTATCAAAAAATCGACCGCATGCTGGAAAAGCTGCAAAAAGTCAGCGCCGCCGAAGTACAGGCGGTCGCCAGGAAATACTTCACCGACGATACGCTGACCATCGGCATCCTCGACCCGCAGCCCCTCGATGGCAAAGTGCGCCGCCCGGCCACCGCCACCCGCCACTGATGCACCATCAAACCCAAAGCCGGCACCAGAAAAACACCATGAAAAAACTGTTGACCGCAGTAACCGCCCTGCTGATCACGCAAGCCGCGCTGGCTGGCGTCAAGATCGAACACTGGGTAGCGCCTTCCGGCGCCCGCGTCTATTTCGTTGAAAGCCGCGTCCTGCCGATGCTCGACGTCCAGGTCGATTTCGCCGCCGGTTCGGTCTTCGATCCGGCCGGCAAATCCGGCCTCGCCGCGATGACCCGGGGCACCCTCGACCTCGGCGCCGGCAGCCGCGACGAATCCGCCATTGCCGAACAACTGGCCGACATCGGTGCCAACCTCGGCGGCGGCGCCGACACCGACCGAGCCAGCGTCGCCCTGCGCACGCTGTCGGCCGCCGAGCAACGCGAACCGGCGCTCGCCATCCTGCGCAGCGTGCTGCACCAGCCACGCTTCGATGCCGCCATTTTCGAACGCGAAAAAGCGCGCACCATCGCCAGCCTGAAGGAAGCGATGACCCGGCCCGACAGCATCGCCGGCAAAGCGTTCTGGGGCGCCCTCTACCCGACCCATCCCTATGGCCAACAGGCGACGCCGGAATCGGTCGCCGGGCTGAGCCGCGACGACCTCGCCGCCTTCCATGCCCGTTACTACACGGCGGCCAACGCCAGCATCACGCTGGTTGGCGACATTTCGCGCCGCGAAGCCGAACGCATTGCCGAAGCGCTGACCGCCAGCCTGCCCAAGGGCGAAGCGGCGGCCCTGCCGGCGGCTCCGCAGCCAGCGAAAGGCAGCCTCATCAAACTGGCGCATCCGGCCAGCCAGGCCCACGTCTATATCGGCCTGCCGGCCATCGAGCGCGGCAATGCCGATTTCTTTCCGCTGCTCGTCGGCAACTACACGCTCGGTGGCGGCGGCTTCGTCTCCCGGCTGATGAAGGAAGTGCGCGACAAACGCGGCTATGCCTACAGCGTCTACAGCTATTTCGCCCCGCTCCGCCAGGCCGGCCCCTTCCAGATCGGACTGCAGACCAAGCGCAGCCAGGCCGGCGAGGCAATCAAGGTGGCCCGCGACGTCCTCGACGGCTTCCTGAAGGACGGCCCGAGCGAGGAGGAACTGCTCGCCGCCAAGGCCAACCTGACCGGCAGCTTCCCGCTGCGCCTGGACAGCAACAAGAAGCTGCTCGAAAACGCGGCGAACATCGGTTTCTACGGTCTGCCGCTCGACTATCTCGACAGCTACCAGGCGAAAGTCCAGGCGGTGACGGCCGACGAAATCAAGCAGGCGTTTGCCCGCCACGTTCGCCCGGACAATCTGATCACCGTGACGGTAGCCGCCGATTGAACTCGGTGCGCATCATCGGCGGCGCCTGGCGGCGCCGCATGCTGAAGTTTCCGGACAGCGAAGGCCTGCGCCCGACGCCGGATCGCGTCCGCGAAACGCTGTTCAACTGGCTCGGCCAGGAGCTCGACGGCTGGCACTGCCTCGACCTGTTCGCCGGCAGCGGCGCGCTCGGCTTCGAGGCGGCATCGCGCGGCGCAGCCCAGGTCGTGATGGTCGAACAATCGCCCAAAGTGCTGGCGGCGCTGCGCGAAAATGCCGAAATTCTGCAAAACCCGCGCGAAGTGGAGATCATCCGCCGGGATGCGCTACAATATTTGGCCTCGTCCAAGACCAAATTCGACCTGATCTTCCTCGATCCGCCCTACAAAAAAGGCTGGATTCCCCGCCTGGAGCCACTCCTTCCCGGCGTTCTGAAAGAAGATGCCGCGGTCTACGTCGAGGCAGAGCATGAAATAGAATCGCTTGGCGATTGGCGCGCGGTGCGCCATGGCAAGGCGGGGGAAGTCCACTTTCACTTGTTGCGGCGGCAGACAGCTTGAATAAACTCAATCATCGCGTGGCGATCTACCCGGGCACTTTCGACCCGATCACCCGGGGTCACGAAGATCTCGTGCGCCGGGCCGCCGGCCTGTTCGACAAGCTGATCCTGGCCATCGCCGAAAGCCCCTCGAAGCAGCCGCGCTTTCCTTTGGCCGAGCGGGTCAGCATGGCACAGGAAATCCTTGGCGATGTCAAAAACGTCGAAATTGTCGGCTTCAACACACTGCTCATGGACTTCGTACACGAGCAGGGCGCCAAGGTCGTCGTGCGCGGCCTGCGTGCCGTCTCCGACTTCGAATACGAATTTCAGATGGCGGGAATGAACCGCAGCGTCTATCCCGAGGTCGAAACAGTGTTTCTAACCCCGGGCGAACAGTACATGTTCATCTCCGCCACGATGGTCCGCGAAATCGCGCGACTGGGCGGCGATGTCAGCAAGTTTGTGCAACCTTGTGTCCAAAAGCGCCTGCGGGCGACTACCACTGCTTAACCGAGAGAGGAACAGCTATGTCTCTAATTATTACCGACGAATGCATCAACTGCGACGTGTGTGAACCGGAGTGCCCGAACGAGGCAATCTCCCAGGGAGAAGAGATTTATCAAATCGACCCCAACAAATGCACCGAGTGCGTCGGCCATTACGACGAACCGCAGTGCGTGCAGGTCTGTCCGGTCGACTGCATTCCGAAGGATGCAAACCATGTCGAAAGCGAGGACATGCTGTGGGTCAAGTACGAAAAGCTGACCGGCAACAAGCGCCCCTGAGCTTTTCCGAGCCAACAAAAAGCCCGCGAATTTTTCGCGGGCTTTTTGTTGCCTGCCGCACCGCGGCAATTCCCGTTCAGGCCGCCTGCAGCTCCTGAATATCGAGCGGCAGCAGCATTTCACGAATGCGCCCGGCGATATCTTCCAGTGACTGAATCTGCAGCAACAGGTTCTTTTCGACGCTCTCCAGTTCGACAATCCGGTCTTCCAGCGTATCGGTCGCCTGGTGGATGCGCTTGATGCTTTCGAGGCGACGCTTGAGCTGAATCTGGTGCTCGCGAACCTGCGTTTCCATCGGCGCCATGATCGCCCCCAGCCAGGTTTCGGCATCCTTGTTGGCGTGCTCGAAGGCGCGCCGCACCTGCACCGCCACTTCCTCGAAGAACTTCTGCGTGATGTTCCGCTTGTCGTGCGTCAGCAGGCTGACCATGGTATTCAGATGCCCGTCGCACCAGGCCTCCAGGCGATCGATCTCCTTCTCGTAACGGAGCAGCGAGAAGGATGTTGGCGCACCGAGCTTGAGCCCGTGCTCGACGGCAAAACGCTTGTAGACCGCGGCCATCATCGCCAGGATTTCGTTGATCTCGTCGTTCGACTTGACCAGCGCCTCGCGTGAGCGGCCAAAGAAATTCCCCATCGAGTCCGACAGGGTCTTCGAGAAGGCCGCCTCGAGCATCGCTTCACGCGTGTCTTGTGTCAGTTGACGCAGCACATCGAGGCCGAGGTGGGCGAATAGCCGGTTGGTCAGGGTCGAAAAGACGCTGCGCACGGCGTAATAGCGTTGCAGGCCGGATTCGAATTCATCTTTCTCGGCCCGCACCTTGCCCATCATGTATTCGACGACGCCCTTGTTCTTGCCGCGCAGTTCGGTCAGTTCGGTCAGTTGTTCGCGCAGGCCGACGAGGCGCGATTCGAGCAGGCCGCGCACGCGACGACTGACTTCGCCGAATTCGCTGTCGGTGTTGTCGCAGACGATGTCGCGCTTGGCCGGGATCAGTTCCTCGGAGAGGGCCAACTCGAGCAGCGGCAGGCGGCTTTTTTCGAGCAGCGCGTCGTCACCGTTGATCTTGGCCACCAGGCCCTTCTGGGCGGAGACCGGGAATATCTGGCTGGCCGGCAAATCGAGGATGCTGGCGCTGGTGTCGACCTGACGCTGGATTTCGGCGTCGATTTCCTCGTCCGTCTTCAGTTCGTCCCACTGGCCATCGATCTTGTTCATGACCACCATGCGGCCGCGCCGGGCGGTGCCGCCGCCGCAGATATGTTCCTTCCAGATCGCCAGATCGGACTGGGTTACGCCGGTATCGGCCGCCAGGATGAACAGCACGGCATGGGCGTTGGGCAACAGCGACAGCGTCAATTCGGGTTCGGCGCCAATCGCATTGAGGCCCGGCGTATCGAGAATGACCAGCCCCTGCTTGAGCAGCGGGTGCGGAAAATTGATGACGGCATGGCGCCAGCGCGGCACTTCAACCAGACCGTCATCACCCACCCGGTAAAGCTCGATTTCGCCCTGCCCGACTTCGAAGCCAAGGCGAGCCGCTTCTTCCGGCGTGACGCGACTGGTTTCGCTGACATGGCGGAGCGAATCCTGCATCGCGTCGGGCGATTCGATATCGAGGCCGACGACGGTCCATTCGTCGGGAAAGCGCTTGTACTCGGAAACGCTGGAATTCGAGGCGCGCGTCTGGATCGGCAGCAACTCGATGCAGGGCAGCTTGCTGCCGTCGAAGAGCAATTCGGTCGGACACATCGTGGTGCGGCCGGCCGAGGAAGGCAACATCCGGCTGCCGTACTCGGCAAAGAAGATCGCGTTGATCAGTTCCGACTTGCCGCGAGAGAACTCGGCGACGAAAGCCACATTCAGGCGGTCCTCGCGCAAGCGCTCAAGCAACTGGGCGAGCCGCAGATCGGTCTGGGCGTCGGACAACTCGTTCTGGGACAACCAGTCCTGAAACTCGCCGATGTTGGTCGACAGACGGGAGCGCCAGGCAGTGTAGGCAGCAAATTGGTTGGCGAGCGACATAGCATGCACCATGAATACGTACGGAACTTCCAATTTAGCATAAAAACAGGGGCTTGGACCCCCATTTTAATGTTGGCACGAGGGGCAGTAGTAGGTGCTCCGGCCGGCCTGACGGATTTGCCGGATCACCCCGCCACAACGCAGACAGGCTTGCCCGCTCCGGTCATAGACGCCGGCCTGGATCTGGAACCAACCGGATTCGCCATCGCTGTGGACGTAATCGCGAATGCTGCTGCCGCCCGCGGCAATGGCGTCCGACAGGGTTTGGCGAATCGCCGAGGTGAGCTGCGCATAACGCGCCCGGCTGATCCGGTTGGCTGCTCGCACCGGCGAAATCCCGGCCCGGAACAGGCTTTCCGAAGCGTAGATATTGCCGATCCCGACCACCAGATGGCTATCCATCAACAGCGGCTTGATCGGCCCGCTACGCCGCGCCCCCGCCGTGTAGAGCCAGTCGGCGGTGAACGCGTCGGACAGTGGCTCGATGCCCTGGGTCGCCAGCAAGGGATGTTGCTCAGCCGTTTCCGGCGGACCGGGTTGCCACAGCACGACACCGAAGCGGCGCGGATCGGAAAAGCGCAGGATCTGGCCGGGCAGGACCAGGTCGAAATGGTCATGCTTGGCCGGCAGCCGATCGCCCGGCACAAAGCGCAAATTGCCCGACATTCCGAGATGGATGATCAGACAGCCTTCGACATCGGCCTTCCGGCAATCGATCAGCAGGTACTTGCCGCGCCGCCGGATGGCCAGGATGCGGCAGCCCGGCAACAACGCCAGCAGTTCGCGCGGAATAACATGGCGCAACTTCGGCGCCCTGATCACAACCCCCTCGATAATCCGACCTTCCAGCTCCGGCACCAGGCCGCGCCGACAAACTTCCACCTCCGGCAATTCCGGCATTGCTTGTTCCTCCACCCAAACCCAAATACCATCGCAAACTTATGCGATTTTATGCGTTCCAATACGCAACCACGACCGAAAGCCGACCATGCATCCGAAGTTCATTGCTGCCGCCCTCACCATTGCCCTGGGTCTGACCCATGGCGGATTCAGCCTGGCGGCCGGCGACGCCGTGACGAAATCAAGCAGTCAGCGGGACAACGCGCGGCGTTCCTCGGAGAACATCCTGGCCCGCACGGTTTTCCAGTCGCTGCTCGGCGAGTTCGCACTGCAACGCGGCGATATCAATATCGGGGTCGAGGCGTGGGCCGATCTGGCCGTGCGCACCCGCGACCCGAAGGTTCTCGCCCGCGCCACCGAGGTCGCCGGCTTTGCCCGCCAGTATGACCGCGCCCTCGAATTATCGCGGCTCTGGCTCGAAGTCGAACCCGACTCGAGCAAAGCCAAGCAAACGCAATCCTCGCTGCTCGTCATGGCCAACCGCCTCGACGAACTGGCGCCGCAACTGACCAGCCTGCTCGAACAGGACAAGGCCAACCTCGCCAACAACCTGCTCCACCTCAACCGCATGCTCGCCCGGCACGCCGACAAGAAAGCCGTGCAAACACTGGTCGACCGCGTCGCCGCCCCTTACGACGGCCTGCCGGAAGCCCACTTCGCGATGGCCCAGGCGGCCGCCAATGCCGGCGACAACCTGCGCGCCCTGGGCGAGTCGGAGAAAGCCCTGCAATTGCGTCCCGACTGGGAAACCGCCGCCCTGGCCCGGGCCCAGCTGCAAGCCCGCCAGTCAAACCAGACCGCCATCGGCAGCCTGAACGACTTCGTCGAGCGCTACCCGACGGCCCGCGATGCCCGCCTGGCGCTGGCCCGCCTGCTGATCAACGAAAAGCGCTATGACGAGTCGCGCAAGCACTTCGACCGCCTGATCAAGGACTACCCGGACAACCCCGACGTGATCTACCCGGTCGCCATGCTCGCCCTGCAACAAGGCGATGCCGAGACCGGCCGCGCCCAGCTGGAAAAACTGCTGAAAACCGATTTTCCGGACAAGAGCACCATCCATTTCTTCCTCGGCCAGCTCGAGCAGGAACAGAAAAAACCGGAAACCGCGCTCGAGCATTTCCGCCAGGTCACCGCCGGCGACCAATACATCAACGCCCGCTCGCGCGCCGCCCTGATCCTTTTGCAGCAAGGCAAACCCGAGGAAGCCCGCGA
This sequence comes from Azonexus sp. IMCC34842, assembly GCF_050368855.1. Lineage (GTDB taxonomy): Bacteria > Pseudomonadota > Gammaproteobacteria > Burkholderiales > Rhodocyclaceae > Azonexus > Azonexus denitrificans_A. Next base: position 32,616 of record NZ_CP178449.1, on the reverse strand, counting down.
GCTGTTGCACAACACGCGCGGCGGCACCAACGCCGAACGCGCCCAACTGGTTCTCGCCGAAGCGCAATTGCTGCGCGAGGCGGGACGGCTGAACGATGCTTACATCGTCCTCGAATCCGGGCTGACCAGCCAGCCGGACAATCCCGAATTGCTCTATGAAGCCGCGCTGACCGGCGAACGCCTGGGCAAGCCGGAAATCCTCGAAACCCACCTCAAGCATTTGCTGGCGCTGCAGCCGGATCATGCCCACGCCCTGAACGCCCTCGGCTACTCATGGGCGGAGCGCAACATCCGCCTGCCTGAAGCACTGAAACTGATTACCCGAGCCCTGGCGCAGATGCCGGACGACCCCTTCATCATGGATAGCCTGGGCTGGGTGCAGTTCCGCCAGGGCAATCTCGCCGAAGCCTTGAAGACGCTGGAAAAGGCCTACGCCATCAAGTCCGACCCGGAAATCGCCGCCCACCTCGGCGAAGTACTGTGGACGCTGGAGCGCAAGGACGATGCCCGGCGACTCCTCAAGGACGCCATCCGGCAACACCCGAACAATGAAGTTCTGGCCGGCGCCGTCAAGAAGCTCATCCCTTGAGTCTGCGTTTCGTTGTCCTGCTCGCCGGCAGCCTGCTCGCCGGCTGCGCCAGCGTGCCGCCCGCCGCCTTGCCGGGTCGCGAGCAGATTCGCGAATTCGCACTGGAAGCGCGCTTCGCGCTGCGCATCACACTGCCCGACCAAGCCGCCCAAAGCTCCGGCGGCCGCCTGTCCTGGGAACACCGGAATGGCGGCGACCGCGTGCTCGTCGCCAACCCGCTCGGTTACGGCGTGGCCGAAATCGACACGACACCGACGCTGTCCCGCCTGCGCACGGCCAATGGCGAAATCCACGAATCGCCGGATGCCGACGGCCTGATGGAAGAAGTCACCGGCCAGCGCCTGCCGATCACCCGCCTGCCGGCCTGGCTGCTCGGTCGCTCCGACGGCACGGCCGAGATCAGCAAGGACAGCTACAACCGCCCGGCCCGCCTGCGCGAAGCCGGCTGGCAAATCGACTACGCCTACGACGACGAGGCGCCGACCGCCCTGCCCGCCCGCCTGACGCTGTCCCGCGACGGCGAGATCGAATTGCGACTGCGCATCGAAGAATGGAAAGAAAACCCGTGACCCACTGGACCTGGGACAGCAGCTGGCCCGCCCCGGCCAAACTGAATCTCTTCTTGCATGTCGTCGGGCGCCGCGCCGACGGCTATCACCTGCTGCAGACCGTATTTCGCTTCATCGATCGCGCCGACCAATTGCGTTTTACGCCGCGCAGCGATGGCGACATCGTTCTCGCCACACCGATCCCCGGCGTACCGCCGGACAGCGACCTGACCGTGCGCGCCGCCCGTCTGCTACAGCAGGCCACCGGATGTCGCCAAGGCGCCACCCTCCATCTCGACAAACAATTGCCGATGGGCGGCGGTCTGGGCGGCGGCAGTTCCGACGCGGCCACCGTGCTGCTTGCCCTGAATCATTTATGGCAAACCGGCCTCGCTCGGCCAACGCTGAAAAAGCTCGGGTTGAGCCTGGGCGCCGACGTACCGGTCTTCATCCACGGCCGGAACACTTTCGCCGAAGGCATCGGCGAAGCGTTTACCGACGTTGAGCTGCCGCCAGCCAGCTATCTGGTGCTCCATCCGGCAGTCAACGTCCCGACCGCGGCGATTTTTGGCGCCCCCGACCTACGCCGCGATACACCAGGCATCGCCGCGAGCAACTGGCGACAAGGCGATGGCCATAACGATCTCGAACCGGTCGCCTGCGCCCGCTTTCCGCAGGTCGCCGAACACCTGGCCTGGCTCAAGCAACATGCCCCGGATGCGATGATGACCGGCTCCGGCGCCTGCGTCTTTGCCGGTTTTGCCCGCCGCGACCAGGCGGAGCGGGTTCTCGCGCTGCTGCCGCGCGGGATGAGCGGCTGGGTGGCCGACGGCCTGGCGGCTCACCCATTAGCCAATTTTTCATAAAAGAGTAGACGGCGGCAAACTGCTTGTGTAATATCCGCGCCTCGTTCTAACGCGAACCCGTCTGAACGACCCGCTGGGGAGTCGCCAAGTTGGTCAAGGCACCGGATTTTGATTCCGGCATTCGAAGGTTCGAATCCTTCTTCCCCAGCCAGTTTCCTTCGGGCAGGTCACAAGCCTGCCCGATTTTCATTGTGGCGGGCGAAATGTGCGTCCAACATGGAGTGCAGGAGCAAGGTGAGAATGGCCTATAACAGCCTGATGGTCTTTACCGGCAATGCCAATCCGAAGCTGGCGGTCAATGTCGCAGCCGAACTCAATGTTGATCTTGGGCGCGCCAACGTTGGTCGTTTCTCGGATGGCGAAGTCAGTGTCGAACTGCAGGAACACGTCCGCGGTCGTGACATCTTCGTGCTGCAATCCACCTGTGCGCCGACCAACGACAACCTGATGGAATTGCTGGTCATGGTCGATGCGTTGAAGCGCGCCTCGGCCGGCCGCATCACCGCCGCCATCCCGTACTTCGGCTATGCCCGCCAGGATCGCCGTTCGCGCTCGTCGCGCGTGCCGATCGCCGCCAAACTGGTAGCCAACATGCTCGTCGCCTCCGGCGTCGACCGCGTCCTGACCATGGACCTGCACGCCGAACAAATCCAGGGCTTCTTCGACATTCCGGTCGACAACATCTACGCCCTGCCGATCCTGCTCGACGACATCCGCAAGCAGAATTACGAAAACCCGCTGGTCGTTTCGCCCGACCATGGCGGCGTCGTCCGCGCCCGGTCGCTGGCCAAGCGCCTCGAATGCGATCTGGCGATCATCGACAAGCGCCGGCCGAAGGCCAACGTTTCCGAAGTAATGAACATTATCGGCGAAGTCGACGGCCGCACCTGCATCATCATGGACGACATGGTCGATACCGCCGGCACGCTGTGCAAGGCAGCTTCCGCACTGAAGGCGCGCGGCGCCAAGCAGGTCGTTGCCTACTGTACGCATCCGGTCCTGTCCGGCCCGGCCATCGAGCGGGTCAACAGCTCCGACCTCGATGCCCTGGTCGTCACCGACACCATCCCGCTGCGTGACGATGCTGCCGCCTCACCGCGCATCCGCCAGCTTTCGGTTGCTGAAATCATGGCCGAAACCATTCGCCGGATCAGCAACGACGACTCCGTTTCGTCACTGTTTATCGATTAAGTTTTTTAACCTTCCCGATCTGGTCGCGGTTCGGGAAACTTACTGGAGTATCACAATGACTTTTGAACTGATCGCGCAAGCGCGTACGCTGCAGGGAACGGGTGCGAGCCGCCGCCTGCGCCGTGCTGCCATGGTGCCGGGTATCGTTTACGGTGGCGAAGCTGCCCCGCAAGCCATCGAAGTACCGCACAACGACCTGCTGTTGAAGCTGAAGAAGGAAGCCTTCCACTCCAGCATCGTGAACCTCGTCGTTGACGGCAAGAAGGAACCGGTTCTGCTGCGTGACTACCAGATGCACGCCTACCGCCCGCTGGTTCTGCACGTTGACTTCCTGCGTGTTGACGCTACCCACGAACTGCACATCAAGGTGCCGCTGCACTTCGTGAACGAAGAAGTCGCCCCGGGCATCAAGCTCACCGGCGGCCTGGTCAACCACGTCATGACCGAAATCGACATCAGCTGCCTGGCCAAGGATCTGCCCGAGTTCATCGAAGTCGACCTCAGCGCACTGAAGATCGGCGACACCATTCACCTGTCCCAGCTGAAGCTGCCGAAGGGCGTCAAGCTCGTCCAGCACACCACCGATGACTCCGTCGTCGTCGGTATCGTCGGCAAGGGTGGTTCCGCCGAAGCCGCTGAAGGCGAAGCTGCCGCCGAGTAATTTCGGCCCCTCCGCTGCACTGGCCGCCGCTGGCATTTTGCCGCCGGCGGCCTTTTCGCACTTATTACCATGAACCCTCCTCGCCTGATCGTCGGCCTCGGCAACCCGGGTCCGGAATACGCAGCGACCCGACACAACGCCGGGTTCTGGTTTGTCGACCAGTTGGCCGACAAGCTGAAGGTTTCGCTCGTCCCGCAAGCCAAGTTCTTCGGCAAGGCAGCCCGCGCTGACGAGCTCTGGCTATTGCAGCCGACCACCTTCATGAACCGCTCCGGCCAGGCCGTCGCGGCACTGGCCAATTTCTACAAGATTCCGGCCGCCGAGATTCTCGTCATCCATGACGAACTCGACCTGCCACCCGGCGGCATCCGCCTCAAGCAGGGCGGCGGCAACGGCGGTCACAACGGCCTGAAGGACATTCAGGCCAAACTCGGCACCCCCGATTTCTGGCGCCTGCGCCTCGGCATCGGCCATCCGCGCACGCTCGGTCTGGCGCAGCAGGTGGTCGATTTCGTGCTGCATCAGCCGCGCCAGGACGAACTGCCGGATATCGAACACGCCCTCGCCCGCAGCCTGCTGGCCTGGCCAAAAATCGCCGCCGGAGACTTCGCCGGCGCTCAACAACAGTTGCACGGCAAAGCCGTCTAAGGAAAAAATCCATGTCTCTCAAATGCGGCATCGTCGGCCTGCCCAACGTCGGCAAATCCACCCTCTTCAACGCCCTGACCAAATCGGGCATCGCGGCGGAAAATTACCCGTTCTGCACCATCGAGCCGAACGTCGGCATCGTCGAAGTGCCGGACAAGCGGATGGCCCAGCTGGCCGAGATCGTCAAGCCGCAGCGCATGCAGTACGCCATCGTCGAGTTCGTCGACATCGCCGGCTTGGTGGCCGGTGCCTCCAAGGGTGAAGGCCTCGGCAACCAGTTTCTCGCCAACATCCGCGAAACCGATGCTGTCGTGCATGTCGTGCGCTGCTTTGCCGACGACAACGTGATCCACGTTTCTGGCGGGGTCGATCCGATCCGCGACATCGAAGTCATTGATACCGAGCTGGCGCTGGCCGACATGGCCACCGTCGAAAAGGCGCTCAACCGCTACCGTCGTCCGGCCAGCTCGGGCGACAAGGAAGCCAAGATCCTGGTCGCCGTGCTGGAAAAATGCTTTGCCCAGCTCGACCAGGCCAAGGCCGTGCGCGCCCTCGACTTCTCCAAGGAAGAACTGGCGTTGCTCAAGCCGTTCTGCCTGATCACCGCCAAGCCGGTGCTCTACGTCGCCAACGTCGCCGAGAACGGTTTCGAGAACAACCCGCTGCTCGACGCGGTGCGCGCCCATGCTGCCGCCGAGAAAGCCGAAGTGGTTTCAGTCTGCGCCGCCATCGAAGCCGAGATCGCCGATCTTGACGACGAGGAAAAGCAGATGTTCCTGGCCGACCTCGGCCTCGAGGAACCCGGCCTCGACCGCCTGATCCATGCCGGTTACAAGCTGCTCGGCCTGGCCACCTACTTCACCGCCGGCGTCAAGGAAGTGCGCGCCTGGACCATTCACCAGGGCGATACCGCGCCGCAAGCGGCCGGGGTCATCCACACCGACTTCGAACGCGGCTTCATCCGCGCCCAGACCATTGCTTTCGACGACTTCATCGCCTACAAGGGTGAAGCCGGTGCCAAGGAAGCGGGCAAGATGCGCGCCGAAGGCAAGGAATACGTCGTCAAGGACGGCGACGTGCTGAACTTCCTGTTCAACGTCTAAGCACGCGGCCGGCAAGCATTCGTGTTTGAACGACCCGCCTGAATGAGCGAAACCGGGGTGGACACCGAGGTTTCGACGGACGCCCAGGCCGGCAGCGAGCAGCTGTCCCGGGCGGTGCTGCTCCGTGCCTTCGAGCAGAACCGCGAAGCCGTGCTGATTACCGACCACGACAACCGGATCGTCGCGGTCAATGCCGCGTTCACCCTGCTGACCGGCTACTCGCTTGACGACGTGGCCGGCAAAAACCCGCGCCTCCTCGCCTCCGGGAACGTCGGCCCCGATTTTTACGCCCGGATGTGGCACGCCCTGAACCTGCATGACCACTGGGAAGGCGAAATCTGGGACAAGCGCAAGGACGGCACGACCTACCCGAAATGGCTGTCCATTTCGCTGATCCGCGACGCCACCGGCAAGATCGAAAACCATGTCGCCAACTTCACCGACATCAGCGCCAACAAGGAAACGGCCGACCGCCTGGCCCAGCTGGCCTATCACGACCCGCTGACCCACCTGCCCAACCGCCTGGCGCTCGACGCCCAGCTCACCCATGCCCTGCGCGTCGGCAAGCGCGAGGCCCGGCAGCTGGCCTTGATGCTGATCGATCTCGACAATTTCAAGAACATCAACGACACGCTGGGCCACCACATCGGCGACGAACTGCTGCAGGAAGTGGCGAAGCGCCTGCGCGGCTGTGTCCGGGCCAGCGACCTGGTGGCCCGGCTGGGCGGCGACGAATTCGTCGTGGTCCTGCCGGAAATCGACGGTCCGCTGACCGCCGCCCGCGTGGCCGGCAAGGTCCAGAGCAGCCTGGCCGAGTATTACCAGATCGCCGACCATGTGCTGTACGCCACGCCGAGCATCGGCATCAGCCTTTTCCCGGGCGACGGCCAGGATGCCAACACCTTGCTGCGCAACGCCGACGCGGCGATGTATCACGCCAAGAATGCCGGCCGCAACAACCACCAGTTCTACACCGCCCGGATGAACGAAGCGGCCGGCGAACGGCTGCAGATGGAAAATGCGCTGCGCCAGGCGATCTCATCCATCTCGCCGGACAACTGCGAGTTTGCCGTGCATTTCCAGCCGCAGATCGATGCGACGAGCGGCCGGGTGAGCGGCCTTGAAGGACTGCTGCGGTGGACCAATCCGATCTTCGGCACGGTTTCGCCGATGCGCTTCATCGCCATTGCCGAAGACACCGGCCTGATTCAGCCGCTCGGCGACTGGGTGATCTGGGAAACCTGTCGCCAGATCCGCCAGATGAAAACGCTCGGCATCGAAGGCGTGCGGGTGGCGATCAACATCTCGGCCCAGCAATTGCGCCACGAGAATCTGCTGTTGCTGGTGCGCGGCGCCCTGACCTGTTACGACCTGAACCCCGCCGACATCGAGCTGGAAGTCACCGAAAGCACGGCGATGCAGAATCCGGAAGTGACGCTGTCCATCCTCGACCAGCTCGACGCGATGGGCATCAAGCTCGCCATCGACGATTTCGGTACCGGCTACTCCTCACTGGCCTACTTGAAGCACCTGCCGATCAAGCGCCTGAAACTCGACCGCTCCTTCGTCAGCGACATCGAGACCGACGCCAGCGATGCCGCCATCTGCGCCGCGATCATCGCACTGGGCCACAACCTGGATATGGAACTGGTCGCCGAAGGCGTCGAAACCGAGGCCCAGCGGGATTTTCTGATCCGCCTCGGCTGCGACTGCCTGCAAGGCTTCCTGTACAGCAAGGCCCTGCCTTTCGCCGAGATCGTCGCCTACATCCAGGCGCAGCCCGCCATCAGCGAATGACCTTGCGCCACTCGGCTTCGAAGTAGCGCACCAGCACCTGATTGTTCAAGCGGTTGACCTCGGCCGGTATGCGCCCCATGTCGGCCGGAAAGCGGAACAGGTCGGGCAGCGTTTCCGCCGTCAGGAAGCGCGCCTTGCCGCCGCTCGGCAGAGCGCGTCGAAAGTCGTCCGGGGCGGCAAGCGAGAACGGCTGGCGGCCGGCAATGATGAAGCCCCATTCCCCGAAGGACGGCACCAGCGCGTGATACGGCGCCGTCTGCAAGCCGACGTCCTCGAGCGTCGCCACCACGCACCAGAAGGATTGCCGGGCATAGAGCGGCGAGGTCGATTGGACGACGATCAGGCCGCGGGCCGATAACCGCTTTTCCAGCAGCCGGTAGAAGGCCGAGGTATAGAGCTTGCCGAGGGCGAAATTGGCCGGGTCGGGAAAGTCGACGACGATGAAGTCGAAATATTCGCGGCTCTCCTCCAGCCACTGCAGCGCGTCGGCATTAACCACCGTCACCCGTTCCGACTTGAGCGCCCCGCCATTCAGCGCAACCAGCGCCGGCGCCGTCGAGAACAGTGAGGTCATCGCCGGATCGAGATCGACCAGCGTCACCGACGCGACGTTCGGGTACTTGAGGATTTCGCGCACTGCCAGCCCGTCGCCGCCGCCCAGCACCAGCACACGCCGCGCCCCGGGCAGGCTGGCCAGGCCGGGATGGACCAGCGCTTCGTGATAGCGATATTCGTCGTGTGACGAGAACTGCAGGTTGTTGTTGAGGAACAGCCGCAAATCGTCGCGCCAGCGCGTCACGACGATGCGCTGGTAAGGCGTCGTTTCGGCGTGCACGATCTCGTCGGCGTAAACGTGCGCCTCGGCCAGCGTCGTCAGCTGGCCAGCCCCGGCAAAACCGCCGACCAGCGTGGCGAACACGGCCCAGCTCTGGACCGCCAGCCAGCGCCGGGCCGGCAGTTGATCGCGAAAGAGCTGCAGCGCCCAAAGCGCCACGGCGACGTTGAGCAGGCCGAACAGCAAGCCGGTACGGACCATGCCGAGCTGCGGCGCGAGGACCAGCGGGAACAGGATCGAAACGGCCAGCGCCCCGAGGTAATCGAAAGTCAGCACTTGCGAGACCAGATCCTTGAAGGCCAGCTCGCGCTTCAGGATGCGCATGACCAGCGGGATTTCCAGGCCGACCAGCACGCCGACGCCAAACACCACGAGATAGAGGATCAGCTTGAACGGCCCGCCCAGCCAGGTGAACACAAGGAACAGCGCAATCGCCGAAAAACCGCCGAGCAGGCCGACCATCAGCTCGATCTGGATGAAGCGGCCAACCAGGTCGCGGGTAATGTATTTCGACAGCCACGAGCCGGCGCCCATGGCGAACAGGTAGGTGCCGATCACCGTCGAAAACTGCGTCACCGAATCGCCAAGCAGATAGGACGACAGCGCGCCGGCGATCAGTTCATAGGCCAGACCGCAGGAGGCGATGACGAAGACGGAGAAGAGCAGGGCGTGACGCATGGCGGGGAACGATGGGCGGCGGGCGGAATGTTCGCCATTTTGCCTGCATTCGGGAACGCCGGGCGCCGGGCACGGTCAGTAAGAGCGTGGACAGCGCGTGGCTTTGTCCTTTTTCGAGCGTCGACTATGCCCTTCAAAGCCCTTCTTCCCATCCTGCTCGCCAGCCTGGCGCTACCGACGCTGGCGGCCGACTACGCCATCGACCCCAGCCACACCTATGCCAGCTTCGAGGTCGATCACCTCGGCTTTTCCACCCAGCGCGGCCAGTTCAATCGCACCTCGGGCTCCGTCCAGTTCGACCTCGAGGCGCGCAGCGGCAATATCGACATCCGCATCGACGCCGCCTCGCTCGACACCGGCTTTGCCCTGCGCGACGACGTGCTGCGCGGCGAGTCGTGGTTCAACGTCCGCGATTTCCCCGACATCCTGTTCCGCGGCCAGCACTTCATCTTCGAGCAGGACCAGCCGGTCGCCGTCGAAGGGATGCTGGTCATGCTCGGCACGATCAAGCCGCTGCGCCTCGACATCACCCGCTTCAAATGCGGCCTCAATCTGGTCAGCCGCAAGCGCGGCTGCGGCGCCGATGCCCAGGGCAGCCTGCGGCGCTCCGATTTCGGCCTGCAGAACAGCATCCCGTTCATCGGCGACCAGATCCGCCTGCGCATCCAGGTCGAAGCCTATCTGCCGTGACCCCGGCCGGGAACCGCACCGGTGCGTTAAAGTCATGTGGCGTCGGCCTGTTTCTGCGAAAATAGCACCCCCCTTTTAGTCGTTTCCGGAACCCCATGCCCCCGCATCCCGCCATTGCCAGCACCGCTGAAATCGTCACCGAACTGAAGGCCGGCCGCATGGTCATCCTGGTCGATGAAGAAGACCGCGAAAACGAAGGCGACCTCGTCATGGCCGCCGAACACATCACCGCCGACGCCATTAATTTCATGGCCAAGTTCGGCCGCGGCCTGATCTGCCTGACCCTCACCGAAGCGCGCTGCAAGAAGCTCGGCCTGGTCCAGATGGCGCGCAACAACAAAGCCCAGTACGGCACCGCCTTCACCGTCTCGATCGAAGCCGCCGAAGGCGTCACCACCGGCATTTCGGCCGCCGACCGGGCGCGCACCATTGCCGTCGCCGTCGCCCGCAACGCCGTCGCCGACGACATCGTCCAGCCCGGCCACGTCTTCCCGATCACCGCCCGCGAAGGCGGCGTGCTGGTCCGCGCCGGCCACACCGAAGCCGGTTGCGACCTGGCCGGCATGGCCGGTCTGGAACCGGCCTCGGTGATCTGCGAAATCATGAACGACGACGGCACGATGGCCCGCCTGCCGGAACTGCTCGAATTCGCCAAGGAACATGGCCTGAAGATCGGCACCATCGCCGACCTGATCCACTACCGCGCCGCTTCGGAAAAACTGGTCGAGCGCGTCACCAGCAAGACCATCAGCACCGCCCACGGCGATTTCACGCTGCACGCCTATGCCGACCGCGCCAGCGGCGCGACGCATCTGGCGCTGGTCAAGGGCCAGATCCCGGCCGGCGGCGAAACCCTGGTCCGCGTCCATGAGCCGCTGTCGGTCCTCGATTTCCTCGACCCGGCCAGCAAGAGCCAATCCTTCTCGATCGACGAAGCGCAAGCGGCGCTGGCCAAGCACGGTCACGGCGTCATCGTCCTGATGCACCGGCCGGAAGACGGCGAAGCCCTGCTCTCCCGCCTGACCGGTGAAAAGCCGCGCGCCCAGACCAAGTGGGACCCGCGCACCTACGGCATCGGCGCCCAGATCCTGCGCGATGTCGGCGTTTCCAAGATGCGCCTGCTCTCCAGCCCGCGCAAGATGCCCTCCATGACCGGCTTCGGCCTCGAAGTCACCGGTTTCGTCACTTCTCCTGCGGAGCTCTGAGCCATGTCCCGCTTCGACAATATCTTTGAATACGACAACAACCTGAATGGCGCCGGCCTGAAAGTCGGCGTCGTGATGAGCCGCTTCAACCTGCCGGTCTGCGAAGGCCTGCTGTCGTCCTGCGTCAATGAACTAAAACGCCTCGGCGTGGCCGATGCCGACATCGTCATCGCCAACGTGCCGGGCGCGCTGGAAATCCCGCTGGTCCTGCAAAGCATGGCCCAGACCGGCCGCTTCAACGCCCTGGTGGCGCTCGGCGCCGTGATCCGCGGCGAAACCTACCATTTCGAAGTCGTCTCCAACGATTCCTGCCGCGCCATCATGGACGTCCAGCTGGACACCGGCGTGCCGATCGCCAACGGCATCCTGACTTGCGAATCCGACGAACAGGCCGAAGTCCGCATGCAGCCGAAGGGCGCCGACTGCGCCCAGGCCGCGGTCGAAATGGCCAATCTCCAGAAAGCGCTAGCCCAATGACCACTTTCCTCAGCGACAGCGAACACCCGGAAGAACCCAAGGCGCCGCACAAGTCGGCCCGCCGCCGGTCGCGCGAATTCATCCTGCAGGGCCTCTACCAGTGGCGCGTCGGCGGCGCCGACGAAGCCGCGATTGAAGCCTACGCGCCGGAAATGGAAGGTTTTGCCAAGGCCGACCGCGAATTTTTCGTCGGCACGCTGCGCGGCGTCATCGGCCAGAAAGACAAACTGACCGAACAGATCAGCATTCACATCGACCGCCCGTTCAGCGAGCTGTCGCCGGTCGAAGCCTGCATCCTGATGCTCGGCGCCTTCGAGTTGGGCAACCACCCGGAAACGCCGTACCGTGTGATCATCAACGAAGCCATCGAACTGACCAAGTCGTTTGGCGGCACCGACGGCCACAAGTACGTCAATGGCGTGCTCGACAAGGTCGCCGCCATCATTCGTCCGGACGAAGTCGCCGCCAAGAAAGCCCGCTGAAACGATGGCGGCCGAGTTCGCGCTGATCGACCAGTACTTCACCCGGCCGACGCCGTCCGCCGTCCTCGGCCCCGGCGACGACTGCGCGCTGCTCCAGCCCTCGCCGGGCAAACAACTGGCGGTGACCACCGACATGCTGGTCGCCGGGACGCATTTCCTGCCCGACACCGATCCGAAAAACCTCGGCTGGAAGGCGCTCGCCGTCAATCTCTCCGATCTCGCGGCAATGGGCGCCACACCGCGCTGGGTGACGCTGGCCGGCGCCCTGCCGGCGGCCGATGAAGCGTGGATCGGCCAATTTACCGCAGGCTTCTTCGCCTGTGCCGACGAATACGGCGTCGATGTCGTGGGTGGCGACACCACCCGGGGACCGCTCAATATCTGCGTCACCGCGCTCGGCGAAATCGAGCCGGGCCAAGCGCTGCGCCGCGATGGCGCCAAGGCTGGCGACCAGATCTGGGTTTCCGGTCGGCCCGGGCTGGCCAGCCTCGGTCTCGCCCAGTTGCAAGGCAAGATCCAGTTGCCCGAACCCTGGCCGCGCCTGTGCATCGGCGCCCTCGAAAAGCCCCGGCCGCGCGTCGCCCTCGGCCAGGCGCTGGTCGGCATCGCCAGTGCGGCGATCGACGTTTCCGACGGTCTGCTCGCCGATCTCGGCCACATTGCCGAACGCTCGGGCTGCGCCGCGGCCGTCAAGCTCGTCCAGTTGCCGCACCTGCCGAAGGGTGAAAGCTACGACGCCGATCTCCGCCGCATGGCGCTGGAGTGCCAACTGGCCGGCGGCGACGATTACGAACTGTGCTTCACCGCCCCCGGCCCGCAGAGCCAGGCGATCAGCCGGATTGCCGCCGACCTCGAATTGCCGCTGTGGTGCATCGGCGAAATGACCGCCGGCCCGAGCGGCGAAGTCACGGTTTTCGACCCGGACGGCAAAGCGGTCGAATTCGAACACAAGGGTTTCGACCACTTTGGCTGAGCAATCGAGAGGCGCCCCCAGCCTCAAATTCCTCCTCGCCAGCCCGGCCCATTTCCTGGCGCTCGGCTGCGGCAGCGGCCTCGCCCCGAAAGCGCCGGGCACCTTCGGCACGCTGTTCGCCTGGGGCTCCTTTCTGCTCTTCCGCCCCTATTTTTCCGACTTTGCGCTGCTCGCCGCATTCGCCGCTGCCTACCTGCTCGGCATCTGGATCATCGACCTGACCGGCCGCGCCATCGGCGACCCCGACCACGGCAGCATCGTCTGGGATGAAATCGTCCCCTTCTGGCTGATCCTGCTGCTCACCCCCGCCACCTTCTTCTGGCAACTGGCGGCCTTCATGCTCTTCCGCTATTTCGACATCACCAAGCCGCAACCGGCCCGCTACTTCGACCAGCACGTCAAGAACGGCTTCGGCGTGATGGCCGACGACCTGGTGGCGGCCGGCTACACCCTGCTCACGCTGGCCCTGCTGAAAGTCGTTTTGGCCTGACGGATGCCCGCCGCAGGCATAGAATGGTGGGGCCTATATTTGTGGGAGCAAGATCATGAGCCACAAGCACGCCCACCTGCTACGCAGCATCTATCAGGACCCGCCAAGCGCCAACATTCACTGGCGTGAAATAGAGTCGCTGCTCAACCACCTCGGCGCCGACGTCGAACCCTCGCATGGCGCCCGCTTCAAGATCACCTTGAACAAGGTCGAGGCCATCCTCCACCACCCGCACAACAGCAATACCTGCAGCAAGACCGATATCAAGACGCTGCGCGACCTGCTGGCCCATGCCGGGGTAACGCTGGCCGCCTACGAGGCCGGCGAAGCGCAGCGTGAGTAGCGGCAACACGCCGGCCGGCTGACGCTAGCTGCGGCGATGCACTTTCCTATGCCTCGATGCCGCGCGCCAGCCGCCATTGTTTGACCAGCGCGTAGATCGCCGGAATGACCGCCAGCGTCAGCACGGTCGAGGAAATCATGCCGCCGACCATCGGCGCGGCGATCCGGCTCATCACTTCCGAGCCGGCGCCGGTGCCCCACATGATCGGCAGCAGGCCGGCCATGATGGCGACCACCGTCATCATCTTCGGCCGCACGCGTTCGACGGCGCCTTCCATCACCGCGCCATAGAGATCGGCAACGCCCGGTGCGCGGCCTTCGGCACGGCATTGCGTCTTGACCGCCACCCAGGCGTGGTCGAGGTAGATCAGCATGACCACGCCGGTTTCGGCCGCGACGCCGGCCAGGGCGATGAAGCCGACGGCGACGGCGACCGACAGGTTGTAGTTGAGCAGCCACATCAGCCAGATGCCGCCGACCAGTGCGAAGGGGACCGAGAGCATGACGATCAAGGTTTCGGTCAGGCGCCGGAAGTTCAGATAGAGCAGCAGGAAGATGATCAGCAGGGTAACCGGCACGACCACTTTCATCTTCTCGACGGCTCGTTCCATGGACTCGAACTGGCCACTCCAGGTGGCGTAGTAGCCGGGCGGGAAATCGACCCGCTCATTCACGGCCCGGCGTGCTTCGGCCACGTAGCCGCCAATGTCGCGCCCGCGGATATCGACGAAGATGTAGGCGGAGAGCAGCGCGTTTTCCGTGCGGATGCCCGGCGCCCCCTTGGCCACTTCGACCTTGGCGACCTGGCCGAGCGGAATCATCGCGCCGTCCATGGTCGGCACCAGCACTTCGCGGGCGATCTGCTGCGGGTCGCCGCGCAGCTCGCGCGGATAACGCACGGTGACGCCAAAGCGCTCGCGGCCCTCGACGGTGGTCGTCACCGTCTCGCCGCCGAGCGCCGTGCCGATCACCTCCTGCAGGTCGCCGATCGCCAGGCCATAGCGGGCCAGTTGCTGGCGGTCCGGCTCGATATTCAGATAGAAGCCGCCGGTCAGGCGCTCGGCGAAGGCCGAAGTGGTGCCCGGCACGCTCTTGACCACCGCCTCGATTTCGCGGGCCAGCCGCTCCATCTCGTTCAGGTCCTTGCCGAAAACCTTGATGCCGATCGGCGTGCGGATGCCGGTAGACAGCATGTCGATGCGTGCCTTGATCGGCATCGTCCAGGCGTTGGCGACACCGGGGAACTGCAGCGCGCGGTCCATCTCGGCGATCAGCTGGTCGGTGGTCAGGCCGGGCCGCCACTCGGCTTCCGGCTTGAGGTTGATCACCGTCTCGAACATCTCGGTCGGCGCGGGGTCGGTGGCGGTATTGGCCCGCCCCGCCTTGCCATAGACCGAAGCGACCTCGGGAAAGCTCTTGATGATCTTGTTCTGGGTCTGCAGCAGTTCAGCGGCCTTGGTGATCGACAGGCCGGGCAGCGAGGTCGGCATGAAGAGCAATGAGCCTTCATTCAGCGTCGGCATGAACTCGGAACCGAGCCGCGTCGCCGGGTAGAACGAGACGGCCAGCACCAGCAGGGCGGCGAGGATGGTCGCCTTCTTCCAGCGCATCACCCCGGCGATGATCGGCCGATACAGCCAGATCAGGAAGCGGTTCACCGGGTTTTTCGCCTCGGGCATGATCTTGCCGCGGATGAACAGCAGCATCAGCACCGGCACCAACGTCACCGACAACAGCGCCGCGCCGGCCATGGCAAAGGTCTTGGTGTAGGCGAGCGGCGAGAACAGCCGGCCTTCCTGCGATTCCAGCGTAAACACCGGCAGGAAGGAAACGGTGATGATGAGCAGCGAGAAGAACAGCGCCGGGCCGACTTCCTTGCAGGCGGCGATCATCGCCTCACGGCGCGAGCCGCCTTCCGGCAACCGCTCGATGTGCTTGTGGGCGTTCTCGATCATCACGATGGCGGCATCGACCATCGCGCCGATGGCGATGGCGATGCCACCCAGGCTCATCAGGTTGGAATTCATGCCGAGCAGGCGCATGGCGATGAAGGCGATCAGCACGCCGACCGGCAGCATCAGGATGGCAACCAGCGCCGAGCGAACATGGAGCAGAAACAGCATGCAGACCAGGGCGACGATCAGGCTTTCCTCGATCAGCGTCTTCTGCAAGGTGGCGATGGCGCGGTGGATTAATTCCGAGCGGTCATAGACCGGGACGATACTGACGCCCGCCGGCAGACCGAGCGACACTTCGGCGATCTTCTCCTTGATGTTGCCGATGACCTCCAGTGCGTTCTGCCCGTAGCGCGCCATGGCGATGCCGGAAACCACTTCGCCTTCGCCGTTCAGTTCGGTCAGGCCACGCCGCTCGTCGGGCCCGAGTTCAACCCGGGCAATATCGCGGATCAGCACCGGCGTGCCGCGCTCGGCCTTGAGCACCAGATTCTCGATGTCGGCGGCGCCGCGCAGGTAGCCCTTGCCGCGCACCATGTATTCGGTCTCCGCCATCTCGATCACCCGGCCGCCGACGTCGCGGTTCGAGTCGCGCACCACCTGGCTCACCTTGCCGAGCGGAATGCCGTAGGCGCGCAGCTTCACCGGATCGACGGTGATCTGGTAGGTCTGGACAAAGCCGCCGATCGACGCCACCTCGGCGACGCCATGCGCCTTGGTCAGCTGGTAGCGCAGATACCAGTCCTGCAGCGTGCGCAGTTCGGCCAGGCTCTTGTCCTTGGCCAACAGCGCGTACTGATAGACCCAGCCGACCCCGGTGGCGTCCGGTCCGATCTGCGGCGTGATGCCCTTGGGCATGCGGCCGGCCGCGAAGTTGAGGTACTCGAGGACGCGCGAACGCGCCCAGTAGATGTCGGTGCCATCCTCGAAGATGATGTAGACGAAGGAGGCGCCGAAGAACGAGAAGCCGCGCACGACCTTCGACTTGGGTACCGAGAGCATGGCCGTGGTCAGCGGATAGGTCACCTGGTCCTCGACGACCTGCGGTGCCTGGCCCGGGTACTCGGTGTACACGATGACCTGCACGTCCGACAGGTCGGGCAACGCATCGAGCGGTGTTTTGACGACGGCGAGGATGCCGCCGATGATGACGAAGAGCGTGGCGAGCAGGACGATGAAGCGGTTCCGGCCCGACCAGTCGATGATTTTGGCCAGCATGGCGCCTTTTCCTTCCGCCGTTCAGTGGCCGGCGTGCGGCGGGGCCGCAGGTTTGACGGCGGTGATCACCCATTCGCCGGGGCCGCGCTCGACGAACTCGAAGGCAATCGCCGCGCCGGGTTTCAGATCCTTGAGCAGGGATGGGTTGGCGACCGTGAACTCCATGGTCATGGCCGGCCATTTGAGGCTGGCCACCGGGCCGTGGCTGATGCTGAGCGCACCGCTCGCGGCGTCGACCGCTTCGACCTTGCCTTCCGCCCGGTGCCCGGCGCCGGTCTTCCCGGCTTGGTCGGCAGCGGCGGTTGCCTTGTCGCCCGGTGCAAAGCCGGCGAGCGCCGCTTTCAGGTTGCTCTCGGCATCGATCAGGAAGTTGGCCGAAACGACCACCGCTTCGCCATCCCTGAGCCCCTCCCGCACTTCGACATGGCTGGCGCTCCGGGCGCCCAGCTTGACCTCGCGCGGCGCATAGCGCCCTTGCCCGGCGTCGACCAGGACGATCTGCCGCGTGCCGCTGTCGATGACCGCCGAGAGCGGCACCGTGACCACCGCCCGGCCGGCCGCGACGGGCAGTTCGACCTGGGCGAACATGCCCGGCTTGAGCAAGCCGCTGGGGTTGGCCAGTTCAACGCGGACCGGCACGGTGCGGCTGGCCGCCGTCAAGGTCGGATAGATGTAAGTGACGGTGCCGGAGAAAACCTGGTCGGGATAGGCATTAATGCGGATCCGCGCCTTGGCCCCGGACTTGAGCAGGCCGATATCCTGCTCGAAAATGTCGGCGACCACCCAGACGGCGGACAGGTCGGTAATTTGGTAGAGCGCTTCGCCGGGCATGAAGCGCATGCCCTGGACGGCCTTCTTCTCGCTGACGATGCCGCTGACCGGCGAGCGGAAAGTCAGGGTCCGCTTGCTCTCCCCGGAGCGGGCCAGGGCTTTGACCTGCGCCTCCGGGACATCCCAGTTGCGCAGACGGGCCAGGCTCGCTTCGGCCAACTGCTGCATCCCGGCCTGTGCCGTGCCGCCCGAGTCCTGCAGCGAGCGGACACCCTCGGCGGCAATGGCATATTCGCGCTGGGCGGAGACCAGCTCCGGGCTGTACACCTCGAACAGCGGCTGGCCCTTGGCGACCGGCTGGCCGGTGGCATTGACGTGCAAACGCTCGACATAGCCCTCGAACTTCGGCGCGATCGTGTAGCTCCGCCGCTCGTCGGGCTCGACCCGGCCGGCGGCGCGAACGACCTGGTCGAGCGCCCGCAAGCTGGCCGTCTCGGTCTTGACGCCGAGCTTCTGGATTTTCTCGGTGCTGATCCTGATCTCCCCGGCCGCCCCCGGCACCGCCTCGTCCTCGCCGGCATAGACCGGGATATAGTCCATGCCCATCGGGTCTTTCTTCGGCGTCGGCGAGGTGTCGGGCAAACCCATCGGGTTGCGGTAGTACAGCAGTTGGCGCTCCTTGTTCACCGCTGCACCGACCACGGCGGCAGACGACGCGACCGGCCCGGCCGAGCGATGCCCGGCCCAGTAGCCGGCCCCGGCGGCCAGCAGCGCAACGACGGCGACGGCCAGCCATCGGCCGCCCCGTTTGATGGCTGGGGGATGCGCTGCGCTCATAGGTCTTCTCCGAGAATTCGTTCGATTTCGGCCAGGCGGACCTGTCCTTCGGCCTGCGCCTTGATCTGGCTTTGTCTGGCCTGGCGGATCTGACGCTGGGCGTCGAGCAGCGTGGCGAAATCGACCTTGCCGTTTTCGTAGCCGGCCAGCGCCGATTTGAAGCTCAGTTCGGACTGGGGCAGCAGACTGCCGCTAACCAGCGCTTCGATACGGCGCGCCGCAGCCAGCCCGGCAATATTTTCGGAGAGCTCGGCGAGCACCTGGTTGGCGGTCGCTTCGCGGCGTGCCCGGGCGGCTCCGAGCATGGCTTCCGATTCGCGCTCCTGGGCGCGGCGAGCGCCTTGCTGCAAGGGAATATTCAGTTCGATCATCAATTCCCATTCCTTCACCGCGTTCTGGTATTGAATCGGCGAAACACCGAAAGTGAAGTCGGGGTAGCGATTCCGGTAAGCCAGATCGCGGCTTTTTTCGGCGGCCTTGACGCGCGATTCCTCGGACGACAGGCGCGGATTGCGCGCCATGACGCGTTCCTCAAGGGCGGCATAGTCGAGTTTGGCCGGCGCCGGCAGCGGCCGCAGCTTTTCCGGATCGGCCAGCGGCGCCATGGCGGGCCGCCCGAGCAGGGCGTTGAGACGGGTATGCAGGTGATGGCGCTCGGTTTCGAGGGCGACCAGTTCGCCATGCAGGCCGGTCTGCTCGACCTGGGCGCGAATCGCGTCCTGCTGCGCCGAGAGTCCACCAGCGTAACGGGCCTGGACGACTTTCTCGAGGCGGACCATCAGGTCGAGAATCTCCCGGGTCAGGCGTTCGTTGCGATCCAGATAATAAAGCTGAGCATAGCTGGTCTTGATCTTCGCCGCGACCTCGCTCCAGGTACCGAAGGCCAGCCCCTCGGCGCTTTGCGCCTGCAGTTCGGCCACTTCGCGTTTGAGATCGCGCTTGCCGAACCATGGCACGTCCTGCATCAGCAGGTAACGGGTGCTGCCGACCCGGCTCGGGGCCAGGCTGGCGTTCTGTTCGCCCATCCGGGTGATATCGCGCAATTCGGTACGCAAGCGCGGGTCGGGCAAGGCACCGGCCGGGGCGATGCGTTCGGCGGCGGCCTCGGCCTCGTAGCGCATGCCGGCATAGTCGGGATTCTTCTCGCGGGCGACGACCAGCAGGCTTTCGACGCTACCGCCCGGCAGCCGCTCCTGCGCTTGCGCGGCAACGCAGCACAGGGCGGCAAGGACGGCGCCGATGAGACAACGAGAGCGGTTGAAAAGGGGCATGCGGCTTGTCCTGTTCTGTTTGCCGAATCCGACCGACACGGTCACCGGCCGCTCACTTTACCGCGATGAAGCGCACCACCATCATGCCGTTTTCGGTGTCCTCAGCGGCAAAGCGAATCTTCTGCCCTTCCTTCATCTGGCCAAGCCAGGCCGCTTCCTTGACGCGGAACACCATGGTCATTCCCGGCATGCCATTGAGCGGGCCATGCGCCAAGGTGACCCGGCCAGCCGCCTTGTCGATTTTCTTGACCAGGCCTTCGGTCAACGGCGCTTCAGCGGCGGCCGGCGCTGCGGCCGCGGCGTGGCTGCCATGTCCGGCATGGTTGTCGGCGGCCATGCCGGGTGCAGACAAACCAGCGGCGAGCCCGACGAGGGCGGCAACAATCAGCTTTTTCATGAAATTTTCTCCAGTGGGATCAGTGTTTGGCAAAAGTCCGGGTGCCGCCATCGGCTTGCACCAGCAGGGTTTCATAGGGCACCGGCGTGCTGCTTTCCATTCCCGGCGAACCTTGCGGCATCGAGGGAACGGCCAGGCCAAGGGCTGACGGCTTCTCTTTCAGCAAGCGCCGGATGTCGCCCGCGGGAACATGCCCCTCGACCACGTAGCCGCCGACCTTGGCGGTATGGCAGGAACCCAGCCGCTCCGGCATGCCCAGGCTCCGGCGTGCCGCCGGGACATCGTTCACGTTGTGGGCATTCACTTTGAAGCCGTTCTGTTGCATGTGCTCGACCCATTTTTCGCAGCAGCCGCAGTAGGCGCTCTTGAATACTTCCACCGGTACGGGCGATTGGGCCGAGGCGGCACCGGCGCTGACCAGGGCAATCAGCAGCAGCGAACAGACACGGCGTTTCAGAGGTAATTTCATGGCTGCTTCCAGATTGATGGGTACCCGGCGAGTTTGCCGGCTCGATCCCGACGGGAGGCTTACCCGGACATTACATTTCGGTAAGCAAACCAGCCGTTCAATGGACATGCGGGGCATGCGGCTTGCTGTGATGGTGGGCGGGCGAAGGCTGAGTTTTGGGTTGGCCGTGCTGCTCGCTCATGCCTTCATGCGAATGGCCATCGCTCGCGGCGACCCGGCTGCGGTATTCGGCCGGCGACAGCGCCGGCAGAACCTTGAGAAAAGCGGTCAGATCCCAGATCGCCTCGTCGTCCATGCCGCCTTTCGACCAGGCCGGCATCCCCGAGCCCTTGATGCCGTGCTTGATGATCCAGAAGCGGCGGCCATCGGTCGCCGCGGAATCGGTCGCGCCAACCGACCTGGCCAGATCCAGTGGCGGCGGATAGAGGCCTTTGCGGATTTCCGAGTCCTCGACGCCGGGCGCCAGGTGACAGCTCACGCACATCGCCTCGTAGTTGCCGGCGCCGCGGCGAATCCGCCCGGCCTCGGATAAATCGGCCGGCCGCACGACGTCGGCGGCCCGCCGGGCGATCGACTGCTCACGCGCCCATTCGACCAGGCGATGGACGACAGCGGCATGCGGCTGGTCGGCGGCGAAATCAAGCAGGCCGAACTGGACCAGCGCCGCGACCATCAGGCTGCCAAGGCCGAGCATGCCGACTGCGCCAAGCAGGATTTTGCCCATCAAAAGCTTCCCGGAAGATCGATGCGGCGATTTTCCGCCCGACCGGCTAACGGGAAACTGACCGGTGGATTACATTTCTGTAATCTTGGCGATCCGTTCTCCGCAGCAGCGCAGAATGACGGCGAGACAAAACGCGCAATGCGGGAGCAGCAATGAAAATTCTGGTCGTCGAAGACGAAGCCAAAACCGGGGATTACCTGAAGCAAGGCCTGATGGAGGCCGGCTTCACCGTCGACCTGGCACGCGACGGCGTAGACGGACTGCATCTGGCGCTGAGCGAGGCCTACGATCTGGCGATTCTCGACGTGATGCTGCCCGGCATCGACGGCTGGCAGGTGCTGCAAGGCATACGCCGGGCCGGCAAGGATATGCCGGTGCTCTTCCTGACGGCACGCGACGAAGTCGATGACCGGGTCAAGGGACTGGAACTCGGCGCCGACGACTATCTGGTCAAGCCTTTCGCCTTCGCCGAACTGCTGGCCCGCGTCCGCACCCTGCTCCGGCGCGGCGGCAAGGCCAAGGAGTCGGATCAGCTGCGCGCCGCCGACCTCGAACTCGATCTGATGCGGCGCCGGGTCAGCCGTTCGGGGAAAAAGATCGACCTGACCTCGAAGGAATTCGCGCTGCTCGAACTGCTGTTGCGGCGCCAGGGCGAGGTGCTGCCGCGCTCGCTGATCGCCTCCCAGGTCTGGGACATGAATTTCGACAGCGACACCAACGTCATCGAAGTCGCCATCCGGCGCCTGCGGGCCAAGGTCGACGATGGCTTCGAACCGAAGCTGATCCGCACCGTGCGCGGCATGGGCTACGTGCTGGAGGCGGCCGAGTGAGCGCATTTGCCGGCAAGTCCGTCACCTTCCGGCTGACCCTGCTGTTCGCTTCGGTATCGACGACAGTGCTGCTGCTCCTCGGACTGCTGATCGGCTCGCTGGTCGAAGGCCATTTCGAAGAACTCGACATGGCGCTGCTCGACGGCAAGCTCGAACTGCTCCGCCACGCGCTGGCAAAAGCCAACTCGCCCGAAGAACTGGCAGCGCTGCCGCGGCAACTGGACGACGCGCTGGTCGGCCATCATGGCTTGGCCGTGCTGGTCCGCAAACCCGACGGCACCCTGCTCTATTCGACTGCCGACGCCAGCTTTCCACCCGAACTACTGGCCGGGGCGGCCGACCGGCCGCTTCGCCCAAGCCGCTGGAGCGAGCCGGAGAACCGCTCCTATCGCGGCCTTGCGGTGCAGCTGCCAACCGGCATCGCCGGCGCATCGCCAGCGCTGGTCGCGGTATCGACCGACCTTGCCCACCATGAGCATTTCATGCACTCGTTCAACGCGGCGCTGTGGACGGTGATGGGTCTGGCCGCGCTGCTCACCGGCTTTCTCGGCTGGATAGCGGCCCGCCGCGGCTTGGCGCCGCTACGGGCGATCAGCCGAAGCGCTGCCGGCATCACGGCCAACCGCCTCGACCAGCGCCTGGCGGTGGAGTCCATTCCGCTCGAATTGGCCGAGGTGGCCCAAACCCTGAACGAAATGCTGGCCAGACTCGAAGCGTCGTTCCGGCGCCTTTCCGATTTTTCCTCCGACCTCGCCCACGAGTTGCGCACGCCGGTCAGCAATCTGCTGACCCAGACGCAGGTCACGCTATCCCGGACGCGGACGGTCGACCAATACCAGGACGTGCTGGCCTCCAATGCCGAAGAATTCGAGCGCCTGTCGCGAATGATTGCCGACATGCTTTTCCTCGCCAAATCGGACAACGAGCTGATCGTCCCGCACCGCGAGAAAGTTGATCTGGCAGCCGAGGTGGCCAGCCTGCTCGAATTCTACGAGGCGGTCGTCGAGGAAAAAGGCATCGCCCTGAACAGTTCGGGCCACGGCATTGTTTATGGGGACCGCCTGATGCTGCGCCGGGCGATCAGCAATCTGCTCTCCAACGCGGTCCGCCACACACCCGAAAACGGCCGGCTGACGGTCGACATCGATGACTCCACCGGCTCGACGCTGGTGCTGAGCGTCGAAAACACCGGCGAAGGCATCGCCCCGGAGCATTTGCCGCGCCTGTTCGACCGTTTCTACCGGGTGGACTCGTCCCGCCAGCGCTTTGGCGAAGGCGCCGGACTCGGCCTGGCAATCACCCGCTCCATCGCCCGCGCCCATGGCGGCGAGGTTTGCGCCTTTTCGCAAGGCGGCAGCACCCGGTTCGAGATCCGGCTGGAATCAGCCAAAACCAACTGAAGCTACCCGACAAGCTCTGGCGGCACCTAAAAACAAAAAAGGACCAACGCCGTTAAGCTGTTGATCCTTCATTGGCTTTCCTGGTTGCGGGGGCAGGACTTGAACCTGCGACCTTCGGGTTATGAGCCCGACGAGCTGCCAACTGCTCCACCCCGCGTCCGATATAACGCTTGCTTCCTAGGAGCCCGGAACCTCGGCGCGGGGCCGAGGTTGAGTGCTTGAATTTTTGGTGGCCAATCGCGGAATCGAACCACGGACACGCGGATTTTCAATCCGCTGCTCTACCAACTGAGCTAATTGGCCAAAAGGAGGGCGCATTATAGCGAGGTCATCGGCGCTCCGCAAGCAAAAGCGCACCAATTGGGGATTTGATGGCAATCCGTAACTGGCTCAGGGACCGATTGGCGGGGATTGGCGGTAGAGCTCGGAAAAATCGTCCGGCGGCGGTGGCGGCGGAACCGGTGGTCGCCAGGCAGCGAAGACCACTCGCGCCACCGCTCCCTGTCCCTTCGGGTTGGGTCGCAGACTGGCTTTCGAATCGTGCTGCATGGCGATTTCCTGAACGATGGCGAGACCCAGCCCGCTGCCTTCGCTGGCCGCATCATTGACCCGGTAAAAACGCTCGAATACCAGTTCGGAATCGGCTTCACTGATGCCGACGCCGTCATCTTCGACCTCGAGGACGACGCTGTTCGGGTTGGCGAGAATCCGGCAGGTCACACGCCCGCCCGACGGGGTATAGCGCAAGGCATTGTCGACCAGATTTTTCGCCAGTTCGCGCAGCAAAAAAGCATTCCCGGTAATCATCGCCGGGCCCTCGGACTCGTAGCCAAGGTCGATCCCCTTCTCGATGGCGACCATCACCCAGTCTTCGACGACCTCACGAATCAGCTGCGCCAGGTCGAGCGGTTCGTGCTTCTGCTGCGCCGGCTCGCCACCCCCTTCGGTGCGGGCCAGCGTCAGCAACTGGTTGACCAGCCGGCCGGCCCGGTCCACCCCCATGGCGATCTGCCGTAGCGCGTGCCGCAAGGCATCCGGATCGGTTTCGCGGAAGGCCAACTGGGCCTGGGTCTTCAGTCCGGTCAGCGGGGTCCGCATCTGGTGCGCCGCATCGGCAACGAAACGCTGCTGCGCCTCGACGTTCTTCTTCATCCGCTCGAGCATCTCGTTGAAGGCTTCGACCAGCGGCTCCAGTTCTTCCGGCACGCGTCGCGTGGCAATCGGCGAAAGGTCGGCCGGATCGCGCGTCTCGATCATTTTGCGCAAGCGGGTCAGCGGTCGGAGGCCGCGCGACAGACCGAACCAGACCAGCATCACGGCGAGCGGAATGATGATGAACTGCGGCAGGATGACGCTGGCGACAATCTTGTTGGCCAACTGGTTGCGCTTTTCGATGGTTTCGGCGACTTCGACCACCACCCAGCGATCCTTCGGCATGTTTGCCTCGGCCAGATAGGTATAGGCGAGACGCAGATCCTGACCATTGAATTCGGCATCGCGAAGGTAGATCTCGCCGGCCATCACATCGGCATCAATCGCCAGGTCGGGCATCGGCAGATCCTTGTCGCCGGCCAGCAGTTTGCCGTTGCGCGTCACCACGTGAAAATAGACGCTATCGGTTTCGTCGGCCCGCAACAAGGCGCGCGTCGAGGCGGGCAGCGTCAGCAAGGGCTTGCCATTGACCAGCTTGACCTGACGGGCGATGGCCGCGACATGCTCGCGCAAGGCCTGATCGTAGGGAAAATTTGCCACGTTGTTGGCAAAGTAGTGGGTGAAGGCAATGCTGAGCGGCCAGACGAACAACAGTGGCGCGAGCATCCAGTCGAGGATCTCGCCAAATAGCGAGCGCTCGGTTTCGGAGCCCGGCGACGGCAGGCTATTCGCCTTGCGGTCGCTCAAGGCAATAACCCAGCCCACGTACGGTTGCGATCTTGACGCCACCCGGCTCGAGCTTCTTGCGCAGGCGGTGCACATAGACCTCGATGGCATTGTGGCTGACTTCCTCGCCCCAGCCACAGAGATGATCGACCAGTTGATCCTTGCTGACCAGACGGCCCATGCGCGTCAGCAATACTTCGAGCAAGCCGATTTCGCGGGCCGAAAGATCGAGCGTCACGCCTTGGATCTGCGCCACGCGACCGACCTGATCGTAGGTCAGCAGACCGCACTGAATGGTCGGTGTCGTCCCGGCCGAGCGCCGCGTCAGGGCGCGAACACGGGCCTCCAGCTCGGCCAGCTCGAAGGGTTTGACCATGTAGTCGTCGGCCCCGAGATCGAGCCCCTTGACGCGATCACCGGTGCCATCGAGCGCCGTCAGGATCAGCACCGGGACTTGCGAACTGCGGGAGCGCAGGCGCTTCAGCACCTCCAGCCCGGAAAGCTTGGGCAAGCCCAGGTCGAGGATCAGCAGATCGTAGGACACCGTCAGCAGAGCGGTGTCCGCCTCCAGGCCGTTCGGCGCCCAGTCGACGGCGTAGCCGCCCTGACGGAGGGAACGGGCCAGGCCATCGGCGATGATGGCGTCGTCTTCAGCAATCAGAATGCGCATGTAGTCGTTGTCTATGCCGGCGTAAGAAATTTGTAAGCCTGCTGCATTATTCTGCGCGGGCTGTTCTCCTTTTATGGTCCTCGGAGTCGTTACTACGGTTACGACTCAGGGGGTGGCCCGATCCTGCACTGGGTAGCCCCCTACCGTTTTTTTCCCCCAAAGCCCCGCAAGTCTAACAAATAAACTGCCCTGCAATTTCGGCAGTGCACGCGCGCGCCCTGTTTTTTGCCACAACCCTGCCCGCCACAGGAAAACCGCTTAAAAACAGGACGAAAAAAAGCCCGGGAGAACCCGGGCTTCTGGGTAACAGCGAACTGTTGTTGTTTAGTGACCGGAGGCGCCGGAAGCACCCAGGCCGGTTTCCGAACGAATCAGCTGGTTCGGGAACAGGGCACGTTCCTTCTTGGCCTGCTCGGAGTTGTCCAGGATGGACACGAGCCAGATCGTGAAGAAAGCGAGCGTCATCGAGAAGATGGCCGGTGAAGAGTAGGGGAACGGTGCCGAACCCTTCGGGTTGTGCAGCACGGCTTCCCATACGTTGGCGGACATCACCGTCATGGCAACGGCGGCGAACAGACCGACGAAACCACCGATGGTTGCACCCTTGGTCGTGCAGTCTTTCCACAACACCGACATGAACAGCACCGGGAAGTTGGCGGAACAGGCGATGGCAAAAGCCAGCATCACCATGTACGCAACGTTTTCCTTTTCGAACAGGATACCGAGAACCACAGCCAGCACGCCGAGGCAGAGGGTGGTGATCTTGGAAACGCGCAGTTCGTCTTCGGAAGTGGCTTGCCCCTTCTTGAACACCGTAGCGTACAGGTCATGCGACACGGCCGAGGCGCCAGACAGCGTCAGACCAGCCACAACGGCCAGGATGGTTGCGAAGGCTACGGCCGAGATGAAGCCGAGGAAGACATCGCCGCCAACTGCCTTGGCCAGATGGATAGCAGCCATGTTGCCGCCGCCCTTCAGACCCTTGGCAATTTCGCCGCCGACGTAGAAGTCGGTCGGGTTCTGCACCAGATTGACGATGGCGCCAAAACCGATGATGAAGGTCAGGATGTAGAAGTAGCCGATCCAGGTGGTTGCCCAGGCGACCGACTTGCGGGCTTCCTTGGCCGACGGCACCGTGAAGAAGCGCATCAGGATGTGCGGCAGGCCAGCCGTACCGAACATCAGGGCCATACCGACCGAGATCGCCGAGATCGGATCCTTGATCAGGGCACCCGGAGACATGATGGCGTCGTGCTTGGAGTGAACATCAACCGCCTTGGCGAACAGGGCCTCCGGGCTGAAGCCGAACTGGAACAGCACGGTAACGGCCATGAAGGTTGCACCGGTCAAGAGCATGACGGCCTTGATGATCTGCACCCAGGTCGTCGCGGTCATACCACCGAACAGCACGTACATCATCATGATCGCACCGACCATGATCACGGCGTAGGTGTATTCCAGACCGAACAGCACCTTGATCAACTGACCGGCACCGACCATCTGCGCAATCATGTAGAAGGCGACGACGACCAGGGAGCCGGTAGCGGCAAAGGAGCGAACCGGGGTCTGGGAAAAACGGTAGGCAGCCACGTCGGCAAACGTGAACTTGCCGAGGTTGCGCAGACGTTCGGCCATCAGGAAGGTGATGACCGGCCAGCCGACCAGCCAGCCGATCGAGAAGATCAGGCCGTCGAAGCCGTTGGCGAACACCAGACCGGAAATACCCAGGAAGGACGCGGCGGACATATAGTCGCCGGCGATTGCCAGGCCGTTCTGGAAGCCGGTGATGCCGCCGCCAGCCGTGTAGAAGTCAGCCGCCGTCTTGGTTTTGCCAGCCGCCCACTTGGTGATGAACAGGGTGATGCCGACGAAGCCGCCGAACATCGCGATAGCCGTCCAGTTGGTCGCCTGCTTGGTGGTTTGC
The DNA here is from genome assembly GCF_050368855.1 of Azonexus sp. IMCC34842. GTDB lineage: Bacteria > Pseudomonadota > Gammaproteobacteria > Burkholderiales > Rhodocyclaceae > Azonexus > Azonexus denitrificans_A. The sequence continues at coordinate 4,697 of NZ_CP178449.1, read as the reverse complement.
CCGAGATCGGCACCGGCAGCCAGCGCGGCGCCAGCGGCCAACAGAGCGGCCAAGCCGCCGAGAATGTATTTGTAGTTTGCGTTCACTTGCCGGCCTCCTTGAGAACCTGGGCTGCCTCGGTATCAAACTCGGTGTTTGCGCGACGGACGTAAACGACCGTGATGATGACGGTAAAGAGAATGACGCCCAGACCCATCGGGATGCCGATGGAGGTGACATAGCCCGCGCCAATCTTGGTGGCGAGCCATTCCTTGTCAAAGGCGATCAGAAGGATGTAGCCGTAGTACACGATCAGCATGAGCGCGCTCATGATGAACGAATAGCGGTTACGTTTGGCCACCAGCGACTGGAACTTTGGATTGTTCCGAATCTGCAAGTAGCTATCGTCGTGCTGTGACATTGATTTGCTCCTCAGAATTTTGTTTATAGAGGCATTGCTGCAGAGCGTAATTTATGTGAAGCGTCTTACAACCAGCTTACAGAGCGAAATCGTTTCCTTTATGGTTAATTCACCTCCCGAACCCCATCTGCGAACGAGCTTTCCAATAGACGAAAAAAAGCCCCGCACAAGGCGGGGCTTCTGAAGAGCAACGAGGCTCAGCAGGACATTACATGCCCATGCCGCCCATGCCGCCCATACCACCCATGCCGCCCATGTCAGGCATGCCGCCGGCCGGCTTGTCTTCAGCCAGTTCAGCAACCATGCATTCGGTGGTCAGCATCAGGCCGGCGATCGAAGCGGCGTTCTGCAGTGCGGTGCGGGTGACCTTGGTCGGATCCAGCACGCCCATTTCAACCATGTCGCCATACTCGCCGGTAGAAGCGTTGTAACCGTAGTTACCCTTGCCACGCTGGACCTTGTCGACCACGACGGAAGGCTCGTCACCGGCATTGGCGACGATTTCACGCAGCGGCTGTTCCATGGCGCGCAGCACGATCTTGATGCCGGCGTCCTGGTCGTGGTTGTCGCCCTTCAGCTTGCTGACGACAGCACGGGCACGAATCAAGGCCACGCCGCCGCCGGCGACGATACCTTCTTCGACCGCAGCGCGGGTAGCGTGCAGAGCATCTTCAACGCGCGCCTTCTTTTCTTTCATTTCGACTTCGGTAGCGGCGCCAACCTTGATGACGGCAACGCCGCCAGCCAGCTTGGCAACACGTTCCTGCAGCTTTTCGCGGTCGTAATCGGAAGAGGCTTCTTCGATCTGAACACGGATCTGCTTGACGCGAGCTTCGATCGAAGCGGCTTCGCCGGCACCGTCGATGATGATGGTGTTTTCCTTGGCGACTTCGATGCGCTTGGCTTGGCCCAGATCCTTCAGGACAGCCTTTTCCAGCGACAGGCCGGTTTCTTCGGCAATCACGGTGCCGCCGGTCAGGACAGCGATGTCTTCCAGCATGGCCTTGCGACGATCGCCAAAGCCCGGGGCCTTGACGGCAACGGTCTTCAGGATGCCACGGATGTTGTTCACCACCAGGGTAGCCAGGGCTTCGCCATCGACATCTTCAGCGATGATCAGCAGCGGACGGCCGGCCTTGGCGACTTGCTCCAGGATCGGCAGCAGGTCGCGGATGTTGGAAATCTTCTTGTCGTAGAGCAGGACAAACGGGTTTTCCATCAGGGCTTGCTGCTTGTCGCCGTTGTTGATGAAGTACGGGGACAGGTAGCCGCGGTCGAATTGCATGCCTTCGACGACGTCGAGTTCGTTGGCCAGGGACTTGCCATCTTCAACGGTGATGACGCCTTCCTTGCCGACCTTTTCCATGGCACTGGCGATGATTTCACCGATATCAGCGTCGGAGTTGGCGGAAATGGAGCCAACCTGGGCGATTTCCTTGGTCGTCGTACAGGGCTTGGAGAAAGCCTGCAGTTCGGCGATGGTAGCAACCACGGCCTTGTCGATACCGCGCTTCAGATCCATCGGGTTCATGCCGGCGGCAACGTACTTCATGCCTTCGCGAACGATGGACTGAGCCAGCACGGTGGCGGTCGTCGTACCGTCGCCAGCGATGTCGGAGGTCTTGGAAGCAACTTCCTTGACCATCTGGGCCCCCATGTTGGCGAACTTGTCTTTCAGTTCGATTTCCTTGGCAACGGAAACGCCGTCCTTGGTGACGGTCGGGCCACCGAAGGAACGCTCGAGCACAACGTTGCGGCCTTTGGGGCCGAGGGTAACCTTGACGGCATCAGCCAGGACATTGATGCCTTCGACCATGCGAGCACGTGCGGAATCACCGAATTTGACTTCTTTAGCAGCCATTGATTTCTCCTAATTCAAATAATTGGGTTAGAGACGGACGGCGCTTAAGCGACCAGAACGCCCATGATGTCTTCTTCACGCATGACCAGAACTTCCTGACCATCGACCTTGACGCCTTGACCGGCATACTTGCCGAACAGAACGCGGTCGCCAACCTTGACGTCCAGGGCGATCTGCTTGCCGTTGTCGTCGCGCTTGCCCGGGCCGACGGCCAGAACTTCGCCCTGATCCGGCTTTTCGCCAGCCGAATCGGGAATGACGATACCGGACGCGGTGGTGCGCTCGGCTTCAACGCGCTTGACGATCACACGGTCGTGCAAAGGACGGATATTCATAGAGCTGACTCCTGATAATGAGTTTCAACAAGTTGGAAATTGGCCGGCACGCCCTGGAGCGCACCCGGGAACGGAGCGGGCTGACAATTAGCACTCGTCTCCGGTGAGTGCTAATAATAGGGGCGAGACTTGGTGATTTCAAGTACACCGCTTGAAATTATTATCGTCGCCCCCTAAACGAGGGGACCAACCCCCTGAGCGGCGAGACCATGTCGGCGAATACGTCTACCGCAGCCTTGTCCGGTTTTCTCCAGAGCCAACCAGGCGATGCCCGGCGACTTCCGGACAGGACGCCGGATCGAAAAGGCAAAGCAACGACCATCGTCGCGACGCGGCAATCAGTCAGGATTTATACGCCCCCAAAACAATCGCCCCAGACAAACTATGCGAACGCTATACTGAATTCTCATTATTTTTTACCGACACGTTCGAGGTCGGGGGAATTTTGCGGCCCTGACAAAACGATTACCTGATGCCTGATCAGGGTTTCTATGGGTTATATTTCGCTCGACCGGCTGTTTCAGGCTATTTTCGTCGGTTTGATGGTCAGGGTAAACCAATCAGCCATCCGCCAAAATTGGCATTACCCGCATATTTTTATTTTCGTTGGCGGCACGTATTTCGGGATGGCGCCAGCAGTTGAACCCCGTGGAGTTGAAGCAGTGAAAACCATTTTTTTAGTAGACGATTCGGCCACCATCCTTCTCAGCATTTCGAACATTCTTGCCAAGGCCGGCTATGCCACCGAAAAGGCCAGCAGTGGCGAGGAGGCGCTGAGAAAATTCCAGTCCGGAATCAAGGTTGACCTGCTGATGACCGACCTGAATATGCCCGGCATCAATGGCATCGAATTGATCAAGGAGGTTCGCAAGTTGCCGAACTACCGTTTCATGCCCATCCTCTTCCTGACGACCGAGTCGCAGCAATCCCGCAAGCTGGAAGCCAAGGCGGCAGGTGCCTCGGGCTGGATCGTCAAACCGGCGACCGCCGACGACTTGCTCAACACGATCAAGCTCGTTCTCCGCTAGGAACGCGACATGCCGTTCGACAGCCTGTTAAAACGCACACTTATCGTCACACTGATTGTGGCACTCGGCGCTTTTATCACGATCTACCTGTTCAACGAGTGGTTTCATCAGGTTCTCATTCGCAGCCTCGGCATCCCCGACCCACTGGGCGATGCGTTGGGTTCGGTCGTTATCGTGATCACCGCCTATCTGGCGCAGCGCGCCGTATCGAAGGCCGTTTACCGTGACGTGATGTTTGGCTTTTCTCAGGACAAAGCGATAAACGGCAAGCGAACAGCCGAGCTTGAAATCGTCAGCGAGGAAGTCGCCAAGGAACTTGCCGGCGTTCGTGCCTACAACGAAGTGCTGCGCGGTCAGTTGAACGACATCGTTCAGGAAACCGAAAAGGCCGCTTACGACATCGCCGAACGCCTGCAGTCGATCGACGCGGTGGTCACCCGACTCGATAACTTCGTCGAGCAGACGGCCAACGAATCGAGTGCGATTGCCGCCGACTCGCAACAGGAAATAACCGGCAACCAGGTACTGGTCGCCAAGATGGAAGCCTATATCAAGGGGCGTATCGAAGAAGCCCACAAGGACCAGGCACGGATTGAACAGGTCGCTACCGAGGCCCGGAATCTCGGGGCACTGGTCCAGTTGATCCGCAACATTTCCAGCCAGACCAACCTGCTAGCCCTCAACGCCGCCATTGAGGCTGCCCGCGCCGGTGAAGCCGGGCGTGGATTTGCCGTGGTGGCCGATGAAGTCCGCAAGCTGTCGGCCGAGTCCGACACCGCGGTGTCAAAGATCAACGAAGGCATCCATGGTGTTGCCGAAACCATCCGCTTGCAATTTCAGGACAAACTGGCCCACAGCAACGTAGCTGCCGAACAGTCCGCGCTGACCGAGTTTTCCAGCCAGCTCGGCCACCTCGGCAACGGCTATCAGACACTGCTCGAACATGAGCTGAACGTATTGTCCACCGTCAAGCAATCGAGCGCCGATCTGGCCCGCATGTTCATGGACGTGCTGGCCAGCGTGCAGTTCCAGGACATTACCCGGCAACAGATCGAACAGGTGACGAAGGGACT